>NZ_CP096991.1:0-85000 GCF_051096385.1 Planococcus sp. 11815
TTGGAACACTTAGACGAAATTTGGTCGAGTGTCTTAGCCCAAGTCGAGAAAAGAATCTCCAAGCCCAGTTTTGAAACTTGGCTCAAATCTACCAAGCTCTTGTCCTATAAAGAAGATACTGTGACCATTTCAGCCCCAAATTCATTTGCGCGCGACTGGCTTGAAAACCATTATGTGCACTTGATCACCGGCATTTTGACAGATCTGACAGGGGACGAAGCGCTTATTAAATTTGTGGTGCCAAAAGATCAGGATATGGATGATTTCCAGCTTCCCGCTCCCCGTGTCAAACCGGGGCAGGCGGAGCAGCAAGAGTTTTTGCCGGGCATGCTGAACCCGAAATATACCTTTGACACATTCGTCATCGGTTCCGGCAACCGCTTTGCGCACGCTGCATCGCTGGCTGTCGCCGAAGCACCGGCAAAAGCTTATAACCCGCTTTTCATCTATGGAGGCGTAGGACTTGGCAAGACCCACCTTATGCACGCAATCGGACATTATGTCATTGAACACAACCCAGACGCCAAAGTGGTTTATTTGTCGTCGGAAAAATTCACCAACGAGTTCATCAACTCGATCCGTGACAACCAGACCGTCGATTTCCGCAATAAATACCGCAATGTCGATATTTTGCTCATTGACGATATTCAATTTTTAGCCGGAAAAGAGCAGACACAGGAAGAATTCTTCCATACATTCAATACGCTGCACGAAGAATCCAAGCAGATCATCATCTCGAGCGACCGGCCGCCAAAAGAGATCCCGACACTCGAAGACCGCTTAAGATCGCGCTTTGAATGGGGATTGATCACCGATATCACGCCGCCGGACTTGGAAACGCGGATTGCCATTTTGCGCAAAAAAGCCAAAGCGGACGGCCTGGACATCCCGAACGATGTCATGACCTATATCGCCAATTCAATCGATTCCAACATCCGCGAGCTCGAAGGCGCCTTGATCCGCGTCGTCGCTTATTCCTCCCTGATCAACCGGGACATGAGCGCAGAGCTTGCGGCAGAAGCCTTAAAAGACATCATGCCGAACTCCAAACCGAAAGTGATCACCATTTTGGACATCCAAAACGCAGTCGGCGAACAGTTCAACGTCAAATTGGATGATTTCAAAACGAAGCGCCGCACGAAGGATATTGCGTATCCACGTCAAATCGCGATGTATTTATCGCGCGAAATGACGGATTTCTCGTTGCCGAAAATCGGCGAGGAATTCGGCGGCCGCGATCACACGACGGTCATCCATGCGCACGAAAAGATCAACACGATGCTGAAAGAGAACCAGCAGCTTCAGCAGGATATTAAAGAAATTCGATCTGCACTCGGGAAATAAGGCTGTGGATAACCCCCGATTTTCTTAAGCAGTTTATGCACAGTTTGTCTACATGTGGATAAGCTGCTTTTATTGCTCATATCGGGCTTATCCACATATTCACAGCCCCTACTACTATTACTGTCTTTAAGTACTAATAACTAAAATATATATATAAGCGAGGTTCGAGAATGAAATTCGAGATAAAACGTGAGCGATTAGTTGAAGGTTTAAACGATGTAATGAAAGCAGTCAGTTCAAAAACAACGATTCCGATTTTGACTGGGATCAAGATGGATGTTTCTACAGAAGGAATGCGCTTAACAGGAAGTGACTCAGATATCACGATCCAAACTTTCATCCCAGCAGAAGAGGATGGAAAACAATTGATCGATGTCACTGAAGGCGGAAGCATCGTCCTTCAAGCAAAAGTATTCGGGGAAATCGTCCGCAAATTGCCGACTAATGAAGTCGAAATCGAAATCAACGGCAATTTCCAGACGCATATCCGTTCAGGAAAATCCGAATTCCACTTGATCGGGCTTGACGCAATGGATTATCCACAATTGCCGGATATCCAAGACGACCGCATTTTCACGATTCCAGCGGATTTGTTGAAAACCATCAATAGAGAAACGGTATTTGCCGTGTCCAGTTCTGAAACGCGCCCGGTACTTACTGGCGTTCATTGGGAAGTAAAAGACGGGGAGCTGGTTTGTGTTGCAACCGACAGCCACCGTTTGGCACGCCGCAAAACGAAACTCGAAACTTTACCGGAAGGGGAGTACAGCGTCATCATTCCAGGGAAAAGCTTGAATGAATTGAACAAAATCCTCGATGACACGTCCGATCCGGTTGAAATCGTCATGACCAACCAGCAAGTGTTGTTCAAATCCAAGCACATCTTGTTCTTTTCCCGTCTATTGGAAGGAAACTACCCGGATACATCACGCCTCATCCCGTCTGAATACAAAACGACGGTAACGGTAAACGGCCGTTCATTGCTTCAGGCAATCGACCGTGCGTCACTACTTGCGCGTGAAGAACGCAATAACGTCGTGCGCTTCTCTACAAACGAAGGCAGCGAAGTGGAAGTCTCCTCGAATTCCCCGGAAGTCGGGAAAGTCGAAGAGCAATTGCAGGCACAAAGCGTCGACGGCGAAGAGCTGAAGATTTCCTTCAGTGCGAAGTTCATGATGGATGCTTTGAAAGCGATCGATGGCCAAGATGTCGTTATCCAGTTCACTGGAGCGATGCGCCCATTCATTTTGAAATCGGCCTTGGATGACTCAATTCTTCAGTTGATTCTTCCTGTCCGGACATATTAATTAGCATCAAAACCCTCAGGATAGCCCATAAAGGCTATCCTTTTTACTTATGAGGGCAAATAGGGTAAAATAAAGGGATAGACTACGAATCGAAGGATGAGTGCATTTTGAAGGAAATCGGTATTGAGACAGAATTTATTACATTGGGACAGCTGCTTAAAATGACAGACACAATCAGTTCAGGCGGAATGGCCAAATGGTTTTTAAGCGAACATGAAGTATTCGTGAACGGAGAAGCGGAAGACCGCAGAGGGCGCAAATTGCGTCCGGAAGATACTGTGAACATACCGGGGACGGGGGAATTCCGCATCGTTGTCGCCGAAGGCATGAGCTTCGATGCGGATTGACAACCTCGAGTTAGTCAATTACCGCAACTATGAAACGCTTAAGCTCGACTTTTCGCCGGAGATCAACGTCTTTATCGGCGAGAACGCGCAAGGCAAAACCAATATCATGGAATCGCTCTATGTTTTATCGATGGCGAAATCCCACCGGACGAGCAATGACAAAGAATTGATACGCTGGGACGCGGAATATGGTAAAATTAAAGCTGATGTGCTCCGGAAATATGGCAAACTGCCGCTTGAAATCAGCTTTTCTAAAAAAGGCAAAAAAGCGAAAGTGAACCACCTGGAGCAGAGGCGGCTGAGCGATTATATCGGCCAATTGAACGTCGTCATGTTCGCTCCTGAAGACTTGCATTTAGTCAAAGGCAGCCCACAAGTCAGGCGCCGCTTCATCGATATGGAAATTGGCCAGATTTCACCGGTCTATCTCCACGATCTCGTCAATTACCAGAAGCTGTTGAAACAGCGCAACCATATATTGAAGCAGCATTACGGCAAACAAGCGATCAATGACGTCATGTTCGAGGTGTACACCGAACAATTCATTGAAGCTGCTGTAAAAATTATACAAAAAAGATTCCAGTTCATGGAATTGCTGCAAAAATGGGCAGAGCCGATTCACCACGGTATTTCCCGTGGGCTTGAAAAACTGGAAATCCGCTACCAGCCGATTAGTGGGTTGAAGCCCGAATGGACGCCTGCTGAAATGGCGTCCTTTTTAGAGCAAAAGCTGCAGGAAGTGAAAAAGCGGGAACTCGACCGTGGCGTAACGCTAGTCGGCCCGCACCGAGACGATCTGCAGTTCATCGTCAACGGCTATGACGTCCAGACTTACGGTTCACAGGGACAGCAGCGCACGACCGCCCTGTCTTTGAAGTTGGCGGAAATTGAGCTGATCAAGCAGGAAGTCGGCGAAGCGCCGGTTCTCTTGCTCGATGACGTGCTTTCTGAACTGGACGATTACCGACAATCGCATCTGCTCAACACTATCCGCGGCTCCGTGCAGACCTTTGTCACGACCACTAGTGTCGAAGGCATCCAGCACGAGACCATTCAAAGCGCCCGTCTTTTCGAAGTATCGAAAGGAACGGTCAAGGAGTGAACATATATGTATGTCCAGATCGGAGCATCCCAATTGATTGCCGTCACGGAAATCCTTGCGGTGGTCCATCATGAACAGTATGTCCACTCTGCTTTTACGCGGCTTTTAGTTCCGCCTGAAGCAGTGAAATCCTACGTCGTCACTGATGATTTCGTCTACGGGTCCCCTTATCGGCCCCAGGCACTTTTGAATAAAATTCAGCAAAACAGGTTATAACCGGTCAATGGAAATAATGAGTTGTAAGAAAGAGCAGGTGAACGGAATGGCTATGGAAGATACGAATCTTGAGCAATCTTATGGCGCCAATCAGATTCAGGTATTGGAAGGCTTAGAAGCGGTACGGAAACGGCCGGGCATGTATATCGGTTCTACGGGATCGAGAGGACTGCACCATTTAGTGTGGGAAATCGTGGATAACAGCATCGACGAAGCCCTTGCCGGCTATTGCGATGAAATCCGCGTCACAATCGAAAAAGACAATTGGATCCGCGTGGAAGATAACGGCCGCGGTATTCCAGTCGATATGCAAGAAAAAATGGGTCGTCCGGCTGTTGAAGTTATCATGACGGTTCTTCATGCCGGCGGTAAATTCGGCGGCGGCGGTTATAAAGTATCCGGCGGCCTCCACGGCGTTGGCGCATCAGTCGTCAATGCTTTGTCCGAGACAACGGAAGTTTATGTGCACCGGGACGGCAAGCGCCACTTCATTCAATTTGAGCGCGGCGCAGTCAAAAAAGAACTTGGCGTCATCGGCGAAGCCGACAAGACCGGCACAACGATCCGTTTTAAAGCGGACGGGGAGATCTTTAAAGAAACAACGGTTTATGAATTCGATATCCTGGATCACCGCCTCCGCGAGCTCGCCTATTTGAACCGCGGCTTGAAAATCGTGGTCGCTGATGAACGGGAAGGCTTGGAGCAGGAAAAGAAATACCACTATGAAGGTGGGATCAAATCCTACGTCGAGCATTTGAATAAATCGAAAGACCCGCTTCACGAAGAAGCGATTTTCGTCGAGTCGGAGCGGGACGGCATCAATGTCGAAGTCGCGATGCAATACAACGGCGGATTTGCGGCAAATATCTTTTCATTCGCGAACAATATCAGCACCCATGAAGGCGGAACGCACGAATCCGGCTTTAAAACGGCGTTGACGCGCGTCATTAACGATTACGGCCGCAAGAATGGCTTGTTAAAAGACGCTGAAGCGAACTTGACTGGTGAAGACGTAAGGGAAGGATTGACGGCGATCATTTCCGTTAAGCATCCGGACCCTCAATTCGAAGGCCAGACCAAGACAAAGCTCGGCAATACTGAAGTATCGACCATCGTCAATAATTTATTCTCTAACGGATTTGAACGCTTCTTGCTGGAAAATCCATCAACCGCCAAGAAAATCATCGAAAAGGGCATCATGGCTTCCCATGCCCGGATGGCGGCTAAAAAAGCACGCGAATTCACGCGCCGTAAATCGGTCCTTGAAGTATCAAGTTTGCCAGGTAAACTCGCAGACTGTTCTTCGCGCGACCCGAAAATCAGCGAAATCTACATCGTAGAGGGCGATTCAGCGGGCGGATCCGCAAAATCCGGCCGAGATCGCCACTTCCAAGCGATTTTGCCCTTGCGCGGAAAAATCCTCAATGTAGAAAAAGCTCGTCTAGATAAAATTCTTGTAAACGCAGAGATCCGCAATATCATTACCGCACTCGGAACCGGCATCGGTGAAGAGTTCAATCTTGATAAAGCGCGTTACCATAAAGTCGTCATCATGACCGATGCCGATGTCGATGGCGCCCATATCCGGACCTTACTGCTGACTTTCCTATTCCGCTACATGCGTCCATTGATCGAAGCGGGCTATATTTATATCGCACAGCCGCCTCTATTCCAGATTAAACAAGGCAAGCATGTCGATTATGTTTATTCGGATGCGCAGCTGAAAGAAGCATTGGCAAAACTTCCGGGATCGCCTAAGCCGCACGTTCAGCGCTATAAAGGGCTCGGCGAGATGAATGCCACTCAATTATGGGATACGACGATGGATCCTGATTTCCGTACCTTGCTGCAAGTCACGCTTGAAGACGCGATGACAGCGGATGAGACCTTCCATATGTTAATGGGGGACGACGTGGAACCGCGCCGCAATTTCATTGAAGAAAACGCTAGTTATGTGAAGAACTTGGATGTATAACGCAACAAGAGTTGAGAGGAGGCTGCGGATATGGCGGAACGGCCAGGCAGCGGAGTAGAAGAAATAAATATCAGCACGGAGATGCGCACATCATTCCTTGACTATGCAATGAGTGTCATCGTTTCACGTGCGTTGCCAGATGTCCGGGACGGCTTGAAGCCGGTGCATCGGCGTATTTTATATGCCATGCATGACCTCGGGATCACAGCGGATAAAGGCTATAAAAAGTCAGCACGTATTGTCGGTGACGTAATCGGTAAATATCACCCGCACGGTGATAGCGCAGTTTATGAAACGATGGTACGGATGGCTCAGGATTTCAGCTATCGCTATATGCTCGTCGACGGCCACGGGAACTTCGGTTCTGTCGATGGCGACGCAGCAGCAGCAATGCGCTACACAGAATCCAAAATGTCAAAAATTTCCATGGAACTTTTGCGTGATTTAAATAAAAACACGGTTGATTACAAGGAAAACTATGACGGTCAGGAAAAAGAACCGATTGTCCTCCCAAGTAGATTCCCGAACTTGCTTGTCAACGGGACTTCCGGAATCGCGGTCGGGATGGCTACCAATATCCCACCTCATAATCTGGGCGAGACGATCGATGCGGTTCTGGCTTTGGCTGAAAATCCGGCTATTACGACAGAAGAATTGCTTGAGTTCCTTCCAGGGCCCGATTTCCCGACCGGAGGCATCATCCTCGGACGGAGCGGCATCCGCCGTGCTTACGAAACCGGAAAAGGTTCGGTGTTGATCCGTGCGGTCGTTGAAATCGAAACGAAGCCGAACGGCAAGGAAGTAATCCTCATCCACGAACTTCCTTATCAAGTCAATAAAGCGCGTCTGATCGAGAAAATCGCAGAATTGGTGCGCGATAAAAAAATCGACGGTATTACCGACTTGCGCGACGAATCCGACCGTAACGGAATGCGCGTCGTCATCGAAGTGCGCAGAGACGCGAGTGCTAATGTCCTATTGAACAATTTGTACAAACAGACAGCGATGCAGACAAGCTTCGGCATCAATATGCTCGCGCTCGTCGACGGCCAACCGAAAGTTCTTGGCTTGAAAGATGTTCTTTATCATTACCTGGAGCATCAGAAAGTCATTATCCGCCGCCGCACAGAATTTGACCTGCAAAAAGCGGAAGACCGCGCGCATATTCTTGAAGGCTTGCGCATCGCACTAGATCATATCGATGCCATCATTGCTTTGATCCGTGGGTCGCAAACGACTGAAGAAGCACGCAACGGTTTGATGAATGATTTCAATTTGTCCGAGCGTCAATCCCAAGCCATCTTGGACATGCGCCTTCAACGTTTGACCGGTCTCGAACGGGATAAGATTGAAGAGGAATACCAAGGGCTCATCGCACTCATCAACGAGTTGCGTGCAATTCTTGCGGACGAATCGAAGATCCTCGAGATCATCCGTGAAGAAATCCTTGAAATCAAAGAGCGCTTCAACGATCCCCGCAGAACGGAAATCACTGTTGGCGGCTCTGAGATGATCGAAGATGAAGACCTTATCCCACGTGAAGCTTCCGTATTGACGCTCACGCACAACGGCTACATCAAACGTTTGCCTGCCAATACGTACCGCAGCCAGAAACGTGGCGGACGTGGTGTACAAGGAATGGGAACCAACGATGATGATTTCGTTGAACATCTTCTATATACATCAACACACGATACGATCCTATTCTTCACAAGTGAAGGGAAAGTCTATCGCAAGAAAGGCTATCAGGTTCCTGAGTACGGCCGGACTGCGAAAGGTTTGCCATTAGTGAACTTATTGGAAATCGGCAAAAACGAAAAAGTAACAGCCGTGATCCGTGTTGAAGAATTCAGAGAAGATGATTTCTTCTTCTTCACTACACGCGGTGGCCTGAGCAAGCGGACTCCGGTGAGCAACTATGCGAATATCCGACAAAACGGGTTAATTGCCATCAACTTGCGTGAAGACGATGAATTGATTTCAGTCAAGATGACTGACGGCAACAAAGAAATTGTTATCGGAACCCGTGATGGTGCATTGATCCGATTCCCAGAGACGGATATCCGCAGTATGGGACGCGCAGCAAGCGGTGTCCGGGGCATCCGTCTACGTGAAGGCGATCAAGTCGTCGGGATGGAGACATTAGAGACGGATGATAAAATCCTGGTCATCACGGAAAATGGTTATGGCAAGCGAACAAAAGAATCCGAATACCGTGTCCAATCCAGAGGCGGTATGGGAATCAAGACCTGCCACATTACAGAAAAGAACGGGCCGCTAGTAGCTGTCCGTGCTGTAAATGGAACAGAAGACATCATGCTGATTACACAACATGGCGTGCTGATTCGTATGGATGTAGAAGATATTTCAACGACTGGAAGAAACACGCAAGGGGTCCGATTGATCCGTCTTGGAGACGAAGAGGTTGTGGCTACCGTTACCAAAGTGAAAAAAGATTTGGATGATGCAGAAGCAGCAGAAGTTGATGAAGAGACAGAACCAGTTTCAGAAGATAACGTAGAAGCACTCATCGAAGAAAGTGTAGAAGCAGATGTCTATACAGAGGATGAGGTTGTTGAAGATGAAACGGCGGATAGTATAGAAGAAGATCCGAAAGAAGAGTAATTTTGTAAGAGCTTGCCGATGGTTCGGCAAGCTCTTTTCTTTCTATTGAGAAAGAAAATTTCAGAAAGGAAAAGTTTTTTCTTAAAACTGTTGACGTGAATAATAAGGCGTGGTATATTTATCAAGTCGCCAAAACAAGGCGCACAACATGAACCTTGAAAACTGAACAGCAAAACGTCAACAATACAGTCGCGAGTGATCGCGGCAAACGTACTGATCAGCTTCGGCAGATCAAGCGAATCGCGCGTCTTTCGGGACGGCGATACGCCAGCAACTATTGAGCAATCAATACTACTCTATAATGGAGAGTTTGATCCTGGCTCAGGACGAACGCTGGCGGCGTGCCTAATACATGCAAGTCGAGCGGAGATAGTGGAGCTTGCTCCATTATCTTAGCGGCGGACGGGTGAGTAACACGTGGGCAACCTGCCCTGCAGATCGGGATAACTCCGGGAAACCGGTGCTAATACCGAATAGTTTGCGGCCTCTCATGAGGCTGCACGGAAAGACGGTTTCGGCTGTCACTGCAGGATGGGCCCGCGGCGCATTAGCTAGTTGGTGAGGTAACGGCTCACCAAGGCCACGATGCGTAGCCGACCTGAGAGGGTGATCGGCCACACTGGGACTGAGACACGGCCCAGACTCCTACGGGAGGCAGCAGTAGGGAATCTTCCGCAATGGACGAAAGTCTGACGGAGCAACGCCGCGTGAGTGAAGAAGGTTTTCGGATCGTAAAACTCTGTTGTGAGGGAAGAACAAGTACCAAGTAACTACTGGTACCTTGACGGTACCTCACCAGAAAGCCACGGCTAACTACGTGCCAGCAGCCGCGGTAATACGTAGGTGGCAAGCGTTGTCCGGAATTATTGGGCGTAAAGCGCGCGCAGGCGGTCCTTTAAGTCTGATGTGAAAGCCCACGGCTCAACCGTGGAGGGTCATTGGAAACTGGGGGACTTGAGTGCAGAAGAGGAAAGTGGAATTCCACGTGTAGCGGTGAAATGCGTAGAGATGTGGAGGAACACCAGTGGCGAAGGCGACTTTCTGGTCTGTAACTGACGCTGAGGCGCGAAAGCGTGGGGAGCAAACAGGATTAGATACCCTGGTAGTCCACGCCGTAAACGATGAGTGCTAAGTGTTAGGGGGTTTCCGCCCCTTAGTGCTGCAGCTAACGCATTAAGCACTCCGCCTGGGGAGTACGGCCGCAAGGCTGAAACTCAAAGGAATTGACGGGGGCCCGCACAAGCGGTGGAGCATGTGGTTTAATTCGAAGCAACGCGAAGAACCTTACCAGGTCTTGACATCCCGCTGACCGCCTAGGAGACTAGGCTTTCCCTTCGGGGACAGCGGTGACAGGTGGTGCATGGTTGTCGTCAGCTCGTGTCGTGAGATGTTGGGTTAAGTCCCGCAACGAGCGCAACCCTTGATCTTAGTTGCCAGCATTCAGTTGGGCACTCTAAGGTGACTGCCGGTGACAAACCGGAGGAAGGTGGGGATGACGTCAAATCATCATGCCCCTTATGACCTGGGCTACACACGTGCTACAATGGACGGTACAAAGGGCTGCAAACCCGCGAGGGGGAGCCAATCCCAGAAAACCGTTCTCAGTTCGGATTGCAGGCTGCAACTCGCCTGCATGAAGCCGGAATCGCTAGTAATCGCGGATCAGCATGCCGCGGTGAATACGTTCCCGGGCCTTGTACACACCGCCCGTCACACCACGAGAGTTTGTAACACCCGAAGTCGGTGGGGTAACCCTTACGGGAGCCAGCCGCCGAAGGTGGGACAGATGATTGGGGTGAAGTCGTAACAAGGTAGCCGTATCGGAAGGTGCGGCTGGATCACCTCCTTTCTAAGGATAATATCGGAACCGATTCTCACGAATCGGGTTGACGTTTTGCGTTCAGTTTTGAAGGTTCACTCCGCAAGGATTGACTTTCAAACTTGTTCTTTGAAAACTGGATAGATCGACATTGATTAAGAAACAAGCATCAAGTAGCGTGATCGCTTTGCGATCAACTTATTTTTTTTGACCATTCAGTGGTTAAGTTAATAAGGGCGCACGGTGGATGCCTTGGCACTAGGAGCCGAAGAAGGACGGCACTAACACCGATATGCCTCGGGGAGCTGTAAGTGAGCTGTGATCCGGGGATTTCCGAATGGGGAAACCCACTGTTCGTAATGGAGCAGTATCCATGTGTGAATACATAGCACATGAGAAGGCAGACTCAGGGAACTGAAACATCTAAGTACCTGAAGGAAGAGAAAGCAAATGCGATTCCCCAAGTAGCGGCGAGCGAAACGGGATCAGCCCAAACCAGAAGGCTTGCCTTCTGGGGTTGTAGGACACTCTATACGGAGTTACAAAGGAACGGATTAAGCGAAGCGACCTGGAACGGTCCGCAAGATAGGGTAATAGCCCCGTAGCTGAAAGTTCGTTCCCTCCAGAGTGGATCCTGAGTACGGCGGAACACGAGAAATTCCGTCGGAATCCGGGAGGACCATCTCCCAAGGCTAAATACTCCCTAGTGACCGATAGTGAACCAGTACCGTGAGGGAAAGGTGAAAAGCACCCCGGAAGGGGAGTGAAATAGATCCTGAAACCGTGTGCCTACAAGTAGTTAGAGCCCGTTAATGGGTGATAGCGTGCCTTTTGTAGAATGAACCGGCGAGTTACGATTGCATGCAAGGTTAAGGTGAGAAGCCGGAGCCGCAGCGAAAGCGAGTCTGAATAGGGCGAGTGAGTATGCAGTTGTAGACCCGAAACCAGGTGATCTACCCATGTCCAGGGTGAAGGTAAGGTAACACTTACTGGAGGCCCGAACCCACGCACGTTGAAAAGTGCGGGGATGAGGTGTGGGTAGCGGAGAAATTCCAATCGAACCTGGAGATAGCTGGTTCTCTCCGAAATAGCTTTAGGGCTAGCCTCAAGAAGAGAATCCTGGAGGTAGAGCACTGTTTGGACTAGGGGCCCATCCCGGGTTACCGAATTCAGACAAACTCCGAATGCCAGTGATTTATGCTTGGGAGTCAGACTGCGAGTGATAAGATCCGTAGTCAAGAGGGAAACAGCCCAGACCACCAGCTAAGGTCCCCAAATATCCGTTAAGTGGAAAAGGATGTGGCGTTGCTTAGACAACCAGGATGTTGGCTTAGAAGCAGCCATCATTTAAAGAGTGCGTAATAGCTCACTGGTCGAGTGACACTGCGCCGAAAATGTACCGGGGCTAAACGGATTACCGAAGCTGTGGATGGACATCGTAGATGTCCGTGGTAGGAGAGCGTTCTAAGGGCGTTGAAGTCAGACCGGAAGGACTGGTGGAGCGCTTAGAAGTGAGAATGCCGGTATGAGTAACGAAAGACGGGTGAGAATCCCGTCCACCGAATGCCTAAGGTTTCCTGAGGAAGGCTCGTCCGCTCAGGGTTAGTCGGGACCTAAGTCGAGGCCGATAGGCGTAGACGATGGACAACAGGTTGATATTCCTGTACCACCTCCCCGCCGTTTGAGTAATGGGGGGACGCAGAAGGATAGGGTGAGCGTGCCGTTGGTTGTGCACGTCCAAGTTGTGAGATGAGAAACGAGGCAAATCCCGTTTCTATGTACATCAAGCAGTGATGGCAAGAGGTTTAACCTCAGAGTCCCTGATTTCACACTGCCAAGAAAAGCCTCTAGCGAGGCGGGAGGTGCCCGTACCGCAAACCGACACAGGTAGGCGAGAAGAGAATTCTAAGGTGAGCGAGTGAACTCTCGTTAAGGAACTCGGCAAAATGACCCCGTAACTTCGGGAGAAGGGGTGCTCTGGTAGGGTGAATAGCCCGAGAGAGCCGCAGTGAATAGGCCCAGGCGACTGTTTAGCAAAAACACAGGTCTCTGCAAAACCGTAAGGTGACGTATAGGGGCTGACGCCTGCCCGGTGCTGGAAGGTTAAGGGGAGTGCTTAGCGCAAGCGAAGGTGCGAACCGAAGCCCCAGTAAACGGCGGCCGTAACTATAACGGTCCTAAGGTAGCGAAATTCCTTGTCGGGTAAGTTCCGACCCGCACGAAAGGCGTAACGATCTGGGCACTGTCTCAACGAGAGACTCGGTGAAATTATAGTACCTGTGAAGATGCAGGTTACCCGCGACAGGACGGAAAGACCCCGTGGAGCTTTACTGTAGCCTGATATTGAATTTTGGTGCAACTTGTACAGGATAGGTAGGAGCCAGAGAACCCGGAGCGCCAGCTTCGGGGGAGGCGTCGGTGGGATACTACCCTGGTTGTATTGAACTTCTAACCCACAAGCCTTAGCGGCTTGGGAGACAGTGTCAGGCGGGCAGTTTGACTGGGGCGGTCGCCTCCTAAAGAGTAACGGAGGCGCTCAAAGGTTCCCTCAGAATGGTTGGAAATCATTCGCAGAGTGTAAAGGCACAAGGGAGCTTGACTGCGAGACGGACAGGTCGAGCAGGGTCGAAAGACGGACTTAGTGATCCGGTGGTTCCGCATGGAAGGGCCATCGCTCAACGGATAAAAGCTACCCCGGGGATAACAGGCTTATCTCCCCCAAGAGTCCACATCGACGGGGAGGTTTGGCACCTCGATGTCGGCTCATCGCATCCTGGGGCTGTAGTCGGTCCCAAGGGTTGGGCTGTTCGCCCATTAAAGCGGTACGCGAGCTGGGTTCAGAACGTCGTGAGACAGTTCGGTCCCTATCCGTCGCGGGCGCAGGAAATTTGAGAGGAGCTGTCCTTAGTACGAGAGGACCGGGATGGACACACCGCTGGTGTACCAGTTGTTCTGCCAAGAGCATCGCTGGGTAGCTATGTGTGGCCGGGATAAGTGCTGAAAGCATCTAAGCACGAAGCCCCCCTCAAGATGAGATTTCCCATTGCGCAAGCAAGTAAGATCCCTCAAAGACGATGAGGTAGATAGGTTCGGGGTGGAAGCGTGGCGACACGTGCAGCTGACGAATACTAATCGATCGAGGACTTAACCAACAAACTGAAACGCAAGTTTCCCCAATGTCGATTTATCCAGTTTTGAGCGAACAAGCTCAAGAGTCCAGTGATGATGGCAAAGAGGCCACACCCGTTCCCATCCCGAACACGGAAGTTAAGCTCTTTTGCGCCGATGGTAGTTGGGGGTTTCCCCCTGTGAGAGTAGGACGTCGCTGGGCAAGTAGAAAGGCCGTTACCGGTTCATTCCGGTAGCGGTCTTTTTTGTATGAAAGTTTTTCTTATTTCTTGTGAAGATAGTTTTTCAAAGGTAGGCTAAAGATAAGGAGAGGTGGAATGAAGATGAGTAATTTATATACTTATGAAGTAAAGCAAGCGGATGGCAACATGGAACAACTAGAAAATTTTAAGGGGAAGCCATTGGTTATTGTCAACACGGCAAGCAAATGCGGGCTAACTCCGCAGTTTGAGGGTTTACAGCATCTGTATGAGAAATATAAAGATCAAGGTTTAGAAATTCTCGGGTTTCCTAGCGGTCAATTCAATGATCAGGAATTCCACACGCAAAAGGAAACACAGGAGTTTTGTCGTAAGAATTACGGAGTGAGCTTTCCCGTCTTTTCTAAAATAGACGTAAATGGAGAACTTGCTGATCCACTTTTTAAGTATTTGACTTCCTGGGGTACAAATGACGTAAGTGAAGAGATTAAATGGAACTTTACTAAGTTTCTAATTGATCGCCAAGGAACTATTATTCAACGTTACGAACCTCAAGTTGAACCGGAACAAATGGAGAAAGATATACAGAAAATTTTATGATCCATTAGTCGGAATAGTTTTACTTTTGTCAGTTTCTTGACACCCCCTGAAACCGCTGATAACCTTACAATAATATTCAAAAGGAAGCAGGAGGCGTGTCAATTATGTGGGAATCAAAATTTCTTAAAGAAGGGTTAACCTTCGATGATGTATTGCTAGTGCCAGCTCATTCAGAAGTGTTGCCGAAGGATATTGATTTGTCAGTTGAACTGACGCCGAAAATCAAGTTGAACATTCCAATTATTAGTGCTGGGATGGACACTGTGACGGAAGCAAAAATGGCTATTTCAATGGCGCGTCAAGGCGGTCTTGGAGTCATTCATAAAAACATGAGCATTGAAGAGCAGGCTGAACAAGTAGTGACTGTCAAACGTTCGGAAAATGGAGTCATTACAGATCCTTTCTACCTGACTCCTCAACATCAGGTATATGATGCTGAACATTTGATGGGTAAATACCGTATTTCAGGTGTACCGATTGTACAGAGCGAAGATGACCTGACTTTAGTGGGTATCATTACAAACCGCGATCTCCGCTTTATCCAGGACTACTCTTTAGAGATTAAAGATGTAATGACAAAAGAGAAATTAGTAACTGCTCCTGTTGGAACGACTCTAGAAGATGCAGAGAAGATTCTCCAACAATATAAGATCGAGAAATTGCCGATTGTGGACCAAAATGGCATGCTAAAAGGTCTCATTACCATTAAAGACATTGAGAAAGTGATTGAGTTCCCGATTGCTGCAAAAGACGAACAGGGACGTTTGCTTGCTGGCGCTGCTGTTGGGGTTACCTCAGATACAATGAAGCGTGTCGAACAGCTAGTAAAAGCTCATGTGGATGTTATTGTTATTGATACGGCTCATGGCCATTCAGCAGGCGTACTGAACATGGTCAGCCAAATCCGTGAAGCATACCCTGAACTGACGATTGTGGCAGGGAATGTGGCTACTGCAAGTGGAACGAAAGCTTTGATTGAAGCTGGTGCTGATATCGTAAAAGTGGGCATTGGACCAGGTTCTATTTGTACGACACGCGTTGTTGCCGGTGTAGGAGTTCCGCAAATTACAGCGGTTTACGATTGCGCTACAGAAGCTCGCAAACACGGCAAGTCCATCATTGCAGACGGCGGCATTAAGTTCTCTGGAGATATCATCAAAGCGCTGGCAGCAGGCGGACATGTTGTCATGCTAGGCAGCTTGCTTGCAGGAACTACTGAAAGTCCAGGAGATACTGAAATCTTCCAGGGACGCCGCTTCAAAACTTATCGCGGCATGGGTTCAATTGCTTCTATGGAAAAAGGTTCGAAAGACCGTTATTTCCAAGATGAAGCAAAAAAATTGGTGCCAGAAGGAATTGAAGGGCGCTTGCCTTATAAAGGGCCGCTTACGGATACGATCCATCAATTGCTTGGAGGCATTCGCGCAGGCATGGGCTATTGTGGAACAAAAGACTTGCGGTCACTTCGTGAAGACGCACAGTTTATCCGCATGACCGGTGCTGGGTTAATCGAAAGCCACCCGCATGACGTACAAATTACAAAAGAATCACCGAATTATTCAATGTAAGATCAGACGCCTCCCTAGGTATTCCTAGGGAGGTATTTTTCGTTTTGCTTCCAGAGAATATGCTAAAATAGCAGAAGGAATGAATTGATGGAGGACAATCGAGTGAAAAGTTTAGTGAAATGGGTTCAAGTATTAATGATAATGGCTGTAGTTCTCATGATCGTGATGCCGAATCGCGTGCAGGCGGAAGAAACTGTTCCTGTATTGGCGGATGCAGCGATTGTGGTAGATTCAGAGACCGGACAGATTTTATACGGACAAAATGATAAAGCCGTGCTTGGCATCGCTTCTATGAGCAAAATGATGAGTGAATACCTCTTGTTTGAAGCGATCGAGGAAGGTGTCGTCAGTTGGGACGATGAATATGAAGTGACAGATTATAGCCACCGGATTTCGCAGGATTTACGCTTGAGCAATGTGCCACTGCGCCGGGATGGTTCCTATACAATGAAAGAGTTATATGAAGCAATGGCAATTTATTCGGCAAATGCAGCGACGATTGGCATTGCCGAAACGATTGCGGGTACTGAGAAAGAGTTCGTCCAAATGATGAATGATAAGGCGAAGGAAATGGGTATTGAAGATGCACATTTCGTCAATTCAACTGGCCTTAATAATTCATTTCTATTGGGCATGCACCCTGAGGGGACGGGAGAAGATGAAGAAAATACGATGTCTGCCCGTTCGGTTGCCATACTGACTAAAGCCTTGCTGGATGATTACCCCGAAATTCTGGATACTGCTAAAATTCCGGAATTGATGTTCCGGAAAGGAACGCCTGACCAGATCCGCATGGTCAATTGGAATACGATGCTTCCTGGGATGGACCATGAGTATGACGGAATGGATGGATTGAAAACAGGTACGACAGATTTTGCGGGCCATTCCTTCGCAGGAACTGCCAAACGTGACGGAATACGGTTGATTGCGGTAGTGATGAAAGCGGTCGATGCTGAAGGGGAGGGTTCCTACGATGCGCGTTTTAACGCAACGCGTGCATTGTTGGATTACGGCTTTGGATTTCAAGAAACGGAGATCATGAAAGCAGGTCAACAGTTTATGGGGCAGGAATCCCTCCCTGTAGCGAAAGGTGAAAAAGATCACGTCGCGGTCGCGGTTAAAGAACCGGTTCGTTTGCTGGTCCCATCCGCTCAGCAAGAAGCATACCGGACTGAGCTTGAATTAACAGCAGGAGCACCACTTGAGGCAGCTGTAGAGGAAGGCCAACTTGTAGGTAAGGTAAGAGTTTTGGATTCTGAAAACAATGAAGTGGAGTACTTGAAAGGCGAAAAGCCCGCTGCGGATGTAGCAGCGACAGAAACGGTAGAGCGCGCCAATTGGTTTGCCATTTCCATGAAAAGTGCTGCGGATTTCATTAAGGGGTTATTTTGAGAAAAACCAGCTCATCTTTTAGCAGATGAGCTGGTTTTTGTTATATTCCAGCATGCCATCAATTGGGTGATGCCTTGCTGGATTTCGCTTTCATCTAAACCTCCAAAACCGAGAACGATTTTTGATGAAGCCGATTTTCGCTTAAGCAGGTCGTAATTCTGCATCGCGAATACACGGATTCCGGCATCACTTGCCAAGGAAACTAAGTTTTGTTCCGTGCGTTCGGTATCGATGGTCAACACGACATGCATGCCTGCTTGCTCGCCGGAAACAGTCACTAGTGGTTGATAAGGGACAAGTGCTTGTGTCAGACATTCGAGCTTTTTCCGGTACAGTTTGCGCATGCGGTTTAAATGTCTGGAGAAATGGCCTTTTTGCATGAATGTCGCGACGATTTGTTGGTCGATGCGTGGCACGGTGGACGTGTAATGCAAAAAGGTCTTTCGGTAGGCGTTCAACAGCCTTGGCGGCAGCACGAGATAGGCAATGCGCAACGAGGGCATGATTGATTTGGAGAAAGTACTGATATAGATGACCCGACCGCCGACGTCCATGCTTTGGAGGGCAGGAATCGGCTGGCTCGTGTAGCGGAATTCACTGTCGTAATCGTCTTCGATGATATAGCGTTCGGGACTTGCGGCTGCCCAGTTCAATAGCTGTGCGCGGCGTGTGGCGCTTAAAATCGAGCCTGTCGGGAATTGGTGGGACGGGGTGACGTAGGCGATGTCGACGCCGGTTTTGTCGAGTTCCTGCACATCGATGCCGTCTTCATCGACTGCAATCGGGAAGGCCTGTCTGTCATCGTGTTCGAAAATGCTATGGGTTAAGGCATATCCAGGGTTTTCAAAGCCGAAGCTCAAGTTTTTATCGAAGAGCCGGATCAGCAATGGCATCAATTGTTCGGTCCCGGATCCGACGATGATTTGTTCGGGTTTGCACACGACACCGCGGGATTGGTATAAATAACGGGCGATTTCAGCGCGCAGCGACTCGTCTCCCTGCGGATGGCCAGCGAGCAGGAGTTCATGGTTTTCTTCATCGATCACTTCGCGTGCCGTTTTGCGCCATGTCGGGAATGGGAATGAACGGGTATCGATGCGCGCTGGGTTAAAGTCATATACATAAGTGGGTTTTGGTACATCGCGGATAGCTGTTTCTTCTTGAGGCAGATCCAAATAAGCCAGTTCTTCCACCGGCATCGTGAAAAATCCTTTTCGAGGGCGTGGTTCAATAAAACCTTCTGCGACTAATTGGGAATAGGCCAGTTCGACGGTGGTCTGGCTGATCTGCAGATAATCCGCCAGTTTGCGCTTGCTCGGCAGCTTGGTATCGACCGCAATTTTACCGGCCGTGATGGCGGTGCGGATTTCTCGATAAAGCTGCTTATATAGTGGTGTGGTTGATTGTTTTTGTAATTGGAACATGAGCATATCCATTGGGGTTCCTCCAACTGACCTTTTAAATTAACGTAAACTGAGTCTTTTTATATGGTCACAGTTTATTATACTGGAAACAACCAACAAAAGGGAGGAATTTTCAGATGAGTGAAAAAGGCACAGATCGAGTGAAGCGTGGAATGGCAGAAATGCAAAAAGGCGGCGTTATCATGGACGTGGTCAATGCAGAACAGGCGAAAATTGCAGAAGCGGCAGGGGCGACGGCTGTCATGGCGCTTGAGCGCGTTCCATCCGATATCCGCAAAGAAGGCGGCGTTGCCCGTATGGCGGACCCGCGCATCACGGAAGAAGTGATGAATGCCGTATCAATTCCGGTCATGGCAAAAGCGCGTATCGGCCACATTACAGAAGCACGCGTGCTAGAAGCGATGGGCGTCGATTATATCGACGAAAGCGAAGTGCTGACACCGGCGGATGAGGAATTTCACTTGCTGAAAAATGATTACACGGTGCCGTTCGTCTGTGGCTGCCGCAATATCGGGGAAGCGGCACGACGCATCGGAGAAGGGGCATCGATGCTGCGCACGAAAGGCGAACCGGGCACAGGAAATATCGTCGAAGCAGTGCGCCATTTGCGCCAAGTGAATGCCGAAGTGCGCAATATTGTTGCAATGGGCGAAGACGAACTGATGACAGCCGCGAGAGACTTAGGTGCGTCTTATGATTTTTTGAGAGAAGTGAAATTGCTCGGCCGTTTGCCGGTCGTCAACTTTGCTGCAGGGGGCATCGCGACGCCAGCGGATGCAGCGCTCATGATGGAACTTGGGGCGGATGGCGTTTTTGTCGGATCCGGCATCTTTAAATCCGACCAGCCGGAACGTTTTGCGCGTGCCATCGTAGAAGCGACGGCTCATTATCAGGATTATGCGTTGATCGCGAAACTGTCGAAAGATCTTGGGCCGGCAATGAAAGGCTTGGAAATGGCGACAATCGGTGCGGCGGACCGCATGCAGGAAAGAAGCTGGTAATTATGAAAATCGGTGTATTGGCACTGCAAGGAGCGGTGCGTGAACATGTACAGGCGATTCAGGCATGCGGCGCGGAAGCTGTCGTGGTGAAGAAAGCAGCTGAGTTGGCGGAACTTGATGGGTTGGTGCTGCCGGGAGGCGAAAGCACGGCGATGCGCCGTTTAATTGACCGTGCGGAGTTGATGGAACCATTAAGAGAATTTGCTGATTCTGGAAAGCCGATGTTCGGCACTTGTGCAGGGCTCGTGCTGCTGGCAAAAGAAATTGATGGGCATGAAGCTGCGCATCTCGGTGTCATGGACATGACCGTGGCGCGCAATTCATTCGGCAGGCAAGTGGACAGTTTTGAAGCGGATCTGGATATTGTGGGAATTGACGCGCCGTTTCCAGCAGTGTTTATCCGTGCGCCGCATATCGTGCGTGCTAGTAAGGATGTGGAAGTCTTGTGTGAATATGAAGGGCGCATTGTGTTGGCTCGGAGCGGGCCGTTCCTTGGCTGTTCATTCCATCCGGAACTGACCGGTGACCACCGGCTGATGCAGCTGTTTTTGGACATGGTGGAAAACAGGGAACTCTTGCCAACCGCAGCGCACTATAGTAAAATATGAATAATTTCAAAGAAGAAACGTTGATGGGAATAGTAAAGCGCAGTTTTTCTAGAAGAGAGCCGGTGGTTGGTGCAAACCGGCGTCAAACGCGTTTGAATCCACCCCGGAGTTGCATGGCGATGAGCCAGTGCCGGTTTTAATGCCGTTATGTGATGAAGAGGATTGGCCTTTTGCCGATCAATCAGGGTGGCAACGCGGGTAGCTCTCGTCCCTTTACCAGGGGACGGGGGCTATTTTTGCGTTGTTTTTTCTTATTTGACGAATACTTAAGGAGGAATTTCTATGTTGGATATCCGTTTTGTACGGGAAAATTTTGAACAAGTGAAAACGAAGCTCGGAAAGCGCGGGGAAGACATTTCCGTACTCGATGATTTCGGGGCGCTCGACCAGAAGCGTCGTGAACTGATCGTCCAGACCGAGAAATTGAAAGCGGAGCGCAACGAAGCGTCCCAGCAGATCGCTGTCATGAAGCGCAACAAGGAAAATGCGGACGAGGCGATCGCGAAAACACGCGAAGTCGGCGACCAGATCAAAGCGATCGACGATGAGCTGCGCGAAGTGGAAGAAAAACTTGACTACATCATGATGCGCGTGCCGAACATTCCGCACGACAGCGTGCCGTTCGGCGATTCTGAAGACGATAATGAAGAAATCCGTACATGGGGCGAAAAGCCGGAGTTTGGCTTTGAAGCGAAGCCGCATTGGGACATCGCGACCGATTTGAACATCGTCGATTTCGAGCGTGCCGCGAAAGTGACGGGCAGCCGTTTCGTGTTCTACCGCGGGCTTGGCGCACGCCTTGAGCGTGCACTCATCAATTTCATGATGGACCTTCACCAGGAGGAGCATGGCTACGAGGAAATGCTGCCGCCATATATGGTCAACCGCGAAAGCTTGACGGGCACCGGGCAATTGCCGAAATTCGAGGAAGATGCGTTCTTGATCGAGAAGGAAGATTATTTCCTCATCCCGACTTCTGAAGTGCCGGTGACGAACTTCTACCGTGATGATATTTTAACGGCGGATATGCTGCCGCAAGCTTTCGCTTCTTACAGCGCGAATTTCCGCTCTGAAGCGGGTTCTGCAGGACGCGATACGCGTGGCTTGATCCGTCAGCATCAATTCAATAAAGTTGAGCTGGTGCGCTTTGTGAAACCGGAAGATTCTTATGACGAGCTTGAGAAACTGACGGGCCATGCAGAAAAAGTGTTGCAGCTGTTGGGCCTTCCATACCGCGTCTTGAAGATGTGCACGGCAGACCTTGGCTTTACTGCAGCGAAGAAGTACGATATTGAAGTATGGATTCCGACGCAGGAGACGTACCGTGAAATTTCTTCTTGCTCAAACTTTGAAGATTTCCAGGCGCGCCGCGCGAACATCAAGTTCCGCCGCGAAGCGAAAGGCAAGCCGGAATTCGTCCATACGCTAAACGGCAGCGGACTCGCTGTCGGGCGGACTGTGGCGGCATTGCTTGAGAACTACCAGCAGGAAGATGGCTCTGTTGCCATTCCTGAAGTCTTGCAACCTTATATGGGCGGAAAAACGACGATCCGCTGAACGAAAAGACCCGAATGGATTTCGGGTCTTTTTTTTTGCAGTAAACGGGTAAACAATAAGAAACGTGAAAGGAGCGGTTCAAATGCAAGAAGTGGAATTTCACTTGATTGAAACCAATGGCATTCGCCTGCACGCAGCGGTAGCAGGACCGGAAGATGGGGAACTTGTGGTATTGCTTCACGGATTTCCGGAATTTTCCTATGGCTTCCATCACCAAATGGAAGAATTGGCCGCCTCGGGTTATCGAGTCGTCGTACCGGATCAGCGCGGCTATCATTTGAGCGATAAGCCGGAACAAATAGAAGACTACACGATTAATAAGCTAAGCGATGATATTGCCGGTTTGATTGAAGCATTCGGGGAAACTTCGGCGATTGTGATCGGCCATGATTGGGGAGGGGCGGTCGCCTGGCATTTGGCAGCAAGCAAGCCGGAATATGTTAAAAAGCTGATCGCTATCAATATTCCCCATCCGACAGCCATGCCACGTGTTTTCATGAAAAACCCGCTGCAATGGCTGAAAAGTTCATACATGGCGTTTTTCCAGCTCCCGGAAGTGCCGGAGAAGCTGATGGCTGCAAACGATTTTGAATCGATGAAACAGGCGATGAAAGGGACTGCAAGGCCGGATGCATTCACAGACCAAGAACTTGAACGGTACAAAGATGCGTGGAGCCAGCCAGGCGCTTTAACGGGCATGCTCAATTGGTACCGGGCAATCCGAAAAGGGAGTCTCCTGCAAATGCCAAAAGCCCCGCTGCGCATGTCGGTGCGCATCATCTGGGGTCTCGGCGACCAGTTTCTGTCGCCGATGCTTGCAACTGAAAGCTTGAAATTCTGTGAGAACGCCGAACTTGTTTGGGTCGGCGAGGCGACGCATTGGGTGCATCATGAGCAGCCGGAGATTGTGAATCGGTTGATTAAGGAATTTTTGACATAGAAAAACGGAAAACCCTAGGCTTGGGTTTTCCGTTTATTTTTATTGCGTGCGCGCAAATCGCGGAAGAACTGGGTAAGCAATCCGCCGCACTCATCCGCCATGACGTTTTCGGTCACTTCGCATTGATGGTTGAAGCGCTCGTCGTTCAGCAGGCGGTACAGCGAATCGACGCAGCCTGCCTTGCTATCGCGCGCGCCGTAGACAATATGCGGGATGCGCGATTGCAGAATGGCGCCGGCGCACATCGGGCAAGGCTCTAACGTAACGTAAAGCTTTGTGTCTTCAAGCCGCCAATTGTCGAGTGCTTCACAGGCTTGCTGGATGGCGAGCAATTCGGCGTGTGTCACTGCATTTCGCGTCGTTTCACGTAAATTATGGGCACGTGCGATGATGCGGTCGCCTTGCACGATGACCGCGCCGATCGGCACCTCGCCTTTTTGGGCTGCTTTTTGGGCTTCTTCAATCGCCAGCCCCATAAAATAATGGTCTTTTTCCATTCCGTTCATGATTCATCGCTCCTCGACTTTCAGTGTATCATCTTTTCGTCCTGACAAAGCACTACAAAGCCGTACACAATTTGGAACGCCATTTGGCTCTACTTTTACTTTTGGAGATATGGTAAAATAAATGGCATTGCATTTTACTTGAATCGAAGAAGGGGGACTTCTTGTGCCGGTGCCATTTATCACCGTAGAAGGTCCGATCGGAGTGGGGAAAACCTCGCTGACGAAAGCACTTTCGGAGCAACACCAGTTTCAATTGCTGAAGGAAATCGTGGATGAAAATCCGTTTTTGAATAAATTTTACGAAGATATCGAGGAATGGAGCTTCCAGACGGAAATGTTCTTCCTGTGCAATCGCTATAAGCAATTGAGCGATATCCAAAAGAAATTCATCTCCAACCAGGAGCCGGTCGTTGCGGACTATCATATCTTCAAAAACTTGATTTTCGCCAAACGGACGCTGCCTGAAGAAGAGTATGCCAAATACGAAGCGATCTATAAAATCTTGACGGCAGATATGCCGAAGCCGAATATGGTCATTTATTTGCACGCGAGCCTCGACACCTTGATGAAGCGCATTAAATTGCGCGGCCGTGAATTCGAACAGATGATCACGCCTGATTACATGGAGCAATTGTCTGCAGACTACCATGAATTTATCGAACGTTTCGAACGCGAGCATCCGGAAATTCCGGTATTGCGCTTTAACGGAGACAAACTTGATTTTGTGCAAAACCGTTCCGACCTCGAAGTGATTCTCACTCATGTGGAAGGCACGCTTGAAAAAAGGAGCTTATCAATATGAATGAAAATTTACGAGACAAGTACGGCATTCCGAAAGATGCCGTCATCACCATCGCCGGAACGGTCGGCGTTGGCAAATCGACAATGACCAAAGCACTTGCAGATTCACTGCAATTCCGTACATCTTTTGAAAATGTAGACGGTAACCCGTATCTTGATTTGTTTTACGACGATTTCGAGAAATGGAGCTTCCATCTGCAAATCTATTTCCTGGCAGAGCGTTTTAAAGAGCAAAAGCGGATGTTTGAATACGGCGGCGGCTTTATCCAAGACCGCTCGATATACGAAGACACCGGCATTTTTGCAAAGATGCATCAGGAAAAAGGCACGATGAATGAAGTCGACTACGAGACCTATACCAACTTATTCGATGCGATGGTCATGACGCCTTATTTCCCGCATCCGGATTTATTGATTTACTTAGAAGGCTCGATTGACGATATTCTCGGACGCATCCAAGAGCGTGGCCGCGCAATGGAACAGCAGACGCCTGTTGAATACTGGCTGGAAATGCACGAACGCTACGAACGCTGGATCGACTCGTTCAACGCTTGTCCTGTGCTGCGCCTCAACATCAATGACTATGATTTGATGAACGATCCGGATTGTTCAGAGCAAATCGTGGAACGCATCGGCAAATTCATGCAGCAGACCGCTGTATTGAAACGCTAAAAAAGCGGAGACAATTGTCTCCGCTTTTTTTATTTCCCAGGAAATAAGGACAACAAAAAAACTCACAGAATTGATCTGTGAGTTTTTTATAATATTCAGACACACGATTGTTAAGAAAAATTCGTTACCGAAGCAACGAATCAATCTCTATCTACATGCGCGTAGTATTCAAAAATGGAGGAGGAAGAGGGATTCGAACCCCCGCGGGATTTGACTCCCCTGTCGGTTTTCAAGACCGATCCCTTCAGCCAAACTTGGGTATTCCTCCGTGTTGGACAAGATATAATTTATCACGGATTTAAAAACCCGTCAACAGTTTTGAAAGAAAAAATTATGTTTTTTACAGAAAGCGATAGAAAGGCCGGTTCATGAAGATAATCGCCGCCTGTTTTACGCGCTATTAACTTTATGTTTGATTTTTCCTCCAGCACTCCGTATACTAGTAAATGCCGTGCTAGGTGGGAAGGTAGCGGTGTCCTGTAACCTGCAATCCGCTCTAGCAGGACTGAATTCCTTTCTGAGGCTGTTTGTATGCAAGGTCTGCCTCATGCACGTAGTGTTGACATCTGGGTCCTGCGCAATGGAAACCCATGAACCATGTCAGGTCCGGAAGGAAGCAGCATTAAGTGGTACTTTCTATGTGCCGCGGGGTTGCCTAGATCGAGCCAACGACATGAGTAACGCTTGTGTACAGCAGTCGAAGAAAGGTGCACGGCTTAACCTAAATGATCCAAACCTGTCCGCAGCTTGCGGGCAGGTTTTTTTCTGTCCAGAATGTGTGGCGCCCGGTGAAATGATTCGGGAACAAGGCCCTTTTATGGTATAATGAAAGGACGGAACAAAGACTTTTTAAAAGGGGAGAACAAGGTGGCGTATCAAGCTTTTTACCGTGTGTACAGACCGCGGACTTTCTCGGAAATGACCGGCCAGACGCATGTCAAACAAACCCTTCAGAATGCTCTCCTTTATGATAAAACGACCCACGCGTATTTATTCTCAGGCCCTCGGGGTACCGGGAAGACGAGTGCGGCGAAAATTTTCGCTAAAGCGCTGAATTGCGAACAAGCCCCAGCAGCGGAACCGTGCAATGAATGTTCTTCTTGCCGGAGCATCGACGAAGGCTCGAATACAGACGTCATCGAATTCGATGCGGCTTCCAATTCACGGGTTGAGGAAATGCGGGAAATTATCGAGAAAGTTCGTTTTTCTCCAGCTAACTCCCGGTTCAAAGTTTATATCATTGATGAAGTGCATATGTTGTCGAACAGCGCCTTCAACGCATTGTTGAAAACATTGGAAGAACCGCCGGAACACGTCGTCTTCATTTTGGCGACGACCGAGCCGCATAAATTGCCGCTGACGATCATTTCCCGTTGCCAGCGGTTCGATTTCAAATCGCATACACAAGCGGACATCGTCGCGCGAATGATCACCGTCTTGGAAGATGCTAAGATTCCTTATAATGAGCAAGTGTTGAAAATCATCGCCCAGGCAGCAGCGGGTGGCATGCGTGATGCGCTCAGCCTGCTCGACCAAGTTGTATCGTTCAGCGGAGATGAAATGACCATTGAAGATGCGCTTCTGGTTACGGGTTCCATCAGCCAGGATATGTTTTACGGCATTGCCGAAGCGTTGTTGAAGAAAGACGTCGGCCAAGCGTTGACCTTACTTGAGCAATTGGTGCGCGACGGCAAAGATCCGGTCCGCTTAGTGGAGGATTTCATTACCTTCTTCCGCGATCTATTGCTGATCCAAACAGCGCCGGGGCTACGCGATATGCTGGAGCTTGCCGCTTTCGAACCGCGTTTTGAAGAGCTGGCGGAACAGTTTGAAGCGTTGACACTCTATAACTGGATTGATATTTTAACAAAGACCCAGCAAGAGATGCGCTTCTCGAACCATACGAAAATCTATATGGAAACGGCCCTCTTGAAGATGGTGCAGGCAGACGCACCCGTCCAAACCATAGGTGCAGGGGCGCCATCTCCTGAACTTGAAGCGAAAGTCGCGAGCCTCGAGCAATTGGTGCGCGAATTGCAACAACAAATGAAAGAAGGCGGCGGCTCGAATAATGCGGCGCCTCAAGCCGAACAGAAAAAGCGCCAGCGTTCACAAAGCGCCTTTAAAATCCCAACCGGCCGCATTCAGGAAGTGCTGAAGAATGCGACGAAACCAGATATCCAGGCGATCAAAACCAATTGGGCGACCGTGATGGGACAATTGCAGCGCTCGCATTCGGCATTGCTCAACGATGCCGAGCCGGTAGCGGCATCCCCAGATGCTTTTGTGTTAAAATTCAAGTATGATATTCATTGCCAGATGGCTTCTGAAAATCAGACTTTTGCTGCAGCGTTCAGCCAATTGCTTGAGCAGTACACGGGCAAGGCTTACACGCCGGTTTATGTGCCGGACGCCAATTGGCTGAAAATCCGTGAAGAGTTTATCCGCAACGGCGGCTTGAAAAATGAAGGCGACGCGCAGGAACCGGAAGGACAGGAAGAGAATCCGTTTTCCGGTGACGGCGCAAGCCCTGAAGAAGATCCATTCGTCTCTGAGGCGGAGCGGCTCTTCGGCAAGGATTTCGTTGAAGTCCATGATGATTAACGAATACAAAATTTGAGGAGGAACCAATTATGCGTGGTGGAGGAAATATGCAAGGCATGATGAAGCAAATGCAAAAAATGCAAAAACAAATGGCGGAGGCTCAAGAAGAGCTCGGCACATTGAAATTTGAAGGAACAGCAGGCGGCGGAATGGTCAAAGTAACTGTTTCCGGCCATAAAGAAGTTCTTGATATCGCATTGGATCCGGCAATCGTAGACCCGGAAGATGTTGAAATGCTGCAAGATACATTGATCGTTGCAACAAACGAAGCGTTTAAAAAAGCGGACGAGCATGCGAATTCCACAATGGGGAAATTCACGAAAGGCTTGAATATCCCAGGCATGTTCTAGGAGGTAAGCGATAATGCACTACCCGGAACCTATTTCCAAATTGATGGAGAGTTTTATGAAGTTGCCAGGGATCGGGCCGAAAACAGCGGCCCGGCTGGCATTTTTTGTGCTCGGCATGAAAGAAGACACCGTGCTTGATTTCGCGAAAGCATTGGTCGACGCCAAACGCAATTTGAGCTTTTGCTCAGTCTGCGGCCACATTACGGATGTCGACCCGTGCCAGATTTGCCAGGATACAAGCCGCGACCGTTCGATGATCTGTGTGGTCCAGGATCCGAAAGACGTCATCGCGATGGAAAAGATGCGCGATTACACGGGTCTTTATCACGTACTGCAAGGTGCCATTTCACCAATGGATGGCATCGGGCCGGAAGATATCAACGTACCATCACTTTTGACCCGTCTTCAAGACGAGCAAGTAAAAGAACTGATTTTGGCGACGAACCCGACGATCGAAGGGGAAGCGACCGCTATGTATATCTCACGGCTAGTAAGGCCATCCGGCATCCGGACTACGCGTATTGCACACGGGCTTCCAGTTGGAGGCGACTTGGAGTATGCGGATGAAGTCACATTATCCAAAGCTCTCGAAGGCCGTCGCGAACTTTCCTAAACTCTTGATAAATGGTAAATATTCTGACAAGTAATGATATTTGTATAATTGTTCCGTTTGATTTTAATGGAAGCTTATTATAGAAGGAAGTTGTTTAATCCATCTGTTTCAGAGGGGTGAACAACTTCTTTTTTTGTATGAAAAGAGTGGCGGGAATCAAGAAAGGTTTTTAAATATAATTTAATTTACCAAAAGTGTTGACTTTCTAAAGGGTGTGCTTTAATATAGTAAGAGTCGTCAGGAACGACAGCAAACATGAACCTTGAAAACTGAACAGCAAAACGTCAACAATACAGTCGCGAGTGATCGCGGCAAACGTACTGATCAGCTTCGGCAGATCAAGCGAATCGCGCGTCTTTCGGGACGGCGATACGCCAGCAACTATTGAGCAATCAATACTACTCTATAATGGAGAGTTTGATCCTGGCTCAGGACGAACGCTGGCGGCGTGCCTAATACATGCAAGTCGAGCGGAGATAGTGGAGCTTGCTCCATTATCTTAGCGGCGGACGGGTGAGTAACACGTGGGCAACCTGCCCTGCAGATCGGGATAACTCCGGGAAACCGGTGCTAATACCGAATAGTTTGCGGCCTCTCATGAGGCTGCACGGAAAGACGGTTTCGGCTGTCACTGCAGGATGGGCCCGCGGCGCATTAGCTAGTTGGTGAGGTAACGGCTCACCAAGGCCACGATGCGTAGCCGACCTGAGAGGGTGATCGGCCACACTGGGACTGAGACACGGCCCAGACTCCTACGGGAGGCAGCAGTAGGGAATCTTCCGCAATGGACGAAAGTCTGACGGAGCAACGCCGCGTGAGTGAAGAAGGTTTTCGGATCGTAAAACTCTGTTGTGAGGGAAGAACAAGTACCAACTAACTACTGGTACCTTGACGGTACCTCACCAGAAAGCCACGGCTAACTACGTGCCAGCAGCCGCGGTAATACGTAGGTGGCAAGCGTTGTCCGGAATTATTGGGCGTAAAGCGCGCGCAGGCGGTCCTTTAAGTCTGATGTGAAAGCCCACGGCTCAACCGTGGAGGGTCATTGGAAACTGGGGGACTTGAGTGCAGAAGAGGAAAGTGGAATTCCACGTGTAGCGGTGAAATGCGTAGAGATGTGGAGGAACACCAGTGGCGAAGGCGACTTTCTGGTCTGTAACTGACGCTGAGGCGCGAAAGCGTGGGGAGCAAACAGGATTAGATACCCTGGTAGTCCACGCCGTAAACGATGAGTGCTAAGTGTTAGGGGGTTTCCGCCCCTTAGTGCTGCAGCTAACGCATTAAGCACTCCGCCTGGGGAGTACGGCCGCAAGGCTGAAACTCAAAGGAATTGACGGGGGCCCGCACAAGCGGTGGAGCATGTGGTTTAATTCGAAGCAACGCGAAGAACCTTACCAGGTCTTGACATCCCGCTGACCGCCTAGGAGACTAGGCTTTCCCTTCGGGGACAGCGGTGACAGGTGGTGCATGGTTGTCGTCAGCTCGTGTCGTGAGATGTTGGGTTAAGTCCCGCAACGAGCGCAACCCTTGATCTTAGTTGCCAGCATTCAGTTGGGCACTCTAAGGTGACTGCCGGTGACAAACCGGAGGAAGGTGGGGATGACGTCAAATCATCATGCCCCTTATGACCTGGGCTACACACGTGCTACAATGGACGGTACAAAGGGCTGCAAACCCGCGAGGGGGAGCCAATCCCAGAAAACCGTTCTCAGTTCGGATTGCAGGCTGCAACTCGCCTGCATGAAGCCGGAATCGCTAGTAATCGCGGATCAGCATGCCGCGGTGAATACGTTCCCGGGCCTTGTACACACCGCCCGTCACACCACGAGAGTTTGTAACACCCGAAGTCGGTGGGGTAACCCTTACGGGAGCCAGCCGCCGAAGGTGGGACAGATGATTGGGGTGAAGTCGTAACAAGGTAGCCGTATCGGAAGGTGCGGCTGGATCACCTCCTTTCTAAGGAAAATATCGGAACCGATTCTCACGAATCGGGTTGACGTTTTGCGTTCAGTTTTGAAGGTTCACTCCGCAAGGATTGACTTTCAAACTTGTTCTTTGAAAACTGGATAGATCGACATTGATTAAGAAACAAGCATCAAGTAGCGTGATCGCTTTGCGATCAACTTATTTTTTTTGACCATTCAGTGGTTAAGTTAATAAGGGCGCACGGTGGATGCCTTGGCACTAGGAGCCGAAGAAGGACGGCACTAACACCGATATGCCTCGGGGAGCTGTAAGTGAGCTGTGATCCGGGGATTTCCGAATGGGGAAACCCACTGTTCGTAATGGAGCAGTATCCATGTGTGAATACATAGCACATGAGAAGGCAGACTCAGGGAACTGAAACATCTAAGTACCTGAAGGAAGAGAAAGCAAATGCGATTCCCCAAGTAGCGGCGAGCGAAACGGGATCAGCCCAAACCAGAAGGCTTGCCTTCTGGGGTTGTAGGACACTCTATACGGAGTTACAAAGGAACGGATTAAGCGAAGCGACCTGGAACGGTCCGCAAGATAGGGTAATAGCCCCGTAGCTGAAAGTTCGTTCCCTCCAGAGTGGATCCTGAGTACGGCGGAACACGAGAAATTCCGTCGGAATCCGGGAGGACCATCTCCCAAGGCTAAATACTCCCTAGTGACCGATAGTGAACCAGTACCGTGAGGGAAAGGTGAAAAGCACCCCGGAAGGGGAGTGAAATAGATCCTGAAACCGTGTGCCTACAAGTAGTTAGAGCCCGTTAATGGGTGATAGCGTGCCTTTTGTAGAATGAACCGGCGAGTTACGATTGCATGCAAGGTTAAGGTGAGAAGCCGGAGCCGCAGCGAAAGCGAGTCTGAATAGGGCGAGTGAGTATGCAGTTGTAGACCCGAAACCAGGTGATCTACCCATGTCCAGGGTGAAGGTAAGGTAACACTTACTGGAGGCCCGAACCCACGCACGTTGAAAAGTGCGGGGATGAGGTGTGGGTAGCGGAGAAATTCCAATCGAACCTGGAGATAGCTGGTTCTCTCCGAAATAGCTTTAGGGCTAGCCTCAAGAAGAGAATCCTGGAGGTAGAGCACTGTTTGGACTAGGGGCCCATCCCGGGTTACCGAATTCAGACAAACTCCGAATGCCAGTGATTTATGCTTGGGAGTCAGACTGCGAGTGATAAGATCCGTAGTCAAGAGGGAAACAGCCCAGACCACCAGCTAAGGTCCCCAAATATCCGTTAAGTGGAAAAGGATGTGGCGTTGCTTAGACAACCAGGATGTTGGCTTAGAAGCAGCCATCATTTAAAGAGTGCGTAATAGCTCACTGGTCGAGTGACACTGCGCCGAAAATGTACCGGGGCTAAACGGATTACCGAAGCTGTGGATGGACATCGTAGATGTCCGTGGTAGGAGAGCGTTCTAAGGGCGTTGAAGTCAGACCGGAAGGACTGGTGGAGCGCTTAGAAGTGAGAATGCCGGTATGAGTAACGAAAGACGGGTGAGAATCCCGTCCACCGAATGCCTAAGGTTTCCTGAGGAAGGCTCGTCCGCTCAGGGTTAGTCGGGACCTAAGTCGAGGCCGATAGGCGTAGACGATGGACAACAGGTTGATATTCCTGTACCACCTCCCCGCCGTTTGAGTAATGGGGGGACGCAGAAGGATAGGGTGAGCGTGCCGTTGGTTGTGCACGTCCAAGTTGTGAGATGAGAAACGAGGCAAATCCCGTTTCTATGTACATCAAGCAGTGATGGCAAGAGGTTTAACCTCAGAGTCCCTGATTTCACACTGCCAAGAAAAGCCTCTAGCGAGGCGGGAGGTGCCCGTACCGCAAACCGACACAGGTAGGCGAGAAGAGAATTCTAAGGTGAGCGAGTGAACTCTCGTTAAGGAACTCGGCAAAATGACCCCGTAACTTCGGGAGAAGGGGTGCTCTGGTAGGGTGAATAGCCCGAGAGAGCCGCAGTGAATAGGCCCAGGCGACTGTTTAGCAAAAACACAGGTCTCTGCAAAACCGTAAGGTGACGTATAGGGGCTGACGCCTGCCCGGTGCTGGAAGGTTAAGGGGAGTGCTTAGCGCAAGCGAAGGTGCGAACCGAAGCCCCAGTAAACGGCGGCCGTAACTATAACGGTCCTAAGGTAGCGAAATTCCTTGTCGGGTAAGTTCCGACCCGCACGAAAGGCGTAACGATCTGGGCACTGTCTCAACGAGAGACTCGGTGAAATTATAGTACCTGTGAAGATGCAGGTTACCCGCGACAGGACGGAAAGACCCCGTGGAGCTTTACTGTAGCCTGATATTGAATTTTGGTGCAACTTGTACAGGATAGGTAGGAGCCAGAGAACCCGGAGCGCCAGCTTCGGGGGAGGCGTCGGTGGGATACTACCCTGGTTGTATTGAACTTCTAACCCACAAGCCTTAGCGGCTTGGGAGACAGTGTCAGGCGGGCAGTTTGACTGGGGCGGTCGCCTCCTAAAGAGTAACGGAGGCGCTCAAAGGTTCCCTCAGAATGGTTGGAAATCATTCGCAGAGTGTAAAGGCACAAGGGAGCTTGACTGCGAGACGGACAGGTCGAGCAGGGTCGAAAGACGGACTTAGTGATCCGGTGGTTCCGCATGGAAGGGCCATCGCTCAACGGATAAAAGCTACCCCGGGGATAACAGGCTTATCTCCCCCAAGAGTCCACATCGACGGGGAGGTTTGGCACCTCGATGTCGGCTCATCGCATCCTGGGGCTGTAGTCGGTCCCAAGGGTTGGGCTGTTCGCCCATTAAAGCGGTACGCGAGCTGGGTTCAGAACGTCGTGAGACAGTTCGGTCCCTATCCGTCGCGGGCGCAGGAAATTTGAGAGGAGCTGTCCTTAGTACGAGAGGACCGGGATGGACACACCGCTGGTGTACCAGTTGTTCTGCCAAGAGCATCGCTGGGTAGCTATGTGTGGCCGGGATAAGTGCTGAAAGCATCTAAGCACGAAGCCCCCCTCAAGATGAGATTTCCCATTGCGCAAGCAAGTAAGATCCCTCAAAGACGATGAGGTAGATAGGTTCGGGGTGGAAGCGTGGCGACACGTGCAGCTGACGAATACTAATCGATCGAGGACTTAACCAACAAACTGAAAACTGTTTCACCCAATGTCGATTTATCCAGTTTTGAGCGAACAAGCTCAAGAGTCCAGTGATGATGGCAAAGAGGCCACACCCGTTCCCATCCCGAACACGGAAGTTAAGCTCTTTTGCGCCGATGGTAGTTGGGGGTTTCCCCCTGTGAGAGTAGGACGTCGCTGGGCAAGTAGAAAGGCCGTTACCGGTTCATTCCGGTAGCGGTCTTTTTTTATATTGTTTTTGTAAAAACACAGCCCTGCTTTTCGAAAAGATATGGCGTCCGGTATAATGGAATAAACTATGAATGAAAACGTGAGGATGCAAAGATTATGACTCAAAGACGTCCAGTAGTGGATGCATTATTGGAATTTCAGAGAAGACGGCCGATTTCTTTTCATGTCCCTGGCCATAAAAACGGCCTGCTATCGGGTTTGCCGAAAGAATTAAAAGCGGCACTTGCGTACGATATGACAGAGTTGGAGGGCCTAGACGATTTACACGCCCCTCATGCGGCGATCAAGGAAGCGGAAGATTTGCTGGCAGAGGCGTATGGTTCGAAAAAAAGCTACTTTCTGGTGAACGGTTCAACTGCAGGAAATCTTGCGATGATCCATGCGGTTTGCGGAGAAGGAGACCTGGTGATTGTGCAGCGCAATTCGCATAAATCAATCTTCCATGCGCTTGAACTTACCCATGTAAAACCCGTTTACGTTGCGCCTGAATGGGATGAGGCGTCCAAAAGCGCTGCAGCTGTCGCCCTTTCTTCAATAGTGGCTGCCATAGATGAATATCCGGAAGCGAAAGCGGTCGTTTTGACATACCCTAGTTATTACGGTGTAGCTTCTGCTGAGTTAGAGGCAATTATTGAATTTTGCCATGAACGGAATATCCCCGTACTCGTCGATGAAGCGCATGGGGCGCATTTAGCAGCGGGCGAGCCGTTCCCGGTAAGTGCATTGGCATATGGAGCCGATGTGGTGGTTCAGTCTGCGCATAAAACTTTACCGGCTATGACAATGGGCTCGTATCTTCATATAGCAGGAGAGCTGGTAGAGGAAAGAATGATCGAGAAGTATTTGCGGATTTTTCAATCGAGCAGTCCTTCCTATCCCGTTATGGCGTCTCTGGATGACGCGAGGGCATATATCCAAAATTACTCTGTTCACGATAAGCGCGATTTTCTCGAAAAACGCCTGTATTTCATTTCCAGCATCAGGCGGATTCCTTCTCTTGAAGTAGTGGAGACGGATGACCCGCTGAAATTATTGCTGCGGGTCGAAAATAGAGGGGGCTTTCAGCTGAAAGAGGCATTGGAACAGACGGGTGTTTATGTAGAATTGGCAGACCTTTTCCAGGTGCTGTTGATCTTGCCGCTGTCAAAACCTTGGCATGCTTATCCGTATGCCGAAATACGCAGCCGCATCAAAGAAGCTGTACATAGTGTGCGGCTATTGGAGAAGCATGCTCCAGAATTCCGACCTGGCTATCCAAAAGTCGTGACAGTTCCCGAGCTATCGTTTGAGGAAGTGGATTTATCTGTGCACGAATGGGTGCCTTACACGAGGGCGATTGGCCGGATCTCATCGGCTATGGTAACGCCTTATCCGCCGGGCATTCCGCTGGTAACTGCAGGGGAGAAGTGGACTGTCGAAAAAGTGGAGGAGTTGTCGGATTATCTAGGGGCTGGTGCGGAGATACAAGGGGAACACCGTTTGTCGGAAAAGCTGGTTTCCGTTATCCCATGGTGAGTAGAACGAATGCTTGGGTGGTATACAATAGCATATGCGAAAGCGAATGTGGGGGTAATAGTATGGAACAGGAAAAGTACGCAATTATTGATATTGGCTCGAATACTATCCGGTTGGTGATTTATACGCGGGATAAGAGCGGGCGTTTCTCGGAAAGTGAGAACGTTAAGGCGGTTGCCCGTCTTCGCAATTATTTAACGAACGATAATACGCTTTCCGAAGAAGGCATACAAGTATTGATTGATACTTTGAAGAGCTTTCAGGAAGTCACACGCCACCATCAGCTCGAAGCGATTAAATGCGTTGCGACGGCTGCTGTGCGGCAAGCGAAAAACCAGGATGTTATTATCGATCGAGTTGGAAAAGAGACGGATTTTACGATGCGCATCCTATCGGAATACGAAGAAGCGCATTATGGTTATTTGGCTGTGGTCAATTCAATGTCGTATAAAAGCGGCATTACGGTCGATATCGGCGGTGGCAGTACGGAACTGACTTTATTTGAAGACCGTGAACTCATTCATTTCCACAGTTTTCCGTTCGGTGCTTTATCGCTGAAGAAGCAGTTTATCGAAGGGGATACACCGAAAAACAGTGAATTGAAGGCGCTGCGGGAGTTTCTCGAAAATCAGTTTTTGACACTCGATTGGATTGAGGGGAAGAACTTGCCGTTGATCGGAATCGGGGGCAGTGCACGGAACTTGGCGCAGATTCACCAGGAAAAAATCGATTATCCGCTTTCAGGTGTCCATGAGTACACCATGAAGCGGAAAGAAGTGGAAGAAACGAATAAGTGGCTAGGATCGATGGCGTTTGACGATTTGCAGCGGGTGGAAGGCTTGTCACGCGACCGGGCGGATATTATCATTCCGGCGGTGGAAGTGTTTAATTGCCTGATGGAATTGATTGATGCGGAACTGTTTGCTTTGAGTCGAAAAGGGCTCCGGGATGGCGTATTTTATGAGGAAATGACCAAAGATTTCGAGATGCCGGTGTTTCCGAACGTCATTGAGGAGAGTTTCTACGATTTGGCGATCGACTACGACATCAATTTGACGCATGCCATCCATGTGACCAATAGCTCGCTGATGATTGTGCGGGAATTGGAAGAGCAAGGGCTTCTTGAATTGACAGAGAGGGACTATCATTGGATCCGTCTGGGCAGTTCCATGTATAATCTCGGTTCGTATATCGACTCTGAATCGAGCAATCAGCATACCTTCTATCTACTGGCGAACCGGACTATCGATGGGCTTTTGCACAAAGAGCGCATTATTGTCGCCTTGCTCGCCTCTTATAAAAACAAGAATTTGTTCAAACGCAATGCAGCGCTCTATGAAGACTGGTTTACGGAAGAAGAGCTGGATAAATTCAATATCATCGGCGCGGTCATCAAATTCGCCTATAGTTTGAATGCGACGAAACGCGATATTGTTGAAGACATCCAATTGGAATCCCAAAAAGAAGCGCTCATTTTCTCTATCCAATGCCGTGAAGACTGGAAACCGGAGCAATACCAGGTCGAGAAGCAGAAAAAGCATTTGGAGAAGCTATTAAAGAAAACGATCACCGTCCACTTTCATGAATGAATGAAACCTGAGGGGGAGTTTTGCCGTGGGAAAGAAAAAGGAAGACATGATCCAGTTGAACAATCCTTCTTATTACAATAACCGCGAACTGAGTTGGCTGGCATTCAATGAACGGGTGTTGCAAGAAGCGCTTGACCCGCGCAATCCGCTGCTCGAAAAGCTTAAGTTCTTGGCGATTTTCAGTTCCAACTTGGATGAGTTTTTCATGGTCCGTGTGGCGGGACTACAGGACCAAGTGAAGGTGGGCTTTAATAAGCCTGAGAACAAAGCCGGGATGACGCCAAAGCAGCAATTGCATGAAATTGCCTTGAAAAACCATCAATTGGTGAATTTGCAATACGACACCCTGCGTAAAATATTGTATCCCAAGCTTCAGAGAGAGCATGTCCATTTCCTGAAAGTAAGGGAATTGAGCGATTCGCAGCAAGAGGCTTTAGAGGTTTATTTTGATGAGCATATTTTTCCTGTGCTGACCCCGATGGCGATCGATGCCTACCGCCCGTTTCCGATGCTGTTGAATAAAAGTATCAATTTGGCGGTGGTCTTGGAAGACACGGCAAAAGAAGCGGATTCTGAACAACGGACGCGAACAGCCATCGTGCAATTGCCTGCGATGCTTGAGCGCTTTGTCCAATTGCCGGAAAACGGCGGATTGCGCAAGTTATTGATGCTCGAAGACGTCATCGGTTTCTTTATCGGCAAGCTGTTTCACGGCTATGAAGTCAAATCGACGACTGTGTTCCGTATCACCCGCAATGCGGATATGACAATACACGAAGAAGGCGCGCGCGATTTGCTCAAAGAAATCGAAGAAGAGTTGAGAAAGCGCAAATGGGGCGCTGCCGTTCGGCTCGAAGTGCAAAAAGATGGCTTGGATCCCGTTATTTTGGACTATTTGATGGATGAGTTGGAAGTGCATCCGAAAGACGTCTATGAAATTGATGGATTTCTGGACTTGACCGTGTTTTTCGGTTTTTACAAAAAGATGGCCCCAATATGGGAGCATTTGGTATATGAGGGCAAGATTTCGCAATTGCCGGTAGGGATGGAGAACGGCAAGGCGATTTTTGCGAAAATCGCCGATGAAGATGTTTTTTTGCATCATCCTTATGAATCGTTCGAGCCGGTCGTCGAGTTTATTTCGGAAGCGGCGGATGACCCTGATGTGCTCGCCATCAAACAGACCTTGTACCGTGTCAGCGGGGATTCCCCGGTGATCAATGCCTTGAAGCGGGCAGCAGAAAACGGCAAGCAAGTAACGGTGCTTGTCGAATTGAAGGCACGTTTTGATGAGGAAAACAACGTGCACTGGGCGAAAGAACTTGAAAAAGCGGGCTGCCACGTTATTTACGGGATGACCCATTTAAAGACCCATAGCAAGATCACTCTTGTGGTGCGGAAAAAACAAGGGCGCATCGAGCGCTTTGTCCATCTTGGGACCGGCAATTACAACGACCAGACGGCAAAAATCTATACCGATATGAGCTTATTTACCTCGAAAAAAGAAATCGGCATCGATGCGACGAATTTCTTTAATTACTTGAGCGGCTACACGGAAAAGCCAGAATTCCATTATCTATCGGTGGCGCCGTTTTCGATCAGGAAAGACATTCTTCATTTGATCGATTCCGAAATCCGTTACGAGAAGAAGTATGGCAATGGCCATATTGTGGCTAAAATGAACTCTTTGACGGATAAGATCATCATAATGAAGCTGTATGAAGCGTCGCGTGCGGGGGTGAAGATCGATTTGATCGTCCGCGGCATCTGCTGCTTGCGGCCTGGAATTCCGGAGGTGAGCGATAATATTCGCGTGCGCAGCATTGTCGGGCGCCTGCTCGAACATAGCCGTGTGTATTATTTCCACCAGAATGGAAAAGAGAAGACCTTTTTATCTTCTGCGGATATGATGACGAGAAACCTGAACAACCGCATTGAAATCCTTTTCCCGATTCTCGATAAGCGGGTGAAAGGGCAAGTGTGGGACATTCTCGAGCTTGGGCTGAGGGATAATGTCAAAGCCCGTGAACAGGACGAGGAAGGCAATTACGGTTATGTCCGGAGAATGGAAGGGCAAGCGGTGATCGATAGCCAAATGGAACTGTTCGAGCGCGCATACCAAGTGGCGGAAGACGAGGAATAAGGTCTAAAGGAAGTTGTGGAACAGCCCGTTTTTGCGTTATAGTGGGTAGTGTTTTAGTTAAAAGATAAGGGAACAGGTGAAAATATGAGTTATTTTATTACGCTAGAAGGCGGCGAAGGATCGGGTAAGACGACGGCACTGGCGAAGCTGGCAGAACGTTTGACAGCTGATGGGTTTGAAGTAGTGACGACGCGTGAACCGGGGGGCATTGAAATCGCGGAGAAAATCCGCGAAGTCATCCTGGACCGGACGCATACGGCGATGGACGCCCGTACCGAAGCGCTATTATATGCAGCGGCACGGCGCCAGCATTTGGTGGAGCGTGTGCTGCCGGCGCTTCAGGCAGGGAAAATCGTTCTTTGCGACCGTTTTGTCGACAGCAGCCTCGCTTACCAGGGCCACGCACGCGGGCTTGGCCTGGACAATGTGCTGGCGATCAATGAATTCGCTATCGAAGGGCATATGCCTGAATTGACGCTATATTTTGATGTCAATCCGAAAACGGGGCTTGCGCGCATCGACCTCGATCAAGGACGTGAATTCAATCGCCTAGACGAGGAGTCGCTGGCGTTTCATTACAAAGTGAGGGAAGGCTATTTGCTATTGCTCGGCCGCTACCCGGAACGCATGCAGTTGATCAATGCGGAAAATGAGTTGGATGAAGTGGTGGCGGATGCGTATGAAGCATTGCAGCGCTTCTTGGCTGAAAAACAATAATGGATTGCCGGCAGCCCTGTTCGTTAAGGGCTGTTTTTTCATGGACTGAATCAACGGCTTTGTGCATATAGTCATGAATTTTTCGCATTGCCTAAAGGAAAGATGTGACGGCACGTTCACCGTTCGTGTTATACTAATACATAGAGAAGCAACCAAAAAAGGAGTGAGTGCTGATGAAACTCGTCGTTGCAGTGGTACAGGATCAAGACAGTAACCGCTTATCCAATGCGTTGACGAAAAATGATTTCCGGGCTACCAAGCTTGCCAGTACGGGAGGGTTCTTGCGCTCAGGAAATACCACCTTTTTAATCGGGGTCGACGATAGCCGTGTCCCGAAATTGATGGATTTGATCCGCGACAATTGCCGTGCGCGCGAACAGATGGTGGCGCCGGTTTCCCCGATGGGCGGAAATGCGGATTCCTATATACCGTATCCGGTCGAAGTGGAAGTGGGCGGGGCAACGATTTTTGTCTTGCCGATCGAACAGTTCCAACAATTTTAAGGAGCAGCTTGGCTGTTTCTTCGTCCGCACTACCCGTGATCCATCAGGAACACGGGATTTTTTACAAAGTTTGAAGGTGGAATCATGCACAAGACCATAGAAGAATTGCACGAGATGCAGCCGGTTGTGTTAAAACGGCTGCAAGGGGCGTATGCCAATGACCGTCTGGCCCATGCGTATCTACTCGAAGGGCCATCGGGTTCCGGGAAAAAGGAACTGACGCATTTTTTTGTCAAATTATTATTATGTGAAACACCGATTGATAATGTTCCATGTGAAACATGCCGCAGCTGTAAATTGTATGAAAGCGGCAATCACCCGAATATTTTATTCATAGAACCGGATGGCCAGAATATCAAAATCGACCAGATCCGCGATTTGATTTATACAATGAACAAGACAGCGCTCAACAGCGGGCGTAAGATCTACGTGATCGAGCAGGCGGACCGGATGAATAATTCCTCTGCCAACGCCTTGCTGAAGTTTTTGGAAGAACCGGAAGCGAATGTGACCGCATTGTTGCTAACGGAGCGCTTGAATGCCATCATGAGCACGATCCGCTCACGCTGCCAGCTATTGTCATTCCAGCCGCTGTCACGACCGAAGCTGATGGAGCGCTTGATGGCGGATGGCATGACGGGGTCGATGGCGGCGACGGTGAGTATGCTGACACAAAGCGAGCAGGAAGCGAAGCGGCTCAGCGAGGAAGAGCAGTTTGCCGATGAACGGAAACTGGTGTTGAAGCTGGTCGAGACGGTCGGGGGCAATGTCCACGAGGCATTACTTTTGATCCAATCTGACTGGCTGCCCTTGTTCAAGGAGAAAGAAGATGCCGAAAGAGGGCTCGACATGTTATTATTTGCATATCGGGACATCGCGACAGTGAAAGCGGGTCTTGAAACTGCACGCACGTATCCGGACATGGAAGAAACTTGGAAGCAGATGGCGCTTCAACGTTCGTTCGATGTATTGTCCAAGCAGCTGCAGGCAGTGCTACAAGCCAAACAGCAATTGCCGCGCAATATGAACCGGACACTGTTGATGGAGCAATTAATGCTAAATCTGCAGGAGGGGTAAAAAAGTGTATAAAGTAATAGGAGTCCGCTTCAAGAAAGCGGGTAAAATATATTATTTCGATCCAGGCGAAGCACTGATCGAAAAAGACGATTATGTCATTGTGGAAACAGCACGGGGCATCGAATACGGCAAAGTGGTCGTTCCCGTGAAAGAAGTGGGCGAGAACGATGTTGTTCTGCCGCTAAAGCAAGTGGTGCGGGTCGCCACTGAACGCGACCGCCTGCAAGTGGATGAAAACCGCTCAGAAGCAGAGCGCGCATTTGAAGTCGGGACGGAGAAAATCGAATCTCACCGTTTGGACATGAAGTTAGTCGATGTGGAATACACATTTGACCGCAATAAGGTCATTTTCTATTTCACCGCAGAAGGCCGTGTCGATTTCCGTAATTTGGTGAAAGACTTGGCGTCGATTTTTCGTACGCGCATCGAACTCCGCCAGATCGGCGTGCGTGACGAGGCGAAGATGCTTGGCGGCATCGGGCCATGCGGTCGCATGCTGTGCTGTTCGACTTTCCTTGGCGATTTTGAGCCAGTATCGATCAAGATGGCGAAAGACCAGAACCTGTCGTTGAATCCGTCGAAGATTTCAGGGCTGTGCGGCCGTTTGATGTGCTGCCTGAAATACGAGAACGATGAATACGAACAGGCGAAAAAGGAAATGCCGGATATCGGCGCACGCGTCGAGACGCCAGATGGCAACGGCCGCGTCGTCAGCTTGAACTTGCTTGAAAGAGTATTGAAAATCCGCCTGGCTGAACAAGACCAGACGCTGGAATATACATTGGATGAAATCATGAACCAAGGGACGAGAGCGTGAGGTGGTGGTATCAGTGAAAGAAAAGAACTTTTTGGATACGGTCATGGATTTTGAACAGCAATTGGAATCGATGCAAGAGCAGTTCCGTGATTTGAAAACAGTAGTAGCGCGGACGATGGAAGAGCATCATGCGCTGCAATTGGAAAATCATCATTTGCGTGCCCGCCTCGATGAACTGAACGAAAAGGTGCCGGAACCTGAAAAAGTCGACCCGGTCAAATTGAAAAAAGCCGTCATGGATATCGGCGAAGGCTACGACAACTTGGCACGCCTGTACCATGAAGGCTACCACGTCTGCAATGTCCATTTCGGCAGCTCCAGAAAAGGCGACGACTGCCTGTTTTGTTTATCTTTCCTGAATAAGCAAAACTAACAAAGAAAAGCGAGGCCGCCTGTTCAGCTCTGACAGGCATAAGACAAGTTCCCGAAGCGGCGCTTTTTGCCGCACAGGGAAATGGGCTTATGACCCGAGGAGCTAGGCGTTCGAGCTAGACATTAAGAAAAGCCGAAACGCCCGTACTGGCAAGACAAGCACAACACAGAAATAGAACCAACAGGCTTCCGACACTCCGTGTGGCGGCAGCCTTTTATTATGGCAGGAGTGAACGATATGTTAACAGATGACGAACGGCTGGATTATTTGCTGGCGGAGAACTTGCGCATCATCCAAAGCCCATCGGTATTTTCCTTTTCTTTGGACGCGGTGCTGTTGGCGCGTTTTGCCTATGTGCCGAAAAAGCGCGGCCGCATTGTCGATTTATGCACGGGCAATGGGGCGATTCCGTTGTTTTTGAGCGCTCGTACCGAATCAACGATCACGGGAGTTGAACTTCAGCCCCGCCTGGCTGGCATGGCGCGCCGCAGCATCGAATTCAACGGCCTCGACGGACAGATCGACATTATCGAAGGGGACGTGAAAGAAATCCCTGCGCAGCTCGGCTACGAGAAATTCGATACGGTGACATGCAATCCGCCGTATTTCCCGGCGCATGACATGAGCGATAAAAATCTGAGTGAGCATATGGCGATTGCGCGCCACGAACTGCACCTGACATTGGACGAAGCGGTACGGTCGGCGAGCCAGTTATTGAAGCAAGGCGGCAAAGCGGCGTTTGTGCATCGTGCGGGAAGATTGATCGATATCATGGCGGCGATGCGCAACAATCGCTTGGAGCCAAAACGGATCCGGCTTGTCTACCCGAAAGCGGGCAAAGAAGCGAATACTTTATTGATTGAAGGCATCAAGGACGGCAAACCGGATTTGAAAGTATTGCCGCCTTTGATCGTTTACGGAGACGACGGCGAATACACGGAAGAAGTGCGAGGTTTGCTGTATGGAAGTGAACAATGACCATTATTTCTACGTGCTTGAATGCGGAGATGGTTCGTATTATGCGGGATATACAAATGATTTAGAGAAACGCTTGGCCAAGCATGAAAGCGGGAAAGGCGCGAAATATACGCGCTCCCGCGGCCCGTTGACGCTCCTTTACCACGAAATGTACGAAACAAAGCCGGAAGCGATGAAAGCGGAATACGCCTTCAAACAATTGAGCAAGGCGGAAAAAATCGCTTATATTCGAAATGGAAAGGCGGAGCGGACATGAAATCACAGAAGAGTTTCAGCGGCGAACAAACGACGCTTTATTTAGTGGCGACACCGATCGGAAATTTGGAAGACATGACGGTGCGTGCGCTGCGGCTGTTAAAAGAAGTGGACGTCATTGCAGCGGAAGATACGCGCAACACCAAGAAGCTTTGCAATTATTTTTCCATTGACACCCCGCTAGTCAGCTATCATGAACACAACCAGGACAGCGGGGGAGAGAAAATCCTCCGCTATTTGGCGGAAGGCAAGTCGGTTGCACTGGTCAGCGATGCCGGCATGCCGTGCATTTCCGATCCAGGGGAGGACATCGTGAAAAAAGCGGTCGAGTCAGGCTATCCGGTCGTCCCGGTGCCGGGTGCAAATGCAGCACTCAGCGCATTGATCGCTTCTGGCATCACTCCGCAGCCGTTCTTGTTTTACGGGTTCCTATCGCGCAATAAGAAAGCGCGTCAGGCGGAACTCGAAAAATTGAGCCAGAAAGAAGAAACGCTGCTGTTTTACGAAGCACCGCATCGTTTGAAAGATAGTTTGAAAAACCTGATGGCGGTGTTCGGCGGCGAGCGCCGGATTGTATTGGCCAGGGAAGTGACCAAAAAATTCGAGGAATTTCTACGCGGAAACTTAGAAGAAGCCGTCGCTTGGGTGGAGTCTAATGAAATCCGCGGCGAATTCTGCTTAGTGGTTGAAGGCAATTTGGAGCCCGACGTGCTGGAAGTAGATGAGTGGTGGAAAGAACTGACATACGTGCAGCACGTCACTCAGTTAATGGAACAAAAACAAATTTCTTCAAAAGAAGCGATCAAGGAAGCAGCGAAAGCGCGAGGCCTTCCAAAGCGTGATGTATACGAAGCATTCCATAAAGACTGAATCGAGCCTATAAAAAAAAGCCGGTGTGCATAGGCACGCCGGTTTTTTATTTCTTCAAATTGCTTTGGATTTCTTTGACAAGCTGCTCCGCGCCTTCTGGGCTGAGGATCAATTTGCCGCCAACCAATTGCATGTTCTCATCGGAAACTTCACCAGTTACCGCACATGTCATATTTGGCATATATTTTTTCAAGATAATTTTGTCGTCGTCGACATAAATCTCCAACGCATCTTTCTCTGCGATTCCTAGCGTACGGCGCAATTCAATCGGAATAACTACGCGGCCCAGTTCATCCACTTTACGTACAATACCAGTCGATTTCATAATCATTAGCCCCTTTCAATTTTAGCGGCAGAATTCGTCAAAATTCGACATTTACCACTTCTTGTCATAAATCATACCAAGTAATGTCAATTAGGTCAATAAAAAACTATGGATTTCATAATAAATTTTGGGTTATTGAGGCAAATACCCATTATTTCGTTATTTTTTTGCCAATTATTTTCCTGTAACCCTATTTTGGGAGGAAGCTCCAATTCTGTAACTCGGCTTTTCCTTGCAGGAGGAAACATTGTACAAAATTCGTGACTTCGTTAAAATAAAGGATATACAAAAAAACTGGAGGAATTTTTCGTGACTGCCAAGAACAAGACATTTTACCTGACGACTCCCATTTACTATCCGAGCGGAAAATTCCATATCGGGACGGCTTACACGACCGTTGCATCCGACGCTATGGCGCGTTATAAACGCCTGCGCGGCTTCGATGTCCGTTTTTTGACGGGCATGGACGAGCACGGCCAGAAAATCGAAGAAAAAGCCCGCGAAGCCGGCAAAGAACCACAAGTCTTTGTCGATGAGATGGCTGAGGCGGCGAAAAAAGTATGGGAAGTCATGGACATTAGCTATGACGATTTTATCCGTACGACAGAAGGCCGCCATAAGGAAGGGGTGGAGAAAATCTTCCAAACCTTCCTCGACAATGGCGATATCTACAAAGGGGAATACGAAGGCTGGTATTGCACGCCTTGCGAATCCTTCTTCACGGAATCGCAGCTCGAAGACGGCAATTGCCCGGATTGTGGACGCCCGGTGCATAAAGTGAAGGAAGAATCGTATTTCTTCAATATGAAAAAGTACGCAGACCGCTTGCTTGATTATTACGACAAGCATGTCGAATTTATCGAACCGGAATCGCGCAAAAATGAAATGGTCAATAATTTCATTAAGCCGGGCCTTGAAGATTTGTCGGTTTCGCGGACTTCATTCGACTGGGGCATCCCAGTTCCTGGAGATCCGAAACATGTCATCTATGTATGGGTCGACGCGTTGTCGAACTACATCACGTCACTCGGCTACGGTTCGAATGACGATGCCGATTTCAATAAATACTGGCCGGCGGACGTCCACGTCGTCGGAAAAGACATCGTGCGCTTCCATACGATCTATTGGCCGATCTTCCTGATGGCGCTTGACTTGCCATTGCCGAAGAAAGTCTTCGCACACGGCTTCATCATGATGAAAGACGGCAAAATGTCGAAATCGAAAGGCAATGTCGTCTATCCGGAAATGCTCGTGGAGCGCTACGGGCTCGATGCGGCGCGTTATTTCCTATTGCGCGAACTGCCATTTGGATCTGACGGCGTGTTCTCGCCGGAATCTTTTGTCGAGCGTACCAATTATGACTTGGCGAACGACCTCGGGAATTTATTGAACCGGACCGTTTCCATGATCAATAAATATTTCGACGGCGAAGTGCCGCAAGTCGACGGCCTGAAAACCGATTTTGATGAGACTTTGCAGGCCGTCGCGAAGAATACGGTCTCTGTCTACGAAGAGCATATGGAAAAAATGCAGTTCAGCCTGGTGTTGAGCGAAGTATGGACATTGATTTCCCGCACGAATAAATACATCGATGAAACGCAGCCATGGGTATTGGCGAAAGACGAAAGCGATCGAGCGCAATTGGCTTCAGTCATGGCGCATCTCGCGGAAAGCTTGCGCATGACAGCAGTTATGCTGCAGCCGTTCTTGCCAAATGCACCAAAGCAGATCATCGAACAGCTCGGCCTTACGCCAGAATTCCTCGAATGGCAGACATTAGAGTCATTCGGCGCGATTCCTTCAGGTACGACCGTCGTGAAAAAAGGCACGCCGATTTTCCCGCGTCTCGAAGTGGAGCCGGAAGTGGCCTATATTCGCGACCAAATGCGCGGAGGGGCAGCGCCGAAAGAAGAGCCTGCCCAAACCGTTCCTGAAAAGCCGGACACCCCTGAGATTACGATCGATGATTTCATGAAAGTGGATTTGCGCGTAGCGACGGTTACGGCATGCGAACCGGTGAAGAAGACCGATAAGCTTTTGAAGCTGCAAGTGGACATGGGCTATGAAACACGCCAAGTCGTCTCCGGCATCGCTGAGCATTACAAGCCGGATGAACTTGTCGGCCAAAAAGTGATCATTGTCGCCAACTTGAAACCAGTCAAGCTGCGCGGTGAATTATCGCAAGGCATGATTCTCGCCGGACAGCAAAATGGCTACTTGACCATCGCTTCCGTAGACCAAAAGTTACCGAATGGCACACAAGTTAAGTAAATATTCATGTGACAGCCTGCTCAGTTGAGTAGGCTGTTTTTTTACGTTTAAGGACTTAATGACTATGAAAACAGCTAAAAATGATGAAATGACTTCAAAACATCATGTTTTGTAATCCAAATGTAATATGGCTGTGAAGAAAGAAATGGCCTCAACCCGTACAATGTAACCTATGTGAAGGAGACTGATGAAGATGTATATCGATACCCATGTTCATTTAAACGCCGATCAATACGACGAAGATTTGCAGGAAGTCATTGATCGCGCGCTAAACAGCAAGGTGGAGAAAATGGTTGTCATCGGTTTTGACCGGAAAACGATCAAACGCGCCATTGAATTGGTTGAGCAATATGACTTTATCTATGCCGTCGTCGGCTGGCATCCTGTCGATGCGATCGATTGCACGGACGAAGACCTCGAATGGATCGAACAATTGGCCGCACACGAAAAAGTAGTCGGCATTGGCGAAACCGGCCTCGATTACCATTGGGATAAATCACCGAGAGATATCCAACAACAAATATTCCGCAAGCAGATCCAACTCGCGAAACGCGTCAAGTTGCCAATCATCATCCATAACCGGGAAGCGACAGAAGACGTGCTGACAATCTTGCGCGAGGAAGATGCACAAGAAGTCGGCGGTGTCATGCATTGCTTCGGCGGCAGCGTCGAAACGGCGCAAGAGAGTATCAAAATGAATTTCATGATTTCACTCGGTGGGCCGGTAACATTCAAAAACGCCAAAAAGCCGAAAGAAGTGGCTGCTGAAATTCCACTGGAACATTTGATGATCGAAACCGACGCCCCTTATCTCGCACCGCATCCTTACCGCGGCAAGCGCAATGAACCTTCCTACGTGCCACTCGTGGCGGAAGAGATCGCCCGTTTGAAAGAACTGCCGGTCGAAACGGTAGCGGAAGCCACAACTGAAAATGCAAAACGATTCTACAAATTATCATAAATGCTGGTTAATTAAGAAAACATATGCGTTGACACGGAAGTGGGACGCGCCTATAATCACTCAGGTGTACAAAGGAGGAGTTATTTTTGACAAAAGAGGCAAATAATACCAACAACAATAAATCATTTAAAGGGAAGTCGGTCGCGATCAGCATTGCAACGGTTCTGTTGTTCGCAGCTGTATTGGCTTTCGCAATTTTCGAAGGCACTAAAAATACGGTGACAATTACAGCGAACGGGGAAACCGAAGAAATCCGCACCCACGCTGAAACGGTTGGCGATGTATTGGACGAAAAGGCGATTGAAGTCGGGAAAGACGATTTCCTCAGCCATTCAGCCGATACGAAGATCGAAGGCGATGCCGCGATCGAATGGGATGAAGCTGAACAATACGCAGTAACGGTTGACGGAGAAACCCGTTCAGCGTGGACGACTGAGAACACCGTTGCCGCTATTTTGGAAAAAGCGGAAATTGAAGTAACAAAGCACGACAAAGTTAGTCCTGCATTAGATGAGACTGTCGATGAAGATACAATGATCGACGTAGAGAAAGCGTATGAAGTAACCATCGTGGATGGCGGAAAAGACAAAAAAGTCTGGTCCACTTCGACTACGGTCGCTGACTTTTTAAAACAGCATAGTGTTGAACTAAGCAAACTTGACCGTGTAGAACAGGATATGGATGAACTCGTTCTTCCTAACTCGAAAGTCGAGGTCGTGCGTGTAGAAAAAGTCACCGATGTAGTGGAAGACGCTGTGAAGTATGCAGTGGAAACGAGAAAAGATTCTTCCCTTTTGAAAGGCAGCGAAAAGCTTGTCCAAAAAGGGCAGAACGGATTGGTTAAGAAAACTTACGAAGTCGTGAAAGAAAACGGCAAAGAAGTAAAACGTGAATTGAAAAAAGAAAAAGTCGTCAAAGAACCGAAACAGCAGATCTTGGCTGTCGGCACGAAAACAGTCGTAGCGAGCGTTTCGCGCGGCACAGCGAAAAAAGAAACAGTTGCGCCTAAACAGGCATCAGCGAAACAAGAAGCGGCGCCAGTGAAAAAAGCTTCGGCACCGGCGAAGAAAGCTGCAGCTCCAAAAGCGGTAGCAAAAGCTCCTGCAAAAGCGAAAGCCGCACCACAGCCAGCGAAAAAAGAAGCTGCTTCTGAACCTACAGGCGGCAAAGAATTTTATGTCTCGGCAACAGCTTACACGGCTAGCTGCACAGGCTGCTCTGGCATTACGGCAACGGGCATCAACTTGAAAGCGAACCCGGGCCTTAAAGTGATCGCAGTTGACCCAAGCGTCATTCCGCTAGGTTCAAAAGTGTGGGTAGAAGGCTACGGCAATGCCATTGCAGGCGATACAGGCGGCGCGATCAAAGGCAACAAGATCGATTTGTTCATGCCGAACCGTTCCGATGCCATCGCATTCGGGCGCAAGCAAGTGAAAGTTAAAATCCTCAACTAATCGAATACAGTATTATATAGAAGGAAAAGCTTTCCCGGAGTGTCGGGAAAGCTTTTTACATGTTTGCCGGAAGCGCGGTAAACTGGATGAGATCTGCAGAAACGAGGGATAGGCCATGAAGATACAAGAAGTGATTGTAGTCGAAGGAAAAGATGATACAGTGGCGATTAAGCGGGCTGTGGGCGCCGATACGATCGAAACGAACGGTTCCGCCATCTCCAGCGAGACTTTGCGGCGCATTATGCATGCCCAGGAGAAGCGGGGCGTCATCGTCTTCACCGATCCCGATTATCCGGGAAGGCGGATTCGTGCTATTATTGAAGAACACGTGCCGCATGCCAAGCACGCCTTTTTGGCGAAAGAAAAAACCATCGCCAAAAACGGAAAAGGGCTCGGCATTGAACATGCCAGTGATGAAGATATCCGCCAGGCATTAGAGGCGGTCTATACGCCGCTGGCAGCAGAGCGGCCGGTGGAGATCACCCTAGAGGATTTGATCGACGCCCGGCTGATTGCCCATCCGTCAGCGAAAGCCCGCAGGACAGAGCTCGGCGAAGTGCTCAACATTGGCTATACGAACGGCAAGCAGCTGCATAAGCGCCTGCATGTGTTCGGCATTACCAAACAGCAGTTTATCGACGCAGTGCAAGCGTTAACCCAGGAGGACAGAACATGACCAAAGATATAGCAACACCGATCCGTACGCAAGAGATCATGGCCAAACACGGCCTGACGTTCAAGAAAAGCCTCGGCCAGAACTTTTTGATCGACCCGAATATTTTACGCAAAATCGTCTCGCAAGCGGGTCTCACAAAAGATTCGGCCGCCATTGAAATCGGCCCGGGCATCGGTGCATTAACCGAACACCTGGCGAGAGACGCAGGGAAAGTATTGGCGTTTGAAATCGACCAGCGATTATTGCCGGTACTCGCGGACACACTGTCGCCCTATGATAACGTCAAAGTGATCCATTCCGATATTTTGAAAGCGGACGTCGAAAGAGCGATTCAAGAAGAATTGGCCGGTTTTGAAGACATCATGGTCGTCGCCAACTTGCCTTATTACGTGACAACGCCGATCATCCTCAAATTATTGCTTGAGAAACTGCCGATTCGCGGAATGGTCGTCATGCTGCAAAAAGAAGTAGCAGAGCGCATCACGGCGAAACCCGGCACGAAAGCATACGGCTCCTTGTCGATCGCCATCCAGTATTATACGGAAGCCGACTACGCCATGACGGTGCCGAAATCGGTATTCATGCCCCAGCCAAATGTCGACTCTGCGGTCATCCGCATGATCAAACGAACGGAACCGATCGTGCAAGTTATTGACGAAGACTTTTTCTTCTTGGTGACACGCGGGTCATTCGTCCAGCGCCGCAAGACGATTCTCAACAACCTGCAAAGCGCCATGCCGAACGGGAAAGCGAAAAAAGACCTCATTCTGCAGGCGCTCGAAGAAGCCGGCATCGACCCAGCGCGGCGTGGCGAAACGCTCAGCATCAAGGAATTCGGGCTGCTTTCCGATAAATTATATCCGCATTTTCATTAAACCGTGAAACTGTAACAGTTTTGGCACAGTTTTTTTCGGAACTAGAATATTTCGGATAAATAACTGTTGCAATTCCTGAAAAGCATTGGTAAAATTAAAAATTTATTTGACTCCGCGGTCATTTTATGCTAGACTTTAGACTATAGTGAGGTGTAGACAAAATGCCCAAAACTTTGGCGGAGATTAAAAAGTCATTAGACCTGCATTTAGGGAAAAGGTTGCTGTTAAAAGCAAACGGAGGTCGCAAAAAGACGGTAGAACGTGCCGGAATTCTGCGTGAAACCTATCACTCCGTGTTCGTGATTGAATTGGATCAAGATGAACATGCATTTGAACGTGTATCTTATAGCTACGCGGACATCTTAACTGAAGCAGTGGAAATCACTGTCTTTGAAGGAACAGAAGACGCACTAGTCGTTAAATAATTGAACTCTATTTCATACTTACTTTACAACCCGCTTCGGTGATTTCGCCGGAAGCGGGTTTTTTCTATTGTTCCGGTTCTTCGGAAGCCATGCGTCTGTGTTAAAATAGTTTTCATCAGAACAGAAAAGGAGGCAGTGGAATGCTCTATATAAAAGCGCCTGCCAAAATCAATTTGACGCTGGATGTCTTGTATAAGCGTCCGGATAACTACCACGAAATCGAAATGATCATGACCACCGTCGACTTGGCGGACCGGATCGGCCTGCAAGGAACAGCGAAAGGCATACATATCCAGTCAGCGGACCGCTTCGTGCCGAATGACTCGCGCAATCTGGCATACCAGGCTGCGCAATTGATCAAAGATACATTCAATATCAAGACAGGCGTCATCATCTCGCTCGATAAGCAAATCCCGGTAGCTGCGGGACTTGCCGGCGGCAGCAGCGACGCAGCGGCCACCTTGAAAGGGCTCAACCAGCTATGGCAATTGAATCTGTCGCTCGATGAGCTGGCAGAACTGGGCGCGAAAATCGGCTCTGACGTATCATTTTGCGTATACGGCGGCACAGCGCTCGCGACTGGGCGCGGCGAGGTGATCGAAGAACTGCCGGCGCCTCCGCATTGCTGGGTCATCCTCGCCAAACCATCGCTCGGCGTTTCGACAGCGGATGTATACGGAGCATTCAATCCAGACAAAGCGGATCATCCGGATACGCAAGCGATGATCGCAGCACTCCGTGAAGGGGATTACGAAGCGATGTGCGCTAATCTCGGCAATGCACTCGAGAGCGTCACGATGAACCTCCACCCCGAAGTTGGGCAGATCAAGGAGCAAATGATTAAATTCGGTGCCGATGCGGTGCTCATGAGCGGCAGCGGTCCGACCGTTTTCGGCCTGGTCAACCAGGAAGCGCGCATTCCGCGCATCTATAACGGCCTGCGCGGCTTCTGCTCCGAAGTATATGCGGTGCGCTTGCTTGGCGACCGGGAGCCTCTTGCTTAAATACGTATATTTATGGTAAGTTTTCATTAGAATATTCGTGTTTAGGAGAGGGTAGTAGTGAAATGGAAGCGCAGTGAACGCTTGGTCGACATGACGCATTATCTATTGGAACATCCGCATCAATTGATTCCGTTGACATATTTCTCGGATTTGTATCAGTCAGCGAAATCATCGATCAGCGAGGACCTAGGCATCGTCAAGGAAACCTTTGAAGAAAAAGGCATCGGCCTGTTGATGACCGTGCCGGGTGCTTCGGGCGGCGTCAAATATGTACCGAAGATGAAAGATGCCGAGATTCGTCAAGTCATGGACGGATTGATTACGGAATTGAGCCAATCGGACCGGCTATTGCCGGGCGGTTATTTGTATATGACCGATGTGCTCGGCAACCCCCAAATGATGAACCGCGTCGGTAAAGTGTTTGCCAGCGCATTTGCAGGCGAGAAAATCGATGCCATCATGACAGTCGCGACAAAAGGCATCCCAATTGCCCAAGCCATCGCGCGCCACTTGAATGTACCGGTCGTCATCGTCCGCCGCGACAGCAAAGTGACAGAAGGCTCCACGGTCAGCATCAATTACGTCTCGGGTTCCACGCGCCGCATCCAGACGATGGTGTTATCCAAACGCAGCATGAAGAGCGGCCAGCGCGTGCTCATCACCGATGATTTCATGAAAGTCGGGGGCACGATGAACGGCATGAAGAACTTATTGGAAGAATTCGATTGCACATTGGCCGGTGTTGCGGTGCTCGTGGAAGCGGAGCATGCAGACGAACGCCTCGTGGAAAAATATCTCTCCCTCGTCAAATTGGACGAAGTCAGTGAAAAAGACCGGACCATTACGTTGAGAGCCGGAAATTATTTTGAAGGAGCGGATTAATATGAAATACGTAGCGACAGACAAAGCAGCAGCGGCGATCGGGCCGTATTCCCAAGGCGTCATTTCAGGCGATATGTTCTACAGCTCGGGGCAAATCCCGTTGAAAGCAGACGGAGAGCTCGCACAAGGCGGCATAGCGGAACAAACGCATCAAGTGTTCGCCAATCTTCAGGCTGTCTTGGAAGAAGCGGGATCGTCGCTTCAGCAGGTTATCAAGACGACTGTGTTCATCAAAGACATGAACGATTTTGCGGAACTGAACTCTATTTATGCTTCTTATTTCGGCGAGCATAAGCCAGCGCGCTCCACAGTCGAAGTGGCACGCCTGCCAAAAGATGTGAAAGTAGAAATTGAAGTCATTGCGAAAGTTGCACAATAAAACCACCTTTTGGGTGGTTTTTGTTTTATTTTCATTTATTAAGTAAATTTTCTAATAAATTCTGTAATTTTTGAAGGAATTTAGTCCTCTCCCCCGAATACAAATAAAAGCGCCAAAAAATTACAGCAAGAGAAGGGGAGATTTGAGAATGGAAGTAACTGATGTAAGATTGCGCCGCGTTCAGACTGACGGACGCATGCGGGCAATCGCTTCAATCACGCTCGACAATGAATTCGTGGTACACGACATCCGTGTCATCGATGGCAACGATGGGTTATTTGTCGCCATGCCAAGCAAGCGGACGCCGGACGGGGAGTTCCGCGACATTGCACATCCGATCAATTCTGGCACCCGCAATAAATTGCAGGAAGCCGTGCTTGTTGCCTATGAACAAAGTGAAGAGCAGGCAGTTCTAGAGAATGCTGGCATCTGATACGTCAAAGAACCTTCCACTTCAAGAGAAGGTTCTTTTTTATGGGTAAAATTCCATCGATAAGAAATCCCTCTCGTACCAGTCTTGCTCAGAAGGTGAAAAAGCGCGCAATTGCGCTCACTTCGGGCTTTGTCATGGGATTGTCATGTCCTGTAACCTTGAAAATCAAGGGTTTTTCAGCTATAGTCAATAAGGAAACGTGAAAGTGGCATTTTTTTGCCTAGACCAGGTAGCCCTTTCGCCAGACAATCATTTTTCAGTTAATCAATTTAAATACAGGAAACGGAGGGATTCGACCGATGGACCATACATATGCGGTAATTTTGGCGGCCGGGCAAGGCACGCGCATGAAATCGAAATTGTATAAAGTACTCCACCCTGTATGCGGCATGCCGATGGTAGAGCACGTAACGGGGAATATCCACCAGCTTGGCGTCGAGAAAATCGTCACGATCGTCGGGCACGGAGCGGAGAAAGTAAAAGACCAGCTGGGGGACATGAGTGAATACGCACTCCAGGAAGAGCAGCTCGGCACAGCCCACGCCGTGCAGCAAGCAGCGCCACTGATCGAAGGGAAAGCCGGGACGACAATCGTCGTATGCGGCGACACGCCTTTGATCCGCGCGGAAACGATGGAGGCACTCATCAGCCATCATAAAGAAACCGGCGCCAAAGCGACCATCCTGACGGCCATCGCTGAAGATCCGACAGGCTACGGGCGCATCATCCGGGACGCTTCTGAAAGCGTCGAGAAGATCGTCGAGCAAAAAGACGCATCGACTGCAGAGCAAGCCGTGAAAGAAATCAATACCGGAACCTATTGCTTTGATAACGAAGCTTTGTTCGACGCGTTGAAAAACGTTTCGAATGATAATGTACAAGGCGAATATTATTTGCCGGACGTCATCGAGATCCTGCAAAAACAAGGGGAAATCGTGGCGGCCTTTGCGACCGACAGCTTTGAAGAGACGCTCGGCGTCAATGACCGCGTCGCGCTGAGCCAAGCGGAGACTTTCCTTCGCCGCCGCATCGCTGAACAGCATATGCGTGCGGGTGTGTCGATCATCGACCCGGCGACCGCGTATATTAGCGCACAGGCAAAAATCGGGGCTGATACGATCATCCACCCGAATGTCACCATTGAAGGCGATACAGTCATCGGCGAAGATTGCGTCATCACATCGAATACGCGCATCGTCTCGAGCACAATCGGCGATCGCACGGAAATCCGCAGCTCCGAAGTGTATGACAGCACGATCGGCAACGATACCGCTGTCGGGCCATTCGCCCATATCCGCCCGCAATCTGCGCTCGGAAATGAAGTGAAGATCGGCAATTTCGTGGAAGTGAAAAAATCCGAGATCGGCGTAGGCAGTAAAGTTTCCCATCTGAGCTATATCGGGGATGCGGCAGTCGGAACTGGCGTTAATATCGGCTGTGGCACGATCACGGTCAATTACGACGGCAAGAACAAGCACCTCACGACCATTGAAGATGATTCGTTCATCGGCTGCAACTCGAATTTGATTGCACCGGTGACGATCGGCAAAGGCTCTTATGTCGCAGCAGGATCGACCATCTCGAAAGATGTGCCTAGCGACGCCTTGGCGATTGGCAGAGCGCGCCAAGAAAATAAAGAAGGCTACGCAAGCAAACTAAACCGCAAATAATAGGAGGGTTCCCCCCAATGGGCATTCAAAATACTAACTCGAAGTTGAAAATCTTTTCGTTGAACTCGAACAAAGAACTCGCTGAGCAAATTGCTGAGCAAGTGGGCTTGCCGCTTGGCAAAAGCTCGGTAACACATTTTAGCGACGGAGAAATCCAGATTAACATCGAAGAAAGCATCCGTGGCTGCGATGTGTTCATCGTCCAATCGACTTCACAGCCGGTCAACGAAAACTTGATGGAGCTATTGATCATGATCGATGCCGTCAAGCGTGCATCTGCGCGTACCGTGAACGTAGTCATCCCATACTACGGCTATGCACGCCAGGACCGTAAAGCACGTTCACGCGAGCCGATCACGGCCAAACTTGTTGCCAACTTGCTTGAAACAGCCGGCGCGACGCGTGTCGTCGTCTTGGATCTCCACGCTCCGCAAATCCAAGGGTTCTTTGATATTTTGATTGACCATCTGGTAGCTGTGCCACTCCTATCCGATCATTTCCTGAACGATCCGAACATCGATCTCGAGAACGCGATCATCGTGTCGCCTGACCACGGCGGGGTTACGCGTGCCCGTAAAATGGCGGACCGCCTGAAAGCGCCGATTGCGATCATCGATAAGCGCCGCCCGCGACCGAACGTTGCCGAAGTGATGAACATCGTCGGGAACGTTGAAGGTAAAACAGCGATCATCATCGATGACATCATCGACACGGCTGGAACGATTTCGATTGCAGCTAGCGCATTGATCGAAAGCGGAGCGAAAGAAGTTTACGCTTGCTGTACGCATCCGGTGCTTTCCGGCCCTGCCGTTCAGCGCATCCAGGATTCCGTCATCAAGGAATTGGTCGTGACCAACTCGATCGCTCTTGCAGATGAGAAGAAAATCGACAAGATCAAACAATTGACGGTTGCACCGCTTCTTGCTGAAACCATCATCCGCGTACACGAACAGAAATCAGTCAGCACTTTATTTGATTGATGGCGCTGGGGTATCCCAGAGTCTTCCAGGTTTCAGCTTTATATGAACAGGGTAGTTATAAACTATGCGTTTAATATAACTGGAGGTTGAAATTATATGGCTATCAAAATGACAGCAGCGAAACGAGAAACAGGAAAGCCGCATTCGGCATTAACCGATTTGCGGGGCGAAGGCCACGTGCCTGGCGTCGTATACGGCTACAAAATGGAAACAACACCAATTGCGGTATCCGAAATCGACTTGATCAAAACTTTGCGTGAATCTGGACGTAATGGCGTCATCAGCTTGGAAATCGGCGGCAAGAGCACGAACGTCGTATTGAGCGATTACCAAATGGATTCATTGAAAGGCAGCTTCAAGCACGTCGACTTCTTGGCGATCAACATGTCTGAAGAAATCGATGTTGATGCAACTGTTCACTTGATCGGCGAATCACCAGGCGAAAAAGAAGGCGGTGTCGTCACGCAGCCGAACCGCGAAGTTCACATTCGCGTCAAGCCGAGAGATATTCCGGATTCTGTCGATATCGACATCAGCGAGCTCGCAATCGGCGACTCTGTGTCGGTCAGCGACATCCGCGACAAGTTCAGCTTTGAAATCTTGAACGACGATGACTTCCTGTTGATCTCTGTTACTGCACCACGTACAGAAGAAGAGCTAGAAGAGCTTGAAACAACAGACGAAGGCGAAGAGCCTGAAGTGATCGGCGACAACGAAGAAGAAGCAGCCGGCGAAGAAAAAGAATAATTCCTGCAATGCTCAAACAGGGACTGCCAACTGGCAGTCCCTGTTTTTATTGCATGCGCACGGATTATGGTAAAATAAAAGCAGTGAAGAAGTAAAAGGAGTTTGCTATGAAAATGATCATCGGCCTGGGGAATCCAGGAAAACCATATGAAGAAACCCGCCACAATATCGGCTTTCACGTAATCGACCGGTTAGCGAAAGAATGGAACGCCCCGCTCACGCAGTCCAAGTTCAAGGGGATGTATTCCGTCGTCCACCGCCCAGAAGGCAAAGTGATGCTCGTTAAGCCGCTGACCTATATGAATCTATCCGGCGAATGTATCGGCCCCTTGATGGATTATTACAATGTCGACATGGAAGACATTGTGGTCATCTACGACGATCTGGATTTGCCGGCAGGACAGCTCCGTTTGCGCCAAAAAGGCAGCGCGGGTGGCCACAACGGCATCAAGTCACTGATCCAGCATCTCGGCACCCAGCAGTTCAACCGCATGCGCATCGGCATCAGCCGCCCACCTGCAGGAATGAAAGTGCCGGATTACGTACTCGCTAAGTTCAATGCTGAAGAAAAGCCATTGATGCAAGAGGCGGTCGGAAAAAGTGCGGATGCGTGCAATTACTGGCTGTCGAAACCATTTATCGAAGTCATGAACGAATACAACGGTTAATCGCTTTGGCGCATGCGTGCGTCCAAGGCTTTTTCCCGTTTCCTATCGTTTTTAAAAGGGTAATATAGCCATCAAACGGCTTTATTTTGGACAGGAAGGAGGAATCTTCATGAAGCACATTTTGCAGACATTTTTAGGGGATTCCCACACTCAATCGTTTATCAAAGAACTGAAAAAAGGCCAGGACCACCAGCTGATCTCGGGCTTATCCGGCAGCGCGCGGCCGATTTTTTACCAGACGGTCCATGAAGAACTGGACAAGCCGCTGCTCGTCGTGACGCCGAATTTGCTGCATGCCCAAAGGGTCTATGACGATTTGGTCAGGCTCATGGGAGAGCGGCACGTGCGTTTGTATCCAGCGGAAGAAACGATCGCCGCAGATATTGCATTTTCCGGACCGGAACTGCGTGCCCACCGCATCGACACGCTCGACCATATGAAATCGACCGGCAAAGGCATTTACGTCACGCCGGTTTCCGGCTTGCGCAAATTATTGCCGTCCCCGGCACAATGGGACGGGGCGACGTTGCGCGTTGCGGACGGAGATGAACTCGAGACCGAGAACTGGCTATTGAAGCTTGTTGCAATGGGCTATTCCCGCACGACAATGGTCACTTCACCCGGCGAATTCGCCTTGCGCGGCGGCATCCTTGATGTCTATCCGCTGCATTTCGAGCATCCAGTGCGCATTGAACTATTCGATACGGAAGTCGATTCCATCCGCCTGTTCTCCGCAGAAGACCAGCGCTCGCTTGAGAAAATCGAGTCGCTGTGCATTTTGCCGGCTGTCGAATTGGTGTTGTCAGCAGGACAGAAGCGTGTATTGGCAGACCGAATCGAAGATCAATTGACCGAGAGTTTGAAGAAGCTCAAGGATGACGATACGAAAGAGTTGATGCTGCAATACGTACAGCATGATATCGATACACTCCGGAGCGGCGACGAACCGGAACAGCTGGCGAAGTACGCCGCTTTGGTCGACTCGCAATCCGCTTTTCTCGGGGATTATTTCCCTGAAGACGGCGTCGTGTTTTTCGATGAGCTCGGGCGCATCCAGGAAATGACCGAAACGCTGGAGCGCGAAGAAGCGGAGTGGACGGTGTCGCTCCTCGAAGAAGGAAAGTTCCTCCACGATGTGCCATTGGCGTACCCGTTCCGTGACGTGTTGTCGAAACTCAAGCAGCCAGCCAATTTCCTGTCGCTCTTTACACGGACTTTCCCGCTCGTCACGATCAAGAAATCGCTCGCCTATTCCTGCAAGCCGATGCAATCGTTCCACGGGCAAATGAATTTACTGCAAGCTGAAATGGAACGCTGGACGCTCGGCAAATTCCGTGTATTCGTCGTGGCAAGCGGCGAAGAACGGCTGCAAAAAGTACGCTCTGTTTTGGACGATTATGAAATGGAAGCTGAAATCATTACCGAAAAAACCATCGTGCAAGACGGCAAAACCTATCTCGTCGACGGCGAATTGTCGAGCGGCTTTGAAATGCCGCTGCAGCGCATGGCGGTCATTACAGATGCGGAATTGTTCAAAAAGCAGCCGAAGAAAAAAACCCGCGCACAAAAATTGACCAATGCCGAGCGCATCAAGAGCTATTCGGAGATCAAGCCGGGCGATTATATCGTCCATATCCATCACGGCATCGGCCGGTTTGTCGGCATTGAGACATTGGAAAGCGGCGGTGTCCATAAAGATTATCTTCACATCGTCTATAAAGGCGATGATAAATTATTTGTGCCGGTCGACAAAATTGACCTCGTCCAAAAATACATCGCCTCGGAAGAAAAAGAGCCGAAGCTCCATAAGATGGGCGGCGTCGAATGGAAGAAGACACGCACGAAAGTATCGGCGGCCGTACAGGATATCGCTGATGACTTGATCAAGCTATATGCCGAACGCGAAGCGCTCGAAGGTTTTACGTTCAGCGAAGACCAGGACATGCAGCGCCAATTCGAAACGGAATTCCCTTACGAGGAAACGCCTGACCAATTGCGCTCCATCGACGAAGTGAAAAAAGACATGGAAAGAAAACGCCCGATGGACCGCTTGATCTGCGGCGATGTCGGCTACGGCAAAACGGAAGTCGCCATTCGCGCGGCGTTCAAAGCCGTGCTAGACGGCAAGCAAGTGGCGTTCCTCGTGCCGACCACCATTCTCGCCCAGCAGCATTTTGAAACGATGAGCGAGCGTTTCAAGGATTACCCGATGGAAGTCGGCCTCATGAGCCGCTTCCGTTCGAAAAAACAGCAAACCGAAACGGTCAAAGGCTTGAAGAACGGTTCAGTCGATGTCGTCGTCGGCACGCACCGCATATTATCGAAAGATGTCGTGTATAAAGATCTCGGCTTGTTGATCATCGATGAAGAGCAGCGTTTCGGGGTGACCCATAAAGAGAAAATCAAGCAGTTGAAATCGACGGTGGATGTATTGACCTTGACGGCTACGCCGATTCCGCGTACTTTGCACATGTCGATGATCGGCGTGCGCGACCTGTCCGTCATCGAGACGCCTCCTGCCAACCGGTTCCCGGTGCAGAGCTATGTCATGGAACATAATGGCGGGCTCGTGCGCGAAGCGATTGAACGCGAGATGGCGCGCGGCGGCCAAGTGTTTTATTTATACAACCGGGTGAGCGACATGACCCGCAAAGTGGACGAGATCCAGCAGCTCGTTCCGGAAGCGCGCGTCGGCTATGCCCATGGGCAGATGTCCGAGACCGAACTCGAATCGATCATTCTCGGCTTCCTCGATGGCGAATACGATGTCCTCGTGACGACGACGATCATCGAAACCGGCATCGACATCCCGAACGTCAATACGCTCATCGTCTATGACGCCGACCGCATGGGCTTGTCGCAGCTCTATCAATTGCGCGGGCGCGTCGGGCGCTCGAGCCGTGTGGCGTATGCCTATTTCATGTATCAGCGCGATAAAGTGCTGACCGATGTCGCAGAAAAGCGCTTGATGGCCATCAAGGAATTCACCGAACTCGGCTCGGGCTTTAAAATTGCCATGCGCGATTTGTCGATCCGCGGGGCGGGCAATTTGCTTGGCTCCCAGCAGCACGGCTTTATCGACTCGGTCGGTTTCGATTTGTATTCGCAAATGCTCGAAGAAGCGATCGAAGAACGCCGCACCGGCATGAAGAAAGAAGTCGTGCCGGAAGTGGAAATCTCGCTGACGGAAGACGCGTATATTCCAGACAGTTATATTGCCGACGGTTACCAGAAGATCCAAATGTATAAGCGTGTCAAAAACATGGAAACTGCAGAAGAAATGATCGACTTGCAGGATGAATTGATCGACCGCTTCGGCGATTTGCCGATCGAAGCCGAGCAATTGCTGCGCATCGCCCGCATGAAAGTCTGGGCACGCGCTGCCGGTGTCGACTCGATCAAGCAGCAAGGCGACCGTGTCACTATCAAATTGAGCGATACCGGAACGGAAGCGATGGACGGCGGAAAAGTCGTCGAAGCTTCCGGCAGCTACGGCCGTGCAGTCGGCTTCACGATGAACGGCCAGGCACTCGTTTTAACTATAGACGGCAAGAAGACCGGCAAGCACCATCCATTTGATGTGCTTGAAGGCATGATGGAGATTTTAGCCGACTCTGTTAGGGAAGAGGCTTCTGTCGGGTGATGCGGGGGACAAGCAGATGACGGCGCAGCATTCGATGGCCAGTTTCTTGAAAGGTGCCGCGTTGCTTACGCTCGCAGGGTTTGTCGTCAAACTGCTGAGCGCTGTTTACCGGGTGCCGTTTCAGAACCTGGTCGGCGACGAGGGCTTTTATATTTATCAGCAAGTTTATCCATTCGTGGCGATTTTCGGCATTTGGACGTCCTACGGCTTTGCAGTCGCTGTATCGAAATTATTGGCGGAGCAGCACGATTCAAAGCATGCCGGCATTTTACGAACGGCTACCTGGCTTATGGTAATTCTTTCCGCCTCAGCATTTGCCGCGCTCTATTTCGGGGCTGGCATGCTGGCAAGCTGGATGGGCGATCCTTTGCTTGCCGGATTGCTGCGGGCAGGGGCGTTTGCGGTCGTCTTCATGGCACCGCTTGCAATTATGAAAGGCCGACTTCAGGCAACTGGCAATATGGCACCGGTCGCTACGGCTCAAGTCGCAGAACAGGCAGTGCGCGTCTCGGTCATTTTGATCGGCGCATTTGCTGCCGTCAGCTATGGCCTCTCGCTTTATGTCGCGGGGCAAGTGGCAATCGCCGGTGCCGGTGCCGGCGCATTCGCGGCTGTGCTGTTATTATGGCGTTCTTATCGGAGTCAAAGAGAGCGCCCCATTGGCACTTTCGACCGGGGGATGGCGAAGAACCTGCTGTTTACGAGCCTTAGCGTCAGCATGAGTTCGCTGTTATTGGTGCTGTTTCAGCTGGTCGATTCGTTTACTGTCTATCGCCTGCTCGAACAGCCGCTCGGGACAGAGGCCGCCATGGAACAAAAAGGCATCTATGACCGTGCGCAACCCCTTGTGCAATTCGGGATTTTATTGGCGACTTCTTTGACGCTGTCGCTCGTGCCGCTTATTGCCCGTACGATGCAGGAAAAAAGCGGCCGCAGCCCGGCACTTTACGCGAGCCTCGCTTTTCGTGTGTCCGTGTTGTTTGCTGTCGCCGCATCTGCTGGGTTGACGCTGGTTATGCCTTATGTCAATGAAGCTTTATTTAAGACGCCGGACGGATCTGTTGCACTCATCGTTTTTAATTGGCAAATCGTTTCGATGTCACTTGTGCTGGTGATGACGGCGATTCTGTACGGTTTCGGAAAAATCCGCTTGCCGGCGCTGTTATTGTTTATCGGCTTGATTCTGAAATTGGCTGGCAATTTATTGCTCGTGCCACTGTACGGCATCACCGGAGCAGCGCTTGCCGGCAATATTGGCTTGGTCTTTATTGCGGCAGCGCTCATCTGGTATTTTAAGAAAGTTTGGCCGCTGCAATTTGCTCACGCCCGTTTTTACGGCTGGCTCACGGCAGCGTCTGTGGCGATGACGATCGCGGTGTACGCCTTTGTAATGGTGCTCGTGCCGCTATTGCCATGGTCCGGCCGGTGGGAAGCCGTATTCATCACACTGACTGCCGTGCCGCTCGGCGCTGCCGTGTTTTTACTGGTGGTGGCAAAATCACGGATCATCACAGAAAAGGAATGGTACATTATCCCGTTCGGACGCCGGCTGGCTGCGTTGCAATTGGCGCTCAATCCACGAAAGAAAAGGAGTTAGACAATGCATACCATTCATATACTCGGCCTTGGCGCCGGGGATCTTCTGCAATTGCCGCTCGGCGTATACCGTACCTTGAAAGAGGCGGACCCGCTTTACTTACGGACAGCGGATCACCCGGTCGTTACAGAGCTGGAAACAGAAGGCTTACGTTACAAGAGCTTTGATGCAATTTACGAAAAGCATGACGATTTTGCGCCGGTTTATAAGGAAATCGCCGAGACGCTTATTGCGCTTGCGGAAAACGTATCCGTTTATTACGCAGTGCCGGGACATCCGCTCGTTGCAGAACAGACGGTACAATTTTTGATCGAAGCAGAAAAACAAGGGCGCTGTGAATTGTCGATCGCCGGGGGGCAAAGCTTTTTGGACGCTATATTCGGCGCGTTGCGCATCGATCCGATCGAAGGCTTCCAGCTGGTCGACGGCATCGGCCTCGACAGCGACCGGTTGAATATGACCGAACACATTTTGATCGCGCAAGTGTATGACCAATTCAGCGCATCCGAAGTGAAACTATCGCTGATGGAGAAATACCCGGAAGATTACCCGGTAACGATTGTTACAGCCGCAGGGGCCACTTCAGAGCGCCTGCGTACGGTGCCGCTCCACGAACTCGACCGTTCGGCGGAAATCGATAATTTGACGACTGTCTACGTGCCGCCTGCAACGGAGCAGACGCAGCGGTTGAAAGAATGGCAGACATTCCGTGAAATCATCGCGAAACTGCGCAGTCCTGAAGGCTGCCCGTGGGACCGCGAGCAGACACATGAATCACTGCGTCCTTATTTACTCGAAGAAGCGCACGAATTGCTGCAGGCGATCGAAGAGGAAGATGACGAAGCCATCGCGGAAGAACTCGGCGATGTGCTGCTGCAAGTATTCTTGCACGCGCAAATCGGCCAAGACAGCGGCTATTTCCAACTCGAAGATGTGCTAGAAGCCATTAGCGATAAAATGATCCGCCGCCATCCGCATGTGTTCAGTGATGTGGAAGTGGCGTCGTCAGATGAAGTCGTGGATAATTGGCAAGCAATCAAGCGCCAGGAAAAACCGGCGGGCGAATCGCTGCTCGATGGCCAGGACCGCTACAGCTCGTCTCTCTTGACCTCGTATAATTACCAGAAGAAAGCAGCGAAAGTGGGCTTTACCTGGAAAGACGCGGACGGCGCGTGGGCGAAGTTCGAAGAGGAATTGCAGGAGTTCAAGATCGAAGTGGCGAATGGTTCAAAAGACCAGCAGCTCGATGAATTCGGCGACTTGTTGTTCACGCTCGTCAACATCGCGCGTTTTTACGGCTTGTCGCCCGAACAGGCGATGGTCCAGGCGAACCGCAAATTCCGCACGCGCTTTTCGCACGTGGAGCAGCGCGCGAAAGAAGGCGGCCGTACGTTTTCAGATTACACACTAGACCAGCTCGACGGCTTCTGGAACGAAGCGAAAGCTGGACACGGAGAGGACGAAAATCATGAGACTCGATAAATTCCTGAAAGTATCCCGTTTGATCAAGCGCCGCACTTTGGCGAAAGAAGTAGCCGATCAAGGCCGCATTTTGGTCAATGGCAATAAAGCGAAAGCGAGCAGCGTCGTTAAAGAAGGCGACGAACTGCAGATCCGCTTCGGGCAAAAAGTGGTCACTGCCCGCATCGACCAATTGCGCGAAAACGTCCGCAAAGAACAGACTGCGGAAATGTACACGATCCTGAACGAAGAAAAGCTTGATAAAGTGGACCCGAGCTTTGTGGACGACGAAGCATAAAGAATGAAAAAGAACCCAGCCGGTTAGCGGTTGGGTTCTTTTTGTATGTTGAAAAAAATATTGTGAACAGTTGGAGTGGAATAGTGATGAGGGAAGATTGCGCTTCAAATGCTGCTTTCCCGGGGCGGGCGTCGAGCCTCCTCGTCGCGCAAAAATCATGCGCTCCTGTGGGGTCTCTCAAACCCGCTGATCCCTCAGGCGTCGCCGCCCTACACTCCATCTCTAGGTTTCGAATGGTGGTTAATTGCGTCACCCTCTCAATTTAGTAAATGAAGAAATAAAGTGCACTTTTTCTCGGTAGACCAGTTTACTGATTTTGTTCAGCACATGCATTGCCAACTAAGCGACGTACTCAAAGGCAGACGAGTCATACAAAACCGGAACCATCTTACTTATTTACTTCAATGAAATATCCAAGCCGCCACGCGCACAAGGGTGAGCCGAAGCAATGAGACAGCGAATTTCTGGCTCATTGCGAAAGGCCAACCCCAAGCGGGGCAGCGACTAACAAAGCGATGCAAAATACAATGAACGAACCTCGTCGCACATAAACTTCATGACCCAACTCGCTTAACCAATTAAGCTACTTACCCCAAAAGCGGACGAGCCGTACAGAACTGAATCCATCTGACTCATTCGATTCAACGAAATATCTAAGCCCCTCGCGCTTAAGGGTGAAGCGAAGCCAAGAGACAGGCGTTCTTCCTGGCTCATGGCGGGAGCTCAACCCCGAGCGAGGCGGCGGCTACCAAAGTGATGACAAAACACAGCTTCCTTCTCCATACATGAAAACGCCACTCCGCTAAAATTCACCAACCCGAATGAAGAGCCTCGCCAGTTGCAGGCAAGGCTCTTCATTCGTATCAATAAGTTCAATCACCCATCAAAGTTACGAGCACCGCTTTTTGGGCATGCAGGCGGTTTTCGGCTTCCTGAAAAATGACCGAATGGGGGCCTTCCAAAATATCGGTCGTCACTTCTTCCTCGCGATGCGCCGGGAGGCAGTGCATAAAGATGTAATCCGCTTTCGCGTGCTGAACCAGTTCCGCGTTCACTTGGAATCCTTCAAAATCATTCAAACGTTTAATGGCTTCGGCTTCCTGACCCATGCTCGCCCAGACATCCGTATAAATGGCATCGCTGTTTTTCACGGCTTCGACGGGATCATGGGTCACCGTCACCACAGAACCGCTATCTTTTGCGATGACTTGCGCGAGTTCGACCATTTCCGCCTGCGGCTCATAGCCTTTCGGGGCGGCGATCGCGATGTCGAGCCCGACTTTTGCGGCACCGATCATCAAGGAATTGGCCATATTATTGCCATCTCCGATATACGCCAGCTTGCGGCCTTTCAACTCGCCGAAATGTTCGATGAGCGTCATGAGATCGGCCAGCACTTGACACGGGTGGTAATCGTCGGTCAAGCCGTTGATGACGGGAATCGAGCTGAACTTGGCGAGCTCTTCCACAGCGGACTGATGGAATGTGCGGATCATCAAGCCGTCCAAATACCCCGATAGCACACGGGCCGTATCGGCAATCGTTTCACCGCGGCCAAGCTGGGTATCCTGGGAACTCAAGAACATTGCGTGCCCACCGAGCTGCAGCATGCCGGCTTCAAACGACACGCGCGTGCGGGTCGACGATTTCTCGAAGATCATGCCGAGCACTTTTCCTTTCAAGAGCGGCAAATGTTTATTTTCCGGTTTCTTTAATTCAATCGCTAAATTAAGCAAATCAAGAATTTCCTCGGTGCTATAGTCTTTCAATGAGAGAAAATCTTCCTGGGCAACAGTTGGGGCAAGCGGCATGATCATCGTCATTGGGCAAGCACTCCTTTCAAGCGTTCAGATTGGGTTTTTTGGCTTGCGGCGTAAGCGGCCGCAGTTTCCGGGCGTGACCAGGCATGGAGGCGGTGGATGGCCGCTTGCGCCATGCGGCCAGCGTCAGGTGTTTCGGAAAAGTCGATATAGGCGGCAGCCTCTTTCGATAATAACCACTCGTTAAAAGACAGTTGGTCTTCGGTCACGATCGTGAAGCCTTGTGCGCGCCAAGAATTGAGTTGCTCATAATCGGCGCTGTCCCGGGCGGCGAATAGCGTTGAGCCTGTTGCAAGTTTCGCCAACTGGACGGAAGCGCCAGTCAATGCTTTCTCGAGCGCTTCTTCAAACAGCTTGGCTGTACCGATCACTTCACCGGTCGACATCATCTCGGGCGATAGGACCGGGGACAAGCCAGGCAATTTAATATGGGAGAACACCGGCGCTTTGACGGTAAAGTCCGGTTGTCCGTTATACATGTCTTCAATGCCGAGCTCATCGTACGGCACACCGAGCAATAAAGCGGTAGCGTGCTGAACGAGCGGCACATCCGTCACTTTCGAGCTGATTGGCGCCGTGCGCGATGCCCGCGGATTAATTTCCATGACGAATAATTGATCTTCTTCGTAGACGAATTGGATATTGAAAAGCCCGGTGTAGTCAAGCTGCCTCGCAATATGCTGGGCGGTATCCACCAGTTTTTGCTGCTGGCCTTCGGTGAGCGTTACGGGCGGTGTGCTCGCGATGCTGTCGCCGGAATGGACGCCGGTTCCTTCAATGTGCTCGAAAATCGCCGACACCCAAACATTGTCGCCATCCGTTAAAATATCGGCTTCGGCTTCTTTGCCGGTGACGAAATGGTCGACCAATACTGGAAACGCTTTGTCCGCGCCCGCGAGCCAAGCATCAAGCTCCGCTTGGTTGTGAAGCACGATCATGCCGCGTCCACCGATGACATAAGAAGGGCGAAGCAAGACCGGGAAGCCGAGCTTTTCTGCTGCCGGCAGTACTTCTTCCGGCGCATTCGCCGTCGTCCCGGGGATGGTCGGCAAGCCGATCGACTCGAGAAAGGCATAAAAGCGGTCGCGGTCTTCCATTTGGTCCAGCAAATCGACCGATGAGCCGAGCACGGTAATGCCCGCTTCTTCCAATGCTTTCGCCAAATTAAGCGAAGTCTGTCCGCCGAACTGGAGGATGACTTGGTGTATGCCCTCAAATTCCAGGACGTTCAAGACATCTTCCGCCGTGATCGGTTCGAAATAAAGTGCATCTGCCACTTCGTAATCGGTGCTGACGGTTTCTGGGTTGTTGTTGATCATGACGGCTTCATAGCCAAGCTTCTGTGCGGCCATAACACTGTGCACGCAGCAATAATCAAATTCGATGCCTTGCCCGATGCGGATTGGGCCGGATCCGACGACTGCGACTTTTTTCGCGCCTTTTGAACGGTCGACGTCTGCGGCATTGTCCCATGTGGAATAGAAATAATTTGTATTCGAACGGAACTCAGCGGCGCATGTGTCGATCATCCGGTAAGCTGGCGCAATTTTATAGCTTCTGCGTTGTCCCCAAATTTCAGCTGCCGGCACATTCCAAATATCGGCCATTTGCTGGTCGCTAAAGCCGAGCTTTTTCGCCTGCAATAAGCGATCGGCGGTTACGTTGTTCCAGCTGATCGATTTGAGGTCTTGCCACTCTGTAACAATATTCGATAAAACGTATAAGAAATAAGGCGTGATGCCGGTGATGGCATGCAGTTCATCAGTGGTTTTTCCGCGGATGAGCAATTCGAACAGCACGAACAAACGGCGGTCGTCCGGCTTCATTGCGAGTTCCAGTAAATCGCCCGTCGGCAATGAGGAGATGGCAGGCAGGCGGAACCCGTCTATCGGAAGTTCAAGCGAGCGCAGCGCTTTTTGCATAGCGGCTTCCATGCGGCGCTCGATCGCCATCACTTCGCCGGTCGCCTTCATCTGCGTGCCGAGCGTGCGGTCCGCTAAAGGAAATTGGTCGAACGGCCAGCGCGGGATTTTCAAGGCGACGTAATCGAGTGCCGGCTCGAAGCTGGCGTAGGTCGTGCCGGTCACCGGGTTCTTCAATTCATCGAGCGTATAGCCGATTGCGAGCTTGGCGGCGATCTTCGCGATCGGGTAGCCGGTCGCTTTGGAAGCGAGCGCGGATGAGCGGCTGACGCGCGGGTTGACTTCAATCAAAAAATAATCGGAGGTTTCCGGATGGAGGGCGAACTGCACATTGCAGGCGCCGATGATGCCGAGCGCTTCGATGATGTTGATGCAAGACGTGCGCAACATGTGAAAATCCGGATCGTTCAAAGTTTGGCTCGGCGCGACGACGATCGAATCTCCGGTATGCACACCGACCGGATCCAAGTTCTCCATATTGCAGACCGTGATGCATGTGCCCGCTGCATCGCGCATCACTTCATACTCGATTTCCTTATAGCCGGCGATGCTCGTCTCGACGAGGCATTGCTTGATCGGGCTCGCCGACAAGCCTTGCGTGACCAGCTTGATATAAGTTGCTTCGTCGCTTGCGATGCCGCCGCCGAAACCGCCGAGCGTATAGGCGGGGCGGACGATTACGGGATAGCCCGTGCGCTCTGCGAAAGCGAGCGCGCCGTCGAGCGAATAGATGATGTCGCTGTCCGGTACCGGTTCACCGAGTTGCTTCATCAAGGAGCGGAACTGGTCGCGGTCTTCGGCTTTTTTGATGGCGGTCATATCGGTGCCGAGCAATTCGACGCCGTATTGTTCCAAGATGCCGGCATCGGCCAGCGCCATTGCCAAATTCAATCCGGTCTGGCCGCCGACGGTCGCAAGCAAGCCATCGGGACGTTCTTTCTCGATGATGTTCGTAGCGGATTCGAGCGTCATCGGTTCGAAATATACTTTGTCCGAGACGCTTTCATCGGTCATGATCGTTGCCGGGTTGTTATTGATGAGCACCACTTCGATGCCTTCTTCTTTTAGAGCCAAGCACGCTTGGGTGCCGGAATAGTCGAACTCAGCGGCTTGCCCGATGACGATGGCGCCGGATCCGATGACGAGCACTTTTTCAATAGAGTCTAATTTAGGCATGCATTTTCACCTTCTTCATTTCATTTGCAGTCTCCAGGAACTGGTGGAACAAAGCGAGATGATCCGCTGGGCCAGGAGCTGCTTCCGGATGGAATTGAACCGTCGTAATCGGCAATTGCGGATGGATCAAGCCTTCGATGCTGCCGTCGTTGACGTTTTCATACAGTATCTCGAACGGCGTTTCATTCAAGCTCTCCGCTTCGACGACATAGCTATGATTTTGGGAGCTCATGCTAACGCGTCCGGTCTTATTGTTTTTGACGGGATGGTTGGCCCCGCGATGGCCGTAAGCGAGCTTCGCTGTTTTCGCGCCGAAAGCAGCAGCCAGCACCTGATGGCCGAGGCAAATGCCGAACGACGGATAGCGTTCTGCCCAGTCGCGATAGACCGGCAAGCGGCTGTTCAATGCTTGCGGGTCCCCCGGGCCGTTCGAGAACAATAGCCCGTCAACGCCGAGAGATTCAGGAAGGTCGGCTGCCCCGTTATAAGGGATGATGCTCACTGTGCAGCCGAGAGCGAGCAATTCTTTTAAAATAGAAGCTTTGTAATGGAAATCGACCAGGCCGATATGCAAAGGGCCTTCGCCGATTTGCTTCGTCTCTGCCGCTTCGCTGGCCGGGAAAAAGTCGGTCTTGATCATTTGCCACGGCTGTTCAGTCGTGTTCTCGTGAAGCAGCTGCGCCGGCATGGTGCCCGTTTCACGAACCTGTTGGATGACTGAGCGTGTATCGATGCCGCTCAGGAGTGGAACGCCTTGCGCTTCGGCGAATTGTGCCAGCGAAATTGCCTGTTTGGGTAACGGGCCCGCATACAGCTCTGCAACGATGATGCCCGAGGCTTGGATTTTTTCAGATTGTGCATAAAGTGATTCGATGCCGTATTGGCCGATCAATGGATAGGAAAAAACGATGACCTGCCCTTTATAGGAAGGGTCGGTAATGACTTCCTCATAGCCTGTCATGCCGGTGAAAAAGACGACCTCTCCCTGTACCACCGCTTGTGTGCCGTGCCACGATCCCGTAAATGATGCGCCATTCGCCAAAATCAATTTTCCTGTCATGCTCCACACTCCTTTTATGAATATATATGCATAATAAGTAATTTTTATAATAAATGATGTGTCCTGTATTATAATGTTGCATAAAAATTAAGTCAACAGTATTTTTATTAATTGTCAGGGGTATTGGTTAAATTCCGGTAAAATGCAGGAAAAAAGGAGAAAGGGCTTACAGAAAATCTTTTTAAATGGAATGTTTTTCATGTATAATAATCACAAAATCAGTAGGGAAGGGGCGTCCATAAGTGAAGAGAGAGAAAATGCATGGAAATCTGGGAGTGACCCCGCTGCAAAATGAATACACGCGGGCTGCAGAAATTGAAGACGCACGAAAAAAGCGGCATAAAGTAGTATTGTACAGACGCTTGGCGGTGTTCGGCTTGGTGGTGCTGTTGACGAGCATTTGGCTGGGTTCAACCATTTATGCACAATCCCAGACCATTGCCGGCAAAGAACAGCTGCAGCAGGAAAAGCTGGCCGAGCTTGAGGAAGTCCAGAAGCAGCAGGCTAAGCTCGAAGAACAGATCCGTTTGCTGAACGACGACGATTATGTATCGAAGCTGGCGCGTAAAGATTATTTCCTGTCGGATGAGGGCGAGATTATTTTCACCTTGCCGAATGATGGCGAGAAACCACAAGAAGATGGCGAAGAAAAAGAGTAGTCGGTTGACACTCTTCCTTTCATCGCTATAATTAAAGGTGGGATCAGTCCCGCAAACTGTCAATTTGGCCCGAATTTGGAGTCATCTTAAATTTTAAGGAGGAGCATTTTTTTTATGTCGATTGAAGTAGGCAGCAAGTTAGAAGGAAAAGTCACGGGTATTACAAACTTTGGAGCGTTCGTACAGCTTCCAACCGGTGCAACAGGCCTCGTGCATATTAGTGAAGTCGCCGACAACTATGTGAAAGATATTAACGATCACTTGAAAGTTGGCGAAATGGTAGAAGTGAAAGTGATGAATGTAGAAGCAGACGGGAAAATCGGTTTGTCGATCCGCAAAGCGAAGCCTCAGCCAGAAGGCGGCACAAGCCGTCCAAGCCGTCCGCGTCCGAACAATCGTTCTTTTGACCGCGCCCCTAAGGAAACCTTCGAAACGAAGATGGCAAAATTCCTGAAAGACAGCGAAGACAACCTGTCGACGCTAAAGCGTGCCACAGAATCCAAGCGTGGCGGTCGTGGAGCGAAAAGAGGCTAACTTGCTAGCTGTTTTAATAGCATAGAGAAAATGCTTCAACTTAGTTGAACTGTGAAGATGGAACGCTTCTCCTTTCGGGGAGGGCGTTTTTTTATCGCCCGAAAAGTGCGAAGCGGTAGGAGAATGGGAGGCGTTTGTCTAAGTAAGTAGACAGCTCAGCAGGCTTTCGTCCTGCACGATACAGCGGAAAGGTGTGGAAAGGATGGAACAACAGCAAGTCCTTCAGGCATTTGACGACTACGAAGTCTACATGGAATCGCTCCAAAAGACCTTATCCGAATCCGATGACGCACATAAGCCGATCGCAGACGGCAAATGGTCAATCGCGCAGATGGTCATGCATCTCGCAGAATGGGACCGTTTTATCCGCAGCGAGCGGCTGCCGCACATGAAGGAAGGGGCGCATCTGGATCCTCTGCCAGAAGTTGATGAATTCAACCGCCGTGCCATCGATAAAGCCGACACGATGGATTTTTCGTCCATTGTCACACAAGCTATTGAAGAACGCCGTTTGTTGAAAGAGCGGCTGGCATCTGCCACTCCAAGTCAATGGAATGCCGTGTTCTACGTTGATGATAAGAACATGACGATGGGTCGCTATTTCGGGGATCTCACCGAACACGATGCCCACCATTTCAAGCAGATCGATACTTTTTTAACATAAAAAAAGCGCCCTCCATGATGGAGGGCGCTGCTTATGATAGGATGGCGGCAGAGGGGATCGAACCCCCGACCTCACGGGTATGAACCGTACGCTCTAGCCAGCTGAGCTACGCCGCCTTGTTCAAACGAACAGTTTATATCATACTATCCTTAATACATATATGTCAATTAGCATTTTATGTTTTTGCGATATTTATTTTATTCAGGCTGGAAAATAAACAGAACAGGAGGGCATGCCGTGAATCATTATGAACAAACGATGCTTGCATACCATACAAAACACGGGTTATTCGAAACTGGCGAGCGGCTCGTCATCGGCGTTTCGGGCGGCATCGATTCGATGGTTCTTTTGCATTTTCTCTCGAAAAAGCGGCATCAATTGGGCGTACACCTCACAGCAGTGCATATCGATCACATGCTGAGGGGGGAACAATCTGCGCAAGACCGCCGCTTCGTCGAGCAGCATTGCCAGCTGTGGGAGGTGCCGTGTGAAAGTTTTGCAGTCCCTATCCCTGCGATTTTAGCTGAAAATGGTGGAAACACGCAAAGTGTCTGCCGGAACGAGCGCTACCGGATATTCGAGCAAGTGATGGAAAAAACGGAATCCACCGTCCTCATCACGGCCCATCATGCAGACGACCAATTGGAGACGATTTTGATGGAAGGCATGCGCGGCAGCCTGCGAAACGGGGCTTTTGGCATGCGCATCAAGCGGCCATTTGGCGGCGGCATGCTCGTCCGGCCGCAGCTTGCTGTCACCAAGCGGGAAATTGCCCAGTATGCGGAACTGGACAAAGTGCCATACCGCGAAGACCCGAGCAATGCCAGTGACGCTTACACGCGCAACCGTATCCGCAAGACCATCGTGCCGGCGATGGCACAAGAAAACCCTCGCGCTTCGTTACACTTTTCCGAGCTTGCCGAACAGATTAATGAAGATGCAGCGTTCCTCCAGCAGCTCGCCGTACAAACGCTAAAGGAATTGCTGCTATCGGGTCAGGAATTGCTTATTTCTGCCGAAAGTTTCAGAAGCCATCCCTCTGCTTTACAAAAAAGGATGGTTCTACTACTATTAAACTATCTATATGATGACAAGCGAGTGTTAATAACGAGCCATTTGGCGGAACAAGTGCGCGAGCTGCTGCAAAGTTCCTCGGGCACTGTTTTTTTACATTTGCCGCAAAATTATATGATGATACGCCAATACGACCAGGTATTCTTTGAAAAATCAAAAGAATTCCTCCAGCGCCAGCGGGCGGATATCGGCCATGTTTGGTCGCCGCCTGTCCTGGGTTCCCGTTACCGGGTTGTGCCAGTGGGCGAGGAGCCGGAAGCAGAGAATGCCGTTTTTTGGTATTTCCACTCCGAAGAGACGGATTTTACGCTCCGCGGAAGGGAGCCTGGCGACCGCATCTTGCTTGCGGGCATGAACCAGGCGAAAAAACTGGCGCGGCTGATGATTGATGAGAAGATCCCATCGCAACAGCGGGACAACTGGCCAATCATCGTAGCCGGAACAAATCGAGTATTACTGGTGCCCGGTTTGCGCACCGCCGCTTGCCTGAGCCGGACCAAGCGTTCGGAAGACAACCGAGTATTAGTTGAACAATGCATAGACTATGCAAAATGAGGAAGAAACTAGGAGGCCCACCATGCTACAAAAGGACATTAAAGAAGTATTGATCAGCGAACAACAGCTTCAGGAAAAAGCACGCGAACTCGGCGACACATTGACGCGTGATTATGAAGGGAAATACCCGCTTGCCATCGGCGTATTAAAAGGCGCTATGCCATTCATGGGCGACCTCATGAAACGTTTTGACGGTTATGTGGAAATGGATTTCATGGATGTTTCAAGCTATGGAAACGCAACGGTTTCTTCAGGCGAAGTCAAAATTGTCAAGGATTTGAACGCAAGCGTCGAAGGCCGTGACTTGCTGATCATCGAAGACATTATCGACAGTGGGCTGACACTGAGCTATTTGGTAGACTTGTTCAAATACCGCAAAGCGAATTCCATTAAAATTGTCACTCTTCTCGACAAGCCAACTGGCCGCAAAGTGGACTTAAAAGCGGATTATATCGGCTTTGAAGTGCCGGATGCGTTCGTTGTCGGCTACGGCTTGGACTACGCAGAAAAGTACCGCAACCTTCCATATATTGGAATTCTTAAGCCGGCTGTCTATAGCGGCGAAGAGGAATAGTCAAAGAACGTTCAAAGAGCCGATGATTTCAAGCATGCCGTAAAGGCTTTTCATTGTATGCATTTTTGTCCCTGTGTTAGTATTTAGTATAGTTTTGGGAAACTTTGTGAGGAGGCGCGGGATGAATCGAATATTCCGATACACCATATTTTATCTACTGATATTCCTAGTCATCATCGGTATTCTAGGAACTTTCAATAATAGCAACCAACCGACGCAAAATATTAGCTATAACGAATTCTTGGAAGCACTGAACGCGGGTGAGATTGAGAACGTCACAATCCAGCCTGACGCACAAGTGTACGAAGTAACCGGTGAACTGGCCAGTTACGATGAAGGCGAATCGTTTGTGACCAATGTGCCGATCGAGAACGAAGCATTGGTAGCACAAATCGATGAGCTTGCAACAGCACAAGAAGGAGTGGAAGTCGAGTTTTTGAAAGCGCCGCAAACTAGCGGATGGGTTTCATTCTTCACCGGCATCATTCCATTCATCATCATCTTCATCCTGTTCTTCTTCTTGCTCAACCAATCACAAGGCGGCGGTGGCGGCCGAGTGATGAACTTCGGGAAAAGCAAGGCGAAATTATACGATGACCAGAAACAAAAAGTTCGCTTCGACGATGTAGCCGGAGCGGATGAAGAGAAGCAAGAGCTTGTCGAAGTAGTGGACTTCCTGAAAGATCCGAAACGCTTCGGTGAAATCGGTGCCCGCATTCCGAAGGGGATCTTGCTTGTCGGGCCTCCGGGTACCGGTAAAACTTTGCTTGCCCGCGCAGTAGCTGGCGAAGCAGGCGTGCCGTTCTTCTCCATCAGTGGTTCGGACTTCGTCGAAATGTTCGTCGGTGTCGGGGCTTCACGTGTTCGTGATTTGTTCGAAAACGCGAAGAAAAACGCACCATGTATCATCTTCATCGATGAAATCGATGCAGTCGGCCGCCAGCGCGGCGCCGGCCTTGGCGGCGGGCATGATGAGCGTGAACAAACGCTCAACCAATTGCTCGTCGAAATGGACGGCTTCGGCGCGAACGAAGGCATCATCATCATCGCTGCAACCAACCGTCCGGATATCCTGGATCCGGCACTTCTGCGTCCTGGCCGTTTTGACCGCCAGATCACAGTCGGCCGCCCGGATGTTAAAGGACGCGAAGAAGTGTTGAAAGTTCATGCGCGCAACAAGCCGCTTGACGACACTGTCGACATGAAGGCGATCGCCCAGCGGACGCCTGGCTTCTCCGGGGCAGACCTTGAGAACTTATTGAACGAAGCAGCTCTTGTAGCCGCTCGCCGCAATAAAAAGAAAATCGACATGTCCGATATCGACGAAGCGACAGACCGCGTTATTGCCGGTCCGGCTAAGAAGAATCGTGTCATTTCGAAAAAAGAACGCAATATCGTCGCTTACCACGAATCAGGGCATACCGTAATCGGCCTGATTCTGGATGATGCGGATATCGTCCATAAAGTAACGATTGTCCCGCGCGGCCAGGCTGGCGGATATGCCGTCATGCTGCCACGTGAAGACCGTTACTTCATGACCAAACCAGAACTTCTCGATAAGATTGCCGGCTTGCTAGGTGGTCGTGTTGCAGAGGATATCGTCTTCGGTGAAGTATCCACTGGCGCGCACAATGACTTCCAGCGCGCAACAGCGATTGCCCGCAGCATGGTGACTGAATACGGGATGAGCGATAAGATCGGCCCGATTCAATTCGGCCAATCCCAAGGCGGAAACGTCTTCCTTGGACGCGATTTCAATTCGGATCAAAACTATTCCGATGCCATCGCATTCGAGATCGACCAAGAAATCCAGCGCATTATTAAAGAGCAATATGTCCGGACGAAAGAGATCCTCACGGAAAAACGCGAGCTTCTCGAACTTCTCGCCAACACATTGCTCGAAGTGGAAACACTTGATGCTGCACAAATCATGCATTTGAAAGAACACGGAACCTTACCGGAACGTTCGTATGAAGCCTTGAATGGCCGATACGAAAAAGATGAAGAAGGCGAAACGGATTCAGACGAGGTAAACCCGGATGTGACGGGCGCACCGAATGATCCATCATCAGGAGATTTGCCGGAAGAAGGCTCATCCACTGATTCGCAAGGACCGATCCGAGAAGACCGTAAATAACCGAAAGCCGGCGCCACCCCTGAAAAGGGCTTGGCGCCGGCTTTTTGCTTTTGTAGAATTATGGTATGATGTGTTGGAAATTCAGCAGATAAATGGGGAGAATTTATGATCTTAGTGATGGATACAGGCAATACCAATATCGTCCTTGGCGTATACGATAATGAAACATTGCTGCACCATTGGCGGATGGAAACCGACCGCCACAAAACCGAAGATGAATACGCCATGCAGATCAAAGCATTTTTGAATCATGTCGGACTGGGCTTTGAAGCGATTGACGGCGTCATCATGTCATCCGTCGTCCCGCCGATCATGTTTGCGCTAGAGCGTATGGCGCAAAAATATTTCCACACCAAAGCACTGGTCGTCGGGCCTGGCGTCAAGACCGGCCTCAATATCAAATACGAAAATCCGCGTGAAGTCGGTGCGGATCGTATCGTCAATGCCGTCGCAGCGATACAGGAATATGGCGGCCCCTTGATCATCGTTGACTTCGGCACTGCCAATACCTTCTGTTACATCGACGAAAAAAATCAATACCAAGGCGGTGCCATCGCCCCGGGGATACAAAGCTCGACTGAAGCGCTATACACCCGTGCCTCAAAATTGCCGCGCATTGAAATCGCGCGTCCCGATTCGGTCGTCGGGAAAAATACCATTTCGGCCATGCAGGCGGGCATCGTCTATGGCTACGTCGGCCAAGCAGAAGGCATCATCACCCGCATGAAAAAACAAAGCAAGCAGCATCCGACCGTCATCGCGACAGGCGGACTTGCGCCGTTAATTGCCGCAGAATCGGATATGATCGACCATGTCGACCCGTTTTTGACATTGAAAGGCCTGCACTTCATTTATAAACGCAATCAAGCGTAAGGAAAGGAATGATCACTATGCCAGATTATTTAGTTCGCGGACTTGGTTTTAATGGCAACGTTCGTGCATTTGCAGTCAATACGACAGAAACGGTAGGGGAGGCGCAGCGCCGCCACCAAACATGGCCTGCTGCAACCGCAGCTCTTGGGCGTTTAATGACAGGCGGCGTGATGTTTGGCGCGATGCTTAAAGGAGAAGACCGCGTCACCTTGAAAATCGAAGCAGGCGGGCCGATTGGATATCTATTGGTCGATAGCGACGCCAAAGGCAATGTGCGCGGCTATGTCGCCAACCCGCAAACCCATGTCGACAGCAAAAGCGGAAAGTTGGACGTCAAAGGTGTCGTCGGCACGGATGGCATGCTGTCGGTCGTCAAAGACCAAGGCATGCGCGATTATTTCACAGGACAGACGCCGATTGTCTCCGGGGAAATCGCGGAAGATTTGACCTATTATTTCGTGGTGTCCGAACAAGTGCCTTCTTCTGTTGGCCTGGGTGTTCTCGTTGATACCGATAATTCGGTACTCGCAGCAGGCGGCTTCATCATTCAGTTGATGCCCGATACCGATGACGAAACCATTACATTGATCGAAAAACGCTTGGCAAATATCGAACCGGTCTCGTCCATGATCAAGCGTGGGCTCACCCCTGAAGGTATCCTGGAAGAAGTGCTGGGTGCTGATAACGTCCAGATTCTCGAGAAAATGCCTGTCCAGTTCAAGTGCACTTGCTCAAAAGAAAAATTTGCCGAAGGCCTCATAGGGCTCGGGAAAGAAGAAATTCGCCAAATGATCGACACAGACGGGCAAGCGGAAGCTGAATGCCATTTCTGCCACGAGAAATATCATTACAACAAAGAAGAATTGGAAGCGCTGCTCAATGAACTCGAATCGAAATAACACAACACCACCGAAACAGAAACGCCACTTGAAAACGAAACCCGTATTAATGGTCATCGGTATTTTATTGCTGGCCAATTTGCTATGGTTCATCGCTTGGCTCATTCCAAATGGTAGCAGTGCCGCAAACGAGGAAGTCGCAGCAGTCGATGGCGAGGCAATTACCCGTGCCGAATGGATGGCATCGATGGAACAGCAGCACGGCCGAAGTGCCCTTCTCGAATTGGTCAATGAAAAAGTCATGGCCGCTGCAGCAGATGATTACGGCATCGAAGTATCCGATAAGGAAATCGATCTTGAATTGGCCATGATGCGGACCGCGCAAGACGGTACCGAAGAACTGTTGTACGCCAACGACAACGAACGACAGCGTGAAAAAGTGAAAGCGCAATTAATCTTGGAGAAAGTCTTGACGAAAGATGTCCTCATCGATGACCAGGCCATCAAGGATTTCTATGAAGACAACCGGGCCATCTATGACGTTAAAGATTCATACCGCACAAGCATGATCGTCTTGAATTCCAAAGCGGAAGCGGAAGAGGCGATCAAAGAACTCGACAGCGGCTCGAGCTTTGAAGCGCTTGCCCGCGAGCGTTCCATCGATAACGCCACCGGCAATCTCGGAGGAGATATCGGTTTCGTATCTCCAGGCCAAGAGTCGATCGATTCCCAAATCGCAAAAACGGTCGAATCCATCGAACCCGGCTCGTGGTCTGCCCCGCTGGCACTTGAAGATGGCCGAACCGCCGTCATTATGGTTAAAGAAAAAATCGAAGGCCGTACATTCAGCTACGACGAAGTGAAAGAACATATCAGCCGGGAACTTGCCCTCGAACAATTGCCTCAATCCGTCTCTCCCGAAGCTTTTTGGCAAGAATTCAATGCTGAATGGTTTTACGGCGAAGGGGAATAATACGACGGCGCTCTCCAAAGATTGACAGTTCGCGCCGCAATTGATAGGATAAAATAAATAATGTCGACAAAAATAGTAGGGATTAGGAGTGGTAAACATGGCACGAGTAGGAAATTCAATTACCGAATTGATTGGGCAAACACCGATTGTTAAATTAAACCGGCTGACAGGACCTGAAGATGCGGAAGTTTACGTTAAATTGGAATACTTCAACCCGGGCTCCAGCGTAAAAGACCGGATTGCACTCGCGATGATCGAAGCAGCAGAAAAATCCGGCGACTTAAAAGAAGGCGATACCTTAATCGAACCGACAAGCGGCAATACAGGGATCGGCCTCGCGATGATCGCTGCAGCAAAAGGCTACCGCAGCGTACTCGTCATGCCTGAAACCATGAGCATGGAACGCCGCAACTTGTTGCGCGCATATGGTGCGGAACTAGTGTTAACGCCAGGCCCAGACGGCATGAACGGCCCGAACGGCGCCATCAAGACGGCCGAAAAACTGGCGGCAGAAAACGCCTGGTTCATGCCCCAGCAATTCAATAACGAGGCAAACCCTGAAGTGCACCGTCTGACCACAGGGCCTGAAATCGTCGAAGCGATGGATCAACTGGACGGCTTCATTTCGGGCATTGGGACAGGCGGCACGATTACTGGTGCCGGGCAAGTATTGAAAGAACACTACCCGAATATCCACATCGTAGCTGTCGAACCGACGGATTCCCCGGTCTTGTCCGGCGGGAAACCAGGCCCCCACAAAATCCAAGGCATCGGTGCTGGCTTTGTGCCAGCCGTGTTGAACACAGAAATCTATGATGAAATCATGCAAGTAAGCAATGAGCAATCGTATGAATTTGCCCGCAGAACGGCACGCGAAGAAGGCATTCTTGGTGGTGTGTCATCAGGAGCCGCGATCTACGCAGCGCTTGAACTGGCGAAAAGACTCGGTAAAGGCAAAAAAGTATTGGCGATCTTGCCATCAAACGGTGAACGTTATTTGAGCACTCCGCTTTACCAATTTGACGAAAATAACGGATGATTTGCAGAGCCCCCTGAGAAGAGGGCTCTTTTGTTTGTGCAGAAACCGCAGATTCACGATAAGATAAGAGCAGTTTGAATAATAGTATTTCCCAGGAAATGATCGATTCCTTCAATTCATATATGGACGGTGGAAAAAATGGACTTAAATGTATTCGCAAAAACGCAAGTGATGGGCATATTGAATGTGACACCGGATTCGTTTTCCGATGGCGGGCAATTCGATAATATCGAAAAAGCGCTGGCCCGCGCCAAGCAAATGTTAAAGGATGGAGCTTCCATTATCGATGTAGGCGGCGAATCGACACGCCCTGGCCATACACAAATTTCTGACGAAGAAGAAATCGCTCGGGTAGTGCCGGTCATCCAGGCGCTCAGGGAACAGACAGAGGCAATTATTTCCATCGATACATACAAATCTGCCGTTGCCCAAGCAGCTGTCGAGGCCGGTGCGCATATCATCAATGATATTTGGGGCGCCAAATACGATCCCGAGATCGCCCTGGTGGCTGCAGACAAACAAGTGCCGATCATTCTAATGCACAACCGTGCCGAAGCGGTTTACGATGATTTTTGGCAAGACGCAAAAAAAGACCTTGAAGAAAGCATCCGCATCGCCCGAAATGCAGGCGTTTCGGACAAACACATCTGGCTCGATCCCGGCATCGGGTTCGCTAAGACGCTCGCCCAAAACGTCGAGATGATGCAGCGGCTAGATCAGCTCGTAGCAATGGGCTACCCCGTACTCCTCGGCACTTCCCGTAAATCATTCATCGGTAAATTACTCGATGCAAAAGTCGATGAGCGCTTGGAAGGTTCTCTCGCAACAGCAGCTTTCGGTGTCACGAAAGGCTGCCAAGTCGTGCGTGTCCACGATGTCAAAGAAACGGTGCAGACAGTGAAGATGATGGATTTTTTAACAGGCAAGATAAAAGTGGAGGGATAGACATGGATTATATTCATTTAAACGAAATGGAATTTTACGGTTATCACGGTGTATTTTCGGAAGAACAAAAACTCGGACAGCGTTTCCGGGCGACAGTGACGCTTGCCGTCGATTTAAAACGTGCTGGGGAAACTGACGAACTGGAACATACGGTTCATTACGGTGAAGCGTACGAAACATGTCGCGAAGTTATTGAAGGAGAACCCAAAAAGCTGGTCGAGGCCGTGGCCGAAACAGTAGCTGCTGAATTATTGAGCCAATTTCCGCTGGTCCAGGGAGTCCGCGTTCAATTGATCAAACCTGACCCGCCAATCCCTGGCCATTACAAATCAGTAGCAATCGACATCACCCGAGGCAACTTCCGATGAATGAAGTCTACCTATCCTTGGGCTCGAATTTAGGAGACAGGAAAGCCCAGCTTCAAGAAGCGGTTCGCTTGCTTCAAACGAATCCTTCCATTTCGAACATAAAAATGTCTTCCATCTACGAAACGGCTCCAGTCGGCTATCTCGATCAATATGCATTCCTAAATCTTGTTATCCGATTGGAAACCAGTCTCTCTCCATTAGAGTTGCTGGATATATGCCAAGAAATTGAGCAAGTTTTGCACAGGGAGCGATTGGTTCGTTGGGGCCCGCGCACAGTGGACCTTGATGTGTTGCTGTACGGCCAAGAGCAGGTGGCAACCGAAAGGCTCACCATTCCACATCCCCGCATGTATGAGCGGGCATTCGTGCTTGTGCCTTTACAGGAACTGATGCCCTCCCTCATTCTTCCGGAAGATTTAGAGATGCAGGAAGTACATGTGTGGAAAACGTATAATGACGTAAATACATTTTTGCGTGATGCAAATTAATGAACAAGATTATTTGCAATTAAAAGAACTGCGAAGAAGGGGATTAGAAGTTGCCAAGAAAACGGCAGCTTTTCTTATGTAACGGCACGAAAAATTGTGTACAATGGATAAATACACGAAAGCACGTGGTTTTAACAGAAAAAGGAGTGTAGGATATGTCAGAAGAGTTGAATGACCAATTAGTGGTGCGCCGCCAGAAAATGCAAAACTTCCGTGAGCATGGACTCGACCCATTCGGAAAACGTTTCGAACGCACGCACCTTTCGCAAGAGATCGTCGAGCAATATGACCAATTCTCGAAAGAAGAACTAGAAGAAAAGTCCGCTGAAGTCATTATCGCGGGCCGCATCATGACGAAGCGCGGAAAAGGTAAAGCCGGATTCGCACACCTGCAGGATTTGAAAGGGCAGATCCAAATCTACGTCCGTAAAGACGCAATTGGGGAAGATTCCTATGAATTCTTCAAAACCGCAGACTTGGGAGACATCATCGGCGTCCGCGGCACTGTTTTCAAGACAAACGTCGGCGAACTCTCCGTAAAAGCACAAGAAGTGGAATACCTAACAAAAGCCCTTCGCCCGCTGCCGGAAAAATTCCATGGCTTGAAAGACGTTGAACAACGCTATCGCCAGCGTTATCTTGATCTAATTGTCAGCGAAAATAGCAAAGAGACGTTTATCTTGCGTAGCCGGATCATCCAAGCGATGCGCCGCTATCTGGATAACCAAGGCTTTTTGGAAGTTGAAACACCGATGCTCCATTCAATCGCCGGAGGAGCCACTGCACGTCCGTTCATTACCCATCATAATGCGCTAGATATGCAATTATACATTCGTATTGCTATCGAACTTCATTTGAAACGCCTCATTGTAGGTGGATTAGAAAAAGTTTATGAAATCGGGCGCGTCTTCCGTAACGAAGGCATCTCTACCCGTCATAATCCAGAATTCACTATGCTCGAACTTTACGAAGCATATGCTGATTACAATGACATCATGTCCTTGACAGAGAACTTAATTGCACACACTGCACAGGAAGTCCTTGGCACAACCACTGTCCGTTATGGAGAAGAAGACATCAATCTAGCTCCGGGCTGGAAACGTCTGCACATGGCAGATGCAGTTAAAGACTACACTGGTGTAGATTTCTGGCAGCACATGTCGAAGGAAGAAGCACAAGCGCTCGCTAACGAACATGGAATTGAAATCAAACCGACTATGGAAGTTGGCCATATTCTCAATGAATTCTTCGAACAAAAAGTCGAAGAACAATTAGTCCAGCCTACATTCATTTATGGGCACCCAGTTGAAATTTCTCCCCTTGCCAAGAAGAATCCTGAAGACGAGCGATTCACAGATCGCTTTGAATTATTTATCGTGCGGAGAGAACATGCAAACGCCTTTACAGAATTGAATGATCCGATCGATCAGCGCGAACGTTTTGAAGCGCAGCTCATAGAAAAAGAAGAAGGAAACGATGAAGCTCATGAAATGGATGATGACTTTATCGAAGCTTTGGAATACGGTCTTCCTCCAACAGGCGGCTTAGGAATCGGAATTGACCGCCTGGTTATGCTACTAACTAACTCAGCATCGATACGAGACGTGTTATTATTCCCTCAGATGCGGCCAAAAGAATAAATTGGAAGTGAAAAGTGGGTGAGCTGTTTAGCTTACCTGCTTTTTTTAAAAAAACTATTGCGCTCATCAC
>NZ_CP096991.1:87500-1047500 GCF_051096385.1 Planococcus sp. 11815
ATACTCCCTAGTGACCGATAGTGAACCAGTACCGTGAGGGAAAGGTGAAAAGCACCCCGGAAGGGGAGTGAAATAGATCCTGAAACCGTGTGCCTACAAGTAGTTAGAGCCCGTTAATGGGTGATAGCGTGCCTTTTGTAGAATGAACCGGCGAGTTACGATTGCATGCAAGGTTAAGGTGAGAAGCCGGAGCCGCAGCGAAAGCGAGTCTGAATAGGGCGAGTGAGTATGCAGTTGTAGACCCGAAACCAGGTGATCTACCCATGTCCAGGGTGAAGGTAAGGTAACACTTACTGGAGGCCCGAACCCACGCACGTTGAAAAGTGCGGGGATGAGGTGTGGGTAGCGGAGAAATTCCAATCGAACCTGGAGATAGCTGGTTCTCTCCGAAATAGCTTTAGGGCTAGCCTCAAGAAGAGAATCCTGGAGGTAGAGCACTGTTTGGACTAGGGGCCCATCCCGGGTTACCGAATTCAGACAAACTCCGAATGCCAGTGATTTATGCTTGGGAGTCAGACTGCGAGTGATAAGATCCGTAGTCAAGAGGGAAACAGCCCAGACCACCAGCTAAGGTCCCCAAATATCCGTTAAGTGGAAAAGGATGTGGCGTTGCTTAGACAACCAGGATGTTGGCTTAGAAGCAGCCATCATTTAAAGAGTGCGTAATAGCTCACTGGTCGAGTGACACTGCGCCGAAAATGTACCGGGGCTAAACGGATTACCGAAGCTGTGGATGGACATCGTAGATGTCCGTGGTAGGAGAGCGTTCTAAGGGCGTTGAAGTCAGACCGGAAGGACTGGTGGAGCGCTTAGAAGTGAGAATGCCGGTATGAGTAACGAAAGACGGGTGAGAATCCCGTCCACCGAATGCCTAAGGTTTCCTGAGGAAGGCTCGTCCGCTCAGGGTTAGTCGGGACCTAAGTCGAGGCCGATAGGCGTAGACGATGGACAACAGGTTGATATTCCTGTACCACCTCCCCGCCGTTTGAGTAATGGGGGGACGCAGAAGGATAGGGTGAGCGTGCCGTTGGTTGTGCACGTCCAAGTTGTGAGATGAGAAACGAGGCAAATCCCGTTTCTATGTACATCAAGCAGTGATGGCAAGAGGTTTAACCTCAGAGTCCCTGATTTCACACTGCCAAGAAAAGCCTCTAGCGAGGCGGGAGGTGCCCGTACCGCAAACCGACACAGGTAGGCGAGAAGAGAATTCTAAGGTGAGCGAGTGAACTCTCGTTAAGGAACTCGGCAAAATGACCCCGTAACTTCGGGAGAAGGGGTGCTCTGGTAGGGTGTTAAAGCCCGAGAGAGCCGCAGTGAATAGGCCCAGGCGACTGTTTAGCAAAAACACAGGTCTCTGCAAAACCGTAAGGTGACGTATAGGGGCTGACGCCTGCCCGGTGCTGGAAGGTTAAGGGGAGTGCTTAGCGCAAGCGAAGGTGCGAACCGAAGCCCCAGTAAACGGCGGCCGTAACTATAACGGTCCTAAGGTAGCGAAATTCCTTGTCGGGTAAGTTCCGACCCGCACGAAAGGCGTAACGATCTGGGCACTGTCTCAACGAGAGACTCGGTGAAATTATAGTACCTGTGAAGATGCAGGTTACCCGCGACAGGACGGAAAGACCCCGTGGAGCTTTACTGTAGCCTGATATTGAATTTTGGTGCAACTTGTACAGGATAGGTAGGAGCCAGAGAACCCGGAGCGCCAGCTTCGGGGGAGGCGTCGGTGGGATACTACCCTGGTTGTATTGAACTTCTAACCCACAAGCCTTAGCGGCTTGGGAGACAGTGTCAGGCGGGCAGTTTGACTGGGGCGGTCGCCTCCTAAAGAGTAACGGAGGCGCTCAAAGGTTCCCTCAGAATGGTTGGAAATCATTCGCAGAGTGTAAAGGCACAAGGGAGCTTGACTGCGAGACGGACAGGTCGAGCAGGGTCGAAAGACGGACTTAGTGATCCGGTGGTTCCGCATGGAAGGGCCATCGCTCAACGGATAAAAGCTACCCCGGGGATAACAGGCTTATCTCCCCCAAGAGTCCACATCGACGGGGAGGTTTGGCACCTCGATGTCGGCTCATCGCATCCTGGGGCTGTAGTCGGTCCCAAGGGTTGGGCTGTTCGCCCATTAAAGCGGTACGCGAGCTGGGTTCAGAACGTCGTGAGACAGTTCGGTCCCTATCCGTCGCGGGCGCAGGAAATTTGAGAGGAGCTGTCCTTAGTACGAGAGGACCGGGATGGACACACCGCTGGTGTACCAGTTGTTCTGCCAAGAGCATCGCTGGGTAGCTATGTGTGGCCGGGATAAGTGCTGAAAGCATCTAAGCACGAAGCCCCCCTCAAGATGAGATTTCCCATTGCGCAAGCAAGTAAGATCCCTCAAAGACGATGAGGTAGATAGGTTCGGGGTGGAAGCGTGGCGACACGTGCAGCTGACGAATACTAATCGATCGAGGACTTAACCAACAAACTGAACATGCGTTTCCAATGTCGATTTATCCGGTTTTGAAAGAACAAGAATTTTTGTCTCCGGGCAAAAAAAGACTTGTAAAACTCGCCAGAGTTGGTATAATAAGACTTGTCTTTCAAAAACCTTATAGTCCAGTGATGATGGCAAAGAGGCCACACCCGTTCCCATCCCGAACACGGAAGTTAAGCTCTTTTGCGCCGATGGTAGTTGGGGGTTTCCCCCTGTGAGAGTAGGACGTCGCTGGGCATACATACGGAGGATTAGCTCAGCTGGGAGAGCATCTGCCTTACAAGCAGAGGGTCGGCGGTTCGATCCCGTCATCCTCCACCATTTTCACTCCATGCCGGAGTAGCTCAACTGGTAGAGCAACTGACTTGTAATCAGTAGGTTGAGGGTTCAAGTCCTTTCTCCGGCACCACTCATGTTTGAGCCATTAGCTCAGTTGGTAGAGCATCTGACTTTTAATCAGAGGGTCGAAGGTTCGAATCCTTCATGGCTCACCATTTTAATTTCATAATTGCCACGCGGGTGTGGCGGAACTGGCAGACGCACTAGACTTAGGATCTAGCGCCTTCGGGCGTGGGGGTTCGACTCCCTTCACCCGCACCAAGCGGAAGTAGTTCAGTGGTAGAACGCCACCTTGCCAAGGTGGAGGTCGCGGGTTCGACCCCCGTCTTCCGCTCCAATTTTTTATCTGTCCAATGCCCCGCCGGGGTGGCGGAACTGGCAGACGCACAGGACTTAAAATCCTGCGGTAGGTGACTACCGTACCGGTTCGATTCCGGTCCTCGGCACCAACTGTTTTATCAAATTTTATATTATGCGCCCGTAGCTCAATTGGATAGAGTACTTGACTACGAATCAAGCGGTTAGAGGTTCGAGTCCTCTCGGGCGCGCCATATTTTTGTCATCATCCTATTTAGTCGGGAAGTAGCTCAGCTTGGTAGAGCACTTGGTTTGGGACCAAGGGGTCGCAGGTTCGAATCCTGTCTTCCCGACCACTTTATGGGGCCTTAGCTCAGCTGGGAGAGCGCCTGCCTTGCACGCAGGAGGTCAGCGGTTCGATCCCGCTAGGCTCCACCATTTATTCCATTGAACCTTGAAAACTGAACAGCAAAACGTCAACAATACAGTCGCGAGTGATCGCGGCAAACGTACTGATCAGCTTCGGCAGATCAAGCGAATCGCGCGTCTTTCGGGACGGCGATACGCCAGCAACTATTGAGCAATCAATACTACTCTATAATGGAGAGTTTGATCCTGGCTCAGGACGAACGCTGGCGGCGTGCCTAATACATGCAAGTCGAGCGGAGATAGTGGAGCTTGCTCCATTATCTTAGCGGCGGACGGGTGAGTAACACGTGGGCAACCTGCCCTGCAGATCGGGATAACTCCGGGAAACCGGTGCTAATACCGAATAGTTTGCGGCCTCTCATGAGGCTGCACGGAAAGACGGTTTCGGCTGTCACTGCAGGATGGGCCCGCGGCGCATTAGCTAGTTGGTGAGGTAACGGCTCACCAAGGCCACGATGCGTAGCCGACCTGAGAGGGTGATCGGCCACACTGGGACTGAGACACGGCCCAGACTCCTACGGGAGGCAGCAGTAGGGAATCTTCCGCAATGGACGAAAGTCTGACGGAGCAACGCCGCGTGAGTGAAGAAGGTTTTCGGATCGTAAAACTCTGTTGTGAGGGAAGAACAAGTACCAAGTAACTACTGGTACCTTGACGGTACCTCACCAGAAAGCCACGGCTAACTACGTGCCAGCAGCCGCGGTAATACGTAGGTGGCAAGCGTTGTCCGGAATTATTGGGCGTAAAGCGCGCGCAGGCGGTCCTTTAAGTCTGATGTGAAAGCCCACGGCTCAACCGTGGAGGGTCATTGGAAACTGGGGGACTTGAGTGCAGAAGAGGAAAGTGGAATTCCACGTGTAGCGGTGAAATGCGTAGAGATGTGGAGGAACACCAGTGGCGAAGGCGACTTTCTGGTCTGTAACTGACGCTGAGGCGCGAAAGCGTGGGGAGCAAACAGGATTAGATACCCTGGTAGTCCACGCCGTAAACGATGAGTGCTAAGTGTTAGGGGGTTTCCGCCCCTTAGTGCTGCAGCTAACGCATTAAGCACTCCGCCTGGGGAGTACGGCCGCAAGGCTGAAACTCAAAGGAATTGACGGGGGCCCGCACAAGCGGTGGAGCATGTGGTTTAATTCGAAGCAACGCGAAGAACCTTACCAGGTCTTGACATCCCGCTGACCGCCTAGGAGACTAGGCTTTCCCTTCGGGGACAGCGGTGACAGGTGGTGCATGGTTGTCGTCAGCTCGTGTCGTGAGATGTTGGGTTAAGTCCCGCAACGAGCGCAACCCTTGATCTTAGTTGCCAGCATTCAGTTGGGCACTCTAAGGTGACTGCCGGTGACAAACCGGAGGAAGGTGGGGATGACGTCAAATCATCATGCCCCTTATGACCTGGGCTACACACGTGCTACAATGGACGGTACAAAGGGCTGCAAACCCGCGAGGGGGAGCCAATCCCAGAAAACCGTTCTCAGTTCGGATTGCAGGCTGCAACTCGCCTGCATGAAGCCGGAATCGCTAGTAATCGCGGATCAGCATGCCGCGGTGAATACGTTCCCGGGCCTTGTACACACCGCCCGTCACACCACGAGAGTTTGTAACACCCGAAGTCGGTGGGGTAACCCTTACGGGAGCCAGCCGCCGAAGGTGGGACAGATGATTGGGGTGAAGTCGTAACAAGGTAGCCGTATCGGAAGGTGCGGCTGGATCACCTCCTTTCTAAGGATAATATCGGAACCGATCTTCGGATCGGGTTGACGTTTTGCGTTCAGTTTTGAAGGTTCAGGAATCAACTCTGTTGATTTGTGTTTCTTCTATATAATAGATGATTTCTCAAGAGGGCCTATAGCTCAGCTGGTTAGAGCGCACGCCTGATAAGCGTGAGGTCGGTGGTTCGAGTCCACTTAGGCCCACCATATTTCCTCTTAGGGGCCTTAGCTCAGCTGGGAGAGCGCCTGCCTTGCACGCAGGAGGTCAGCGGTTCGATCCCGCTAGGCTCCACCAATACTTGTTCTTTGAAAACTGGATAGATCGACATTGATTAAGAAACAAGCATCAAGTAGCGTGATCGCTTTGCGATCAACTTATTTTTTTTGACCATTCAGTGGTTAAGTTAATAAGGGCGCACGGTGGATGCCTTGGCACTAGGAGCCGAAGAAGGACGGCACTAACACCGATATGCCTCGGGGAGCTGTAAGTGAGCTGTGATCCGGGGATTTCCGAATGGGGAAACCCACTGTTCGTAATGGAGCAGTATCCATGTGTGAATACATAGCACATGAGAAGGCAGACTCAGGGAACTGAAACATCTAAGTACCTGAAGGAAGAGAAAGCAAATGCGATTCCCCAAGTAGCGGCGAGCGAAACGGGATCAGCCCAAACCAGAAGGCTTGCCTTCTGGGGTTGTAGGACACTCTATACGGAGTTACAAAGGAACGGATTAAGCGAAGCGACCTGGAACGGTCCGCAAGACAGGGTAATAGCCCCGTAGCTGAAAGTTCGTTCCCTCCAGAGTGGATCCTGAGTACGGCGGAACACGAGAAATTCCGTCGGAATCCGGGAGGACCATCTCCCAAGGCTAAATACTCCCTAGTGACCGATAGTGAACCAGTACCGTGAGGGAAAGGTGAAAAGCACCCCGGAAGGGGAGTGAAATAGATCCTGAAACCGTGTGCCTACAAGTAGTTAGAGCCCGTTAATGGGTGATAGCGTGCCTTTTGTAGAATGAACCGGCGAGTTACGATTGCATGCAAGGTTAAGGTGAGAAGCCGGAGCCGCAGCGAAAGCGAGTCTGAATAGGGCGAGTGAGTATGCAGTTGTAGACCCGAAACCAGGTGATCTACCCATGTCCAGGGTGAAGGTAAGGTAACACTTACTGGAGGCCCGAACCCACGCACGTTGAAAAGTGCGGGGATGAGGTGTGGGTAGCGGAGAAATTCCAATCGAACCTGGAGATAGCTGGTTCTCTCCGAAATAGCTTTAGGGCTAGCCTCAAGAAGAGAATCCTGGAGGTAGAGCACTGTTTGGACTAGGGGCCCATCCCGGGTTACCGAATTCAGACAAACTCCGAATGCCAGTGATTTATGCTTGGGAGTCAGACTGCGAGTGATAAGATCCGTAGTCAAGAGGGAAACAGCCCAGACCACCAGCTAAGGTCCCCAAATATCCGTTAAGTGGAAAAGGATGTGGCGTTGCTTAGACAACCAGGATGTTGGCTTAGAAGCAGCCATCATTTAAAGAGTGCGTAATAGCTCACTGGTCGAGTGACACTGCGCCGAAAATGTACCGGGGCTAAACGGATTACCGAAGCTGTGGATGGACATCGTAGATGTCCGTGGTAGGAGAGCGTTCTAAGGGCGTTGAAGTCAGACCGGAAGGACTGGTGGAGCGCTTAGAAGTGAGAATGCCGGTATGAGTAACGAAAGACGGGTGAGAATCCCGTCCACCGAATGCCTAAGGTTTCCTGAGGAAGGCTCGTCCGCTCAGGGTTAGTCGGGACCTAAGTCGAGGCCGATAGGCGTAGACGATGGACAACAGGTTGATATTCCTGTACCACCTCCCCGCCGTTTGAGTAATGGGGGGACGCAGAAGGATAGGGTGAGCGTGCCGTTGGTTGTGCACGTCCAAGTTGTGAGATGAGAAACGAGGCAAATCCCGTTTCTATGTACATCAAGCAGTGATGGCAAGAGGTTTAACCTCAGAGTCCCTGATTTCACACTGCCAAGAAAAGCCTCTAGCGAGGCGGGAGGTGCCCGTACCGCAAACCGACACAGGTAGGCGAGAAGAGAATTCTAAGGTGAGCGAGTGAACTCTCGTTAAGGAACTCGGCAAAATGACCCCGTAACTTCGGGAGAAGGGGTGCTCTGGTAGGGTGTTAAAGCCCGAGAGAGCCGCAGTGAATAGGCCCAGGCGACTGTTTAGCAAAAACACAGGTCTCTGCAAAACCGTAAGGTGACGTATAGGGGCTGACGCCTGCCCGGTGCTGGAAGGTTAAGGGGAGTGCTTAGCGCAAGCGAAGGTGCGAACCGAAGCCCCAGTAAACGGCGGCCGTAACTATAACGGTCCTAAGGTAGCGAAATTCCTTGTCGGGTAAGTTCCGACCCGCACGAAAGGCGTAACGATCTGGGCACTGTCTCAACGAGAGACTCGGTGAAATTATAGTACCTGTGAAGATGCAGGTTACCCGCGACAGGACGGAAAGACCCCGTGGAGCTTTACTGTAGCCTGATATTGAATTTTGGTGCAACTTGTACAGGATAGGTAGGAGCCAGAGAACCCGGAGCGCCAGCTTCGGGGGAGGCGTCGGTGGGATACTACCCTGGTTGTATTGAACTTCTAACCCACAAGCCTTAGCGGCTTGGGAGACAGTGTCAGGCGGGCAGTTTGACTGGGGCGGTCGCCTCCTAAAGAGTAACGGAGGCGCTCAAAGGTTCCCTCAGAATGGTTGGAAATCATTCGCAGAGTGTAAAGGCACAAGGGAGCTTGACTGCGAGACGGACAGGTCGAGCAGGGTCGAAAGACGGACTTAGTGATCCGGTGGTTCCGCATGGAAGGGCCATCGCTCAACGGATAAAAGCTACCCCGGGGATAACAGGCTTATCTCCCCCAAGAGTCCACATCGACGGGGAGGTTTGGCACCTCGATGTCGGCTCATCGCATCCTGGGGCTGTAGTCGGTCCCAAGGGTTGGGCTGTTCGCCCATTAAAGCGGTACGCGAGCTGGGTTCAGAACGTCGTGAGACAGTTCGGTCCCTATCCGTCGCGGGCGCAGGAAATTTGAGAGGAGCTGTCCTTAGTACGAGAGGACCGGGATGGACACACCGCTGGTGTACCAGTTGTTCTGCCAAGAGCATCGCTGGGTAGCTATGTGTGGCCGGGATAAGTGCTGAAAGCATCTAAGCACGAAGCCCCCCTCAAGATGAGATTTCCCATTGCGCAAGCAAGTAAGATCCCTCAAAGACGATGAGGTAGATAGGTTCGGGGTGGAAGCGTGGCGACACGTGCAGCTGACGAATACTAATCGATCGAGGACTTAACCAACAAACTGAACATGCGTTTCCAATGTCGATTTATCCAGTTTTGAGCGAACAAGCTCAAGAGTCCAGTGATGATGGCAAAGAGGCCACACCCGTTCCCATCCCGAACACGGAAGTTAAGCTCTTTTGCGCCGATGGTAGTTGGGGGTTTCCCCCTGTGAGAGTAGGACGTCGCTGGGCAAGTAGAAAGGCCGTTACCGGTTCATTCCGGTAGCGGTCTTTTTTGTATTTCAAATTAAAAAAAGGATTGAAAATATAGTATAAAGGGAAAAAAGAACTGAGGTGAAAACTTATGAAAGCTGGTTATTACAAAGTGAAAACGGTCGAGAAAAGAACAGCATTATTAGTTTCATTAAAAGATTCTGCTGAACAATATACTTACCCCATTGCAGATTTTACTCATGATGTAAATAAAGGGGATATAGTAGAAGTTTGGCAAGAAGGCACCCGTTGGAGAACCAAGTATGTCGAAGAAAAAACTCGTTCGGTATCTAGTCATACTAAAGATTTTATGAAACGGATGATGGACGAAGAATGAGGAGTCTCGGGATATTCTACCCGAGACTTTTTCTATCTCAAACTAAGTATTTGATATCCGTAAAACGCTTATGTATAATTAAGTCAAATATAGTCAAAGTCAATCATTAGCGCATTTAAACGCTAAAGAGGTGAAAGCGATGCGGAATATTTCAGATATAATTGAAGGTTATTTAAAAGAGATTATCGAAATAAGCGGTAAGGATCATATTGAAATTAAACGAAGTGAGGTTGCTGAGAAATTTCAATGTGTTCCATCCCAAATTAATTATGTGATAAATACCAGATTCACATTAGATCGTGGATACTTAGTTGAAAGTAAGCGTGGTGGCGGAGGATATATTCGTATTAAGAAAGTACGCCTTCATAAGAAGTCAGATTTAATTGCTCAAATTATTAATAGGCTTGAAACTGGTGCTTCACAAACCATGGCCGAAGATATTGTGTGGAGGCTTTTAAGTGAAGATGTTATATCAAAGCGTGAAGCTAAATTGATTTTGAGTGCCATTGATCGTTCTACTCTCGGGCTGCCTCTTCCTGTACGAGATGAAGTACGAGCGCGGATTCTAGTGGCAATGCTGTTTACTATTCAATATGAGTCGAACGGGCAAGGAGTGATCAAGTGATTTGTGAACAATGTGGAGAACGGCCAGCTACAGTCATCGTGAAGCAAAACCAGCAGGGCCATTTAACAGAAAGACACCTCTGTCACGTTTGCGCGGCAGAAAATCATAATATCAGTTTTTCTTTTGACCAAGACCCAATGGCGATCCATAATCTATTAGCTAATTGGTTTCCGAAGCAGCAAGCCGCTGTGAGTCCTGTAAGAAAGGAAGTTCCAGCTTGCCCGTCTTGTGGATTTACTTTCCAAAAGTTTTTGAGTCTTGGTAAATTCGGCTGTGCTGAGTGTTATAGCACTTTCTCACCTCAGTTAATTGAGATTTTGAAACGAGTGCAAAATGGAAATACAGAACACACAGGGAAGATTCCTGCTTCTTATGGAACGACGTTGAAAATTAAAAAAGAAATTGAAGAATTGAGAAAGCAAATGCAGGCTGCGATACAAGATGAGAACTTTGAAGAAGCTGCAAGGCTACGAGATCAAGTAAAGGCCTTGAATGAAAAGCTTGAAGGAGGTGGGGACGTTGGCGATTGACCGTTTCCTTCAACCCCGTGCGAGCAGTTGGATGGCTAATAACGGTGAACATGTTGATATAGCTATGAGTACGAGAATCCGATTGGCACGGAATTTAGACGAGTTTAAATTTCCATATGCATTTTCCGAGGATGAGGCGTTGAAAGTTGATAAAGCCGTTTCCTCGGTATTACTGGATAAGGGAAAGGAAGTTGGATACGGGTTTACTCATATCAATATTGAGGAATTAAATGACCTGCAGCGTGAAGTGTTGGTAGAAAAACATTTAATTAGCCCTTATTTAGCGAACAGTCAGCATTCCAGTGCCGTATTATTATCGGATGAAGAAGAGCTTAGCATTATGGTCAATGAAGAAGATCATATGCGGATTCAAAGTTTGCAGTCAGGCTTTCATTTGCAGGAAGCATATGACATAGCGAATAAAATGGATTCGCTTTTGGAAGAAAATCTTTCATACGCTTTTCATGAGAAATTTGGTTATTTGACCAGTTGCCCTACAAACACCGGTACAGGAATGCGTGCTTCTGTCATGCTTCATTTGCCAGCTTTAACGATGTCCCATCAAATCAACCGGATCATCCCGGCTATATCCCGTCTGGGGATGGTTGTTAGAGGGATTTACGGAGAAGGAAGTGAAGCGCTTGGTAATGTATACCAGATTTCTAACCAAGTAACATTGGGGAAATCGGAGTATGAGATTTTGCAGGATTTGCAAAACATGACCGAGCAGATTATTGAACAGGAACGAAGAGCAAGGGAAGCGTTGAATGCGAATTCTCCGCTGCTCCTTGAAGATAGGGTGTACCGGTCGTTAGGTGTCCTGACTCACGCCCGTCTGTTGAATACGGAAGAAGCCGCTACCTGTTTATCAGATGTGAGACTTGGCATCGACCTTCATCTAATTACGGATGTAGACATGTCGATACTGAATGAATTGATGGTCTTTATGCAACCTGCGTTTTTGCAGCAGTATGCGGGACGACCATTGGAAGCGAAGGAACGTGACCTGGCCCGGGCGGAATTGTTCCGGGAGAGGTTAGCTGATAACGGGATAAATACAAAAGGAGAGGATTTTGCATGATGTTCAACCGATTTACACAACGCGCACAAAAAGTTCTTCAATTAGCCCAAGAAGAGGCAATCCGTATGAAGCACGAATCAATCGGAACTGAGCATATTTTGCTTGGTTTGATCCGAGAAGGCGGCGGAATCGCTGCAAAAGCACTTGAAGCAATTGAAGTGAATACACAATTGATCGAAGACGGTGTCAAAGAACTGGTCGGTGTCGGAGAAAAAGATGTCGGTCCGATTGTTCATTATACGCCGCGGGCTAAAAAAGTGATCGAGCTGTCGGTTGATGAATCCCGCAAGCTTGGCCACTCTTATATCGGAACAGAGCATTTATTGCTTGCTTTAATCCGTGAAGGCGAAGGAGTCGCTGCACGTGTACTTGGAAATGCCGGTGTCAGCTTGAATAAAGCGCGCCAGCAAGTATTGCAGCTGCTTGGCAGCAACGAGCAAGCATCGACTGGCACGAGCCCAAATGCTTCTGCCAATACACCAACTTTGGATGGCTTGGCACGCGACTTGACGCAAGTTGCGCGCGAAGGTAGCTTGGATCCGGTGATTGGGCGCAGTGACGAAATCACGCGTGTGATTGAAGTATTGAGCCGCAGAACGAAAAACAACCCGGTATTGATCGGGGAGCCTGGCGTTGGTAAAACAGCCATCGCAGAAGGGCTTGCACAACAGATTGTTAACAATGAAATTCCAGAAACATTGCGCGATAAACGCGTGATGGTGCTTGATATGGGGACAGTCGTTGCCGGAACGAAATACCGCGGTGAATTTGAAGACCGTTTGAAAAAGGTAATGGATGAAATCCGCCAAGCGGGCAATGTCATTCTCTTCATCGATGAGCTTCATACATTGATCGGGGCTGGCGGAGCTGAAGGAGCGATCGATGCTTCGAATATCTTGAAACCATCGCTTGCACGTGGTGAATTGCAGTGCATCGGTGCCACCACGCTGGATGAGTACCGCAAGTACATCGAGAAAGATGCAGCACTTGAACGCCGTTTCCAGCCGATTCAAGTGGATGAGCCGACGGTTGAGGAATCAATCGAGATCATTAAAGGCTTGCGCGACCGTTACGAAGCGCATCACCGCGTGAAAATTACTGATGAAGCGATTGTTGCGGCAGCGAAAATGTCTGACCGTTATATTTCCGACCGTTTCTTGCCGGATAAAGCGATCGATTTGATCGATGAGGCCGGTTCGAAAGTGCGTTTGCGTTCGTATACGACTCCACCCGATTTGAAAGAGCTTGAAGCCCGTCTTGAGGCTGCGCGTTCTGAAAAGAATGAAGCGGTGCAGAGCCAGGAATTCGAAAAAGCGGCTTCTCTTCGTGATGCCGAGCAGAAGTTGAAAGATGAGCTCGACCAGACGAAGAAAGAATGGAAAGAAAAGCAAGGCAAAGAAGAGTCTGAAGTGACAGTAGAAGATATCGCAAAAGTCGTCTCTATGTGGACAGGCGTGCCGGTATCGAGATTGGCGCAGACAGAATCCGATAAATTGCTTAATTTGGAGCAGATTCTTCATAGCCGTGTAATCGGCCAAGATGAAGCGGTGACTTCGATTTCGAAAGCGATTCGCCGTGCGCGTGCCGGGTTGAAAGATCCGAAGCGTCCGATTGGCTCGTTCATTTTCCTAGGGCCAACAGGCGTTGGTAAAACCGAGCTTGCGAAAGCTTTGGCGGAGTCGATGTTCGGGGATGAAGATGCGATGATCCGCATCGATATGTCCGAGTACATGGAACGCCATACGACTTCACGCCTTGTCGGTTCGCCTCCAGGCTATGTCGGCTATGAAGAAGGCGGCCAACTGACGGAGAAAGTCCGCAGAAAGCCATATTCAGTGGTCTTGCTTGATGAAATTGAGAAAGCTCACCCTGAAGTCTTCAATATCCTCTTGCAAGTGCTTGAAGATGGGCATTTGACAGACTCCAAAGGTCGCCGTGTCGATTTCCGTAATACGGTTATCATTATGACGTCGAACGTCGGTGCACAGGAATTGAAATACAATAAGTATGTTGGCTTTAACTTGGAAGATTCGAAGACGGATTATAAAGACATGAAGGGCAAAATGCTTGCGGAATTGAAGAAAGCGTTCCGTCCTGAATTCTTGAACCGTGTCGATGATATGATTGTCTTCCATTCACTTGAAAAGAACGATTTGCGCAAGATTGTCGAGCTGATGACACAGCAATTGACGGACCGTTTAAAAGAACAGGACATCGATTTGGAGCTGACAGAAGCAGCGCTTGATAAAATTGCCAAAGAGGGGTATGATCCGGAATACGGAGCACGTCCTTTGCGCCGCTCACTTCAAAAACATGTCGAAGACCGTTTGTCTGAAGAGTTGTTGAAAGGTACAGCAATTGCCGGGCAAAAAATCATTTTCGATGTACAGGGTGATGAATTCATTGTCCGTACGAATGAAGGGGCCGTAGAGAAATCGTAACGATATCCCGCCCGCCGGATATGTCTCCGGCGGGCTTTTTCTATATATAGGAGGTAACTATGGCAAAGAAAAAAATAAAGTTCATCTGCCAATCCTGCGGTTATGAGTCTGCAAAATGGATGGGGAAATGCCCAGGTTGTGCGGCATGGAATACGATGACAGAAGAAACGGAAGTTGCAGCACCGAAAGGCACAAGGGGCGCATTCCAGCATAGCGCCCCGCAAATTGCCCAAAAAGCGACACCGATCAATTCGATTGAAACGAAAGAAGAGCCAAGGACGAAAACGGAAATGGAAGAATTGAACCGCGTGCTCGGCGGCGGGATTGTTTCCGGTTCGCTTGTTTTGATTGGGGGCGACCCGGGGATCGGGAAATCAACTTTGCTGTTGCAAGTCTCGGCGCTTCTTGCGAAAGCTGGCAAGAAAGTGTTGTATATTTCAGGTGAGGAGTCAATTCGCCAGACGAAAATGCGTGCGGAGCGGCTGGATGCGGTTTCGGGAGACTTGTTGATTTTTGCGGAAACCAATTTGGAGCTGATCCATCATACAATTGAGGAAGTAGAGCCGGATTTCGTTATTGTCGATTCGATTCAGACGGTTTATCATCCGGAAGTGACATCAGCGCCCGGCAGCGTGACGCAAGTGCGTGAAAGCACGGCGGAATTGATGCGGGTGGCGAAAACGAAAAACATCGCGATTTTCCTGGTCGGCCACGTGACGAAAGAAGGGCAGATTGCCGGGCCTCGTATTTTGGAGCATATGGTCGATACAGTACTTTATTTTGAAGGGGAACGGCATCACACATACCGTATTTTGCGCAGTGTCAAAAACCGCTTCGGTTCGACGAACGAAATTGCGATTTTTGAAATGCTGCAAGGTGGATTGAAGGAAGTATTGAATCCGTCCGAGTTGTTTTTACAGGAACGTTCAAGCGGGACAGCGGGATCGACGGTTGTCGCTTCCATGGAAGGAACACGGCCGATATTGGTGGAAATCCAGGCGCTGGTGACGCCGTCGAGCTTTAATTATCCGAAGCGGATGGCGACTGGGATTGACCAAAACCGGGTATCATTATTAATGGCGGTGCTTGAGAAGCGTGTCGGCTTGATGCTGCAGTCGCAGGATGCATATATTAAAGTGGCGGGCGGCGTGAAGCTGGATGAGCCGGCGATCGATTTGGCAGTGCTCGCGAGTATTGTCTCGAGTTTCCGGGATATTGCACCGAAAGTGGATGATTGTATTATCGGTGAAGTCGGGTTGACCGGAGAGGTGCGCCGTGTGTCGCGCATTGAACAGCGCGTGCAGGAAGCGGCGAAACTGGGCTTTAAGCGTGCCATCATCCCGAAATCGAATATGGGCGGTTGGGATTTTCCGGAAGGAATCCGCGTCGTTGGTGTTGAAACTATAAACGAGGCGCTGAAGGAATTATTCCCTCAACAATAAGGGGGCAGCAATGCCTCTTTTTTTCTATTATTGGAAGGGTAAGGTTATGCAGAGAGTTTCATAATTAAAACGTGTATAATATCAAGAGAAGGAGGTGGAATAGATGCTTCGAAAAATTATTCAGCTATTGTTTTTATTAGTAGGCGCTACGGTTGGAATTTTGTTTTTGCCATATGCTTTTGAACTTATTTCTATCTCTAATAATCCTTGGATCAACAACCCGTATGTCGCTGCCATTATCGGTGCTGCGATTTTTTATGTATTGTCATTATTGTTTGTCGATTCGATTGTCCATTTCATGAAATGGATGGAGGGCAAACTGCTCCATGCCCCGACAGCGGATTTACTGTTTGGCTCGCTTGGGATGATTATTGGCTTGGTGGTTGCCTTTTTGATCGGCTTTGCCTTAAATACCATTGATGTGCCATTAATTGCGACAGTGGCGCCGATCATTCTTTCCGTTGTTCTCGGCTATTTGGGATTCCAGGTCGGTTTCCAAAAACGCGATGAACTGACGGGGATGCTCGCGCCTGCCAAACTTTCTAACGGCAAAAAGCCGGAAGATGAACCGGTGGAAAAATCGGTGTATAAATTGCTCGATACGAGCGTCATCATCGATGGGCGGATTGCGGATATTTCAGAGACCGGATTTATGGAAGGGACGTTCGTCGTGCCGCAATTTGTCATTGCAGAGCTTCAGCACATTGCGGATTCGTCCGACACGTTGAAGCGTACACGCGGCAGACGGGGACTCGATATCCTGAAGCGCCTGCAGACAGAGCGCGTAGGGGCGATCATGATTACGGAAGAGGATTTTGGCGATGCGGCTGAAGTCGATATGAAGCTCATGCGCGCAGCCCAGAAAATGGGCGGGAAAGTTGTGACAAATGATTTTAATTTGAATAAAGTGTGTGAGCTCCATAATGTGCCGGTCTTGAATATCAATGATCTCGCCAATGCCGTGAAGCCTGTCGTCATACCGGGCGAGGAAATGCACGTGGTCGTCATTAAAGATGGCAAAGAGCAAAATCAAGGGGTCGCGTATTTGGATGATGGCACGATGATTGTCATCGAAGAAGGCAAAGGCCATATTGGCGAAGCGATCGACGTCGTAGTGACAAGCGTATTGCAGACTTCTGCAGGACGGATGATTTTTGCCAAGCCTAAAGGTCTGGCTGTGAAGAAAAATGGATCAAAAAAATAAAGGATGTCTGTCATGAAATATACAGTCGTATTGCCTGCTGCTGGCAGCGGGAAACGAATGAAAGCCGACCGCAATAAATTATTGCTTGAACTCTCCGGCAAACCGATTTTCATTTATACATTGGAAGTGTTCGACCGGGACCCAGATTGTGAGGGCATGTGGCTTGCGGTTAAAGAAGATGAGCGCGAACTGATCGAGAAGTATGTCGAGCATTATGGAATCAAGAAAGTCAAAGGCTATGCAGCAGGTGGAGCGGAGCGGCAAGACAGCGTGCGCGCGGGCCTTGAAATGGCAAGACAATCCGAAGTCGTGCTCGTGCATGACGCTGCGCGGCCGTTCATCAGCCCAGCTGTCATTCGCGAGTTGGTGGAGCGGGCAAATGAATCTGGCGCTGCGATTGCCGGCGTGCCGGTAAAAGACACGATCAAAAAAGTTCGCGAAGGCGTCATTACCGAAACGGTGGATCGTGCGGAGCTGTGGATGATCCAGACGCCGCAGGCATTCCGTTACAAACTCTTGATGGAAGCGGCGCAACGGGCGCAAGCCGACGGGTTCCTCGGGACGGACGAGGCGATGCTTGTCGAACGGACGGGACACCCGGTGCAGATTGTCGAAAGTACGTATGAGAACGTCAAGATGACGACACCGGATGATTTGATTTATGGAAAAGCGATTCTTGAGAGTCGATTACAGGAGGAATAATCATGATACGAATTGGACAAGGATACGATGTGCATCAATTGGCAGAAGGGCGCCCGTTTATTTTAGGCGGCGTTGAAATCGAACACGACCGCGGGCTTCTCGGCCATTCGGATGCGGATGTGCTATTGCATACGATCACGGACGCAGCACTCGGCGCAATCGGCGGGGGAGACATCGGCAAGCATTTCCCGGACACTGACCCGGAATTTAAAGATGCCGATTCCAAGAAATTGCTGACGCATATTTGGGAATACGTCAAAGAGCAGGGTTATGAACTCGGCAATGTCGATTGCACGGTCATTGCGCAAAAACCGAAGCTTGCGCCTTATATCGAGCAAATACGCGCATCGATTGCGGAGCTATTGGAAGCGGATATTTCGCAAGTGAACGTCAAAGCGACGACATCCGAACATCTCGGCTTTACCGGCCGGGAAGAGGGAATCGCGGCGCTCGCGGTCATTTTATTGAATCAGCGCCCGCTTTCGCTGGACGTTCCGGAGTGATAGAATAACTAAAGGATTAAGGCAATTTTAGGAGGAAACCAAATGACACAAGAAACACGCGTACGCTATGCACCGAGCCCGACCGGCCATTTACATATCGGCGGAGCCCGCACAGCGCTATTTAATTATTTATATGCTCGCCATATGAATGGCAAATTCATCGTCCGCATCGAAGACACGGATACTGCCCGCAATATTGAAACGGGCGTCATGTCCCAGATTGACAACTTGAAATGGCTCGGCATCGAGCACGACGAGTCGATCGACGTGGGCGGAGAATACGGCCCATATCGCCAGATGGAGCGTTTGGATATTTACAAAAAATATGCTGATGAGCTATTGGAAAAAGGCGATATCTACAAATGCTTCTGTACGCCGGATACGCTTGAGAAAGAACGTGAAGCCCAGCGCGCCTCTGGTGTTGCGGCACCTCAGTACAGCGGGACTTGCCGCAATTTGACGGCCGAAGAAGTGGCTGAAAAAGAAGCGGCTGGCGAGACCTATTCCCTTCGCATGAAAGTGCCGGCGGACGTCACGTATAAATTCGATGACATGGTGCGCGGCGAGATTTCATTCGAATCAAAAGATGTCGGCGACTGGGTTGTCGTGAAGACGAACGGCATTCCGACGTATAACTTCGCAGTGGTCATTGATGACCATTTGATGAAGATCACCCACGTATTCCGTGGCGAAGAGCATTTGTCGAACACGCCGAAACAGCAAATGGTCTACGATTCGTTCGGCTGGGATCATCCAACTTACGGACACATGACCTTGATCGTCAACGAAGATCGCAAGAAGCTATCGAAGCGCGACGAGTCGATTATCCAGTTCATTTCCCAGTACAAAGACCTTGGCTATATTCCGGAAGCGCTGTTTAACTTCTTTGCGCTGCTCGGCTGGTCTCCAGAAGGCGAAGAAGAGATCTTCTCGAAAGAAGAATTGATCCGCATTTTCGACACCGAGCGTTTGTCGAAATCGCCGTCGATGTTCGATAAGCAAAAATTGACGTGGATGAACAACCAATACATCAAGCAAATGTCGCTTGAAGAAGTGGTGGGACTAGCATTGCCGCATCTTCAAAAAGCAGGCAAGCTGCCGGAGGAATTATCGGAAGAGCAAGCGCAGTGGGCAGAGAAATTGATCGCCTTGTACCATGACCAATTGAGCTTCGGTGCAGAAATCGTCGAGTTGTCCGACTTGTTCTTTACGGACGATCTTCATTACGGCGAAGCCGAAAAAGAAGTCTTGAGTGGCGAACAAGTACCGGAAGTCATGGCGGCTTTCAAAGAGCAGCTAGCTTCTTTAGACGCGTTCGAACCGGCTGAAATCAAATCCGCGATCAAAGCGGTACAAAAAGCGACTGGCCATAAAGGGAAAAACCTCTTCATGCCGATCCGCGTCGTAACGACAGGGCAGACACACGGCCCGGAATTGCCGGATGCGATTTCGCTTCTAGGCAAGGAAAAAGCGATTGCGCGCGTTGCCCAATACGCAGGGGCATAAAGTTTTGACTTATACGCATAAGCGTGTACAATGAATTTACCAATTATCAAAACGTTGACGGGAAGAAGTAAGGAAAGCATGCTCCAAAGAGAGGGTCATCACCGGCTGTAAGTGACCTGTGCCGCTGCGTTCCTGAAATGCCTCCCCGAGTGCTGAGTCGAAACGAGTAGACCAGACGTTTGCCTGCGTTAAAGGCTTCGAGAGAAAAGGACATGTCCTTTTAATCAGAGTGGAACCGCGCGGGAAAGCGTCTCTGTCAAGCAATTGACAGGGGCGCTTTTTATATTGGAACAGAAAGGAGAATGCCGGATGTGGAAATTATTGAAAGAAGATATTGATGTTATTTTTGAACAAGACCCTGCTGCCCGCAGTTATTTTGAAGTGGTGCTGACGTATGCCGGACTGCATGCCATCTGGGCCCACCGTTTGGCGCATTTCTTCTTCAAGAAGAAGCTGTTTTTCATCGCGAGGGCGATTTCCCAGATCAGCCGCTTTTTCACAGGAATTGAAATCCATCCAGGCGCCGTCATCGGCCGTCGGTTGTTTATCGACCATGGCATGGGTGTCGTCGTCGGGGAAACCTGTGAAATCGGAAACGATGTGACGCTTTATCAAGGCGTTACACTTGGGGGAACCGGTAAAGAGCGCGGGAAACGCCATCCGACACTCGCAGATAACGTGCTGGTCGCGACAGGCGCCAAAGTGCTCGGCTCGATTACGGTAGGCGAAAACTCCAAAGTCGGAGCGGGATCGGTCGTTTTGAAAGACGTGCCGCCGAATTCGACGGTTGTCGGCATCCCAGGAAAAGTCGTCATTCAGGACGGCGTTAAAGTAAAGAACAGAGACTTGAACCACCAGAACATGCCGGATCCGGTCATGGATAAATGCGATGGCATGGAAATGAAAATCGCTGCCTTGCAGCGTGAAGTGGAACAATTGAAAAGAGAAAATAACCAGCAGCAGGAAGAAGGGAAGTTATTATGAGTATCCAGATTTTTAATTCATTGACGCGCCAAAAAGAAGCGTTCGTGCCGCTTGAAGAAGGCAAAGTGAAAATGTATGTGTGCGGCCCGACTGTCTACAACTACATCCATATCGGCAACGCGCGTCCGGTCATTGTTTATGATACAGTGCGCCGTTACTTGGAATACCGCGGGTACGACGTAAAATATGTATCGAATTTCACGGATGTCGACGATAAATTAATCAAAGCGGCAAATGAACTTGGCGAGGAAGTGCCGGAAATTGCAGAACGCTTTATCACTGCATATTTCGACAACACGAAAGCACTCGGCTGCGCAGAAGCAGATGTCCATCCGCGTGTTACGGGGCATATGCCGCAAATCGTGGAGTTTATTGAAGCGCTCATCGAAAAAGGCTATGCCTATGAATCGCAAGGCGATGTGTATTACCATACACGTAAATTCGATGGATATGGGAAATTATCCCATCAGTCGGTAGATGAATTGAAAGTCGGCGCCCGTATCGAAGCTGGCGATAAAAAACAGGATGCCCTGGATTTCGTATTATGGAAAGCGGCAAAACCTGGCGAAATTTCCTGGGAAAGCCCATGGGGCAAAGGACGCCCGGGCTGGCATATCGAATGCTCGGTGATGGCAAGGGAACACCTTGGCGATACGATCGATATCCATGCCGGCGGGCAGGATTTGACGTTCCCACACCATGAAAATGAAATCGCCCAATCGGAAGCTTATACGGGCAAGCCGTTTGCGCGTTATTGGATGCATAACGGGTATATTAATATTGAAAACGAAAAAATGTCCAAGTCCTTGAATAACTTCGTATTGGTCAATGACATTCTAAAAGAACTTGACCCGCAAGTATTGCGTTTGTTTATGCTGTCGGTTCATTATCGCCATCCGATCAATTACTCCAAAGGATTGGTAGAAGACGCAAAAGCCGGGATGGAGCGGATCCGTACGGCGTATGGCAATGTTAAACACCGCTTGGAGAATTCAGCCGGCCTTGGCGACCATAACGATATTTGGCTGTCGAAAATCGAAGCGATCAAGCAGGAATTCATCGAAACAATGGACGATGATTTCAATACGGCGAATGCCATCTCAAAGCTGTTCGACCTGTCGAAACTTGCGAATACTTACTTGCTTGAGAAACAGACGGCTGAACCGGTTCTTCAAACTTTCATCGATGTGTTCGATGAGTTGGTGGAAGTTCTTGGCTTGCCGTTTGCGCAATCGGAGCTTTTGGATGCGGAAATTGAAGCATTATTGGAAGAGCGTATCGAAGCACGCAAAAACCGTGATTTCGCAAGATCGGATGAAATCCGCGACCAATTGAAAGAACAGAACATCATTTTGGAAGATACAGCGCAAGGTACACGCTGGAAGAGAGGCTAATCGGCATGGTATTGAGAAAACAAGACGTTGATCAATTGAATGCCTTGGCACTCGCTTATATGGGAGATGCCGTTTACGAGACGGCAGTGCGTGCACACTTGCTTCACGCGGGCCGCGTCAAGCCGAATATCCTTCACCGGTCTTCGACGGCGTTCGTTTCGGCTAAGTCCCAGGCGTTCATTTTGAAGCGCTTTGTTGATGAAGGCGTCCTGACTGAAACGGAGCTTGCCATCATGCGGAGGGGCCGCAATGCAAAATCCGGTTCGGTACCGAGAAATACCGATGTCCAGACCTATAATTTCAGCACCGCCTTTGAAGCGGTGCTCGGCTGGTTGTATTTAAAAGAAGAGCAGGAGCGGCTGGATGAGTTGATCAATTATGCCATCAGTATCGCTGAAGAGCCGAGAGGAGTGGTCAAATGACGGAGGAAACACCTGAAATCATCGGAGGCAAAAATCCGGTGCTAGAAGCGTTGCGCGCCAAGCGCGACATCAATAAAATCTGGGTCGCGGAAGGCGTCCAGAAAAAAGGCATTGCAGAACTTCTGCAATTGGCAAAAGAACAAAAAGTACTGGTGCAGTTTGTCCCGAAGAAGAAAATCGATGGGCTGACTGATACCAATCACCAGGGAATTGCCGCAGCAGTCGCGGCGTACCGCTATGCAGAACTGGAAGAGTTGTTCGCGAAAGCCCAGGACAAGCAAGAAGATCCGTTCTTCCTCATCCTCGATGAACTGGAAGACCCGCATAATCTTGGGTCGATCATGCGCACGGCAGATGCCGTGGGCGCCCACGGCTTGATCATCCCGCAGCGCCGTGCAGTCGGTTTGACCGGCGTCGTAGCGAAATCATCGACCGGGGCGATTGAGCACGTGCCGGTTGTGCGCGTTAATAATTTGTCTCAGACGGTCGATGAATTGAAAAAGCGCGGCGTATGGATCGCCGGCACCGACGCCAAAGAATCGGTGGACTACCGGCGCATGGATGCGACCTTGCCGCTTGCCGTCATCATCGGCAGCGAAGGCAAAGGCATGAGCCGCATCTTGCGCGATAAATGCGACTTCCTTTATCAATTGCCGATGGTCGGCCATGTGACTTCGTTGAATGCATCGGTGGCTGCCAGCCTGTTGATGTATGAAGTCTACCGCAAGCGCCATCCAATCGGGTGATGCCATGAATATTCTGCTGGTAGATGGTTATAACATCATTGGCGATTGGGCAGAACTAACAGCGCTGAAGAAAGAACGCCTGGCAGACGCGCGCGACCGGTTGATCGAACGGATGGCCGAATATCAAGGGTTCAAAGGGTGGCGCGTCATCATTGTGTTCGATGCCCATCTGGTGCCCGGCATCGAAGCGAAAAATTTGCACAGCGAAGTGGAAGTCATTTTCACCCGTTCCAGCGAGACGGCCGATGAACGGATTGAAAAGCTGGCGATCAGCCTGAATAGCCGGCGCGACCAAATTTACGTCGCCACATCCGACTCGACCGAACAATGGGTGATTTTTGCTAAAGGAGCTTTGCGCATCTCCGCGCGTGAATTGGAAATCGAGATGGAGGAAATTGACAAGCGCATTGCAAAGAAAGTGCGTGAGATCCAAGAGCAGCGCTCCATCTCCAAGATTCCACTTGAAGGAGAAGTGGCAGAAATTTTCGAAAAATGGCGACGAGGCCTCAAATGAACTGTTGACGCTCAAATTTTTCTTCCTGTATACTGGAAATATCGAGGCTCACCCAATCGGAGGGATCACCCGTGGAAAATTTTGAGCAAGTTCGCAACCGTAACTTTACTGAAATGGCAGATGAAGAACTTGTCGGTCTGGTCCATAGCGGCAACACGGAAGCCTTGGATTTTCTTATCACCAAGTTCCGTCCGTTTGTGCGGATGAAAGCCCGTTCCTATTTTCTCATTGGCGCAGATAAAGAAGACATCATCCAAGAAGGCATGATCGGCTTGTACAAAGCGATCCGTGACTTCAGGAGCGATAAACTGTCTTCATTCCGCGCATTTGCAGAGCTATGCATCGTCCGCCAGATCATCACGGCGATCAAGACAGCCACTCGCCAGAAGCATATCCCGCTGAATTCCTATGTCTCTCTCGACAAGCCGATCTACGATGAAGAGTCGGACCGGACATTGATGGATGTGCTTGCCGGAAGCGGCGCGGACGACCCGGAAGAATTGATGATCCATAATGAAGAATTCCGGTACATGGAAGGCAAAATGGATGAAGTGTTGAGTGAACTGGAACGTGAAGTGTTGACGCTATATCTCGATGGGCAGTCTTATCAGGAAATCTCTGAAAAGCTGGAACGGCATGTAAAATCAATCGATAATGCCTTGCAGCGGGTCAAGCGGAAACTTGAGCGGCATCTGCAGGCGAGTGAAAGCCGGTCCTCGTAAGTACTATTGACAGCAAGTTTTTATGATGATACTCTTGAAAAAGCTGTAAAATAGAGCAAGGTGAGAATAATGGCTAAAAAAATCGTGTTGAGCTGCTCGAAATGTGCTTCCCGCAATTATGCGGTACCTGCGAAAGCGGATTCAAGCACACGTTTGGAACTCAAAAAATTCTGTGCTCATTGCAACGAGCATACCGTGCATAAACAAACGAAATAGTATTACTTTGAATGCCGGACGATATAGAGTGATTTTGAAATTCGGAGGTTTTTACGATAATGGGTAACATTGGCGATTTCTTTAAAAATGTCGTTTCGGAAATGAGAAAAGTCAGCTGGCCAAAACGCAAGGAATTGACGCGCTATACAATCGTCGTCTTGTCAACGGTCATCTTCATGGCTCTTTTCTTCGCATTGATCGATACCGGCATATCGGAATTATTCCGTTGGTTCCTGGCACTGTAACACAGTCATAAGAATAACGAAAAATAGCCCGTCATTCCATGGAACGGGTTTTTTCATTTGTAAAAAAGGAGGGATGGACGCTTAGTCCGCTCGAATATGGAGAAAAATTGGTATGTAGTCCATACGTATTCCGGTTATGAAAATAAGGTAAAAGCGAACCTGGAAAAGCGCGTAGAAACAATGGGAATGGAAGATTTGATCTTCCGCGTCATCATCCCTGAAGAACAGGAAACAGATTTCAAAGACGGCAAAAAACGCACAGTCATGCGCAAAACCTTCCCGGGTTACGTGCTAGTAGAACTAGTCATGACAGATGAGTCCTGGTATGTCGTCCGCAATACGCCGGGTGTGACCGGATTTATCGGTTCATCGGGCGGGGGAGCAAAACCGACACCACTTCTTGAAGAGGAAGTCGATTTCATCCTCAAGCAGATGGGCATGACCGAACGCAAAGTGGATATCGATTTTGCAGTCGCGGATACAGTCGAAGTCATGGAAGGGCCATTCGCCAACTTCCAAGGGAAAGTCGAAGAGATCGACGATACAAAAGGCAAAGTCAAAGTGTCGATCGACATCTTCGGGCGCGAAACGAAAATGGAGCTCGATTTCGAGCAGGTCCAAAAAGTATAACAACGCCTCTTGCTATTTTTTTGCAATGGTGGTATCATTTCATAGGTCAGACTGCCAAAGCGCAGCATCTGTACAAACCAATTAATTCTATCAACGAAAATCAAGTTGACGGACAGATATGAGTGGGAGGGGCAACCCTATTACCACATCACGGACTTAAGGAGGTGTGTTTCGTGGCTAAAAAAGTAGTTAAAGTCGTAAAATTGCAGATCCCTGCAGCAAAAGCTAACCCAGCGCCGCCAGTAGGACCAGCACTAGGTCAAGCAGGCGTCAACATCATGGGCTTCTGTAAAGAATTTAACGCGCGTACTGCTGAACAAGCAGGACTTATTATTCCGGTTGAGATTTCGGTATTTGAAGACCGTTCATTTACTTTCATTACGAAAACTCCGCCAGCTGCAGTTCTATTGAAGAAAGCAGCAGGTATTGAATCAGGTTCAGGTGAACCGAACCGCAATAAAGTAGCGACTGTGAAACGCGACCAAGTTCGCGAAATCGCAGAAACTAAAATGCCAGATCTAAATGCCGCTTCAGTTGAAGCTGCAATGTTGATGGTTGAAGGTACTGCTCGCAGCATGGGCATTACAATCGAAGACTAATTTCAAGAAGTTGTTTTTGGATGGGTTGCGCAGTTCAACGCGAACAGCGCAGCCCTTAATCGTGGGAGGTTCAATCCGTTAGACCACAACAAGGAGGACGTTTAAAATGGCTAAAACAGGCAAAAAGCTGCAAGAAGCAGCAAAACTGATCGACCGTTCTAAGCTCTACGAAGCGAAAGAAGCTATCGAACTTGCAAAAAAGGCAAGCACAGTTAACTTCGACGCTACTGTAGAAGTCGCTTTCCGCCTAGGAATCGACACGCGTAAAAATGACCAGCAAATCCGTGGGGCAGTCGTGCTTCCAAACGGTACTGGTAAAACTCAAAGCGTTTTGGTTTTCGCTAAAGGCGATAAACTGAGAGAAGCTCAAGAAGCAGGCGCTGACTATGTCGGCGATGCTGAGTACATCCAAAAAATCCAACAAGGCTGGTTCGAATTCGACGTTATCGTCGCTACTCCGGACATGATGGGCGAAGTTGGTAAACTTGGACGCGTTCTTGGACCAAAAGGCTTGATGCCAAACCCGAAAACAGGAACTGTTACATTTGATGTAGCGAAAGCTGTTGAGGAAATCAAGGCTGGTAAAGTGGAATACCGTGCAGAAAAATCCGGTATCATTCACGCGCCGATCGGCAAAGTGTCTTTCGAAGACGACAAACTTGCTGAGAACTTGCAAGCAATCTATGACGTGATCTTGAAAGCTAAGCCATCTGCTGCTAAAGGCACGTACATGAAATCACTAAACGTAACGACTACAATGGGACCTGCTGTCAAAGTAGACCCTGCAAAAGTAGTAGTTAAATAAAATATTGACATTCTTTCACAACTTCGCTATACTGGCGAAGTTGTGAAATAACCATTTGTACCGCAGACAGTAGGGGCGGCTTGCCGCTTAATGAATCCCTGCCGAGGACATGATGAATTCAGATTCCATCTTAATTGATGCTGATTTTATGCCTCTGTGTCTGTACTGGACCAGAGGCTTTTCTTATGGACGGACGGTATGAATGACAAATCTATAGGAGGTGCCCACATGAGCAAAGCAATTGAAACGAAAAAAGTTGTTGTGCAAACAATCGCTGACAAATTCAACGCTGCTGCATCGGTTGTCGTTGTTGACTATCGCGGTTTGAACGTTGCCCAACTTACAGAACTTCGTAAACAGCTTCGTGAGGAAGGCATCGAGTTTAAAGTTTACAAAAACTCCATGACTCGCCGCGCGACAGAAGTTCACGGCCTTGAAGCGATCAACGAACACTTCACAGGACCGAACGCTATCGCATTCTCGAACGAAGACGTCGTTGCTCCAGCGCGAATCATCAACGATTTCGCAAAAGGCAACGAAGCACTAGAAATTAAAGCCGGTATCATCGAAGGCAATGTTGCATCTGCAGATGAAATGAAAGCTCTTGCTGAACTTCCATCACGCGATGGCCTATTGTCTATGCTACTCAGCGTACTACAAGCTCCAGTCCGCAACTTCGCTGCTACTACAAAAGCAGTTGCAGACCAAAAAGAAGAACAGGGCGCTTAATCTCTTAGCATCCTGAGTACGACAAAAAATTACCTATCATAGGAGGAAATTATAATGACACAAGAACAAATTCTAGAAGCAATCAAAGAAATGACAATTCTTCAACTTAACGACCTAGTAAAAGCAATCGAAGACGAGTTCGGCGTAACTGCTGCTGCTCCAGTTGCTGCAGCTGCTGCTGGTGGCGCTGCTGAAGAAGAGCAAACTGAGTTCGACGTAATCCTTAACTCTGCTGGCGACCAAAAAATCAAAGTCATCAAAGTTGTTCGCGAAGTTACAGGCCTTGGCTTGAAAGAAGCGAAAGGTCTTGTTGACGAAGCTCCTAAAGCTCTTAAAGAAGGCGCTACTAAAGAAGAAGCTGAAGAAATCAAAGCTAAACTTGAAGAAGTTGGCGCTTCTGTAGAATTTAAATAATTCACCTATATTATAAGAAAGAAAGCTCGTCAGTATTCACCGACGGGCTTTTTCTTCTTTTTAAATCCAATCCAGTGAGAACTTGAGATTGTATGATGGAAGGAGGGCTCCGTATGTCCCAACACTATTATTCCAAAAATCCTCAAACTAAAAGCAAACCCCAAGAGTGGACCTACACATTGCGGGGCGAGACGTTCCGGTTTCAAACGGATTCAGGCGTTTTCAGTAAAAATGATGTCGATTTCGGTTCGCGGCTATTGATTGAGGCGTTTGATGAACCGTCTGTAGAAGGGCCTATCCTCGATGTGGGTTGCGGGTATGGACCGATCGGAATGGCTATCGCCAAAGCATTTCCACAAAGACATGTGCACATGGTGGACATTAATGCCAGAGCCATTGAACTCGCACAAAAAAACACCGTGTTAAACGGTGTTGAAAATGTTTCAGTCTATGAAAGCGACGGCTTGTCCAATGTTGAGCAACAAGGATTCGGCGCTATTTTAACAAATCCGCCAATTCGTGCGGGTAAAGAGACGATTTTCCGGTTTTATGAAGAAGCGTATGCAAAACTTCTGGCTTCCGGATCGTTATGGGTTGTCATACAGAAAAAGCAGGGAGCCCCTTCGACTCAGGAGAAATTGCAGGAGTTGTTTGGCGACGTCCGGGTCGCTAATAAGAAGAAAGGTTACTTTATTTTCGAGGCCAGAAAAGTTTGACTTGACAAAACGCCTGTGATATTATAATAAAATGCAAAAAATATTATTTTGAGGTCGTTTGCCCTTTTTCGGGCAGAGCATGGCGGCCAGTTTTAACATGTGTAAACCGAAAATGAGCTCATATGCGGTCTCGTTTTCTTTTTGTCTTTTCGATATCATACACTATTTTACAGATATCGCAAAGTCCTATAATCGTTTTATTGAGGGGTGAATAAGTTGACAGGTCAACTAGTTCAGTACGGTCAGCATCGTCAACGCAGAAGTTTTTCGAGAATCAGTGAAGTTCTAGATCTCCCGAATCTGATTGAGATCCAATCGTCTTCTTACGAATGGTTCTTAGAAGAGGGGCTTCGTGAAATGTTCCGCGACATTTCACCAATCGAAGATTTCACAGGAAACCTTTCCTTGGAATTCGTCGACTACAGCCTAGCGGATCCTAAGTACCCGGTTGATGAATCGAAAGAACGGGACGTTACTTACGCAGCACCACTTCGCGTAAAAGTGCGTCTTCACAACAAAGAAACGGATGAAGTGAAAGAACAGGATGTCTTCATGGGTGATTTCCCATTGATGACGGAGACTGGAACTTTCGTCATCAACGGCGCAGAGCGCGTCATCGTTTCGCAATTAGTCCGCTCGCCAAGTGTTTATTTCCACGACAAGACAGATAAAAACGGCAAACGAGGTTTTGGCGCTACTGTCATTCCAAATCGTGGTGCATGGCTTGAGTATGAAACCGATGCAAAAGATGTCGTATACGTACGTATCGACCGCACACGCAAATTGCCTGTAACGGTTCTTCTGCGTGCATTAGGCTTTGGTTCCGATCAGGAAATCATTGAATTGCTCGGCGATAACGAGTATTTGCAAAACACTTTGGAAAAAGATAACACCGAAAACACGGAAAAAGCGCTTCTTGAAATTTACGAGCGCCTTCGTCCTGGAGAGCCACCGACAGTAGAGAGCGCTAAGAGCTTACTTTACTCGCGTTTCTTCGACCCAAAACGCTATGACTTGGCGAATGTCGGCCGTTACAAGATGAACAAAAAGCTTCATATTAAAAACCGCTTGTTTAATCAGACGATTGCAGAAACACTCGTCGATCCTGAAACGGGCGAAATTTTAGTAGAAGCTGGAACTGTTATTGACCGCCGTGTCCTTGACCGCTTGATCCCTAATTTGGAGAATGGCGTTGGTTTCCATACCGTTTCCCAAGCTGGAGGCGTTCTTGAAGACGACGTAACACTTCAATCCATTAAAATCTATGCGCCAAATGACGATGAGCAAAAAGAAATCACTGTCATCAGCAATGCATATATCGAAGACAAGATCAAAAACGTAACGCCTGCGGATATCATCTCGTCTATCAGCTACTTCTTCAACTTGCTGCATGGCGTCGGCAACACAGATGATATTGACCACCTAGGTAACCGTCGTCTGCGTTCAGTTGGCGAACTTCTACAGAACCAATTCCGTATCGGTTTGTCCCGTATGGAGCGCGTGGTGCGCGAGCGTATGTCGATCAACGACACGCAATCGATCGTACCGCAGCAATTGATCAATATCCGCCCGGTTATTGCATCGATTAAAGAGTTCTTCGGCAGCTCCCAATTGTCCCAGTTCATGGACCAAACGAACCCGCTTGCTGAATTGACGCATAAACGCCGTCTATCTGCGCTTGGGCCCGGTGGTTTGACACGTGAACGCGCCGGCTTTGAAGTGCGTGACGTTCACTACTCTCACTACGGCCGCATGTGCCCGATCGAAACGCCTGAGGGCCCGAACATCGGCTTGATCAACACGCTTTCAACATTTGCCAAAGTGAATAAATTCGGATTCATCGAAACACCTTATCGCCGCGTCGATCCGGAGACGAATAAAGTCACCGACCAAATCGACTATTTAACGGCTGATGAAGAAGACAACTATGTTGTCGCTCAGGCGAATTCGCGCTTGAATGAAGACGGATCGTTTGTCGAAGAAGAAGTCGTTGCCCGCTTCCGCGGTGAGAACACTGTTTACAGCCGTTCTAGCATCGATTATATGGATGTTTCTCCAAAACAAGTCGTGTCTGTTGCGACTGCTTGTATTCCGTTCCTTGAAAACGATGACTCCAACCGTGCATTGATGGGAGCGAACATGCAACGTCAAGCTGTGCCTCTATTGAATCCAGAAGCTCCGTTTGTCGGAACTGGCATGGAGCACTTGGCTGCACGTGATTCAGGTGCTGCCGTAATCGCGAAGCATGGCGGAATTGTCGAATTCGTTGAAGCGAAAGAAATCCGCGTTCGCCGCATCGAAAACGTAGAAGGCAATGAAGTCAAAGGCGATGTGGATACGTACCGCCTGCAAAAATTCATCCGTTCAAACCAAGGTACCAGCTATAACCAGCGCCCGATCGTCAAAGTCGGCGATCGTGTAGAAAAACGCGATATCCTGGCCGATGGACCTTCAATGGAACGCGGCGAAATGGCACTTGGCCGTAACGTGCTTGTCGGATTCATGACTTGGGATGGCTTTAACTATGAGGATGCGATCATCATGAGTGAGCGCCTCGTTAAAGATGACGTCTACACGTCAGTCCATATTGAAGAATACGAATCCGATTCCCGTGATACAAAACTCGGGCCTGAAGAAATCACGCGCGATATCCCGAACGTCGGCGAAGATGCTTTGCGCAACTTAGACGACCGCGGCATCATCCGTGTCGGTGCTGAAGTGAAAGATGGCGACATCCTAGTCGGTAAAGTAACGCCTAAAGGGGTTACGGAACTGACAGCGGAAGAACGCCTGCTTCATGCAATCTTCGGTGAAAAAGCGCGTGAAGTACGCGATACTTCCTTGCGTGTGCCTCACGGTGCAGGCGGGATCGTACTTGATGTGAAAATCTTCAACCGTGAAGACGGCGACGAATTGCCGCCGGGCGTCAACCAATTGGTACGTGCTTATATTGTCCAAAAACGGAAAATCTCCGTCGGGGACAAGATGGCCGGACGTCACGGGAACAAAGGTGTTATTTCCCGCATCTTGCCGGAAGAAGACATGCCGTTCATGCCGGATGGCACGCCGATCGATATCATGTTGAACCCGCTTGGTGTTCCGTCCCGTATGAATATCGGGCAGGTGCTTGAACTTCACCTTGGGATGGCTTCTCGTTCCCTAGGCCTTCACATGGCATCATCCGTATTTGATGGCGCGAATGAAGAAGATGTCTGGGAAACAATGGAAGAAGCCGGGATGCCACGCGACGGAAAAACCATCCTTTATGATGGCCGCTCCGGTGAGCCATTCGACAACCGCGTATCTGTCGGGATCATGTACATGATTAAACTGGCACACATGGTTGACGATAAACTCCATGCACGTTCAACTGGACCTTACTCACTCGTTACGCAACAGCCACTCGGTGGTAAAGCGCAATTTGGCGGTCAGCGTTTCGGGGAGATGGAAGTTTGGGCACTTGAAGCATACGGTGCTGCGCATACACTCCAAGAAATCTTGACAGTTAAATCAGATGACGTGGTCGGCCGTGTGAAAACGTACGAAGCGATTGTCAAAGGTGAAAGTGTTCCAGAACCAAGCGTTCCGGAATCCTTCAAAGTATTGATCAAAGAGCTTCAAAGTTTGGGCATGGACGTTAAGATGCTCACAATCGACGATGAAGAAATCGAATTGCGCGATTTGGATGAAGAAGACGATCTTCAACCTGCAGATTCACTGAATATCCTGCCGATCGCTGACGAAGAATCACCAGTAGGCACGATTGAATAACGTATATATAGAAAAAACCGTCCGGCATAGCGCCGGGCGGAAACTTATCGATTTAGCCATAAACGAGGAAGAGCCGTACAGAAACTCGAGACAAAAGGGAGGTAGGCTCCTTGATAGATGTAAATAATTTTGAGTATATGAAAATCGGATTGGCATCACCCGATAAAATTCGCTCATGGTCCTATGGGGAAGTCAAGAAACCAGAAACAATCAACTACCGTACGTTAAAGCCTGAAAAAGACGGTTTGTTCTGTGAACGTATTTTCGGTCCTACAAAAGACTGGGAATGCCATTGCGGAAAATACAAACGCGTCCGTTATAAAGGCGTCGTCTGTGATCGCTGTGGCGTCGAAGTAACCCGTTCAAAAGTGCGCCGTGAGCGCATGGGCCATATCGAGCTTGCAGCACCGGTTTCCCATATTTGGTATTTCAAAGGAATTCCAAGCCGCATGGGTCTTATCTTGGATATGTCCCCGCGTTCTTTGGAAGAAGTTATCTATTTTGCTTCTTATGTAGTCATCGATCCGGCGGATACGCCGCTCGAGAAAAAACAATTGCTTTCCGAAAAAGAATATCGCGCATACCGTGATAAATTCGGCAAGAAGTTCCAAGCAGCAATGGGTGCTGAAGCGATCAAACGTTTGCTTCAGGAAATTGACTTGGAACGCGAAACAGATGCGTTGAAAGAAGAACTAAAATCTGCACAAGGCCAGCGCCGCACACGTGCGATCAAACGCCTTGAAGTAGTAGAGTCTTTCCGCAACTCTGGAAACAACCCGGATTGGATGATTTTGGATGTCCTTCCTGTCATCCCGCCGGAATTGCGTCCGATGGTTCAGCTAGACGGTGGCCGTTTTGCGACTTCTGACTTGAACGACCTTTACCGCCGTGTCATCAACCGCAACAACCGCCTCAAGCGTTTGCTTGACCTTGGTGCGCCAAGCATCATCGTTCAGAACGAAAAACGCATGCTTCAAGAAGCGGTTGATGCCTTGATCGACAATGGCCGTCGCGGCCGTCCGGTTACAGGTCCTGGTAACCGCCCATTGAAATCTCTTTCTCATATGTTGAAAGGGAAACAAGGGCGTTTCCGCCAGAACTTGCTCGGAAAACGTGTCGATTACTCGGGACGTTCTGTAATCGTCGTAGGGCCGAACTTGAAGATGTATCAATGCGGCTTGCCTAAAGGCATGGCAATTGAACTCTTTAAGCCGTTCGTCATGAAAGAATTGGTTGAACGCGGTCTCGCGCACAACATTAAGAGCGCGAAGCGTAAAATCGAACGTCTCCATTCGGAAGTTTGGGATGTACTTGAAGATGTTATCAAGGAGCACCCGGTTCTATTGAACCGCGCACCGACACTTCACAGACTCGGTATCCAAGCATTTGAACCGACACTTGTCGAAGGTAAGGCCATCCGCCTTCACCCACTCGTTTGTACGGCTTATAACGCCGACTTTGATGGTGACCAAATGGCTGTCCACGTACCGCTTTCATCTGAAGCGCAAGCAGAAGCTCGTCTTCTAATGCTTGCAGCACAGAACATCTTGAACCCGAAAGATGGAAAACCGGTCGTAACGCCTTCACAGGATATGGTTCTTGGAAACTATTACCTGACGCTGGAGCGCAAAGGCGCAACAGGCGAAGGGGCTACGTTCTCCGGATCCGAAGAAGTATTGATTGCTTACCAAACTGGACATGTGCATCTGCACACGCGTATCGCGGTTCAGGCTGGATCTGTAAACAACCCGACGTTTACGGAAGAACAAAACAAAATGCTTCTTTTGACGACAGTCGGAAAAGTGATTTTCAATGAAATTCTTCCGGAATCGTTCCCTTATATCAATGAACCGACCGATTACAACCTGCAAGTGGAAACGCCAGCGAAATACTTCGTCCCAACAACGACGGATGTTCGCAAGCATATCCAGGAGTCAGAACTTGTAACGCCGTTCAAGAAGAAGATTCTTGGGGAAATCATTGCAGAAGTGTTCAAACGTTTCCATATTACGGAAACTTCGCGGATGCTTGACCGCATGAAGAGCCTTGGATTCAAATATTCTACACAAGCCGGCATCACGGTTGGTGTGGCGGATATCGTCGTTTTGCCAGACAAAGGTGAAATTTTAGTTGAAGCCCAAAACAATGTAGATAAAGTGATGAAGCAATTCCGCCGTGGTTTGATTACGGAAGAAGAGCGCTACACACGCGTTATCTCATATTGGAGCAATGCAAAAGATATCATCCAGGAAAAACTGATGGCATCCCTTGATACGCTAAACCCGATCTACATGATGAGTGATTCCGGAGCCCGTGGTAACGCGTCCAACTTCACGCAGCTTGCGGGTATGCGCGGACTCATGGCCAACCCGGCCGGCCGCATCATCGAACTTCCGATCAAATCTTCATTCCGTGAAGGTCTGACGGTACTCGAATATTTCATCTCGACTCACGGTGCACGTAAAGGTCTTGCCGATACAGCATTGAAAACAGCTGACTCCGGTTACTTGACTCGCCGTCTTGTCGATGTTGCACAAGATGCTATCGTACGCGAAAATGATTGCGGAACTGACCGTGGTTTATTGGTTGGTGCACTCATGGAAGGCACGGAAGTTATCGAAGAGCTTGAAGAACGGATTGTCGGCCGTCATGCTAAGAAAACGGTCCGTCATCCAGAAACAAAAGAAGTGATTGTAGAAAGAGACGCACTTATTACGCAAGACTTGGCGCGCCTCGTAATCGAAGCCGGCATCAAAGAAGTGACGATCCGCTCTGCTTTCACTTGTAATACAAAACACGGCATTTGCAAAAAATGCTACGGTACGAACCTTGCTACAGGCGACGAAGTGGAAGTCGGCGAAGCAGTCGGAATCATCGCTGCCCAGTCAATCGGTGAGCCAGGTACGCAGCTTACAATGCGTACATTCCACACAGGCGGTGTAGCAGGAGACGATATCACACAAGGTTTGCCGCGTATCCAGGAAATCTTCGAATCCAGAAATCCGAAAGGGCAAGCTGTTATTTCTGAAATCACCGGTACGATTACCGAGATTGATGAAATTCGCGAAGGCCAGAAGGAAATCACGATTCAAGGCGATGTGGAAACACGCAAATACTTGGCGCCTTATAATGCACGTTTGAAAGTTCAAGTAGATGATACGATTCAGCGCGGTGAAGTGCTGACAGACGGTTCTATCGATCCGAAGCAATTGCTTCAGGTCAAAGAAGTTCAATCTGTTCAATTGTATCTATTGAAAGAAGTTCAAAAAGTTTACCGCATGCAAGGGGTAGAAATCGGCGATAAGCACGTTGAAGTTATGGTTCGTCAAATGTTCCGTAAAGTCCGCGTCATTGAAGCCGGAGATACTGACTTGCTGCCAGGCTCTCTTCTTGATATTCACCAGTTCACAGAAGCGAATGAAAAAGCAGTGCTTGCCGGCAATATGCCAGCAACTAGCCGACCTGTCATCCTTGGGATCACGAAAGCTTCCCTGGAAACAGAATCATTCTTGTCTGCTGCATCCTTCCAAGAAACGACTCGTGTCCTTACCGATGCGGCGATTAAAGGAAAACGCGACGAGCTTCTCGGACTGAAAGAGAATGTCATTATCGGAAAACTGGTTCCAGCAGGGACTGGCATGCAACGCTACCGCCAGATCGAAATCGAGCAGAGCGAAAAAGCTCAGCAAGAAGAGATTGTCGGAAGCGAATCATAAGTTAAAAAAACTAATCCGGGAGAGCGATGAGCTCCCCCGGACTTTTTTTGCAATTTTGGTTGACAGTAACGCATAGTGAATGATAGTATATTAAGGGTTGATGATTATCGATCTTTGCATGTCAGGAACATGATCGTCAGGTACTAAGCAAAAACAGTAAAAGCGTTCAGCTTTGCTGGATGTAGCCATGATGGCATTACTGGATACCGGTTTTTGTGTGAAATCACAAAGACTTTGTTTTTTACCCAAAAATGAACCACCTGGATATGTGGTATTAGAACACCTTTTGAGAGGAGGAAAAATCGATGCCTACAATTAACCAATTGGTTAACAAGCCTCGTAAACCAAAAAGCACTAAATCAGACTCACCAGCGTTGAACAAGGGGTATAACAGCTTCAAGAAAGCACAGACTAACTTGAGCGCTCCACAAAAACGCGGCGTCTGCACACGTGTTGGAACGATGACACCGAAAAAACCAAACTCCGCATTGCGTAAATACGCGCGTGTACGTTTGACAAACCAAATTGAGGTCAATGCATATATCGGCGGCGAAGGTCACAACCTTCAAGAGCACAGTGTTGTTCTTATCCGCGGAGGACGCGTAAAAGACCTTCCGGGTGTACGTTACCACGTTGTACGCGGCGCACTTGATACTGCTGGAGTAAACGGCCGTATGCAAGGACGCTCTAAATATGGAACAAAACGCCCTAAAGCAAAAAAATAATAACAATGAATTAACGATAGTTTTCGTTGAAAGGAGGAACATACATGCCTCGTAAAGGTCCTGTAGCTAAACGTGACGTGTTGCCAGATCCGATTTATAGTTCGAAATTGGTAACTCGTTTAATTAACAAATTGATGGTTGACGGAAAAAGAGGTACTTCACAAAAGATCCTCTACGGTGCGTTCGAACTAATTAAAGAACGCAGCGGGAAAGATCCGATCGAAGTATTCGAACAAGCGTTGGAAAACATCATGCCGGTTCTTGAAGTTCGCGCTCGCCGTGTTGGTGGAGCTAACTACCAAGTACCAGTTGAAGTTCGTCCAGAACGCCGTACGACTCTTGGACTTCGCTACCTAGTGAACTACTCACGTCTACGTGGGGAAAAAACTATGGAAGAGCGTCTAGCTAACGAAATCCTAGATGCTGCTAACAACACTGGTGCTTCCGTCAAAAAACGTGAAGATATCCACAAAATGGCAGAAGCCAACAAAGCATTTGCTCATTACCGCTGGTAAATTCTTGCGAAACTTAAAATCTTATTTCGAGACGGAAGGAGAAAGACCATATGCCTAGAGAGTTCTCCTTAGACCATACACGTAATATCGGAATCATGGCTCACATCGATGCCGGTAAAACGACTACTACGGAGCGTATTTTGTATTACACAGGCCGTATCCACAAAATCGGCGAAACGCATGAAGGTGCTTCTCAAATGGACTGGATGGAGCAGGAGCAAGAGCGTGGAATCACGATCACATCTGCTGCGACAACAGCTTCATGGGAAGGCCACCGCGTTAACATCATCGATACTCCAGGACACGTAGACTTCACAGTTGAAGTTGAACGTTCACTGCGCGTACTTGATGGTGCTGTAACGGTTCTTGATGCCCAATCAGGCGTTGAGCCCCAAACAGAAACTGTATGGCGTCAAGCGACAACATACGGAGTACCGCGTTTGGTATTCATTAACAAAATGGATAAAATCGGCGCTGACTTCCTGTATTCAGTAGGCACTCTTCACGATCGCCTGCAAGCTAACGCACACCCGATTCAATTGCCAATCGGCGCAGAAGACGAGTTCTCAGGGATCATTGACCTTGTAAACATGACCGCGCGCTTCTATGCGAACGATTTGGGAACTGAAATCACTGAAGGCGAAATTCCTGAAGAGTACAAGGAGCTTGCTGACGAGTGGCACACGAAACTACTCGAAGGCGTTGCTGAGCTTGATGAAGACTTGATGGAAAAATACCTTGGTGGCGAAGAAATTACTGTTGATGAACTTAAAGCTGCAATCCGTAAAGGAACGCTTGACGTTGAGTTCTATCCAGTAGTTTGCGGAACTGCTTTCAAAAACAAAGGGGTTCAATTGATGCTTGATGCAGTAATTGATTACCTCCCATCACCACTAGATGTACCGCCAATGACAGCACTTCGTCCGGATTCAGACGAAGAAGTATTGCGTAAAGCATCTGAAGACGAGCCTTTCTCTGCTCTGGCATTTAAAGTAATGACAGACCCATATGTAGGGAAATTGACGTTCTTCCGTGTTTACTCTGGTACTTTGAAATCTGGTTCATACGTACAAAACTCTTCAAAAGGCAAGCGTGAGCGCGTAGGACGTATCCTGCAAATGCACGCCAACTCCCGCGAAGAGATCGCTGAAGTATATTGCGGGGATATCGCTGCTGCGATCGGCCTAAAAGATACTTCTACAGGCGATACGCTATGCGACGAAAAAGACCAAGTAATTCTTGAGCGCATGGTCTTCCCGGAACCGGTTATCTCACTTTCAGTAGAGCCGAAATCCAAAGCGGACCAAGACAAGATGGGCCAAGCCCTTGCGAAATTGCAAGAAGAAGACCCAACTTTCCGTGCGCATACAGACCAGGAAACTGGTCAAACGATCATCGCAGGTATGGGTGAGCTTCACCTTGATATCCTAGTTGACCGTATGAGACGCGAATTCAACGTTGAAGCAAACGTCGGAGCTCCTCAGGTATCTTACCGTGAGACATTCCGCCAGTCTGCAAAAGTTGAAGGGAAGTTCGTACGTCAATCCGGTGGCCGTGGTCAGTTCGGACACGTTTGGATCGAATTCTCTCCAAACGAAGAAGGCGCTGGCTTTGAGTTCGAAAATGGAATTGTCGGTGGTGTTGTTCCACGTGAATACATCCCAGCAGTTGAAGCGGGTCTTCGCGACTCTCTTGATAACGGTGTAGTTGCCGGTTATCCATTGGTAGACATTAAAGCACGTTTGTTCGACGGATCTTACCATGATGTTGACTCCAACGAGATGGCGTTTAAAGTTGCTGCTTCAATGGCACTGAAAAACGCTGTATCAAAAGTTAACCCGGTAATCCTTGAGCCGATCATGAAAGTTGAAATTGTAATCCCTGAAGAATACCTTGGCGATATCATGGGTGACGTTACGTCTCGCCGTGGACGCGTAGAAGGTATGGACGCTCGCGGAAACGCACAAGTTGTCCGTTCAATGGTTCCACTTTCTGAAATGTTCGGTTATGCAACAAACTTGCGTTCTAACACGCAAGGACGCGGTGTGTTCTCTATGCACTTCGATCACTATGAAGAAGTGCCGAAATCCATCGCTGAAGAAATTATCAAGAAAAATAAAGGCCAATAATTGAATTTTGACCTTTAATCAAGTATAAATAGTTTGTACGCCCAATCTGCGGTTTATTTCGGCAGCTTGGGTACTCAAACTACTACTATTAACTTACATTCTGAGGAGGATTTTTCTAATGGGTAAAGCTAAATTTGACCGTTCTAAAACACACGCTAACATTGGTACAATCGGACACGTTGACCATGGTAAAACAACTTTGACTGCAGCAATCGCTACAGTTCTTGCTAGAGCATCAGGCGGGGAAGCTCGTTCTTACGACCAAATCGATAACGCACCTGAAGAAAAAGAGCGCGGTATCACAATCAACACTTCTCACGTTGAGTACGAAACTGAAACACGCCACTATGCACACGTTGACTGCCCAGGTCACGCTGACTATGTTAAAAACATGATCACTGGTGCTGCACAAATGGACGGCGGGATCCTAGTAGTATCTGCTGCTGACGGCCCAATGCCACAAACTCGTGAGCACATCTTGCTTTCACGTCAAGTAGGCGTACCTTACCTTGTAGTATTCATGAACAAATGCGACATGGTAGACGACGAAGAGCTTCTTGAGCTAGTTGAAATGGAAGTTCGCGACCTATTGTCTGAATATGACTTCCCTGGCGATGACATCCCAGTCATCAAAGGTTCTGCGCTTAAAGCCCTTGAAGGCGAGCCAGAATGGGAAGAAAAAATTCTTGAGTTGATGGCTGCTGTTGATGAGTACATCCCAACTCCAGAACGCGACACTGACAAGCCATTCATGATGCCAGTTGAGGACGTATTCTCAATCACTGGCCGTGGTACAGTTGCAACTGGCCGTGTTGAGCGTGGACAAATCAAAGTCGGCGACAACGTTGACATCATCGGTATCAACGAAGAAGCTAAATCTACAACTGTTACAGGTGTAGAAATGTTCCGCAAATTGCTTGACTATGCTGAAGCTGGCGACAACATTGGCGCACTTCTTCGCGGAGTTTCCCGTGACGACATCCAGCGTGGACAAGTTCTTGCTAAACCAGGCACAATCACTCCACATACAACTTTCAAAGCTGAAGTTTATGTTCTTTCAAAAGAAGAGGGTGGACGTCACACTCCATTCTTCACAAACTACCGTCCGCAGTTCTACTTCCGTACAACTGACGTAACTGGCGTTTGTAACCTTCCTGAAGGAGTAGAAATGGTTATGCCTGGCGATAACATCGAAATGGATGTTGAGCTTATCTCACCAATCGCTCTTGAAGAAGGTACTAAGTTCTCTATCCGTGAGGGTGGACGTACTGTAGGCGCTGGCGTTGTAGCTTCTATCCAGAAGTAATTCGCCTGTGCTTAAATCCCCCAACTCATTATGAGTTGGGGGATTTTTTTGTGTTCTTTTTTAACTAAAGATGAACATTGCGTGGCAGTGAGATGAGGTTTAAAGGCTGAATGATCCATGAGCATGCCGAAGAATTTTTATTAAAATCTATTAGTTAAGAGAAGCTTATCCTTTTTTTATACGCAATATATCGCATTTTCATAAAATATTCAAACTTTTTTAAAAACATTTTAAACCGCGCCACGACAACAATGTAAACGGATACAAATGATTTCAATGTTCAGAATTAGCAAAAAAATCGCATTTTGTTTGTTGACACCCTTTGGAATAGGCGATATGATAGCAACAATTTAACAGAACAAAGCATTTACAGCGCAATCCCCATAAAAAATTTCGGAGAAAGAAGTGGACATCATGACTGAACAAGTAATCTATATGAATGGTGAATTTGTAAAAAAAGAAGATGCCAAGGTTTCGGTTTATGATCATGGCTTCCTATATGGCGACGGAGTTTTCGAAGGCATTCGTTCATACAACGGAAATGTCTTTCGTTTAGAAGAACATCTGGAGCGCCTTTACGATTCGGCTAAATCAGTGATGCTTGAAATTCCGCATACTTTCGAAGAAATGACGCAGCTGGTCGTAGAAACGCTCCGGCAAAACAAATTGAAGGATGCGTATATTCGCTTAGTCGTCTCACGCGGAGTCGGGAATCTCGGGCTCGATCCATTCAGTTGTGCAAAGCCGAATGTCATCGTCATCGCAGAGCCGCTTTCTTTATTCCCGAAAGCCTTATACGACAGCGGCATTGAAATCGTCTCGGTTGCTTCCAGAAGAAGCCGCTCAGACGTCCTTAGCCCGAAAGTGAAATCACTGAACTATATGAACAACATCCTAGTGAAGATTGAAGCTAGCCTGGCGGGTGTCTCTGAAGCACTCATGCTGAACGATCAAGGCTATGTGGCTGAAGGATCGGCCGATAATATCTTCATTGTCCGCAAAAACAAATTGCTGACGCCTCCTGGTTATGTAGGGGCGCTTGAAGGGATTACGCGCAACGCCATCATGGAAGTCGCAGCTGAAAAAGGTTACCAAATGGAAGAAGGCGTCTTTACCAGACACGATGTCTATGTCGCAGACGAAGTGTTCCTGACAGGGACGGCAGCAGAAGTCATCGCCGTCATCAAAGTGGATGGACGCGTGATCGGCGACGGCAAGCCAGGACCTGTCACGAATGACCTGTTAGAAGCATTCCGTGAGCTGGTGCAGCAAGACGGCGTTAAAGTGTATAACGAAGAACATCTAAACGTAGTATAAATTCATATGATCAATTCAATGACGAGGTTAAAGCAAATGGAATACAGCATTCACAGAGAGCCGGGGCGGTGGAAGCCGGCAATGCTGCCAGATGCGACATCCCCTCTGAGTGGAATGCTGAACGGCTTCGGCCTTTTAGGTGTTCCCGGTGACTGCAAGCGACGAGTTATCGTTATCAGCGGATAAGCAATTATCCAAGAGGCTGCAAATCGCAGTGAAATAGGGTGGTACCATGAAGCTTTTTCATCCCTATGCAAAGAAGATGTCTTCTTTGTGTAGGGATGGAAAAGCTTTTTCATTTGCTACTTCCGAAGACTTAAGAAGAAGGAGGCGGAAAGATTGGGAGTAAACGTAAAGGTCAGAGAAGAACTCAAACAAGGATTATCCGGCAGCGGGGCAGACGTATTAATTCAATCATTGAAACAGCAGGGTGTTGAGATCATTTTTGGCTACCCAGGAGGTGCGGTTCTGCCAATCTACGACGCTTTGCATCGTAACCCGATCCGTCACATATTAGCGAGACACGAACAAGGTGCGATCCATGCGGCGGAAGGCTACGCCAGAGTTTCCGGAAAAGCAGGAGTGGTCATTGCAACGTCAGGCCCTGGGGCGACGAACCTCGTCACCGGGATTGCGGATGCCATGCTCGATTCATTGCCACTCGTCATCTTCACCGGGCAAGTTGCTACATCGGTCATCGGAACAGATGCTTTCCAAGAAGCGGATATCGTCAGCATCACACAGCCGATCACAAAGCATAATTACCAAGTGAAAAAAGCGGAAGACTTGCCGCGGATCATTAAAGAAGCATTCTTCATCGCTTCAACAGGGCGCCCGGGACCGGTCGTCGTCGATATCCCGAAAGACGTGTCGACGATGCTGTTCGCTGGAAGTGAAGAACAGGCGGATGCAGATGTGTACTTGCCAGGCTATCAACCGACCATCTCGCCGAATTATCTGCAGATCCAAAAAGCAGTGCAATTGCTGTCCAAAGCGAAAAAGCCTGTGATTCTAGCGGGTGCCGGGGTATTGGCAGCGAGAGCTTCCGAAGAGCTTCAAGCATTTGCAGAACATCATCAAATCCCGATCGTGAACACCCTGCTGGGGCTTGGAACAGTCGGTGGCGACCATGAATTGTTCCTCGGCATGGGCGGCATGCACGGAACGTATGCAGCGAACACGGCAATTTGCGAATGTGATGTCTTACTCAACATCGGGGCCCGTTTTGACGACAGGCTCACCGGCAATTTGGCATCATTCGCGCCGAACGCAGAAGTTATCCATATCGATATCGATCCTGCAGAAATCGGGAAGAACGTTCCGACAGCCATTCCGATCGTGTCGGATGCCAAAGCAGCATTGGTCGAGCTATTGAAAAGCAATTTCGAAAGCCCGGACACAGAAGAATGGCGCGGCAAGCTCAATGCTTACCAAGAAGCTTACCCGCTTCAGTATCACCAAAAAGAACGAAAAGGCATCATGCCTCAACAAGCCGTCGAATTGATTCATCGTTTGACTGGAGGCGACGCGATCGTCACGACGGATGTCGGACAGCACCAAATGTGGACGGCTCAGTATTACCGCTTCAACAACCCGCATAACTGGGTGACATCCGGCGGGCTTGGAACGATGGGCTTCGGTTTCCCGGCAGCGATCGGGGCGAAGTTCGCAAGACCGGAAGAAACGGTGGTGGCTGTCGTCGGCGATGCCGGCTTCCAGATGACTTTACAGGAATTGTCGCTATTGCAGGAATACCGCTTGCCGGTGAAAATCGTCATCTTGAACAATCAAAGCCTTGGGATGGTTCGCCAGTGGCAAGAAACCTTCTATGAGGAACGTTATTCCCAATCGATGATGCCCGTGCAGCCGGATTTCGTAAAACTGGCAGCCGCTTATGATCTCGACGGCTATAAAGTCGAAACGATGGAAGAAGCGGAAGAAGTATTCAAAAAAGCGTTTGAATCAGATGGCCCAGCGCTCATCGATTGCCGGGTAATCCAACTTGAATGTGTGTACCCGATGGTAGCGCCAGGCAAAGGGCTCAACGAAATGATCGGGGTGAAAGGCGAATGAAGCGAGTAATCACAACGACGGTCATCAACCAGAGCGGCGTCTTGAACCGAGTCACCGGGCTGTTGATGAAACGCCAATTCAATATTGAAAGCATTTCAGTCGGACATACCGAGCAAGCAGGCATATCCAAAATGACTTTCGTCGTCAATGTGGAAGATAAAGGGAAGCTGGAGCAATTGCTCAAACAGCTGCAAAAGCAGATCGACGTGTTGAAAGTCAATGACATTACCGATAAGGCGATGGTCATGAGAGAACTCGCATTGATTAAAGTGGTCGCACCGCCCGCAGCGCGCAGCGAGATCTACAGCATCGTCGAACCTTTCCGCGCGACAGTGGTCGATATGAGCAAAAACGTCACCACGTTCCAAGTAACAGGCGACCCTGAGAAAATCGAAGCCTTCATCGATTTGATGAAGCCATACGGCATCAAAGAATTAACAAGAACCGGAGTATCCGCTTTTGTCAGAGAAACGCAAAAAGCCCATACACCGCAATTGAACATCCTTTAAACTAAAACCCCAAACCCTGAGGAGGAAATTAAAAATGGCAAAAATGTATTATAACCAAGACGTAAACGACCAGGCACTAAAAGGACAAACAATCGCGGTGATTGGCTACGGTTCACAAGGCCATGCCCATGCACAAAACTTAAATGATTCTGGATTCAAAGTAGTGGTCGGCGTAAGGCCCGGCAAATCATTCGATCAGGCAAAAGCAGACGGCCTGGAAGTGGCGACAGTAGCGGAAGCCGCGCAAGCAGGCGACGTCATCATGGTACTCGTGCCGGATGAGCGCCAGACGCAAATCTACGAAGAATCGATCAAGCCGCATCTCACGGCTGGAAAATCACTCGTCTTTGCACACGGGTTCAATGTTCATTTCAACCAAATCGTGCCGCCGAAAGATGTGGACGTGTTCCTTGTCGCCCCTAAAGGCCCGGGACATCTTGTCCGCAGAACGTTCGAAGCAGGAGCAGGCGTACCGGCATTGTTCGCAGTACATCAAGATGTCTCCGGCAATGCAAAAGATACTGCTTTAGCTTACGCAAAAGGCGTCGGCGCTGCACGTGCGGGAATCTTGGAGACGACGTTCAAGGAAGAAACAGAAACGGATCTATTCGGTGAACAAGCTGTTCTTTGCGGCGGGGTGACTTCACTCGTCAAAGCCGGATTCGAGACATTAGTGGAAGCAGGCTATCAGCCGGAACTGGCATACTTCGAATGCTTGCACGAACTGAAATTGATTGTTGACCTCATGTATGAAGGCGGCATGTCCGGCATGCGCTACTCGATCTCCGATACAGCGCAATGGGGTGACTTCGTCTCCGGCCCGCGCATTGTCGATGCCGATACAAAAGCCCGCATGAAAGACGTCTTGACGGATATCCAAACCGGCAAGTTCGCCAAAGGCTGGTTGCTTGAGAACCAATTGAACCGCCCCGAATTCACGGCGATCGAAAACGCGGAAGCGGAACACCAAATCGAACAAGTCGGTCGCGAGTTGCGTGCCATGATGCCATTCGTCAATGAAAACAAAAAACCAAAAGAGGTGGCTGCTAATGTCTCAAATTGATATTTTCGATACGACACTACGGGACGGAGAACAGTCGGCCGGGATCAACTTGAATACAGCTGAGAAAATCGAAATCGCCCGCCAGCTCGAACGTCTAGGCGTGACGATTATCGAATCGGGGTTCCCGGCTTCATCGCCAGGAGACTTCGACGCAGTGCAGCGGATAGCCGGTACGGTGAAGAACTCTATCGTAACGGGACTGTCCCGCTCCATGAAAGCGGATATCGACCGGACATGGGAAGCCTTGAAGGGAGCGGAACAACCGCATATCCACATCTTCTTGGCAACGTCCCCTATCCATATGGAACATAAATTGATGAAATCACCGGAACAGGTCGTCGACATCGCCGTCGAATCTGTCCGTTATGCGAAGAAATTCTTCCCGCTCGTCCAGTGGTCAGCGGAAGATGCCTCAAGATCCGACCCGGAATTCTTGGCGCACATCATCAAGAAAGTCATCGAAGCAGGCGCGACGACAGTCAATCTGCCGGATACGGTAGGTTATGCGACACCTGAAGAATACGGGGCGATGTTCCGTTATATGACGGAAAACGTACCGGGCATCGAAAACGTCAAGCTGTCCGCGCATTGCCATAACGATTTGGGCATGGCGACAGCGAACACGCTTGCTGCGATTGAAAACGGCGCGACGCAAGTCGAAGGCACGATCAATGGCATCGGTGAACGCGCAGGGAACGTCGCGTTGGAAGAAATTGCCGTGGCGCTCCATATCCGCAAGCAATTCTACGAAATCGAAACCGGCATTAATTTGAACGAAATTAAACGCTCGAGCCAATTGGTCAGCCAATTGACCGGCAGCATCATCCAGCCGAATAAAGCAGTGGTCGGGAAGAACGCTTTTGCCCATGAATCAGGCATCCACCAGGACGGCATGCTGAAAAACCCGTTGACCTATGAAATCATCACGCCGGAATTGATTGGCGATGCTGCGACTGAACTGGTGCTTGGCAAACATTCCGGCAGACACGCATTCCGCGACCGTGCGGTGAAGATGGGCTTCGAATTGCCTGACGCTAAATTGAATGAAGCATTTATCGAGTTCAAGAAACTTGCGGACCGCAAAAAACAGATCACAGAAGACGATTTGTTTGTGTTGCTAACAGACCAGCAAATCAATGACACCGAAACACCTATCTATGAGCTGGAAAGCGTGCAGGTTCAGTACGGCACAGCGAACATCCCGACGGCGACAGCATCCGCCATTGGCCCGGACGGCACCGCGATTCACGAAGCGGCAACCGGATCCGGATCGGTCGAAGCGATATTCAATACACTTGAACGCATCGTCGAAGGCAAAGTGCACATCCTGGACTACCGTGTAACATCTATCGGCAAAGGCCGCGATGCACTCGGCGAAGCCGTTATCAATATGAGCTATGACGGAGAGACCGTAACAGGCCGCGACGTCGCACAGGATGTGTTGGAAGCGACCGCAAAAGCCTATTTCAACGCAGTGAACCGCCAGCTCGTGAAACAAGGAAATAAAACGAAAATCCAAGCAGTATAAAAAGCAAACCCACAGAGGAGGAATTACTATGGAAAAGACAATCGCAGTATTGCCAGGAGACGGCATCGGACCAGAAGTAACAGAGGCGGCAGTAAAGGTGCTAAAATCCATTGCGATGCGCTATGGGCACACATTCCATTGGAAATTCGCGGCGATCGGGGGAGCGGCGGTCGATGAATCCGGCAGCCCGCTGCCGAAAGAAACCGTTGAAGCGTGTGAAGCGAGCGATGCCATCCTCCTCGGTGCGGTAGGCGGCCCGAAATGGGACAACAATCCCGCAGAACAGCGCCCGGAAAAAGGGCTGTTGAATATCCGTAAACACTTCGATTTGTTTGCCAACGTCCGTCCAGTCAAGGCGGTACCGGCACTTCTCGGATCTTCCCCATTAAAAGAAGAGATCGCGCGTGAAGTGGACATGGTCATCGTCCGCGAATTGACTGGCGGCTTGTATTTCGGTGAACCGAAACGCCATAATGAAAAATCCGCAGTCGATACACTCGTCTACACGCGAACAGAAATTGAGCGCATCGTCGACCAGGCATTCGAAATGGCCCGTTCGCGCCGCGGCAAATTGGCTTCCGTCGACAAAGCAAACGTCCTGGAATCGAGCAAGCTTTGGAGAAAAGTCGTTGAAGAACGCAAGGCCGGTTATCCGGACGTGGAAGTTGAGCATATGCTGGTCGATTCGGCTGCCATGAAATTGATCACTAACCCACGGGCATTCGATGTCTTGGTCACAGAGAATATGTTCGGCGATATCTTGAGCGACGAAGCATCGGTCATCACCGGCTCACTCGGCATGCTGCCGTCAGCGAGCATCCGTTCAGATGGCTTCGGCTTGTATGAACCGGTACACGGCTCGGCACCGGATATCGCAGGGCAAAACAAAGCGAACCCATCGGCTGCGATGTTGTCGGCAGCGATGATGCTGCGCCAGTCGTTCGGCATGGATTCAGAAGCATCGTCGATTGAAGATGCGGTCATGAGTGTCCTTGAAGATGGTTATTGCACAGGCGATTTGTCAGCTTGCGGCAATAAAGTCATCTCAACGGAACGCTTCGTGGAAAAAGTCATCGAAGAATTGGAACGGGAATTCGTGTCGGAACACATCATGTTTTCCTACGTGTAAATGGAAGGGGCACTCTGCTATGGCAAAAACGATTATTGAAAAAATCTGGGAACAGCATATTGTATTCGAAGAGCCGGGAAAACCCGACCTGTTGTATATCGACCTTCATCTCCTGCATGAAGTTACTTCCCCGCAGGCGTTTGAAGGCTTGCGCCTGAACGGCCGAAAAGTGCGGCGTCCGGATCTGTGCTTTGCGACGATGGACCATAACGTGCCGACGCGCAATCGCTCAGTGATCAAAGACCCGATTTCCCGCAAGCAAATCAAGACGCTTCAGGAAAACTGTGATGAGTTCGGGGTGCCGCTTGCTGGGATCAATCACCCCGACCAAGGCATCGTCCACGTCATCGGGCCGGAACTCGGCCTTACACAACCCGGCAAGACGATTGTCTGCGGCGATAGCCATACGTCCACTCACGGAGCATTCGGCGCGTTGGCATTCGGCATCGGCACAAGTGAAGTAGAGCATGTGTTGTCGACGCAGACGCTTTGGCAGTCCAAGCCGAAAACGATGGAAATCCGCATCGACGGAGAGCTTGGCTTCGGTGTTTCCGCAAAAGACGTCATTCTCGCGATCATCTCGAAATACGGCGTCGATATGGGGACAGGGCATATCATTGAATACACCGGGGAAGCGATCCGCAATTTATCGATGGAAGAACGCATGACGATCTGCAATATGTCCATCGAAGCGGGTGCACGCGCCGGCCTTGTCAGCCCAGACGAAACAACAGTCGAGTATTTGCGCGGCAGAAGAAACGTCCCAGAAGGTGATGCGTTCGAACAAGAAGCCGAACGTTGGCTGGCGCTCGCGACAGATGAAGGCGCGAGCTACGACGTGTCGCACACGATCCATGCGGACGACATTTCTCCATTCGTTACATGGGGCACCAACCCGTCGATGGGTTCAGGTATTGCCGAACACGTGCCGACAGCGGCAGATTACGACAAGCAAGAAGACCGGGATGCTTTGCGCCAAGCGCTTGCTTATATGCAATTGGAAGAAGGCGCCCCGTTGTCATCCATCGCGATCCAGCATGTCTTTATCGGCTCATGCACGAATGCCCGCCTCAGCGATTTGCGGGCAGCGAGTGAAATTGTCAAAGGCAGAACGGTGCATCCGTCGGTGACGGCGATTGTCGTACCGGGCTCTGAAACCGTCAAGCGTGCAGCTGAAGCGGAAGGGCTTGACCGAGTGTTCTTGCAGGCAGGCTTTGAATGGCGCGAGACAGGCTGCAGCATGTGCCTGGCAATGAATGAGGATGCTGTTCCGTCAGGCGAGCGTTGCGCATCCACTTCGAACCGCAATTTTGAAGGGCGCCAAGGCGCAGGCTCCATGACGCATTTGGTGTCACCTGTGATGGCGGCAGCTGCGGCGATTGAAGGTCATTTGACGGATGTCCGCAATTATATGAAAGAACCTGTGCCCTCGGCATAACGGAAGGAGGAACTGAATTTGAAACCCATCAATGAAATCTCGAGCGTCTTAACGCCGCTCGACCGCAAAAACGTCGATACCGACCAAATCATTTCAAAGGAATTCCTCAAGCGCATCGAGCGCACAGGGTTCGGGAAGTATTTGTTCTATCATTGGCGCTTTCATTCAGACGGCACGCCTAATCAAGATTTTGTCTTGAACGACCCCCGCTTCCAAAGCTCCGAGATCCTTGTGGCGCAGGAAAACTTCGGCTGCGGCTCGTCTCGTGAACACGCGCCATGGGCCATACTGGACTACGGTTTCCGTGTCGTCATCTCGCCGAGTTATGCGGATATCTTCTATAATAACTGTGTGAAGAATGGCATCTTGCCGATCCGCCTCGAAGAAGCGGAAGTGGCTGCCTTGCTGGAAAAAGGCAAACAGGCGCCTTACCGTCTTGATGTCGACTTGAAACACCAAACGGTGACAGCAGAAGACGGCGCCAGCTATTCATTCGACATCGATCCGTACTGGAAAGAAATGCTGTTGAACGGCTGGGATGAAATCGCCTTGACGATTCAATACGATTCCTATATCCAGGCATACGAAGAAAAAACGCAGCAAGCCCAATAAAGCACTGCCGCTCTTTGCCTTTGGGCAGGGAGCGTTTTTTTTGTGCCATTCAGGAGCGGTTTTGCTGTGTTGACATCATTGTACAGATTTGTTACTTTAGTAAAGGACTTTAACGCTTTAGCAAACTAAAGGAGAAATGAACAATGAATGCAGTTATTATCGCCGTTTTAGTGATGCTCATATTGAGCTTGCTTCGTGTCAACGTCGTCTTTGCCTTATTGATCGGCGCACTCGCCGGAGGGCTTAGCGGAGGGCTTAGCTTCACTGAAACTTTGACTTCCTATACAGATGGTCTTGGTGCAGGGGCGACCATTGCACTGAGCTACGCCATGCTCGGCGGATTCGCTGTTGCGATTTCGCGTACCGGCATACCGGAATTGCTCGTTGCCGGTGTATTGAAACTGGTCAATAAAGAAGGGGAGGCGACGCGCGAGAACTTAGCGAAGGCGCTTATCATCTTTGCGCTGTTCGCGATGGCGATCTTCTCGCAAAACCTGATTCCTATTCACATTGCCTTTATCCCGCTCTTGGTGCCGCCGATTCTGCACATTCTGAATGAATTGCGCATCGACCGCCGCCTTATCGCCTCGGTGCTGACATTCGGCCTGACGGCGCCATATATTTTATTGCCGTATGGCTTCGGGTTGATCTTCCATGAGATTCTCGCCACGCAGATGGAACTCGCGGGCATGCCGATCGATATGGCGGATATCCCGAAAGCGATGGCATTGCCAGTCGCTGGCCTATTCCTCGGCTTAGTCGTTGCGGTTTTCATTTCTTACCGCAAGCCGCGTGATTATCGGACTGTGGAAGCAGCTACTACTATAGAAGAAACTCCAAAACGGACCGCTTCCGTTAAAGACATTATCGTGACGGTGATCGCCTTGATCGCAGCGCTCTTCGCACAGATCCAAAGCGACTCGATGATCATCGGCGCACTTGCCGGGATTCTCATCCTTTACGTCTTCGGTGCAATGAAATGGAAAGAAGCGGACGATGTTCTGACGGCAGGCATGCGCATGATGGCCTTCATCGGTTTTGTCATGATCTCGGCGAACGGATTCGCTTCGGTCATCCAAGCGACTGGTGCCATCGATTCGCTCGTTGAAAATGCCGCGAGCATCTTCGGCGACAATAAAGGCCTAGCAGCACTCGCGATGTTGATCGTCGGGCTGTTCGTCACGATGGGCATCGGATCGTCGTTCTCGACGATCCCGATCATCGCAGCGATATTTGTTCCGCTAAGTGTCGAGTTCGGTTTCTCGACGATGGCGATCATCGCTTTGATTGGGACAGCAGGCGCGCTCGGCGATGCCGGGTCGCCAGCTTCCGACTCGACGCTTGGGCCGACAGCTGGCTTGAACGTCGATGGCCAGCACAATCACATCTGGGATACGGTCGTCCCGACGTTCATCCATTACAATATCCCGCTCGTGTTATTTGGCTGGATTGCAGTCATGTTCCTGGGATGAGTCCGAAAGATTTCGACTATTACCGTATCGGTTGAAACTGAAAAGAATCCTGCTATACTAGTAAAAGCGAATGAAAAAGAATTTCGTGCAAAGTCTTGCGGAATTCTTTTTTATTTTGTATAATGGTGAATGTTGGTCTTTGACTGCGAAGAAGCGAGAGGTTACCGACACACCCGGCCGCTTTGCCATGGCGAGTGTGAGGAAAATTTTCGTGGAGAAGTCTATCCCAAAAATAGGCGAAAAGGGAGGGAAAATAATGGCAAAACAAAAAATTCGTATCCGTTTGAAAGCATATGATCACAGAATCTTGGATCAGTCTGCTGAAAAGATTGTTGAAACTGCTAAACGTTCAGGTGCTAGCGTATCGGGTCCGATACCGTTGCCGACTGAGAAGTCTGTTTACACAATCTTGCGAGCTGTCCACAAATATAAAGATGCTCGCGAACAATTCGAAATGCGCACACACAAACGTCTGATCGATATCGTTAATCCGACACCACAGACTGTTGACGCGCTAATGAAACTGGATCTACCATCCGGCGTTGATATTGAAATCAAACTATAATTGGTAAACGAAAATAATAAACATAAAATTTTGCAGGAGGTGTGACGACATGACCAAAGGAATCTTAGGTAGAAAAATCGGTATGACGCAAGTTTTTGCTGAGAACGGTGATTTGATCCCTGTAACTGTAATCGAAGCTGCTCCAAACGTAGTGCTTCAGAAAAAAACAGTTGAAGTGGATGGCTACGAATCGGTACAACTTGGTTTTGATGACAAACGCGAGAAGCTTTCGAACAAACCAGAGAAAGGCCACGTAGCGAAAGCAAACACTGCTCCTAAGCGCTTCATTCGCGAACTTCGCAATGTAAACTTAGCTGATTACGAGATTGGTCAGGAAGTCAAAGTAGATGTATTCGCAGAAGGCGATGTAGTAGATGTAACAGGAACTACGAAAGGTAAAGGTTTCCAAGGTGTTATTAAACGCCACGGACAATCACGCGGACCAATGACTCACGGTTCACGTTACCACCGTCGTCCTGGTTCAATGGGGCCTGTTGCTCCGAACCGCGTATTCAAACAGAAGAAATTGCCTGGTCAAATGGGCGGCAACACGGTCACTATCCAAAACCTTCACATCGTGAAAGTGGATGCTGAGCGCAACTTGCTTCTTATTAAAGGGAATGTTCCTGGCGCACGTAAATCATTAATCCGTGTTAAGTCGGCTATCAAAGCTAACTAATCACATTTAAGGGAAGGAGGAAACAAGAATGCCTAAAGTAGCGTTACTAAACCAAACTGGTTCACAAGTTGGCGACATCGAATTGAACGATCTTGTCTTCGGCATTGAACCAAATGAATCTGTACTTTTCGATGCAGTCGTTGCACAACGTGCTTCATTGCGTCAAGGTAACCATAAAGTAAAAAACCGTTCTGAAGTAGCTGGTGGCGGAAGAAAGCCATGGAAGCAAAAAGGAACTGGACGTGCCCGTCAAGGTTCGATCCGTTCACCACAATGGCGCGGAGGCGGAGTCGTATTCGGCCCAACACCACGCAGCTATAGCTACAAACTTCCGAAAAAAGTCCGTCGCTTGGCTCTTCGTTCTGCATTGTCTTCGGCTCTAGCAAACGAAAACCTGATGGTACTTGAAGGATTGGCTTTCGACGCACCGAAAACTAAGGAATTCACGAAACTCGTGACTGACTTGTCTGTCGGCAAGAAAGCATTATTCGTAACAGCTGACCTTGATGAGAACGTGGCACTATCTGCACGCAACATCAAAGGCATGACAGTTGTTCCGGCAAACGGAATCAACGTATTGGACTTGCTTGGCCATGACAAAGTTGTCATGACTAAAGGAGCCGTAGAAAAAATCGAGGAGGTGCTTGGTTAATGGAAGCACGTGACATTCTAAAGCGTCCAGTCATTACCGAGCGTTCTTCTGAGGTAATGGCGGAGAAGAAGTACACTTTTGAAGTGGACGTTCGCGCTAACAAAACTCAAGTTAAACATGCAGTTCAGGAAGTCTTCGGCGTTCAAGTTGAGAAAGTCAACATCATGAACTACAAAGGCAAATTCAAACGCATGGGCAAACACGCAGGCTACACGAACAAACGCCGTAAAGCGATCGTGAAATTGACTGCTGATTCAAAAGACATCGAACTATTCGAAATGTAATTGCATAAGTTCTGAACAAGAACTAATCAAAGAAGGAGGGAAACAACGTGGGGATTAGAAAATATAAACCTACCACTAACGGTCGTCGTAACATGACTAGTTCGGATTTCGCTGAAATCACAACGAACAAGCCTGAAAAGTCGCTTTTGCAACCGACGAAGCGTAAAGGCGGCCGTAATAACCAAGGTAAAATCACTGTACGCCACCACGGGGGCGGACATAAGCGCCAATACCGCGTAATTGATTTTAAACGTAACAAAGATGGCATTCCAGGTCGCGTTGCTACGATCGAATACGATCCGAACCGTTCTGCGAACATCGCACTTATCCATTACGCTGACGGAGAAAAACGTTACATCCTTGCACCTAAAGGTGTTCAGGTTGATACGCAAATCATGTCAGGACCAGAAGCAGACATCAAAGCAGGTAATGCTTTGCCGTTGCTTAACATCCCAATGGGTTCTACAATCCACAACATCGAGTTGAAACCAGGCGGAGGCGGCCAATTGGTACGTTCTGCAGGAGCTTCAGCACAGGTGCTTGGTAAAGAAGGAAAATACGTAACAGTTCGCTTGCAATCAGGTGAAGTTCGCATGATCCTTGCTACTTGCCGCGCAACTATCGGCGCTGTCGGTAACGAGCAGCACGAATTGATCAACATCGGTAAAGCAGGACGTAACCGCTGGAAGGGCAATCGTCCAACTGTCCGCGGATCTGTTATGAACCCGAACGATCACCCACACGGTGGTGGTGAAGGACGTTCGCCAATCGGACGTAAATCTCCAATGTCTCCATGGGGCAAACCAACTCTTGGATACAAAACACGTAAGAAAACGAACAAATCCGATAAATTCATCGTACGTCGCCGCAAAAAATAATTTGATTTCGCTGCGGTTCACCGAAAGAACCGTGGTGCAATCACGAAGGGAGGATCCCAAATGGGTCGCAGCTTGAAAAAAGGACCTTTTGTAGACGATCATCTTATGAAGAAAGTCGAAGCGCAAAAGGAATCTGAGAAAAAACAAGTGATCAAAACTTGGTCTCGCCGTTCTACAATTTTCCCGACATTCATCGGGCTAACAATTGCAGTATACGATGGCCACAAACACATCCCTGTATACGTGACTGAAGATATGGTAGGCCATAAACTTGGTGAATTTGCCCCAACGCGCAAATACGCAAGCCATGGTGCAGACGATAAGAAAACAAGACGTTAATTGAGAGGAGGATTTCCCCATGCAAGCAAAAGCTGTTGCTAGAACAGTACGTATTGCTCCTCGTAAAGTCCGTTTAGTAGTAGATTTAATCCGAGGCAAGCAAATCGGTGAAGCGGTCGCAATTTTGAACCACACTCCTAAAGCAGCATCCATTGTTGTTGAGAAGTTGTTGAAATCTGCAGCTGCTAACGCTGAACACAATTACGAAATGAACATCGAGAACCTTGTCATCAGCGAAGTATTCGTTGACGAAGGGCCGACTTTGAAGCGTTTCCGTCCACGTGCAATGGGACGCGCAAGCGCGATCAACAAACGCACAAGCCACATCACACTAGTGGTATCTGAGAAGAAGGAGGGATAATTCGTGGGACAAAAAATTCATCCAATTGGAATGCGAATCGGAATCATCCGTGATTGGGAGTCGAAATGGTACGCTGAAAAAGACTACGCGACACTCCTTCACGAAGATTTGAAAATCCGTGAATACATCGAAACACGTTTGAAAGAAGCTTCAGTTTCGAAAATCGAAATCGAGCGCGCTGCAAACCGTGTGAACGTTACAATCCACACTGCTAAGCCAGGTATGGTAATCGGTAAAGGTGGCTCTGAAGTAGAAGTACTTCGTACGCAACTGAACGCGATGACTGGCAAGCGTGTCCACATCAACATCGTAGAAATCAAAAGAGCTGACCTTGATGCGAAATTGGTCGCTGAAGGAATCGCACGCCAGCTAGAAAACCGTGCATCTTTCCGCCGTGCTCAAAAACAAACGATCCAACGTACTATGCGTGCAGGCGCTAAAGGGATCAAAACTCAAGTATCTGGACGTCTAGGCGGAGCTGACATTGCCCGTGCTGAGTCCTATAGCGAAGGAACTGTTCCGCTCCATACATTGCGCGCAGACATCGACTATGCGCACGCTGAAGCAGACACTACTTATGGTAAGCTTGGCGTAAAAGTATGGATCTACCGCGGTGAAGTCCTTCCAACCAAGAAGAATTCTGAGGAAGGAGGCAAATAATATGTTATTGCCAAAACGCGTAAAATATCGTCGTGAACACCGTGGCAAGATGCGCGGAGAAGCGAAAGGCGGCAAAGAAGTCGCATTCGGCGAATATGGCCTGCAGGCTCTTGAGTCTTCATGGATCACTAACCGCCAAATCGAATCTGCCCGTATCGCTATGACACGTTACATGAAACGTGGCGGTAAAGTCTGGATCAAGATTTTCCCTCACAAGCCATACACGAAAAAGCCTCTTGAAGTACGGATGGGTTCCGGTAAAGGTTCACCTGAAGGCTGGGTAGCGGTAGTAAAAACTGGTAAAATTATGTTCGAAATCGCTGGAGTATCTGAAGAAGTTGCACGCGAAGCATTGCGTCTTGCCTCTCACAAATTGCCAGTGAAAACGAAATTCGTAAAACGCGAAGAAATTGGTGGTGAATCGAATGAAAGCTAATGAAATCCGTGACCTAACCACTGCTGAAATCGAACAAAAAGTGAAATCACTGAAAGAAGAGCTTTTCAACCTTCGCTTCCAATTGGCTACTGGTCAATTAGAAAATACGGCTCGCATCCGCGAAGTACGTAAAGCGATTGCCCGTATGAAAACTGTGATTCATGAAAGAGAACTCAGTGGCAACAACTGATAATTCGAGAGGAGGTTGCAAGTATGTCTGAGCGTAACCAACGCAAAGTATACACAGGCCGCGTCGTGTCTGACAAAATGGACAAAACCGTTACAGTAATGGTTGAAACTCAAAAAAAGCACGCGCTTTATGGCAAACGTGTAAAATACTCTAAGAAATTCAAGACTCATGATGAGAACAACGAAGCGAAAATGGGCGACATCGTTCGCATCATGGAAACTCGTCCGCTATCAGCTACAAAACGTTTCCGTTTAGTGGAAATCGTCGAAAAAGCTGTCATCATCTAATTTAAATAAGTTCGGAATCCTAAAAGTTCCGGAGGGAGGTTACCTAAGTGATCCAACAGGAAAGTCGTTTAAAAGTTGCAGACAACTCGGGTGCTCGTGAAGTACTTACGATTAAAGTGCTTGGTGGTTCTGGTCGCAAGACAGCAAACATCGGTGACGTAATCGTTTGTACCGTGAAAAAAGCAACACCAGGTGGCGTTGTTAAGAAAGGTGAAGTCGTTAAGGCTGTCATCGTTCGCACGAAAAGCGGAGCTCGCCGTAAAGACGGTACTTACATCAAATTTGATGAAAATGCATGTGTGATTATCCGCGACGATAAAGGTCCACGCGGAACACGTATCTTCGGACCAGTTGCACGTGAACTTCGTGACAACAACTTCATGAAGATCGTTTCACTTGCTCCTGAAGTTCTATAAAACATCCAACGTGCGATACCAAGGAGGTGCGACAGAATGCATGTAAAAAAAGGCGATACAGTTAAGGTCATCTCTGGTAAAGACAAAGGCAAAACAGGAGTTGTTTTGACTGCTCTACCTAAGAAAGACCGTGTGCTCGTTGAAGGTGTTAACATCGTCAAAAAGCATACAAAACCGAACCAGGCAAGCCCGCAAGGCGGAATTGTCAGCCAAGAAGCTGCGATCCACGTTTCTAACGTGATGGTAGTTGACCCTAAATCCGGCGAGCCGACTCGCGTAGGATACAAAATGGAAGACGGCAAAAAAGTTCGTGTTGCAAAAAAATCCGGTGAAAAATTAGATAAATAAAATTCCTGAATGAGGGGAGGTACAAACATGAACCGCCTACAAGAAAAATATGTGAACGAAATCACTCCTGCTCTAGTGAGCAAGTTTGAATATTCCTCAGTAATGCAGGCACCAAAAGTTGACAAGATCGTTATCAACATGGGTGTCGGTGAAGCTGTACAAAACACAAAATCACTTGATTCTGCTGTTGAAGAATTGCAGACGATCACTGGTCAAAAGCCAGTCATCACAAAAGCTAAGAAATCTATCGCTGGCTTCCGCCTTCGTGAAGGTATGCCAATCGGATGTAAAGTTACACTACGCGGTGAGCGTATGTATGACTTCCTGGATAAATTGATTGCTATCTCACTACCACGTGTTCGTGACTTCCGTGGCGTATCGAAAAAATCTTTCGACGGACGCGGCAACTACACACTTGGTGTGAAAGAACAATTGATCTTCCCTGAAATCGATTATGATAAAGTTTCTAAAGTACGCGGTATGGATATCGTAATTGTGACAACTGCGAACTCTGATGAAGAAGCTCGTGAGTTATTGACACAATTCGGTATGCCGTTCCAAAAGTAAAGATGAGGGAGGCGTAAACGTGGCTAAAAAATCGATGATTGCTAAACAAAAACGCACGCCAAAGTATAAAGTACAAGAGTACACTCGCTGTGAACGATGCGGACGTCCGCATTCAGTACTGCGCAAATTCAAACTTTGCCGTATTTGTTTCCGTGAACTTGCATATGTGGGACAAATTCCTGGCGTCAAAAAAGCCAGCTGGTAATCCCCTAAATTGGGAAGGAGGTAAATGTAATGACAATGACAGATCCGATTGCAGATATGCTGACACGCATTCGTAATGCAAACATGGTTCGTCACGAGAAATTGGAGCTTCCGGCTTCCAACGTGAAAAAAGACATCGCTGAAATCCTGAAGCGTGAAGGTTTCGTACGTGACGTAGAATATGTTGAAGATGATAAACAAGGCATGATCCGCATTTTCCTTAAATACGGTGCCAACAACGAACGCGTCATCACTGGCTTGAAACGCATTTCAAAACCAGGACTACGTGTATACGCTAAAACTGACGAGGTGCCTCGTGTACTAAACGGTCTTGGAATCGCTCTAGTATCGACATCACAAGGTTTGGTAACTGATAAAGAAGCCCGCGCGAAAAAAGTCGGCGGCGAAATCATAGCTTACGTTTGGTAAGAAGCAACAAACGAATGGAGGTGCAACAGAATGTCACGTGTAGGTAAAAAACCAATCGAGGTTCCTGCTAACGTTACCGTTACTGTCGAAAACGACAATAACGTAACTGTAAAAGGGCCTAAAGGCGAGCTTACTCGCTCGTTTAACTCAGATATCACAATCACGCAGGAAGATAATGTTTTGACATTGTCACGCCCATCAGATTCCAAAGACCACCGCACAATCCACGGCACAACCCGTGCATTGCTCGCGAACATGGTTACTGGAGTATCTGAAGGCTTCTCCCGCTCACTTGAACTAGTCGGTGTAGGTTACCGTGCCCAGCTACAAGGCAAGAAATTGGTCTTGAACGTTGGATACTCTCATCCGGTGGAATTCACTCCGGAAGAAGGAATCGAAATCGAAGTACAAGGCAACACGAAAGTCGTCGTTAAAGGGATCAACAAAGAGATGGTCGGAGCACTTGCTTCAAACATCCGTGCTACTCGCCCGCCAGAGCCGTATAAAGGCAAAGGGATCCGTTACGAAGACGAAAAAGTTCGCCGCAAAGAAGGTAAAACAGGTAAATAATGCTGCTTAGGCAGGCTGAAAGGAGTGACCTCAGTGATTACGAAACTCGATAAAAATGCATCCCGTAAAAAACGTCACGCTCGCGTACGTTCTAAAATCACGGGAACAGCTGAACGTCCACGCTTGAACGTTTTCCGTTCAAACAAATACATCTACGCTCAATTGATCGACGATGTAAACGGCGTAACGCTTGCTAGCGCATCATCTGCAGATAAAGATTTTTCTCTTGAAACAAAAGGCAACGTCGAAGCGGCTGCTCAAGTCGGCGAAACGATTGCAAAACGCGCAGTAGAAAACGGCTTGAAATCAGTTGTTTTTGACCGCGGTGGTTATCTATATCATGGCCGTGTGAAAGCTTTGGCTGAATCTGCCCGTGAAAACGGCTTAGAATTCTAAAAGAAGGAGGGACCCATATAATGCGTCGTATTGATCCAAACAAACTTGAACTTGAAGAACGCGTAGTTACGATTAACCGCGTAGCGAAAGTTGTAAAAGGTGGACGTCGTTTCCGTTTCTCCGCATTGGTTGTTGTAGGCGACAAAAATGGTAAAGTCGGTTTTGGTACTGGGAAAGCACAAGAAGTTCCAGAAGCAATCCGTAAAGCTATTGAAGATGCGAAGAAGAACTTAATCGAAGTACCTATGGTTAAAGGTACTACTCCACATCTAGTAACTGGGCGCTTCGGTGCCGGCTCGATTCTTATCAAACCTGCTTCACCAGGTACTGGTGTTATTGCTGGTGGTCCTGTTCGTGCGGTACTAGAGCTTGCAGGAGTACAAGACATCTTGTCTAAATCTCTTGGTTCTAACACACCGATCAACATGGTCCGTGCTACTATCAACGGTTTGACTCAACTGAAGAGCGCTGATGAAGTTGCAAAACTTCGCGGCAAAACTACAGAAGAGTTATTCCAATAAGGGAGGGAAATTAGATGGCTACTAAACTAGAAATTACCCTCACTAAGTCAGTGATCGGTTCAAAACCGACACAACGTAAAACAGTCCAGTCACTAGGCCTGCGCAAGATGCATCAAACAGTTGAGCACCAAGACAACGCGGCAGTTCGCGGAATGCTTGATAAAGTCGCTCACTTAGTTACTATTAAAGAAGTTTAATCCCTGATTTCTATAGAAGGAGGTGCCAACCACATGAAACTTCACGAATTAAAACCAGCAGAAGGTTCACGCAGCTCACGCAAGCGTATCGGACGCGGAATCGGTTCAGGTACTGGTAAAACAGCCGGTAAAGGTCACAAAGGTCAAAAAGCCCGTTCAGGCGGCGGTGTCCGTCCAGGATTCGAGGGTGGTCAAAACCCATTGTTCCGTCGTTTGCCGAAGCGTGGATTCACGAACATCAACCGTAAAGACTACACTGTTGTAAACCTTGACGTGTTGAACCGTTTTGAAGAAGGCACAGAAATTACACCTGCATTGTTGATCGAAACAGGTGTTGTGAGCAAGGAGCGTTCTGGTATCAAGATCCTTGGTAACGGAAGCTTGGACAAGAAATTGTCCGTACAAGCCCACAAATTCTCTGCATCAGCTAAAGAAGCTATTGAAGCTGCCGGCGGTCAAACCGAGGTGCTTTAATGTTTCAGACAATCTCTAATCTTATGCGCGTATCTGATATTCGAAATAAAATTTTCTTTACTTTAGCAATGCTCATCATCTTCCGTATCGGGACATTCGTTCCGGTGCCGAACGTTGATGCGTCAGTACTCCAAGCTACTGATCAGATGGGTCTGATCGGCTTCTTGAATACTTTCGGTGGAGGCGCCCTTGCCAACTTCTCGATTTTGGCGATGGGAATCATGCCTTATATCACAGCATCGATCATCGTGCAGCTTCTGCAAATGGATGTTGTGCCGAAATTTGCTGAGTGGGCGAAACAAGGCGAAGTCGGAAGACGGAAACTTGCTCAATTCACTCGTTACTTTACAATCGTTCTTGCGTTTATCCAGGCGATCGGCATGTCTTATGGTTTCAATCAAATGTACGGAGGTACATTGATCCAAGACGATTCGATTGCGACGTATGTAGTAATCGCCATCGTACTGACAGCAGGAACAGCATTTCTATTGTGGCTTGGTGAGCAGATCACGGCAAAAGGCGTGGGGAACGGTATTTCGATTATCATCTTCGCAGGGATTGTCGCTGCAGTACCAGGAGCAATCAACCAACTTTATGCGCAGCAGATCCAAGGAGCTGGCGACCAGCTTCCGATCAACATTGCCATTATGGCATTGCTTGCACTCGCAGTTGTTGCAATTACTGTATTGGTCATTTACGTCCAACAAGCGTTGCGTAAAATCCCGATCCAGTATGCCAAACGTGTCGCTGGCCGTGGCCAGAGCTCGAATGGGCAGCAAACGCATTTACCTTTGAAAGTAAACGCGGCCGGAGTTATCCCGGTAATCTTTGCAGTGGCGTTCATCATCACGCCGCAAACTATCGCTTCTTTCTTTGGTGCCAACGCGTTTACGGAGGCAATCCAGAATACGTTTGATTACACGCGTCCTGTCGGCATGATCATTTATGTCGCCTTGATCATTGCATTCACGTATTTCTATGCATTCATTCAGGTTAATCCTGAAAACGTGGCGGACAACTTGAAAAAGCAAGGTGCATATATTCCGGGAATCCGTCCGGGTAAAAATACGCAAGATTATTTAACAAGTGTGCTTTACCGCTTAACGTTTGTGGGAGCGATCTTCCTCTCCGTTATCTCGGTTCTGCCAATTTTCTTCATCAATATCGCAAACCTGCCTCAATCTGCACAGATTGGCGGCACCAGTTTGCTGATTGTCGTCGGGGTAGCCCTGGAGACGATGAAGCAATTGGAATCACAACTTGTGAAACGTCATTACAAAGGCTTTATGAAATAATCAATGGAGAGGAACGTGAAAACGTTCCTTATCCACTTGTCTGAGGGGGCAAAACGTATGAACATTGTGTTGATGGGTCTACCAGGTGCCGGCAAAGGCACGCAAGCAGACGAAATTGTCAAGAAGTACGACATCCCTCATATTTCGACAGGCGACATGTTCCGTGCAGCTATCAAAGGCGGCACGGCGCTGGGCCTGGAAGCAAAGTCGTTCATGGATCAAGGTGCCTTGGTGCCTGACGAAGTGACGATCGGTATCGTCCGAGAGCGACTCAGCCAACCGGACTGTGAGAAAGGCTTCCTCTTGGACGGCTTTCCACGCACAGTCCCTCAAGCTGAGGCGCTGGAATCTCTTCTGGCTGATCTTGGCAAACGAATCGAGCATGTCGTAAACATCCAAGTTGAACAAGACGAATTGATTGCACGTTTAACAGGCCGTTGGATTTGCAAAGTTTGTGGAACTGCTTACCATACTGTCTTCAATCCTCCTGCTGTTGCAGGTGTGTGCGATAAAGATGGTGGAGAGCTCTACCAACGCGAAGACGACAAGCCTGAAACCGTCACGAAGCGTTTAGAAGTTAACATGCAACAAACTCAGCCGCTTCTCGACTTCTATGAAGACAAGAACGTGCTGACCAATATAGATGGACAGCAGGACATTGATAAAGTATTTGCTGACATTGATGCTCTTCTAAAGGGCGACCGAGGTTAAGTCCCGGCGCCGGGCGCAGTTAGTTGCCTCCATGTGGCTTTAAGGAGCACCGGAGATATGAATTTTCGAGAGCTGCAAAAGCAAACAAGGCTTGATTATATGAAACCGGTGAGGCTCGTTGCTCCGTGCAATTCCGCACCGGAGGTAGTATAATGGGTTTCGTGGAAGCATCTGTGTAACGGGTTTGGAACTCATCCAAGGCAGTCCGGGCAGTCGAGGATACGTGGGTCAGACTGGCTCAACCGGAACCCCCGAACTCCGCTGTCATAAGTGGGGAGAGGAACCCGGAGAAGGTCTTTCAAATGTCACTCATGAATTCCTGGTGAATGGATAAGAATTATTCAATCAGCAAATACTGTTTGAAGATGAGTACCTGATTTGTATACAGAAGGGAGACTGGGTCGATGGCGAAAGACGATGTAATTGAAATCGAGGGAACAGTCATTGAGACTTTGCCCAACGCGATGTTTAAAGTGGAGCTTGAAAATGGCCATACGATTCTTGCGCACGTATCAGGCAAGATTCGCATGCATTTCATCCGCATTCTGCCAGGAGATAAAGTAACAGTAGAACTTTCTCCTTACGATTTAACACGCGGTCGCATCACATACCGTTTTAAATAATCTTTTGCACTCCGGACTACTAAGGAGGTTGGGTTAGATGAAAGTGAGACCATCTGTTAAGCCGATCTGCGAAAAATGTAAAGTTATTCGCAGAAACGGTAAAGTAATGGTAATCTGTGAAAATCCGAAACACAAACAAAGACAAGGTTAATAAAGAAGGAGGTGCATCGCACACATGGCACGTATTTCTGGTGTTGACATTCCGCGCGACAAACGCGTTGTAATTTCATTGACTTATATCTACGGTGTTGGGAAAACGACTGCTCAGAAAGTTCTTTCTGGTGCTGGTGTTTCTGAAGAGACTCGCGTTCGCGATCTTACAGAAGACGAGTTGAACAATATCCGTGAACAATTGGATCAGTACAAAATCGAAGGTGACCTTCGCCGTGAAGTTTCCATGAACATCAAACGTTTGATGGAAATCGCTAGCTTCCGTGGTATCCGCCACCGTCGCGGTCTTCCGGTTCGTGGTCAAAATACGAAGAACAACGCGCGTACGCGTAAAGGTCCTCGTAAAACTGTAGCTAACAAGAAAAAATAATCAGTAAAGGAGGTTGTTTCTTAACATGGCACGTAAACAACAAACTCGTAAGCGTCGTGTGAAAAAGAATATCGAATCCGGTATTGCTCACATCCGCTCAACATTCAATAACACAATTGTTACGATCACTGATATGCAAGGTAACGCAGTATCATGGTCTTCGGCTGGGGCTCTAGGATTCCGTGGTTCACGTAAATCCACTCCATTCGCTGCCCAAATGGCTGCTGAAACTGCTGCAAAAACTTCCATGGAACATGGTTTGAAAACTTTGGAAGTAACTGTTAAAGGTCCTGGTTCAGGTCGCGAAGCTGCTATCCGTGCGCTTCAAGCTGCTGGATTGGAAGTTACTGCAATTAGAGACGTAACTCCAGTTCCTCACAACGGCTGCCGCCCGCCAAAACGCCGTCGCGTATAATCGTTGGTCTGAGTAGGATTTTTGAACATCACGACTTACTAAATGTGTTCTGAATCGTAGCGAAAGTCTGTGACTATCGAATTCTTATGCAACGAAAATACCGACGTTTTGAAGGAGGGTAAACTGAATGCTCGAAATAGAAAAACCAAAAATTGAAACGGTTGAGATCGACAGCAATGCCAAATATGGCAAATTCGTTGTTGAACCCCTTGAGCGTGGATATGGTACCACTTTAGGTAACTCCTTACGTCGAATCCTACTTTCATCTTTACCTGGCGCAGCTGTTACTTCGATCCAAATTGATGGCGTTTTGCATGAATTCTCCACTGTCGAAGGTGTAGAAGAAGATGTAGCCTCTATCATTTTGAATATCAAGAAGCTCGCTTTGAAAATTTACTCTGACGAAGAAAAAGTCATTGAAATTGATGTAAAAGGTGACGGAACGGTTACGGCTGCAGATATCACTCACGATAGTGACGTGGAAATTCTGAATCCGGATCTATATATTGCAACAATCGCGAAAGACGGCCACTTGCGCATGCGCATGTATGCTAACCGCGGCCGTGGGTATGCCCGTGCAGATCAGAACAAACGTGAAGATCTTCCGATCGGCGTCATCCCGATTGACTCTATTTACACGCCAGTTTCACGCGTCAATTTCCAAGTGGAAAATACCCGTGTGGGCCAACTCGCTCATTTCGATAAATTAACCCTCGATGTCTGGACAGATGGAAGCATCGGTCCCAAAGAGGCAATTGCGCTTGGCGCGAAAATTTTCACTGAACATCTGAACATCTTCGTAGGATTGACGGATGAGGCTCAAACAGCTGAAATCATGGTTGAAAAAGAAGAAGACCAAAAAGAGAAAGTGCTTGAGATGACTATCGAAGAGCTTGATCTTTCTGTTCGTTCTTATAACTGCCTGAAACGTGCTGGCATTAACACTGTCCACGAATTGGCCAACAAGTCGGAAGACGACATGATGAAAGTTCGTAACCTCGGACGCAAATCACTTGAAGAAGTGAAAGTGAAGTTGGAAGATCTAGGTCTTGGCCTTCGTAAAGAAGACTGATTGCCCGATTCTTTCTGAACTATTCAACAAAGGAGGGAAACTTCAATGAGAAAACTTCAACGTACAAGTTCTCAACGTAAAGCGCTTTTGCGTGACCTTACGACTGACCTAATCGTTCACGAGCGCATTCAGACAACTGAAGCCCGTGCTAAAGAAGTCCGTTCAACTGTAGAAAAAATGATCACGCTTGGTAAGCGCGGAGACATCCACGCACGCCGTAAAGCTGCAGCATACATTCGCCGTGAACTCGTGACTTCGACTGACGAAGAAGGCAACGAAAACACAATCTTTGCTTTGCAAAAATTGTTTGATGATGTAGCACCACGTTACGCTGACCGTCAAGGCGGCTACACGCGCATCATGAAAATGGGGCCTCGTCGCGGAGATGGCGCACCAATCGTAATTATTGAATTGGTTTAATCAGTTGAAGAGGGTTCATAGCCCTCTTCTTTTAGCATCATGATTTATACGACAATATGAAAAGCTGAGTGTTATGATGAGCGAGCCTTCGGGCGGCGTCTCGTCTAGCTCTACGCACCTCATTCAACCGGCGGCTTAAGCACCCGCAGGAGCCATAGAGACAGAAAAGCGCATACTCTGAATGAGGTGCGCGCTTTTTTTATTTAATGATCAATTAATTTTCAGTGTTGATATTCCATAGAAGGGAATATGAGCAGTGTAAGTTAAGCGTGGCTAAAGAATTCCCGTTTTACAGCACATAAGAGCAGAGTAGAGAAAGTTTAGAGGAGGCTTCAACACATGAAAGGAACCATTTTGTCATTTGAACAAGTGACATTCACATACGTACCGGAAGACGAGTCGGTCAAGCCGGCCGTCTCGGACCTATCGTTCTCGATTGGCGAAGGCGAATGGGTGGCGCTTGTCGGACACAACGGCTCGGGCAAGTCGACAATCGCCAAATTGATGAACGGCTTATTGTTCCCGCAGCAAGGAACAGTCAAAGCGATGGGACTGACAATGTCTGAAGAAAGCTTGTGGGACATCCGCTCGCAGATGGGCATGGTGTTTCAAAATCCAGACAACCAATTCGTCGGGGCAACGGTGCAGGATGACGTAGCGTTTGCGCTCGAAAATAACGGCGTCCCTCATGAAGAAATGGTGGTGCGTGTCCGCGAATCTTTGCAGCAAGTGAAGATGGCGGATTACCTTGACCATGAACCGCATCACTTATCCGGCGGGCAAAAGCAGCGCGTGGCAATTGCCGGGGCACTGGCTTTGCGTCCGCGGCTGCTCATTTTGGATGAAGCCACATCGATGCTCGACCCGCAAGGCCGCCGGGAGGTCATCGAGACGATCCGTGAGCTTCGTGAAGCGACGGGCCTCACTGTGTTGTCGATTACCCATGACCTGGAGGAAGCCGCGCTCGCTGACCGTGTGCTGGTGATGAGTGCCGGGCATAAACAAATGGAAGGCACACCCGATGAAGTATTTTCTTCCGGCGAAGAGCTGACGGAGATGGGGTTGGATCTGCCATTTGCGATGCGGATGGCCGGGTTACTGAAACAAGCCGGAGTGCCGATGACCGGCGAATCTATGACAGAACATGAGCTGGTGGAGGAATTATGGACATATTACTCAAGCAAGTAGGATATAGCTATGCAAAAGACACCCCTTTTGAAAAGCGTGCGTTGACGGATGTCACGCTGCACATACCTTCGGGCTCTTACACAGCGATCATCGGGCATACGGGTTCCGGGAAATCGACCGTGCTGCAGCATTTGAATGCCTTACTGCAGCCGACAGAAGGCAGTGTGCTGATCGGCGAGCGGAAAATCGAAGCAGGGACAAAAGCGAAAAATTTGCGAGAGGTGCGAAAAAAAGTCGGCATCGTCTTCCAGTTTCCCGAACAGCAGCTGTTTGATGAAACAGTCCTGAAAGACATCATGTTCGGCCCGCTGAACTTCGGTGTGCCAGAAGAGGAAGCGCGCATACGGGCCATCGCATTGGTCGAACAGCTTGGACTTCCGGAAGATGTGCTGGAGAAATCACCTTTTGACTTATCGGGCGGGCAAATGCGCCGCGTCGCCATAGCAGGCGTTCTGGCAATGGAGCCGGATGTCTTGGTACTCGATGAACCGACAGCAGGACTTGACCCGCGCGGACGCCGGGAAATCATGGATTTGTTTTACCGCCTGCATCAAGAGAAGGGCTTAACGACTGTGCTTGTCACACATAGCATGGAAGATGCGGCGCGTTATGCGGATACAGTGGCCATCATGCACAGCGGCAAATGCGTCGCGACAGGCGATGTGCGCGAAGTCTTCGCCAATGAAGAGCAGCTCGGCGATTACCGGCTGGAGCCGCCGCGCACCGTGCGCATGCAGCGGGAGTTTGAAGAGAAAACCGGCTTAACTCTTGATGAGCTAGCGCTGACCGAAGAGGCGTTGGCGCAGTCCATTGCGCAAGCGCTCAAGGAAGGGCGTGAGCTGAAATGATGGAAAAAATGATTTTCGGACGCTTTATCCCGGGGGATTCGGTCGTCCACCGGCTGGACCCAAGAGCCAAAATCCTGTTCGTCTTTTTGTTCATTGCGATCGTTTTTATCGCGAATAATGCTATTACGTATGCGATTTTGCTCGGATTTACATTACTTTCCGTGTTTTTATCGAAAATCCGGCTATATTTCTTAATTAACGGCTTGAAACCTGTCTTCATCTTAATGGCCTTTACGTTTTTCCTGCATTTATTCTTTACCGAAGGCGGGGCATTGCTTTTCAGTGTCGGTTTTGTAGATGTCTATGAAGAGGGGCTGCGGCAAGGGATATTCATCTCGATCCGTTTCCTGGTCTTGGTGTTCATGACCAGTATCCTGACATTAACGACTTCACCGATTTCGATCACGGATGGCATAGAAGTATTGCTTGGGCCATTCAAGCGCGTTAAACTGCCGGTCCACGAACTGGCGTTGATGATGTCGATTTCACTGCGGTTCATCCCGACCTTGATGGATGAAACCGGAAAGATCCTAAAAGCGCAAATGGCACGCGGCTCGGATATTGGTTCTGGCCCGATCAAAGAACGTATCAAAGCCGTCGTGCCGCTATTGATTCCGTTGTTTGTCAGTGCCTTTAAACGGGCAGAAGATTTAGCGACTGCCATGGAAGTGAGAGGCTACCGCGGAGGCGAAGGCCGTACGCGTTACCGCCAGCTCAACTGGCGCATTATGGACACATTGAGCCTATTGCTGCTCGTTGGATTTGCCGGATTGCTCTGGTATTTCCGGAGTTAACCAAAAGAGATGGCGATTCACTTAATTGGATTACGAAAGCTGCATTAAAAGGAGAGACCTCATGAAACGAATGAAAGCGACAATTGCCTATGACGGCAGCGGATTTGCAGGCTACCAAATCCAGCTGAAAACCCGTACCGTTCAACTGGAGCTGTTGCGCGCGTTGAAAGAATTGCATAAAGGCGAACCGGTCGAAGTGGTGGCAAGCGGACGGACAGACTCCGGGGTGCATGCGACAGGGCAAGTGATCCATTTCGATACGCCGTTTTCCATGCCGAAAGAGTCCTGGGTGCGTGCGCTCAATGTGCGCCTGCCCCAGGACATCCAAGTCTATGATATCGAAGAAGCAGATGCGGATTTCCATGCCCGCTACCACGCCAAAGGCAAGATTTACCGGTATAAATGGAACCGCGGCAAGCTCATCAACCCGTTCAGCCGCAACCATCTCGTCCACGTGCCGCAGCAAATCGATGTGGGACGCATGGAAAAAGCGGGGCAAGCGTTTATCGGCACCCATGATTTTTCCAGTTTTTGTGCGGCGAATACCAATGTCGTCGACAAAGTAAGAACGATCTGGCGGATTGATTTTGAAGAACATGGCGAGGAATTGCATATGGTCATCGAAGGATCCGGTTTTCTTTATAACATGGTGCGCATTATTGCAGGCACTTTGCTCGAAGTCGGATTAAATAGAAGAGAACCGGAAGAATTGGCTGACATCATTGCGGCTTGTGACCGCGACGCTGCCGGCAAAACCGCAGCAGCACACGGTTTATACTTGGAAAAAGTGCATTACTGAAGGCGAAGCAACTTTTCCTGGTGTTTTTCTAAATGTCCTTGACTTAAAGCGTAATCCGTTATATGATGATGTATGGTATTTTCATTACCCCCACGATATGCCCCGGAAGGTTATTTGTGTTAAGGGATAAGGAAAACACGGAACAACGGAACCAACATGGAACACTTGGAACTGAATTCTAAAAAAATGAGACGATTCATTAGGAGGACAATATACATGCGTACAACATTCATGGCTAAAGGTCACGAAGTAGAGCGTAAATGGTTGGTTGTCGATGCAGAAGGGCAAACTCTTGGACGTTTGGCTTCTGAAGTCGCTTCAATCTTGCGCGGGAAATACAAACCAACATTCACACCGAACGTCGACACTGGCGATCACGTCATCATCATCAATGCTGACAAAATCCACTTGACTGGTAAAAAACTTACCGACAAAATCTACTACCGCCACACGCAATACACAGGCGGACTTAAGCAGCGCACAGCACTTGAAATGCGCACGAAATACCCTACAAAAATGCTTGAACTAGCGATCAAAGGCATGCTTCCAAAGAACTCTTTGGGCCGCCAAACATTCAAGAAATTGCATGTATACGCTGGACCAGAGCACAACCACCAAGCACAACAGCCTGAAGCTTACACGCTTCGCGGATAATAATCAGTAAATAAGAGGAGGATACACCTTTGGCACAAGTTCAATATATCGGTACAGGTCGCCGTAAAAACTCAACAGCTCGCGTACGTTTGGTACCAGGAGATGGTACGATCACAATCAACAACCGTGACGTATCTGACTACGTTCCATACGAAACGCTTGAGCAAATCATCAAACAACCACTAGTAACTACTGAAACTCTTGGTAGCTACGATGTATTGGTAAACGTAAAAGGCGGCGGGTTCACTGGACAAGCCGGCGCAATCCGTCACGGAATCGCACGCGCTCTACTTACAGTAGACCCAGAATTCCGCGGAGCACTTAAATCTGCTGGATTCCTAACACGTGACCCACGTATGAAAGAACGTAAAAAATACGGTCTTAAAGCGGCACGTCGCGCACCTCAGTTCTCAAAACGTTAATTTTACCTTTCAAAAGCACTTTCCGGTTTTCCGGAAGGTGCTTTTTTGTGTGTTGGCGAACTCTATAGTAAACCAAAAAGGAGTGGATGGAATGAACCGCATTAATTTGATCTGCCTGGGCGTTCAGGATATGGAAAGGTCTGTGAAGTTTTACCGGGATGAACTGGGCTTCCAAACGGATGAAAAGAGTGATAAACCGGACATCATTTTCTTCAACACTTCAGGTACCAAATTGGAGCTATATCCTTTAGAGGAATTGGCAAAAGACATCGACGCAGAAAATCCGCCCGTGAAAACCGGCTTCTCTGGAATCACCTTGGCCTATAATGCCAAATCACGGGAGGAAGTGGACCAAGTCATGGAATTAGCGAGAAAAGCGGGAGCGGTGATCGTGAAACAACCTGTTGATGTCTTTTGGGGAGGGTATTCGGGTTATTTCCAAGACCCCGATGGCTACTACTGGGAAGTCGCATATGGCCCTGATTTCACATTTGATGCACACGACATGCTCGACTTCGACCGCAATGAATAGAGGCATAGAAGATGCCACGCAGCGAAAAGCCTGAATGGATTTAAAAACGCTTTCACTATGTTATACTGGACTGTAGCAAAAGTGATAAGGAGTGTAGTGGAATGTTAAGTGAAACACAAGTGCGAGAAGCAGTCGGAGCTCTAGAAGATCCGTTTTTACATAGAACCCTGTCGGAAACAAACGGCATCTTGTCGGTAAAAATCAAAGAAGAGAAAAAATACGTCAGTGTGAAATTGGCCATCGCCAAAACGAACACGCCGGAACAAATGCAGCTTCAGATGAAAGTGGTCGATGCCATCAAGGGAGTTGGCGCTGACTCTGTCGGCATCCGTTTCGAAGAATTGCCGCCAGAAGCATTGGCACAGTTCCGCGGGACCGCGAATGAGTCTGAAGCACAAGACTTATTGTCTCCATTGAACAAAGTGGAATTCATCTCTATCGCCAGCGGTAAAGGCGGCGTCGGGAAATCGACCGTTTCCGTCAACTTGGCGATTGCGCTTGCGCGTGCAGGCAAAAAAGTTGGGCTCGTTGACGCAGATATCTACGGCTTCAGTGTGCCGGACATGATGGGCATCGATAAAGCACCGGTTGTCCGTGGCGATACGATCATCCCGGTCGAGCGCTTCGGCGTCAAAGTGATTTCCATGGGCTTCTTCGTCGAAGACAATATGCCTGTCGTATGGCGTGGCCCAATGCTCGGGAAAGTTTTGGACCAGTTCTTCCGCGATGTGGAGTGGGGAGATCTTGATTACCTACTATTGGACTTGCCGCCAGGGACAGGGGATGTCGCACTCGATATCCACCAAATGCTTCCTGCTTCTAAAGAAATTGTCGTCACAACGCCGCATCCAACCGCAGCATTTGTAGCAGCACGTGCAGGAGCGATGGCTTTGCAAACCAATCACGAAGTATTGGGAGTCGTCGAGAACATGTCGTGGTTTGAAAGCCAAGGATCCGGCAAAAAAGAATACATCTTCGGAAAAGGCGGCGGGGCAAAGCTCGCTGAAGAATTACAATCTCCATTGCTCGGACAGATTCCGCTTGGCCAGCCGGACTGGGATGAAAATGATTTCGCTCCATCTGTCTACGCAGAAGATCACCCAACCGGAAAGATTTATGGAGAGATTGCCCAACAAGTCCTCCAGCAATTCGCGAATAAAGAGAACAAGCAATAAAACATACTATCCGGAAACCGGCTTTCGGTTTCCGGATTTTTATATAGGCAGTAAAAGACTTTCAAGGTTTGTTCACAACTCCTCCTGCAGATAGAAGGGTTTGTTGATACAATCGAAAGGAACTTTAAATTAACGGAGGCAATATACGTGACTATACGAAATTGGGTTAAGTTTGCATTGACTGCATTATTGATAGGCGGAGGGATTACCGGGCTTCTCGGAATTTTCATCCGCTGGAACGATGTCTTCGCCGAAGCTGCACGGAATGGGCAATGGGGAGAATTCATCGCGGGCTTTGTCTGGATGATTGTCGTCGGACTCACCATGAGCTTGATTGCGCAGATGGGCTTCTTCGCCTATTTGACGATTCACCAGTTCGGCCATAATATGTTCCGCTCGCTGCGGCTATGGAATTGGGTACAGCTCTTGATCATCGCCATCGTCATCTTCGACTTGATTGTGTTCCGTTTCCTGCCGAACGTCGAGACGGGCGGGCAAGGATTCCTTTATGGAACACTGCTATTCATTTTATTGGCAGTATCGCTCACAACAGCGTACTTCAAAGCGAAATGGACAGCGAAGTCAGCATTCATTTCAGCGTTGTTTTTCATGATTGTCGTTACGACACTGGAATGGCTGCCGGCTTTAATGGTAAGAGCGGGTAATGTAGACAGCTGGGTAACCTTGTTGTTGTTCCCATTGCTTGCAGTGAACGCTTACCAACTTCTTGCCTTGCCGAAGTATAACGAGAAGTCTGAAGAGGACCGTTTGAAACTTGAAGCTCGCCGGGCTGCGAGAAAAGCACAGGCTGCTGAAGGAAAGAAATGATTTTTCAGAAAAGTCCCGCTTTCTGCCTCTAGGGCAGGGAGCGGGATTTTTTGTTTTAAATGACTTTTTCGTCTGCAGCAAGAAACGCTTTACCTATAGGGTTTAGAGGATGTTTTGAATAGATTTTAAGAAGCTGAAAAGTTCTTTTGAAAAAAGTTTGGTAAATCCGTTGACATATATTTAAACATGCTTTAATATAATAAAAGTCGTCAGGAACGACAGCAAACATGAACCTTGAAAACTGAACAGCAAAACGTCAACAATACAGTCGCGAGTGATCGCGGCAAACGTACTGATCAGCTTCGGCAGATCAAGCGAATCGCGCGTCTTTCGGGACGGCGATACGCCAGCAACTATTGAGCAATCAATACTACTCTATAATGGAGAGTTTGATCCTGGCTCAGGACGAACGCTGGCGGCGTGCCTAATACATGCAAGTCGAGCGGAGATAGTGGAGCTTGCTCCATTATCTTAGCGGCGGACGGGTGAGTAACACGTGGGCAACCTGCCCTGCAGATCGGGATAACTCCGGGAAACCGGTGCTAATACCGAATAGTTTGCGGCCTCTCATGGGGCTGCACGGAAAGACGGTTTCGGCTGTCACTGCAGGATGGGCCCGCGGCGCATTAGCTAGTTGGTGAGGTAACGGCTCACCAAGGCCACGATGCGTAGCCGACCTGAGAGGGTGATCGGCCACACTGGGACTGAGACACGGCCCAGACTCCTACGGGAGGCAGCAGTAGGGAATCTTCCGCAATGGACGAAAGTCTGACGGAGCAACGCCGCGTGAGTGAAGAAGGTTTTCGGATCGTAAAACTCTGTTGTGAGGGAAGAACAAGTACCAACTAACTACTGGTACCTTGACGGTACCTCACCAGAAAGCCACGGCTAACTACGTGCCAGCAGCCGCGGTAATACGTAGGTGGCAAGCGTTGTCCGGAATTATTGGGCGTAAAGCGCGCGCAGGCGGTCCTTTAAGTCTGATGTGAAAGCCCACGGCTCAACCGTGGAGGGTCATTGGAAACTGGGGGACTTGAGTGCAGAAGAGGAAAGTGGAATTCCACGTGTAGCGGTGAAATGCGTAGAGATGTGGAGGAACACCAGTGGCGAAGGCGACTTTCTGGTCTGTAACTGACGCTGAGGCGCGAAAGCGTGGGGAGCAAACAGGATTAGATACCCTGGTAGTCCACGCCGTAAACGATGAGTGCTAAGTGTTAGGGGGTTTCCGCCCCTTAGTGCTGCAGCTAACGCATTAAGCACTCCGCCTGGGGAGTACGGCCGCAAGGCTGAAACTCAAAGGAATTGACGGGGGCCCGCACAAGCGGTGGAGCATGTGGTTTAATTCGAAGCAACGCGAAGAACCTTACCAGGTCTTGACATCCCGCTGACCGCCTAGGAGACTAGGCTTTCCCTTCGGGGACAGCGGTGACAGGTGGTGCATGGTTGTCGTCAGCTCGTGTCGTGAGATGTTGGGTTAAGTCCCGCAACGAGCGCAACCCTTGATCTTAGTTGCCAGCATTCAGTTGGGCACTCTAAGGTGACTGCCGGTGACAAACCGGAGGAAGGTGGGGATGACGTCAAATCATCATGCCCCTTATGACCTGGGCTACACACGTGCTACAATGGACGGTACAAAGGGCTGCAAACCCGCGAGGGGGAGCCAATCCCAGAAAACCGTTCTCAGTTCGGATTGCAGGCTGCAACTCGCCTGCATGAAGCCGGAATCGCTAGTAATCGCGGATCAGCATGCCGCGGTGAATACGTTCCCGGGCCTTGTACACACCGCCCGTCACACCACGAGAGTTTGTAACACCCGAAGTCGGTGGGGTAACCCTTACGGGAGCCAGCCGCCGAAGGTGGGACAGATGATTGGGGTGAAGTCGTAACAAGGTAGCCGTATCGGAAGGTGCGGCTGGATCACCTCCTTTCTAAGGATAATATCGGAACCGATTCTCACGAATCGGGTTGACGTTTTGCGTTCAGTTTTGAAGGTTCACTCCGCAAGGATTGACTTTCAAACTTGTTCTTTGAAAACTGGATAGATCGACATTGATTAAGAAACAAGCATCAAGTAGCGTGATCGCTTTGCGATCAACTTATTTTTTTTGACCATTCAGTGGTTAAGTTAATAAGGGCGCACGGTGGATGCCTTGGCACTAGGAGCCGAAGAAGGACGGCACTAACACCGATATGCCTCGGGGAGCTGTAAGTGAGCTGGGATCCGGGGATTTCCGAATGGGGAAACCCACTGTTCGTAATGGAGCAGTATCCATGTGTGAATACATAGCACATGAGAAGGCAGACTCAGGGAACTGAAACATCTAAGTACCTGAAGGAAGAGAAAGCAAATGCGATTCCCCAAGTAGCGGCGAGCGAAACGGGATCAGCCCAAACCAGAAGGCTTGCCTTCTGGGGTTGTAGGACACTCTATACGGAGTTACAAAGGAACGGATTAAGCGAAGCGACCTGGAACGGTCCGCAAGATAGGGTAATAGCCCCGTAGCTGAAAGTTCGTTCCCTCCAGAGTGGATCCTGAGTACGGCGGAACACGAGAAATTCCGTCGGAATCCGGGAGGACCATCTCCCAAGGCTAAATACTCCCTAGTGACCGATAGTGAACCAGTACCGTGAGGGAAAGGTGAAAAGCACCCCGGAAGGGGAGTGAAATAGATCCTGAAACCGTGTGCCTACAAGTAGTTAGAGCCCGTTAATGGGTGATAGCGTGCCTTTTGTAGAATGAACCGGCGAGTTACGATTGCATGCAAGGTTAAGGTGAGAAGCCGGAGCCGCAGCGAAAGCGAGTCTGAATAGGGCGAGTGAGTATGCAGTTGTAGACCCGAAACCAGGTGATCTACCCATGTCCAGGGTGAAGGTAAGGTAACACTTACTGGAGGCCCGAACCCACGCACGTTGAAAAGTGCGGGGATGAGGTGTGGGTAGCGGAGAAATTCCAATCGAACCTGGAGATAGCTGGTTCTCTCCGAAATAGCTTTAGGGCTAGCCTCAAGAAGAGAATCCTGGAGGTAGAGCACTGTTTGGACTAGGGGCCCATCCCGGGTTACCGAATTCAGACAAACTCCGAATGCCAGTGATTTATGCTTGGGAGTCAGACTGCGAGTGATAAGATCCGTAGTCAAGAGGGAAACAGCCCAGACCACCAGCTAAGGTCCCCAAATATCCGTTAAGTGGAAAAGGATGTGGCGTTGCTTAGACAACCAGGATGTTGGCTTAGAAGCAGCCATCATTTAAAGAGTGCGTAATAGCTCACTGGTCGAGTGACACTGCGCCGAAAATGTACCGGGGCTAAACGGATTACCGAAGCTGTGGATGGACATCGTAGATGTCCGTGGTAGGAGAGCGTTCTAAGGGCGTTGAAGTCAGACCGGAAGGACTGGTGGAGCGCTTAGAAGTGAGAATGCCGGTATGAGTAACGAAAGACGGGTGAGAATCCCGTCCACCGAATGCCTAAGGTTTCCTGAGGAAGGCTCGTCCGCTCAGGGTTAGTCGGGACCTAAGTCGAGGCCGATAGGCGTAGACGATGGACAACAGGTTGATATTCCTGTACCACCTCCCCGCCGTTTGAGTAATGGGGGGACGCAGAAGGATAGGGTGAGCGTGCCGTTGGTTGTGCACGTCCAAGTTGTGAGATGAGAAACGAGGCAAATCCCGTTTCTATGTACATCAAGCAGTGATGGCAAGAGGTTTAACCTCAGAGTCCCTGATTTCACACTGCCAAGAAAAGCCTCTAGCGAGGCGGGAGGTGCCCGTACCGCAAACCGACACAGGTAGGCGAGAAGAGAATTCTAAGGTGAGCGAGTGAACTCTCGTTAAGGAACTCGGCAAAATGACCCCGTAACTTCGGGAGAAGGGGTGCTCTGGTAGGGTGAATAGCCCGAGAGAGCCGCAGTGAATAGGCCCAGGCGACTGTTTAGCAAAAACACAGGTCTCTGCAAAACCGTAAGGTGACGTATAGGGGCTGACGCCTGCCCGGTGCTGGAAGGTTAAGGGGAGTGCTTAGCGCAAGCGAAGGTGCGAACCGAAGCCCCAGTAAACGGCGGCCGTAACTATAACGGTCCTAAGGTAGCGAAATTCCTTGTCGGGTAAGTTCCGACCCGCACGAAAGGCGTAACGATCTGGGCACTGTCTCAACGAGAGACTCGGTGAAATTATAGTACCTGTGAAGATGCAGGTTACCCGCGACAGGACGGAAAGACCCCGTGGAGCTTTACTGTAGCCTGATATTGAATTTTGGTGCAACTTGTACAGGATAGGTAGGAGCCAGAGAACCCGGAGCGCCAGCTTCGGGGGAGGCGTCGGTGGGATACTACCCTGGTTGTATTGAACTTCTAACCCACAAGCCTTAGCGGCTTGGGAGACAGTGTCAGGCGGGCAGTTTGACTGGGGCGGTCGCCTCCTAAAGAGTAACGGAGGCGCTCAAAGGTTCCCTCAGAATGGTTGGAAATCATTCGCAGAGTGTAAAGGCACAAGGGAGCTTGACTGCGAGACGGACAGGTCGAGCAGGGTCGAAAGACGGACTTAGTGATCCGGTGGTTCCGCATGGAAGGGCCATCGCTCAACGGATAAAAGCTACCCCGGGGATAACAGGCTTATCTCCCCCAAGAGTCCACATCGACGGGGAGGTTTGGCACCTCGATGTCGGCTCATCGCATCCTGGGGCTGTAGTCGGTCCCAAGGGTTGGGCTGTTCGCCCATTAAAGCGGTACGCGAGCTGGGTTCAGAACGTCGTGAGACAGTTCGGTCCCTATCCGTCGCGGGCGCAGGAAATTTGAGAGGAGCTGTCCTTAGTACGAGAGGACCGGGATGGACACACCGCTGGTGTACCAGTTGTTCTGCCAAGAGCATCGCTGGGTAGCTATGTGTGGCCGGGATAAGTGCTGAAAGCATCTAAGCACGAAGCCCCCCTCAAGATGAGATTTCCCATTGCGCAAGCAAGTAAGATCCCTCAAAGACGATGAGGTAGATAGGTTCGGGGTGGAAGCGTGGCGACACGTGCAGCTGACGAATACTAATCGATCGAGGACTTAACCAACAAACTGAAACGCAAGTTTCCCACAATGTCGATTTATCCAGTTTTGAGCGAACAAGCTCAAGAGTCCAGTGATGATGGCAAAGAGGCCACACCCGTTCCCATCCCGAACACGGAAGTTAAGCTCTTTTGCGCCGATGGTAGTTGGGGGTTTCCCCCTGTGAGAGTAGGACGTCGCTGGGCAATCATCTTTTTTTACTTTGTACCGAGATTTCCTTTTACCTTGCTTCCATAGCTCAGCAGGTAGAGTGCTTCCATGGTAAGGAAGAGGTCACCGGTTCGAACCCGGTTGGAAGCTTTTGATTCATTAAAGTTTCTTTACATCGGAAACTGTTTTCTTTATAATTTTTTTGTAAGGCCCCTTGGTCAAGCGGTTAAGACACCGCCCTTTCACGGCGGTAACACGGGTTCGAATCCCGTAGGGGTCACCATTCACGGAGGATTAGCTCAGCTGGGAGAGCATCTGCCTTACAAGCAGAGGGTCGGCGGTTCGATCCCGTCATCCTCCACCATGTATCCATTTAGGCTATTAATCGAATAACGGTGGGGTAGCGAAGTGGCTAAACGCGGCGGACTGTAAATCCGCTCCTTCGGGTTCGGCAGTTCGAATCTGCCCCCCACCACCAGTTTTTTATTGCTTTGGGGTATAGCCAAGCGGTAAGGCAACGGGTTTTGATCCCGTCATGCCCTGGTTCGAATCCAGGTACCCCAGCCATTTTTTATTTTGAGCCATTAGCTCAGTTGGTAGAGCATCTGACTTTTAATCAGAGGGTCGAAGGTTCGAATCCTTCATGGCTCATTTATCTTTGCGCATTTTTCGCGCGGGGCCTTAGCTCAGCTGGGAGAGCGCGACGCTGGCAGCGTCGAGGTCAGGGGTTCGAGCCCCCTAGGCTCCATTGTTCCATGTGCAATCCATGTGTAAAAAGCCCGTATCCATTCAATTGGATACGGGCTTTTTTTAGTTTCCGATATATTCCGATTGTGGCCGGAAAATCACGTTATCGTGCTGCTGTTCGATGGCATGGGCAGTCCAGCCGACGATCCGTGCGATGCTGAAGGTTGGGGTGAATAGTTCAGGCGGCATTTGAATGGACCTCATAATCGCTGCTGCATAAAATTCTACATTGGTATAAAGGGCACGTCCTGGTTTTCGTTCATTTAGCAATTGGGTGATTTTATTTTCGGCTATGACTGCAAGGTTCAGCCAAGGGTCTTCTTGCTGCAGCTGCTGGCATTTTTCACGGAGCAGAATAGCGCGCGGATCTTCTGTACGATATACACGGTGACCGAAGCCCATGATTTTCTCACCTTGTGCCAGTTTTTGTTCAATGACTGGATTAATCCTTTCGGGATACTGGATTTCATCAAGCAATTCAAGCACACCGGACGGAGCGCCTCCATGTAAAGGACCCTTCATCGTACCGATTGCAGAAACGATGGCAGCGCTTAAGTCGGATTCGGTGGAAATGGTGACACGGCCAGCAAAAGTGGATGCATTCATGCCGTGTTCCATCGTTAAGTTCAAATAGGTTTCCAAGGCTTCAGTTTGTGCGTGTGTCGGTACTTGCCCTTTGATCATCCATAGATAGTTTGCAGTATGGCCCAGGTCGCTTCTTGGCGTGACGAATTCCTGTCCGGTGCTTTGCCGGTATAGAAGAGCCGTCATTACCGGAAGTGCAGCAGTAAGGGCAATGGCTTGCTGTTGGCTCGCCAATTCTTTGAATTCGGCATGCTGATAAGCCGAGACGAGGGTCCGCATTCCGTCCATCAACGAAGTCTCTTTTGGCAGGGCCTGTGTGATACTCATGAGATAATTCGGCAAACGACGATAGGATTTTAATTGTTCCGTGAGGCTTGCGAGTTCTTCTTTTGAAGCATGATGGCCATGCCAGAGAAAGTAAGCTGTTTGTTCGAAGTTTTTTCCTACAATTACTTCATTGACCAATTTTCCACGGTAACGGAGTTCACCCTTATCCCCTTCGACAGATGCAATGGCAGTTTGAACGGCGACAATGCCTTTAAGGCCTTTTTGAAACATGGAAATTCCTCCTTTTTTTCAAGTATAAGTTGCAGCTTTAATTATGAAAATTAAAGATTTATAATTAAGATAATTAAAAAAACTAATTGAAAGGAGATATGAAATGGAGATGCAATGGCTGAGAACCTTTGCAGATGCTGCGGAAACCTTGAATTTCCGTAAGACGTCCGAACGCTTGATGCTGTCACAGCCGAGTGTGACGGTGCATATTCGGCAATTGGAAGAGTATTTGGGGATTCGCTTGTTCGATCGCATCAAGAACCGTGTGTTGTTAACTGAGGAAGGGCGCCATTTTAAACAGCAGACAGAAACATTGATAGAAAAATTCGATTCGACAGCCGATGAGCTTCAATCATTTGCCCAAGGCTACCGGCGAAAATGGACCATCGCAATCTCTCCGTTAATGGCAGAGACGGTGCTGCCATATATCCTAAAGTCGTTTACGAAAGCACATCCGGACCTTGAGCTGGTTATTCGTGTGGAAGAGTCGGAAGCGATTGAAGTACTGGTAGAGAGCGGGGAAGTGTCTGCTGGCATATCGGCTTTGCTGCCGGTAAAACGAGTGATTCTCCATGAAGTGGTTTATGAAGATCCTTTACTGCTCATTGTGCCGAGGGATGCTTATGATGATGAACGGGGCCCAGTGGTTTCGGGAGAAGAGGTATTGCAGCGGAACTTTATCTTCACGCATCATCATCCCGTTTTTTGGGAAGAGCTGCTGGTGAAATTGCGCGTGCAGCTGCCGGGCATCCGTACGATGAAAGTGACGCAGGCCTATATTGCGAAAAAGTTTATCCAGGAAGGGCTCGGCGTTTCATTTTTGCCGAAGTCGATGGTGCGCCGTGAGCTGATTGAAGGGCGTTTGATGGAAGCGCGTTTTGACTTGTTCCCGTTGCCCACTGTTGCGACGTATTTCCTGTCCCTCAGCATGGGGGAACTGGAGAAAGATTTTTTGAGCCGTGTGCAATCGGTTTATTTCCGGTGAGTTGAAGAAGCGATAGTTTTATTGAAAATGGCGAATTTGACGGATGCACTGGTATACTGCAGATAAGGAGGGGATGGATATGTATATTGAACAGCGTAATATTCGGCTTCGTTTGCTGAAACGTGAGGATTTTGAGGCATTATGGGCGCTTTATACACCGGACATCTTCGAATATATGCTGACTAAGGTGGAACGTTTCGAAGATTTAGAAGCGTGGTTATCGGCTGGAATGAACCAATCCAATGTCCTGGTATTTGCCGTGGAGCTTCCGGAAAGTGGTGAGATTGTCGGCACCACCCGCATTTATTCGATTGACGATACGAACAAGAGTTGTGAAATTGGAGCGACTTTCTATAGCGAAAAAGCACAGCGCACCCATGTCAATACGGCCGTCAAACATGCGCTGCTAGGCTATTGCTTCGAAGAACGGGAGATGATCCGCGTCCAGTTCAAAACCGATGCTGAAAATATCCGTTCCCAAAAATCGATCGAACGGATAGGAGCGGTGAAAGAAGGGCATTTGCGCAACGAACGAATCCGCTCGACAGGTGAACCAAGAGATGCCATTGTCTATTCCATCATTGATCGTGAATGGCCGGAAGTGAAAAAATCACTGGAAGAAAAAATGAATAAATATTCGGAATAATGTCAGGTTGAGCCAAGAGAACCTCAGAGGGTACAATAAATGTATCTTACTGAGGGGGTATAAAATAATGAATAAATTAAATGTTTCTATTATAGGTGTACCAATGGACCACGGGCAAATGCGCCGCGGCGTCGATATGGGGCCAAGCGCAATCCGTTACGCGGGCGTAGTGGACCGTATTGAAAATCTCGGGCATGAAGTAAATGACGAAGGCGATATCCAAATCCGCAAAGCGGACGGCAAAGTGGATGAAAACACCAATTTGCGCAATATGGACGTAATTACCGAAGCGACAGAAGCACTTGGAGAAACCGTTTCAGGCGTAGCCAAAGCCGGGAATTTTCCATTAGTATTGGGTGGCGACCATAGTATTGCGATCGGAACGCTTGCCGGCATTTCAGAGCATTACGAGAATTTGGGCGTCATCTGGTATGATGCGCATGCGGATATGAACACGAGTGAAACGTCGCCATCAGGCAATATTCACGGCATGCCGCTTGCGGCGAGCTTTGGGCATGGCCATGAGAAATTGACGAACATCCGCGGTTACTCGCCAAAAGTGAAGCCGGAAAACATTGTCATCATCGGGGCGCGTTCTGTCGATCCAGGTGAGCGTGAATTGATCAAAGAGCACGGCATCAAAGTGTTCAGCATGCACGAAATCGACAAAATGGGCATGGATCATGTTATGCAGGAGTCGATCCGCTATTTGCGTGAAGAGCGTAAAACGGACGGTGTCCATTTGTCGCTCGACCTCGATGGCATCGATCCGATGTATACACCAGGTGTCGGTACGCCGGTACCAGGCGGCATTAGTTACCGCGAAAGCCATTTGGCGATGGAAATGCTGTTTGATGCAGGATTGATCACTTCTGCAGAATTTGTTGAAGTCAACCCGATCCTCGATGAAAAGAACCGTACAGCAGATGTGGCGGTCGCATTGATCGGTTCATTGCTTGGTGAAAAATTAGTATAAGAATAAAGCGACTGTCCGGAATTTCCGGGCAGCTTTTTTTAATTTTGCGGAATGTATAGGGGATTAGGAAGAAGGGTGTAGGACTGTCAGACAGCACATTGCATGATTCTTATCAGCGAAATAATAAACTGATGAATTCATTCAAAGAACTGGAAATTGGCTGGTTTTTTCTGGGGATGGTTTGATAGGATAGAAGAAGAGAAAAAAATGAAACCTTTTCAGAACTGGACCGTATATAAAAGACAGCCGCATGGCGGAGGGAAATGAGATCATGGATGCGTTAGTGAATAAACGAATAAAACGAGTCATGAAGGGCGACCAAGACGCATTTGCCGAAATCGTGGAGCTGTATCAACATCAGTTGTTCCAGATTTGCTACCGCATGCTCGGCAACCGGCATGAAGCGGAAGATATTGCACAGGAAGCATTTACGCGGGCCTATGTGAACATACACACCTTCGACCAGAACCGTAAATTTTCCACGTGGCTTTACCGCATCGCCACCAATCTGTGCATTGACCGGATCCGCAAGAAAAAGCCGGATTATCATTTGGATGCGGAAGTCAAAGGCACGGAAGGCTTGAATATGTATTCGAAGATTGCCAATGATGAAGAGCTTCCGGAAGAAGAATTGATGCGGATGGAAGTTCAGGAGCGGGTGCAGTACGAAATAAGCCGCTTGCCGGATAAGTACCGGGCAGCGATTGTGTTAAAATATATCGAGGAATTGCCGCTGGCCGAAATCAGCGAGATCCTGGATTTGCCGCTTGGCACGGTGAAAACGCGGATACACCGCGGGCGCGAAGCACTTCGCAAGCAATTGAGCAATTTGTAGGAGGCGAGCATGATGAATGCGTGTCCGGAAAAAGTCATTCGCATGATGGACGATTACCTCGACGGGGAAATCAGCCCATCAGAGGAAAAAGAACTGAAAGATTACTTGCAGAGCTGCAGCGACTGCAGAAAAATATATCAAGAACTGACCAAAACCATTGCGTTTGTCCAAAGCGCTTCACACGTCCAGGCACCGTCGGACTTTGTGCAAAAGACGATGGCCGGTTTGCCGAAAGAATCACAGCGCGTCGGGATGAAACGCTTTATGCGTCATCACCCGCTGATGATCGCGGCAGCACTTTTCGTCTTGTTGATGAGTGCGGCGATGATGTCGAGCTTTAGCGACGACCAGCAGTTTTCATTTACCAAACAAGAGAACTTGGTAGTTGAAGGGCAGACCGTCGTCGTGCCGGAAGGCCAAACGGTTGTCGGGGATTTGACGATCCGCAATGGCGATTTGCGCGTGGACGGGGAACTTGAAGGCGACGTGACGATTGTCAACGGCCAGTACATGGCATCGAGTGGCGTCATTAACGGTGAAATCGAGGAAATCGACCAAGTATTCGAGTGGCTCTGGTATACGATCAAAGGGACATTCCAGGATGCGGTCAGCTTTTTTGGCGGCAATGACCAATCAATAGACGAGTAAAGCCCATCCATTCAATGGATGGGCTTTTTGCATGGGGGCAGATGTCTCGGGATATGATATACTTAAACTATATGTACATGGAGAAAAGCGAGGGTTGCAGATGCCTTTTTTGGAAAACTTCAATGACCAGACGCCGCTTCAGATGATCGGAAATGTTATCGACATCCTGTTGGTCTGGTTCGTTATTTACAAACTTATTACTGTCATCAAGGGAACGAAGGCTGTCCAATTATTAAAAGGAATCTTCTTTATTATCATCGCGCGTCTTGTGACCCAGGCGCTCAACCTGGAAACGCTTGGTTGGATTATGCAGCAAGTGCTCGAATGGGGTTTTCTTGCCATCATCATCATCTTCCAGCCTGAATTGAGACGCGCACTCGAACAGCTCGGGCGCGGGAAACTGTTCTCGAGCAGTACGCTTAATGAAGAATCCGAGCGCAACCGCTTGATTGAAGCGATGAGCAAATCGGTCAGCTATATGGCAAAGCGCCGCATCGGGGCACTCATTTCGATCGAGCGTGAAACCGGGCTCAGCGAATACATAGAGACGGGCATTCCGATGAATTCGGACATCACTTCCGAATTGATGATCAATCTATTCATTCCGAACACGCCGTTGCATGACGGTGCGGTCATCGTCCAGAAGAACCGCATCGCTGCGGCAGCCTGCTATTTGCCGCTGTCCGAGAGCCCGTTCATTTCGAAAGAGCTGGGGACGCGCCACCGTGCAGCACTCGGCATCAGTGAAGTGACGGATGCCATCACCATTGTCGTATCGGAAGAGACCGGGGCGATCAGTTTGACGGCGAACGGCGATTTGCACCGCAATTTGTCGCTCGAAGACTTTGAAGTGAAGCTCCGCCGTATCTGGTTCGGTGTCGAACAACAACAGACGGCAAGTTCTTGGTGGAATTGGAGGGGGAAAAAGAATGGATAAGATGATGGACAATCCGTGGTTTCTTCGGATCATGGCATTATTCCTGGCCTTTCTGCTCTTCTTTTCCGTCCAGACGGAAAATAATACGACCACCACTGAAACTGGAAGAGTGTCGGAAATGATCGAAGACGTGGAACTGCAAGTGTATTACGATGAAAGCTTGATGGTCAGCGGCGTGCCGGATACGGTCGACCTGTATTTGAGCGGACCGGCAAGCATTATCCAGACGACGCGCCAGCTCGATGACTATACCTTATTCATTGATTTGCGCAGCCTGCCTTTAGGGGAGCATCAAGTGCCGATTCAGACAGAAAACCTATCGGAACAACTGAGTGCACGCGTGGACCCGGCATTCGTTAATGTCGTGCTCGAGGAGCGGGTGTCCCAGGAATTCGATATCGACGCTGAAATGAACGAGCGCTTGCTGGCGGAAGGATTTGTCCTGGACGGCCTGTCTGTCGAACCGGATACTGTGACCGTTACGGGACCGCAAAGCGTCATCAATGCCATCAGCTTTGTCAAAGCGACAGTGACCGGTGAACCGGAAATCAAAGAATCTTTCACTGCTGAAGCGCGTGTCCGCGTGCTGGCAGAAGATTTGACGAAACTGGACAATGTCACGATCGAGCCGGAATCCGTGGCGGTTGACGTTACGGTAGAGGAATACAGCCGTGAATTGCCGGTACGCATCGAATCGACTGGCGATCCGCAAACAGGTATCACCATCAACTCCTGGACGCCTACAAGTGAACAAGTACGGGTCTTTGGGCCGCGTAGCGTAGTGGATGCGATGGAGGAATATGTCATCGAAGTGGAAGCGAATAGCGTCACGGCCTCCGATACGACGGTGACAGTGGAATTGCCGATTCCATCGGGCGCGTCCGGGGTTTCTCCAGGAGAGATGCAAGTAGAAGCAGACATTTCAGTGGATGAATCTTTGATCGTACCGGAAGAGTTGGAAAATCCGGAAATTGCCGAAAGTAACGAAGAATAAAATAGCTAAAAATGTAAAATTAGGTTAATATAAACAAATCATAATACAGAGTGATTGAAGGAGCGAAAAGCATGGGAAAATATTTTGGGACCGATGGTGTACGAGGGGTAGCCAATAGCGAATTGACGCCGGAACTGGCATTTAGGCTTGGGCGTTTTGGCGGCTATGTCTTAACGAAAAGCTCAAAGGAAAAACCGAAAGTGCTCGTAGGGCGGGATACACGAATTTCCGGGGAAATGCTTGAAAACGCATTAGCGGCTGGATTATTGTCAGTCGGTGCAGAAGTCATGCGCCTCGGCGTCATCAGCACTCCAGGTGTTTCATATCTGACACGCGTCATGAGCGCGGAAGCGGGAGTCATGATTTCTGCTTCCCACAACCCGGTCGCAGATAATGGCATCAAATTCTTCGGTTCAGACGGCTTTAAATTGTCGGACGACCAGGAAGCGGAAATTGAAGCATTACTCGATGCAGAAACAGACGATCTGCCACGCCCAACTGGCGGAGACCTTGGCAGCATCACCGAATATTTCGAAGGCGGCCAAAAGTACCTCCAGTATTTGAAGCAAACAGTGGACGAGGAATTCGACGGCATCCACGTGGCGCTTGACTGCGCGCATGGTGCGACATCGACATTGGCGACTCACGTATTTGCCGATTTGGACGCGGACATTAGCTCAATGGGCGCTTCGCCGAACGGCTTGAACATCAACGAAGGAGTCGGATCGACACATCCTGAAGCACTTGCGAAGCTGGTCGTGGATAAAGGTGCCGATGTTGGCCTTGCCTTTGATGGCGACGGTGACCGTTTGATCGCGGTAGATGAAAAGGGAACGATTGTCGACGGCGACCAGATCATGTATATTTGCGCGAAGCATTTGAAATCAGAAGGCCGCTTGAAACAGGATACAGTCGTTTCAACAATCATGAGCAATATGGGCTTCTACAAAGCGCTTGAAGAAAACGGCATGAAGAGCGTCAAGACGGCTGTCGGCGATCGCTATGTAGTGGAAGAAATGAAGAAGAATGAATACAATTTGGGCGGCGAACAGTCGGGCCATATCATTTTCCTTGATTACAACACGACAGGCGATGGATTGTTGTCAGGCCTTCAATTGGTGAACATCATGAAAATCACGGGCAAGAAATTGTCTGAGCTGGCGAATGAAATGACGATTTTCCCGCAAAAACTGGTGAACATCCGCGTGACGGACAAACACGGCGTGACAGATAATGCTGTCGTTGCCGAGAAGATTGCGGAAGTGGAACGCGACATGGACGGCGATGGCCGTGTGCTGGTGCGTCCTTCCGGAACCGAGCCATTGGTGCGCGTCATGGTCGAAGCGCCTTCTGCAGAAGCGTGCGAAGAGTACGTAGAGCGGATTGCGGCGGTTGTACGTGAAGAAATGGGCATGAAATAAATAAGCTAAAGGCCAGAGCATCCGCTCTGGCCTTTTTTTATGGGCAAAATGATACGACGTTGAGTGTAGAATTAGGAGATATATGAAAGTGGATAGTGGAGCTGTTAGTGGAAGAGATTACGCTTCAAGGGGCGCTTTAGGCCCGCAGGATGCGGGTCATGCAGCCGATGTGACAGGACGTCGCGTTATCGGCTGCCCGGAGTCGACATCCTTCGCTCCACGCCTAGATGTAGAGTAGAAATGAAATCGAGATGAGATATAGTAAATGCTTGTGCTGGAGATTGCGCTACAAGGGGCACGCTTGCCGAGGGGCGGGTGTTGAGCCAACGTGCATTCGCACGTTTGTCTCGCCAGCCCGCGCGGTCCCTCCGGCGTCGGCCCCTTTTCGCTCCATCTCTAAGTGTAGTGTGGAAATCAAATTCAACTGTCATTGAAATTAGCATGAATAGTTTTAGACAGTTTTGTAGTCGCATAAAAAATAGCTAGTTAACCATCTTTTCCACTATCAACTCCAGCTAGGTCTCTTCTTACAGATGAAACAATCATCGGCCATAACGCCACACTCACACATCCCACTAAGCATCGACAACCAGTGGATGCAATAAAAGAAGCTGAAGCTCAGTTGCTCAAAGCAATCAATGAAATCTAATAGCCGAACCGCGCACAGGGACGAGCCGGAGCAATAAGACAAGTGTTCTTCTTGGCTTATTGCGGGAGGCATGCCCAAAGCGGGAGGCGGCTGTTTGACGATGAAAGGGTCAATGATAACTTCTTCTCATTCGCTTGTCCGACTTACTCCACAAGATTTTCATTAGCTGAAACCTTTTCGGTTATTTATCGTCATTTCAAGGGGCTGCGCCGTCAAAAGTTTACCAAGGAATTCAAAAAGATAGGTTTTGGTATTTTCGGCAAAAATACATATTGAAAAGCTAGCATGCTTGTCCTCACAGGTTTTCGGACCGCCTGTAAGTTGTTTAGAGCTGAAAATAGTTAGAAAACGTGAGGAGCTATGAACCAGCCGCTGGAAGATGACTGTGTGGATTGTCCTAAGGGAAGTTGTGCGTTGATTGACGGAATTGTAAGGAGCGGTTATGATTAGGGAGTCGGTTTAGCGCCGATGCAAAAGGGGGATAGAGGTAAGTGCGAAGGAAACCAATTATAGCGCCTGTACTGAAGAACTCGGACGGACCAGTCAGTCTTCAGTAGACGAGGAGGAGGAGTATCGAGATTTCGGCGGATACCTCCCGGCCGCGAAGCCCGGTCGTTATGTGCATGCTTAAAACAGTCGAGTGATCGATTGGACAACCAGCTTGCACGGGCTCACAACAAAGCGTTTGCGAACGCTTATTTTGACATTTAGAAAATTGGAGGAATATAAATTATGTGTGGAATTGTCGGGTATATTGGAGAACAGGATTCAAAAGAGATTTTATTGAAAGGCTTGGAGCGTCTGGAGTACCGTGGATATGATTCAGCGGGGATTGCAGTACGCAACGGCGAAGGCATCAAAGTATTCAAGGAAAAAGGCCGCATTGCAGATTTGCGCGGAGTCGTGGAAGACGATGTAACTGGAAACACAGGAATCGGGCATACACGTTGGGCAACGCACGGCAAGCCAAGCAAAGTTAACGCTCACCCGCATCAGAATACATCAGACCGCTTCACGATTGTTCATAACGGCGTTATCGAGAACTACCACCACATCCAGCGCGACCATTTGGAAGGCGTGGAAATGGAGTCTGATACGGATACGGAAATCATCGTGCAATTGATCGGCAAATTCGTTGAGGAAGGCATGACGACACAAGAAGCGTTCAGCAAGGCTTTGAAATTGATGAAAGGCTCGTACGCAATCGCTTTGCTTGATGCAGAAGAAGAGCAGACGATCTATGTAGCAAAAAACAAGAGCCCGCTTCTTGTCGGACTTGGCGAGAACTTCAATGTCATCGCATCTGATGCAATGGCGATGCTGCAAGTGACAGACCAGTTCGTTGAATTGATGGACAAAGAAGTCGTCATCGTGAAAAAAGAAAGCGTACAGATCTTGACGCTCGACGGCGAAGAAGTGGCACGCGACCCATTCACAGCAGAAATCGACATGAGCGATATCGATAAAGGCACATATCCGCATTACATGCTGAAAGAAATCGATGAGCAGCCAGCGGTTATGCGCAAAATCATCCAAGCTTACCAAGACGAGAATGATCAATTGACGATCGACTCCGGGATTTTGGATGCTTTGGAATCAGCAGACCGCCTGTACATCATTGCTGCAGGCACGAGCTACCATGCAGGCTTGATCGGCAAGGAATACTTGGAGAAAATGGCAGGCATTCCAGTAGAAGTGCACGTAGCGAGCGAATTCGGCTACAACATGCCGCTTCTTTCTGAAAACCCGTTGTTCATCTTCATTTCCCAGTCCGGCGAAACAGCGGACAGCCGCCAAGTATTGGTGCGCATCAAGGAATTGGGCCATCCATCACTGACGGTCACTAACGTGGCAGGCTCTACGCTTTCGCGTGAAGCGGACCATACTTTATTGTTGCATGCAGGCCCTGAAATTGCGGTAGCATCGACAAAAGCGTATACAGCGCAGTTAGCTGTACTTTCAATCCTTGCAGCAGTAACGGCAGAACGCCGCGGCCGTGATATCGGTTTCGATTTGGTCCAGGAAATGGGCATCGTGGCGAACGCTGTGCAAGCACAAGTCGATATGAAAGAAGAACTTGAACAAATCGCAACGGATTACCTTTCGACTACACGCAATTGCTTCTTCATCGGACGTTTGATGGATTATTTCGTCGGCCTTGAAGGCGCATTGAAACTGAAAGAAATCTCTTACATCCAAGCAGAAGGCTTTGCTGGCGGGGAACTTAAGCACGGCACGATCGCATTGATCGAAGAAGGTACACCGGTCATCGCGCTCGCGACGCAAGAATCCGTTAACTTGAACATCCGCGGAAACGTCAAAGAAGTGGCGGCACGCGGCGCAAATACGTGCATCATCTCCATGGAAGGCTTGAATGAAGAAGGCGACAGCCACGTCTTGCCGAAAGTCCATGAATTGTTGACGCCGCTTGTATCGGTCATCCCGCTTCAGTTGATCAGCTATTATGCTGCTCTACACCGCGATTGCGATGTCGACAAGCCGCGCAACTTGGCAAAATCCGTAACAGTTGAATAAGCAATGAGCGAACTCCCGCATCCGTGCGGGGGTTTTTTTATTTCCTGGGGAAAATATTGGAATCCGCCAAAAGCCGTATCGTTTTTGTCGGGTGTAAAAAAACGGGGGCATCTATAATGAAAGCAGGAAGGAGGCAGGAAATATGCTGAAACAAATGAATGAAGCGCTTGCCTATATTGAAGCGCATTTGGAAGAGGAGATCGACGAACGCGAGCTAGAGCGCATAGCCGGCACTTCCATTTACCATTTTCGCCGGATGTTCTCTTTCCTGTCAGGCTTCACATTGAGCGAGTATATGAGAAAGCGGCGGCTGTCGAACGCCGCAGCGGACTTGCACGCTGGCATGAGTGTGACGGAAGCAGCGTTCAAATATGGCTATGATTCAGCCGATGGATTCTCGCGTGCTTTCAAGGAATGGGCAGGGATCAATCCTTCAACGGTCCAAAAGAGCGGCATGTTGAAGTCGTTCCCAAAACTGACCTTCCAGTTAACTGTAAAAGGAGGAGTAGAAATGGAATACCGCATCGAAGAAAAACAGGCGTTCACTATTATTGGCGTGAAGAAACGAGTAGCGATCCAATTCGAAGGGGAAAATGAAGAAATTATGACGCTTGCCAAAAGCATCTCAGCGGAACAACGTGAGGAAATGCGCAGTTATGCAGATATGGAACCGCATCAAGTGATCAATGCATCATTCAATTTTGACGAAGGGCGCATGGATGAACAAGGCAGTTTGGATCACATGATCGGCTTTTTGACGATGAAAAATGTCGAGCCTGGTAACGGACTTGACCGAGTCGAAGTGCCCGCACTTACGTGGGCGGTGTTTACAGCAGAAGGGGAATTTCCACGTGTGATGCAAGAGACTTGGGGAAAAATCGTCTCCGAATGGCTGCCATCGTCCGGCTATGAACTGGCCGAAGCTCCGGAAATTTCATTTACGGGTGATTTGTCGGATCCCGCCCATGTGAAAAGCGAAATTTGGATGACGGTGAAAAAACCGGTTCCAAATGAGTAATAGAAATAAACAGGAACGCATAAAGAAAGAATATTCAATCTTTTAATTGAAAAGAAATGATTTTTCTCCTATGATGAAAGGGCATCGAGATCTGCATACATGCGGCACGAGAGGTTCATCATAAAGGAGGCGGAGTTATGACGAAAATAGGCATCATTACCGGCAGCACACGTCCTGGGCGCAATAGTTTGCAAGTGGCGGAATGGGTGAAAGGCATCGCCGACCAGCGCGGGGATGCGGAATATGAAATCGTGGATTTGGCTGAATACAATCTGCCGATGTATGCAGAGCCGGTTTCTGCGGCGTATAGCCAGGACTATCAGACGCCTGAAGCCATTCCATGGGCGCAAAAGATTGCGGAGTTGGACGGTTATGTATTCATTTGCCCGGAGTACAACCATGGCGTTACGTCAGCGTTAAAGAATGCCATCGATTATTTGTACATCGAATGGAATAATAAGGCGGCAGGCATTGTCAGCTATGGGTCAGCAGGCGGCGTCCGGGCAGCGGAATCCTTGCGCATCATCATGGCGGAACTGCAAGTGGCCACGGTGAGGGCCCATCCTGCCATGTCCTTGTTTACGGATTTCGTGAAAATGAGTGAATTTAAGCCGGCAGCAGTCCACGAAAAATCGGTCAATGCCATGCTTGACCAAGTGAACGCTTGGACAAACGCATTGGAACCTTTACGCAAAGGATCCAACGAATAACACTTTCCCTTCTATCCTGGATGACAGACGCGAACAATGGCGTCTGTCATCCAGGATTTTATTTTTGTTGAGAATGAAAGCTGCGATATCATTTTAACCGGTATGGAAGAAAGTGTATTATGAAAAGAGACAACAAAGAGTTTGCAGGAAATGAGGAATTTGAGTGGGGAAAATAACAGAAAAAAGAACAAACAAGCGCGCCAAGAAAATCTTGCGGGCCATTGCGGTCATCATCGGCGGATTTATTACCGCATATGGGCTCGAAGCTGTATTGATTCCGAACAATGTATCCGATGGCGGCGTGACGGGGCTGAGCATCGTCGGTTCACAGCTGACCGGCATGCAACTCGGGATTTTAATCGGCTTGCTGAATATCCCATTCGTCTATCTCGGATACAAACAGATCGGTAAGAGTTTTGCCATCTATTCGGTGATCGGCATTGCCGCGTTGGCATACGGGACGACTATCATGCACCATGTCCCGCCGATTGTTGAAGGCGATTCGCTGCTCGTGACCGTGGTCGGGGGCATCATCATCGGTTTCGGCATGGGGCTTGCTTTGCGCAACGGCGGCGCGTTGGACGGCATCGATATGCTCGCGGTATTGCTGTCACGGAAATTGCCGTTTGGCACGAGTGATTTGATTTTATTCCTGAACTTATTCGTCTTTATCGTCGTGTCGACGGTTTTCGGATTGCAAGGAGCGTTCTTGTCGGGGATCGCTTATTTCATTGCCTCCAAAGTGATCCATATGGTGGAGGAAGGCTTGAGCGGTTCGAAGACGTATAAGATCATCACAAGCGAGCCCGAGAATATGGTCGAGACGATCCGCGACCGATTGGGGCGCAGTGCTACATACAATTTGGTCAAAGGGGCGTATACCAACGAGGACTATAAGGAAATCACGTGCATCATCAACCGCCTTGAAGATAGCAAGATGAAGGAAATCATTTACGAAATCGACCCGCAGGCTTTTGTGGCGGTGTATGACGTCGCTGAAGTGAAAGGCGGCAATTTCAAAAAGCGCGATATCCATTAATGAAACAGGGGGAGACGATATGATCATCGGATTGCATCACGCACAAATTACCATCCCAAAAGGGGCAGAAGCGGAAGGAAAAGCGTTTTATTGTGAGCTATTGGGCTTGCAGGAAATCGATAAGCCAGAAGCATTGAGAGGACGCGGCGGCTTTTGGCTCGTGGTCGGCCGTCAGGAAGTGCATGTCGGGACTGAAGACGGCTTTGACCGTTTGGGGACAAAAGCGCATCTCGCGTATCAAGTGGAAGATATACACTATTGGCGCGAGCGGCTGGAAACGAACGCTGTTGAAATTCTGGAGGCGGTGCCGATTCCGGGATTTGCGCGTTTTGAATTCCGCGATCCGTTCGGCAACCGTGTGGAAATGATTCAATCCGTGGAGGAGAGCAACCAATGAAAATTATTGCTGGGTCAAATCAACAAGACAGTGAATTCATCAGAAAAAAAGTGATCGAACACAATATGAAAAACTTGCCGGACGAGGTCAAGACACCGGTGGAGCATCTGAATTTTGTGCTGAAAGACGATGACGGGACAATCATGGGCGGCCTCACCGCTACTACGTTCTGGCAGCATTTGCATGTCGATTTTTTGTGGGTGGATGACAGCCTGAGAGGGCAAGGTCAAGGCAGTGCATTGCTTGAGCAGATGGAGCAGGCGGCGAAAGAAAAAGGTTGCCGCTTGATCACGCTCGATACGTTCAGCTTCCAGGCGCCTGATTTCTACAAACGAAACGGCTACGAAGTGTTCGGCATGCTTGAAGACCACCCAAAAGGATTCAGCCAGTATTTTCTGCAAAAACGACTAGAGAATTAAAGCACAAGGCCGGCCTGAATGCAGGCTGGTTTTTTCTATGGAAAAAATTTCATTCACTAACTTGTAATGCAAGGGTTTATCGTTTATGATGATTTTATAACACTTGCATTGCAAGGTAGCGGAGTGACAAAGAAAGGGTTGATGCGCAAAGTGGCGGATTCTACACAAATGCTCAAAGGGATTTTAGACGGCTGCATCTTGTCGATTATCGAAGAAGGCGAGATTTACGGCTATGAACTGGCCGAAAAGCTGCAGAGTTACGGGTTTCAATCATTCAGCGAAGGCAGCATCTATCCGCTATTATTGCGGATGCAAAAAGAGGGGCTCGTGTCGAGTGTGCAACGGAAATCGACAGCCGGGCCGAAGCGTAAATATTATTCATTAACGGAAGCGGGACAAGCGGAACTGGAGCAATTTCTTGGGCGCTGGGCTGATTTGAAGCAATCGGTCGATGCGGTCATCACTAAAGGAGGGCAATGATATGCTATCTGCAAAATCTGAACAATTCCTGATTGAACTGCGCATGTATTTGGTGCAGCGGGGAAAAAGCGATGAGGACATCAACGAAGTGGTTGATGAACTAGAAAGCCATTTGATCGAATCGGAGAAACACGGCAAAAGTGTCGAGAGCATCGTCGGGAAAAACCCGAAACAGTATATGAAGAGCATCGGGGCGACGCTGCCGATTGCGGCGAAAGAATTGATGGTCCTCATTCCAGCGACGGTGTTGGTGATTCTCGCGTATTTGGCATACATCCCGGCTTTGTCAGGGGATTTCAACTTATCGCAAACGGTACTTTGGGGCATCATTCCGGTCGTCTTGAGCCTTGTTATCTACAGTTTCTTGATTTTCAAAGTGTTTCCGAAGTTTCACGATCAGCCGGTAAAGCTCGGCGTGATCGCGGTAACTATTTCAACTTTGGTCATCGGCTTTTGGGTGGCATTTTATTTATGGATGGTTCCAGAGAATACAGCGGCTTACTTCACGGCAACGGCTGAACAGAATTATATGATTGTCGCCGTCTGCCTTGTCGCGTTTATCGCCTATGCGCTGTACACGAAATCCTGGATTACGATTATCGTCGCGGCGTTAATGAGTGCGGGGCCGCTTGCGGAAAAATGGATCCCTCAGGATGTAAATGAAGATCCGGTATACATCGCCATGACTATCGGGATTTTCGTCTTGATTGGCATTGCCTTCATCTGGTTGTTGATGCGAAAACGTCGTAAAACCGCTTGAACGATGAGTTAGAGCAGGGCTTATCTTCGCTGAAAAAAAAAGAGCTGCCAGAGCAGCTCTTTTTTCTTATAAATCAATTAAATGGTACCGGCTTCGAATGATTCGTCGCTGATTTCGCCGACGATTTCCTCGAGAATGTCTTCCATTGTCACAAGGCCTGCGATGCGTCCGTCTTTTCCGGTAATGACGGCCATATGCGTCCGGCTTTGCTGCATGCTCGAGAGCACTTTTTGGATCGGCGTGTTTTCCGGGAAGCTTGGCATCGGATGCAGGAACGATTCCGGTGTCTGGGTTCTGCCGGCCGCCATGCTCGTCAGCAATTCTTTGGTGTTGATGAATCCGAGCAGACGGTTCGGGTCTCCACCTTCTGTCACAGGATAGCGTGTATACTCATGACCATCGAGTACCTTGAAAAGTTGTTCCTGTGTCAAAGAACTCTCAACCGACACGATTTTCTCTTTCGGGATCATGATGTGCTTGACGATGCGCTCGTCAAAATCGAAAATATTTTTCAAATACGTCAGCTCAGTTTGGTTGATCTCGCCGCTTTGGTAGCTTTCAGCCATGATCAATTTCAATTCCTCTTCGGAATGTGCTTCCGTATGGCCGCTCGGTTCCACTTTGAACAAGCGTAAAAACAAGCGTGCCGAACCGTTCAACAACCAGATGAATGGGCCCATGATTTTCCCGAACCAGTACAATGGCGGGGCGAGCAATAAAGTCATGCGTTCTGCATATTGAATGGCCAAAGTTTTCGGGGCCAGTTCGCCGATGACAACGTGCAAAAAGGTCACGATGCTAAGGGCAATGGCGTACGACAAGATGGTCGCGATGGCAGGGGATAAATTGAACTCCTCAAACAGTGGATGCAATAAGCGCTCAACGGTCGGTTCCCCGAGCGCCCCGAGAATCAATGCCGTGATTGTGATGCCGAGCTGGCAGGCAGAAAGGTAATAATCGAGTTTATCTGCCACTTCTTTGGCGCGCACGGCTTTTTTATTGCCTTCTGAGATCAATTGGTCGATCCGTGACATTCGTACTTTCAAAATAGCGAATTCGGCGCCGACAAAAAACGCAGTCGCCAAAATCATTAAAGCTACGAGCAATAAGTTAATTATTATTTGTCCATCCAAGTTGGATCCCCCAGAATCGGGGGCTCACCTCCAGTTAGTCGATTTGGTCTTGAGATTTTTTCGGTTTTTGCTTAAACAAAACTTGTTTGATTTGTTGGTGGTCCATATCGGTGACGGTCCATTCCGTATTTTTATACGTCAACGGCTCGCCAATTTCGATTTCTCCGGTCGTGCGGTAGTGGATCCAGCCGCCGATCGTGTCGATGTCCTGGCTATTGTCGAAGTCTACGCCAAAACGTTCTTCGAGTTCTTTCAATAACACGCGGCCATTCAGTACGTACTCGCGATCTGCAATTTTCTTGATTTCCGGCTCTTCGTCTTCGTCAAATTCGTCGCGGATTTCGCCGACAATTTCTTCGAGGATGTCTTCGAGCGTGAGCATGCCGGCGGTCCCGCCGTATTCATCCGCCACAATTGCTAGGTGGACGCGGGCATTCTGCATGCGCAGCAAGGCACCTTGCAAATCCGTCATCTCGAATACGGTTGGAACATCGCGGACAAAATCATGAAGCTTCCAATCACGCCCCGCGACGATTTGCGGCAGCATTTTCTTGGCGCTGACAAAACCGATGATCCGGTCCTTGTCGCCGTCTTCTGTTACGGGATAGCGCGTGTAATTATGTTCATCGAGCACATCGATGATTTCTTGAGATGGCATATCGAGGTCGAGCGTTACGAGCTCGGTCCGTGGCACCATGATATCTTTTGACGAACGTTCATCGAATGTGAAGACATTTTCCATATAAGACAACTCATTTTGATTGATGGTACCGCCTTCATAGCTTTGCGCCATGACGATTCTCAACTCGTCTTCCGAATACGCCTGCTCATGGCCTGGCTGGACGCCGAAAACTCTGAGCAATAGGCGGGCTGCTCCGTTCAACGCCCAAATGAAAGGCTTCATGATTTGGCCGAACCAATACAGCGGTGGAGCCAACAGCAGCGACATTTTTTCAGCGTATTCGATGGCGAGCGTTTTCGGCGCCATTTCTCCGAGCACCACATGAAGATACGTCACCAATAGGAAAGCAATCGCATAGGAAGCGGCGGATGCGACCGAATCCGACACTTGGAAAAAGTCGAAGACCGGATACATGAGCCGTTCGACGGTCGGTTTCCCGAGCGCCCCGAGGCCGAGTGCTGTGACCGTGATGCCGAGCTGGCAGGCGGACAGGTAATAATCCAAATTGCCGGCGACTTCTTTGGCGCGCACGGCTTTTTTATTGCCTTCTGCAATGAGCTGGTCCAAGCGCGACATGCGGATTTTGACGACCGCGAATTCAGCACCGACGAAAAAGGCGGTCAAAGCGAGCAATAGTACAAGCAAAGCTAGATTCAATAATGTGATTATGTCCACGTAAGATTCCCTAAAAAGGGATTCACCTCCATAAATAGTTCAGCCGGCGTCCGTAATTTTCCACGGGGCATGGCTGATGTTATTCAAAATGGCCGCTTACGATGACAGGTGAACTCCGTTCGTTGAAATGAGGCGGTCCGCACGGGTGCAACTGTTCATGCAAAACGGTGTAAAGCGGATGCTTCGTTTGAGTGCATAAATAAGTGTCGCTATTCCCTTCCCAATGGTTTCCCCTCCTTCAGTGATTAAGAAGTATAATACCATATTAATGACAGGAATCTGCAAAATATTCAGGAGAATGATGGATAAACAATCCCGAAAATTGGCGATATTATGTAGTAGCTTTTTTGTTTTTTTATGCTATACTTTTTTTAACAACTCAATAGACCTTGACATCACGTCAAAGGGGAGTAGCTATGGGGAAACCTATTTCACAGTCGTCATTACATGGATCGTATCCATCGGTTGTGATAGCAAAATCATTTTGCTTAGCAAGACCTTTGCCTTCTATAGGCAGGGGTCTTTTTTGTTGTCAAAATTAAGGAGGTTTTTCAGTTGGAAGCAATTTTATTGGAGTATTTATGGGTGCTGCTCGTCTTAGTGGCACTTGAAGGTTTGCTTGCTGCGGACAATGCCGTCGTCATGGCGGTCATGGTCAAGCACTTGCCGAAAGCGCAACAGAAAAAAGCATTGTTCTACGGGTTACTCGGAGCGTTCGTGTTCCGTTTTGCGGCTTTATTCATGATTACTTTGCTCGTCGATGTGTGGCAGATCCAGGCACTCGGTGCAGCGTATCTATTGTTTATTGCGTTTAAGCATATTTACGATCAGCGAAAAGGCAAAGAACACACCATCGAGCCGGAAGCGACAAAAGGTTCTGGCTTCTGGATGACGGTATTGAAAGTAGAACTGGCGGACATCGCGTTCGCAGTCGACTCGATGCTCGCAGCGGTGGCGCTTGCGATCACCTTGCCGCATCTTGGTTCCATGGAAATCGGCGGCATCAACGGTGGCCAGTTCGCTGTCATGCTGACGGGTGGTTTGGTCGGACTCGTCATCATGCGTTTTGCGGCGCATAAATTCGTCAAACTGTTGGCGAACTATCCGCAGCTTGAAACGACAGCTTTCGTCATCGTCGGCTGGGTCGGCGTGAAATTGACCGTGTTGACGCTCGGGCACGAAGGCGTCGGCATCTTGCCGTACGATTTCGCTCACTCGACAGAATGGAAATTGATCTTCTGGGGCGTTCTTCTTGCCATCGTGGCAGTCGGCGCACTTGTCAGCATCAAGAAAAAGCGCGAACAAAGCGCTGCGTAATTCCGGCTGGCCCGGTTGCAAGCAAAGTTCCTGCATGATAAAATCAACTCAATTCTGAAATGAAACGAGTTGATGGGTGGACAATGCGTAACTAACCTATATTTTTAGTCATTTGAAATAGTTATTTTTCGAAGGCAAAAACATAGGATTAGTCTGCCCATTTCATCCATAAGGTGTTGTAGTTTATTTGACACACCCAAAATGTACTGGCTAATCCTTCCAAATTTAGATTTGGGAGGATTTTTTAATTCTCCCTGTCCAAAACGAGAAGGGGTGGTTCTGCATGACAGAACTAATGAAATTATTGAACGTATCCTTGGAAATCGAACAACAACTATTATTCGAGGACGTGACGGCGAACATCATGAGCGACGACCGCATCGGCATCATCGGGAAAAACGGCGCTGGAAAAACGACGCTGTTGCGGCTGATTTCCGGCGACATCGCACCGGCCAGTGGACAGTTGATTCAAGGCGCACCGGATATGAGCGTGCGGGCAGTCGAACAGGAATTGCCGGATTACGCTTTTGAAGACGTGACGAAAGCGGAACAAGCGCTATTGAACAGATGGAAAGTCCCGTTCCGCGATTTTGCTCAATTGAGCGGAGGCGAAAAACTAAAGGCGAGGCTTGCGAAAGGCTTAGCACAGCCAGCGGATCTTTTGCTATTGGATGAGCCGACCAATCATCTGGACGCACAAGGCACAGCCCATTTGCTGCGCGAATTAAACGCTTATCCAGGCGCCATCGCGATCGTCTCGCACGACCGCTATTTCCTCGATCAAATCGCAACGAAGATCTGGTCGATTGAAAATGGCAAGATCCACAGCTATAACGGCAATTACAGCGATTATATTGAATTCCGCGAACAACAGCGTAAAAATCAACAGCACGCCTATGACATACAACAAAAACGCGTCGACCGGATCGAAAGCCAGATGAAGCAGCTTTCCTCCTGGTCTGAATCGGCGCATGCCAATTCCACCAAGCAGGAAGGCTATAAGGAATATTACCGGGTCAAAGCCAAAAGCATGGACGCGCAAGTGAAATCAAAGCAAAAACGCCTGGAGAAGGAATTGGCGAACGCGGCGGTCGACGCTGTCGAACCGGAATACGAGGTGTACTTTGCTTTCCGTGCCAATCCGAAAGCCGGGAAACGCTTTTTGGAAGTGAAAAAGCTAGAGAAATCGTTTGGCGACATGCCATTATTCAAGAACGCTTCGTTTACAGTCCAGCACGGGGAGAAAATCGCGGTTGTCGGCGCAAACGGCAGCGGCAAGACAACGTTTTTGAAAATGCTGGCGGGCGAAGAGCCGCTAAGTGAGGGGGAGCTTTGGCTATCGCCTTCTGCCTCTATCGGCTATTTGACGCAAGACGTCTTTGATTTGCCGCTTGAGCGGACGCCTGCCGAATTATTTGAGCAGTTCACGTTCAAAGAGCGGGGGCGTGTGCAGAACTTATTGAAGCATTTAGGCTTCCGCAAAGAGCAATGGCTGGAGCCGATCCGAGAGATGAGCATGGGCGAGCGGGTCAAATGCAAATTGATGAAATTCATCTTGGAAGATAAAGACGCCCTATTGCTCGATGAGCCGACCAATCATTTGGATTTGCCGTCGCGCGAACAATTGGAGTCGACCTTGGCGGACTACCGAGGCACGCTTCTCGTCGTATCGCATGACCGCTATTTGCTCGACAAGGCGACGGATGGCAAACTGGTGTTTGAAGGCGGAACGATCCGCAAGCAGCTCGGGGAAGCGCCGCCAAAAGAAGCGCTTGGCAGCACCGGTGAACTTCGGCTGAAACTCGAGACGGAGCGTCAAGCCGTACTCGGCAAACTGAGCTTCATGCAGCCGAAAGACAAGGGCTACGCAGAACTCGACCGGCGCTTTATGGAATTGACGAAGCATTTGAAGGAACTGGAGTAGACAGCGATAACGAAAAAGAGACGGCCGCGGCCGTCTCTTTTTTTATGCCAAACGCCCGTCTTTCATGGTAATGACGCGGTCCGCGTAGGCGAGCATGTCTTCTTCGTGGGTGACCATCAAGGTGGCGATGTTCAATGTTTTCGTCAGTTGCTGAAGCAATTCCATCACTTCGTGAGACTTGATGGAGTCCAAACTTGCCGTCGGTTCATCCGCGAACAAAAGCTTGGGCTGGTGGACGATGGCCCGAGCGATGGCGACTCGCTGCTTTTCGCCGCCGGACAGCGAAGCGGGATAGGCGGTTTTCCGGTGGTCCATGCCGACCGACTGGAGTATTCGCGCGGCTTCATCGCGGCGTTGTTTTTTCGAAAGCAGGGAGCCGGCTGTCTCGAGCATGAGCAGCAATTGTTCTTCGGCCGTGAGAAACGGCACGAGGTGCGCGGACTGGAACACAAAGCCAAACGATTCCGCACGGATTTGGCGAATCTGTTCTTGGTTCATGGCGGTCAATTCCTCGCCGTCAAAATGGATCTCGCCGCCGGAAGCGAGCTGAAGCCCCGCCGCGATCGTCAGAAGCGTGCTTTTGCCGGAGCCCGATGCGCCAACGAGTGCGGTGATTTCGCCTTGTGTCAGCGACAAGTCGATACCTTTTAAAATCTCTTCTGCTACCTCACCCGTTTTGAAAGTCTTTCGGATGTCTTGTGTCGTGAAAATCATGCTTATCCTTCTCCTTGTTGAATGACTTGAAGCGGCTTGGCTTTGCGAATCTGAAGGCCCGATAAAGTGGCCCCGGCAAATCCGATAACAAAGAACACCGCTGTTAATTGCAGCGTGGCATCAATCGGCAAGTGGAACGGCATTTCGCCTGGTGCCAGTGTCTCAAACACTTGGCTGACGGCGATCGATAAGATGAGTGCCATCGCAGTAATGACGAGCATCTGTGTCCAGATCATGCGGAACAAGGCTCCAGTCTTTACGCCGATCGCTTTTAAGATGCCGTACAGCCCGAGCTTCTGGATGTTCATCATATAGAAGAAAATCGCGAACAGCATGCCGCTGATAACCACTAAAAACCAAACAATCATCGACAGCGATAATTGCTCGGCGCTATAGCTCGGCAAAGTGTTGAGGAATTCTTCTATAGAGAAGCTTTGCAGGCCAGGAATTGCGCCGGGTTGTGCCATCTCTGGAAGGAACAGCATTTGCGGGTCTTCCGTGCGGTACATTTCCGCAAAGTCGTCCGGATGGATAAAAGCGACAGGTGTATGGCTGTATTTCGCGCCGTCGGTAAAGCCTGTAACGGTAAATTCGCCATCCAACTGGCTGTTGGTAAAGATATCGCCTTTTTGGATGCTGTCTTCTTCGAGCGAACGGTCGAGGATGATTTTGCCTTTTTTGACATCCGGAAATTCAGCCGAACCGGTCGATGTGGCGAATGCGACGCTTTGCTGTTCGTCTTGTTCATTCAATAAAAAACCCATCTGGATGGAGAATGCAAACGCGCCGTCGTTTTCCGACATGGCTGATTGCTGAGTTTCTGTGTCGATTGCGGATAAGGCGTGGGTTTCTTCCGCCGCCGTTTCCATATAGATCGTTCCGTCTGGCAAGTTCTTGATCAATGCGGCATTGTCTTGTGACAAGCCGTTCGCAAGCCCTGAGATGATAAAGGTCAATAAGCTGATCAAAAAGACAATCGATCCGAGGATCACGAATTTCGTTTTGCTTTTCTTCATTTCTTTCCATGCTAAGTTCACGTTGTTCGCCTCCGTTTTGGTGTACTTTCAGTCTATAGAGGCAAGATGAATGGAAGGTGAACGGGCGTTGACAGTTTGGAATAAAAAAAGCCCTCCGGTTGTGGAGGGCTTTGAATCTATACAGATGATGAGGCTGGAAGAATAACAGTTACGGTGGTGCCAGCACCTGGCGCGCTGTCGAGTTCGATCCGGCCGCCGTGGAGTTCGATGATTTCCTTGGCGATCGATAGGCCAAGGCCGGAGCCTTTTTGGCCGCGGGTGCGGGCTTGGTCCGCGCGGTAAAAGCGCTCGAAAGCATGTTTCGTTTCGTCCTCTGTCATGCCGATGCCGTGATCGCGTACCGTGACATAAATATGGTTCTCACTCTGCGTAAGGGTTACGTCGACCGAGCCGCCCTGTTCACTGTATTTCACTGCATTGGTCAATAGGTTTTCCCAGACGGTTTGAAGCAGCACCGCGTTGCCTAGAGTATAGGCTGGGGTGAGCTGTGCGGACAGCGCCAGTTCTTTGTTGTCGAACGCATAGCGCAAATGGCTAAGTGTCGCATGCAATTGCTCGTGAAGTGCAACGGTCTCGAGCGCTTCAGGTGTTTCCTTGTCGACGGACGCCAAGGTCAAGAGTTGGGTCGTCAGCAGAGACAAGCGCGCCGTCTCTTCGCGGATAATGTCTGCGTAGTGCTGCTTGTCGGAATCGCTGATGCCTGGTTTCTCTAACAAGCCGAGATAGCTTTGAATCGTATGAAGCGGCGACTGGATATCATGTGAGACATTATGGACGAATTCCTTGCGCTTGACGGTCGACTGCTCAATGCGCGAACGCATCAACCGGAACTGGTCGGCGAGGCGGCCGATTTCATCCCTCCGGTCGATCGCGAGCGGCACGTCAAAGGTTTCCGTCGCCATTTTCTCGGTCGCTTCGGTCAATTTCGTGATCGGCTGGATCAATAAACGCGCAACCAACAGCATGCCAAGAAAACTTAACAGCACAATGCCAACGGCCAGGCCGCCGAACAGTAGATGAAGCTCCTGGAACAATAGCTCGATGTCGGGACGCAGGAATAAAGCATAGGATTCACCGCCGAGCGTCACGGGGACGCCGATGGAATTTTGCAGTTCATTGGCGAAAAAGCCGGTGACGAAAGTTTGGCGTGGAAAATCACGGATGCCGTTGAAGGTGTCGCCGCCGAGCACGTGCTGGACATCTTCTTGGGCGATCGTTTCATCGCGGAATTTGCCGCCGAAGCGCGAAACATCGCTGCCATCGGTCAAATACAATTGATAGCCGGCGTCACCGAGAACGTCGAGTGTGCTTTCCACTTGGTTCGGCGGCAGGCTGTTCAAATGGCCGGCAAACGATTCGGCAATCGCGAGGTTTTTGTCGTTATTGTCTTCTTTCAAAAATTGGTGATACAGCGTGTTCATCGCGAAAAACGAAATGGCGCTGCTGATGAGCATCGTCAGGAATGTGAACCAGATGAATTTGACATACAAGCTCATGAATCGGCCTCCAGTTTATAGCCGACGCCGCGCACCGTGACAATCTTGACATCCGGTGCGAATTGCTCGAGCCTGGTGCGCAGCCGTTTGATGTGGACGTTGATGGTCTGTTCGTCCCCTTGAAAATCGAGCCCCCATACGCTTTCGATAATGGCGTCTCGCGTAAATACGTGGCGCGGTTTCGAGGCGAGCAAGGCGAGCAGCTCAAATTCTTTTAATGGGATAAACGACAAGCCGTTCGGCGAGCGCAGTTCGTAGCTTTTTAAGTCGATTGTTAAAGACCCTGCCGTAAGGGTATTGTTTTCGGGGTGGTCGTAACGGCGCAAAATCGCTTTGACACGGAACAGCAATTCTTTGGATTCGAACGGTTTGACCAAATAATCATCGGATCCGGCAAGAAAACCGCGTTCCTTGTCTTCGATGTGGTGGCGCGCTGTCAAGAGGATGACCGGGATATCGTAGTCTGTGCGGATGCGTTCGGTTAATTCAAAACCGTCGATTCCGGGCATCATGACATCGACAATCGCCAGGTCTACTGGTTGCTGTTCGAGACGCGCCAATGCCTGTTCACCATTTTCGGCGGATATCACTTCGTAGCCATGTTGCCGGAGCTCCCCGGCGACAAACTGAAGCATATGTAAATCGTCATCTACTGCAAGAATACGGATCATGTAAAACCCTCCTTGCCTATTAGTATAGGACATCGTGCGAAAAGGCGTTAGATTTTCCTTTCCTGGATGAAGTTGGCTTGTATAATGGAAAGAAAACAACTGCAGTGTAACTGATGTCGCTGTGAATAAGGGGTGCGGGCAATGTGTGGAATTTCACGGCATAATGAACAAGATTGCTTAGGATGCAGGCTGGCAAACGGCGAACTGCCGGTGCACATGGTGTATGAAAACGAGTGGGTCGCGTGTTTTTTGGACCACGATCCGTTCAATGAAGGGCATGTGCTCATTTTACCGAAAGCCCATTACCGGTTTATCGACGAGATGGACAGCGAGACGGCACTTGCCATTTTAAACGCTTCACAAGTAATGAGCCGGACCATCAGGGAACTTTACGCACCGTTTGGCATTACGCAAACGCAAAATGGCGGCGGGGCCGATGAATTAACGCATTTTCATTTGCACATCGTGCCAAGAGAGAAAAATCAGCCCTTCGCGAGTTTCTATACAGGAGATGAGTGGGACAATGAAGCGTTAAAGAACCAACTGGCCGATACGCGCACTCAATTGGCGGTGGCTGTTGAAAAGCAACTCTCGGGGTTTCCCGGGAAATAATGCGCAGCGAAGACGAAGGAGACTGTTATGCCAAAACGAATCGATGAACAAGCACTCCATCAACAACATTACGCGGAAATCCGCAATAAAGTGGCAAGTGATCCCTATGCCAAGTCGCTCGGCATCCGCTTGACGAAATTCGAAGAGACGCTGGCCGAGGCGGAGCTGGTCGTGCAAGATCATATGGTCAATGCGTACGGAACTGCGCACGGTGCGGTCATTTACGCACTCGCTGACCATGTCATGTCGGTCGCAAGCAATGCGCACGGCAAAGCATCGGTCGGTTTGTCGACCAATGCCCAGTTTATCCAAGCAGCAAAACCGGGAGACCTGTTGACGGCGCGCGCGATCGAGACGAAGCGCAATTTTCGCGTCGGTTTCTACCGCATCGACGTGCTGCTCGGAGACGAGATCATCGCGACGGTTGACGGGGTAGCGTACCGGAAAGATCAGTATTTCGTGGAAACGGAAGACGAATGAATCTTCGGATAGGAAGGGGGGCGTGGATATGCTATTGACGATTCAACCGGAAGAGCTGACCGAGCGCTGGTATGATGTGTTCGAACAAATTGAATGGACAGAAGTATTGCTGTTTTTGTTTTACGTGGCATGTATTTTTCTCGTCAGGGCGGTTGTGCTCGGCATTTCTCGCCGCTTAAGCACCAATCGGGTCTTCCGCCACGTTGACCCTGTGCTCCGGAGCTTGTTGAACTGGGCCACAACCTATGGGATTTTGCTGTTTATGATTTTTTATTTTTCCAATTCGGGCTGGATGTTCGATCGCCTGTTTGAAATCGGCAATGTCGAAATCACGGCGTTCCTATTAATCCTTGTCGTCTTGATTGTTTCGCTTGCCAACCGGGCGTCGAAAATCATCACGCGTTATATTTTGCCGAATGTCTATCAGCGCTACCACTTGGACCGTGGCATGAGCTACACATTCGATAGGATGTTCCACTATACGGTGATGGCCATCGCCATCGTCGTCAGCTTGACGACGGTCGGGTTGGATTTAAGTGCCTTGACAGTGTTCGCCGGTGTGCTTGGCGTCGGGATCGGTTTTGGTCTGCAGAACATCGCCTCGAACTTCATTTCAGGGATCATCTTGCTGTTCGAGCGGCCAATTAAAGTCGGCGACCGGGTGATCATCGATGATTTGATCGGCGATGTCGATAAAATTTCGATGCGCTCGACCGTCATCAAGACGATTCACAATGAACACGTCATCGTGCCGAACTCCTATTTCCTGGAGGAGCAAGTGGTTAACCGTTCCTACGGCGATCCGCGCATGCGGCTTGTGGTTCCGGTCGGTGTCGCATATGGGACGGATGCCGACAAAGTGAAAAGAGTATTGCTTCAAGCTGCACAAGAAGAAGAACAAGCAGGCGGTGTCGTCTTGTCAGATCCGGCACCGTTCGTCAATTTTGCAGCGTTCGGCGAGTCGTCGCTCGATTTTGAGCTGATGGTCTGGATCGACAACTCGAACCAGGTCATCGCCACAAAAAGCGCATTGAATTTCCGCATCAACCGCCTGTTTGCAGAACACGAGATTGAAATCCCGTTCCCTCAGCGCGATCTGCATATAAAGAGCATGCCCGAGATGAAGCAGCAATGAAAACCTTCCAGCGTCATGGATTTTAAATCCGCTTCAAACAAGAGGAGGCACAACAGATGAATGAATTTGCAGAGTACTTGGCGAAGATCGACAACCCGGATCACCGCGAACGGGTCGAAGAAGTGTTGAAATGGGTCATGGAAACCTATCCTCAGCTCGTTCCGCGTGTTGCGTGGAATCAGCCGATGTTCACCGATCATGGCACCTTTATCATCGCGTTCAGCACCGCGAAAAAACATATGGCGGTGGCACCGGAAAAAGCAGCGATCGACCGCTTCGAGCAGGACATTGAAGCAGGCGGCCATTCGAGCACGAAGCAATTGATCCGCATGAGCTGGGACAGCCCTGTCGATTACGCATTGCTGGGTAAACTGATTGAATTCAATATCGAAGACAAAGCGGATTATGAGAAGTTTTGGCGGTAAATAAAACTATTCTGTAACGAGAGGGTTTGGGATTTTCCTCTCATGACTTGATTAGGACAATGAAAAAAGGAAGAGACCGTGGTCTCTTCCTTTTGTTATGAAGCCGTCTTCGCCGCAAGCGGTGCTGCCGCCGGCTTGCCGAAATAATAGCCTTGGAATAATTCGTAGCCTTGTGCTTTCAGCCACAGGAAATCTTCTTCGGTCTCGATGCCTTCTGCAAGCGGCGTTGAGCCGACTGCCTGGGCTTTCTCGAGGAAGCTCTGTGCGACTGCTTGCTTAGCGGAATCGTTCGCCACGCCATCGACGTATTTCATATCGAGCTTCATGAAATGCGGCTTCAATTCGTCGAGCACTTCAGCGGTGCTATAGCCTTCACCGACATCGTCGAGTGCGTATTGAAAGCCTCTCGATTTGTAATAGCCGAGGATGCGCTTCAAATGCTCGAGGTCATCGACTTTCTCGGATTCGACGACTTCGAACACCAATTGGTTCGGGTCGACGCCTGTCTGGTGGGCCAGGTCGATTGTCGAACGCAGGCAAAACTCCGGCGAGTAAATCGAAGTCGGGATAAAATTGATGAACGCTTTTTCACCGGACAGTTGGCCGGCCGCGCGAACGGCGGTCATCCGGCAGACGCGGTCAAGTGCATACAAGCGGCCGCGGCTTTTCGCTGCAGGGAAGATGGTGTTCGGGTAAATGACTTGCCCGTCGGCGTCATGGAACCGTGCGAGCATTTCATAGGCGAAGATGTTGCGGTCTTGATCGACGATCGGCTGGAAATGGGAAACGATGCGTTCGTTTTGGATGACTTCATCGATCCATTCCATATCGAATACTTGGTGCATGTCGGTAATCGGCTGGTAACTTTCCTGGTTGATGCGGAATTCAGCCAATTCGGTTTCCAGCAGGTCTTCACAAAAACTCAAAAATTCACGAGCGCCGAACTCGCCCATGCGCAGCCGGCTGTCTTTCAAAGAGACGTCCAAGCCTTGGCGTTCTAAATGATCTATGGCAATGGGAATAATGGAATGGTTTAATTCACCGCTTAGGCGAATATCAAATGTCAGTGTCGAGACAGAACAATTATTGCAGTTCAAACATGCTCCCCCTTAAATTTGTGGTAATTAAAGTATATCGGATGTGACTTAATTCACAAGAATTTTTTACAAAATTAGCTTATAAGGCATAAAAGGCAAAGTATATAACAAAAAATGGTTACCTTTATGATATTGCTTTATTGCTGCGAGTCGGAAGCTTTGCCTAGCTTCCTGTGAAAACGCTAAAATGGGAATATTAACTTTTCGGGAGGCGATAGGATGAATGAAGAAATAATGTTTCGGCAATGGAAAACCTGGCGCGGCATGATCATCAAACTGTTGGATAAGATGAGCGAAGAAGAAGCAGACCAAATGCCGACGCCGTTCCGCAACTCGATCCGCTGGAACGCGGGGCATCTGGCCACGGGAATCGATAGTTTCGTTTCGAAATCACTCGACACGGAGCCGTTTTTGCCGCAACGCTATAAAGAATTATTCGCCAGCGGCACATCCCCGCAAAATTGGGAAGGCGACGTGCCGTCATTAGAAGAACTTAAGCAAGTGCTGCGCGACCAGCCCGACCAAATCGAGCGTGTGACCGCCGGCAAACTCGATAGTAAATTGCTCGAGCCGTTTCTTGGCATGGAGACGCTCGGGGAAGTCCTGGCGTTCATGATTTCACATGACGCGCTTCATCTCGGAACGATGAGCGCTATCCGCAAAACGATCAAAATTCAATAACTAGACAAAAGCCCCGACTGAATCTGCAGTCGGGGCTTTGTTACAGGAGTATGTCATTGTCATTTCCATGGTCATATCGGCGTGCCTGCCCTTATACAAAGTGGTATACTGAAAGCAATTCATTGGAAAAGGTGGCAGGCAGAATGTCTTCATTTAAGGAGTTTTGCGGATATATCACAGCGAGCCCGCGTACGCTCGCTGAACAAGTAGTGGACCGGGTGCTTGCGAAAATCGACCAGGACATCCCGGCAGAGGAACGCTTACGCGCGGTGGAAATGTACGAAGAATTGCTTGGCTATCTCGGCGAGACCATCGGCAATGAAGCCGACCTTGAGGTGCCGGATGCACTCATCGAGTGGAGCAAGCAAAATGCAGAAATGCAAGTATCTTCCGGCGGCAAGATTTCGGAGATCGTCGTGCGTTATCCACCGACGCGCGTCGTCATGGCGGAATTGTTCACGGAACTGAGCGTCAAATCAGGGCTCAGCCTGGAAGAGAATGCGCTGGTCATCAAACGCATCAACACCTTGCTCGATGTCAGCCTGAACGAAACCTTCTTTGCGTTTGAACGGCTTCAGGAAAAATACGAAGCGGAAATGCAAAGCGAGATGATTGCGCTGTCGGCACCGATCGTTCCAGTCGCGGACGATGTCGTCGTCTTGCCGTTGATCGGCTATCTCGACAGCTACCGGGTCAACCACATTTTGACGAATGTTATCCCACGCATTGCGGAAATGGATGTATATCACGTCATCACGGATTTCTCGGGCGTGTTGAAGATTGACGACCAGACCGCAGAAGCGATCCACCATATCGGCAGCACGCTCAGCTTGATGGGCATCCACGTCGTCGTGGCGGGGCTGCGTCCGGACTTGGTGCAGACTATCGTCCAGTCGGGTATTCAATTAGCATCCGCGGATGCCTATGCGACCGTCAAGCAAGCGCTGGAAAGCTTGGAAAAAGTCGAATCGTAAGCAAAGCCGGACTCTATAGGGGGTCCGGTTTTTTCGTGGGGTTTAGTAAAAATTTCCGTGAAACTGCCGATAATAAAAGAGAGAGCTTAGTAGGTTGGATGTGTATGGAAATGTAAATATTTTCATTTAAGCATTCAAAAGGTATTGTGAGAAACGTAATAATAAGCTATCGTTTGGAATAAATAATTCATCTTGATTTCAAAGTAAAAACTTATAGCGGAGGCCCTTCATGAACGAAACCGAACAATTGGAACAGCGCATCCAGGAGCTGATGGCGTTATGGGATGCATCGAAAGAGCTCAATTCCCATCTTGAGCAGGATAAAGTGTTCGACAATATTCTGCAGCAGATGATGCACGTCATCGGAGCGGAAGCTGGCACTTTGTGGATTGCGGATACAGACGGGCAGCACTTGCAGGCCGTGTCCGCATTCGGTGCGGCTGCCGAAGAAATTCTCGATGTGAAAGTGCCGAGAGGGCAAGGCGTCGTATGGAAAGTGCTCGAAACGGGCCAGGCCGAACGCATTGAAGACGTCACGCGGCACGCCGATTGGAACGAACGGATTGACCGGGAGAGCGGATTCATCACGAGCTCTCTCTTGACGGTTCCGTTGATTGTTAAAAGCCAATTGCTCGGCTCTTTGCAATTGCTCAACAAGCGGGACGGCGAATTTTTTACCGAACATGATCTGCGCCTAGCAGAAGCGCTGGCGCATCAATCCGCGCTCGCGCTGCACAATAGCCAAATGTACGATGAGCTCAACCGCATGCTCATCAGCATGATCCGCACGCTCGCGACGCTGCTCGATGCGCGCGACCCTTACACGGCCGGGCATTCGGGACGCGTCGCGAATTACGCCTTTTGGATCGCGCAGAAAATCGGCATGGCGCCTTCCGAATGCGAAGAACTGTATAAAGCGGCGCTGCTTCACGATATCGGGAAAATCGGCATCCGCGATGACTTGCTGCAAAAACCCGGCCGTTTAACGAAAGACGAATTCCACGCAATCCAACAGCATACGGTGATCGGTGCGGGAATTCTCGCGAACATGGAGCCGCGGCATGCGATGGAGCGAGCGGTGGAAACAGCAAAATCCCACCATGAGCGCCTGAACGGCAGCGGCTATCCAGAAGGGCTAAAAGGCGATGCGATCCCGCTGTTCGCACGCATTGTTGGCGTCGCGGATACCTTCGATGCAATGACCACCGTCCGCCCCTACAGCAAAGGGTTCACTCCGCAAGAAAGCGCAGAAGAATTGTTGCGCTTCCGAGGCGAGTTGTTCGAAGCGGAATTGGTCGATGCGATGATTTCAATCTTAGAAGAATGCGATTACGACTTAAGCACGTATAAAACAGAGCGGAGATACCGGATATGAGCATGTTTGATTATTTACTACTGGGCCACTTAGTCGGCGATTTTTTGTTGCAGACTTCGTGGATGGCGAAACACAAAGCGACCCAGTGGCTGCCGCTCCTGGCGCATGTGTCGGTGTACACGGCGGTCATCGCGTTGTTTGGTTTATTTGCAGGCGGCTTGTCGCTTCCGGCGATTGCGCTCGTCTTCATAAGCCACATTGCGCTCGACCGGCGGCGCTTTGTCCAGTTTTGGGTCAAGCGCATCCAAATGACCACAGGATCCGAAAGCAGATGGCTCACAATTGTCGCGGACCAGATTTTCCACCTATTGTTTCTGGCTTTGGCGATCGCATGGACATAGGAGTGAACGATGATGAAATTGAAACCGAAAGTCTACATACTGGAACAGGAATTTCCGATTGACCGTGAAATGGCGTGGCAGCTGCTCGCCGACAATAACCAGATGAATGACGCGATCGGCTTGTTTCCTGTATCGTTCGGGCAGGCGAAAACGGAGACAGGCGGCGTGTTTTACCGGGAAGCGGCAGCGAAAGTGATGGGGCTGGTGCCGATGAAATGGCAGGAGTTTCCATTCGAATGGCAGGAACAGGAGTATTACACGGTCGAGCGGCGATATTTGTCGGGCCCGCTGCTGTATTATAAATTGAAAGTCGAATTGTCCGATGCAGCGAGTGGGGGCATGCAAACGAAAATCCACTTAACGGCCGAGTTCGCGCCGCGCAATGCACTCGCTTATCCAGCCATCCAGACGACTGGGCTGCCGGCGGTCAAAAAGATCATGCTGTATTTGGAGAATGTCCAACTGGATGCACAGTCATCCAGACTAGCGAAACCGGCCGCACCGAAAGTGAACCATGCCGAACTCGAACGGTTGTCGAATGATTTGCGCGCTTTTCCAGTCGCAGAGGAATTTATTGCTCAGCTAAAAGCGCATCTCGGTGAAAGCAGCGACCAAGACGCGGCGCAATTGGTGCCAAGCCAACTCGCGAAGCTTTGGGAGATGGATAGTGAGAAAGTGTTGAGGGGCTTGTTATACGCAACGAAAACAGGACTCTCGGAAATGAGCTGGCATGTCATTTGCCCAAATTGCCGCGTGTCCAAAGATGACCACCGCAGTTTGTCCGAACTCGAGCAGCAATTCCATTGCGACCTGTGCGGCGTCTTGTACGATGTGAACTTCGACCAATCCGTCGAGCTGCAATTCGCGGTGCATCCGAACATCCGCCAAGCCTATGCAGAAGTGTATTGCGTCGGCGGCCCGGTGATTACGCCGCATATTAAAGCACAGCGCATTCTGCATCCGGGAGATCATACGGAATTTTTGCTAGCGGATCAGGCGTCAATGCGCTTGAGGGTGCTGCAAAAAAATGATCAAGTGCCAGTCGGGCAGAAGGGTTCGTTCCGTTATACGGAAGCGGGATGGATAGAGGAAGCTCGGGAAGCATCGAACATTTCCGTCATCAACGACAGCGAAAAAGACATTGTCGTCGCGCTGGAAAATGCCGACTGGAGCAAAGACACGGTGACGGCGGCGAAAGTGACCGCCATGCAGGAATTCCGCGATTTGTTTTCGTCGGAAGTGCTGGCGCCGGGGCAGAAAATCGCCATCGGCCAGGTAACGATCCTCTTCACGGATCTGAAGGGCTCGACTGCATTGTACGAAGAAGCGGGAGACGCCAATGCCTACGGACGCGTGCGCGGCCATTTCGATTTTTTGACCGAACACATCAAACAGAATTCCGGCAGCGTCGTCAAGACGATTGGAGACGCGGTCATGGCGGTGTTCTCGAAACCCGCGGACGGCGTCAAAGCGGCGCTCGCGATCCAGGAAAAACTGGACGCTTTTAACGAACAAACAAATGATACACTGCTACTGAGGCTCGGCCTCTTTAGTGGGCCGGCGATTGCTGTCAATTCGAATGATCGGTTCGATTATTTCGGCCGCACCGTGAATCTAGCGGCGCGTGTGCAGGGGCAGGGAGATGCGGGGGAAGTAATCCTGAGCCAGGAGTTGCTCGAACAGCCAGACGTGGCGGCGCTAGTGGATGTACAAGGCTTATCGATCGAGTCGTTCACCGCTGAACTAAAAGGCATTACAGGCGAACAGCAATTGGTGCGTTTGCGCATGCAAGAAATGGCTCATATAGAAGCAGGCTAAATCAGGTTCATATAGAAAGGAAGTCAGCCATGAAAATCCAGACAGAACAATTCGGCGAGCTCGAACTCGAAGACAACCGTTTATTGACATTCGAACGCGGCATCCCGGGATTCGAAGACGAAACGACATTCGTCTTACTTCCTGCAGACCCATCAGGCGACTCGCCGTTCTTTTTCCTCCAGTCAACGGAACACGCGGCAATTAGTTTCTTCATGGCGGACCCGTTCGTTTTTTTGCCGGACTACGAAGTGAAGCTCGATGACACTTTGACCGGGCAACTGAAACTAGAAGACCCGTCTGATGGGATCGTCTTAGTGACCGTCACGCCGAACAAACAAATTGGTGACGCGACAGCGAACTTGAAAGCGCCGGTCGTCATCAATAATAAAAAGCAGCTCGGCAAGCAGATCGTCCTTAACAACCCGAACTACCAAGTGAAACATCCGCTGTTCCAACAAGCGGCAAGGCAGGTGTAAGCGATGCTCGTACTCGGACGCAAAGTCGGCGAATCGATCGTCATCGACGACAATATCGAAATCACGGTCACTTCCATCGAAGGCGACCTCATCAAACTGGGCATTTCCGCACCGAAAGAAATTCCGATTCATCGGAAAGAGATTTATTTGGAGATTCAAGAAGAGAACAAGAACGCGGTGTCGAATGTGATTGATATTAGTGATTTTTTGAAAATGAAAAAGTGATTCGAAGTTTTGCACGTAATTGGATGATTTTTAATTTTGAAAATTTTATTAAGAGGTTGATATTGAGATATAAAGTAAAAGAGATTACCAATTAAAAGTGACGGAGGGGAGAGGTATCATGTTTCAAAAAGATATTTTAGTAGCTGTAGACTGTTCTACGTGGCGTGACCCTTCAAAGCCTGTTCCATCCAGTTTAGTGGGAATTAGCGGATATAATACATTTAATTTAGTAGAAGTTCTTCTGAATATCAGCTTTGCAACAAGGCATCCAACAAGAACTGGAATGTCTGTAAACGATTATTGGGCGTTTCTAAGATATATCAACTGTTTCGAGGATAGTAAAGATTTTAAATTAAACAAAGACTGGAAAGATGTGGATGCTCATCAAAAAACTATTCTAAGTGACGATTTTGGAATGGGATTTGCATTATATTATTTAACTAAGAAAATGAATTTATTAACTTTTGTCGATACAACATATTTTCTAAGACACTTGCCATCTCTTTCCACACGTCATAAGAGTAAAAATGGTCCAAGTAAATCACCAGATTTCATTTTAATGGACGAATTCTACAATATTCATTTATTAGAATGTAAAGGTACACAACATTCTTTGAATACATTAACTAAACAAATGAATAATGGTATTCCTCAAAAACGTAATATAAATGATCCTTTCGGTATAATTGATGAAAAATTAGTCACAGGATTATTTATTCCGAACTTTAACTCGTCGAATGCTGCTACTTTTAGAATAATCGATCCAGAATTTGCGTTAGATTTTTCAAAAGTAAGTAAGAAAGAAATTATAGCTTTGAGTCTGCAAGGGCAGATGGCGAAAGAACTGCACTTATTTGGATTAAATTACCTTGCGAATAAGGTTGCAAATTCAGTTGATTTGAATGAAATCAGAATAAATGAAGTTATTGAAGCTATATCCTCACAAGACAACGTTTCTTACCAACAAGAAGGTGCAAGTAAAATGTCAATATTTTGGGAAGTACAGTATAACTTAAGTTTTTTGAGAAAATATGATAACAAGAATATAAAAACTTTGTATGACTTAATAGAGTGGATGAGAGAATCTTCAAATATAAAACCTTCGATGTTAAGTCAAGAAACTGATAAAGGAGCAATTTTTGAGAGTCCTTTTGGATTAACTATATCTGCAGAAAGACAAATGTAATAGGTTGCTGAGAGTCTATTGAACATTTATAGGCTTTTTATTTTGTAAAATAAAAAGAGACATTTTTTTCAAAAAAGCTAAACATTTTAAAATGCATACCGATAAATAGAATGTAAGGCAGTCCAAACGGATTTGGGCGCTTGCAAAAAAAAAACAAAAAACATTACACGGAGGTAATACACAATGATTATCAATCACAACATCGCAGCACTTAACACGCACCGCCAAATGGGCTCAGCTCAAAGCGCACAAATGGACAGCATGGAGAAATTGTCATCAGGACTTCGCATCAACAGCGCGAAAGACGATGCAGCTGGACTTACAATTTCTGAGAAAATGCGTGGACAGATTCGCGGACTAGAACAGGCTTCAACAAACGCACAAGACGGCATCTCGTTGATCCAAACTGCGGAAGGTACATTAAGCGTGACTCAGGATATCCTTCAAAGAATGCGTGAATTGTCAGTACAAGCTGCCAACGATACAAACACTAGTAATGACCGAGAAGAGATTCAAAAAGAGGTTACTCAATTAGTAGAAGAAATAGACAGAATCTCAAGTTCAACAGAATTCAATACTAAAAAGCTACTTAATGGTTCTTCAGGATTAAAAGTGGCAGATGGCACCCAAGTTACAAATGCTAGTGCTGGGCCGAATACCAAACAGGGAACGTACCAAATTGATGCGAATGGGGCCGCGTTAGCTACTTCTGCAACTACAGGAGTTGCGACAGCAGCTACCGCTGATGCAGATGTTGTAGGAGCAGGAACTTTAAATGTTAACGGTGTAGATATTACTGTAGCAGCAACCGATACGTATAAAGATTTAGCTAACAAAATTAACTCGAGTGTATCCGGAGTAGTAGTGGATTTCCAAGGAACTGGTGATACATTCCAAATTCGTAGCGCTGACACCGGGGGTTCTTCATCTTTGAAGGTGACAGAAGGTGCTGATATTATCGCCGGGGTGGATTACACTACTGGTAACGAATTAGATGCTAAGGGTACGAATGCTTCTGGTTTGACAGATGCGAACTTTGGTGCGGGAGCTTCCCTTACGTATAGCGGTAATAAAGTTACTGTAAATGGCGGAGATGCGGACGGCCTTTCATTTACTTTGAAAGATAACGCATCAGATACAAGTGTCACTGTAAATGGTTCTTTGTCATTCCATATTGGAGCGAATGAAAACCAAACAATAAACGTTTCAATTAATGCAATGGACTCAGGTAGCCTAGGCGTTAAAGGTGTCGACGTTACGACGACAACAGGTGCGGAATCGGCTATTACAACAATTAATGATGCTATTGAATTAGTGTCAGGTGAGCGTTCAAAACTTGGTGCTACACAAAACCGCCTCGAACACACAATCAACAACTTGAACACATCTTCTGAAAATATTACAGCTGCGGAATCACGTATCCGCGACGTTGATTATGCCGAAGCCGCGTAAGCGAGCAGAGGTACAGTCGTCCTGATTGGTAACGATCAGAGATTACGACCGGGTGAATTGCTGGAAAGTCCTGATAGCTTTTATTGCCACAACGCAGCTGGAAACGGCAAACGTGATGGCTTGAGAAAATAAAAGATTGGGCAATCAGCAGCCAAGCTCCTGTCTCGAAAGAGTGGAGAAGGTTCAACGACTAGGATAGACCATCTAAGGCGAGAGCTATGATGATGAAATCCGTAGGTGACACAGTGTCCATCAGCACTGGCAGATCCGAAGTGCCCGGCCCCTACTAACACTAGAGGGTGAAGATATAGTCTAGTCATTTATGAAAGTAAATGTTCGCACGATGGCGAAAGAAATGATGGAACAAACAAAGAACTCAATTCTTGCACAAGCATCACAAGCAATGTTGGCTCAATCCAATCAAATGACTCAATCAGTTTTACAACTGTTGAGATAATTGATTTTAGGGCGTCTAACCGGGTAACGGGTTAGAGTATAACTGGGTGAATTGCTGGAACTTCCTAAAGCCCCCTCAACCACAACGTAACTGGAAACGGTCGGCGTGACGGTTTGAAAATGACGGGGATGCACCAATGGATAATCAGCAGCCAAGCTCCTGTGAGGAAACTCTGGAGAAGGTTCAACGACTAGGATAGACCGTCTAAGGCGAAGGCTATGACGATGAAATCCGTAGGGCGGCAAGCGCCGTTCGAAGTGCCCAGCCCCTCGAACATGAGGGTGAAGATATAGTCTATTCTATGATCGAAAGACATAGTGGCAAAGCAAGCCAACCAAGCACCACAGCAAGTTCTTCAATTGCTGCGTTAATTTTAAACACCGAAAGGAGCCTGATTCTAGGCTCCTTTTTTTATAAGCAAGTTCACAAGGAGGAGTTCCTATGGATATCGCCGCTTTATCGATGTCACTCAGCCAGATGAATGTCCGGCAAGAAGCAAGTGTGTTAGTGACCAAGAAAGTGATGGATCAAGCCGAAACGAATAGCGCTAGTGTCGTGAAAATGCTTGAACAATCCGTGCAGCCGCATATTGGCGGATCGGTTGATTTGAAGGGCTAAGCTAGCAAAAGAAATATTTAAAACGGGAGCTTCTATCTTGAAGCTTCTTTTCTACATAGAAGACAGTAAAAAGTCACAGCTTTCATTCTAAATAAAACTAACTTATTTGAAGCCTACCCCCAATCCGCCTATTCTTTTTTCCTGCATCTTCTTGTAAACTAAACGAATAAATGGAAATGGAAGGTGTGGAAGAGTATGATGGGGCCGATCAATTCAAATTGGCTGTTTCAGTCGGCGATGAGTTCGCTTCAGCAGTCGTCAGCAACAAACGGAAGCGGAGCGACGAACAGCCAAATGCCCGGCATGGCGGGAGCGGGGTCGTTTATGATGCTGTTGATGGCAGCGATGATGGAGAATGTCCAGCAAATGCAAACGCCGATGCAACAAGCGCCAGCCGCAAACAACTTGTCGTTTATGTCACCGGCAAGTTCATCGTATAATCCGGCCGTCGCGAATCTGACGATGCAGCATAAAGACGTGGCGACGAGCGCTGCGGATCAAAGCGATCTGAAATTCCGGCCGGTCCAGTTTTTGAAACTCGATGGGCAGCTCGATGGGAAATTGAGCGGCACCGCGGTGCATTTCATTGAAGCCGGCAAGAAATACGATATCGACCCGAACCTTTTGTCTGCGATTGCGGTGCATGAAACCGGAAACGGCTCGTCACGGGCGGCGAATGAGAAAAACAATATCGCCGGCATGATGGGCAAGAACGGGCTGCGCAGCTATGAATCGGTGGCCGACAGCATTTACGACATGGCGCGCAATTTACGCCAGAATTATTTAAACCAAGGCAAGGAAAGCATCGCGCAAATCGGCGCGAAATATGCCCCTGTTGGAGCGGCGAACGATCCGACCGGCCTCAACAACCACTGGACGCAAGGCGTCAGCAAATTTTATACGCAACTCACGTAAGATAAGGCAGGTTCTTTATGGGCTTGTCTTATTTTTTTGATTCTGTACTAAAAAAATCCAGGATTGTGCCGATAATAAGGATAGAGAGCTTTTTAGATCGATTTGAGAAGACGGGGAGTGTTGTCATGGAAGTCACTAATCAATCAATGCCACATCTTCAAGAGGCCAGCAAAATAGATCCAATTGTTGCAAAAGAAACGGGAATCCCTGAAAAACATCAATTCCAAGAACCCGCTCAAGCTATCACGAAAGAAATGGTAACGGATAAAGTCGCCGTCATGAACGAATTTTTAGTGCCAACTGAAACCAATATTAAATTCCAGTTGCACGAACAATTGGAAGTGTATTACGTGCAAGTGATCGATACGAAAACCGATGAAGTGCTGCGGGAGATCCCGAACCGCAAGTTTCTAGACATGTACGCCTCGATGGCCGAAATTACGGGCATGATGATCGATGAAAAACGATAAGACAGGAGTGAACAAGCTATGAGCGCAATGCGAATCGGCGGATTAGCTTCCGGGATGGACACCGACTCCATCGTGAAACAAATGATGCAAATACAGAAAATGCCGTTGGATAAACTGATGCAGCAAAAAGTCTGGACCGAGTGGCAGCAAGAAGCGACACGCGAACAGAACCTTGCGTTCTCGAGTTTGCGCACGAGCGCCAGCAATTTGCGCTTGCAGTCGAGCTTTAATGCCTATAGCGCCGAAGCGACAGGCTCCGGCAGCGCGAAAGTGGCAGCGACCGCCACAGCTATGAATGGAGACTACGAGGTGAAAGTCAATTCGCTTGCGACACCAGCGAAAATGACTTCCGAAGCGCCGATCCAGAAAACAGGCGGTGGCGCAGCAAAATCTACCGACACAATTGGTGTTGCAGGAAGAATTGCTATTCAAGTCGCAGGCGAGGCCGATATCAATATAGATATCGAAGCAACTACGACCTACGCGGATGTGGCGAAAAAGCTTCAAGAAGCAACCGCTGGAAAGCAGCCCGCACTGCGCGTCAATTTCGATGACACGACTTCGCGCTTTTTCATTTCTTCTAAAGAACTCGGCTCAGCGCAGAACTTCACGCTCGCGTTCAAGAATGCGGACGGCACGGCGGACAATACAGACCTCGGCCGCCAGATTACCGGCACCGCCCAAGCGTCGATGGTATCTACAGCCGCAACGGACGGTTCTATCACAATTGACGGCATCACAGTCAATGGACTGACAAGCAATAAGGCGACTGTTAACGGATTGACGGTTCAATTGCTTTCGGTCGATGCAGTAGCAACAGATACAACTCCAGGTACTTCAACAAAAGTTCGTGTACAGTCCGATCCAGAAAAACCGGTACAGATGCTTAAAGATTTTGTAGAAGCGTATAACAAAACGATTGAAGATTTACAAAAACAGATTGTGGAAAAACGCTACCCGGATTTCCAGCCGCTTTCGGATGAACAGAAAAAAGACATGAGCGACAATGAAATTGAATTATGGGAAGAAAAAGCGCGCAGTGGCTTGTTGCGCAATGACCCGATCATGAAATCGGCGCTGCAGGATCTGCGTCGCGAATTCATGGATAAAGTCGGTGGCATTGGAGATGGCAGCATCAATTTATTGTCCCAAATCGGGATCAACACAGGCGATTACCGCGAAGGCGGAAAATTGTTCATCGACGAGGATAAATTGAGGACCGCTCTTTCAGAAAAACCAGATGAAGTAATGAACTTGTTCACGGTCCGCAGTGAAGCGGGCGACGGCATCGGTGCGCGCGTCTATGACAAACTCAACGACATCGTTAAAAACCTGAGCACCCAGGCCGGTAGCCCGGCAAGTGCTGTCGACAATAGCACGATGTCCAAGAAACTGCGCCGCATGGAAACGGAAATCACGCGATGGCAAGACCGTTTGACGAGCATCGAAGACCGTTACTGGAGCCAGTTCACGGCGATGGAAAAAGCGCTCAGCAAAATGAATTCACAAAGCGCTTGGATGCAGCAGAATATGTTCGGAGGCATGTAATGGAAAAAAGAATCGATGGGCTCACCGAATTTTTGGCGCAGACGCAAGCGATTTACGAACAAGCACAATTGATTGATTCAGATATGGATAAAAATGAACTGGCACCGCTCGAACGGCTTCAAGAGTTGTTCGACAGCCGGCAAGAAACAATCGAAGCGCTCGCTGCACAAGGAACGAGCGAATGGTCGGCGGATGAACAAGCAATCATCGCCAAGATCCAGCAGACGGAAATCCAGCTGCAGCCACTCATGCAGACGGTGCACGAACAGTTTGCCGCACAGATGGCCCGGCTCGGACAAGCGCGGAAAGTCTCGGTGCAATATGCCGGCGCTTACCGCCAACCGACGAGCGGCGGCTCATTTATCGACCAACGCAAGTAAGAGAGGGGAACTATAATGGCAACTATCAATCCTTACCAGACCTACCAGCAAAATTCCGTCATGACCGCATCTTCTGAAGAGCTAACCTTGATGCTCTACAACGGCTGCTTGAAATTCATCAAACTCGCAAAAAAAGCGATGCTGGATAAACAGTTTGAAGAAAAGAACAAAAACTTGTTGAAAGCACAGGCCATCATCCAGGAACTGCGCAGCACCTTAAACCCGGACATCGCGCTGTCGAAAGAACTCGAACAGCTTTATGAATATCAAAACAACTCGCTCATGGAAGCGAATATGAAAAACGACGCAGCAGCACTCGACGCTGTACTCGCAGATGTAACAGAACTGCGCAACACCTGGAAGCAAGCCATGGCATTAGCAAAACAATAAGGGATATGTTGGGTTGAATAACTGAGGGAGAAACTTAAAGGAACCGCTTCAGGCGGACGCTTTCCGCGGGCATGGCTTGAGCCTCCTCGGTCGTTTCGCTTCCTGCGGGGTCTCAAGACTCATGCTATTCCCGCAGGAGTCGCCGCCTTCCGCTTTTTATAATTAGCAAAAAAGGATATGGAGCAAAACAGCGCAGACTCCTGGGGGAGCAGAAACGGAGGGGGCTTTCCAACTCAGTTTCGATGAAGTGCCGAAATCCATTCGGGCGCTTAGTCCGAATTAGTTCGGCGCGAGCCCCCCGGAAAGCCAGCTGTTTTGCGGAATATCGCAAACAATGAAATCTCACAGGCTCATTATTCAACTCAACAAATATCCAAAGTGAAATGAGGTATGGACGTGGATAAGACATCTTGGTTAGGCATCATCTTGGGCGTACTTGTGCTCGTCGGCGGCATGGCCTTGAAAGGGTCCAGCCCGGCCGCACTATATAACCCAGCCGCATTGGTCATCATTTTCATGGGCACCGCTGCCTGTATCTTGATCGCCTTTCCGATGGACGAAGTAAAGCGCATCCCGGGGCTGTTCAAAGTGTTGTTCGGTGAACAGAAAACATTGTCGATCAAAGAACTGATCCCGATGTTCACCGGCTGGGCGATGGTCGCAAGAAAAGAAGGCTTGCTCGCCTTGGAAGAGCGTGCAGAAGAAGTGGAGGACCCGTTTTTGCAGCGCGGCTTGAAAATGGTCGTCGATGGCCAATCGCTCGAGCACATCCGTGACTTGATGGAAGAAGACATCGCGGCAATGGAAGACCGCCACGAACTCGGAGCGAAAATATTCACCCAAGCCGGTACATACGCGCCGACGCTCGGCGTGCTTGGAGCGGTTATCGGGCTCGTCGCAGCACTCGGTCATTTGGATGATGTGGCATTGCTCGGAAAATCGATTTCAGCGGCATTTATTGCAACGCTGTTCGGGATTTTCACAGGATACGTCCTGTGGCACCCATTCGCCAATAAATTAAAGCGTAAATCCGAAAAGGAAGCGCGCGTGAAACAAATCATGCTTGAAGGCTTGCTTGCCGTACAAGAAGGCTTGCCTGCACGAACTGTAGAAGAAAAACTTTTGACGTATCTGCCGGCCAAAGACCGTGTGTTAGAAGACGAACAACAGAGTGGTGTTGAAGTTGAAGCGTAAAAAAAAGCACGAGGAACATGTCGACGAATCCTGGCTCATTCCGTATGCCGATATCTTGACGCTGCTCTTGGCACTATTTATCGTGCTGTTTGCGGCAAGCGAAGTCGATGCGAAGAAATTCAAGGCCATTTCCGAATCGTTCAATGTGGAATTGCAAGGAGGCACCGGCCTGCTTGACCAGTCAGCGCCTGTAGAATTGGATACCGACACTTCGCCGTTTGCGATCATTCCAGAAGAAGGCATGACCGAAGAAATGATGGAAGAAGTGGAAGCCGTGCGCGACCGACAGGAACTGAGGGAATTCCAGGAGAAGATCGAATCATATATTGATGAAAAGGGCTTATCGCCGAAACTTCAAACGGAATTGACCGATAAAGGGCTCATGCTGACGATTAATGAAGGGGTCTTGTATCAATCTGGAAGCGCGAATATTGATGAGCAAGCGCGCACCATCGCGAGTGAATTATCGGAGCTGCTCGTCAGCGACCCGCCGCGGATGATCTATATTGAAGGCCATACAGATAACGTGCCGGCAGTTGGCGGCGAGTTTGATTCGAACTGGGAACTCAGTTCAGCGCGTGCCATCAATTTCATGAAGATTTTGCTTGAAAACGGCGACTTGGACCCAAGAAAATTCAGCGCGACCGGCTATAGCGAATATCAGCCGATTGCCGAGAACGATACAAAAGAGGGGCGTGCGCAAAATCGCCGTGTCGAAGTGCTGATTTCTCCTTATAAGGATGAGCCGGAAACCGAAGAGTAAGAGGTGGATGATGAAAAAAGTATTGTTAGTTTTATTGATTGCGGCGCTTTTGGGCGCTGGAGGAGCGGTCTATTTTCTCCTAACGCAAAAAGATGTGGACGCAGATGCACCGCTGACAGCCGATGAAATGGTCGAGCTGAGCATCGACACGGAAGAAATCACAACAAATCTCGCCACGCCGGCATCTTATGCGGTGGTTCAATTCAATATCCTATCAGCAGATAAAAAAATAAAAGAAGAAATGGAAACACGCCACGCGGAAGTCCGTGCAGCGGCAATTGCGACTGTGGCCGGCATGGAAAAAGAACAGCTGGTCGGCACAGAAGGCATCACCTTGCTACAGGATGAAATGACGGCGCAGCTCGAAAACCTGGTCGGCAAAGGAAAAGTCGAACGGGTACTGGTCACGCAGTTCAAAGTGCAATAATGTTTTTTTAAAAAAGCTAAACATTTTTCAAGAATGGCCGATATTAGTAGTATAGATAGTAAATCGAATAGTCCCGGACAACATAGAACTGATTGCGATAAGAAACTAGGTGATCCATTTGACAACCCCGAAACTGGACAATTGCCCCAGCTGCGGAGCGCTCTTTCTGCGTGATCAAATCGCTTGCTGCTTGAAATGCCATCAGGAGAATGAAACGGCATTCAAAAAAGTCTATATGTTTTTGCAAGAACACGAACACCGGAACGCGTCTCTCGAAGATGTCCACTTATTCACGGGCGTCTCTGTCCATAAGATTTCCGAGTTTCTGCGGGAAGGACGGATTTTGACAGGCGATTATCCGAATCTTGGGTATCCGTGCGCCCATTGCAAAGAAATCATCCATCGGCACATGCTCTGTGAAGATTGCCGATTGGATTTCTTGAGAAGCGCCAATGAGATCCTGGCTGAAGATGGCGATTGGACGAACAGCAACCAAGCGCACTGGAGACTGAAGAACTAAAACTAAGAGGTGGTGAAGGAATGAATATTGATAAAACGAATAGTTCTTCCTTTATACAGTCTTATCAAAAGCAAATGCAGGTGACGCCGGCTCAAAAGGCGCGCCCGCTTCAACAGGAAGACCATCTGCAAATTTCAAGTGAGGCGAAGGCGATGTTCGAGAAGAATACGGAAGCGGATATCGCCCGTCAGGAAAAAATACAGCTGCTAAAAGCACAGGTGGCCTCTGGTGAATATCAGGTGGACCAAGACAAGGTAGCTGAGAAAATCCATCAGTACTGGTTTGACAAATGACAGTTGAGCGATGGAAAGAGAGGGAACTCCGGTGTTGAAAATGATGACCGCAACACTTGATGAGCTGATTACCATACAGCATCAGTTGATCCGCTACGCCGAGCGCAAGCAAACGGTTTTGATCGAGCATAAAGTCGATGAGCTGACAGAACTCGTCAAAGAAGAGACACGGCTCATTCGCAGGCTCGGACAACTCGAAGATGAGCGAGAACGCCTGGTGATTGAAGTGCTCGAAGAACATCCAGGGCTCAGCTTCAGCCAGTTCACGGACCAATTGCCCGACGAAACGGCAAAACTTGCGCTGCAGGAACAATTAACGACCTTAAAGCAATTGCTCGTGGAACTGCAAGCGAAAAATCGCCAGAACGAAAAGCTGGTACAGGACTCCGTAGATTTCATTTCAGGCATGATCGGGCATATCACAACACCTGCGAAGCAGCCGTATAATTACCAGCCTCAATCCAGCACCAAGCATACACAGTCAACCAATCGGGGCTTTTTCGATACAAAAGCGTAAAGTCCCGCGAAGAAAGCAGGGGATCACGTGTCAACTTTTCACACTTTGGAAACCGGCAACCGCGGCTTGTCTGCAAGCCAGGCAAGCCTCTCCACGACCGGCCAGAATATCGCGAATGCCAATACGAAAGGCTATTCGCGCCAACAAGTGAATACGAGTTCTTCTGCTTCTCTTGAAGTTTGGACCAATCAAGGATCGGGACAGCTTGGAACCGGGGTTTCCATCGACTCGGTGATGCGCGTGCGTGACCGCTTTCTTGACCAGCAATACCGGGGGCATACAGCAGAATTTGCGGAGTGGCAAACGAAAAGCGATGCACTTGGCAACGTCGAAACGATTCTCGGCGAGCCGGGAGACAATGGCCTCAACGCTTCAATGGGTCGCTTGTGGAGCGCTTGGCAAGACTTGGCAAGCGACCCGTCGAACTCAGCCGTTCAAGCAGTCGTGAAAGAGCGGGCGCAAGCATTTGCGGACGTAGCGAAAACAATTGACCGGTCGATGGGGGATTTGACCGCGGAGTTGAAAGAGCGTACAACGGCTGCAGAGAAAGAAGCCCAGACCTTAATCTCGCGCATTGAAGAATTGAACAAAAATATTATGCGTACAGGCCCGCAGGCAAACAATTTACGTGACGAGCGGGACGCGGCTGTCGATGAACTGTCGCAGTTGATGGACATCAAAGTCACAGAAAAAACAGATGGCGGCTATGCGATTGCATTGGCGTCAAACAATCAGCCAGTGAAAGCCGGTGAACCACTCGACCCTGAGACAGCCGGCGGCAAGCTGGGCGGACTCGCGGAAGCCGCAGCTACAGTCACGAGCTACCGAGAAAATATTAACGTCGCGGTGACAGAATTCGCGGAAGCGAACGGCAATGTTTTTGAAAATACGGCACCAGGTGAATTGAGCGTGGCAAAAGATACCAAGCTCGAACTGCCAAAAGGCCTTGATGAAGACGTGAAAAAAGTACAAGCCGATTTTCGTTCACTAGTGAGCGGCTTAGGTGCAGAAGCACAGAGTGCAGGCTATGCGGTTTCGACGCAGCAGCAATTGATGGTGTCGACCGAAAATCGCCGCCAGTCAGTTGCGGGTGTTTCACTGGATGAGGAAATGTCGAATTTGGTGAAATTCCAGCATGCCTACAATGCTGCAGCCCGATTGGTGTCAACTACCGATGAAATGCTTGATACAATCATAAACCGAATGGCTGCACGTTAAAGCTGATAAACGGAGGACAATCCCATGAGAGTAACCCAACAAATGATGCATCAAAATTCCGTCAACCATATGCAGCAAAATCTCGGGCGCTTTGAGAAAACCAATTTGCAGGCAGCCAGCGGCAAATTGCTTCACAAACCGTCTGACGATCCGCAAGCGGTGGCGAAATCGATGAGCTTAAAAAGCGTCATGTCGGCGAACGATCAATTCGAACGAAATATCGGAGATGCCAATCTGTGGCTGGATGAAAACGATCGTTCCATCCAAGCGATGGTCGATGTCACCCAACGCATCCGCGAGCTCGGTGTTCAAGGCGGGAGCGGGACATTGTCTCCGGAAGATCGCGAATTGATTTTCAAGGAAGTCGGCGTGCTAAATGAGCAATTACGCCAATTTGCCAATTCGGAAGTTGATGGAAGGTATTTGTTCGGAGGCGGCGACGGCACGGTAAAGCCATTTGCGGATGCTGTTTCTTTTGAAGCAGCACCAGCGAACGGGCCACTGAAAACGGTGAAAATCGGCCCGGGGATGCAAATTGAAATCGGCATTTTGCCTCAAACGCTCGTCGGCAATGCAGAAGATCCAAGCAATTTGTTCCGGGTGGTCGGCCAACTTGCTGACAGCATACAAGCTGGCGGGGAAGTCGGACTCGATGGCATTGACGAAGCGATGGAGCGTCTCCTCACAGCAGCTGCTGAAAACGGCGCACGCCAAAATCGCATTGAATCGACCGAAAGCCGTCTGTTGGACGCCAAACTTTCTCTTGGAACTGCGTTATCTTCTATAGAAGATGTAGATTATGCTGAAATACTAATAAAATTAAAAAGTGAAGAAAGCATTTACCAAGCGAGCCTGTCATCATCTGCCAAGATTATGCAGACAAACTTAATGGATTTTCTTCGATAAACGGCGGATGCATGCAGGCATCGGCTGTTTTTTATTTTATAGGAAGAGCTATATAAACTTAGAATTCGATGAAGATCAGGTAGAGAATATGTTTATCCATTAAGTGGCTAGTACTCAAACTTTTGCATAAAAAACCCGCAATTCCAGATAATTCCTGGAAATGCGGGTTTTTTTATTATTATAGTAATCAAACATAAAGTGGAGAATATTAGGATTTCATTGTATTGACCAAGCCCATCATATCATCTGCGAATGAAATGGCGCGCCCTTGTGATTGAAAGAGGCGCTGCGTGGCGATCAGTTCGGTCATTTCACTCGCCATGTCGACGTTTGAAGTTTCCAGCACCGCTTGGGAAATAGGGGAACCCCCCAGCTCCAAGGCGCCGGCGGCAATTTGTTCAGCTTCAGTGCCTGGCAAGCGGTAGCGATTATCGCCTGTTTTTTCCAGAAGGGCGGTCCGGTTAATTTGAGCAGTTCCGAATTGGAACGTTTCAGCTGCTTGGCCGGCATAAGTTGCGGTCACGGTGCCGTTTGATCCGATGCTCAATTCTTCGTATCCCGCTGCAAGCGTGATCGGTGTGCCGTCAGCGCCCAAGACCGAATCGCCGGAAGCGGTGACAAGCGCCAAACGGTCGCTGCCCGCAATTGGCTCGGTTTGGAATGATCCATTTCTAGTGTAAGAAATGCCATCTTCGTTCGAGACGCGGAAATAGCTGTTCGGCGAATCAATCGCAAAGTCCAGTTCGCGACCTGTTTCCTGCATCTGCCCAAGCGAATGGCGGGTGATGCCATCAGACAATAACATCCCACCGCCGATGCGCAGCCCGTCCGGTGTGCTTCTTCCAATTTCGTTGGCAGGACCGGCTTGCTTATTCACGCTGTGAAGCAAGGCGTCCGCAAAATTGGCTTCTTGTTTTTTATAGCCCGTCGTATTGACGTTGGCGACATTATTGGCGATCATATCAATTTTTTTCTGAAGTTCGCGCATCGAGCTGCTTGCCGCATTCATTTGGATGTTCATATGATTGGCTCCTTATCAGACCCGGCCGATTTCATTAACCGCTTTTTCCATGCTGCGGTCATAGGCCTGGATCACTTTTTGGTTGGATTCGAATCCGCGGTAAGCGGTCATCATGTCGGTCATCGTGCGGGTCAAATCGACATTCGATTGTTCGACAAAACCTTGCTTGACGAATCGTTCGGCATCTTCAGCAAGTGCCGGTGCATCCGCATCGTCTCCTGCCCAGGCAAGCAAATTGTGCCCTTGCTTGATCAATTGTTCCGGCTCGTCCGCAGCGCCAATCCAGATGCTTCCGGCACCTACGCCATCCGAACGCGTGAGTTCGCCGTTCGTTTGGACAGAAAATCCGCCATCGCCGACTTGAATCGGCTGGAGGTTGTCGCCGAGCACCCGCTGGCCGAAGCTGGTCGCAAGGAATCCTTGCGCATCGACCGTGAATTGCCCGTTACGCGTATAGCGGATGTCGCCTTGTTCTGTTTCAACCGCAAACAATAACGTGCCGCGTTCCCCGGTTTCGGCATCTAGCGGCAAATTATCGTTGACTAAGGCGAAATCGGTCGCATTCCCCGTTTCGCGTATCGGCCCTTGCAGGAATGAAGGAATCGCTTCTTGAACGTAAACGCCAGTGGAAAGTCGGCCAATCGGCGCAGGCTGATTGGCATTTTGCGCTTTGATCAATTGCTGTGGAAACGAGCGAATAGCCGCTTCATCTGTCTTGAATCCCGGGGTATTGGAATTTGATAGATTATTTGTCAATATTTGTTGATTTCTATTTTGAGACATCATTCCTGAGGTAGCTGTGTATAATCCTCGAAACATATTACCTAGTCACCTTCCTTTTCACAGTCTTTTGGACTATGTATTCTTTGTGGTGTCTTCATTTTAACAGAAAACCGTAGATTAAATGGAAAAAATAGTAGAATTTTTTTATAAAATAAAATAGCCAAAATAAAAAAAGCATGATACTATACCGAGGTAGTAACGACTCAAAATGATTCTAAAAGACGAGTTTAAAGAAAAATATACCCATATCATGACGAAAATAGCAAACTTATACGAAAGTTAAGGACGCAAAGCCACGGGTCTAACTGTCTAAGACACAGGATCGCCGGGTTACCGAAAGATGGTAGATTTGACTCAAATCCGCCTTTTTCAAAGTGGGTTTTTTATTTGGGCAAATTTGGGGACGAGGGGAGAAAAAAGATGAACATCTTTCCATCAAGCATTCAAAAAATGGAGCAGGCATTGTCGACTTCGACATTGAAACAGCGTGTCCATGCCGGAAATATCGCCAATGTCGATACAGCAAATTACAAAAGTAAGCAAGTGAATTTTCAACAGGCGATGGAACAGGCAAGCGCCTCGCAGATGAAGAGCTACCGCACAGATGCACGCCACCTGGAATTCCAAAGTGGGGCGGGGGCAACGCCAGTAACGGTCAACCACAACACGAAAATGACACCGAACGGCAATAATGTCGATATGGATGTTGAAATGGCAGAACTGGCAAAAAACCAATTATGGTATAACGCCGTGACAGAGCGCGTCAACGGCAAGTTTTCCAGCTTGAGTTCAGTCATCAATGGAGGGAGATAACGCTTATGTCTTTATTTAATGGTCTGAATATTAGCGCATCTGGTCTAACCGCCAACCGTTTGCGAATGGATGTTGTGTCTTCGAATATCGCCAACGCCAATACGAACCGTGCAGAGTTGGTCAACGGGGAATGGGTACCTTACCGCCGCAAGACTGTGGAATTATCGACCGCCGGCGCTTCGCCATTCGCTAAGCAATTAACGGCCGCCATGGAAAATAAAGGAGCCGGGGCAGGCGTAAAAGCAAGCGCCATCCGTGAAGACGCTACACCGTTTCCGGTCACTTACGATCCGGAACATCCGGACGCAGATGTTGAAGGATATGTGCGCACGTCGAATGTGGACCCGATCAAGGAAATGGTCGATTTGATGTCGGCGACGCGTTCCTATGAAGCGAATGTCACCGCGATGAATGCCTCGAAAAGCATGTTTATGAAAGCATTGGAAATCGGAAAATAACGAAGTTTAGTTTAGGAGGGGCAGCATGGAGAAAATTGCACAGTTGCAAACACCGTTTCTGCAAAATCAATTCCTGGAAAAAATGCAGCCGGAGCCGCAAGCGACAGGGTTCGGCGATGTCTTCAAGAATGCATTGAAAGAAGTCAGCGCGGCGCAAAATGTATCCGATAAAAAGACGGATCAATTGTTGACGGGCGAAGTGAAAGACGTCCATGAAGTGATGATCGCTTCGCAAAAAGCGAGCCTATCGCTTCAAATGACAATGCAAGTGCGCAATAAAGTGGTGGAAGCGTACCAAGAAGTGATGAGAATGCAAGTATGAAAGAAATTAAGGTGTGCGTTCAATGAAAGAGAAGTTCGAAACCTATAAAACCAAAACAAAAGACTCCTGGGGCAGTTTATCGAAAGCGACCAAATGGCTGATGGCCGCGTCCTTTTTCATCACATTACTTGCCCTAGGGCTTTTTGTTTTCTTCAATAGCCAAACGAATATGTCGCCTTTGTACTCCAATTTGGATCCTGCGGAAGCAGGCGAAATCAAGGCAGCGATCGAAACCCAAGGAATTCCAGTCGAAGTGTCGACGGACGGCTCGACTATCTCCGTCCCGGACGAGCAAGTCGCCAGCTTGAAAGTGAGCCTAGCGGCAGAGGGCTTGCCGAAAAACGGCAATGTCACGTACGGCATATTCAGTGAAAACATGGGGCTTGGGATGACCGACCGCCATTTTGATGTCGTGGAACGTGACGCGATGCAAAACGAACTTGCGTATTTGGTGAAACAAATCGCTGGCGTGACTGATGCCAACGTCATGATTACCTTGCCGAAAGAAAATGTCTGGCTGACCGATGAAGAACAAGTGTCGACCGCATCGATCGTCATCCAAGGCGACGGCACTTTGAATTTGGACCAAAAACAAATCAACGGTTTATACCATTTGGTCAGCAAGTCGGTGCCGAATTTGCCGATGGAACAAATCGTCATTATGGATCAGAACGGACAAGTATTTGAATTGCAAGATACAGGCGCTCCGGACACTAATTTGACGGTCTATCAGCAAAACCGAGAAATCCAGCAAGGCATCGAACAAGATATTCAACGTGAATTGCAGCAGATGCTCGGGCTATTGCTCGGGCAGGACAAAGTCGTTGTTTCCGTTATGGCAAACATCGATTTCACGAAAGAAAAACGCGAAGAGCAATTGGTGGAGCCGGTTGATCTCGAAACGGGCGAAGGCATCGACATCAGCGTCGAGCGGATCGTCGAAACTTATGCAAGTGAAGGGGCGGCGCTGGCAGATGATGCCGGAACCGGGGAAACGGATATTGCCAATTACCCCGCAGCAGACGGCACCGGAACGAGTGAATCCGAACGGACCGAAGAACGCATCAACCGCGAAGTCAACCGCATTAGCCGGCAGATCGAGATGAGCCCTTATGTCATCGACGATATTACGATCAATGTCGGCGTCGAGCCGCCGGTGCCGGACAATCCGGCAAGTTTGACCGAGCAGAACATGACCGATATCCGCAATTTACTCGGGAATACGGTCAGCGCATCGCTCAGCATGAACGAGTTCCAGCCGACGCCGGCAGAACTCGATGACCGCATTTCAATTTTTGCGACAGAATTCCAAGGTCGTCCGAAACTGGCCGAAGAAGAGCCGGTCACGACATTCTGGACAGGCGTTCCGCTTCTTTGGTACGTACTTGCCGGAGTGGCTGTGATCTTGTTGACGGGGATCATTCTCCTTGTAGCCAAGAGACGCAAAAAGCAGCAGGAAGAATTGGCAGCAGAACTTGAGATGGATTATTTCGAGCGGGCGGCTGCGAAAATGCAGCCAGCAGCAAACGCCACCGAACAAGATGGTGGAGTCGATTTGTCTGAATTTAATAATCGGACCAATCCAAAGCGCAAAACCATCGAGAAGCTTGCTAAAGGGCGTCCTGATGATTTCACAAATCTACTGCGCTCATGGATGGCGGATGAGTAGGGGAGAATTGAATGGTAGAACGCATTAAAGAATTGACGGGAATCCAAAAAGTCGCCGTATTGCTTGTAGGTATGGGTCCTGACGTTTCCGTCGAAGTATTCAAGCGCTTATCTGAAAGGGAAATCGACCAATTGACGATGGAAATTTCCAATGTGCGCCAATTGAAGAACAGCCAGACAGAAAAAGTGATCAACGAATTTTATGAAATGGTCCTGGCGCAGGATTATATGAACGAAGGCGGGCTCAGCTACGCGCGGGAAGTTCTCGAAAAAGCGCTCGGCAAAGAAAAGGCCATCGACACGATCGGCCGCCTGTCAAATCGGCTTCAAGTCAAGCCGTTCAATTTCGCGAGGCGCTTGGATCCGGCCCGGCTTGTGACCGTGTTGCAGAACGAACAGGCACAGACGATTGCATTGGTGTTGTCTTATCTTGATCCAAAGCAATCTTCGCAAATCCTCTCGCAGTTGCCGGTTGAGCAGCGGGCGGAAGTAGCAAAACGAATTGCGTTAATGGAAAGTACGTCACCCGATGTTATCCAGCAAGTGGAACAAATTTTGGAGCGGAAACTATCTTCTGTGAACGGTGTCCAGGATTACGCAGTGACCGGTGGGGTGGAAGCGATTGTCCGCGTCCTCAACCAAGTCGACCGGAGTACAGAAAAAGCCATTTTGTCTGAACTTGAAAGCGGCAGCCCAGAGCTTGTCGCGGAAATCAAAAAACTTATGTTTGTCTTCGAAGACCTGGTTAAATTGGACGTGCGTTCAATCCAGCGGGTTATTCGCGAAGTGAGCGATGTGGAATTAAGCCTGGCATTGAAGGCAGCAAGTGATGAAGTTAAGGAAAGCATATTTAGAAACATGTCTTCAAGACGCTCAGAACTGATTAGAGAAGAGATAGAAGTGATGGGGCCTGTGAAACTGAAGGATGTGGAAAATGCGCAGACTGAAATCGTAGCGCTGATCCGCAAGCTTGAAGAAGAAGGCGAAATCACCGTTTCCCGGGAAGAGGGAGATGAACTGATTGTCTAATATCATCCGCAGCACCGAACAAAGCGGCACAAAAATCATCGGATTACGCAAAGTGGAAACCCGCCGGCCGTTCGAAGCTCAAGCGGATTCAGACGTCGAACAGCACGGTGTACGTTTAAAAGAAGAAGTCAGCGGTTTGGAGCAGCAATTGGACACGCTGAGAAAACAATTGGCCGAAGAACAGCAACAAGCATACGCAGAAATGGCCGAATGGCGTGAAACTCAACAGCAGCAAGCGCTAGAACAAGCGGAGCAACAGGGGCAAGCTGCCGCGGAAGCTGGATTTCAAGAAGGCTTCACTCAAGGGCTCGCTCAAGCCGAAGCGGATTTTCTCCAAAAGCGCGAGCTGATGGAAAGCTTGATCGCTGCGGCTTACGAAGAACAGCGCCGCATCATCCGGGAATCGGAACCGTTCTTGCTATCGCTCAGCACCGAAATCGCGCGGAAAATCATCCGCAACGAATTGGTGCAAGACGATGTGCAGCTCTTGTCGATCATCCGCCACGCGCTTCGGCAAGCGGACGATACGGAAGAAGTCGCCATCCATGTGGCACTCGAAGACTATCCGGCAATGCTGCCGTTTGAAGACGAGCTGAAAAGCTATATCCGGGCAGGCGCAGAACTCAAACTGATGCCAGTCGCAGGGCAAACGCCTTCGGGGTGTACGATTCATACGAAAAACGGTTCGTTTGATGCGACACTCGATAGCCAACTGAACGAAATCAAAAAGCAATTGCTCGTTTATTGTGAGGAGAAATCCAATGATGAAGCTGATAGATAGCGAATATTTGACGCTGCTGGAAGAAATCGAGCCGGTGAGAAAACACGGAAAAGTCGTCCAAGTGATTGGCTTGACCATTGAAGCACAAGGCCCAAACGCCAAGCTCGGCGAGTTGTGCTTACTTTATCCAAGCCGTTTTGACCCGCCGATTGAAGCGGAAGTCGTCGGCTTCAAGGAAAACAAAATCATGCTCATGCCATTGCGCGATTTGGCGCAAGTCGGTCCAGGCTGCCTCGTCGTGGCAACAGGCGTACCATTGCAGATCCGTGTCGGCCCAGCCATTCTTGGAAAAATCCTCGATGGCACGGGTAAGCCATTGGATGACAATAAATTGCCGAAAGGCTTGAAGAAATATTCTACGACCAACACGCCGCCGAACCCGCTGAAAAGGCCGCGCATCGACAAACCCTTAGAAGTGGGCGTGCGTGCGATCGACGGTTTGCTGACGGTCGGGCAAGGCCAGCGCATCGGCGTGTTCGCGGGAAGCGGCGTCGGAAAAAGTACGCTCATGGGCATGATCGCCCGCAACACCGAAGCCGATGTCAACGTCATCGCGCTGATTGGCGAGCGTGGCCGGGAAGTGCGTGACTTTATCGAACGCGATCTCGGGCCGGAAGGATTGAAAAACTCGGTCGTCGTCGCTGCCACCTCTGATCAGACACCGATGCAACGCATCAAAGGCGCTTTGACGGCTACGGCGATAGCGGAGTATTTCCGCGACCAGGGGAAAAACGTCATGTTGATGATGGATTCCGTGACCCGTTTTGCCATGGCGCAGCGCGAAGTGGGGCTGGCGGTCGGTGAACCGCCGACCAGCAAAGGCTATACGCCGAGCGTCTTCGCGTTATTGCCGCGCTTACTCGAGCGCTCCGGCACCTCGTCGAAAGGATCGATTACGGCATTCTACACCGTCTTGGTCGATGGCGATGATATGAACGAACCGATCGCTGATGCGGTGCGCGGAATCTTGGACGGCCACATCGTTTTGGACCGCAAATTGGCGCAAAAAGGGCAATTCCCCGCGATCAATATCATGGCCAGCGTGAGCCGCATCATGAATGAAGTGACGACGCGCGACCATCAAAGAGCGGCGACTGAATTGAAGCGATTGCTCGCAGCTCACGATTCCGCAGAAGACTTGATCAATATCGGGGCCTATAAAAGCGGCGCCAATAAAGAAATCGATGAAGCGATCCGCGCATACCCGTTAATACGGAATTACCTACAGCAAGATATATACGAGAAGGCCGAATTGGCGGAAAGCGTCGACCGGCTCGCACAACAATTTGGAGGTGCTGAAACGTGACACGATTCAATTTCCGATTCCAGAAAATTCTCGACCTGAAAGAAAACGAAACGCAGCTGGCACAAGTGGAGATGGCCGAAGCACTAAAAAAAGAGCAGGCCGTCCGTGAACAAAGTGAAGCGCTGCACAGCAAGATCGCCCAGGCGGAAGAAATGAAAAAAGCCAAAGAGCAAAAAGGCATCCCGATCTCCGAGCTGCGCATGCTAGAAGAATATATCCACCAGCTTTATGAGCAATCGTCCATGGCGAACCGCGAAGTTGCGACGCACGAACGCATTGTCTCGAGAAGCCAAGATGCCTTAAAAGAAAAAGCGCGTGAAGAAAAAACCTGGGGCAATTTAAAAGAGCAAAACTATGCTGCCCACCAGAAAGAACACCAAGCGGTCGAGCAGAACTTTTTCGATGACCTGGCCGGCAGCCGCTATTACCGCCTCGGCAGAACCGGTGACGCACAGTGAACGCGCTGGTGTCTGCGTTAACCAGCCGGCCCGCTGTATCAGCAGGTGCAGTGAAAACGCCGGCAAGCAATGAGCCCGCAGGACAGTTTGGGCAATTGCTCGTGGCGCTATCGGGAGAACCGGCGCAGTCGATAGCGGAGCCTGAAATCGCATCAGAAGAATTGCCGATGAAAGAACTCACCGCGCTCCTCGAACAATTATCGGGCATGCCTAAAGAGCAATTGACCGAAGAGCAGCAAGCTTTGCAATATGCGGTGTTCCAATTGCTCGCAGATGCGAACGGGGAACAGTTGCAGCAAGCCATCGAAGCCTTTAGTTCCGACGTAGAGGTGCAGGGTGAATTGGCTGCACTGGTAAAACAAATAAAATCCTTATTGCTGACTGCTAAAGAATTCGCACAACCCGCGGGATTTTCGGGGGTCGCGGAAAAAGAAATTGCCTCAGCCGAAGCGGCGCCGGAAGAAGCGCTGCGTCCGCTCCTCGAGTTGGCTGCGCAGCTGAAAGAAGAAACGCTTCCTTCAGAAAAGCTGCTGTTATTGAAAGAACTCACGCCGATTAAAACGGAAGCGCGCTTGCCATTTGCACAGATGCCTGCCGCATGGCTGCACGCGCTGTCGAAGGACAGCACTCAAGCTAACAGTGCGGTTGAACAGCAAGCGCCTGACACGCAAGCTGCGAAAGCGGTGCCTGTAGAAGGTGAAGTGGTTCCAAAAGCGGAAGCGGTTCAGCCCGCAGCTCCTGTGAAGACAGAAGGACAGACGCAGGCCGCCATGATTCCGGCAGCAATTGCTGATCAAAAGCCAGTGGATGTCCCGGTTCGACAAGTGCCGGTGCAGAAGCTTTCAGAAACACTCGCAGAATGGATCAGTTCACCCGCTCGCTTGAGCGCCGGTGGAAATGAAACGCGCTTGCGCATCAATATTTTTCCTGAGCACCTCGGCCATCTGGAGATTTTGGTGAGTACGGCAGGCGGCAAAGTCAGCGCGCAAATCATCGCGAGCCACGGCGCAGCAAAAGAAGCAGTCGAGTTTCAATTAAATCAATTGCGCATGTCACTGTCTCAACAAGGTGTGGAGATCGATCGCTTGGAAGTGCGGGAAGAGCGCAGTTCATCCGAATTCCAACAGCACGAACGGCAGCGGGAATCGCCTTTCGCAGATGCGTCTGGAAATAGCGCTAGCCGGGGTAGCGGAAGCGGCGGAGAAGCCATTTCGGATGATGCCGAGATAGCGCCGAAGCGCCAGCGTGAAGCTGTTTCAATGAATGGCCAAGTGGATTACAGCGTTTAACAAAGGGGACTGATTGGATGAATATCACCACAGCAACGACGGCGGCGAATCAGCCGGCGTCAGCTGCAGAAAAAACAAAGCCGGATGCACTCGGGCAAGATGCTTTCCTGAAAATCCTGATTGCCCAGTTGAAATACCAGGATCCGATGGAACCGCAAAAAGATGCAGAATTCATTGGGCAGATGGCACAGTTCAGCAGCCTCGAGCAGTTGACGCAATTGAATAAGACGATGACAGGCTACGCTGGAGAAGGCGGAAGCGCATCTCTTGCGGGTTCTGCTCATTTGCTTGGGACCGAAATCAGCTGGTCGGCCAATGAACAAGCGGGAACCGGCATTGTCAAAGCAGTCACGATGAAGAACGGCGAGATCATGGTCGAGCTGGAAGGCGAAGAAACGAAGATTCCATTGTCTGCCATTGAACGGATCGAACAGCAAGGCGAAATCAAAAACGAACAGGCGGCCGAGCAAGCCTAAACTTGCAGCCAGCTGAAAGGGGAAATGAAAAATGTTGCGTTCTATGTACTCAGGTGTAGCAGGCATGAAAAACTTCCAGGTGAAATTGGATGTGATCGGTAATAATATCTCCAACGTCAACACAATCGGTTTCAAGAAAAGTTCGATCCAGTTCCAAGATTTGCTTAGCCAGACAGTATCAACGAGCGGTGCCAATCCAATGCAAGTCGGTCTAGGATCTAGCGCAGCTTCTCTCAATGTTAATCATAATCCGGGGTCTGCCATTTCAACTGGAGTATCGACGGATTTAACGATCATGGGCGATGGGTTTTTCATTGTTCAATCACCGGAAGATGAAAACGAACGTTATTTAACACGGGCTGGCAGCTTTACCTTGGATTCGGAAGGATATTTAATAACGGCTCAAGGCTATAATGTGCTAGATACAGATGGAGAGGCCGTGCAAATTACTCCTCAAGGTAGCAATTTCAGTATTGATAGACTGGGGAATATTATGCAAGAAGGCGCAGAAAATGCGATTCAAATTGGTATGTTTTCAGTGGACAACCCGACTAGTCTCGAAAAAGTCGGCGGCTCGATGTACAAACTCGGTAACCAAGAGGCTATTGAGAACGATGCTATTTCAGATGCAGGAGCTATCAATTCCCAAATCGGGTCCGGCCTTCTTGAAATGTCCAACGTTGACCTTACGGAAGAGTTCACGGAAATGATTATCGCGCAGCGCGGTTTCCAGGCGAATTCACGGACCATCACCACTTCCGATGAACTGCTTCAGGAAGTCGTGAACTTGAAACGATGATAAATCCAGCCGAACGGAGTGATGCGGAATGATTCGCTTAACAAGGCTGAACCGTTCTGAAATTGTCTTGAATGCGGTTTATATTGAACGCATTGAAGCCATGCCGGACACGGTTGTTACACTTACTACAGGAAGAAAAGTACATGTGTTGGAGCCGGTACAGACAGTGATTGACTTGGTCTCAGCTTATTACCGCGACATCAACATTCTGCCGAAATTGCACGATGCACCCATGGAAGAGTAAGGAGAGTCAGTATGGAAACAAATTTTTCAGGCCTCAACACAGAAGCCTCGAGCAGCAAAAAAATTCATACCTATGATTTCAAGAAGGCCTTGCGTTTTTCACAAGACCAGATTCGGACACTATCCCGCATCCATGAGAATTTTGCGCGTCTGTTGACTTCCTATTTTTCGACACAATTGCGCACCTATGTGCAAATTACCGCTGAAAAAGTCGAGCAAGTAGCCTACACAGATTTCCTCGAGAATATTGAGAAAAAATCGATTCTCGGCGTATTTGAAGCGCCTCCGCTCAACGGCAGCATGGTGATGAAGTTTTCGCCGGAAGTGGCATACGTCATGTTCGACCGCTTGCTCGGCGGTCAAGGAAATGTGGTGCAAAAGCCGAGTGATTTGACCGAAATCGAAATCAGTGTCATCAACCGGATCTTTGCCCAGTCTCTGGGTTGCTTTCAGGAAGCTTGGACATCGGTTATTGAGCTAACACCCGAATTAAAGGAAGTGGAAGTGAATCCGCAATTCTTGCCGATGGCTTCGCCGAATGAAACGGTCATTATCGTTAAATTACAGGCGAAGATTGGCGAAACGGAAGGCGAGATTCAGTTATGCCTGCCGCATTTGGTGCTAGAACAGGTCTTGCCGAAATTATCTGCACGCCATTGGCTGGCAAGCCAGAAAAAAGCGGTCGAGCATGAGGAAGTGGAAGTGCTCGAAAGGCGACTCCACGCAACGAAGATGGACGTAGCGGCAGTGCTGGGTGAAGTAGCAATCGATATCAAGGATTTCCTGGACCTGAAGAAAGGCGATATTCTTCGCTTAGATGAATCAATTGATGCGCCGGTAAAACTGTATATCGATCAGAAACAGAAATTCCTCGCACAGCCGGGAATTTCAAAAGGCCGCTTGGCGGTACAAATTACAGGCTTGTGTGTGGAAGGGGAAGTTTGCGATGAAGGATGAGCGCCTATCGCCTGAAGAGATGAAAGGGCTGCTGAATAAAACAGACAACACGGTCCCAGAGGAAACTTTGGGGAGCCACGAACTTAGCGTACTGAAAGAGTTGTTCTGTACAGCGTTCGGCGGCACTGCTGCACTTCGCGACCCACTGTTTCCGGAAACGGCAGCCATTCAAGGGCCGGTTTGGAGCGTAAAGAGCAAGGATGAGCTGTTTGCTGAAACCGAGACGCCGGTCTACGTCGCGCTCGGTGAATATAGCGGCTTGTTGAAAATGCCGCAGATCGTCACGCTCGACCAAGCAGAGGCGGATGCGGTGGCTTCGGAGCTGTCAGGTGAAACGGACAGCGACAAGCTGTTCGCGGCAGTCCAGGATATGCTCATGCGCCTGTTCGGGTCATCAGCGGCAGCTTTGTCGATGGTGAGCGGCCAAGAGATCGGCTATTCCTTATCGGGCATGGACATTCTGGAGGCAGGTCAGAAGTTTCCGTTCACTCATTTCACGAAAGAGCAATGGTTTGCTGAAGCGCTGTTTACGCTGACTGTCGGCGACCGCCAAAATGTAGCGTTCCGCATGTATTTGCCAGCCGGGCCGTGCCGAGAATTGGCCGAAGAGCTGGCAGGCTGCGAGCAAGCGGAAGAAACGAAGGAGACACAGGATATGTCATCAAATGAACAGCAACAACCAGAAAAAACTTCACAGCCGGCGGATGCTAACGGGCCGAACGTCCAGTCCGTCCAATTCTCGAGCTTTGATGAGATCGCCGCTGAACAATCGGCGCCGAACAACCTCGACATGCTCTTGGACATTCCGTTGCAAGTGACGGTGGAACTTGGCCGTACGAAGCGGATGGTCAAGGAAATCCTCGAGATGTCGCAAGGGTCGATTGTCGAACTCGACAAACTGGCAGGAGAGCCAGTGGACATCCTTATTAACAACAAACTGATAGCTGTCGGCGAAGTGGTCGTCATCGACGAAAACTTCGGCGTGCGGGTGACTGATATTTTAAGTACGGCAGAGCGCATTTCCAAATTGCGTTGATGCAAGGCGAAGGAGTACGGCAAGTGTGAATTACAGACAATGGATTTTACTACTCATAACGCTCGCTGCCCTTTGGCTTGCTGCACCGGCAATGGCGTCTGCGGATACGGGAAATGTAGCCGATTGGCTGAAAGAAGACCCGGCAAGCGAAACGGAACCGGCAGAAGCGGAAGCGGTGCCGGAGATTGAAGAGAAAAGTTTCGCTGCGATCATCGGGCAATTGATTTTCTATACCTTGCTAATCGCCGGATTGATTTACGGGCTCATCAAATTTTTGGCCATGCGCCAAAAAGGGGTGCAGTCGCAGCGTGCGGTCCAGTTGATGGACGGCTCGCCGCTCGGCCAGAACAAATCACTGCAGCTGGTCAAAGTCGGAGGCCAATTTTACTTGATTGGCGTGGGCAACGAAGTGACGCTCATCAAGGAATTTTCGGGAGAAGCCGAGATTGCCGCTTTAGAACAAGACTTGGATCAACAGCGTCCAGCTGCATCCGCGTTGTTCGGCAACGGCGGCAAAGCGAAAGCGCCGTTCACGAATTTCGAGCAATACTTCGCCCGCAGTTTGGACAAGCAAAAAGAACGGCGCTTGTCTTTCGGCGAAAAGCGCACGGATGACGGGGAGGACCAGCGATGATCCCAGAATTATTATTGGCCATTCCCGGCATCTCACTCGATAATACCGATCCCGGAGATGTTTCGACGACTTTGCAATTATTATTGATGCTAACTGTGTTGTCGCTCGCACCGGGCATCCTGATCATGATGACGAGTTTCACGCGCATCATCATCGTCTTGAGTTTCGTGAGGACAGGGCTCGGGACGCAATCGATGCCGCCGAACCAGGTGCTGGTCGGATTGGCTTTATTTTTAACCTTTTTCATCATGGCGCCGGTTGCGACGGAAATGAATGATACCGCGCTCCAGCCGTATTTGGACGAAGAACTGAACCAGGAAGAAGCGCTCGATGCCGCCATCTTGCCGATCAAGGAATTCATGGCGCAGCATACACGTGAAAAAGATTTGGCGTTGTTCTTCAAATACGCCGAACTGGAAAAGCCGGACGGCATCGAAGGCATTCCATTGACTTCGCTGATCCCGGCATTCGCGCTCAGTGAATTGAAGACCGCCTTCCAGATCGGCTTCGTCATTTTCATCCCATTTTTGATTATTGATATGGTCGTCGCATCGACTTTGATGGCGATGGGGATGATGATGCTGCCGCCGGTCATGATTTCACTGCCTTTTAAAATCTTATTGTTCGTCCTGGTGGATGGATGGTACTTAATCATCGAATCGCTGCTTGTCAGCTTTTAGCGAGAGGAAGAATTTATTTGACGCCGGATATGGTCATCAAACTAGCAGAACAATCCATTTACCTCATCATTCTCATATCAGCACCGCTATTGCTCATCGCACTGGGAGTGGGGCTATTGGTCAGCGTATTCCAGGCCATGACCCAAATCCAGGAGCAAACTCTGGCATTCATCCCGAAAATACTGGCGGTTTTCCTGTCGCTGGTCATTTTCGGCCCCTGGATGCTGACGATGCTCCTGGATTATACGCGCGATTTGTTCGAGCAGCTTCCACGGTTTATCGGATAAGCGCCGATGAATGATGTTCTTAATCTGCTGCCGTTCTTCCTGCTCGTGCTCATCCGCCTTACCGCTTTTTTTTTGATTGCGCCGCTGTTTGCGATGAGGGGCGTGCCCAATCAATTCAAAATCGGCATCGCCGCTTTTCTCGCGCTGACGGCGACCACCGCTTGGGCTCCGGAAACGGCATTGGTGCTCGATGGCAGCTACACTTTGCTGATTTTCAAGGAATTGGCGGTCGGTTTGGCGCTTGGCTTTACGGCCGCGTTGCTGCTTTATGCGGTACAGATCGCCGGAGCGTTCATCGATTTCCAGATGGGCTTTGCAATCGCCAATGTCTTGGATCCGCAGACGGGTGCTCAAGTGCCGATCATCGGGCAATTCAAATACACGCTCGCGCTGTTGTTCCTCTTGACCGTCAACGGCCATCATATGATGCTCGACGGCGTGATGCAGAGCTTGCGCGCGCTGCCGGCAGAAGAGTTTTTATCGGTCGGTGCGGAATCCATCGCGCGTTTTATGACCGATTTGTTTATCGAAATGTTCATCATCGCCTTCCAAATTTCCTTGCCGATCGTTGCGTCATTGTTTTTGATCGACGTGGCACTTGGAATTCTGACGAAAGCCGTACCGCAATTGAACATCTTTGCGGTCGGCTTGCCGCTAAAGATTTTCGTCGGCTTTGTGCTGCTACTTTTGACGATGACCGTATTCTTTTATTTGCTGCAGGTCCTCTTTGAAAAAATGATGGTCAGCATGGGTGAATTAATCAGCTTATTGGGAGGCGTATAGGATGAAACGCTATCCATTGAACCTGGACCTGCAGTTTTTTGCCGGCGAAAAGACCGAAAAGGCAACGCCCCAAAAGCGCCAGGAATCACGAAAAAAAGGCCAAGTCGCCAAAAGCCAGGAAGTAGCGGCCGCACTTATCATGCTCGGCGGCATCCTCGTCCTGAGTTTTCTCGGAGAGTGGATGCTCGACCAATTGCTTGCCATTTACCGCATCAATTATATCCAATACATCAGTTGGGATATCACGCCAGACACGATCCGGCTCATGTTCGAACAACTGGCCATGGATGCGTTCTTGGTCATTGTGCCGATTATGCTGGTCGGGGTGGTCTTCGGATTTCTCGGAAATTACATGCAGGTCGGACCGTTGTTTACGGCAGAACCGTTGAAAGCGAAGCTCGAGCGGCTCGATCCGATCAAAGGCGCCAAACGGATTTTCTCGGTTCGTGCGCTTGTGGAACTGGCCAAATCATTGATGAAGATTGCGATTGTCGGTGGCGCGGCGTTTGGCGTCTTGTGGTTCGGGCAGGAAGAGATTTTCTCGCTGTCGCGGCAAAGCCTGCGCGACTCCCTAAGCCTTGTTGGCGGCCTCGTCTTCCAGATGGGCATGGTTGCGGCACTGATTTTACTGTCTTTATCAACGCTCGACTATATGTACCAGAAATACGAGTTCGAAAAAGGCATCCGGATGTCCAAGCAAGACATTAAAGACGAATACAAAAAAGCGGAAGGCGACCCGTTGATCAAGCAAAAGATCAAGGAAAAGCAACGCCAAATGAGCATGAACCGCATGATCCAGGATTTGCCGAATGCTGACGTCGTCATCACCAACCCGACCCATTACGCGATCGCCATCCAATACGACGCCGAAACGATGGAAGCGCCGAAAGTCATTGCGATGGGGAAAGATTTTACGGCGCTCAAAATCAAAGAAAAAGCGAAAGAGCTCGGCATCGTGACAATGGAAAACAAGCCACTCGCCCGCTCGCTCTACGCACAAGTATCGATCGGCGATTCCGTGCCCGAAGAATTATTCCTAGCCGTCGCCGAAGTTCTCGCCTATATCTACGCTTTGAAGGGCAAGCTTTCATAACGTATATATAAACTGAACTGAATGAAGTAAGAACAGTTCAAAAGCGCTGAATGAGTTCATAGCCTTCTATAGTATTAAGAACTGGATTTCTTCATGAAGTGTCCAATATAAGTAAGAGCTCAAAGTGTTTGGAGAAGCGTCCGCTCGTAAAACCTTCTGCTCAATAATGCTGCGCATTACTTCGCAAAGATAAGGTCTCACGTAGTTCGACTTTATCTTTCCTGTGGATTAGCGGGTTTGAGAGACCCCGCAGGAACGCAGTGACGAGGAGGCTCGATTCCCGCCCCACGGAAAGCGAGCGGTAAGCTTCGGAAAACACGCTTTCCCAGGAATATCCGGAATTAACTTCAACATACATAGCAAACCGCAACACGAAAGAGGAGGAAGCAGTTTGAAATTCAGAGATTATGCGATATTGGTATCGGTGATCATGATAGTCATCATGATGGTTATCCCGCTGCCGCCGCTGTTATTGGATATTTTAATCATGATCAATATCAGCTTGGCGCTGACCATCATCCTGGTGGCGATGAACACGCAAGAACCGTTGCAGTTCTCGATCTTTCCGACGCTCCTCCTGCTGACGACCCTATTCCGTCTCGGCTTGAACGTCTCGACAACACGCTCGATTCTGACCAATCAAACCGGCGGGCAAGTGATCGAAACATTCGGCTCGTTCGTGGTCGGCGGCAGTGCCATCATCGGGATCTTGGTGTTCTTGATTTTGGTCATCATCCAATTTCTTGTCATCACCAAAGGTTCTGAGCGGGTGGCAGAAGTCGCAGCCCGGTTCACGCTCGATTCAATGCCAGGCAAACAAATGAGCATCGATGCGGATCTAGGCGCCGGCATGATTTCTGACCGCGAAGCGAAAACGCGCCGCGAAAAAGTCGGCCAGGAAGCCGATTTCTATGGCGCGATGGACGGTGCCAGTAAATTCGTTAAAGGCGATGCCATCGCCGGCATCATCATCACCATCATCAATATCATCGGCGGTTTGATGATCGGCGTCGTCGTCCATGGCTTGCCGATCGGCGAAGCGGCGCAATTGTTTACCTTGCTATCGATCGGCGATGGGCTCGTCAGCCAAATTCCTGCGCTGTTGATTTCGACGGCGATGGGGATTGTTGTCACCCGTGCCGTATCGGACGGCAACCTCGGATCCGATATTACCCGTCAATTGTTCGCTTTCCCAAAAATGCTGTACGTCGTCGCTGGAACGCTGATGATGCTTGCAGTTTTTACACCCATCAGTCCGCTGCTAATTATGCCAGTCGCTGGCGTCATTGCCTTTAGCGCCTTTAGGATGCAAAAAACGCTCAACGACGAGGAAGCAGTCGAAAAAGACAGCGACCCGGGCGAAAAAGAAGCGGCCGATCTGAAGAGTCCGGAAAGCGTCACCGACCTGCTTCATGTTGACGCAATCGAATTCGAATTCGGCTATGGTCTTATTCCGATCGCTGATAAGAATCAGGGTGGGGATCTATTGGACCGGGTCATCATGATCCGCCGTCAATGTGCAATGGAACTTGGCATCGTGGTTCCGGTCATCCGCATCCGTGACAATATCCAATTGCAGCCGAATGAGTACGTCATTAAGATCAAAGGCAACCGGGTGGCACGCGGTGAGATCATGCTCGACCATTATCTTGCGATGAGCCCAGGTGTCGATGATGAGAATGTCTTTGGCATCGAAACAGTCGAGCCTGCGTTTGGCATGCCGGCATTATGGGTGGACGAAGACATGAAAGAAGAAGCGGAGATGGCGGGCTACGCCATCGTTGATCCGCCGTCTGTCGTCTCGACCCATTTGACGGAAGTCATCAAACGCCATGCGCATGAACTCGTCGGCCGTCAGGAAGTGAAATCGTTGATTGAAAACATCCGTGATTCCTCTCCTGCCGTCGTCGAAGAATTAATCCCGAATTTGATGAGCATCGGCGAAGTCCAGAAAGTGCTCATGAAATTATTGAAGGAAAAAGTATCGATCCGCAATTTGCTGCTGGTGCTGGAGACTTTGGCAGACTATGCCCCGCAGACAAAAGACGCCGATCTATTGACGGAATATGTGCGCCAGGCACTCGCAAGACAGATTACCCGCCAGTACGCGCCGGATAATGAATCACTCAAAGTGATTACCGCCGGGGCGAGCTTGGAGAAGAAATTCGCCGATTCGGTCCACCGCACCGAGCAAGGCAATTATCTATCGATCGACCCGGAATCGTCCCAGACGATTTTCCAGAAAATCACCGAACAGGCAGGGCAGCTGCAACAAAACGGCGTCCAGCCGATCCTGCTCACTTCGCCTGCCATCCGCATCTATATGCGCCAGTTCGTGGAACGCTTCGCGCCGGATCTGCCGGTGTTGTCCTATAACGAGTTGGAGCCTGAAATTGAAATCCAAAGTGTTGGAGTCGTGAATATACCATGAGATTAAAAACTTACCGAGTCGCTACGATGCCTGAAGCCATGGTGCTCATCAAAAGGGATTTGGGCAATGATGCCCTGATCCTCAATACGAAAAAAGTGAAGACCGGCGGCTTGTTCGGCTTGTTCCGAAAAGACTGCCTGGAAGTGACCGCGGCAGCCGAAACAGCGGAACAACCGGCACCAAAAGCTGTGGCACCAGTCAAAGGGCCAGCGGTGGCGGCTGAAGCGCCGGCGGCAAAGAACCAGGAAAACGATGCGCTGATGGAAGAGCTGCAAAGTTTGAAGCGGCTCATGATGCACGAAGGGCCGGAAGATCGGCTGCCTGAATCATTGCGTCCCTTGCGAAGCTTGCTGGAAAAGCAAGGTGTGGAACAAGCAGTCCAGACAGAGCTGCTCGCCAAATTGCTGCACGCATCAGAAAATGAAGCGCCGGTGCAGGAGGCGTTCCATGCGGAGCTCATCCGCTTTATTGAACAGCATCAACAGGCCATCAAAAATGAATCGCCTTCGATTGCCTGCTTTATCGGGCCAACAGGTGTCGGCAAAACGACAACGATCGCGAAAGTGGCAGCTGAGCAATTGCTGGAACATAAACGCACCGTCGGTTTGATCACCGCCGATACGTATCGTATTGCAGCCGTGGCGCAATTGAAAACTTACGGCGAAATCCTGGATGTGCCGGTCGAAGTGGTCGAATCGCGTGAACAACTGGCCGGAGCACTTGATGCCTTAAAAGACTGCGACGTCATTTTGATCGATACCGCAGGGCGCAACTACCAGCAGGCCGAATACATTGAAGATTTACAGAAGCTGCTGCCGGAAACGCAGCATATCCATACGACCTTGGTGCTGAGCTTGACGGCGAAATACGAAGACATGGTCCAGATCATTGGCAATTTCGAATCGTTGTCGATCGATGAACTGTTATTGACGAAAAAAGATGAAACGGCTTCTGCCGGAGTTATCCTCAATTTATTGCACCGCTACCGGATCCCGCTTCGCCGTATCGCGACCGGCCAAAACGTACCGGATGATTTGGTTGCGGCAACGCCTGGGCGCATCGCTGATTACATCGCAGGGGAGCTGCGCCATGCGTGACCAGGCCGTTCAATTAAGGGAGAAGATGTCCCGCAAGAACACGAAGCCCAGCATCCGCAATACGCGTGTACTGGCCGTGACAAGCGGCAAAGGCGGCGTCGGCAAATCGAATTTTACGTTGAATTTTGCGCTTGCGTTGATTGAACAAGGGAAATCGGTGCTGATCATCGACGTCGACTTGGGATTCGCCAATATCGATATCTTGTTCGGCCATGCGCCGCGCGAAACGATCGCCGGCATGCTCGACAAGCAATTGGCGATCGAAGACGTGATTGAGCACGGCCCGCTCGGTTTGCAATTGATTGCCGGCGGGCAAGGGTTTTCGGGATTGTTTGAACTCGATAGTGAAAAAATGAAGCGATTTATGGAACAGCTCGGAAGCCTGCAAGGAAAAGTGGATTTTGTGCTGCTTGATACGGGAGCGGGATTGTCGGAGAACAATATGCGTTTTCTGCTCGCGGCCGATGAAGTGCTTTTGGTCACGACGCCTGAACCGACCTCGGTCACCGATGCCTATTCGGTCGTCAAGATGATGCACGCCAAAGACTCGGACCTGGCCATCCGGCTCGTTGTCAATCAATGCACCGACGGCAAAGAAGGGCGGCAGACAGCCGAAAACTTCGCGGAAGTTGCACAGCGCTTCCTGGATAAAGACATCCGGACGCTCGGTATCTTGCCATCAGATCTCCATGTGCCACAAGCGGTGAAAAAGCAGGAGCCGTTTCTGTTGGCGCATCCGAGCAGTTCGGCGAGCAAAGCGATGCGCACGCTCGCAGCGGCGTATCTGGAGTTGCCGTCGCCGTTCAAGATCGGGCTTCGTGGATTCGTCATGAAATTATTCTTCAAATAAAGGCATAGCGGAAGTGGGGTGGACAGCTTGGTAAATCAGAAATTGTCGAATACAGAACTAGCGCAATGGGGCAACTGGCAGCAGAACAGGGACCAGGATGCCGGCGATTATTTAGTCGCGAAGTATTTGCCCTTGGTGGATTATGTGATTCAACGCTTTCTTATCAGCCTGCCGAAAACCGTCGACAAAGACGAAGTCCGAAGCTACGCCTATGAAGGCTTGCTGGACGCACTCGATAAATTCAAGCCGGAGAAAGACTGGAAGTTCGAAACCTATGCCGCTTGGCGGATCAAAGGCGCAATCATCGATGGCCTCCGGAAAAGCGACTGGCTGCCGCGTTCCTTGCGGGACAAAGTGAAAAAAATCGAAAAAGCATACGCCGAACTGGAACAACAGAAAGGCGAAAGTGCCAGTGACCAAGAAGTGAGCGAGTACTTGGGGATGACCCCGGCAGAATTGAACCGCGCCGTCTCAGAAGCTGCCTTATCGGCAATGCTGTCGATGGATGATGACCAGTCGAATTTGGAAGAGCGCATGCCGCGCGCCACTATCGGTTCGCCGGAACGCGAGCTGGCTGGACAGATGACCAAAGAGGCGTTGGCCAAAGCCATTGCCACATTGCCGGAAAAAGAGAAATTGACGGTTTCTTTATGTTATTTTGAAGAAATGAAGCTGACTGAAATCGCAGAGATTCTCGGGCTCAGCGTTTCCAGAGTGTCGCAATTGCATTCAAAAGCGATGCTCCGGTTGCACGCAGCGATGCTATCGGTCCATGAACATTATTAATTGAAGGAAAGCAGGGAGCAGATGATAGCACTGTTGATAGTGGTCAGCACTTTATTGTTATTGCTGAACGTCAAACTGATAATGTCGAGAAAGCTGATGATCGAGCAGGAGTCCGATCGGCTGGAAGCGGCTATGGCGGAATTTATCACAGCCGTCGAACAGGAAAACGATGCCTTATACGACAAATTGATGGATCGGCTGGAGCAAACGGAAGCGAAAATGGCGCAGTTAGAAAAAATGGAAGACCCAGCGCAAGAGCCGAAAAGCGCAGTTCGTTCTGCCGATAAGCCTCCAGTTGAAACAAGCCGGCGCGAGAAAGTCCGTCAGCTGACGAAACAAGGCTTCTCGGCTGCCCATATCGCGAAGCTTCTGGAATTGCCGATCGGCGAAGCGGAAGTCGCCGTCCAATTAGAAAAGAAAAGACAGATTCGATAGGTGGGACATGGAGATGCGCATTGATGCAGCAAGGCCTAGGCCTTCAGAACAACCCAATACGGCAATTGCTAAACCGCCAGGCGGTGCATTTGCAGAGGCCATGAAGCAGTCCCGGACCGAACTCCGGCGAGATGCGCTCACGCCCTTATTCGCGAATGTCGAACAGCGCGGAAAACGCCTGGCTGAACACAGGACTTTGGAAAACTTGGTTGCGTATAAACAATCCATCAAGCAATTCCTTAATGAATCGCTCCGCCATGGGCTCCAGCTAAGCGACCAGACTGCGTCTGGTTTCGGTGACGGGGCGCCGCCTCATCAAATTGTGAAAATCATTGATGAAAAAGTGATTGCGCTTCAGGATCAATTATTAGATAATGAAGTGGAATATATTGGCATACTGGAAACGGTAGGGGAAATAAAAGGCTTGCTGCTCAATTTGTATATGTAACAAGCTTGGGGGAAAGGGAGAAACGATGTGAGCGACAACCGTAGGGAATTTTTTCGCGTGTCTTTTGTCCGCGCGATCAGCGGCAAGGTAGGGGTATCTGAGAAAGAAGAGGTTCTTGTAGATATTTCCAGCCTGAGTGCCGGAGGGCTTGTGTTCGAAGCCTATCTTGATTTCGCGTTGTATGAACAGGTAATCTGTAGCTTTGAATTGTTGGGTGAACCTTTTCAACTGGAAGGAAAAATCATCCGAAAAATAGCTAAAGAGCATAATTTCGAATACGCTGTGCAATTCAATGCCGGACAGCATTCTGTATCGAAACTATTTCAGCAATTGAATACATACCAGATCCGCAAACGAAAAAGCGTATTGAACGATTGAAAATCTCCGTTTTCACTGAATTTTAATCTCCGCAATACCAACAAAATGTTAAGAAAAAGCATAAAAGGCATGCCCCCGTTAACAGGAGGCATGTCTTTTTCGGTTGTTTCTTTAGTTTTTGACGGTTTCGTCCTCGTAGACCGGAACCCATCCTTCCGTGGTGACAAAGATGCGCACGGCGACGACTTTGCGGTCTTCGGCGAGCGTGAAATAATGTGTGATGTTTTCCGGTACGGAAATCAAGTCGCCCGGAGTCAGGTGGACTTCGAAAAAGCGCTCGTCTTTGCCTTGGATGATGAAGACGCCGTGGCCGCTGACGATATAGCGAACTTCATCGTCTGTGTGGATATGCTTGCGTTGGAAGTTTTTCAAAAGCTCGTCCAATTTCGGGTTCGAGTCGGACAAAGATATGACGTCTGCCGCTTTGTAGCCGCGGCGCGCCGAGATGTCATCAATTTCTGAACGGAATGCTTCAAGGATCTGTTCTTTTTCCTCGTCGCTCAAGTCGAATTTCTCGCGCAATGGCTCCGGCAATTTATGGATATCCCAATGCTCGTAGACGACTTCCTGGCTTTCGAGAAATTCGGCAACCTCTTGCTGGGCTTCGATTGTTTCTTCTGTTCCTTGAATTTTAATGATGGCCATGATGAATCTTCCTCTCTTGTTTTAGGATTTGAATTGGCGGAGCGCCAGTTGATATTGAAATAAAAATTCGCTCGCTTCAAGCAGTTTTTTCGCTTCAAAAGCATCTTTCCCCCACACGGTGATGCCGTGGTTACGGATCAGGACGGCGCCTTTATCGGCGTTGACGAAGTTTTGGAATTCATTTGCGAGCCTTGGAATGTCGGCGTAGTTCGGAATGATCGGGATCGTTAGCTTGGCGTCTTGTTCCCATAAGCCGAAAGCTTTGATCAGTTCCTGTCCTTGAAATTGGATGAACCCGCCATCCCCATAGAGCTCGGAGATGACGTTGTTTGCAATGGTATGGACATGCAAACTGCAGCCGGCTGACGTTTCTGAATAAATGGCTTGGTGCAGCAATGTTTCGGCTGAAGGCTTAAGATTGCTATCTTGTGTCGGCTGCCCGTTTTTGTCGACGAGCAGGAAATCTTCGGCTGTTTCTTTGTATTTGTCTTTGCCGCTGGCAGTGACAAGAAATTCGAGCGGCTCATCTGATACTTTGATCGCCAAATTGCCGCTCGTACCCATAAACCAGTCGCGCGCAGCGAGCGATCGCTTCACTTCGGCAAGTTCTTGCCAGCGGGTTTCGTAAGCACTCATGAAATCACCCCTAGCTTGGCGTCGAGAATATCCGTCACGTCGTGGAAGCTTTTGAAGGCTTCATATGCAATGCCGAGCTCCTCGCATTTGTCGATCAGAAAATCCCTGGCGATGACGAGGTCTGCTTGCTTGGCGGCTTGCAGGTCGGTAATCGAATCACCGATGACGATGCTCGTCGATTGCTCCGACATGATGCGACGCATGACGGATGGTTTGCAGCAGCCACAGCCTTGACTGTCACACTGTTCGTCGCAGCCGTGTGGGAAACGGATATGGATCTTGTCATTCGAGAAATCCGCTTCGTTACAATAAATTCCAGCGAATGGACCGTATGGCTCGAGCAATGGATAGACGAAAAAGTCGATGCCTCCGCTGACGATATAGAGCGGGATGTCGTGGCGTTTCGTGTAGGCGACAAAATCGGCGAAGCCTTCACGGATTTCCGCTTGGTCGAGCGTGTAGGCGATGATTTGTTGTTTGGCGGAAGAAGGCAGCAAGGAAAACATTTGCTGGACGCCTTCACGTATGGAAATGCGCTGATCAAGAATTTGATCTTTTATCGGCGACCAACCCGGCGGATCAAACTGTTTCATAATGGCGATCAAATTATCGCGGGAAGTCACCGTTCCGTCGAAGTCGCAAAATATTACCGGTTTGTTCATACGGTCTCACCCCATAATGCTAAAGCTTTTTGTAATTCTTCTTGGTGTTTGGCGGCTTCTGTTAAAGGCTGTCCTTGAAGGGCGGCGTCGATCGCTTGGCGGAATGCTTTTCCGCCGGCAGCAGCGCCGTCCGGATGGCCATGGACGCCGCCTCCGGCATTGATGATGCTGTCGATGCCGTAGTCTTCCAAAAGCAAGGGCACGAGTGCCGGGTGGATGCCGGCAGATGGCACCGGGAAGCTGCGATTTAATGGACTGTTGCTGACTAGTTCGCGCCCGAGCTGCAATGCCGTTTGTTTCTCGAGTGCCACACTGCCGTAAGGGGATGGGAATAAGCTAAAGTCGGCTCCGGCTAGTCGTGTCAGTTTGCCAAGTGCCAGCGCCGTGGAAACGCCGTAAAAATCAGATGACGTGTAGGCGCCGCTGAATGCGGGATGTGCCATCAGCGGGAGTGCCACTTCTTCGTCTTCAGCTAGTTCCTGCAAGACGTCGAATCCGTAGGCATGGACATTGAACAATAAAGCATCCGCCCCGAGTTCACTTGCCCGCCGCGCCTTGTCGCGCAAGCTCGACGTCCGTCCGGATAAATTGACGGCATAGAGCGTGCGATGGCCGGTTTCTGCGTACACTTCGTCCAACACACGACGTGCTGCTAGGATGCGCTTGTCAAACGGCGTCAGCGGGTTGTCGAATAAAATCTCATCGTCTTTCACCAAATCGACGCCGCCGAGTGCCTGTTGACGGAGTTGATCTGATAAATAATCGAGGTCACGTCCGATGACGCCTTTAAAAATGCTCATGGCGAGCGGGCGCCCCGTGACGCCAAGCGTGTCGCGAATGCCGTCAATGCCAAAACGCGGGCCTGGGAACTGGCGGAGCAAGGATTCCTCAAAATCCAAATCAAGTAATTTGATCTCGCCATCGAGCGACAGCTTGCCAAAAACGGTCGTCAGGATGGCTGGCAGATCCGCTGAGAAATTGGCCGCCGGGTAATGGATTTTCAAATGGGCTTGGATGACTCCGTGCTTAGTGGGATGGGTGACGTGCGAGAATTCTTCGACCGACACGACGCGCCCTTTATGCTGTTGCAATTGCTGCTGCTCGAGCAATGGCAAATCGGTCCACGATCCAACCGTCAAACCGAGTGCAATGGCTTCTGCTTTTTTTTCGAATGAACCGGCTTTGCCGAATAATTGATATGTTGCGATAACACCGCTCATGAATAACCCTCCTGCTTAGTGGACATAAAAAAACCTCTTCACAAATAAGAAGAGGTTAAGAATTAACGCCTTCTTATTTCTCAGCCGCTCAATAAGTTGGCTGCAAGAATTAGCACCGTGTCCATGATTGGACCGGTTGCCGGGCTTCGTAGGGCTTGTCCCTCCACCTGCTCTGAATAAGAATAGATTATGAAATTGTTAGTGTTGCAAAGTAATTCTGATTATTTCATGGCAAACGGTATCTGTCAACGGAGAAAATCAAAAATATCTGAAAAATATCCACTTGCCAATTCACGGCGACCAGTCACTAGAGAATGGCATGCCCAAAATATTTGAGAAAAACGCCGAGGTCGCTTGGCGAAATTGACAACCCGAGTAAAGAACTAGTCTTTAGCTGGAAGAATTTCATTTTTTCGAAATATTTTATTGACAATGAATTCCGAATCATGCTAGGATTCGTTTCAGAACTTCATAATGTTGCATAGTAGCACTCTTATCAAGAGCAGGCAGAGGGGAATGGCCCGATGACGCCCAGCAACCGACCGTAATGCCGTTGTGAGACGGGGCGCTTTGGCGCCGGGATTTCGATCCCTTAAGGCACGGTGCTAATTCCATCAGAAATGTACATTTCTGAAAGATAAGAGGCATGGGATCTCTTATTCTGCGCCTCTTTCTTTCGGGAAAGAGGCTTTTTATTATTCTACAGAAAAGAGGCAAATAAATATGACACTTACAGCATCATCTACATACAAAGCATTGACTGAACAAGAAGCGATTCGCTTGGCACAAGAGTTGGACGTATTTGCACCTGAAGCTGCATTGCAAAGTGAAGAAATTGGAGACGGCAACTTGAATTACGTATTCCGCATCAGTGATTCTGCTACAGGGCAAGGGCTCATCATCAAACAAGCCTTGCCTTATGCGAAAGTCGTCGGCGAAAGCTGGCCGCTGACACTTCACCGGGCGACCATTGAAGCGAATGCCTTGAAGCTGCACGGCAAGCTCGCGAAGGAACGTGTGCCGGAAGTTTATGCGACAGATGCTGCGCTTGCTGTCACTGTTATGGAAGACTTATCGCATTTGGCGATTTTACGCAACGGCCTGATCGACGGCAAGCATTACCCGAAGCTCGCGGAACATATCGGCGGCTATTTGGCGCACACTTTGTTCTACACGTCGGATTTCGGCTTGCATCCGTTCGAGAAAAAGCGGCTTGCGGCTGAGTTTTCTAATCCGGAGCTGTGCAAAATCACCGAAGATCTCATTTTCACCGATCCGTTTTTCGATCACGAAACGAATGATTTTGAAGAGCCGTTGCGTGAAGCGGCGCAAGCGATTTGGGGCAACGAGCCACTGAAATTCGAAGTAGCCAAACTGAAGCGCAGCTTTTTGACGGAAGCGGAAGCACTTTTACATGGAGATCTGCACACCGGCAGCATTTTCGTCGACCAGCATGATACGAAGGTCATCGATCCGGAATTCGCCTTCTATGGACCGATCGGTTTTGATATCGGTTTGTTTCTCGCCAATTTGATTGTCCAGGCGATTACGCGAAGCGGCGAAGAGCGCGAACTGATTTTGCATGACATCACTCGCACATGGCAAGAGTTCGAGCAGCAATTTTCAGGTTTATGGGAAAGCGATGGAATCGAAACGTATAAGACGACGGCCGGTTACCGTGAATACGCCATCGGAAAAATCTTTCACGATGCGATCGGCTTTGCTGGGTGTGAATTGATCCGCCGGACGATCGGCTTGGCGCATGTCCGCGACTTGGACGATATCGCAGACGAGGCAACACGAATCGACCGCAAGCGGCAAACCTTGAAAGCCGGGGAAACATTGATTCAAACACGCCTGAGTTATCAGTCCATCGCTGAATTGGAATCGGCAATTAAGGAGTTGAGCAAATGACCATTCCGTTATCGGTCATCTGGAAAGATGAACAACTGACCATTTTGGATCAGCGTCTGCTTCCGCAGGCCGTCCAATATGAAACTCTTGAAACGTTGGAGCAAGTGCACGAAGCGATTTTCCAGCTGAAAGTACGCGGAGCTCCGGCGATCGGCATTGCAGCAGCTTATGGCTTGGCACTCGCGGCAAGACGGCACGAGACGGCAGACATCGAATTGTTTCGTGATCACGTAAAAGAAGATGCCGCCTATCTTATTTCTTCCCGGCCGACAGCAGTCAATCTGGCATGGGCCATCGATCGATTAGTAAAACGGATCGAACAGGCGGGGACGGTGGCACAAGCAAAAGCGCAACTGATTGAAGAAGCGCAGTTGATCCGCGATGAAGACGAAGCGGCATGCCGCAATATCGGCGAACATGCACTCGAGTTACTCGTAGATAAAGAAAAAATCCTGACGATTTGTAATGCCGGATCGATTGCGACAGCCAAATATGGAACCGCACTCGCACCGTTTCATCTCGGCATAGAGCGCGGGCGTGAGTTTGAAGTATACGCATGTGAAACCCGCCCGCTGTTCCAAGGGGCGCGCTTGACCGTTTGGGAATTGCAGCAGGCAGGAGTCGACGTCACGCTCATCACCGACAGTATGGCGGCGCACACGATTGCTGCAAAAGGAATCGAAGCGATTATCGTGGGAGCAGACCGCATTACAGCCAACGGCGACACGGCTAATAAAATCGGTACGCTCAACTTGGCGATTTTAGCACATGTATATGGCATTCCTTTTTATGTAGCGGCACCGGTGTCCACATTCGACCTATCCCTTGATACAGGCAACGCCATCCCAATCGAAGAACGGGCGGCAGAAGAAGTTATTGCTACTGGCACGCAACAAAACGCACCGGACGGAACGAAAGTGTTCAATCCAGCTTTTGATGTCACACCGGCAACATATATTACAGCGATCATCACTGAACGAGGCGTCATCCGTCCAAACGATAAACAAACAATCGAGACACAGCTTTATGCGGTGCCATCAAAAGGAGAAATGATATGAAAAACAAATCAGCATGGTTCATTTTATTTGGTTTAGTGTTCGCTATCTTACTTTCAGGATGTCAGCCAAAAGGTGAGGCGACCGCAGAGGAAACGGCTCCAGACGACCAGCAAGCGGCAGCGGACCATCCACTCACAGGCAAGAAAATCGCACTCATCATGCAGCAGAATCTCGGAACTTTTTCTGCACAGTATATTGCCGGTGTAGAAGAGCAAGTGGAAAAATTCGGCGGCAGCGTGACGGTCTTTACTTCAGACGGTGACCTCGCGAAAATGGCCTCCAATCTGGATGCATCGATCAACCAAGAATTCGATGCCATTTTGATTGACCACGGAACGAAAGAAGCGTTGAATCAAGGCGTTGGACGGGCGGTGGAACAAGACATCCCAGTCGTCGCTTTTGATGCAGGTGTGGATGTCGGTGGCGTAGTGTCGCTCGAACAGGGCGATCAGTTGATGGCAGAGTTGACGCTTGAAAAATTAGCTGCAGACCACGGTGGGGAAGCGAATATCGTCAAAATCTGGACAGCCGGTTTTGCGCCGATGGAACGTCGCCAACTAGCATACGAACAGTTTCTCACTAACAATCCAGGCATTCAGGAAGTGACGGCGTTTGGTGCCGCTACACAAAACACGGCGCTCGATACACAAGCGCAGATGGAAGCGGTGTTGAAACAATACCCTGAAGAAGGCGAAATTACAGCAGTTTGGGCGGCATGGGATGAATTTGCCAAAGGGGCGGTGCGCGCTATAGAACAAGCAGGGCGCGACGATATCAAAGTATACAGCATCGATATGAGCGATGAAGATTTGCAGATGATTCAAAAAGATGGCAGCCCATGGGTCGCATCGGCTGCGGTCGATCCACAGGATATCGGTCGTATCCAAGTGCGCTATGCGTATCAATTAATCGGCGGCGAGACGCCTGAAGAAAAGGTAACACTTGAACCGATCTTTATCGATGCAGACAAACTGCCGGAGACAGCAGTGACGACAGAAGAATTAGGCGAATACATCGAAGGCTGGGGTGTGAGTGAGCAAGGATACACCGCAACGCTTGAAGAACTAGAAGGGCGCTAAAGAAAAGCGCTGCTGATTTTTGAGAAGGGAGGTAAAACGATGGGCAGCCAATTACTAGAGATGGAAACGATCACGAAAGATTTCGGGCCTGTCAAAGCGTTGAATGGAGCGGCGTTTTCACTGAAACGCGGTGAAATTCACGCTTTGCTCGGCGTTAACGGTGCCGGCAAAAGTACATTGATTAAAGTTTTATCAGGCGTTTATCCGCAAGATGCCGGAACGATCCGTCTTGACGGTACAGAACTCACATTGAGTTCACCGAAAGCAGCGAAAAAGAACGGTATTTATTGTGTCTATCAAGAAGTCGATACAGCACTCATTGCGGATTTGAGCGTCGCTGAAAACATCTTGCTTGATAGCTTTGCGGCAGCTGGTCCTTTATTCGTCTCCAAACGGAAAATACAAAGCCGAGCAAGGGAAGTGCTATCACGACTCCAATTCGAATACATCGATGTAGAGCAGAAGGTGTCGCAATTGAGCTTGGCGGATAAACAGTTGGTGTTGATTGCCCGTGCACTTGTTCATTCAGCAAAAGTCATTATTTTTGATGAACCGACGGCCCCGCTCTCGGTTTATGAAGCGAATAAACTATTCTCGGTGATTCGTTCGCTTAGCGCGCAAGGTGTTGGCTGCATCTTTATCTCCCATCGTTTGCCGGAAGTATTCGAGCTATGTAGCCGAATTACCGTCATGCGCGATGGGCGCCATGTGTCTGAATTCGATACAGCACAAGCCGGGCAACAGGAAGTTGTCGAAGCGATGCTTGGACGCGTGTTGAGTCGTGAATTGGAACACGTGGAACATCGGTCACATGAGACTTTGCTGAAAGTGGAAAGCTTGTCTGACAGAAAGAAATTGAAAGAAATTTCATTCACGGCAGCATCAGGCGAAGTCGTCGGCATTGTCGGGCTAGTGGGAGCGGGAAAAACTGAACTCGCAAAAGCATTGTTCGGTGCTTCAGAGAATATCAGCGGCAGTATTGTATTAGATGGCAAATCGGTTCGTTTGAAGCATCCCGCTGATGCGATCAAATCGAGAATCGCGCTTATCCCTGAAGAGCGGCGCAAAGAAGGGCTCTTCGTCCATGAATCAATTGAGACGAATGCCAGTTTTCCAAATTTGCGTAAGTTTTCAGGATCCCTCTTCATGAAAAAGGCGGAGGAGCAGAAATTTGCCCACTCGATTATTGACAAGTTGAAAGTCAAAACGTCTGATACAAAGACGCCACTCACACAGTTGAGCGGAGGCAACCAACAAAAAGTGGCGATCGGCAAATGGATGTCTTTGGATTCGCGACTGTATTTATTTGATGAACCGACAAAAGGAGTCGACATCGGAGCGAAGGTGGATATTTTCCATTTGATACGCGAATTGGCGGAAAGCGGAAAGTCCTGCTTATACTTTACCAGTGAAATACAAGAAGCACTCGGCATCTCCGACCGCATTCTCGTCATGTGCGATGGCCGCATCGTTAAGGAATTAACAAGGGAGCAAGCGACCCAGGAAAGGATTTTGTTATATGCAAGCGGTGGAGAAGAAGCTGTCTAAACAGCATACGACTCAAGAAAAAGTCATCGGGTTTCTTTATAGATACGGAGCGCTCGGCTTGCTGGCAATCATCATTTTATATTTCAGCTCCATCAGCAGTGCCTTTTTCAGTTATGGTAATTTTACAGACATCTTGCGTTCGATTTCCATCGTCACCTTGTTGGCGCTTGGGGTTACGTTCACTTTAGTAGTGGATGGCTTCGATCTCTCTGTTGGTTCAACGATGTCATTGTCGACAGTCTTCACGGCTTCATTGATGGTGTGGTACGATTTGCCGTTGTGGCTCGTTCTTCTGTTGCCGTTGGTAATCGGAGTACTTATCGGTTTGTTCAATAGTTTCCTGATTGTCATCATCGGCATTCCGGATTTATTGGCGACGCTCAGCATGATGTATATTGTCGCGGGGCTTCACAGAACCTATACGGAAGGCTATTCGATTTACAATTACATGCCTTTGACGTCTGGAGGTACGGCGCCGGGCGAAATGTCTTCTGCATTTTTATGGATTGGGCAAGGGCATTTATTGGGATTGCCGGTGCCGGTGTGGATCATGCTTGCTGTCGTCTCGGTCGCTTACGTCATACTTCAGCATACTAGATGGGGACGAGTCCTTTATATGACCGGCGGCAACCCGGAAGCGGCGACCTTATCGGGCGTCAATGTCAAAAAGGTGAAAACGATTGCTTATGTCGTTTCCGGTGCGTTGGCATCTGTAGCTGGAATCTTGTTTACAGCGCGCGTCGGCTCAGGCCAGATTGACGCGGGGGCGCCGCTGCTGATGGAAGCAGTGGCGGCAGTTTTCGTCGGATATGCAGTGTTGGGCGCCGGAAAGCCGAATGTCCTCGGTACGTTTTTCGGTGCAGCGGTCATCGGGATTCTGCTCAACGGGCTAACGATTCAGAACTTGCCTTATTATGCATTCGACATCATTAAAGGCGGTGTGCTCGTCGCAGCGTTGGCGGTAACTTACGTATATGCGAAGAGGCGGTTCGCTAAGACTTGAAAAGGAAGGCTCCGGCCTTCTTTTTTTCATGCAGGAATATAGATGTCTCGAATCGAAAGTAATGGAAGATGGATGAGGAGAGGGGATCGGAAAATGCGGGCAGGTGAACATCTTCTGAATGTATGGCGGCGCTTTGACGGGTTGCCGATGGATAATTTGGTGAAGGCTTGGAATTACGAACGGGCTGGGTTGAAAAAGCAGCGCAGCGTCGAGCAAATGCGGGAGCATCGCGAAGCGCATGGGCTTGGCGGAAATTGCTTCGACTTGGCGCTTTGGCTGATGGCGGAATTCCGCGAGGCGGGAATCGAGGCCTATGCGGTCGGTTCGGAACTCAGCACAGAAGGAGCGCATGCAGCGGTATTGGCACTTGATGACACGGGCAGGCGTTTTCTGTGTGATTTAGGGGACCAGTGGATACAGCCGATTTTAGTAGACTCACAAGATCCAGCTTTCTCGGATGCCCCGCAATCAGGGTTTTTTCCAGGAGCGGACGTGCAGTTGTCGGCTGAGCCGGATGGCCTGACGATCATCTATCAACGTCCCGGCGGCAAATTGTCGGTGCAGAAGTATTCACTCGACCCAATCGGCGAAGAAGCCTTTTGGCAGGCAGCGGAATATTCGCAGCATCAGCTCGGCAAAACACCGCTCATCGAAGTCCGTGTCCCTTTCGAAGGTGAAATCGCCCATTGGGAATTCGACGATTGGCACAGCGAACTCAGCACGAGCAAGGGCTTGTTCAAAGAAGAGCCAGCCGCGTCCTTTGACTCATGGGTGGAGCGCATTCATGAGCGGTCAGGGTATGACCGCGATATAATAGAAGAAGCACTCGCATTTTACAAAAGCATGGACTGAGCAAAGCAAGGCAAGGAGGCAAAACGCATGAACACCAATTCATTAACGAAAGAAATCCAGACGGAGCGGCTGAAACTGGTGCCGATCACAGAAGAACTGTACCGCAATTTATACGGCAGCTACGAAATGGGCGCGCATATCAGCCTGCATTTGGATGATTTGAAACAAGATCAGCGGCTTTATGGCTGGGGTGCATGGATCGCTTTCGATAAATCAGGCGCGCCGGTTGGCGATATGGGGTTTAAAGGGCGCCCGGATAAAGCCGGAAAAGTGGAGATCGGCTATGGTGTAAAAGAGTCGTATCAAGGAAACGGTTATGCCACAGAAGGCGTGCAAGGCTTGATCGATTGGGCTTTTTCATTTCCGGAAGTGCGTGAAGTGACGGCGGAATGCTACGAAGACAATTTGCCGTCGATCCGCGTGCTCGAAAAACTGGGGTTTGAACGTACTGCGCAGTCGAAAGAATTGGTGTTTTGGAGATTGCGCGATGGCTATTGAAAAAATCGCCTGCGTGACAGAAGAGGGCGCGCTGACAGGCGTCGCGACGCGTGATGAAGTCCATCGGCAAGGTTTGTGGCACGAGACTTTTCATTGCTGGGTGGTCTCAAGAGAATTGGGCCGCATCCGAATTCACCTCCAGTTGAGGAGCCGGGACAAAGCGGATTTCCCCGGGCTTTTTGACATTACGGCAGCGGGCCATATTGCAGCGCATGAAACGATGAAAGACGGCGTACGGGAAATCGAGGAAGAGCTCGGCCTCGCGCCGGCGTTTGAGCAATTGACGCCGCTTGGTGTAGTGAACGATGAGATTTCACTGCCTGGATTCACCGATCGTGAGCGGGCTTACATTCATTTATACGAAGGCACGCAAATGGATTTGGCGGATTATCGCCTGCAGCCGGAGGAAGTAGCGGGCATGGCGGCTGTCGATTTTCAGGCATTCTTTGAATTGTGCATGAAGCAAACGGAGACCATCGATGCCTTTGGGTTTACTGAAACACAAGAAGGCAGGCAACCGTTCCAGCAAAAGCTCAGCTTGTCCGATTTTGTGCCGCATCAACCGGATTATTGGAAGCAAGTGGCGATTCGCATCCGCCGGCAATTGATGGATAGTTAAACAGAAAAACAAAAAGCGCTTGTATGGAAATTTTCCATACAAGCGCTTTTTTAGGTTGTCAAAACACGCTGAAGTCTTCTGATTTCAAGTCAGTGATGAACATATGCCCTGGTGCATGGGTGATCATCAAGGAAGGTCTGCTTTCCATGGCGACAGCTTGAGGCGTGACGCCGCAAGCCCAGAAGACCGGCACTTCTCCTGGCTTGATTTCCACCGCGTCGCCGAAATCGGGCTTTGTGATGTCTTGGATGCCGATCGATTCGGGATTGCCGATATGGACGGGCGCACCGTGGACGTTCGGGAAGCGGCTCGTCACTTGGACCGCGCGGACGATATCTTGTTCTTTGATCGGGCGCATACTGACGACGGTCGGGCCTTGGAAGCGGCCAGCTGGAACGGCAGGAATCGATGTCTTATACATCGGCACGTTGCAGCCTTGTTGCTGATGGCGCATCGGGATGCCGTTTTGTGTCAGCGCTTCTTCGAATGTAAAGCTGCAGCCAAGCAGGAACGCGACCATGTCGTCAGTCCATAATGAGCGGATATCCGATGTTTCTTCCGTCAATACGCCGTCTCGGTAGACACGGTATTTGGGGATGTCGGTGCGCAAATCGGCGGTCGGCGCAGAAAGGGCCGGAACGAACGAACCGGGTTCTGTGACATCGATGACCGGACAGGATTTCGGATTGCGCTGGCAGAACAGCAGGAACTCAAACGCCATGTCTTTCGGCAAAATGGCCAGATTCGTTTGGATGAATCCCGGGGCGAAGCCGGAAGTCGGTGCTTGGAATTCGCCTTTTCGGATGGCGCTGCGCAGCTCTTCTGGAGATGTGAATTGCATGATTCAATCACTCCTTATTTAAATAATTGCGGGATGCCGTTCAATAGCGTATAGCCGCCCATCCATGACATCGCGATGACGATGACGACACCGAAGATTGTCATCCACAGCGGGTGTTTGTAGTCGCCGACGATTTTCTTTTTGTGTGCGGCGATGAGCATGACGCCGAGTGCGATCGGCAAGATCAAGCCGTTGAGCGAGCCGACAAGCACGAGGATCAGGACCGGGCGCCCGATGGAAATGAAGACGATGGTCGAGATGACGATAAAGCCGATGGTCAAGTAGCGGTGATATTTCTCGAGTACCGGGCTGAATGAACGGATGAACGAAACAGATGTGTAAGCAGCGCCGACAACCGAAGTGACAGCAGCTGCCCACATGACGACGCCGAAGATTTTATAGCCGATATTGCCGGCGGCGAGCTGGAACACTGACGCTGGCGGATTGGACGGATCGAGCGCAAGCCCTTGCGAGACGACACCGAGTACGGCGAGGAACAAGATGACGCGCATGATCGAAGCGACACCGATTGCGTAGATGGAGCTGCGTGTCACTTGCGGCAAATGCCTTTTGCCGGTCATGCCGGCATCGATCAAGCGGTGGCCGCCGGCGAAAGTGATATAGCCGCCGACCGTTCCGCCGACAAGCGTGACGATGGCGAAAATATCGATCGTGTCAGGTACGAAAGTTTTCGCAACGGCTTCGCCGACAGGCGGCTGTGCCGTAATCATCACGTAAACAGTTAAGGCGATCATGACAAATCCGAGAATCTGGGCGAAGCGGTCCATGGCGCGGCCGGCTTCTTTGACCATGAAGATTCCTACCGCAAGCAAGCCGCTGAGACCGGCGCCGAGTTCCGGAGAAATGCCGAACAGCACATTCGTACCGAGCCCGGCACCGGCGATGTTTCCGATATTGAAGGCGAGGCCGCCGATGACGACGAGAAACGCCAGCACATAGCCAAGGCCTGGCAGCACATCATTGGCAATGTCTTGTGCACGTTTGCCGGAAATGGCGATGATGCGCCAGATATTTGTTTGCGCACCGATATCGATGATGATGGAAATGAGGATGACAAAACCGAATGAAGCCAATAAGGTTTCAGTGAAAACGGTCGTTTGGGTCAAGAACCCTGGCCCGATAGCGGAAGTTGCCATCAGGAAGGCAGCGCCGAGAAGTACGCTGCGGTTGGTGTTTTTCATCTTTTTGACATTGTTCATGGAAGTTCCTCCTTAGGCGGTGTTAGACGATTTTCTGGATATGTTGGATATCGATTCCCGCCTCTTTCAAGGAACTGGAAATATGCAGCGCGAACTCTTTCGCGGTCTTGCCATCGCCGTGTATGCAGATCGTTTCTGCCTTCAGGGCGGTTTCGGTGCCTTCTGTGTTGATGACTTTGTTTTCTTTGACCATGCGGATGACTTGCTGGATCGCAGCGTCCGGATCGGTGATGAGCGCATTGTCTTGGCTGCGCGGGGTGAGCGTCCCGTCCGGTTGATACGTGCGGTCGGAAAATACTTCATTGGCAGTGCGCAGGCCGATCTTGTTGCCCGCTTTGACGATTTCGCTGCCCGATAAGCCGAACAGCACCAGTTCTGGGTCGATTTTATAGACCGCTTCCGCAATCGCTTCGGACAGTTTTGCATCGCCCGCTGCCATATTGTACATGGCGCCGTGCGCTTTGACGTGCTGCAATTTGCCGCCCTCAGCTTTCACAAATCCATAAAGCGCGCCGATTTGGTAGATGACAAGGTCGTATACTTCCCGTGGCGTGACAGCCATATGGCGACGCCCGAATCCGGCGAGGTCCTGGAGTCCAGGATGTGCGCCGATGCCGACGTTTTTCTCGAGTGCGAGCTTGACGGTTTCGCGCATCGTCGCTGGGTCGCCTGCGTGGAAGCCGCAAGCGATATTGGCGGAAGTGACGTAGTCGAGGATCACCCGGTCGTTGCCGAGCGTGTATGTGCCAAAGCTTTCGCCCATGTCACAGTTCAAATCTACTTTGTGGTTCATGTCCATTCCTCCCGTTTCATTTGGATAGCAATTTTCAATTGGCGAATTTGTTGTTCCTGCTCGATATAAAGCTGTTGTGCATCATCTGTGGATATGTGGCGGAACTTGAGCGATTCGCCGGGTTTCAATTGGCTGATCAGCGGCAAGTCGACCGATGCGACTTGGCCGATTTTCGGGTAGCCGCCGGTCGTCTGGCGGTCGGCGAGCAAGACAATTGGATTGCCGTCTGCGGGTACTTGCACAGAACCGAACGCGACCGCTTCCGAAATCAATTCTTCCTGCTTTTCGAGCGCTAGTTCAGGCCCTTCCAGGCGATAACCCATGCGGTCCGAATTGGCAGACACGGTGAAGGTTTCCTCGAATATGCGCAAGCGGCTCGCTTCATTAAAGAGCGCGTACTGCCGGCCTGGCATCATCCGGACAATCGGCTGCTCATGGTAGCGGGCAGGCGGGATAAGCCAATCAGGCGTTTGGGCGTTTTGGTTTTTCAAGGCATTCAAGCGTGCAGGCGAAATGGGGAACGTCTTTAAACTATCGCCATTTTTTAGCGCGCGCCCTTGGAAGCCGCCTATGCCTGCCCGTAAATATGTCGAGTGGCTATTCATGACGGGCGGAACGTCAAAACTGCCGGCTACCGCCAAATAACTGCGTGCGCCGCGCTTCGGTTCGCCGAACGACAAGATGCTGCCTTTTCGGACGAAATGGCCGCGCCACATGGCCAGCGGTTCCCCGTCGAGTGAAGGGGAAAGATCGCCTCCGCAAATGGCGATGAAATGGTTGGCTTCGAACTCGATGACCGGCCCGGATAAGGCAATCTCCAAGGTTGGGGAGGTTTCCGCATTGCCCGCGAGCAAATTGGCGATGCGGTGGGCAAACGGGTCCATGACGCCGCTTGCGATGACGCCGTAGCGCTGGAAACCCGTGCGGCCGAGGTCCTGGACCGCTGTCTGCAGTCCACTTTTACGAATGTTCAGCATCTCGCTTCGCCTCCTGTTCACAGTATTCGGCTTCATCGATTTGCGTGAAGCGGATTTCATCGCCTGCACGCAGCAAGCTCGGAATGTCTTGTTCCGGAACGAACAGTCGCAGCGGCGTCCGGCCGATCAATTGCCAGCCGCCCGGTGTTTCGATCGGGTAGACGCCGGTTTGCATGCCGGCAATCCCGACGGTACGTTCTGGGATGCGCAAACGCGGTGATTTTCTGCGCGGGGCGGCAATTTTTTCGGACATGCCGCCGATGAACGGAAACCCTGGGGCGAAGCCGATCATGTGAACGCTGTAGATGCCGGACGTGTGGATTTCGATGACTTCTTCTTCGGTGAGGCCGTTATGCTCCGCGACAAAGCTGAGATCAGGGCCGAAATCACCACCATAGCAAACTGGGATTTCGATTTGACGTGGTGTGGGTGCTTCGACATCATCTAAATGGGCCGCTAGGAGCCGCAATTCCTGTTCAACTTCTGCTTGCCTGATCTGGCACGGGTCGTAAAAAACGGTCACTGTCGTGAATGCCGGGATGAATTCAACTAGCCAATCCGGTTTTTGCTTTTCCAGAAGAGAAGACAGTTTGCGCACAGCTTGTTCCGACTCTTTATTGATAATGGTGCCGGTTTCGATGACCAGCGCCTGTTCACTGAGTGGGGAAAATGTGAATTCCAAAAGTTCACCTCATCTGCAGATTATTCTAAATACTTTAACAGTATAATGCTTTTCGCTAGTGAATGAAAGTGGAGTATAGTCGGAGTTTATCAAATGGATTTAACATTAATTGGCGGAAATCGGTGAATGGAATCAATAATTTGGCCCAGTGAACAGGAGGGATGTGGAAATAGAAAAAGGAAGCGCTTTCGAAATGGAGGTAGAGAATGCTATTCAAATAATAGCATTTTATAAAAACCCGATGCCTCAGAAGCGGGCATCGGGTCAGTAAAGCTTATTCTTCAATGTCGATCGGCTGCGTCACATCGGCTCCGTCAAAGAACTCAGCGGAAATTTCAGCGATGGTGCCGTCTTCAAGCATTTCATCAATCGTGTTGTTGACGTTTTCGACCAGTTCATCGTTGCCTTTGTTCATGACCATGCCGCCTTCAGAAGGACGGTATTTGATCGTCGGATGGATGACGATGTCGAGTTCCGGGAATGCTTCGATGGCAAGCGTCTGCAAATAATAATCGTTGAGGATGACATCGGTGCGGCCAATTGCCACATCGCGCAAATAGGTTTCGTTCGTTGCATTGTCATACGTCACTTCTTCAGCGCCATAAGAACGGGCTGTTTCCATATAGACGGATGTCGAAGCGCCAGCTGCTTTTTTGCCTTCGAGATCTTCGAGCGTCTCGATGCCAGAAAGGTCGCCTTCGCGGACAATGGCGGTACCGTATGAATATTTGAACGGCGTGGAGAACACGAATTTCTCCTTGCGGTCTTCGTTGATTTCGATATCGTTCGCTGCGATATCAACTTGGCCGGTCTGGACGGATGTCATCATCTCGTCAAAGCCCATTTCAGAGAATTCCACGTCAAGTTCGAGGCGTTCAGCCATTTCGCGGACCACTTCGACTTCAAAGCCGGTCAATTCATCGGTGCCTTCCTCGCGGTACGAAGTCGGATAAAGCGTGCCGGATGTCGCAACGGTCAATGTGCCTTGTTCTTGAATCTCGTCCCAAGCACTTGCAGTGTCAGCGGTTTCTTCGCTGTCGCTGCCGCACGCGGACAAGGTAAGTGCTGCGGCTGCAGTGAGTGCGGCGACAGAAAACTTAGGTGTCATGATTTTATTCAAAAGAAGCTCCTCCTGTCTTGTCATACTTATGTAAAACATAGCACGACAAGCGCTTTCAGGGAAGCTGAAATACTCCTGCAAAGAAACACGGAATTATCTGATTTTTTAATTTGACCAGGGTGGTCGAATGTTGTATATTTAAGTCGACCAGGGTGGTCTAGTTGCGTGAAGGAAGAGGAGGTGGACATCATCATTGCACGATTTGAAAGTTTAGAAGAAAGCAAGCAACACACCATCCGCCAAGCGGCGCTCGAGGAATTTGCGGTGCATGGCTACAAAAAGGCCTCGACCAACCGCATCGTCAAAGCTGCAAGAATCGGCAAAGGAATGTTGTTTTATTATTTCACCAGCAAGCAGGAGCTGTATGAGTATTTGGTGAAGTATAGCCTTGAATTCATCGAGAGCCGGTATTTGGATAAAGTAGATGCAGGAGAACCGGATTTAATCGAACGGCTCACGCAGCTGGCCCGTCTGAAAATGGAAGCCCAAGCGGAAAATGAAGAAGTGTTCAAGTTCTCGGCTGTTTTTTTGCAAGAAGGCGAAGCGCATTTGCCGGAAGAGCTGGCAACGAGAATAGAGGAATTGAAACAAGCCGGTTACAGGCTCATGTATGAAGGCATCGACAAAAGCCGTTTTCGCAAAGACGCGGATCCGGATAAAGTGTTCCATTTAATTCGTTGGTCGATCGACGGCTACCAACAGGAGCTGCTCGCCAGATTGAGAGGGCAAAAACTTGCCGAGATTGATTTCGCACCGTATTGGGAAGAATTCTATGCGTATTTGGCTATTTTGAAGAAGAGCTTTTACGAAACGGAGGAGGAATCGCGATGACGGTCGTCAAAACACAAGGGCTCAGTAAAACCTTCGGAGATTTCAAAGCGCTGGATGGTGTCGACATCGAAGTGAAAGAGGGGGAAGTGTTCGGTTTTATCGGGCCGAACGGGGCAGGAAAGTCAACGACCTTGCGCGTCCTGCTTGGAATTTTGAAAGCATCCGAAGGCAGTGCCGAGATTTTCGGCAAAGATGTCTGGAAAGATGCGGTCGATATCCATAAACGGGTGGCGTATGTGCCGGGTGACGTCAATTTATGGCCAAACCTGACCGGCGGCGAAGTGATCGATTTGTTCGGAAGATTACGCGGCGGCTATGATAAGGACCGGCGCGATGAGTTGATCAGCCGTTTTGGGCTCGACCCGGGCAAGAAATGCCGGACCTATTCAAAAGGGAACCGCCAGAAAGTGGCGCTCATCGCCGCCTTTTCCGCAGATGCGGATCTCTATATCTTCGATGAGCCGACTTCTGGCCTCGACCCGCTCATGGAGCGCGTGTTTTCAGAATATGTCCAGGAAGCGAAAGCGCAAGGCAAGAGCATCCTATTGTCGAGCCATATCCTGTCGGAAGTGGAAAAGCTGTGTGACCGGGTAGCGATCATCCGTAAAGGGCGCATCATTGAAACCGGGACACTGAAGGAAATGCGCCATTTGACCGGATCGCTAATGTTCATCGAAACCGACAAGCCGATACCGGATTTGGCGGAGCTTCGGGGCGTACACCGTGTGCAGGCATTTGACGGGGGCTGGTCGTTCCAAGTGGACGCCGATGAACTCGACGCGGTCGTCCGTCATTTAAGTGCGTTTGGCATCAAGCGGATGGAAAGCCGGCCGCCGACGCTGGAAGATTTGTTCATCCGCCATTACGAGGAAACGGAGACAGGAGCAGGAGGTGGCGTGTGATGAGCCAGCTTTTTGACCATACATGGAGTCTGATGCGTTTTATCCTGCGGCGCGACCGCGTCCGTCTGCCGATTTGGATCTTGTCGTTCGTCTTTGTATCGGCAGGGATCGTCCTCGTCTTCGACAATTTATACGGAGATGATATCGAGCGGCAGGCCATTGCGGAAACGATGGAAAATCCAGCCATGGTCGCGATGGTCGGGCCCAATTACGGCGGGGCGGATTATACGACCGGCGCCATGACGGCACATGAAATGCTGGTCATGACCGCGGCGATTGTCGCCTTGATGAATATCCTGCTGGTCAGCCGCCATACACGCGGCGACGAGGAGGAAGGGCGGCTTGAGCTCGTCCGTGCGCTGCCAGTCGGGCAGTTGTCCAGTTTAACGGCGGTGTTGCTGGTGCTGACAGCTGTCAATGTGCTGCTTGCGATATTGACCGGTGTTTCGATGGCCGCGCTGCAAGTCGAGAGCGTCGACCTTCACGGTTCGCTCTTGTTCGGCGCAGCGCTCGGTGCGACTGGCTTGTTCTTCGCGGCGTTAACGGCCGTGTTTGCCCAGCTTACGCAAAATGCCCGCGCGACGACCGGCTTGTCGATTGCCGCTTTGCTAGTGTTTTACATGATCCGCGCGATTGGCGACGTCATGAGTGAGGCCTTGTCGCTCACTTCGCCGCTCGGCTGGATCCTGCGCGCCAAGCCGTTTGTCGAAAACTTATGGTGGCCGGTCATGCTATCGGTCGGTTTGGCGGTGGCGCTGTCTATCTTGGCGCTGTATCTGAACAGCATCCGCGATCACGACTCCGGCTTTTTGCCAACGCGCGCTGGCCGTACGCAAGCCCCGGCGACGCTCCGCGGGCCGTTCGGCTTGGCGTGGCGGCTTCAGCGCACCGGGTTGATTGCCTGGGCGGTCGCTTTGTTCATCCTGGGCATCTCGTATGGTTCGGTGCTCGGGGAAATCGAACGCTTTTTTGAAGGCATCGATTTGTTCCAGCAATTGATCGTCGAGCAGGAAGGCTTTAGCTTGATTGAGCTGTTCATCCCTGTGCTGTCTTCGGTCATGGCGATTCTCGCCTCGATCCCCGCAATCATGGTGATGCTGAAAGTGAAGACAGAAGAAAAGAACGGGCGCATGGAACACGTCATCAGCCGCTCGGTTTCCCGCTGGCGCGTGGCGTTCAGCTATTGGCTGCTTGCTGCATTGACGGCGATCACGATGCTGTTCTTGACCGGTATCGGGCTCGGCCTCGCAGGCAATGCCGTGCTTGCTGAAGATTTGCCGCTCGGCACGTATATCGGTGCTTCATTTGTGTATTTGCCGGCCGTGCTGATCATGATCGGTTTGGCGCTCGTGTTCATCGGCTTTTTGCCGAATTTTGCGAGCGTTATCTGGCTCTACTTAGGTCTATCGTTTTTCGTTGTTTATCTGGGCGAGCTGCTGCAGCTTCCGGATTGGGTGGAAAAGCTGACGCCTTACGGGCATATTCCAGCAATTCCACTGGATGAAGTCAATTACGGCGTGCTCGCGCTGATGATTGCAATCGCTGTTCTCCTGTCTGTGGCAGGGGCATACGGTTTCCGACGGCGTGATTTGAAAACTTAAGGAGGTTGATTACATGACTCAAACGATTACAACATTTTTATTGTTTCAAGGGCAAGCAGAAGAGGCGATGAAACTGTATACCTCCATTTTCAAAAATTCCCATATCGATTCAGTGAGGTATCGGGAGGATGGCAAAGTAGAGCAAGCGAGCTTTACGTTGGCAGGCACCGAATACATGTGCATCGATAGCCCGATTCCGCATGAGTTCACTTTTACGCCTGCTGTGTCGCTATTTGTCCAAGTGGATGATGAAGCGCAATTCGATAAAGTCTATAGTGCTTTAAGCGAAGATGGAAAAGTACTGATGGAACCTGGCGATTACGGCTTCAGCCGGAAATTTGGCTGGTGCAATGACCGCTTCGGCGTATCCTGGCAAGTGACGATCAAATAGAGAATCCCCGGTGCATCGGTGCACCGGGGATTTTTTTATGAAGCTATTGAATTGCGATGATAGTAAGAAGATATGATTCCTCGTTGTACTTGAAAACATGCTAAAGCAACAGCCAGGCAGCGAGCGGGCTGAGCAAGGCGCCAAGAACGGCAGACAAGGTCATCGCGACAGAACTCATCGAAGCATCTTCCGGGCCGTATTCGAACGCTTTCGCTGTGCCAAGCCCATGGGCAGAAGCGCCGAGGCCGATGCCGCGACCGATCGGGGAATCGATGTTCAATAACTGCAGCAAATACGGCCCGAGCAGGATGCCCGTGAAGCCGGCAACCATGACGAATACGGCGGCCAGCGATGGGATGCCGCCGATTGTGGTCGCGACTTGCATGGCGACAGGCGTCGTCAATGATTTCGGCAAGACCGTCAAGATCAATTCTTCCGTAAAACCGAGCCAACGCGTAAACAGGGTGCCGCTGACGAGGCCGGCGATGACACCCGCGACAATCCCGGCAGCAATCGGGACCAGGTTTTTCTGGAGCAATTCACGATGCTTATAGAGCGGGACGGCAAGCGCGACGACAGCGGGACCGAGAAAAGCCGCGACCCAGTCGCCGCCTTCCATATAGGTTTCATAAGGGACGTCGAACAGGATTAAAATAGCCACGAGCGCTACCGTCGCTGTGATGACCGGATTCAACGGCGTTTTACGAAAGCGCAAGTACACGAAATTGGCGATAACGTAAGTCGCTACGGTCAGGACAGAGAATACAATGGCTGCGGGAGTGAATGCCATGATTACGATTCCTCCTTTTGCGCTGCGCTTCGATTCGCAATGGACTGGCTTGCAAAACCGGCAGCTGCCATCGTGATAAGCGTACTGATGATCACAATCGGCAGCAGCAACACGCCTTTCCCGGAAAATAGGGGACCATAGTCAACGACGCCGACCGTTGCCGGAATGAAATATAAGGAAAGAAAGCTTAATAAAAAAGTAGCGCCGGCGTCTATCCACTCGAGTGGATAGATTTTCAGCAATAAAGCGCTGAACAACAGCAAAAAGCCGATGATGCTGCCGGGCATCGGCAAATTGAGTAAGGCCTGAATGGCTTCGCCGATCAGCAAAAAGCCATAAAGGACAAGCAATTGTAAAACGATGCGTACGATCTTCATTGGGAACCTCCGCCTTCCGGTCAGTTTTGGAAAACGATGGACGTCTTCATATATGTAGATATTTTACAGCAATCGACTGGAAATGCGAGCCCATAGTTTCGGGAATTGAAGCGGAATAACTGTAAGGAAAGGAAGAAAATGTTATAGCGCGAAAGCTCTATATAACAGGGTTTCAAGCGAATAATGAAATTTTCCGAAAATAAGAATTTAACACTTGCATTTTGTAGAGGATGTTGTAGTATTACCTTATGCAATATATCGCATACAATTATTCGCTGATAGTATTTTGGGATAAAGAAGAATGAATATTCAAAAAGTGAGGGAGTTAGTAAGTATGGACAGCAAATTATCGATGAAGGCTTATCTTATCATTGGGACAATGCTTTTCGCATTGTTTTTCGGGGCAGGGAATTTGATCTTCCCGGCGCAGCTCGGACAATACGCCGGTGAAAATGTATGGGTGGCAATGGCTGGTTTCTTGACGACAGGTGTCGGCTTGCCGCTTCTCGGCATCTTGGCGATCGGTTTTTCAAAAAGCCGGGACTTGCAAGATCTCTCAAGCCGTGTGCACCCGGTTTACGGCTTATTGTTTACCGCCGCGCTTTATTTGACGATCGGGCCGTTTTTCGCATTGCCGCGGACGGCAGCCGTTTCTTATGAAGTGGGCATCGTGCCATTTATCGGAGAGGGATCGATTACGATCGGTTTGATTGTCTTCTCGCTCATTTTTTATGTGGTTTCTTTATTGTTGTCGTTGAACCCAACGCAAATGGTCGACAGCATCGGTAAATTCCTAGCTCCGGCTATCTTGATCGTCCTTGGCGTCTTGCTAGTTGCGGCGTTCGTCTCTCCGATGGGCGAGGCTGGCCCTGCACAAGACGGGTACGCAAGCGGGGCCTTTTTGACCGGCTTTACGGAAGGATACAATACGATGGATGCGCTCGCTTCGCTCGTGTTCGGGATTATCGTCATTTCAGCGGTCCAGAAAATGGGCGTTACCTCATCTAAGGGCTTGCTGAAGGCGACGCTTCTCAGCGGTGCCGTGGCAGCTGGATTGTTGGCTGTCGTTTATACGGGAATCGCTTTCCTTGGCGCGACCAGCACTTCTCAGCTGGGCCTATTGGAAACCGGCGGGCCGGTTCTGAGCGGGGCTTCTGAACATTATTTCGGCACATTCGGCGCCATGCTATTGGCCGTGATCATCATCTTGGCATGCCTTACAACAGCAGTCGGCTTGACTGTCGCCACTTCAGAATTTTTCCATAAGCTGACGCCTGGCATCAGCTACCGCACATATGTCTTTATCTTCACCATCTTTTCGTTAGTGGTAACAAACGCTGGACTTTCGAATATCATCACGTATTCCATTCCGGTATTGATGTTCTTGTATCCACTCGCAATCGTCCTGATCATGCTGGCGTTCATGTCGCCGCTTTTCAACCACAGCCGCATCGTCTACGTATCGGCTATCGGCGTGACGTTCTTCATCGCGATCGTTGACGGATTGAAAACTTTGACAGGCTCGCTCGGCATTGAAAATCCAGCTTGGCTCCAAAGCATCATCGACTTTTATGCTGAGGTCCTGCCGCTTTACGGCGACGGGCTCGGCTGGCTAGTGCCGGCTTTGGCCGCTATCATCATTTCAGGTGTGGCCGCCCGTTTGAGAAATCGCGGGGAAGCGGAATCTCCAGCCTTCACAAATCGCTAAAAAAAGCTGTTCCCAACGTGTGCGACACGTTGTGGAACAGCTTTTTTAAATGCCTTTGGAAGCGGTCAATTCTTCAATAGTGCGGACCCAATTGGATTTCATCAAGTGTGAAATCTTTTCGGCGTCTCCGGCTTTGAGAGTTTCGATGATTTCGATGTGCTCGTCATGGGAGCGCATCGTCAAGACTAGGGAATGGTGGAAAAATTGTCTGCGGACATGTGATTGAAGCTGGCCGAGAATGGAATCTATATATGGATTTCCGGCTGCATCCACGATGATCTGATGGAATTCTTCATCGATTTTCAAAGCAGAGAAGGAATCGCTGTTGCGGATGGCGCGCGCAAATTTCCGGTTGGTTTCTTCCAACAGCCCAAAAATCTCAGGGGTCAAATTCGGAATGGCCAGCTCACCGGCAAGTGCTTGCAGCACAGCAAGAGGAGGCAGGAGGTGTTTGATGTCTTCGATATGGATATCCGTAACGCGTGTCGCTTTGCCGGGAAACATTTCAATGAATCCTTGTACTTCAAGAAGCTGCAGGGCTTCACGAATCGGCGTCCGGCTCAAATTGAGCGCTTCAGCGAGTTCGGTGTCAACCAGTTTCTCACCAGGCTGTAGGGTGCCGTCGATGATCCATTGCTGCAATTGTAAGTGGGCACTTTCTTTAGCGGAAACGCGTACCGGCCTTGTATGGTCTACAGGAATCGGCATAGTAAATCTCCTTTCGAAATTATCTGACTCCATTATACACTAATCTGCAAAGCAATAAAATGCAGAATGCGATATATCTAAAACGCTGATTTGCGAATGTCAGTTTGATGCCCTCTCTAGAGGGAATAACAGCATTATCAGGAAACTTTAAGGAGGAGCCGCCATGTTATCATTCGTTACCAGTAAAGACGAACAAACCCTTGCCATTGAAGTCGAAGGGAAAGTAACCAAAGACGATTTGAAAAAATTTGACAATGTGGTGTTCGAAAAATTCCGCAACGATCAGAAATTTAATGTGTACGCCGTGCTCGGCGATATCGACACGCCTACAGCGGGCGCCATGTTCGAAGAGTTGGCCATCGATGCCAAACGCTGGAGCCAATACAATAAACTCGCGGTCGTCAGTGAAAAAGACTGGCTCGACAAAGTATCGGGCGCACTCGACAAACTGCCTGGCGTGCAAGCCAAACATTTCCCAATGGACCAGATGGAAGCAGCCTGGGATTGGATAAAGGAGAGGTGACGAGATATGTTGTCAATTGTACCGAGCAAAGACATCGAAACGATTGCGATTGAAGTGGAAGGGCGTGCCAGCAAAGCCGATATAGAGAAACTGGATCACGTCATCCGCGACAAAGTGAGCGAAAAAGGACATTTCAATATGTATGCCATCATTTACAAAGTGGAAGATTCAACTTTGTTCGATGCGGCAGATGGTGCGGTAATCGACCGGCACAGCTGGAGCCAAGCGCGCAAATTCGCGGTTATCAGCGAAAGGGACTGGACCTCGGCAGCGAGCGGCTGGCAAGGCTTTGCAGACGGCCTGGAGACACGCCATTTCAAGCTCGACGAAATGAACGATGCATGGGAATGGATGCAAGAATAACCAATGAATATAAAGCGTTCCGCGTTACTGCGGAGCGCTTTTTTCTTTTGAGAGGATTATGCAGATATAAAGATAGAAGTTGAAATTTAGTGATTACAATAGCTTGCGCTATGAGACTTCGTTTCAGGGGGCTGCTTTCCGAGGGGCGGGTGTTGAGCCAATGTGCGGCAAAGAGAGCCGCACATTTGTCTCGCCAGCCCGCGCGGTCCCTCAGGAGTCAGCCCCCTTCCACTCCGTCTCTAGTTTTAGAGTGAAAGATCATTTTTTTGCTCATTAAATATTAAATGTAGAAACAATTCAGGTTTTCTAACTCAAGTTATCTTTGGAGTAGAGAAGCGAGCTAATCCTGATCCTGCCACCAACATTTTCGACTAAAGCACCAATGTGCCAGACTCTACATCACAGGAAGCGATTCCCCCGCTAGCCGGTAACTGACTAAAGAAGCAGACCTAGTTGAACGCACCTTAGGCAATGAAATCACTCAGCCGCCGAGCGACAAGGGTGAGCCGACGCAGTAAGACAAGTGTCCTTCTTGGCTTACGGCTAAAGGCCAACCCAAAGCACGGCGGCGACTACTCAGGCGAAACTCAAACAAAGGCAAAAACAATTCGACAAGTAAACTCTCACTAGCTTCTAGCTTCTAGCTTCTAGCTTCTTATACATTTCTTCCGGGAAGCGATTTCCCAACTAGCCGGTAACTGATTGCAGAAGCCGGACTGACTAAACATTCTTCACTCAATGAAATCACTCAGCCGACGAGCGTAAAGGGGTGAGCCGATGCCGTAAGACAGGCGTTCTTTCTGGCTTACGGCAAGAGGCCAACCCAAAGCACGGCGGCGACTATTCAGGCGAAACTCAAACAGAAGCAAAAACAATTCAACATCTAAACTCGCGCTATCTTTTCCAAACATGTCCCGGGAAGCGATTTCCCAACTAGCCGGCAACTAGCTACAGAAGCAGATCTGATTAAACAAAAGACACTCAATGAAATCTCACAGCGGCCGAGCGACAAGGGTGAGCCGACGCAGAAAGACAGGCGTTCTTCCTGGCTTACTGCTAAAGGCCAACCCAAAGCACGGCGGCGACTATTCAGGCGAAACTCAAACAGAAGCAAAAACAATTCAACATCTAAACTCGCGCTATCTTTTCCAAACATGTCCCGGGAAGCGATTTCCCAACTAGCCGGCAACTAGCTACAGAAGCAGATCTGATTAAACAAAAGACACTCAATGAAATCTCACAGCGGCCGAGCGACAAGGGTGAGCCGACGCAGAAAGACAGGCGTTCTTCCTGGCTTACTGCTAAAGGCCAACCCAAAGCACGGCGGCGACTACTCAGACGAAACTCAAATAGAAGCAAAAACAATTCAACATCTAAACTCCCACTATCTTTTCCAATCATGTCCCGGGAAGCGATTCCCCTACTAACCTGAAGCTCCGATAGAACAGCAAACGCATTTCCGCAAGCTAACCCTCACTATCTCCACTAAGCTTCTTCAATGCGCACAAGCTCAGCACGCACGATGTGGAAGAGGTTCAAGACAATCGTCTTGCCCGCTGCATCTTCTACCGGAAGCAGGCTGACGGCGATGCCGATGAAATGGTCTTCGAGTGCACCTTCAATGCGGACGCTTTCCAACATGTCTCCGTTTGTCAGCAGGATATTGTAGACGTAGAATTTCTTTTTCACGACGGCTCCTCCTTTCCTGATCCAATTCACTGAAAAGGGCGTTTGAAAGTGGGCAGGGCGACGGATTTCCTTTACACTGATTATAATGCAAAACGCAACGGCATAGATAGGATGAGGAATTGTGAGAAACGAAATGACGGTAACAGTGAAAGATGTTTTGAGAAATGAATTGGCGAAAGGGTCTCCGCTCATCACAAAAGACGGATTGATGAGTGAAATCGATGCTCCGGAAGGCACATTGCTGCGCCTCGTCGATAAAGATGGGGAATATTTGGGCACAGGTTATTACGGCGAACAGAACAAAGGCGCTGGCTGGATCTTGACGAGAAACCAGGACGAGGCAGTCGGCCAAGCCTTTGTCGAACGCAAGTTGGAATTGGCATTCAGCCGCCGCGAGAAATTCTTCAACAATCCGGAGACGACCGCTTTCCGTGTTTTCAACGGCGAAGGCGATGGTTTCGGCGGGTTGACGATCGATTATTATGCCGGATTCTACCTGCTGTCCTGGTATAGCGAAGGCGTCTATTCGTTCCGCGAAGACGTCGTGGCAGCTTTGGAGAATGTAGTGGAGTGCATCGGAATCTATGAGAAAAAACGGTTCGATACGAAAGGCCAGTATATCGAAGACGATGATTTCGTATCGGGCGAGCGCGGAGAATTCCCGTTGATCGTTCAAGAGAATGGGATGAACTTCGCGGTATATTTAAACGACGGCGCAATGACCGGCATCTTCCTCGACCAGCGCGACGTGCGCCAGGCGATTCGCACGAAATATGCGGACGGCAAAACGGTGCTCAATACCTTCTCTTACACAGGGGCCTTTTCTGTGGCGGCAGCGCTTGGCGGAGCGGACAAGACGACGAGCGTGGATCTCGCGAAGCGCAGCTCGGCGAAAACGATCGAGCAGTTCAGCATCAACGGCATTGATTTTGACGAGCAGGACATTCTGGTGATGGATGTCTTCAATTATTTCAAATACGCGAAGCGCAAAAACCTAAACTTTGATGTGGTCGTCCTCGATCCCCCAAGTTTTGCGCGCTCGAAAAAGCACGTTTTCAGTGCGGCGAAAGATTACACTAATTTGATGAAAGAAACGATCGATATTACGGCGCCGGAAGGCTTGATCGTCGCTTCGACTAACAGCGCTTCATTCAATATGAAGAAGTTCACTCAAATGATCGATAAAGCATTCAAAGATAAAAACCAGAAATACAAAGTAGTGGAAACTTATAGCTTGCCGGCCGATTTCCACGTCGACAGAAGATTTCCGGAAGGCGATTATTTGAAAGTGCTTTTCCTCCGTTTACTGTAAGGCGGGCTCATAAGCAGAAACAAAGAGCGCAGATGGGCATTCAAAGGCGAATGTGCAACTGCGCTTTTTGTGCATTTTATTGCTGGATAGGATTGGTTTATAATGGAAAAAAAGAACGTGATTACTTAATTTGGAGGCGGCATAATGGCAAAAGCAATATCCTCATCTTCGCTCGCAGGGAACCCGGTTTATCCGGTGATGTTCGCGATCGGCGGTGTCCATTTACTGAATGATTCCTTGCAGGCAGTGATTCCGGCGATGTTCCCAATTTTAGAGAAGGACCTGGGCTTGTCCTTCACACAGCTCGGGCTGATCGCTTTTGCGCTCAATATGGTGGCGTCTGTCTTGCAGCCAGTCATCGGGTTTGCGAGCGATAAAAAGCCGATGCCTTACGCATTGCCGCTCGGCATGGTGTTCTCGTTCATCGGGATCGCGGGCTTGGCGTTTGCGCCCGAGTATTGGCTCATCTTATTGTCGGTCATTTTTCTCGGTTTCGGTTCTGCGGTCTTTCATCCGGAAGGTTCGCGCGTGTCGTATATGGCAGCGGGATCAAGACGCGGTTTGTCGCAATCGATTTATCAAGTCGGGGGCAATTCTGGGCAAGCGCTGGCGCCTTTGATCAGTGCCTTTATCCTGGTGCCGCTCGGCCAAAAAGGCGCGGCGTTGTTTCTCTTCGTTGCAGCACTCGGCATTTTCGTGTTATCCAAAATTTCGGCCTGGTACAAGGCACAGTTAGAGCGTGACAAACTGGAGAAAGTGAAAAAAACGGTGCTGTCTTCTTTGCCGCCTTTGACGAAAAAGCAGGTGGGCACTGCTTTGACCTTGCTGTTATTGATCATTTTCGCGCGCACTTTTTACATAACGACGATCACCAGTTTTTATATCTTCCATTTAATGGATAATTATGGTGTGACGATTCAGCAAGGACAAATGTTTATCTTCCTATTTCTTGGAATCGGGGCGTTCGGGACCTTTTTCGGCGGCCCGCTTGCAGACCGCATCGGCCGCAAGCGCGTCATTGTGCTGTCGTTGCTCGTACCGATTCCGTTGGCGCTGGTGCTGCCGTATGTGGCCTTGCCGATTGTCGCTGTCATTCTTGCCGTATTGGGCTTTTTCCTTATGTTGAGCTTTTCTGTCATGGTCGTCTACGCCCAAGAACTCGTACCGAGCAGAATCGGCACGATGTCCGGGCTGACGGTCGGCTTGGCATTTGGCATGGGGGCCATTGGAGCGGTCGCGATCGGTGTGTTGATGGATTCGATCGGCGTTTATGAAACGATGGTCATCATTTCCGTGCTGCCGATACTCGGGCTGGTAGGCCTTGCTTTGCCGAAAGACCGGAAAATTGCTGCTGCGTAAATGGCTTGAACGGATAGATAGGAGATGAAGTTATGGAATCAATTCAGAGAAAACAAGGCATCAAGCCGTTTTTCACACTGTTAACCTCGATTAAAATCCCGAAATGGGCATTGATTTTTGGGTTGGCGACCAGTTTGGTCACGACGATCGTCGGCTTGCTCGTCCCGTTGTTGACGAGAGAGTTGGTGGACGGGTTTTCAGTAGAGGCATTGAGCGGAGGATTGATTGCCGCGCTTGCCGCTGCGTTTATCGTGCAGGCTGTCATTAACGGCGTATCGATTTATTTATTGAGCATGGTCGGGCAGCGGATCGTGGCAGGGCTACGCGAGCGCATGTGGCTTCATTTGCTGCGTTTGCGTGTCGGCTATTTCGACCAGCACGCAAGCGGGCAAACGGTGAGCCGTGTCGTCAATGATACCGGCATCGTCAGGAATCTCATCACCGATCATTTCCCGAATTTCGTGACCGGCATCATTACGATCATCGGGGCGGTCGCGATCCTTCTTGTGCTGGACTGGAAAATGACTTTGATCATGATGCTCGCAGTGCCGCTGACGATTGCCATCATGATTCCGTTAGGTCGCAAGATGGCGAAGATTTCCCGCAGCTTGCAGGATGAGACCGCCGTATTCACGGGCGATGTCCAGCAGACGCTCGGGGAAATCCGCTTGATGAAATCATCGACAGCGGAACGAGTGGAAGAGCAGCGCGGGCTTTCGGGCGTCCAGAAATTATACGGGCTCGGCATGAGAGAAGCGAAAGTCTATGCCTTGATCGGCCCGCTGATGTACTTGGTTGTCATGGTCGTTATCGTGATGATCATCGGCTACGGCGGTATCCGTGTTTCGGAAGGGTCGATGTCGACCGGATCCTTAGTCGCTTTTCTTCTCTATTTGTTCCAGATTGTTGTGCCGCTCGCTACGTTTGCGCGGTTCTTTACAGAGTTGCAAAAAGCGAGAGGAGCGACAGAACGCATTATCGATATTTTGGAATTGCCGCTTGAAGAACAACAGCGCGGCATCGAAATGGACATCACCGGCAAAACGCTGCGCCTCGAAGACGTCAGTTTTGCCTACGAAAACGGCGAGCCGGTGCTGCAGGGCGTGTCGTTTGAAGCACGGCCTGGCCAGAAGATTGCCTTTGCCGGGCCGAGTGGCGGAGGCAAGACCACCATTTTCGGGTTGATCGAGCGCTTTTACGAACCGACCGCTGGGACCATTACAATCGGTGATGTGCCGATTGGGGATGTGGCGATTGCTTCTTGGCGCGACCAGATCGGCTATGTGTCACAGGAAAGCGCCATGATGGGCGGGACGATCCGTGCCAATCTGACTTATGGTTTGCCGGATGCGGACAGTTATGCAGATGAAGAGTTGTGGCGCGTGTCCCGAATGGCGTATGCCGAGGAGTTCATCGCTTCGTTTCCGTATGGATTGGATACGCAAGTCGGGGAACGTGGTGTTAAATTGTCCGGTGGGCAGAGGCAGCGCATTGCCATCGCACGCGCATTTTTGCGCGATCCAAAATTATTGATGATGGACGAAGCGACCGCGAGCCTCGACAGCCAATCGGAAGGCATCGTCGGACAGGCGCTCGGGCGTTTGATGGAAGGGCGCACGACACTCGTCATCGCCCATCGCTTGTCGACGATCGTCGATGCCGATCAAATTGTCTTTATCGAAGGCGGGCGGGTCACCGGTATTGGAAACCACCGGGAGTTAACCGGGAAGCATATGCTCTACCGCGAATTCGCCGAGCAACAATTGACGTAATGTTTTTTCTTGACCTTGACGCTGCGTCAAGGTTTAAGATGAAGTCATCAGGAGGTGGCGGCATGTATACAGTGCAGAAATTGGCAACGCTTGCCGGTGTGAGCGCGCGCACTTTGCGCTATTACGATTCGATCGGCTTATTGACGCCGCAGAAAAACGAATCCGGCTACCGATTGTACGGGAGCGCAGAAATTGACCGTCTCCAGCTCATCTTGTTTTACCGGGAGCTCGGTTTTGGGCTTCATGACATCGCGAAGCTGTTGGACGAGCCGGGTTTTGATGAAACCGAAGCGTTGATCGGGCAGCGGGAACAGTTGATGCGGGAACGCAGCCGCCTGGACCTTTTGATTACAAATGTGGAGAAAACGATTTCCACAAAACAAGGGGAGAGTCGAATGGCAGATCATGAAAAGTTCGAAGGATTCAAGAAGCAGCTGGTCGAGGACAATGAAGCGGCTTTTGGGAAAGAAATCCGCGAGAAATACGGCGACGCGGAAGTCGACCGTTCAAATGCCAAAATGCTCGGCATGGGCCAGGAACAATATGAAGCATTCAAACGCCTTGAGCAGGAGATCCTGGAAAAGCTGGAGCATGCGCTGAAAGAAGGCGAACCGGCGGGAGCCGCGGGACAGGAAATTGCCGATTTACACCGGCAGTGGCTTGGGTTTACATGGGGCAGCTACGAGCCGAAAGCGCATGCCGGACTGGCGGAAATGTATGTCGCCGATGAACGCTTCGCGGCTTATTATGAAAAAGCCGGCGAAGGGGCAGCACAATATTTGCGGGATGCGATCATCGTCTATACAGATCAGCAAATTGAATAAAAATGGGCCCGCCTGCTTGCGGGCCTTTTTTGGTTTCAATCGGCAAGGCACGGGAATGGAAGTAAACAATAATAAGAGAAGACGGGGGTGGGGAAGATGCTAACAGTGATGAGCTTTAATATTGCATCAGGCAAGCGAATCGACGGAAAGCTGGACCTTGAACTAACGGCCCAAGCGATTGAACAAGGACAAGTGGATGTTGCCGGATTACAGGAAGTGGACCGGAACTTTTCTTCCCGCAGCCGTTTTTGGGATCAGGCCAAATGGCTTTCCAACCGGCTTGGCATGCACATGGCGTATGGGCCAAATCTGGTTGACAGGGGAGCCGGGGGCGTGCGGCCGAAGCGTGAATACGGCAACGCCATATTGAGCCGCTATCCGGTCGTGTCATTCCGCAACCATGATTTGAGCGCAGTCGAAGTCCATCCCGAAGAATTCGAGCCGCGCGGGATGCTCGAAGCGGTCATTGAAATGGAGGGGTTCCGGTTTTCTTTCTATAACACGCATCTATCGCTGATTGATGAGGAAGTGGACCGCAGCTTGACGGAAATCATTGCCATCACGACCGATAATCCGCTGCCGCAAGTGCTGGTGGGGGATTTCAATGCTGCGCCTTCTACCAAACATATCCAGCGATTTTCCAAGCATTTTTATAACGCGTTCGGTTCGGGTCCTTATCCCGATACGTATAAAAAACAAGGTGACCACGGACAAAAAATCGATTATATTTTCCACGATGCCCATTTTCAATCATTGGAGACATGGACCATCGATACCGAAGCATCGGATCATGTTCCAATTGTGGCAAAAATCAGAAATTTACAAAACTCTAACAATTTTTAACCTGTTTTTAACTTACAAAAGCGCCATCCTTGCTATAATTAAGGAGACAATTGCAGCTGCCACTGATTCGTTTCAACCAGAAAAGGAGATGGTCTCATGCACGGCGATGCCAGCAGGACACCAACAGTGAAAGTGATGTCGTTCAATATTGCCCATGGAATGGGAATGGATGGCGAAGTGGATTTAGAAAGAACCGCACAAGTGATTGAAGCGTCGGGAGCTACCATAGTGGCACTTCAGGAAGTCGACCGTTATTTTTCAGCCCGCAGTTTTTATATGGATCAGGTCGAATGGCTTTCCGAACGGCTCGGGATGTACGCCGCATATGGCGCCAATTTGAACCAAGCGCCGGATGACCCAGAACGCCCGAACCGCCAGTACGGCAATGCTACGTTAAGCCTTTATCCAATCAAGTACGCAGAAAACCATTTTTTGACGCAAGTCGTAACCGACATCTACAATAATGAGCAGCGAGGCGTTCTCGAGACAGTAATTGAAGTCGGAGGCACTTACCTCAAAGTGTTGAATGCCCATTTAGCGTTGAAAGATGAAGAGCTTGAAATGAGTATTGCGGAAATATTGGAGATTGCCGGCAAGAGTCATTTCCCGAAAATCATCGCGGGTGATTTCAATGCACCGCCGACCCATCGTCATTTGGCGCATCTTCATCAGACCATGACAGATGTCTTCTTGAAAGTGAAGCGCGGCGACGCCTACACGTACCCATCTCCTTATGAAAATCATGAAACTGGCGAATCGTTCAAGCCGATGACGCGCATCGACTATATTTTTGCCGACCGCGGCTTTGACGTGCGGGATGCAGAAAAAATCGAAACGGCTGTATCGGATCATTTGCCGATCACTGCAGAGCTCGTCTGGACACAGAAACATGACTCGGCTGCGATCATCGTACCTGCAGCCCAACCAGCCAAACAAAAAATTTAAACACAAAAGCCGCCGGCAATGTTTAACTGCCGGCGGCTTTTTTATGCATGGATCGATTACGCGAAGCTTTTTTGAGTGGCTGTCTTGGAACGGCGCGCGAGTTTGACGAGCAGATAGACAAGCGGCGTGTCCGCTGCTGCGACGACCCATTTGAATAAATACTGCGTCAAAATCATGGCAGACAACGCCGACAGCGGCATCGTCCCATAAAAAGCGATGGTGATGAAGATTGTTGTATCGACCAATTGGCTGACCATCGTCGAGGCATTATTGCGCAGCCACAACTTCGATTCGCCGTTACGTGCTTTTAATTTATGGAAAATCGTGACGTCCAAGTTTTGGCTGATGAAATAAGATACCAAGCTTGCGAGCGTTACCCGGAAGCCGGCCGAGAAGATCGATTCAAAAGCTGCCTGATCCGCAAAAAATGGCGCAGAGGGCAAATGAATGGCCGCAAAGATGAATGCCAGGGCTGCGAGTTGTGTGATAAACCCAGCCATGACCGTTTGGCGCGCGGCTTCTTTGCCGTACACTTCCGCGATTGTGTCAGTGATCGGGAACGTAAAGACGTAGACGATAACTGCAGCCGGCAGCACCGCCCATTCACTGATGGCAAATAACTTCACGGCCAAAATATTCGACAGGATGAGAAGGCCGACGAACGCACCGTTCAAATAAAGTAGCATGAGCGGTTCTCCTTATCGGTTGGTGATCGTTTCCGGATTCATGTCGTGGTTCATCATCCGGTACGTCGCCATTTCTTCGTATTTCGTGCCAGGCTTGCCATAGTTCGTGTACGGGTCGATCGACAAGCCGCCGCGCGGGGTGAATTTGCCCCATACTTCGATATAACGTGGGTCGAGCAGCTCGATCAAGTCGTTCATGATGATGTTGACGACATCTTCATGGAAATCGCCGTGGTTGCGGAAGCTGAACAAATACAGCTTCAAGGCTTTGCTTTCGACGAGTTTCTTGTCTGGAATGAAGCTCAAGTAAATCGTCGCGAAATCGGGCTGGCCGGTTTGCGGGCACAGCGAAGTGAACTCCGGGCAATTGAATTTAACGAAGTAATCGCGCGTGTGGAGATTGTCGATCGCTTCTAGAATGCCTGGGTCGTATTCGAATTTATAGCGCGTGTTCTGGTTGCCGAGCAAAGACAAATGCTCGAGTGTTTCTTCATTTCTTCCTGCCATGTGAGTGGCCTCCTTATATTCGGCCGGCTGGGGGAGAGCTATAAAAAATTCGGACAAACGAAAAGCCGAATCGCATGTGGATTCGGCTTGATTTCAAAATCCATAGTTTTTTATAGAGGGTGGAATGCTATGAACCTCTCCCGTTGCCGGGCTATTTAATTTCCTGCCTTATCGTATAAGATAGGGGCGGTTCTGTCAATTGTTGGTTTGTTAGGGAATAGCATCTTCAAGTTGCGGGTCATACATTTAAATATATGAAGGAGTGAGTAGAAAAGCTTCCGCTTCTCGACTTCGTTTCAGGGGGGCTGCTTTCCGAGGGGCGGGTGTTGAGCCAATGTGCGGCAGAGAGCGCCGCACATTTGTCTCGCCAGCCCGCGCGATCCCTCAGGAGTCAGCCCCCCTTCCACTCCGTCTCTAGTTATAGAAAGGAAGGGAATTTCTTCTGTCCATTCGATAGGAAATGCTGAGATGCTTCATATTTTTAACTAGACTCATCTTTAGTGTCGAGAAGCGACCCTACCCACAACATTTTAGACTGTAGCGCCAATGTGTCAGACGCCACATCTCAGGAAGTGATTCCCCCACTAGCCGGCAACTGATTATAGAAGCAGATCTATCTAATCATGCTCCACACTTTGAAATTTCTAAGCCGCCCAGCGCCACGGGTGAGCCGACGCAGTAAGACAAGTGTTCTTCTTGGCTTACTGCCAAAGGCCAACCCAAAGCAGGGCGGCGAATACCAACATGAAGCTCAACTAATGAACAGGAATGATTCCACAAGCAAACCCTGACTATCTTCTTTTCCAGAAATAAAAAAAGCTAGAGAAAGAATCTCTAGCCTTTCATTATTAATGGAATGGGCACCCTGATTGAACAGTTGTGTTCTTCTGTTCGTGATAGAACACATTGTCTGGGCGGTTTTTCAGTTTTTGGAGGTCTTTCAAGATCAAGCGGCTTTTTGGCATAGTTGGCATGCGGGACATGTCGTAGGACAAGTCTTGTTCAGGCACGCTGTATTTCAAGTTCTCCGCAAAATATTTAAAGATTGACTGCATATACATGACCGTCATCCATTCCCCCGCACAGCGGTGTCCAGTATGGTGGTCGCCGCCGCCTTGGGGTACAAAGGAGAACGGGCTGCCGTCCCATGTGCTGAAGCGTTCCGGGATGAACTCGTCGGGATTGTCCCAGGAATCCGGGTGATGGTTCGTGCCGTAAAGGTCCAGAATGACGCGCATGTCTTTTTTGAAGTGGACGCCGTTCCAGTTGAAATCCTTCTTGGCGATCGCTGCCATGACTGGTGCGAACGGATAATAACGGCGTACTTCCTGGGCGAAATTGTGGCTATAATTGTTTTCGTCTGCCTGGAGTTTTCCACGCGTGACCGGGTTTTCGTGCATCGCCATGACGCCGAAGACAATAAAGTAAGCGGTGGCGATCATCGGTCGGTAGGCATTGTTCAAATCGACAGCTGCCGTCTCGAGGTCGAGCAGTTTGCCGTTCGGTGTCCGGTGATGGGCGACGATATATGCTGCCGTATAGGCCGGCGGATTGTATTCGCCTTTACGGATTTGCTTGATGATTTTCTTCAGCCAGTCTTCGTGCGCATTGCGTGCTTTCATGCCTTCAAGGTAGCGCCCTTCAGTAAGGCCGAATGAATCGACCATCGTTACGAGCTCCCATGTGCGCTGCTTGACTTCGCTTTCTTTCATCGGCAGTCCGGCCCAGTGGATCATGGAGCGCGTGAAGATTTCTTCAATTTCATCCAATAAGACGACTTCGTCCATCTGCTCCCATTGTTCGGCCTTGGCATCAAGTTCTTGGATCATCATGCGTTTGGCATCTTCCAAACGCTCAGGTGTCATCATCGACAGGAACATGCGCTTTTGCTGGTGATGGTCTTCGCCGTCGCGGCCGTGGACCGCACCTCGCCCGAATAGCGTTTGCTCAAGCGGAAGCGGCGCTGCGCCACTGCGCTTAAAATAATCATTATTGTAGAACAGTTCAGCCGCTTCTTCGCCGGCCATGCAAACTACCTTTTTCCCGAGCAGGCGGGTTTCAAAAATATCCGAACCCAGCTCTTTGCGGCGGCCGGGCAGGAAATCAAATCCTTCTCCAAGAAGAGATAGGGTATTGTCCAATTCTTTTGCTTTCGGGATCGGGTGCTTCACTTTCATGTAACGTCAGCTCCTTCAGTATGTTCAATGCAGGTGATTCACCTGTTAAGTTGAAAATTCATTGTAGGAAACCATACCCTTCTGGGGCCTCGGTAAACGCTTCCGGAATTTCAGGGTAGCGCCTATCAAAAAGCTGGAGTAGGCGTTTTTTCATGGTACACTTAAAACAAAAGATAGGCTGAAAGGAGCGGCAAGGATGACAAATGGATTCGGCGGCTTATCCCGCCAGGCACTCGAATGGGTCGAGTCGAAATGGCCAGGAGCTGCATTGGAAGAAGCTATTCCCTTAGAAGGCGGGACTTCTTCACTGCTTTATGAAATTCGCGCAAGCAAAGATGGAGAGCAGCAGAGCATCGTGTTGCGGCTTCACCATAAAGGGGAGTGGCTCGACCAGGAACCGGACTTGGCGAAGCATGAAGCGATGAGCCTGGAGCTTGCAGAGAAAGCGGGCATTCCTGCCCCGCGCATTTTGGCGTTTGATGAAAGCGGCGAAGCATGCGGCATGCCGGCCGTGTTGATGACGAAAGTTCCAGGAGCGGTCATCTTGCCTCCTGCATATGATGGGGCATGGCTTGACGGGCTTGCCAAGACGCTCGCTGAAATCCACCGCCATAAAGCAGAAGGATTTCCTTATGAGTATTTTGCCTATAACGATGCACGACGCCTCGAGCGGCCGAAGTGGTCGCGCGTAGAAGGCGATTGGATGCGCGCGTTCTATATCGTAGCCGCGGGTGGGCCGCCGGTTGAGTATTGCTTAATCCACCGCGATTATCACCCAGGAAATATTTTATGGGAAGAGGGTCACGTCAGCAGCGTCGTTGATTGGGTGAATACATGCCGGGGGCCTGCGGGTGTCGATGTTGGGCATTGCCGTGTCAACTTAGCGCAGCTTTACGGCACACGTATCGCCAACGAATTTTTGGATGCTTACGAACGCCATGCCGGTGAATCGTTTGTGTACGATCCATATTGGGATTTGCTGTCACTGATCGATATCTTGGACGGCAAGCCGGCAGTCTACCCTGGATGGAAGACGTTTGGCATGACCGGTTTATCCGATGAATTGGTCCGTTACCGCTTGGATGAGTATTTGATGAGCTTGATGGACCGCTTCGATGATTTCTAAGCTGTGCCCCTGAGGTTTGATTTCTCCGAGAAAGGCAATATATATAGCACAAGCGAGTATTTGGAGGAGGAGTCATAATGACGGACGAACAGCAAAAGAACTTGAAGCAAGAACTCGAAGCGCAATTGAAATCGCTCGAGCAACGGATGGAACATACAGAGGAATTCGAAACCAGCGAATTATCCAATTACGATAATCACCCTGGCGATAACGCCACTGATTTGTATGACCAAGAACGCGGGATGGCGATGGAGCAATTCAAGGAAGAAGAGCATGAAGACGTGCTCGCTGCGCTAAAAGCCATTGAAGATGGAACCTATGGAAAATGTGCAGTGTGCGGCAAAGACATTCCATATGAGCGGCTTGAAGCCATTCCTACCGCACTGACTTGCATCGACCACGCCGACCACAGCTTGGATTTGGAAAGCCGCCCATCAGAAGAAGATGTCATCGGATCGTCAACAGACCGCCCGGCCAAAACGGAAGACAGCCGAATCCGCGATTACGACAACAGCTTTGAAGATGTCGAGAATTTCGGTTCCTCGGATGGCCCTCAAGACCAACCTGGGCAAGACCAGGAAGATTTCTACAAGGACGACGAGGCAGAGGAAGACGAACAATTTAAATAAGCTGGTCCCGGCGCTCGCCGGGGCTTTTTTTTATACAGATAGATGGAAGGGGATCCGGATGGAAAGCTTGCATAAACAATTTCTAGATTTAGAGAACAGCCATTTGGCGCCGGCTGCCAGGGAGTCGAACCGCACCATGGCGGAAATATTGGATGACGATTTTTTTGAATTCGGCATCTCCGGCGGGATTTGTCAGCGTTCTGATTTTAACGGGGACTATGCTTTGCAAGAAGATGATTATCGTATTTCCCGCTTTGAAGCAAAAGTTCTCGGCCCCGAGTCGGTCCTGACGCTGTACTTATTGGAGAACCGGACAACAGGGGTTTGGAGCCACCGCAGTTCGGTCTGGAAAAAACGCGCGGACGGTTGGAAGCTCTTCTTCCATCAAGGAACGAAGACAGATGGTTTCAAGAAATGGGAATAGGGAAAACGAAAGACAGGCATTAGTTTAAAGGAGGATCATCTATGGAGCATGCGATTGTGTTATTCGATGGAGATTGCAATTTCTGCGATTCCAGTGTGCAATTCATCATCAATCATGACCCGGCAGGTTACTTTCAATTCGCTTCCCTGCAAAGCGAGATCGGGCAGGAGCTTTCCGAAAAGCACAATGTGCCCGACGACGTCGACAGCCTGGTGTTGATTGAAGGCGGCGAAGCGTATGTGAAGTCAGAAGGTGCGCTCAAGATTTCACACCATTTGACGGGGCTTTGGAAATTGGCGTATCACCTACAGCCATTCCCGCGTGTACTTCGTGACGGCGCATACGACGTCATCGCAAAAAACCGCTATAAAGTATTCGGCAAGCTCGACAGCTGCATGCTGCCGCCTCCGCATATCCGCAAGCGTTTTTTGGACCAATTCTAAACACGCAAAAGGGCGGTTCCAGTCTTTCTGGAACCGCCCTTTTTTATATGGAACTGTTTTGCCCTTGTTCATTACAGGAAGTTCGAAAAGCGCCAATAATGGGCCGCGATTGGATCGGCCATCCAGGCAAGCCCTTCGCTTTCGGTCTGGTGAAGCGGCTGCCATGTCCCATCGTCGCCGAGCTTTAAGTAGATTTCGTGATTTGGCGATTGGTCATGGATGCCAATGAAATCATATACGCCATTCCGGTAAAACGTCGCAGATAATTCGTAATCGATGTTCGGCGATGTCGTCAACGGATTTCCGACGCTGTGGGTGATCAGGATTTCGGTTTTCAGGGGTGTCTCTTCCGATATTTTGGCACTGACGCCTTCACTCGAAGCAACGTCCGCTTTACGGAATTTCCGGCGCCAATTATAGGCGATGCTGGTGCCGATATCTTTGTCGAAATCGAACGTGCTCTGCTGTTCCACCAGGTTGACGATGGAGTTGGTGAGTGATCGGTAATGTTTCGATTCGGGATCGAATGTGCGATTATCCCCTTGAAAATAAGGGTTTGGCGACGTTAGGTTGGGATTTTTTAAGACATCATCGGGCAAAAAGGTCAGGTAGCGCAGATGCCATTTCAGCTCCGGCGGCTTGCTCTGGCCTTCCTTGAGCAACTGGTTGAGCGGGGCGATCTTTTTCGATAGCCAGAATTTTTCAACGGCTGCCTGTTCTTGCGACGAACCCAGGTTCAAGGCTCCGAATATATTGGCAGCGAGCGATTTGATTTTGCGTAATGGGCTTTCAGTCCGTTCAACGGGGCGTCTTGCGCGCACCCAATAAATCACTTCCCGGTCTTCCGGCACATTTCGGTCTGTGAATTGGGTCTTGGCGATTTTCGCTACTTGCTCGCCATCGCGGTAAATTTCGTATTCGTCGATGCCGTCGATTGCTCCCCAGGCAAGCGAGATCCGCTTGTGTGAAATAATGGTCGAAAAAACGATTTGCTCCAATTGATTGATGCAATCAGGGTCGCGCTTTTCGGTGCCGGTCAAAATTTTCAAGGAAAGTACCCAGCTGCCTTGTGGGGTTTGGCGTTCTATCGTATAACAGAACAATTCGCCAGGGCTCAGGCCTTCCTCGCGAAATGACGCTTGTGTGCCTGTATAGACGATCTCTCCGTCTTTTTTAATCCGTGAAACTTCATCTGTCGGGGTCCAGCTGAAAGAAATCATGCTATCGGTTTGTTCCAATAATTCAATGTCCCATTCTTTGTTCATGGATGAGCCTCCTTTCGCTTGTGATAAGGTATACCCGATATTTGGAAATAGTGAACATGCTAAAAAAACTGATTTTGTTACGCAATTTAAACATTTCAGATAATAAAGAGCGTTATAATGAAAGAAGACAAAAGAATTGGCGTTATTTTCGGTTCAAACATAAGTGGGAAAGGGGAGATGGCTGAATGGTGAGGGGAAATCTGGAAAAAATAAGGGATTTTAGTGATTTCGACGAAGCGGCTTCATATATTCTCCAAATTCTCAGCAAGCAAGCAGGCATGAACAGCTTCTATATCGCAAAGCAGGAAAGGGGCTCCCAAAAGATCGTCAAGGTACATAATACGAAGCATCATTTGATAGAAGAAGGGGAAGCTTCCCCGCTGCCATGCATGTTGTCAGCTTTGAGCGTCGAGCACGGGGCGCAAGCGTTAATCATCGAACGCATCGGAGAACATGAATTGACACGTTCTCTAGGAATTGCGGATGGATTCGAAGCAGGATGTTTTATCGGCGTGCCGATTTTTTATGAAGATGGCTCAAGCTATGGCACCGTCTGTGGTCTCGATGATGGCCCATGCGAGCTGCCGGCGGATTTGTCGTTCATCTTTGAAACCCTCGCCACTTTATTGACGTATGTCTTGGAACTGGAACGGGCATATGGGGAAATTGAATCGTTAGCTGCGCCAATGGTTCCCATTGTCGGGAAAGTGGCGATTTTGCCGATTATCGGCGAAGTCAGGGCATTGAGGGCACAGGCTATCATCGACCATGCCATGCACGGTTGTGCAGAAAAAGGCATCGAAGTACTGGTGATCGATGTATCCGGCGTATCGCAGATCAATTCACAAGTCGGCGAATATTTATTGAAGCTCGTGAAGGTGTTGGGCTTGATTGGCGTCCAGCCGGTCGTGACAGGTATCCAGCCTTTTATGGCGTTGAAAGTCCCCCATTTCGCCGAGGCCTTGAAAGGGACGATGATTGAAGCAAATCTCGAGACAGCGCTTAAGCGGCTCGGGTTCAGCTTCGAAAAAAATTGAGATGCTCTGTTTTGCCGATGCCGCTGATCTTCCGTTCATAAAAAAGGCCATTTCCTTTAAATCAGGAAATGGCCTTTTGTTAATCTTTATTATCGAAAAAAACGTGTTTGAGCTCCCAAGTATCACTGATTTCAAGCAGCCCAAACGAGTATTGCGGTTCACGGCGTTTATCGGTCGGTGAGCCGGGATTGAATAAAGTCAGGCCGTCCGTTTCACGCATGAGCGGCTGATGGGAATGGCCAAAAACAATGATGTCGACGTTTTCGCCTTCAAAACTATCTAGAGCCCGCTGTTCGGTCGTTTTGCGTATGCCATCTCCGTGGACAACACCGATTTTCAAGTCGCCGAATGTGAAAATCTTTTTCCGCCCGAAACGGTCTACGATATCCCAAGGGTCGACATTGCCTGCTACGCCATCCGTTTCAGCATAAGCTGATAATTCATGGTAGACATCGAGTATTTGCCAGTCGCCGGCATGGATGATGAAGTCGGCTCCATCACAGGCGTCGACAAGCGGTTGAGGGAGTTTTTTTCCGCGGTTCGGAATATGCGTATCAGATACGATGACTATTTTCTTCATCAAATCGCCTCCAGGATCAGTTTGTTCCACTTTACCAAACTCTTGCCCATACGTCTAAAAGCTCAAGAGGTTAAACTGATTGAAAAGGGGGAAGACAAGGTAGAAAGTACAAGTTGGAGGGATCGTTATGGGCATCAATATGAAAAAATTCATCGCATCAGGCGCGGCACTTGGCGCAGGATTGGTCTTGCTAAAGGCTTATAATGGTAAAAAGCGCAATGTTTGGGTATATGAAGACAGCGATATGCACAATAGCTACGAAATCGACCATGAGGAAAGCGTTAATGCTCCTTATGACCATGCAGAACAAGGATTGACCCAATTGGATTCGGCCTACCGTTCGGAATGGCAGGCAAATGCATTCCCGCAAACAAAAAAACAATTGGAAGAACTCGAATCCTGATTGGGCGAATGGCGAAGAAAGCGGCAGCAACCAACCGCTGAAGGAGGCATTTGCGATGGCTGAACGGAAAGTCATTTGTTATATCGCGCAAAGTTTCGACGGTTATATCGCTGACCCCGAAGAAACGTTGGACTGGCTATTGGATGTGGAAATGAATGGAGACGCGGGGTATGGGCAATTCATCGAAACGGTCGATACCATTCTGCTCGGCAGGCGCACCTATGAATGGGTGGTCTCGCATGAGAGCGGAGAATTTCCTTACGTCGATCAGCGTTCCTATGTATTCACCAGTCATCCGAAAGAAGACGAAGGCCAGATCACCTTCACATCGGAAGACCCAGCCAGTGTCGTGAAAAGGTTGAAGCAGCAACCCGGCGGAACCATCTGGCCGGTCGGCGGCAGCTTGCTGCTGGAGCGCCTGTTGCAAGAAGACCTGGTCGATGAATTCATCATTTCCATTGCGCCAGTAACACTTGGCGACGGCATCCCCTTATTTCAAAAAGCACAGCGCCAACTTGATTTCACTTTGGAAAATGTGGGGCAAGACGGCCAAATTGCGCAATTGCATTACTCGAGACGAAGAAAGTGAATCGATGGAAAGTATAGAAAGGCGGGCGTATAGCTCGCCTTTCTTTCATTTTCCCGATTGTGCAAGTGCGGTTTTGTAGGTCTAAAGAATGTACTGGATATAGAAAGACCTAGCGAGTTGATAGAAAAATTCGAAAACAAAGTAACTCCGTCATGTTGTTTTTGATATATGTCAAAGATATACTTTAAAAAGGAATCAATTGTCGATTCTTGTCAAAAAGGAAAAGGAGAGGAAGCATGAAAACAATTAAAGCGCTCTTATTCAGTTTAGCAACGATTTTCTTTCTAACATTTTCACATTCAGCAGTTTCCGCCCATGCACCTGATTTACACGAAGGTGTTTCCGGAAGCGAAGTAACAGAACTTCAAGCGAAGCTTCAAAAACTCGGCTATTTCCATCTCGCACCGACCGGCTATTATGGCTCGATCACAAAAGATGCCGTAGTCCAGTTCCAACGCGATTTCGGCGTGAAAGCAACCGGCTTTACTGGGCCGATGACACGCGAAAAGATGAAGCAAGTCGATATGATGGCACGCACCGTCCATGGCGAAGCCCGCGGTGAAATATTCGAAGGAAAAGTCGCGGTAGCGGCAGTCATTATGAACCGTGTGCAATCCCGCGCGTTCCCGAGCAGTACATATGGCGTCATTTTCCAGCGCAATGCGTTTACAGCAGTGAATGACGGACAATATTGGTTGACGCCAAACGCTTCCGCTTACCGTGCTGTGCGAGAAGCGGCGAAAGGCTGGGATCCATCTTCCGGCGCGACATACTATTACAACCCGGTCACGGCAACTGACCAGTGGATCTTTACTCGTTCGACCATCAAGAAAATCGGCAAGCATGTCTTTGCCAGATAATAAGAAAAGCCTCCGGAAAAATTCCGGAGGCTTTTTGTTATCCTTTGACAGCACCGGCTGTGATGCCTGCGACGAAGTAGCGTTGCAGGAAGACATAGGCGATGACCATCGGTGCTGAGGCGATGATGACGCCTGTGAACAGCATTGGATAATTGGTGGAATATTGCCCTTGAAACTCAAGAAGTGCGAGCGGCAAGGTTTTGTAGGCATTGTCCGTGATGAACAGGAGCGGGTACAAAAGGTCGTTCCAGTGCATGACGAATAGAAAAATCGCTGTAGCCGAGATGGAAGGCAAGGACAAAGGAATAGCCACTTTCGTGAACATCTTCCAATTGCCGGCCCCGTCGATCGTCGACGCTTCAAACAATTCTTTCGGTAAAGTTTTCATAAAGCCGGTCAGGATGAATACGGCAATCGGCAAGGTCGAGGAAATGTTGACGAGAATCAGCCCAAGAAGGCTATTCGTCAGTCCCAAATCCAGCATGAGCGAATAAAGCGGGACCATGATGACTTGTGCCGGTACCATCATGCCGAGCGTGAACACGGCGAACAGCACATTGCCGATCCAATTATTCATGCGCGTAATGCCGAATGCCACCATCGCGGCGAGCAGCAAAGTGAACGACACCGAGAACAAGGTGACGATGGTACTGTTGAGAAAATAGCCGGCCATCGTTTGTTCTTGGAAAATCGCGACATAATTATCGAATTTAAAGCCGCCGTCCGGTAAGCCGAGCGGGTCACGGAATGTTTCCTGAAGTGTTTTAACGGACGTCAACAGGACGACCACTAACGGAATCAGGATCAGCAGCGCATAGATGAGCAGTGAGAATTTCCTGAACAGCAAAATTGCCGCCTCCTTTCTAGTAAGATACGCGGTCTGAGCGCAAGGCCTTGAACTGCAGGTAAGTGATCAACGCGATGATGACCATGAAAATGATGGAAATCGCAGAAGCGTAACCGAATTGATAGCTCTTGAACGCGACATCGTAAATATACGTCGCGATAATTTCAGTGGAGTTATTAGGCCCGCCGCCGGTCATCGCAAAGACCAAGTCGAAGGCTTTGAACGACTGAATCGTCGTATAGGCGACAACAATGGTGGCGGAAGGTGCAAGCAGCGGCCAAGTAACGCTTTTGAACGTCTGCCACTTGCTGGCGCCTTCGATTTTTGCCACTTCATACAGTTCCTCTGGAATGGCTTGAAGTCCCGCGACAAAGATGATCAGCATCTGTCCCGCATGGAACCACACTTGGGTGATGGCCAGCGAATAAATCGCGATATTGGAATTGCCGAGCCAGTTTTGTGCCAGGAAATCAAGGCCGATGAGCTCGAGCACTTGATTCAGGATGCCCATCGACGGATCGTAGATGAACGCCCAGATGAAGGCGACCGATACCGAAGAAAGAATGGTCGGGAAAAAGTAAAGCGCCCGGAGAAATACATTCGTTTTCGTGTTCTTGATGACGATCAGCGCGAAAGTAAGTGCGACAAGCGTCTGGAACACGACGACCGTCAGCATGAACTTCAAGTTATTGCCGATCGTTTTCTGGAAAATTGAATCGCCCGTAAATGCCCGGGTGTAATTATCGATGCCGACAAACTGGAAGGCGGTGCTTAAGCCGTCCCAGTCGGTAAATGAATAGAAAAGGGCGCTGATGGTTGGGTACAAAAAGAACAAGCTGTATAGGACTAGCCCCGGAAGAAAGAACAGGTAAATGGATTTGGAGATTCTCATAGACTGGTTATTCCCTGTTTTCTTCTACGATTTGCTGGGCTGCTTCAGCGGCTGCCATCGGATCTTCGCCCCCAAGAACGTTTTCAATTGAACTGAGGACCGCATCTTCAATCTGGGCGTTGGTGATCAAAAAGCGCGGCTGGAAACGCGTATTGCGCTCGTCGATCCAATACGAAGTGTTTTGCAGCGCTTCAGACTCGTATTCGACGCCGTTGACCGTCAAATGCTGCCCGGTTTCATTGGCGTATTTGGAAGCCACTTCCGGCTGGCTCAAATAGTCGATGAACGCTTTCGCCTGGTCTTTCTTTTCGGAATTGCTATTGACGGCCAGCATGAATGTCGCCGTATTGATGCCTTCATAAGTGGCTTCGCTTTCTTCCACTGTAATCGGGGCAAGCAAGTCGAGTTCAAGGTCCGGGTTCAAGTCGAGCAGGGAATTCATGTGATAGGAACCGGTCGCAAGCATGGCTGCTTCCTCGTTCGCTACCATGGCCATTGCGGAATCCTGGTTGGTGCCGAGTGCATCGTCCTGGATATAGCCTTTATCCGCTAGAAGCTTAAAGTCTTCGAGTGTCTTAACCCACCATTCATTCGTTAAGGATTCTTCGCCGTTTTGGAGTTTGGCGAAGACATCTTCATCCGGTGCATTGTTCATCATCATGCTGTTCATGAATTGGTTCGGCCCGATGTCAGCGCCTGGAAACGCAATTGGCGTGATATCATTTTCTAGCAAAGTATCGGCCATTTCCTGGAATTCCGTCCAGCTTTTCGGCACTTCAAGGCCGAGTTCGTCAAACATGCCTTTGTTATAGACCGGCATATTGAATACTAGCTGGTAAGGCAGGGCATATTGCGTGCCGTCTTTCTGGCCGACAGCGATCAGGCTTTCGTCAAAATTCGAGACGAAGTCTTCTCCGCTCAAGTCTTCAAAAAAGCCGGCGCTTTGGATCGATTCAAATTGCGCGCCCGGGAAAGAAGTGAAGACGTCTCCTGTTGAACCTTCCTGCAGCATGCGCTGTGCCGTCGCCTGGTATTGGTCGGACGGATAGATGTTCTGCTCTACGCGAATATCAGGGTTCGCTTCTTCGAAATCGGCAATGATTTCATCAAGCACGGCTTTGTCTTCTCCGCGCCAGTGCATGAAGCTAATCTGCGTCGCATCGCCGCTCTCAGAAGAAGAATCACCGCCTCCACTTTCGCCTGCACAAGCGCCGAGTATGAGCCCGAGTCCTACTGTTCCTGTTGCCAGCCAAAGTTTGTTTTTCATTTTCTGATACCCCCTTCGATTTTAGAAACATTCTTCTACTATATTTATAACCCAAATCTTCTTATAAATACAGAATTATCTAAATTAAGCGTTTGCTTTCAGTTGACAGACGGCTCTGAATTCCATAAGATGGTCACAAGCTTTTAATTGCGCGGCAACTTTACAGGACTGCGGAAACAAAGCGCCACATAAAAAAACGTTGAATAAGAAAAGTAGCGCATGGATAGCTTCTGACAGAGAGCCGGGACAGCTGGAAACCGGTGTGGCACCTGCGTGAATGGACTTATGAGTGGCCATCTGAAAAGAAGGCCCGTCTGCCCCGCGTTATTGGGGTTCAAGTGGAAGCTGAGAGCTTCAAGATGAGGTGGCACCGCGGTCGATCCGTCCTCTGTACGAAATGATCTTATTTCGTGCAGGGGGCTTTTTTTTATTGAACCGGCGGTGCCCAGAAGAAAGAGGAGTTGAGCCGAGATGAGAAGAGATGTACAGATCAAGAAAGTAGAAGGAGATAGCTTGACGCCGATCATGGTGTTCCATCGTTTGCAAGGGCCTTACAAATGCCTGCTCGAAAGTTCGCTGAAAACGAGCGCAAGCGGCCGGTATTCATTTATTGCGGCGGATCCGTCAAAAGCGTTCATCGGATTGAAGGACCAATTGGAAGTGATCGATTACCGGAGCGGCGAGCGTTCAATAGAACAAGGGCGCCCGCTTGAGCGAATCAAGGAATTGATGCCGAAAGACGATCGTGATATTGAAGGCTTGCCGTTTACCGGCGGGGCGATTGGCTATATCGGCTATGACGCCATCGCGGCGTATGAGCCGGTCGAGAGTGCCCGTAAAGACAGCCTGAACATGCCGGACATCCATTTACAGCTATACGAAACGATTGTTGTGTTCGACCATGTCCGCCATGATGTAACGGTCATTTCATTTGAAGGGCGCGCAGATGAAATCGCAGAGCAGCTTGAGCAGGCAGCAGAGAAAGAACCGGGCGACCAGCCGGAAACATTGAATTTCCATTCCGCAACGACGGCTGAACGGTTCCGCGAACAAGTCGAACTGGCCAAACAGGAAATCCGCAAAGGCGAAGTGTTCCAGTTGGTATTGTCGCAGCGGTTGTCTGCGGATTACCAGGGCGATGCTTTCACTCTATATCGGAAACTGCGCAAGCAAAATCCGTCGCCTTACCAGTTTTATATCGACTTCGGCAACTATGCCGTCGTCGGCGCTTCGCCTGAAAGCCTATTGACGATCCGTGGTGGCGAGATGGTAACCAATCCCATCGCCGGCACGAGAAAACGCGGCAAGACCGAAGCGGAAGATACAGCGCTTGAGAACGAATTGCTGGGGGATGAAAAAGAGCGGGCAGAGCACCAAATGCTCGTCGACCTCAGCCGCAATGACGTCGGCCGCGTCGCAAAAGTCGGTACGGTCGCGATCCCGAAATACATGGTCATCGAGAAGTACCAGCACGTTATGCACATCGTGTCGGAAGTGACCGGCGAATTGGAAGGCGCAATGCATCCACTAGATGCGCTTGTGTCCTGCCTGCCTGCTGGTACGGTATCGGGTGCCCCGAAAGTGCGTGCGCTGCAGCTCATCCAGCAATTTGAAGAGGAACGGCGCGGCGTTTATGGCGGCGCTGTCGGTTACCTTGGCTTCAACGGCAATCTTGATGTGGCGCTCGCCATCCGGACTTTCGTCGTTAAAGACGGCACGGTCCACGTTCAAGCGGGAGCGGGCATCGTCTTCGATTCCGAACCGCAAGCCGAATACGAGGAAACGCTCCATAAAGCGCGTTCGTTGACGGAGGTGTTCGGATGATTTTATTAATCGATCATTACGATTCATTCACTTACAATATCTATCAAGCGGTGGCGGCACTCGGCGAAGATGTGGAAGTTGTACGCTATGGCCAATTGAGCTTGGATGACATCCGCAGCAAACAGCCTGAGGCGATTATTTTATCTCCTGGCCCAGGTCATCCGAGAGATGTCCCTGAATCGCTCGAGTTGATCCGTGAACTTTACCGTGAGGTGCCGATTCTGGGCATTTGCCTGGGACAGCAATTGCTTGGTGAGGCATTCGGCGGCCGCGTCACAGAAGCGCCGGCTATCCGCCACGGCAAAGTCTCGGAAGTTTCGCATAGCGCAACGGATTTGTTCGCGGGCATGAACGAGCGGGTTCCTGTTATGCGCTATCATTCGCTGGCTATCGAAAAGGCATCCTTGCCCGAATGCTTTACTATACAGGCAGAAGCGTTGGATGATGGCACGATGATGGCCATTAAGCACAAAGACTATCCGGTCTACGGGCTGCAGTTTCATCCGGAATCGATCGGGACGCCGGAAGGCACCGATATGATGGCGAGGTTCGTGGAACTTGCGCGCGAAAGCCGGCTCCACATGCAGCCAGCCGACCGTGATTAAAGATATGGACATAACAACAGCTGCCCGCTAATGCGGGCAGCTGTTTCTGTTCAGCCTCTGGCGACAGGCATCGTGCAGCAGCGGAAAGCGCCGCCGGATTTGATGATTTCCGAAAAATCGGTTTCGATCACGCGGAAGCCGTGTTCGCGAAGCTGCTTATTGACCTTGGTGTTTTGCGGCTGGCTGAAGACGCGGCGCTCGCCGATCGATAGCACATTCGTACCGAGCTTGAATTGTTCGTCCTTTTCGACAGAAATCAGCGCATAGCGCTCACTCAGCATTTCAATTGTCGCTTGTTCCAGCGCTTCCGGATAGATGAGTGCTTCGGTCGGCGATAAAATATTGAAGACGCAATCGAGATGCAAGTATTTTTCGTTGAGATGGATCGGGACAACGCGGAAATCCGGCATATGCCGCTGCAATTCCTCAATCGCCTCTTCAGAAGTGCGGCTGCTGATCCCGATGAATACCGTATCTTGATCGATCATGACGTCGCCGCCTTCGATGCGGTGCCCCGGCAAATGCTTGAAGCGGACGCCTTTTTCAGCGAGCCAGTTTTGCAGCACCTGTTCTTCTCCTTGGCGGACATTCGCGGCCATTTCACTGATGAAGACCGTATCGCCGATCGTGAAGCCGATGTCGCGTGTGAACACTTGCTCCGGATATCTTTCAGAGGCCTCTAGAAAAGCAGTATCGACGCCTTCTGCAGCTAGTGCGTCGACAAAGGCTGAATGCTGGCGCAAAGCTTCCGTTACGTCAATGTTTTCATCTTTGTATCTTTTCTGTACATCATTAATAACGTCTCGAATTTCCATGAAACGTGGTGGGCATAGGAGCACGTGGCGCAGGGTATCGTATTCGCTGCGGCAATCGGCCGCTGGGACTGGCTTGGCATGTGTAGACATAATAAGTTCCTCCAAAGAACGTGATTTTACAGTACTATTCCTTTTTCAAACTCTCATAAAACCTGGAAAAAGGTTTATTTAAATTTGGCTGGATACAGCTTACAGAAGAAGTGTGTATAAAAATCAATAATAGAAAAAACGGGCGCTCTATCGGGAGCGCCCGTTTTCCTTAGTCGCGATAAAATACTTTATCGACATTGTATTTCGCTTTTCCTGTATTGATCAGGTAAGTCTCATAAATTTCGCGTTCCATCGGGTCTTCCACGATGGAAACCGCAATGCGATGTACTTCATCGCGATGGTTTTTCAATGGCGAGACATTGTCTTCGAAATGCTTTTTCACGCGCTGGCGCAGTTTGCGGGCTTTGCCGACAAACAGCAACTCGCCGCTGTGGTTGAAGAATTGGATAATGCCGCCTTTGTCGCGCGGAATTTCATGCAAGTCGATAAACCCGTATAGCGGTTTGATGACTGCTTCATCGCCTTGGATTTCTTGTTTGCGCTGAGTGATGGTAATGTCAGCTTTCGGTGCTTGAATATTAATCATGTTATCACGTCCTCTATTATCGTAAAGCTAGTCTACCATAGAAATGCCGCGAACGCCATCCGCCTAAAGCTTACAGGCGGTCGAGTTCCTGGGAGATTTCAGCTTCGCCTTTGAGGATCTCGAAGACTTTTCCGTAAGTGTTTTTAAGGTCGACCACCTCAGCAAGTGTACGTGCTACATCTGCGCGTGGAATCGAACGGTTTTCGAAAGACTCAAAGTGTGTGGCTGCTTCGATACGGCCAGTTTTCTCATCATCCGATAATGGGCCGGGACGGACAATCGTATAGTCGAGACCGCTTTGTTCAAGAAGGTCATCGGCTGTGCGCTTAGCTACCAAATAAGGCTTCATTTCCTCGCCGCCGGCATCCGGGTCATCAGATCCGACCGAGCCAAGCTGGACGAAACGTTTAACGCCTTTTTGCTTCGCGTAATCCGCTGCTTTGACAGAACCCCACAAATCAATGGTCAAAGTCTTGTCAGCGCCTGTTTTCGGGCCTGAGCCTGCTGCGAAAATGACCGCGTCGACATCGTCGTATGCATGGCTGAAGTCTTTTTCCAAATCGCCAAGGACGATTTTCTTCGCGCCGCGTTTTTCCATTTCTGCGCGCTGCTCTTCTTTGCGGATCATCGCTACCGCGTCATGGCCTCTTTCGGTTAATTCTTCTACAATATTGCGGCCCACTTGGCCATTTGCTCCCAAAACTAATACGTTCATCAAAATCCACTCCTAATTTTTTATGTCTGTTTGGTGTTTTCCCGTATCCGGTGCACTTAAACGCCAAACCTTCCCGCCATGCTATCCAAATGGCAAGATGAAAGCTAAAATAGAGCAATGGAGGTGCAATAATGGAAATCATTAATTACGAAGTTGAAAAATTGCAAGACCCGACCGGCATCCTGACAGGTGAACGCTATGAGTACACGATGGCGATCAAAGTGGACGAGGAAGACGAACTGTACCGCCCGGGCGGCCTTGACTTGCGCCTGATCTTGGCGGTCGAAGACGGCAATGCGCGCATCGCCGATTATCATTTTATCGACAATGACAGTGAGAAGCCGCTTGATTTTGCGTTGGATGAAGAGGAAGAACAGGAAATTTTGGCGTTTTGCAAAGAGCGGCTCGCTGAATAGATAACGGCTGTAAGATCGAAAAACCCCTACCGATTACGGTAGGGGTTTTTCAAGCTGTCGAGAAAGGTAAAAAGCCGTATTTTCCGAAGCTTATCGCTCGCTTTCCGTGGGGCGGGAATCGAGCCTCCTCGTCACTTCGTTCCTGCGGGGTCTCTCAAACCCGCTAGTCCCACAGGAGTCGAGCGAATGCTTCTCCAAATACTCAGATAGAACATTGAATTTTGAATGTAGGAAAGGTGATTTCCTTTTTCATTCATAGCGGATTATAGACTTCTTCAACACTCCGAAAAAAACCCCTACCGATTGCGGTAGGGGTTTTTGGAAATTAAAGTTTTACTTCGACTTCAGCTTCTTCACGCAATTCCTCTACGCGCGCGAAAGTAGCTTCCTGGTCTTTTTGCTCTTGCAATGATTGGCGGATGGTCGGTTCCATCTCTTCTAAAGCCGGTGCTTCTTCTTCTGAGCTTTCAACGAATTGGTCATAAGCTGCCTGGACTTCTTCGTCCGTCACTTCAGGTGAGTCGATTTCTTCTTCCATATAGCTTTCGTAGACAAGCTGTTCACGCAATTGCTCTTCCATTTCTTCAAGCGTGAAGCCTGTTTCAGCAAGTGCTTCGTTCATGGCTTCTTCGTCCTCGAAGTTGGCTTTCAATTCTTCCATGCGCTCTTCTACGACGGCATCATCCGCTTCATGGCCTTTTTCCTTGGCATCTTGCAATAGAACAGCGTTTCCGATGACGACGGACATCGCTTCATCTTCAATCAATTGAAGGTTCTCTTCAGTTGAAGGGTCCTGTCCTTGTGAAGTCAATGTCGATTCGAACTGGCGAGCGACGCTGTTATACACTTTGCCTTGGATTTCTTCGCCGTTGACGACTGCTACGACTGCGTCTTCTTCAGGAAGTTCGAGTGCCGATTCAGCAGGTGCTGCTTCTTCAGTTCCTTCTGCCTGTTCGGTTTCTGGAGCCGCAGCTTCTTCGTTTGCGGTAGATTCTTCATTATCAGAACATGCGCCGAGCACTAAGGCGAGGGCGAATGGGGCAAAAATAAATGTCATTTTTTTAATCATGTGAAAACTCCTCTTTCTTCAGTCTCGTTAAAGTAAACCACATTTAGGTGAGGGTTTCAAATTGTAGGCCGTGCCCCTTTCAGGAAACGGATTTTTCTGTAATAATAGAAACTATTATTTTTCTTTAACTAAGGTGGATATGCAGGAAATCCAGCTTTAATGGTATCATTATTGATGGCAGTACATATTCATTCAATATTATCAAAAATAGATGACGGAGGCGTACATAATGGCGAATTTGGAGAATATCAAAGCACGCAAAACCTTGGATCAAATCCAACCTTACTCACCAGGCAAGCCGATTTGGGAAGTGCAGGAAGAACTGGGCTTGGAGCGCGTCATTAAGCTGGCGTCCAACGAAAACCCGCTTGGCCCGTCGAAAAAGGCTGTTGCGGCCATCGAACAAGGCGTTCTTGGCTTGAACCGCTACCCGGATGCGGATGCGAGTGATTTAAAGGAAGCAATTGCCAAAGAGCATGGCGTCGAAAAAAACCAAGTCATTCCGACAAACGGTGCGGACGAGTTGATCACGCTCATCTCGGAAGCGTTTCTCGAACAGGGCGATGAAATCGTCGTGCCAGACCCATCATTCAGCGAATACGATTTCGGTGCGCACATCATGGGTGCGAAAGTCGTAAAAGTGCCGTTCGCACAAGGCTTCGCATTTGATGTAGATGCCATGATCGCGGCAGTGACCGACAAGACGAAAATCATCTACATTTGCTCGCCGAACAACCCGACCGGCACCTACATGAAGAAACAGGATGTCCAAAAATTATTGGACGCTGTGGGAGATATATTGGTAGTGTTTGACGCCGCGTATAGCCATTACGCGGACGCGGACGATTATACGGACGGCACTGAATTCATCCGCCAAGGCTATCCGTTGCTGACCTTGAAAACTTTCTCGAAAATCTATGGCATTGCGGGAGTGCGCGTCGGCTTCGGCATCGCGGCTGATTCAATCATCACATCAATCCTGAAAGTGAAAGAGCCCTTCAACGTCAATACGCTGGCACAGCTCGCTGCGGCGGCGGCAGTGACAGACCACGAACACGTGACGCAATCCCGCGAGGCGAATAGCCGCGGGCGTGAGTTCCTTTATGAAGCATTCGAAGAACTGGGCCTCCCGTATACGAAGAGCATGGCCAACTTCGTCTTGGTCAAATTGGGTGATGAAGGAGAAGCGCTTTATCAAGATCTGATGAAAAAAGGCGTTATCGTCCGCTACGGCAAAGGGTGGGGCCTTCCAGAATACGTCAGGGTTTCAGTCGGCACCGAGGAAGAAAACAAATTCTTTGTCCAGGCATTACGTGAATTGATCCAAAAATAAAGCGTGCGGCACGAAGCCTGCGTTTAAAAACCGATTGTCCTGGAGATCCTGGGCAATCGGTTTTTTTAGGCTGTCCCCCTGTTTAATGCAGATGCGAAGGGGGAAGAGGGGAGGAAAACGAAAGTAGAAAAGGATGAACGCTATGCTATACGATTGTGCCATTATCGGCGGAGGCCCTGCAGGTTTGAATGCTGCATTGGTGCTTGGCCGTTCGAGAAAGAATGCTGTGTTATTTGATGATGACAATGGGCGCAATTTGGTGACCCGCGAAGCGCATGGGTTCATTACAAGAGACGGAATTTGCCCGGAAGAGTTCAAACGGCTCGGGCATGAGGAGATCAGCAAATACGGAAGCGTCAAAACGGAAAACGAACGCGTCGTCAACATCGACCGTATTTCTAAAACCCATTACGAATTGACGACCAAAAGTGGAAAGGTTTTTCATAGCATCAAAATCATTATCGCGGCGGGATTGAAAGAAGAACTGCCGAATGTGCCGGATATCGAGAAGTTTTACGGGACGACTCTGTTCAGCTGCCCTTATTGCGATGGCTGGGAAATGCGCGATCAGCCGCTCGCGGTCATTGCCGATAAAAAAGTATTTACGCTAGCGAAGGAAGTCTATACGTGGAGCCGCGACTTGGCGGTCTTTACGAACGGTGAAGGGCGTCTGGAAGAAGAGGAAAAGCAGAAGCTGCTCGCTAAGGGAATCAAAGTTTACGAAGATACGATTTCCGGCCTGGAAGGGGAAAACGGCAAGCTGAAAAGCGTCCGGCTGGAAGATGGCACATTAATCGACCGCAGTGCCGGGTTCGTCACGCCTTTATGGAGCCATGCGACTAATTTTGCCAAAGAGCTCGGCTGCAAACAAAACGAGCACGGCGGGATCTTGACGGATGATTACGGGCGCACGAATGTGTGGAATGTGTATGCGGCAGGAGATGCTTCGCTGATCGTTCCGTCGCAACTCGTCATCGCAGCTGGTGAAGGCAGTGCCGCAGCCATCGGGGTATGCGGGGATTTGATAAACGAATATTTCGATGAAATGTAGGCGCCGTATCAGTTGCATAGTCGCGCGCAGGTGCAGTAGACTTTAGGAAAACAGCCGGGAGGCGAACCGAATGGATCCGAAAAGTTTACTGTCTTCCATCACTTATGTCGACACGGAACGCTCGATCGTAGCCGGCCAGATGAAAATCACGCACACCGAATATGAAATTCATTTATACGAAGATAAATTGACCGCTTCGACAAACGAGTTCAATTTGATGCATGTCTGGGATATTTCCTATAAGACCTTTTCCGACGATGCAAATTTATTGTATTTGCACACGCATCGCGGCGTCTTGACCTATAAAGTGCCAAGAGATCCTGACCGTTTCGTCAAGACCTTTAAAAAACTAAAAAACACCAATTATTGAGAAGCCGGAATTTTTTCGGCTTCTTTTTTTCGAGTAGAATAGGAGAAAAGGGGGAATGGATATGGGAAACGAATACGCAGTCGGATGGGGAACACTTGCGCTGATCAATGCAGGTCTCGCCCAAGGCAAAAATCGGAGCGGCCTTATGTGGTTCCTGGCGTCGCTCCTTCTGGGACCCGTCGCTACGCTGGCCTTGGTGATATTCGAAAAATTACCGGAAGAAGGGGGCATACATGATGATTGAACCGATCAAGCTTGCGGAACGCTTTACCGATTATGTCAATGAACAAAATGTCGACGGAGTGCTTTCCGTCACGGACCATAATGTTGAATTGATCAGTCCCGGGAAATCAGCTGCCGGCCACGAAATGCTTGCCGAATGGGTGAAAGGCTCTGGCATGCAATTGGAGACGCTCAACAAATTCGCCAAAGACAATCGGGTCATCTTCGAACAGCTCGCCAAAAAACAAGGCGAGCCAGGAGAATCCCACATCTTCAATTATTTTGAGATGGACGATAAGAAAATCCATCGCATCGGGCGCTTTGATGAACTGGATGAAGCTTTTGGGGAAAGTGGATTGAGCGAGAGCGATCAAGTAAAGTAAGCAGAACAATTCCTACCGTTTGTGGGAAACAAGATACGCCCTTCTGCAAGTTCCAACTGGAATTTGTGGAAGGGCGTATCTTGTGAATTTTAAGTTTTTAATGATAATAATTATCGTTTAAAGATGCTTTGAAAACGCATTAATTGATATGTATTCTCAATTAAAAATAGTTATTCTCAATTACTTGGTTGAGCTGTGAAGTTGTGATATGATATCTACATTAGAATAATTATAAATAAGAAACTTGAGAATTTGGGAGGTGTGGGCATGAGCACCCAGTACAAACCTGCAATCCACTTTCAGCACGTGGATTATCGCATTGGAGACATAGAAATCTTGAACGATATTACCGGTTCATTTCCACAAGGCCGTATCACGACCCTAGTAGGGCCTTCCGGCGCCGGGAAGTCGACGCTGCTGAAATTATGCAACGGCCTTATTTCTCCGGCAAATGGAGAAATTTTCGTAAAGGATAAAGCGATTGGCGAATACGATCCGGTGGAATTGCGCCGGATGGTCGGGATGGCGTTGCAGAGCGCGCCGATGATCAGCGGCACTGTATACGAAAACTTGAATTTGCCTTTGGAATTGCAAGGGCAGCAATTGGCGAAAGAAGACGCGCTTGAGCTGCTCGAAGATGTCGGCTTGAAAGGGGATTTGCTGGACCGTAAAGTGAAAGAACTGTCAGGCGGGCAGCGCCAGAAAGTTTCCATCGCGAGAACGCTTGTCAACAAACCGGAGATTCTCTTGATGGACGAAATCACTTCTTCACTCGACCGCGCTTCAAAGCTTGAAGTGGAAGAGTTGATCAGCAAAATCAACCGGAAATATGGCACGACAATCATTTGGATCACCCATAATCTTCAGCAGGCACTCGAAATCGGTGATTACACATGGGTCATGATGGACGGCCAAGTGGTGGAGACCGGCGAGAGTTCGCTGCTTGAAGATCCGCAGAATCAGCGCGTTAATGAATTTGTGAAAGGGGTGGTGTCATGAGTTATTGGGCTTTATCGCTGACGCTCATTTTTGTCCTCATCCCGTTAGTATTGTCGAAAACATTGAATTTAGGGCTGGGCCGCGATATGACGGTCGCAACAATCCGCTCAATCATCCAGCTGCTCGCTGTTGGGTATGTCTTGAAATTCGTCTTCGACTCCGAAAGTTTGCTCTACATCTTCTTGATGGTCGCACTGATGATCGTTGCGGCAACCCATAACGCGCAGAAAAAAGGCGCAGCCATCCAAGGGATTACGTGGAAGATTGCCGTCACCTTAATCTTTGTGGAAGTGTTGACACAAGGGATTTTGATCGGCTTCAACATCACGCCGGCTACAGCACAATACATCATCCCGATCAGCGGCATGGTCATCGGCAACTCGATGGTGCTGTCGATCCTGTTCTTGAATCGTTTCACGGCGGAAGTCGAAGACCATCAGGACCAGACGGAATTGATCTTGTCGCTTGGCGGAACGCCGAAACAAGCCATTCACCGCCAATTGATCAACTCGATCAAGGCGAGCATGATCCCGACAATCGAGAGCCAGAAGACGGTCGGACTCGTCCAATTGCCGGGCATGATGAGCGGACAGATCATCGCAGGGGCAGACCCGATACAAGCGGTGCAATTCCAGTTGCTCATTATGTTCTTGTTACTGACGACCGCTGCAGTAACGAGCGTGTTCCTCGGATACTTGTCCTATCCAACCTTGTTCAATAAACGCATGCAATTATTAAAAGGCTGACGCCATGTCAGCCTTTTTGTTTTGGGTAAATCTAGTGGGCGGTTCCCGGATAAAAGCTGTCGATTTCAAAGCGTCCTGACCCGGGTAGGCTTTCAAGCAAATCTGGCCCGAACAATGCGGCGGGGGTCCAACTGCCGCCTGGGTAATCGCGTGACAATATGCGCTGCGTCACTTCGAGTGCACCGTAAACGGTCAGGTCATAGACGTTTGCGGTATCGATTCGGCATGTCTTGATGACACCGACCGCGTTTTTGGCTTGTCCCCAAATGTAAGCAGCACTGCCGGCGCGTTCTTCCTCGTTTGGGCCTTTGACGCGCCGGTCGATCCAGTTCAGCAAAGGCTTTTTCACTTTTTCAGAAGACAGCAGGGGACTCGCCACATTCATGAGCCGTGCCACTTTAGCAGCCGGTTTCGGTGTCGGAATCCACGCCGTGATATTGGGAATGCCGGTGGTGTAGTAAGCAGTAGCCACATCACCCCAGGGAATCGCCATGGCGGATTTCCGGCCGCGCCCGAAATCGATCATCCGCTGGTGCTTGCCGATCGCGACAGTAGTGAGCTGTCCGTCTTTACGGATGACATTGCCTCCGCCGAGCCCTTCGACCATCGTTTTCATCGTGCCTGGCGAGATGCCGGAATCCGAATCGAAGCCGAGTGCGAGCTCGACAGCATCGGGCAACGCTTGTTTCAGCTTTAATGCAGTGCAATCAGTAGGGATGACATCGAAGCCCACTCCAGAACATAAAATGATATTTTTCTTTTGCGCTGCTTTGTGCAAAGAGTGGGTATGTTCGAACACACTGATCTCCCCAGTGATATCGAGATAATGGGCACCGGCTTCCAAGCAGGCGTGAATCATCGGCTTGCTGGTTTTTTCGAATGGGCCAGCACAGTGCAGCACGAGACCGATCCCCTCCAAATGCCGGGCTGTTTGATTATCCAATTCAAAAATGCGGAATTCCAAACCGAGTTCTTCGGCGAGCGGTTGGACTTTTTCCTTGCTGCGCCCAGCCAAAATCGGCCGCAATCCGCGTGCAACTGCTTGTTCTGCAATCAATTTTCCCGTATATCCTGTCGCTCCGTACAATAGCCATGTAGTCATTGTTATGGTCTCCTCGTTATTCGGCATCTTTCTTGTGTTCTTCAATAAGCAGGAAATTCCTGTCTCTTTCTTGAAACTAATAAGAACAACTTTCCAATTGAAAATACGAACAAACGTTTGATTTTAGTTGCGCCAGTCATGTAGAATGAAGGAAATGATCTGAAGGAGGAATTTTCGATGAAAAATATTCATTTGATTCCATACCGCGTTGAACAAGTGACGGCCGCACCGCCGCGCATCCCGGAAGGCGTACGGATGATCCAGGCTCCTGAAGTGTGGGAGAATGCCGAACACGGCAAAGGCAACGTGGTCGCCGTACTGGATACAGGCTGTCAGACCGATCACCCCGATCTGGAGGCGCGAATTGTGGGCGGACGAAACTTCACGCATGATGACGGAGGGGACCCAGAACGATTCGAGGATTATAACGGGCATGGCACCCACGTCGCCGGGACGATCGCCGCTTCCTTAAGAGACGAGGATGGCGTAGTGGGCGTAGCGCCGCTTGCTGATCTGCTCGTTGTCAAAGTACTCGATAAAGAAGGCAGCGGCAGCTATGAAGGAATCATTGGAGGCATTCATTATGCCATCGATTGGCGCGGTCCGGAAGGGCAAAAGACGACGGTCATTTCGATGTCGCTTGGCGGCCCTGAAGACCACCCTGAATTGTACGAAGCCGTGAAACGGGCGGTGGATGCTGGGATTCCGGTTATCTGTGCAGCTGGAAATGAAGGAGACGATGCGCATGATACCGACGAATTCGCCTACCCTGGCGCGTACGGCGAAGTCATTCAAGTCGGCGCTGTCGATTTCGACCGGCGCATTGCACCGTTCAGCAATACCAATAACGAGATCGATCTTGTAGCGCCGGGCATCAATATCTATTCGACTTACTTGGAAGGGAAATATGCCAGTCTGTCCGGCACTTCGATGGCGACGCCGCATGTGTCGGGAGCCTTGGCATTGATCCGCAATATTTCCGAGCGTGACTTCGACCGGGAGCTGACAGAGGCGGAATTGTATGCGCAGCTTGTCCGGCGCACGATTCCACTTGGTTATCCGAAAACCGCGGAAGGCAATGGTTTATTGGCGCTCGACATCCTCAATAAATTCGATCAATTGTTCAAGATTCTCAGCAATTCTTATGCTAATGGATTGGACCGGTAACTGAAACCATTCAAAAACCCCCAGACACAAAGTCTGGGGGTTTTCTTGCATTTAATCCATCACTGATTTATCCGTTTTCCGCTGCTCTTCAATCCACCACTCAATGTGGTTTTCGTCGAACAGGATCATATCGCCATAAGGCCGGGCATGCGGAATTGTTCGTTCCGACAGGAGCTGCTGAATCTGCTCTTCTGTCATGGGGCAACTTCGCTGCTCCAGATATTCGAGCAATTTCGGTATTCCCTGGATCTTCCCCATTTAATCACCTCCCACAAAATCTTCCTTGCAGAAGCAAAGAAAATTCAGTACGAGTTATTAAACGGTTTGCTGAAGATTCTATTCCCATATTTTCTAGAGGTTAATCCTAAAAAATGAAAAACTTTTAAAGCACAAAGTGGAACGGGGCAAACTCCTCCCGCTCGCTGCGCGAATATGTTAGAATTTCCCCATATGTTAAAAACTATGTAAGGCAGTAAAAGTGCTTTTAAGAAGAGAAGGTGCAGATAGATGAAAGTCGGAATAGATGCGGGCGGGACACTGATCAAGGTGGCCTATACCGATGGGGGCCCGATTCATTTTGCAAAATACCCGATTGCTGAAATCAGTTTGGTAGCGGAGTGGATCAACGGGCTTTCGGCTAGTGAAGTATGTTTGACCGGCGGTAAATCAGGTGTGCTTGCGTCGCTGCTGGAGAAATCCGTCCAGGAAATGGTGGAATTTGAAGCGACTCATTTGGGCGTCCAAGTCTTGCTTGAACGCATGGGGCTTCACGAGGAAGCTTATTTGGTCACCAATGTCGGAACCGGCACGTCAATCCACTGCGTGCAGGATAATACGCAGGAGCGTCTCGGCGGTACCGGAATCGGGGGCGGCACGCTGATCGGCCTCAGCCATTTGCTGACGGGGATCACCAGCTTCGATGAAATCGTTGAACACGCGAAGCGCGGATCGCGTGAACGCATCGATTTGAAAGTGAAACATATCTATGAGGGCAAAGAGCCGCCGATTTCGGGTGAGTTGACTGCCAGTAATTTTGGGCAAGACCTGTTCTCCATTTCACATGAATTGTCGAAAGAAGAGCTGCTTGCAACAGTCATTGGATTGGTCGGTGAAACGGTCAGCACAGTCAGTGTTCATGCAGCGCGCCAATGCCGCAGCTCGACGATTGTCTATATCGGGTCTTCATTCAGCGACAATGCCCTTTTGAAAGAAGTTGTCACAAGCTACACTATTCTGCGCGGCTCGACGCCGTTGTTCCCGGATAACGGCGAGTATTCCGGCGCAGTGGGTGCTTTATCTGTTTTGAAATAAAAAAGAGCATCAGCCTTGATGCTCTTTTTCTTCGTTATTGATCGATGATTTCCAGCTTTTCGCGAATGTCAGTGCGGGCTTGTTTTTCCGGCACATGGGCAGGGTAGCCCATCATCATGGTAGCAACGATTTTTTCGCCTGGTTGGACCCCGATGGCTTCACGGAAGACGGGGTTGTAAATCCAGTCGTTCGAACGCCAGATCATGCCGATGCCGCGCTGCCAAGCAGCCAATTGGAAATTTTGCAGCATGGAACTAAGTGCGCCATAATCTTCATCGAAGCGTCGCTGGCGCGGGTCGACCGGCATGATGGCCACCAAGTGGAGTGGGATGTCACGGAAATACTGGGCTTTATTGAGTACTTTTTGCGGAATGTCGCCGTCCGGTGTTTTCATCGAATCGAGGAATGCCTGGACGAATTTTTCTTTGCCAGCACCCGCATAGAGTTGGAAGCGCCAAGGTTCGTTCACTTTATGGTTAGGTGCCCATTTGGCAATATTCAGCAAGTCGATGATCTCTTCGACATCGACAGCGTCTGGTTTGAACTTTTTGATCGATCTTCTTTCCATGATCAATTGATCAATCGGATTCATCAATTTGAACCTCTCCTATCCTTTAAATGACTACGGTTAAATCCTACCACGAATGGCGAAAATCGTGTTGAAAATGATATATTGATGGATGGGAAATGTGCAGCTTCTTGGTAAAATATAGATAGAAGCAGTAAGCTGAATAAATTCATTTACGACTATTTCCGTTATAGAAAATGCGGAATTATATATAAGCAAGGAGTGATTCGGATGAAGAAAGCCGTGGTCATCGGCGGAGGAATTACAGGCCTTTCCGCCATGCATTATTTAGAACGAATGAAAAAGCAGCACGGGCTCGAGTTGGAATTGGAGCTTGTTGAAAAAGATGAGGAGCTGGGCGGGAAGATCCGCACGGTGAAAAAAGAGGGCTTTACGATGGAAGTGGGCGCGGATTCCATCGTCGCTCGCCATGCCAGCGTATTGCCGCTTGTGGAAGAGCTCGGGCTTGAACAACAGATGGTCTATAACGGGACCGGCATTTCTTATCTGTATACCGACAATCAATTGCATGCCATCCCGAAAGATACAGTATTCGGCATCCCGATGGACCGCGAAGCGCTGTTTAGTTCGACGCTCGTGTCACAGCAGGGAAAAGAGCGGGCGATGCAAGATTTTGAGACCGTAAACGACCGTTTTACGAAAGACAGCTCAATCGGGGAATTCCTGGAAGCGTTTCTCGGCAAAGAATTGGTGGACCGCCAGATTGCGCCTGTCTTGTCCGGCGTTTATTCGGGTTCATTGCGAGAATTGACATTAGCGTCCACCTTGCCGTATTTAATCGATTATAAAAATGACTACGGCAGCATCATCAAAGGGTTCGAAGCGCATAAGGAAACCTTCCAAGGTGCGGCGAATAAGAAATTCATTTCATTCGACGGAGGGATGGCGGCTTTGATCGACCGCCTCGAAGAACAGATGGAAACGGCTCTCGTCCGAAAAAGCGTCGAGACGAACTCGTTGGAGAAGCGAGACGGACGCTATAAATTAGGCTTTTCAGACGGCACATCGAGCGAGGCGGATTTCATCGTGTTGGCGATTCCGCACCAGCAAGCCCAAGCATTGGTGAAAGACGACACGCTTGATGAGGAATTTGGCCAATTGATCAACTCATCGTTAATCAGCGTGTATCTGGGATACGACTTGCCAGACGAACAATTGCCGGCGGATGGCACCGGCTTTATCGTGTCGGAAGGCAGCGACCTGGCGTGCAATGCCTGCACCTGGACGAGCCGCAAATGGCCGCATACCTCGGCGCAGCAAAAATTATTGGTGCGTTTGTTCTATAAGAGCACAAACCCGCTATTCGCTGAACTGCAAAACAGCTCGGAGGAACAGGTCGCGGCTATAGCGAAAGCGGATATCCAAAAAAGCCTGGGAATCGAGGAACAGCCTGCTGTCGTTGAAATCACGCCGTGGAATGAGCTCATGCCGAACTATCATATGGGCCATAAAACGGCGGTCATGTCGCTTGAAGCGCGTCTAGCTGGTGGCTATCCGGGCGTCTATCTGGCCGGCTCTTCCTATTACGGGGTTGGCATCGGCGCTTGCATCCAAAACGGCAAAGACCTGGCGCAAAAAATCGCACAAGCAATGGGAGAAAGATAGAAAAAACAAAAATACTTGCATCAACACGCAAAAAAGCTCCGGAAAATTCCGGAGCTTTTTTATATGCCGCATTATCTCATGGCGTTAAGTCGTTTGTAGCTGTCGAAATGCTTGCCCCAATAGCTGTCGTTGAGGCTGGTGATTTGGACGCGGTCTCCGCCAGCATGGATGAAACTATTGTTGCCGACGTAGATACCGACGTGGGAAATCCCTGGGCGGTACGTATTTTTGAAGAATACCAAGTCTCCAGGTTGCGGAGAGCTGACTGTAAATGAACTTGCGTAATAGCCGATCGTGTTCGTGCGCGGGATCGTGATGCCTGCGCGGTTGTAGACATAGTACAAATAGCCGCTGCAGTCGAAGCCGCTTGAAGTAGTGCCGCCCCATGCATAAGGAACTCCGAGCTGCGTGCGTGCGATAGAGAGCACTTGCCCGGCTTTTGAAGAAGAAGCCGGATTGGAAACTTGAACAGGCGAAGGAACAGGAGTCGCGCCTCCTTGGATTTTCAGCACTTGGCCAACGTTGATATTGCTTGTGCTCAAATTATTCCAGCTCATCAATTGCGCAACGGAAACTTTATGGCTTCTGGAAATCTTGCTGAGCGTGTCGCCTGAGACAACACGGTATGTAGTCGTATTGGCTTGTGCTGGCGGTGCAGCGGGGGCCGGTGAAGGCGAAGGCGAAGCAATGACAGCTGATGCCGTACCGCTAACTTTCAACTTCTGTCCGATGCGGATAGTGGAGTTGCTCAAATTGTTCAATTGCTGGATTTTTGCGACCGATGTGGAGTGTGCCTTGGCAACTTTATAAAGAGTATCACCGGCTTTGACAGTATAAGTGCTAGTCTTTGCGGCAGCTGGTGCGGCCGGGGCGGATGGCGCCGGAGTGCTCGCTGCAGCTGGTGAGGTCAAGCGCAGCACTTGGTTTGGATAGATGGCATCCGTGCTCAGGCGATTCCATGTTTTCAAGTTGGCAACAGATACATCGTTGCTTGAAGCTACTTTCCATAAGGTGTCGCCTGGTTTGATTTTGTACGAACTTGCTTCTGTATCTGCAGCCCCGAGTGCCAAGGATAGGACTCCTGCCGTGATTGCCATGCCGATCAGCTTCTTCATGCTCATTCCCCTTTTGATATCCGCAACATAACTTGCGTATGCAATTTTCTTTAAGTGTATTCAGTTTCACGAATATAGGCAATAAGTTTTATATTACATTTGTGTTACAAAAATCTAAAGGCTTAATTTAGAGTTTTATTTTGCCTATAAAAATAATAATGGTAAAAATTTCTTCTGGTCTATTAGATGTGGATTATAACAAGCTATCCTTAAAACAATTGTTGAAATATTTATTCTAATCTGACATTATGGAAGTAGTTTGTTGGTGAATCACCATTCAGTAGAGGGAGGAAAAAATAATGTATGCGACACTCGGAAGTATATTTGACCATACGGTTTCCCTGCACCCGGAACGTGAAGCGTTTGTCGATTTAAGAAGAAATAAGCGCTGGACGTATGCGCAGTGGCGGGACGACGTGCATCGCTTAGCGAATGCGCTGACGGCAGCTGGCGTTGCTAAAGGGGACCGCGTTTCCACATATCTTTTCAATAATCAAGAGCTGGCGACTGCATTATTTGCCTGTGCCAAAATCGGCGCAATCTTCAACCCGATCAACTTCCGCCTGAAAGCGGAAGAACTGGCATTCATCATAGAAGATGCCAAGCCTGAAGTGGTGCTGTTCGAAGCAGTGCTAGAAGGCGTCGTACAGACCATTGCGCCGCAGTTTCCAGCGGTCCAGTTCTGGACAATCGATGACAAGACGCCATCGTTTGCAAAGAATTATCATGAACAGGTCGCAGGAGCTTCATCGGAAGATCCGGGTGTCGAGATGGATGAATCGGATACATATGCCATCATGTATACGAGCGGAACGACAGGGCGTCCGAAAGGCGTCATCCACCGGCATCGCAGCATGGCCGAACAGAGCATGATGTGCATCGCCATGCTCAAAACGACAAAGAATGATGTTGGTTTGGTCGCCGCGCCGATGTTCCATTGCGCAGAGTTGCATTGCAACATCATCCCACGCGTCCAGGCGGGGGCATCGAGTATCATCATGCATCAATTCGACCCGTTTTTGGCGCTGGATACGATCGAGAAAGAACGAGTGACGGTGATGTTCGCGGTGCCGACGATGTGGAGCATGATTGCCGAAATCGACGGCGCGCAGCAGAAAGTAAAGAGCTTGACGCGCGGTCTTTACGGCGCGGCCCCGATGGCACCTGTGCTTGTAAAACGTGTCAAAGAGGTGCTTGGCATCGATTTGATCCAGGCATATGGGCAGACGGAAATGGGACCGGCCATCACTTTTTTATCGGAAGAGGACCAGTTGGCGAAAGCAGGCTCTGCGGGACAACCTGCCTATAATCACGAAATCCGCGTCGTCCGGCCGAATGAAGACGGCCCGTCAGAACCGGAAGATGTGCTTGCGCCTTTTGAAGTCGGAGAAATCATCGTGCGCGGGCCGAGCATGATGGCAGGGTATTTCCAACGCGAAGACGCGACAGAAAAAGCGCTTTATAAAGGCTGGTATCATTCGAGTGACTTGGGCTATATGGATGAACAAGGGTATTTATACGTCGCTGACCGCGTCGATGATATGATTATCAGCGGCGGAGAGAATATCTATCCGCGTGAAGTGGAAGATGCGCTTCATGGCCATGATAAAGTACAGGATGTCGCAGTGCTTGGCGTCCCAGACGAGAAATGGGGCGAATCGGTGTTGGCTTTCGTGGTCTCGAAAGACCCATCATTGACTGAGCAGGATTTGGAAGAATACTGTGTCAATCACGAAAATCTCGCGCGCTACAAGCGCCCGCGCTCGTACCGTTTTGTGGAGGAACTGCCGCGCAATGCCAGCGGAAAGATCCAGAAATTCCTGTTGCGCGAACAATATCGAGAACTATCGTCTTGAATGGGCGATGAGAAAAGAGGGGCAAATATGGTGAAGATGAAGCCTATGGAAGAAACGATCATGGGCGTGCTCGGCATCGAGCTGACGGAGCAGTCTGCTGAACGGATTGTCGCGACGATGCCTGTGCATGCAGCGACGCACCAGCCATTCGGCCTATTACACGGCGGGGCATCGGTGGTTCTCGCAGAGACGGTGGCAAGTTTCGGGACCTGGCATGCGATTGACCAGCAAAACGAGATTGCGGTCGGGCTGGAAATCAACGCCAACCACATACGTGGAAAAAAAGATGGCGTCGTGACAGCCATCGGCACGCCGCTTCACAAAGGGCGCACGACGATGATTTGGGATATTAAAATCCTGGATGAAGAAGAGCGGCTCATTTGCGTGTCGCGCTGCACGGTAGCGATTGTCCAAAAACCAACTGAATGATGGCAAAAGGCCGGACCTCGCGCTGAGGCTCCGGCCTTTTTAGCCGCTCCAGAAATTAATTCGACGAAGCGGCCATGTTATAGTGAAAGAACAAGGAATCCGGGGTCCGGAAAGGCTGTGACAAGTGTTGAAAAGGGAAATTATGCAACAGAGCATTGGGCTATTTGTCGACAAAGGCTATAGCGCAACGTCGATACAAGACATTGTAGATGCGCTCGGCGTGACAAAAGGCTCTTTCTACTATCATTACAAAAGTAAAGACGCATTGTTGATGGACATCCACCAGCAATACATCGATGAATTGCTCGTGCGGCAAAAATTGATCCTGCAGGAGGCGGCGCCGGCGAAGGACAAGCTGGCAGCGATTGTCCGTTTGTTGATCGGCGACATGGAAAAGCAAGGGCCCATTGCCAATGTCTATTTCCGCGAACTGCGTCATTTAAAAGAAGAAAACGCCAAGACGATTCGTGCAAAACGGGCGCAATTCCGCGAACAGATCGAATCGGTCCTGCTGTCAGGCATCGAAAGTGGTGAGTTCCGCAAAGAGTTGAATCCGAAGATGATCGCTTTCGCCGTGCTCGGCGTAACTAATTGGAGCTATCAATGGTTTCAGCCGGGGGGTGAACTGGCGACTGGCGAGTTGGCAGAACTTTATACCGATTTCGTTCTCCATGGCATTGTGCCAGCGCAAAAGTAAAAGCAGTTATCCATCAAGTCGGATAACTGCTTTTACTTATTCATTTTCTTTCCGTTTCCAGCAAATGATGTTTCAGTTCCATACCGCCCCGAAAGCCTGTCACACTGCCGCTTTTCCGGATGACCCGGTGGCAGGGGATGAACAGGAGCAAAGGGTTTGCGCCCACTGCAGAAGCGGCTGCTCGGACAGCTTTCGGTTTGCCGATGCGTTCAGCCAGTTCGGAGTAAGAAATGGTGTGCCCGTAAGGAATTTCCTGTAAGGATTGCCAGATGGAACGTTGAAATTCAGTGCCTGCGACATCAAGAGGCAACGAAGATGTTTCGCGGGAACCTGCAAGCCAAGCTTCGATTGCATATTGATATTCCTTTAGCGCTTGTGGGTCTTGGACGAAGTCGGCGCTTGGAAATCGTTTTGCGCAATGCTGCTGCATTTCAATAAGGCCTTCGCCCGGCGAACCGACATAACAAAGACCCTTGCCGCTTTTGGCGAGAAGCAGGCGGAATTCATATTGCTCGGCGTACGCCCAGCGGATGGTCTGTGCCATAGCCATCATCCTCCCGTATTTTAGTTTCAGTATAAGCCGAGCTACGCCGTTTTTCAGCAAGTAGATTTCTTGTTTGAGCTTTTGGAGAACGGGAATACGGGGGATAAGACATAAGGAGGGATCTACATGGCAAGAGACAAGAACAAAGAAAGACTGGAAGAAGAGCGCCGCGAACAAGAGTTGCGTGAAGAACAACAGGCTTTTAAGGACAGTGCCAGAAACCTCGACGAACAGAACCGGATGAACGATACACAGAACCAGCAAAAATAAGCCATATGCCAAAATCAGCCCGTGCACCGGAAAATCCGGTGGGCGGGTTTTTTTCACTATGCGTGCGGGCGTGGTAGTATGGTACATAATACTTTTAGGAAAGAGTGGTTTTCATGTTTGACACCCTTGAACAACTAATGGAAGAAAAAGGAATAGAAAGCAAGCGTTCGGTCGCATGGAAGAAAATCAGCGAGGAAGAGCAGTTATCGGAAAAGTTTCTCGCTGATAATGCGCGTAATATCCATTGGCAGTTGGTTTCCAAGCATCAACCACTGTCTGAAGAGTTTATCCGCCAATACAGCGGCTTTCTTTACTGGGATGAAATCCTCCGCCATCAGCAAGTATCGGAGCGCTTTCTAGAGGAATTTTCAGTCCCTGAAAAATGGCAGCCCGAAGAAGGCCAGCTATCCCCAAAGCAGTTGAAAGCCTTGGAAGCGCATGGCCAGCCTTTTGATGAACGGGAATACTGGAAGCTCGTGTCCGCCAAACGCTTATCGCCGATGTTCATCGAGAAGCACCAGGACCAAGTCGATTGGCAGACGCTCAGCGACCAGCAGGAATTGCCGATGACATTAATTGGCCGCCACGCCGATAAAGTCGACTGGCTCGCTGTGACGCGTGGACAAAAATTGACAGAACGGTTTATCGAAAAGCACAAAGGACAAGTAGAATGGGAAACGCTGTCGTTCCATCAGGCGTTGTCAGAGCGGTTCATCAATCGGCATAGCGATAAGATGGCGGCGATTTCTGCAGAACAGCCGCGCTCAGAAGCTTTTCTCTATATGCATCTGGAAAAGATGGACCCAGAGACGATTCTGGCGTGCCAGCAGATTGGCGAGGCAGTGGAATACGAGAGCTTCAAAGTCTATAGCATTTCCCGTAATAGCCGGAAAAAATACATCGTGGAGTTCAATCATTACGATGAACCGGATTCCCCGCGTTTTCTAAAACTGGACGATGAAGGCTTCTATGATTTGCTGGAAGAGTATGAGTTGCAAGACCATATTGAAGCGGATTTCCCGGAACTTTTGTTCATCGAAGAAATGCGCTTCTGACCAAACGCGCCCAATAGTGGGTGCGTTTTTTTAAATTGGCTGAAGGGATTTGGGGACGCTGGCAGGCTTGTGTTTTCCGGCATCCCGTTTATAATGGGAAGAAAAATTGAAAGTTGGGACTATGCATGGCGATGACCGATTTGACGATTGCAAAAGAAGCGGCTATCCGGCCGATCCAGGAAATTGCACAGCAAGCTGGGATTGCGGAAGACGCTTTGGAATTATACGGGAAATACAAAGCGAAAATCGATGTGAATAAATTGCCGAAAACCACGAAGGACGGGAAAGTCGTACTCGTGACAGCGATCAGCCCGACACCGGCAGGCGAAGGAAAATCAACGGTGACAGTGGGACTTGCGGACGCATTGAAACAAAGCGGCGAGTCGGTCATGGTGGCGCTTCGCGAACCTTCTCTCGGACCAGTCATGGGTGTCAAAGGCGGCGCGACAGGCGGCGGCTTTGCACAAGTGTTGCCGATGGAAGACATCAATCTTCATTTCACAGGCGATATTCACGCCATCACGTCGGCAAACAATGCGCTCGCTGCATTGATCGATAACCATTTGCACCAAGGGAATGCACTTCGCATCGACCCACGCCGCATTACATGGAAGCGTGCGCTGGACATGAACGACCGGGCGCTGCGCCACGTGACGATCGGTCTCGGCGGCCCTGCGCAAGGCGTACCGCGTGAAGATGGTTTCGATATAACGGTCGCATCGGAAATCATGGCGGTGCTGTGCCTCGCCACTTCTCGAGAAGACTTAAAAGAACGCTTGGCCCGCATGGTCATCGGCTATACGTATGATCGCGAGCCGGTAACGGTCCGTGATTTGGAAGCACAAGGCGCGCTCGCGCTGCTCTTGAAAGAAGCATTCAAGCCCAATTTGGTGCAGACGATCGAAGGAACGCCCGCGATCATTCACGGCGGCCCGTTTGCGAACATCGCGCATGGCTGCAATTCCTTGATGGCGACGAACACGGCGAGAAGCCTGGCGGATGTCGTCGTCACAGAAGCAGGCTTCGGCGCGGACCTCGGCGCTGAAAAATTCATGCACATCAAATCACGCAAAGGCGGCTTCCATCCGGATGTGGTCGTCATCGTTGCGACGGTGCGTGCGCTGAAAATGCACGGCGGCGTGGATAAGAAAGAGCTCGGCGCAGAAGACGCGGATGCGGTGCGCCGCGGCATCGTCAATTTGACGAAACACGTGGAGACGATCCGTCAGTTTGGCATCGAGCCGGTCGTAGCACTCAATCGCTTCACGGGCGATAGCGATGCGGAACTCGCGCAAGTGATGGACTGGGCGAAAGCGGAAGAAGTAGCGATTGCGCTGACGGAAGTATGGGGCAAAGGCGGAGCTGGCGGGCTTGACCTTGCGGCACTCGTCAAACGGCAACTCGATAAAGGCGCTGATTTCGGCTATCTGTATGCAGAAGAAGACGCCGTCGAAGAAAAGCTTCGGACAATCGTTCAGAAAGTCTACGGCGGTGCGGATGTCCAGTTGACGGATAAAGCAAAGAAACAATTGGCCGAACTGAAAAAGTACGGCTGGGACGCATTGCCGATTTGCATGGCGAAAACGCAATATTCCTTGTCGGATCAGCCGAAACTGCTCGGGCGCCCGGAAGGCTTCACGGTGACGATCCGCGAATTGATCCCGAAGCTCGGCGCAGGATTCATCGTCTGCCTGACAGGAGATATCATGACCATGCCAGGCCTGCCAAAATCACCTGCTGCACTCAATATGGATGTGGCAGAAGACGGGCAAGCGCTCGGATTGTTCTGATGACAGCCAGCGTGCAAATTGTGGATTATGTCGAACAAGGCCAATCCCTCTATATTCAATTGAAAGTGGTAGATGCAGAGACAGGGGCGGCAGTTGAAGGCGAGGTCCGTTTTCTGGGAGAATTGCTTTACGGAGAATTGATTCACGAAAAGAAATCGCCGCTGACAGACGAAGCGCGCATTGAAACGATCGCTTATTTGAGAACCCATTTCGGAAGATGATTTCCGGAGTGGGTTTTTCTTTGGTTTTAGTGACTGAATATTCAATTATTAATGGTCGCTTCCATGCCGAATGTGCTAAGGTGAAAGAAATGAATAGGCTGAATGAATAATCGATTCAAAAAGGAGCGGTTGCCATGAAACTGCAGTCTACACGAAGCGAGCAAAAACATTTATCAGTGGCGGCGTATAACGGGGGATTTGCGCTTGTGCGGGAGATGCGTTATTTGAAATCGGACGGCCCAGTGGAAGAAGTGCAATTTTTGGATGTTGCCGAACGGGTGGAGACGGATTCGATCATTGTGAAAGGGCTCGATGTCCTGGAGCAGAATTACGATTATGACCTGGTCAGCAAAGGGAAATTATTGGAACGCTATATCAACCGCCATGTCCATGTGCGCAACAATGAGACTGGGGAAGAGCTGGAGATGCGCCTGCTCAGCGTGTCGGAATGCATCATCGGCGAACGGGCCGATACGAAAGAAATCGTCATCGATCCGGCCGGGGAACTGATTCTGCCGGCATTGCCGGAAGGCTTATTGCTGAAGCCCGCACTGGTGTGGAAAATAGCGCCAGCAGCGGTAGATCAAGAAATCAGGGTTTCGTATTTGACGAAAAGCCTGGAATGGCATGCCCATTACACATTGGAAATCAAAGACAACGGGTTTCAATTTGACGGCTGGATAAAAATTTTGAATCATAGCGGTGCGCATTACGAAAAGGCAGAGCTCGCTTTGGTGGCTGGGCATGTCCATCGGGAAGAGGAAATGAATAATGGCGATTCACCGATTTTGTATTCGCGCATGCAAGAGTCATTGATTACAGCGGAAACCTTGCCGGACCGTCTTGTCTACCGGATCAACCGCCCAGTCACAGTCATGAACGAACAGCTTAAGCAATTATCGCTATTCTCGGCGCACGGCGCACAATTCAAACGGGCTTATCAAGTGAGGTCAGGCGATACACATGCAGATATCCAACTCGAATTTCCCAACACGAGCGAAAATGGGCTCGGCATGCCGCTTCCGGAAGGCGTGGTGAAAGTATACGAAGCCGGGTATTCAGGTGAAGTGTTTTTCACCGGCGAAGATCGAATCGAACACACAGCGCCTGGGAAAAACCTACGTGTCCATATCGGAAAAGCGGCGGACATCACGAGCGACAGCCATGAAAAATTGCGTGAAAAACATGGCGTCCATGAATACATCACTTATGTGTACAAACTTGAAAATGAAAAGACGGAAAGTATCCGTTTACTGGTCGAACACGTGATAGTTGAACCCATCTGGGAAATGGAATCGTCCAGTCACGATTATGAACGAAAAAGCAGTTCGAAAGTGGAATTCGTCGTGCGGATCCAGCCCGAGACCACGGTAGAATTGGAGTTCACGTACAAAGTCGATAAACGGCGAGAAGAGTGAGGCTATTAGAAAAAAGGAGGAGAATATCATGGAAGACGCATCAGTCAATGGACGCATACATGTGAGGAACTTGGACGCAAGCATACTGGTCCCAGTCGTCGGCGGATCGATTGTCGGAGCGCTCGCCAATAGAGGCACCCGCGAGCAATACGAGCGGCTGAAAAACCCTTCATTTGCGCCGCCGGGTTGGGTGTTCCCGGTCGTCTGGACAGCGCTGTACAAAATGATGGGCGTCGCCAAATACCGCGCGCAAGAAACAGCCAAACCACTCGGGCGGGAGCGGCAGGTTCTGGCTCCGTATGAACTTCAGCTCGGTTTGAATTTCCTCTGGTCGTTTTTGTTCTTTAAATGGGGGCTGCGGGGAACAGCACTCATCGAAATGGCGGCGCTTCTCGGCGCAGTCATTTGGGCGGCGTATGAATTCTATCAAATTGACCAACTGGCCGGAGTGTTGATGGTGCCGTATATCGCCTGGGTGGCGTTTGCGCTCGGGTTGAATTATTCATTCTGGCAGTTGAATAAATGATCGCCCGAAGTGTCGGAATCCCCAGCGGTTTCGGCACTTTTGTCCATTTTTTGACCTGGTTTTAAAAAAGTATTTCAAACACTGCAAACTGTTAAAAAATTATGATGCATAGTGGTAAGAAAACGACTACAATGAAGGAAGTTGACAACGTTCGAGGCATGGCCTTTTTGGGACTGTTGAAATCAACGCAGTTGAATGGTATCAGGAGGGAAATCAATGTTAAAAGATGTGTTTATCGGCTTGTCTCAAAACCGTCTCCTTACGGCTGCGGCCAAAAAGTACGGCTTGAAATTAGGTGCCCAAACCGTAGTGGCCGGGACCAATATCGAAGAGACCATTAAAAGTATCCGCAGTTTGAATGCGCAGGGAATCAGCGCGACGGTCGACAACCTGGGTGAGTTCGTTTTCGAAAAGGAAGCAGCGCTCGAAGCGAAAGAGAATATCATGGATATGATCGAAGCGATCCACAAGAATAAAGTCGATGCCCATATTTCCTTGAAACCGACCCAGCTCGGCTTGGATATCGATTATGATTTCTGCCTGGAAAACTTGAAAGACATTGTCGCACTTGCCCATAACTACCATATGCACATCAATATCGATATGGAAGATTACGGACATGTCCAGCCGTCGTACGATCTTTTGAATGCGCTTTCGAAAGACTATGATAATATCGGAACGGTCATCCAAGCGTATTTCTTCCGTGCCATGGACGATCTGCAGGAACATAAAGACTTCCGCCTTCGCATCGTCAAAGGCGCTTACAAAGAGCCGGCAGATGTTGCTTACCAGACGCGCGAAGAAATCGATGAAAACTTCATCAAATTGATCGAGTACCATTTGCTGAACGGCAAATTCACGTCGATCGCGACACACGACCATCACATCATCAATCATGTCGAAGCCTTCATCAAAGAACATGATATTTCATACGATAAATTTGAATTCCAGATGCTTTACGGCTTCCGCAAAGAGTTGCAGCGCGAGCTTGCGAATAAAGGCTATAACTTCTGCACATACGTGCCATTCGGCGATGACTGGTACGCCTATTTCATGCGCCGCCTGGCCGAGCGGCCGCAAAACTTGAATCTCGTATTCAAGCAAGTGTTCACGAAAAAGAACAATATCGCTATCGGGGCGCTTGCCGGAGCATTCATCCTGGGCCGTGCCACCAAAAAGCGCAAGTAAACAAAGGCGTCTCTTCCGGAGGCGCTTTTTTCAATTCCTAAAAAAATGGAGGTGTGTAAGCATGTACAAAACGACAATTACGCCGCGTGTCTCTGAGACCGATGCGGTCGGCCATATCAACAACACGAGTTTGCCGGTCTGGTTCGAAGCCGGCCGCAATCCGCTCTTTGAATTATTTACGCCGGACCACGATTTCTCCAAGTGGAAAATGGTCATCGTCAAAACGACGCTCGAATTCACCGGGCAAGTATATTTCGGAAAAGACGCCGAAGTCCATACTTGGGTCGAGCGCATTGGCAACAGCAGCCTCGAGTTGTACGAGGAACTGCACCAGGAAGGGCACTTATGCGCAAAAAACCGCGCCGTCTATGTCAATTTCAATCTGGCACAGCAGCACAGTGAGCCGATTCCGCCCCAAATCCGCGCTGAACTGAACAAGCATCTGCGTGAGGCGAACGGACACTAAACTATATAAGTTAAATCATTACCTACACGAAACGATATTTCAAAAAAACGGAAATCATCAAATCACACCCTATTCGTTCATTAGCAGGTGAAGTTGAAAGACCCACTATTTTATTGTTTGTCTACTTGATGAAAGAGTGGAAGGCGGCGACTAATGAATAAGCGAAAGGCACTTGAGCTTGTTCATTTGCGACGCATCTGCCTCGCAGATGTGGGAGCAGCTGAGTTTTGAACTCAGTCCTTAGCGAACAAGGGGTGGCTGAAGCCATGCCCTGGCAGCTGGCATCGCGACGTCCTGTCGCGCCAGCTGCATGACCCACATCCTGTGGGCCCGAAAGCGTCCGCCTGGAGCGATTTCACCAATCTCTTTAGGTATCATCAACCTTTAATTTAACCTATTATAGTAAACTTGGTCTGATCGAACTTCACTGATGCTTTGCGGATTCTGAATAGTTTTTTAATTAATGCGGCTCTTGAAAGGCCATTTGGACATGCTATAATAAGTCCATTCAAAAGAATATTCACTCATATAATAGCGGGAATATGGCCCGCAAGTTTCTACCGGTCCGCCGTAAACGGACTGACTATGAGAAGCAATGGAACGAAAAGAAACCGCCTATTTCGACAGGCGGCTTCCTTTTGCGTTTCCTTTCGGGAAAGCCCGGAGGACCTTGCTCCACTCATGGTTATGAATGGATGCGCGTCCTCCGGGCTTTTGTGCGGAGGATGCGGGAAAAGGAGCGGAAAACATGAAGCAGTTGGAAGAAAAGATTCTAGCGGACGGGCGGGTTTTGTCCGAAGCCGTATTGAAAGTTGATTCATTTTTGAACCACCAAATCGACCCGGCCTTGATGCAAGCGATCGGGGAAGAGTTCGCTTCCCGTTTTAAAGCAGCGGGAATCACAAAGATTTTGACGATTGAATCGTCAGGCATCGCGCCTGCAGTCATGGCCGGCCTATCGCTCGGCGTGCCGGTCGTCTTCGCGAGAAAGCGTAAATCGCTGACCTTGACGGATGGTTTGTACACAGCCCCTGTCCATTCCTTTACCAAAAATGAAACGAACGATATCTCCGTGTCCCGTGATTTTCTCGGGAAAGACGATGTCGTGATGATCATCGATGATTTCCTGGCGAATGGCCAAGCAGCACTCGGCTTGCTCGATATCGTTGAACAAGCTGGTGCGGCATGTGCAGGCATCGGCATCGTCATTGAAAAAGGATTCCAGCCAGGCGGGAAATTGCTGCGCGATAAAGGCATCCGCGTGGAAACATTGGCGAATATTAAATGGATGGAACCTGGCCACGTGGAGTTTTACGGGGAGGTGCCGAACTGATGAAAAAAGCCTTCGGAGAAGCGGCACTCGGCCTTCAACATGTCCTGGCGATGTATGCGGGAGCGATTCTCGTTCCCTTGATTGTTGGGGCAGCGCTCGGGTTGACGCCGGAGCAATTGACGTACCTCGTTTCGATCGATATTTTGCTGTGCGGCGTTGCGACGCTGCTGCAAGTGTTCAATTCCCGCTTTTTCGGCATCGGCTTGCCGGTCGTGCTTGGCTGTACATTCACGGCGGTCGGCCCGATGATTGCCATTGGCGGCCAATATGGCATTTCGGCAATTTACGGGTCGATTCTCGTTTCTGGCCTATTCGTCATTGTCGTTTCCGGATTTTTCGGCAGCCTCGTCCGCTTTTTCCCGCCGGTCGTGACTGGTTCAGTCGTCACCATCATCGGCATCACACTTATTCCGGTCGCCATCAATAATATGGGCGGCGGGCAAGGCGCGGAAGATTTCGGTTCGCTGTCCAATATCGCCTTAGCTTTCGGGACACTAGCCTTTATCATTTTCCTTTATAAATTCTCCCGCGGCTTTATGCGCGCCGTGTCGATCCTCGTCGGCTTGATTGCCGGAACGGTCGTTGCCGGATTTATGGGCAAAGTCGATTTCACGCCAATCGCAGAAGCGTCGTATTTCCATATGGTGGAGCCGTTCTATTTCGGAATGCCGACATTCGAATGGTCCGCGATCCTGACGATGATCCTAGTAGCGCTTGTGTCACTTGTCGAATCGACAGGGGTCTACTTCGCCCTTAGTGATATCACGAAAAAAGACATCAATGAAAAAGATTTGGCGAAAGGTTATCGTTCTGAAGGCTTGGCGATTTTCCTCGGGGGAATTTTCAACGCGTTCCCGTATACGGCCTACTCGCAAAACGTCGGGTTGATCCAAATGTCCGGCGTGAAGTCGCGCAAGATCATCTTTATCGCGGCCATCATGTTGATCGTTCTTGGGTTCGTGCCGAAAATCGGCGCCATGACGACGATCATTCCGACACCGGTGCTTGGCGGGGCGATGATCGCGATGTTCGGCATGGTCATCGCACAAGGCATTAAAATGCTCAGCGGCGTCATCTCGGAATCGCAGGAAAACTCCATGATCGTCGCTTGTTCTGTCGGCATAGGGCTCGGCGTAACGGTCGTTCCGGAATTGTTCGCGCTATTGCCTGCAGGCGTCCAGATCTTGACGAGCAACGGCATCGTTGCCGGGAGCTTGACGGCGATCGGTTTGAACGTCATCTTCCATATGCTGCCGTCCCGCAAACGAAAACGCGAGGCGCAAGCGGTACAATCCAATCAAGCAGTCACACCCCATGGGTGAATAGAAAAAGCTGTCCCTTCGTAACGCGAGGGGACAGCTTTTATTTTTGCGCCTGGCTTTTTTCGAGCAGGAATTCCAATGTCTTCTGGAGAGTTTCCTGTCCATCGTTCGTGTCCAAGGCGTATTGGTATTCATGCTTCAGGTTCTTATCGGTGCCGCGGAAAAAGACATCAGTGACATCGACGCCTTTGATGCGCAGGCTATCGGCAAGTGCGACCGATTGCGGCTCCAGTGGGTCGGCGTCGCCCGCTGATATGAAGACGTCCGGATAAGCGGGCGTCACGTGCTGGATGGTCGACATTTCATGGATGTTGCCGAATGTCTCAAAACTTTCGGCACCCGTATAGGCGTTCAAGAAGAAATCGATATTCGGGAAGCCGGATTCGCGCACGGTTGCCATATCGTATAATCCACAGAATAATATTGCCCCGCGCAATTGTTGAGGGGAAACGGTTGACGATAAGCCCATCGTTTCAGCGAGATCCGGGTTGGTCTGCAGGGCGGCCAGCTGGCTGGCGATCTGCGCGCCGGCGGAATCACCGCCGACAAAAATCCGTTCCATATCGCCGCCGTACTGTATAGCGGATTCATGTAAAAACTTCAAAGCCTCATTGGCCTGGATGACAGGTCCCGGATATAATTGGCCAGGCGCCAATGCATAGTCGATATTGGCGACCAGATAGCCGGCATTTGCCAGCGTCATGCCATAATCCTGGCGGCTGTCTTTGGAACCGCCGATAAAGCCGCCGCCATGGATCCATAAGATAACCGGCAAGGGGCCGGTAGCGTCTGCTGGATAGTAGAGGTCCATGAAGGCGTTGTCGGACGCATGATAGCGAATGTCTTTGACGACCTCGACATGGGAAGCGACTTCCGCAAAATTCGGAGGCGGGCTATATATGGCAGAGCCAATAATCGGGGCAGCTTTCTGCTCTTCCGTCAACTGGCTGGCCAGCACAAATCCAGCAGAGGCTAAGAAAGCCGCTGCGAGAAGTGCAAGTGTTTTTTTGGAAACGGATCGTTTGCGTTTCATGAGTTCCATCCTCTGCACGGCAGCTACACCGAAAATTCAATCAAGCTTATTGTCATCCTATCACGTGCCATCCTGCTCCTCAAAAGATTAACTGTCATGAAATTGAAATGGAACTGTAAGGTATTGGGGGTTCGACGCCTGCCAAATCGGGTATTTAGAGGAGAGGCCAATGGGTCATTTCTAAGAGTTGAAGGAGGGGTTTTCATGTTCGGATTGAGCGATTTGATAGCACTGGTCATATCTGCATTTATCATTTTACCGGTCGTTGTCTTTATCCGAGAAGCAGGCTATTTAATCGTTAGTGCTTTGCTTGGCGCGAAGAATCCGCGTTTAACAATCGGTTCAGGTCCCCGAGTCTTCAAGATCGGCATGTTTGACGTGAGAAAATATTATCATTTATATAGTTGGTTTGCCTACGATGATTTGAAGAGGCAAAGCAAATTCGCATACATCATGCTTTATGCCGGCCCGATTTTGGCAAATGTCATCGTGGCATTCGTCGTCAACGCACTAGTTGCCAATGGGGTTTTGGATCAATACGAGACTTTCTGGAACCGGTTTGTGTTCTACGGTTTCTATTTTGTGCTGTTTGACGCTGTGCCGATGAAAACGGCGAATGGCATGCCAAACAACGGCATGATCATCTATGAAATGCTGCGCTATGGAAAACGCACCGATTTTAATGATGAACCTTTCCTGCCATCGACAACCGAAGTCGAAGAGCAATACGAAGAGGAAATGGAAAAAGTAGAAGAGATGAAGGAAAATCAAAAAGACATCATTGAAGACGATGAAGATTACTCAGCAGAGCAACAGGAAAAAGAACGCCGTGAGAAAGAAGACATTGAAGAAAGCAAGGAGCGGCAGAAAGAGGAGTTGGAAAAAGCGAAGAAATTGACGATTAAACAACGCCATGAGCCAAAAGGCCAGCGCCCTGAGTGAAGGCAATATGCAATCAGGTTTGTCATGATATGATGGTCATGTCGAAAAAGAGGGAGTGAATATACATGGGTGAAAAAACAAAAGGAATTCATCACATTACAGCGATTGTCGGGGAAGCGCAGGAAAACACCGATTTTTATGCAGGGGTGCTCGGTATGCGCCTCGTCAAGAAAACGGTGAACTTCGACGATCCGGGTACGTACCATTTATATTTCGGGAACGACCAGGGATGGCCCGGCACTATCATGACCTTTTTCCCGTGGGGCAAAGCCTATCAAGGGAAAGTGGGAGACGGCCAAGTCGGCGTTACGGCTTTTGCTGTTCCGGAAGGCGCTTTTTCATTTTGGCGCAACCGGCTGGAGAGCCATAATGTTGTGTTCGAAGAGCACACGCGCTTCGGTGAACCGTATTTGCGTTTTCAAGACCCGCATGGCCTCGAGCTGGAACTGGTGGAGCGCGGAATGGGCGAAGCGAGCGGATGGACCGGAGGCGGCATTACACAAGAAAATGCCATCAAAGGCTTTGCCGGCGCTATATTGTTTACGGCCAATGCGGCCAAAACTGCCGAATTATTGGAAGAAGTGATTGGCTTCGTGCGTAAAGAAGAGCAAGGCGATTATGTCCGCTTTGTCTCGGATGGTGAGTTTGGAAACATATTGGATATCAAGCAAACCCGTGTCGGAACGGGCCAAATGGGCGTTGGCACCGTCCATCACATCGCATTCCGTGCGGACGACGACGTCGATCAATTGGAATGGAAAAACCGCATTGAAGCTTATGGGCTCGGCGTTACGCCTGTCCAAGACCGCAATTATTTCCGGTCGATTTATTTCCGTGAATATGGCGATCTGCTCTTTGAAATTGCCACTGACCCACCAGGCTTCACGATTGACGAAAGCCCCGACGCGCTCGGTGAGGAATTGAAATTGCCGAAGCAATACGAGCAGTACCGAAAACGTTTATTGGCGGAACTGCCGCCAGTGTATGCGCGCCCGCTTGAATAGCAAAGAAAAAGCAGCCTGGGTTTTCAACCCGGGCTGCTTTTTCGGTTTCATGAGGATTTGGAGAGCGCGCCTTTTAACACCAATTGGATGTTCTGTGGCCGTTCAGCGAGTCGTCTCATGAAGTAACCGTACCAATCTTTGCCGAACGGGACATAAGACGTCACCTGGTATTCTTCTGACAGCTCCTTCAACAAATCCGTGCGGAAGCCGTAGAGCATTTGGAATTCAAAACGGTCTTTTGGGATGCCTTGTTCTTTTATATAGTCAATCGCTGCATTGATAATATGGTGGTCATGCGTAGCGATTGAGGTGAACACCGGCTGGTCAAGCCGCAGCTTGATAAGCTTAAGGAAATTGGCATCCACTTCCTCAGCGGATTGATACGCCACTTGTTCGCTTTCCTGGTAGGCTCCTTTCACAAGCCGCAGCCTGACGTTTTGGAGTGCGTCCAAGTCTTGTTCCGAGCGGAAGAGATAAGCCTGGATAACGCTTCCGACACTGTCGAATTCCTCTCTTAAAGTATGCAATATATCGAGAGTGGGTTGGAGATGCTCGTAATTTTCCATATCCAGGTTGACGTAAATTCCTCGCTGTTCTGCTTCAGCCGCAATTTCACGGATATTTTCCAGGCAGAATTGGTCATCGATATCGAGCCCGATTTGTGTCAATTTAACGGATAAATGGGCATCCACTCCGGCTTTTGTGATAGCTTCGGCTGTTTGGATGATTTCGTTTTTTGCTTGTGTGGCTTCTGCGCGGCTGGTGACGAATTCCCCGAGCCGGTCAATAGTGGCGGAAATGCCGTCCTCATTCAATGCGCGAACGGACGCCATCATATTCGGAATATCGGTTCCAGCAACGACTTTTGCAGCGCCCAGCTGAAAGCCCCATTTTTTAGCTCCGCTGTTCAATAGCCGGTTATTGGATAATGCGATAAAAAAACTCCTTGTGATTCCCATTACTAGCCCTCCAGTAAAATAAAATATCAATGGCAATCCGCCCGTTGACAACAGCAGATCTAAGCGTGAATCAACCCAGTAGAACCAGCGGATGCTGAGCTTCTGCAAGGGATCGTTCTCCGTGTGGCTAGAGCATATCATAGAAATGACTGAAAATAAAAACAACTATTGAAATAATTATATTTCTTATTGTCTACCTTCCACTTATTGGGTTTTCGTAAACAAATTATTCAAAAAAGTTTTTCTAGAAAATGAAAATCCTGTCTTTTGAATGAAAAGAAAGCCTTTGTAGCCGCAATGGAAAGGTAAAAGGTGTAAAATAGGCGGTATGTGTTTACAACTATTTGCCGTATACGGAAGGAGGGCTTGCAGATGAGGGCATTAGCGAAAAAAGGATTCACTCTATCTGTACTTATATATGCCGTTCTTCATTTCATCCAGTATTTTTATGCCAATTCTTGGACCGAGGCGATGCTGCCGATTGCCGGCTTATTCAGTTTGGTGTTTGCGTTCGGCGTGTTGCCGCTCCGCAAGTTGCAGCTGCAGACATTCCTCGCGGTCACCGCAATCGGCGTGCTGGCGGCGACGAGCCAGAATTTCTGGCAGGATCTGGCGTCAGCGTTCGTCCAGATGAAAAGCCTGATCGCCTTATTGCTGATTGTTCCGATGATCAGCTGGGTGCTCAGGGAAGAGCCTTACATAGAAGAGATCATGAGCTTCGGCAACAAATGGCTGAACAAGAGCCAAACTTTTTACGCAGGACTGATGGGGATGACGCAGATCATCTCGCATTTCTTGTTGTTCGGGGTCGTGCCGATGATGTACAGGTTCATCGATTCATTTTTGAAAGACCATAAAGATGAAGCATGGGAAAATTACAAGGGCACTGCGATTCTACGCGGCTTCGCCTTGTCGACCATGTGGGTCATCAGCATTCCGAGCTTCATCTTCGCGGTGGGCGCAATGGATGCGGTGTTATGGAAGTCGATGCTACTCGGCCTCGGCGCAGCCATTGCCGGGACCTTGTTGTCTGTGGCCTTTGCGACGGCGGATGAGAAACGCTACGGCAAGGATTTCTCGGCCGTGCTGACGAATGAAATCGATAAGGCGGTGGCGAACTCCCGAAATGCCGGCAGCTGGAACAAAGACGTAGCCGAATTCGCTTTTCTGTTCATCTCGCTGTTCGGCACGATCTTCATCCTCCACGAATGGACGGGCGCTGACTTTCTTGTCGTCATCCCGCTGGTCATTCTTGTCTGGACCTTTCTGTACTTCCTGCTCAAGAGACGGACAGGAAGCTATGCACGGGAAGCGGCGATTTATTATAGAGAAGGTGTATCGAGGCAAGCCCAACAGTTCAGCATCCTGCTCGCTGCTGGCTTGCTCATTTATGCGCTCAATCAATCCGCAGTCGGCGATTACGTCATCGGGGCGATGAATTATTTGACCGGCCATGTGCCGTTTTTGAATTTGTTGTTCCTGATTCCGTTTATCGTCATCTTCTTGGGCTTTATCGGGCTCGGGCCGCTGCCGGTCATCGTTCTCGTGACAGGGGTATTGGAATCGGCGGTGCTGCCGTTTCCGCCTGAACTAATCGTGCTTGCGGTGACCTCAGGTAGCGTCATCTCGATCATCCTGTCGCCGTTTGTCATGCCGGTGATCATCTTAAGCAGCGTCAACGGGTTGAGTGGCATCCGCAATGGCTTGCGCTTCAATTTAAAATTCGCCATTGCTTTCTATATCATGATCCAAGTATTCGTCCAGACTTTACTGTATTTCTGGAGTTAAAAAAAATGCCCGAAGAGCTTAACGGTTCTTCGGGCATTTTTGGGTCTTAATTGAAAGTAGATCCCTTTTGTCATATAATTTAGAAAATATAGAAAAGGGAGGCTGTCTAATGTCCGAGAATGCTGTCGATACCTTATTGGTCAACCGTTATGTCAATGGAGTGCTCGATCCTGACAAGGAAATGCTCGGCCCTGTGAAGGACGGCGGGCACATTATTGCCCACACCGCGCCGGGATGCTGGGGGCCGATGATCACGCCGTGCATCCGGGGCGGCCATGAAGTGACGCAGCCGGTTTACGTTGAAGGTGCAGAGCCAGGCGATGCGATCGTGATCCGCATCAAGTCGGTGGAAGTGACTTCACTTGCTACGGCTTCCGGAAATGACAAGCCGATCGAAGGGCGCTTTCTGGGCGATCCGTTTGTGGCAGTGAAATGTCCGGGCTGTGGGACATTGTATCCCGAAACGGTGATTAAGGGCGTTGGCAGCGGTGCGATCCGCTGTGCCAATTGCGGTGAAGACGTCAGCCCGTTTGAATTTACGCACGGCTACACGATGACGTTCAGCGACAAAGGCGATGTCGGCATTACGGTGTCAAAACAAGCAGCAGAAACCATTGCGCAAGACGGCAAAGAATACATGAAAACTCCTGAACATTCGGTGCAAAACCCTGTGGTCACATTTGCACCGCATGATTTGGTCGGTACGATCGCGCGCATGCGCCCGTTTCTCGGGCAGCTCGGCACGACACCCTCCCGCCCGACGCCCGACTCGCACAATGCGGGTGATTTTGGGTCGTTTCTTGTCGGGGCGCCTCATGAATACACGAGCACGCAGGAAGAGCTCGAAACGCACCGGACAGATGGCCATATGGACATCAGCCGCGTGCGCGCCGGCGCAGTTCTCGTATGCCCGGTCAAAGTGAAAGGCGGCGGTGTCTATTTGGGAGATATGCACGCCATGCAAGGAGACGGTGAAATTGCAGGGCATACTTCCGATGTATCGGGTATCAGCCATTTGCAGGTACATGTGTTGAAAGGGCTTGGAAACGCTGGGCCCATCCTGTTCCCGAACGTCGAAGATCTACCCTATACCGCAAAGCCGTTCACGGAAGCGGAAAAAGCATCCGCCCAAAAACTCGCTGAACGTTTTGGCGTAGAAAAGCTGGAAGATTCGCTGCCGGTGTCATTTGTCGGATCAGGGCCGACCTTGAACGATGCAACGGAAAATGGCATGCAGCGTGCTGCGGATTTGTTCGGTGTCACAGTGCCAGAAATTATGAACCGTGCCACGGTGACCGGATCAATCGAAATCGGCCGCCATCCAGGCGTGGTCACCGTGACGTTCTTGGCACCGGAAAGCTATTTGAAAAAAGCGGGCTTATTCGACCTTGCGAAAGCGCAATATGGATAATAGGAAACCCGCCATTCAAGTGATGAATGGCGGGTTTTTGTGCATCTATTAAGCTTGCGGCGCATGGATATCCCAGGACATTTTCAACGAATCGGCCAAATACTCGGCAGCTTCCACGGCTTCAAAATCATCGACTTGAAACTCTGAGTGGTTGGCTGCATAAATCGATTGGCGCTCGCGGAAAAGCTGCTCCATCTCTTGTAAGGTCTTATCTTTAAGGAGCGGACGCGTTTCTGTCAGCACATGAATGCGTTCTTTCCAGGAATCCCAAGAAATATCGAAATACAGGACGGTGCAGTTGGCCAGGCAATGATTACGGTTTTCTTCCTTTAGAAAAGCGCCGCCCCCGACAGAAATCACGAGCAAGGGCTGGCTGCCAAACGACTGGATCAGTTCCCGCTCTTTGTCGCGAAACGCTTTTTCCCCGTAGGCCTTAAAAATTTCCGGGATCGGCAAGCCGAATGCCTTTTCGATTTCTTCATCGATGTCAATAAAATCGCGGTAAAGCCGGCGTGCCAATAATTTGCCGACTGTCGTTTTTCCGGCTCCCATAAAACCTGTGCAGACGATGCTTTTCTCACGGACGGACAAAGGGAAATTCAACGCAACCACTCTCTTTCTGTTTTAAATAATGTAAGTTTCCACTTCACCACTTTACCGCACTGCATCGGCGAATTGAAAGAGGGAAGTGAAAATATAAAGAACTTTCCACCGCAGCTTGATGAAGATAAAGGGTAGAGAAAAAAAGGAGGGATAGGATGAGCAGCACATACATATTAAGCGGATCCTATGCGACTGCTGAACAGGCGGGTATCACGCTTTGGGAATTAGAATCTGCTACAGGAAAATTGACAAAACAAGCAGAGGTGGCGGGAGTGGAGCGCCCTTCATTCCTGGCGGTCCATCCAAACGGCACCAGCTTTGTCGCGGTCAGTGAAACAGGCGATGGAGAAGTGGTCGCCTATTGGCTAAATCCCCAAAAAGGCTTGATTCAAGAACTGAACCGCCAAAAAGCGGGGGGCGACCATCCAGCCCATATCACGATCGATGAAGACGGGCAATGGGCGGTTTCCGCCACGTATTCCGGAGCGCACGTCACGGTTCATCCGCTTTCTGCGGACGGGTCGATTGGTGAAATGACCGATTCCAAGCGCCATAAAGGAAGCGGGGCGAATGCGGATCGGCAAGATGCCGCCCATCCGCATTCGGCTTTTCAATTGCCGGGAACGAATCGCTTTTTCGTCTCCGATCTCGGAATGGACGCAATTGTCCGCTACCGTCTTGACCTTCATTCAGGAAAGCTTGAGCAGGAAGCTGTGACCAAGACGGCACCTGGTGCAGGGCCAAGGCATCTGGCGTTTCATCCATCCGATGATTTCGCTTACGGCGTGAATGAACTCGATTCGACCGTTTCTGTTTATGCGCTAGAAGGCAAGGGCTTGAAAGAGGTACAGAACATTTCAGCACTGCCGGAACATTTCACAGGAACTAACACTTCCGCTGAAATTGCCGTATCGGGAGACGGGCGCTTTGTCTATGTTTCAAATCGAGGCCATGACAGCATAGCCGTGTTCCAGGTTGCGGAAGGCTTACTGGAATCGGTTGGCCATGCGGATGCCGGAGGAGCGGGGCCGCGCCATTTCACATTGGTGCCTAATAGCCCGTGGATTGTCATCGCGCATGAAGAGTCGGGAACGATCGCCGTCAAGAAAATCGGCGAAGACGGGATGCCAGGCGAGACAGCGGATAGTGTCGACACGGTCGCTCCCGTCTGTGTACGCTTGCTGAAATAACAAAAGACAGAGCCGAAGCCCTGCCCATTCACCAATCGGTTTGCGTTTTTTCCATCAGCCCTAGTTCTTTCAATAACCGGACTGCCGGGCTGTCGTTATTGCTTTCGAACGCTTTTTCCGTACATTCGGAATGCGGCGGGTAATTCAATTCCTGTGCATGGCCAAGCGTCGATTCTTCCAGAAAATTCGTCGGGTCGGATTGTTCGAAGCAGGACGGTGCGATAAACGTGCGATGCGTATGTTCAAGCACAATCCGGCTTTGTGTGGAAGGTTCGTTTTCCTGGGGCATGAAAAACCAGGCAGCCGCAGCAGCAATGAGCACGACTACAGCAACTATGACGAGCGGTTTGCGTTTCATCCTCCCGCCTCCTCGACGAGAATCTCCGCATCGCGGACGATATCTTCAACCGGGGGGTTCAGGCCATCATAGTCTTTCATGATGACGCCTTCGTGGTCGATCAAATAAAACGAAGTGCCATGGATCACTTGATCGTCATCTTGCGGCTTCTGGGCAATCGCCTTGAAGTTTTCAAGCGCAAAGTCGGCGATCTCTTCCTGGGAGTAGCCCGTCAGCAGATGCCAGCTGGTTAAATCGACATCGTAGTTTTCCGCATAAGATTTCAAGGTTTCTGGGGTGTCGACGGTCGGGTCTACGCTGAATGAAACGATTTCGACATCAAGCCCTTGCGCTTGAAGTTCTTCCTGGACGCCTTTCATATTCGCCATCATCGGCAGACAGACAGTGGTGCAATTGGTGAAGACAAAATCGGCCAGCCACACTTTTCCTTCGAGGTCGCTGGATCCGAAATCTTCATTATTATGGTCAGTGAATGTGAATTCTTCTGTTTCCCAATTCAATGGGTCGTCAATGCCTTGGCCACAGGCAGCCAAAAACAAGATGGCAATTAGTAAGAAGCTCAGTAAATAAGTTTGGGCTCGCAAAAATTTCGCGTCCTTTCTATGTTGAAGCTGGTCTGTCTTTAGCCTATTCCAAACCGCGCCTGACGACAAGCCGTTAGATCGGGAAAAATATGAAGACATTGCGACATTCCAGCCGTTTGTGGAATTTCTTGGCAGTCATCGGCATCTTAACAAGGACTTTACATTTCAAATGTAGAATAGAAACTAAACTTGGTTTTGGCCAAAAGGAGGCGCTGCATGGAATTTTTGTTGAACACATGGACGAAAGAACGGCTGCAAGCTTTTCATGAAGGACAGATGGTCGATGGCTATTTGTATTTCGGCGCACATGCATTTGGGGAAGAAACGACATTTTCGGTTTGGGCTCCTGACATTGAAGGCATCGACGTAGTCTGCGTGAATCCCGATACGGAAGACACATCCACTTATCCGTTAGAGCGGCATCCGCATGACGCGAGTATATGGGGGGTGAGCATCCCGGAAAATTTGGAAGGCCGTCTCTATGAATATGCGCTTCGGACGCCAAGAGGCGAAGTGCTGTGGAAATCGGACCCGTATGCACGGCAAAGCGAGAAACGGCCATTCACCAAATCAATCGTCTCGGGTCCTGGGGAGTACGCTTGGCCGTTGGAGGTCCTGAAACACAAGCAAACGATCAACGATAAGCATCTGGAACGGGCGATGGCCATCTACGAAGTGCATCTTGGCACTTGGCGGCGCAAAGAAAATGGGGAATTTTATACGTACCGTGAAATTGCAGATCAGTTGATTCCGTATGTCATCGAGATGGGCTTCACGCATATTCAAATTTTGCCGATTACCGAGCATCCGCTTGATGAATCTTGGGGCTACCAGACAACGGGTTATTTTTCGCCGACAGGACGTTACGGAACAGCTGAAGACTTAAAATATTTTGTCACATCCTGCACAGAGCATGGCCTTGGCTTGTTCTTGGACTGGGTCCCCGGCCATTTTTGCGTCGATCAGCACGGATTGGCGAATTTCAATGGCCAGCTGCTTTACGAAGAAGCGCGGGAAGAGCGCCGGATGAATCCGGATTGGGGCACGTTGAACTTTGACATCAACAAAGGCGAAGTGGTGAGCTTCATCTTGTCGAGTGCCCATTATTGGCTGGAGGAATTCAAGTTCGATGGCTACCGGATGGATGCGCTCGTCAACCTATTGTTCATCCCGAACATCAAAGAGCGTCCGCACAATGCGGAAGGGGCGGATTTCCTCAGGAAGTTGACGGCTAGTTTGAAGCTCCATTATCCGGAGAAATTGTTGATTGCAGAAGATGCCTGGCATTATCCGAAAGTGACCCACCCGGTCGAATCCGGCGGTGTCGGCTTTGACTATAAATGGAATTTCGGCTGGATGCATGACACGCTCGAGTATATGAAAACGCCGCCGGCAGAACGGTCGAAAGCCCATGGGAAAATGAATTTTTCGATGGTGTATCAATATGAAGAGCGCTACCAAGTGATTTTTTCCCACGACACTGTAGCGGATGGGCGAAAATCCCTGCTCAACAAACTGCCGGGCACGAGGGAAGAGCGTTTCCTCCAATTGCGTTTGCTGTTCGGATTTTGGATGGCGCATCCCGGCAAAAAATTATTGTTCATGGGCCAAGAGTTTGGCCACTTCGAGGAATGGGAATTCCAGCCCGAACTCGACTGGGCATCGCTCGAAGATCCGCAACATAAAGGGATCGCTGACTTCATGAAGGAATTGCTGGCATTCTACCGGAGCGAAAAAGCGTTTTTTGAACTCGATGATGAACGCGATGGCTTTATGTGGCTCGATGCCGACAACCATGAACAAAGCGTGGCGACCTTTATCCGCAGGGGATTTTTGCCGGAAGACGAATGCCTCGTGCTGTGCAACTTCTCTGAGCATCATTATGAAAGCTTTCATGTGGGAGCACCGCGCAAAGGCTTCTATGAAGAAATTTTCTCCACCAATTCAGCAAAATTTGGCGGCACGGCTGCAGAGTTGCAGCAGGCGGCAAAAACGCTCGATGTTCCGTGCGACAATCAGCCTTTCTCATTGAAGCTTGACTTGCCGCCGTTCACGATGAGCATCTGGAAAAAAAGAAAAGATGGGAGTGACTTATTGTGAATGAAAAAGTAGTTGCTATGCTTCTCGCAGGCGGACAAGGAAGCCGCTTGAAATCATTGACGTACGATATTGCGAAACCCGCCATTCCTTACGGCGGGAAATACCGGATCATCGATTTCCCTTTGTCGAATTGCACCAATTCGGGTATCAGCACAGTCGGTGTCCTAACTCAGTATCAGCCGCATGCGCTCCACCGCTATATCGGGCTCGGTACGCCTTGGGATTTGGATCGCCATCAAGGCGGGGTGACGATGCTGCCGCCTTATGCCGAAATCGACGGCATCAAATGGTATGCCGGCACAGCCAGCGCGATTTACCAGAACATCAATTTCCTGACCAGCTGCGAACCTGATTATGTCGTGATTTTATCAGGCGACCATATTTACAAGATGGACTATGAAAAACTCGTGGAATACCATAAAGAAAAACAGGCGGATGTCACGGTTTCTGTGTTGGAAGTGCCATGGGAAGAGGCGAGCCGTTTCGGCATCGTCAACACCGATGAAGACATGAACATCGTTGAATTCGACGAAAAACCCGAAAAACCGAAAAGCAACCTGGCTTCCATGGGCGTGTATGTTTTCGATTGGGAAAAACTGGAGCGTTATTTAGAGGAAGACAATAATATTGAAGAATCCACCCATGACTTCGGAAAAGATATCTTGCCGAAAATGCTAAAAGACCAACAAAAAATGGTGGCGTATCCGTTCAAGGGATATTGGAAAGATGTAGGGACGGTCGACAGTCTATGGGAGGCGAATATGGATTTGCTTGATCCATCGGCAGGGCTCGTGCTGCACGATCCGGCCTGGCGGATTTATTCATCGAATCCCCAGTTGCCGCCACAAGTCATCACGAAAACAGGGCGTGTACAAGGTTCGATGGTCAATGAAGGCTGTGTCATTAGCGGGACGGTCAAGCATTCGGTCATTTTCCAGAATGTCCTGGTAGAGAAAGAAGCGGTTGTAGAAGATAGCGTCGTCATGAGCGGCACGAAAATCGGGCAAGGGGCCCATTTGAGCCGGGTCATCGTTCCACCGGACGTGACGGTTCCGGAAAATTACCGGTTGCTCGAACCGGCAGCGGGCATCACGCTGTTAACGCAAGACTTAATCGATTCATGGAAGGAGAGTGGGCAGCAATGACTTTGATGGCCGCAGTGGACGCATCTGTAAAAGTAGCAGGGCTCCAAGACCTGACCATTCATCGATCGGTCTCCTCGATTCCGTTCGCAGGAAGATACCGCCTGATCGATTTCGCTTTGTCGAATTTGGTGAATGCGGATATCAACTCCGTCGGCATTTTCGCTTCGCAGCCCTTTGGGTCGCTGATTGACCATATCGGCGTCGGGAAAAGCTGGGATCTGGATAGACGTAAAGAAGGCTTGTTCTTCCTTCCGACCACCCATCAAAACGGGGGCATCGCGACAGTCGGTTCATTCCGTGACTTTGAAGAGCATCTCCAATTTTTTGAAAAGAGCCGCCAAACACATGTGGTGGTCACGAGCAGTTTTGTCGCGGGGCAATTGGATTATAAAGAAATGCTTGCCCATCACCTGGCATCCGGAAAGGACATCACCGAAGCGGTCGGTGCAAGCGGTTCTTTGAAATCGTATATCCTGTCACGTAGGTTGATGCTTGAATTGATCCGTTCCTATCGGGAAAAGCGCATTCTTAGCGTCGAAGATTTAGTGAACTTGAAAAAAGCGCCCTATTCATATGGCGTTTATGAATATAAAGGGTATTTCGCCATCATCGACTCGATCCAGCAATACTTTAAAGAATCGCTCGGGCTATTGGACGAGAACAACCGCCGATTGCTGTTTTTGCCTCAAGCACCGATCTACACAAAAGTGAAAGACGAGCCGCCGACCCGTTATCTGGACGGATCGAACGTATCGAACTCGATGATGGCAAACGGCAGCACGATCCTGGGCAATGTCAAAAACAGCATCATCAGCCGGGCGGTCACAATCGGTATCAATGCGAGTTTGGATAGCTGCATCATTATGCAGAAATGCACAATCGAGGAAAATTGCGAGCTCGCTTATGTCATTGCGGACAAAGATGTCTATATCGAAAAAGGCGTGAAGTTGATCGGCACAGCTGACCGGCCGATTGTCCTTAGAAAAGGCGAACGGGTCACGAAGGAGGATTCCCAATGAAGATTGTGATGGCCGCCGCGGAATGCGCCCCTTTTGCTAAAGCGGGGGGCCTGGCTGATGTAATCGGCGCGTTGCCGCAGGAATTGGCCCGCCTCGGACACGAGGTGCAGGTCATCATCCCGAAATACAGTTTGATTCACGAACGCTACCAGCAGCAATTCCAGAAAACGGAAGAACATTCCTTGGAATTTAAAGGCGAAGAGAAAAACTATGCAATGTACGAACTGAATGTGCACGGTGTCAGATTCCTGTTTTTGGAAAATGATTCTTATTTTGAACGGGACAGCATTTACGGTCCGGACGATGCCGAGCGCTACGCCTTTTTCAGCCGGGCGGTCCTGGATTTCCTGACGCGTTCTGATACAGCTCCGGATGTTCTGCATGTTCATGATTGGCATACGGCTGTTCTGCCATTTTTATTGAAGGAAGATCCGCAATACCAGCAGCTGTCCGGTCGCGTGAAAACCGTCCTGACCATCCACAATATCCAGTTTCAGGGAAACTTTCCGAAAGAAGTATTTTTGGAGCAGTACCGGATGGACGAAAAATTTTACGAAAACGGCCAAGTTGCCTGGCTCGAAAACTTCAATTCTTTGAAAACCGGTATGCTGTATGCCGATAAATTGACGACTGTCAGCCCGAACTACCGCGATGAAATCTTAACCGAAGCTTACGGGGAACATTTGGAAAATCTGCTTATTGAACGGCAAGCGGATTTGCATGGCATATTGAATGGCATCGATACAGAAGCCTATAACCCGAAAACCGATGAACACATCGCACAGACTTTTAGCGCAGAGGATTTGCAGGGGAAACAAGCGAACAAGCGCGCCATCCAAAAACGCTGCGGCTTGCCGGAAGAGCCGGATGTTCCATTATTAACGATGGTTTCTCGGCTTTCGGGACAGAAAGGGATCGATGTGCTCGAACAAAGCTTGCCTGAATTTTTGGAAGGCGATGTCCAGTTTGTGCTGCTCGGTTCTGGGGAAGTTCATTACGAAGAGTTTTTCCAGCGACTTGAAGTGGATTATGCGGGAAAAGTCTCTGTCCATCTTGGTTTTGATGAAGCCTTTGCCCATCAATTATACGCAGGCGCGGATATCTTCCTGATGCCTTCGCATTTTGAACCATGCGGCTTGAGCCAATTGATTTCCATGCGTTATGGCACGATTCCGGTGGCAAACCGGACAGGTGGCTTGCGCGATACGGTAGACGAATATAATGAAGACGATAAGACAGGAACGGGCTTCTTAAGCGATTTCAAAGCCGGCCATCATTTCGATGAAGCTTTATCGCGCGCGCTGTCCTTCTACGACAAGCCCGACCATTGGAATGCGTTGATCGATAATGGCATGGCGAGAGATTCCTCATGGTCGCGTTCGGCGAAAGAATACGAGAAATTATATACGAGCTTAAACTGAAGGGTGTGTTGAGAATGTTTTACTCCAAGGAGCAATTCAAGGAAGAATTCAACCGGCGATTAACAGTGGAAAATGGGGATAAAACAGAAAACACAGCCTATAACGTATTAGGAAAAATGGTTTGTGAACAAGTGTTGCAGGAATGGGACAAGCAGCAAGCGGCCAACCGGGACAGCGGCGACAAGCAATTGTACTATCTGTCGATCGAATTCCTGCTGGGCCGTTTGCTTGGGCAAAACCTGCACAACTTGGGTGCCTACGATTTGGTAGAAGAAGCGCTCGGCGAACTCGGCTATAAACTATCGGAAATCGAAGAGCTCGAACAGGAACCGGGGCTTGGAAACGGCGGGCTCGGGCGTTTGGCTGCGTGTTTCCTGGATTCACTCGCTTCGCTTGGCTTGCCCGGGCATGGCTGCGGGATCCGCTATCGCGGTGGTTTGTTCACACAGCATTTTATCAAAGGCTTTCAAGTGGAATTGCCGACCAATTGGATTAAAGAAGGGCAAGGCATCGAAGTACGCAGGGAAGATCTTGCACTCGATATCCCGTTTTATGGGGAAGCCAGCATGACTGTAGAAGAGCAAGGCGTCCGCACGGAACTGAAAAATGCGGTGTGGGTCAAAGCCGTGCCATACGATATGCCGATTGTCGGGGCAAAGGGCGGCACGATCAACACGCTCAGGCTCTGGCAGGCGGAACCGTCCGACCAGCCGTTGCCTTATGGGCTCGGTTATTTGGTGAATGAACTCGAGACGGCTAAAATATCCGACCGTCTTTATCCGGATGACGCACTTGATAGCGGAAAGCTGCTGCGCCTAAAACAGCAATACTTCTTGTGCAGCGCTTCTATCCGCACCATCCTTTCGACGCGCAACTTCGACATCGAAGAATTGCCTGAAAAAGTGGCGATTCAAATCAACGATACGCACCCGGCTTTATCGGTTCCGGAATTGATGCGGATCTTGATGGATGATTATGAGCTGGATTGGAATACAGCTTGGTCATTGACGACGCGGACTATCTCCTATACGAATCACACGATTTTGGAAGAAGCGATGGAAAAATGGGAAAGCCGACTGCTGCGCCAGCTATTGCCACGCGTTTACGAGATCATCGAAGAAATCGACCGCCGTTTCAGGGCCGAATGGGAATCGAAGGAATTGGATGAACAGGCGATCCACAAACTGTCGATCATCGACGGAGGCGTCGTGAAAATGGCCGTCTTGGCAGTCGTGGGCAGCTATAAAGTGAACGGGGTAGCAAAGCTCCATACCGAAATCCTGAAAAAACGCGAAATGAAAGAACTGAATGAATACTTCCCGCATAAATTCCACAACAAAACCAACGGGATCACGCATCGCCGCTGGCTGCTTGCGGCAAATCCGGAGTTGTCCTCACTCATTACCGAACACATCGGCCCTGATTGGATCCAACGGCCTGAACAATTAAGTGAACTCGCGTATCTGGCGGACAGCCGGCCATTTTTGGAAGCATTCCAAGCGATCAAAAAGCTGAAAAAAGAGCATTTGATACATCACCTCGAACGAGAGCACAATACTATCGTTGACCCCGATTCGATTTTTGATATCCACATCAAACGAATCCACGGTTACAAGCGACAACTGATGAATATATTGCATGTCCAGCAATTATACAAGCGCATTAAAAGCGACCCGAATTATCGACCGTATCCAAGGACCTTCCTGTTCGGCGGAAAATCCGCACCGAGCTATCATTTTGCCAAACAAGTGATCAAGCTGATCAATACGGTAGCCGAGCGTGTCAATAATGATCCGGTCGCCAGACGCCATCTGCACGTTGTGTTCGTCGAGGACTATAACGTCAGCCACGCAGAGTTCCTGATTCCGGCAGCGGACATCAGCGAACAGATCTCTACGGCTTCCAAAGAAGCATCAGGCACGGGCAATATGAAATTCATGATGAACGGCGCGTTGACCCTCGGGACCTATGATGGGGCGAACGTCGAGATCTTTGACGCAGTCGGCGAACAAAACGCTTTCGTCTTCGGCATGAGTTCAGAAGAAGTCATGCGTTTCGAGCATGACAAAAGCTATAATCCGAAAGACATTATCGAACAAGACCCGTCTATCCGCGAAACCATTGAAGAATTGGCGCGTGGAGAATGGTCGGATGGCCCCCATAATTCCGATTTCATCGTACGCCAATTGACAGAACACGGAGACCCGTTTTTCGTCCTTAAGGACTTAGGGGACTATGCAAAGACGCATGACCGTGTGCTCGATGCATACGAGCATCCTGTCGAATGGGCGAGCATGTGCGTAAGGAATATCGCCGCTTCCGGCATTTTCTCAAGCGACCGGACGATCCAGCAGTATTCCGAAGAAGTATGGGGATTGTCGAAAGTTCCGACTAACTGAAACCGGCAGGAGGATGAGCAATGGCACAAGCAAGTTTCGATAATACCGATCTGGCTGATTACAAAGCGAGCGGCGCGTTGGAAGGGAAAGTGGCGATTGTCACCGGTGCCAGCAGCGGCATCGGGCAAGCGGTCGCGATCGCCTATGCAAAAGAAGGGGCGCGTGTGGTCATTGGCTATCTTGATGACGAAGAAGGCGCCGAAAAAACCTTGGAGATCATCCAATCTTACGGCGGCGAAGGACGTGCTTTAGCAGGAGACCTTGGAAAATCCGAAAATTGCGATGCGCTCGTGAACTTTGCGCTCGAGGAGTTCGGCGCGTTGGATATCGTCGTCAACAACGCCGGGTTCCAATACCCGCAAACTTCGCCGCTCGATATTAGCGATGAGCAAATGCTGAAAACCTTCGAGATCAAGGCGTTTGCGATGTTTTACTTGGTGCGCGCAGCTTTGCCTCATTTGAAAAAGGGATCACGCATCATCAATACAGCTTCCATCAATGCTTACCGGGGCCATTCGGATCTCATCGACTATTCGGGGGCAAATGGGGCGATGGTCGCGATGACCCGTTCCTTGGCAAGACGGCTCGTCCGCGAGGAAATTGCGGTCAACGGCATCGCGCCGGGCCCCATATGGACGCCGCTCATCACGAAGACTTTCGGGGATCTGAACCCGGACGTCGCATCCGATTTTGGAGAAGACGTGCCGGCGGGGCGCCCAGGGCAGCCATATGAACTCGTGAAAGCCTATGTGTTCTTGGCAGATCCGCAAAATTCCTATATGACCGGGCAATTTTTGCATATGAACGGCGGCGACTATATGTCGACGTGAAAGCACGGGGATATCCCGTGCTTTTTTATATGGAGTTTCCGTGTTTTTCGTGAGCTGTGGTAAAATTCGGGTAAGAGGTGGAAAACATGCAAAAGCTAATGTGGCTCGCCGTTTTATTGCTGGGTTTAGTGGGCTGCGTCCCGCTTGGCGAACCGGCTAACCCGAAACCGGCGGAACCGGAGCAAAAAGCCGCGCCGGAACAACCAGGCGGGCTTGCTGTTCATTATATCGATGTCGGCCAAGGGTCCGCTGCCTATCTGGAATGGGACGGCTATTCGATGCTGATCGATGCCGGCGATTGGAACGCTAGTGATGTGCTGATGTATCTGGACAAACTGGAAGTCGAAAAAATCGATATCGCGGTCGGGACCCATCCGGACGCCGACCATATCGGCCAATTGGCGCGCGTCATCGAGACTTACGAAGTCGGGGAAGTGTGGATGTCGGGAAACCCGAGTTCCTCCAATACATTTATCCGGACGCTCGAAGCAGTCGATGAAGTCGAAATTCCATATGAAGAACCGCGGCGCGGGGACGAATACGAGATCGGCTCGCTGGAGATCAAAGTGCTTCATCCGAAAGAATTAAGCGGTGATACAAATGGCGATTCGCTGTCGTTCCGCATTAGTTACGGGGAGACAGCGTTCATCTTTACAGGCGATGCTGACATCCAGGCAGAGCAGGAAATGGTCGCGGGCAATTTGCCGCTGGGAGCGGATATCTTGCTGATGGGCCACCATGGCTCCAATACCTCCACAAGCCTGGAATTTTTGCAGGCAGTCGAGCCCGACGTGGCGATTTACAGTGCCGGCCTTGATAATCCTTATGGCCATCCTTATGCGGAAGTGTTAGCGTCTGTAGAAAACGAAGGTGCGGAAGTATATGGCACTGACGTCAATGGCACAATCATTGTCGAGACGGATGGCCAGGAATATAGCGTTGAAACGGAACGGGAAGGCGTCGCCAAAGAAGGCAGCAACCGCTGTGTGGACATCAACGGAGCCTCAACTGCGGAGCTGACGGAGTTGACAGGAATCGGCGAAGCATTGGCGGAGGCGATCATCGATGAGCGCCCGTTTGAAACGCTCGATGAACTGACGCGTGTCAGCGGCATTGGCGAAGGAAAACTCGCCGGATTGAAAGAACAGGGACTAGCTTGTGTAGGGGAGTGAGCGGATGAGAGGGGTATTGGATCGTTTTGAAGACGGCGGCGTGGCCGTCATCATCGCAGAACAAGCCGGGCGTGAATTCCATGTGCCACTGCGCTATTTGCCGGAAGGCAGCAGGCAGGGGATGTGGTTCACGCTGAGCATCGAAGACGGCCGGGTCGTGGATATCGAAGCAGATCTTACGCAGGCGAATGAGCGCATGGATAAAGCTGAAGAGCTGATGGCGCGTTTGCGCAGCAAAAACACAGGCAGCCGTTTCAAGCGAAAATAAAAAAGCGTATGGAGATTTTTTCTCCATACGCTTTTCTTGTGCTTATTTTTAAATGGATGCGAGTTCGGTCAGTTCCAGGTGATAGTCCGCTACTTCATTGCCTTTATAGAGATTGGTCGTATCGGTGAAATAATTGGAAATGGCAGCGTCGAATTCCTGGCCTTTAGCCGGCAAAGCGACGCGGAAATTCATCTCATATAATAATACGGCAATGTCATGGTAGGCATCGCTTGTCACTTTGAAGTCACACGAGATCTGCCTGCGGCCGTCCGTTAAGCTGCGAAGCTCAAGCTGATCTGTTTCGATTCGGCGGCCGTTTAATTGAATGATTTCACTCATTGTCTATTCCTCCGTTCCGTTTGCTGAAAAGCCTTATAGTAACGGTACCATGAAAAAAACACCAAAGCACAATCATGTGCTTTGGTGTCTGATTTTTTCTGCGCGTGTTTCTTGTCGTTTCGGTTTTTTGATATCGGCATAGATCAATGCGCCGACGAGGAACAAACCTAAGTATCCGACAACCGGATAGAACATGCTGACGAGTTTTGTGAACCCGACAAAGCTCAGGACGTAAGCGATGACTCCGACGATGATGACGAACGTACGGAATTTTGCTGTCCCCATCGGCACGAAGCGTGCGGAGAACGAAAACAGCATGCTGACGCCGGTGTTATAGATCATGCCGAACAAAATGACCGACATGAAGACGCCGAGGGCAGGCGACAAATCATCTGCGATTTGCAGCATCGGCATTTCTGCCGTGCCGACGACATCGACTTTCGAGAAAATCGCCAAATGGCTCAAGATGATCAGGATACCAAGCCCAAGCCCGCCGATCAATCCGCCGCGTGCCGCAATCTTTTCATCTTTTTCCGTCCCGCCCATGACGATGGCCATCGATGCGCCGACCGCGATGTTGAAGGAGACGTAGTTGATCGCAGACAACCACCAGTTTGCAACCGCAGACTCCTGTTCTTTGGCGATGGACTCAAGCGCTGAAAACGAACCGTCCATCGTCACTAGGCTATAGGCAGCGAGTGCGATGACTGACAGAATCAGGAACGGCGTGATGCTCCCGATGATGTTGATGACTTTTTGGACATTCAACATGATCGTCAAGATGATCAAGGCGGCCATGACCGTGCTGCCCAGAGCAGCTGACCAGCCGAATTGCTGGGAGAAAATCGAACCGGCTCCAGCGATCATGACAACCCCTACGCCGAATAAAGTCAAAATAATGATGTAATCGACGATGGTGCCGATCAATCGGCCACTGATGCCGAAAATGGCTTCTTTGTGGGAAGTGGTCCGCATGCGGCTGCCGAGGCGCGTCAAGCTCATCCCGAGATAAGCGAAAAATGCGGTGGCGATTACTGCTGCCACAGTTCCCATCATTCCAAAACTGGTGAAATACTGCAGGATTTCCTGCCCGGAAGCGAAACCGGCACCGACAATGATGCCGATAAAGGCGCTGCCCATTTTGATACTTTTAAACATCTTGCTCCCCCTCATTAAGCGTGCAAATTTACTTGTTTGAAAATTAACCTTTTTCAAATATAGCAAAATTAAAACGTTCTCACAAACCTAATTCGGAAAACAAGAGTATTTTACTAGTTATTCAGTAAGGGCTATGTAGCTAAATAATATTTGTGATATAGCATTTTTTGGAAAGTAAATAATAGGTGACAAAAAAATCCCGCACAGCCCTATGCTGTGCGGGATTTTAGGTGATCATCAATGATCTTTATTGGCCACAATAACCAATTTTCCTGTGTCGAGCACTTCTTCGTACTCTTCAGCTTCTTGTTTCGTGAGGCCGGCTGATTCCAATTTCGCGCGCAATTCATCTCCGCGTGAAGAAGTCATGTTTTTCATGCTGTCGAGGAAGCCTTGTTCTTTCATGCCAACCGATTCTGTATCTAGTGCTTTCGTGATGTCTTTCGTGCGTTTAGGGTCGTGAGCGAAAATATAGATGTCGTCATGCGTGAATCCTTGTGTTTCAAGCTTTTCAATTTCTGCTTTTGCTTGTACCGCGTTTTCAACTGATAGTTTAATTACCAAAACGAATCCCTCCAATATTTTCTTCTTACTTCCTATATACCACGTGCCAAAACTCTTAAACTATGCGGCGTGTGTTGAAATGATATACTGGGGAAAAACGGGAGGAGTGGTGACCATGAAAATTACGCCAATCGGTATTTGGGGCGGCTACCCGAACAAAAACGAAGCGACCTGCGCTTACTTGATCGAACAGGACGGCTACCGCTGCCTGCTCGACTGCGGCAGTGGAGTGGTTGCAGCGGTGCAGAATTATACGGAACTGAAAGACATCGATGCGGTCGTCATCAGCCATTACCACCCCGACCACGTGGCGGATATTGGCGTCTTGCAGCATGCGGCGATGGTCGGCATGCAATTGAAGGAATGGAATGTGCCTTTGCCGATCTATGCGCATGATAAAGACAAGGAAGGATTCGCTTCATTGTCTTATAAAGGCGTTACGGAAGGGCGTGCGATTCACTCGGACGACACGCTGGATATTGGGCCGTTCCAGGTGACCTTCTGCGAAACGGACCATCCTGTCTACTGCCTGGCGATGCGCTTCACGAATGGGGAGCGGACAGCGGTCTTTACGGCTGACACGGCATGGAAAGACGAACTCGTGCCGTTTGCTGAATCCGCTGACTTGCTTGTCGCAGAATCGAATTTATACGAAAAATACCTCGGCATCATCCAAGGCCACATGAGCGGCAGCCAGGCGGGGAAACTCGCCTCAGAAGCTTCAGCCAAACAGCTGCTGCTGACCCATTTGCCTCAGTACGGCGAATTGTCCGAAATCCTTGCGGAAGCGAAGAAAACTTACAGCGGAGATGTAGCGTTCGCTGAAATCGGCAAAAGCTATCAATTATAAGCAGAGCAGATAGTTTGAATTTGAAGGAATTTCCTCCTATCCTTATATCATCCGAATTGGATGAAAGGAAGTTGACACATGACACAACAAACAAAAGAGCTTGCAGTATCCATTCTGGATCTGGTGCCAGTACGCCAAGGCTTTCCGATGGTGCAAGCGTTCGAAGATATGAAAAACCTTGCACGCCATGCCGAGCAGTTCGGCTATAAGCGATTCTGGCTGTCCGAGCATCACAATACACCGACGCTCGCGAGTTCCGCGACGTCGATTCTCATTTCCAAAGTGCTCGAAGCGACCGAGACGATCGAAGTCGGCTCCGGCGGCATCATGCTGCCGAACCATACGCCGCTTGTCGTCGCCGAACAATTCGGCACGCTTGAGACGATGCATCCCGGACGCGTGAATCTTGGTCTTGGGCGCGCACCGGGAACGGATATGCAAACCGCGCGCGCGCTTCGCCGGACAACACAGGAAACTGCGTTCCAATTTCCTGAAGATGTCGAAGAATTGCAGCGCTACCTCGGCCCGCTCGAAGCACAGGAATCCGTTAAAGCCTATCCAGGCGTAGAGACGGAAGTACCGTTATTCATTCTAGGCTCAAGCACATCGAGTGCCGTGCTCGCAGCGAAGCTCGGCTTGCCGTATGCGTTTGCAGCGCATTTCGCCCCGCAGCAACTCGAGTCGGCAGTCGCCATCTATCGCAGCCGCTTCGAGCCTTCCGATACATTATCAGAACCGTATGTCATCGCTTGTGTGAATGTGGTCGGGGCCGAAAGTGCAGAAGAAGCGGAGCAGCTTTCGACATCGAGCGACCAGTTTTACTTGAACGTCGTCCGCGGCACGAAAAATCCATTGATGCCGCCTGTAGATACAATGGAAGGCCGCTGGAGCTATGCAGAAGAAGCGATGGTCAAATCGATGGCGCGCTATACGTTCAAAGGGAATGCCGAGCAATTGGGAGAACAAATCGGCCGTTTCGCCGGTTCATTGCCAATCGATGAATTGATGGCTGTTTCCTATATCTATGACCAGGAAAAACGTGTGCGTTCTTACGAAATCCTAAAACAAGCGGTATCGAATGCTGTCCGATTGCCATGAAATGTTCACCTTACCGGCGGCAACAGCCGCTCGGCTTCATGTATAATACTAGTGAAACTTGAAGTTTAAAGGTGGTAGTAATGTTATGGACTTTCTCTATTTTCCTGAAGATAAATCAGAATATATTCCGGGAATCATCTCGGTCGTCATCATTTTCATCCTATCGATCCTGATCGTCCGCCTGTTGACGAAAGCATCGCGGAAGCAAGTCAAAAAATTGAACGAGCAAGGATACCCGGTGATTTACGACCGCGGCGAGACACGGGAAGATGCTGATGAGCAAGCAACAGCGGAACGGCAAGCACATCCGAATACACCGGAAGAGCCGAAAGACACAAACGGCCCGCCGACCAAAAAGCCCTGACGTTTCAGGGCTTTTTCTCGTTAGTGGAGCGTGTATACTGAAACAATACTTTAAATGAAAAGAGTTGCCATCATGACAAAAAATTTAGCGGGCGGTTTTCAATGGGCGATTTTTCTCATCGCTTCATCCATTGCAGCCCCCATCGCCATCGCAAACATCTTCGGCATGGACACTGCCGATACCGCGCTGTTCTTACAGCGCACCATCTTCGTCCTCGGTATCGCCAGCCTCATCCAGGCCTTTATCGGCCACCGCTTGCCAATCAACGAAGGACCGGCTGGCTTATGGTGGGGCGTGTTTATCGTCTACGCCGGACTTGTCGGCGTCTTGTACTCAACTGCTGAGGAGTCTTTGCAAGTGCTGCAAAGCGGCTTGTTCTATAGCGGCATTCTATTTATTGTTTTCGCAGTCACGGGTGTAGTGGATAAGCTGAAACAATTTTTCACTCCTACAGTCACGTTTATCTATTTACTGCTGCTCGTGCTGCAGATCAGCGAATCGATCATGAAAGGCCTGTTTGGTATTTCATCGGAAGGGGATTTATTGGATGTGCGGGTGCTGTTGGCAGCGGTCGCTGTCATTTTAATCACTTTCTATTTCATGTTCCACCGTTCGGCTTTTATCAGCCGTTACTCAGTACTGTTATCCATCGCTTTTGGGTGGCTGTTGTTTTGGGCGATCGGCAAAGCGCCAAGTATTCCCCGAACTGACGGGGCATGGATGACATTCCCCGACATGCTGGTCTTTGGCCCGCTCGTCTTTGACGGGGGAATGCTGGTCACGACATTGTTCTTGACCATCTTGCTAATCGCCAATATGATGGCTTCGGTCCACGTGATGGAAAGCTTGCTGAAAAATGCTTTTTCCATCCAGTCAGAAGACCGCATGAAGCAGGCATCGGTTGCCTCAGGGCTGAACCATCTGCTTGCAGGGCTTTTTTCTTCTGTTGGCCCTGTGCCGATTTCCGGTTCGGCTGGGTTTGTCAGTGCAACAAGGACTCCAGGACTGCGCCCGTTTATCGTTGGCGGCGTCATCGTCACGGGCATCAGTTTGTTTCCTCAATTGATGGCCGTGCTCGCCGCTTTGCCGGCTCCGGTTGCCTATGCAGTCATCTTTGCGATTTTCTCCAAAATGGTGGAAATGGCTTTCAACGCGCTTGAAGCGGAACCAAATCGCAAACGATCTTATAAAGTGGCGGCTTTTGGCCTGATGACAGGTGTTGGTTTGATGTTCATCCCCACAGAAAGCATGGCCGGGCTGCCTTCAGCTGTCGCGGCCATTTTATCCAACGGGTTGATTTCAGGCACCATCATCGCCATCATTATCGAACAAGTAATGATTCGGTTCGTACGTGTGAAATAAAAACAGGCGGCATAAAGGGAGATACTTTATGCCGCCTGTTTTGTATTAATTTTGCTGTTCGATTTCTTCAGTTAAGCGTTCGAGCTCATCAATCAATTCGCCGATATAGGCGATTGTGTCGCGGAGTGGCTGTTCGGTTGTGATGTCGACGCCTGCCATTTTGGACAATTCGACAGGGGTTTTCGTTCCGCCTGCGTTCAGTACGCCGATCCATTCATCGACGGCTGGCTGGCCTTCCGTCAAGATGCGCTTCGACACTTGTGTGGAGATGGTCAGCCCGGCGCTGTAGGTATATGGGTAAAGGCCCATATAATAATGTGGCTGACGCATCCACGTCAATTCCGCACCTTCTGTGACTTCGACATCATCTCCCCAGAATTCCTCAAGCACGCCGCGTTTCAGCTCATTGAGCACACCTGCGTTGACGTTTTCCCCAGCGTCAATTTTTTTGTACACTTCACGCTGGTAGGCCGCTTCAAGCAAATGGGTGACGAAGTTATGGTAATAGGTTCTCGCCACAATCGACGAAATGACCCAGCGCTTGAATTTCGGGTCTTCGGAATTCTTCAGCAAATGATTCGCCACAAGCATTTCGTTCATCGTCGAAGGCGCTTCGATAAAGTACAGGGAAGGACGTGCGTTGAACAGGTTCTGCTCGCGGTTCGCGTGATAGAAATGACCCGCGTGGCCCAGTTCGTGCGCGAGTACGAATACTTCGTTCATGCGGCCGGTCCAGGAGATCAGGATATACGGATGGTCGCCATAAGGGCTCGCACAGAATGCGCCCGTCGACTTGCCTTTGTTCTGCGCAAAATCGATCCAGCGTTCATCGTACGACCGTTCCACCATATTCAAATAATCCGTTCCCATGATGCCAAGCGCCTCATTGATATACTGTTTCGATTCCTCGACCGTGATTTCCGGATCGTATTCGGGATCCAAGGAAATCTTCAAGTCAGCAAAGGTCATTTTGTCCAAACCGTGCGCTTTTTTCAGCAGGCGTGCGTATTTGCGCATATGTGGCGCCAGTTCCGTCTGGATCAAATCGATTTGACGGTCATAAAGCGTGCGGTCGACTTCCTGGTTGAACAGGAGATATTCGAAAATATTATCATAACCGCGCAAATCGGCAGTCGTTTTTTCGGTTTGTAATTGCATATCATAAGTTTTGGCCGTCGTGTGCTGGTAATCGCGCAGCTTATCGGAAAACGCCTTGAATGCGGCGCGGCGCATCTCGGTATCGGTTTCCGCTTCCCAGTCACCTTCGAACGACACATAGCTAAGCGGATAGGATTTGCCGTTTGCTTCAAAATCCGGGAAATCCATATCGACCATTTTCGTCGTATTGTATAGCTCGTAAGGCGCTTGGAAGACAGAGGAGTAGGAAGCCAATGCTTTTTCCGCGGCCGGATGCAATTGATGCGGTTTTTTGCGCAGTAATTTCTTCAAATAGCCTTCAAACTCTTTGGATTCTGACATCGCCTGTTTTAGCGTGTCTTCCGGCAATTCCAGCAGTTCGCTCGTCACAAAAGCGAGGCGGCTGCCGATCTTTGCGGAAAAAGCGCTGTATTTCCCGGCGCGCATCTGTGCTTTCGCATCGGTTTGGTCTGTGCTGTAGGACAGGCTTGCAAAAGTGCCCGGGGCGACCAGTTTTTCGGCAATTGCCAAATACGCTTCAAGTGCTTCCAATGCCGACTGGGCGTCGGTGATCTGGCCTTGGAACTTCTCGGCATAGGCTGCTGTCTCTTGGTCAATCTCCTCCAGAGAGGAATCGAATGCTTCGGGGCTTGCCATCAAGCTTTCTAAATTCCATGTTTCTTCTATAGATATTTCTGAACGTGGCGGTAAACTTTTAACCAATGATTTTCTCTCCCTTGTATTCCGGATGTCGAACTAATCATAAGTATAATGTCCAAATCACGAAAAGTAAAAAAGTTTTAAAATTAATAAGAAAATTATGAAAAATAGGTTTAAGCGATAAATGAGGCGGGTATCCAATTAGTACAAGGCGGAATGACCGTCAGAAGACACGAGCGGTTTTTACCGGAATCGCCTTCTGATGAGAATATGCACAGCCTTGGCGGAAAATTTGCTTTACTGGCGATATAGCTCTTGTCGGGAACCAGATGAAAATGGTTCAGCCTAAGAAGTTTCAACAGTAACAGGTAGGTTTTTTGTGTAAGTGCAACTGAACGCCTGGCTGCAAAGTCTATTGATCACTGAGAGGTATATGTGAGAAATCCAAAGACGGCCAGCGCCATTAAACTGCATAGGCGGGAGTTTTACATCGCCAACATGTACGTTTGTAGAAGAATTGAATAGAATTTTCCGCGTGCGAAAATCCTCCACGGACGAATCGGAGGATAAGGTAAGGAAGAGCATGATCCGAGTTTATCGGGTCATGCTTTTTCTATGCCTTCTGGCAGGCATCTTTCGCGATCATGTGGAATAGAGCAGAGGATAACTTTTGCAAAAGGAGTGGACGAGATTGAGTGAAACGGTAGAACATGCAATTCAAGATGAGTATGGAAAAGATTTTGCCTGGTGCTACGGATGCGGCCGCCTGAACGAAGACGGGCTTCACTTACGGACAGGATGGGATGGCGAAGAAACCGTGACTTTCTACGAACCGCGGAAAGAACATACGGCAATTCCCGGATTTGTTTACGGGGGATTATTGGCTTCGCTTGTGGATTGCCACGGCACGGGATCGGCGTCGCTCGCCCTTCACCGTAAAAATGGGCATGAGCCTGGCAGCGGGGAAGAGCCGCCGCGCTTCGTGACAGGTTCATTGCATGTCGATTTCCTGAAGCCGACGCCTCAAGGCAAGACCTTAAAAGCGGTAGGGAAAGTTGAAGAGATCCATCCGAAAAAATTCAAAGTGAATGTGGAAGTATTTGCAGGGGGTGTAAAAGTCGCAAACGGCGAAGTGGTTGCCGTGTTGATGCCATCGACTTTCACTTCTTGAAATGAAATGGGCGCCGGAGCCATCCGGCGTTTTTTTATGCGTTTTATCCCTTAAAGTCTATAAGACTTGTAGGGATTAAGGGGATGCTGTATGCTCAATGTATTCAAAGCTCTATTTCTAAGGAGGAACCCGAATGACGGAGAAAGTTTATGTAATTCATGAAAACGAAGAATGGACAGTCCATTTGTTTCGGCGCTTGGAAGAGCTCGGCGTGCCCTATGAAGATTGGTTTACCGACGCTGGATCGGTCGATTTAACGAATGAGCCGCCGCAAGGGGTGTTCTATAACCGCATGAGTGCTTCTTCGCATACGAGAGGGCATCGGTTTGCGCCTGAAATGGCCGAAGCGAAAATCTCTTGGCTCGAGCGCCACAACCGGCGCGTCGTCAATGGCAGCCGCGCACTCCGGCTTGAAGTGAGCAAAGTGAACCAATACATGGCGCTTGACGCAGCGGGAATCCGGACGCCGAAAACGGTTGCGGTGAGCGGGAAGGAACAACTTCTCGCAGCTGCTTCGGCTTTTGAAGGCGAATCATTCATTACCAAGCATAACCGTGCCGGAAAAGGGCTTGGTGTCCGGTTGTTCCATTCATTAGAAGCGCTGGAGGAATATGTGGGCGGTGGTGAATTCGACGAATCCGTGGATGGCATCACTTTATTGCAGCAATATATTCAAGCACCTGAGCCGTTCATCACGCGCTGCGAATTTGTCGGCGGCAAATTCCTCTACGCGGTGCAGGTGGATACATCGGAAGGGTTCGAATTATGCCCGGCCGATGCATGCCGGCTTGAAGACATCTCCTGCCCGGCAGATGGTGCGTCGGAAACACGCCCGAAATTCCAGATCATCGAAGGATTCGATAATCCAATCATCGCCAAATACGAACGCTTCCTTGAAGAAAACGGTATTGAAGTGGCCGGAATCGAATTTATTCAAAATGCCGATGGCGAATTGTTTACTTACGATGTCAACACCAACACCAATTACAATGCCGATGCGGAAGCAGAAAGCGGCATGTACGGGATGCTTGAATTGGCGAAGTATCTGGAGAACCAGCGGCAAAACCTTGCCACTTTTGCAAAGTAAATGGAGATTAACATGAAAAGAACGGCCGGATGCAAATTCGGCCGTTCTTTTCATATTGTCGATAAAGTTAAGAAGCCGTATTTTCCACAGCTGATCTCAAGACCCTGTGGGCAGGAGAGCTTCCTCGTCACTAAAAAACCGTCTACTCAACACAGCTTCGCTCATTCATTGCCGGGGGATGGACGTTTACTACCCGCCATTCAAGGGAACGGTTGAAAAAAGGGATTTGTTTGCGGAAGGGAGTGAACTCGCGATGGATAAAGAAACGCAGGAAGTGGAAGAACGGACGCCTTCGGAAGTGGAAGATGTGGCGGACGTGGAAAGCAAGGAATTAAAAACGGCGTCGAAATTCGATGGCATCTATAGCCGTGTCTCCTCGAACCGCCTGGAAAACTTGCGCACGACCCACATCGAAAACAAGGCGAAGGAATTGGCGCGCAAAGGCCACCGCTAAACTATTCCTCGCGCGGTAATTTTGCCATGGCGTTTGCGACTTCAAACGCTAAATCGTCGTTGCCGAATGATTGCAGTACTTCGAGCAGGACATCACCGCTGATGTCGTATTCAAATGCTTCGGTTTCTTCCATTGCTGTTTTCAGCAGTTGATTTTCAGCCTGTGCTGGATATGCTGCCGTATAAAGTGCGAGCGGGTCGATTTTATGATTGACGCACCATTGCACAAAGACGCGGACCATCGTTTCTTCGTCTTGCTGGTATTTCTTGATGATGAAATCTTCACGGCTTTCGTATTCCATGCGGGTCACTCCTTTTACAGAATCTTGGGATGTTTTTACAATAGCAGATAAATCACTCGGTTGCATGGACTTCCTGCATTGTTTGCTCTAGAATGGTCCATAGCACTGATAGTATCGGAGGGGAAAGAATGAAATTACTTCAAGTACGTAAAGGTCAATTCGTCTACTACAACAACGAATTGCACAAAGTTTATTCCGTTAAGCCGCTCGCTAAAAAATCGGTTTTGATGTTCCGCGTCAAGGACATGGAGCAAGTAGCAAGCCGTGCAGACGAAGTATCGCTCTATAAGCCGAAACATATGGATTCGTTCCTGTTCTTCGGGGAGCGCTACACATTGCGCGAAGACGTTTCCGCAGAAGAAGGCGGCTACATCCTGATCGCCAAGCCGGACCCGGATTATATGGACCATTATTCCTTGAATGAGTTCGAGAAAATCGAATCGGTTGAAGGCAAGAATGTCATCACGACAAGACAGAACACGGTCAAGTCGAGAGAATTTTTCGTGATGGTTCCGGGAGAAGAGCAAGGCAGCAACGACATTGCATATTACGATAAAGGGAAAGTGTCAGCAGAGCAGCAGCAGCATGATGCACAGCTTGCAGACGATCTGCGCGACAGAAGCTCGATTCGCCCGTCAATCGGCGATGTCTATTTGAACCTTGATAACACAGGCACGGCCATGGTCGTCGCGATCATGGGTGAAGAAGTGACACTTGGAACAGGTGACAAGCTGACGTTCCACGACTTGCATAAAGCGGACAATTGGAGCTACCTCTACAACGTAGCGGACGGCGATTTCCGTTAATAAAAAAGGCGGCCAATGAATGAACGAAGCATCCGCTGAGTTCATTCATTTGCGACGCATCTGCCGCGCAGATGTGGGAGCACATCTTTTACGTGAGGTTTGAGCAAAGCGAAAGCAGAGCAAACGGTTTTTCTTTTGAATGAACGAAGCATCCGCTGAGTTCATTCATTTGCGACGCATCTGCCACGCAGATGTGGGAGCACAGTTGTTATGGGAAGCTTGAGCAAAATGAAAGTTAAACATTTGGAGTTTCTCGATACTAAAAAAGGGAGCCGCAGCGGCTTCCTTTTTTTTATGCTTTATTTCACCAGAACATCCTGGAACTCTTCTGTGCGCTCGATTACTTTTTTGGCGTATGGGCATTGCGGGTCCACTGATTTGCCTTCGTTTCTTGCATGCTCAACCATTTTGCCGACCAGCTCTTTGCCCATGCCTTGGCCGCTAAGCTGCGGGGCCACTTCGGTATGATCAACCGTTAGCACATCGCCGTTTTCGACGTAGCTGACAAAGCCGACTTCCTCTGAACCGTCGATCATGGCAATGCGATTGTCTTGATGTTGAAAATCCATTTCAATTTCCTCCTTTTTAAAAAAGCATTCTACTTAAAAGGTATTCCCGTTCTTTTCAATAATATGCATAGCGGGTATGAAAGAAAAAAGGAGGGATGGCATGGAAGCCAATCAACAAGAACAACAGGCAGTCAACCAGATCGAAGAAGTCTTCGGTGAGCATAAAGGCTATCGGCGCGCGCATGCTAGAGGCGCAGGATATAGAGGACTGTTCGAAGGCAGCGGAGAGGCCAGTGAATTGACCGATGCTGCGCATTTTCAAAATGTAAAGGTGCCAGTATTTGTGCGTTTTTCCCATTTCTCGCCGGATCCCACTTGGGCGGATGCCATGTCGCCAGTCAAAGGCATGGCAGTCCAATTCAAGATCGGGCCGGAAGAGGTGACAAATATCGTGTCGGTGACTTCACCGGTGTTCTTCACCCGTTCACCGGAACGCTTCATGGAAATGCTTGAAGTATCCCGCTCTTTTCAGAAGGGCAGTCCGAAATTAGGGGAGCTGGCAGAGCTGCTGACGGATTTTCCTGAAGTGAGAGCGATGTTCTCGAGCGTGAAGAAAATGACGGTGCCAGAAAGTTTTGCGACAGGCATCTACCATTCCATCCATGCGTTCTATTTTGAAAAGGAAGGCAGCAAGAGACAGGCAGTGAAATATGTATTCGAGCCGGATGCAGGTGAAGACAAGCGTTCCTTAAAGGATATGAAAGACTTGCCTTTCGGCTATTACGAACGGGAATTGGCTGAGCGAACCACACGCAGCCCCGTATTTTTCAAGCTGTATGCCATCATTGGTGAAGCAGGCGACCCGACGGACGATCCGACGCGCGATTGGCCAAAAGACCGTGAACGCATCTTTCTTGGGCGATTGATGATCGAAGCGCCCGACGAGCAAGCTGAACAAGCCTTGTATGATCCAACCGCAATGACCGCAGGCATCAGTTGTTCGGAAGATCCGATTCTCCAGTTCCGCCGCGGTGCATACCGGCATTCTTACGAAAAACGCATAGCCGAAAATGAATGAACGGAAAGCGGTCTGAAAAGATTGCTGAAAATGTGCTTCTAAAGTAAAAGACAACCCGCTACATATCAGCGGGTTGTCTTTTTTAATAGAGCTTTCCTTGTTTATGCAGCACCGTCGATAAACGCTGTACGGCATGGATAAAACAAGTTTCGCGAAGTGGATATGGATTCCCGAAATATTGGGGAAGGATCGTGTCCATCGTTTCCTGCATTTTTTCCAACAACAGGCGGAATACTTCCGATTCTTCGTGGTATTGGGTTTCGCGGCCTTGCAGCCATTCGAGATAGGAGACGATGACACCGCCAGCATTGGCTAAGATATCCGGGATGATGATAACCCCTTCATTGTCCAAATACTCATCGGCAACACGCGTCGTCGGTGCATTTGCGCCTTCTACGATGATCTTGGCTTGGATGTCCTCCATATTGCCTTGGTGAATCTGGTCTTCAAGCGCCGCCAAAAAGAGTACATCGACAGGTAAAGTCAATAATTCTTCGCGCCCCCGGATTTCTGCTTTTATCCCAGACTGGTCGAGTTCTGCTGCATCTTTCGGTAAATCTCCCCGATTGCCGGAAGTGAAAGCGATCAAACTTGGTATATCGAGGCCGTCTCCGTTATACAGCGTGACGTTGCGATCGCTGACGGCGATCACTTGATTGTTCAAGGCGCGACATTGATAGGCTTCAAGTGCAGCGACAGATCCAACGTTCCCGAACCCTTGGACCGCCATTTTCAAGGGACGCTCCGCATGCTCCAAAGCTGTCTGCGCAAACAGGTTCCCGGAATTTTTTAGATGCTCTTTGTGTGCCAATACGTAATCGTGGATCAAATAGCGGAAAGTGAAATAGACCCCTTTGCCGGTCGCTTCCCGGCGTCCGAGCGAACCGCCGTTGACGACGCTTTTTCCGGTGAAGCTGCCGAGATAAGGCTTGCCGTGGTGGATCTTTTTATATTCCGCCATCATCCAGTCCATTTCGCGTTCGCCAGATCCCATATCGGGTGCTGGAATGTCTTTATCCGGCCCGATGACATCGGCAAAATAGCGGACATATTTACGCGAAACGATATTTAATTCCTTTTCGCTGTAATTGCGCGGATTGATGACGATGCCGCCCTTGCCTCCGCCGAAAGGCACTTGGTGAAGGGCATTTTTCAAAGTCATCAAAAAGGCCAAATTGACGACTTCATCTTCATTGACCCCTTCATAAAAGCGGATGCCGCCTTTATATGGCCCTAAGCTATCGTTATGCTGCACACGGTAAGCGGGGATCCGTTCGATTGTCCCGTCTTCTCGCGGGACACGTAAAAATGATTTATGGATATTGTTCGGCGTGGAGATAATTGCGCTTAATGAGTTAAATGCTTGAGTGCGGACCCCGTCGGTCAAATCAGGTAAAAATTCCTTTTTTTCGTATAAGGCATCGAGTGAATCCTGAATGATTTTCTTCGTTTCTTCTTCCAACGTGAGCACCTCCAAGATATTCATACTTCCTTATACCCCTTGGATGCGGCTTTAAGCTTAAAAAAAACCGCCGTTTTTTTAACGGCGGTCGGGAATTTATTTTTTGCGCTGCATTAATTGATGCTCCGTGTTCAAGGCTTTGAACAGCGCGATGACCATCAGGATCATGACGAACGAAAACGGCAAAGCCGCAATGATGATGGTGTTTTGCACAGCTGTCAAACCGCCTACAGAAAGCAGGATCGCAGCGACGAGCGACTGGGCGATGCCCCAGAGGATCTTAATCTGGTTGCTCGGAAGCAACGAACCTTTTGTCGATTGCATGCCCAGGACGAAAGTCGCCGAGTCTGCAGATGTGATGAAGAATGTGCTGACGAGCAAGATCGCGATAATCGACATGATGATCCCAAGCGGCAATTGGCTGAATGTCGCAAACAAAGTTTGTTCGGTCGGGAAGGCGGTCAAGTCGACACCGCTTTTTTGGATATCGATCGCAGTGGTCCCGAATGCGCCGAACCATAGCGAACCGAAAATCGTTGGAGCGAGGACAACGCCAATCAAAAACTCACGGATCGTCCGGCCTTTGGAGACACGGGCGATAAACATGCTGACGAATGGCGCCCAGGAAATCCACCATGCCCAGTAGAAGATTGTCCAGCCATCGAGCCAGCTGCGGTTTTCCGCATCAAGCGGTGCAGACTGGAAACTCAAGCTGATCAAATTCTGGACATAAGCCCCGAATGTTTCCGTAAAGAGATTGAGGATCAGAATCGTCGGGCCCAGAATGAGGACCAATACCAGCAAAGCGATGGCCAGGACCATATTGGTATTGGATAAATACTTGATTCCTTTGTTCAGTCCCGACCAAGCCGAGATGATGAACAAAAGTGTAACGACACCGATGATGACCATCTGCACCCAGTATTCCTGGGGTGCGCCGAATAGGTAAGCAAGCCCGCCGTTTATTTGGGCAGCTCCGAAGCCAAGCGATGTGGCGACGCCAAAGACGGTGGCGAATACAGCCAATACGTCAACTAATGTGCCAAGCGGGCCGTTCATCCGATCGCCGAATAGTGGCTTCAATGTGGTCGAAATCAGAGCTGGCTGCCCTTTGCGGAATTGGAAGAACGCCAGGGACAGTGCGACCATTCCATACATGGCCCAGACGTGGATGCCCCAATGGTAGTAAGTACGCTGCAAAGCTTCCTTGAAAGCTTCATCCGTTCCGGGTTCAGCTGTCGCTGGCTGGATGGCGAAATGAGACAGCGGTTCAGAAGCGCCGTAGAAGACGAGCCCGATGCCCATTCCGGCTGAGAACAGCATAGCCAGCCAAGTAAATGTGGAAAATTCAGGCCGGTCCGAATCCCGGCCGAGGCGGATTTTGCCGTAGGGGCTAACGATGATGACGATGACAAAAATCAGCAGAAGCGCCATGATCATCAAATAATACCAGCCGAAAGCTGTATTGATATAAGTTCGGATTGTTCCTGTAGCCTGTTCAAATACTTCCGGCGCGATAACTCCGAAGCCGACGGTCAAAATGACAAGTGCGAATGCGATATAGAAAACTTTAGTTGCTTTGTTCATGTTTCCTCCTATGATGTTTTTTTAACATAACTATTAAAGGTATAGGAATGCGGAAGAATAGTCAAATGCTTAGCAGATAATAAAAACTTGTGATTTGATATTCTTATTTGGGAAAATGAGGATAATAAAATCCCCTGCACAGACTGCGCAAGGGAGTCATTCACCAGCCGTTCCATTCGTTTTGCTGTTCCTCTTCCGCGACGATGCGCAGATCATCGGCCGAGATGATGAGGATGTCGTATTCGTTCTTTTCAGCATAGCGTTCGGCTTCTTGTTTGATGAACTTCGGCGAGCCTTCCGTTTCCTCGTCGTAAATCAGCAGGATGCCGTCGGAATTTCGGAGGAAGAACTTATTTTTCTCGACAAACTGCCACGGCGCCTCATAAGGCTTGTTCGTCAAACTGCGGTGGAAATCGGCTTGGGATAACAGGAATTCGTATTTTTCCTGTTTCGCTTCGTTCCAGTTTTTCTCCTGGTCCTCGAAAGGTGTAAGAATGGCGAAATGCAGCTGTGGAAATTCCTCCTGCAATTCGATCACCACTTCAGCGGCCCAAGTTTCGACGCCCAGCTGGCCGCTCAAGATCACCCATTCGAGCCCTTCGTCGACCAGTGCGCGCAGGCGGTTTTCGAGCGCTTTCTTGATAAAGCGCACCCCTTCGTGCTTGTCGTCGAATATGCCGAGCTCATGTGGTTTATAGCCGGTGATGACTAAGCGTTTGAGCATATCGTCTCCTCCTTTATGCAAATCAGTGTTATCAGTTTAACGCATTTTCTTCCATTATGGAGAATGCACGTCTCGTTTGCATTACCAGTCTTTGTGTAACTGAATATTCGCTTTATGGTAAGCTGAACGAAAAAAGGAGTGAGATCAGTGGCCAATATTGAAGAGGTAGAGCAGGCAAGAAGCCGCATTCAAAACATCATCCATAAAACGCCGATTGTGCATTCACAGTCGCTCCAGGAAAAATGGGAGCGCCGCGTGTTCTTGAAAGCCGAGCATTTGCAGAAGACGGGCTCGTTCAAGATCCGCGGGGCGGCGAATGCTGTGACGAATGCCGTATCGAACGGGGCGACGCTCGTAACGGCCGCTTCTTCCGGCAATCACGGACAAGCGGTCGCTTATGTGGCCAACGAGCTCGGCATCTCCTCTGTTATCGTCGTGCCGACGGACGCAAGCCCGGCAAAAGTCGCAGCGATCAAAGCATATGGCGGACGGGTGGAATATTGCGGCACGACTTCAGCGGAGCGGATTCCGCATGCCAAGTCGCTGGCGAACCAACTGAGTGGCGTCTACATTCCCCCGTATGACCATCGTGACATCATCGCTGGACAAGGAACAGTCGGCTTAGAGATAGTCGAACAAATGCCGGATGCCGATGTCATCGTGGTGCCTGTCGGCGGCGGCGGATTGATTTCGGGCATCTTGACGGCAGTGAAAGCACGGCGTCTGGATGTATTGGTGATCGGCGCAGAGCCGGCGCTTGCGAATGACACGGCCTTATCTTTGGAGCGGGGAGAGATTACAGCGATCGGCCCGACCGAAACGATTGCCGACGGCTTACGGACCTCGCAGCCCGGCGACTTGACCTTCCCGATTGTAAACGAGTTGCTCGACGGGCTGGTGTTGGTGGAAGAACAGGAAATCATTGAAGCGATGCGCGATATCGCTGTCCGCACGAAGCAGCTGGTGGAACCTTCAGGGGCAGTTGCCGCAGCGGCCATCATGTCGGGCAAAGCAGGCACGGCGGATCAAACCATCATCGCAGTGATTTCAGGCGGCAATGTCGACCTCCCGCGTTTTGCGGCGCTGTTGAACGCTCCTGAAAATGAATAGATCGAATTGCTTTGAGCCGAGCCCTGATTGTGATGGGGCTCGGCTTTTTGGCGCGGGTAGGCGATTGCATAATGGCGATGAAAACGGTAACATAAAGTTTAAGTATTCTGAACATACCGACTAGTCGGTATTTATAATGAAGGGGGAAGCAATATGCCAGTGATGGATTTATTCGATTTAACCGGAAAGACAGCAATCGTAACAGGAGGCGGCAGGGGGCTTGGTGCACAGATTGCAGAAGGATTTGCGGAAGCCGGTGCCAATGTGGTGCTATGTTCACGAAAAGTAGAAGCGTGCGAGGAAGTCGCTAAGCAACTCGAAGCGAAGGGCGTGAAAACTTTGGCGCTCGCTTGCGACGTCACCAATCCACAAGACGTTAAAAATGTTGTCGAGAAGACTGTCGAGGCGTTCGGGACGGTCGATATCCTCGTAAACAATTCAGGGGCTTCCTGGGGAGCGCCTGTGTCAGAGATGCCGCTTGAAGCATGGAATAAAGTGATGGCGGTCAATGTGACTGGCACGTTTCTTATGAGCCAGGCTGTTGGGGAAGTGATGATTTCCCAAAATAGCGGAAAGATTATCAATATCGCTTCGGTCGCAGGGCTCGGGGGGATCGACCCGCAGCTGATGGATGCAATCGGCTACAATACAAGCAAAGGTGCGGTCATCACATTTACAAAAGATTTGGCGGCGAAATGGGGGCGCCATAATATCAAGGTCAACGCTATCGCACCTGGATTCTTCCCGACGAAAATGTCGAAAGACGTGATGAAGCACGGCGAGCAAGGCTTGCTGGCGAGGACGCCGCTAAACCGTTTCGGGACAGACGAAGACCTGAAAGGCGCGGCTTTATTCCTGGCAGCGAGAGCATCGGATTACGTGACGGGCGATGTCGTGATGGTCGACGGCGGTATGCACGCCATGTAAGGGATCGGCCACTGGATGCAATACATATTTGAACAACAAAGGGGACGGAGAAGATGAAAGCTGAGGCGAATATATACCGGGGCGCTGATTTCTTGATAAAAGCCGCGGGTCCGATCTTTACACCTGAACAGTTTACCGATGAACACAAAATGATTGCGAAAACAGCGAAGCAGTTTCTGGAGAAAGAAGTGCACCCGCACAACGAACGGCTGGAGGGCCAGGATTTTGAACTTGTCCAGGAGCTCTTTCACAAAGCGGGAGAACTTGGCTTGCTCGCGCACAGCATTCCGGAAGCTTACGGCGGGCTCGGGCTCGATAAAATCAGCAAAGGGCTGGTCGGCGAATCGCTCGGACCGGCAGGCGGATACGGCGTGGCGCATTCCAACCATACATGCATCGCGACCTTGCCCATCACGTATTTCGGCACGCAAAAACAGAAAGAATATTATTTGCCAAAACTTGCAAGCGGCGAATTTATCGGAGCGTATTGCCTGACAGAACCGGGAGCGGGTTCGGATGCCTTAGCTGCCCAAACGACTGCGGTGCTGAATGAAGAAAGGACGCATTATTTGCTGAATGGTTCGAAGTTGTACATCACCAACGCCGCGTTTTCCGATACCTTCATTACCTATGCGAAAGTGGACGGCAAAGCGTTCACGGCATTTATCGTCGAAAAGAAACATCCTGGCTTATCGCTCGGACCTGAAGAGAAGAAAATGGGCATCAAAGGTTCCTCGACGCGCCCGGTCATTTTCGAAGATTGTAAAGTTCCGGTGGAAAACGTGCTTGGAGAAGTCGGAAAAGGCCATCTTGTGGCATTGAACGTCCTGAATCTCGGCCGCTTTAATTTAGGGTCGGCCTGCATGGGTGCTGCTAAATTCAGTTTGTCGCTGGCGCTTGGCTACACGCAGGAGCGCAAGCAGTTTAACCGCGCCATTTCGGATTTTTCGGCGACGCAAGAGAAAGTGGCGAAGATGGCTGTGCGCATTTTCGCTTTGGAATCGTTGCAATACCGGACCGCGGGCTATCTTGAAGAAGCGCTCGGCGGATTGTATGAATCGCAGGACCACGGATTGATCGCCAAGCGGATGATGGAATATGCCGCTGAATGCGCCATCTGCAAAGTATACGGTTCAGAAACCTTGGATTTCGTCGCGGATGAGAGCCTGCAGTTGTTCGGCGGCTACGGCTATATCCAGGAATACAAAATCGAGCAAGTGTACAGGGATTCACGCATCAACCGCATTTTCGAAGGCACGAATGAAGTCAACCGGCTGCTCGTTCCGGGCAATGTATTGAAAGCTGCCGCAAAAGGCGCACTTGACCTGGAAGCAGCAGCGACGCAAGCAGTTGAAGAAATGCAGACGCCGGAAGTGCCGTATATCGGAACGCTTGCCCGCGAAACGGAAGCCGTGCGGGCGATGCGGCGCGTCTTCCTCAGTATGCTCGGGCTGGCCGCAAAATCCTACGACCCAGGGATCGGGGAGCAGCAAGAAGCGCTTTTGAAACTCGCCGACCTTGCGATTGACTTGTATGCGGCCGAATCAGCCGTCGCGCGGACGCAGCAAGCGCTCGAACAGAATGAAAACAAAGCTCAACATAAAGTGGAGATGACACAAGTGTTCATCGATGATGCCTTGCTCGAAAGCGAGATGACGGCGCGTCAAATACTCCAAGGCATGACAGAAGGAGAAGAACTGGCGCGCTATACAGCGATGGCGACCGGCGAACTCAGCCGCTTGCAACGCGGCGGGACAGTTGCAGCTAAACGCCAATTGGCCCGAACGATTTATCAGGCAGGGCAGTATATCAGCTAAGGGGGAAACGAGATGAAAGTGGTGAAATTCGAGGAATATGGTGGCCCGGAAGTGCTCCAATATATCGATTCGGAACAACCAAAGCCGAAAGATCATGAAGTGCTCATTGAAGTGAAAGCGGCAGGTGTCAATTATGCCGATACGGCAAGACGTGAAGGGAAATATGTCGTGCCGACCGAATTGCCATATATTCCGGGCTCTGAAGTGGCGGGAGTGGTCGTCGAAGCAGGAGCGGGCGTCACCCGTTTCAAAACGGGCGACCGCGTCGTCGCCTTGATCGAATCGTCGGGTTACGCTGAATATGTGGCGATTCCGGAGCAGGTATTGACGCCGGTGCCGGAAGGCGTCAGTTTTGAAGAAGCTGTCGCATTGCCGCTTCAAGGCTTGAGCGCTTACCATATTTTAAAAACGATGGGCCGTTTGGAACCGGGCGAAACGGTATTGATTCACGCTGCTGCCGGAGGCGTCGGGACGATTGCCGTGCAGCTTGCGAAACTTTTTGGTGCCGGGAAAATCATCGCTACGGCGAGCACGGAAGAAAAACTGTTCCATGCCGAGAAGATGGGCGCCACTCATTTGGTGAATTACAGCGAAGATGGCTGGGTAGGGCGCATCAAAGAAATCACTGAAGGCAAAGGCGTCGATCTGGCGCTTGAAATGGTCGGGGGCAGCGTCTTCAACGATACGCTGAAGACCTTGGCGCCGTTCGGGCGATTGGTCATTTTCGGTGCGGCAAGCGGAGAGCAGGCGACATTCGCACCGGGTCAATTGATGAAGCGCAATCAATCGGTCATCGGTTTTTTCCTGCCGCAGATCATGCGCAAGCCAGAATTATTCCAGAAAAGCTTTCAGGAGTTACTCGAATATATGGATAGCGGGCAATTGAAATTGACGATCGGCGGCACATATCCGCTCGAACAGGCCGCTGATGTGCACGAATTGCTGCAAAGCCGCAAAACGATCGGGAAGCTGGTGCTGAAGCCATGAACGACGTCCAACAAGCCGAAACCCAAGAGCTTTTTGACAAACTTGAATTGAAGCCCGTGAGGCATCCATTGCCGTTTAGGCTGAACCACGTCAATTGCTTCATGGCAAAAGGGGAGGATGGCTGGACGATTATCGATACCGGGTTGAACAATGACGCTTCGAGAGAGTTGTGGGAGCAGGAAATCGGGGATGACAAGGTGGAGCAGATTCTCCTGACCCATTACCATCCCGATCATTTTGGCTATTCAGGCGGATTGCAGCAAAAGACCGGCGCACGGCTGTCGATGAGCAAAATCGATGCGGACGCAGGAATGAAATCGTGGGATGATGCATTTTTGAATGCCTTGCCAGGCTATTACGAGGCAGCGGGCATCCCACAGGAAGCGTCGCAGGAAATGGCGGACAATACGAGAGCCTTTCGACCGCTCATTTCCCCGCTTCCGAAAGTCGATCATCATTTCGAGGAAGGGGAAAAAGTGCGCATCGGCCGCTTTGATTATGAAGTGCTGTTCGTGCCAGGACATTCGGATGGCATGGTGTGTTTTTACCAACGCGAGCACAATGCGCTGTTGGCGGCGGACCATATTTTGCCGCGTATCACGCCGAATATTTCCTATTGGTTTCACGGCGACCCGAATCCGCTTATGACGTATATGCATTCTTTGGAGAAAATCCGTGAACTGGATGTGGAATGGGTCATCCCATCGCATGGCGAAGCGTTCCAAGGGGCTAACAAACGAATCGATGAATTGCTTGCCCATCACGAGGAACGTTTGAATGCGACTTGGCGGATGCTTGAACAACCGCTGACGATTTTTGAAGTGCGCGAGCGTTTATTCGACCGGCCGTTGACAGTCCATGAAATGCGTTTTGCAGTTGGGGAAACTTTGGCGCATCTTGAATATTTACGCGCCGAGGGCAGATGCGAACGGGTGATGGAAGCGGAGCGCTGGATTTATAAACAAATTTAAAAAGGATGTGTCAGGATGAGAATGTTGATGGTAGGAGCAGGAGGCATCGGAGGTTATTTCGGTGCGCGTTTACTGGAAAAAGGGGAAGACGTAACATTTTTGGTCAGGGAAGGACGCAAGAAAAAGATTGAAGAAGAAGGCTTACGCGTCAACAGCCGGCACGGAGATCTGCATCTCCAGCCGGCTCTTTTGACGAAAACGATGCAAGCCGAGCCGTTCGATATTATTCTGCTATCGACGAAAGCGTATCAGCTTGAACAAGCCATCGAAGACATCCGTCCATTTGTCGGCGAAGAGACGATGATCTTGCCGCTGCTGAATGGCATTGCGCACGTTGAACAGCTCATCTCTGCATTCGGGGAGGAAGCGGTAATCGGCGGCTTATGCTTTATCGAGACAACCATTGCCGAAGACGGTTCGATTGTCCAGACGAGCCCGATTCATCAATTGGTTTACGGGGAACGGGGAGGCGAAAGGACAGATCGCATCGACAAATTGAAAACGCATTTCGATGGAACGAAAGCGGAATTTGTTTTGAGTGAGGATATCGATCAAGACATGTGGCATAAATACATGTTCATCACGGCGATGTCCGGCATCACCTCGCTCATGGAATCGCCCATCGGCCCGATCCGCAAGCTGCCGTCCGGCCAATCTGCCATCCAATCGCTGCTCGAAGAACTTGAAGCGGTCATGATGGCAATAGACGCGCCAATCAAAAAAGGGATTGCCGCCATCCAGCTCGACAAAGTGAACAGCATGGACGACAGCATGAAATCATCGATGCAGCGCGATATGGAGAAAAGCCAGGGCATCGAAGCCGACCATCTGCAAGGGCATCTCATTGAAAAAGCCCAGCAAGCCGATGTTCCGGTGCCAGTGCTCGAGACCGTTTATACGAAGCTGAAACTGTATGAAGAAAATAACAATAGAAAGAAATAAAAAACAGAACATTTACAATATTAAATTACTCCTCTATGATTAAACAAGATGTGCAGAAATTTCAAAAAAGACAAAAGGGAGTTGGGAAATGTGAATGCAATTGCTTTAGCTGCTATGGGGTTATTTATATTCGTTCTCGGATACCGGTTTTATTCCAAATTCGTAGCAGAAAAGATCTTCAAGCTCGACCCGAATTACGTGACACCGGCCCACCGTTACAAAGACGGCGTCGACTTTGTGCCGACCAATAAGTTCGTCTTATGGGGACATCATTTTACATCGGTTGCAGGGGCTGCACCGATTCTCGGGCCGGCCATCGCCGTTTATTGGGGCTGGCTGCCAGCGGTCCTATGGGTCGTCTTCGGTACGGTGTTCGCAGCCGGCGTCCATGACTTCGGGACGCTTGCGCTGTCAGTCCGCAACAAAGGGCAATCCGTCGGGACGCTCGCCCACCGCTTGATCGGCCAGCGCGGGAAAGTGTTGTTCTTGTTTATCATCTTAATCTTGGTTCTCATGGTCAATGCGGTATTCGCTTGGGTCATCGCGAATTTATTCATCTCGTATCCCGCCAGCGTCATTCCGGTATTCATCCAAATTCCACTTGCGATTTGGATCGGCTACGCTGCTTACAAGCGAAATATGAAAATGCTTATCCCTTCTTTGATAGCGCTTGCAATCATGTACGGGACAGCAGTCATTTCCAGCCAAGTAGACTTTTTGCAAATCGATCTTGTCCGCTATATGGGCGGGGAAGAAGGCGCCGGCCTGTTCGGTCTTGGGGCCATTTCCAGCGCATTCTTCATCTGGATTGTCGTGTTGATGATTTATGTCTACATCGCATCCACCTTGCCGGTTTGGAAACTTCTCCAGCCGCGTGATTTCATCAACTCCCACCAATTGATCGTCGGCCTTGCAATTTTGTATCTAGGGCTATTGTTCACGAATCCTGAAATCACAGCTCCGGCAACCAACCCGGGCGCAGATGTCTCTTGGTTCCCGTTGCTCTTCATCACGATTGCTTGTGGTGCGATTTCCGGTTTCCACGGACTTGTTTCTTCGGGGACTTCATCGAAACAGTTGGATAAAGAAACAGATGCACGCTTTGTCGGGTATTTGGGAGCTGTCGGTGAAGGCGTGCTCGCGTTGATCTCGATCATCGCCGTCATCACGCTATTCCCTGACCGTGCAGCATTCAGTGCTTCTTACAGCAGCTTTGCTGACGCAAGCGGCGCCGGTCTTGGAAACTTCATTGAAGGTGCGACCATCCTTGCTTCCGGTTTGATGATTCCGGGGTCAGTCGCTTCAACGATCGTTTCGATCATCGTCGTTTCGTTCGCTGCCACAACACTTGATACATCTGTCCGCCTCATGCGTTATATCATTTCAGAGCTCGGCGTGGAATACAAAGTGCCTCAACTTGAGAAAAAGCACGTTGCGACGTCGATTGCGGTGCTTTCGAGCATGGCGCTTGTCATCTTGCCGGAAGGTCCGAACGGATTCGGTTCTGGCGGCTACTTGCTATGGCCACTGTTTGGGACATCCAACCAGCTGCTTGCCGGAATCAGCTTGCTGTTGATTTCGATCTGGCTGCGCAAGCTCGGAAGAAATTACATGATCACCATTATTCCGATGGTGTTCTTGATGTTCATGACGTTATGGGCGATGTTCCAGCAGGTGTTCCTGCAATGGGCTTGGTACAATGAAGGGTCGAATACATTGCTATTCGTCTTCGGGGCCATCATTTTCGTGTTCACTTTATGGATCATCTTGACGGCTGCACAGGCGCTCATGAGCAAATCAAATCCTGGATTTTCAGACGAAGATTTGAAATAATGGCTTTACAGAAGGTGCAGGAAATCTGCCGCCATTAGAACGTTCATTATTTATAGTAGGAAATGCCAAGGGATCATATTCATGATCCCTTGTACTTTTTTCAGGAAGAGGTGCCGTTATGCCGATTAGCGACAAACTGAAAAAACTAATCGACTGGTATGAGGCTGTCTTGGAACATCCGCACCGAACGGAAATTGCCCGGGAACTCCGCAGTGAAGACGATTTGTTCTTATTGATGCTGTATTCGGAAATGCTCGGCATCCCGAATCCGGTCTATTACTACACGCTCGAGCTTTATCCGTACATGATCGAAGAATTCCACGACTGGCATTTGCGTATGGGAATGGAAAAATCCCCGCTGTCTGGAATCCGTTGCTGCTGATATTTAACGAAACGAGGGAATGGCATGGACGTGTTATCGAAAAGCATTATTTTTGTCGGAGGCAAGGGCGGTGTCGGCAAATCGACATCCGCTGCAGCCATCGCCTGGCAATCCGCAAAAGCGGGGTACAGGACTTTGCTGGTCTCTACTGACCCCGCGCATAATGTCGGGGATATCTTCAACGAACAAATCGGCGGCCGCACAAAAGAAATCGCCGACAATTTATACGCGCTTGAAATCGATCCGGAAATCGAGACGGAAAATTACATCAAAGGCGTCAAAAACAATATCCGCGGGACGGTCCACACAAGCATGATGGAAGAAGTGAACCGCCAGCTCGATACAGCAAAAGCCTCTCCTGGAGCGGATGAGGCGGCGCTTTTTGACAAACTGATCCACATCATTCTCGAGGAGCGCCAGCATTTCGACAAGCTGGTGTTCGATACGGCGCCGACAGGGCACACGATCCGGCTGTTATCGCTGCCGGAGCTGATGGGCGTATGGATTGAAGGTTTGCTCGATAAGCGCCGCAAAACCAATGAGAATTATACGGCGCTGTTGAATGATGGCGAACCGCGCGAAGACCCGATTTACGATGTCTTGCGCGAACGTCAGGAACGCTTCTCGAAAGCGCGTGATATTTTACTCGACGCTAAGCAAACCGGTTTCGTTTTCGTCTTGAATCCGGAGCGCCTGCCGATTTTGGAGACAAAAAAAGCACTGGAGCTATTGGATAAATACCATCTCCACGTGAAAACCTTGATCATCAATAAAGTGCTCCCGGAACAAGTGGAAGGCGCGTTTTTCCAAGAACGCAAAAAGCACGAAACCAAGTATATGGACATGATTAAAGAAACATTCCCAAAACAGCAGCTATTGTATATTCCGCTGTTTTCGCAAGACATCATCAGCAAGCAACAGCTAGAACAATTCAGCCAACATTTTCAGGAGGGTGACGCAGTTTGAAAGCATTCGTAATGGAAGCAGGACAATATAAACTAAAAGACATGCCCGAACCAACAGCGCAGCCAGGAGAAGTAGTCGTGAAAATCCGCGACGCAGGCGTCAACCGCCGCGACCTTGGCCTGTTGAAGCGCTACGGGGACAACCCGGAAGCGTTGATTATCGGATCAGACGGTGCGGGCGTTGTCGAATCGCTCGGAGAAGGCGTGACGGCTTTTGAGGTGGGTGACGAAGTGATCATCAACCCGGCACTGCGCTGGGATGAAAACAGTGACGCCCCGCCAGCAGGCTTCGATATCCTTGGGATGCCGGATCACGGGACGTTCGCTGAAAAAATCGCCATTTCCGCAGAACAGCTCGAGAAAAAGCCGGCCCATCTATCGTGGGAAGAAGCAGCTGGGCTCGCTTTGCCTGCTTTGACCGGGTACCGTGCTTTGTTCACGAAAGGGCAATTGAAAAAAGGCGATACTCTGTTCATTCCGGGCGCAGGAAGTGGCGTCGCGACGTTTTTGATTCAGTTTGCGAAAAACGCTGGTGCGACGGTCATCGTTACCTCAAGAAGTGAAGACAAACTTGCCCAGGCAAAAGAAATCGGCGCTGACATCGCCATTCCGACCGACAGCGATTGGGTCAAGGAACTCGAAGGCCAAACGATCGACCTCGTCATCGACAGCGTCGGTGGTGCAACGTTCAACCGTTCCCTCGACGTATTGAAAAAAGGTGGGCGCATCGTCATTTTCGGTGCGACGACCGCTGATAATGTCGATTTCAATTTGCGCAGCTTCTTCTACGGACAATATCAATTGTTCGGCTCCACAATGGGCAGCCGCGAGGAACTGCGTGACATGATCCAGCACATCGAACAGCACGATACCCATCCTGTCGTCGACCGCGTCTTTTCCTTGGAGGAAGCGCAAGAAGCGTTCGATTTTTTGGCGGAAGGCAAGCAGTTCGGCAAAGTAGTTTTGCGTGCTTCCGAATAAAAAAATGAAACTTTTTTGATCATCGGCCGTATATAAGGGTAAGAAAGCAATTTGACTGGAGGTCAACCTAATGGAGAACACAGGAATGAAAATACTCGTCCACGCCAGTGCGTTTTTCCTTCCGTTTCTTGTCCCGGTGATTGTCTTTATTCTTTCGGCCGATCAGGAAGTTAAGAAACTATCGATTCAAGCTTTATTGTTCCAATTGGTCATGAGTGCATTGATTTTTGTATCAAGCTTACTGACAGTGGTTTTAATCGGATTCCCGCTCTTGCTGTTGTTCGGCGCCATTGGTATCATCGTGCCGATCATCGCGATCATCAAAGCCTTGAACAACGAGCCTTACGATTATCCGGTCGTCGGTTCGTGGTACCAATAATGGAATAGAAGTAGCATCATAAAACCCGCCGGGAATTTTCTCCGGCGGTTTTTTTGTGGAATCAAGTGTGTTAAGTACGAGAGAGGGAAGTAGTAATTTTTATATGGGGGATTGCGCTCCAATCGAACACCCCATATAGCTCGGACTACGTGAAGAGTATAGTATAGGAAAGTGAGTAGAAAAGCTTCCGCTTTTCGACTGCGTTACAGGGGGCTGCTTTCCGAGGGGCGGGTGTTGAGCCAATGTGCCGCTAAGTGCACGGCACATTTGTCTCGCCAGCCTGCGCGGTCCCTCAGGAGTCAGCCCCCTTCCACTCCGTCTCTAGCTTTAGAGGGGAAAATCATTTCTTCAGCTCCTTTAAAATGAAATGTAGAAATTCATCTTATTATATAGCTTGCTTCAAACAGGTAGAAGAATGAAGGGTCACGTGTCTTCATCCACAAAACAAACCCATAAATTTAACTTGCTCAATTAGCGGCTTGTCAGACGCACCATCTCGGGAAGCGATTCCCCCGCTAGCCGGCAATTGGTTAGAGAAGCAGATCTGATTATACATTCTTCACATAACGGAATCTTTAAGCCGCCGAGCGACACGGGTGAGCCGACGCAATGAGACAGGCGTTCTTCCTGGCTTATTGCGGGAGGCCAACCCAAAGCAAGGCGGCGAATACCAACATGGAGCTCCATTCAATATTCAGCAACCTTGTTACAAGAAAACTTTCGCTATCAAGTCCAGCTAAGCGCGACCGCCAAGCGACTTTGATTTTCCATCATTCAAATTCACCAATAAAAAAAGTGCAACGGCCTGAGCCGCTGCACTTTTTGTTATTCGAAAATATAAGATAAAGCTTTGATCGCCTCGTCGCAAGTTTCGACGGTGGCGTTCGCTTTTTGGGATAGCTCTTTTAGCGGATGGTGCAATTTTTCAGGGCGGATAACGATGAGCGGCTTATGGCTTGCCAATGCGGCGCTTGCATCCATCGCTGTGTTCCACTGCTTGTACTGCTCGCCGAACAAGGCGATGACGAGGTCCGATTTTTCCATCAACACGCTCGTGCGCAAATTATTGAAGCTGGATGCTGCGGCATCCTTGAAGATGGCGCTTGGCTGTTCGCCAAGGATCTCTTCGCCAATATTGTCGGAGCGGTCGTGGTCTTCCATCGGCCCGACGAAATCGACTGGCAAATCGAGCGCCAAGGATTTCTTTTTGATTTCTTCGCGCCAGGAGCTGTGAATTTCGCCGGCAAGGTAAACGGTTAATCTCATGAGTCTCATCCTCCATTTTCCATTTCCTCTTAGTGTAGCATAAAGCAGTAAGAGTCGGAAAAGGATTCAGACAATTTGGCGTTCTTTCGTGCGGACGGGCATGCATGAAAGTACATGGCTGATTTTGAAATGGCGCTTCTCGCGGCGCAAAAAACAGTAAGCTTGGAACGAATCACCGCTGACTTTCAGGATTTTGACGCGGCGTTTGCTGATGGTACCGTCATTTGCGATATACATCATGTCGATCAATTGCCGGTATTTGAATGCTTTTAGAAGTTGTGCTTTCATGATAACCCTCCTTAGATAAGAACGTTTGTTCTCATTATATACCGGGCAGGGGAATGAAACAAGTGAAATGAATCGTGTATAATGGAACGAACGTATATTCTTTTATATAGAAGAAAGGGGAGCTTTTCATGAAATTCATTCATACCGCTGACTGGCATCTCGGGAAATTGGTGCAGGGCGTACATATGACAGAAGACCAGCGATTTGTGCTGGATCAATTGATCAAAGCAATCGAACAGGAGCGTCCCGATGCACTGGTTATTGCGGGTGATTTATATGACCGTGCCGTGCCGCCGATAGAAGCGGTGCGTTTGCTGGATGATCTGCTCGCAAAAATCGTGCTGGATATGAAAGTGCCGATTATTGCCGTGGCAGGCAACCACGACAGCCCGGGAAGGCTTGATTTCGGGAGCCGCGCATTGAAAAGCAACGGCCTCCATATCGCGGGCCCGATCCGGCCTGAATTCGAACCGGTCGTTTTGAGCGATGAAGCGGGCGAAGTTCATTTCCATCTGGTGCCGTACACGGATCCATCGATGGTGCGCTATGTATTTGAAGATCCGGACATCAAAACCCATGACGATGCGATGAAAGCGATGACCGGACGCATTTCCGCTGAAATGAATCCGTCGGCTCGCCATGTGTTCGTCGGCCATGCGTTCGTGACGCCTCGCGGAGAACAGGAAGACAATACGAGCGATTCCGAACGGCCGCTTGCGATCGGCGGGGCGGAACACGTCAGCGCGCAGCATTTTCAGCCGTTCCATTACACAGCGCTCGGCCATTTGCATAAAGCGCATTACGTATTGAATGAAACGATCCGCTATTCAGGGTCGCCATTGAAATATTCAATATCGGAAGAGCATCATCAAAAAGGGTTCCATGTGGTCGAATTAGCTGCAGATGGATCTGTCACGGTCGACAAGCGCTTGTTCGAAGCAAAGCGCGATATGCGTTCAGTGGAAGGGACAATCGCGGAAATTATGGAGCATGAGAGAAGCGACGATTATGTCTTCGTTACCTTGCTCGATGAGACGCCCGTTTTGTATCCGATGGAAAAAGTGCGCTCGGTGTATCCGAACGCGATGCATGTGCAGCGCAAAACGTTCGCGAAAGAAGCCGGCGAATCGACCATCAGCAGCCGCCGGAAAATGGACCCGATGCAATTATTCAACGCTTTCTATGAAGAAGTAAAAGGAGATGCACCGTCTGCAGAAACAGCTGAACTGTTCGGTGACGTGTTGCAGGAATTCCTGCAGGCAGATTCTGAACGTGAAGAGGTGAAGTCATGAAACCCGTTAAATTAAAACTGACGGCATTCGGCCCATACCGTGACAGCGAGGAAATCAATTTTGAGGATTTGGAAGGCAATCGCCTATTTGTCATCTCAGGCAGCACCGGTTCCGGCAAGACCAGCATTTTCGACGGCATTTGTTTCGCGCTCTACGGCTCGGCAAGCGGCTCGGACCGCAGTGAACCGAAAAACCTGCGCAGCGATTTCGCCAAGGATTCGGTCCATACTTCGGCAGAATTGACCTTTGAAGTGCACGGCACCACTTACCGCATTCTGCGCCAGATGAGCCATGTGAAAAAAGGCAATAAAAGCGCGACCGGTGAACGCTATGAATTTTTCGAAATGACCGATGCGGGCGAAAAGCCATGTGTCGAGCGGCAAATCGTCTCGGAGCTCAATCGGCGCATCGAGGAGATTCTCGGGCTTACTTTCTCTCAGTTCAACCAGATCGTCATGCTGCCGCAAGGGGAATTCCGCAAGCTATTGACGTCTGAAACGGATAATAAGGAAGCGATTTTGCGGAAGATTTTCCGCACCGAACCGTACCGCTTGGTTGCCGAGCGGCTCAAGCAGAAAAAAGAAGAGGCGCAGGACCTTTTTAAAGCGCAACAGATGCTTTATAAAGAACAACTGCAGGCGATTGCAGGTTCGTTGCCGCAGCGTGAATCGGCTCTTTTTGAAGTGTTCGCACAAGGCGATTTCCAGCGCAGCCAATTACTCGCCGGGCTTGAAGAGGAGATCCGCCATTACGAATCGGAAAGCATCAGCCTGCAGGAGCGCTATCAGCAATCCTATGATTTCCACAATAAAAAAATGGCCGAGTTCCACGAAGCGAAAGGCTGGAACGGACGCTTCGACGAATTAGAAGCGAAACAGCGCCACTTGCAAGAACTGGAGCAACAGCTTCCAGCGGTCAAAGAATGGGAGCAGCAAGTCACAGCAGCGGATCAAGCGGGCATGATCACCGGCTTGGAAGAGCAGGTGATGGATCTTGTAGCCAATGAACGCCAAAAACGCGAAGAATTACGTCGTGCCGAGACGGCTGAACAGAAGGCCCAGGAAATGAAGCGGCAGGCGCAGCAAGTGAAAGACGAAGAAGAAAGCCGCCATGAACAGCGTCAAGCTGCACAGCAAGCGCTGATTCGTTTGCATGATATGGAAGCAGGCGTAAAGGAACTGGAACAACAGCGTGCAGCTGTCCAGCAATTGGAGAAAGCTGCCATTCACGCCAGAACGGCATTGCAAAGAACGGATGAACAAGCAGCAAGCGCCGAGCAACAACTGGCGCAAACGAAATCATTCATTCAACAGTTGGAAGAAAGACTGGAGCAGTTCGACGAAAAGCGGAACCGCCAGAACCGATTGGCGGAACAACAGCGCGTCTTGGCGGAATATCTTCGCTTGGAGCAAAAGCTCGAAGGTTTGGCCGAGCAATCAGCGGGAGATCAGGCGAAGTTTGAACAAGCGCAAAAAGCCTATCAAACGATGGAACATGATTGGTTTGCCAATCAGGCAGCGCTGCTCGCATCGAATCTGCACGACGGAGAAGCATGCCCTGTTTGCGGCAGCCTCGACCACCCAGCAAAACAGCTAAGCAGTTCTGCAGCAGTGGACCAGCAAGCGATGGAACAGGCCAAGCAAGTGTTGGCGCAAAGCGAGCAAAAATTCCGTAAAACGGAAGCGGAACAAGCCGCAGTTCATGAGCAGGCGGCAGTGAAGCGCGAGGAACTGGACGGCATGTCGATTGCTGCTGAACAAGCGTCAGCGCAATTGGAGACGATACGGGCTGAACAGCATTCATTAACTGGAGAGCTCGAGCAATTGCAGTCCGATAAAGAGCAGCTGCGCAAGCGTAAAGCGACATTCGTAGAGATGGAAGACCAGTTATCAAGATTGAAGAAACAGCAAGCGGAAGCCCAGCACAGCACGCAAGAAAAACGTTCTGCGCATGAATCGGCACAAGCGGTTCTGGAAAGTAAGCTGACATCGATTCCCGAAGCGCTACGTGATCTTGGGTCGCTTCGAACAGAGACCGCAAAAGCGCAGGAAACGAAAGACCGCTTGGAAGCGGCTTGGCAAAAAGCGCAGGATGCCCTCCAAAAAGCCGAACGGCAAGTGTCGGAAGCGGCTGTATCGCTTCGGCATAGCAAGCAGTCCGTGCAAGAACTGCAAGAAAAGCTTGAACATGCCGAAAGCCGTTTTGAGGAAGCGCTCGTGAAATCCGCGTTCGCTACGAAGGAAGCTTATCAACAGGCCAAACTGGAAGCATCCCGCTACGAAGAATTGAAAACGCAAATTGAGCGGTACAAACAAGACCGCCACACGACAGAGCGGCAAACGGCGGAACTTGAGAGCACGCTCGATGGCCGCGCCCGTATTGACGTGTCGGATGCGGAGCAAGCACTTGCCGAATTGAAATCGGATTACGAGCGGGCGCTTGCCGAGTTGAATACATCCAACGATTATAAGAAAAAAGCGCAAGCGTTCTTTGATGAAGTCTCCGATGCGTCTGCCAAAGAAGCGGCGGCCGAAGCGGAGTTCGCGCGCATCGTCGACCTCTACGATACGATCCGCGGCCAGAACGATGTGAAGCTATCCTTCGAACGGTATTTACAGATTGAGTATTTGGAACAGATTTTGGAAGCGGCAAATGAACGCCTGAAACATTTGTCGAATGGGCAATTTCATTTGACGAGAAGCGACCGGCAGGAAGCGCGCGGGAAACAAAGCGGCCTCGGCTTAGACGTTTACGACGCCTATACCGGCCAGACGCGCGACGTCAAAACGATGTCCGGCGGTGAGAAATTCAATGCCTCCTTGTGCCTGGCGCTCGGAATGGCCGATGTCATCCAAAGCTTCGAAGGCAATGTATCGATTGAAACGATGTTCATCGATGAAGGCTTCGGCTCGCTTGATGAAGAATCTTTGAACAAAGCGATCGAGACTTTGGTGGACTTGCAGAAATCGGGACGGATGATCGGCGTCATTTCCCATGTCCAGGAATTGAAAGCGGCGATTCCCGCGATTTTGGAAGTGGAAAAGACGAAAGAAGGCATCAGCCAGACACGTTTTCAATTGAAATGACGAGCAACGTTTACAATGATAGAAGAACGTGAATGATAATAGCAAAGCTTGCTTTCGGAACATGCCTTTTTAAAAAGGCAAGCGGAGCAGATCGGCAAAGGGGTTGTGACGATGAAGAATTTCAGTTTCAATGCCAGACTGATTTATTTCGGGGCGATTGTCCTTTTCAGCCTTGGCTTCTTTCTCCTGCAGCTTTCATCAGTCATGGACGGCGGCACAGGCATCGGCTCGATCATCTTGCTTATTTTATGGGGTGTGATGGCCGCATTTGGCATTGGCGGCATCATCGCGAGCTTCGCCGTAAAAAAGCGCAACAATAAATAGGGCGAGAGCCGCCGCAGAACCCACGATGGTTTTGCGGCGGCTCTTTTGACTGAAAAGGCAGAATAGCGATGAAAGTTTGGCAACTCAATCAAGCGCAAATTCTATGATAAAGTGGAAACAATATGAGAAATCAGGAGTGAATGCAGATGTCCAAACAACTTAGCCCGCAGCAAGTGGTCGATTTGATCGAATCGCAAGCAGATATTATCGTGCCGATCGCGAACGGGGAGCCGATCCAGCTGCTCGATATTCTGGAACAACATGCCCAGGAACTGGACGGGGTCAAGATTCACCAAATGCTCGCCTTGCGCGACCGTTCCTATATCCGCGGGGAACTCGAGCAGCTTCGCCATGTGTCTTATTTCCTGAGCGGCGCGACCCGCAAAGTGTACCAGCAAGCGAAGATGGACCTGGTGCCGAATAATTTCCACGAGATGCCGCGCCTATTGCAAAAAGCGACGAAGATGTCGATGATCGTGACAGTCGCTTCGCCGATGGACGAACACGGTTATTTCACATTCGGCACACAAGCCGACTACGTCGCTGAGTTCGTCGGCAAAGTGCCGTTCATTTTGGAAGTGAATGAACACATGCCGCGCACTTTCGGACGCAACCAAATCCACATCAGCCAAATCGCAGGCTATGTAGAGCATCACGCGCCGCTTGCAGAAGAACAAGTCGGTGAAATCAGCGATATGGATATGAAGATTGCCTCGTCGATCATTGGCGATATCGAAAATGGCGATACGCTCCAGATTGGCATCGGTTCTGTGCCGAATGCGGTCATTAGCATGCTGAAAGACCATCGCCACTTGGGAATCCATACGGAAATGCTTCCGGACGGTGTGGCGGACCTGGTCAATTCGGGGGCGATCGACGGTACGCGCAAATTTACGAATCCTGGCAAGATCGTCGCGACATTCGCCTACGGATCGAAGAAATTATATGATTTCATTGATGGAAACCCGGCAGTGGAGATGCTTCCGGTAAGTGTCGTCAACGATCCACGAGAAATCGCCAAAGAGAAGAATATCGTTTCGATCAATGCAACGACAGAAGTCGATTTATATGGCCAATGCGCTTCTGAAACGGTCGGCGGAAAATATTATTCGTCAAGCGGCGGCCAAGTCGATTTCGCGCGGGGCGTTCGCTTCGCTGAAAACGGCAAAGGCTATATCTGCATGCCGTCCACTGCAAAAGGCGGGAGCTTATCGCGCATCAAGCTGAACTTGGCGCCTCAATCGGTCGTGACGACAGGCAAAAACGATGTCGACAACATCGTTACGGAATACGGCATGGCGCGCTTACACGGCGTATCCCTTGCGGAGCGGGCGAAGCGCCTCATCAATATCGCCCATCCGAAGTTCCGCGAAGAGCTGATGTACGATGCGAAAAAGAACGGCTTCTTGCTGTAAATGAACATGGTGTTTTAGTTGAATATCAAAATCCCCAGCTGCAAAAGCAGCCGGGGATTTTTTAATGGACGGTCAGTTCGACACTGCCAATGCCTTCATATTTCGCTTCGTAACGCCCTTTTTGGAGCGGCTTCGGCAAGATGAACGTGCCGGATGAGACAGTCAGGCCGCGCTTTAGCTTCAAGCCATGCGCTTCAAGTTCTGCTGCCAGCCATTTGATGGCGTTTACCGGATGCCCCAACACTTCAGACGAGCTTCCAGAAGCAATCGGTTCGCCGTCGAGGAATAATTCGCCGTGGACTTGATCGAGTTGATCGTAGGAATGGCTCTTTGCAGGTTCGCCGACCACAATGCGGCCAGCCACTGCGCTGTCTGCGATGACTTGCCCGAGTGTGATGTTCGGGAACCACTCGGTGAATCGCGAGTCGGGAACTTCGATGCCTGGGGCCACCAAGGTTTTTTCAAGAATCGCCGCTGTTGAATCGGCGGCATCGATGTCTTCCTGGATGAGGAAGATCAATTCGATTTCGATCAATGGCGAAAGCAAGGTTGAGAGCTCAATGGTGTTGCCGGAAATCGCGGGAGCGGTCAATGCGCCGTACAGCGGTTTTTCGGAGCTGAACAATTGCTGCGTTTCAGGGCTCGTCAAGCTGATTTTATAACCTGCGAGCGGTTCGCCGTTCTGTGCTTTTTTGTCTGTCACCGCCTGCTGCACCTCATAGGCTAGGCGGGGGTTAATCGATTCAGGAAGCTGGTCTTTCCCGAAAGCTTGCCGGTTTTCATATGCGCTGTAAAGGCGTTCTGCGTATTCCTGTTTCTCTAAGTCTAATGGTCCCATTATTCAGTCTCCTTTCCTTGGCTTCATCTTATCACTTTAAACCTGAGGCTTGCATCCGGAGAAGGTTAATTTGCTTTTCGATTGGCTTATCTTATAAGATGATAGGGACAAGTTAGAAAAAGGAGCGGCATACATTATGGGAGAAATTAGCAGAGAGCTACATGATTTTATTCTAAAAAATAAAAACTCCATGGTTGAAGAATGGCTTGCCACACGCGGCAATCATTCAAATACGGTATACTCCGCAACTGCGTCTGATGATACGGTAGAGAAACTGAGAAAGGAATCGCTTGGCTTTATCGAGGCGGTTACGGCAATCTTTATCCACGACAAGGAAGAATCGCTTGCCTACGTTGAAGATTGGTCATCGACAATTGCAAAAGAACGCGCCCAACAATCCGTGCCTCTTTATGAAGTCATGGAGCATCTGGGGCAATTGCGTAAAATCTATTGGACGTGTGTCCGCCATTTCTTTGAAGAAGTCGATAGAGCGAATAGCCAGGATGCGTTGCGCTGGAGCGAAATGCTGAATGATATTTTCGACTTTATCATCGAAAGCTTTGCGCGCCATCATCATGAAGCCCACCAGCGATTGCTGGCGAGCCAGCAAGAAGTGATCGACGAGTTAAGCAGCCCGGTCATTCCGATCCGTAAAGGTGTCGGTATCTTGCCGTTGGTCGGCGGAATCGATACATATCGCGCCAAAGTGATTTTGGAGACGGCTCTTGAAGAAAGTGCAAAGCAGCAATTGACGACGCTCTACATCGACCTGTCGGCGGTGCCGATCGTCGATACGATGGTAGCGCATCAATTATTCCAGTTGATGGATTCTCTGAGAATTATCGGCGTGGAATCTGTCCTCTCCGGCATTCGCCCTGAAATCGCACAGACCGCCGTGACACTCGGCATTGATTTCAAAAATATCAAGGTCTACGCCAACTTGATGCAGGCGCTGGATGCACTCGAACATTAAGAAAGAGCCGTTCTCTTTGAGAGCGGCTCTTTTTGCGTTATAACACGTATAAATAGACGGCCAGGAAGTGGCATGTGCTTCCGAGCAAGATGAAAATATGGAAAATCTCGTGGAATCCGAGGTAACGAGAAGATAGGAAGTCTGGCTTGAGCCAGTAGATGACACCGCCGACTGTGTACAGAAGACCACCGGCAACGAGCAGCCATAACCCGGCAGCGGGCAGGCTGGAGGCGAGCGGGCCCACTGCAAAAATAATGATCCAGCCCATCAAGATATAGATGGCGGTCGATAGCCAACGAGGGGAGTGGAACCAAATCATCTTGAAAAGGATGCCGCTGATGCCAAGTGCGGCCACAACAGCGAAAATCGACCAGCCGAGCGTGCCTTCAAGCGCGATCAAGCAAAACGGCGCATAGGAACCGGCAATCAGCAAGAAAATCATGGAATGGTCCAGTTTGCGGAAAAAGACGATGACTCCTGGGCGCGCTTTGACGGAATGATAAACCGTTGAAGCCGTATACAGCAGGATCAAACTGATGCCGAAAATGACAACCGCTGTAACGTGTGACGCAGGCGCTTGCGTGTAGGCAGCTTTGATGGCCATGGCAAGCAAGGCAGTAAAGGACAAAAGTGCTCCGGCCAAATGGGACAAAGCATTGAAAGGCTCTCGGATAAATGCAGTCATGGATCTGTACCTCCTGATACGTAGTTATTGAAACTACATATAATAATATACGCATTGATTTCCTCGGTCAAGTTTGTCGACTTTTCCATCATAGGGTAAAATGGGGGAATAGAAGTTGAGGTGAAGCGAATGGAAAGCATCGATCGGCTCATTGGCCAATTGGCTCTCGACAGCCAAATCCGCACAAGCGATATTCCGAAAATCGATTTATACGTAGATCAGGTCATTCAATTATTCGAAACGGCCTTCCGCGATACGAAAAGGCAGCCAGACGATAAAATATTGACGAAAACGATGATCAATAATTATGCCAAAGGAAAATTATTCTACCCGGTGCAGCATAAAAAATATACGCCTGACCATATTATGCTCATCAGCTTGATTTACCAAATGAAAAGTACGCTATCGATCAACGACGTTAAAAAGGTGCTGGAGAAAGTGAACGAAAAAGCGCAGGAGCGGGAACTGGATCTATCCGAATTCTATGAAACCTACCTAGCGCTTCAACAGGACAATCACGCTGCGTTCAAAGAAGAGCTTGAGCGGCAGGCAGAGGCTGTCGCCAATACGCAAAGCGAACAGGAGGGGGAACTTGCTAAGGTGCTGTTCATTGCATCGCTGGTCCATAAAAGTAATTTGTACAGAAGGGCCGCTGAAAAACTGGCCGATGAATTGGTAAGGGAGGAAGCCGATGGCAAAAATTCTTATTGACGCAGATGGCTGTCCCGTGGTCGATTTGACGATTGGGCTGGCCAAGCGGTTCAATTGGCCGGTGCTGCTCATTTGCGATACGTCCCATGAAATGTATCGCGAAGGAGCGGAGACGCTGACGGTATCGAAAGGGGCGGACGCCGTCGATTTTGTGTTGGTAAACCGTGTGCAACCTGGCGATATCGTCGTTACGCAGGACTATGGGCTCGCAGCGATGGTGCTAGCGAAACGCGGCGTGCCGATCGACCAAAACGGGCGCGTTTATAATGAAGGCAATATCGAACAATTACTCTACGGCCGCCACGTCGCGAAAAAAATCCGCCAAAGTGGCGGGCGCATGAAAGGGCCGAAAAAACGCCAGCAAGCCGACAATGACAAGTTTCGCGACAGCTTGACGCGTATATTGGAAGCCTGAAAGGTCCGCCGTAGTGCGGGCCTTTTTCTGTAGGCAAGCACATCCTCCGCTCCGTGGCGCGAGTAATTTTCAGGCGATAGGGAATAGAGAGGGATATGAATGGATGGGGAGGAATATGCCATGAAGAAAATAGCGGTTATCGTGACGAACCATAAAGATTTAGGGCATCGCGGCAAAAAGACCGGCTTGTGGCTGCGTGAACTGACGGATTTCTACCACGAAGTGAAAGATGACTTCAGAATCGATATCATCAGCCCGAAAGCCGAAAAAGTGCCGATCGATCCAAGAAGCCTTCCGGCGGCCGTAATTAATGGCCGGACGCGGCATTATTATTTGGACAAAAACATCCAGAAGCAATTGGACCGGCCGCTGACGCCAGGCGAAGCGAAAGCCAACGAATATGCCGGCATTTACTTTACCGGCGGGCATGGGACCATGTGGGATTTCCCGGACAATAAGGAATTACAGCGGATGACAGCAAGCATTTACGAAAAAGGCGGCATCGTGGCAGCCGTCTGCCACGGGCCAAGCGGGTTATTGAATGTCCGCCTGTCTGATGGCAGCCCGTTATTATCAGGACATCTCGCTACCGGCTTTTCGGATTTGGAAGAAAAGTTGCTCGGCCTTTATAAAGACATTCCATTTTCCTTGCAGCATGAACTGAAAGAGAGTGGCGCACTTGTTCAAATCGCCCAACTGCCGCTCGAAGCATGCGTCATTGAGTCAGGACGCCTAATCACTGGGCAAAATCCAGCCTCTGCTTCAGGCGTCGGGGAAAAGATGCGCGAGCAATTGAAAGACATGGAGCGCTATTCGTAACGAGCGAGCGTCAAGGGGCCAAGGCGATCTTGACTGAAAAACTCGGGGTGGCTTAAAAATCGAGATTCAGGGTATACAGAAGAGAAGTGATAGAAAGACGCAATATTTTGGAGGGATTCTGATGAAGAGATCAACCATGAATACAGTAGTAGGCAGCGCGCTTGCAGCAGCTGCAGGGGTTTTCGTCTACAAAGCCTATCAAGAAAAAAATACAGTCCGTGTACACGAAGACATCGACATGCATAACAGCAAAGAGATCGATGAGCGCGAAAGTGTCTACGCCATCGAAGATTCAAGTGAACAGGGACTCTCGCAATTGGATTCAGCTTACCGTGAAGAATGGCAAGCGAACGCTTTCCCGCAAACTCAGAAAGAATTGCGTGAACTGGAAGAAGACAAATAAATTATACGAGCGAGCGAAGGCAGAAAAACATCTGTCTTCGCTTTTTCTTCGTGTATGATTTGAATGTGGAACTAAATTTGAAAGGAGTGTCAGCAAGTGTGGATCCGAAAGCCATTTTTCGAATACACAGCGGGAATATTATTACTCGCCCTTACATTATACGTACTCAGCAAGTTGGACTATATTTGGGAACCGATCCGCATCATCATCACGACGCTATTTGCGCCGATCGTCATCGCCGGGATTCTATACTATCTGCTCCGGCCATTGGTCCGCATGCTCGCACGCCGCATGCCGAAGATCGCCGGCATCGGAATTGTTTTCACGGTAATTGCGCTGGCGTTTGCGAGCCTCGTCTATTTCTTCGGACCGACTTTGATCGAACAGGGGGAAAGCCTGCTGGATTTGGCGCCCGAGAAAATGGAAGAAATGAGTTCGGAATCTAACAATCTCTTGAAAGGATTTGAATTCGGGGGAATTTCCGGACAGGAAATCAGCGACCGCATCTACGGCTATGCCGAAAGCCTCTCGAGTAATTTGTTTGAAAATGTCATTAGCATCCTCAGCATGTTGGTCAACGCAGCGATTGTTTTGATCGTGGTGCCGTTCATCCTGTTCTTCCTGTTGAAAGACGATGATAAATTCATTCCATATTCTGTGAAGCGGCTCCCGGAAAACCACAAGCCGGAAGGGAAGAAACTTCTGAAAGATCTAGATGAAACTTTATCCACTTTCGTGATCGGCCAGGCAACAGTCGCGGCGGTGATCGGTGTCTTGATGTACATCGGCTATTTGATCATCGGCCTTGAATACGCTTTGACGCTTGCCGTGTTCGCGATGTTCTTGGTAATCGTTCCGTTTCTCGGGCCGATCATCGGGATCATCCCTGCGATTTTCGTTGCCCTTTTGAACGATGGATTGTTCATGGCATTCAAAGTCGTTCTTGTGCTATTGGTGGTCCAGCAGCTCGAAGGCAATCTCGTCACACCGAATGTCATGGGCAACCGGCTTCATGTCCATCCCTTAACGATCATTTTATTGTTGATGGTGGCAGGTTCCTTATACGGGTTTATCGGGATTTTGATTGCGATTCCGACCTATGCCGTCTTGAAGACGCTGACGCATAATTTCCGTTTGTTTTACCGGCTTCATAAAAAACGTGCCGTCAGCCATTAAGGCTAGTCATTTAGGCGCAAGCATCCATCCTACTTCCTAGTAAATTTCATTCGAAAGGTTCTGAATTTGCAAATATTGTGATATATTAGTCAGTAGAATGACCAATACAGAACAGAGGGGGATGTTTATTAATGAAGAAATGGACCTTATTAGCATTATTGCTAGCAGTTCTTACAGTGCTTGCCGCATGCGGCGGTTCGGAAGAAGAATCCGGCGGCGGTGAATCTGGCGGAGGCGAAGGGGAAGCATATCGCGTCGGCATCGATACCACTTATCCACCGTTTGAGTTTGAAGAAGACGGCGAATACACAGGAATCGATATCGATTTGATTAATGCGATTGCAGAGAACCAAGGCTTTGAAATCGAATTCAACCCGATGGATTTCGGGGGCATCATCCCGGCTCTTCAGGCTGGGCAATTGGATGTAGCGATTGCGGGCATGAGTATTACGGATGAGCGCAAGGAAATCGTGGATTTCTCGGATCCGTACTTTGATGCCGGCCTTTCATTGGTTGTAGCAGAAGATAATAACGACATCACATCACTCGAAGATTTAGAAGGCAAAACGGTTGCGGTGAAGAGCGGAACGACTGGCGCTCAATTCGCGCGCGACAACGAAGCTGAATACGGCTATGAAATTTCCCAGTTCGAAGACAGCCCATCGATGTTCCAGGAAGTATCAAACGGCAATGCCGATGTACTTCTTGAAGATTACCCTGTCATCGCTTATGCCATCGCAGAAAGCGAATTGGCTTTGAAAACTGTCGGCGAACGCTTGACGGGCGACCAATACGGCATCGCTGTGTTGAAAGGCGAGAATGCGGAATTGCTTGAACAAATCAATGCAGGCCTGCAGGAATTGCGCGACAGCGGCGAATATGACGAAATCTTAAACAAATACATCGCAGAATAAAATCATGTAGCGCGCATTCGCGCGCTGCATTTTTTTATGCAAGGGGGAACTAAGGGTGCAGACAATTATCAATGCTTTTCCATACTTAATGGAAGGCTTGCAAGTTACGTTATATATTTTCGGCATTGCCATCGTCCTCGGCTTCTTGATTGGGCTGGTTGTCGCTTTAATGCGCTTGGCACCGTTCAAAATCTTGAACTGGATCGCCAAAATCTTCGTCGATGCAATCCGGGGGACGCCGTTCATCGTCCAGCTGTTCTTCATTTACTTCGGCTTGAACTCGCTCGGGTTCTTTTCGCTCGATAATACGACAGCCGGGATCGTGACCGTTGCGATCAACGCCGGTGCTTACTTCTCGGAAATCATCCGGGCAGGGATCCAGTCGATCGATAAAGGGCAAACAGAAGCGGCGCGTTCACTTGGACTCAACTCGACACAGACCATGCGCCACATCATTTTGCCTCAGGCATTCCGCCGCATGCTCCCGACGATTACCAACCAGGCGATCATTTCCTTGAAGGATACTTCGCTCCTTTCGGTTATCGGCGTAGCGGATTTGACACAGGAAGGGCGCATACAGGCCAGTGCCACGTTCGATGCGTTTAACGTGTACTTAATCCTCGGCATCATTTACTTTATCGTCATTTACTTGCTCTCGATGCTCGCGAGCTTTGTGGAAAGGAAGTTTGTATTGCGATGAGTATGATCAGAGTAGAAAACCTCAAAAAATCATTCGGAGATTTGGAAGTCATCAAAGACATGAGCACGGTTGTCGAAGAGAAGGAAGTCATTTGTGTCATCGGTCCTTCCGGTTCCGGTAAAAGTACGTTTCTTCGTTGCTTGAATCGCCTGGAAGACATCAGCGGAGGCCATGTTTATATTGAAGGGACGGACATCACCGACCCGAAAGTCGACATCAACAAAGTGCGTCAAAATGTCGGAATGGTCTTCCAGCAATTTAACTTGTTTCCGCATAAAACAGTGCTCCAGAACGTGACGCTGGCGCCGATCAAATTGAAAAAAGGCGACCAGAAAGCCGCCGAGAAGAAAGCTTACGAATTGCTGGATAAGGTCGGCTTGCGCGAAAAGGCGAAAGCCTATCCGGGCGAATTGTCGGGCGGGCAGAAACAGCGTGTCGCGATTGCGCGGGCGCTTGCGATGGACCCGAAAATCATGCTGTTCGATGAGCCGACTTCAGCGCTCGACCCGGAGATGGTCGGGGACGTGCTGGACGTTATGAAGCAACTCGCAAGGGAAGGGATGACCATGGTCGTCGTGACCCACGAGATGGGCTTCGCGGCGGAAATGGGCGACCGCGTGCTGTTTATCGACGGCGGCTATATCGTCGAGGAAAACGTGCCGAAGGAATTGTTCGGCAATCCGCAACACGAACGGACGAAAGCATTCTTGAGTAAAGTGTTGTAAAGATGAGTGGAAAGCGTGCCTATTGGGCGCGCTTTTTTGTTTGACCGAGAGCGGGAATTAAATAGCGAAAGTCTATATGTGGAAATGTTCTTGGGGTTGGCTGGAGCTTCATATTGCCAATCGCCGCCGTGCTTTGGGTTGGCCTCCTGCAATAAGCCAGAAAGAGCATCTGTCTTATTGCATCGGCTCACCCTTGACACTCAGCGGCTTGGGGATTTCATTGTTTCCTGCTTGATCAAATCGATCTGCTTCTATATATAGTTGCCGGCTAGTGGGGGAATCGCTTCCCGGATTGAGTGTAGATGAAGAAAGCGAGGGTTTGCTTGCGGAAGTGTTTCGGCTTTCTAGTTGAGCTTCATATTGGCAATCGCCGCCGTGCTTTGGGTTGGCCTCCTGCAATAAGCCAGAAAGAGCATCTGTCTTATTGCATCGGCTCACCCTTAGCGCTTGGCGGCTTGGAGATTTCATTGTATATACACTGTTTAAATCGCTCTACTTCTATAGTTAGTTCCCGGCTAGTGGGGGAATCGCTTCCCTGTATGCGACATCCGACTAGTAAATATTTGAACCGAATATCTTGATAGAGAAAGAGGACTGAAAATCGCATTCTCTTTGATCCAAATGATACGAGCTACAAAATACGACGCATTTTGACATTTTCTATCAAGTGGAAAGAAGAAGTTTTTTCCCTTCTAAAACTAGAGGCGGAGTGGAGGGGGCCGACTCCGGGAGGATTAGCGAGACAATTGAGACCCTGCAAGCGAATCTGCGAAAGGTATTGAGCATATTCGTTTGCGAAGCTCGAACATCGTGAGAGTTGAGCAGGCGGGTTTTTGCGTAGCGACGAAGCGGCTCAATGCGAGCCCTCCGGAAAGCGTGCCCCTGAAACGCAGTCGAAAAGTGGAAGCTTTTCTAATCTCTTAATTATTAATTTTTACAGTCAACTCCCTAAATTCCAGCAAAACAAAAAAACGTGCCGCAGGGGCACGTTTTTTATAATGGATTATTCAGCGTCAAAGACGTGGACTTTCTCCATTTTGTCGCCGTTTTTCATGGCTTTTGCAGTTTCAAGGCCTTTTGTTACCTGGCCGAAGACTGTGTGTACGCCGTCAAGATGCGGTTGTGAATCATGGACGATAAAGAACTGGCTAGATCCAGTGTCTTTGCCGGCATGTGCCATAGAGAGGCTGCCTGGCTGGTGTTTATGCGGGTTGCCTTCTGTTTCACATTTGATCGTTTTGCCGCTGCCGCCCATGCCAGTTCCGGTTGGGTCGCCGCCTTGGGAAACGAAACCTGGGATAACGCGGTGGAAAACAACGCCGTTATAGAATCCAGAGTTTGCAAGTTCCTCAAAGTTTGCTACTGTGTTCGGTGCTTCGTTCGGGAAAAGGTCGAATTCGATTACTTCGCCGTTTTCCATGTGCATGTGGCCTTTTTTCGCCATAACTAACATCTCCTTTTCAATTGGTTCATCCCTTAGTATATCGGCTTTTGGTTCGACTGCCTACTGATAAGGGGCTTACAGCGCTTTCAGGAATCCGCCGTCGACGACGATGGATTGCCCAGTAACATACGAATTGGCAGCAGAAGCTAAAAAGACGACTGTGCGGGCGAATTCAGCGGGTTCGCCCAGGCGACCGCTTGGAATCTGCGCTTCTGTATTCTTCAATACTTCGTCTGCTGTAATGCCCTGTCTTTTGGCTGCGGCTTCGTTGAGTTCTGTGATGCGGCCAGTGGAAATCTTGCCGGGTCCGACAGTGTTGACCATGATATTATCGCCAGCCACTTCCCGGGCCAGTGTCTTCGCGAAGCCGACCATGCCCGCGCGCATCGTATTGGACAAGATCAATCCATCGATCACTTCTTTTGTCGAAGACGAAGAGATATTGATGATGCGGCCGAATTGCTGTTCTTTCATATAAGGAAGCACTTCTCGGCATGTACGGATATAGCTCAATAAGTTTTGGTCGAATGCCGCGTACCAATCGTCATCGTTCATATTATCGAATCCGCCTGCTTTCGGGCCTCCTGTGTTGTTGACGAGCACATCGATACGCCCAAATTGTTCGTTGACTTTGTGGAATAATTGCTTGATGTCTTCAGCTTTTGACATATCGCACGCAAATGCGTGGACGTGTTCGTTTCCGCTTTCGCTGCGCAGTTCTTCCGCAGCTGCGTCGACCGATTCCTGGCGTCGGCTCGAGATGACGACGATCGCTCCTTCTTTGGCGAATTCTAAGGCGGATGCTTTGCCGAGCCCTTTACTGGAAGCCATGACGACAACTACTTTTTCTTTTAATCCAAGATCCACATTTATCATCCTTTCCATTTGGTTCCTTGTTTCAGTTTACGATAGAATAGAGGGGATGGAAATGCTTGTTTCGGATTTCCGCCATAAGTCCAATGGCGGAGACCCTATATAGATGTGGTAGGATGGATATATTGATCAGATTAGGAGTGTTGGAAATGGAAGAACGTGAAATCTTCGATATTACAATCATCGGCGGCGGCCCGACCGGCTTGTTCGCTTCGTTTTACGGCGGCATGCGCAAAATGAAAGTTAAAGTGCTGGACAGCCTTCCGCAGCTCGGCGGGCAATTGATGGAATTGTATCCGGATAAATTCATTTATGATATCGGCGGCTTCCCGAAAGTGCTGGCAAAAGACTTGGTGGATAATTTGGTCGAGCAGGCCAAATACGGCGATCCGGAGATTTGCCTGGAAGAGACCGTGGCATCTGTCGAACGTGAAGACGAGCATTTTGTTATCACGACAGACAAAGGCACGCATTACTCGAAAGCGATTCTTTTAACGGCTGGCGTCGGGGCTTTCCACCCGCGCAAACTGGCAGTCGATGGCGCTGAACAATTCGAAGGCAAGACTTTGCATTACGGCGTGAAAGATTTGACTTTGTTCAGCGATAAAAAAGTCGTAGTCCTCGGTGGAGGCGACTCTGCGGTTGACTGGGCGATGATGCTTGAGAACGTGGCTTCGCAAGTGACTTTGAGCCATCGCCGCGAGAAAATGACGGCGCATGAAGCGAATATCGATACGATGATGCAGTCGACAGTGGAAGTGAAGAAGCCTTTCAACGTCAAGGAACTTGTCGGCGAGAACGGCGAAATCCGTGAACTTGTGCTGGAAGACAAAGAAGGCAACGAAGAGCGCCTGGAAGTCGACCACGTCGTCGTCAACTATGGCAATATTACATCACTCGGCCCGATCAAGGAATGGGGCCTCGAGATGGAGAAGAACTCGGTCATCGTCAACTCCAAAATGGAAACGAACGTACCGGGCATCTATGCAGCTGGCGACATTGCCACCTACGAAGGAAAAGTGAAATTGATCGCTGTCGGCTTCGGTGAAGCACCGACCGCCATCAATAATGCGAAATCTTACTTGGATCCGAAATCCAGAGTACAGCCTTTGCATAGCACGAGTGTATTTAAATAACCAACGAAAAATGCCCGGCAAGCTGATTCAGCTTGCCGGGCATTTTTGTGTTCCATCACAAGGGATGTTTTTTCTGCTTCACTGCTACGGGGTCTTGGCTGGCCGCTTTCAGGAACGCGGCCCCCATCAGCAGGACGACGACCGAGAACGGCAAGGCAGCGATGATCAATGAATTCTGTAAGCCTTGTGTTCCGCCGCTGTAGACGACGATGGCAGCAACAGCTGACTGAATCAATCCCCAAGAGATTTTCACCAAGTTGGGCGGATTCAATAAGCCGCCGGTTGTCTGCATGCCGAGCACGAATGTCGCGGAGTCGGCAGAAGTGATGAAGAAGATAGCGACCACGAACAAAGTCAGAATCGACATGACAGTACCGAGCGGGTAATGTTGCAGGACGCCGAATGTGGCGGTTTCCAAACTGTATTCGGAAATCTTGTCAACGCCTTTTTGTTCCAAGTCCAAAGCAGAAGCCCCGAACACTGAGAAGAAAATAAAGCAAACGAGTGACGGAACGACAAGGACGCCAAGCATGAATTCCCGGACCGTACGTCCTCTTGAGATACGGGCGATGAAAATGCCGACAAATGGTGCCCAGGACACCCACCATGCCCAGTAAAAGACTGTCCAGCCATCCACCCAGGCGCGGCGGTCTGTGTTCAACGGCTCCAAATTAAAGCTCATCGACAGGAAATTGGCAAAATAGCCGCCGAGTGCATCCGTAAACATGTTCAAGATATAGAGCGTCGGGCCGACGATCAGCAGCATGCCGAGCAGGATGAATGCCAGCACCATATTGATGTTACTCAAATACTTGATACCCCGCCCGATGCCGGACCATGCGGAAATGATGAACAATATGGTGGCGACGGCAAGGATCAATAATTGAAAGGCAAAGGTATTCGGTGTGCCGAACAAAAATGACAACCCTTCGTTTATTTGCGCGGAGCCGAAGCCAAGCGTAGAAGCGACGCCGATGACCGTCGCGAAGACGGCGAGCGTATCGATCAGTTTGCCTAACCAGCCGCTCATGCGCTTTTTGCCGAACAGCGGAATGAGTGTCGCGCTGATCAGGCCGGGTGAACCGTTATGGAATTTGGCGTAAGCGAGCGATAAAGCCACAAGCCCATAAATTGCCCAAGCGTGAATGCCCCAATGGAAAAACGAAAACTGCATCGCTTCCTTGACGGCTTCATCAGAACCCAGGTCAGAACGCGGTGCGCTGATAAAGGCATGTGAAATGGGCTCGGCAGTCGTCCAAAAAACGAGCCCCATGCCCATTCCGGCAGAAAACAACATCGCAAACCAGGAAATCAGGCTGAATTCCGGCTCGTCGCCGGCTTTTCCGAGCTTGATATTGGAAAATCTCGAAAAAATCAAATAAAGACAAAAGATGAGGATAACAAAAACGGAAGCTAGATAATACCAGCCGAAAGTGGATGAAATCCAGGAAGTGAGCGCACCTGTCTGCGCTTGGAAGTTTTCAGGCACGAAAAATCCCCAGGCGACCATGGCCAGGCAGATGGCGATCGAAATCCAAAAGACGATCGTGACATTTTTCAAATGAGTTCCTCCTAAACTGAAAGCTATGCTTCCCCAGATGAATAAAGCTGTAATTAGTTATTCCCCAACAAAGGGAGGCTAATCCATCCTATCGTTATTAATAGAAGAAAAAAAGAGGAGAGGGGCAAAAAAGGCCTTATATCAACTTAAAAGAAAGAATGTTCTGATTTATTACAGCCTGTCATAATTATAAGGATGCCGTAATGTAATTGTTAAGTTGGAACTGTCGTCCTGTCATGTTCTTGAAATGCGCACGTGTTAAGCTGTGTCTTGTGTTAGTGAAAAGGAGGAATTTCAATTATGAAAAAGCAAATCGTTACACTAACGGCCATCGCAGCATTAAGTGTAGGCGCAGCAACTACAGCAAGCGCTAATTCATCGTATACAGTCCAATCAGGTGACACTCTTTGGGGAATCTCACAAGAAAAGAACGTTTCAGTGCAAAACCTTAAAAACTGGAATGACTTGTCTTCTGACTTGATCTTCCCGAACGAAACGCTTTCGGTTGAAGGAAAAGAACAGGCATCTAAGAAATCATCGAACTCATCATCTACCTATACAGTTAAAAGCGGCGACACTTTGTTCAAGATCGCTTCCGCTCACGGAATCTCATTGGATCAATTGATGAGCTGGAACAACATCTCCGGCCACATGATCTACCCTGGACAAGAATTCGCAGTTAAAGGCGCCGCAGCAAAAGCGGCAGCACCTGCACCAGCAGCACCGGCAGCAAAAGCTCCGGCTAAAGAAGCACCAAAATCAACTCAAGCAGCACCAACACCTGCAAGTGCACCAGCAGCAGCTAAACCAGCAGCAGCTTCTACACAATCAGGTAAAGAAATGACAGTATCCGCAACAGCTTACACAGCTTATTGCGCGGGCTGCTCAGGAGTTACACGTACAGGAATCGACTTGCGTTCGAACCCGAACCAAAAAGTCATCGCAGTTGACCCATCCGTTATCCCACTCGGTTCAAAAGTATGGGTTGAAGGATACGGAACAGCAATCGCTGGCGACACTGGCGGAGCAATCAAAGGCAACAAGATCGACGTCTTCATCCCAACTCAAGGCGAAGCTTTGAACTGGGGACGTAAAAACGTAACAATTAAAATTCTAGACTAATATTTATATAAGCTACAAAGCCGAGGTGACCATTCCCTCGGCCTTTTTTTATGTCTGCCTTTGCACCTATGCAAAGGCTTTTTTTTGTTAACTATGACTTTTTTTAATGAATAGTCAGAAATCTATTGAAATCAAAGTTAGGAGGCATATAATGTGGGGTATAGTTATTAAGTGTTTATAATTTTTATACCTATTAAAGGAGGCGCATGAGATGGCAGAGAAGAAGAATGTTTCCAGACGCGATTTCCTGAAGACGTCAGGGATCGCGGCAGGCGCTCTCGTCGGTGGAGGAATCATAGGTGGAGTGATTGGGGCAAATACACGTCAGGATACAGCAGCTCCAAGCGGCGGTGAAGCTGGCCAAAGCGGCGGGGCAGAAACGACCGAAGCGGTACGTGGTTTGCAATTTTTCAAGAACCAACAGGAGTTTGCGGTATTGCAGCAAGCGACCGAACGTATTTTCCCGGAAGATGATTTGGGGCCAGGCGCAATCGGTCTTGGTGTTCCATTTTTTATCGATCACCAGCTTGCAGGCAGCTACGGCGAGAATTCGAGGGAGTATATGCAGCCGCCATTTGAAGAAGGTGAAACGACTCAGGGCTATCAAAGCCGCCTGAAGCGCAATGAGTTGTTCAGACAAGGCTTGCAGAAAATGCAGCAGGAAGCGCAAAGCCGCTTCGAAGCGAATTTCGTCGATTTAGAAGGCGAGCAGATGGATGAAATTTTGACAGCTTTCCAGGATGACGAAGTGGAAATGCAGGGGACTAGCGCCCAATTCTTTTTCCGCCTTCTGCGGCAGGCGACATTGAACGGCGCATACGCCGATCCGATTTACGGAGGCAACCAAAACATGGAAGCGTGGCGCATGAAAGGGTTCCCTGGCCACCGTCCGTCTTATATCAATGAAATCGAAAGCGAAGACTTTGTGGAAATGGATCCGCATTCAGTAGGAGACATGCTGAGCTAAATTAAGAAGGGGGATTACGTATGGCGACGACGTTAGATAAAGTAGATGTAGTGACAGTAGGGGTCGGTTGGACCGGCGGAATTATCGCTGCTGAATGTGCTAAAGAAGGCTTGAAAGTTATGGGGCTCGAACGCGGGCAAGAGCGTTCGACTGCTGATTACTCGATGGTTCATGATGAATACCGCTATGCTATCCGTTATGAATTGATGCAGGATTTGTCGAAAGAAACGATTACATTCCGCAACTCCAGAAACCAGAAAGCATTGCCGATGCGTCAATTAGGTTCTTTCCTTCTAGGAGAAGGTCTTGGAGGCGCAGGGACTCACTGGAACGGGCAAACTTGGCGATTTTTGCCGTATGATTTTGAAATCAAGTCCATGACGGATGCGAAATATGGTGCCAATAAGCTGCCTCCAGAATACACTTTGCAGGATTGGGGCATCACGTATGATGAACTGGAGCCTTATTTCGATAAATTCGAAAAAACAGCAGGTATTTCGGGTGAAGACAAAAACCCATTCTGGGGCAAACGCTCTTCAGATTATCCAACGCCGCCAATGAAGAAAACGCCTTTACTGTCGAAGTTTGAGACTGCCACTAGCAATCTCGGCTATACGCCGTTCATGATGCCTTCTGCAAACTTATCGGAAGCGTATGAAAACCCTGACGGCCAGCAAATCGCTGCTTGCCAGTATTGTGGATTCTGTGAACGTTTCGGTTGTGAGTACGGCGCAAAGACATCACCTGAAATTACGGTCGTTCCGGCGGCTCGTGCCACTGGCAACTACGACATCCGCTTCGGGGCCAACGTAGTGGAAGTATTGAAAGAAGGCGATCGTGTAACGGGCGTCCGCTTCATCGATACAGTAACTTTTGAAGAATTTATTCAGCCGGCGGAAGTCGTCGTATTGACAAGCTATGTTATGAACAACGCCAAGCTTTTGATGGTTTCGGAAATTGGCGAAATGTACGATCCCGAAACAGGTCAAGGTTCACTCGGGAAAAACTATGCATACCAAATCCTTCCAGGTGCTTCAGGCTTTTTCGAGGATCAGATGAATGTCTTTATGGGAGCGGGAGCGCTTGGCATGACCATAGATGATTTCAATGGCGATGCTTTCGACCATAGCGATCTCGACTTTATTCACGGAGGCAGTATTTCCATGACTCAAACCGGTTCACGTCCGATCGCTTCAAACCCGCTGCCTCCCGATACGCCAGCTTGGGGGGCGGATTTCAAGAAAGCATCCATCGAGAACTATACCCGGACATTGTCAGTTGGCTCACAGGGCGCATCAATACCGCACCGCGACAATTACTTGACGCTTGATGGCACGTACAAGGATATTTATGGAATGCCGCTCTTGCAATTGACTTACAACTTTACAGACCAGGACCGTGCATTGCATAAATACATCACGGAAAGAACTTCTGAAATCATGCAGGAAATGGGCGCGAAAACGGTCGTCGGCAGATCACCGATTTCCGATTACGACATTGTCCCGTATCAAACGACACATAATACAGGCGGTACCATTATGGGGGGAGACCCCGCAACAAGTGTTGTGAACAATTACCTACAGCATTGGGATATGGAAAACCTATTTGTTGTAGGTGCCGGAAACTTCGCGCACAACGGCGGCTATAACCCTAACGGTACAGTAGGAGCACTTGCATATCGCTGTGCAGAAGGCGTCATCAAGTACAGCCAAGAAGGCGGTTCTTTAGTTTAATTCGTGAGGAGGAAAAGATATGGGTGGAATAGCTTCAATCGGTGTACCAGGCTTGATCATCATTTTGGTCATCGTGTTGATTATTTTCGGTCCGAAGAAACTGCCGGAAATCGGTGGGGCTGTCGGCAAGACTTTCGCAGAATTTAAACGTTCGACGAAAGGGCTAATGGACGATGATGATGAAGACGATAAAGATAAAAAAGACAAAAAAGAAACAGCAGAAACGAATAAAACCGAAAGTTTATGAAGGTGGTTAAATGGATCCGTACGGAGAAAACAATCTGATCAGTCCCTTGCATAAGAAAAAGGCGAGCGAAGATCCGGCGGGACAGGCAAAGCAGAAAGCTGACTCCGGAACGGAACATGAGACCGGAGGCGCGCCGAAAGAGCCGAATCCGGGAGGGGGCCAAAAACCCCCTGAAGAGCCGGAAGACAGAGTGGAGACCTTAGTCGACCATCTGGGGGACTTGCGGAAGCAATTAATTAAAAGTGCCATAGTCTTCCTATTCTTCCTATTGCTCGTCTTTTCCACGCTGAATTTCTGGTTTCCTTATGTGGTGAAAGGCAATGAGCTGGTGATTCTCGGCCCGCTCGAAGTCGTGAAATTCTATACGTCGATTTCCGCCACGATGGCGCTCGGCTTGTCGCTGCCGTTTTTGATCCATTTCATCTGGCAGTTCGTCAAACCGGGACTTGAAGAAACCGAAGCGAGATTTCTCGGCTTGTATTCACCGGTTATGCTGTTATTGTTTGTATTCGGTGTCGCTTTCGGCTATTTTATTGTCAACCCGTTGAGCTATCAATTCCTGATCGGCCTAGGGGCAGCGAATTTTGATGTAATGATTTCGGCAAACGAGTATGTTCATTTCTTGATCATGACCACGATTCCACTTGGCTTACTATTCGAAATGCCTATCTTGGCATTGTTCTTGTCATCGATCGGTGTCTTGACGTCTGGATCGATGAAGAAAGTCCGGAAATGGTCGTATCTTGGCTTAGCGATTGTTTCCGCCCTGATCACGCCTCCGGACTTTCTTAGCCAGCTGCTGGTTTTAGTTCCGATGGCAGGGCTTTATGAAGCCAGTATTTATGTGGTGAAGAAAATGGAAGCACGGAACGAACGCATGGAAGATACGACTGTATAATGGAAGAAAAAAGGGCTGCCCAAAACATCATGATATGATTTGGGCCAGCCCTTTTCCTGTAGTGCTTACTAAAAAGGAGGACATGAAAATGCCGATGGAAATCAGAGAAATCGAAGACTTGCGCGAAGTGGATGCCATGGATCTTGTGGAGGAAAGTGAATCTGAAGGATACCGTTTCCTGAGGAGGCTTGTCGATCAGTACGAGGACGGAAGCAATCGCTTCGACCAACAAGGCGAAGTGTTGTATGGCATGTTCGATCCGCATGGTAAATTGGTGGCAATCGGCGGGCTGAATAGGGATCCTTATTCCACGAAAGAAGGCATAGGCAGGCTGCGGCGCCTTTACATTGCGGAAGCTGTGAGAAGAGAAGGGATCGGGACGAAATTGCTGCAAGCGATCATCGATTTTGCCAAGGGGCAGTTCAGTGAACTCGTGGTGCGGACGGATTCCGCTTCAGCAGATGCCTTTTACCGTGCTAACGGATTCTCGGGCGACGTCGGTTTGCCGGACGTTACGCATCGGCTCGTTTTGGAACAGCACGCCGCAAAAAAATAGGGTGAATTTCCTCATTACCTGTTTTTGAAATCATTCTTTAAATTTAACGAATGGGTAAATTCCCGTTTGCTGTATCACCTTTTCTTGTACAATGGGAGTCGAAGGGCTGCCATTTGGGGAAAGGTGATTTTTTGAGTTGCATCGGAGGTGAAAGAGAATGCGCAAAGTGACCGTAATTGCATATGACGAGGGGTGGCCGGCTGAGTTTGAAAATGCCGCAGCAGAACTCCATGGAATGCTTGAATCCGACTGCCTGGATGTGCAGCACATTGGCAGTACCGCGGTACCAGGCCTTGCTGCCAAGCCGGTGATTGATTTGCTCGTGATCGTTTCCGATATAGAAGCCTTAGACCGCTTTGAAGAGGATTTCCGACACCTTGGTTATCAGTCAAAAGGTGAAAACGGGCTGCAGGGGAGGCGTTATTATGAACGTGGCGGCAATGAACGTACGCACCACGTCCATTGTTATGGACAGGGGAATCCTGAAGTTTTTCGCCATCTGGCATTCCGTGATTTTTTGAAAGCGAATCCGCAAGTGGCAGCAGCGTATGGTGAATTAAAGATAAAGTTAGCGCAACAATATCCTTTGGACATCGAACAATACATAAATGGAAAACAGGCGATGGTCCAGGGAATTGAAAAAAAGGCGATTGGAGAGATTTGATGGAAATGGCAAACTGGAAAGGCGCTGCTGGCGTCTGTGTAAATGAACGGGACGAAATTTTATTGGTGCTCATGAAAGCACCCGAAGAAGATAGCAAATGGTCGGTTCCTGCAAGCGGCATGGAAGCGGGCGAAACACTTGAGCAATGCTGTGAGCGTGAATTCGAGGAAGTGACGGGATTGACGGTCAAAGCAGGAGAAATCTTAAAAACGCGGGACGGTAATTATGAAAATGCTGCCGTGTCATTTGATTTGCATTATTTTCGTGTTGAAGTGACAGGCGGCGAACTAACCATCCCGAAAGATGATTTTTTGATTGAAGATATCGCTTGGAAATCTATCGATGAAATTGAAAAGATCGATCTTGCCTACCCGGATGATTTGGAGCTTTTCAAATCGCTTGTTACAGCTTGAGTTCAGAAGGATTTAAAAAATGAGGCTGGGGTAAAGAACAACAAACAAAGTTATCGGGAGGGCGATCGCATGGATAAGGAACGGAAATACAAAGAGGGCGAGAAACTGCTGCCGGATGTGGAACCGGGCCGCCATCAGCCGCCGGATAAAGAATTGAATCCCATGCCGGACAGGGAGTTGGAATACGAAGAAAACTCCAACGAAAAATACCGGGACCAGACACCGGATGACAAGCAGAATGACTAGATCAACCGGCCGCTTACAATAGAGCGGCATTTTTTTCATGTGATTTAGATAAGGTAGGTTTCGAAACCTGTTCATCAGGAAGAAAGGGGGAGGCCTATGCCGCGGCATCAATTTGCGAATGCAGTGTGGCAAGAAGAGAATGCGATGGAAGCAGCGGACTTTCGCCAATTGCTGACAGATAATCCGAAATTGCAGCAATGGATCGATCAATCGAAAAGCTTAACCGTCAATATTCTTCATGCCGACACTTCCCAAAACGGCGAGGAGGTCTTATGGGGTTCATTGATTTATAAACAAAGTCGCCATGCGCGAGATGCGCAGGATGTCTTTCACTTTTATGTGTCACCAGAACTATTGGTGACCAGTACGCTCGACTTCGAGGAAGACTTGGATATGCCAAGGCATTTGATGATTCAACAAATGGAAGTTGCAGAATCGCCGATCGAAGTGATGATGATCCTACTCTGGGGCATGGTCGGTTCGGTGTTGCATAAAATCGACGGGTTTGAAGAGCGTCTTCATCACTTGCTATGGAATATCAAAGAGCATAATAACCGCAAAACGCTAGAAAGCATCGAGGAAGTACGGCACGAAATCTTGTTATGGAAGCATTTGATCATGGGGTTCCGGGAAATTAGCATGGCAATTGAAGAGACCTTCGGTGGCGATATCCATGAAGGTAGAGAGTATAAGCGGACCGCTAAGCGGATTGATCGCTGTGTCATGCTCGTTGAATCTTATGAAGATGAAATCAGGAACATGGTCGATATGGAAAATGTCGTCGCCAATTACCGAGGCAATGAAATCGTTAAAACCTTGACTGTCCTGACGACTTTATTTACTCCAGTTATGGCGTGGGGCGCTTTATGGGGCATGAATTTCCGTATAATGCCGGAGCTTGATTTAAGATACGGCTATGTAATGTCGATTGCTGTCATCTTGATTTCTACATTTATGCTTTATTTGTACTTCAAGCAAAAAGGCTGGACGGGCGATATTCTCCGTTCGATTGACAATAAAGGCAAACCGAAACAAAGGCAGGACTGATTTCAGTCCTGCCTTTGTCATTTCGGTTTGTCTTTTTTCAGTTCCTCGAGCAGTTCGGTGTAGCGATGCAAGTCACGGTCGTCGTATTTGCCAATATAATTGATCAGCATTTCCTCGACATCCCGCCGTTGACGTTCGGCTGCGATGAGTTTTTCTTTCATCGACTTCTGCTTCCAAAGGATCGTATCTTCCACATCTTCCATTTTGTTGAGCATATCGATTTCTGCGAGCAGTACCAATGCGGCGTTCTTTTTCTCTTCGTACTTCTTTAATGCCTTGTCAATTTTCCGCGTGTCGTTCTCATAGGTCATATTGGAATACATCGACATACGCATACGCCTCCTCCGCCATTTATACTTTTACATTAACAGATATTAGAATATTCTGTCTATGGCAATGGGCAAAAAGATAGCGGAAATCCTCCTCCTCATGGAGTACTTTCCGCCGTCTCTGCAGGCTCTATCCAATTTTGTGACCAGCGCTCGATTTCCTTCATGACCGGCTGCAGCGAGGCGCCTTTTTCAGTCAACGAATATTCGATCCTAACGGGGGTCTCGGGGTGAACGGTGCGTTCGACCAAGCCGTCTCCTTCTAGGTTTTTTAGCCGTTCTGACAGGAGGCGGCCGCTAATTCCGATTTCTTCCGTTAATTGGCCGAAGCGTTTGGGCTCGTCCATCAATTGATGGATGATCAAGCCTGTCCAGCGCTGTCCCAATAAGGAGATAGCTGCTTCAAACCGTGGGCAAATTTCCTGGCTTTTCATGTTCACCGCTCCTTTTTCTTCATAATAGCATATCTGTATAGGAATGAAAAAACAGATGACTTGACGTAACTGGGTTATTAAAATATAATCAGTTACAAATAGTAAGTAGATGGAGGAGTTATAATGAATTTTCATCAAAAGCCTGTAAGCTATGTAGAAAGCTTGACCTTGAAAGTATTGGATTTGCCGGAAATGAGCCGTTTCTATACGGAAGTGTTGGGGTTTGAAACCATCGAAGAAAAGGAAAACGAGACGGTTCTCGGGGTAGGCGGGGAAGAGATCCTGACGCTCCAATCCGCGCCCGAGTTCAAGGCGAAAGCCGGTCGCTTTGCCGGATTGTATCACTTCGCGGTACTATTGCCGGACCGGAAAGAACTCGGCAAAATATTGCTCCATCTTCATGAGCAACGGATTCCGATCGGTTCTTCCGATCATCAAGTAAGCGAAGCGTTGTACCTATCGGATCCAGAGGGCAATGGCATTGAAATTTACCGCGACCGTGAACCCGGTGAATGGGAATGGCGCGGAGATCAGGTTCACATGACGGTCGATCCGCTCGATGTCCAGGAAGTTGCACAAGCATCAAATGGCGAAAAATGGAGCGGCATGCCGGCGGGCACGGTGCTCGGGCACATCCATCTCCACGTGTCGGATCTCCAGGCAGCGCACGACTTCTATACCGGTGCGATCGGCTTCGGCTTGGTCGCAAACCTCGGCAATCAAGCGCTATTTGTCTCGGATGGAAACTATCACCATCATATCGGATTGAATATCTGGAATGGCACAGGCATTCCGGTCCTGCCGGATCAGACGGCAGGTCTTGGGCATTATGTCATCCGTGTCGCAGATGAACAAGCACAACAGGCCATGCGTGACCGCTTGCAGGCATACGGCGCTGAGGTTCGCATGGAAGGGGCAACGCTCGAAACCGCTGACCCATCCGGCAACCGAATCCGCATTTTAACCGCATAAGAAAATCCCTGGGACTTGGTGTCTCGGGGATTTTTTTGCATTAAGGTGCAGGGCATGAAGCGGATGCATCCGCGTATAATAAGGTTTGTGTAGAACGTCCAGGCGCAACGGCTTGTTGGACGTTGCCCGTTTGTTCGGGCATTACGTGATCTCTTGTTTCCGTATAAGCCTGGAGCCGCTCCTGGTTTTGCCAGTCTTCAAAAGGTTCATTGTAAAAGCCCAAAAGGATCAATCCGCAAAATGCGGCAATCAACGTGATGCCAAGTAACGAAAGGAAGCCTTTCATGATTCAATCCCGCCTTCTCATAGATGCTGATATTTAGAACGCAGACCGTTCGGAAAAGGTTCCCGGTTGAAGAAATCCCAAAGACTGGGATACTGATAGGTAAGACTGTGAAAGGGAGGGGTAAGCATGATTTCATTGAATACAGACATTTGCCGATTGCTCGGGATTGAGTATCCGATCATTCAGGCAGGAATGGCAGGGGGGCCGACCACCGCCGAACTAGTGGCGGAAGTTTCGGATGCAGGCGGCTTGGGAACGCTCGGTGCTGCCTATTTGACACCTGAAAAGCTGCGGGAGGATATTTCGGAAATACGCAAACGGACTAACAAGCCATTTGCCGTCAATTTGTTTGCACCTGTGCCAAAAGATGATTTCTCACGCATCGATGAAGTGAAACAAGCGCTGCAGCCAATCTACAAGGAACTTGCGATTGAAGAGCAAAACGCTGAATACCGCTCTTCAGATCATGGGCAAGAATTGTTTCGCATTTGTCTGGAAATGAACGTACCAATCATTAGCACGGCGTTCGGTTCGCTGCCGCCTGAACATATGGCTTCTGCCAAAGCACAAGGCGTTACCGTCATCACCATGGCGACGACTGTCGGCGAAGCGATGGAAGCGCAAGACAAAGGAGCCGACGCTATCGTAGCACAAGGCAGTGAAGCAGGAGGGCATCGGGGCAGCTTTTCATTTGACCAGCATCCGATGGGCGCACAAGTCGGCTTGATGGCATTGCTTCCACAAGTCGCAGATGCTGTGGACGTGCCGGTGATTGCGGCTGGCGGCATCGCAGACGGGCGCGGGCTGGTAGCGGCGCTCGCGCTCGGCGCACAAGCCGTTCAGGTCGGAACGCGCTTTGTTGGAGCGAAGGAATCGGGTGCGCATAAGGCGTATAAACAAGCGATCTTTGACAGCGATGAGGAAAGCACTGTCGTGACCAAAAGTTTCTCGGGGCGACCAGCGCGCGGAATTAAAAATCGTTTCATCGAACAATTCGAATCCACGGGAACCCAGCCGCTGCCATTTCCGTCCCATAATACAGTGACGAAAGAAATTCGGGGGGCTGCGGCAAAAGCCGACAATCCGGAATTTATGTCGTTATGGGCAGGCCAGGCAACAGGGGCAATGACGCAGGAAGAAGGCGCGGCGGAAATCGTCTCTTCCATGATGGATCAGGCACGTGCGCTCTTGCGGTAATTCGGCTCGAGTTTCCTGTTTCTGCGTGCTATACTGTTAAAAGTGATTTTGAAACGAGGAGATTGAACGAATGGAATGGAAAAATATATACCGCGGTATTTTGATGGGCATCAGCGATTTGATTCCGGGAGTCAGCGGCGGAACGATTGCCTTTATTCTTGGGATTTATGATCGCCTGCTTGAATCAATCAGCGGCTTTTTCAGCCGCGAATGGAAAAAACAGCTAGGCTTTCTCGTGCCTCTTGGCATAGGGATTGTCATCACCTTATTATTGTTCAGCCGATTTATCGAATTTTTGCTGGAAAACCATTACGAAGCGACGCAATTTTTCTTCATGGGGTTAATCCTCGGGGTCTTGCCTTATATCATGAAGCAAGCGGAAGTGAAAAAGAATTTTACGGCACGCCATTTGGTCATCTTGCTGGTCATCGGTGCAGCGCTTGCTTCCATGGCATTTATCCAGACCGATGATAATGTAGCGCCGATTACGGAACTGAGCCTGCCAACGTTCTTCCTGCTATTTTTCTCTGGCTGGATCGCGAGCATGGCGATGCTATTGCCTGGCATCAGTGGCTCGTTCATCTTGTTGTTGATCGGTGTTTATTCGACGGCCATCAACGCTTTGTCGACATTGAATTTGCCGATCGTCTTGGCAATCGGTGCCGGCGTCATGGTCGGGTTTGTCGTCTCAAGTAAAGCGATCAGCTATTTGCTGGAGCATTTTACGTATGTGACGTATGCGGCCATCATCGGCTTGATCCTTGGCTCGCTATTTGTCGTATTCCCTGGCTTTGCGGCCGATCCGATGACTTTAGTGACTAGCCTGATCACATTTACGATTGGCTTATTGTTTACGCTTTGGTTCAGTTCACCGAAGAAAACCGATATTACGAGCGAACACAATGTGGAAGCTTAACAAATGAAAATGGCAAAGCGGACAGTGAAAAGCACTCCTTTTCCTGTCCGCTTTTGGTATTTATTTAAGGGAAAAAGTAAAAAAGGCTTTTTGCTTTCCGGATTACGCTTTTGCGATTACACTGAAATGAAGAGAAAGAGGTGATGCGTGTGCGGAAATTGTTTGGCATCCTGTTGCTCATAGTCTTGTTGTTTTTCACCCGCCCGGTATGGGAGGCGTCTGTCGAAGAATATGTCGACCTGGGCTTTTTGGACTCGGTGGATGAAGTGATCGGAAATGTAACAGCTGACACGGATGTTTCCAAAGCGCTCGATGAAGCCAAATATTTCACGACGCGCATCAGCCATCAACTGCAGGCAATGGTAACAGAAAGCTCAGCCGCCTTGCCTGAAGCTGTCGCAAAACCAGAGCTATCCGATACGGATTCCATGGTGGCGGTCCATAATGTCACGCTTGGCATGAGCAAGGAGCAAGCCCAGCAAAAGCTCGGCTTGCCGTTGCGTCTAATGGAAAATGAATACGGAACCGATTGGCATAGCTACCATCAGGATTACCAGAATTATGTGTTGTTGTCTTACGATGAGAACGGAGAGGTCAACGGCATGTTTACCAACCAGGATCTCATCTCTTCGACAGAAGGCTTCTCGATGGATTCGACCAAAGCACAAGTACGTGAGTTGTTCGGGACACCGCTGACGAGCCTGCAAAAAGGGCGTGTGCAATATATTCTGGATTCGCGCGATGAGTACGATTTGTTTGAAACAGCGGATTCCTATACAACGGTTTTTTATGACGTTCACGAAGGGGATACGGTCACGGCGGTCCAAGTCATCGACAAGGATTTGGAAGAGCAGCGTGGCGAGATTTATGCGGAGCCGTCAGCGGAAGTGAAGGAAGGCTATGAATTTTTATTGTTCGAGCTAACCAATTCAGCGAGAATCCAGCGTGAGTTGCCGCTCTTGAAATGGGATGGTGAAACGATGGAGACGGCGCGTGACCATAGCCAGGAAATGGCTGAAGAGCGTTATTTCAGCCATACCAACCCAGATGGCCAATCACCTTTTGACCGCATGAAAGAAGATGGCATCACTTTCTTTATCGCCGGCGAAAACTTGGCATATGGGCAGTATAGCGCCGTCTTCGCCCACGAAGGGCTTATGAACTCGATGGGCCACCGGGAAAACATCGTCAAGCCCGACTTCGGCTATCTTGGTGTCGGCGTCGCCTTCAACTCAGACAAGCAGCCGTATTTCACGGCAAACTTCTTTAATCGCTAAGCAAAAATCCCTCTATTGCATTTGCGCAATAGAGGGATTTTTTTAATTAGTTCAACAAGAACCAAGCGAGCACGACGAGCGGCCCGACGATAAAGCAGTAGATCGCAAAATACTTCAGCTGGCCTTTTGCCATGATGTTCATGAACCATTTCAGCGAGAAGTACGAAGCGACGAGAGAGCCGATAAATGCCATGATATACGGCACCGCCATCGTCGACAAATTATCATCATTAATGATGTCGGTGATGCTAAGCACAGCCCCGCCCAAGCTGACTGGGATGAACAGCAGGAAGGAGAAGCGCAATGCTGTCTCTTGGTTAATGCCCCGTGCCATAGCGGCAACAATCGTGGCACCGCTGCGGCTGATGCCCGGGATCAAAGCGACAGCCTGTGCGCCGCCGATGATCCAGGCATCTTTCATTGTCATATTGCCGTCTTTGCGTTGGCCGCGCATATTGCGGATCAGCCAAAGGGCAAGACCGGTGATGACCAAGGTGACGCCGACCGTGACGATCGTCGAGAGGTAGGAGTCAATCGTATCCTGGAATAAGACGCCGATGATGCCTGCCGGGATGGTCGCGACGACCAAATAAACGATGAACATGAAATCGCGCCGCGTTTCCGGCGTTTTTTCTTTGAAGAATTTCAAGCCGTTAATGACCAGCCGTTTAATGTCTTCGCGGTAAATGATCAAGACGGCAATCAGGGAGGCGCTATTGACGAGCAAAGCAAAAGTCGAATTGCTTCCCTCGATTTCCACATCGAGAAAATACTGTGCAATCAGCAAGTGGCCGCTCGAAGAAATCGGGATCGGTTCCGTAAGCCCTTGGAATAGTCCGAGCAGCAAAAATTTAATGGTAAGCCATAATTGTTCCATCTGTATGTATCCTCCAAATTCTATTCATTCTCATATCTACAGTCATAAGACGCGCAGTGCTTAAAAAAGTTCACACTACACAAAAACATATAATACCATATAATCGTGATAAACTGGGTATACACATGGAAGAAAGGAAGTGTAATAGGTGACAAATAAATTATGGTTTCAAGCAGGCGTCGGAATCATCCTGACACTGGTCATCATTCGTTTATTCATCGAAGTCCAAGGGATTTTCGACCCGTTATTTATCATTGCGGGAACGATTTTCGTGCCGCTGCTTCTCGGGGGCGTCTTGTTTTATTTAACGCGTCCGTTGCTGTACTTTTTGGAGAACCGCAAATTCCCGAAATGGGCCGCCATCTTAACTATCGTCCTCTTGATTGTTTTGGTCTTTTATCTATTATTTGCAATGGTTGGGCCGATGGTAACCAAGCAAGTCAACTCGCTTGTTGACAACGCGCCGGGCATTATCAATGACGTTGAAGATTATACGCAGTATCTGCTGGCCCAGCGCGACCGCTTGCCGGATTCACTAGAAGAGCAGATTAATGATCTGAGCGGCCAAATCGGCGACCGCATCGGTGATATCGGAAGTTGGATTGTGTCGTTCCTCACGAGCTTTATTTCGGGGCTGTTTACACTGATTCTTGTGCCGTTCTTCCTGATTTATCTATTGATTGACCACCGGAAGTTCATCCCGTTCATTTCTGGATTCTTCAGCGGGCAGCGCAAGCTATGGGTCATCAAGACACTCAAGGACATCGATCACACATTGCAGTCCTATATCCAAGGCCAGCTGTTCGTCAGCTTTTTGGTCGGTATCATGCTACTGATCGGCTATTTTATTATCGACCTAGACTATGCACTGTTATTGGCAATCATCGGCATGGCAACGAACGTCATCCCGTTTCTTGGGCCGTATATCGCCGTTGTGCCGGCCATCATTATCGCGCTCGTACAAGAGCCAATTATGGCAGTTTATGTCGCCATCATCATGTTGGTCGCCCAGCAGATCGAAAGCAATTTCATCACCCCGAACGTCATGGGCAATGCACTCGACGTCCACCCGCTGACAGTCATCACATTGATTCTTGCAGCTGGGAACATCGCGGGCATTTGGGGCATTATCTTGGCGATCCCGTTTTACGCGGTCGTGAAAACGATCATCAAAAACATTTACGCAAGGCGCCAGGAAATCCGCTCGACCGCCACAAGAGAAGTATAAGGGAAAACCCGCAGCCCAGGCTGCGGGTTTTTCTTATGGCGAATTGCTTGACGGTAAATGGTTTACCCCCTAAACTACTATTAGTTGAGGGGGTAAACCATTTATGGATATGCGCATTAAAGAAGCGGTCGAATTGTTTCAGGAAGTATTATTTTACGGAACGGAGCGCGTCATCCGTTCGGTGGACAATCCGTTATGGGAAGAGTTTTCCCCTGAGCAGATGCAGTCGCTGAAATTGATTGGCAAAGAAGGCCAAATCACATCGGCAAGACTTGCGGTGCTGCAGGGTGTACATAAAAGCGCCGTCTCGAACCGCACGAAAAAACTATTGCAAAAAGAATTGATTCAAGTCGTCCAAACCGCAGACCGGCGGGAAAAGCTGCTTGAATTGACCGATGCCGGAAAATCGGTCCTCGAGGAGTCAGATAAAGTTCTGGCGGAGTACTTGGAAAAACTGATGTCGGAACAAGTGGACGACCAGGAAATCGATCAATTCTTGGTGATTTTCAGAAAGCTCAGCGCAATCATGAAAACGGATGGAGTGTAAGGGATGCAAACGATACTGAAATTAAAATGGCCGATCATGATCGGGCTCATCGTATTGACGGCGGCATTGTTTTTAGTGGCGCCAAACTTAACGGAACAAGCGGAAGAAGCAGGTTCGTTCCAATTGTCCGAACAAGCGGACTCGCAGCGTGGGGCTGCCATTTTGGAATCGGCTGATGTATCGGGGCAGACCATTTCATTGGTGATCGAATTGGAGTCGGAACTCGATGAAACAAGCGAACAGCAGATCGCGGACATGAGAGCGGAAATCGAAGCGTTCGGCGATCCGGTGACGACCGTATTGGATCCATTTGAAAATGAAGAACTGGAAGCGCAATTGGTTGCGGAAGATCGCCAGACGGTCTTGCTTCCGGTATCAATTGAAGGAACGGACGAAGAAGCGGCGGCACTCGCGGATGAAATCCGTGAAACGATTGTGCCGGACGATTTAACTGTCTACTTGACGGGTGAGGCGATCATCAACCAAGACGTCAATACTAGCGCGCAGGAAGGCCTGAAGAAAACAGAAATCATTACCGTGATTTTGATTTTCGGCTTGCTGCTGGCGGTATTCCGTTCGTTTATCACGCCAATCATCCCGCTTGTGGCGGTCGGTCTCAGCTATTTGCTCAGCCAATCGCTCGTGGCATTTTTCATCGATTGGTTCGGCTTCCCGGTATCGAATTACACGCAGATTTTCCTGGTGGCGATTCTGTTCGGTCTCGGGACCGATTACTGCATCTTGCTGCTCAGCCGTTATAAAGAAGAACTGACAGAAGGAAAAGATGTGCAAGAAGCGATTCTGAATACGTACCGGACGGCAGGGAAGACTTTGTTCATCAGTGGATTCTCCGGTTTTATCGCATTTGCGGCTATCGGTTTTGCGGAATTCCCGATTTTCAAATCGGCCGTTGCTGTCGCAGTCGGCATCGCCGTCCTCCTTGTCGTGCTGTTTACCGTCATGCCGTTTTTTATGGCGGTGCTAAAAGACAAGCTGTTCTGGCCAAGCAAGGGCTCAGCTTCACATAAAGACAGCAAATTGTGGATTTGGATCGGTAAATTGTCCGTTAACCGTCCACTTTGGTCGATGCTGCTGGTGGCGGCCATTACGGTTCCTTTGTTGTTCTCCTATAATAATGACCTTTCATTTAATACAGTAGACGAAATCAGTTCGGATTATGAATCGGTGAAAGGCCTCGATGCCATTGAATCGGCATTCGGCGCAGGCAATACGATGCCGGTGCAAGTCGTCATCAAAGGTGAAGAGAGCTTAACGGCAGAAGAAACGATTCCGTATCTGGATGCCTTGGCGCAGGATATGGAAAAAGTTGAAGGTGTCGACATGGTTCGTGCCATTACGCGCCCTACCGGTTCGGTGATTGATGAATTTTTCGTCGATCATCAGCTGGGCCTTATTGCAGAAGGGCTTGAAGAAGCGAATGCCGGAATTGGCGAAGTCCAGTCCGGCCTTGGTGAAATTGAAACGAACCTGGAAACGATCAGTGGACAGGCAGGAGGCGCTGGCCTTCGCGAGGCAGCTGCAGGCTTGTCGCAAGTGAACGGGCAGCTTGAACAGATTTCGGGCGGCCTCCAGCAGACCGGCAATATTGAACAGACAGTCGGTGCACTTGCTCAAGTGAATGCGGGACTTTCAGAGATCGAACAAGGCCTAAACGGCGGAGCTGGCCAATATGATGAATTGGCTGCTGGCATCGGGGAACTTGCGCAAGGCGTCGGCGCTTCATCAGACGGCCTTACGGAAATCAGCGACGGCTTGACTGAAATCGCCGACACGCTCGCAGGCATCAGCGATAGCGAAGCGGTGCGCGGCACAGGCATTTATCTGCCTGAAGGCACTTTGGAACAAGAAGAGTTCGAATCGCTGCTTGATCAGTATGCATTTGCCGATGGCGAAGGCATGTTGATGGAAGTCGTGCTCGAAGAAGATCCCTATTCCCCGGAAGCGATTGACATCGTCACGAATTTGAAAGAAGCGGCTGAGAGAAGCATTAACGGCACGCCTCTTGAAGATGTGGACATCGCATACGGCGGGGTGCCAAGCATCAATAGCGACTTGAAGGACATCTCCGAGAGTGACTTTACGCGTACGGTCAGTATTATGCTCATCAGTTTGTTCGTGGTATTGGCAGTGCTGTTGCGTTCTTTCATCATGCCGCTGTTCATGATCGGCTCTCTCTTATTGACCTATTACAGTTCGATTGCGATCACCGAGTTGATTTTCGTCGGATGGCTCGGTTATGACGGCATCACATGGGCCGTTCCGTTCTTTGGCTTCGTCATGCTCGTCTCGCTCGGCATCGATTACTCGATCTTCCTGCTCGATCGCTACCGTGAAGAAGCCTTAACGGCGGCAGACTTCTCGAAAGCGATGCACCGGTCGATGGCGAAAATGGGAACGGTCATCATCACGGCCGCCATTTTGCTCGCCGGAACGTTCGGCGCGATGCTGCCATCTGGAGTACTCAGCCTGATGCAGATCGCAGCAATCGTCATCACGGGCTTGCTGCTTTATGGCTTGATCGTCTTGCCGCTGCTCGTGCCGGCAATTACCGTTTCATTTGCGGGCGGCGCTTGGTGGCCATTCGGATTGAAAAAGAAAAAATAAGTTTTAAGGGCTGCCTTATAATTACCTTGAAATGTCCGGAGAAAAAGAAGTCCTTTTTCTTCGGATATTTTATTTGTATGTTCGTGTTCGTCCACTCTCTTCAATTCAGAACATGGGATGGGAATGGAGACGGCGAATAAATGAACGAAGTGGAACTGAGTTCATTTATTTGCGATGCTTGAACATAGCGAAAGTTGAGCAACGACATTACGCGCCAGCTGCATGATCCAACATCCTGTGAGCTAGAGCGCGTCCGTCGAAATGGACACCACTCATTTCTTATGGGCAATCCTTTTTCTATTATTTCGCAAACGGCGAAGCATGCCGTATGCATGTTATACTGAAGTCAGAAATCCAAAGAAGAAATGGGGATGTCCAGTGCTGACATTTGAGCAAAAACTAGAAGTGATCGAAGCGTTTCCGGAACTGACACGAAAAGAAGTATCGATGAAACGAGTTAACTTCCAATTTGAAGAAAGCCTCTATGATAAGAAAAACGTGGTCTATCATCTTCACCCGAACGGCAACGGTTTTGTCTTCGTCGGTGATTTGCCGCAATACGAAGCGGACAACCGCGGCTTGGTCAACATCCGTGATTTTTCAGCGAGCCAGTTGCGCAGCATCATCGCCGATTCGATCGATTATTTGGGCCAGGAACCAGAACCCCCTTATGACAAGCGGTGGACCAATAGAGAAGGTGAAAAACTCGACCTTGTCTACGAAGAGCCTTTCTGGAATATCTACACTGGTAAAAACCTCGAAGAAAGTTTCGGCACTTTCGATGACGCTGAAGATTATCTGCTCGACCAAGGATTCAGCGAGCGAAAATAATGAACATCCGAAAACTGGGAATGCACGAGGAATTGCCGATGGGGCTGTTGCTGGAAGCGGATCCGTCTGAGCAGCTAGTCCGCAGCTATTGTACTGGCGGCCATTGCTTTATCGCCGAACAGCAGGAAACCGTCATGGGTGTGTTCGTCTTGACTGCGCTGGATTCGGATGCCGCTGAAATCAAAAACATTGCCCTCGCTGAGTCTGAGCGCGGCAAAGGTCTTGGCAAGCGCTTAGTGTTTTTGGCGCTCGAAGAAGCGAAAAAGCTCGGTTTCTCGGCTGTCGAGATCGGCACCGGAAATTCGAGTTTGGCGCAATTGGCGCTCTACCAGAAATGCGGCTTCCGCATGAAATCGGTTGACCGGGACTTTTTCACCCGCCATTATGAAGAGCCGATTTTTGAAAATGGCTTGCAATGCCGGGATATGGTCCGGCTCGATTATCGGTGGTAACAGGCGAATGCAGCAGATGCATTCGCTTTTTTTGTCTTTAAATGTCAAAAGGCCGGCTTGGATGCGACGAAAAAGAGGAAAATTCTGACCATTTTCGGTATGCTGAGAGAAGAGGTGAGGACATGTTCAAGAAAGTGATACTGTACACAAACCGTTTGGATGAAATGAAAGGATTTTATGAATACCAGTTGGGCTTCCGGATTGTTGAAGAAGACGACACGAGCTTTGCGCTTTCAATCGGCACGTCCGTTTTGGAATTCCGCCAGTCGGACAGTGCGTCTTTTTACCATTATGCGATCAATATTCCAGGCAACCAGTTCAGTTTGGCCAAATTCTGGGCGCGTGCGCGCGTTGAGCTGAACCGCCAGGAAGGGATGGACGAAATCTATTATTCGAATTTCAATTCCGATGCCTTCTATTTTCAGGATCCTGCCGGCAATATCGTTGAGTTTATCGGACGGCGCCACGTCGACATCATGGATGATTTCACAATCGATTCCTTACTCGACATCAGTGAAGTCGGCATCGTTTCGCCATATGTCAAGGAAGTGGGCGAGTCATTGGAACGGATGGAAATTCCCGTACGCGGCAATAAAGGGATCGATCCGACAACGCTGAATTTCCTCGGCAAAGATCCCCATTTTCTGGTGCTCGTACCGCCAAAACGTACGTGGTTCTTCTCTAAACTGAAAAGCGAAACGCATCCGTTGGCAATCGAACTTGCGGACGGGCGGATGATCGAGATCGATGCGGAAGGGCATATGGTGCAAAAGCAAGCAGATAATCCGGTTTCCGACTTAATGGAATCGGCCTCATTTTCAGGGACTGCACATATGGCCGGCAATGAAAATTGGTCGCTTGCCAAAGGATTCGCGAACCGTGCGGACGAACGGCCGATTGCTGTCGACAGCCGCTTCGGCATCGCGTCCGGCAGCAAGATCTTTACAGCCGTCGCTGTGTTGCAATTGGTGGAGCAAAGCAAGCTCGAACTTTCAGCGAAGCTGTCAGAGCTATTGCCGAAGACCTTCCCGAATTTCAACGCTACGGTTCACCAACTGTTGTGCCATACATCAGGCCTTCCTGATTACTTCGACGAAGAGGCGATGGATGACTTCGAACAATTATGGCAAGAGATTCCGATGTACCGGATGGAGACGCCAGCTGATTTTGTTCCATTATTCCGCGACTTGCCGCCTGTCGAAGAACCGGGGGCGCGTTTCCGATATAATAATGCGGGCTATATCGCACTCGGCCTGATCATCGAGCAAGTGACTGGCGAAGAATTCGCCGATTACGTCGAGCGGGAAGTGTTGGCGAAAGCGGATATGTCGGACTCGGGTTATTTCCGTCTGGATCGTTTGCCGAAAAATACGGCGTATGGATATATTGAGGAAGACGGCTCCTGGCGCACGAACCAATACGCGATTCCAGTTCGCGGTGGAGCGGACGGAGGCGCCTTCGTCACGGCAGGGGACATGGCGAAATTCTGGAACCGGCTGATGGACGGGTCTTTATTGTCTGAAGAGATGAAAAACCACCTGCTGACGGTCCAGGCACAAGAAGGCGAACAGGCTTACGGCTACGGTGTGTGGATCGATAAGCAAGAAGCGGAGATGGTGAAGTATCATGTAATGGGGTACGACCCTGGCGTGAATTTCCGCTCGGGCTATTATCCACAGCAAAAATCCATCGTTACTGTATTGTCAAATACCGGGGAAGGCGCGTATGATATAGTGAAAGCCATTGAACGCGAGAAAAAACTGAGAGGGTGAGTCGATGGACGGAAAAAAACTGGCCATGAGCGTAGTGGTCGGAACGCTCCTGTTGGTCGCGATCATTTTCCTGGTCTTCCAATTGTATTTCATCATGAATTAAAAAAAGCTGCCATTGGGCAGCTTTTTTCTTTGTGACTGATGAAATACGGGAGGGAAGTGAGTGGAGAAAGTTTGTACTATTCGACTGCGTTGCAGGAAGCTCGCAGGGTGCGGGTCATGCAGCTGATGCGACAGGAACTGTTAGTTAGAAAGAAGAGATTTGAAAAGCTTCCGCTTTTCGACTGCGTTGCAGGGGAGCTGCTTGCCGTGGGGCGGGTGTTGAGCCAACGTGCCAAAAGCGCGGCACGTTTGTCTCGCCAGCCCGCGCGGTCCCACAGGCGTCAGCCTCCCTTCCACTCCGTCTCTAGTTTTAGAAGGAAGAGTATTTCTTCTATCCGCTCGACTGAAAATGTGGAAATGCTTCATACTTTGTAGCTCATATCATTTGGAACAAGAGAAGGCGATAGTGAGTACTAGTTTCACCACAAGCTTCTTGACTCAAATGCTATAGGACTAGATGCTTCATCGCAGGAAGCGATTTCCCCGCTAGCCGGCAACAAGTTACAGAAGCAGAACTGACTAAACGTACCCGAATCAATGGAATTTCACAGCCGCCAAGCGTAAAGGGGTGAGCCGACGCAATAAGACAGGTGCTTTTCCTGGCTTATTGCAAGAGGCCAACCCAAAGCAGGGCGGCGAATACTAAAGCGACGCTTACATCAACATGCCGGAACATTTCCATACACAAAAACTCGCTATCTCACCTAAAGAATGCGCTCCATTGCATGCATATATTTTTAGACAATAAAAAATGGACTCTTCCGAAGAAGAGCCCATTGAAAGTTTAAGGGTTAATTAAGCTTTTGATACGTTAGTAGCTTGAAGACCGCGTTGGCCTTGCTCGATGTCAAAAGTAACTTCTTGACCTTCGTCAAGAGTTTTGAATCCTTCGCTTTGGATAGCTGAGAAGTGTACGAATACGTCGTCTCCGCCTTCGCGCTCGATGAAGCCGAATCCTTTTTCTGAGTTAAACCATTTTACTTTACCTTGTTCCATGTGTGTTTCCTCCTCGTATGCTAATGCATACATTGTATTACTATCCTTGCTCAAATCCTTCAGATAAAATCTGATACTTAATGAAAAGCCATCGAACAAAAATAATTCTTCCTTAGAATAGCACGGTACTCTTTGGAATGCAAGGGTTAAGTTCGGTTGCTTCTTTTTCCCGCCATTCGTTATAGTTGAATGAAGAGCGATAGGAGGGGGATCGATGCAGCGGATTATGGTGATTGGTGTGTCAGCTGGAGCCGGCAAATCAACGTTTGCAAGACGTTTAGGAAAAGTGGCCAATCTGCCGGTACATCATTTGGATGCGTATTATTGGAAGCCGGGCTGGGTTGAAGCAGAGGAAAAAGAATTTCAGCACAAGCAGCAGGAGCTGGTGAACGAACCGCACTGGATCATTGAAGGGAATTATAATAGCACGGCCGCTATCCGCTTGGCAGCTTGCGATGCACTTATCCAATTGCAGCTTCCGCTGTGGCGCTGTTTATGGCGTGTATTGAAAAGGCGTATCCAATACCGTAAACAAGCTAGACTGGATATGGCTCCGGACTGTCCTGAAAAGCTGGATTACGAGTTCTTGAAGTTTATTGTGACGACCTATCACGGGCGGCAAAAATCGCAACACCATTTAATAGAAGAATTTATTAGAAAGTATCCTGAAAAACAGGTGTATATCCTCCGTACACAAAAGGAAATTGAGGCTTTTTTGGAACAGGTCGGTAAATAGTTTCAATTTTACAGTCAATTGAAAAAACTTGAAGACGATGGATAGGGAACATGGTATTCTGATAGTACGAAAGAAACGAGGGGGAATGGGCTTTGAAAGACCGCCTATATGAAGGTACACTGACCAATGTGCGCATGCACAAACAGGTGCCAATGTATATGAAGCGCCTGTACCTAGAGGATTTGGCTGAAATCGAACGGGTTCAGCAAACGGTTATCGACTCGCTGCCAGAGAAAAATACGTTGCAGCCGCTGTCGACTGAAGAATTTCTGTTTATTTTGCAGCATAACGGGCTGATTGTCGGGGCTTTTGTAGAAGGAGAGCTAGTGGCTTTTCGGGCACTGCTCGTCCCCGAAATTGACGAGGAGCATCTTGGGCGCGATATCGGGCTTTCTGAAGAAGAGCTTGGCAACATGATTTATCAGGAAATTTCGGCTGTCGCTCCCGATTACCGTGGAAACCGCCTTCAGCAGAAATTGGCCGAAGTAGTGATGAAGGAATTGAAGAAGCTGGAGAAAAAATTCCGCTACGTGGCTTGCACAGTGGCGCCGATGAATATCCCGAGCCTGAAAGATAAATTTACGCAGCACATGCACATCGCTGCGTTAAAAAAGAAGTACGATGGCCTGGAACGCTATATCCTTGTAAAAGATCTCGAGCAGCCGAATGCAGATTACGGCAATCAAGTCACAGCACCGCTCGACGATCTGCAAAAACAGCAAGAATTACTAAATGAAGGATATGTTGGAATAGGCTTCCAGATGGTCAAAGGCTTTCATGCGCTGCAATTTGCCAAACCTCTTAGTTGATCGGTAATTTTTTTAAAAAAGCGACTCGAATTGTGGAACACTCCAGCGCTTTCCTGTAAAATTATCAGAAATTCACATAAATTTATCTTCAAGAGGAGTTACGATATGAAGTTGCAATTTGCACAAATCCCCGGGGTACGCATATTAAAATCATTCGGGCCAGAGTCAGCGGACATCCAAGCGATTGTCTATAACTCTTCGGCTGCACGGAATGGTTCTGCATTTTTTTGCGTCATCGGGGAAATTACAGACGGACATCTATACATAGAGCCTGCCATCGGAAACGGTGCACAGGCGATTATCGGCTCCAATGAGGAAATTCTGTCGCAGCAAGCCAAGCGCTATCCTTCTGTCAGCTTTGTGCTGGTGGCGGATGTGCGCAATGCGCTCGCCCATACGGCAGATTTCTTTTTCGACTCGCCTCAGCAAGAGCTGTTTAAAATTGGTGTGACGGGAACGAACGGCAAGACCACGACGGCTACCTATGCCCGAAATTTATTCAACCTGTTGGGAATGCCTTGTGGATTTATTGGCACAACTGGCGTCGAAACAGCTGAAGGCAAAGTCCCGTTTGAGAAAAGCACGCCCACCACACCGATTGCGTCTGACATCCACCAGATTTTCTCCATGCTGGTCGATGCTGACACAAAGGCAGTAGCGATGGAAGTGTCTTCGACTGCGCTGGATCAGCAGCGGGTGGAAGGGATCATTTTCGATGTAGCTATCCACACGAATTTATCCGAGGAGCACCTTGAATATCATAAAACTTTTGAACATTACCGGGAGTCTAAGTTGAAGTTGTTCGAGCGTGCGAAAGCAGCTGTCGTCAATCTCGACGATCCCGGTTTAAGCGGTGGCATTTTAGCAGTGGCGGATTACCCGGTGTTGAGCTATAGCCAAGATCCGTCGAGCGGTGCTGACCTGATTTGGGGAAATTACAGCGCATCTGCACAAGGCATGCGTTTTGAGTTGAATTATAGAGGCGATATCCGGGTGATCGAAGCTCCATTATTCGGGGATTACAATGCCGCGAATTTGACGGCGGCGATTGCGACAGCCTTACACGCTGGGCATTCAATCGACCAAATCATTGCAGTCTTGCCGGATATGCCTCAAGTAGAAGGGCGTTTTCAAGTGATCAGAGGCCCTGAAGAGCGGACCATCATTTTGGATTATGCCCATACGCCAGTCGCGATCGATGCGGTCTTGACGGAAGCCCGCAAATTACCCCATCGCCGTTTGATCGCGCTTATTGCCGGAATCGGTATCCGGGATTTTGCCAAGATGCCGAAAATGGCAAAAGCGTCTGAAGGGAAAGCGGATGTCTTGGTCGTTACAGTTGACCATCCGGGTTACAGCGATCCGGAAGAAGTTGTTTCGGAAGTGATCAAAGGCTTCAGTGTGCCGTACATGCAAAAAGTGCTGAAAGCGCCAACGCGCAAACAGGCAGTGGAAAAAGCGCTTGCAGAAAGCGGACCGGAAGACATCATCTTGCTGTCGAGCGGCTGCATCAACGGCGCCCAGATCATCAAAGGGGAACATATCCCGCATTCAGATGAAGCGATAATCGAAGCGTTTTTCTCGAGCAAAACCGGGGGATTTTAGCGGCGAGGGTCGCTTTTTTCGGGTGGAATGTGTTTAATAGAAGAGAAGCAAGTTAAAGACTAAGAATTGGAGTGAATGGAATGCAGTATCGTACAGAAAAAGACACGATCGGTGAAATTCAAGTTGAAGCTGACAAAATGTGGGGCGCGCAAACTCAGCGCAGCGTCCAAAACTTTGCCATCGGAACAGAACGTATGCCCCATGAAGTGGTTATGGCATTTGCTCAATTGAAAAAAGCGACAGCTAAAGCGAATCACAAGCTTGGCAAGATGTCCGACGCAAAAATGCGCGCCATCGAAACAGCTGCGAACGAAGTGATCGAAGGCAAATGGAACGATCATTTCCCGCTCGTCGTTTGGCAGACAGGAAGCGGCACGCAGTCCAATATGAACATGAACGAAGTATTGGCGCGCCGCGGAAACGAAATCTTGACGGAACAAGGATCGGATGAAAAACTTCACCCGAACGATGACGTCAATATGTCCCAAAGCTCGAACGATACATACCCGACGGCGATGCACGTTGCCGGCGTTCTAGCGGTTACGGAGCAATTGATTCCAGCGGTCCAGAAATTGAAAGCGACTTTGGATGAAAAAGCGAAGAAATTCGACGATGTCATCAAAATCGGCCGCACGCACTTGCAAGATGCCACACCGCTTACACTGGGCCAGGAAATCAGCGGCTGGCGCCATATGTTGGAGAAAAGCGAGCGCATGATCAAAGAAAGCGTCGAGCATATGCGTGAACTTGCGATCGGCGGAACAGCTGTCGGAACGGGCATCAACGCAGACCCGAAATTCGGCGGCTATGTTGCGGAATTCATCGCAGAAGCGGTGGGCACGGAGTTCACTTCAGCGGAAAACAAATTCCACGCACTGACAAGTCACGATGAAATGGTTTACGTGCACGGTGCGGTCAAAGCACTTGCAGCGGATGCGATGAAGATTGCCAACGACGTACGCTGGCTCGCAAGTGGCCCACGCAGCGGCATCGGCGAAATCACGATTCCGGCAAATGAGCCGGGCAGCTCGATTATGCCAGGGAAAGTCAACCCGACACAAAGCGAAGCCTTGACGATGGTATCGGCCCAGGTCATGGGCAACGACGCTGCGATCGGTTTTGCGGCAAGCCAAGGGAACTTCGAACTCAATGTCTTCAAACCGGTCATTGCATACAATTTCCTGCAATCAGTCCGCCTGTTGACGGATTCACTTGTTTCTTTCAACGATAATTGTGCAATCGGCATTGAAGCGAACTTGGACGTCATCGAGAACCATGTGAAGAATTCCTTGATGCTTGTCACTTCACTCAACCCGCATATCGGCTACGAAAAAGCGGCAGCGATTGCTAAGCAAGCACATAACGAAGGCACGACGCTGAAAGAATCAGCAGTCAAGAGCGGCCATTTAACTGCGGAGCAATTCGACGAATGGGTGCGCCCAGAGAATATGGTAGGAAAATAATGCAAACAGCCGGGAGTTTCCCGGCTGTTTTTTTGTGGAACAAGGAGTTTCAGGGCAGGAAATAGAAGTAGAGGGAACGAGGAAACGAAAAAGCAAGACACAAGAAATTACAGAAGAGGTGCAGTATGCAAAAACCATTTATTACATCATGGAGCGGCGGCAAAGACTCCGCATTAGCATTTTACCGGGCGGTTCAGCAAGGGCATGTGCCGATTGCGTTGTTCACCATGTTTGAGGAAGACGGAGAACACTCAAAATCCCACGGGCTGAAAAAGCAGATCTTGGAAGCACAAGCGGAACGGATGAGCTTGCCTTTAGTGATTGGCGAAGCCGACTGGGCAGGATATGAAGAGGAATTTATTCGCCACTTGCAGAATTTCAAAGAACAAGGCATCGAAATGGGTGTGTACGGGGATATTGACCTGCAGGATCATCTTGATTGGGTTGAAAAAGTCAGCAAACAGGCAGAACTCGATGTCTTGCATCCCTTATGGCAAGAAGCCCGCCGGTCACTGTTGGAAGAACTGGTCGAAGAAGAGTTTAAAGCCGTCATTACAGTGGTGGATACTGCGCGTGTCGGAGAGGAGTTTCTCGGGCGCATTTTCACCCGCGGGCTGATCGAAGAGCTCGAGGCACTCGGCATCGATGCTTGCGGAGAGGAAGGGGAATTCCATACCACATTAGTAGACGGCCCGATTTTTGTTGAACCGTTGCCAGTGGAGTTCGGGAACATCGTGCGCAACGGCCAATACGCGATGCTTGAAGTGAAACTTCAAACAGGGGAGTGATGGAATGTGATCCAGATCATCAGTGTAGAAGAAAAGCATATCCGCCAAATGTCTGCATTGCTTTCAAAACGCCAGGCGCGGGAGCGGAAGATTTTCCCGTATCTGCCGGATAAGTTCGAGGAAATCGATGAAGCGGAGATTGTCATCCGCAAATTGCTCGAGCGCCCATATGTCAGCGGAGTGGTCGCTGTCCGTGGCATTGATGTGATCGGATACCTGGTTTATGAATTCAAGGAAGAAGCGCATCGCGGACGCTATGTGTGGATGGATTATGAATCAATTGCCATCAGTGAGCATGAACATCCGCGCCTGTTGCGCTTATTATATGCGGATGCTGGAGCGGAATGGGTGAAGCATGGCTATTTCCACCACGTGTTGATGGCGCCGCTTGGAGATGAAATGGTGTTCGAGCAATGGCTAGATCAAGGATTCGCCTTCGAGCAAAAATATGCGATTCTGTCGCTGGATGATTACGAACCGAAAAACGGAACGCTGCCTGAACTCGAATTTCGGCGCGGCACGAAAGCGGATGCGCCGCTTTTGAAAAAAATGGCGGTGTGGAACAGCATCCACCAGGCAGCCGCACCTTCTTGGCATCCAATCACGAGAGAAACGATGGAAAACGTCCAGAAAAGCTATGTCGCACTGACGGAAGACGAAGAAGCCTATCTATGGCTCGTTAACCAAGGTGAACAAGCTGCCGGCTTCCATGTTTATTTCCGCAAGGAGGACCCTTTCAGTTTGGTGACGCCCGAGAATTGCGTGGAGCTGCCAGCTGCTTCGACCAACCCCGATATGCGAAGCCGCGGCATCGGCAGAGCACTGGCAAACTATTGCTTCGGCGAATTGAAGAAAGAGGGCTATGATTATATTTTTGCCGACTGGCATACGCCAAACCAAATGGCTTCCTATTTCTGGCCGCGTATGGGTTTCCAGCCCGTCATGGTCCGGATGTCGCGCCAAATCGATCCACGCATTTCATGGGCGCACGGCCACGACTGAACAGAGAGCATCGCTTTGCTTGCTCAAGGAAATTAGCTTCGTTATACTCGTAGGCGTGTTGGAAATGATGATATTTCCCAAGCCTTTCCTGAAAAAACTACATTTCTTTGTAGTTTTTTCTTTTTTTTTGGTTATAACAAGCAAGTCAAAGGGAAGGGAAAAAGGGATTAAATAATTGAGGGGGATTCGATGAAAAAGAAAGGCTTGATCGATTACCGGATTTTTCTTCCGGCTTTGATCATCATCATCGCAATCAGCGTTCCACTCGCGCTTTATGAAAGCCGTTCATTGGAATTGCTGAATGGGATTTTTACGACGATTGTTGAAGTATTCAGCTGGGGTTATCTCTGGTATGGCATTATTTTGGTAGGAGCGGCATTGTATTTTTCGTATTCCAAATATGGCGATATCGTTCTCGGCGATCCAGCAGAAAAGCCGCGCTTGACTTTGTTCGAGTATGCATCCATCTTGATCGCCATGGGGCTCGGTTCCACAATCATGCGTACCGGCATGTTGCAATGGACATCCGTGGCGAACAACCCGCCGGCCGGCATGGAGGCGGGTTCACCGGAATCGATTTTAATGGGCAATGCTTACAGCATGTTCTTATGGGGCTTCCAGGTATTCGCGATCTTTGTCATGATCGCCCCGGCGATGGCTTATACGCTGCACGTTAAGAAAAAGCCGATGATGCGCATGTCAGAAGCAGCACGTCCGGTGTTTGGCGATAAATTGGCAGACGGCTGGGCAGGGCGCCTGCTCGATGTCTTGTTCTTGCTCAGCATCATGACAGGGGCTGCGGTTACGCTCGGTCTGGGCGCACCGATCATCACGTATAATATTTCTGCGTTAATGAACATTGATGTAACGTTCGGGTTAACACTCGTCGTCACGATTGTCTGGGTAGCGCTGTTTTCCGTCAGTGCTTACCTTGGCGTGGAAAAGGGTATCAAGCGGCTCAGTACGTTCAATATTTATTTGGCGGGAGCCTTTACTGTCTTCATTCTCTTGGCAGGGCCAGGAGTCTTTATCCTGAATTATTTCTCGGACAGCGTTGCGTCGCTGTTTACGAATTACTTGAGTTTTTCACTCAATACGGACTCAGTTTACCAAGGCGCGGCGTCGCATGTGCAAAGCAATACGGTGTTTTGGTTTGCTTATAGTGCCACATGGGCGATGCTGCATTCGGTGTTTGCGGCCCGTATTTCAAGAGGGCGCACCATCCGCGAGATGATCATGACCTATCTATTGGCGCCTACGCTGTTGTCGTGGATTGCCACAGGTGTTCTTGGCGGGCTCGGCGTCCACCGTTATTTGACGGGTGAACTGCCGATTTTGGATATGGTGAAAGAAGACCGGATGGCAGTCATTCCTGAAATTCTTTCGACCTTGCCGCTTGGCGGATTGGCGATTGTGATTTTCATCATCGTCGCGCTCATCTTCCTGACGACCACACTCGACTCGACGACTTACACGATTGCTGCTTATACGAGTACGCTTGATATGAGCAAAAATGAACCGCCGAAAATTTTGCGCATCCTGGTTGCCGGCATCATCACCGTCATTTCACTGGTGCTCATGAGAATCGGCGGCTTGGCACCGCTCGAAGTGGTGTCTGGCTTGATGGGCTTGCCGATCATTTTCATCACCTTCCTGATGATATATTCGGCGAAAAAAATGATGGACCAGGACCGTGCATGGCTCAACAATGTGCGAGATAAGGAAACGCCGTTGAAGCGGTCAAAACAGAAAACGAAAAGTGAATAACTAATTGAATTATTAGATAGACCTGGCTTTCATCTTCACATGGAAGCTGGGTCTTTTTAATGCAAGAACTTGGATAGGACAAGGAAATTCTGGACAAATTCGATTTTAACGTGGAAGATAAAGGTATCGCTATCGATTTCACAGCTGGCTATCTCTGTGTTAACGCACGAGCACGCCAAATGACTGACTCATTAAAGGGGAGTGTTGAGAAGTGTACGAGAAAATCCTACTCGCTGTGGATGGTTCCGACCATTCAGTCCGTGCAGCTAAAGAAGCCGTGAAAATAGCAAAAGGATCGGATGATTCACAGATTACGATCGTTTTCGTCGCGGATCACGACAACGCGAAAAACGAAGTACTTCACAGCGGCAGTTCCGCGGAGCTGGATTTCCAGCGCCGCAAGAAATTACAGCCGGTCGAAGAAGCGATCGCATCGGAGAACATCAAATACCGCGTCGAGATCCTTCATGGGACGCCGGGCCCGACGATTGTCGATTTCGCCAATAAGGAAGCGTTCGACATGCTCGTGATCGGCAGCCGAGGCTTGAACTCCTTGCAGGAGATGGTGCTCGGCAGCGTCAGCCATAAAGTGGTCAAGCGCGCGAACTGCCCGGTACTGATCGTAAAATAAGAAAAAGGGCTCCCAGGCGGAGCCCTTTTTGCTGTAGCAGGCAGAAGGGAGAACTAGGTGAAACAGACTGCGCCAATACATACGCCGTTTTATTACGGCTGGGTCATCGTCGCGATTTCGGCGTTGTCGTATTTCTTTTCGGGACCCGGCCAAACCTTTTCCAATGCCATTTTCATCGATTATTATATTGAAGAGTTCGGATGGAGCCGCTCGACGGTGTCAGGGATCTATTCTGCGGCCACTTTGCTTGCTGGTTTCCTGATCTTTATGGTCGGCAGGCTGGTCGATAGCCAGGGAGCACGCAAGATGGCGGTCATCATTTCCAGCTTGCTGGGGCTCGCCTGTTTGTTTAACGGATTGATCGCCAATACTTTCATGCTGTTTATCGGCTTCTTTTTGATTCGCCTGCTTGGGCAAGGCTCGATGTCACTCACGCCGAAGTCGCTCGTGCCGCAATGGTTCATCGCCAAAAGAGGGCGGGCTCTCAGCCTCGCAGCACTCGGGGCGATGGTCGGTTCTGCCGTCTTTCCATTGCTCAATGTGTGGTTGATCGAAACTTTCGATTGGCGCATTGCGTGGATGCTGCTCGGCGCGTCCGTGTTGGTTATTTTTACGCCGCTCGCGTTTTTGCTGATCCGCAACAAGCCGGAAGATATCGGCTTGCGTCCTGACGGGGAAGTGATTCCTGAAGGGGAAACCGCAGAGAAGAGTTTGTCGGCAGATATTAGCTGGACCGTGAAAGAAGCGCAGAAAACCCGCGCCTTTTGGCTGCTGCTGTTTTGCGTCGCAACGCCAGCCTTGGTGAACACGGGAATCACGTTCCATTTAGTATCGATTTTTTCACAGCAATCACTGACGCCTGAAGCTGCAGCGACCGTGCTGAGCTTGATGGCGGTCGTCGGATTCCCGGTAACGTTTTTGGCCGGCTATTTGTTGGATAAAATTGAAGTGCGCTGGATGCTGGTCGCCTTGTTTGCCGGAGAGATCATTTTCATTTTGCTGCTCCAGCAAGCGACCGTTCTGTCATTAGCGATCTTGTTCGGCGTCGTATGGGGAGTCGTATCAGGGATTGAGCGGGTCACGTTGAGCATTGTCTGGCCCAATTACTACGGCCGCCAGTATATCGGCAGCATCAGCGGCATCGCCATGGCGATCATGGTCATCGGCTCTGCCTTAGGGCCCTTGCCGTTCGGCTTGTTTTACGATTTCCTTGGCGGCTACGATGAAGCATTAAGCTTCCTGCTCATCATCCCGGCTTTAGCAATCGTCGCTTCCATCCTGGCAAAACCACCCGTGAAAGAAGAGTTGAAAACCGGGCAATAGAAAAAGAGGGTTGAAGAAGTCTATAATCCGCTATGAATGAAAAAGGAAATCACCATTTCTACATTCAAAAATCAATGACTTAGCTAAGTATTTGGAGAAGCGTTGGCTCGACTCCTGTGGGACTAGCGGGTTTGAGAGACCCCGCAGGAACGAAGTGACGAGGAGGCTCGATTCCCGCCCCACGGAAAGCGAGCGATAAGCTTCGGAAAATACGACTTCTTACCTTTTCGACAGCCTGAAAAAAAGAGCGCCGAGGCGCTCTTTTTTTAATTCTCCAAATAACGATACAGAGTGGATTTGCTGATGCCGGTCTGTTCTTTGATCTCGGCCAAGCTATAGGACTTGCTTTTATACATTTCAATCGCTTTTTTGACATTGGCATCCGGCTTGCGCGGGCGCCCGGCGTGCATGCCTTTTTGCTTGGCTTCCGACAATCCGGCTTTGGTCTTCGCGCTGATGGAGTCGCTCTGGAATTCGGCAATGGATTTTGCGATTTCCAAAAAAGAAAACGACGTTCCTTTCGCAGTATCGATATTTTCTTTAACGGCATGAAGGAAAGCAGTTTTCTCTTCGAGCGCCTCAACCAAGTCCACCAATTGGCGGGTTGAATCTGCCAGGACGTGGAGTTTCATCACGATGATGCGGTCTCCAGGGCCGACAGCTTCGAGCATGCGTTCCAGCTCGGTCCGCTGTTTCGGGGAACTGTGGGATTCTATATGGATCACATCGCAGCCGAATTCTTCAAACAGGGCACGCTGCTTTTGACAATCTAAATCTTCTTCAATGGCTCTTGCGTAACCGATTCGCACGTAAAAAACTCCTCGCTGTACAAAGTGAATATATTATAACATATTAATTTTTTTGTAAAAACGGACCCAAAAAGGTTCCATTAATGGAGCGTCGGTGCTAAACTATTTTCATTGTGAAAAAATAAGGTTTCCAGTACATGAAGAAACTTTTAAATAAAGAATAGAGGAGCACGAACACGTGAAACAAAGTCTTAAAACCCAATGGTTCGGGAATATCCGCGGCGATATATTGTCAGGGATTCTCGTCGCTATTGCGCTTATTCCGGAAGCCATTGCCTTCTCCATCATTGCAGGGGTCGATCCGATGGTCGGCTTATACGCTTCCTTCAGCATTGCGGTCATCATCGCTTTCGTCGGCGGGCGTCCCGGCATGATTTCGGCCGCTACCGGCGCGATGGCGCTATTGATGGTGCCGCTTGTCCGTGACCACGGGCTGGAATACTTGCTCGCTGCGACGATTTTGACAGGGGTCATCCAAATCCTGTTCGGCGTTTTTAAAGTGGCAAGAGTGATGAAATTCATCCCACGCGCTGTCATGATCGGCTTCGTCAACGCGCTGGCCATCTTGATTTTCATGGCTCAAGTGCCGCATTTCATCGGCATCAACAATATGACCTATCTCTTCGTGGCCATCACACTGGCCATTATCTACATCGTGCCGCGCTTTTTCAAAGCCATCCCGGCCCCGCTCATTGCGCTGGTCGTATTGACGGCAGTGGCCATCTATACTGGCTTCGATTTGCGGACCGTGGGCGACCTCGGCACGATCAATCAGACGCTCCCGAGCTTCCTATTGCCGGATGTGCCATTCAATTTGGAAACCTTGTCGATCATCTTCCCGTACTCACTTGCGCTGGCGATTGTCGGCTTGCTTGAATCGCTCTTGACGGCGAATATCGTCGACGACATGACCGATACGACAAGCGACAAGAACAAAGAAGCCAGAGGGCAAGGAATCGCCAACTTCGTCACCGGTTTCTTCGGCGGAATGGCGGGCTGTGCGATGATCGGGCAATCGGTCATCAACGTCAAGTCGGGCGGCCGCGGCCGATTGTCGGCACTCGTTGCCGGTACGTTCCTGATGTTTTTGATCATCGTGCTCGGCAATGTCGTCGTACAGATCCCGATGCCGGTGCTTGTCGGCATCATGATCATGGTATCGATCGGCACATTCGACTGGGCTTCGTTCACTTACTTGAAGAAAGCACCGAAAACCGATTCGATCGTTATGGTGGCAACTGTCGCCATCGTCGTCTATACGCACGATTTATCGATCGGCGTACTGGCGGGCGTCTTGCTAAGTGCCATCTTCTTCGTCTCGAAGATTTCCAAGATCAAAGTGGAAAAACGTTTGCTTGATGCAACACAATACCGCGTCGAAGGCCAATTGTTCTTCGCTTCGGTTGAAGATTTCTTGGAGAAATTCGACTTCGATATCGAACGTGAGAAAGTGATTATCGATTTCACGGATGCCCATATTTGGGACGATTCCGGCGTCGGCGCCGTCGACAGGGTCGTACTGAAGTTCCGCGAAAATGCCAATGAAGTGGAAGTGACCGGCCTGGATGCCGGTAGCCAGAAACTGATCGATCAATTGGCGATCTTCAAAAGCTCGAATGCCAAACTACCCACCCATTGATGAAATTCTATAGAAGCCCGTCCTTTCAAAAGGGACGGGCTTTTTTGCGTCTGGACACATCAGCGGAATCAAATAATAAAAAAATGTAAAGCGTTCACCTTTTAGAAATATTTTCTATTTAAAAAATTTTTTATACTATATAATAACCGTAAATGGGTTTTACAGGAAAAGAGGAATCATTTTGAAAAAGACATTCATCGGGGCAGCAATCGTCTTGCTGTTATTGCTATCACCATTCATTATCTGGCTGTTTCAAGGAAGCGAGTCTTTGAACGTGGCGATTGTCGATAAAACCGTCCCATCGGAAAATTACCGCGAACATAAAGGGCTGACTTGGATCTTGAACCATAACCGTTTTGTCAAAGAGGATGAGTCGGACTACCGCGCAGATACGGATTATTTCGGTTTTATGCCGGATGAAACCGACAAGGATTATGAAATTCGCGGTATCGAGGAAATCGGATCGGGCCATGATTTGATTTATTTGGCCGATGCATACGGGGTATACGAAGACGATCTTCCTTGGCAAGAGGCCAAAGGAGAACGCTCCGAACTTATCTATGGCGGCTTGGAGATGGCTGAATGGCAAGCGATCAAGCAGCAAGTAATCAATACGGGCAGTGATTTAGTCATTGAATTCAATACATTCGCTTCCCCGACAGATGCTGATGTCAGCGCAGATATGGAAGAGTTTCTTGGCATTAAGTGGAGTGGCTGGAGTGGGCGCTATTTTCCTGATTTAGCAGGTGCCGAGGTGCCTGCATGGATTGTCCGGAATTATGAACAGGAGGCAGAAGATTGGCAGTTTACGGGCGGAGGGTTCGTGCTTGTTGAAGATGCCAGTGGCGAGATTGTTGTGTTGTCTGAAGAGCGGGGCGATATCGAAAATGTCGGACTGCACGTGAAATTCACAGAGCCTGGGCAAACGGCTTTCGGTCTTCAGGAAAGCCCGACATTCGATTATTGGTTTGATATCAATGAAGTACAAGGACAGACCGAAGTGCTTGCCGAATACGAATGGTCTCTCGGCGAACAAGGCCAAGCGGCGCTTACTGAACGCGGGATTCCGGAGAATTTTCCGGCCGTCATGTACACGACTGTAAATGATGCGGACGTCTATTATTTTGCTGGCGACTTTGTTGACGTCGAGGATGTGCCGTCATTCTACCAATACGGGGGGCTGGCTAAGATGCGGGATTGGATGTCATTTGGCGGCAACGATAGTTTTTATTGGAAAACGTATGTGCCAATGATGGAATCGATTCTTGCGGACAGTTCGGGAAAAGAGCGGGAAACGTCGTCACAAGTGTCGTCGGCAGCTGAAAAAGGCGGGATTTCCTATCCATCGCGTGTAAACGGCGAGCAGTTTGAAGTGTTCGAAGACGGTGAGTGGAAAGAATTCACCGTCAAAGGCGTCAATATGGGCATGGCAAAACCCGGCACCTTCCCTGGCGAAGCAGCGATCACTCGCGAGGAATATGACAGCTGGTTCAAGGCAATCGGGGAAATGAACGCCAATGCGATTCGCGTCTATACGCTCCACCCGCCTGCTTTCTATGAAGCCTTGGCCAAGTACAATGAATCAGCCGAAACGCCACTCTATGTCTACCACGGTGTATGGATTGATGAAGGGCCGCTAGAAGAAACCTTGGATGCGTTCACGCCTGAAATTACGGAACGTTTCCAGCAAGAGATGAAAAAAGTGGCGGATGCCGTTCATGGTGATGCTGAAGTTGATGAAGAGCCGGGGCATGCTTCCGGAACTTACACGGCAGACATTTCCGATTACGTCATCGGCTGGATGATTGGTATTGAATGGTATCCGTTTACAGTCGACGAGATGAACCGTAAATATCCGGATCTTGGCGAGTTTTCGGGCACATATATCGAAACCGAAGATGCCAATCCGATGGAGTACTGGATTGCGGAGCAGCTGGAAGTTTTAGCTGCCTATGAATACGAAACCTATGACAGCATGCGCCCGCTCAGCTTCACGAATTGGGTGACGACCGATAATATCGACCAACCGGCAGAGCCGAGTGAACAAGAAGACTTGGCGACGGTGGATCCCAACCATATCCGTACGATCGGTGAATTGGCCGAAGTAGGCATGTTTGCTTCGTATCATGTCTATCCATACTATCCGGATTTCCTGAACTTAGAAGAGAAATACACGGAATTTATCGACCACCGCGGCGAGCGCAATAATTACGCGGGGTATTTACGTGATTTGAACGAATCGCATGATATGCCATTGTTGATTGCGGAATTCGGTGTGCCGGCTTCAAGGGGCATGACCCATAAAAACCCATTCGGCTGGAACCAAGGCTTTATTTCCGAGAGTGAGCAAGGGGAAATCGCCAGCCGTTTGTATGAAGATATCCTCGAAGAAGGAATGCTTGGCGGTTTGGTATTCACTTGGCAGGATGAATGGTTCAAGCGCACATGGAACACGATGGATTATGACAATCCCGATGAGCGCCCGTTCTGGTCCAATGCCCAAACAAACGAGCAGCAATTCGGCTTGTTGAGCTTCGACCGCCATAAAGTTAAAGTCGACGGCAAAGACGATTGGCAGGATGGATCGCTGCTATATGAAAAAGAGCAAGGCGCCTTGCGCTCGTTATCGATGGATTCCGACGAGCGTTACGTGTACGTCAAAGCGGAGTTCGATCCACAAGAGGAGTGGTGGAATGAAGACCGCTTGCGCTTGTACTTCAGTGTGCGGGATGATCAGGGAATTCAAGTAGCAGAGGACTTCCTTGCTGATTTCGAGCTTTCCATCGATGGGGAAAAAGCGGCGCTTAAAGTGGCCGGCGATTACGACACCTTCTATTACGATTACTACGAGCGGCTGGAGATGATTCCAAAAGAGCCGGATATTGAAAACAACTTCCATCCGATGCGCCTGGCATTGAACAAGGAATTCACGCGCCCGGATACGGGGGAAGTCTACCCTTTCGAGTATTATGAGACAGGGAAGCTGCGCTTTGGCATAGCCGATCCTAAAGACGATCAATACGATTCATTGAATGACTATTACTATTCAGAAGAGGACGGGATTTTGGAAATCCGGATTCCGTGGATGCTGTTGAATGCGAAAGACCCGGCGAAAAAGGAATTCACGGGCGATTTGCAAAAAGACGGCATAGCGGCAAGCATGACTGTGGAAGGTATAAAAGCTGCAGCGCTTCTTGAGAATTCGGACGGAAAAGAACTGGAATCGATGGGACTGGACAGCAGCAAGCTTTATTCATGGGAAGCATGGGAATTGCCGCAAACACGGGAACGCTTGAAAGAGTCCTATTACATTTTGCAAGAAACGTTCAAAAATACTGAGTGAAGAAAAGACCCGATATCGGGCTGCCCGGAACCGTTAGGAACAACTAACGGCCTTGAGGCAGTTCGTACTGGGTCTTTTTTTATTGTGAACAGCTGAAGCAGGAGCAGAGCCTCGGCTATTTCATTTATGAAAAAACAATTGAAAATAATTCTCATTTAGTTCTTGAAAGTGTTTTTTATTCTGCTATACTAATAAATGTGGTTAAGTGATAATGATTATCAGTATCATCTGATCGTTGAAGGGAGCGATTTTTCAAGAGTCACCGACGAAAGATTACATAATGCACAACGGATGTCCACCATCCAATAATTTCAATAGAAGAGGAGACGGAAAAAATGAAGAAATGGATAACAGCAATTTTGGTATTGATGATGTTTGCAGTTCTCGCAGCTTGCGGGGCAGAAGAAGAGGCGACAGACAGCCAAACGGCGGATGCACAAACAACGGAAACGGTGAAAGTGACGCATGAACTGGGCGAGACGGAAGTTCCGAAAAACCCTGAGAAAGTCGTCGTGTTCGATTTCGGGATCCTGGATACACTCGATCAATTGGGAGTAGAATCTGTTGCAGGTGTTGCACAAGGAAATATTCCTACATATTTGGAGCAATACGAAGACACTGAGAAATACGAAAACATCGGCACATTGAAAGAAGCGGATTTTGAAGCGATCCACGCCATGGATCCGGACTTGATCATCATCTCCGGCCGCCAAGCGGAAATGTATAACGAGTTCAGCGACATCGCACCGACTATTCACTTAGGCGTAGACACAACGGATTATATGAACTCGTTCACAACGAACATGGAAACGGTCGGGGAAATTTTTGGCAAAGAAGCGGAAATTGAAGAAGAGCTTGCAGCTATCAACGAGCAAATCGAAGGCATTAAAGAGAAAACAGCGACTTCTGATGAAAAAGGCTTGATCGTTCTGGCCAATGAAGGAAAAGTCAGCGCATACGGAGCAGCATCACGCTTCGGCATCATCCATGACGTGTTTGGCGTCAAACAAGCGGACGAAGGCATCGAAGCGTCTACGCATGGCCAAAGCATCACGTATGAATACATCCTCGATACGAACCCGGACATGATGTTCGTCGTCGACCGCAATGCAGCAGTCGGCAATGACGCAAGTGCGAAAGATTCATTGGAGAATGAATTGGTCCAGAAAACGAACGCTTATCAAAACGATAAGATCATTTACTTGGATCCGGATTATTGGTACCTGTCCGGCGGCGGACTGCAGTCTGTCAGCGAAATGGTCAACGCTATCGAATCTGCATTTTAAGTATCAAAGCCCCGGCATCGCCGGGGCTTTTCTCAATCATAAGGAGGAATGAGGATATGGAGGAAATCAATTCTTATATCAATAAAGTGTTTGTCGAGCAAGACAAGGTGCTGGAAGGGGTGCTTGCCGCCATCAACGCAAACGGCATGCGGCCGATTTCGGTATCGCCAGCGTCCGGAAAACTGCTGACGATGCTCGTGGCAATGACGGAAGCGGAACGGGTATTGGAAATCGGCGCACTCGGCGGCTATAGCGGGATTTGCCTGGCGCGGGGCTTTGGCGAAAAAGGCCATTTGACTTCACTGGAATTGGAACAGGACTATGCCGAACTGGCAAATGCCCATCTGGCAAAAGCGGGATTCGGCAGCCAAGTCGATTATCTGACGGGCCCTGCCTTGGACAGCTTGGCGCAATTGAAAGGCCAGGGGCGGACATTCGATTTCTTTTTCATCGATGCTGACAAGGAGAATTACGAAAACTATTTAGCCGCTTGCTTGGAACTTGCAGAAAACGGGGCATTGATTGTCGCCGATAATGTACTGGCTGGGGGAAGTGTGGCAGATGCGGGTAAAGAGCGCCAGCACACCGAAGCGATGAAGAAGTTCAACGGAACGGCTTCAAGACATCCACAATTGGAGTCGATCCTGCTGCCGGTCGGCGATGGATTGCTCGTGGCAAGAGTGAAAAAATGATAAAAGGACGGAAGGCGTGAGAGCCTTCCGTCCTTTACTCTATTTATAGAGCAGAATTTATTCGTATTTGCGGAAAAAGGCAAGCGTGCCGTCGATGATCCGCTGCTGGTCGTGATCAAGCGTCGCGACATGGTAGCTGTCCGGCATTTCGATAAGGTCTTTTTCCTCAGATGAAATATGGTCGAAAATGAATGTTGAATTAACCGGCGGAACGACATGGTCTTCCGGCGAGACGAACAGCAGTGTGGGGCAATGGATGGCCGAAAGGTTTTTACGGACCAAATCCATGAAGGGCAGGATCTCCTTAACGGAAGCGACCGGTGTTTTGTCGTAGGCAAGCTCAGTGATTCCCGGTTTTTTGATATCGGATCCGATGGCGTCCAAAAAGCGCACATCCTGCAACTCCTTAACGCCCTCCATGTCCGGAACTTCAACGGCAGCGTTGATCAAGGAAATGGCAACGATCTCCGGATGGTTTTCCGCCATATAAAGCGCGAGCGTGCCGCCCATCGACAAGCCAGCCACGAAAATCTTATCACAGCGCTCCGACAGCCAAGCGTAGGCCTCCTCGACAGAAGCGATCCAGTCCTGATACGTGCTGGTTTCCATATCTTCATAATGCGTCCCATGCCCTTTAAGGCGCGGGGCATAGACGCTATATCCTTCGTTCGCGAAAGCCTCAGCAAGCGGGCGCATGCTTTGAGTCGTGCCGGTAAAGCCGTGGGATACGAGAATTCCTGTTTTCCCGCCTTGTGAAATGAACGGCTCTGCGCCGGGAAGAACATCAAAATCGTGTGTCATCCAAAAACCTCCTTTTAGGTAGTCCTTAAGTATTCGTTGCTTTTTGGGAAAGTCCTGCCCATTCAACTGCCTCAAAAAGGAATGCTATACTAATGGAAGAATAATCAACTGGGGGAGATCGCGTGCAAAAAGTACAGGAATATACGCAATTGATCGAGCAGTTCGAGAACGGCCCTTATTTCCAAATGCTCGGTTTTGAAATCGACCGGGTAGAGTATGGCAAGGCGTCCATGCGTTTGAAGAAAAAACCTGAAAATGACAATATGCAAAATATGCTGCACGGCGGCGCGATCATGTCGGGAATCGATATCGTCATGGGGCTTGCCTCGCGCTCGCTCGGAAGCGATGCGGTTTCGACGATTCAAATGGAAGTTCGTTTCATCAAAAGCTTGGCGGAGGGAACGGCCATTTTCCACGCTGAAATGCTGCATCAGACGAACAGTACAGCGGTCCTCACAGGACGCGTTGTCAGTGATCAAGATGAATTATTGGCCTATAGCACAGGCACGTTCAAATTATAAATTGTGATCGCTCCTATTCGCTTATAGCGAATAGGAGTTTTTTGATTGGCTGCAATTGGAAGCCGTTCTCTTGACCCACCAGCGGCGGCTTGTTATAATTACTTTTAATTAAAGATATTTTAATTCGAAGTAAAGAGGTGAAATATAAATGGAGTTCTCCAACCAGAACCTGAAAGCTGTAACGGTTTTGATTCGCGCTGCGGATGCGGTCCATGATGCCATTAAACGCGACGTGGCGGGATACGGCTTAAATGCGACGGAATTCTCGGTGCTCGAACTGCTCTATCACCAAGGCCGGCAACCGATACAGGCAATCGGCAAGAGAGTGTTGATTGCGAGCAGCAGCATCACTTATGTAGTCGATAAGCTGGAGCAAAAAGGCTATGTCGAACGGGAAGCGTGCAAAGAAGACCGGCGCGTGACTTATGCCCTTTTGACTGACGACGGCCAGGAATTGATGAAGCGCATTTTCCCTGAACATGAACGGCAGATGGATAAAGTATTTGCCGGGCTTGAGCAAGAGGAAGTAGCGGAGTTGATCGAGAAACTGAAAAAAGTGGGCTACGAAGCACAAGAAAGTATTGAACCGAAAGATGGAATAGTAAAAGACAAGGAGCGGTATGCATGAACGAATTGAAAGGGATCCACCATGTAACGGCGATTACGAGCAGCGCCGAGAAGAATTATGAATTTTTCACGTATGTATTGGGGATGAGATTGGTTAAGAAAACGGTGAACCAAGATGATATCCAAACCTATCACTTGTTTTTCGCTGACGATAAAGGCTCAGCCGGGACGGATATGACTTTCTTTGATTTTCCTGGAATCCCGAAAGGCTCTCATGGCACGAACGAAATTTACAAGACGGCTTTCCGTGTGCCGACGGACGAAGCGCTTAGCTATTGGGAAAAACGTTTTGACAAATATGAAGTAAAGCACAATGCAATAACCGAACAATTCGGCGTGAAAACTTTGTCGTTTTCCGACTTCGATGACCAGCAGTATATGCTCGTATCGGACGAGAACAATGAGGGCGTACAGGCCGGCACGCCGTGGCAGCAGGGTCCGGTCCCGCTTGAATTTGCCATCACTGGGCTTGGCCCGATCCATATCCGCATCGGGCAATTCGATTACTTGAAGGAAGTATTGGAAAAAGCGATGCATATGCGTGAGATTGCTGACGAAGGGCCGTTTCATCTATTCGAGATGGGCGAAGGCGGAAACGGTGCACAAGTGATCGTCGAGCATAATGCAGACTTGCCGTCCGGCCAGCAAGGTTTCGGAACGGTGCATCACGCCGCCTTCCGCGTGGCGGACCGCGAAGCGTTGAATGAATGGATCGGCCATATGCAGGAAATCGGCTTCTCGACTTCCGGATACGTCGATCGCTTCTTCTTCGAATCATTGTATGCACGGGTCGCACCTGGTTTATTGTTTGAATGGGCAACGGATGGCCCGGGCTTCATGGGCGATGAGCCATATGAAACGCTTGGGGAGAAGCTTTCTTTGCCGCCGTTTTTAGAGCCGAAGCGTGAACAGATCGAAAGCATGGTGCGCCCGATTGATACGGAGCGCAGCACGAAGGATATCGAAAAAGAATACCTATAAGGAAAATTCGGCACTGCTCACAATGGGCAGTGCTTTTTTGCAGGTAGGAGGAAAGAATGTCCAAAAAACTGAAATAATGGGACGGTTTTGGGAACTTATCCCACTTATGTACGTAAGTATAGATAGTACAAGGAAAGGGGAGAACGGCGATGCCGAAATGCCAAAATTGCGGAACGACATGGACATGGGGGCAGACCGTCTGCCGATTGTTCACACTCGGGGATAGCTTAACTTGCCCCTCTTGCCGGCAAGAACAATTCATGACGATGGAATCGCGGAAAAAGACCAGCTTGTTCGTTTTTGCCGCTCCGCTCATCATGTTCATTTCGGTCGCTTTCGGCATCGATCCGTTCGTTTCCCTCGCCTTATTCCTGGTTTCCTTTTTAATGATCATGGGCATTTACCCATTCTTTATCGAATTGACAGACGAGCGCGGGCCGATGTGGTAACTAGTAAAAACCCGAGTTTCTTTCTAGGGATTGAGTTGGCTTCGCGCAAAAATTGAGATTCTTTTCTGGACAGCCCCCGGAGCTTGCGCTAAACTTACAGATAATCATCTATAGCGTTCTTCGGGGTCGGGTGAAATTCCCAATCGACGGTAACGGAGCAATCCGAAGCCCGTGAGCCTTTCGGGGCAGGATTTGGTGCAAGTCCAAAGCCGACAGTTAAAGTCTGGATGGGAGAAGAACCGTCAAACAGCCTACTAGCAATCGCTAAGGCTTCTTTGATATGCACTTTCAAGGCCCCTTTCTTTTACGAAAGGGGCCTTTTTTGCATACTGTGGATGATCAACTGAATAGTATTCCTTCGGGGTCGGGTGAAATTCCCAATCGACGGTAACGGAGTAATCCGAAGCCCGTGAGCCTTTCGGGGCAGGATTTGGTGCAAGTCCAAAGCCGACAGTTAAAGTCTGGATGGGAGAAGGAAGAACACGGAAATTATAGAGTTTTCTATAGTTCTATTTCCTATTGTCTTCTAACCCATTGGCTAATCAATGGGTTTTTATTTTGTTCTGAAAGGTGTGATCAAGTGGACGATCAGCAAATCATGAAGCACGCACTGGAGTTGGCGCGATCAGCTGCCGGGCAGACTTCCCCCAACCCTCTTGTCGGGTCGGTGATCGTCAAAGATGGCCGCATCATCGGCATGGGCGCGCATCTGAAAGCGGGACAGGCGCATGCAGAAATTCATGCGCTGAATATGGCAGGCAATGAAGCACGAGGCGCAGATATATATGTGACGCTGGAGCCTTGCAGCCATCATGGCCGGACAGGGCCTTGCGCAGACGCGATCATAAAAGCCGGCATCCGCCGTGTCGTCGTCGCTGTGCTTGACCCGAATCCGCTCGTTTCGGGCCAAGGCATCCAAAAGCTTGAAAATGCCGGGGTTATTGTAGAGACCGGTGTCTGCGAGCAGGAAGCTGCGGAGCTGAACCGGATGTTTTTCACCTTTATCCGCAAAAAGCGGCCGTTCGTCACATTGAAGCACGCCATTACGCTAGACGGCAAAATCGCTGTATACGGCGGCCGTTCTGAAAAAATTACAGGGCCTGAAGTGCAGCGCGACGTCCACGAACTGCGCTTGCTGCACGACGCCATCCTGGTTGGCACGCAGACCATTGCACTCGACAACCCCCGTTTGACCAATCGGTTTGCTGACTCCCCGAAGCAGCCGATCCGCGTCATTTTGGATCGCCAGCTGCGCATCCCATTAGAGAGCCATGTCATTCAAGTACCTGATGCCCCTACTTGGATTATCGTCGGATCAAGAGCCGATATCGACAGCCGCTGCGCATTTCCTGAGCATGTCCGAATTCTGCAACTGGATACGCCGGATGTGGAAATCGCCGCTGCACTGGAATTGCTGGCCGAGCAAAAGGTGTTGTCTGTCCTTGTGGAAGGCGGGCAAAAAATCAATACTGCTTTTTTGAAAAGCGGTTTGGTGGATGAAGTTGCTACGTATATTGCACCGATTATTCTCGGCGGCGAAGGAACCGTTTCCGTCTTCGGCGACCTGCAAACCAGTTCTGCGTCAAACGGCATTCGCTTGGAGACACAAAAGGTGGAGCACCTCGGAACGGATCTGAAGATCATCTCCACCTTAAAGGAGTGACACAAATGTTTACAGGAATTATAGAAGAAAAGGGGCAACTCGCGGGGATCAAGCGCGGCGCGTCCAGCATGGAAATGACGATCCGTGCAAATGTTGTCTTAGAAGAAACAAAAATCGGCGACAGCATTTCAGTCGAAGGGGTCTGTTTGACCGTGACTTCCTTATCAAGCGGCCGTTTCACGGTGGATGTCATGCCGGAAACCTTCCACGGCACGACCCTTTCTTCACTTAGTACATCCAGTGCCGTCAATCTGGAACGTGCCATGGCGGCGAATGGCCGTTTCGGCGGGCATCTTGTCGCGGGCCATATCGATGGGGTCGGCAAGATCTTGCGCAAGCGCCCACAGGAAAATGCCATGTATATCGATATAGCGGCGCCTCCTGAATTGCTTGCGCAGTCGATCGTTAAAGGATCCGTCGCAATTGACGGCATCAGCTTAACGATTTTCGAACTCAGCGAAAATCATTTGACCGTTTCGCTCATCCCGCATACGGCGGGAGAAACAACTTTGGGCAGCAAAAAAGTAGGCGATTCGGTCAATCTCGAGACCGATATGTTCGGAAAGTACGTGCAGCGTTTTATGGAGCATGCGCCAAAACAACCGATGAACGCCGATTATTTGCGGCGCCACGGATTTTAAAGGAGCAAACCGATGCTAAATACAATTGAAGAAGCAGTAAAGGATTTGCAGGCAGGAAAAGTCATTATTCTAGTAGATGACGAATCAAGGGAAAACGAAGGGGATTTTGTGTGCCTCGCAGAACATGCGACGCCTGAAAACATCAATTTCATGGCAACGCATGGCAGGGGGCTTATCTGCACGCCGGTCTCGCCGGATATCGCATTACGGCTGAAACTCGACCAAATGGTCAGCCATAATACTGACCATCACGAAACGGCATTTACCGTCAGCATCGACCATAAAGATGCCAAGACGGGAATCAGCGCCTTTGAACGGTCGGACACCATTTTGCAGATGCTCAATACAAAAGCTGTGCCGCAGGATTTCAAACGGCCGGGGCACGTCTTCCCGCTTGTCGCAAAATCGGGCGGCGTATTCCAGCGCCAAGGACATACAGAGGCGTCAGTCGACTTGGCGCGTCTTAGCGGCAGCGAACCGGCAGCGGTCATTTGTGAAATCATGAATGTTGACGGCACAATGTCACGCATGCCGGAACTGGAAAAGCTGGCAGATGAATTCAATTTGAAACTTATTACCATCGAGGATCTCTATGCGTACCGCGCGGAGAAAGACCCGATTCTCAAGCGGGAATCGAGTGTCCATATGCCGACCGACTTCGGTGAATTCCGCATGGTGGGTTATTCCAACCGCCTGGATACAGAAGAGCATGTCGCCATCGTCAAAGGCAATCCCGAGTCGGTGGAAGCACCGATTGTGCGCATTCATTCAGAGTGTTTGACCGGTGATATTTTCCACTCGCGCCGCTGTGATTGCGGGGCGCAGCTTGCAAAATCGCTTGAATTGATCGAACAGGCAGGTGCGGGCATCGTCCTCTATATGAGACAGGAAGGGCGCGGCATCGGCTTGTTGAACAAGCTGAAAGCGTATGAGCTGCAAGAACAGGGCTTGGATACGGTCGAAGCTAATGAACAGCTCGGCTTCCCTGCGGAAATGCGCGATTATACATTGTGTGCTTTGATGCTGAAAGACCTGGGCGTGTCGCGCGTCCGGCTGTTGACTAACAATCCAGCCAAGACAGCTGCGCTTATCGAATACGGCATCGAAGTGGAAGAACGGCTGGCGCTCGTCATCCCGCCAACTGAAGACAATACGCAATACATGAAAACGAAAAAACAACGGATGCATCATCTAATCGACTAAGGAGTGTTCATAATGGAAACAGTTTACGAAGCAAATTTGATCGGATCGGATTTAAAAATAGGGATCGTTACAGGCAGATTCAATGATTTCATCACCTCGCGCTTGTTGGACGGCGCCGTCGACGGCTTGGTGCGCCACGGCGTAAATAAGGAAAACATCGACACTGCGTGGGTACCGGGGGCATTTGAATTGCCGCTGGTCGCGAAGAAAATGGCGGAAACAAAAAAATACGATGCGGTTATCGCACTCGGTACCGTGATCCGCGGTTCGACGACCCATTACGATTACGTCTGCAGCGAAGCGGCAAAAGGCATTGCGCAAGCCGGCATGTCGACAGGCGTTCCGGTCATTTTCGGCGTGTTGACGACGGAAACGATTGAACAGGCGATTGAACGCGCTGGCACGAAAGCTGGAAACAAAGGCTACGAAGCGGCAGTTTCTGCAGTTGAAATGGGCAATTTGATGAAAGCATTCGACTGATCCAAAAGAGCTGAAAACAGGTTTTTGATTGGCGGAATGGGCCAGATATTTTCTGGGCATCCATCATTTCACACAAGTGAATAATTAACATGAGCCTGCATTCTTTTATGAATGCAGGCTCATTTATTGGTGGCATTTATCTTGATACAACAACATACTGTTGGAATTTCAGCCTATACTACTTTGAGTTCAAAAGATATTTTATTTGAATCTTATTATAATAATGCATTGACAATTAACAGAAGTTTTAGAATAATGAAAAAAGATAACATCTATTATCCTTAAAATGGAAAGGGAGGGGGAAGGGCGAATCATCACTTATGATAGGCCGTCCGTAGGCTTATTTGTTAGCGTTTTCAAAAAAGGAGTGAGTCGATGATCTGGGTTCTTACATTGAGCCTTATCACCATCGTGTCCGTAGTCGCTGGGTTAAAAAGACGGAAGGTCGTCTATTTTTTCCTTCCATTTGCATCGCTATTTGCATTCATGCTCGTCAAGGTCATAATGGTGCCACTCCCATTCCTGGATACGGTCCGTTTCATTTTCCAGTTGAGGGGGTGAACTTCGCAATAGAGGAATTCGGCTTCTAAACCGGCAAAGGGGTGGGTAATTTGAGGAAGATCGATAAAAAACAAGCAGATGCGTATTTCCGGACTCGTACCACGTTGGTCACCATCTATTTACTGATCGGGTTTTCGGCATCTTTCGGGGTCGTCATGTTCGCGGAGGAATTGTCGGGCTTCAGCGTCAATGGAATGCCTTTCCATTATTTCATGGGAGCGCAAGGGGCAGTGTTGACTTTCATCATCTTGCTTTTCGTTAACGCCATCGTCAATGACCGGATCGACAAAAAATTCGGTTTGGATCAAGACTTGGAAGACAAGAAATAGCAAAGGGCTTCCGACTAACTGAAAGCGATGGATAAAATTGCATAATCGACAAGGGGGAGAAGCAGTGGATTCACAATTTCTCGTATCACTTGTATTGATCCTGGCAACATTCGGCTTGTACATCGGCATCGCCGTCTATAATATGGCCAGGCAAACATCCGACTTTTATGTAGCCGGGCGTAATGTTCCTGCAGTGTTCAACGGGATGGCGATCGGCGCCGACTGGATGAGTGCCGCGTCGTTCATCGGGATGGCCGGAACGGTCATGTTGCTCGGATATGACGGCCTTGCCTATATCATGGGTTGGACAGGCGGATATTTGCTTTTGACTTTCCTATTGGCGCCGCAGCTCCGGAAATCCGGGCGCTACACGGTGCCGGAGTTTATCGGCGACCGTTATAGCAGCAGTACCGCACGTTTGATCGCGGCAGTTGCGACCATCATCATCAGTTTTACATATTCTATTGGGCAGCTCTCGGGATCCGGCGTCGTCATCGGCCGGCTGTTGGAAGTGCCGACAGCCGTCGGTACAATCATCGGTGTCGTCTTGATCGCTTTCTACTCGGCACTTGGCGGGATGAAAGGGATTACGTGGACGCAGGTGGCGCAATACTTGGTCTTGATCATCGCCTATTTAATTCCTGTCATTTTCATGTCGTTACAATTGACAAGCAATCCGATTCCTTGGCTGTCTTACGGGCAGATCATCGGGGAACTCCAGCAGCTCGATCAGCAGCTTGGCGTTTCTGAATACGTTGTGCCGTTTACGGAAGCGACCAAATGGCAGTTTTTGGCACTCATGTTTACATTAATGGCCGGAACAGCCGGGTTGCCTCACGTTATCGTGCGTTTCTACACCGTTTCTACAATGAAAGCAGCCCGTTGGAGCGGGGCGTGGGCATTATTGTTCATCGGTTTGCTTTACTTGTCGGCACCGGCTTATGCCGCATTTTCACGTTTTATCTTGATGACTCAAGTGGCGGGCTCTTCAATTGCTGATTTACCGGCTTGGACGGCTTCGTGGGTGAACACAGGCTCGTTGTCGGTTGCTGATACAAACGGCGATGGCATCCTCCAGTGGGAAGAAATCGTCATCAGCAATGATATCGTGGTCATGGCAACGCCTGAAATCGCCAATCTCGGTGTCTTTGTCATCGGGTTGATGGCCGCCGGCGCAATGGCCGCGGCACTATCGACAGCGGGTGGGCTGATGATTGCCATTTCAGCCGCTCTCTCCCAGGATATCTATTACCGTTCAATTAACCCGAAAGCGACGGAAAGCCAGCGACTGCTCGTCGGCCGTTCATCGATCATCATCGCGACTGTTGCAGCCGGCATCGTGGCGCTGAATCCACCAGGCGCGATTACGCAGATCGTGGCATGGGCATTTGCGCTTGCATCCGGAACGTTCTTCCCGGCACTGATTCTCGGTGTGTGGTGGAGACGGGCAAACGGGCCGGGCGTCATTGCCGGCATGCTGGTCGGGTTGACGGTCACCTTGACGTATATTTTCGCTGCTAAATTCGGCGGCTTTACGATTCTCGGCATTATCGATACAGGCGCCGGGGTCTTCGGGGCAACGGCGGCGATCTTGACGATCATCATCGTTTCATTGGCGACGAAGCCGCCATCGAAAGAAACGCAGGAAGAAGTTCTGGACTTGCGCTATCCAGAAGGCATGACATATAAAGACGGTGAAGTATGGCGCACCGACCCGGTCGAAACCAAACGTCCGGAGCATTGAAAAAAGAGCGGAAGCCCGGGCTTCCGCTCTTTTCATAGTGTTGAATAAGTCTAGGATCCACTAAACTTTTAAAAACGTGATTGCGTTTTGACATTTAAAAATCAATGACCTATCTAAGTATTTGGAGAAGCGTTCGCTCGTAACCCCTTCTGCTCAATAATGCTGCGCATTACTTTCGCAAAGATAATGTCTCCCGTAGGTCGACCTTATCTTTCCTGTGGATCAGCGAGACCACCGAGACCCCGCAGGAACGTAGTGACGAGGAGGCTTGGGCGCGAGCCCACGGAAAGCGAGCGATAAGCTTCGGAAAATACGATTTCTTAACTTTCTCGATAAGTAGAAAAGAGCGGAAGCCCAAGCCTCCGCTCTTTTCTACGTGCGCCAAATGGAAGTGACGGTCTTTATTCTTTCCGGAAAACCCAAGCACGTTGGGCCACGAAGCCGAAGATGAACAGCACCGTATCGACCATCACTTTCAAGATCACTTCTCCGCGGCCGAGCCATTCTGCATACAAGAAGTGGACCGATGCGGCGGAAGCGCCCATGATGAAAGCCGCCAATATATAATAGCGCAGCAAGGATTGTTTGGAGCCCTGCTTAAAGACTTTATTACGGTTGATATAGTAGTTGAACAGGGAAGACAGGATGCGTGCCGCCACCGTGGCGATGATGATGAACATTTCCGGGGATTCGTCGCGCAAGAGCTGGACGAACAGCCAGAACAAAGCGATATCGAGCCCAAATGAGGCTAAGCCTGAGAGGCCATAAAATATAAAGATCTTGTATATATGGTAGGAGTCTCGGAGCGGATGGAAATGGGACGACTTATTCTCGTCCAAGTAAACCGTTTCAATCGTCACTTCCACCACTGGGATATAATTCTTTTTCAAAGCTGCGAGCATATTCATTTCATATTCAAAGCGTTCGCCCAGTACATCCAGAAGCCTCGGCAGGAATTTCACGGGAATCCCGCGCAGGCCCGTCTGTGTGTCCGTTAAATCTGCGCCGGTCGACAATCGGAACAAAAGGCGAGTGAAACGATTGCCGAAGCGGCTGCGGAAGGGGATATTGGGTTGAGAAAAGTCCCGAGCCCCCAGCACCACATGGTTCGGCGATGCTTCAAGTTCATTTGCGATTTTGACCATGTCCGATACCATATGCTGGCCGTCTGCGTCGGCTGTGATGATGGCTTCGATCGGCAGTTGATGATTGAGGATATAATGAAAAACTGTCTTCAATGCGCGCCCTTTTCCCTGATTGACCGCATGAGTCAATAAAGTCACTTCCTGCAGTTTTTCCAGCTCCTCAAAAAAGCCTTCATAGGCGGGGCCGCTGCCGTCATTCACGACGATAATCCGGGAAAAGCCGGCAGAGATCGCTTCTTCGATTGTAAGTTTGCATGGCTCTTCCGGTTTATAAGCCGGAATGACGATGGCGAATTGTTTCACAGGCAACCTCTTTCCATTTCTGACACCCAGAAATAAGGTACTGGCATATGTTTCTATCTCTATATAATGATACTACCCCAATTCCGGTTCTTTAGTCTTGCTCTTCAGGAATCTTGTAGCGATTTTAAATAAGGATCAATTCTTAATCAGGCATAGGGCTTAATCGGCAACGACATCTTCAGGGCGATAGCCGTCTTGCAACTGGCGGATCGATAAACCGAAGTCCATTTGAAGATGGGGATAATCTTTGAAGCGTTGCCAGTCGCCGCCCCATTCGAAGCCGAGCTCTTTGGCGATGTCCGCTACTTCAAACCAGTCGGAACGCCCGTTTTCGTTGCCGTCGCGCTCGATGTCCCAAACGACTGAGCCGTCAGGCAAGCGCAGCGCGAAATCGATGGCCAGCCCGTAATTATGGTAGGACTCGCCACCTTCTGCATAAGTGACGACGTTCCCGCCCCGCGAGCGGCCTTGGGCATGGATCTCGTTCTGCTCTTCAACGGAACGGAAACCGTCGGTGATGAGGATATCGATGCCGGTTTCTTCAGCTTGAGCGATGAGCTGGTCGCGCTTAGATTCGACGATCGGGTGCAGTCCAGTCGGCAGCGGCCGATCAGCGCGTTCGTTGCGCTCTTCAATTTCGCGTTCGATCCAAATGAACAAAAATGCACCGAGGATAAGCAAGAATAGCAAAGAAAAGACGGTGCGGAATGTTTTCAAATAATTTCACCTCGTAACATGATTGTAGCAAAAATCCTTAAGCAAGTATCCGGCAGGAGTTTTTGGTACGATAAGAGAAACAGAATTTTTGGAGGGATACATAATGGTCATTGAATTAATGAAATCACATGCATCGGTCCGCGACTATAAAGACCAGCCACTAACGCGCGCGCAAGTCCATGAATTGGTCGAAGCGGCTCAATATGCGGCAACGTCCCACTTCGTGCAAGCTTATTCCATCGTTTGGGTGACGGATGAAGACAAGCGCAAACGCCTTGGTGAGCTGTCCAAAAACCCGAAACAGATGGAAGGGGCAGGAGCTGTGTTCTTAATGTGCGCAGACTACAACCGGTTGGGGCACGCCGCGAAACTGCAGGGCGAAGACATTGTCTTCGACCAGGCGGAGAACTTGTTGGTCGCGGTCACGGACGTCGGGTTGCTCGCGCAGAACTTGGCACTTGCCGCTGAATCCAAAGGCTATGGCATCTGCTATATCGGTGGAGTGCGCAACAATATGGAAGAAATCAGCAAACTTGTTGGTTTGCCAGAAGGCGTTTTCCCGGTCTACGGCTTAACGGTCGGCGTTCCGAACGAAGCCAACGAAGTGAAGCCGCGTCTTCCTGTAGAAGCTGTGCTTCATGAAAATGAATACGACGAAGCGAAATACGCAGAAATTTTGCCGGCATATGATGAAACGATCATGGCCTATTATGCTGCACGTTCAAACAATCAAAAAACTGCGAAATGGAGCGAGCAGATGGCGACGTTCTTGAACAAGCCGCATCGCCCCGATTTGAAGGATGTCTTGGCGAAACGCGGATATCTATTCAAATAAGAAGTGCATTCATCAATAACTGGAATGATTGAGGAGGCTGAGAAGCAATGAAAATCGCTTTATTTGGAGCAACGGGAAGAGTCGGCAGATATGTCTTGAACATGGCGCTTCGCGACGGCCATGAAGTGAAAGCGCTGGTTCGGAGAGCAGACCTTGAACCCCATGCGAATCTGGATATGATCGTCGGAAATGTCCGCAATGAAGAGGACATTCGCCAGACCTTGCAAGGGGCGGATGCCGTGATTAGCGCAATCGGCACCGATCGCACGACTACCTTATCGGATGCGACGCCGCTGATCGTGAAAGCGATGGAAGCAGAAGGCATACGGCGCATCATCACCATCGGGACCGCCGGTATTTTGAACAGCCGCTTGAGCCCGGGGCTGCTCCGTTATCAGGGCGGCGATTCCAAGCGCCAACTGACCTTTGCGGCGGAAGAACATGAAAAAGCCTATAAATCACTGGAACAAAGTGAGTTGGACTGGACAATCGTATGCCCAACGTATTTACCGGACGGCGAACCGAAAGGCTATTTCCGTTTTGAAGAAAACTATCTGCCTGAAGACGGCAAAGAAATCACGGCCGGTGATACGGCATTATTCGCCTATGAGCAATTGGATTCGGATGATTTCCTGAAAAGCCGCGTCGGCATTGCATATTGAATGACAAAACCCCTTGAACTATGAAAAGTTCAAGGGGTTTTTGCATGCATCAGGCAGTAACGTCACGTTTTGAGAATGTCCAATAACTGATCACCATAAAGACCAGGAAATAAACAGTCAAAACGATGAGCGACATGGCCATCGTGATATCTGGGATGGGCATGAAGCCAGTATAGAATTGCGTCAAATCGGTATGCGTAAACAAATAATATTTGACGATTTCAAAGCGCTGCAACAAGAAGACGAGTTGCACGCCGACAAACATCAAGAAAATCGATACGCCGATCGCAAGCGAACTGGAGCGGAAAACCGTCCCGAGCATGAATGCGAACGTACCAATCATCCATGTGCTCGCCAAGCTAAGCACGGATAGTTTCAATGCTTCAGCCCAGTAAGAGCCTTCCACCACTTCCGATCCGTTCCACACCAGGAATGCGCCGTCTCCAACTCCAAAGAAAATCCAGCTGAACAAAGCGATTGATACGAAAGTAAGAATGGCAAATAATAAGGCAAACAACATCGTTGTAATGTATTTGGATGTCAGTATTTTCCATCGTTTAACCGGGCGCGTCAACAGCATCTTGATCGTTCCTTGTGAGAACTCGGAAGCAACGATTCCCGCGCCGACGATGACCGTAAACAATGTCACGAGTGATAGCATCATATGGCCATCCAGCACTTGCTGCTGCAGACTTTCGACTTTGAACGGCTCGGCGTCATTGGCCAAGCGGTATTCTGCGATGGCGGCCTGGCCTTCGTAATAATCTTGTTGGGCAGGGCCAATATCCGGATTCTGCAATTGATCCTCGGCTGAAGCCAAGTTCATCATTTCCATCTCCTGCCAATCCATCTCTGGAGCCGGGGAGGTGGATTCGATCCATTTGGTGATGCCGGCATTTGCCAATAAGATGACGATCAATAGAACTGCCATGATCCATGTCGCTTTTTTACTCCATAATTTCATCCATTCATTTTGTATGAGCTTGAGCAATTTCGCCGCCTCCAGTCATTTCTAGGAATTGATCTTCTAAAGTCGTGCGGTGCGGTTGGACAGCGTATAAATCGACACCTGCAGCAGTGAGAAGTTTGATGGCGCCCGGGATGTGCTCCGGTTCTGTATCGATCAAATAGCCATTTTCATGCGGGTGCACCGTGAAGCCGATTTCTTCGAGCACTTGCTTCGCCTGTTCGGCCGGCTTGGCTTCTATGTAATAGCGGGATTGCTGGTGTTCGTTAACATTTTTGATGTCGATCAATTCACCGTTCTGGATAATGGCGATGCGGTCGCACAATAATTCGATCTCTGACAATAGATGGCTGGAGACGAAAATGGCGACATCGTTCTCACGTGCCACTTTGCGCAAATACATGCGGAATTCGCGAATGCCTGCAGGGTCGAGGCCATTTGTCGGCTCATCCAAAATCAAAAACTCTGGATTGTTGAGGAGTGCTTGTGCAAGGCCAAGGCGTTGGCGCATGCCGAGTGAATACGAACCGACTTTTTCCTTGATGCGGTTTTGCATCCCGACTTGCTGGATCACTTCGTCGATGCGGGCTTTTGTCACACCTTTATGCATACGCGCGAAATGCACCAGGTTTTTGTAGCCGGACATGAATTTATACATCTCCGGATTTTCGACAATGACGCCGACTTTTTCGATGCTTCTTTCAAAATCGGTGCGGATCGATTTACCGCCAATCAGGATATCGCCTTGCGTCGGCTTCATCAATCCGACCATCATGCGGATCGTCGTCGTCTTACCTGCCCCGTTCGGCCCAAGAAACCCGGTAATTTCCCCTTTATGGAGATCCAAGTTCAAGTTTTTGATGATCTGCTTTTTGCCGATCGTCTTTGAGAGCTTGCGAATCTCAACAATTTTCTCATTGCTCATATGAGCCACCTCTTTCCGTTTTGCTTCCTTCAGTACTAACGATTCATTTCCCGGAAAGTTTCAGTTTTCTGGAAATCCGGCAGGCTTAACTATCGCCTCAGCGGGAATAAACCAATTAACAACGAATATATGGAGGGTTTGGCTTTATGAATGAATTGCAGGAAAAAGAACAAGTGCTCATGGCATATTATGCACAGTACTATAAAGGTGCATCTTTGGAGGAAATCCAAGAGCTCGACCGCCGCTTGTCGCAAGGCATCGGGGAAGAGCAGTATAAAAAGGCGATGGCCGAATTGAAAGAACAAGGACTGGTCCATGGCTTGGAAGCTGTCGAGGAAAGAAATCAAGACGGCGTAGACTCCCCGATGGCGACAAACGAAGGCATGCTCTATATCAATGATGTCCTCAATCTCCAATCGGATGCGGTAGAAGACCACCAGCTCGATTATTTGGCGAAGCATCTGGAAACCAGCCACCTGGAACTGACGCTGGATCCGGTGAAGGGCTATATTGAGTCGGTCGTCAAAGAACAGGCAGATGAAAAGCCGAATGACAACATGCCTTGAATAGTTGAAAGCCGCTTCTTGAAAAAAAGATGCGGCTTTTTTGTGTGAAAAATAGTTTGTAATAATAACTGCGCGTTGGAAATAGATTCGGGTCAACTGGTTGATGTAGAAAGAAGGAAGTACAAAGAGGGGAGCGGAAAAGCTTTCGCTTACGACTGCGTTACAGGAGGCTGCTTGAGGCTCACAGGATGCGAGTCATGCAGCTGATGCGACAAGAACTGTTAGATAGAAAGAAGAGATTTGAAAAGCTTCCGCTTTTCGACTACGTTGCAGGGGGCTGCTTGCCGTGGGGCGGGTGTTGAGCCAACGTGCCCAAAAGCGCGGCACGTTTGTCTCGCCAGCCCGCGCGGTCCCACAGGCGTCAGCCCCCTTCCACTGCGTCTCTAGTTTTAGAGTGGTGGATAAGCACTTCAGTCTATTTAATTTAGGCGTAGAATAGCGTCAGACTTTATAGCTCGCGTCGCCTTGAACAAGGGTGATGTAATTGGCAATTCTAATCCCATAGTAAGTTGTTTGGTTTAAGCACCTATTTTTCAAATCCTAAGTCACGGGAAGCGATTCCCCCACTAGCCGGCAACTCCATACACAAGCAGATCTACTTAAACAGTCAGCTTGCAATGAAATCTCTCAGCTGCCGGCGTCAAGGGTGAGCCGAAGCAGTAAGACAGGCGTTCTTCCTGGCTTGCTGTGAGAGGCCAACCCAAAGCCGGGCGGCGACTAGTAGATGAAGCTTAAATCAACATCAGCAACAATTCCACAAGCAAACTTATTCTCACAAAAAAAGAAACCAATGCTGAGCATTGATTCCTTCCACACATATCTGAAGTTAAAGCCCGAGCACGAAGAATGCCAGGAAGATGGTGACAATGACCAAAGTGTTGGTGATCAGCGATGTCCGTTTGCTGACGGGTTCATCAAGTGCCGGGAAGCGCTCGACCAAGCGGATGCCCCCGTAAATCAGCACCATCAACAACGCTAAAGTCAAAATGAGCGGCATATCGTAGACGCGCACGTCGATAAAGCGGATAAAGATGACCGAGAAAGCAAGGATCATGCCGTTGACTAAATTTTTTCGTTTCATATGAGCTCCTTCAATTCGTTTTCAAGAAACGGTTTGGCGTTTAACAGTTTGGTGAATTCCCGGTAGCGTTCCAATTGTCCCGCTGCCGGTTTTTTATTCGTGCGGTAAGCGCGGATCAAAATGTTTTTCGGCGTATGCTCCATATCGATGAACTCCATCAATTGGGTTTCATAGCCAACCAAAGAAAGCAGTTCCGCGCGGATCGAATCGGTCGCAAGCGCACTGAAGCGTTCTTTGATCAATCCATGCTGCAGCATGACCTCGAGCGGAGACGATTGAATCTGGCTGTTGAGTTCGTGTTGGCAGCACGGCACGCTCAAAATGACGCCGGCGTTCCATTTAACGGCGCGTGCGAGCGCCATATCAGTTGCCACGTCGCATGCATGAAGCGTGACGACCATATCGACTGCGGTGTCTTGGTCGTAATCGTTGATATCGCCGACGAGGAATTCCAGCTGCTGGTAGTCGAGGTCGCGGGCGATGTTCTGGCATTCCTCGATGACGCTTTTTTTCAGGTCCAGTCCGGTGACACGCAAGTCGAGTCCTTTTTCGACGCGCAAATAATGATACAGCGCGAAGGTCAGGTAGGATTTGCCGGAGCCGAAATCGAGTATGCGGATCGGGCGGTCTTTCGGCAAATGCTCGAGTGCATCGTCGATGAATTCGATAAAGCGGTTGATCTGGCGGAATTTATCGTATTTCTGTTTCTTGACTTTACCATCCGGTGACTGGACGCCGAGGCGCACAAGAAACGGGTACGGCTTGCCATCCTCTAGCAGATAATCTTTCTTGCGGTTGTGGGACAGATCGGCGGCAGCGCGTGCATCGGCTTCAGATTTATAGCTGACTTTGAATTTTTTGGTCAATTGGATCTGGACTTTTTCGTCGGTGAACTGGAACAAGCCTTGGCGAAATTCGGTGAATAATTGTTCGAGTTCGGTGACTGCCTGTGCGATTGTCAGGTTTTGATGTTTCAAGATCTGTTCATATTGATATTCGAACTGGATGCGGTAGCCTTCTTTCAGTTCGACCGGTTTCAATTTGATGCGCTTCAAGTCATTTGATTTTTGGCGCGGCTGGCTGATGGTGGCCGTGACGAGTGCGTGGCTGTGCAGTTTTTCTGCAAGTTGGGCGTGCATAGTTTGGAGTTCCATGGAAAATCCCTTCCGTCTTTATGATAGCCTCATTTTAGCACGGCTGGCAGTCTGGGGCGACTTCATGGGCTGGAAATGGCGCTTTCCTTTTATTTGGAATTTTGCGATAATAAAACAGATGAAATCGTTTTCAACAAGGGGGACGAAGAAATGGCAATTCTCGATCAAACAGTAGGGGAAATTGTACGGGAGCAGGCGAAAAAATTTCCGCAGACGGAAGCGTATGTGTATCCAGAACGCGGCATCCGCAAAACCTATGCCGAATTTGACCAAGAGACCGATACGCTAGCGAAAGCGTTCATGGGCCTTGGCATAGAAAAAGGCGAACATATCGCCATTTGGTCCGACAATAAACGCGAGTGGCTGCTTAGCCAATACGCTACAGGCAAGATGGGCGGCGTGCTGGTCACTGTCAACACAAGCTATCAGGCGAATGAGCTCGAGTACCTATTAAAACAATCGGATTCAACAACTTTGATTCTGGGGGAAGAATTTAAAGGCACCAATTATATCGAAGTATTGAATCAAGTGTGTCCCGAATTAAAGCAAGCAGAAAAGGGGCAGCTCGATTCATCCAAGCTGCCGCATCTAAAGCGTGTCATCGTCATGAGCGAAAACAGCTATCCGGGCATCTACACATGGAGCGAGTTTGAAGCATTTGCAGAAAAGGTAGCGGATGAGCAGCTCGAACAGCGCTTCCGTTCGATGGAGCCGGATGAAGTCATCAATATTCAATACACATCTGGGACGACCGGATTCCCGAAAGGCGTCATGCTGACGCATCGTAACGTCGTCAACAACGGGCGCCTCGTCGGCGATATGATGAATTTGGATGAAACCGACCGGCTGTGCATTCCGGTGCCGTTTTTCCATTGCTTCGGCTGCGTGCTCGGAACTTTGGCGGCAGTAACACATGCCACGACAATGGTCATCGCAGAGCAATTCGAGCCGAAGCGCGTCTTGCAGATGGTGCAAGATGAGAAATGCACCGCGCTTCACGGGGTGCCGACGATGTTCATTGCCGAACTCAACCATCCCGAATTCGAGTCGTTCGATACTTCGACATTGCGCACTGGCATCATGGCCGGCTCGACGTGCCCGATCGAAGTGATGAAGAAAGTCATCAGCGATATGGGGGCGAGTGAAATCACTATCGCTTATGGGCAGACCGAATCATCGCCGGTCATCACGCAGACCGGCAAAGACGATGCCATCGAAAAACGCGTCGCCACTGTCGGAAAGCCGCATGACGATGTCGAAGTGAAAATTATCGACCCCGTGACCGGCGAACAAGTCGTCAAAGGCATGCCGGGCGAATTGTGCACGAGAGGCTATTTGATCATGAAAGGCTATTACAAAAACGAAGAAGCCACGAAAGAAGCGATCGATTCTGATGGCTGGCTGCATACGGGCGACATTGCGGTTGAAGACGAAGATGGTTATATCTCGATCACGGGCCGCATCAAGGACATGGTCATCCGCGGAGGGGAAAATATCTACCCGCGTGAAATTGAGGAATTTCTCTATCAGCACCCGTCCGTCCAAGATGTTCAAGTCGTCGGGGTGCCGGACCCAAAGTATGGGGAAGAGCTGATGGCTTGGGTCATCTTGAAAGAAGGGGAAGAACTCAAGCCGGATGAACTGCGCACTTATTGCAAAGGGAAAATCGCCCATCATAAAATTCCGCGCTATATTGAATTCATCGAAGAATATCCGATGACCGCTTCCGGAAAGATCCAGAAGTTCAAGTTGCGTGAAATGTCTGAGGAAATCGCTGAGAAGGTCCAATAAACAAGAAGAAGCAACCAGATGGAAATTTTTCATCTGGTTTTCTGTTGCGTATAGTTGGCTAGTTCTTCTTCACTTGCGAGACATTCAGAAAAGAAAGTTTAATGTCTTTCTAAATAGGGCACACTAGTAACAGAAGTTATCTTGAATATAGGATAATTCGTGCAAGCCACGGACCAAATTGATAAAGGAGAGGTTATGGAATGAGCAACGTAAACTTGGCAATCATTTACTACAGTTCAACAGGAACCAATTATCAAATGGCGCAATGGGCAGAAGCGGCTGCGAAAGAAGCGGGTGCAGAAGTAAAAGTGGCAAAAGTGAAAGAGAATGCGCCGATGGGGGCGATTGAATCGAACCCAGCCTGGAAAGAGCATTACGAAGCGACGCAGAATGTGCCGGAAGCCGACAACGATTTGCTTGAATGGGCAGACGCGATCATCTTCAGCGTGCCGACGCGCTTTGGCCATGTATCTTCACAAGTGCAACAATTCTTCGATACAACCGGCGGCTTATGGGCGCAAGGGAAGCTTGCGAACAAGGTCGTTAGCGCCATGTCTTCTGCGCAAAATCCTCATGGCGGACAAGAAGCTACAGTTCTCGCTGTCTATACAACGATGCATCATTGGGGCGCAATCATTGCGGCTCCGGGTTATACGGACCAATCCTTGTTCAAAGCAGGGGGCAACCCTTATGGAACGAGCGTCAGCGTCGACCAGGACGGCAATATGGTGGAAGACGTAAAAGATGCTGTGGCGCACCAGGCAAAACGCACAGTACAAGTGGCTGGATGGGTTAAAAACGGCTTGAACGGGTAACTAAAAACTACACGCCAAAAAGGCGAATGCTGGCAGACGGGCGAATGCGCCCGTCTGCTTTTTCAGTCGAGGAGGGGTAGTTTGGTATGGCTTAGCTTGCTGTTTATAATGGGATTTGTCGTCATCCATCTATTTTCGAAAAACATGAATTTCCTGAAAGCCGTACCGCGCAGCCGATTCTTATCGATTGCCGGCGGCATTTCTGTCGCCTATGTATTTTTGCACTTATTGCCTGAGTTAGGCGAATTCCAAGAAGAGGTCCACGAGGAATTCGGCGGCCCGGGGGAAGGTTTTCTGAGCAACCATATTTACTTAGCTGCGATGGCCGGGCTGGTCATTTTTTACGGCTTGGAGCAAATGGTCAAAAACTCGAAGCGCCGGACTGCAGAAGGCAAGTCTTCTTCAGGCGTATTCTGGATTCATATCGGTTCCTTTGCTATGTACAACGGGGTCATTGGCTATTTGATGATGCGCGAGGAATATGAAGGCGTGGTTGGGATGGCCTTGTTTTTCATTGCGCTCGGCGTCCATTTCATCACCAATGACAAGGGCCTCCGGGAAGCACATAAAGGCGAATATGACCGGTACGGCAGATGGCTTCTCGCTGGAGCAATCGTGGCCGGTTGGGTCATCGGGTGGATGACGGAAGTGCATGAATTGGTCATTGCATTTCTCATGGCCTTGATTGCGGGCGGCGTTATTCTAAACGTGTTGAAAGAAGAATTGCCCGAAGAGCGGGAAAGTAGTCTGGGTGCTTTTGTAATAGGACTGGCCGTATACTCTGTGTTGCTATTGTTCATTTGAATAAAAAATGATGCCATTTATAAAAAAGGGGAATAATCTTTAGGATATCGGGTAGAGTATTAGGTAATGAATCACGTGCGCAATCCTCGCGTTAGTGTCGAAAGGTGATGTTTATGCCATGATCACGAAAGAGGAAGAGGCAGTCTTTGAATATGAACTTCAGAAATTGACGGCAGAGTGCCAGGAATGCCTGGATACTTCTTTAAAGAGAAAGATCCAAGATGATGCCTTGTGGTTACAGGCCATCGTTTTCCCAAGCTCCGGAAGAAAGCCGTGAAGTGAGCGAATATCCGATATTCCAGCCACGCAGCCTTGCTGCGTGGCTTTTCTTTGTGAAATGTGAACCGTTTTGTAACAATTTCCCGGGAAATGGCTCTGAGGGCGTGCGTCCCCAAAGGAATCTACTTGTTGCTCCTTTATAATAGGGGTAAGTGAAAGAAAGGGCGATGGGAATGGGAAGTTTGAAGCAAATGGCCTACAGCCAGAACAATCGCATACGGTTGTTGTTTCTAGCCTCATTGGCAAAAGGGCTTGCGATGATCGGGCAGGCTTTGTTTTTTGTATGGGTAGCTGATTCAGTATTTCTGAAATCCGCTTCTTTTGAAGACGTACTGCCGTTATTGGCTGCGCTGCTGGCGGTCATTTTGCTGCGGGCTGGCGCAAGTTATGCGATCGGCCGGCTCGGCATCACGCTGTCTGTGGAAGCAAGACGCCGTCTGCGCCGGGAATTGATTGCTTCGTATAAGGAAAATCCATTGCAGGGGTCGATTGCCGGACAGTCGGGGCGGAAAGTCGGCTTGCTGCTCGAAGCCGTCGATGACACGGATGGTTATTTCAGCAAATATATTCCCCAGATGATCCAAAGTTATACAATTCCGCTGATGCTCCTCGGGGTGATTTTTTATTTGAACTGGACGACCGGGCTGATTATCTTGATTACAGCGCCGTTCATCCCTTTGTTCATGGCGATTGTCGGCAAAAGAACGAAACAAAAAGCGGATGAGAAAGTTGAACAATTGGCTGGATTTTCAGGCGCTTTTCTCGATGTGCTGCAAGGTTTGACAACTTTGCGCTTGTTCGGCCAGGCGAAGCGGCAAAGCGACACCATTCGGGACAATAGCTTGAAGTTTCGCGATTCGACGATGGACGTCTTGAAATCGGCTTTCCTGTCTTCTTTGACGCTCGAATACATTTCCATGCTGAGCATCGGGATCGTGGCGCTCGAAATCGGTTTGCGCCTTGTCGTCTTCGATAGCATCACGTTTTTCCCGGCTTTCCTCGTCATGCTGCTCGTGCCGGATTTCTTCAATTTATTGAAGGAGTTTGGCAGCGCTTTTCATACGGCGAGAGGCAGTGCGGCATCTGCTGAGCTGTTGACAGAAGAATTGGCGAAAAACCATCAACCGGTTGAGTGGGGGGAATCCCCAGTCAATGCACCGATTGAGTTGGCAGTAGAGCAAGTCGGCTTTCAGTACGGAGAAGGGTTCCAACTCGAACCGGCAAGTTTCAAGCTCGAAGCGGGAACATCTACCGCGCTGGTCGGGGCAAGTGGCTCCGGAAAAAGCACCTTGATGAATGTTGTAGCGGGGTTATTGCCGGCCACCAGCGGGCGCTTGCTGATCAACGGCCTCCCGCAAGAACAAGTGAGCGAAGATGAATGGTTCGGGCAATTGAGCTATATTACGCAAGATCCTTATTTATTTGCAGGGACAATTAAAGAAAATATCGAACTCGGGTCGAATCAAGCCGTGGCGAAACAAGAGTTGATTGCGGCGGCTCAGAAAGCGGGCATCCTGGAATTGGTCGAATCGCTTCCTGAAGGATTCGACACGGTGATCGGCGAAGCGGGGCGTGGATTGTCCGGCGGCGAAAAGCAGCGGCTCGTTTTAGCGCGTGCATTTCTCAAGAAGCCGTCGTTATTGTTTTTTGATGAACCGACAGCAGGGCTCGACCTTCATACAGAGCAAGTGCTGCAAAGGGCCATCGAAGAGCTGTCGAAAGAAGCTACCGTCATCACGATTGCACACCGTCTGCATACGATCCGGAACGCATCACGCATTATCGTCTTGGACGCAGGGAAGGTGGAAGCCATCGGCACGCACGAAGAGCTAATGGATAGCTTCAGCCCTTACCGTTCCATGATTGAGGCGCAGCAAGGAGGCAAACAGGCATGGGTGAATTAAAAACGGTTTTTTGGCTGACGCTAAAAGAAAAACGCGATGTTGCCCTTGCCGTAATGTTCGGCTTTCTGGCGGGGCTTGCCGGCGTTGCGCTTCTTGGTGCAAGCGGCTATTTGATTTCCAAAGCGGCGTTGACTGCCCAAATGACCACTTTGGTCGTTATGGCAGCATCGCTTAAATTATTCGGCTTTGCAGCCGCCATTACCCGTTACGCGGAACGGCTGTTTTCACACCGCGCGACGTTTACGATGCTCGGCCATTTGCGTGGGAATTTTTTTGAACGATTGGCACCGCTCGCACCGGGTATTTTCCAGCGCCATCAGAGCGGGGATCTGTTGTCTCGTATCGTCGGTGACGTGGAAAGTTTGCAGAATTTCCTACTGCGCGTATTGTATCCGCCGATTGTCGTAGGCATGGTCTTGGTGGCCACAGTGTTTTTCACTTCGTTTTATTCGCTGCCCATGGCCTTGATCGTCTTGGCAGGCGCAATTTTCGTGGTCGTCATCCTACCCGCGTTCTTCGCTCTCCGGAGACGGAAGAAAACGCATGCGACAGGGAAAACCCGCGGAGAGTTTGCGGCAGCATCGGCGGAATTTCTCTACGGATTCAAGGATTTGAAAATCCATTTGGCACTCGATCAAAAAAGTGCGGAATTGCAGGAAACCGCACACCGTTACGAACAGGCCCAGCAAAACGAGGGGCTTGAGGAAAACCGGGTTCAGTCCGTGAATGCGCTTGTGGCTTTTCTGGCTTCGTTTTTCGTTTTGGCGACTGGGGCGTATTTCGTGTCCATCGGGGAATTGTCCGGTCTGTATTTGGCGATGCTTGTCATGGTATCGCTTGGGGCATTTGAAAATGTCGGCCCGCTTGCGGCACTTCCGGCGTATTATGAAGAAAGCCGGATCGCTGCGCGCAGGCTTGACGAAGTGGTGGATGAAGAGCCGGATAACAGCACCGGTACGATGCCAGAGGGGCCGGTGGATGTTCAGGCCGACCGCCTCAGCTACCACTATCCGAATGACAGCCGTTTGTCACTTGATGAAGTCAGTTTCCAGTTGCCGCAAGAATCCAAAACAGCGATTGTCGGACCAAGCGGTTCAGGCAAGTCGACCTTATTGCAGCTATTGCTGAAAGTGGCAGTACCCGAGGATGGCGAAATCCGTTTCGGAAATGAAGCGCTTAGTGGCATGCGCCCAGAAAACGTATGGGAGCGCATGAACATTGTGCTTCAGGAGAACCATTTCTTTTCAGGGTCAATTGAGAGCAATTTACGCATTGCGAATGAGCAGGCGGACACAGAACAATTGCACGAAGCACTCGAACTCGTACGCTTGGGGCATTTGGAGCTGTCTGCACCGGTTTACGAAAAGGGACGCAATTTATCCGGTGGTGAAAAGCAGCGCCTTGCGATGGCTCGTGCGTTTCTGAAAGGCGAACGGCTATGGCTGCTGGACGAACCGTTTTCATCGGTCGACGGCGTAACGGCCCAATCCATCTACAGCGAGCTGTTCACCCGTCACCCACAGGATACGTTTGTCATCATCAGCCACGATTTATCGGGGCTTGAAAACATGGACCGCATCCTGGTGTTGGAAAACGGACGCTTGATCGAACAAGGCAATTACCAGGAATTAATGGAGCGCCGCGGTTATTTCTATGGCCTCAAGAAAATAGAAGAGCAAGTTTTCGTCTAGGTTGGCCGGAAACACAGCAAACAAAAGACGCGTCTATGCAGACGCGTCTTTTTGCCGTTCGGCTATGAGTGGTTGATGCTTCAAGGCGTCGTCGAGTTTCATTTGTTCAAGTTCCAGCCGCAGCTTCTGCGTTTCGATGACGTAATTGTCATGCTTGAGCTTTTCGAGTTCCACTTCCGTCTCCAGCGCACGCTGGTGCATTTTCTTCTTTTTGGTCAAATAGTCCGTCCAGATAGCGACGAGGGGAATGGAAAAGATCATGATGACAGCTACCAGTCCTGTCATAGTGTTCACCTCTATTCAGATTATTCTGCATATAATTCAGTATACACGTTTTTCTTGATTTTAGAAAGTTATGGAAAAAGCAAAAACCATGACAGGTGTCATACTCAGAAACAGACGTTTATGTCTTATGAAGAAGGGGGCAGGAGCGTAATATGATGGTTAACAAGTACACCGATGGGCACGACGCCCATTCTAGGAGGAAGACAAGATATGAGCAAAGAAAAGACAGCGCAATTACGTAAGTTTGTCGCCCCTTTCGAAAAAGCAGATGTTAAAGCAAGTGTTCAACAAATGATTAACACAATACCCCCATTTTTCATTCTTTGGTTTTTAGCTTATCTCGCACTGGATGTTTCCGTTTGGCTGACAGTAGGGATTTCCGTTATCGCAGCTGGATTTGTCGTCCGTATGTTCATCATTTTCCATGACTGCACACACGGATCGTTCTTCAAAAATAAAAAAGCGAACGCAATCGTCGGAACGATTACCGGCATATTGACACTTTTCGCTTATGAAAAATGGAAACGCGAGCACGCCATCCACCACGCATCGAGCGGCAACCTCGACAAGCGCGGAGTCGGCGATATCTGGGTCATGACAATCGACGAGTATGTAGAAGCTTCCAAATGGGAACGCTTCAAGTATCGTATGTACCGTAACCCTCTCGTAATGTTTGGGTTAGGGCCGTTATTCCTAGTCTTGATTTCAAGCCGCTTCAACCGTAAGGATGCACGGAAGAAAGAACGCAACAACACGTACTTAATCAATGCTTCACTAGTGGTCCTTTACACAATCATGATCTTGGCGATCGGCTGGCAGGCATTCGTGCTGATCCAAGGCACAATCATGTTTACAGCTGGGGCACTTGGCATTTGGTTGTTCTACATTCAGCACACGTTCGAAGATTCTTATTTCGAAGACGAAAGCGAATGGGATTACGTGAAAGCAGCAATCGAAGGCAGCTCGTATTATGAATTGCCGAAAGTACTGCAATGGGTGACTGGCAACATCGGTTTCCACCATGTCCATCACTTGAGCCCGCGCGTCCCGAACTACAACTTGGAGAAAGCACATGTTTCCACGCCGCCATTGCAAAAAGCGACGACGGTCAACTTGAAGACAAGCTTTCAATCCTTGAAGTACAAAGTGTACGATGAAGAAAACAAGAGATTTGTTACATTCGGTGCCATCAAGCATTTGCTTGGCGAATCCCGGACAGCACAGCAATAAAGTGGAACTGTTCTTGCCTTAACCTAGAGGCAAGAACAGTTTTTTCTTTGCGGAAAAGCTTGTTTGCGGCGGGTAAACTGCGCAGGTTTTCTCTTTGTCTTCGAGCTTTGGTATGATGAGAGCAAAGAAACTTTAGGAGGCAGTTATGCAAAACTGGTATCAAATTTTTCCCCGCAATACGTGGTTGAGCATTTATGCATGGACGATCTTTTGCATTTTGCCGTTCTTTTTCATTTTCCGTTCATCTTCCCCAACTGAAATTGCAGCAGGCATCATTCTGCTGGTGGCGTTTTTCATCGCTTACCGCTTGTCGTTCAGTTCACATTCGTTTCTCGTGTACTTATGGGTAAGCGTCGAGATGATCATCAATGTCGCGATGATCTTTCTATTCGGATACGTCTACCTGTCGATTTTTCTGGCATTCTTCATTGGCAATATCCGCAGCAAAGTCGGCTTTTTCATCATTTACGGCTTGCATATCGGAACAACGCTCGCCGCGATCATCTACGGTTTATTGGCCGATTTCAATCTGTATATCACGCAATTGCCGTTCATCATTTTAAGCGTTCTCGGTGTTATCTTATTGCCATTCAATACCTATAACCGGCACAAACGCGAAAAGCTTGAAGGAGCGCTGGAAGATGCCAATAAGCGGATTTCGCAGCTGGTGCTGATTGAGGAGCGCGAACGGATAGCGCGCGATCTTCACGATACACTCGGCCAGAAATTGTCATTAATTGGCTTGAAAAGTGACTTGGCGGGGAAACTATTGAGTAAAGACCCGGAACGTGCCGCAGCTGAAATCCAGGATGTCCGCCAGACCGCACGCACCGCTTTGAAGGAAGTGAGGGAACTGGTGACGGATATGCGCGGTACGAAACTTGAAGACGAATTATTGCGCATCCAACAGATTCTCCGGGCCGCGGACATCGATTTCGTCTTTTACGGCAATGCCAAACTCAACAACACGCCGCTCTTAATGGAGCATGTGCTGAGCATGTGCTTGAAGGAAGCGGTCACCAATGTCGTGAAACATAGTGCAGCGTCCCGCTGTACGGTGCTGATCAAGCAGACGCCGAATGAAATCCTCGTGCAAGTGCAAGACGATGGCGTCGGCTTTCCAGAAGGTAATCCACTTGTTCAAGGGAATGGGCTTGCGGGAATGCGCGAGCGCCTGGACTTTGTCAATGGGCAAGTCGATATTGAAGTAATGGACGGCACAACTTTGAATATCCGGGTGCCGAATGTCATTCTTTATCAAGATATGGAGGCGAGAAATTCATGATTCGAATTGTACTGGCAGAAGACCAGCGCATGATGCTTGGCGCGCTCGGGTCGTTACTGGATCTGGAAGACGATTTGGAAGTGGTCGGCATGGCGTCGAATGGGGAAGAGGCAATCCGCTTAGTCGAGGAGCTGAACCCCGACGTTTGCATCATGGATATTGAAATGCCGGTCAAGAGTGGTTTGGACGCGGCAGAAGCCTTGAAAGACCACCCGTGTAAAACCATTATCCTGACAACTTTCGCGCGTTCAGGCTATTTCGAACGGGCACGAAAAGCGGGTGTCAGTGGTTATCTCTTGAAAGACAGTCCGAGCGAAGAGCTGGGGACATCGATTCGCACCATTATGGACGGCCGGCGGATTTATGCACCCGAACTCGTCGACCTCGCGTATGCGGGCAGCAATCCACTCACTGAACGCGAGCGGCAAGTGATGGAGTTGATCACGGAAGGGCGCAGCACGAAAGAAATCGCCAAAGAGCTGTTCATCACAACAGGGACAGTGCGCAATTACATTTCCACGATTCTTGATAAACTCGAAGCGAGCAATCGGATTGAAGCCATTGCGCGTTATCGTGAGAAAAGCTGAACGAAAAACAGCAGGACAAGGAAAGCGTCGGCTTTCCTTGTCTTGCTGTTTTGGTTTTAATCGTATAGTTTTTCCTGTAGCGAGTCATCTTCTCCGTAGACGTGGAGCTCCCCGTTATTGCGGTTAACGTAGCGCTTCGCTTCGCCCATCAAGTCATCCTTCGTTTCTTCAATGAGGATGGCTTTTTTGCTGTCTTTCTTCTTCAGTTGCCAGCCTTCTGAATGCTTGCGGATTTCATAAATCGGGCCTCCGCTGTCTCCTTGTACGGTGTCACGTGCCTGGTCCAAAGCAATTGGAATGGCGCGCCCTTCCTCGTAGCCATCCCGTAAAAGAGCATTGGCGATTTCAATCGCTTTATTGCGGACATCTTCATCCAAATTTTTGAAGGAATCCGGGTAATCATTCTTATTCCACGGCATATTTATCGCCTCCTTGCCTCTCTATCCCCATTTAAATAGGAAATAAAACGCAAAGCCCCCTTTTCATATAAACTCATTATGTTAAAGTGTTTAATAAGGAGGAGATGTCATGACAGATACAACTTATCAAATCATAGCCTTACTCGTGTACCTCGCGGCTATGCTATTCATTGGCTGGTATGCGTATAAGAAGACAGCCGACTTATCCGATTACATGCTCGGAGGAAGGGGACTCGGTCCATCCGTTGCGGCTCTCAGCGCCGGTGCATCGGATATGTCCGGATGGCTCTTGCTCGGATTGCCGGGGGCGATTTACGTCGGCGGTCTCGTGGAAGTATGGATTGCCATCGGTTTAACGATCGGTGCGTTTCTGAACTGGTTCTTTGTTGCGCCTCGTCTGCGAATCTACTCATTTGTCACCAGTGATTCCATCACCATTCCTAGCTTCTTAGAAAATCGTTTAAAAGACCGTTCGCGCCTATTGCGGATTGTCGCTGGTATTATCATTTTGATTTTCTTCACATTCTACGTTTCATCCGGAATGGTAGCTTCTGGCTTATTCTTCCAGAGCTCATTCGGAATGGATTACCATCTGGGCCTCATAATCGGTTCGGTGGTAGTCGTCGCTTATACTTTATTCGGCGGGTTCCTCGCCGTCAGCTACACGGACTTTGTGCAAGGGATCATGATGTTCCTGTCGCTTATTGCAGTACCGGTCGTCGGGATTTTCGTTACCGGCGGATTTGGTGAAACGGCAGCAAGCATTCGGGAAGTCGACCCGAACATGTTGAGCCTTGTATCCGGCGCTTCCACCATTGGCGTCATTTCTGCCGCAGCGTGGGGCCTTGGTTACTTCGGCCAGCCGCATATCATCGTCCGTTTTATGGCTATCAAAACTTTAGGGGAAGTTCGGACTGCCCGCCGCATCGGCATGGGCTGGATGATCTTGAGCCTTATCGGTGCCACGGGTACGGCTTTGGTCGGGATTGCTTATTTCCAGCAAAACCCTGAATCCACTCTTGTGGATCCGGAAGCGGTCTTCTTGGACATGAGCCAAGTGCTCTTCCACCCGCTAGTGGCAGGTTTCGTTTTGGCTGCAGTTTTGGCAGCGATCATGAGTACGATTTCGTCTCAATTGCTCGTCAGCTCGTCAGCATTGATCGAAGATTTGTATAAAATTGCCTTTAAGAAAGAATCAAGCGCTAAAGGCTATGTGACGCTTGGCCGTATCGCTGTAGCAGCCATCGCGGTCATCGCTGCAGCGCTTGCGTGGGAGCAGAACAATACCATCCTTGGATTGGTCGCTTATGCATGGGCTGGATTCGGTGCCGCTTTCGGACCGATCATCTTGCTGTCCCTATTCTGGCGTAAACTTACTTCTAAAGGCGCGCTCGCCGGTATGATTGTCGGTGCTATCACTGTCATCATCTGGGACTTGGTTGGTACAGCTCCTGATGAAGCGGGGGCTACTGATCTAACGAACTTCATTGGCAGCGTCTATGAAATCATTCCAGGCTTCATCCTCAGCTGGTTGGCAACTTGGATTGTCAGCTTGGTGACTTACAAGCCAAATGCTGAAATTGATGCAGAATTCGATGAAACAGTTCGCTTGATTCAAGAAGACAAGAAATAATCTACGGAAATAGGCTATCCTCATTGTGAGAGGATAGCCTATTTTTAATGCCTGCGCATGGTCAGCGATTAAGGGGGAATCTGCCCGTTCATTGCCGGCCGTCGTCATGGTTGAACATCCAGACAACGCCGTATTTATCTTCTACTATGCCGTACCCGAGACTCCAAAACGTTTCTTGCAACTCCATTTGAACTTTTCCGTCTTGTCCAAGTTGGTTGAATTCCTCCGTCATTTTCTCCAAATCATCCGATAGCACGGTTACATTGATGTTTTTTCCGATTGAGACCGGTGCTTCTGACATGGCATCTGAAAACATGACGGCGCTTCCATGGATGTCCAAGCTTGCATGCATGATCCGGTTTTTCATCACTTCGGGCATTTCTTGCCCAGGCTCTGAAGGCATATCCCCGAAGCGGGAGAGCTCCGCGGGCTCTGTAGCGAATACTTTTGCATAATAGGCTACGGCTTCTTCGCAATTGCCATTGAAAATCATATAGACGTTGACGGTCATCATGAAAACTCCTTTCTATAAAATAGGTAAAATACGAACAAACATTCCCTTTTATTTTATTATAGACCCTTAATGAAGAATGTAAAGTTATATTAACTCAATAATCGGTTTTTTTAGCTAGCTCGCTGAACGTGAGTATCATCAGCTTATCCAATGAAAAACTGCCTTAAAAGCTCTGAATCTTGAGCTTTTAAGGCAGTGATGGTTTTGCGCTTACTTATTCTGTTGTTTTCTCGCTTCGCGTTCCAAGCGTCGGAAGCGGCGCAATTCGGATTTGCGGATCGGCGGCGACTCCCCACGGATGATTTTGGTGAATGACCAAAGCATCAGAAGCAAGAGCACCGTAAACGGCAAGGCCGATATGAGTGAAGCGGTCTGCAAGGCGCTAAGCCCGCCAGCGTAAAGCAGAACAGCTGCGATCGCTGACATCAAAACGCCCCAGATGACTTTGAATAAAGTCGGCGGGTTCAAGCTGCCGAAGCTGGTCATGGTCGCTAAGATGTATGTAGCGGAGTCGGCTGATGTCACCAGGAAAGTGAAGATCAGCAGAATCGCCAATACGGACATGATAGTCGATAGTGGAAGTACGTCAAAGGTTTGGAACAAGGCAGAAGTCAAATCGACATTGACTGCTTCCGCGATGCCCGATTGTTCGTTCAGGTCGTACCATAAAGCTGTACCGCCAAAGACGGCGATCCATACACAAGCGATGGCTGGTGGAATGACCAAAACGCCGAAGACGAATTCGCGGATGGTACGCCCGCGTGAAACCCGTGCAACGAACGCCCCGACAAATGGTGACCAGGCAGTTGCCCAAGCCCAGTAGAAGATGGTCCATCCAAGAACCCATTCTCCACCTGTATAAGGCTCCATGCGCAGGCTATACTGAACGAAATTAGTGATATAATCGCCGATTGCGAGTGTAAATGTATCCATGATAAAGACTGTCGGGCCGGCAAAGAAGACGAACACCATTAAGACAAGTGCCAAGCCTAAGTTTAAATTACTCAAATAGGCGATCCCTTTGTGAAGCCCTGTAGAAGAAGATAGGGTATAGGCAGCGAACATGACGCCGATAATCGCCAATTGGATCGGAAAGGCGTTGTCGATACCGAATACAGCGTTCAAGCCGCCATTCATTTGCAAGACGCCGAGACCAAGTGAAGTCGCGATTCCCATGACAGTTGCAATGACTGCGAGTGAATCAATCGTGTGCTTGACTACTGGTTTTGAACCTAAGACCGGCTCGAGTGCGGTCGAGACAAGGCCAGGCTTTTTGCGTCTGAACTGCAAGAAGCCGATGACCAAACCGACGATGGCAAAGACAGACCATTGGCTGATGCCCCAGTGGAAGAACGAATAGCCCATCGCAATGCGTGCTGCTTCTTCCGTCTGCCCTTCCGTACCGAACGGTGTCGTAAAGAAATGGCTCATCGGTTCCGCGACGCCCCAGAAGACGAGCCCTGCACCGAAGCCGGCTGAGAACAGCATGCCGATCCAAGTGAAGAACGGGAATTCCGGGCGGTCGGAGTCGGCTCCGAGCCGAATGCTGCCATATTTGCTAATGGCAATGATGATTAGGAAAAGGGTGATGATGAAGACAGCTAGTAAGTAGAACCAACCGAAGTTAAGAGTGGTGAAGTTAAATAAAGTGCCGGCAACTTCGCCGAAACGAATCGGCATGAATGCCCCGGCAATGACCAACAGCAGGATCACGGCTGTCGATATGATAAACACGGGGTTTTTCAATAATTTTTTATCCATGATGACCTCCTTTGAAATATGGTAATTATCTTTTCCTATACCCTACCCTATCGAAAATGATGCCTAAAAACCACCCATTTCGCGGAAAAATCAGAATTGACAGGGGAAAAGTGACCATATACACAGCAAATTGACAACGCTAGAGGGTATTATATTTATATAGAAGAAAACGATTAATAGGCAAAGAAAAGGAGTGATAGCAAATGAAATTGGATCACATCGTCCATTTTACCCACACCAATCCAGAAGCCAGCAGCAAGTTTTGGAACGAAAAAGGTTTCCATGCAATTACAGGAGGCAGCCATAAAAACTGGGGAACGCAAAACGCCCTCATGTACGGGCCGGATTATTATGTCGAGTGGCTGACAATTGAAGATGAAAGCGTTGCAGAACGTTCCGGGCATCCGCTTGTCGAGCATTTGCGCCATGACCAGAGAGGTTTTGGCACGGTTTGCCTGCGTTCTGATAACCTGGACCTTTTGGCAAAACAAATCGAAGGGCGGGGGTTCCGGACGATTGGCCCAATGGATGCTGAGCGGCTGACTGAAACAGGCGAAACCATCCGCTGGCGTTTGCTCTTTATCGATGAGCCAATTTCGTCAGATTTGCCGCTGCCGTTCTTTATTGAATGGGAAGAGCCGGACGAGGCGCGTTTTGCTGGCTTGAAACAAAAAGGCGCCATCACGGAGCTTAATGAAGGCCTGCGCTTGGAGGCGCTTGTTTTCTCAGTGGAAAATCCAGCGCAAAGTGAAGCGCGATGGAGCAGTTTGTTCGGGGGAGGCATAGACTTGGAAAATTGCCATCTTGTGTTTGAGGCAGGCAAAGGAAAAGAGCGGCTGCGTGAAGTGCGTTTCGAATCGGCCGAGCAGGAAATCGTTTTTGAAGATGGCCACTATCAGGCGCCGCGTTTCGGATAGGGGCGGGCGTGGTACTGTGGTAGGATAGAAAGAAACTTCAAATTGATAAAGACAAGGGACCGGGTGGAATCGAGGTTCTGCCGAAGGAGGCAACCGTAGATGGAACAATTGATTGAAAAAGCGATTATCGTGGGTGTCCAATTGCAAAAAGATACCCATTTTGAATACAGCATGGAAGAATTGCGGAATTTGGCGGAAGCGCTCGGCGTCGAAGTCGTGGGCGAACTGCACCAGAACTTGGACCGCGTAAATCCTGCCCACTATATCGGCACGGGGAAAGTCGATGAAGCGAAAGTGTTATACGAAGAAGCAGGCGCCAATCTGATTATCTTCAATGACGAGCTCTCGCCGTCCCAGATCCGCAACCTTGAGGAAGAGCTGGAATGCAAAGTGATCGACCGGACGATGCTTATCCTGGACATCTTCTCGAGGCGCGCCCGTACACGCGAAGCACAAGTGCAAGTGGAATTAGCGCAATTGCAGTATATGCTGCCGCGTCTCGTCGGCTTGCGCGCGTCGCTCGGCCGCCAAGGCGGTGCCAGCAGTGGCGGGCTCGCCAACCGCGGCGCCGGGGAAACCAAGCTGGAGCTTGACCGCCGGAAAATCGAAGACCAAATCACCAAGCTTAGACGGGAACTCGACCAAGTAAAAGAACAGCGCACGACACAGCGCAAGCAGCGGCTGAAAAAAGGCATGCCGGTCGTCTCGCTGGTCGGATATACCAACGCCGGCAAGTCGACGATCATGAACAGTTTACTGTCGAAGACGGGGCAGGATGTAGACAAGCAGGTATTTGAGAAAGACATGTTGTTCGCGACTTTGGATACGTCCATCCGCCAAATCCGGCTAGAAGACAATAAGACCTTTTTGCTATCCGATACCGTCGGGTTTGTCAGCCGCTTGCCGCACCATCTAGTCAAAGCATTCCGCTCGACACTGGAAGAAGCGCGCAATGCGGACCTACTGCTTCACGTTGTAGATGTCTCGAACGATGAGCATGATTATATGATGGAAGTGACCGATGCGACGCTGCAGGATGTGGGCGTGGAGAACGTCCCGACTTTATATGTCTATAATAAATCGGACCTTGCTGGTGTCGTGTATCCAAGAAAGAGCGCAGATGCTGTGTGGATATCCGCCAAAGAAGGGGTGGGACTCGATGAACTGGTCGAAAGCATCCGTGACCGGCTCTTTGCGAACCATGTCATGTGCCGGATGGAAATTCCGTTCGGGCGCGGGGATGTCGTCGCGTATTTGAACGACCATGCGAGCATCAAAGAAACCGAATACGGTGAAGAAGGCACGTTGATTACCGTTGAATTGAGCCGTGCGGATTATGACCGCTACGAACAATTCGTTGTCGGTAAATAATCAAGCCATATTGCAAATAGACGAAAATAGGAAAAAGCCGGGGGGATTCTCCGGCTTTTTCCTGTGGAAATTCCATATTCGAAAGGTTCGGCAATTAATCGGCTATAAATTGGGTAAACTGTGAGTAAAGGCAGAATGCTGTATAATGGACGACAAGTCTTTATAAGGAGAGTGAACGCCATGAGGAAATGGGTGGCAGTCATAGGAACGGGCGCCGCTGTCATCGGTCTTGGCGCATGCAGTAATGCGCAAGCACCGACGACTGAAGAAGAGAGCGGGAATCCTGCGCAAGAAGCTCCGGAAGAAACGAAGAGCGCTTCGGAAGTTTACGCAGAAGCGGTAGAAGCTTCGCAGCAAGTAGAAAGCTTGCGCGCGCAGTCGAACACCGAACAACAGATGAAGATGCAGCCGGATGGCATGGAAATCAACATGACGGTGGATTCTGAAATGGAAATGACCTACGAGCCTTTAGCATTTCATCAAACAGGCGAAACCAGCATTGTCTCGGATGATATCGACAATACCAACCCGATGCTTACGGAAATGTATATGACAGAAAAGGGCTTATACATGCACGAGACATCCGTCGATATGTGGCTGAAGATGCCGGAAGAAATGCACGAAAACATGCAGTCGATTGCCGGACAGCAATCAGCTGACCCTGCGCGCCAATTAGACGAACTCGGTGATTTCGAAGAGGATTTCGTGCTGGAAGAAACGGATGAAGCCTATATCCTGACGCTCGATGCCTCGGGAGAAGAGTTCCAGGAACTGACGGACGAACAATTGGAGAAAACACTGGGCCAGATGGAAATCGAAGCCCCTCTATCTCCAGAAGACCTGGAAGTGCATTCCGTGAATTACGTCATCACGCTGGATAAAGAAACCTATTTAGCGGACCGCATGGAAGTCGATATGGAACTTGATGTCGACGTGAGGGGCGAAATGATGGCAATCGAGTCGCAGATGCAAGTGGACTACAGCGACTACAATGCCATCGAGCCGATTGAAATTCCACCGGAAGTATTGGAACAAGCACAGGAAATCGAATATTGATAATTGAAAGCAGAGGGAAGTTCCCTCTGCTTTTTTGTGCGCTGAAACACGTGCATAGCAGAGAATCCAGAAGCGTCGTCCGATGCCCGTACACACCCTGATTCCCAACCCAAGAAGCGATTCCCCCACTAGCCGGAAACTGCTTAAAGAAGCAGATCTAGCTAAACAACCTACAAACAATGAAATGTCTCAGCCGACCTGCGTCAAGGGTGAGCCGAAGCATCAAGACAGGCGTTCTTCCTGGCTTGTTGCAAGAGGCCAACCCAAAGCAGGCCGGCGACTCCGTAAGCGACACCCAACCAAACTAACGGTTTGCACATCCAAATTCCCAACCCAAGAAGTGATTCCCCAACTAGCCGGAAACTGCTTAAAGAAGCAGACCCGGCTAAACACACTTCAATCAATGAAATCTCTCAGCCGATCTGTGTCAAGGGTGAGCCGAAACAATGAGACAAGCGCTCTTTTTGGCTCATTGTGAAAGGCCAACCCAAAGCAGGGCGGCGACTCCACAAACGACGCCCTGCTCAAGCAAGTCGGTCACCAAATTTGAAAAACAAGTGAACATTTCAAAGCGCCTACAGTCTTAATGACAATAGTTCTCAATTACCCCTTGACGCTATTTTTTATACTGCTATACTAAAAAACAGTTAGTCATTGATAATCATTATCATTCTCAATTGGCAATAGCACTAGATAGGGAGCGGCATTACATGAAAAAACGTATTTTAATACCCATATTGATCCTTCTGTCGTTCATCTCCCTGTTTGTCGGAGTCAGCAGCATCAGCCCGGTTGACCTCCTTGATTTTCAATCAGAAGAAACACAGATTTTCCTCGTCAGCCGTTTTCCGCGCTTAGTCGCGATTTTACTTGCGGGGGCCGGCATGAGCATGGCAGGGCTCATCATGCAGCAATTGAGCCGCAATAAATTCGTCTCGCCAACAACTGCCGGAACGCTCGATGCAACGCGCCTTGGGATTCTTGTTTCGATGCTATTGTTTGCGAACGCTTCGATGATCGAGAAAATGGCTGTGGCGTTCTTGTTCGCACTCGCCGGCACTTTCTTATTCATGCAAATTCTCAACCGCATCAAATTCAAGGACGCCATCTTCATTCCGCTCATTGGCTTGATGTTCGGCAATATCTTGTCATCGATCACTACGTTTTTTGCCTACCGGGCAGACGTCATCCAGAACATGTCGGCTTGGCTGCAGGGCGATTTTTCAATGGTCATGAAAGGCAGCTATGAACTTCTTTACATAAGTGTACCGGTCTTCATCATCGCCTATATGTACGCCAACCGCTTTACGGTCGCCGGGATGGGTGAGGATTTCTCGAAAAACTTGGGGCTGAAATACCGCAGCGTTGTCAACATTGGTTTGACCTTGGTGGCGCTTATTACGGCGACTGTGGTTTTGACCGTCGGCATGATTCCGTTTCTCGGCTTGATCATCCCGAATATCGTCTCCATCTTCAAAGGGGACCATCTCCAGAAAACCTTGCCGCATACCGCGATGCTTGGCGCCATCTTCCTATTGGTTTGTGACATTCTCGGGCGCGTCTTGATTTATCCGTACGAGATCACGATCAGCCTGATGGTGGGCGTTATCGGAAGCTTTATCTTCCTGATCATGTTGTTTAGGAGGAAGGCGTATGCGTGATGTACATAAACTATGGATTTTGATTGCGCTTGCCGCGGCGGCATGTGGTTTGTATTTATTCGATAATTTAAATGGTAGCTTCGATTACGCGCTGCCAAGAAGAGGCGTGAAAGTCTTCGCGATGGTACTGACGGGTGTGGCGATTGCTTATGCGACGGTGGTATTCCAGACGATCACGCATAACCGCATTTTGACCCCAAGCATCATGGGCTTGGATTCGCTCTATATGCTGCTACAGACGGTCTTGATTTTCTTCTTGGGCTCGGGACATATCACGATCATCAACAAGCAAGTGAATTTCTTATTGTCGATTGCTGTCATGGTCATCTTCGCTTTATTGTTCTATAAATTGCTGTTCAAGAAAGACAACCAGCCGATTTACTTCTTATTATTGATTGGCATCATTCTCGGGACATTTTTCGGTAGCGTCTCGACGTTCCTGCAGGTGCTGATCGACCCGAATGAATTCCAGATTGTCCAGGACCGGATGTTCGCGAGTTTCAATAATGTGAATGCCGATCTGGTCTGGCTCTCGCTATTGTTCATTGTCGTCTTGATCGGTTTGGCTTGGCGTCATAATGCATCGCTTGACGTCCTGTCTTTGGGGCGTGATACGGCGGTGAATCTGGGTGTTGGCTATGACGCGCTCGTCAAGAAGATGCTCGTGCTTTCTGCCGTATTGATCGCCATTGCGACGGCACTGGTCGGGCCGATCACGTTCTTCGGCTTGATCGTCGCCAATCTGTCCTATCAATTTTTCAGATCCTATAAACATTCAGTTATCATTGCCGGTGCGAGCATTATCAGTATCGTGGCGCTGGTCGGCGGGCAATGGGTCGTCGAACATGTCTTCACGTTCAATACGACGCTCAGCGTCATCATCAATTTTGTCGGCGGCGTCTATTTCATCTATTTGCTATTAAAGGAGAGTCGGTCTAAATGATCCAAGTCCGTGAACTGACGAAATTATATGGAAAGAAACAAGTCGTGGAAAATGTCTCCGTCGATATTCGGCGAGGGCAGATCACTTCCTTTATCGGGCCAAACGGAGCGGGGAAATCGACGCTCTTGTCGATGGTCAGCCGGCTGTTGGACGCAGACACTGGAGAAGTGTTAATCGATAAGACCAACACGAAGCAGATGAAGTCCAACGAATTCTCGAAACGTGTCTCCATCTTGAAGCAATCGAATTTCATGAACGTGCGCTTGACGATCCGCGAATTGGTGTCGTTCGGCCGCTTTCCTTATTCCAGGGGCCGCTTGAACGCGGAAGATGAGCAGATGGTCGATCAGGCGATTGAATACATGGATCTTGGGGATATGGAGGATTCGTATTTGGATGAACTGTCAGGCGGGCAGCGGCAGCGGGCGTTTATCGCCATGGTTATCGCGCAAGACACGGATTACGTGCTGCTTGATGAACCGCTCAATAATTTGGACATGAAGCATTCCGTACAGATCATGAAGATTTTGCGCCGCTTGGTCGATGAGCTCGGCAAAACGGTCATCATCGTCCTTCATGACATCAACTTCGCATCGGTCTATTCCGACCGCATCGTCGCATTGAAAAATGGCCGTGTCGTCAAAGATGGGCCAACAGAAGAGATCATCCAATCGGATGCGTTAAAGGAAATCTACGATATGGACATTCCGATTCAACAAATGAATAATTGCCGGATTTGCGTGTATTTCAATTCCTGATAGTGGAAGTTAGTGGCTGCGAAAACAAGGAAATCCAGAACCCGTGTGGAAGTGTACTCCATGCGGGTTTTTTATTGGTTGCGGATGGTTTTCCAAAATGCCCTATGGATGCGGCAAGGAAGAAGGTGCAAGTATGAAGCGAATCTTTTATCCGTTGGCGATGGCGACACTACTCGGGTTTTTCGGTATCCTTTACTATTATCAGCAAGAACCGGTCCGCGAACTGGATGAACGGGCCGCTGCGTTGTTCGGGGGAATGGGGTGGCTTGAGGCCATGGCATTCATCGGGGAGAAGTGGATGATCTTTACTGTAAGCTTTCTGCTACTGGTCTTTCTGTGGGCATTTCGCCATAACTACCGGGGCATGTTTTTCGTTTTGTTGGCGGTAGGCGCAGGGAATGCATTGAATCAATTGCTGCAGCAATGGTTCGGGCGCCCGATGCCGGAATTTCCCGAAGAAGTGGCGTCCTATAGCTTCCCATCCGATCATGCGATGGTCGGCTTGTTGTATTTGTTTACGCTGGCCTATTTCCTTGGCGAAAGGGTCGCCGCAAAATCGGTTCGTCTGCTGATCTGGCTGGGCGCTGCATTGCTGACGGTGCTCACTGCCTTATCGCAAGTGGCGAGCGGCACGCATTACCTGTCGGATGTGGTGGCTGGGCTGTTTCTTGGCTATACCTTATTCGTCTTGGTGGCCATCTGGTATGAAATGAGGGAGCGGCATTTCCGTAAGCGCAAGGATATGCGCGTTGGTGAGCGGGAAGGTATTGAGGAGCGTTAAATTAGTGCAATAAAAAACGAACGGAGAATTTTCTCCGTTCGTTTTTCTATTTAAGAACCCCCAAGTTTTTCGTTCTATCTCTCTGTTTTATACTTTGCCTGAAGCTGGCCGTTCTTCGCCGAGCTGGTTCAGGCGGTCTGCGAAATTATCCGCTCTACCGGATGAACCGCGCAGCACGTCCTGCATTGAATAGGCTTGTGATCCGTGTTCTGCGAAGTCCAAGCCGGTTTCTTCCTCTTCGGCCGTTACACGCAGCGGTGTCACAATGCTGATCAATAGAAGGACGGCACCGGTGGCCAAGGATGCCCAAGCGATGACGGCCAGTACGCCGACTGCTTGGATGCCGAGAATTTCAGCTCCTCCTCCGTAAAGCAATCCGCCGTTAACATCGAAGAATCCAATCGCGAGAGTTCCCCAAATCCCTGCAATCCCGTGAACCGATACAGCCCCCACTGGATCGTCCACGCGAATTTTCGTATCCAAGAGATGGACGGCTTCCGTCATGATGATGCCGGCGATCAAACCGATCAAGATGGCGCCGAGGAACGAGACGTTGGCAGCGCCGGCAGTGATGCCGACAAGCCCTGCAAGTGCACCGTTCATCGTCAATGTACCGTCAATGCGGCCGTAGCGGAAGCGGGTGTAAAGCGCCGTAGCTAAAACACCGGCGGATGCTGCGAGCAAGGTGTTGGCAATGACGGGCGGGACGAGAGCAGGATCTGCTGCGAGCGTGCTTCCCCCGTTAAAGCCAAACCAGCCAAGCCATAGGATGAATACGCCGAGCGCGCCGAGCGGCAAGCTGTGGCCAGGAATCGTATTGACGGTTTTACCGGAATACTTCCCAAGGCGCGGCCCGATTTTCCAAGCCGCGATAAAGGCAGCGACGGCACCCGTCAAGTGGACCACTGTGGACCCGGCGAAGTCGATAAAGCCGATTTCAGATAACCAGCCGCCTCCCCATACCCAGTGGCCGACAATCGGGTAGATGATGGCTGTCATGGCAACGGTAAGCAAGATATAAGCGGTCAAGTGCATGCGTTCTGCGACAGCACCCGAGATGATCGTGGCACATGTAGCGGCGAAGACTGCCTGGAACACGAAGAATCCGATATCCGTGACACCTGATAAAGCGAATCCTTCCGTACCGATCAAGCCGAACGATGATGGCCCGAACATCAATGCATAGCCGACAATGAAATAAAGGATGGATCCAAGTGAAATGGTGATCATGTTTTTCATCAAAATATTAAGGGTATTTTTAGAGCGAGTGAATCCTGTTTCAACCATGGCGAATCCGGCGTGCATGAAAAAGACGAGCATGGCACCGAGCATGACCCACAGCATATCGACTGAACTTTGTACAGCTTCCATAATGATCTCCCCTTATCCAATCGCGACAGTGCCGCGTTCTTTTGTTCTGATGCGGATGGCTTCTTCTACAGGAAGGATGAAGATTTTCCCGTCTCCGACTTCACCGGTGGAGGCATAGTCAAGCAGAGCTTGGATGATGTCCTCGACTTTTTCGTCCGAGACGACCATTTCCAATTTTAGTTTCGGGGAAAATTCCATTCGGTAGGCATTCCCGCGGAACAAGCCGACACGCCCTTCCTGTTTGCCGATTCCCGCGATTTCAGTGACGGTCAGCCCATCGATTCCTTCAAGAGCCAATGCTTGCCGGACATCAGCGAAAACAGAAGGGCGAATGATAGTCTCAATCTTTTTCATGCTTCTTCCTCCTCGTGTTAGGTTTTCTAACATGTGACTCGTGTTAGGTTTGTTAACATATTAATCAATATTTTCTGACAATGCAAGTTTTATTTTTAGTTTATGTTAGGTTTTATAACGTGGAAACGATTTCAAATGGCGGTAATAAAGAGAATTTTATATTTTTAATTTATTTAAAAGAAAAGGTGATAAATATGTATAGAATTTCACAAGAGCTGGCTGAATTGGGGAAAGAGCGCATTGCGGATTTTCCGGTAGAAGGCTTTGTTTGGGGAAGCGGCCCGGAGTCTCCGGCGTTGATGCTGGTCGGAGAAGCGCCAGGCGAGAACGAAGTGGAGACGGGTATTCCGTTTACGGGGCGCGCTGGAAAAGAATTGATGGCTTCATTGGAAGGGATCGGACTTGAGAGGGAAGATGTCTATATCACCAGCGCTGTCAGAAGCCGCCCGTATAAATGGGGAGAAAAACGCACCCGGAGCGGTGAAGTGGTGAAGCGTAAATACAACCGGGCCCCGAATAAAAAAGAAATTATCGCTCACGCCCCGATCCTTGATGAAGAAATTCGTGCGGTAAAGCCTCCGTTGATTGTGACGCTCGGCAATATAGGCCTGCAGCGGCTCGTTGGGCGTGAAGCAAAGATTATGCAATTGCATGGGATTTTGATGGAAACGCCGATCCTGTATTGGGATGAAGATAGCGGCGCGTTTTTGGAAACGCAGGAGAGCTATCACATTTTTCCGACCTTCCATCCGGCGAGCGTGTTCTATAATCCGGCAGTCCGCGAACACAAGGATGCCGATTGGGAAAAACTTGGGCGATTGCTGCGTAATGAAGTGAATGAATAATGGGAAATCTTTCTTCGTTGAAAAAAGTTGCGCAAAGGAAACTTCTGGAGTAGAATAGCTTTATTCACTACTACTGGAAGGAAGTTGGCTTTATGGACAGTACGGTTTTATTCGCGCTTGGCTTGACGCTGTTCGCGGGGCTGGCAACCGGGATCGGCAGTTTGATCGCGTTTTTTGCTTCGCGCACCAATACGAAGTTCTTGTCAGTGTCACTCGGTTTCTCGGCTGGGGTCATGATTTATGTCTCCATGATCGAGATTTTCTTTAAAGCGAAAGATTCGCTAACGGCTGCCCAAGGAGAAACCGCGGGATACTGGCTGACGCTCGTTGGATTTTTCGGCGGCATGGTCTTCATGGCAGTGCTTGACCGGATACTGCCGCAAATGGGAAATCCCCATGAAGTGCGAACTGTAGAAGATATGGACGAGGGCCCGACCAATGATGAATACGCTCGCCTCCGCAAAATGGGGATATTCACGGCGTTGGCCATCGCCATCCATAATTTCCCGGAAGGCATCGCGACGTTTATGTCAGCGATCCAGGATCCTGCGCTGGGCATCGCCATTGCAATCGCGGTGGCGATCCACAACATCCCAGAGGGCATTGCGGTATCGGTACCGATCTATTACGCGACAGGCAGCCGCAAGAAAGCATTTCAATACAGTTTTCTCTCGGGGGTATCTGAACCGGTTGGCGCAATTGCCGCTTGGTTGTTCCTAATGCCTTTTTTGAGTGATACTTTGTTTGGCATTATCTTCGCCGGCGTTGCCGGAATCATGGTGTTCATCTCATTGGATGAATTATTGCCGGCAGCGAAGCGTTATGACGAAGCCCATTTATCGATTTATGGATTGGTTGCGGGGATGGCGGTCATGGCACTCAGCCTCGTCCTTCTTGCGTAACTTGAAACTTCACGCTTTCTTGACCGTATAAATGGTCAAGGAGGCGTTTTTCAATGGAAGTCAAAAAGATAGAAGAAACTTACGGCCAAGTCTCGAAAGCGCTCGGGTGGGCGACAGACAAACAAGTGTCGCTCGCCGTCACGATGATGTATTTGAGCCGAGGGAGTGAATTCGATGCGGATGCACATCTCGAAGTGTCCCAGCTCATCAAAAAGAAAGAAGGATTCACTTCGCCGCTGCGTGCGCATCTTCACCATATTGCGACGGCATATCTGGTGCTCGGTGATGAGCCGGCGGAAGATGGATTGGCCGAGCTTAATGCCAATCAGCGGGCGCTGAACAACAGCAAGTTCTGGAAGAGCGCCTATACTTACCTTGCGGGCTTAATGATGGATTCGCCTGAACAAGCGGGGCGTACGAGAGAGTTGTATGATGCGATGAAAGCCTACCACCCATTCCTCACTTCGAGCGAAGACATTCCGTACGTCGCTTTGCTTTCGAATCGGGAAGGCGACGTCCGGGAACGCGCGGAAACGATGAACCGCTATTATAAAGAATTGCGGACGCAAGGGTTTTCAGCCGGCAACCACCTGCAATGGCTGAGCCAGGTCATGACCTTCGATTCGCCAGCGTTTCAGCCGGAAGTAGCGGGGCGCGTCGTTGCGATTCGTGATTTTTTGAAAGCGGAAAACATTAAAGTGCGCGGAGAGCATTACCCGATGCTTGGTTTTTTAGCTATCGCGAATGCGGACGGGCAGGCGCTGGCTGCTGTCGTGGAAATGGCCCGCGCGCTGGATGCGTCGAAATTGTTCCGCTGGTATGGCGGATGGGTTTTGCCATCTGCGGTCCAATTGACGATGGCAGAATCGGTAGAGCTGCGTGAAAGCGAAGCAGAGGTATTTTCGTCTTTCGTGGAAATGCTTATGCAAGCGCAGCAGGCAGCGATGATGCTCGGCATGAGCGCGGTAATCGCTTCTTCCCATAATTCCGGGAGCTGATTGCGAAGCTCTCAGACATCCCTTGTCACTTGAAGCCTGTAACGGTATAGTTAGGGTGTAAACAATAACAGACAAGTGTCAAGACAAGGGGAAAGAACATGACAACTGCCACAGAAAAAAACACAAAATCCATATCACAACGCAAGCTATTAGGCGTAGCGGGGCTCGGCTGGCTATTCGATGCGATGGACGTCGGGATCCTGGCGTTCATTATTGCTGCACTTCATGAAGATTGGGGCCTCACTTCCCAGCAGATGGGCTGGATTGGTGGCGTCAATTCCATCGGCATGGCCGTCGGGGCGTTCGTTTTCGGCATTTACGCCGACCGGGTCGGCCGCAAGAAAATCTTCATCATCACCTTATTGCTGTTCTCGCTGGCGAGTGGCATCTCAGCATTCACCACAACGCTCGCCGCTTTCCTGATTCTGCGTTTCTTCGTCGGGATGGGGCTTGGCGGAGAATTGCCGGTCGCCTCGACTTTGGTATCGGAAAGCGTCCCGGCAAAAGACCGCGGGCGGGTAGTGGTGCTGCTGGAGAGTTTCTGGGCTGCGGGCTGGCTGGTGGCTGCGATCATTTCGTACTTCATCATTCCCGCATACGGCTGGCGGGTCGCGCTGTTGCTGACGGCATTGCCTGCGTTTTATGCCTTATACTTGCGCCTCAATTTGCCGGATTCGCCGCAATTCACGGCGAAAAAAGATGTGCTGCGCTCCGTTTCGACCAATATTCGTGACGTATGGTCAAAAACGTATCGGCGCCCGACGATGATGCTATGGATCGTCTGGTTTACGGTCGTCTTCTCATATTACGGGATGTTCCTATGGTTGCCGAGTGTCATGGTAATGAAAGGATTCCCGCTCATTCAAAGTTTCCAATATGTATTGATCATGACGCTCGCGCAATTGCCGGGGTATTTCTCGGCGGCTTGGCTCATTGAACGTGCCGGCCGGAAGTTCGTGCTAGTGACGTATTTGATCGGGACGGCTGCTTCCGCTTTGGCTTTCGGCAACGCAGATACCGTCACGACACTCTTGATATCGGGTGCCTTCCTGTCGTTCTTCAACCTCGGGGCTTGGGGAGCGCTCTACGCATACTCTCCTGAGCAGTATCCGACGGTCATCCGTGCGACAGGCACAGGCATGGCGGCGTCGTTCGGCCGGATCGGCGGCATTCTCGGCCCGATTCTGGTTGGTTCGATGCTGACGGCGGGATTCGGCATCAATGTCATTTTTGCGATTTTCTGCGTTTCGATCTTAATCGGCGCATTGGCGGTCGCTTTCCTTGGGACCGAAACGAAACAGATGGAATTGGAATGATGAAACGCGGACCGAATGAGGTCCGCGTTTTCGTTTTCTCCAAAGTGAAAAGAGGGAATGAGCCAAAAATAGCTAATAAGTAATGAAGAAATGAATTTAATGGAAACGAGTGTGGAGATATGGAATGGAAATGGTACCAGGAGATTGGCAAATATATGGAAAAAGCAAGGCCGCTACTTGAAAAAAGGGAAGACCTACACAGTTTATTTCTCGGCGTGCTTGGCCAAATTGAACAAGGGCGTTATGAAACCTTCTATTTAGGGCTCGCGGAAGACGGGCAAGGCGTTGCGGCGCTGGCTTTGATGACGCCTCCCCATCCGTTGCAATTGATCGTCTGTCGAGAAGACGTGAATGTGGAAGCGTTGGTAGCGAATGAATTCCGCAATGCGAAAATCGAAATTTTCGGCGTCATTGGGGATAAAGGAACCGCTGAAAGATTTGCGGATGCGTGGGGAGGGCTTTCAGAAATTGCGATGGACCAAGGGTTATACCGGATCGACGCCGTGCGGAAGAAACTTGCGAAAAGCCCGGGCAGCTGGCGTGTGGCGAACCGGCTTGATGCACCCTTGCTCGTCGATTGGTATCAATTATTCGGTGAAGATACCGGCATCGGCAATCCGTCGCAAGAGGAGGCGGAAGAAAAAATAGCTGACTTCATTTCACGTAAAGAAGTGTTTCTCTGGGAAGACGGGGGGCGTGCGGTGTCCTGTATGAAAAAAGCGCGGCCTTCCAAGCATGGCATCACCGTATCATTTGTTTTTACGCCCAAAGAGTTGCGAAAAAAAGGCTACGCGCGTACGCTCGTTGCGGAAGTTACGGAAGAGCTGCTCAATGAGTATGATTTTGCTATGCTTTATACAGACTTGGCGAATGGCACTTCCAACAAGGTTTACCAGGAAATCGGCTATGAACAAATCGCCAATCCGGTGCACTTGAAATTTGGGCAGCCACAACGGGAGTAAAGCCCTGTGTATAAGGGTATAGAAAAACGACCAATTGAAAGGGGGCGAAGCGAATGATCCGCTTTGACAAGGTCACAAAACGATTTCCGGACGGTACGGAAGCGTTGAAGGACGTTACGCTCGATTTGCCCGCGCGCCAGCTGACCGCCATCATCGGCCCCAGTGGATGCGGAAAAACGACCTTGATGAAAATGGTGAATAAGCTCGAAAATCCGACAGCGGGCGCCATATACATAGACGATGAGCCAATCACCGGCATGGACGAGGTGAAGTTAAGGCGGTCGATCGGTTACGTCATTCAGCGCATCGGCTTGTTTCCTCATATGACCATCGCTGACAATGTCTCGTTAGTTCCGAAATTACTGAACTGGCCAGCCGATAAAACCGACGAACGCTCGAAAGAACTGCTGCAATTAGTCGGATTGGACCCTGCTGTTTTCATGGATCGCTATCCATTGGAATTGAGCGGTGGCCAGCAGCAACGTGTCGGCGTCGTCCGTGCATTAGCGGGTGATCCGAATATCGTGCTGATGGATGAGCCGTTTTCGGCGCTCGACCCGATCAGCCGTGAACAATTGCAGGATGAGCTGCGCCATTTGCAGCAGGAAATTCATAAAACGATCATTTTCGTCACCCACGACATGGACGAGGCCTTGAAAATCGCCGATACGATTGTCGTGATGAAGGATGGGCAAGTCGAACAGATCGGGACGCCGCAACAATTGATCGATGAACCCGCCAATGAATTTGTGCGGAACTTTATCGGTACTGAACGCATTAACCAGAAACGTTCATTTGGAGACCGGCGTTTGAAGGAATTCGTGTTCCTCTTCGATAAGGACTGGGCAGGAGAAGCTGAAGAGGTGGAAGCCAAATTGTCGGTCAGCGATGCGCATCAGCTATTGGAACAAAGCGGCAAACCGCGCTTGGCTATAATCGATGAAGGAACATTAGTCGGCTTTGCCGGAGAGCGTGAATTGCTGAGGGCTGCCCTCTATGATGAGAAGGAGGCGACTGCATGAATGCATTTTTCGATACACTGGTAAGCCGTCAGGACATGATCCAAGATGCCTTTATCGAACATATTTATTTATCTTTCGTCGCTGTGGCGATCGGCATTGCAATCGCTTTGCCTACGGGTGTTATGATCGCCCGCTACCGGCGCTTTGCCGAACCGATTATCGGAGTTACCGCGGTGTTCCAAACGATACCAAGTCTAGCTTTATTTGGATTTCTTGTGCCGATTCTTGGCATCGGTTCACCGACCGCGTTAATTGCGCTGATTATTTATGCGCTATTGCCGATTTTGCGCAATACTTACGCCGGCATTATCGGGGTCGATGGATCCACGATTGAAGCAGGGCGCGGAATGGGCATGACAAGAACACAAATCCTGCGCCAGATTGAATTGCCGTTGGCGCTGCCGTTTATCATGGCCGGTATCCGTACCGCAACGGTATTGACAGTCGGCATCGCGACGCTCGCGACTTTTGTCGGAGCAGGCGGCCTTGGCGACATCATCTACCGGGGGCTGCAATCGTATAATAATTCGCTGGTGCTTGCCGGTGCATTGCCGGTTGCCTTATTGGCGATCGGATTTGATTTAATTTTGAAATGGATTGAAAAACGCGCCACGCCTAAAGGCTTGAAAACCTAATTTTAACGCCTGCGATTTGAAGTGGAGCAGCAAACTGAATGAGCAAACAGGCTCGAACCGGGCCGAAAAGGGGGAAACAACAATGAAAAAAACAGCATTTGGCGTATTGCTTGGCACATCTGCGATTCTTGCTGCCTGCAGCGGCGGCGCAGAGTCGGAACCAATCGTCATCGGGGGCAAGCCGTGGACAGAACAATACATCCTGCCGCATATTCTCGGGCAGTATATCGAAGCGAACTCGGACTATAGCGTGGAGTACGAAGAAGGGCTAGGGGAAGTGTCGATCTTGACGCCGGCACTCGAGCAAGGCGATATCGACCTGTACGTTGAATACACCGGAACCGGCCTGAAAGATGTATTGAAACGCGAGTCGACACCAGGACAGTCTTCGGAGGAAGTATTGGAAGAAGTGCGTGCAGGATATGAAGAAGAACTCGACGCTACATGGCTCGAACCACTCGGGTTTGAAAATGGCTATACCTTGGCGTACGCCAAAGATTACGAAGCGGAAACCTATTCAGACCTTGCGGAAATCTCCCAATCCGAAGACATGAGCTTCGGGGCGCCCCACCCGTTTTATGAGCGCCAAGGAGACGGCTATGATGATATGGTAGCCACTTATCCATTCGAGTTTTCAGCAACTGAAAGTTTCGACCCGGCCATTATGTATGAAGCGGTGCAGAATGGTGACGTCGATGTCATCCCGGCGTTCACCACCGACAGCCGCATTGACTTGTTCGACCTGAAGACGACGGAAGATGACCAGTCGTTCTTCCCGAAATACGATGCTGTACCGGTCGTCCGGATGGAAACGCTCGAAGAATATCCAGAACTTGAGGACTTGTTAAATGAGCTGGCCGGACAAATCACGGAAGAAGAGATGCTCGCGATGAACTCGCGTGTAGACGTGGATCAGGAGATTCCGAGCGAAGTAGCGCGTGACTTCCTCGTTGAAAAAGGCTTGATCGAAGAATGATGAAAACCTCTGCAGCATATAGCTGCAGAGTTTTTTTGTTTGCGCGGAATTTCTCTTCGCGGTTTTTCGTGTAGTAATCCCTGGAGGATTCTTGTACAATAAATGAAGGTGAGTGAATAGTCATTCAATTCAGTTTAATTATATGGAAGCGATTTCAAAATGGGAGTGATCAGGAATGAAAGAAGTAGTCATCGTTGAAGGTGTCCGGTCGCCAGTCGGCCGGCGCAAAGGCCAATTCCGGGAGATGCGACCGGACGAACTGGCAGCTGTCGTGATAGAAGAATTGGTGAACCGCGCCGGCGTTGATAAAGGCATGGTGGAAGACGTCATTCTCGGCTGCGTTTCTCAATCGGGTGAGCAAGGCGGCAATATCGCCAGAACGGCGGCATTGATTGCCGGATTCCCGGACTTTGTGCCGGGCGTTACCATCGACCGCCAATGCGGATCGAGTCAGCAAGCTGTTCATTTCGGTGCGCAGGCGATTCTTTCCGGCGATATGGACATTGTTATTGCGGGCGGTGTGGAAAGCATGACGCGCGTCCCGATGTTCTCCAATATGCAAGGGGCGAAGCCGAGTAAAAAACTGACCGATCAATACGAAATCATCAATCAAGGGCTTTCAGCAGAACGCATTGCTGAAAAATGGGGGTTCAGCCGCGAGCAACTGGATGCTTATGCAGTGAAGAGCCACGAACGTGCGCAGCACGCGATCGATGCAGGGCTTTACGACAAGGAAATCGTCTCAATTGATGTATTGGATGAACAAGGTGATTTCCAGAAAGTGACGATAGACGAAGGGCCAAGGCCTGGAACGACCGAAGACGTGCTCGCAGGCTTAAAGCCGGCATTCGATGAACAAGGCGTCATCACAGCAGGCAACGCCAGTCAAATGAGTGACGGGGCATCCGCTGTTTTATTGATGTCAAAAGAAAAAGCGCAGGAACTTGGCTTAAAACCGAAAGCGCGTATACTTGCCCGCACGGTTGTTGGATCGGATCCGACTTTGATGCTGACGGGGCCCATCGCCGCGACGAAAAAAGTGCTGGAGAAAGCCGGTCTGTCAATCGAAGATATGGACCGCTATGAAGTGAATGAAGCATTTGCACCTGTTCCGCTCGCGTGGCTATCGGATATCGGGGGAGATCCGGACAAGCTCAATGTCAACGGTGGCGCCATTGCACTGGGTCATCCTTTAGGCGCGACCGGCACGAAATTATTAGTATCGCTTGTGCATGAACTGGAACGCTCTAATAGCCGCTACGGCTTGCTGGCGATTTGCGAAGGCATGGGAATGGCCAATGCAACGATCATTGAACGAATCAATTAACTAGATAAAGACACAGCCAAAGGGAAGAATGGAATGGATTTTTCTAAAGTGAAAGCCATCGTCACGGGCGGTGCATCGGGCCTTGGCGAAGCGACAGTACGCCATATCGCAGAAAACGGCGGACGCGCCGTGATCTTTGATTTGAACGAAGAGCGTGCGCAACAGGTGATGGCTGATTTTGGTGAAGGGCAAGTCAGTTATTTCGGGACGGATGTAACAAACGCACTGCAAGTAGAAGAAAATGTAAGAATGGCGGTCGGTCAGCTTGGCCATGTCAATCTCCTGGTCAATTGCGCAGGCATCGGCACACCCGGAAAAGTCGTGTCGAAAGGGCAGCCGCTTGCGCTCGAGCGTTTCGAACAAGTCATCCAAGTCAATTTGATTGGCAGTTTCAATGTATTGCGCGCCGTTGCAGCGGCTATGCAAAATAATGAGCCGAATGAAAATGGCGAACGCGGAGTCATCATTTCGACTGCATCCGTCGCGGCATTTGAAGGACAGATCGGGCAAGCGGCCTATAGCGCATCAAAAGGCGGCATCGTCTCGATGACCTTGCCGATTGCGCGTGAATTCGCGCGTGACGGCATCCGCGTCATGGCAATTGCGCCGGGTCTCATGAAAACACCGATGTTCGACGGCTTGCCGGAATCCGCCATCGCTTCGCTTTCTGCGACAGTGCCATTTCCGGCGCGTCTCGGACACCCTGCTGAATATGCGAAACTGGTCGCAAGCATTGTGGAAAATCCATTATTGAATGGCGAAGTGATCCGCTTGGACGGCGCGATCCGCATGCAGCCGAAATAAAGTGAAAAGGGGAATGGGAAAAATGGCAAGATACCGTTTTGAAGAAGAAGAGCATACGATGTTCCGCAAATCCTTGCGCAAGTTTTTGGAAAAAGAAGCGGTGCCGCATTATGAACAATGGGAAAAAGACCGCCTGATCCCGAAGTCGTTCTGGAGACAGCTCGGCGATATGGGCTTTTTATGCCCTCAAGTCGAAGAGCAGTACGGCGGGCTGGGCCTTGATTTCCGCTACGGCGTCATTATCGGTGAAGAAATGGAGCGAGTGGGGGCGAGCTTGACGGGAGTCGGGCTCCATAATGATATTACAGTGCCTTATATTGAAGCATATGGAACAGAACAGCAGAAACAGGGTTGGCTGCCGGGCTGCATCAGCGGTGAGTATATTACCGCAATTGCGATGACAGAACCAGGCGCTGGGTCGGACCTCGCCAATATTTCGGCCACGGCTGTTAAAGACGGCGATCATTATATCGTCAACGGCCAGAAAACCTTTATTACCAACGGCATCAATTCGACGCATGTATTGGTGGTCGTCAAGACCGACTTGAAAGCGGAACCGAAGCATAAAGGCATTTCGCTCTTGATGGTCGAAGAAGGGACGCCAGGGTTTACGAAAGGGCGCAAGCTCGATAAAGTCGGGCTTCATGCGCAGGATACGTCCGAGCTGTATTTCGAGGATTGCAAAGTCCCGGCTGCCAACCTGGTCGGCGAAGAAAACAAAGGCTTTACATACTTGATGCAAAAATTGCAGCAGGAGCGGCTCGTCGTGGCATTGGCCGCTCAAATCGCATCGGAAGATATGCTGGAGATGACGATGGATTATGTGAAATCCCGCAAAGCATTCGGCAAGCCGATCAGCGCATTCCAGAACACTCAATTCAAACTGGTGGAAATGGCGACCGAAATCGAACTTGGCAAAGCGTTTCTCGAATCCTTAATTGAAGAGCATATGGCCGGAAAAGACGTCGTCTCGAAAGTGTCGATGGCAAAATACTGGCTGACGGATACGGCGAAGAAAATATCGGGTGAATGCATGCAATTGCATGGCGGCTACGGCTATATGGAAGAATACAAGATCGCCCGGCGCTACCGCGACATTCCAGTTGCTGCGATTTATGCAGGTTCGAACGAAATCATGAAAACCATCATCGCCAAAAGGATGGGGCTCTAAATGGAAAAGGCGCTGACAGGCGTCCGTATCCTGGATGTGACGTATTACGTTCCTGGACCGTTTGCCAGCATGCGGCTCGCCGAACTCGGTGCAGACGTCATCAAAATCGAGCCTTCCACAGGTGATCCGTCGCGCAGGATGGGCGGCGGCCTTGTGCATAGCGCGCATAATGCCGGTAAACAAATCGTCCATCTGGACTTAAAATCCGAAAGCGGCAAACGAGAGATGCTCGAGCTCGTGCGTTCTGCTGACGCTCTCATCGAAACTTTCCGTCCGGGAGTCATGAAAAAGTTGGGGCTGGATTATGAAAGCGTCCAAGAGCATAAAGGCGATATCGTCTATTGTTCGCTATCGGGGTATGGGCAAGCAGGCGAGCTTGCGCATCTTGGCAGCCATGACCTGAATTACCTTGCGCTTTCGGGTGCCTTGGACCAACTTCGCGATAAAGTCGGCCGGCCGGTGCATCCGACCAATACGCTCGCCGATTATACCGGGGGCTTGCTTGCATCTGAACAGATTCTCGCCGCGTTGATCCGGAAGTTCCGGACGGGCGAGGGAGCTTATCTGGATATTGCGCTTGCAGAAGTGATGGCGGAGTTTCTGCCGAATCACGATGCGTACACGAAAGCGGGCTTGTCGGATCACGGCGTTCCGGAAATCGGCGGCGGCCGCATCAGCTACGCGATTTATGAAACAAAAGACGGGCGCTTTGTGACGCTCGGTGCTTTGGAAGAAAAGTTCTGGCGCAATTTCTGTGAACTGGCGGGACGTCCCGACTGGCTGTCTTGGGGAGAGTGCGCCCCGGGCACGTCGGAGCACGGGCAAGTCGAGGCGTTTTTCAAATCGAAGAACTGGGAAGAGTGGTATGGGTTGTCGCTCGTTCATGACTGCTGCCTGGCACCGGTCTTGACGGCGGATGAGCGCCATCGCCATCCTTTTTTCCTTGGCCGGGCGCCTGGCGTGAAAACCAGCAAAGTGCGCTGAACCGAAACGATTGACTGGTGCGTGTAGAGAAGTTGGAGTTTGTCACTTGACAGAATATACAAAACCTTTTAGTATGAAGGACAACTTGTTGGTAGCGGCAAGTCTATTCGAGAGAAGAGTTAGCAGAGACGAGAACAGAAGAGTTGTAAATCGAGGAATGAGACGAGTAGGCAGTGGCGTCTATTTAGAGAGTCAGCGGGTGGTGGAAGCTGATTAGAAGCGCTGTGCGAATGGACTTATGAGAGCCAGCCGGAAAGCGGAAGCGAGTATGGCGGACGTATCCCTGCGTTAAAGGGAAAGGCTTAAGAAGCCTGTTTGAGTGAGTGCAAAATGCATTAATGCGTGGTGGTACCGCGGTTAAAACCGTCCCCGCAACCGGAATAGACCCCGGTTGCGGGGATTTTTGCATTTAAAAACGAGACGAGGAGAGATTGAGATGAGCAGAGCAGAGAATATGAATGAACATACAATGAAACAGCGAGCATTGGAATTATTGGAAGGGCGCATAGATCGCCAGCAGATGAAAAAATTTTTGAAGGAATTGCACGAAAAAGGCGAGACGGCTGATGAATTGGTCGGCATGGTCCTGGCGATGCGAGAGAAAGCAGTGAAGCTTCCTGAAATGGCAGGCGAGCTGGTGGATGTTTGCGGCACAGGCGGCGACAAATCCTTTAGCTTCAATATCAGCACATTGACGGCTTTCGTGTTGGCGGGCTGCGGCATGAGCGTCGCAAAGCATGGCAACCGAAGCGTCTCCAGCAAAACGGGCAGTTCTGATTTATTGGAGGAGATCGGAATTTCCACTCAATTGGCTGTAGAGGAACTGCCGGCACTCGTCGAACAGACAGGCATCGCCTTTTTGTTCGCGCCGGCGATCCATCCGGCACTTGGTGGCTTGCGCGAAGTGCGCAAGGAAATCGGCACGCCGACCATCTTCAACTTGGTCGGCCCGCTGGCGAATCCTTTGCCGATCGCCATCCAAATGAGCGGCGTCTACCGCCCGGACATGATGGAACCGATGGCAGATGCCTTGATGCGTCTTGGCAGAAAGCGCGGGGCGATTGTCCATGGGGCAGGCGGGCTGGATGAATTATCTCTTGCCGGAACCAACCAATTGATCGTCTTTGACGAACAAGGCAAACGCAGCATGACGGTCCACCCACATGAAGTCGGGCTGGAAACGGCGCCGATCGAGGCGATTCGTGGAGGCGATTCGAAGCGCAATGCTGAAATCTTCAAAGAAGTTATCGAAGGGAATCCTAGTGCTTATTTGGATACGGTAGCATTGAACGCGGGAACGGTGCTTTATGTGAGCGGCCGTGCAGCAAGCATTTCAGAAGGCGTGCATCAGGCGAGAAAATCAATCATTTCAGGCGAAACGGCGCGTGTGTATGAATTGCACCGCCTAGCATCGGGGGTGCTCGTATGACCATATTGGACAAAATCATGGAAACCAAGCGGCAGGAAATCACTGCTTATGAAAACAGTTATCCCAAAACAGAGCGCTATCCGGACAAACCGAAACTTATCGACAGCTTGAGGAAAAGCCGCGGAGTCATTTCGGAAATCAAGCGCGCATCTCCGTCAAAAGGCGCCATCCGCATGGAAGTGGATGTCGTGGAACAGGCCCGCCAATATGAGGGGGCCGGTGCAGCCGCCATTTCCGTATTGACGGATGAGCAATATTTTAAAGGATCCATTGAAGATTTGAAGAAAGTGGCGCGCGCGGTTTCGGTTCCGGTGTTGTGCAAAGATTTTATGGTCAGCGAAATCCAGATCGAACGGGCGCAAGCGGCTGGAGCAACGATCATTCTATTGATCGTCGCAGCGCTTAAAGATACGGAGCTCGAGCGATTATTCCACTATGCGGATTCACTCGGCTTGGAAATCCTCGTGGAAGTGCATGATGCAGGAGAGCTGGAAAAAGCCGTCGCGCTCGGTGCGCAATTGATCGGCGTCAATAACCGCAATTTAAAGACTTTTGAAGTGTCGTTGGAGCGGACGGCGGAATTGGCTGAGAAATTTGCGTTCGACAACGGCTCGGTGCTGATCAGTGAGAGTGGCATGAACGATACGGCGGATGCGCACAAAGCTTACGAACTCGGCGCACAAGGGGTATTGGTCGGGGAAGCGTTGATGCGTTCAGAAAATCCGGCAGCCTGGATTCGCCAGGCCACAGGACAGGAGGCAGCGCAATGACACGTGTTAAAATCTGTGGATTGATGGAAGAGCAACATGTTAAAGCCGCATCACAAGCGGATGCAATCGGATTTGTCTTTGCCCCAAGCAAGCGGCGCGTATCGATCGAACGGGCGCAAGAGTTATCGCGTCTCGCGAATAATGATATGCAGCGGATCGGCGTATTCGTCAACGCCTCATACGAAGAAATCGAAAATGCCGTTAAGGCGGTGCCGTTAACGATGGTGCAATTGCATGGCGATGAACCGGATGAATTAATACAGCGCATCGAAGTGCCGGTCATTCAAGCGTTCTCGATCCGTACACCGGACGATGTAGAAAAGCTGAACAACTCGATTGCAGATTATATATTGGTCGATGCACCAGGCACCGACTACCGAGGAGGCAGCGGGCATGTGTTTGATTGGAGCCTGCTGGAAAATGTAGATTTGGACCATAGCCGTCTTATTTTAGCGGGCGGATTGAATAGAGACAACGTGCAAGCGGCCATCAGCCAAACTGCTCCGTTCATGGTCGATGTGTCGAGTGGCGTAGAAACGGATGGCCGAAAAGATGAAGTGAAAATCCAGCAATTCATACTACAGGCAAAGGGTGATTCGATGGAGAGAACACAAGAAAAGACAATAGACCCGGTAGGATTTTTCGGTCGCTACGGCGGCCAGTTTGTTCCGGAAACTTTGATGAAAGCAGTCAAAGAGCTGGAAGCGGCTTATGAAGACGCCAAGAATGACGCGGAGTTCCAAAAGGAATATCATCATTACTTAAAGGAATATGTCGGGCGCGAACAGCCGCTGACTTTTGCGGCACGCATGACCGAAGCGTGGGGCGGGCCGAAAATTTATTTGAAGCGCGAAGATTTGAACCATACCGGCGCCCATAAGGTGAACAATGCCATTGGCCAAGCACTGCTTGCACAGCGTATGGGCAAGCGTAAAATCGTCGCTGAAACAGGAGCCGGCCAGCATGGAGTGGCGACAGCTACGATCTGTGCCTTGTTCGATTTGGATTGCGTCGTATTCATGGGGGAAGAAGACATCAAACGGCAGCAGCTCAATGTGTTCCGCATGAAATTATTGGGTGCGCGCGTCGAAAGTGTCACGAAAGGCAGCGGGACGCTTAAGGATGCGGTGAATGAAGCGCTGCGCTATTGGGTCACCAATGTTGAAGACACTCATTATTTGATCGGATCGGCACTTGGGCCGCATCCATTCCCAACGATGGTGCGCGATTTCCAAAGCGTCATCGGCAAGGAAACGAAGCGCCAGATCCTTGAGAAAGAAGGGCGTTTGCCGGATGCAATCGTCGCATGTGTCGGAGGCGGTTCCAACGCCATCGGCATGTTCCACCCGTTCGTAGGTGATGAAAAAGTGCGTTTGATCGGTGCTGAAGCAGCAGGAGAAGGTGTCGATACTGAACGCCATGCGGCCACTTTGACAAAAGGATCGGAAGGCGTGCTCCACGGGGCGATGATGAAAATTTTGCAAGACGATGCAGGGCAAGTGCAGGAAGCGCATTCGATTTCCGCAGGCCTCGATTACCCAGGCATCGGCCCGGAACATGCGCATCTAGCGGATAATGGGCGGGTGACGTATGAAGCGATCACAGACGACGAAGCGCTTGCATCGGTCATTGAAATGTCGCGCTTAGAAGGCATCATTCCGGCTTTGGAATCTGCCCATGCAATAGCGGAAGCGAAAAAACAAGCGCAGTCGATGACGGCGGATGAGTTGCTCGTCATTTGCGTGTCTGGCAGAGGCGATAAGGATATGGCGACATACGCCGAAAAATTGGAGGGGCTGTCATGAAACGATTAGCAGAACTGAAACAAGCAGGACATAAAGCCTTCGTCGCTTACATCATGGCAGGTGATGGTGGAATTGAAAAACTCGGTGAGCAGATCCAGTATCTGCAAGAACGCGGGGTGACGGCGATTGAAGTCGGCATTCCGTTTTCGGATCCGGTTGCTGATGGCCCGACGATTGAAGCGGCGGGGAACCGTGCGCTTGCTGAAGGCATCACACTGGAAAAAGTGCTCGATGAGATGCAGCGCTTTGACTTCGAAGTGAAAGTGCCGCTTGTCATCATGACGTATTTGAATCCGGTCATTCGCTTCGGAGCGGAACGTTTTACCCAGGAAGCGAAAAAGGCGGGGGCATCGGGCATCATCATTCCGGACTTGCCGTTTGAGCATCGCCAATTGATCGAACCGTTCGCGAAACAGCAGGAACTTGTGCTCATCCAGCTCGTCACCTTGACGACCATTGACAGCCGCCTGGAAGAAATCCTCAAGCAGGCGGAAGGATTTGTCTACGCAGTGACGGTGACCGGCATTACGGGAAGCCGTGATGAGTTGGCTGAAGAAGTCGGCGCCTTTACGCGCAAAGTGCGGGAATTGAGTCCTGTGCCGGTTTATGCAGGATTCGGCATCTCGAAAGAAAGCCACGTCGATATGCTGCGTGACGATGTCGATGGCTTTATTGTCGGCAGCGCAATTGTTCAAGCATTCCACGAAGACCGTATTGAAGATCTCGAACCCTTGATTGATGCAGTGACGGCCCCTCATTCGGTATAATAGCGTCAGGAGGGATCGTTATGTTCGAACCGCTGGATACGAATTTTTTTGAAGCGCCGACACTCGATTTGTCGCGCGATTTATTAGGGAAGATACTGGTCCATGAACTGCCGGATGGAATTGTCGCCGGCAGGATCGTCGAGACCGAAGCATATATGGGGGCGGAAGACCGGGCTGCGCATAGCTTCGGCAACCGCCGCACCAAACGTACAGAAGTGATGTTCGGTAGGCCTGGTCTTGTGTATACATACCAGATGCATACGCACACGCTGGTGAATGTTGTCAGCGGGCCGGAAGAAACGCCGCGCGCCATCCTCATCCGTGCCATCGAGCCGGTCGAAGGCGTCGAGTTCATGGCGGAACGCAGAGGGCAGCATATGCCGATGAAGCAGTGGACAAGCGGCCCAGGCAAACTGACGAAGGCGATGGGCATCACGATGGATTATAATGGCCACCATTTTACGGACCGCCCGCTTTATATTGCAGGGGGCGATGCAGTGCATGCGGTATCTACGGGACCGCGTGTCGGCATCGGGAATTCGCAGGAAGCGGTCCATTATCCGTACCGTTTCTGGGAATCGGAAAATCCATTTGTCTCGAAGTTCCGTCCGTAATTCGGATGTTTAAGCTTTCCAATTCGTGGAATACTGAGAGGGAGCACATAAACAGAAGGAGTGAAGGAAAGTGGCAAAAATTGCGACGTTAATTACAGATATGTTCGAAGATGTGGAGTATACAGAACCAGCAAAAGCGTTTAACGAAGCTGGCCATGAACTGATCAATATCGAAAAGGAAGCTGGCAAGAAAGTGACCGGTAAACAAGGCGAAGCCGTTGTCACAATCGATAAAGGCATTGACGACGTCAACCCGGACGAATTCGATGCATTGCTATTGCCTGGCGGATTTTCGCCGGACCAATTGCGCGGGGATGATCGTTTCGTGACCTTTACGAAAGCATTCATGGATGCCAAAAAACCGGTCTTTGCGATCTGTCACGGGCCACAGCTATTGATTACGGCGAAAGCATTGGAAGGCCGCAAAGCGACAGGATTCAAATCGATCCAAGTCGATATGGAATATGCTGGCGCAACTGTAGTGGACGAAGAAGTGGCTGTCTGCCAAGATCAATTGGTCACAAGCCGCCAGCCGGACGATATTCCGGCATTCAACCGCGAGTCACTGAAATTGCTCGAAAACAAATAAGGAACTATCCAAACCGCTCCCTTTACCGGGGAGCGGTTTTTTCGTGTCAGAAATTGTTCGGAAATCGAAATGCCCTCTTGCATACATAAGTGATTGCTTATATAATAAACCCATTGCCAAAAAGAGGTGACTGAAATGGACTATAAACAAATGGAACAGAGCTTGAAAGCGGCAAGCGACGAAACCCGCATGCTGATTTTGAAATACTTATCGAAAGAGGCATTGTGCATCTGTGAATTCACGGAGCTGCTCGATATGTCGCAACCGGCCATCAGCCAGCATATGCGTAAACTCAAGCAGGCGGGATGGATCTGTGAAGAAAAGCGCGGGCGCTGGACGATCTGGTCGCTCAATGAAAAACATGAGCTTTTCGAGGTGCTGTCATCGCTTCTGGCGATGCTGCCGGAACCCGAACGCACAGTGGAATCGCTCATTGCGGAAGGCAAGAAAGTGAATTGCAATTAAGGAGTTGGAATTGAAATGGATGTTTGGTTAGCGATTATTATTTTTCTGGTGACATTGCTGTTTGTCATCTGGCAGCCGCGCGGCCTGTCGATCGGCTGGTCGGCGATTGCTGGGGCAGTTGTCGCCTTGATATTCGGCGTCGTTGATTTCGGCGACGTGTGGGACGTTACAGGGATTGTATGGAATGCGACATTGACTTTCGTCGCCTTGATCATCATTTCCTTGATTTTGGATGAGATCGGATTTTTCGAATGGGCTGCATTACATATGGCGCGCTTTGCCAAAGGCAGCGGCTTGCGCATGTTTTTCCTCGTTACGCTTCTTGGTGCGGTCGTAGCGGCGCTTTTCGCCAATGATGGCGCGGCGCTAATTCTGACACCGATAGTTTTGGCGATGGTAAGGGCCTTGAAATTCCGCGATACGATGATTTTGCCATTTATCATGGCATCCGGCTTTATCGCCGATACGGCGTCATTGCCGTTTGTCATCAGTAACTTGGTCAATATCGTCTCGGCTGATTTCTTCGGCATCGGCTTTACGGAATACGCACTGCATATGGTGGTTCCGAACTTATTCAGCATACTGGCGAGCATGCTTGTGCTGTACTTATTTTTTAAAAAAGACATTCCGGGCCGTTTTGATCCTGGCGTGTTGAAAAAACCGGATACTGCAATCAAAGATATCCGCATTTTCCGCCTGTCTTGGGTCGTTCTCGCGATCTTACTGATCGGCTACTTCATGAGCGAATCGCTTGAGATCCCGGTTTCATTGATCGCCGGTTCAATCGCGATCATCTTCTTGGCGATTGCGCGCAACAGCAAGCACGTCGAAACGATGACGGTGCTAAAAGGCGCACCATGGGCGATCGTTTTCTTCTCAATCGGCATGTACGTCGTTGTCTACGGGTTACGCAATGTCGGCTTGACTTCGGTTCTCGCCCAGGCGATTGAATGGACAGCAGGGCACGGCCTGTATGCGGCGACGATCGGCATGGGCTTTATCGCAGCGATCCTATCGTCCGGCATGAACAATATGCCGACCGTCATGATTAATGCGCTTGCCATTGCCGAAACGAACACGAACGGCGTCATGCGCGATGCCTTGATTTATGCCAATGTCATCGGGTCCGACCTCGGTCCGAAAATCACGCCGATCGGTTCGCTTGCGACACTTTTATGGCTTCATGTATTGAAGACGAAAGGCGTCGAAATTAGCTGGGGCTATTATTTCAAAGTCGGAATCATCCTCACCGTCCCGACTTTGTTCATCACCTTGACCGGGCTGTATCTATGGTTAACGGTTTTGAATTGATCGACACAACGAAAAATGCCCGCCATTCACTTTTGAATGGCGGGCATTTTTAAATTTTGGCTTAGTCCAAAAACTTGGCCAAGTAGATTTCGTCCTGTTCCTTGCCGTCGATGATGAGCGAACGGCGGCGTGTGCCTTCCGCTTCGAACCCGGTTTTTTCATATAGTTTGCGGGCGCGTTCGTTGGCTCCAAGGACCGTCAATTCCAAGCGGCTGATGCCTTTTTGTTTGGCCCACTCTTCAGCTTTTTCGAGGAGTGATTTGGCGATGCCCTTGCCTTGGGCTTCTTTTAGGAGGCCGAGGACCAGTGAGGCGCGGTGTGATGCCCGCTTCGCTTCATTGCCGATGACCATTAAATAGCCGACGTGTTGGCCGTTCAAGATGGCGATGATGATGGTGGAATGGCCGCTTTGCTTCCATTCGATGATTTGCTTGCGGACGCGCTGCGTGGAGAGGGAACGCTCATCCTTGCCGTAAAGCATGAAGTCGGATTCGGCCTCCACGGCTTTTTGGAGCAATGCCAACGACCGGGCATCCCCGTGTTCAGCGGTGCGGATCAACAAAATATCTTTGTCTTCGGCATCCGTGTCAGCTACTGTGTTCTTGGCATCCGCCTTTTCGAAGACGACATAGCGGTCGGGTTCGACTTCCGTCACGCGGTAGCCAGCGTCCATCCAAGCGTGAAAATGTTTTGCAGGGGGCTTCGACTTTTTCCACCAACTTTTGTTTAAGTAAGCGGCATTCGGCAAATTCTGGCCCATGATCTGCTCGATTTCCGAAAAGGTCAAACGGATGCTGGAATTTGTTGCAGCCTGAAAATAATGAGATAAGGGAATGTATTTCTTTTCCAATAATATAGTCACTGGCACCTCTTCCTTCCAAAAACATAGGATTAGTTAGTCATATAATACCATTCAGGTATGCTAAAGTACACACTAAACTTTAAAAATACTGATAATTCTAAAATCATTTCCGTATTTAGTTGGTGTAATACTGGATAACACTAGGTTTTCGGTAGCAGATTTTTTCTGGAGAGGAGATTTGTGATAGAATAATCTCAGAAACTACACAAGCCAGGAGGCCATTATTCATGTCAAAAGTTTTTGTATTAGGTCACAAAAATCCGGACACTGACTCAATCTGTTCGGCAATTGCATATACCCATCTGAAGAAAGAGCTTGGGATGGATGCTGAAGCCATTCGTCTCGGTGAAGCAAACAACGAGACGCTCTTTGCACTCGAACATTTCAAAGCACAAAATCCCCGTCTGGTGAAGCGTGCTTCAGATGAAGTGAAGCAAGTCATCCTGGTCGACCATAACGAGCGTCAGCAAAGCATCGACGATATCGATGAAGTCCAAGTAATCGAAGTCATTGACCACCACCGGATCGCTAATTTCGAAACAACCGATCCGCTTTATTTCCGTGCTGAGCCTGTCGGATGTACAGCGACGATTCTTTTGAAGCTCTATAAAGAGCATGCTGTCGAAGTGCCGGCTGACATCGCCGGGTTGATGCTATCGGCGATCATTTCGGATTCCTTGCTGTTCAAATCCCCGACCTGCACCGACCAGGACATTCAAGCGGCGAGGGAACTGGTGGAGATCGCCGGTGTCGATTCGCAAGAGTACGGCCTTGCCTTGCTGAAAGCCGGCGCCGATTTAAGCAATAAAACGCTGGAAGATTTGATCTCACTCGACTCCAAGGAATTTGAAGCAGGCGACCACCGCTTTGAAGTGGCGCAAGTCAACGCTATCGATGTAGCGGAAGTACTGGAGCGCCAGGCGGAATTGGAAGTGCTGATCAGCAATACAGTCGCGGCCAAAGGCTTGGATCTTTTTGTCTTCGCCGTCACGGATATCCTGAACAATAACTCGGAAGCAATCGTCCTTGGACGCCGCTCAGACATCATCGAATCTGCCTTCGAGTCAAGCGTCGTCAACAACCGTGTGATATTGCCGGGCGTCGTCTCAAGAAAGAAACAAATCGTTCCGGTCATTACCGAAGCTTTAAGCTGATTCCCTATGGGGAGTCAGTTTTTTTGTGCTGGGAATTATCTTCAAGCAAAAAAATTGTGGCGTATCTATGTCATTGCTATAGTAAGGGGCGAGGTGAGTAGTTATGAAAATTGAAGTTTGGTCAGATTACGTTTGCCCATTCTGTTATATAGGAAAGCGCACATTGGAACAAGCACTCGTACGCTCAGGCTACGATAGCCAAGCGGAGATTACCTTTAAAGCATACGAATTGGACCCGCAAGCTCCAGTGGATTCCAATAGATTTGCTTATGAACACTTGGCTGAAAAGATGGGGCAAAGCCTCGAACGGGCAAAGGAAATGACAGCGGGCGTGGCACAACAAGCAAAAGCGTTCGATCTGCATTACGACGTGGAGAACATGCCTCACGCCAATACATTTTCTGCACACCGACTCGTCAAATGGGCCGCCACACAAGGCGAAGAACATCAATTGACCGAACTGTTGATGCACCATTACTTCGAAAAAGCGCATAATATCAGCAATTCCGAGACCTTACTGTCGATTGCTGAAAAAGCAGGCCTTAACCGCGAACAGGCAGCGGAAGTTCTCGATTCGGATCAATTTCAGGGCGAAGTCGAACAAGACATCCAAGAAGCCGGACAGATCGGTGTACAAGGTGTTCCGTTTTTCGTCGTTAACCGAAAGTATGCGATTTCCGGCGCACAGCCGCTGGAAGCGTTCATTGAGGCATTGGAACAAATCGGTGAAGAGGAAGGCCTGCGCCCGGCATTAAAGCCTATCGGAAAAGCGAAAACAAGCTTTTGCACAGGAGATTCCTGCGACGGCGAATGAGCTGAGCAAGCGATTTGACTTTGTATCTCGAATTACTTATAATTAAAAAGTCTCGAATTAAAGAATAATATTAATAGTATAAAGGAGTTTTACAAGTGGAAAATATTTTAGTCGTAAAAGCCAATAACCGTCCGGCTTCTGAGGGCGTTTCAAGTAAAATGCACGAAGTATTCATGGAGAACTTGAAGACTGATGCAGAGGTCAACACGTTTGACGTATTCGCAGAAGACATGCCGTATTTCGGCCAGGATTTCTTCGACGCTATGCAAAAATCAGCTCAAGCGGAAGAATTGACTGACTTGGAGCAGCGCATCTTGACAGCAGCCAACAAGGCGATGGACGCATTCATGGATGCTGATGTAGTCGTGTTCGCATTCCCGTTGTGGAATAAAACAATTCCTGCGGCTTTGCAAACATTCATCGACTATGTCTACCGTGCAGGCATGACCTTCAAGTACACAGAAGAAGGCCCAGTCGGCCTAGTTCCAGAGAAAAAAGTCATCATCTTGAACGCACGCGGCGGCGTCTACTCGACACCAGAAATGGCGCCTAGCGAAATGAGCGTCAACTACATCCGTGCCATCATGAACTTCTTCGGCATCACGGATATCGAAGAAGTCATTATCGAAGGCCACAATATGTACCCTGACCGCGCTGAGCAAATCATCGCAGACGGCATGGAACGCGTGAAAGAAACAGCAGGATCACTTTCTAAAGTAAATGCATAATGTATGAAAAAGACAGGAACGCTTCGGCGTTTCCGTCTTTTTTTGTTTAAATTTGTTCACGCGAAGCTTTTCAATCAAATGGATCAATTCAGCTTTTCTTTTATCAATTTATTTGCTCGACTTTCGCTGTGCTCAAGCCTCGCAAACGAATGTCCGAGGCGTGCCTCGCAAGTTTGCTCCCACATCTGCGAGGCAGATGCGTCGCAAATAAATGAACTCAGCTGCCCTTCGTTCATTTATTGGTTAATGATTTCCACATAGGGGTAGACAGTCAATAAGCAAAACATTCAATAAAGGAGGGGCAGCATGTCTCAAAATGAACAACAAAGCCGTATTCCCGAATCGAACGAGTCTTTTTGGAGAGCGTACAAGGAATTGCCGGATTACCCGGCATTTACCGGCAACAAGTCTACGGAAGTTGCAGTAGTAGGGGCTGGAATCGCGGGCGTCATCACAGCATATTTGTTGGCAAAAGAAGGTAAGAAAGTGACATTGCTTGATGCCGGCAAATTGATCGATGGAGTCACAGGCTATACCACCGCGAAGATTTCGGCTCAGCACGGCCTGTATTACGCGCCGCTGATCAAGCTCGTTGGGGAAAAACAAGCGCAGCTTTATTACGAAGCCAATATGGAAGGCTTGAAGTTTATCGAAGGAACGGCAAAAGAACTGAATATCGATTGCGATTTCTCGCATCGCGATGCGTTCATCTATTCGACGAAAGATTCCACGGTGAAGTTATTGGAGAAAGAAGCGGAAGCGTACCAGCAGCTGGGTATTGACGGGGGGCTGGCGCGCGAAGAGTCAGAGCTGCCGTTCCCTGTGACAGAAGCGCTCGTCATGCGTAACCAGGCTCAATTCCATCCGGTGAAATTCTTGACCGGTCTCGTAAAAGAAATGGAGAAAATGGGTGTAGAAATCCACGAACAAAGCCGCGCCATGAAAATCCTGAGCAAAAAAGACCCGGTCATCCAGACGGAAAACCTATCGCATTTATCGTGCGATAAAGTAGTCGTTGCGACGCATTATCCGTTCAACGATTTCGACGGCATGTATTTCTCCAGGCTGTCAGTCAACCGCTCCTATGCCATTGCCGTCCGGACCAAAGGCAAGATTCCAGAAAGCATGTACATCAGCGCCGACAGCCCATCACGCTCCATCCGGTTTACGCCGGGAGAGGACGGGGAGAAACTCTTGCTGCTCGGCGGAGACGGCCATGCAACGGGCCAAAGCTCCGTCGACACGATGGAACATTACGAGAATCTGGCGAAGTTCGGTGAGGATTATTTTGCTGCAGAAGACATTCCGTATCGCTGGTCGTCGCAGGATATGACGACTTTGGATAAAATCCCGTACGTCGGCACGATCACGGCCGGCTATGAAAATATTCTCGTCGCCACCGGATTCCATAAATGGGGCATGGCGAACGGCGCCATTGCCGGCCGGATTCTGACCGACCAAATCGTCGGGCGTGAAAACCCATACGCTGCGTTATTCGATCCGACGCGGCCGAAAGTGAAAACAGCCGATGCGGCGAGCTTCTTGAAAGACAATGCCTCGGTGGCAAAAGAACTGGTCAGCGGCAAACTGAAAAAAGCCTCCAAGACCATCGACGACCTTGAAAAAGGACAGGGCGGTCTTGTCAAAGTGGACGGCAAAAAAGCGGGCGGTTACCGAGATGAATATGGCCAAGTGCATCTCGTCAAACCGACCTGTACGCATATGGGCTGTGATGTGGCGTGGAACGATGCAGAAACATCATGGGATTGCCCGTGTCACGGTTCCCGCTTCTCGCATACCGGGGAAGTATTGGAAGGACCTGCCGTGAAACCGCTGAAGAAATTAGAAGGCGGCATCTAAAACGTAGAAAAATAAGAAGCAGCGTAGGCTGCTTCTTATTTCAGAGTATCGAAGAAGTCTGTTAGACAGTTATTAAATTAAAAGCTGACCATCTTTTTGACATTCAAAAATCAATGACCTATTTAAGTATTTGGAGAAGTGTTTGCTCGACTCCTGTGGGACTAGCGGGTTTGAGAGACCCCGCAGGCAATGAATGAGCGAAGCTTCGCTAAGCACATTCATTTGCGATGCTCGAATGTAGTGAGAGTTGAGCAACGTTTTTAGTGACGAGGAGGCTCGATTCCCGCCCCACGGAAAGCGAGCAATAAGCTTCGGAAAATACGACTACTTAACTTTCTCTACAACATAAAAAAAGAAGCAGCGACGGCTGCTTCTTTTTTATGCTTACTTATGCTGGGTTCGCTTGGATTTCCAAGTTCAATTTGATGTCTTCGCCGACAAGCACGCCGCCTGTTTCAAGCGCCTGGTTCCATGTCAAACCGAAATCTTTGCGATTGATCTTGCCATTGACGTTGTAAGCGACGACTTCAACGCCCCAAGGGTTAGTGGCTTTGCCGCCATATTCCGCTTCGAATTTCGCTGGGCGCGTAACGCCTTTGATCGTCAAATCGCCTGCGAGTTCGTATTCGTCCTCGTCTTTTTTGCGGATGTCTGTTGCATTAAAAGTGATATACGGATGCTGTTCAGCATCGAAGAAGTCTGCTGAACGCAAGTGATTGTCGCGGTCTTCGTTATTGGTATCGATGCTTGTTACGTCGATTTTGAAATCGATCAAAGCGTTTTCCAAGTTGCTTTCATCTGCTTCTACCTGTGCTTCATATGAAGCGAAAGAGCCTTTCACTTTTGAGATCATCATGTGTTTCACGGAAAATCCGATTTCTGAATGCGCTTGGTCTACTGTCCATTTTTTCATGAGTAATTCCTCCAATTTCGTATGTGTTAGCCTTACTATAAACAATTAATATCTCGAAGTCAATAGGTTTTAATTAAAATAGTTTTAATTAGAGATAAAATTTATCTGGACTTTAGTCCTTAACAAGGCAATATCGCTTGTCAAAACATGATGAAAAATGGATACTATTAAGAGCGAAAAGTTTAGAAGGGATTTGCTTGGAATGATGAAAGAAACTTGGTTGGCGGATCTGCGCCGTTTTGTGGCAGAAGATCACGTCAAAATGGACGAGCCTCTGCATTTGCATACATTGACGAAAATGGGCGGGCCGGCCGATATATTTGTAGCACCGACAACTGAAGATGAAGTAGCTTATACAGTGAAATACGCATATGACAATGATATTCCGCTTTTGATGCTTGGGAACGGCTCTAATATGGTCGTCCGCGATGGCGGCGTCCGTGGAATCGTTCTGACGTTCAAGAAATTGGACGGCATCATGATCAACGGAACAACTGTAATTGCCCAAGGCGGCGCAGACATTAAGAAAGTATCCCGCGCAGCAGCAGACCGCCAGCTGACAGGTTTGGAATTCGCTTGCGGCATCCCCGGTTCGATCGGCGGAGCCATGGCAATGAATGCCGGCGCATACGGCGGCGAGATCCAAGACGTCATCGTCCAGGCGACAGTCTTGACGAAAGAAGGGGAAAAGCTGGTCTTGACGAAAGACGAACTCGAACTCGGCTACCGCAAAAGCATCATCACGAAAAAAGGCTTTTACGTCCTGTCTTCCGAGTTCGGCCTCGAAATCGGGGAGCAGCGGGTCATTGACGCCAAAATGTCTGATTTGACGTTCCAGCGGGAAAGCAAGCAGCCGCTTGAATTCCCTTCTGCAGGAAGTGTCTTCAAGCGGCCGCCGGGCAATTTCGCCGGCAAACTGATCCAGGAAAGCGGATTGCAGGGAAGAGGTTTCGGCGGTGCGGAAGTTTCGACAAAGCATGCCGGATTTATCGTCAATAAAAACAACGCGACGGCCAACGATTACATCCAAACCATTGAAATGGTGAAGAAAGCGGTGTTCGAGAAATTCGGCATCGATTTGGAGCTTGAAGTGAAAATCGTCGGCGAAGATATGGCTTGATTTCAACGGGCGGCACTCCTTATACGGAGTGCCGCTTTTTTAATTGGTGCCATTATTATGGTATAATGAATTCAAAGTAATTTACGGAGTAGGTGGTCAATATACAGAGCTTTAGTGTAGACGGTATAATCTTGATCGGCGGGATCTTCCTGCTGGCTGGCGTTTTGATGACGAAAGTATCAGCTCGCGCCGGCGTTCCCTCGCTCGTTTTGTTTATGTTCCTCGGCATGGTGCTAGGCAGTGATGTTTCAGGCCTCATCTATTTCTCCAACGCAGAAATTGCCCAGATGGTCGGAATTGTCGCCCTCATTATTATCCTCTTCGAAGGTGGTTTGCAAACCCAATGGAAGCATATCCGTCCGGTTCTTGGCGGTTCAATCGTCCTGGCGACGCTTGGGGTTTTGATCACGACAGGCATTGTAGCTGTCGCAGCGTATTATGTTTTTGATTTGACTTGGCTGCAGGCCTTGCTGCTTGGTTCTATCGTCGGTTCGACGGATGCCGCAGCGGTATTCTCGGTTCTCGCAGGCCAAAACATCAAATCCAAAATCTCCTCAACGCTCGAAGCGGAGTCAGGAACGAACGACCCGATGGCAATGTTTTTGACCATCGCGTTTGTTCAATTGATTATGATCCCCGATTCATCGGTCTGGACAATGCTCGGCAGTTTCCTTCTTCAAATGGGACTCGGCTTGGTTCTGGGCTTGGCGCTTGGATTGTTCGCGTCATGGACCATCAACCGGATTCGGCTTGATGCATCCGGGCTTTATGCAGTGCTTGCCGCAGGTTTTGCGATTTTCATCTATAGCTTTACAGCCGTCCTTGGAGGCAGCGGCCTGCTAGCGGTTTACTTGGCAGCGCTTGTGATCGGTACGCGCGATTTGACACATAGCTATTCGATCGTCTCCTTCCATGAAGGTTTCGCTTGGCTTATGCAGATTGTGATGTTCGTCATTCTCGGCCTTCTCGTCTTTCCAAGCCAATTGGCTGATTGGGAACTCATCTGGAAAGGGCTTGTGCTATCGTTCGTGCTGATTTTCGTAGCACGCCCAATTGCTGTTTTCATCAGCACGGCGTTCTTCGATTATGATCTAAAAGAAAAGCTGTTCATGTCCTGGGCGGGACTGCGCGGGGCGGTTCCGATCGTCCTGGCAACGTTCCCGATGCTCGCGGGCATGGAAAACAGCATCCTGTTTTTCAATATCGTTTCGTTCATCGTGCTGACGTCAGCGTTGCTGCAAGGCTCGACCATCCCGTTTTTTGCCGAGAAACTCGGGTTGAACGGGCGCCCGGTTCCAAAGCGCATCCACTCCTTGGAACTGGTGTCGATGGATCGTGCCAATGCAGAAATGCTTGAAGTCGAACTGTCGGAGAAATCGCCTTTTGCCGGCCAGTTGGTGCAGACGATCGGCCTGCCGAATCAGACCTTGATCAGCGCCATCATCCGTTCGGGCAAGCTCGTCATGCCGACCGGAACGACGCGCCTCAGAAAAGGGGATGTGCTGTATGTCCTCACTGAAAAGAAACAAGTGCCGAAAGTGAAATTGGTGCTTGGAGAAGAAGATTTCGTCAACTGAGCTTGCCGCTGCGGCAGGCTTTTTTTAATGCTGAGGAAGGATTTTCCACGACGCCGGTCGAATGAGAATCAAAAAGGGGGATTTTTCATGAAGGGGAAGAAATGGGTAAAATGGCTATTGATCGCATTCGGGTCGCTGATCGCATTGGCAGCCGTTGCAGGAATTTTTGCAAACGCTTACGTATCGAAGTCGAAACCGGTCATTGAAGGGGAAGTGGCTGTAGGAGTGCTGGAACAGCAAGTGACCGTCGTGCGGGATGATATCGGCGTGCCGCATATCCAAGCACAAAGCGATGCGGACCTGTACCGGGCGCAAGGCTATGTGCAGGCGCAGGACCGTTTGTTCCAAATGGATTTATCGAGGCGGCAAGCAAGCGGCCGCTTGGCTGAAGTGATCGGGGAGGCAGCGGTCGATACCGATAAATATTTCCGCACCTTCAGTTTGCGCCGTGCCGGGGAAGCGTCTTGGTCCGGCTACGGGGCAGAAGCGAAACAAGTGCTCGAATGGTATGCGGAAGGTGTCAATGCGTATATCGAAGAAGCGAAAGAAGACGGGCGCCTTAGCTATGAATTCGCGCTGCTCGGCTATGAGCCTGAACCGTGGACGCCTGTCGACTCCTTGGCGATCGGCAAATTCATGGCTTATGATCTCGGCGGCCATTGGAATTCGCTCGCTGTCCGGCATTGGGCATTGAATGAATTCCCAGAAGATAAAGCGCGTGAACTGTTCATCCGCTATCCGGAAGAAGCGCCTGCCATTTTGGCGGCCAATAAAAAGCAGCCAGTGTCGGTCGCAGGTGCGTTCGATCCGTCGGTCATTCCGCCAGAGTTCAACGGTAGCAATAACTGGGTCGTTTCAGGCGATAAGACAGAAAGCGGGCTGCCGCTACTGGCAGACGATCCGCATCTCGGGCTCAGCACGCCATCCATTTGGTACCAGATGCATTTGGAGTCGCCTGAACAAAATGTCAGCGGCGTCATCTTCGCTGGCATTCCGGGAATCATTCTCGGGCATAACGAACAGATCGCGTGGGGCGTGACGAATGTCGGGCCGGATGTGCAGGATCTGTATATCGAAACGCCAAACCCTGACGATCCGACACAGTTCCGTTATGAAGGCCAGTGGGAGCAGGCGGAAGTGCTGGAAGAACCGATCCAAGTAAAAGACGGGGAGACAGTCGATTTCGAAGTGCTCGTCACCCGCCATGGCCCGGTCGTATCGCCGGTCTTATATGAAGAAGAAGAGCCATCCGCCGTCTTTTCCATGCAGTGGACCGCGCTTGAGCCGACGCTTGAGTTGCAGGCCGTGCTGAATTTCAATAAAGCGGAGAACTGGGAACAATTCGAAACAGCTTTGGAAGATTTCCAGGCGCCTGCACAGAATTTTGTATTCGCATCGACTGACGGCACCATTGCATACAAAGCGAACGGGCGTATTCCAATCCGCAAGCAAGGCGACGGGCAATTGCCGGTGCCGGGTGATTCTGCTGAATATGGTTGGGACGGCTATGTGCCGTTCGATGAATTGCCGCGTTCGGTCAATCCGGAATCCGGCTTTATCGCGACCGCCAATAACCAAGTCATAGATGATAGCTACCCGTACCATATTACGGATTTCTGGGCGCAGCCTTATCGCTATGAGCGCATTGCAGAAGTGCTCGAAGGGAACGATAAACTGACTGCGGAAGACATGATGGTCTTGCAGATGGACCAGAAAAATCTGTACGCTGCAGAATTTCTCGAAGGGATGATGGCGGAAGTCGAAAAACTGACGGATGAACACGAAGAATTATTCGATATGCTGCGGGAATGGGACCAGGTCGACAGTGCAGGCCAGGCAGCACCTTTCGTCTTCCATACGTGGATGCGCCAATTGCCGGATACCTTATTCGAAGAACAATTTCCTGAGGATGTCTACGATATGCTGTCAGGCAAAAACCATATCACTGACGCTATGTTGCGCCAGGCTTTTGAAGGAGACGAGGGCGCATGGGTGCGTGAATATGGCGGCACTGGAAAATGGCTCGCTGATTCGCTCGATTTTGCTCTCGATGATATCGAAACAGCGCAAGGCAGCGATCCGCAAGATTGGGAATGGGGCGAATACCATCAGTTGACTTTCCCGCATCCTGTTGCGGGGGCTTCACCGATTCTCGAGCAGTTCTTGAATCCGGACAAAGTGCCAGTGGGCGGCTCGAATATTACCGTGCAGGCAGCGGCCTTCAATGATGATGGCGATGTCAACCACGGGGCCTCTTGGCGTTTTGTGGCCGACCTTGCCGATTTGTCGAAAGCCTATCACATTGTCGGGCCAGGGCTGAGCGGCCATGTAAAATCCGACTTTTTCCATAACCAAGTCGACAAATGGGCGCAAGGCGAGTTTCATGAAACCCGCATCGAAGGCGATGTGGAAGGAGCTGAATTAACGCTCATTCCTGAATAAGGTATACTGGAGAAAAACGTTCGGGGGATTTTATGAAAAACATATTGGCTGTAGGGTTTGGCGGCATGGCCGGATCGCTTCTCCGCACGGCTGTGTTTCAATTCGCCGGGGCGGGTCTGGGCTTGTGGCTTGCGAACATTGTCGGAAGTTTCATCATCGGCATCGCGGCAGCCCGATTGGTGAATCGTTCGGCGGGAACGCGGCTGTTCGTCTCGACCGGGCTGATTGGTTCGTTCACGAGTTTTTCGGCCTTTTCGGCGGATTGGTTCCGCTTGCTTGAATCGTCCTTATTAACAGGCATCATGTATGCCCTTGGCATGACGGCCGCATCAATTGTTGCAGCGGCTTTGGGGCTGCTGGCGGGGCGCAAGGGGGCGGTCGAATGATCAGCATCGCGATATTCGGCTTTCTTGGTGCCGTGGCCCGTTATCTCTGCTATATGGCGGTGGAGAATCGTGCGCGCCAGCCGAAACTTGCGACTTGGTTCGTCAACAGTCTCGGGTCGCTCATCATCGGCGCATGTCTCGGGGCAGGTGTGCCGGCGACCTTCGGAATCTTCGCGTTTCTCGGAGCCTTCACGACCTTTTCGACAATGGCGCTCGATAGCGTCAAGGATTTTGAAGACGGTCATTGGAAGCAAGGCATCTTTTATATTTCCGCGACGCTTGTTTCCGGCTTGCTGCTGTTTGCTGCCGGTTATTCAATTGCTTCTATGTAAAAAAAAACGTTCCGCTGAAGAAGCGGAACAGTTTTTCTGCGCGTTGAAGAAGTCTATTAATTAGTTATGAATTAAAATGACATCATCTTTTCAACATTCAAAATCAATGATCTATCTAAGTATTTGGAGAAGCGTTCGCTCGTAACCCCGGCTGCTCAATAATGCTGCGCATTACTTTCGCAAAGATAAGGTCTCCCGTAGGTCGACCTTATCTTTCCTGTGGATCAGCGAGACGACCGAGACCCCGCAAGGCGCACAGCGACTGAGGAGGCTTGGGCGCGAGCCCACGGAAAGCGAGCGGTAAGCTTCGGAAAATACGACTTCTTCACTTTCACGACACACAAAAAAACCGTTCCACTGAAGAAGCGGAACGGTTTTTTTGTGTGTTTTTTTATTCGAACAAGCCTTTTTCGACGACGCGTCCCATGCGCCCAGAAGTGGTTTCGGCATGGAATAGTGATTGATAGACCGCTTCTTCCGTTGATTCGATCACGCCTTGGAACAGCCCCGCCATCACTTCGTGGTCATCGCGCAATAGCCGTAAATCGGTAAAAGGCGATTGCTGCTGGTGGGGAATTGTATAGGCGGTGGAGAAGGCGATGATGATGTCCCCTGAGCCGTTATGTACATGCGTGCCGGTGCGGCCAAGCCCGATCGCCGCACGTTTGGCGAGCCGCTTCAGCTGGCGGCTATCAAGCGGTGCATCGGTGGCGATGACGATGATGACGGATCCGTCTGGCCGCTGTTCCGGAGTATTTTCCGGCAGCCAATTGGCGATGGCAATTTCTTCTTTGCGCCCGAAATTGGTCAAAACGAATGCGCCGGCCGTGAACTGTTCATCCCCGTAATCCACAGTGCGTGAAGAAGAGCCGATGCCCCCTTTGACGCCATAGCAAATCATCCCTTTGCCAGCTCCGACAGCCCCTTGTGCAAAGTCAGCGGAAGCTGTGCGAATCGCCTCGGCGGCATGAAGAGGTTCGACCGCCATCCGCCGCATCGAATTTAAATAGCTGTCATTGCATTCGCCGACAAGCAAATTCAATGAGCTGGTCGAATCGCCGATCGCTGGATTTTCAGCAAGCATATAGTCCATCGTCCCTTGCAGCACCGCTGCCACGCTGAAAGTATTGGTCAGCATGATCGGGGATTCGAGCACGCCAAGTTCATCGACCTGGATGAGCCCCGCGGTTTTGCCGAAGCCATTTAACACGAACGATGCAGCAGGCGTTTTTTGTTCGAACCAATTGCCGCCGTGAGGCAAGATCGCGGTGACGCCGGTGCAGACCGATTCTTCTTCATTAATTTTTTCGTCGAGTGTGACATGGCCGACGGTGACGCCCGGCACATCGGTAATGGAATTGCGTTTTCCTTTATGCATCATGATCCCCATTTCTGTTTTCCTACATGATAGGCTACGGATTCCGATGTTGTTCAACAATGTGGAATCGAACAGCTCCACAGAATGTAGTTTTCTTTACTTGATGACCAGGACCGGCACTTTGACACGCTTGGCCACTTTATGGCTGACGCTGCCGAGCACAAATTCCTGAACAGGATTCAAGCCACGGCTGCCGATGATGACGATATCGTATGGATGTTCGTTCGCATGGGAGACGATGGCTGGCCCAGGTGCACCGTGGACAATAACGCTTTTCACACGGACGCCTGCCTGGTGGAAGATATCTTCGAAGGGCTCAAGATAATCGCGAGCGGCTTCGGCTATTTGCTCACTTGTGAGCCCTCGATTGCTTTCTTTTTCGGATTTTCCGTAATCGACGGCACAAATAATTGTTACTTGTGCCTGAGGCGTGCCTTCAACGAGTTGAATCGCATGTTGTGCGGCGCGTTTTGAGTGCTCAGATCCATCAATGGCGACCAATACGTGTTGGTACATAATTCGTCTCTCCTGTTCTATGGTGTCGTTGTTTTCATTAGTATAGCATTTCCTGAATTGCGAGCGGGTGGCCGCATTTTTCATTCAAATGAGCATTTGACTGTTGGGCTGGATAGCCTTATACTGAAATCAATCAAATGAAGGTTTGAATGAAGGGTGTGAACAGGATGAAAGATATGTGCGAGATTACAAAAGTCCATCCCGAAGCGGTCGATCGGGTGCAGCAGCATATGGTCGAGCTCGATGGCGTTGCGGCTTTATTCAAAGCGCTGGCGGATGAAACGCGCTTGAAGATCGCTTATGCGCTGACGATCGAGCCTGAAATGTGCGTCTGCGACATCGCTGCAGTGATCGGTTCATCGACAGCGACAGCATCCCATCATCTGCGGTATTTGCGCGAGCGGGATTTGGCGAAATCCGAACGCAAAGGCAAGCAGATTTATTATTCCTTATCGGATGACCATGTGCGCCAGCTTGTGACCATCGCGAATGAACATGCGAAAGAAGGTGTTTCAGTTGAGCAAAACTTATCGTCTTGAAAACCTATCGTGTACAAGTTGTGCGGCGAAATTTGAACAGAACATCCGTAATCTGCCGGAAGCGAAAAATGTAGAGCTGAACTTCGGGGCTTCCAAACTGCGTGTCGATGGCAATGTGTCGATCGAAGAATTGGAAAAAGCAGGGGCATTCGACCATATCCGCGTCTATCCGGAAAAACAACGCGTTCCGCATATACCGTTTTATAAACGGCGCCAGACGGTCGAAACGGCCATTTCGTTCGTCTTTCTCATCGTCGGCATCATCGCTTCATTCCAGCTTGGGGAGACACATCCATGGTCGATCGGCTTGTTTGGCGCATCGATGTTGATTGGCGGCTATCGAATGTTTTCCACGGGAGTGAAAAACCTCAGCCGCCTGGAGTTCGATATGAAAACATTGATGACCATCGCGATCATTGGCGCAGTTATCATCGGCGAGTGGCGGGAAGGCGCAGTTGTCGTATTCTTATTCGCCATCAGTGAAGCGCTGGAATCGTTCTCGATGAACAAAGCGCGCCAATCGATCCGATCGCTTATGGACTTGGCCCCGTCACGGGCGTTGATCCAGCGCGACGGCGAATTGATTGAACTTGAAACGGAAGACATCCGCATCGGCGACGTATTAATCGTCAAGCCCGGTCAAAAAATCGCAATGGACGGCACGGTGCTGCGCGGTGAATCGGCTGTCAACCAGGCGGCGATCACCGGCGAATCGATTCCTGCGACAAAACAGCCGGGGGATGAAGTGTTTGCCGGAACGATGAACGAAGAAGGCGCATTGGAAGTAACCGTCACCAAACGTGTGGAAGATACGACCATCGCGAAAATCATTCATTTAGTGGAAGAAGCGCAGGCGGAAAAAGCGCCTTCGCAGCAATTTGTCGACCGCTTCGCGAAATACTATACACCGGCAATTATCGCTGTCGCCTTTCTAGTCGCGCTCGTTCCGGGATTTGTCACGGGTAATTGGGAGCTGTGGGTGTATCAAGGCCTGGCTGTGCTCGTTGTCGGCTGCCCATGTGCGCTCGTCGTATCGACGCCTGTCGCGATTGTCACGGCGATCGGCAATGCGGCAAGGCAGGGAGTGCTCATCAAAGGCGGCATCCATTTAGAAGAAACAGGACGCCTACAGGCTGTCGCATTCGACAAAACCGGCACCTTGACCAAGGGCTATCCGGAAATGACCGATGTGTTGCCGGAAGAAGGCTATACGCGTGAGGAAGTGGTCAAGCTCGCGGCGTCAGTTGAAGCCTTGTCACAGCATCCGCTCGCCCGTGCCATCACGAAACAAGCGCCCGAATTATACCCATCCGAACGCTTTCAATCCTTGACCGGTAAAGGCGTGCATGCAGAAATCGGCGGTACGCGCATCCGTGTCGGCAGCTTGAAATGGGCAGAGGAGCACGGCTTCCATGCCCCGGCAGCTGCCTATCGCCTGCAGGAAAGCGGAAAATCTGCGATGGCGGTATTTTCCGGCAAGCATCTATTCGGGGTGATCGGCGTTGCGGATGCCATTCGGGAAGAAAGCCCGGCCATCATCGAGCGCTTGAAGGAAATCGGCATCAGTCGCACGATCATGCTGACGGGGGATCACCCTGCAACAGCAAAAGCGATTGCTGCGGAAATCGGCGTGACGGATATTCGCGCCGGCTTGATGCCTGAAGATAAATTAGCGGCCGTTAAAGAGCTGCAGGCGAAGTATGGCCGCGTGGCAATGGTCGGCGACGGAATTAACGACGCGCCGGCGCTCGCGGCGTCCGATATTGGCATTGCCATGGGCGGGGCCGGAACGGACGCAGCGCTGGAGACGGCAGATATCGCCTTGATGGCGGATGATTTGGAGAAACTTCCATATACCATTCGACTAAGCAGAAAAACTTTGCGTATAATAAAGGAAAATATCATCTTTGCACTGGCACTGAAAATCTTGGCTCTGCTATTGATCATTCCAGGCTGGCTCACGTTATGGATCGCAATCTTTGCGGATATGGGAGCTACGCTATTGGTTATCTTGAATGCATTGCGCTTGGTGAAAGTCCAGAAGTAAGAGGCGTTTGGAGGTTGCGATTTGAAGTTAACAGAATGGACCATGGAAGAGCACGAGAAATTGATCGAGTTTATGACGACCAACTCATGGCCTTATCATGGCCATGAGCACCCGGTGCGCGCTTTGATTGAAAAGACGATCGTAGAAGGCGGCTATAAATCGGATCAGGTCAAGACCTTTTGGATCGAAAACGACGAAGGCGAACAAGTGGGCTTGGTGAAAATCTTCGACCTACAGGATGAGATTCCGTTATTCGATTTGCGGATCGCCGATTCGTACCGGGGGCAAGGCTATGGCCCGAAAGCGTTGCGCATGATCGCTGATTTCGTCTTTTCCTTGCCGGAGAAGAAAATCCGCCTAGAAGGCCATACGCGCCACGATAATTTTGCGATGCGTAAAGCGTTCGAACGAACCGGTTTCGTGAAGGAAGCGCATTTGCGTCAAGCGTGGTTTTCGCCGAAACAAAACCGCTACCATGATGCGGTAACTTACGGGATGACCCGCGAAGACTGGGAAGCAGGTGTGACGACGCCTGTCATGTGGGATGATGCGGTCAAAGCGCCAGCAGAACCCCCTTTCAATCCGTTGTTGCTGGAATTTCCGGAAACATTCGAATCAGAGCGTTTATTGATCCGTGCACCGAAAAGGGAAGATGCCGTGCTTAGTTTTGAAGCAGTGCGCCACTCATTGGAAGCGCTGCGCCCGTGGATGCCATTTGCGCAACACGAGCCGAATCTCGCGGAAATGACGGCGAATTTAATTCAAGCGGAAACTGATTTCACGTTGCGCAAAGACCTGCGGCTGCATTTCTTCGATAAGAACAACGGGCAGTTCATCGGTTCGAGCGGATTGCACCGCATTGACTGGGAAGTGCGCAAATTCGAAATCGGCTATTGGGTGGACAGCCGCTTTGAAGGAAAAGGCTATGTAACGGAAGCGGTAGAGCGCATCACGCGTTTTGCGTTCGAAGAGTTGCAAGCGAACCGCGTCGAAATCCGCTGCGACCCGGACAATGTCCGGAGCCGTGCAGTAGCGGAGCGTCTTGGCTTTGAACTCGAAGGCATTTTGCGTAAGGACAGCCTGTCGAGACATGACGGAAAAATCCGCGATACATGCGTCTATGCGAAAGTGAGAGCATGAAAAAACCCCGTGAAGGCAGATTGCTCTGCTTTCACGGGGTTTTTAGGGTCCGGTGTTTATCTAAACACCTTTCCTGCCTGTCACTAAGTTAACGATCAAGACGATTGCCGCGATGATCAAAAGAATGTGAATAAGTCCGCCTGCTACGTCTAATAAGAATCCGATCACCCATACCGCAAGAATTACTACCAAAATAATCCAAAGAATACGTCCCATGTTCTCCACCTGCCTTTCAGTTATATCTATCTTTTGTGTTATATGTATCATTACCCTGAGCGAAAATACGCTAAACCTTTCGTTATGCCCTCAATACCATTTTTGTGAATGTTGGAAAATTGCCTTTATTCGGCGCTTTGAAAACGCGCGTGCGAAGCGCCCGTGCTCAGTTGTTCACAGGGCAGCAGTATAGTAAACTGAACATAGCGACGCGAGGGAGGAACGGAATTTGCCTACTCCAAGTATGGAAGACCATATTGAAATCATTTATTCATTAATAGAGCAAAAAGGGTACGCACGCGTCTCGGATATTGCCGAGGCGCTATCGGTGCTGCCATCATCGGTAACGAAGATGGTGCAAAAACTCGATAAGGATGGCTATTTGATCTACGAACGCTACCGAGGGCTGATGCTGACGCCTAAGGGGCAGAAACTCGGCAAGCGCTTGCTGCAGCGCCATGATTTGCTTGAGCAATTTTTGCGGCTGATCGGTGTGGATGAAGATAAAATCTACGGCGACGTTGAAGGAATCGAGCACCATTTGAGCTGGAATTCCATCGACCGTATCGCTGACCTGGTCCAGTTGCTTGAAGAAGATAAGGGCATAGCGGAAAAATTGAAGAAATTAAGCAATGAGCAAAAAAATAACTAACCCAAATAGAAGGAGGTATGCAGCATGGCTTTGCATCCAGGATTGAAAGCATTATTGCACATAAAAGACCGTTCCACTTCCCAGTGGATCTTAACGGATGGTTCCGGGGATGAAGTGACAATGAACGCATCGGAAATTGAAGAAGGACAAGAGGTAGGCGAGGAGATTGAAGTCTTCTTGTACCGCAACCGCCAAGGCGGCATTTCCGCCACGCCGATGATCCCGCATATTTTGCCGAGTGAATATGGCTGGGCTAAAGTATTGAAGGTTTCACCGCGAGAAGGCGCAGTGGTCGATATCGGAACGACACGCGAAGTTTACGTCCTGCCTGCTGATTTACCGCCGGTGCAGGAACTATGGCCAGCTCAAGGCGACCATATTTTCATGACGCTTCGCACAGACCGCTACGGTGATCTATACGGACGCTTGGCGACAGAAGAAAAGGTGCTTGAACTTTGTGAGCGTGCGCCTGCTGAAGTCTATAACAAAGATTTGAAAGCACGCGCTTACCGCCTGTTGCCAGTCGGCTCATTCATGCTGTCGGTGCCGGAAAACTACCGTGTCTTTGTCCATGAAACAGAGCGCGAAGCAGAACCGCGCCTCGGCGAAGAAAAAACGGTGCGTGTCATCGATGTCAAAGACGACGGCACGCTCAACGGGTCTCTTTTGCCGCGCAAACAGGAACGCCTGTCGGATGATGCAGAAGAAATCCTGCGCTATTTGGAAAATGCAGGCGGCCAAATGCCGTTTACGGACAAATCGTCGCCTGATGAAATCATGGAAATGTTCGGCATGAGCAAAGCAGCATTCAAGCGTGCGCTCGGCCGTCTTTACAAAGAACGCCGCATCGTGCAAGAAGACGGCTGGACAAAATTGCTCGGTTAAGGAACCTTTCTGCCTCAAATGCGTACTAATATTTGAAGAAAGGGGCAAAAAAAGATGAAAAAAACAATGACACTTGCCGCTTTGGCGCTTGCCTTCGTGTTGGCTTTTGCCGGTGCAGCATCCGCGAATGTCGGGATAAATGAGAAATTCGGCTTGCCGATCGTCGTCTACGGAGGCGATTTGTCTGCAGATGAAAAGGCGCAAGTCGCTGAAAGCCTGGACGTTGCAGGAGAAGCTGAAGTAGAAGAAATTGAAGTAACCGGGCAGGACCTGGTCAAATACATTACAGACGGTGACGCGCGTGCGCGTATGTATTCCTCTGCCAAGATTACACGCACTGACGAAGGTGAAGGCCTGGTCATCGAAATCGCCACGCCCGACAATATCACCCAAGTGACGACAGAAATGTACGCCAATGCCATGCTGACGGCAGGCATTGAAAACGCCACCGTGGAAGTGGCTGCGCCGAAAGCGGTAACGGGGCATTCTGCGCTTGTCGGGATCTACAAAGCCTATGAAGTGAACGGAGAACAGCTCGACCCTGAGCGGACGGATGTCGCCAACGATGAATTATCCGTCGCCACGGAATTATCCGAAGGTGGCGTTGACCAGGAAAAAGTCAGCGAATTGCTGACGGAAATCAAAAAGCAGATTGCTGAGCAGAATCCGGCAACACGTGAAGACGTGGAGCAGATTGTCGAAGAGCAATTGAGCCGCCTTCAGATCGAATTAAGCCCTGAAGACCGCCAATTGCTGGTCGATTTGATGGACCGCATCCGCCAGCTCGATATCGATTTCTCGAAATGGTCGACTGAACTGGAAGATTTGAGCAAGACGATTGAAGACAAAATCGGCACAATCGTCAACGACGAAGGGTTCTGGGAAAGCGTTAAACAGTTTTTCCGCGATCTGGCCAATACCGTTCGCGGTTGGTTCAACTGAGCCATCTTTGCTCAATGATGAAGTTTTAAATAAAAGTATAGAAAACAATGCTGTCCTGGGAAATCATGAAAATGGTTTCCAGGACAGTTTTTTTTTTGCGTTTCATCAACTTGAGCGCAAAGCAGAAACAGCAGTCTTGCAGAAAAACCGCAAGGAATGATAAACTAAAAGTAACAATCTCGAATTCGAGATAAAGAAAGGGTGCTTTTCATGCAAGTTGCAGGCATTCACCATGTTTCAGCCATTACAGCCAACGCAGATAAAAACCATGACTTCTTCACGCGCATTCTTGGGATGCGCCTCGTCAAAAAAAGCGTCAATCAGGACAACCCATCTTCCTACCATTTATTTTATGCCGACGCAGTAGGGACGCCGGGAACCGATATGACTTATTTTGATATTCCGATGGCAGGCAGGACCTACCCGGGTGTTACTTCCATCAGCAATACAGGGTTCCGCCTCCCATCAAGCGAAGCACTTGATTATTGGTTGGAACGTTTCAGTGAGTTTGGCGTCCCGCACAGCGAAAAAACACAGCGCTTCGGCCGGGATACCGTAGAATTTCAGGACTTTGAAGGATCTCGCCTGATGCTTGTCGTCGACAATGGAGAAGGCATTCCATTCGGCGAGCCTTGGACACAAGCGAGTGTTCCGGAAGAGTTCGCGATTCGTGGGCTCGGGCCTGTCAGGCTGACAGTGCGGAAAGCGGAACGCACAGCCAAGGTGTTGACGGATATTCTCGGCTTTTCAAAAGCCGGTGCTTATGCGCCCGAAGTGGAAAGGCAGCCTGAAATAATCGTTTTCACGACAGGAGAAGGCGGCCCTGGCGGCGAAATACATTTAGAGGAACGCTCAGATCTCCCGCCAGAACGTCCCGGCCGGGGAAGCGTCCATCATGTAGCGTTCCGCGTGAAAACTTACGAAGAGTATAATGAATGGAACGCATATTTGCGCGCCAATGGCTTCCAAACTTCGGGTGAAGTGGATCGCTATTATTTCAAAGCGATTTATTTCAGGGAGCCGAACGGGATCCTGTTTGAGTTATCGACAGATGAGCCCGGCTTTGCGACTGATGAAAACGCAGACGAACTTGGCGAAGGCTTGGCCTTGCCGCCATTCCTTGAGCCAAGGCGCAAGGAAATCGAAGACTCTCTTCGCCCGTTGAAAATCAACCGCTAACTGGCGGGGAAGCTTTAGCGGCATGAAGTTTCGATTCACCTGCAGAGATAAAGTGGACATAAGGAGGAATTGGACCGATGGAATTGAAATTTACAGAACTCGGGCAAGATGAATTTGCATTTCGTGAGACAGAAGGCGATACAGTGAAAGCGGAAATCACCTGGACACAGCTGGCTGATTTGATGGTCATGGAATATACCTATGTCGAAGAAAGCCTGCGCAATCAAGGGCTTGCCAAGAAACTGGTCGACCATGCAGCAGCCTATGCGCGTGAAAATCAGTTCAAGATGCAACCGGTCTGTTCGTATGTAGCGGAAGCGTTCGAGCGTTCTGATGAATACAACGATGTCAAAGCCTGATCCAGCTAACCGCATATAGCAAGACGCAAAAAAAGCAATCCGTCTCCTTTTGGGATGGATTGCTTTTCTATGTATTGATGAATGTTTGACTCATAAGCTCACTCCTTCTTACAGGCTTGTCATGAAGAACACGATGGCTGTAAGGATGGATGCGCCGCCTACTCCGTACATGAAATCTGCTTGGTTAAAAATTAGTTTATTTTCCATTTTTTAGAACCCCTTTTATAATTTGTCTTTTTGTTGCTGATAGTAATAAAATACCCAGCTTAATAAAACTTAAACAAGTTTTATTAATTTTTTGGCGGGAATTAAAGTAATGCGAAACTTAAACGGCATGAAAGCGTATGTATGAGGGTAGAAACATAATAAGGAAAGCGGAGAGGCTGCGCGCAATGTGGAATATCCACTGCAGCAGAGTATCCGAAACAGAAATAGGAGGTTTTTTTATGAATCAGGCACCAGAGAATTACGGGTCCATCAAAAGGACAGGGGAAAAAGCTCTTGGCATCATCGGCATCGTTTTCAATGTAATCGGCATTATTTTGTCAATCATCCTCATCACCAGTTTGGTTGGGTTCGAAAACAGCGATATGCACCGCCAGATGGAAGAGGACTTGCGCAATGACCCCATGATGACAAGCCCGCAGGAAGCGCAAATGGCAGTCGATACATTCAATGCATTTATTGCAGGATTCGATGTCGTGGGTTGGGTGTTGGTCATCTTATTGGCAATCAGTACCGTCTTCGCCATTTTGGCTATGACAAAATTGAAATCATTCGATAAGGCAAGCACGGCCGGCATTTTCTTCATCCTTGCCGGAATCTTCGCCGGGATCTTGTCACTGACGTCCATCCTCTTCTACATCGCTGCGATTATGTGCTTCGTGCGCAAGCCGCCGCTCCGTGAAGATGAATTGATGGGCCGCAGCAATGAACCGGCCACAAGAAGTGATGCGGTAACACGTGAAGACGACACGCCATACCGCCCGTTATAAGAAAGGCCAAATCGATCCAAGCAGAAAAAACCCCTCGAAGCGAATTCGAGGGGTTTTTGTTTGGCTCTTGGTTATTGCGCTTGGCCAGAAAGATCGAAAACATATTTAGCTGTCTGAAGGGGGTGACCTTCAAACAATTCCTCGAACTCTTCAAGCAAGAGGAAGCCGTTCGCTTCGTAGAAGTTGCGGCCTTTTTGGTTTTCGCTTTCAACGTAGACGAATAATTGCTGCCCGCCTTTTAAGCGCGACAAGCCGTCCGACAGCAGCTTCTTACCGAAGCCTGAACGCTGGTGCTCGGGCTTCATGTACATGGCGATCAATTCGGCGTCGCCGTCTTCATCGACTTTCGTGAAGTTCGCAAAGCCCACAGCCTGCCCGTCTTGTTCGGCAAGCAGGAGGATCGTCCGTTCCATGCGCATTTCGAGCATCGGGGTTGAATAAGATTGCTCCAAAAACTTCTGTTGTATGGGAGATGGAATGATCCCTTCGTACGTATCATTCCAGCTGATGTGAGCGATTTCCCGTACAGATTCGATATCTGCCGGTGTACCTGTGCGAATCATGCGATCACCTCTGGAATTATTTTTGCTATCATATCAAACTCTAGCCTGAATAGCCATTGATGTGGAATAATGAAATCACAGGAGGCGATTGATTATGGCGTGGAAAAGTTATCAATTTGACGACTTCACAGCACAAGCATTATACAATATATTGAAGCTTCGTGTCGAAGTATTTGTTGTAGAACAGAATTGCCCGTATCCGGAATTGGACGGCTTGGATGAAGTCTCGACCCATATCGTGTATGAAGAAGACGGCAAGGTGCTTGCCTATGCCCGGCTGGTACCGGCAGGGAAAAAATACGATGCGCCATCGATCGGCCGCGTCATCGTCCGGAAAGAGGCGCGTGGCCGCGGGCTGGCAAAAGAACTCCTCGAGCGCTCGATCCGCTATATTGACGAACAATGGAAAGAACCCGAGATCCAATTGCAAGGGCAAGAGTATTTGAAAGATTTTTATGGCTCATTCGGTTTTGAAGCGATTTCGGAAGTTTACGATGAGGATGGCATCCCGCATATCGATATGAAACGATCTGCGGCCGAAACAGCTGAATGATTCATGATTAGCTTTAGGCGATTAGGGTAAACAAGGAATAACAAGAAAAGTAAAAGGAGTGCTGCAAATGGCTAGGAAAAAAGGTGGCGGCAGAGGCCTGCTTTTGGCAGGGCTAGCAGCCGGTGCATACGCATATTTCAAAAAACCGGAAAACCGCGAGAAAGCAACTGTTGCATTTAATGACGTGAAAGCGAAGGTGAACGAGTATATGGAATCCCAAAACTTGGACCAGAACAAAAATCAGCAAGACCAAAAGACTGAAGGCTTGGACAAGACCGACCTGCAGGAAAACAAGATGACGGCAGAAGGCGGCACACAAGCAACTGTCCAGTACTACAATGAAAAAGAACAGAAAGAAAAGAAGGAAGCTAACGACGATGTGAAGCTTTCGTCAAACGATGATAGCGAAGAAAAATCAGAGAATACCGATTCGGTTTCAGCCGAGCCGCGTTTGAATACCGATAAACTGTAAACTTTAAAAGACCGCCCTGGCACCTGTGCCGAGGCGGTCTTTTTCATGGCCAAGAAAATCAGCGTTTGAGCGTCAGCCAATTGGCCAAAGCGATCAACAGCAATAGCGAGCCGCTGAACAGGAAACCGCCGTCTGCAGTGAGTGCCAAAGCCCCGGTGACTCCAGAGCCTGCGACTACGCCGATGGAGAAGAAGGCGTAAAAATATCCGTAAGCACGCCCTCTTGATGCGGGTTCTGTGGCATCGATCAATAAGGAATTGATCGAAGGGAACAACAGCGCGAAACCGAATCCATACGTACACATTGCCGCATATAATAGCGGTTCTGTTGAGATATTGGCGAGTGCGAACAACGAAGTGCCCATGACCGCAAAGCCAATGATTAACGTGATGATCGGGCGCACGGCATCGAACAGCCGGTTGATCGGCAATAGGAAGACCAGGATGGCCGCTAAACCGAATGCACTCAGCAATAAGCCGCTCAATTGAGTGGGAAGCCCGAGCGCTTCCACTTTCAGCGGCAGCATATAAGCGAGCACGCCTTGGGAGAACATCAGGAAGAATGCGCCTGAAAACGATCGCCAAAGCCCCGCGTTCCATTGGAAAGCTGGACGTTTGGCAGGTGAACGATCCGTTTGCTTGTTCACTTGATGCGTCCGCAACAGGAAGAACGCAGCAATCGCGAGCAAGCCGATTAAGGTGCCCGTGACGGCCATGGTCTCTGGGACGCTGCCGCGGCTTGTATAAATCGCTCCGTAAGCGGGGCCGATGATTGCCGCAAGCCCGACGAAGGCGCCGGAAATCGCTGCATTTTTACCGCGGCGGCTATGGTCGGTGCGGTTCGCTAAATAAGTGAACGCGGCCGGTACCGTCAACCCGGCCGCTAAGCCATGTAAAAAACGGATGGCGAGGAGGCTGTAAGGGCCGTCCGCCAAACCGTAGATGAACAGCGCCGCACTTGTCGAAGCAAGCCCCGTCAGCAAGATGGCAAAAGGCCCTTTGCGGTCGGAGAAGATACCTGAGATGATATTGCCGAATGTGTTCGACAATGAGTACATCCCGACAGCAAGCCCTGCCAAAAACGGTCCCGCACCGAGTGATACGGCAAACGGACTGATGATCGGCAATTGGGCAAACAAATCGAAAAATGCGAAGAAGATGATAAGATAGATGAAAAAGCGCAAGGTGGTCCCCAACTTCCTTTAAGATATGATGATGTATAGCACTTCCAACTTTTGCGGCGCATTTTCACCAGGGCCGGAGCAGGCGCCTGATTGAAATGAAATAAATGCGGCAAGGTGGATTACATTCCGCGATGTTTAGGGTATTGAAATACATGACCTTATTATAGCACCGGAGGGGAAAAGATGAAAAAAGCGATGTTCATATGGAATCCTTCCTCAGGGAAGGAAAAAGCGGCAGATTATAAAGATTTTGCGGAAAAGACATTAATCGAGATGGGCTATGAAGCCGATACGCGTGAAACGACAGGCCCGGGAGATGCCACGCTCTTTGCTGAAGAAGCCTGCGAAAAGCACTATGACCTCGTTGTGGCGATGGGCGGGGACGGGACGATCAACGAAGCGGTGTCGGGTTTGGCGGAAAAAGAACATGAACCGCTTTTCGGGTTGGTTCCACTCGGTACAGTCAATGACTTCGCCCGTGCGCTCGGCATTTCATTGGATCCGGAAGAAGCGATAGAAGGTTTGAAAACGGGACGTGAAAAACGCGTGGATATCGGAAAAGTGGGGGATCAATACTTCATGAATATCCTGGCAATCGGTGAAATTGCCGAATCCACCTACGAAGTGGAGCCTGAACAAAAGACCAAGCTCGGGGCTTTTGCTTATTTCGTCGAAGGAGTCAAAGCAGTCACTTCCGATGAAGTTACGACATTCGTTATCGAACATGACCACGGCACCTGGGAAGGGGAGGCGAAGCTCGTCCTGGTGGCATTGACCAATTCGGTGGGCGGGTTTGAAAAGCTGGCGCCGGAAGCATTGACCGACGACGGCCTGCTCCATTTGTATATTGTCGAAAATGCTGCGCTTCCGGCGTTTGTCCGCATGGCGACGGCTTTGGTGCGTGGCAAATTCGAAGAAGACCCGTCGGTGGAAGCCATCCATACGAAGCGGGTCTCGATCCGTACGAGCGAACCTTTGTCGTGTAATATCGACGGCGATGAAGGCAGCACCACGCCATTTGATATTGAAATCATGCCGCGCCACATACGGGCGGTCGTTCCTGGGGAAACTGACTAAAAATGTCCCTGGGCACATTCAAGTCGGATATAAATGCAGCACAGAACAGGCCGTGTATCATCGACGGCCTGTTTTGAATTTTTTGTAAAAACATTGGAAATTGGAACTTTTTCGTCGCTGAAACGTACAGTTAAGTGTATAATTGGTTTTAACTGTTACCGATGTCATATGTTTGAAAAATAAATTAGCTCAATTTACTTAAAAACTTGTAAATTTATCTGTAAAACGCTATTATTATTATTTATTCAAGTAGTTCATTAAATGAATAAGTTCGTTAAATTTTTTACATAGAAAGCCGGGGAGAAGATGAATATACTCGAAACACCATCCATTCAGGAAACTATTTCCAGAATCTTTATGAACGAAACGGAAAACGTCGCGCAACTGGAGGGGCTCGAACGTTTTTTTGAAGTAGAGACTCAATTGATGCACGAAATCCACAACCTGGAGAAAGACCGTGCCAAAGAAACATTGCGTGAATTGATTGATATGCTCGCCCTTCATGCAGGAAAAGACATCATCCGTACCGTCCGCAATTATTACATCATTTTATCGTCCGTCATGGCACGTAAATTGTATGAAATGCGCGTACCGCCGAAAAAAGCGTTCGCTTTCAATGCAGCTTGCGTCGAGTTGGTCGATAAGCATATGAATGATTCGGAATTCATGTACGTGGCCGATGAATTGATCGAGTTTTTCACATCAATCATCTCGGAACGCAAACAGCCGTCATTCGGCCACCAAACCGTCAACAAAGTAGTCATTTTCATCAACGACGAAGTGGAGCGCGACTTGTCAGTAGAGGAAATCGCCAAACACTTCAATATTTCGACCAGCCACCTGTCGCGCATTTTCCGCGAACATGCAGGGATTACATTGGTGGAATACTTGAACGTTCGGCGCGTGGAAGAATCGCAATATTATTTGCGCCATTCCAATAAAGGGATTTCGGATATCTCCAAGCAGTTCCATTTCTGCAACCAGAGCTATTTCACGCGGATCTTCAAAAAATATACCTCGGTGACGCCGAAGCAATTCCGCGACAGCCAGCATATTCCTTATTTCCGCTATACCTTGCCGAATGCCAAGTAAAGGAGAAGCAATTCTCCTTTTTTCTTATGCCTAATTTTTGTCACAAGAAATGAAAAAAGCAGCCAGTCCCGGGACAGTGCATTGAATTTTTGCGTCCATATCGTTATACTTCTTAGTAGTCCAAAAAGGTGAAGGTGACAAACGTGAAAAAGAAACTTACATTACTGCTCATGCTTGCGGCAACGATCGCTTTCTTGAGCGGCTGTTCAGCAGTTGAAAACAAAGAAGGATTTTTCTACACGATTTTTGTAGCGCCATTTGATTTCTCGCTCGATTATTTAGGGAACCTCTTCGGGGGCAGCTACGGCATGGCGATCGTGGTCATCACGATCATCATCCGCCTCGTCTTGATGCCGTTCATGCTGCGCACATATAAACGCCAGCAAGGCATGAAAGTGAAGATGGATAAGATGCGTCCAGAAATGGAAGACATCCAGAAGCGCTTGAAAGAAACGAAGGATAAAGAAGAGCAAATGAAGCTCCAGCAGGAAATGATGGGGCTGTATAAGAAACATGACGTCAATCCGCTCAATATGGGCTGTTTGCCGGTCGTCATCCAGATGCCGATCATCATGGGCTTGTATTTCGCGATTCTCTATTCGCCGGATGTGCGATCGCATGAATTCCTCTGGTTCAACCTCGGTTCGCCGGATATTGCCATGACCCTGATTGCGGGTGCGGTGTACTTCTTCCAGGCGAAAGTGTCGCTATGGACCATGCCGGAACAGCAGCAGAAACAGATGAAATTTTTCATCTACCTGTCTCCGATCATGATCATGTTCATCTCGTTCACATCGATGGCTGCGCTGCCAGTCTACTGGGCAGTCGGCGGGATCTTGTTGATCATCCAGACATTCATCGGCCGGAAATTCTATTCGGAACATCCGGAAAAAGCGTTGGAAGCTGTTGAAGAAACTGAAACAGCCGACAAGAACAAATAACCAAAAAAGCCGGCGCAACTGCCGGCTTTTTTTTTAGGAGAGATCATTATGAATCCAAAGGTTTTACAAGGCGTGTTGATTTTATTACTCAGCATATTGGCGATCGGCTTCCTGTTCATGGGCAGCATGGAAATCGCCGTATTGTTTATGACGCTCTTGTTCGTCTTGACGAACACGTTCCGCTATAGACAAATGAAAGAGCGCGGCATGGACCGCGAAGCGAAATGGATGAAAGGGATGGCAATCATTTTCGTCGTTTTGTTCTTCGTTGTTCTTGGCACGATCTTCATCTAATGAAAAAACAGCACAGGCTAATTAGCCTGTGCTGTTTCTGTATGATGGTGTTTATCTTTTTTGCGTTCTTCCAGAAGAAAGTCCAACTGACTCATGAGGGTCAGCAGGTCATGCTTTGATATCTCTTTCAAAATTCCCAGCTCCCTTAACAGTTATGCCAAATTATTCGCAGCAATTGCGGCCGTTAAGGGGGTCAGAAAATTATTTCTAAATATTTTTAATAAGCGAAGCGTTTGCGTGTCAACAACACCAGCACCACTGCTGGGAACGAAGACGCCGCCATCCCGAGGAATGAATAGCCCGGGGCGATTTCGTATAGATAGCCGCCCGCGAAAGTCAAAAGTGCGACACTCAAGCTCATGCCGAGTGCGGCATACATGCCTTGCGCCGCAGGGATATTGACAGGATCGAGCTTTTTGAAGATATAGCGGATAAAGGCGAAATGCGCGACGCCGAAAGACAAAGCGTGAAGCGTCTGCGCCAAAATGAACACCCAGACCGACGGGAACAGAAAAATCAAGATCCAGCGAACGGTCGAGCCGATCCCCGCCAGCAAGAACATTGAGGACACCGACCATTTCTCGAATAATGTATCAGCTTTGACGAAAAAGACGATTTCAAAAATCACCGCCACATTCAAAATTAGGCCGATGTAAAAGCTATTGACGCCGATATCTTGAAGATAGATAAAGCCGTAATTATAATACGACGCATGCGCTCCCTGCAGCAGGATGGAAACCAATAGGACTGTCAAAAACCCTTTTGATTTCAGCAACTCCGCCGTGGCGCTCGGCCCTTTCTTCGTTCTAGGTGCGGGCCGCGATTGCAGCGGGACCGGAGAAGCAAGCGATTGAGTGACCGCCATGAACAGCAAGCCCAAAAGCATGATCCATAAAATCGCATTTTCCTGCCAGATGGCGGTCGCTGCCCCGACGATCAATAAAGCGATCGTATAGCCAAGCGAGCCATAAGAGCGGCTTTTTCCGTAATGGATGCGGTCGGTCTGCATCAATACGGTCGCGCCGCTTTCCATCGCAGGCAATAGATTCGGATAGATAAAGCTGAACGCAAATGTGATGATGAACAGCAAGGTATAGGAATTGGCCGGGATATAGAACGCCATTACCACAAACGAAGCGATGGCGAGAATCTGCATCAAGCGCCCAAGCGAGAAAAGCCGCGTCAGGAGCGGGAAGAAAAATAAAGTCGACAATGACCGCGCGACCATGCCGGTCCCCATGATGACGCTGGCTGCCGAAACGCTCATCCCTTTTTCATTTGTCAGCCAGCCAGTCCAGTAAGGCAGAAAGACGCCCCATGTAAAGAAAAACGCAAAAAAGTTCAATGATAGCCATTTTTGATTGTGCATGAATAAATCTCCACTCTTTTCCAGAAGTCTGATTAAAGTATACCGAAATATTTTCGCGCCAGGGGAATTTCCGGAAAGAAAATGATAGAATGGAAAAGGAATTGACAGGAAAGTTGGCCAGCCCATGAAACCGACAAACAAGAAAAACGACTTCGACAAGAAATTTTATATAAAATGGATGGTGATCGCAATGACAGCAATCTGGGCAGCAATTGCCGCAGTCTGGCTCTCTATGCATAATTGGGATACAGAAGAAAGCATGAAAGCATTGGCACAGGCCTTTACCGAACAACCGGCAGAAACCGAGCAGCAAGCTCCGGCAGAACAGGAGGAACCGGCAGTGAAAGAAGAACAAGCAGCGACAGAAGAAACCGAACAGCCTGAAACACAACCGGAAGAGCAGCCGCAAGAAGAAACGCCTGCACCTGCTCCGAAAGACGCCACTGTCTATCCGGAGATCGACCAATTGCCATCAGAACCTACAATCGTGAACGGCATCCTGCTGGCGAATAAACAGCACCCGCTGCCTGAAACGTATGCACCTGGCGAAAACGCGGAGGCCCGCGCAGCATTTGACTCGATGGCACAAGCAGCTGCCAAAGATGGCTTGCAATTGGTCGCATTCAGCACATACCGCGAATTTGCACGCCAAAAACAATTGTACGAAGGCTATGTCGCCAAAGATGGCCAAGCAGCAGCCGACCGCTACAGCGCACGCCCTGGCTACTCCGAACACCAGACCGGCCTCGCTTTTGATATCGGCGAAGCCGGCCAGGAACAGCACTGGGCATCTTCTTCCTTCGGTGACACGGCAGGAGGCAAATGGGTAAAAGAAAACGCCCATAATTACGGCTTCATCCTGCGCTACCCGCAAGGAAAAGAACAGATCACGGGCTATATGCACGAATCTTGGCATTTCCGCTATGTTGGAAAAGAAGCAGCCACCGCGATCTATAACCAGAACATCACCTTGGAAGAATATTTGGGAATTTGAGTGACAAGCAAATAAATGAAACCGGCCGTTTTCCTGAAAAGGAAGAGCGGCCGGTTTTTTGTTGGATATTATTTGTGAGGAAGTGTCACTGTTAGTTGTCTTCATCCGCTAGTATCGACACTTAGCTGGACTTGATACTGAAATGTATCGTTCGTTGTTACGCGCATCTCTGAGTAGCCGCCTCCCGCTTTGGGCATGCCTCCCGCAATAAGCCAAGAAGGGCACTTGTCTTATGGCTCCGGCTCGCCCGTGTGCGCGGTTCGGCTTTAAGATTTCATTGGATATTGAGTGCAAAGACGTGTCACTGTTAGTTGTTTTCATCGGCTGGTGGGGACGCTTAGCTGGACTTGATAATTGCAGAGAATTTCCACGTGTTATTCAATTTGAATTTACGAAGATGGTTAAAGTTTTTCACACTTACTTCAATGTGTGATGAATTTCATTTCCTCTCTAAAACTAGAGATGAAGCGGAAGGGAGGCGACGCCTGGGGGACTGCGCGGGCTGGCGAGACAAATGTGCTGCATCCTTTGCAGCACATTGGCTCAACACCCGCCCCATCCCTCGGGCAGCTGAAAGCGCGACGTCCTGTCGCATCAGCTGCATGACTCGCATCCTGCGAGCCCCAAGCGTCCTCCCTGGAGCGTAATCTCCACCTCCATACATTTTCTCTATCATTTTCCGATGAAAAGAATCCACCATATATGCAATTCACCAAACGAAAAAACGCCCCTTCCAAATGGAAAGGGCGTTCACTGGTTTGATTACAGAATCGGTGCCAATAGGCGGGCGATGGATTCCTTCGATTTGATCATGCGGGTTCTCGCCATGTACATCTCATACGTCAGCTCTGACGACAATTCCGTATCTTGCCTGAACATATCCGCGAGCTCCATCGACACCTTCTCGTCATAGATAAAGGCATTCACTTCGAAATTCAACTTAAAGCTGCGGACATCGATATTCGCTGTACCGACCGTCGACGCTTCGTCGTCAATGACAATCATTTTCGTATGCAGGAAGCCGTTATCGTAGATGAACACCCGCGCGCCAGCCCGCAGCATCTGTCCGGCATAGGAATACGTCGCCCAGTAGACGAATGGATGGTCCGGTTTGTTCGGGATCATGATACGCACATCGATTCCGGACAGCGCCGCGATCCGCAGTGCATCATAGAAGCTCGCATCCGGAATGAAATACGGCGTTTGGATATAAATGTACTCGCGCGCCAAATGGATCAGCTTTAAATAGCCGTCCTTGATCTGTTCCCATTCCTCGTCCGGGCCGCTGGAGACAATCTGCATCGAAGTCGAGCCCTCTTCGGGTTGTGGAGGGAAGTACGCTTCATCATACACGATGTCACGCCGCGCGGAAGCCTGGTTCCAGTCGAGGATAAAGCGCGTCTGGAGCGGGTAAAGCGCATTTCCTTCCAAGCGGAGATGCGTATCGCGCCAATAGCCGAAGCGGCGATTGAGCCCGAGATATTCCTCCCCGACGTTAAAACCGCCGATATAGCCGACCTTTCCGTCAATGACGACAATTTTGCGGTGGTTGCGGTAGTTCAGCCGCGGATTGATGATCGGCATGATGGAAGGAAAGAAGGTTTCCACTTCGCCGCCGGCTGCTGAAAATTCCTTGAAATGGCGCTTGCTTAAACTGCGGGAGCCCATATCATCGTATAGCAGGCGTACTTTCACGCCTTCTTTCGCCTTGGCGAGCAAAGCTTCCATGATGCGATTGCCGAGCTGGTCCAGCCGGAAGATATAATATTGGATGTGAATATGGTCCTGTGCCTGTTCGATATCGCGAATGAGGGCATCGAATTTTTCCCGGCCATCGTTGAAGATTTTTACATGATTGTTTTGAGTCAACAACGCACCGTTATTGCGCAAATGGAGGTAAATCAAATTGCTGTAATCTTTCGTGCTGACATCTTGAAAAGGGAAAGTGCCGTCGTGGATTTCATTCATTTGATGGGCAATCAAGCTTTCGATTCCAATCCGCTTTCGGCCTTCTTCCCATTTGAAAAGCTTTTTTTGCCTCAGCTTGCGGCCGAGCAACAGGTAGATGAAGAAGCCGGCAATTGGGATAAAGAATAGCACCAATAGCCATGCCCAAGTGGAGGAAGCATCCCGGCGTTCCAAAAACACCAGCGCTGCTGCAAGGAAAATATTCAAGATGAAAATTGCAGCAGTCAACACACTGATAATGGTGACGGTCATGGCCATTCTCCTTTGTGGATAATTGTTTATTGCCTCTAGTATAGACTAGTTGTGTAATTGAAAGAAAGAAAGTGTTAGGTGGATGTTATTTCCTTATTATAAATTTTATTGTCATTAGCTGGCTCCCTGCTTCATTGACTACAAAAAAACTGCACTCTGCGGATGCGAGTGCAGTTTTATTTAGCTGAGGCGTTCTTCTTCTTTTAATTGTTCGACAATGCCTTCGACTTCCTGACGGCTCATTTTTTCCTTGCCGGACTTGAGAGCTTTTAAGGTGCTGTGGGCCAGGGCGAGCGGCACTTTGCAGAACATGAGGATGCGTTTATTTTTGATGGATTTTACATATTGGTCAGCTTGCGACAGATTTTCGCGTGCGTAGCTGAACATATCGTCGCGCGTCCAGCCGTCCGGGACGAACGTGACGCCGCGTTCGTAATCTTCATCGTAATTGCGCAGCATGTTGACGGCCTGCAAACCACGGCCGAAACCGATGGCGAGTTCTGTATCGGTTTCAGTGCCGTCATGCCATCTCCAAAGATCGGAAAGCATGACGCCGACGAGCCCAGCGACATAATAGGTGTAATCGTCCAGGTCTTCGCGCGTATGGATGACCCAGTCTTTTTCGACCCATTTGGCCATGCCGCCAGCCATGATGGCTGTCGATTCAAGAACTTTTCCGCGGATTTCGGGCGGGCATACTTCGACCCAGTCCGGAAGCCGCATCGTCACGGATGGCAAATAGTCCGCGTATGGGGCGACGAGTGCCGCGTATTCCGTTTCGTCGATATCCGTTTCGAGCATATGTTGGATGGAGCGCAGAAGAGACGCTTTCACTTCAGCTGGAAGCTCGGGATGATCTTCAATTTCATCGATTGCACGCATGCACAAATAGGCGGAGCCGACGGTTTTTTTCAGGACAGGATCCAAGAAGCTGATCGGAATGAAAAAGGTCCGGCTTGTTTGTTTCAGCATCGCGAGTGATTCTTTTTGCAGATTGGCGACTTTGCTCATCTTCAGTCCTCCTTTATGTGGATTTTAAACGTGCTTATGTATGGGCGAGGCCCACTTGATTCGTAAAATGTCTTCCTACTAAATATAAACGAAATGGCTGAAAAAACAAATGATTACCCATAGCGCCACAAGAAAACCCTTTGGAAGAAACAAGTTCTCCAAAGGGTTCAGTCTACATGAAAATGGTTCCACGCTTCATAAATTCCGCCGGCGCAATGGCGATTCGCGCGGAAAATGAGCGGATGTTCTTCATGGGTTTTGAGTTCCGGCTGGGCGTTTCCGACGATGACGGAAGGGAAGCCGAGCGTCAGCATTTCCAAGTCATTTCCGGAATCACCCGCGACCAGCAGTTTAGCATCGGAAATTTCATGGCGTTCCAATAAATAGCGGAGCGCCTGGCCTTTTCCGCTATTTGGAGGCAGGATATCCAAATCCTTGCCGCCGCTGAAGATCAGCTTATGGGGCACTTGTTCTGCTTCGAGCAGATTGCGGAATTGTTCGACCGCTTGTGCATCCGTGACATGGTAGGAGCGCCGGCTTGTCACAGGCAAATCCTGCGGGGCCAAGCCGTCGATTGTCTTCGCTAGCGCTTCGACTTGCTCGGGAGCCCAATCGTCCATCAAATGGGCTTCCCAGTGTTCGTCTTTCAAAAAACCGGTCCCCATATAGATTTCGGTCCCGACGTCGGTGACGAGCGCTTTGGGAATCGGGAGCCCTTCATCTGCAATCAGCTGGCGTGCCGAAGCGAGATGGCGGCCGGTGATATAGATCAAGCCGACTTCGTAAGGCTGCTGCTCATAAAAATCCAGCAACTCCTTCAGTCCGGCTCTATCACCGACTAAGGTTCCGTCCAGGTCGGTCGCCAGCAAGTGCGTTACTCCGTTCACGGATCATCACCTCATACAATGTATTTATTTTTTTCGAAATGCTTTCCCAATTGAAATCTTTGCGGGCGATGCGCACCGCTTGGCGGCTCAGGCGCTCAACCAGCAACGAGTTGACGGATAGCACTTCCATGGCAATCGCCAGGTCGATTTCGTTCTGTGCTTGAACGAGCAAGCCGCTGACGCCATCTTCTACGACATTTTTCAAACCGCCGACTTTCGAGGCGATGACGGGACTGCCGCAAGCTTGTGCTTCGGCTGCGACCATGCCGAATGATTCGTAGAAACTCGGAACGATGGTAGCGGTAGCTGAGTTGAACAGCAAGGCCAACTGCTCCTGATCTTTAGGCCCGACAAAGCGGACATGCTGTTCGATGCCTTTCACTGCTTGGCGCAGTTCCGGGTCTTTCGGCAAACCTGTTTTCGAATCGATCGCATCGGGTTCGCCGCCGGCAATCACTAATTCAGGCGTATAGCGGTCTCCGCTTTTTTCTGCAAGAAGCTTGAAGGCTTTCAATAAAGTGAAAATGCCTTTGGTCGCTTCGAGACGGCCTGCAAAGACGAAGAGAGGGTCTTCGTAGCCGAATTTTTTCCGGATATGATGACGGCTGCCGCGGACGCGGAACGCCTCGTCGACTCCGATGGGGATTACTGAGATGGGAGAAGCGGCAGGGACGTTTTCTTTGATCACTTGTTTTTCTGTATTGGTTGTCGCCAGGATGCGGTCGCTGTGGGCGAGTACGGTTTCTTCCGCTTTTTCGCGGCGGGCATCATGGGTGCCGGTTGCTTCTTCTTTAGCCCAGCCGAGCGAATGGGAAGTATGGATGTAAGGCAAGCCGAACTCTTCTTTGAGTTTCTTGCCGATCAATCCTGACAGCCAATAATGGGTGTGGACGATATCATAATTTGAAAGCGGCAATAAGCGCTTCATTTCTTCATAAAAAGCCGGAAGCATAGAGTACATTTCATTTTTTGAAACGAATCCTTTATAGCCTGCTTCGACACGGATCACTCGGCAGTGTTCGCCGAAATGTTCAATTTGTGGGGCATTTTCATCGCACCAATGGGTGACGACATCAATTTGCCACCCTCTATTTTCAAGAGCGAGTGCCAGTTGCTTGACGTAATTGTTTTGGCCGCCTGCTTGTTTCCCGCCGAGCTTTGCCAAAGGATCGCCATGGTCTGATACAAAAAGCACTTGTTTAGTCATTGTCGTTCATCTCCGTTCGTTAGTTCCTCCCTGAAAAAGGCGGGAGTGCATATTATATATACCCATATTCAGGAAATGCTAAACGTGATTTCTGAAAAGTTTCAAAACTTTTATGGGCAATAAAAAAGAACGCTTATGTAAGCGCTCTTTTAATTTTTCATTTCGTATGGACAAACTTTCCATAAGATGGAACAGCAATCTCAGGGAAATGATCCGCCAGTTCGACCAGCCCTTTAGCCAAAACAGAACCTTTCATCGGTTTGCCGTGCCCGGTGGCAGCGAAAGAAGGTTTCAAGTCGACCAGTTTGGACACTGATTCCCAGGCGGCGCGCCAATCGGTCGTTAAATAAACCGGCGGGCCATGCACTTCTTTTTTCTGGCGCATCACTTTATAAAGTGAATCCTGCTTGACCGTGACAAACGCATCCCCTGCGATCAATACGCGGCCGACATCCTTGAAGAACGAGACATGGCCTTTTGTATGGCCGGGTGTGTGGAGCCAGCGCCAATTCGGTAAATCGGGAATGCTCCCGTCTGCCGGAAGCTCGACCAAATGCTCGGAAATATCGATGGCTTTTACTGGGAAGGTCTTGGACATTTTCGCGACCATTCCGCCTTCTACAGTGGAATCGGGCTCTGGATAATCTTCTTTTCCGGTCAAGTACGGGAATTCCTCAGGATGTGCGTAGACAGGGACCGGGTGCTTTTCAAGAATATCGATGAGTGCGCCGACATGGTCGAAATGGCCATGCGTCAGCAAGATTGACTGCAATTGCTGATCCGGGCCGAAACGTTTCTCGGCTTCCTTTAATATCTTTTCGGCGGAATGCGGCATGCCAGCGTCCACCAATACCCAGCGCGGGCTGATAGAGGGGTTTCCGATCAAGAAGACATTGGAGATTTTCGTCGTATAGCAATACGTATCCGGAGCGATTTCGATGCCCGAGCCGCTGCGGATCGATGTCATCGGCATGATTGCCTCAGTTTCAGTGCTGCGTTCCATAAACATTGATTCCTCCTTAAGATTCGTCCATTGGATTTTCTTCATATGATTGCTTTACCCGAAATGAAGATTTCCAATCCAGCCCAGCACAATTTGAGTCTCCTGGTGCAATTCGTTAGAATGGAAAGAAGATTGTCAAGGAAGCAAGGTGCAGAAAAATGAAATCGATCATCATCATTGGCTCCGGCATCGTCGGGGCAAGCGCGGCATATTACGCAGCAAAAGCAGGGAACAGCGTCACATTGATCGACCGGGCGGACCGCGGCCAGGCGACAGGCGCGGCAGCAGGCATCGTCTGCCCATGGATCTCTCAAAGGCGCAACCAGGCCTGGTACCATCTCGCTTCGAACGGCGCCGCTTATTACCCGGTGCTCATCAAGGAACTTGAAGCGCTCGGGGAGAAAGAGACCGGATATAAACAAGTGGGCATCGTCAGCATTCACGAAGAATCGAAACTCGACAAAATGGAACAAAAAGCGCGCGAACGCCAAGCGGGATCACCTGAGATGGGCGAACTCGAACGATTGACCCCGGAAGAAACAAAAGCCCGGTTCCCGTATGCCGGCGACCGTTACGGCTCTTTGTATGTCAGTGGGGCGGCGCGTGTCGACGGCAGCGCTATCCGTGATGCACTGATCCGTTCCGCCAAGCGGTTAGGCGCCAAGTTCATCCAAGGTGACGCCAAGCTGCTGATCGAAGCAGGGCAGGCGACTGGCGTGGAAGTGAACGGGGAGAGCTTGGCTGCTGACCGGATCATCTCTGCCGGTGGTGCGTGGGCAGCGGAGCTGTTCAAACCGCTCGAGCTTCACTTGAAAGTCGTTCCGCAAAAAGCGCAGATTTTGCATTTGCAATCTGCCGACACGGGAACAGGCGAATGGCCGGTTGCGATGGTGCCGTTCGGGCAATACATCGTGCCGTTTGAGGACGGGCGCATCGTTGCCGGTGCGACACACGAGAACAATACAGGTTTCGACGACAAACTGACCGCCGGCGGCATTTTTCATATCTTGGAGAAGACCTTGGACGTCGCACCAGGGCTTGCTGCAGCTGAGTTTACGGGAGCCGCGACCGGGTTTCGCCCGGCGACACTGAGCGCCTTGCCGTTCATCGGGCAAGTGCCGGGGCAAGCGCAGCTTTTCGCGGCCAACGCACTCGGCGCATCAGGGCTTACGGCGGGACCGTATCTCGGCATGCAGCTCGCGAAACTTACCACTGGCGAAACAACCGACCTCGACATTGGTTTATATGATATTAAAGAAGCTTTCGAAGAAATTAAATAGGAAAAGGCAGGAGACCCGGGTCTCCTGCCTTTTCTGCATTCAAGCATCAAAGCCGTGTCTCAATATTTGAAGAAGCGTTTGCTCAGTAAAGCTTGTGCTTAATATTGTAAAGCATTACATCGCACAAAAAATTGCTCAGTAATGCTCTGCATTACCTCGCAAAGATAAGCTCTCACGTAGTTCGAGCTTATCTTTCCTGCCGTTTTATGTGGACGTTGATTATTAGTCTGCCTTGCCAAAGATTTTCCGGTGCGTCTCCAAGATAAACTGTTTATACGGCAGATCCGGCATCGGTTCGATCAATTCTTTTGCTTTTTGGGCATAGATTTTCGCTTGCTCATGCTCGTCTAATTGTTCATAGATCAAGGCCATATAGGCTTCTTTCTCATAGTGCATCGATAAATCATACGGGTGGTGGATGAAACTGTTCATGCGGTGTTGCTTGAAGCAGTCTAGCGCTTCCTCAATCCGATCCATGCCGAAAAGTGCCTTGCCTTTTTCGAGGAAATAAAAATCCTCTTCATCCAGCAGATTGCGTGTTTCCTCGAGCAGCTGGTCTGCCTTTTCGTATTCATGAGTGAAAGAGTTCAAGTAGTGGATTTCGATGGCATTGGCGTAGGCGTTGATTTCCGGATCATCCGAAAATTCCGCGAAAAGTTTAAGTTTCCCCACATAATAATCTTTGCGTTCCAAATCTCCTGCGAGCAAAGCTTCAAAACCGGCAAGCCTGTAAAGCGCATTGATCTGGTAGAAAATCTGATGTTTCCTGGAATATTCAATCGCCTCTTCCATCAAACGGCGGGCATTCTTTTGATCGCCTGTCGCGGAGTACAGGATAGACTCATAATAATCGAAGTCCAGTTTTTTCAGCGGATCCAAAACGCCGCTTTGTTCTTCGATGGTTTTCCGCGAAGCCTGTAACGATGCCAAAGCTTCTGTGTACTGGTGTTCAGTGAATTTCATCAGCGCTCGGAACATATGAAGATCAGCGACAGAATTAATCAAATGCAGTTGTTCATAAATCGCTTCCGCCCGGTCGAACGCTGGTTTCCAATCGTAACGTTTCGTTTGATAGCAGCAGCGGCTGTAGATTTCAAGCAGCCGCGCCGATTCGTAGCGGAACGGCAATTTCTCTACGTAAGGATGAATGCGTTCTGCAATTTCCTCAAAGCCCGACATCACCTCGTCGCTTGTGCCCGAAACGTTCCGGCGCTTTTCTTCAATTTCATCGAGCAAAGCGCGAAGCTCCGCGGTTGGCATCTCCTGGAGCAATTCATTGCGCTCGATCCCAAGCCGCTCCGCGATATAGGAAAGGCTCTCCATCGACGGATTCGCTTTGTTGTTCTCGATCAAACTGAGCATGCCCTTCGACAGTTGATCTCCGGCAAGTGCTTGCAAAGTCAGGCCTTGCTGTTTTCGTATCTGTTTAATCCGTTCCCCCAATGATGCCATAAACTCACCTGCTTTTTTAGTATATTTAGTGGCGCCATGCTTTCATGCATGCGCCGATTCTTTTGAAAATGTGATTTTCACTTTCATTGTAAACCAGCTGGATGCCACGCGCCGGAATGGAATTAAAAATATAGTTTAATTATATTAAACTTTTTCTTGTAATGCGAATAAAAGCATGATATATTTTGTTTAATTAAATTAAACTTATTGAAAAGGGAGCGAGTAACATGAACGAAGCGGGTAAAATCAAACAGGCTACGTACCATCTGTATACGTTCACCATCAGTAAACTGATTTCCACATTCGGCAGTTCGGTTTACGCATTCGGCATCAGCCTCTACGTCCTGGCTTTGACCGGTTCCGCCGCCAGTTTCGCCATCAATTTGATCTGCAGCATTCTGCCCCGGACCTTGTTTGCGCCGTTTGCCGGTTATGTCGCGGATAATTACCCGAAAAAAGCCGTGGTGCTGCTGTCTCAGGCAGCGAGCGTCTTATCCGTCGGCGGGCTATTGCTCTACAGTATGTCGAACGGCTTGTCGCTGGCAGCGATTTACACGGCGACCGCATTGATTTCCGTCAGTTCCATGTTCACAAGCGTCGCCTTTTCATCTTCCATTGCCAATTTGATCGACCCGGACCGTATCCAAAAAGCGATGGGCTATAACCAATCGGCTCTTGCCATCGCCACGATCGGCGGGCCGGTCATCGGCGGCATGCTGTTCGGCTTTGTGTCGATGAACGTTTTCCTACTGATCCAAGTGATCGCCTATGCACTTGCTGCGGTACTCGAAGCGACGATGAACTTCCGGCTCTATACAAGACGCGCCGAAACAGAGTCTGCGGAAGACAAGCAAGGCGTTTGGCAAGGCATGAAAGAAGGCGCAGTCTATCTACGGAAAAACCGCGTCATTACCGTCATTGTCACAACGGCTGTCGGATTGAATTTCTTCTTCTCCGCCTTGATGATTGGCTTGCCGTTCATCGCCGTCCAGCAATTAAAAGTACAAGCCACGCATTTCGGTTTCATCGAAGCGATGATTGCGCTCGGCATGCTGCTGGCATCGATTTATTTCTCGGTGCGCAAAGAAGTCAAATTCCCGCTGCAATTTTCCAAGCGTGCCATCATCGTCATGTCGCTGTTGCTTGCGGCGGTCTCCTTGCCGCTTATTGCCGGATTGTCCTATTGGGGCAATGTCATTTACTTGCTCGTCTTGATGCTGGCGTTCGGCATCTCCAATGTCTTCGTCAACACGCCAATCGGGGTCATGATGCAAAAAGACGTCGACGAAGAATACCGCGGCCGCGTCTTCGGAATCCTGGAATCGATGGCGATGGCCATGATGCCGCTTGGCTATTTGCTGTTTGGCTTGCTCTATGACTTGGTGCCGGCGCAATATGTGTTATGGGCTTGCAGCCTATGCCTCTTAATCTTGACGGTTTACAGCATGCGCCCGGCCATCATCCGCGAAGCTTATCCCGAGCTTGCGGAAAAGCCATTTGATAAAGTTTTGTCCTGAATCTGCAACAGCCGCCTTATTTCCAGTAGACGGCTGTTTTTTTGCGTCCTGGAAGTTCCATGTTTTAGGAGAACGCGGAAAGGGAAAAGCGGAGGAGATATAAAACTCGAGAAAGGTGGAGATGCACGATGAAAGACAAAGTGGAAAAAGTGCCGGCGCAGCATCAGGAGCGCCAGCCTGGATTTGAGAATGAAATGAAACCGCACCCGGATTTCCAAGGAAATCTGGCGGGCGCCTCGCAGCGTTTGCCTGGCAAAGCAGCACTCATAACCGGCGGCGACAGCGGAATCGGCCGCGCCATTGCCGTCGCTTTTGCAAAAGAAGGGGCAGATGTAGCAATTTCCTATTTGGATGAACACGAAGATGCCGAGGAAACGAAACAGCTTGTCGAAAAAGAGGGACGCAAATGCCTGCTCATCGCTGGAGACATCGGCGACGAAGCATTTTGCAAACAAGTCATTTCTCAAGTGATCGAGAAATTCGGGAAACTCGATGTGCTGGTCAACAACGCCGCAGAGCAACATGTACAGGAGTCGCTAAAGGACATCACAGCAGAGCAACTAGAGAAAACATTCCGTACCAATGTCTTCAGCATGTTCCACCTGACAAAAGCGGCACTGGACCATTTAAAACCTGGTGCATCGATCATCAATACGACGTCGATTACAGCATTCCGCGGCGAGCCAAGCTTAATTGATTATTCGTCTACAAAAGGTGCAATCCTGGCATTCACCCGCGCCTTGTCCGGATCGCTCGCAAAAGAAGGCATCCGGGTTAACGGAGTCGCACCCGGCCCGATCTGGACACCGCTCATCCCGGCTTCTTTCCCAGCGGAAGAGGTCGAAGGATTCGGAAGCGGCACGCCGCTCGGGCGGCCAGGGCAACCCGATGAACTGGCCCCGGGATATGTCTATTTGGCTTCAGACGACTCATCGTACGTGACGGGCCAAGTACTTCATATAAATGGAGGCACTCCATATTAAGCGTTTTTAGGCATTCAATCAGTCGAACTGATCGAATGCCTTTTTTATCCATAATAAAATTAATTTACAGGGAGGAGAGGTGCGTGACATGTCCGAGCAATTGAGAACGCCGCTAAAGAAACCGATCTGGACATTGGCCGTGTTGAATTTAGCGGATGGTTTTTTGACTTATTGGGGGCTGCTTGCGGGAGCGATCGAAGAAGCGAATCCTTTGCTCAGCGGCTTGCCGCCGCTTGCGATCTTTTCGGTTAAGCTGTTGTTGTCCGCCTGCCTTGCCGCGTTCCTCTTCACCCGGCTCGTGCGGCTCGAGTCCCGAATCTGGCGCTATTTCCTTCTGGCAGCCAATTTTGTGTATGTTGGCATATTGTCGCTTCACATCATCTGGATCGTTTTATTGTATCTATAAAAAAATCCCCGGACAGCTGGGCTGTCTGGGGATTTTCTATGCCGGGGTCTGGCCGGCTTCTGATTCCGTATAGCGCAATGATTTTTTCGAAGCTTTGAAAAGGACAATCAGCGCAATGCTGAAGATGGCAAGCGCGCCGGAAAGGTAATAGATCGCGCCCGATTGCATCGTCAATAGCCAAGTGAAAAACAAGGGCCCGATGATGCGCCCGATATTATCCATCGAGTAAGTCATGCCGGCCGCTGTGCCGTATTTGCCGCCCGCTTCTTTCGAAGTGAGCGAGACGAGCACGGTGCGCGCGAGGGCGTTGCCGGCAGTGAAGATGCTGAGTGCGACACCTGCAAACACCAAGCTGGTTGTAAACGGCAATAGCACCAAGCCTAGCGCGGTGACGATCTGTGCGCCGATGATCCATTGCGTCTCGGTGCCGTTTTTTACACGGCGGACAACGCCGCCTTGAATCGCGGCATCCACAAAGCCAGAGGCCATGAACAAATAGCCGAGCTGGAGCGGGGTAATTTGGATTTGGTCAATCTGGAACAATTGGAATGTCGACTCCAAGCCCGCGAGCAGGAACGTCACCATGAAAGAGAACAGGAACAAATAACGGATACGGTAATGCCAAAGCGTGCTGGCGCCTTTTGGCAACAGCTTGCGTTTGACTGCTTCGCCTTTGCGGACCGGTTCTTTCAAGACGATGCTTGCATAAACCATCAACAATAGCACAAGGGCAGCTGAGGCGGTGAATGGCAAGGATAAGGAGACCGCGCCGAGCAAGCCGCCGATCGCCGGCCCGAATATAAAGCCGAGCCCGATCGACATGCCGAGAAGGCCCATGTACTTATTGCGCTCTTCATCAGTCGTGATATCCGCAACATATCCCGTGACGGCTGTATAAAGCGCACCCGAGAACAAGCCGCCGATAACGCGAGACATGTAAAGCAGGATAAGATTATCGAGAAACAGCGAGAACAGGAAAAAACTGAGCGCGAATCCGGCAAGCCCGACCAAGATCAGCTTTTTGCGGCCGGTGCGGTCGGATAATCTGCCCCATAACGGCGCGGTGAAAAAGGACGAGAGGGCATATATCGTAATTAATCCTCCGACGTGGATGTCCGCATAACCTTGCTGGACGATCACTTCAGGGAGTATCGGAATGATTAGGCCGAAGCCAAGATAGACGAAAAACTGGACGGACATGAGCAATAAAATGGTTTTCTTCATAAAGGAATTCCTGCTTTCTGCAAAGACTGGTGTTTTCATTTTACTCTTGTTTGCCACTCAGAACAACGGCAGCCGAAAAAAGATGGACAACGAAAAAGCTCCCGCTTGCCTGATGGCAGCCGGGAGCTTTGGGAATCGTTTACTTATTCAATTTTACGCGCTGCAAACGCAATGCGTTCATGACAACGGAAACGGAACTGAACGCCATCGCGGCGCCTGCGAGCCAAGGCGCGAGGAATCCGGCAGCGGCGATCGGAATGCCGACCGAGTTATAGGCGAGCGCCCAAAACAGGTTCTGTTTGATGTTGCGGACGGTCAGGCGGCTCATGCGGACGGCATCCGCAACGCGCATCAAATCGCCTTGCATCAAGGTGATGTCGGCCGCTTCCATGGCGATGGCAGTGCCAGTGCCCATGGCCATGCCGATATCGGCGGTCGCAAGTGCCGGTGCATCGTTCAAGCCGTCTCCAGCCATCGCGACTTTGCGACCTTGTTCTTGCAGTTTCGCAACATGTCCCGCTTTTTCAGCCGGCAGGACACCGGCGACGACTTCATCGATGCCGACTTGTCTGGCGATGGCATCGGCGGTGCGCTGCTGGTCACCGGTCAGCATGACGACGCGCAGCCCCATGCGTTTCATTTCTTCGACGGCGGCTTTTGCAGAATCCTTGATCGTATCTGCGACAGCGATAAGGCCCGCGTATTTTCCGTCGATGGCAATGAACATCGCAGTCTTGCCGTCTTGTTCCAATCGTTCGGCCGCTTGTTCGTCCACTGTAATGCCATCGAGCAAGCGGCGGTTGCCGACCCAAACATCCTGGCCATCTACATTCGCTTTGATGCCGTGTCCAGGAACTGCTTCGAATCTGCTGACACCAAGCCCTGCAGCCCCGAAGTCTGCAATTGCCTGTGCAACGGGGTGCTCGGATTCGCTTTCTGCGCTGGCAACAAGCCGTTTGACTTGTTCGGCATCGACATCCGGCACTGGGATAAAGTCGGTAACAACCGGTTTGCCGTTGGTGATGGTCCCGGTCTTATCGAGCACGATCGTGTCGATATGTTTCGTCGTTTCCAAGGATTCCGCCGTTTTGAACAATACGCCTTGTTCAGCGGCGCGTCCAGAACCGGCCATGATCGACGTCGGTGTCGCAAGCCCCAGCGCACACGGGCAGGCGATGACGAGAACGGCGATCGTGCTGGTCAATGCTGACCCGAAATCTCCAGGGGCGACGAGGAAGTACCAGATCAAGAAGGTCACGATCGCAATGCCGACGACAATCGGAACGAAAATGCCGGAAATTTGGTCGGCGAGCCGTTGAATCGGCGCTTTCGATCCTTGCGCCTGTTCAACGACACGGATGATATTTGATAGTACGGTATCTTTGCCGATCTTATCGGCGCGCACTTTCAACGAACCATTGGCGTTGACGGTTGCGGCGTATACGGCGTCGCCAGCCGACTTATCGACCGGCAGGCTTTCACCTGTCAGCATCGATTCGTCAACGGCGGAACTGCCGGAGACAACCGCTGCATCGACAGGGATCGAAGCGCCTGGTTTGATCAACAGGATATCGCCTTCTTTGACGTCTGCGATCGCAACACTGACGAATTCTTCGCCGCGTTCGACGAGCGCATGCTGCGGCTGCAGCTTCATCAGTTTCTTGATGGCGTCGGACGATCGGCCTTTCGCACGCGCTTCAAATACTTTGCCGAGAACGATCAAGGTGATCAAGACGGCGCTCGTTTCGAAATACAAGCCCATATTGTGGCCCATGCCTAGGTTGGCGAGGACCAGATAGACGCTGTAGAAATAGGCGGCCGAGGTACCGAGTGCGACCAATACATCCATATTGGCGCTTTTGTTTTTCAATGCGAAATAGGCGCCTTTATAGAAGGTCGCGCCGACCCAGAATTGCACCGGTGTCGCGAGCGCCCATTGCACGAACGGATTCATCAGGAATTCCGGGACGTACATCCAAGACGTGAACGTGAAATGGCTGAACATCGTCCATAGGAGCGGCAACGAGAAAGCGGCAGATATCCAGAATAGGCGGGTCTTTTTCTTGATTTCCTGTTCCTTGTAATCGGTCGCTTCCTGTTGGTCCTGCTCAAGCACGGCGTCATAGCCGAGCGATTGGATTTTTTGAACGAAAGCCTCAGGCGTTAAGGTTCCCGGGCTGTAGACAACGTGGCCGCTTTCTAGTGCCAAGTTAATCGTCGCGTGTTCAACGCCGTCCATTCGATTCAGCGCCTTTTCAATGCGCGCCGAACAGTTCGCGCATGTCATGCCTTGGATCGAAAAGTCGACTTCTTCTTGCTGGATGCCATAGCCGAGCTGTTCGACTTTTTGATGCAGATCGCTCAGTTTGGATTGTTCATCATCGTAATTGACCGATGCTTTTTCGGTTGCAAAATTGACCGTCGCCGACGATACGCCGGGAAGTTTCTGCAAGCCTTTCTCGACCCGGTTTGCACATGCGGCACAGGTCATTCCGGTGATCGGCAATTCCGTTTGCTTAGTAGCCATGTATAATCCCACCTTCATACCTTATAGGGGTATATTGTTTTGAAAAAAATAACTGCGTTTCCGCAGTTATTCGCTTAATGCCGCTACATCATAGCCTTGATCTTCAATAGCCGAGGCGATTTGTGCGACATCGACATTCGCGCTGTCATATGTGACATCCACTGCGCCTTGCTCAAGTGAAACGTCGACTTTTTCGACGCCGGGAAGTGCGCCGACGCTGTCTTCTACGGATTTGACACAATGTTGGCAACTCATGCCGCTTACTTGCAAATGAACTTGTTCTTTCATGAAAAATTCCTCCTTGTTGTAAGGTAAGCGAATCGCTTCCTTTATATTATTTCCTCATCAGCTTTTGAAAAGTGACGAGCAGTTCATCCAGGATCTCTTCGTCGCCTGAAGCGAGGCGGTCTTTGACACAGCCTTTTAAATGCCCGTCGAGCAGCACTTTCGTCACGCTGTTCAATGCGGACTGGGTAGCTGCCAATTGCGTGATGATGTCATCGCAATAGACATCCCGGTCCACCATGCCTTTGATGCCGCGCACTTGCCCTTCGATGCGATTCAGCCGATTCGTCAAATCACGTTTGACCGAAGGAGGATGGTGGCTTTTTCTGCAGGCATCTGGGGATGGCATTTCTTCGATTGCTTCACTCATTCAAAACCCCTCCAATTATTCGGATAGCGAATCGTTCACCGGCTTGATCCAATCGATAAGTGAACAGTTTCGATTACACCCCGAGTATACCTTAAGGGGGTATGAGCTTCAAGAGATTAACTCAAGCTTTGCATTTGTCATCAAATTGATACGTTTGAAACTCTGAAATGATGGTATTATATACGTAGATAAAGAAAAGTCAACTATTTCGAACGGAACAGTCACATCAGCGAGATCTGCACACGTCCAAATAGCAACAACTACTCCCCGAAGAGGTGATTATGGATGATTAAAAATGGAGAGATCCGCAACATTGTATCAAACCTTGCAAAACTTGGCGTCCAAGCGAAGATAACAAAATCCCGTGTAGAGCTGAGCAAAACCCTATCATTGCCTCAGCCGCCGCAAGCCTCATCGCATTCTTCATAAGAAAACTCCGACGCCCAATGCGCCGGAGTTTTTTATTTTGCTTATGAATTTTGGCTTGAGCGGTCGAACATATAGTTCTTGTGATGGAACCGCATGCTGAATACGACGCCGAGCGCCAGCATATTACCAATTAAGGAACTGCCACCGTAGCTGATGAAAGGAAGAGGAATTCCGGTGATCGGCAGCAATTGAATTGTCATGCCAATATTCTGGAAGACGTGGAACGTAATCATCGCGATGATACCGGCGCACACATAGGTGCTGAAAGTATCTTTGAACTGGATCGTGATTTTCGTCAAATGATAAATGAGCATGAAGAACAAAATAATGACGGCGCTTGCCCCGATAAAGCCGAAATCTTCAGAGATAACGGTAAAGATGAAATCGGTGTGGTTCTCCGGCACATACACTTGGCGGCCTTGATAACCTTTTCCGAATACTTCTCCCGAACCGATCGCATTCAAGGCAGCGATCAAGTTATAGCCGCCCGATTCCGCGTAGGAGTAAGGATCAAGCCAGGTGTAGATCCGTTCGAACATATACGGCTTCAAACCGAAGCGTCCCAGCAATTCCTGCATATTAAGCGTCATCCACAATAAAGTGACGCCGATGAGCGCAACGCCGCCAAAGCTTGGCAAGATGATTTTCCATGAGATTCCGGAGACGACCACAATAGCCAATGTAATGGCGATAAATACGAGCGCCGTTCCAAGGTCGGGTTGCAACAAAATAAAGCCGAGCGGTACAGCGAGCATCGCCGCAATTTTACCGAGCAATAATAAATCGGTTTTGATGGTGCTCAGCAAATGATGTTCATGATGCGAAGAAATCATTTTTGCGAGCGCTAAAATGTAGAAGGTTTTCATGAACTCGGCTGGCTGGATATTGACGAATGGCGTGTGGAACCAAGCTTTTGCGCCATTGATCGGCTGTGCGATCTGGCCTTGCCCGTCCGGTGCGATCATCAAGGCGAATAAGAGCAAAATGCCCGCTCCGTATAAATAATACGCCATTTTCTTGTATTGATCGGTATCGAAGTACATCAATACCGCGATCATCCCTGCCGACACGATATAGAATAGCGCCTGGCGCGGGACGAAATTGGTCAAGTACTGCCCCGAAGTCTGGGCAGAAGAGATCGCGACCAAGCTGACGATGAAAAACAGGAACAATATAAAGGTGAGCGACCAATCGAAACGATCGGAAAAGCTCTTGTTAGTTTGCATATCAATTCACCCATACTTTTCTTAATCTATAACGCCCATCATTATACAGCATATGCCAAACTTGTGCGCATGCAAAAAGTAATGACGATTTGAAAACAGGAATGTTTCCTAACGGGCGCCTAAGCCGTATAATGGGATAGGAAATGGAGTGGGGCACATGGAGAAAAAGCCGTTGAAGACGGATTTTTACATACAGCATTTATATATCTATGTGAGCGAAGCGGACCGGATGGCGCTTTTTAGCGGTTTTGGCTTCGGGCATTTTCTCGAAGCGGTCGACATGCCGGAGAATCTTTTGCTTTTGAAGCATCCGTATGAGGAAGCTTCTTTTAATATGCACACCCATCTGGACTTCGCAACAAGAGAAGAATACAGTCAATTGAAAAGGGCCCGCTCTAACCGGAAAAGTGAGTTCTGCTGGGTGGATTTTCGAAGTGAAAAGCAATTGAATTCACTGACTGCGCAGGAGCAGGCGGAACTTCTCTACTTAGGGCATAAAAAAGAACCGGTGAAAAGCCCATTCTTCACGACGCTGCAAAACGAGTATGTATATTTGGCGGGCGAGGAAAAGGAATGGACCAAGATCTATTTCCGGCGCATGGAAAAACTCGGTGCATTGATCGCTAATCATTTTACGCAAATCATCCGCAAAGAAACGAACGGCCAACATTTTTTCCGCCGCCGGATGAAGGACTTGATACCGGAGTTGCCGAAAGAGCAATTCCATAAATTGCGCATGGACATGGGCGAAGGGGTGCTGCTGTCGCTGGCTGACCCTGAAAAAACGAAAAATACGATTGAACTCCACGTCCGGACCGTCGGCGAGATCGATTTCATGGATGAGTTCTGGGAAGATCTCGGGGAAACGATCGGCAAGCCGCTATCGGGACGGATTGTCTACGACCGAAAACAAAAAGGCTGGAAATGATACCTGGTAAGACGTGGGTATCATTTTTTGTTCGGGCGATTTTACAGCCGCTGACAAAAAGATTTTTCGGCTGACAACGTTCGTGATAAACTAAGCAATATGCAAAACGAAATGAGGGTCACTAATGAAAAAACGAATTGGGCTTTTATATGGCGGCAAATCCGCTGAACACGAAGTATCGTTGACAACAGCCAGCGCATTCTCTAAAGCGCTTGATTTTGATAAATACGAAGTTTACCCGATCTACATCACACAAGAAGGCGAATGGCGAAAAGGTACTCCTTTAGCTGGGCCTGTTTCTTCTATAGAAGAGCTTCAAATCGAAGGGGAAGCGGAACGTAAAAATGATATCTCCAGTTTCCTTCCAACTGGCAAAGAGCCGGCGCTCGACGTCATCATCCCGCTGCTCCACGGGCCGAACGGAGAAGACGGCACTGTACAAGGCTTGCTTGAAGTAATGAATTTGCCGTATGTCGGAAACGGCGTTCTTGCTTCATCCGCTGGCATGGACAAAGTGGTCATGAAGCAATTGTTCGAACAAGCCGGTCTGCACCAGACGCCTTACGTCTATTTCCTGCGCCGCGATTGGAAAAACAGCCAGGACCAGTGGTTGGATAAGGTCGAGCAGGAGTTAACGTGGCCAGTATTCGTCAAACCGGCAAACCTCGGTTCAAGTGTCGGCATCAGCAAAGCCGAATCGCGCGAAGAACTGATTGCCGCGGTGGAGGAAGCACTAAAATTCGACCGGAAAATCGTCATCGAACAAGGCGTTGTCGGCCGTGAAATCGAAGTCGGCGTGCTCGGGAACGATGAGCCGGAATGCTCGGTGGCAGGCGAAATCAAACCGTTGAAAGCTTTCTATGACTATCAGGCAAAATACAAAGACGGCAACACGGCGATGATCATCCCTGCAGAACTGCCGGAAGCGGTTTATGCAGAACTTGTCGATTCCGCCAAAAAAGCTTTCAAGATCCTCGACTGTACGGGACTCGTGCGCGCAGACTTTTTCGTGACAGATGCACATGAAATCATCATCAACGAAGTCAATACCTTGCCGGGCTTTACGCCGTATAGCATGTTCCCATTGTTGTGGCAGCATACCGGCCTTGAGTATCCAGACTTAATCGAGAAACTTATCGCGCTTGCTATTGAACGTTTTGAAGAAAAACAATTATTGCAATTTAAAATGGATTGAGTGGGGAGAACCTATGGAAAAAACGATTGAACAGATAGCCGATTGGCTGGACATCAAGACGAATTTAAAAGGGATTGAAGTGACTGGCGTGTCGATCAATACGCGGACGCTGAAGCCGGGCGATTTGTTCATTCCGTTCCGCGGCGAAAATGCCAATGGGCATAAATATGTCCGCTATGCGATCGAAGCGGGGGCTGCCGCTGCATTATGGCAGAGCGACGAACCGGAGCCGCCGTCCGATTTGCCTTTATTGATCGTTGACGATTGCGAAAAGGCATTGCAGGAAATGGCGCGCGCTTACCGCAATGAATTGAAGGCGACCGTGATCGGCATTACCGGATCCAACGGCAAAACCTCGACGAAAGATCTGGTCGCGAGCGTCTTGAAGCCATACTATAAAGTCCAGAAAACGCAAGGCAATTTTAATAATGAACTCGGGCTGCCACTGACGATCCTGTCGTTGGATGAAGACACCAAATACGTGGTCCTCGAAATGGGCATGAGCGGCTTCGGGCAGATTCAGTTCTTGTCGGAGCTTGCACGCCCGGACTATGCGGTCATTACCAATATCGGCGAAGCGCATATGCAGGACCTCGGATCGAGAGAAGGCATCGCCGAAGCGAAGTTCGAAATCGTCGCCGGGCTCGAACAGCATGGCAAGCTTTTCTACGACGGCGATGAGCCGCTATTACTGCCGTTTGTCGAAGATTTCACACAAGCGGTATCGTTCGGCTTCGGGCCGGACAATGAATTGAGCGTGACTGATATTAAAGCGACCGAAGACGGCAGCAGTTTCTTGGTCAATGGCATCATCGACGCGAAGTTCGCCATCCCTGTGCTTGGCGAACATCAGGTAAAAAACACCTTGCCTGCGATCTTAATTGCCCTAGAAGCTGGATTGACGGAAGAAGAAATCCGCCGCTCGTTGAAAAATGCTGCGCTGACCGATATGCGCATGCAGCTGGTCCCAGCTGATAACGGTGCGGTCTTCATCAATGATGCGTACAACGCGGCGCCGACTTCCGTAAAAGCGGCACTGAACTTCATCCGTGAGACGACAATGAAAGAAACGAAATGGGCAGTGCTCGGCGATATGCTAGAACTTGGCGAACACGAACAGCGCTTCCACGAGGAGCTGGCAAATTCGATCGGCCCGGAACTCGAAGGCGTCTGCTTGTATGGCCCGCGCATGAAATGGCTGTATGACAAACTGGCCACTTCTTATGAAGGGAAATTATTGTGGAGCGAAGACGATTACGGCCCGATCATCGACCTTTTGAAGAAAAACGTCAAGAAAGATACAGCTGTTCTCGTCAAAGGTTCGCGTGGCATGGCGCTTGAAAAAGTCATCGAACCGTTCACCAGCCAATGAAAACCGGCGTCTTGTGCATCCATGGGTTTACCGGCGGGCCGTTTGAAGTCGAGCCGTTTGCCGATTACTTGAACGAGCAGACGGATTGGGTCATTGAAATTCCAACATTGCCTGGGCATGGCGAAAAGCTTGAACTCGGTGAACAAAGCGCGGAAGTTTGGATGATGGAAGCGGAGCTTGCGCTGAAACGTTTGAAAGCGAAAGCCGACCGCGTCATCATCGTCGGCTTCTCGATGGGCGGACTGATTGCACTTTATCTGTCGATGCGCTACAAGATCGACCGGCTCGTGTTATTGAGTGCCGCGGTAAAATATATCAGCCCGGTGCAGATGCGGGCAGAAGTGCGTGGAGCGCTGCGCGATTTGATCAGCAAACGGATCACCCAAAATGCGCTGTACCATTTATATGAATACAAATTCCGCAATACCCCGCTCCGTTCGACTGTCGAATTTTTGCGTGTTGTCAAAACAGTGGAACCGTATTACCACCTGATCGATGTGCCGGCCTTCATCGTCCAAGGGGAAAAAGACGGCATCGTCCCGCCGTCCGCAGCCCAGCACATTTATGACCATCTGGGTTCCGGGGAAAAGCACCTTTATCACTCGGCAACCGGCAAGCATCTGATCTGCTATAGCGACGACGCCGATGAATGGTTTCCGAAAGTCTTGGAGTTCATGCGCAAGGAACAGTAAACTGATAATTGGAACCTTTGCATATCAATTGCATGTCAAGGTGAAGCGTGTTATTCTGTTTAGAGCAATGGATACATTTTTGAGACACTCTTCCTCCGTGAAGAGGTTTTTTTTGAGCATAAACGGTTTGTTCTACTTACTGGGGAAGACAACCCCGCTGTGCAGACCGCTCGGCAACGACCGAGCTTTTCCTGTTCACACATCCCCTCTGACTTAAAACTCCAGAGCATGATTTTCGACGTGAAAGTTCTTAATAAAGGCTCGACCTTGTCATAAATTCATCTAAAATGTGTACCATTTGTAAATAAGATGAAGACAAAAGGAGATTGAAAAAATTTGGTTAAATTTACAGAATTAAACATCAGCGAAACAACATTGAAATCCGTAAGACGTATGGGCTTTGAGGAAGCGACACCTATCCAGGAAGGCACAATCCGCCTGGGCATGGAAGGCAAAGACATTATCGGGCAAGCACAAACAGGTACTGGTAAAACAACCGCTTTCGGTATTCCGTTGATCGAGAAAATCGACACACGCGACGGAAATGTGCAAGGTTTGGTCATTGCACCGACACGCGAATTGGCGATCCAAGTTTCTGAAGAACTTTACAACCTAGGTAAAGACAAAAACGTGCGCATCTTGTCCGTATTCGGAGGCCAGGAAATCGGCCGCCAGATCCGCGCTTTGAAAAACCGCCCTCAAATCATCGTCGGCACGCCTGGTCGTTTGCTTGACCACATCAACCGCCGCACGCTGAAACTTGAAAACGTCAATACACTCGTGTTGGATGAAGCTGATGAAATGCTGAACATGGGCTTCATCGAAGACATTCAGTCAATCATGTCGAATGTCCCTGAAACCCGTCAGACGCTTCTGTTCTCTGCAACAATGCCGGATCCGATTCGCCGCATCGCAGAAAAATTCATGAAGACACCTGAAATCGTTAAAATCAAGTCGAAAGAAATGACTGTCGAGAACATCGAGCAGTTCTATGTGAAATCCGTAGAACGCGAGAAGTTCGACATCCTTTCCCGCTTGTTGAACGTTCAACAGCCGGAACTTGCAATCGTCTTCGGACGTACGAAACGCCGCGTCGACGAATTGGCGAAAGCTTTGAATCTCCGCGGTTACCTTGCAGAAGGAATCCACGGCGACCTTAGCCAAGCGAAACGCATGTCTGTTTTGAAGCAATTCAAAGCAAACAAAATCGACATCCTTGTTGCAACTGATGTAGCAGCACGCGGTCTTGATATCTCAGGCGTATCACACGTATACAACTTCGATATCCCGCAAGACCCTGAAAGCTATGTTCACCGTATCGGCCGTACTGGCCGTGCAGGCAAAAAAGGCGTAGCCGTAACGTTCGTTACACCACGCGAAATGGGCTACTTGTCAATCGTTGAAAGAACGACGAAGAAGAAAATGGAAGCTCTAGTTCCTCCGACTGCTGACGAAGCGGTTATCGGACTTCAGCGTGTTGCGATGGAACAATTGGAAACAATGACTGAGAAAAACAATCTTGGCAGCTATCGTGAACTTGCAACAGAAATGTTGGACAAGCACGATGCAGTTGATTTGATTGCAGCAGCACTTAAAACGCTAACGAAAGATCCGGAAGATGCTCCTGTCCAAATTACTGAAGAGCGCCCATTGCCATCACGTGGCGGTGGCGGCTACAAAGGTAAAGGTGGCGGACGTTCATCCGGCGGCGGATATAAAGGCAAAGGCGGCGGCGGACGCTCGTCTGGCGGTGGCTACAAAGGCCGTCGCGAGTCATCAAGCTCAAGCCGTCCTTCAGGCGGAGGGCGTCCAGGACGCACTCGCCGTCACGAATCCTAAAATCCAATCAATAAGATAACAAGACGGAGAACCGGCAGCAACTGTCGATTCTCCGTCTTTTTTGTCGTTTCGGAATAAGGTACAATGAAATGAAACGTTCCGGTTCATGAAACGTATAGATGAAGAGAGTACTCTTGATTGGAGATGACATAATGAACCATCAACCGAAAAACCGGATCTCTCGAAAAGGGCTGACTGTCTGGCGCCTCTATGGAATGATCGAGACAGTGGTCGTCGCAGTGCTGTTGGCCGGTGTAGGCACTCTTACATATTTTTTCGACTGGCCAAATTGGATCTATGCCGCAGCGGGCGGATTATTAGTGCTGTTTGCTTTTCTATTCGTTTATTTATTCCCGAAAATCCGTTGGGAAAGGTGGCGCTACGAAGTGCGCGACCAGGAAATCGAATTGCAGCACGGCTTGTTCATCGTCAAACGGACGCTTGTGCCAATGGTCCGCGTCCAGCATGTCGACACCGAACAAGGACCGATTCTCCGCAAATACGACCTGTCGGAGATCTCCATTTCGACTGCGGCGACAACCCATACCATTCCAGCATTGATTACAGAAGAAGCGGATGAACTGCGCTCCCGTATTTCCGTGCTCGCAAGGGTGGCGGAAGATGATGTCTGAGACGCGCTATAAACTGCATCCGATTTCAGCACTCATTAATTTCTTGAAAGGCTTAAAAGAATTGATCTTGCCTTTTGTTATCATCTTCGGCGCAAACTTATTCCGCGAGGACGGGATCTCGGGCATGTTCAACCAAGGCTGGCAAGGTTTATTGCCGCTGCTCATCGGTGGCGTGGTGTTGTTGTTCATGCTGATTGCCGGCATCATCAAATGGAAACGCTTTGTCTATTGGTTTGAAGATGGGGAGCTGCGGATCGAATACGGGTTGTTCGTCAAAAAGAAACGCTACATCCCGTTTGAGCGCATTCAAAGCCTGAATTATACGGAAGGGATTTTCCACCGGCCGCTTGGGCTTGTTAAAGTCAAAGTCGAAACGGCAGGATCCGGAAAAGCGGGGCAGTCGGAGGCGGAACTGACCGCCATTTACCGTGCAGAAGCCGACCGTATCGAACAGGAAATGCATATGGCGAAGCGGGGCTACGCGGCGCAGAGGGTTGAAAAACTCTACGGGCCGGCCGAAGCAGAGCCGCTGCAAGAAGAAGTCGCTGAAGAACCGGCACGCGTATTGTACCGGATGAGCATGAAGGAATTATTGGTGCTCGCCACGACTTCCGGGGGAATCGGCGTCGTCATTTCCGGTGTCGCTTTATTCCTGTCGCAGTTTGCTGAATTGATTCCTTACGACGCAATCTACGAGGAAGTCATGCTGTTTATGCGTTTCGGCTATCTAGTCGTTGCATTGACCGTATTTGCCGGGCTATTGCTTGCATGGGTCATTTCGGTGGCCATGACACTCATTGCCAATTATCAATTCACCATCCATGCTGATGATGAACGGATCTACATTACACGCGGCTTATTGGAGAAGAAAAAAGTCTCTGTGCCGTTCAACCGCGTACAAGGCATTAAAATGACGCAAAACCCGCTGCGCCAATTATTCGGCTATGTCAACGTCACGGTCGAAAGCGCTGGTGGGACCTTGGCTGATAAAGATGAAAAGATCCGTTTGTTCCCGCTCGTGAAGCAGGACAAGATGAAGCCAGTCCTGGATGAGCTGTTCCCGGATTTCGACTGGTCTCCGGAATTGACGCGCCTGCCGAAAAGAAGCCGCCCATTCTTTTACCGCCTGTCGATCGGCTGGTTCGTTCCGGCATTCGCGGCGCTCGGCTATTTCTTCTATCCTTATGGCCTATGGGCGATTGCGGTCGTTCCAGTCATCGTTGCCATCGGCCTCTGGCAGCACCGTTCGGCGGGATACGCCATCTCGGGGCGCCAGTTGACGGCGCAATTCCGCGGCATCAGCCTGCACCGCTTTTACATGTTGAAAAAACGCATCCAAGTAGTTGCGGTAACACGGACGATTTTCCAGCGCCGCCGCGATGTCGCGTCTGTCCATGCGACGATCAAATCAGGCATGCTCGGAGCCACCGCGCTAGTGCCGAATCTGGCTCGGGAAGATGCCGAACGCATCCTGGCCTGGTATGAGCCGTCAAGGCAGCGCCAGTCAATCGATCAGGAACCAACGAAAAACCCTCAACCGAATGAACTCGGCTGAGGGTTTTTTCATGAAGGTCAGCGGCGGTTTTTGGCGCGCCAGCTGACGATGCGTTTCGGGTGGAAATAGCTAAGGCCGATCAGGAAACCGGTAATCATGCCGGCGATATGGGCCGTGACGTTGATGTTCGGTGTCACAAATGTCATGACTATACTAATGACGATAATCGGGAGTATAATTTGTTTGAGCTGCGGCAACGCACGGCCACCGTAATAGACGAGCGCACCGAACGCACCGAAGATCCCGAAGATCGCGCCACTTGCCCCGACATGTACATAATCGAGCGGCTGCAGGAAATATGTGGCTGCCGATGCGAAAAGGCCAGCCAGCATATAAATCGTGATAAAACGCACCTTGCCGGTCAAACGCTCAAGCTCTGGCCCGAACAGGAACAGCGAGAACATATTGAACAGCAAGTGCATAAATCCGCCGTGGAGGAAAATCGGTGTTACAAAACGCCACCACTCGCCGTTCGCGATGTGGAAGTTCGAACCGACGCCGTAATAATAAATGTATTCGCCGAGCATCGGCAAAAATGTCAGCAAATGAATGAGGACATTCAATGCGATCAAGGTCGAGACGACGGGATACATTCTTAAGTACTGTGAAAAACTTTCTCTTCTGATAAACAATAAGGTCACCTCAATTTCATAGCTTTATTATACCCGTTACCCATTTGCGAATGAAAGGAGAAACCTTTATGATAACAGGAATCGGTCTTGATATTGTCGAGCTGGAGAGAATCCGCAAGCTCGATGAAAGATCTTCGAAATTCCGCGAGCGTGTCCTGACCGAATCGGAGCTTGCCGAATATCTTCTATTGAAGAATAAACGCAGAACCGAATTTTTGGCGGGGCGTTTTGCGGCGAAAGAAGCATTCGCCAAAGCCCGTGGCACCGGAATCGGCGCAGCATGCCCTTTTTCGGATATGGAAATCAGAAAAGATGAAAATGGCAAACCCGGCATGTTTTTCCGCGGTGCGGAATGCGGGTTTGTTTCAATCACCCATTCAAAAGAATTTGCCGCCGCGCAAGTTGTTTTGCAAACCGAATGAACAGGATGTGTAGACTATGGAAATGTATCGACCGACAAAAGCAGTTATCAACTTAGAAGCAATCCGCAATAATCTGGCGGCATTCCAAAAACGTGCTGGCGACGCCAAAGTGATCGCAGTCGTCAAAGCGGACGGCTATGGCCACGGGGCAGAAGAAATTGCCCGCACCGCCATTGAACACGGCGTCCGCATGCTCGCGGTCGCGACGCCAGATGAAGCATTGTTATTGCGCCGTGCAGGAATCGAGCAGGAACTCCTCGTAATGGGGGCAGTGCCTGCTGCATTCGTGCCTGTCGCGCAGCGCGAAAATATCATCGTTACCGCTCTGTCGCTCGAGTGGATCGAGACGGCTGAAAAATCCGCTGTATCAGGGCAGCCGCTGCGCGTTCATTTGAAAGTCGATACCGGAATGGGGCGTCTTGGCATACAGCCTGAGGAAGCGCAGGCGGCATTTGCCAAATTGGCTTCGGAAAAGTTTTCATTCGAGGGCATCTTCACTCATTTCGCTGCAGCAGACGATGAGGACCCGACACTTTTTGAGCAGCAGGTTAAACGTATGAATGGCGTCTTGGAGCAATTGCCGGAAGGAGTCATGGTTCATGTGTCGAACAGCGCGGCCGCACTCATGCATCCATCTGTCGCTTGCGATGCTGTACGGATCGGCATTTCGCTCTACGGCATTGCGCCCTCGCCTTATGTCGGCGAACATTCGCCGATCGCGCTTGAGCCGGCACTGGGTCTGGAAACGGAAATCGTCCACATAAAAAGAGTACAGCCGGGTGCGACGATCAGCTACGGCGCCACGTACCGGAGTGAAGAGGAAGAATGGATCGCCACGCTTCCTGTTGGCTATGCGGACGGCATGCTGCGCGGCTTGCAAGGGCAAGAAGTGCTGGTGCGCGGCGAACGGGTACCGATTGTCGGGCGCATCTGCATGGATCAATGCATGATCCGCTTGAAAGAACAGCTTCCGGTCGGAGAACCGGTCCAGTTGATCGGCCGCCAAGGGGAAGAGGAAGTCTTGATCGACGAATGGGCCGAAAAGCTGGACACAATCCCCTATGAGATCCCTTGTATTTTGACAAAGCGGGTTCCGCGCGTCTATGTGAATGGCACCAAAAATGCCGGATCGCCTTTTCAGTCGAACGATTCAATGGTAAGATGAGAAGGTAAACTAGACAGAGATCGGGATTTTCGGAGGTGTCGGCTGTGTACGAGAAGTCAAAGACGAAAGAAGTGGTGGTCAAGTTGCCGAAGCAATTCATGTCGGAGCTTACTGCCCATTCAGATGAACGCATTGAGGAGAACGGTGAATTCATCTACGTATCCACTCAACGGGTAACAAAAAATGTCTACGATTCATATCATATTCGGGAAGCGATGATCAAGGGCTACGTGGAAATGTCGCAGATCAACCTGTCGATTGCCTGCGAATGTTCGCACGCTGAGTACGAAGCGGAGCACACGACAGTGCAACTCGTAAGCGGAGGGTGACAACTTGATTGTAAAACGCGGGGATGTTTTTTTCGCAGAATTATCACCGGTCGTCGGGTCCGAGCAAGGCGGGACCCGTCCGGTCTTGGTGATACAAAACGATATCGGGAACCGGTTTAGTCCAACAGTGATCATTGCGGCGATCACCGCCCAGATCCAGAAAGCCAAGTTGCCGACGCACGTGGAAATCAACGCCAAAAAATACGGCTTTGAGCGTGATTCTGTTATTTTGCTTGAACAATTGCGGACAATTGATAAATCGCGTCTGACCGATAAGATTACACAGCTGGACGATGCGTTGATGGAAAAGGTGGATGAAGCCTTGGAAATCAGTGTCGGACTTGTAAAATTTTAGCATACATACTCCATGGAAATACCCCGAGATGGCTTTTCTCGGGGTGTTTTCGTATAGAAAATCATCATAATCGGGACGGTTCATCAAAAAAGATGTGAAATGCTTCGTTTTCCGATACAATGGATAGACAAGTATGAAATTGTGGCTGCAAGGGTCACCGGGAGGGTTTTACGACAAGATGAACAAACAAATGGCTACATATATACAAGAAAACATGACCGACATCATTGCCGAATGGCAGCAAATGATGAGAGATGAGAAGGACGAACCTTCTTTCCAGGTGATGTCGGAAGAGATGGTGAACCAGACGAGCCGTGAATTCGCTGGGCTGATGACTTCAAGTCTTCTTGAAACCCATCAGGTCTATGAAAACCGCTTGCAGGATTTTGCCGAGAAAGTGGTTCGCCTTGGCTGGTCCATCACGTTCATGACGAAAGCAATCGATCATTTTGCTGAAATCGTCTACGAAGGAATGCGTGATGCCGGTACCATCCATTCAAACAACATGGATGGATTTATCCATGAATTTGCGAATTGGGCCACGCCGATCCGCAACAGTATGATCGACACGTACTCTAAAACCTGGGAGCGGACGGTCAGCCTGCAGAAGATTGCATTGCAGGAACTGTCTGCTTCCTTGATCCCGGTTTTCGACAAAGTTTCTGTCATGCCGCTCGTCGGAACGATTGATACGGAACGGGCGAAATTGATTATGGAAAACCTGCTCGACGGTGTCGTCAAGCATCGTGCAGAAGTGGTGTTATTGGATATTACCGGCGTGCCGGTCGTCGATACAATGGTGGCCCACCACATCATCCAAGCCGCAGATGCCGTGCGTTTGGTCGGGGCGAAATGCATGCTCGTCGGGATCCGCCCGGAAATTGCCCAGACAATTGTAACGCTCGGCATCAACTTGAATGACTTTACGACAACAAGCACATTGCAGCGCGGCGTAGAACAAGCGTTGGCTTGGACAAACCGAAAAATTGTGGAGGTTGAGGAAGTATGAATGTGAGAATCCCAATTCTAAAACTGAAAGATACATTAATTGTTTCGATCCAATGGGAACTGGATGACCAGACAGCTTTGCAGTTCCAGGAAGATCTTTTGACTAAATTGCACGAAACCAGCGCCCGCGGGGTGGTCATTGATTTGACCTCCATTGACTTTATTGATTCATTCATTGCCAAAGTGCTGGGAGATGTCATCAGCATGTCCAGCCTGATGGGGGCAAGAGTGGTTATTACCGGTATCCAGCCGGCAGTTGCCATCACTTTGATCGAGCTCGGAATTCGACTTGAAGATGTTATGACGGCACTTGACCTAGAGAACGGCTTGGAGAAACTTCAACTGGAATTGGAGGCTTGAAGATGAGCGACCAATCCTCAGTGGAAATCTTAACGGAATGGGATATTGTAGCGGCACGGCAGCTCGGGCGCAATGTCGCCAAAGAGCTCGGCTTCGGCACAGTGGACCAAGCGCGGATCACGACAGCCATCAGCGAGCTTGCCCGCAATATTTATTTATACGCCGGCCAGGGCAGGATTGAAATCCAGCAACTGACCGAAAATGGCATGAAGGGAATCTTGATCATCGCGGCCGATAGCGGTCCGGGAATTCCTGATGTCAGAAAAGTAATGGAAGACGGTTTTACGACATCAGGAGGATTGGGTGCAGGCCTGCCGGGTGTCAAGCGCTTGATGGACGATTTCAAAATCGAAACGATCCAAGGCGAAGGGACAGATATACGGGCTACGAAGTGGCTCCGCTAGGGGGAACGCTAAATGCCTCAACATATTGAAGCACAGTATCAGGAAATTCTGAACGAATACGTAAAAAAGCAGACGGAGCAAAATTTGTACGTCGGCCAAAATTTCAGCAGGCAACTAATTCTGGAGAACATTTCTCCGGAAGAAGTGATCAGTATGCACAAAGCAGCCATCCGGGAGCTCTATAGCGATCTTCCGGATGTTGTTTGGCATTCATTCGATTTCCTGATCGAAATGATGATCAATTACGGATTGGCCCTGCAAGAACGCCAAAGTTTGCTGAAGCGCCAGGAAGAGCTGAAAGTGGAAATGGACTTGGCAGCCAATGTCCAGGAAACTTTGCTCAAGACAAAATTGCCGTCGCTTGACGGGCTGGATATCGGCTTACTGTCGATCCCGGCCAAAAAGATGAACGGGGATTATATTTATTTTGTCAGTGATTACGATGGATACGCCGGCGTAGCCGTTGCCGATGTCATCGGTAAAGGCCTGCCGGCAGCTCTTTGCATGTCGATGATTAAATTCGGAATGGACAGCTTGAACAGCTCACACGCCCTGCCAAAAGACGTGCTCGGCGTCATCAACCGGATCGTCGAAAAAAGTGTCGACGACTCGATGTTCGTGTCGATGTTCTATGCAAATTACGATGCAGGAGCAGCCAGCCTCACTTACGGGTCGGCCGGGCATGAACCTGCCATTCTTTATCGTGCAAATACAGGGGAATTTGATGAACTCGAAGCAAAAGGCTTACTGCTCGGCGTTTCGCCGGCCGCGGTTTATGAAGAGCATTCCGTCACCTTGGAAAAAGGCGATATGGTCATCATGATGACGGACGGCGTGACAGAAGGCCGTACGGAAGAAGGTTTTATCGAGCGCGAAGTCATTTATAAATTGATTGAGCAAAAGAAAGAGCAACCGGCTCAGGCGATTGTCCAACATGTCTACGATGAACTTGAACGAATGCAAAATGCAGAACTACAGGATGATTTCACTTTAGTGGTTTATAAGAAGGTTTAATTCGATGTTTAAAGTCATTGGGTAGCGGGTAAGAAAGCTTAGAATGGCTTTTTTTCAGCCGAATTGAATCATACAAAACGGGGTGTCATATAGAGATGAATATTCAAGTTAATTTGACAGAAAATGACAATAAATTAAAAGGCGATATTCACGGGGAAATCGATGCGCATACAGCACCGGTACTCCGCGAAAAATTAGAAGCGTACCAGGCACAAGAGGGCTTGAATGCCGAATTGGACTTATCCGGTGTCGACTACATGGATAGTACAGGCTTGGGCGTTTTTGTCGCATTCTATAAATCCATCAATGCAAAAGGCGGCCATTTGAAACTGACTGGCCTCTCAAGCCGCTTGAAGCGCCTCTTCGATATTACAGGCCTAGGCGACATTATGGATATTGAAGCAGCAGTCGGGAAGGGTGGGAATTAATCATGCGTCCTTTCGATTATGTAGAGATGCGCGTCCCGGCCAAATCCCAGTACGTAGGCGTTGCCCGTCTGACGATTTCAGGCCTTGCAAGCCGCATTGGATTTTCATTTGATGATATTGAAGATTTGAAGATCGCTTCAAGTGAAGCAGTGACAAACGCCGTCCAACACGCTTATTCAGAAGGCGAAGAAGGCGAAGTTGTCATCGGGTGTGCATTATATGAAGATAAAATCGAAATCATGGTAGCCGACCACGGCCAAAGCTTCAACTTTGAAGAAACCAAAGCAAAAGTGGGCCCTTATCACGATCAGGAAGAAGGAGCGTTCCTGCGCGAAGGAGGTCTCGGCCTGTATTTGATCGAAACGCTTATGGATGAAGTGAAAGTACATCATCAGGAAGGCGTTACTGTCTTTATGACCAAGCATGTTGAAGGAGAGCGGGTGGAAGAGGATGTCGAAACAATCTCATCCTAATCAGCCAACGAAAGAACAGGTACTGGAATGGATTGAAGCTTATCAAAAAACAGAGGACGAGGAAGCACAGACAAACCTTGTCCTTAATTACCGCCGTCTCGTGGAATCGATTGCCCGCAAGTATTCAAACGGCAAATCATACCACGAAGACATCGCACAAGTGGGCATGCTTGGCTTGCTCGGTGCGATCCGGCGCTACGATCCATCCTATGGCCGCAGCTTCGAAGCTTTCGCGGTGCCGACCATCATCGGCGAAATCAAGCGCTTTTTGCGTGACAAAACATGGGCTATCCATGTACCGCGCCGCATAAAAGAACTGGGGCCGCGCATCAAAGCGACGGTTGAAGTGTTGACAACAGAACTTCAGCGTTCCCCACAAGTGTGGGAAATCGCTGAATATCTGGATGTGGATGAAGACGACGTTTTGGAAGCGATGGAGATGGGCAAAAGCTATCAAGCGCTTTCCATGGACCATTCTCTCGAGGCGGATTCGGACGGCAGTACGGTTACATTGTTTGACGTAGTCGGCCAAGAAGATGATGGATACGAAAAAGCGGATCAGCGCATGCTCGTGGCGGAAGCGATGAATGTCCTTTCCGATCGGGAAAAGCAGATCATCCAATACACCTACATAGAGCAGCTGAGCCAGAAGGAAGCGGGCGACCGCCTGGGTATTTCCCAGATGCACGTTTCGCGCCTTCAACGAAAAGCCATCAAAAAGCTTCAGGAAGCCATTTTGGCCGCCGGCGGGGTTTCCTAGTGGAAGAAATTCGCCATGAAAATGTGGAAGCCTATGCCTACAACGCAGCAAAAAAAGGGAATTACGAATCTGGCGACAGTTATTTCACTGTATTGACGGATGAATACTTTATTTGCTCCGTAGCCGATGGTTTGGGAAGTGGGCCTGTAGCACGCGAATCGTCACAGGTCATCCCGCAAATCCTGAAAGAATATCATCATGAGACAATCGATCAATTGATGAATCGCTTTAATGGTTTAATGATGCAAAAACGTGGCGCAGCGGTCGCTATTTTTAAAGTAGACTTTAAGAAACGCACCTTGGAGTACAGTTGTGTCGGCAATATCCGTTTCTATCTTTATAGAAGAGAAACGGACGAAGTGATTTATCCGCTACCTGTAATGGGCTATCTCTCGGGAAGGCCCCAAAAGCTGAAAACCCAGCTTTACACGTATTTGGAAAATGACTTGTTCCTGATTCACTCAGATGGCGTGGATTTACGTAATCCAAAAGCGATGATGAGAAGAGCGGGAGCACCGAAACGGCTGTACGAAGATATTCTTGCGTCCATTCAAACAGGCGACGATGCTACATTAATTTCAGGAAGCCTTCTCCATTAGGGAGAGGCTTCTTTTTTTATGGAAAAAGCAATGTAGTGGCTTGTTTCTCTCATTATCAACAGGCATGTTAAAATAGAGAAGCAGAAAGGAAGTGCATACAATGGATACTCAGCAATTGCACGCATTGATCGCCAAGGATGCCGGCGTTAAACCAGATCAGGCAAAACAAGTCATTGAACTTCTTGAAGGTGGCAACACGGTGCCTTTTATCGCTCGTTACCGAAAAGAAGCGACTGGTTCATTGGATGAAGTCCAGATAAAGGCAGTAGAAGATCGTTATACATATATCCAGAATTTGGAACAAAGAAAAACAGATGTGATCCGTTCAATTGAAGAACAGGAACAACTGACTCCCGAGCTTGAAAAAGCCATCAAAGGAGCCACTGTGCTTCAAAGAGTAGAAGATTTATACCGCCCATATAAACAAAAACGCCGCACGAAAGCGATCATCGCAAAAGAAAAAGGGCTGCAGGGACTGGCAGATTGGCTTTTGAAACCAGGAAAAGAGCAGATCAAAACGGTAACGGAACAGTATATCAGTGTTGAAAAGGGTGTTGAAACAGCGGAAGAAGCGCTTGCAGGAGCACAGGATATTTTAGCTGAGCTTTTTGCGGATGATCCGGATATCCGTGAAAAAGCTCGTCGCATGACTCGCGATAATGGTTTGCTGGAGACGGCCGCCAAAAAAGGCCACGAAGACGAGAAACAAGTCTTTCAAATGTATTATGAATACAGCGAAGCGATCAAAAAGATTGTCCCGCACCGTATACTCGCCATCAACCGCGGCGAAAAAGAGGGTGTGTTGAGAGTAACAGTCACACCTCCAGTCGACCGAATCATTCGTTTAATGAAAGATAAATGGATGAAAATGGGTAGTCCTGCCGCGAAAGAAGTCGAAGCAGCCATAGAAGACAGCTACAAACGCCTGATCCAGCCATCTATTGAACGCGAAATCCGTACGGAACTAAGTGAAAAAGGTGAAACGCAGGCCATACACATTTTTTCGGAAAACCTTCGCAATCTGTTATTGCAGCCTCCGATGAAAGATAAAATGGTGCTCGGTATTGACCCGGCGTACCGCACAGGCTGCAAATTGGCTGTGATAGATGAGACCGGGAAACTACTAGAAGTGGCGGTCATTTATCCGCATCCCCCAAAATCCGATCAAAAAGGCGCGAAGAAAATCTTACAGCGTCTAACGGACAACTACCCAATTGAAATCATGGCAATCGGAAATGGCACCGCGTCACGTGAAACCGAACAATTCATTGCCGATTTTCTTGGGGAAACTGCGAACAAAGCATCATATGTCATCGTCAACGAAGCAGGTGCCAGTGTGTACTCGGCATCCGAGGTAGCCCGCGCAGAGTTTCCGGACTTACAAGTCGAAGAACGCAGTGCAGCTTCTATCGCCCGCCGTCTCCAAGACCCGCTTTCGGAACTCGTGAAGATAGACCCGAAAGCTGTAGGCGTTGGGCAATACCAACACGACGTCTCGCAAAAAAAGTTGGCAGACCAATTGACCTTCGTTGTTGAGACCGCAGTCAACCAAGTCGGCGTAAATGTGAACTCTGCTTCAGCTTCTCTCCTTCAATACGTCGCCGGGCTCAGCAAGACCGTTGCTGAGAACATCATTAAAATGCGTGATGAGAATGGTCGTTTTACTTCCCGTGTCCAATTAAAGAAAATCCCTCGCCTCGGCGCCAAGACTTATGAACAAGCTGTCGGCTTCTTGCGCATAACAGAAGGGAAGAATCCGCTCGACGCTACCGGCATTCACCCAGAAAGTTATGAAGCTGCTGAGAGGATCCTCAAGTTGATCGATGCGGACAAAAAAATGATTGGCCGCCCAGAAATTCTCGCGAAGCTGGAAGACTTGGACCTCGAGGCATTGAGCCAGGAGTGGGAAGTCGGCAAAGTGACACTCAAAGACATTGTGGATGCGTTGAAGAAACCCTTCCGCGACCCGCGAGATGAGTTCCCTCAACCATTGCTGAAGAGTGACGTCTTAAAGATGGAAGACTTAACTCCCGGCATGGAAGTGCAAGGAACGGTGCGCAACGTCGTCGATTTCGGAGCTTTCGTCGACATTGGCGTGAAACAGGATGGGTTGGTCCATATCTCTAAATTGAAAAAGGGGTTTGTTAAACATCCGCTTGATGTCGTGGCAGTCGGAGATATCGTTACCGTATGGGTCGATCAGGTCGAAAAACAAAAAGGCCGGATCGCTTTGACGATGCTGCCGCCAAAAGAACAACAACCGGATTTTCAGGAGAGATAAGATGACGAACGAAGAATTGACGAAGTTGATTGCAGAGATTTCCCGCGACACCTTCGGAAAATCATTCCGCCATCAAGGCGTGTTCAACAAACGCCTCCGGACAACAGGGGGCCGTTACTTACTGGGTTCACATAACATTGAAATCAACCCGGCTTCATATGAGAAGTTCGGCGGTGATGAACTGACGGGCATCATTAAGCATGAGCTGTGCCATTATCACCTCCATCTTGAAGGAAAAGGATACAAGCATCGGGACAAGGATTTCCGAGAGTTACTACAAGAGACAGGGGCTCCGCGCTTTTGTTCTCTTCTTGTAGAGAAGCGGCGGAAGACAACTGGCTTTCATCTGTATGAATGCATCTCTTGCAAAACGGAATTTCCAAGAAAGATCCGTATGAACACTGCCAAGTACAGATGCGGACGCTGCAGCGGCAAGCTGCGGGTGAAAAGAGAAAAGAGTTTATAGAAGAAAGAGCCGCTGATGAAGCGGCTCTTCTTTTATGTCTAGCAGCTTGCGGTAAAGTTACACTAGACGGAAATGAGCAAAAGAAAATACTGTGATTCGTATTCATATAGAAGAAGAGTAAACGGGGGCAAGGGTCACCCGCCGTTCATTCTAATCAAACCTTCATAGGTTCTCGGCCGTTCAGAGTCTTTCGGCAAACTAGTAAAGTGGGCCAACTAATTGTTCTCTGAGCTTAATCGTTTGAAGTATATTGCTAAACGAAACACTGACCTCAAATTAAAATATAAAATGATGAATAAAAGTATTGACGATTCTTGTAAGGCTCTTTATAATAGAAAAAGTCGACAAGTACTTAAACATTATTCCGAAGTAGCTCAGTGGTAGAGCACCGCACTGTTAATGCGATGGTCGTAGGTTCGAGTCCTACCTTCGGAGCCATTTAATTGGCCCCTTGGTCAAGCGGTTAAGACACCGCCCTTTCACGGCGGTAACACGGGTTCGAATCCCGTAGGGGTCACCATACATATATTGAATTACTTTTTCTAATATAATACTTGTGTGCGGTACAATTGAAAATATTATTATTGTCGCGGGGTGGAGCAGTTCGGTAGCTCGTTGGGCTCATAACCCAAAGGTCGCAGGTTCAAATCCTGCCCCCGCAACCAAATGGTCCCGTGGTGTAGCGGTTAACATGCCTGCCTGTCACGCAGGAGATCGCCGGTTCGATCCCGGTCGGGACCGCCATTTTTTCAATGGGGTATAGCCAAGCGGTAAGGCAACGGGTTTTGATCCCGTCATGCCCTGGTTCGAATCCAGGTACCCCAGCCAATTTTAGGGTTACTGAGACGAACTTCAACTTGAATGATTAGTTCTTGACAAAGAAGAACTGAAGTTATATAATAGAATTTGTCTCAAAAAATATATTATTTGCGGTCGTGGCGGAATGGCAGACGCGCTAGGTTGAGGGCCTAGTGGGAGAAATCCCGTGGAAGTTCGACTCTTCTCGGCCGCACCATACATATTCAATTACTTGCGCCCGTAGCTCAATTGGATAGAGTACTTGACTACGAATCAAGCGGTTAGAGGTTCGAGTCCTCTCGGGCGCGCCATTTATCTTCTATATAATATGCGGGTGTAGTTTAGTGGTAAAACCTCAGCCTTCCAAGCTGATGATGAGGGTTCGATTCCCTTCACCCGCTCCAACATTATTTTTGAACCTTGAAAACTGAACAGCAAAACGTCAACAATACAGCCGTGAGTGATCGCGGCAAACGTACTGATCAGCTTCGGCAGATCAAGCGAATCGCGCGTCTTTCGAGACGGCGATGCGCCAGCAGTATTGAGCAATCAACTACTCTATAATGGAGAGTTTGATCCTGGCTCAGGACGAACGCTGGCGGCGTGCCTAATACATGCAAGTCGAGCGGAACCATTGGAGCTTGCTCCTTTGGTTTAGCGGCGGACGGGTGAGTAACACGTGGGCAACCTGCCCTGCAGATCGGGATAACTCCGGGAAACCGGTGCTAATACCGAATAGTTTGCGGCCTCTCATGAGGCTGCACGGAAAGACGGTTTCGGCTGTCACTGCAGGATGGGCCCGCGGCGCATTAGCTAGTTGGTGAGGTAACGGCTCACCAAGGCCACGATGCGTAGCCGACCTGAGAGGGTGATCGGCCACACTGGGACTGAGACACGGCCCAGACTCCTACGGGAGGCAGCAGTAGGGAATCTTCCGCAATGGACGAAAGTCTGACGGAGCAACGCCGCGTGAGTGAAGAAGGTTTTCGGATCGTAAAACTCTGTTGTGAGGGAAGAACAAGTACCAACTAACTACTGGTACCTTGACGGTACCTCACCAGAAAGCCACGGCTAACTACGTGCCAGCAGCCGCGGTAATACGTAGGTGGCAAGCGTTGTCCGGAATTATTGGGCGTAAAGCGCGCGCAGGCGGTCCTTTAAGTCTGATGTGAAAGCCCACGGCTCAACCGTGGAGGGTCATTGGAAACTGGGGGACTTGAGTGCAGAAGAGGAAAGTGGAATTCCACGTGTAGCGGTGAAATGCGTAGAGATGTGGAGGAACACCAGTGGCGAAGGCGACTTTCTGGTCTGTAACTGACGCTGAGGCGCGAAAGCGTGGGGAGCAAACAGGATTAGATACCCTGGTAGTCCACGCCGTAAACGATGAGTGCTAAGTGTTAGGGGGTTTCCGCCCCTTAGTGCTGCAGCTAACGCATTAAGCACTCCGCCTGGGGAGTACGGCCGCAAGGCTGAAACTCAAAGGAATTGACGGGGGCCCGCACAAGCGGTGGAGCATGTGGTTTAATTCGAAGCAACGCGAAGAACCTTACCAGGTCTTGACATCCCGCTGACCGCCTAGGAGACTAGGCTTTCCCTTCGGGGACAGCGGTGACAGGTGGTGCATGGTTGTCGTCAGCTCGTGTCGTGAGATGTTGGGTTAAGTCCCGCAACGAGCGCAACCCTTGATCTTAGTTGCCAGCATTCAGTTGGGCACTCTAAGGTGACTGCCGGTGACAAACCGGAGGAAGGTGGGGATGACGTCAAATCATCATGCCCCTTATGACCTGGGCTACACACGTGCTACAATGGACGGTACAAAGGGCTGCAAACCCGCGAGGGGGAGCCAATCCCAGAAAACCGTTCTCAGTTCGGATTGCAGGCTGCAACTCGCCTGCATGAAGCCGGAATCGCTAGTAATCGCGGATCAGCATGCCGCGGTGAATACGTTCCCGGGCCTTGTACACACCGCCCGTCACACCACGAGAGTTTGTAACACCCGAAGTCGGTGGGGTAACCCTTACGGGAGCCAGCCGCCGAAGGTGGGACAGATGATTGGGGTGAAGTCGTAACAAGGTAGCCGTATCGGAAGGTGCGGCTGGATCACCTCCTTTCTAAGGATTATATCGGAACCGATCTTCGGATCGGGTTGACGTTTTGCGTTCAGTTTTGAAGGTTCACTCCGCAAGGATTGACTTTCAAACTTGTTCTTTGAAAACTGGATAGATCGACATTGATTAAGAAACAAGCATCAAGTAGCGTGATCGCTTTGCGATCAACTTATTTTTTTTGACCCTCAGTGGTTAAGTTAATAAGGGCGCACGGTGGATGCCTTGGCACTAGGAGCCGAAGAAGGACGGCACTAACACCGATATGCCTCGGGGAGCTGTAAGTGAGCTGTGATCCGGGGATTTCCGAATGGGGAAACCCACTGTTCGTAATGGAGCAGTATCCATGTGTGAATACATAGCACATGAGAAGGCAGACTCAGGGAACTGAAACATCTAAGTACCTGAAGGAAGAGAAAGCAAATGCGATTCCCCAAGTAGCGGCGAGCGAAACGGGATCAGCCCAAACCAGAAGGCTTGCCTTCTGGGGTTGTAGGACACTCTATACGGAGTTACAAAGGAACGGATTAAGCGAAGCGACCTGGAACGGTCCGCAAGACAGGGTAATAGCCCCGTAGCTGAAAGTTCGTTCCCTCCAGAGTGGATCCTGAGTACGGCGGAACACGAGAAATTCCGTCGGAATCCGGGAGGACCATCTCCCAAGGCTAAATACTCCCTAGTGACCGATAGTGAACCAGTACCGTGAGGGAAAGGTGAAAAGCACCCCGGAAGGGGAGTGAAATAGATCCTGAAACCGTGTGCCTACAAGTAGTTAGAGCCCGTTAATGGGTGATAGCGTGCCTTTTGTAGAATGAACCGGCGAGTTACGATTGCATGCAAGGTTAAGGTGAGAAGCCGGAGCCGCAGCGAAAGCGAGTCTGAATAGGGCGAGTGAGTATGCAGTTGTAGACCCGAAACCAGGTGATCTACCCATGTCCAGGGTGAAGGTAAGGTAACACTTACTGGAGGCCCGAACCCACGCACGTTGAAAAGTGCGGGGATGAGGTGTGGGTAGCGGAGAAATTCCAATCGAACCTGGAGATAGCTGGTTCTCTCCGAAATAGCTTTAGGGCTAGCCTCAAGAAGAGAATCCTGGAGGTAGAGCACTGTTTGGACTAGGGGCCCATCCCGGGTTACCGAATTCAGACAAACTCCGAATGCCAGTGATTTATGCTTGGGAGTCAGACTGCGAGTGATAAGATCCGTAGTCAAGAGGGAAACAGCCCAGACCACCAGCTAAGGTCCCCAAATATCCGTTAAGTGGAAAAGGATGTGGCGTTGCTTAGACAACCAGGATGTTGGCTTAGAAGCAGCCATCATTTAAAGAGTGCGTAATAGCTCACTGGTCGAGTGACACTGCGCCGAAAATGTACCGGGGCTAAACGGATTACCGAAGCTGTGGATGGACATCGTAGATGTCCGTGGTAGGAGAGCGTTCTAAGGGCGTTGAAGTCAGACCGGAAGGACTGGTGGAGCGCTTAGAAGTGAGAATGCCGGTATGAGTAACGAAAGACGGGTGAGAATCCCGTCCACCGAATGCCTAAGGTTTCCTGAGGAAGGCTCGTCCGCTCAGGGTTAGTCGGGACCTAAGTCGAGGCCGATAGGCGTAGACGATGGACAACAGGTTGATATTCCTGTACCACCTCCCCGCCGTTTGAGTAATGGGGGGACGCAGAAGGATAGGGTGAGCGTGCCGTTGGTTGTGCACGTCCAAGTTGTGAGATGAGAAACGAGGCAAATCCCGTTTCTATGTACATCAAGCAGTGATGGCAAGAGGTTTAACCTCAGAGTCCCTGATTTCACACTGCCAAGAAAAGCCTCTAGCGAGGCGGGAGGTGCCCGTACCGCAAACCGACACAGGTAGGCGAGAAGAGAATTCTAAGGTGAGCGAGTGAACTCTCGTTAAGGAACTCGGCAAAATGACCCCGTAACTTCGGGAGAAGGGGTGCTCTGGTAGGGTGTTAAAGCCCGAGAGAGCCGCAGTGAATAGGCCCAGGCGACTGTTTAGCAAAAACACAGGTCTCTGCAAAACCGTAAGGTGACGTATAGGGGCTGACGCCTGCCCGGTGCTGGAAGGTTAAGGGGAGTGCTTAGCGCAAGCGAAGGTGCGAACCGAAGCCCCAGTAAACGGCGGCCGTAACTATAACGGTCCTAAGGTAGCGAAATTCCTTGTCGGGTAAGTTCCGACCCGCACGAAAGGCGTAACGATCTGGGCACTGTCTCAACGAGAGACTCGGTGAAATTATAGTACCTGTGAAGATGCAGGTTACCCGCGACAGGACGGAAAGACCCCGTGGAGCTTTACTGTAGCCTGATATTGAATTTTGGTGCAACTTGTACAGGATAGGTAGGAGCCAGAGAACCCGGAGCGCCAGCTTCGGGGGAGGCGTCGGTGGGATACTACCCTGGTTGTATTGAACTTCTAACCCACAAGCCTTAGCGGCTTGGGCGACAGTGTCAGGCGGGCAGTTTGACTGGGGCGGTCGCCTCCTAAAGAGTAACGGAGGCGCTCAAAGGTTCCCTCAGAATGGTTGGAAATCATTCGCAGAGTGTAAAGGCACAAGGGAGCTTGACTGCGAGACGGACAGGTCGAGCAGGGTCGAAAGACGGACTTAGTGATCCGGTGGTTCCGCATGGAAGGGCCATCGCTCAACGGATAAAAGCTACCCCGGGGATAACAGGCTTATCTCCCCCAAGAGTCCACATCGACGGGGAGGTTTGGCACCTCGATGTCGGCTCATCGCATCCTGGGGCTGTAGTCGGTCCCAAGGGTTGGGCTGTTCGCCCATTAAAGCGGTACGCGAGCTGGGTTCAGAACGTCGTGAGACAGTTCGGTCCCTATCCGTCGCGGGCGCAGGAAATTTGAGAGGAGCTGTCCTTAGTACGAGAGGACCGGGATGGACACACCGCTGGTGTACCAGTTGTTCTGCCAAGAGCATCGCTGGGTAGCTATGTGTGGCCGGGATAAGTGCTGAAAGCATCTAAGCACGAAGCCCCCCTCAAGATGAGATTTCCCATTGCGCAAGCAAGTAAGATCCCTCAAAGACGATGAGGTAGATAGGTTCGGGGTGGAAGCGTGGCGACACGTGCAGCTGACGAATACTAATCGATCGAGGACTTAACCAACAAACTGAAACGCAAGTTTCCCACAATGTCGATTTATCCAGTTTTGAGCGAACAAGCTCAAGAGTCCAGTGATGATGGCAAAGAGGCCACACCCGTTCCCATCCCGAACACGGAAGTTAAGCTCTTTTGCGCCGATGGTAGTTGGGGGTTTCCCCCTGTGAGAGTAGGACGTCGCTGGTCTATAATTTTGGTCCCGTGGTGTAGCGGTTAACATGCCTGCCTGTCACGCAGGAGATCGCCGGTTCGATCCCGGTCGGGACCGTCATTCCAAAAAGTGAGCACAGCGAACCCGCTGTGCTCTTTTTCTATGGAAACAATATATTTTGATTTGGACGGCTATCTCCGCTAAACTATGAAAAGACTCAAACGAGGTGAAGAGACATGAGCTTTACGATTACAGTGCAATCGCCGGAACAGACAGAGAAACTTGCCATTCGATTGGCTTTGCTTTTGCAGCCTCAAGATCTCCTAACACTGGAAGGTGACTTAGGGGCAGGCAAGACGACTTTTACTAAGGGATTGGCCAAAGGGCTCGGCATCGAACGAACGGTCAATAGCCCGACTTTCACTATCCTCAAGCAATATGAAGGCCGATTAAATCTGAATCATTTTGATGTATACCGCTTGGAAAATAGTGATGAAGACATCGGTTTTGATGAATTGTTTGCAGAAGAAGCTGTGTCGGTGATTGAATGGGCTCAGTTCATCGAGGATTATTTGCCGGAGGAACGCTTGGATATTGTCATTCGCCGCTTGTCTGAAGAGGGGCGTGAAGTGGAGTTTCAGCCGCATGGTGTCCGTTACGAAAACTTATGCAGGGAGCTAATGCAATGATTTTAGGAATCGATACGTCGAATTCGCCGCTAGCTATCGCTTTGGTGAAAGACGATACAGTATTAATAGAAGAAACTCAAAATTTAAAGATCAATCATTCCTTAACTGCTATGCCTGCAGTAGAGGATTTGATGAAAAAAGCGAAAATTGCTCCGGGTGATTTAACGCAAATTGTTGTTGCAGAAGGACCTGGATCCTATACAGGAGTTCGAATTGGCCTGACGATCGCGAAAACTCTCGCGTGGTCGTTGAAAATTCCGTTGACTACTGTATCAAGTTTGAAGGTTCTCGCAGCGAACGGGCAGGGATTTAATGGTCTGATTTGCCCTGTGATGGATGCAAGACGCGGTACCGCTTTTACTGCACTTTATGATGGGCGTCAGCTGTCAACGGTCCTTTCAGATCGCCATAGTGACTTCAAGACGTTTTTGGAACAAGTCCGTGCACATGGACAACCTGTTTTGTTTACAGGGACTGACCTTGAAATTCATCGTTCAATAATTGAGGAAATGCTTGGGGACTTGGCCTATTTTGCACCGTACCAAAATAGACTGCCAAGAGCATCGAATTTGATTGCATTGGCAGCGGCTGAAGAAGCGAAAGAAGTACACCACACGGTTCCTGAATATCGCCGGATTACAGAAGCAGAAGCGAATCTTGCAAAAACGGATGAAGGAAAAGGCCAATGAGCGAATCAGTGAAATTTCGGAAAATGACTATTCATGATGTAAATGAAGTGTACGAGATTGAAAAGCAATCGTTTACGCTAGCCTGGACGAAAGAGGCATTTGAGCAAGAGATGCTGAAAAACGAATTTGCTTATTATGTGTTGGCTGAAACGCAAGAAGGAGTCGTTGGTTACTGTGGCATGTGGCTTGTCATGGACGAAGCACATATTACGAATATCGCCATCTCCCCCAAAGAACGGGGCAAGAAGTTTGGGGAAGCATTAATGAAAGAGGCAATAGAAACTGCAAAAGCGCAAGGGGCGAAATTGATGACATTGGAAGCACGTGTCAGCAATATAGCTGCGCTTAATTTATATAAGAAACTAGGATTCAAAAATGGTGGCATCCGAAAAGGTTATTATACGGATAATCAGGAAGATGCCATAGTTATGTGGGTGAATTTCGATGAATAAAGACATTTATGTATTGGGAATAGAAACGAGTTGCGACGAAACAGCGGCTTCAGTCGTAAAAAACGGGACAGAAATCATCTCCAATGTGGTGGCATCGCAAATTGAGAGTCATAAGCGCTTCGGGGGTGTGGTACCGGAAATTGCATCGAGACATCATGTCGAGCAGATCACTATTGTGATTGAAGAAGCTCTTCAGCAGGCGAATTTGGTGCCAACTGAGTTATCCGCGGTGGCTGTAACAGAAGGGCCGGGTCTAGTCGGCGCCTTGCTAGTTGGTGTTAATGCAGCAAAAGCGTTTGCGTTTGCGCATAGCTTGCCGCTAGTTGGTGTTCATCATATCGCAGGCCATATATATGCGAATCGATTAGAGCAGGAAATGGAATTCCCGCTTTTGTCGTTGGTCATTTCAGGAGGGCATACTGAGTTGATCCTCATGAAAGAACATGGTGATTTTACAGTCATCGGAGAAACTAGGGATGATGCTGCCGGAGAAGCCTACGACAAAGTGGCGCGGACATTGAACTTGCCATATCCTGGCGGGCCGCATATCGACCGGTTGGCGCATCAAAGCGTGGAAGCAGTCGACTTTCCGCGGGTTTGGCTGGAAGAAGGATCCTATGACTTCAGTTTCAGCGGATTGAAATCATCTGTGCTGAATTATATGCACAATATGAAGCAGCGCGGGGAAACACCTGTACCGGAAGCTGTTGCCGCAGGATTCCAAAACAGCGTCGTGGAAGTCGTAACGGCAAAGACTTTGCGCGCAGCCAGGGAATTCGGTGTACGACAAGTAATTGCAGCGGGCGGTGTAGCAGCCAATAAAGGGCTTCGCAGATCGCTGACTGAGACTTTTGTAAAAGAGGGTATCCCTTTCTTTATTCCGCCGCTGCCGCTTTGTACAGATAATGCAGCTATGATTGCAGCTGCTGGAACGGTTATGTACGAAAAAGGATTGACAGGAGATATGGCCATGAATGGGCGCTCGGGCATGCCCTTGAGTTCATGGATTTAACTGAAAGCATTACCGCAATTTATTGAGAATTGCGGTAATGCTTCTTTTTTATGAATAATATCCAAATGTTACAAGGACATAGAAATGTATTTTCTGTCAATAGAGAACATTTGTACTTATGCACAATTTGTGAATAAGCTGTTAACAACCTATCGATAAATAGTGGATTTCCTATATATTGTGGAGTTAAAGGTGGAAAACTATGTGGATAAAAGAAAAGGGTCCTGTGGATAATGTTCGTAACTCTGTTGATAGTTGATTTTACAACTCTTCTATTGTGTACAAATCTGTGGAAATATTTATTTTGGTAAATGGTATTGACCTATATGTAGGGAAAAGAAAAACCGCATACCCAGTATGCGGTCAGGAATTCATTTCTTCAAGTTGTTCTTGCAGTTCGAGCCATTCGGCCATGGTTTCTTCATGTGAGTGCTTCAGCTCTTCGAGACGTGATTGCAACGGCATGACGCGTTCATGGTCCTGGAAAATATCCGGTTCGCATAATTGCTCTTCAATCGCTGCGATTTCTTCATCCAGAGATTCCATGGCTTGTTCGATTTCGGTGTTTTTCCTTACTAACTGGCGTTCGAGTTTTTTGGCTTCCTTGTCGATTTGAGAAGTGGATGCAGACGTTTGGATCTCCGGCTGTTTCGCTTTAGCTTCGAGTGCATCAAGCGCTGCGAGTTCTTCAGTTTCGAGTTTTTTCTCAACGTAATAATCGTAATCGCCCAAGTACTCGGTGGTGCCGTCTCGGGACAGTTCTACCACTTTTGTGGCGATTCGATTCATGAAATAACGGTCATGGGAAACGAATAACAGTGTGCCTGGATAGTCGATCAAGGCGTTTTCCAACACTTCTTTGCTGTCGAGATCCAAATGGTTGGTCGGTTCATCGAGCAGCAGGACATTGGCTTTTTGCATCATGAGCTTGGCGAGTGCCACACGGGCTTTTTCACCGCCGGATAAAGTCGACACTGGCTTCAAGACATCGTCTCCAGTGAATAAGAAGCGTCCGAGGATGCCCCGGATGTCTTTTTCATTTACATGCGGGTAGTCGTCCCATAATTCGTTGAGGACGAGCTTATTGCCTTTTAAGTTTGCCTGTTCCTGGTCGTAATAGCCGAATTGGATGCCGGTGCCGTAATGGATGTCACCTGCAAGTGCCGGCAATTCTTTCATGATGGTCTTGAGCAGCGTCGATTTACCGACACCGTTCGGCCCGACAAGCGCGAGGCTGTCGGTGCGGTAGAGTTTCAACGTGATGTTGTTCGACACCGGCTGGTCGCCATAGCCGACAGACAAGGCTTGGACGTTCAACACGTCATTGCCGCTTTGCTTTTGGATGTCGAAACCGAAGCGCGCTGATTTTTCGTCGCCTTCTGGAGCTTCCATCCAGTCGGTCTTCTCGAGCACACGGCGCCTGCTTTGCGCCATTTTCGTCGTCGAAGCACGGACCAGGTTGCGGGCGACATAGTCTTCGAGTTTGGCTTTTTCGCTTTGTTCTTTCTCGTAATGTTTGCGGTCGAGTTCGTATTGTTTCGCTTTTTCGCTTAAATAACGGCTGTAGTTGCCGGTGTATTTACGGACCTTCTTGCGTGATACTTCGTAAACGAGCGTGACGACTTGGTCGAGGAAATAGCGGTCATGCGAGACGATTAGCAAAGCGCCCGGGTAATTCTTCAAATAATTTTCGAGCCAGCTCAAGGTTTCGATGTCCAAATGGTTGGTCGGCTCATCGAGAATCAACAGCTGAGGTTTGGCAAGAAGAAGCTTCGCAAGCATGAGGCGGGTTTTCTGGCCGCCTGACAGGGAAGTGATTTTCTTTTCATAGTCTTCAGCGTAGAACTTCATACCGTGCAAGACCGCGCGCGTATCGGCTTCGAACTGATACCCGCCGGCATCTTTGAAATGGGTCTGGAGGAGGTCATATTCTTGCATGACCTTGGCGTTGCGTTCTGCATCGTTGTAGACATCAGGATCGGCCATCGCCGCTTCGAGTTGACGCAGCTTCGCTTCCTGGTCCCGGAAATGGGCGAAGATCTTCATCATTTCCTGCCATACCGTGGCGTCTGAATTCAAGTCGGTTTGCTGTTCCAAATAGCCGATCGTTAAATCTTTCGGCATGATCAAATCGCCGCTGTCGTAAGACATTTCACCGGCGATGATTTTTAATAATGTGGATTTTCCGGCACCGTTTCGGCCGACGAGTGCGACCCGGTCACGGTGCTGGACTTCAAGTTTGGCGCCTGAGATGATTTCCTCGGCACCGAATGATTTATGGATTTGATTGACTTGCAATACGATCATTTAGGGTCACCTCTATTCTTCTTAAGTGTAGCTGATGGACGGGCGCTTCGCAATTACGCAAGCCTTTACATATCAAGGCCTGTCATGTAAGATTGATACGATTTGACAACAGTTCAGAAGGAAGCGATCCCATGCTTGACGAATCCCATAAAATCCCGCAAGCGACAACGAAGCGGCTGCCCTTGTATTACCGGTTTCTCCAGAATTTTGCCAATGCTGGACAAAAGCGCATTTCTTCGCAGGAGTTGAGCGAAGCGATGAAAATTGATTCGGCGACCATCCGCCGCGATTTTTCCCATCTTGGCGCACTTGGCAAAAAAGGCTATGGCTATGATGTGCAGGAGCTTTTGGCTTTTTTCCGCAAGACGCTAGACCAGGACGAAGCGACGAATGTCGCCTTGATCGGTGTCGGCAGCCTCGGCAGCGCATTTTTAAAATACAATTTCCACCGCAATCACAACACGAAAATCATCCTCGCCTTTGATACGAACAGCCCCCATGAAGGGAAGCAGATCAGCGGCATCGATACGTACCATCCAGATTTGATTGAAGAGAAGATTAAGCAGTACGGCGTCGAAGTAGTCATTTTGACAGTGCCATCGCGGTCGGCCCAGGAAGTGACGGACCGGCTCGCGCAGACAGACATTAAAGGCATACTCAATTTCACGCCGGTACGCATTTCCGTGCCTGAACATATCCGTGTCCAGACGATTGATTTATCGGTCGAACTGCAGACTTTGATCTATCAGATCAAGCATGATTAACATAAAACCTTCACATTTGAACGGCCATTGCAAATAGCCAAAAGGCCGTGTTTCATGTACACTAGAAGCATACTACAGGAGGTGTCTGATATGGCTCCAGGTCCACTAAGTTTAATCATCATCGGGATTGTCGCCTTGCTGATTTTCGGCCCGAAAAAATTGCCGGAACTAGGTAAAGCATTCGGTTCTTCCTTGCGCGAATTCAAAAACGCGACAAAAGGATTGGCTGATGACGATGAAGATGACAAGAAAGTCGAAACAGCGAAGAAAAACGATCTAGACAAGAAAGACGAGCACAAGTAACACGATAGGATGTTTGTCCGATGAACCAACAAAATGAAATGACGGTAGTTGAACATATAGGTGAACTCAGAAAACGGCTGACCTTGATAGTCGTTTTCTTTCTGTTCGCGCTCATTGCGGGATTCTTCCTCGCCGAGCCGCTGATCCGCTATTTGCAGTTCAGTGAAGAGGCGCGGAATCTGACGCTGAACGCGTTCAAGATTACCGATCCGATTAAGATATATATGCAAGTCATGATGATTTTGGCATTGATCATCACGTCGCCATTGATCATGTACCAATTTTGGGCATTCATCAGTCCCGGACTCTCTGACAGGGAGCGAAAAGTGACGCTTGGGTATATCCCATTTTCCTTGTCCTTGTTTATCGGCGGGATTGCGTTTTCCTATTTGGTGCTGTTCCCGTACGTCATCGGGTTCATGCTCAATATTTCGGAGAACCTGGATATCCAGGAGACGATTGGGATCAATGAGTATTTCCAGTTTTTGTTCCAAATTACTTTGCCGTTCGGCTTTATCTTCCAGCTGCCGGTGTTGATGCTGTTTTTGACGCGTCTCGGCATTTTGACGCCGATGATGATGACGAAGTACCGGAAGTATGCGTACTTGGCGCTGGTGACAATCGCCGCGTTCATTACGCCGCCGGATATTGTCTCGCATATGCTAGTCACTTTGCCGCTGATTTTGCTCTATGAATTCAGTGTGATCATTGCGCGCATCGGATATCGTAAGTTCCTGCGGGCAGAACAGCAGCAGGCAATTGAAGAACAGACAGGAGACCTTCCGCCGAAATGATGGCGGGAGGTTTTTTATTTGGAAAGAAAATGGGGTGGAGACAGGAGATTGCGCTCCTGGCGGATGCTTGGGGCCCGCAGGATGCGGGTCATGCAGTTGAAGCGACAGGACGTCGCGTTTTCAACTGCCCGGGGATAGGGCGGGTGTTGAGCCGATGTGACAAAGAAGCCCCTGCGACATACCTACAAGCAGATATGTCGCAAATGAATAAGCTCAGCTTCTCTTCACTTATTCATTCGCTATGTCCCACAGGGGTCAGCCCCTTTCGCTCCGTCGCTAATTTTAGAGTGGAACGGACATTTCATCACGCACTCAACACTTTAGTTACCTCCTAGCTAACTGATGCCAACTTCAATACTATCGTATCTTCTTATTTTTCTCTTATAGAGATTAAAAACCGCCGCTCCAACAAAGGAGTGGCGGTTTTTGGGTTATTGCAGATTTTCCATTTGTTTGATGAAGGTTTCGATTTTGTCCATATTGAGCTGGATGAGCATGACGTAGCCGTTCAGCAGGATGTGCGCGATAATCGGGGTGAGGATGCGCTTGGTCCGCTGATAGAGGGCTGCCAGGATCAGTCCGGTCGTGAAATAGAGCAAGAGATGCGTGAACTCGAGATGGACGAGTGCGAAGACGAGCGCCGAGATGGCTGTGGCGATCCAGAAGTTCATCGTTTGGTTCAAGGAGCCGAAGACGACTCTGCGGAAGACGAGTTCTTCGAGGATCGGGCCGAACAGAACGACTGCGATGATCGCGTACGGCACGACTTCAGCGATTCGGACGAGCGTCTGGGTATTGGCGGATCCCGGGTCGATGCCGATCGCCATTTCGATCATGGCGGCGATCGATTGCCCGATGATCAACAGCAGAAAGCCGAGGACGCCCCAGCCGATAGCAGCGGGAAGGCTCGATTTTTTGCCTTTCCAAATATTGAAGAAGTTGCGGTCGCGCAAGATGAGGATCATCGTGACCAAAAAGCCGATGCCCATCGTCAGGAAGATCAGCCATCCGGATGTGGAAGCGCGGGCCGTGGCATCGTCAAGCCCTTGGTCGCGGAAATAGCCGAGCGTCGGGCCGATAAAGAGTATTGGCATGAGCTGAACGGCTACGAAGACGAGCAGGACCAGGAGCGGCGTACGCATATTTTTGCGCTTATACCCTTTCGCTTTCGAGGGAGAGGCGGTTTTATCGGTTGAGGTCATGTAGTCAAATTCCTTTCTTTTCACGTGCTCCTTTTATTGTAGGGCTTAACGGAAAAAGGCGCAAAGAATTCAAAACGCTCTAGGGTTTCTGCTTGCAATTAACTGAAGATTTTATTAAACTTATCTATGGGTTAGCACTCAAGACTAGAGAGTGCTAAACGATTAGAAGCTATTTAATTTGAGGAGGGTGTTTCAATTGTTAAGACCATTAGGAGATCGTGTCATCATTGAGCTCGTCGAAGTGGAAGAAAAGACATCTAGCGGAATCGTCTTGCCAGGAACGGCGCAGGAAAAGCCGCAGGAAGGCAAAGTGATTGCGGTAGGGAATGGACTTATCCGTGAAAACGGACAGCGCACAGAGCTGGACGTAACTGAAGGAGACCGCGTCGTCTTTTCGAAATATGCGGGCACAGAATTGAAATACGAAGGCAAAGAATACTTGATCTTACGTGAAAACGACATCCTTGCGATTGTCGGCTAAATAAGCATAAATTCTATTTAATAGGAGGAACCGAATCATGGCAAAAGATATTAAGTTCAGTGAAGATGCACGCAGCTTGATGCTGCAAGGTGTAGATAAATTAGCGGACGCAGTCAAAGTAACGCTTGGGCCAAAAGGGCGCAATGTCGTGCTTGAGAAGAAATTCGGCACGCCGCTTATTACAAACGATGGCGTAACGATCGCCAAAGAAATCGAGCTTGAAAACGCGTTTGAAAACATGGGCGCGAAACTTGTGGCGGAAGTTGCTTCCAAAACGAACGATATCGCAGGTGACGGTACAACGACTGCGACGGTTCTTGCACAAGCGATGATCCGTGAAGGCTTGAAGAACGTCACAGCTGGCGCCAACCCTGTCGGCATCCGCCGCGGCATCGAACTTGCTGTGGAAAGCGCGGTTACTGGATTGCAATCCATTTCCCAACAAATCGAAGGCAAAGAATCGATCGCTCAAGTAGCGGCGATTTCTTCAGGCGACGAGGAAGTCGGCAAATTGATCGCAGAAGCAATGGAGCGCGTCGGCAACGATGGCGTCATTACTTTGGAAGAATCACGCGGCTTCACGACGGAACTTGACGTTGTGGAAGGGATGCAATTCGACCGCGGCTACCAGTCTCCTTACATGGTGACGGATTCCGATAAAATGGAAGCGGTTCTTGAAAACCCGTTCATCCTTGTCACTGACAAGAAAATCGGCAATATCCAAGAAATCCTTCCAGTGCTTGAGCAAGTCGTTCAGCAAAGCAAACCGCTACTCATCATCTCTGAAGATGTTGAAGGCGAAGCGTTGGCAACACTTGTCGTGAACAAATTGCGCGGCACATTCAACGCAGTAGCTGTGAAAGCTCCTGGATTCGGCGATCGCAGAAAAGCGATGCTTGAAGACATTGCCGCTCTCACTGGCGCTGAAGTGATCACGGAAGACCTCGGTCTTGACCTGAAATCCACAAACATTGCACAACTTGGACGCGCAGCGAAAGTCGTCGTTTCTAAAGATAATACGACAATCGTTGAAGGCAATGGCGATTCCGAGAAAATCATCGCTCGCGTGGCGCAAATCCGCAGCCAATTGGAAGAAACGACTTCTGAATTCGACCGCGAAAAACTGCAGGAGCGCCTCGCGAAACTTGCTGGCGGTGTCGCAGTCATCAAAGTCGGCGCAGCAACTGAAACAGAATTGAAAGAGCGTAAACTGCGCATTGAAGACGCATTGAACGCAACACGCGCAGCGGTTGAAGAAGGCATCGTGGCAGGCGGCGGTACAGCGCTTATCAATGTCTACAACCAAGTGGCGCAAATTGCGACAGAGCAAGAAGGCGACGTCGCGACTGGCATCAACATCGTGCTCCGTGCACTTGAAGAGCCGGTTCGCCAAATCGCAACGAACGCTGGCCTTGAAGGCTCGATCATCGTTCACCGCTTGAAAACGGAAGAAGTCGGCATCGGCTACAACGCGGCAACAGGCGAATGGGTTAACATGCTTGACCAAGGCATCGTAGACCCGACGAAAGTGACGCGTTCTGCATTGCAAAACGCAGCTTCTGTTGCGGCTATGTTCCTGACAACTGAAGCAGTCGTAGCAGACCTGCCAGAACCAGCAGGACAAGGCGGCGGAATGCCTGATATGGGCGGCATGGGCGGCATGATGTAAATTCTTTAAAAAATAGAGCTAGAGCCTAGGTATATCTGGGTTTTAGCTCTTTTTGTTTTATCTTAAAAATTAAGAAGGTTCATGGTAGCTACTTAAGTAATTATAAATATTGCCTCTTAAATACATTATAGCTTTCATCTTTTTCATCTTTATTTACTCTGACAACATAGAATTTATAACATTATTACATCTGACTAACTGTCGGTTCTCTCTAAGAGTAATTTTTCCCGGCTTCTTGTAATTTCATAGATTCCTAGGTACCCTCAAGTTGACTTTCTCTCTTCTTCAAACACTATGTATAAAACTCCTAAAAGAACTTATTCGTGAAGATTTACATTATTATCTATAGAATGAATAGTTTTGGGAAATAGAAAAACTTGAAGGAAGAGAAAGAAGTCATAGTGACGTTTAATGATATGAAGTAAAGCAGGCGCAGTGGAATAGAAATGAGGTGTAGCTACGCTGTTTAATACAATTTCGAGAGAATTTCGAATCGAGACGATTTTTATCATATGAAAGATCTTTTCATCGAATGGAAACCTTTAATTAATTGTACTAATTTGGTAATTGGAAATGGTATATTGATATCAAGGCGGTGGTAGAATTGAAAATAGAAGTTGATATCAAGCAAATTAAAGACGCACCAATTAACAATGGAACTTCTCTTGATAAAAGAAAAATAAAAATCCTTAAACAAGAGTTGCTAATGGGCAATCCTACTACTTACTTAGTATCTGGGTATCGAGGTGTAGGTAAAACATCATTTATAAAAACATTAGTAAACGAAATCAAATCAGAGTCAGAATTAAATAAAGTGAGTAGTAATAAAGCAACACTTGTTAGTGAAGGTAGTTTTATAAAAAGAATTGTAAGTAAAATTAAATTTATATTTTTGAAAACTAAAAAAGTGACTGATAAAGGATTAAATGATGATAAACATAAAACTAGGATTTTTATTCATTTAAATGTTGGGAAATATAGTGGCTTTTCTAATGTTCTAAGAAGTTTAATACGAGAAATTTACTGGGGTTTAAGTAATAGTAGGGAAGATGTTAAGAATACACTTAAAGAAAATCCAGAATTATTTTATGAAATTGAATTGATTTATGCGAGGACATTTCATGAAATCGAAGCAAAAGAAAGTTACTTAGAAAATGAGGAAACAATAAAGTCTTTTCTATTTAGTGCTAATTTACGGAATATTATAACGAGGATTTCTACTTTTTTATTAGGAAGTCTAAGTTTCATTAACTATATTAAAGATGGCAATTGGTATTCTTATGTTATACCTGTAATTCTATTAATAGGACTTTTAATAAGCTTTGAATACTCAAAGAAAAAATCTAAAACAAATACTAAGGAATTAAATCGTAAAACTTTTTTTGATGATGAAGTAGCAGAGTTTCAGTTGACAAGAATAGTTTCTAAATTAAGTGATATAGGCATTGAGATTGTATTTATAATAGATGAGCTAGATAAAATAGAAAAAGAAGAGGATATTAATAGTCTAATCAGTGATTTAAAACCACTGATGTTACTAGGAAAATCTAATTATATACTAATTTTTGGACAAAAAATGTTATACAGATACTTAATGGCAGACGTATTAGATAATAATATGCTTTCTAGTATATTTACTAGGAATGTACATATACCGTTATTAAATAAATCTGGATTTGAAAAATATTTTATCTCTCTAATTGGTGAAGAAAATTATAGTGATGATTTAGTGAAGAAATATTTAGATTCTAAAATTTTGTTATCAAATCGTATATTTAGGAAATTTATTAGTATTATAAGAAACGATATTAAATTCGATGAATATAATAAGACATACATTGAAATCGATGGAAAAGACGAAATAATGCTAACTAATGCAACTATTTCATTAGTGGTGTATCAAGTGGAAGAGGAAATAATAGAAGTTACCAAAGATAATATAGAAGAGGGGGTCATAGATTTCCTTATTTCGAATCTTTACATAGCTATTAAAAATATGAAGAGACTACGACCGATTAGTTTTGAAATAGATGATATTTTGAAAAATAAAAATTTCATTGATGACGAATTTGCTTCGGCATATTTAAACTATATCAGAGAAAATATTCAATCACTTATTGATAAGATGTTAGAACAACAATTATTGGAAGTTGATGAAGTTGGAGTTTTAAAAAGTAATGAGACTGAAGAGGAAATCAAGACAAGATACAAGTGGTCGGAAAATGCCGTATTAGGAAAAATTAATAATAATAACGCTTATGATTATCTTGATGAGTTTATTAGATTTGAAAAATGGTTAAGAGATTTATTTTATCAATCACAAAAATATATACTAAATAAACCATATGGGAAAGTTAACTCAGCTCTACAAATTTTTAATGCTTTGAAAAAAGAAAGGATAATTTCAAAAGGTGTAGGGGAAGAATTTTATAGTTTAAGTAAAGTTAGAAATCAAATTGTACATGGTGAAGAATTATCGGATTTTGAGAAAGAATCTTTAATTTCATTCAGCGAGGATTTAAGTAGAGTTAAAGCAATAATTTTTGAAGAAGTAATGATTTCAACAGTAAAAGCATTTAATACTAATAGCTATAGACAAATAGATACCTCCGATTTGATTTATGATGTAGATATGATAGTTAATAATGTAGCTTTTGAATTTAAAACTTTCAAATATGAAACAAGCATTAAGAAGTACTTAAAAGGTCTAAATATGAAAACTAAAGAGTATACTAATGATTTTGAAGAGTTAAGGGTTATAATTCTGCTTGATGGTGAGATAGAAAAAGACAATATACTAAGTGAGATTAATAGTTTAGAAAATTCCTTAATTGTAAAAGTCAAGTTAATTGAAGAGATAGAAATTTTTAAACTACAAGATTTTTTGAGAGTAAAGATAATTAATTAATAGTTATACACGATTATTCCATCCAATCCATTATCCGAATTAAGTAATGTTGTAAATCCACCTTCACCCGAATTCAAGAAACAGCTTGTGGCGCTGGATGCCGGCGGAAAAAGTTGACTAGGTCTTGTCCTGGAATACGATCTGATGGCTTCTGGCCTTTGTCGGTGGCTTACCCAATTCAATCAAACCGGCTCATTTGAGGAGAAAGATAACTGAAGCCCTTTGGAAACAGAATTGTTTGCCTATAAGAAACGAAATAAGCAGTTGAAAATAGAAGTGGATATCTTAAAACAAGCAGCGCTGATCATGTTAAATAGAGATTATCCAACAAAATCAACAGCCCTATTCAGTATCAGCAATATGCACAGTTCACCAAATTGCCCGTAACACTTTTTATTATGGGACATCTGTTTCGGTAGAAAAAGAACGACGAAGTATAAGCAAAACAGGAACTGAAAGAGGAGTTCTGGATGATCTTTCACCAGTGTCGAGCGCATGTAAATTGAAAAAAGAACTGCAGAACCAAAAGAACTGAGTGATTTCAAGACGTCGTATAGGATGCCTCCTAGTGCCACTTGGTATCCAATCGAAATATGCTGTGTTGGTCAGTGATCTGACGGATGTGAAGGTGGATGGTCGCTGAAGCTATATTTGTTTTCTCCTCGATCTATACAACTGTGAAATTGTAGGATATAGCTTTGGTAAGCGTAAAGATTAGTCCAGTGCGACTTCACATCGGTCAAAGACGACTTGGGAGCCGTGAACTGTTACATATGGATCGTACTGAATTCAAGAACGCCCGTATTGGTACGCTTTTGAAAAAGCATCACATTGAAAGGTTGTTGAGCCAAAAAGGAAATACTTACGATAATGCGTTTGCAGAAGTCACATTTAAGATGCTGAAGATGAAACTCCCTAACGATATGTGCTTTAATATGCTTAATCAGCTAGCGTTTGAATTGTTTGATTACGTGAATTGGTACAACCATGTTGGTCTACCCAGCAGCCTTGGCCATACCATCCTGTCACTTATCGAAACTGGTAATTCAACACATATTCAAACAGCTTTTTTAAGGGAAGACAGCCAATAAGCAACCGGACTAAGATAACCTAACGAGCCATGGATTCGCAGGTTGTTACACCAATGAATGTAATCGAACAGTTCGAGGGACAATTGCTTGAGCGACTCAAAACGCCGGTCGTTAATCCACTCGGTTTTAAGTGTTTTAAACGTAGTTTCGGCGACCACATTATCATACGGATTTGCTTTTTCGCTTAGCAATCGCTCGATTTCATGCGTCTCAAAATCTCATCGATTCCTTCATTCTCAAATTCAGATCCACGGTCGGTATGGAAAAAGGCGACCGTATTCAGGTCCTGTTTGACCGTTTCGAACGCACCCTGAATCAAGGCGGCATCTTTTCGAGCGCCTGCGCTGGATCCCACGATTTCGCGGTTGTATAAGTCGATGAGCAGGCAGATGTAATGCCAGTTACTTCCCACTTTCACGTATGTCAACTCACCCACCAAGAGGGTGAGTTGTTGGCCTGCTTGGAATTGACGGTTCAGCACGTTCTGGTACGTCGCCTCGTTTGTCGGTGTTTTCATCGGTTTATAGCTCGGTTGCGCATACTTTGAGACGAGATCCATCTTTTGTATGAGTCGGCGAATACGCCGTTTCGATACGGTTTCTCCAAGACGTTCTAGCTCCACTTTGATTTTGCTTGCGCCATATACGTTACGGTGCTGGTGGAAGACCGTGGAGATTTTCTTTTTAACACCTATTCCTCGTCTTCTTTCTTTTGTTGGTTCACCATCGCAGTCGTCGTTCCGTAATAGAAATTACTGCGACTCATTTCGAGGACTTTACACATTGCTGATACCGAATAGCGATCCTGATTTTGTTGGATACATGATCAGCGTGGCTTGCTTTAAAATGTCGACTTCCATTTCTAGTTGTTTACCCGTTTTTTGTAGTCCGTCAACTCTTGTTGTTTAGGTGTCCGATTCTCTTTTCTAATGAATGAACCGGAACGGTTAGTCTGAAGAATCTAGCGATCGAGTTAGGATGAGCCAAGGTTGTGTTCTCGAATAATTTCTTTTTTAATTTTATCGTTTTCGACTAACCCACCATCTGTTGCTTGAATTCACGCGAAAAAGCGCGACGGTCTTGGGACATGATAAGGACTCCTTTTCGGGGGGAGATGTGTTTATAGCCTAAGTGCCCTTAATTTTTCTGTTCAAAAAAGTGTGGACTATCTAAACGCAACCCTAAAAAAGTCGTTTGATTTAGTGTTGATGTACCAGTATATCTATAGCAGGAGGTAAATGGACTATGATAAATCCTTTCGACCCTACTTTGTTTAACTCTACTTATAATCTAGATGAAAGGAAATTTATCAACAAAGAGTTAATTTTAACTCTAATTCTTCATCGTAGATCGATAATAATTCAATATCTTATCTTTAAATTAAATGATTCTAGTAACTTTTTGATAATAGGATTCGATTTTGAAAAAGAAGAAGTGATACCTGTAGAAAAAGAAAGTATAAATGTTGTTTTAAATAAGCTTTCTGATTTAATAAGAAGTGAATATAACACAATAGACATATCTGTAGATAATATACCGGAAACAATAAATTATTTCAGAAAGTCTAATATAAAAAAAACAGACTTTTATTCGTATAAAAATATAACTGTATTGGCCTCCAGGAGTCGGAGTGTAATTTCATGTGAATGTGAGACATACAATAATCAGATTATGCATAAACCCACAAGTTCTATTCTTTTTTTTAATAGAAGTGGTTTACTATATGGAAAGATTGAAATTGAAACTAATCAAAAAAACACTGAAGATGTTAAAAAAATACATCTGGTAGATGACATGATTATTAGGTATTCTCTTACCGGAGAGAAGATAGAAACCGCTGGCAGAATTTATGAAGCAGCAACTACGAGTTCCAATACATATGAGTTAACTATAAGTTCTTTTATGCATGAATTAGTTTATATTAAGGGGGGATATTATTCTTCTCGTGGGCTTAATCTACAGTCACATGTAAATGCTATTTTAAGAACGGCAGGAATTAAAAAAGAACAGATTAATATCGAAAGTGTCGAAGAGATTAAAGCTCCTTATCTTGTGATAATTCCAATTGTAGATTTGTCTATAACAAGCGGATCCTTCGGGTTAGGTGATGTTAATTTTTACAACAAAGAACAAGCAATATTTAAATTTAGAAATATAAGTGAATTTTACAATCATGACTTACACGACGAATTTCATACTTTCGCTCAAACGATCGTTGAATCAGATAATACATATGATGCTTACCAGTTAGGGTTGTTAAAGATACAGAGCGCTATTGATGTCATAATGCTGTTAGCAAAAAATGATAGAGCTTTTAATTTATACAATTTGGGTGAGGAGTTTAATAGATGGAATAGACTAGGACTTTATCAAAATCCCACGTGTTCAACATTTTATTATGTAGAAAATATGATAGGAAGTGAAAAGATTTTCAGTGATTCGAAAAATATAAGAGAAAATAATTCTCTAATGATTGATTCATCTCTTGATAAACAAATAAAGGAGTTGGATTGGTACGAAGAAAAGTTGTATGAAAAGCTGACAAATCAGCAGTCACCTATCTTGAAACAAATATTCAATGCTATAAAATGGTTAAATCGAAGTTGGAAAGCTACAGACATAGAGGATAAGATTATTTATACTAATATCTCTATGGAATTTTTAGTTGATAAAGTTAAGACGGAACCTTTTTTACCAAAGGAGATAGTAACAGAATTTAAACAGGATATAAAATTACTATTAAAAGATAAAGATATCTATAGTGAAGAGTACAAAGCTAAAATTAAAGAAAAAAGTTTAGGAAACTTATCTAATCCACCTCTTAAAGTAAAAATACAGTCATTAATTAGTCAATTAAGAATACCTATTACTACAGCGGAGTTTGATAAATTATGGGAAGTCAGGTCTTACAGAAATGATCTTGTCCATGGAAGAAGTGATTTAGAAATAAACGCTGAAAATGTCCTGCTAGCTAATATTGTGCTGGGTGAGCTTATTTCATATAGATTAAGATGTGAGGATGGTGTTTAAGGTTAATACATTAATTGCTGCATATCAGTTTGGTAAAGAAATGAAGGAAACCTCACAGGGGAAGGATATATACGAAGGGTTTTATGGGTTGAAAGATTTTTTGTCAAAGACAGCATGGTCGATTTATAGGGAAGTAGTTTACAATTGCCAATTCGATCATTATTTTAGTTTTGAAATAGCGTACAAAAAAATAGAACTCTCGCAAGAAGAAAATAACGCTTCTTTTAAAAATACTTTTATTGAAATGAGAGATTGTTCTGAACTACATTCATTTATTAAATTAAGTAACGACTTTGCTAGAAATCTTGAAGATTCTTATATAGAACTTACAAAAAAACTCCCTATGAAAAGTAACGGTGGCATTATAGATTATTTTCCATTATATCGATCATGGTTAGATTTATTCTATAACTTCCATAATACGAAGTTCTACTATAACTTACATTCAAAAATTGGTAGTAAAAGATTAAAAGACAAAACAATTCAGGAGTATTTTGAACAAAGAGAAATGTATCCTTTTTCATCAATAAATAGAAGATTAATAAGAAGTTTGGCAAAGAGTGAACGTGACTTGCAAGATTTGTGGACTTTAGAGTATTTTGAAAGTATAAGAAAGAATGTATTTCAACTAATTTTTGAAACTCATCTCGATATACAATTAGAGATAAACAAAGTAAATGAGATGCACTTCCGAGAAAGTGAAATTGGTAAAATAAGAGCTTGCAAAATAAAAATCCATGGCCTGTCAGGGTTATCGAGAGGGAACTTCATGATATTGTATTTAGATGGTAAGCTCGAAGATATTGGGCTTATACAAAGTAAAACAGTCTTTAATTTAGAAAAAGGAGAAGAGGCAATAAGTATAATAACGGCATTATTATATCCTAAAATAGATAAAGAACTGTTAGTGAATTAATTGAGATATAGGTTTTGTAAAAAAAAAACAGTAACAATATCCTTATCAAGAATAATTAGGAGTGGTGTCACCATCATGGTGACAACGTTAAATGTCAAGAATATTACTGACCACACAATGACCACCAACTCATTGCACTGAGACATTCTTATATAGACATAATGTGCTGTTCGTACAAATTATTTGGACTAAAAAGTATACTTAGGAAAGAGAAAACTAGTAAAACTTGATTGATATCAGGGGCGGCATCATGTAAGTCATCAGCCCACTAGAAAAATGCCCTCTCACATCATGTGAGAGGGCATTTTTTGATATCGGAACGATAGGGATCCTACTTCCTCGAAGTATACTGAAAAACCGGATCCATCAACTCAAACTCATAGCTCTCACTATTGACCTTCCCGAGAACTTTTTCACTATCGTAAAGCTCCAGCATAAACTGTGCCATCTCTTTTGCGGTATGGAACTTCTGCACATTGTCGCCATAGCTGAATTCATCAAGTTCCCGCGCCGTTTTTACGAATTCGGTTTCTGTCATGGATGGTGCGAGTATTTTAACTTTTAACCGAGCTCCGTTATCCTGCAGTTCCTGGGCAAGGCCTTCTGTAAATGCGCTCACGTAAAATTTGGTCGCAGCGTATGTCACGGCATTTGGCACGAGTCTGTAGCCTAAGTCAGATGATACGTTGATGAGCTGTGCGCCTTCTTGGTCCGCATAGTCGCGTGCATAAAGAGTGGAAAGCGTGGTGAGTGCTTCAACATTTACGCGCAGCATCTTTTCGGTTTTAGTTACATCCTGCTCAGCGACGGTAGCACTGTTTCCAAAGCCGGCATTGTTGACGAAGGTTTCAATGTCGTATTCTTTAAGGCTTTCGTATAGTGCATGGACCTGCCCGCTGTCGGATAGGTCTGTGGGTTTGATGACGACGTCCAGATCAGAGTTCATGCTTTGAATCTTCTCTTTAAGATTATTGAGCTCGGCATCCCGTCTTGCTACAAGAATAAGGTTTTTGCCGCGTGTCGCAAAAGCCAGTGCAGCTTCATATCCTATTCCTGAGCTGGCGCCTGTGATTACCGTGTACTTCATGTGAATCCCTCCATTGAAATGAATAGATAGCAAGTGTACAGAAACAATGAAACTCTCATGAGATTATGCTGGTTTTGAAGTGAAAGAAACAGCATTTATAAACTGGAAATTGCAATATTAGAGTGTTTGGAATTATGAGAGTTCTTAAATGAAGATTATACACTATTTTCCTGCTGGCAAAGAAACATACTAAATATCTTAGCAAGGAGCAGTACATTGAAACACTCCTTTCAAATTTAGTAGGGAGAAGTGTTTTTATAGTATGATTTCGAAATCCTCTATTGCCATGAAATCCAAGCTCTGCTATTGTATTAATCATATCAAATTACTCGGTATTAACACTGAGTACATAATTTCTTATCCAGAGAAGTGGAGGGACTGGCCCTTTGAAGCTTCGGCAGCGGAACAGATTGGAATTCCAATTTGAAACTGTGCCAAATCCAGCAGGTGCTGTTATGCATTTGAGAGATGAGAAGAGCCGGACGGTGAGCTTCTCTTCTTTTTTATGAAGAGGGGTTTTTCTATTTGGCCATATTTCATTCAAAATAAAAAAGACCAAGGAGAGATGGCAGATGAACAAGCGTTGGATTGGAGTGCTCGGGATTTCGGGCACGCTATTATTAGCGGGATGCGGCGATGGCGGGGAAGCTTCGGGGGAAGATAAGAAAGAAGTGCGCGTCGGCTTTGGCGTCGGGACGTATGAGCAGCAATTCAAGGAAGGGATCTTGCCTATTTTGGAGGAGAAAGGGTATAAAGTGGATACAACAACTTTTTCCCAAAACATGCAGTTGAACCCGGCGATGCAGGAAGGCTCGATCGATGCGAGCATTTTCCAGAGCACAGCGTATATGGAAGGGATCAACGAGGAATTGGGCATGGACATGACGGGGATCGCTTTTGTGCCGAGCGCCCCTCAAGGTTTGTATTCGGTGCATCACCAATCCTTGGATGAGGTAAAGGACGGCTCGACTGTCGGCTTGCCGAATGATCCGGTCAACCAGGAACGCGCAGTGCGCATCTTGGAGGAACTCGGGTGGGTAACGGTGTCAGACGGGGCAGGCGTGACGGATTTTAATTTGAACGCAGTAGAAAATGCCGATTATGATCTCGACTTGAAAGTCTTAGACCCAGCGCAGATCCTGGTGTCGCTACAGGATATCGATTTTGGCGTCGTTAACGGCAATTATATTGCCAATGCGCCGGACCGCAAGATAACGGATGCGTTGAAAATCGAGAATACGCCCGAACAGCATCGGATTGTGGTGACGATCGAAGAAGAAAACGCGGATACTCAGTGGGCGAAAGATTTGAAAGACGCTTACGAATCCGAGGAATTCCAGGAATATATCGAGTCGAATGAGCAGTACGACGGCTTCATTTTGACGGAGGAATGGACGCAATAGATAGGAGAAAGGTGAAGAATGATGGATATCACAAAAGCAAAGACATTCGAAGAGCGCATGGACATATTGAATGAGACGGTGGCGCCGTTCACGGAACGGGCCGCGCACAACGATTTGGAGAGAAAATTTCCATTCGACAATTTCAACGAGCTGAAAGCGATCAATTACCCGGCTCTGACGATTCCGAAAGAATACGGCGGGGCGGGCATTTCCTTGTCCGAGATGCTGCGCTATCAGGAAGCGATCAGCCGTGCGGACGGGTCGACGGGATTATCGATCGGCTGGCATATGGGCATCGTCAAAGATTTGGGCGAGACGAGCAAGTGGGACGAATCGGTGCTTGTGGACTTGTTCGACGACATCAAAGCGCGAGGTGCGTTGATCAATAATTGCGCAACCGAAAAGCAGACCGGAAGCCCGACAAGAGGCGGGAAACCGTCGACCACAGCGAGAAAAGTTGGCGGCTCATGGGTGATTGACGGGCGCAAGTCGTTCACATCGATGGCGCCGGTATTGGATTACTTCAACGTGACTGCTGTGATTGAGGAAACCGGTGAAGTCGGCTATTTCCTCATCCCGCGGTCGGCTGAAGGTATAGCGATCGACGAAACCTGGGATAGCGTGGCGATGACCGGCACCGGAAGCCATGATTTGGTATTGACGAATGTCCAAGTGGAGGAAAAGGCCTTGGTCGAGATCAGTGTGCCGGGTAAAAAGCAACCGGCGGGATGGCTTTTGCACATTCCGGCGTGCTACCTCGGAATCGCACAGGCCGCGCAGGATTACGCAATCCGCTTTGCACAGGAGTATTCGCCGAATAGCTTGAACGGGCCGATCATCGAGCTGCCGAACGTGAAACAAAAGATCGGCCAAATCGAATTGGAATTGCAGCGGGCGCGGCACTTTCTTTATTCCGTCGCGAAACAATGGGATGAATCGGACGACGAACAGCGCTCGCAGATGGCTGCGGAACTCGGGGCCGTGAAAGTCGCGGTGACGAATTCAGCGGTCGACATCGTGGATTTGGCGATGCGGGTGGCGGGTGCACACAGCCTGTCGGAAAAATCGCCTTTGCAGCGCTATTACCGCGATGTGCGGGCGGGGCTTCACAACCCGCCGATGGAAGACATGCTCATTCCGTCGCTGGCTGATTTTGCGATCGGCAAGCAGAAAACGAAACAACCGGTTAAATAGGATGGAGCCGCTGATCTCAAGGGATCAGCGGCTTTTTCCTTTTCATAATTGGAAAGAAATAACGAATATAAGTGCAAATTATGTCGGCGCTTACATTAAATCCTCCTTATGTGACATCTATCACTAGCGGCTATGGCTTCGCCTCCTGTAAGTTAGCAGAAGCAGACAACTGCTTCCGATATGGAATTTGCATCTAGAGGGGATTTTTTCGATGAAGAAAATAGCATGGATCACGGATACAGCAGCGCAATTGGATGATGCATTCATCCAAAGGCATAATGTCTATGTATTGCCCCTTAGTGTCGTGTTTGACGACGGGTCGTACCGAGAGTCGATCGACCTGACGCAGGGAGAATTTTATAATAAATTACGTGCGGCGAAAGTGTCGCCGAAAACTTCACAGCCGGCCATCGGCGAAATGATGGCTTTATATGAAAAACTGCAAGCGGAAGGCTATGATTTTGCTGTGGCGCTTCATTTGTCGAGCGGCCTGTCCGGCACATTCGACAGCGCGCAATCAGCTGCCGAGATGGCGGATTTCAAAGTGTATCCAGTCGACTCGAAAATCGGTTCGTTCCCGATGGGGAAAATGATCGAAATCGGCAACGAATTGTTCGCAGCCGGCAAAGAACCCGAAGAAGTCGTAGAGACCATCAATCAATTAACCACCAAATCGCATCTATCGTTCATTCCATCGAGTTTGAACCAATTGCATAAAAGCGGACGGGTGTCAGGGACGCAGGCGTTTCTCAGCAATATCCTCAATATCAAAGTGGTCATCACCTTTGTGGATGGTGTCACGACGATGAAAGAAAAAGTCCGTTCAAACAAACGCGCTAAGGAAAGCGTCAATTCGGCCTTGCGCGCGGATATGGAAACTGGCATGGTGCCGGAAGTGGCGGTCATTCATTGCAATAATGAAGCCGGTGCGGAAGCGTGGAAAAATGAATTGATGAAGGAATTTTCGGGACTTAAAGTGGACGTCATCCCATTGAGCGTCTGTGTGGGCGTCCATGCCGGAGAAGGCACGACCGGCTTGAGCTGGGTCAGTTATTAAATCAGGAAAAATCACCATGAACCTTGGATGGACTGCGTATTCATGCGCTGCCATCCGGGGTTTTTGTTATTTCACTGTCTTTGAAGAAAGCTTCACGGGCTGCCGTTCTATGTTAAACTTTAATAAATATAGTTAAATATTGGCTATTTACAAGTGCTGTTAGATTAATTTACCAAAAGAAGATGAACAAGAAATCTGACACTAATTGAGGTGCTTAATGATGGTGACATTTCGGGAATTGGAAATGTATAAGAATTTTGATGAGCTGGCGGAAGATGTAATCGGCCTGGCCAAAGAGATTTTGCCGGATCAATTGTTTTACTTGAGCTCCATGAGCGAAGCCCAGCAAATAATTTTGAAGCATTCACCAAACGATACGGCGATCCCCATAGCGGAGGGCTTGATGTTGAATTTGGAGGATTCACTGTGCAGCCGCATCGATTTCAAGAACAAGCAGCCATTGGTCTATGAAGATGTCAAAGACGGGCATGCATTGGGAGCATTTGAGGAAAAGCTCGAAGCGGCCAATGTGCGCTCGTATTTGGGGCTGCCGATTTCCTTCATTAATGGGGAGCGGTTCGGCACTTTATGTGCGGTGAACGATGAAAAAAGCCAGTTCGATACAAAAAGCATCACTTTATTGCAGCGGATTGTGCGGATGTTCACTTATTACTTGGATCTCGAGCGCTTTGCATACCGGGATTCGCTGACGGATCTGTACAATCGCCATTTTCTCACGCGATTCTTTGAAGGAAATTCAAAAGCGGGAGGCGTGGTCTTCTTCCTCGATTTAGACGGCTTTAAAAAGGTCAATGATCTGTACGGCCATGATACGGGAGATGTGGTATTAAAAGAAGTGGCCTCAAAGCTGCAGCGGTTTACTGCCGTCCATCCGGATGCTTTGGCGATCCGCCTTGGCGGAGATGAATTTCTGGTCTGTTTTACCGAACCAGCCAGTGCAGCGGAATTAAGTGGATGGGCAAACCGTCTGCTTGACAGCTTGAGTGATTGGGAAGCCTATTACCCGCTGTCGGCGAGCATCGGCATTGCCCAATATGCGGCCGGTGGGGATTGTGATTTGAAAGAACTTCTTCAACAAGCAGACCAAGCATTGTATCAGTCGAAAAAAGCAGGGAAGAACCGCTATACGTTCTATTAAGTTCAAAATTAAGCGTTTTGAGGAGTGGGGACATTGGCTGAACTCAATCGACTGCAAGCGGCCTTTAAGCAATCGACGTATCAATTGGCGAATCACGGCACGCGCAACGCCGGCGTGTTGAAACAGGCTTTTGAAGACGTCGCGGATGATGTCGAAAGTGATTTGTATGGAAGTGGGCAGGTTATTGAAGAATTTCAGGAGAAGATGGCGGCGTTTTTAGGAAAAGAGACGGCAGTCTTTTTCCCGAGCGGCACGATGGCCCAGCAGATTGCGCTGCGGATTTGGTGCGACGATAAAGGGCTGAAACGAGTGGCCTACCATCCGCTCAGCCATTTGGAAATCCATGAAGAAGATGGATTGAAAGAATTGCATGGCATTGAATCGGTGTATTTGACCGACCCTGACCGTGTCGTGGAATTGAAAGATGTGGCGGAGCTGGACGAGGAAGTGGCAGCGGTGCTGTTGGAATTACCGCAGCGTGAAATCGGCGGGCAATTGCCAAGCTTCGAGACGCTGGAACAAATCTCGCACTATTGCCGCGACAACCAGATCAAACTTCATCTCGACGGCGCACGCTTGCTGGAAGTCACTCCTTATTACGAAAAGTCTGCAGCGGAAATTTGTGCTTTATTCGATAGCGTCTATTTATCCTTATACAAAGGAATCGGCGGAATTGCCGGCGCCATCCTGGCTGGGGACGAAGCGTTCATGAAGCAATCGAAAGTGTGGAAGAGGCGGCATGGGGGCGATTTAATTAGCCTCTATCCGTATATCATCTCAGCCGATTATTCTTTCGACGAGCGATCCGGGAAGATGGGGCAGTATTTCGAAGCTGCGAAGCGAGTGGCGTCGCTCTTTAATTCCTGCCAGGACATCGTGACTTTGCCGGAAGTGCCGGTTTCGAATATGTTCCATGTCCATTTCTCGCATCCTAAAGAAGAAATAGAACCGGTCATCGTGGAGCTTGAGCAAGAAACGGGGATCGGCCTCACCAGCTATTTGAAAGAAATCGATAGCGGGTCGTGTTATTTTGAAATGTCGATGGGAGACCGGTACGCAGAAATACCAGCAGATTTGGTTCAACAGGCGTTCAAGCAATTGGATCAAAAGATGAAAGAACGCTTTAGTGAATAGAAGATGGTCTATTCAGCCCTTCCAGGCAATCTTCGGATTGCGGGAAGGGCTTTTGCGTTCAAGCGGAAGCAGGAGCGACTCTCTTTCCACAGCGCGTAGAATCGTGTAAACTGTATAAGGTTAAGAAAAGCTAGGACGTATTGAACCGTTTGATCGTTTCGGATTTCCATTATAGATGATAGTGAATTTTTGGATGAAGGACTGCTTCATCCCGCAAGGAAAGGATTGGAATTGAGTTATGAAAGAGAATTTTTGGCGTGAATTGCCGAAGCCATTTTTTGTATTGGCGCCGATGGAAGATGTGACGAATGTGGTATTTCGCCATGTCGTAGCGGCAGCGGCGAGCCCTGATGTGTATTTCACGGAGTTTACGAATACGGAAAGTTATTGCCATCCGGAAGGCATCCACAGCGTGCGCGGGCGTTTGACGTTCACGGAAGATGAGCATCCGATCGTCGCCCATATCTGGGGCAACAAGCCGGAGCATTTCCGCGAGATGAGCATTGGCATGGCGGCGCAAGGCTTTAAAGGCGTCGACATCAATATGGGCTGCCCCGTACCGAACGTTGCCGCCAAAGGAAAAGGCAGCGGCTTGATCAATTATCCCGATAATGCAGCGGAGATCATCCAGGCCGCGAAAATGGGCGGATTGCCTGTCAGCGTCAAGACGCGCCTCGGTTACACAAGTGTCGACGAATGGAAAGGCTGGCTGACGCATGTCTTGGAGCAGGACATCGCCAACCTATCGATCCATTTGCGCACGAAAAAGGAAATGAGCGCCGTGCCTGCGCATTGGGAACTCATTCCTGAGATCAAAGCGCTGCGCGACGAGATCGCACCGGATACTTTGATCACCATTAACGGCGACATCCCGGACCGCAAGACCGGCCAGGAGCTGGCAGATAAATACGGCATCGACGGCGTCATGATCGGGCGCGGAATTTTCCATAACCCGTTCGCTTTCGAGGAAGTGCCTCGTGAGCACAGCACGCAGGAATTGTTCGACCTGTTGCGCTTGCATTTGGACCTCCACGATAAATACTCGACAGAGACCGAGCCGATCGCCTTCAAGCCATTGCGCCGTTTCTTCAAGATTTATGTGCGCGGCGTACGCGGTGCAGGTGAACTCCGTAATGATTTGATGCACACCGAGACAACTGATGAAGTGCGTGCTTTGCTGGATGCATTCCAGCTGGTCGCTGCAGGAAGCAGCACGCACACTGAATCGTAAAAGCAAAATCCCTTCCCGCAACTAGGCGGAAAGGGATTTTTTTAATTGGCGTCGCGGTAACGATAGATGGATTGGTAAGAAGCCGTCCGGACTTCGGTTTCAAATGAAGAGCGGCTCCAAATGCTTTCCTGGTCCGATGTTTCTTCCGTCTCAACTAGTTTCAATTCGCCTGCTTGAAGCGTCATGATTTTGGACTCCACAGATTTCAATTCGTTTTGTTCGTAGTCGAGCGCACGTATTTGCACTTGCACTTGCTTCGTGTCGTCTAAATTATTTTTGACGAAAAAAGCATTTTGGTAATCGCTCGAGTTGCAGTTCTCGGTTCTGCGGCGGACGCATTGTTTTTCGGAGCTCATGAACACGACAGTGATTTCCTCTTTGTCTTGCTGTTCATTTGCAGCGGCAATCGCTGACTCGAGCTGTGTGATATACGATGCTTTTTCCGCCAAAGGATAAACCCAGACGATGAAAAACAGGATCGTGGCACACAGGAACATTGAAACTGTCCAAGCAACTTTCGGGTTGTGGAACGATTTGGGGGCGTTTTTATAAACGATGCCGACGATAATATTGATGATCGACAGAATCACCAGGAAGGCACCGGCGACAATGAGGCCGACCATCAATTCAAAACCGTTCTGGAAAAATGCCAGCTGGTAGGCGTTGGAATAAAAATAATTCAGCGCTGCGCTGAGGATGACCAGTAACAGGAGCGCGGCCAGTGGTTTTTTCCAGCGGTACTTCTCCATCATGCCGGTTTTGTTGCTGATGCCAGTCCAGAGAAACCAGACGTAAGGAAGTAAGAAAATCAAAATGACTAATGTGACAATGCCCATGAGATCATGCCTTTCATTCGTGAAATGGATGTATGTTGCTATCAGTTAAATTATACGCAGCAAATCTACAAAAAGATTCAAATTTTTTACAGATCGTATTTGGCAGAAGGTGTTTTGCCAGTCAGGTATGAACAATGCTACAGAATGGCTCGAGGCGTGCTATAATAGATGACTTAAGGCAACTATGCGTTGTCCCAAGGCAATGGATGCCCAAAAGCCTCCAGCCAATCCTAAATTGAGGTGTAACAGAATGAATAAACGATGGACGATCGATAAAATCCGGACATTCGTCAACAACAATTCCGACAGCAAGTTATTGTCGACGGAATACCACGGATTCTCCCAAAAGCTCTTGTTCAAATGCGCATGCGGCAATAACTTCGAGAAGACTTTCACGAAGTTCAATAAGAACAACCAGCGCAAATGCGATACGTGCCAACCGCCAAAAGCACCACGCGGGCAGGAAGAATAACAGGAAACGCCAATTCCCATTGCAGGGGATTGGCGTTTTTCTGTGCAAAAGACAGAAGAATCCCCGGAGATTATGGAGACTGGCCCATCCGCTTTCTAAAGAAATAAATTATTTTTGAAAATTCGGTTGACTTCTCTATTTCCTAGTATTAAGATAGGGATTAATTTAATAATCTTATCCAGAGAAGCCGAGGGACTGGCCCGTTGACGCTTCAGCAACCCCTGATATCCATCAGGAAGGTGCTACTTCCAGCAAGGAGAGATTCCTTGGGAGATAAGAGAGCGGACCCGATTATTCATATAGCCCTCTTTTCTCATTTCAGAGAAAAGAGGGCTATTTTTATTTTCCACTGAGGGCTGCGGAAATTACGATTTCAAAAGGAGGAATTTGACGATGACGAAGAAACGGATTTATTTGAACGCTTTTGAGATGGTGTGCGCAGGCGGGCACCAGTCGCCGGGGTTGTGGCTTCATGAGGACGACCGATCGCATACGTACAAGGACAGCGAATATTGGATCGAGCTGGCGAAGCTATTGGAAAAAGGGAAGTTCGACGCGGTGTTCCTGGCCGATGTGCTCGGGACCTACGACGTCTACGGCGGGACGCGCGATGCGGCACTTCGCAATGCGGTGCAGACGCCGGTCAACGATCCGCTATTGGTCGTGCCGCTCATGTCATCGGTGACAAAGCATTTGAGTTTCGGGGTCACGGCATCTGTCAGCCACGAACATCCGTACACCTTCGCACGGCGCATGTCGACACTCGACCATCTGACAAAAGGGCGCATCGGCTGGAACGTCGTCACTTCCTATTTGAAAAGCGCCGCAGTCAATATCGGGCTCGATGACCAGATGAGCCACGACGAACGCTACGAATTCGCGGCCGAATATTTGGACGTTTGCTATAAATTATGGGAAGGCAGCTGGGAAGACGGCGCGGTCGTCCGCGACAAACAGTCGAAAGTCTATACCGACCCGTCAAAAGTCCATGACATTCGCCACGAAGGCAACTACTTTAAAGTGCCAGGCGCTCATCTATCCGAACCGTCGCCACAGCGCACGCCAGTATTGTTCCAGGCAGGCGCTTCGCCGCGCGGCAGGGAATTCGCCTCGAAGCACGCCGAATCGGTGTTTACGGCAGGGCCGACGATTCCCGTTGTGAAAAAAGGCGTCGACGCATTAAGAGAACGCATCACGGCGAACGGCCGAAACCCGGAAGATGTGCTCGTCTATACAACTTTCACCGCGATTGTCGGGAAGACCGAACAGGAAGCGCAAGAGAAATACGAAACTTTGAAAAGCCATGTCAGCTACGAAGGCGCACTCGCCTTGCTGAGCGGCTGGACCGGCATCGACTTTTCCGGATACGAGCCGGACGATACGCTTGAATACATCCAAAGCAACGCCATGCAATCGGCGGTCGAAGTGTTCACGCGTGCCGATCCGGACAGAAAATGGACGATCGGGGAACTGGCGACATTCGTCGGCATCGGCGGAAGAGGGCCGGTCGCGGTCGGAACGCCGGAGCAAGTCGCAGACGAAGTCGAGCGCTGGAGAGATGAAACCGGTGTCGACGGCTTTAATTTAGCGTACACGCTCGCACCCGGAAGCTTCGAGGACTTTGTTGAACTGGTCGTTCCGGTCTTGCAGGAACGTGGGCTTGTGCAGAAAGAATACACAGACGGCACATACCGCGAGAAAATCTACGGCAAAGGCCAAGCGCAATTGAAAGACAATCATCCGGGCAGAACGTTCAAGCACTTGCACGAACCGGCCAGAAATTAAAGGAGGAATGGGCATGCTGACAGCTTACTGGATCGCCGTCGCCGTCTTTTGGATCGTCGGGCTGACCTTATGGAATAAACTATACCCAAAACCGAAACCGAAAGGAGGCGAACGCAATGGGTGATGAAACAACTTGGCTATTGCCGCTGATTGGTGCGATGCTCGTCGGCTATTTCGCCTTGACGACATGGCTCGGGAAAAAAGGCAAAGCCCATAGCGGATCGATGAAAGGCTTTGCCATCGCGAAAGGCAAAGTCAATCCAGCGGTCGTCGGCATGAGTTTTGGCGCCTCATACGCCAGTGCGAACTTGTTTCTTGGGGTGCCAGGCTGGGCGTATACATACGGCTTATCGACTTTATGGTACACGATCGGCTGCTTCGGGGTTACGTGGCTCGGCCTGTTGCTGTTCACGAAAACCTTCTGGCGCTATGGGCAGAAAAATGGCGGCAGCTTGACGATTCCCCAGTGGCTTGGCAACCGTTATAACAGCAAAGCCTTACGCGTGCTCGTCGCATTACTAGTGCTGTTCAATATCTATTACATCGTCGGGCAGAACGTCGGCTTAGCTACGATGTTCGAAACGGTCATCGGCATTCCATATTTATGGGGCATTGCGATCGGCGTCATCATCACGGTCGTTTACGTCAGCCTCGGCGGCGCATTCGCACAGATTGTCAGCGACGGCATCCAAGGAGCGACGATGGCGGTTGTGTCGCTATTGTTATTCGTTTCGTTATTGTGGACAATCGGCGGCGGATGGAATGTGTTCGGCACGCTGCAAGCGGAACTTCGCGCGATCGACCCGGCACTCGTTTCGCCGCTGTCGACAGGCGGGCCGTTCTATAGCGGCTTCGCTATCTTGAGCATCCAGTGGCTGCTGTTTTCATTCGTGCTGCTGCCGCATTTGATGAATAAAGTGCTGACGGTCGAAAAAGAGGAAGACTTGCGGACCTTCACTTTATCCGCAGGCGTCTCTTTGTTCACCTTGTCGATCTTCTCGGTATTCGCTGGGCTCGCGGCGCGCATCATCTTGCCGGGGCTCGCATCGGCTGATAGCGCCATTCCGGCGTATATCATGGAAGCTTTCCCGGTTGTCATCGTCGCGCTGCTTGTCATGGGCTTGATCTCTGCGATCCTGTCGACGACCGACAGCTTGTATCTCGGCATCACCAACAGCATCGGCAACGATTTGTTCAAAGTGCTGGCCGTGCCGGTCCTTTACAAAAACAAGAATTTGACGGAACAGGAACTCGACGCCAAGGTGCTGAGGGCATCGAAAGTGTCGCTGGTCTTCATCGGACTCGTGTCGCTCTATATGTCGATCAACCGGCCGGAATCTTTAGCTTTATTGACCAACTTCGGGACCTCCGCCATCATCAGCGGCATCGCAGCCCCGATCAGCCTCGGCTATTTCTGGAAGCACGCCAATAAATCCGGCGCCATCGCCTCTGTCGTCAGCGGAGCGGGCTGCTATATGATCTTGACCGGCACCGGTGTCATCGAACACGTTTTCCAAGCGATGTTCTTCAGTTCGATCCTCGGCTTCACGTCGATGATCACGGTGAGCCTGATTGCCGAAACTGTGAAGAAGCGCGAAAAGACTTCGCAGGAAGCGGTTCGTGGATTGTAAAGAAACTGCCCAAAAGTCCCGAAATCATTCGGGGCTTTTGGGCTGTCGACAAGTTTAAGAAATCGTATTTTCCGAAGCTTATCGCTCGCTTTCCGTGGGCTCGCGCCCAAGCCTCCTCAGCCGCTGCGCGACTTGCGGGGTCTCGGTCGTCTCGCTTTACCACTGGAGTCGAGCGAACGCTTCTCCAAATACTCAGACAGGCCATTGATTATTAAATGTTGAAAAGCTAAGTTCATTTTAGACTTATAGCGGATTATGAACTTATTTAACACTTTGAAAAGCCCCGAAATCATTCGGGGCTTTTTCCTATCCCATCAATCTTCAGGAAAATTTCATAAATCCAAGTGCGCCGCTCTTGTTTCTTCCGTTCAAATGAAATAGGCTGAAAAGAGTTGATGAAAAATTGATTTGACCTAATAAGAAAGAAGGAATTATTCCGATGAAGAAAACGATGATTTTATTGAGCGCATTGCTGTTGTTTCCGATTTCAGCACAAGCGCATTCTGTGCTCGAAGCCTCGACTCCGGCTGAAGGGGAGCTCGTAACTGAACCGGTAGTAGCCGTTGCGCTCGATTTCAGTGCCGGCATTGAAGAAGGCAGTGGAATGACGATGACAATGGACGGGACCGCTGTCGATTTCAGTGAAGTGGCCGTCATGGACGACCAATTGATCGGTACGCCGGCCGAGGAGCTCGCAGACGGATCTTATGTCGTGGAATATGATGTATTGAGCGAAGACGGCCATCCGATACAAGGTTCTCTTGCTTTTGAGTTGCAGGCAGGTGAGGAAGAAGAAGTGACAGAAGAAGCGGCAGAAACAGCTGAACCGGAGGCCGATGAGGCCGAAGCCGAGGAAGCTGAACAAACTGAAGCTTCCGATATGGAACAAGCAGCAGCGAACGATCCGGAAGCCCCAGCAGAAAACAGCGGCTCCAGCATGACTTTGATCATTGCGGGAATCGCCATTATCCTGTTGATCGCTGCCGTTGTCTTGATGCGTAGAAAACGATGAGCTGGTTGATCGCGCTGTCGGATTTTTTTCTTTATGTAGTGCTGGCGTTCCTTGCAGGGGATGTCGTCTTGCGCTGCGTCAAATCGGAGAAAAAGCCGCTTGTTGAGGTTCCGAAAAAACTGCTCTTGCTTGCGCTTGCGCTTATTCCGCTGTTGCTTGTGCCACCTGTCATCCAGCTGGTTTTGCTGCTGTCGGAAAGCTTCGGAATGATGCAAGCGGTAGTGGATGTCACAACCGAGTTTCGCGCTGGCCAAAGCTATGTATTCGGCGTCTTGATAGCCGTGGCATGGTTGATCGTGGTGTGGCGCGACGGATCGTGGGTATTCCGCGCGTTTTGGCTCGTGCTCAGCGTGCTCAATGTGGCATATGCGAGCCACGCTGCGTCCATTGCGGATTGGCAAGGGTTTGCCGGGCATGCGCTTCATTTTCTGGCGCTCGTATTATGGGCAGGCGTATTGATCCACATCGCCTGGTTTTTGCGCGACGGGCGCAATTGGCGTGCATTTCTTAAATGGTTTACGCCGTTTTCTGTTGTCCTGATGATCATTTTAATCGGCAGCGGCATCTGGCTCATGCTGTTTTTCGTGGCGCCGGAAGATTACGCGAGCTCGTGGATTTTACCTTATGGACAGCTCTTGCTGCTGAAGCATTTGAGCATTGTGCCGCTCTTGCTTGCAGCGTTCATCAATGCCGTCTTGTCCCGAAGCGATGAGCCGAACCGCTCTTGGCTCAAAGTGGAGAGCTGGCTTCTGCTGTTGGTGTTATTGATCACCGCATTCATGAGCAAGCTCGCTCCGCCGCATAATATCAACGAAACGTTCCGCATGGAAGGCGGTGCGCCATTTGTCGAATGGGTCGCAGGACCGCAGTATCTTCCGGTCCATGCGGTATGGACGCCGAATATCGACGGTTTCTTGATGATGGCGATCGGCCTGATCTTCCTGGGCTTGCAATGGCTGAGATATCGCAAACAGCTGCCCGAATGGTTATCGTTCATCTTCGGTCTCGGGTTTGTCGCAGCGACTTACATTGGATTAATGTTCAGTTTCCTATTTTAATGAAAAGCCATCCTTGGAATGGCGAGTCCCAGAGACCAGTTGACGATGCTGTACTCGAAGACTATGGGACCGGCGTTGAAAAATATCTTGAACCGGCTCTTGAAAATCTAAACTGATGAATACCGAACGCCTCCGGAAGGACACTCTTCCGGAGGCGTTTTCTATTGCCGCGCCCAGCAGGGAAAATAAATGCCGTGTCGAAAGAGAATAGCAAGGAACAAAGTGCGCAGCAAAATCGGAGAGGGGTATGTGGCATGAAACGCAGATGGCCGGTTTTAGCATTGACATCACTTGGGGTATTCGGAGCTTACCGAAAGTACAAAGACATGACGCGGCTCGTCAAGCCGACGTGGCCGGAAGTCCGTCACGCCGGGGAGGTGGAAGAGGCAAGAACGGGCAATCTCCCGAAACCGATTGCCAAATGGCTGGAAGCAAGCGGCGCAATCGGCCGCGAACAAGTGATGGGCGTCTATGTAAAGCAAGTGGGCTGGATGAAAACCAAGCCTGACCAGGAAGAATGGACCGAATCGACCGCTGAGCAATACAGTTTTGTTGAACCGCCGTCGTTTTATTGGAAAGCGCGCATGAAAGTGGATGGTTTGTTCGTCACAGGATCCGACAGTTTTCGGGACGGCCGCGCAGGCATGCGCATCCGCTTCGCGGGGCTCGTGCCGATCAACCGGGCGATGCCCGACGGCAAGCTCGATGAATCGGCTTTGCAGCGCTTTTTAATGGAGATGGCCTGGCTGCCTGGGCTAGTATTCAGCCCATACGTGCGTTTTTTGAACAGCAACGAACGTTCCGTGGAAGCGGAAATGACCTATAACGGGTCGACCGCCAATGTGACTTTCGAGTTTGATGAAACAGGGCGCATGAAGCGGGCGCGCGCGATGCGCTATAAAGAGGTCGGGGAAGATGCCAAGCGCTTGCCGTGCATCGCAGAAGTGCATGAATGGCAAACAGTCGACGGCATCGAAATCCCGCGGCGCATCGACATCACCTGGATCATCGACGGCCAAGCGTTCACTTGGTATAAATTCACCGTCGAAGCCGCCAAATTCAACCCGCGCGTCCCGGATGCCTGGTAGAGATCAGAAATGTAACAGAAAGTTCTTTGTTTTTTGATAAATCACCTTGACCCAAATCACCGGAGGGGGTATCATGTGGGAATACTGAAAACTGCATAGTGAATTCTTATCTAGAGAAGTCGAGGGACTGGCCCGATGACGCTTCAGCAACCAGCCGCTTGCGGTCAGGTGCTAATTCCAGCAGGCACACGCCTGGCAGATGAAAAGGAACGAGTCCGATATCGTAAAGCCTTCTTTTTCATGGAAGGCTTTTTTTGTTTCATATCGATGCGTCCGCAGCTGCACGGCAAAATCAGACAGAGGAGGACGAATCATGTTATTAGATGAACTGAAAAAACGGATGCTGACGGCGGACGGCGCCATGGGAACGCTGTTGTACTCCTACGGCATCGAATACTGCAACGAGGAATTGAACATCCAGCGCCCGGAAGTGATCGAGAAGATCCACCGCGACTATATCGCAGCCGGTGCGGATATCATCCAAACGAACACATACGGGGCGAATGCCCATAAACTGGCGCGCTACGGGCTCGAAGAACAGACAGAAGTGATCAATAAAGCGGCAATTGCCATCGCCAATAAAGCCGCAAAAGACGGGGGGCAGTTTGTCGTCGGCACGATCGGAGGCATCCGTGGCATCCGCAAAAGCGATGCGACGCTTGATGAAATCGTCGCCATGGTCGACCAGCAAGCCCAGCATTTGTTGTCGGGCGACCCTGACGGCTTATTGCTCGAGACTTATTACGATTTCGAGGAACTCGCGGCGACCGTCAGCCACCTGAAAAAACTGACCGATGCGCCGCTCATTGCGCAATTATCCATGCATGAGCCCGGTATCCTCCAAAACGGCATGAGCTTGAACGAAGGATTGAAACGGCTCGATGCGCTCGGTGCGGAAATCGTCGGCGTCAATTGCCGTCTCGGCCCGCACCATACGATTCAGGCGTTCGAAGGCGTCGAACTGCCTGAAAAAGCGTTTTTATCCGCTTACCCGAATGCTTCGCTATTGGATATCGAAGACGGGCGCATCGTCTATGAATCAGAAGCTGATTATTTCGGTCGTGCGGCACTGCTTTTGCGTGAAGAAGGCGTGCGCCTCATCGGCGGTTGTTGCGGCACGACGCCGAAACATATTGAAGCGGTGAAAAAACGCATCGGCCATTTGCAGCCGATCACCGAAAAGAAAGTCGAAGAGAAAAAACCGATCGTTATCCGTGAAGCGGAAGCCTTGAAAGATAAGCCGCTGCACGAAAAAGCGAAAACCGAACGGACGATCATCGTCGAACTCGATACGCCGCGCCATTTGGATATCGAGAAATTCCTCGAAGGTTCAAAAGCATTGGACGCAGAAGGCGTTGATGCCGTCACGATGGCTGACAATTCACTCGCTTCGCCGCGCATCAGCAATATGGCGATGGGCTCAATCCTTAAGCATAAGCAGGATGTCAGACCTCTCGCGCACATCACGTGCCGTGACCGCAACTTGATCGGCCTGCAATCACATATTATGGGGCTGGACGCACTCGGCATACACGACATACTTGCCGTTACGGGCGATCCGACAAAAGTCGGCGATTTCCCGGGCGCCACAAGCGTCTATGATGTATCAAGCATGGAATTGATCCAGCTCATCAAAAAGCTCAACGAAGGCATTTCATTCTCCGGAAAACCGCTCCGGAAAAAAGCGAATTTCTCTGTCGCCGCCGCGTTCAACCCGAACGTCCGCGTCGTGGAGCGGGCTGTTCAAAGACTCGAGAAGAAAATCGAAGCCGGGGCGGATTATTTCATTTCGCAGCCGGTCTATACAAAAGAGAAAATCATCGAAATCCACGAGGCGACGAAGCATCTGGACACGCCGATTTTCCTTGGGGTCATGCCGCTGACGAGCATACGAAGCGCCGACTTCCTGCATAACGAAGTGCCGGGCATCAAATTGTCCGAAGAAGCGCTCGACCGCATGCGGGCTTGCGGCGAAGACAAGGACAAAGCGACCGCGGAAGGCATCCAGATCGCGAAAGAACTGATCGATACCGCAGCGGAATTGTTCAACGGCATTTATTTGATCACGCCATTTGTGCGCTACGACATGACGGTGGAATTGATCCGCCACATCCGACAACTAGATTTAAAGAAAGCGAGCGATCGTGCCTATGCCTAAACATCTAATTGAACAGCAACTCGAAAAACGCATCCTCATCATCGACGGCGCAATGGGGACGATGATCCAAAACGCGAACCTGTCTGCCGAGGATTTCGGCGGCGAAGAATACGACGGCTGCAATGAATACTTGAATATTGTGCGCCCCGATGTGCTTGAAGGAGTGCATGACGCTTATTTGGAAGCGGGCGCTGACATCATCTGCACGAACACATTCGGCGGCACGCCGGTCGTTTTGGATGAATACGGGCTCGGCCATCGTGCAGCGGAAATCAATAAAAAAGCGGTCGAAATCGCCAAAATCAGCCAAGCGAAATATTCGACGCCGGAATGGCCGCGCTTTGTTGCGGGTGCACTCGGCCCGACGACGAAAACTTTGTCGGTAACAGGCGGCATTACATTCGACGAATTAAAAGCCGATTTCCAGGTACAGGCGAAAGCCTTGATCGAAGGGGGCGCGGATCTGCTGCTTTTGGAGACGAGCCAGGATATGCTCAATGTCAAAGCGGCGACGATCGCGATACGCGATGCCTTTGAAGAAACCGGTGTGGAATTGCCGGTGATGATTTCAGGGACGATCGAGCCGATGGGGACAACGCTTGCCGGACAGACGATTGAAGCATTTTACGTGTCGATCGAACACATCAAGCCGCTTTCTGTCGGTTTGAACTGCGCGACGGGGCCGGAATTCATGACCGATCATTTGCGTTCGCTTTCGGAACTATCATCTGGCTATGTCAGCTGCTATCCGAACGCTGGACTGCCCGACGAGGAAGGGCATTACCACGAGACGCCGGAATCTTTGTCAAAAAAACTGCGCGGCTTTGCTGAAAAAGGCTGGCTCAATGTCGTCGGCGGCTGTTGCGGTACGACGCCAGCACATATCGCGGCGGTGCGTGAAGCGGTCGATGGGCTGGCTCCGCGCGAGCGCAATGAAACAAGCCATGGCCATGCGGTGTCGGGCATCGAAGTGCTCGAATACGACGAGTCGATGCGCCCGCTGTTTGTCGGCGAACGCACAAACGTCATCGGCTCGCGCAAATTCAAGCGGCTCATTATCGAAGGGAAGTTCGAGGAAGCGGCGGAAATCGCACGCGCCCAAGTGAAGAACGGGGCGCACGTCATTGATATTTGCCTGGCGAACCCGGACCGCGATGAACTTGAAGACATGGCGGCATTCATGCAGGAAGTCGTCAAAAAAGTGAAAGTGCCGCTCGTCATCGATTCTACGGACGAAGACGTCATCGAAGCGTCGCTGAAATTCTCGCAAGGCAAAGCGATCATCAACTCGATCAACCTGGAAGACGGGGAAGAACGCTTCGATGCAGTCATGCCGCTCGTGAAAAAATACGGCGCTTCGGTCGTCGTCGGCACCATCGACGAAATCGGCATGGCGGTCACGCGTGAACGGAAACTTGAAATTGCGGAACGTTCGTACGAATTGCTGACGGAAAAATGGGGGCTCGCACCGGAAGACATCATTTTCGATCCTCTCGTGTTCCCAGTCGGAACAGGCGACGAGCAATACATCGGCTCGGCGGTGGAAACGGTCGAAGGCATCCGCCTCATCAAGGAAAAGCTGCCGCGCGCTTTGACGATTCTTGGCGTGTCGAATGTGTCGTTCGGCTTGCCGCCAGTCGGCCGCGAAGTATTGAACGCCGTTTATCTCTACCATTGCACGCAAGCCGGGCTTGATTACGCGATCGTCAACACCGAGAAGCTCGAGCGCTTTGCGTCGATTCCGAAAGAAGAAGTGAAGATGGCGGAAGAGTTATTGTTCGAGACAACCGATAAGAACTTGGCGGACTTCACGGATTTCTACCGCGACAAGAAAAAAGAAAAAACGGAAGACGATATTCCGGATACCGTGCCGGAGCGTCTCGCTTACTATATTCTAGAAGGCACGAAAGAAGGGCTCATCCCCGATCTTGAAAAAGCGCGCGAGATGTACGAAGACCCGCTCGAGATCATCAACGGCCCGCTCATGGAAGGCATGGCGGAAGTCGGGCGCTTGTTCAACGACAACCAGCTGATTGTCGCAGAAGTGCTGCAATCAGCCGGCGTCATGAAAGCGGCCGTGTCGTATCTCGAAGGCTTTATGGAAAAGAAAGCGGACGATAGCGGCAAAGGCAAGGTCATTCTCGCGACCGTCAAAGGCGACGTCCACGATATCGGCAAAAACCTGGTCGACATCATCTTGTCGAACAACGGCTTTAAAGTAATCGACATCGGCATCAAAGTGACACCGGCGGCACTCATCGAAGTGATCCGTAAAGAACAGCCCGATATCGTCGGCTTGTCGGGGCTGCTCGTGAAATCCGCCAAGCAGATGGTGCTGACGGCACAGGATTTCCGTGAAGCGGATATCGACGTGCCGATTTTAGTCGGCGGTGCGGCCTTGTCCCGACGCTTCACCGAAACGAAAATCGCCGCCGAATACAACGGACCGGTCATTTACGCCAAAGACGCGATGCAAGGGCTGGACCTCGCGAACCGACTGCAAAGCGGCGCGGGAAAAGCAGTCTTGCTTGAAGAACTCGGCGCCCAACAGGAAAAGCGCCAAGCACAAGATGCAGCGCGCGCCGAAAAAGGCGCTGTCGCCATTTTGGAAAAACCGGTCAAGACCGTGCGCGAAGATGCGCCTGTTTACGTGCCGAACGATTTGCGCAGGCATGTATCGAAAGAGTATTCAGTCGCGCATCTATACCCGTACGTCAATATGCGCACATTGATCGGCCATCACTTGGGGCTGCGCGGCTATAGCGACAAACTGTTGCAGCAAGGCGATGCGCGGGCGGTGGAACTGCACGAACTTGCGACGAAGTTTCTCCAGTCGGGAATGTTGAAGCCGGCAGGGATGTATCAATTCTTCCCGGCGCAATCGGACGGAGACGATGTCATCATCTACGACCCGAAAGACGCCAAGACGGAAATCGAACGCTTCACGTTCCCGCGCCAAGCTAAAGCGCCATTCCTCTGTCTGGCTGATTATTTGAAATCAACCGCAAGCGGCGAGATGGATTACGTCGCATTCATGCAAGTGACGGCAGGGCACGGGGTACGTGCGGAAGCGACACGCTTGAAAGAGGCAGGGCGTTTCCTCGAGAGCCATGCACTGCAAGCGACCGCTTTGGAACTTGCGGAAGGATTCGCAGAACGCATTCATCAGGAAATCCGCGACCAATGGGGCTTCCCGGACGCGACGGACTTCTCGATGCGCGACCGGTTCGCGGCGAAATACCAAGGGCAGCGCTTCTCGTTCGGCTACCCGGCCTGCCCGAATCTGGAGGACCAGGCGAAACTATTTGGCCTCATCAAACCGGAAGACATCGGTGTCCACTTGACCGAAGAATTCATGATGGACCCGGAAGCATCGGTTTCGGCGATCGTCTTTGCCCACCCGGATGCGCGTTATTTCAATGTAGAATAATGGAAACGGACCAGGGAAGCCTGGTCCGTTTTTTAAAATTGGACAATTAAAGTCAATGTGGCTTTCCGAAGTTTACTGCCCGCTTTCCGTGGGCTCGCGCCCAAGCCTCCTCATCCGCTTCGCTCCTTGCGGGGTCTCGGTCGTCTCGCTGATCCACTGGAGTCGGGCAGACACTTCTCCAAGCCACTTTGCCTTTGCATTAATTTTTGAGTCTGTAAGGATACCTGCTATTTGATGAGTTTAAGTAGTCATTCCTTCTTCAATAATCTGAAAATCAACGTGAAATCAATGATCCGTTTTTTCAATGGGCTCGAGTGGTATGATGAAGAATAGAGAGTTAAAGGAGGTGCGGACGTATGACCGTCTTGAATATTTTGGATTACTCGCCGATTGATGAAGGCGAAACGGCAGCTTCCGCGCTTCGCTCAACTGCGGAATTGGCAAAACTGGCAGATCGATTGGGATACAAACGCTATTGGGTCGCGGAACACCATCAAGTGTTTTCAGTTGCCGGCAGTACGCCGGAAATGCTCATGATGCATTTGGCAACGCTCACCGAACGCATACGCATCGGCTCGGGCGGCGTCATGCTGCCGCATTACAGCGCCTATAAAGTGGCGGAGAATTTCCGCCTGCTTGAAGCGCTGCACCCGAACCGGATCGATCTCGGCGTCGGGCGTTCCCCGAGCTTCCGGCTCGTCAACCAGGCACTCAATGAATCGAAAGGCAAGCGCGTTCCGTATGCCCAGCAGCTCATCGACCTGGAAAAATATTTCACCGACGATGTGGATAGCGACCACCGATTCCAGAAACTGAAAGCGACACCGATCACGGAGACAGCGCCTGAATTGTGGCTGCTCGGGACTGGCGAAGGCTCGGCGAAACTCGCGGCGGAACGGGGCATGGCTTATGCCTATGCTCATTTCGCCCGTCCTGAAAAAGCGGGAATCGATGCGATCAACCGCTACCGCGAGACGTTCATCCCGTCCGGATTGCGTGAGCAGCCGTATGTCGTCATCGCTGTTTTCGCCATTGTCGGCGAGACGGAAGAACAAGCCGAACAGCTCGCCAAAGCATTCGATTTGTGGCTGTTGTTCGTCGAATCGGATTTCCAGCCGCCGTATTATCCATCGGTCGAAACGGCTCAAAAGCGGCGGCTCAGTGCAGTCGAGCAAGAACGCGTCGAGCGCAACCGGAGCCGCATGCTCGTCGGAACGGCTGAACAAGTCAAGCAGCAAATTGAAACGGTTGCCGGCCAGTTCGGAGCTGATGAAATCACCATCATCCCGAATATTGCCGGCCATCAAGCGCGTATGGATACTGTGCGTTTGCTGGCTGAAGCATTTGATATGCAGTGAAACTATTAAGAAATCCAATATAAGCCAGGATTTCTTAGTATTTTCCTGATAATGGGATAGTTTAGGTGAATAAGTATTCGGAAAACTCTATAAAAACTGAGAATATGCAATATTGCCTTTTATTTAAGGAAATTGTCCTTTATAATAGTGAAAAAGCTATTAGGAGGAGAACATATGAACAAATATAAATTAAGCGCTTTCACGGCTGTAGTCGCTGGCGCTATGACGCTTGCAGCTTGCGGCGGCGGTGAAGAAGCAGGATCCGGTGGCGAGGGCGGAGGAGAAGGCCTCGAATCGAACATCGTGACAATCGCAACGGGCGGTGCATCCGGCCCTTATAATATCATCGGCTCTACGCTTGCAGATGTTTACAGCAATGAGTACGGCGTCAACTCCCGTACACAGACAACGGGCGCATCAGTTGAAAACGTTAACTTAATGAAGGAAGACAAAATCGAAATGGCATTCACGATGAGCGATGTTGTCAGCCAGGCAGTTGAAGGAGAGGAAAGCTTCACCGAGCCGACAGACAAAATCCGCCAAATCGCTGCGCTTTACCCGAACTATGTGCAGATCGTCACGACAGAGGATTCCGGTATTGAAACTTTCGATGACCTTGTCGGCAAACGCATCGCCGTCGGTGACCAGAACTCCGGCGTTGAGGTCAATGCCCGCACGCTTCTTGAAGGACACGGCATTACATATGACGATATCGAAGTTGATTACCTAGGCTATGCAGAAGCGGCAGATGGCTTGCGTGCCGGCCAATTGGACGCGGCGTTCTTGACGAGCGGCTTGCCGAACGCATCGCTTTTGGAGCTTTCTGAAACACTCGATATCCGCATGGTGTCGATTGACCCTGCCGATGTAGAGGAAATTGCACAGGACAAGAGCTATTTCGTTGCACTTGAAATCCCTGCAGACACGTACGGAAACGAAGAAGCGGTTCCGACTGCAGCGATCATGAATGCTTTGATCGTCGATTCAGAGATGAGCGAAGACGATGTCTACAAATTGACGCAGACTTTCTTCGACAACCTGGAAACACTCGGAAATTCCCATCAGGCAGCAACCGACATCACGCTTGAAAAAGCGCAAGAAGGCCTAGTGGCGCCATTGCACCCAGGCGCTGAACGCTACTATAGTGAACAATAAAAAGCTTTTGGGGGGAGGAGCATTCATTGCGGTGCTCCTTTTTTTCCTGCTGATAAAACTGCCGGTCATTGCCTTTGAAACGGGTGGCGAGCGGTTTTATTTGAAGGAAGAGGCGTTCGAATTATCGTGGATCCATTCGGTCGAAAAAGAGGAATGGCGCGAATACTACGAACGCAACGGACAGACGCTGCTGTTAACGGAAACCCATTTCAAGACATTCGGGGCAGGGGTGCCGTCAGATGGCACGATTTTGCCGTCAGATGACGGATTCGTCCATATGCAGATCGACCGGGAATTCGAAGAACTGAATTTGACTGTTTCGGAAAATGCCCAGACCGTCATACGTACAGGCGGCCGGGAAATCCCGCTGCACGCCTTAGCCGATGATTATGAAACATTCCAGATTTCGGTCGACTATATTCATTTATGGAATTATGTAGGAGGGAAGACATTATGACCAAAGACAACCGGGATTTAGATGTTGAGAGCGTCTCGGCGCACGAAGAAGACAAAAACCTTAACCAGGAAGTGCTGGAGAAATACGATGTGGACGCCAAAGTCCGCAAATTGCGCAGCCGCAATATCGTCTTTGCCATTGCAGCGATCGCCATCGCATATTCCCTTTATCACCTATGGGTGACATTCAATCCGCTGCCTGCACTTCAGGCGCGCTCGATTCACGTAGCAGTCGGGATGGGGCTTGTGTTCCTGGTCTATCCTGCATTCAAAAAGCAGGACAAGACGCGCATCCCATTCTATGACTGGATTTTGTTCTTATTCAGCTTGGCGACCGCTGGGTATTTGATCTATGAATACGAAGCGATCATGACGACGCGCGGCGGGATTCCGAATACGCTCGATATCATTATGGCCATCGCGACCGTTGTCTTGGTTCTCGAAGCGGCGCGCCGTGTAACCGGCATCATCCTGCCGATTCTCGCGCTCGTGTTCCTGGTCTATCCGTTCATCAGCCATTTCTTGTGGATGCCGGATATGCTCATGACACGCCCATTTGACCTCGGCGATATTTTCGGACAGCTTTATTTGAAAACGGAAGGTTTGTATTCGACAGCGATTTCCGCTTCCTTGCAATTCATCTTCCTGTTCATCCTGTTTGGCGCATTCCTTGCGAAATCGGGGATGGGCCAATTGTTCAACGACTTGGCGATGGCGCTAGCCGGATCCAAGCAAGGTGGGCCAGCGAAAGTAGCGGTCATCTCGTCCGGATTCATGGGAAGCATCAACGGTTCCGCAATCGCCAACGTCGTTGGAACCGGTGCATTCACCATCCCCTTAATGAAAAAAATCGGCTACAATAAAAACTTCGCAGGCGCCGTCGAAGCGAGTGCTTCGGTCGGCGGGCAAATATTGCCGCCGATCATGGGGGCCAGTGCCTTCATCATGGCCGAGACGACAGGCATCGCCTACGGCACGATTGCGCTTGCTGCACTCTTGCCAGCGGTCCTGTATTTCCTCGGGGTCATCATGCAAGTCCATTTCCGCGCCGGCAAAGACAGCTTACGCGGCATTCCGAAAGCTGACTTGCCGCGCACGAAAGAAGTATTGAAAGAAAAAGGGCATTTGCTATTGCCGATCGTAGGGCTTGTGTTCATGCTCTACACCGGCATGCCGATCGCTTATGCCGCTTTCTACACAATCGTCCTGACAGTAGTCGTTGCGGCATTCCGCAAATCGACGCGCATGGGCGTACGCGATATCCTCGAAGCGCTTGAAAACGGCGCGCGCCAATCGCTTTCCGTCATGATCGCCTGTGCGGTCGTCGGAATCATCATCGGCGTCGTCAGCCTGACAAGCTTCGGGACGGTCATGACTTCTGCCATCACGGCGTTCGGTGCAGGATCCCTGTTCTGGACTTTGTTCCTGACGATGCTCGCATCGATCGTGCTTGGCATGGGCTTGCCGTCCATCCCGGCGTACATCATCACAGCGACCATGACAGCACCGGCGCTTGCTGAATTCGGCATCCCGGTTCTCGTTGCGCATTTGTTCGTGTTCTACTTCGGGATTTTCGCGAACATCACGCCTCCTGTCGCACTGGCCGCCTTTGCGGGTGCCGGGGTGTCCGGCGGGGATCCGATGCGAACCGGCTTCAATGCCTTGAAGCTTGCGATTGCCGGGTTCATCATTCCGTATCTGTTTGTCTACAATCCAGCGATGCTGATGATCGATACGACAGATGTAGCTGTCAACGCGACAGAATTCGCCTTGCCGCCGATACTCGAAATCATTATGATCACCATCACGGCGATTATCGGCATCATCGCACTGAGTGCTGCGGCAGAAGGCTATTTCCAGACACGCATGAATGTCGTGACGCGAATCCTGCTCGGCATCGGGGCATTGATGACGATCTTCCCCGAAACCTTGACGGATACGATCGGCCTAATCATCGTCCTCGGGATCTTCGCCTTGAATTACATGAATGCACGCAAGAAAAATCAGGCCGCAAACACGGCCTGATGAAGAAAATGAAACCGCCAGGAATTTTCCTGGCGGTTTTTTTGCTTCGATTGTATGCTCTGCGATATGGTGTCAAATCTTTTAAGAGAAGTAAGTAGAATAGCTTGTGCTATTAGACTGCGTTGCGGGGGGCTGCTTGAGGCTCGCAGGGTGTGAGTCATGCAGCTGATGCGACAGGACGTCGCGCTTTCAGCTGCCCGAAGATGGGGCGGGTGCCCGGCCAACGTGCCAAAGAAAAAAAGCCTGCGACATATCTGCAAGCAGATATGTCGCAAATGAATAAGCTCAGCTCCCCTTCACTTATTCATTCGCGCGGTCCCACAGGCGTCAGCCCCCTCCACTTCGTCTTTAGTTTTAGAGCGTAAGATTGTTTCTTCAGTTTTAAAGTGAATTGTGGAAGTGCATCATATTCTATAGTTTTCTTCAAACAGCTCGAAGAATGAAGTATCAGATATCTCGATCCGTTAAACAAACCAACAAACTTAACCCATTCAACGGTCGGCTTTTCAGACGTGCCATCTCAGGAAGCGATTATTCCTTACTCCTGCGGTTTGGTCCAAGTGACTTTCCCGTCATCCTTGTCAAATTCAATGATGACGTCTGTGACATTCTTTATCTTTTCTTTGAGCCTTTGCTCAATATAATCCCGGATATCGTCTGCTTCTTCGATCGTCATTGACGGATCTACTTCCACCTTGATTTCGATATGAAGGCTATCTCCTTCTTTAATGGCATATAAATCTTGAATATCGCTTATTTGCGGGTGCTCCATGATTTTGCTGCCGATGCGAGCCTGCAGCCCGAGATCCGCAACTCCGAGAACGCCGGCTGCATTGTCGAGGAAAATTCGGCCGACGACTACAATAAGCGAAATCCCGATGATGATGGAGGCATAGCCAGTTGCGCTATGAAATGGTGTATAGGTGGAAATAACAATAGCCAATAACGCCAATAAGGCTCCGCCGACTGCCACATTGTCTTCTAGAAAGACCAGTTTGGTGGCCGGTTTTGCTTCTTTGGCATGCTTATAACTCATTGGAATGATCTTAAATCCACTAACTTGATCTTTCGGTAAATGCTCCGTGATTTCTTTCATTGCTTTATAAAGAACGGCGGCTTCAAGCATAGCAGCTGTTCCTAAGACACCGATATTAAGCCAAAACCAATCCTCGGAATGTGTGGCATCTGAAATGTGATGGATTCCCTCAACAATCGTTTCATAGGCAAGCACCCCGACTACCAGGACCGCACCTAATAAAACAAGGTTCACTAGCCGGCCAAATCCGCCCGGAAACCGTTCTGTAGGCTCTTTTTTGCTGAGTGCAGAACCTATAAAAACAAAAAATTGGTTAGCAGCATCGCCGTAACTATGCATCATTTCTGCAAACATCGCGACGTTGCCGGTAATGAGGTAAGCGGCGGTTTTTATGATGGCGACCACTGTGTTTACAATAGCTGCCCACAAAGCCGATTTCGTGCCGAACTTCAGTAATCCGATAAATTCCTTCATAATTTGTGCCTTCCTTCTGGAAAAAATTAAGAGTTTACGTAGTTTTATTCCCTGAATGGCTGCCTTGAAACTTAATGATTGCGCTGAAGAAAAAGCGAACCTAGAACCAGCGTGATGGGGGCGGACATGCTTAACCCACGGTTTCGCAGAGAATTTATTAAGGAAGTGACTGTATGCCGTAGAGATATCGCTTTTTCATCCAATAAAAAAACGCCTGGATGAAAATCCCAGGCGTTCTTTTCATTACTCAGCGGCTAATTCGCTTTCTGTAACCCATTTATGGTTGGTGACTGATTCTCCGGTTTCGGTATTTTCGAAATCGACCATGTACACGGTCGTTTCTTCAGCGCTGTCGACCGCTGCGCTTGCGCCTTTCATGCCTTCCATATGCTCGGCGTCGAGTGTGACGGCATCGCCTTCAGCGTAAGGGGTATCTGGTGCGTCTTCGAGTTCTTCGTGAATGACCCATTTATGGTTTTCGACCGGTGCGCCTCCGTCAGTTGGCGTGTAGCTGACGCTGTAGGCAGTCGTGTCATACGCACCGGCGATGGTTGCTGTGGCGCCATCCATGCCAGGCATATGATTTGCTTGGATGGTCGCCGTATCCCCAACGGCATAGGTTGGATTATCGGCTTCCATCAACTTGTCTGGCACTTCGCCATCGCTCGAGTGGTCCATGCCTTCATGGCCATCGCTTTCTTCGCGCTCTTCTGGGTCATCGATCTCTTCGAGCACTTCACCTGCTTCGTTGGTCGTTTCGGCTTGTTCTTCGGGAGCGGATGAATTATCAGCTTCCTCGCCTCCGCACGCGGCAAGTGTCAGGGCTGCTGCGAGTGATGCGCTGCCCATCATGAGTTTTTTCCTAATCATGCAATTCCCTCATTTCCTGAAAATCTTGTTCTACTTGCCACATACCCGATACGTGGCGGAGTATGTGTTTTGTGACAAAGATGCATCATTTTGCGCAATTAGTTGACCTTTTATGCGGACCATGAAACTATAGAAATAGCACAACAGAGAGGAAGATCGAGCGATGAAAAAGAACTGGTTATGGCCGGTCATGGCAGCCGGGCTGTTCATTTCAGCTTGTAGCGCAGAAACGGCTCAAGAGGAAACAGAAGATTCAACCGACGCGGCACCTGAATCAGCTGAGGAAACCGAAACAGCTTCAGCAGTGGATAGTGCGGCAATGGAGCTTGAAGTCCCGTTTGACGGCATGATGGACCATGTCCATGGCATGGGTTATATCGAAGAAAACGGCGGATTGTATTTCGCCTCGCATCACGGCTTGAAAGTGAATCGCGATGGAAACTGGACAGAAATAGAAGATCAATACCATGATTTCATGGGCTTTAACGCCACGGCGACTGGTTTTGTATCGTCAGGGCATCCAGATATGCAATCCGGCATGCAAAATCCGCTCGGCATCAAACGCAGCGATGATGGGGGAGAAACCTTCGATGACCTCGGATTTGAAGGAGAAACGGATTTTCATGAAATGGCAGTCGGCTACAATACGAATAATTTATTCGTCTTCAATCCGCAAGCCAACTCCGAAATGGAAACTGGCTTCCACCGCAGCGACGATGCCGGAGAGTCTTGGCAGCAGACAGCAGCAGAAGGGCTTGAGGGAAAAGTGACCTATCTTGCGATGCATCCCGATGATTCGATGATGATCGCAGCAGCGTCGAACCAGGGGATTTTCTTGTCTGAAGACGGCGGCGAGAGCTTCACGCGCATCACGGAAGGCGAACTCGGAACCGCTGCATTCTTCAGTGAAGACGCGCTTTATTACGGCACGTACAGCGAAGAAGCAAAACTTGTAAAACGCGATCTGTCAGGCGACGAGCAAGAGATTTCCTTGCCGGATATGACAGAAGACGGTGTTGTCTACCTCGCGCAGCATCCGGAGAACCCAGAGCAGCTGGCAATTTATACAGCCAAAGGCCATGCATGGGAGACGCAGGATGCCGGTGAAAACTGGACACAAATCTTGAATGCGGGGCAAGTGCAGTAAGCGGTAATGAGTGAATACCTTATCTAATGGAAGCCTAGCATGACAAACGATCAACACCCGCCCTCAAATCTGAGGGCGGGTGTTTTTTACGTCAGCAAAGCTTTTCCGGAAATTGAGCGTGCGCAGTGGATGCCACTTGCGGCGACGCCGATCGTGCCGCCGCCCGGGAAGATGTGGTCGCCTGTCAAATACAGCCCAGGCAATCCGCTGTGATGCGAAATGGAATTGAACAATGCCGCATCCAAAGTCTGCGCGAAGCCGCCGACATAGCCGTTCGGCCGTCCGGTATAATGTTGCCAAGCAAGCGGCGCGCCGCTTTCAAAATGGACGATTGCCGAGCGGAATCCCGGGATATGCTGCTCGATCAAGTCGAGCATGCGCTCCGAAAGCCCGGTGCGCATCGCTTCATAATCCTCCTGCGAGTGCCACTGCTGCGGCTTCGAATGCGTTGAGATGGTCACAGTCTGGAAGCCTTCGGGCGCACGCAGCCGGTCATCCATGCGTGATGCCGACATGAAAAAATGATGCCCTTCGTCCATGGCAGCGCCGCTTGAAAGCTGGCGGAATTCAGGGAGCGGCTCTGGGAGTTTCTCTGCATCGATCGCTAAGTACAAAGTTAAAGTCGTCCAAGTTTCGCCTTCGATGCCTTCTTGCAGCGGGCGCTTTAAGCGGTGATGATGCTCAGCGGGCACTAGCTCGGTTAACAACTGGATCGGCGCATTGAAGACGACGGCATCCGCTTCATAGTGATTGCCGCGCTGGTCGCTGGCATGCCAAACACCGTCTTTATATTCGAGCGTCTGTACGGTGCGCGGCTTTTTCACCTTGCCGCCATTTTCTTGAATGCTTTCCGCCATTAATTCCGCAAAGCGGTACAAGCCGCCCGGAACGTAATATGCCCCTTCATGGTAAATATCGAGCGCCACTGCCGCAAGCAGATACGAGACGTCTTCCGTTGTCGTCTGCATGCTGTCGATCAATAGCCCGTCGAGCACATGGCGGAACGCTTCGAGTTCGTGGAGGCCGTGCTTTTTCAACACTTTGCCAAGTGTCAGCTGAAATTTCGGCAACAAGCGCAAATGAACTGGTCGCAAGACTTTCGTGAGCGCCGCCCATTCCCGCGCATTGGCAGGCGGCAGCGCAGGCAGCGGCCCCATCAAAGTGCGGGTGATGCGCGCCGTCCGGTATAATTCTGCATAGAACGACAGAATGGCAGTTTTGTGCTCTGGAAAATGGTCGGCAAGTTCCCGTACATGCTTTCTGCGGTCTTTATGGAAAACGAAAGTGCCAGTCGGATGGACCATCTCCATCACTCGCTCGAGCGGTTTGAGTTCCATCGGTTTTTCGAGGTGGCGGAAGACGCGTTCATGAATGCCGCCGGGCTCGAGTCCCATGCCGAGCGTCGCACCGACTGGAAATAAATACGGATGGCGCTTGTATTTTCCGGCGCAGCCGCCGAGTTCTGCAGCAGCTTCGAGCACGGTCACTTCATAACCTTCTTTTGCCAGCAAGGATCCGGCCGTCAATCCGCCGATGCCGGCGCCGACGACCAATATGCGTTTTGTCATCATGTCCCCTCATTTCTCCCATGAAAAAACGCCCGGCAGATCAGCCGGACGCATGTCTCTTATGCCACTTGTCTGCAAGCTTCTGCGCATTTCAGGCAAGCTTCCGCGCATTTTTGGCAATGCTCATGGTCATGTTGTTTGCATTCGTTTCCGCATGCTTCACAAATCTCCGCGCATACTTTCGCGAGTTGTGAGACAAACGGCGAGTTGCGTTCAATGGCTTGTGCCAAATAAGCACACATGTCGGCGCATTCGCGGTCGAGCCGGATGCACTCGGCCATCATTTTCACATCGTCTTCTTTCAGGCAAGCATCGAAACAATGGTTGCACGCCACCATGCAGTCATGGAGCGTCTTGGACAATTCTGCGTGTTTTGCATGTTCTACCATTCCGTAAAACCTCCTATAAGAATTATGTTCATTCGCTTATTCCTTGGATTTCCCGACTGGCAGAAAATTAAACAAAGGCTAGTAAATTCTATCCGTTTTTGCGCAGCCCCGGCTTCTGCTCAAGTTCTTTCATGCGCTTGCGGAACTCGTCTTCCGACAACTCGCCGCGCGAAAAGCGCTCTTTCAATAACTGAGCTTCGTGGTGGGGAGGTGGCAGTTTATGAGGTTTATGGCGAATGAAAAACAGCACAAGGCAAAGGATGATGAGCACGACCATCAAAGCGACGAGGACAATAAAGAGCCTGAACATAAGCGTTCACTCCGTTCGCTTTCTTTTCTTCCAGTTTACGCTATAAGACTGAAAATTGCGTCTTTTTAAGTTACAAAAATATATTCTTGTAAGATGCTAGATATGCTACGCTTATGGATAATTCAAAAAAAGGGGGGGAGCGGGATGTTTACACATAAGATTGATGAAGAGTTGGCGTTGAAATTGGTCGAGACGCAAGATGCGGAACGGATTTTTGAATTGACCGACCGTTCGCGTGCTGCACTGAAAGAATGGCTGCCGTGGCTCGATCACACGAAAACCGTAGAGGATACGAAAAATTTCATCCAGTCGGGGGCTGAAAGTTTCGCCCTCGGCAAAAGCTTGAATTGCGCGATTGTCTACCGCGGCGAACTGGCAGGAATCGCCGGCTTCAACGAAATCAATGAAGCGAAACAGACGGCCTATATCGGCTATTGGCTCGACACGGAATACCAGGGAAAAGGCATCATGACGCGAGTCGCAAAGGCGCTGACGGATTATGCGCTAACGGAGCGCGGGCTCAATAAAGTCGAGATCCGCGCAGCGGTCGGCAACCAGAAAAGCCGCAACATCCCGATCCGTCTCGGCTTCACGGAAGAAGGTACCATTCGCCAGGGAGAATGGCTTTACGATCACTTTGTCGACAGTGTCGTCTACGGCATGCTGAAATCGGAATGGCCATCTGAAAAAGGCGAATGAAACTCACCTATACTTTTCAGAGTGTTGGAGAAGATCATGATTCGTTATGAATAAAATTGAGAGCACCCTTCTACATTCAAAAATCAATATTGTATCTCAGTATTTGGAGAAGTGTTCGCTCGACTCCTGTGGACTAGCGAGACGACCGAGACCCCGCAAGGCGCAAGGCGACTGAGGAGGCTTGCGCGCGAGCCCACGGAAAGCGAGCGATAAGCTTCGGAAAATACGGGTTTCTAATTTTCTCGACCAAACAGAAAAAGACTCATGAAGTTCACACATCTTTTTTTGCGCAATGTTTCCCACAGCCTTCCTCATTTAGTAAAATAAGAAGGAAACTAGAAATACAGGAGGAATACTATTATGAAGCACTTTCTACTCGGCCTTCTCGTGTCAGGCCTTATCGCACTTATCGCTTTCCTAGCAGATGACTGGGCGCTCTTGTTCCCGATCGCGGGTGCAGTTGCAGTTATCGCGCTTGTCTGGGCGGTCATCTCGTCCATCACAGCAGGCAAGCAAGTGAAATCTTCATTCAACACGAGTTCGGAACGCCGCCGGGCACAGCAGGCGCGCAACGCCAAAGTGAAAAATCTCGTGCTGTTCGCTTTGCCGAACCTGGTCTTGGCGCTCGTCGGATTGTTCATACTTTCTTAAACGAAAGAGGGGGATGTCATGCTCAGCTATTATAGTTCGTTATCTGCGGAAGTATATGACCTCGATAAGCCGATCGGCAAATCGTTCGGCGACGTCGAGTTCTACAGGGAGCGCCTAGCCGGGAATGAAGGGCGTATTTTAGAACCTGCTACAGGGACCGGCCGATTGCTCGTGCCGCTTCTAGAAGACGGCCTTCACATCGACGGCTTCGACAGTTCGTCCGAAATGCTCGATATTTGCCGCGCGCATTGCAAAGAACGCGGCTTGCATCCAAAATTATTCGAAGCGGATATGGAAACTTTCCGCATTGACGTCGAATATGACGCCATCATTTTACCAGCGGGAACGTTCCAGTTGCTTGCGGGGCGCGAACAGGCAATCAAAGCCTTGAAGAATTTCCGCAAGCACCTGGCACCGGGCGGCCGTCTGCTCGTCGATTTGTATGTTCCGCAAGGCTTCGAGATCGACCGGCCGAGAACACGGACCTGGCAGACGAAAGCCGGCGAAGTGATCACGCTCGAGAGCAAGACCGTCGAAGTCGATTGGATCAAGCAATGTTCCGTGTCGCATAACCGCTACGAGAAATGGCAAGGCGGCAAGCTGATCCAAACCGAACTCGAACGCTTCCCGATGCGCTGGTACGGCGTCGAGGAATTCAAGCTTCTGCTTGGCAGCCAAGGCTTCGAAGACATCATCGTGTCGTCCAATTACGAATACGGCCAATACCCAAAGAACGCTCAGCATGCCGTCACCTTTGAAGCAATCGCACATATTTGAAGATCAAAAGCTGTTTGGAGAAAAAATCCAAACAGCTTTTGATTTGTCTGAAATTGTATGTATGGCTGGCTGATGGTGTTTCATTCTACTCAAGAGAATCTAAAATGAAACGGCAGCTTTTCAAAAAAGTTAGATTTGTAGCTAATTCGGGTAAACTCGTAAAGGTCTGGAAGTAAAATCGCTGTAACTGCAATCATAGGAAGTTTCTAGATAAGCGAGGCTTTCAGATAGAAAGAAAAGGGGGATCGAGCATGATTACAATACATAAAACCTCTGCTGGCGGAGATTTACAAACAATTGATACCTTCGAGAAGAATAGTTGGATCAATATGGTGGCGCCTTCACAAGAGGAAATCAAGGGAATAGTAGAACGCTTCAATATTCCCATCGAATTTTTAGAAGACCCATTGGATTTAGAAGAAAGCGCACGGATTGAATATGACGAAGAGACAAATTGTACATTGATCATTAACGATCTTCCGATTGTCGATGACAACAGCCCGCAGCTCGACTCTTATATTACAATCCCCATCGGCATCATTTTAGGGGGAGATTTCATCGTCACCATTTGCAGCCAAGCGACGAACTCAGTAGAAAACGTCCTCAAGAAAAACGTGAATACGTCGATGAAAAATCGCTTTGCACTTGAAGTGTTGTTGTCGATTTCTACCCAGTACATAATGAAGTTGAAGAAGCTGAACAAACAGCGCCTCAAAATCGAAAGCAATTTGAAGGAGTCTTTAACGAACAAGCAACTCTATAAGATCATGGAGATCGAGAAAAGCTTGGTGTACTTCCTGACATCATTAAAAGCGAATGGAGATGTCATCACGAAGCTGTTCCGGACGCATTCCATCAAATTGTACGAAGACGATGAAGACTTGTTGGAAGATGTGAAAATCGAAAACAACCAAGGAATTGAAACGACCGAGCTGTATACCAGAATCTTGGACAGCATTACGGGATCGTATTCTTCGCTCATATCGAATGAATTGAACAACACGATGAAAACCTTGACCCTTTTCACGGTATTTTTAACCCTTCCGACCTTGATCTTCAGCTTTTTCGGCATGAACGTGGCGTTGCCTATTTCTGGGCAGGAGCCCGGTTCATGGATTACGACACTGGTCCTGTCCGCCATTTTGATGCTTGTGATCGCCGTCTCTCTATGGAAAAGAAGAATATTTTAGCCAAAAACGCCTGGAGATAAATCCAGGCGTTTTTTTTTGATAGTAGTGGTTGGAAGTCGTGTTTTCCGCAGCTTACCGCTCGCTTTCCGTGGGCTCACGCCCAAGCCTCCTCGGTTTGCTCTACTTTCGCTATGCTCAAGCACCGCAAATGAATGCGCTCAGCGTTGCTTCGCGCATTCATTCCCTGCGGGGTCTCGGTCGTCTCGCTGATCCACAGGAAAGATAAGGTCGACCTACGGGAGACATTATCTTTGCGAAAGTAATGCGCAGCATTATTGAGCAGAAGGGGTTACGAGCGGACGCTTCTCCAAACACTTAGACAGCTCGGGGAAATATATTTTATTAGGCTTTATGGCTATTAAAAAGTCAAGCTTATGAATGTGTTTAGCACTTTGAAAATCAATTGTAGAATTTTGAGAGTACTCTAATCTACCAAATATATTACTCCCCGAAATAATTAGAGGGTTAGTGGCGGGCGGGGCGAATGTATATACTAACAATCGACAGTGCGGATCTATGCCGCTTGCTATTACTGCTGCCTTGGCCATGAGAATTCATCGTCAAAAAAGGAGTGTAGAACATGGATGAAAAAGAAATGATTCCGTTCCAATCGTCTCCGGTACGTCCGATTTTCGAAAAGTTTTCAAGTGCGCGTGATGTGTCGCTCGTATACGGCGACCCGATCGAGATGCAGGGCAGGACCATCATTCCAGTAGCGAGAATCAGGTATAGCGTCGGTGCGGGTGCTGGCGGCGGCTACGAACGAGAAGACAAAGATGCAGAATCGCCAGGCTTCGAGGAATTCGAAGGCGGCCACGGGGAAGGGGCAGGCGGATCGTTCTCAGTCAAACCCATCGGCATCTACGACGTGACGGCGGAAAAAACCGTCTACCGGCCCATTGTCCCGATTGAGCTCATCGTGATGCTACCGCTTATGATGACCGGCCTTGGGTTTTTGATGGCATCGAGCCAGAACAAAAGCAAAGGCGGCAAGCACAAGAAGCGCATGCAAGCCGGGAAACGCTGCGAGAAAAAAGGGAAAGGCAAGAAAATGAAAGGCATGGGGCATAGCGGCTGAAGTGAAACGAGATGTTGAGTATTGCGAAAACCACCTAGGGATTGATCTCCAGGTGGTTTTTTTGAGCTAATGCAGTCTTCTAATTCGTGCCAAGTAATTGAATAATCGGCGATTCGGAAGAAATTATATCCAATTGATGTTCCATACAGGCGAAAGAGAAATGCTGGTAGCTGATTTCTTCTTGTCTTTCCCGTTGCTTCAAATTCGTCCGATTCTCCAAATAAGTGAGAAGATCAGACTGTTGATGAATGCGATAAGCATGTGCTGTGTCAGAGTCAGACATTCTTGTGAAATCTTCGGAAGTTACGGAATACGTGGCATATGAACGGAAATCAATATGCCATCTATCCACTGTGCCGGGAAGGTTCAAGAGCAAGTCTGTTTCATTCTCGCTGCCGCGTATAGAAATACGCAATGCTGTTCCTGGCAGTCTCGTTTCTGCAAATCCTTCAAAGGCTATAAAGTAATCTTCTTGTGATAGCAATCCCAAATCTGTCATCAAATCGATCCTTTCATTGGGTGTTAATAGCAGGGGAAGTAGCAAAGAGTCGGTTCGAGGCGAAAAACAACAGGACCGGAGGCAGCAAGGTGAATAAGGACAGCACACCTGCTAGCGAGAACAGTACAGCGGGCACAAAGCGGTTCAAATTGATCGTCAATAACCCGCCAACACTCAATAAGGCGGATGCGACGAGCAAATAAAAAGGATAAAAGAGCAATTGTTTTGCACCCTCCACCACATCGGCGGCGAATATTTCCGAATTCATCTGAGCTTCTGTACGTGTCATTTCCCGCTGGACTTTCGGGTCATTCTGGAATAGCTCTGTTAATTGGTTTTGGGCAATTTGATTGTCATCAAACGAGAAGATTAAGAAGCCTGACAATCCTGCGCATATCAGCAATAGCGCCAGAGAAGTGATTGCTAGTTTAATGGGAGTGAATAAATTTTTAATTGAGATGATTAGCCCTCCTTTAAAGTAATCGATTGTATATCATTTCGATTTAGATTTGGAAATTCCTGCTATTTATATAATGGTTGAATAGACAAACAAAAAATTCTTTATTGGCAGGTCTTAAAAGAAATGTTAATCACTGATTGGGTAATCAGAATGGTCTTTTACAAAAGCTTAGTACCGGCATACTTAAATTTTTGAAATCCCATATATATGAATTTTTATATGATCTATGGAAAAATATCCGCTCAAAGCGCTTTTAGTACTCAGAGGACGGGTACGTGAATAACAAGGAGGCGTTATGAGTGAGGAATATAAACAAAATGGCCGGAATGGCTTTTGCCGCACTTCTACTCGCAAGCTGTCAAGAAACTGAAAATCCACCGCCTAGCACAGAGGACACAGATTCTCCAAGTGAACCGACACCTAATGAGGAAGAAGCGGTAGAAGAAAAGGAAAGTAACGAAGATAGCCAGAACAATGAGGATGAGGAAGCCTCGGATGAACCGATCGATCAGCCAAATGACGATGCTTCAGATGGCTTTGAAGAAACTCAGGTGAGTCCATCCTATTTTATCGAGACCCATGCCTATGTCACAGAAACCGGCTATCTCACCGCATTCAACATTGAACGCGATGAAAATGAAGAAGTCACATTTGAAGAAAGCTTAACGCAATCTCTGATTGAAAACGACCCTACCACACTAGAAATTCTAGGATCTTATGCTGAGCTGACTGTTGATATGCCGACGCTTAACGTGAAATTTAATGAAGAGGATGGAGGTGCATTATCCACAACTTCTGCGCAAACGACCTTTTTCTATAGTTCATTGTTTGGAATCAGCGATCTATATGGCATTGAAGAAATTGTGTTTACCAATCCCGAGGGCGAAGAAAATGTCATTGTAGCTCAGCGCTTAGTGGACAAGCCTTTGATTGTTGAAGAAGAAAGAGGAATTTCGCGCGGTTACTATACAATCTACGATAAAGAGTTGCAGCAGACGAACTTCTTAGCTGGCGTAGAAGTGGGAGAGCAAGTGGCGGATGAGAACGGAGAGCCGTTGTCCTTCCCTGAGACAGTGGAAGCGATGAAAGCAGTGGATCAGGAAGGAGCAACTTACTCATCAGCCATGGTGGAAGGATTGGAAGTGGTTGACGCTTCACTTGAAAACGATACGGCGACAGTTCGCTTCACATCAGATGAAGAGACAATCACAGACCCCGACTTGATCGTCTTTGAAAACGCAATGCAACTGGCAGCCCTTGACTTCCGCGTAGAGGAACTCCGTTTAATAAACGAAACTTTAGAAGAAAGCACCACGTACCCGTTTGCAGTGAAGTAATGATTAATAGAGATAAAAAAGGTTTGGAGAAATCCAAGCCTTTTTTTATTCGCTATTATCCGGAAAATTAGCGGAACTCCTATACATATTCAGTTAAAAGAGTTGACGAAACTAATAAACAGTTATACTGTGTATATGAGTATAAACAGTATAACAGTTGAGAAGGAGTGTATATAAATGAATGACTGGAATCAAGCGTACCGTTTGGCAGCTTTCGAAATAAAAGCATCGCTGCGCAACTTATTGTTGATCCTGGCTTTTTATATCGCCATGAGCCTCATCTTCATGATGTCGTTCGATGTGTATCTGGAAGGCGACTTCAAAGGGTTCGATATCATGTTCTTGCTGGTGTTCTTCATGTTTCCTGCCTGGATGAAAGGAAAAGAATTTCAAATGCAGAAAATGGATGGCAATCTATGGTCGTCCCCGCCGATCATCATGCTCCAGCAATTGCCGATAAGCAAAAACACAATTGTCAAAAGCCGTTTCATCATCCATGCGTTCTGTTCATTTCCCTTCCAATTGATCCTGCTGATTGCCATGCCGCTCATGTCGGACAATTTTCGTGAAGGAATGACGCCGGTTGCTTATCCGGTGTTCGTGCTGTTGTGGATTGCCATATCGATTGCGGTCGGCTTTATGATGGCTGCCAGTGAAGCGGGAGGAAATTTCAGGATGAAAGAGATTGTACTGTCGTTCATTTATATCTTAATCGCGGCAGCCGCCATCTACTTGCTGTTCCCTATGCTGTCGGGAAGCGGTTTTATTGAGTGGACAATGGCCATTGCTGTGGAATGGCCGCTACTGACGGGCATCACAGCTGTAGCCCTCATGATTGCCGGTTGGAAATACTGGCAGGCGGATATGAAAAAGACGATAAAGAAAACGGATTATCTGTGAGAGGAGGGCTTGCTTGTGCTGCCGATACGTTTATCCAAAGATTCTCGTGAACCGATTTATCACCAAATAGAAAAGCAGCTAAAAGCCTTGATTGCAGGAGGACATTTGCTTGCGGGTTCGCCGCTTCCATCAATCCGTACATTATCGAAAGACTTGGAAATCAGCGTCATCACGATACGCCGCGCTTATCAGGATCTGGAAGCGCAAGGCTTTATCCAGACACTTCACGGAAAAGGGACCTTTGTCGCAGAAATACAACATACGACCAAGCAGCAAGTGATGACGGCTTCGGTTGAAAAGGAATTTGAACAGGCCATCCGCAACGCGATGGATTATGACTATACAGTTGATGACATCAAGCGCGTTTTTGAAGAGACATTGAGCAAGCTGAAGGAGGGGAAATAACGGATGATTCCATGGATTGAATTAACGCAAGTCAACAAGCAAATCGAGGACTTCCGGCTCGGCCCGGTCAGTCTGGCTATTGAACCTGGCACGATCACCGCACTTGTAGGGAATAACGGTTCGGGCAAAAGCTCCTTGTTGAAGCTGATCATGAACTTGGCCAATATGGACGAAGGCGACATCCAAGTTTTCGGTAAACCGGTGGGTGGGGAAGACGAAAGTTGGAAAAGGCATGTCACTTTCCTGCCGCAAGCTTCCGTTGGCTGGAATGCTTATACAGGCAATGACTTGAAAAAATTGATTGCACCGCTCTATGCGAAATGGGATGACGTTCTTTTTGAACATATGATACATCTCTTGGACATCCCGCTGGACAAGCGCTTCGGCAAACTATCACCGGGCATGCAGCAAAAGTTAAGTTTGTCGCTGGCCTTGCCGCGCCATACGGATATTCTGATTTTGGACGAACCGACCGCTTCTCTGGATATTCCTTCTAAGAACTTGGTGATGGATTTATTGGTCGATTGGATGGAGCGGGAAGACCGAGCTATCATTTTAACGACCCATCAGCCCGAAAGCCTCCGCAAACTGGCGGACTACCTGTTCTTGATAAAAGATGGCCAGGCAATCGGCCATTACGAAAAAGACCAGCTCGTCAGTGGATTTCGCCGCTACTGGCTGACGGAAATGCCTGCTGACGTGGTGCCTGGAGAACGGTCGCGCTCGGGCCGGCAACTTGTATCTGATAATTTAGATGGCACAGAAAAATACTGTGCGGAACACGGGATCGGGATTGTAGACGACAAAGCGTTGGAACTGGAAGAAATTATTAGCCTGTTATTAGCATGAACCAAAAAGAGAGGATGAGGGGAATGGAAACGATGCTCACCGTAGAAAGATTGGGGAAATCCTTCAAAGACAAGCAAATCATCTCAAATATCTCGTTTGAAGTGAAACAAGGGGAAATCATGGCGCTGCTCGGGCCGAACGGGGCAGGGAAATCGACGACAATCCGCAATATCATGGGCATCATGTATCCGGATGAAGGGGCCATCACGTTCCGCAATAGTACAAATAACGAGATCCCCCGCAATAAAATCGGCTATTTGCCGGAAGAGCGGGGCTTGTACAAAAACGTCAAAGTGATGGATATCCTGCTGTACCTGGCAGAGTTGAAGGATTATCCGTTGAACCGCGCCAAAGAACGTGCGCTGGAATATTTGAAAAAATTCGGCTTGGAGGGCAAGGACAATGTGTCGGTCGAGGAATTGTCGAAAGGGATGGGGCAGAAAGTGCAATTTATCGCCTCCATTCTCCACGAGCCGGAACTGCTCATTTTGGATGAACCGTTTTCAGGGCTCGACCCGGTCAGCCAGGAGTTATTCAAAGATGAAATTCGCTCGTTGGCCAAAAACGGCACGGCGATCTTATTGTCTTCGCACCAGATGAATCTCGTCGAGGAAATGGCGGACCGCTTATTCTTGATCCATCGCGGAACTAAAGTCATCTCGGGAAGCTTAAGCGAAGTGAAAAAGGAATACGCCAATTTTAAATGCACCATCCATGGAAGCAATAGCCATCAAGTGTTGGAAAGCTTACCGGAAGTGGAACGGATCGAACATAGCGAGGAAGCGGCGGTGCTGTACTTGTCGAAACGTGTGCAACCCGCGATTTGGTTGAGAAATCTGCCGGAACAACTCGATGTCCAGGAACTGTCCATCGATCGGATTTCGCTCCATGAAATCTTCATCGACATCGCCACGGACAAAAACCTATTGAAGGAAGCGGGTGAGTTGCATGCATAACACGAAGAAAGTAGCGAAATGGGAAATCAAACGCAACCTGAAAAGCAAATCGTTTATCATCGGCCTGTTTCTGACTCCGCTCATTTTCCTGGCATTCTTATTACTGCCTGAATTGTTCAGTTCAGACGATGAACCGGCAACGACGACGGTTTATGTCAACGACCAACTCGGTGTCTACGAACAATTGGAAGCAGCTGCAGCGAACACCGAATGGAACATGGAACTGACTAACAGTACCCCACAGGAAGCCGAGGAGGCACTTGAAGAAGGCACGGACGCTGCCTATATTTTCATCGGCGAACAATCAGTCGAAAGCGGCACGGTGCCTGTCTATACGAACGACGAAACGAGCGATGCCTTCATGGATGAAGTCCAGCAGCTCGGCGGGCCATTGCAAATGGTGCAAATCGAGCAGCTCGGCCTGACGGCGCAAGAAGCCGGGATGGTCGCACAAGGCATCGTCTTCGAAGATGCTTCGAATGAATCGGAACAAAGTGGCTTGTTCAGTGAAACGATGCTCGAGCGTGTCGTGCCAGGCGCCTTTGCGGCGGTTGTCATGTTGTCAATCGTCTTCACGGGCATGGCGATTTTCCAGAGCGCATCCCAAGAGAAGAAAGACAAAATAGCCGAAATCATCCTGTCGTCACTAACGCCGGCAGAATTGATGCAAGGCAAAATCATCGGCTATTTCGTGCTCGGCCTCATCCAGGTGGTCGTCTATGTGTTGATTGCGCTGCCGGTGCTCATCTGGCGCATCGATGTGCCAATCATCGAGTATTTGTTTGTTCCTGAATTGCTAGTGCTCTTGCTCATCGCCATTCTTGGCTACTTATTGTACGCAGCGATATTTGTCGGAATCGGCGCAACGATGGCCGACATCTCGACTGCAGGGAATTTCCAGGGCATGGTCATGATGCTTCCGTTCAGCCCATTTCTGTTCATCGGTCCGGTTTTCAGCGATCCAAGCGGCATTTGGGCACAAATCGGAAGCTATATTCCGTTCACAGCACCCGGTGTCCTTATTATGCGCTTGTCGCTATTGGAAGAGTGGCCGTGGGTGGAAATCGTGGTTGCCACAGTCATTCTCGCTGTCAGCGTTGTGGTGTTCATGAAACTCGCCGGCAAGATTTTCAAGATCGGTATCTTGATGTACGGGAAAAATGCGACTCCAGGAGAAATCTGGAAGTGGGTCAGAACTTAATCCGTGAAAGCGCGTAGACCAGAAAAAAGCCCAGAGACATGATCTCTGGGCTTTTTCGTATTATTCAGCTGGAGTACCAGGTTCAATCTCGTATGATTTCTGTACGGTTTCGTTGCGCTCGCCCAAGCCTTCAGTGGTTGTTTTGCTCCACATGGCTTCCATGCGTTCTTTTACTTGTGGAATCATTTTTTCCGGGATGACGTTGCGGTATTGATTCGTCTCGCCAAGAATCACTTTTACCGACGGTTCAGTGACTTCTTTCGGATCGAATTGCTCGTATGGGAAGGCGGCTTTCTCGTAGTCGAAGACTGTGTTCTCCGAATCAGACTGCCAGTTTTTCCACGTTTCGAACTCGCGGTCATTAAAGCCAGTTAAATATGGTCCTGGGTTAATCGTTGCTACTTCCACATTGAATTCCTGCAGCTCTTTGCTCAAGGAATCTGCGAAAGCTTCAGTCGCGTGTTTCGTGCTGCAATAAGGCCCCATTAATGGATCTGCCATCAAGCCGGATACAGAAGAGACGAACACGATGCGGCCGGATTTTCTTTCCACCATTTGACGTGCAAAGCCTTTCGTCAATAGTACCGGGCCGAATACATTGACCTCGAATTGGTGGCGCAAGTTTTCTTCCGGGATGTCGACGAGGGATCCGCCTTCAGATACTGCCGCATTGTTTACCAAGACATCAATGTCCCAGCCCCATGCTTTTTCGCGGTCTTTCGGGTTCGTGACGTCCAATTTTTCGATTTGCATCGATACGCCGCGCTCTTTCGCTTCCTGTTCCAAAGCAGAAACCTGTGAAATGATTTCAACACCCGCGATGACGGATTTGCCTTTTTCCGCCAAGCTGAACGCAATATTTTTGCCGAATCCGGTGCCAGCACCTGTGATTAGTATTTTTTCGTTTGCCATTCTAAATTCCTCCTCGGGTTGTTTGTTGCTGTCGTTTTTACTTAATACTTCCAATGCATACCCAGGATGTACCCCAACTTAAACGGAAATTGGCTAATTCAAAAAGAGATGGACCGTTGCCGGTTCATCTCTTTGAAAGTTGTAATTTAATTATAGTGAAGAATGATTCCGTGCTTCCAAACCGTGCAATAGCTTCGCCGATGCCAATCGGCTTCGCACCGATATGCCGATCCATGCAGCGAGCACGGCCTTGATGACGCCGACGAGAATGAACGGCGCGAACCCGCCCATAAAGGCGCCGGTCCAGGAAAGTTCCGCGAAGACCTTCAGCCAAACCGTTCCGAAGCCGAGTGCCACGAACATGCCGAGGATGTTGGCGATGATAGCGTTCATGAGCGTAAAGCCCATCTTCTCGAGATAATAGCCGATGACGAAAGCGGTCGGGATGAACCCGAATAAATAGCCGCCCGTCGGCCCGAACAAACTGCCCAAGCCTCCTGACATTTGGGCGAATACCGGGATTCCGGCAGCGCCGATTGCGAGATACACCAAGATGGACAATGTGCCATAGCGTGCGCCCAAAATCGTGGCGGCAAGACCGATTGCCAAGGTCTGCCCGGTAATCGGCACGAGCGGTAAAGGAATGGTGACTTGAGCGAGTATGCCGATAATGGCGGCGAACAAAGCCGTCACGATCATCATCCGCAATTTTTTGTTTGAGTGTGCCATGTGAAAACGTCCCTTCGTAATTGTGTTAACTAATTTATAAAATAAGTTAACTTAATGATATCCGAACGTGTCAGAAGGTGTCAATATGCTTTTCGACAATTAACATCAGATCGAATCTCCCGGCTTCGGACCATAAGTGCAAAAACGAGGACGAATGCTGGAAACTGTAATGATAAAATGAGAAGAGATAAGATAGAGAAAAGAGGAGAGGCGGCGGCTATGGAAATGGAAGCGAAGTTCACGTTCGATGAGATGTGGGAGAAGATCCTGGATTGCGACCGGAAATACGACGGCTTATTTTTCACGTGCGTGAAAACGACGAAGATCTATTGCCGGCCGTCCTGCCGATCGCGCAAGCCGAAAAAGCGCAACGTGGAATTCTGTTTCTCCATTGAAGAAGCGGAGAATCGTGGATTTCGGGCATGCAAAAGATGCCAGCCTGAAATCGAACAATCGCCTTATGTGGAATTCACACAACTAGTCATCGCTTTTTTAATGGACCACTACCAGCAAAAAATCGGCTTGGAAGAAATCGCCGCCCATGTCGGCATGAGCCCTTCGTATGTGGACCGGCTGTTCAAGCAGGAGACAGACGAAACGCCGCGTTCCTATTTGGAGAAAATCCGCATCGACAAAGCGGCGCATTTACTTGCGAACACCGATAAAACGAATTTGGAGATATGCCTTGAGACTGGCTTTCAAAGCACGTCTCATTTCTATAAAGTGTTCCGGCAGCTGAAACAACAATCGCCGGGCCAATACCGGAAAGAGAAAGGGGCGAGACGGGATGGATAGCAGAACAGCAACAGAACGCCTGGAAATTCCCACGCCAGCAGATTTTAATTTCACGGAATGCCTAGCCATTCTCGGACGTTCTGATCAAGAGCTGCTTCACACAATTCAGGATGAGCGCATCACCAAGCTCTTAGCGACTGAAGATGAAATGGTCTTATTCGATTTGAGTCATTCCGGCAGTGCCTTGCATATCGAATTTCTTCATCATCCGCCGACTGAACAAGGGAAACAGGCAGTCGTCCGGTATGTGAAGGATTGGTTCGACCTGGAAACAGATTTGCAGCCGTTTTACGCGATGGCGGCAAGCGATCCTGTCCTTCAGGAAGTCGTGGAGCGGCACGCGGGACTGCGGATAATGGGCATGCCCGATTTATTTGAAGCGTTCGTTTGGGCCATCACCGGCCAGCAGATCAATTTAACTTTCGCCTATAGGTTAAAACGGCGCTTGATCGAACACTTCGGCACTTCGCATACAGTAGGCGGAGTCGAATATTGGGCCTTTCCATCAGCCGAAACCATCGCGTCGCTGGAAGTGGAACAATTAAGAACGCTGCAGTTTTCGGGGAGAAAAGCGGAATACATCATCCACATCGCCGAGCAAATCACTGACGGGCGTCTCGCAAAAGACGAACTGCTCGAAAAAACAGAGCAGCAAGTAGAAAAACAATTGGTGGCGATCAGAGGGGTGGGGCCGTGGTCCGCGCACTACGTCATGATGAAATGCCTGCGCTTCACTTCTGCATTTCCGATATCGGATGTCGGATTGCACAATGCCTTGAAGCATCAATTGGGGCTGGAGCAAAAGCCGAGCATTGCCGAGATTGAGAATTTGGCGGAAAACTGGGCAGGCTGGCAAGCGTACGCGACATTTTACTTATGGAGGGTATTATTATGAATGAACTGCATCAAGTGGATTATCCATCGCCGATTGGCGTCGTCGAAATCACCGGTACCGAACAAGCCATCGTGTCGCTTTATTTCAGCGAACGCGAGCAGCCGCTGCATGCGGTGCAACCGGACACACCGCAAGTGCTGAAAGACGCTTTACAGGAACTGGACGAATATTTCAAAGGGCAACGAACGGAATTCACCGTTCCCTGCATTTCTTCCGGAACCGAATTCCAGCAAAAAGTATGGGCGGCGCTGCCGGACATCCCTTACGGAGAAACGGCTTCCTACCGCGATATCGCGACAGCTGTCGGCAACGAGAAATCCGTCCGGGCAGTGGGAAATGCCAATAGCAAAAACAAGATCAGCATCATCATCCCGTGCCACCGCATCATCGGGTCGAACGGCAAATTGACGGGATACGCCGGCAGCCTGACGCGCAAAGAATGGCTATTAAAGCATGAGCAATCGGTACGGAACGGCCAAACAATGGAGTCATGAAAAAAGGGAAGCAAATCGATTGGATTTGCTTCCCTTTCCTATTTTTTCAGATTAGCTTTCGATGATCTTGATGACGACTGCCGGATTGCCGCCGACGACGGTGTTCGCCGGCACGTCTTTGACGACGACCGCGCCGGATGCGATGACGGCATTGTCGCCGATCGTGACGCCCGGATTGATGACAGCGCGCCCGCCGATCCACACATTATTGCCGATGCGTACCGCTTTGCCGAATTCGACACCGCTCAGCCGCTGTTCGATATCGAGCGGATGGGTCGCCGTATAAATGTGGACGCCAGGCCCGACCAGGCAATTATCGCCGATGCGGATGTCGCAAACATCGAGGAAGACACAGTCGAAATTGGCAAAGAAGTTATGCCCGACATGGATATTATAGCCGTAATCACAGCGGAAGTTCGGCTCGATATACAAATGGTCGCCGCTCGAGCCGAGCAATTGGCTCATGAAACGCTTGCGCTCCTGGCTGTCGGTTTCCATCGATTTATTAAATAAGCGCAATAGCCGTTTCGCATTGACGCGCTCGCGCACGAGTACCGGATCGTCCGCCCGGTAAAGCGCACCAGCGAGCATTTTGTCTTTTTCTGTATGCATCAAAATCCCTCTTTCCCGCTCAAATTAAAATCCGAATAACCGCTTCGCGATAAAAGCGAATCCCGCGACTGCGGTGATGAACGCCGCTACGAAAAACGCCACGGCATAGGACACGAGATTGCCCGGCAGCACCGATTCAGCGATTTCAAAAAAATAAAAATGGATCGCGACCGGTTCTGTGGCATGGCGCATCAGCCAAACTTGGACGCCTTTGACGGTAAATAGGATGCTGATGGCCAATAGGACCGAAAACGCAGTCCATCGAATGCCTTTCCACATGAGACCCGCCTCCAACTTTCATGATATGGATATTATAACAGAGTAGAAAAAAGAGCCATCATGAAGTTTTCGAATTCTTTGAAAAATTTACATGCAATTAACATGAAAAACTTTATAATATAGGAAAGGAGTGGAAACAATGAAAACGATCAACCGAACCATCACAACGGATAAAGGCCAAGCAATCAACTACAGCCTCGTCCTGAACCAAGACCAAACGAGAAAACTCGCGATTTTCCTGCCGGGCATCGGCTATACAGCGAAAAGCCCGCTATTTCATTACACGGAGCGGCTGCTGGCGGAACAGGAATACGACATCCTGCGCATCAATTACGATTACACGAATCCCTTATACGACGAGTACACGATGGCGGAAATCGACGAAGCGGTGAAACACGACGTCAAGCAAGTGATTGACCAAGTATTGAAAGGCAGCCTCTATGAAAAATTCTTCCTCGTCGCCAAATCGCTCGGAACGATCGCGCTTGCCAACGAACTCGAGCGCAAGAAATTCAAAGGCGCGAAAACCGTCTGGCTGACGCCGCTCATCAAGCACGAGGACGTCTTCCGGGCGATGAAGCAATACCCGAATCCGGCGCTGAGCTTTATCGGCGACAAAGACCATTATTACGACCGCGGCCGGATGGAAGAACTCCAAGCCAATAAGGAGTTGGATTCGCACGTCCTAAAAGACGTCAACCATGGCATGGATTTCATCGGCGACCCGTTGAAATCGATTGATGTCTTAAAAGACGTCATCACCGATATCCACGCTTTCTCGAAAAAGAGCATTGAACACGCTTAATGAACTGCCGCCCACTGAGGCGGTTTTTTTATGCCGTTTTTCAAGCAGCGCGACAGGGTATAGTTTCTCCAAAAGGAGGGTGCAGCATGGCATTCGATTACGATCTGGACTATAAGAATTTGGACTTGCGGAAAAACCCCGAGCTGTACCGCGTCGGCAAAGGCGAACAGGGCGTGTTGATGGTGGAACCGTACAAAAGTGAAATCCTGCCCCATTGGCGATTCAAGACGCCGGATATCGCCCAGGAATCGTGCGACAAAATTTCCGAGCTGTTCGAAGAATACCGCAAACAGGATGATTTTGTCGGCATGGACATGGCCCGCAAATTCATCCAAATGGGCTACACCCGCGCCAGGCGCTACACGAATTACAAAGGCGGCCGCAAATACAACGAAGACGGCTCAATCAAGGACCGCGAGATCGACGAAGAAAAAGCCGAGTCCGCTGCGATCTTCAAAAAACGATGGGACGAGATCCGCGAAGACGAAGATTATTTGCGCCGCAAAAAAGAACACCAGAAAAAATATGGCTGATAGGGTTGTGGTGTGAAACAGAGGCGCTCATCAAACGTCGAATAAACGAGACGAAAGGAGGGGCATGTGAATGAATCGGTTTTGGAAAGCGATGGCCTTGATCGCCGCTCTGCTGTTGATCGGGGCGTGCAGCGAACAGACTTTCAGCAACGGCGAAGAGACCGGGTCCTATGCCGGCATTTTAATCGTTGAAGGCGAAGAGTATTTGTGGGAAGGCGAACTGGAAGGCAGCGAATACAGCGAGTCGACACGGCTTGGCGCCGTCACCCAGTCGACAGCACCAGAAGTCATGCCGAGCGCTGATTTATCTTCCAACTTTCTCGCTGAAGGCGCTGAAATCTACAGAAGCAACGAAGACCCCGACGTGCTCCTCGCCAAACGGCAAGACGGCAGCTGGGATGTGTTCAGGAAAAGTTTGAAGCAAGAATAGCGAAGCTGCATCCACAATCGGGTGCGGTTTTTTTGTGGAATGGAGCGATTTGTTTGTGGAATAAAGAGGTTTTTTTGTGAAATGAAGCGATTATTTGTGGAATGGAGAGGTTTGTTTGTGGAACTAAGCGGTTTGTTTGTGGAATGAAGCGATTTGTTTGTGAAATGAAGATGATGTGATATTTTATCGATTGGGGAAATCGCTTCCCGAGACGAGCTCTCCGGAAGCCGTGCCCGTGAAACGCAGTCGAAAAGCGGAAGCTTCTCCTCTCACTTCTTTTCATTCCCCGCATATTCATTTCCCAGCAAACAGATGCAAAATCGCTAGGGATGGTGTAATCTGAAAGCCAAGCAGATCAACGGAAAAGGATGAACGTATATGAAATCGACTGTCAATGCCAAGGATGTCGCAAAGCTCGCAGGAGTATCGCAGTCTTCTGTGTCCAGAGTGTTTTTCGATGGAGCGAAAGTTACTGAAAAAACCCGCCAAAAAGTGCTGGCCGCAGCTGAAGAGCTCGGTTACCGGCCGAATGAATACGCCAGAAGCCTGATCACCAATAGTTCGAAAATCATCGGGCTGGTCATGAAAGGCGTCCAGAACCCCTTCTATCCGCAAGTCCTCAAGCAATTCACCACGTCATTCAAAAAGCACGGCTATAGCGTGTTGTTCGTCCATACCAATAATGACGAAATCCAAAGCGAAGACATCGAGACTTTGCTCAATTACAACGTGGCAGGCGTCATCATTACCGATGCGTCCATGTCGATGAACGTTGCAGAAGCATTCCAGGTGAACCACATCCCGCTGGTCTTCTTCAACCGCAAATTGACGAGCAGCCACTTCCACTCAGTGTGCTGCAATAACTCGAACGCCAGCCGGGAAATCGCGGAATACTTAGCGGAAAGCGGGACGGGGCCGATGGTGTATATTTCCGGAAATGAAGACACCTCGACAAGCCGCGAACGTGAACAGGGATTTGCGGAAGTGTTGGCACAGCGAGGCATCGCATACAAAAAATACAGTTCGGATTTCAGCTATAACGGAGGCTACGAAACTGCTCAGAAAATCCTGTCGGACGGAGCGGTCCCGTCTGCCGTTTTTGCGGCGAACGACATCATGGCACTAGGTGTTATGGACGCTTTCCGTAAGCAGGGCATAAAAATTCCGGAACAGGTAAAAGTGATCGGGTTCGATAATATCGAAATGGCGTCTTGGCCTGCATATGAACTGACGACGTGGGAGCAGCCGATCGAAAAGATGGTCGATGAAACGGTCAATTATTTGTTGGGGGAAATCAGTGAATACACAGGCCAGGCGCAGGCTGTCGAGGTCGAAGGAAGCTTTGTGGAAAGGAAGACCACGTAAACAGTGGTTGACTTTCTGCAATAATTAAAATATTCTTGTTCTTAACAACATATTTGCATACGTATTCAAGTAAGTGTTTTATTGTATTTTGAATACGTATGCAAGAAAAAGAAGATGGAGGTTTTCATAATGGTCAAAGTATTGAAAGCAGGTAAATCAGCAGAAGAAGTGAGCGCAAACGATTCGAAAGTTTCACAGATCGTTGCAGAGGCTTTAAAAGATGTGGAAACGCGCGGGGATGCGGCGGTTCGTGAACTGTCCGAGAAATTTGATAAATGGGCGCCTGAATCGTTCCGTTTGTCTGATGCGGAAATAAATGAAATCGTTTCCAAAGTTCCGGGCAGCGTCATCGAAGACATTAAATTCGCACAGAAGAACATCAAAGCGTTCGCCGAAGCGCAGCTCGATTCCTTGAATGATGTGGAAGTGGAACAAATTCCAGGCGTGATCTTGGGACATAAAAACATCCCGGTCAACAGCGTCGGCTGCTACATTCCAGGAGGACGCTATCCAATGGTCGCTTCCGCTCATATGAGCGTCTTGACCGCGAAAGTGGCAGGCGTCAAACGCGTCATCGCGTGTACACCACCAATTAACGGCGAGATTCCGCATGCGACTATCGCAGCGATGTCCCTTGCCGGAGCGGATGAAATTTACCTGCTTGGCGGCATTCAGGCAATGGGCGCGATGGCGATCGGCACGGAAACGATCGAAGCGGTCGATATGATCGTCGGGCCAGGCAACGCGTTTGTTGCGGAAGCGAAGCGCCAGCTTTACGGCCGCGTCGGCATCGACTTGTTCGCAGGGCCGACGGAAACTTTAGTCGTTGCCGATCACACGGCAGATGCTGAAATGGTCGCAACGGACATTCTCGGACAAGGCGAGCACGGACCGACTTCACCAGGCGCATTGATCACGACTTCCGAAGAACTAGCGAATGAAACCGTCAAAGAAATTGAACGCCAATTGGAAACCTTGCCGACAGCAGACGTCGCGCGCGTGTCTTGGGATGATTACGGACAAATCTTGCTTGTCGATTCGATCGAAGAAGCACGCATCGAAGCGGACCGTTTGGCATTTGAGCACGTCGAGATCCTGACGGAAGACCCGGACTATTTCCTCGAGCACATGACCAATTACGGCTGCTTGTTCCTCGGGCCAGAAACGAACGTGGCATACGGCGACAAAGTCATCGGCACGAACCATACCTTGCCGACAAAAGGCGCAGCACGCTACACCGGCGGGCTATGGGTCGGGAAGTTCATCAAGACCGTCACCTACCAGAAAGTGACGACACCGGAAGCGAGCGCCTATATTGGGGAATATGCCGCGCGCTTATGCCAACTTGAGAATTTCGCAGGGCATGCCGAGCAGGCACTCCTCCGCGTCAGAAGATACGGCAAAAATTAATTTCATTTAGGTGGTAGGGGAGGAAATGTAAATGCTCGGTTTAATAGGCATGTTTGGTGGATTAATTTTACTCATTGTCCTGACGATGCGCGGCATGAACTTGCTGATTGCAGCGCCACTGACGGCATTGTTCGTGGCAGTATTGAACGGATTGCCTTTATTCCCGCAGCTCGCGGGAGAAGGGGCGGCCAATTATTTGACGAATTACATGGATGGCTTCACCGGCTTTATCGCGTCTTGGTATTTGATGTTTCTGACCGGGGCCATCTTCGGGAAAGTGATGGAAGACACGGGCGCTGCCGACAGCGTATCGCGTTGGATCGTCGGCAAAATGGGCATGAAACGCGCAGCGCTTGCGGTCGTTCTCGCCTGTGCCGTCCTTACTTACGGCGGCGTCAGCTTGTTCGTCGTTGCCTTCTCGGTATATCCGATGGCACTCAGTCTCTTTAAACAAGCGAATTTGCCACGACGCTTTATTCCAGCGGCACTCGCTTTTGGCTCGACGACATTCACGATGACGTCTGCCGGATCTCCAGAAATCCAAAACTGGATCCCGATTGAATTCCTCGGCACTTCTCCATACGCCGGCTGGGAAGTCAGTGCAATCGTCGCGGTCTTCATGATGGTCTTCGGTTATTGGTGGCTGACGAAAATGATCAATAAAGCGAAATCAAAAGGTGAAGAGTTCGAGTCGCGCCCGACCGACCCGAACAACGAAACGCGCAAGGAGTTGCCGAATCCGCTCCTTAGCATGCTTCCGCTCCTGATTGTCCTTGGCTTCTCGTATATTTTCCATGATTCGCTCGGCACTTCTGCGTTGATCATCGCCTTGACGGGCGGGATCATCTCGACTTGCCTGATCAACATCAAATTCATCCGCAACTTGAGCAAAGCGCTCGGCGACGGCGCGATGGGGGCAGTCATTGCGATCGCCAACACCGCAGCAGTCGTCGGTTTCGGGGGAGTCGTCAAAGCGACGCCATCTTTTGAAGCAGCTGTTGATGTCATGACCGGCATCCCGGGCAGCCCATTGATCGGCGGGGCGCTAGCCGTTGCGGTCATCGCGGGTCTCACCGGATCGTCTTCCGGCGGCCAGGCGATTGCGCTTCCTTTGCTCGCGCCTCATTATTTGGACATGGGCGTCGATCCGGAAGCTTTGCACCGGACCGTTTCGATTTCATCCGGTTCGCTGGATTCCTTGCCACAAGGCGGCTATGTTGTCACGACGATCCGCTCGATCGCAGGGGAAACCCACCGCGACGCCTATCCGGCATTCGGCGCATTGTCTGTTGTCGTGCCGCTGCTCGGTGCAGTACTCGCTGTGATTTTGTTCTCGATCGGTCTATAAGATTTACGTGCCCAACAGCTGTCCCAACCGGAAGCTGTTGGGTTTCCTTGTATCATCCATTCTAAAAAGAGGTGCATTCATATGGAGAAATTGACAATACTCGGTGCCGGAACGATGGGGCATTCGATCGCTCTGTCCGCCGCCTGGTCCGGTCAGACGCCGACTGTCTACGGCATCAACGAACAAGACGTGGCGAATGCGGACAAAGGCTTGGCGCAGAAACTGGCCGTCATGGCAGACAATGGCTTGTTTGATGAAAATGAAGCGCAGGAAATCCGCGAGAGAATCCGTTTTACGACATCTCTCAAAGAAGCTGTACAGAATGCAACATTCATTCTGGAAGTCGTCCCTGAAAATCTGCAATTGAAACGGGACTTGTACAAGCAATTAGAAAGCTTAGTCGACCAATCAGTCATCATCGCAAGCAATACGTCCGGCTTCAAGCCTTCACTGCTGGCTGAAGAGATGGCGCATCCCGAACGCTTTATCGTCGCCCATTTCTGGAATCCAGGACATTTGATCCCACTTGTCGAAGTCGTCAACGGGGAACGGACCCAAGCGGAGACGACAGAACGCACGATGGCTTTATTGAAGTCGATGAATAAAAAGCCGATCTTGTTGAACAAGGAACTGCCGGGATTCATCGGCAACCGCCTGCAATACGCGCTGTTTCGTGAAGCGCAAGCGCTGCTCGATGCGGGTGCTGCCAGCAAGGAAGATATTGATGCAGCGGTTACATACAGCATCGGGCGGCGGCTTCCGGTGACGGGTCCGTTGATGACAGCGGACATGGGCGGTCTCGACGTATTCTCGGCCATTTCGAATTATTTATTCGAAGAATTATCGGACGATCAGCGCTCCGGAAAGGTTTTGTCGGAGTTGGTCGAACAGCAAAAGCTCGGGGATAAAACAGGCGAAGGCTTCTACAACTGGGAGCCGGAAGTGTCTGAGGGGATCAACCGCAAACGCGAACAGACCTTGATCCAGTTTTTGAAAAACGATTTGGAACAGGAGGGCTAAGATGAATAGCTATTTCTCGGAACTGAAAGGACAGACGGTCGTCGTCACCGGCGGCAGCAAAGGCCTCGGAAAAGACATTGCGCTGACGTTCGCCGAACTCGGCGCAAACGTTGCGATTTCCGGTAGAAATCAAGAAACGCTCGATGCCACGCTCGAAGAACTGCGCGCCCATAACCCAAACTGCATCGCGGTTGCCGGAGATTTGAGCGATATTAGTGAAGTGAGAAAGTTGATCGACACTGCCGCCACTCAGTTCGGCACAATTGATGTCCTCGTCAACAACGCCGGCGTCAATATCGCGAAACCGGCGATGGACGTAACGGAAGCAGATTGGGATACGGTGCTCGACTTGAACTTGAAATCCGCCTTTTTCGCGAGCCAGGCGGCAGCGAAATACATGCTTGCACAAAACAGCGGCCGCATCATCAACATTGCGTCGCAAATGGCCTTCGTCGGTTATATCAAGCGCGCCGCGTATTGCTCAAGCAAAGGCGGCATGGTGCAGATGACCAAAGCGCTTGCGGTTGAATGGGCACAGCACGGAATCCGCGTAAATGCTGTTGCCCCAACATTCGTCGAAACGGAATTTACCGAGAAGCAATTTGAGGACGCAGCGTTTAAAGAAGATGTCAATCGCCGAATCCTGCTCGACGGCCTGTCGCAACCGAAAGACACATCCGGCGCGGTGTTGTATTTGGCATCGACCCTGTCGAATTTCGTAACCGGCGAGACGATCAAAGTCGACGGTGGCTGGACAGCGATTTAAGAAGAGTGGTTTTATGCTTCTTGGGTGGTGTGTAGATGAAGGTAGCTAGGGTTTGGGTGTGAAGAAATTACGATGTGCTAATTGTGCATGCTATTGGTAGTCGCTGCCTTGCTTTGGGTTGAGCTCCCGCAGTAAGCCAAGAAGGACACTTGTCTTACTGCTTCGCTTCACCCTTGACGCTCGGCAGCTGAGAGATTTCATTGAATGTAGGCTGTTTAAATTGTTGTGCTTCTGTAATCAGTTGCCGGCTAGTGGGGGAATCGCTTCCCGGGATTTAGCGACCGGTACGTTGGTGCTTGAGATAAGAATTTTGGTGACGGACCATAACTAAGTATCCTCTATATACCAAAGATGACTTGAACTACAGAATGTAAGGCGATTTCACACTTTCTATCGAGTGGACAGAAGAAATTTTCTTCATCTCTAAAGCTAGAGACGGAGTGGAAGGGGGCAGACGCCTGTGGGACCGCGCGGGCTGGCGAGACAAACGTGCCGCGCTCTTTGGCACGTTGGCTCAACACCCGCCCCACGGCAAGCAGCCCCCTGCAACGCAGTCGAAAAGCGGAAGCTTTTCCTATCACTTCATTTCACATGCCTGCATAGTGTTGCAGAGTCTAATAATCTATCTTAACTCCAAAGAAAAAGCCTCCCGACATCGCCGGGAGGCTTACTTTTATTATGCTTCTTGTGGGTTCAAGGCTTCTTCTGTTTCCAAGCCGTGCTTTTTCTCGGATTCTGCGACCATCAATGCGCAAGCCGCGTCACCGGAGATATTGATTGCTGTGCGGGACATATCGAGCAAGCGGTCGATTCCGAGTACGAGGCCGATGCCTTCTACCGGAAGCCCGACGCTGGATAAGACCATCGCGAGCATGATCAAGCCGACGCCTGGAACTCCGGCGGTCCCGATACTTGCAAGCACTGCCGTCAAGACGACCGTCAATAATTGGCCGAGCGTCAAGTCGACCATGAAGGCTTGCGCGATGAACATCGTCGCTGCCCCTTGCATGATCGCCGTACCGTCCATATTGATTGTCGCGCCGAGCGGCTGGACAAATGAACTGATCGACTTCGGAATCTTCAAGTCACGCTGCGCCACTTCCATCGAAACCGGAAGCGTGCCTGTGCTGCTCGAAGTACTGAAAGCGACCGTCATAGCTGGCATAAAGGTTTTGAAGAACCAGATCGGGCTTTTCTTCGCCAGGAAATAGACTGTGCCTCCGTAGGTAAAGGCTGCGTGAATCAATAGCGCGCCGATGACGACGAGCATATACGAGCCCATGGCCTGAATGGCGGCGAGGCCTTGCGAACCGATCGCTGTGGCGATCAGTCCGAATGTGCCGTACGGAGCAAAACGCATGACGATTCCGACGAGGTACATCATCACGTCATTGCCTTGCTCGACGAGACTCAAAATGCCTTTTGTCTTATCGCCAAGTGCGGTAAGGGCAAGTCCGACAAAGACGGCGAAGACGATGATCTGCAGCATATTGCCTTCGGTCATGGCTTCAAGCGGATTTTTCGGAATGATGTTGAGGAGTGTGTCAGCGATCGATGGAGCATCTTCCGGGCTGTATGTCGCCGCGTCGATATCGAAATCACCTGATGCACCCGGCTGGACGATCGTTGCCAAGCCGAGACCAATCACTATCGCGATGGTCGTCGTCACCAGGAAATACGAAATCGTCTTGATGCCGATGCGTCCGAGCTTCGCCGGATCGCCGAGCCCTGCGGTGCCGAGGACGATTGATAAGAACACAAGCGGTACGACAAGCATGCTGATGAGGGCGAGGAAAATCTGCCCAACTGGCACGAAGACGTAAGGATTGAGTATTGCGAAAACTTCCGGCGCAAAAAGATTTAAAAGCAGTCCTGTGATCGCACCTAAGATCAAAGCACTAATGACTTTAAATGTTAAGCCTCTCTTTTTCTTCAATTCATCCACCAACTTTCTTCATTTAAGGAAACGCATAAAAACAAGTGTAACCGAAGCGGAACAAAAGCAACAGTTTCAACAGACCTTATAGCTTGGGAAGGGATTTCCTAAAAAACTGCAACTATTATTATAGGCCTGTCGTCAAACATGATAGAATTACGGCGAAAAGAGGTAAAAATATGGTCAAGAAAGTAGTCATCGCAGGCGGTACAGGATTTATCGGAACGTATTTAAAAGAAAAATACGAGCGGCTCGGCTATCGCGTTTATATCATTTCACGTCAACCGGAGCATATTCAATGGGACGACACAAATAGCATGAAAGATGCGCTGGACGAGGCAAAGTTGGTGATCAACCTGGCAGGAAAGTCCGTCAATTGCCGCTATACGGAAGCGAATAAACGTGAGATTTTCAACTCCCGCACCGAGACAACCGAAGCGCTTGGACGGGCGATCGAAGCGTGCGGCACCGCCCCTGAACTATGGGTCAACGCCAGTACGGCGACGATTTACCGCCATGCACAAGACCGCCCGATGACTGAAGACAGAGGAGAGATCGGGCGCGGGTTTTCCGTAAAGGTCGCAAAATCTTGGGAAGATAGCTTCTTTTCATTCCAATTGCCAAATACACGGCAAGTGGCATTGCGCATCGCGATTGTCCTCGGAGACGGCGGCGTCATGGAGCCGTACCGCAAACTTGTGAAATATGGGCTCGGCGGCAAGCAAGGCAATGGCCGGCAGATGTTCAGCTGGATCCATATTGAAGACCTGTACCGCACCGTTCGCTTCATGCAGCACCGCGACGAACTGTCAGGCGTCTTTAACGCTTCTGCACCGAAACCCGTGACGAATAAACAATGGATGAGCGAACTGCGGCTATCGATGAACCGCCGGGCCGGTCTTCCGGCATCGAAATGGATGCTGGAAACAGGGGCAGCCGCACTTCGGACCGAAACCGAATTGCTCTTAAAAAGCCGTTGGGTCGTACCGGAGCGGCTCGTGCGCGAAGGCTTCCGCTTCCGCTATCCGGCGCTCAAAAACGCACTGGCTGACTTGAATAATTAACCCACTTGCAGGCATTCAATAGAATGTCTGTATTTTTATGCGCACTGGTGCACCAGGTAGGGTATGCTAGGGAAAGATTGACAGAAAGAGAGTGTGGGGGAAAGTAATGAGACAGCGTTGGGAACCGATTCACACAGCCAAAGTATTTGTCGAAACGAATTTCCGCCATTGCCGCGGTGCGCTGCTGGCAGGGAGTGTTGTGCGCGGGCAAGAGACGCCGACGTCGGATCTGGACATTGTCGTATTCGATGAAACGCTAATGAGTTCATATCGAGAATCCATGATTTTTTATGGCTGGCCGATCGAAGTATTTGTTTATAATTTAAGTTCATATAAGGACTTTTTTGAAAAAGACCGGAAAGCCGCGAAGCCGAGCATGCCGCGCATGGTCAGTGAAGGCATCATCTTGAAAGATTCAGGCATCATGGAAAGCATCCAGCAAGAAGCGAAAGCCTTGCTCGAAGCAGGGCCGGAAGCGTGGAGCTCGGATACGATCCGCACAAAACGCTATTTCATCACCGATGTGCTGGACGATTTGCGGGGCAGTGACGACCGGAAAGAACGGCTGTTTTGCGTCAATACGCTTTCAGATTTGGTGAGTGAATTCATTTTGCGCACAGAGCAAAAATGGATCGGCTCGTCCAAATGGGTCATCCGTTCACTTGAAGCGCATGATCATGAATTGGCCGTCCGGTTTGTCGAGGCATTCGAACATTTTTACCGGACCGATGAAACGGCGCATATTATTGAATTCGTCGAAAGCGTGCTGGAGCCTTATGGTGGCCGCTTATTTGACGGGTTTTCGATCGGGAAAGCGGAAGCTGAGAGGACAAAAGAAAAACACTAAGCATAAATTTCAGCTTCCCGAGAATCTTGAATATTAGGCGGAAATCTGTTTAGTGGCTTTAAATGAAGGATGCTTTTGCAAAAGCAGCTTTATTCCGATGGCCATTTTCAAGCCGCCATCGATTATCGCGAACACAAGAAAAGGGACATCCACAAGCAGCAAGCCAAGAACGCCATTGCCGATTGTTAAAATGGCGAGCACTACCATCCAACTGCCTTGAGAGAAATAAAAGAGGACGAAATGGATTCCGACGGCGATAAACAGGCTCAGCCAAAATACCCTCAGGTCCGAAAAGCCGACGATAAGTCCGCATGCTGTGCATAAGGCGATATTTAGAAAAATCGCGATGTTTTCAAAGCGATCTTGGAACTTGGAGTTTTTGCCGTATGCCAGTTTGCGGTTCACAAATGGCAATGCCAAGATCAACACGAAGCCGATCGCGTAACCGGCCCCAAGCAACACAGGCTGGACGAGCAATGGCCCGCCGGCAAGTGCCGCAGCGATAATAATCATTCCGATATAGAGAAGCCAAACTCCACTTGTGCGTTGAGTGGGGTATTTAATTGGGTCATCTGATTTAATTGTCAAAAGCTGTTCCTCCCGCTGCAAAATAGTAGCTGATGCTCAATGGAAATACGAATCAAGTCTGTAAAAGTTTCCTTGAAATTATGCAACACACAAAAATAGCCTTCGCCGTGCATGAGAGAGCTGCACGGTGGAGGCTATTTTAAATTAATACATTTCCAACCGCTGCAATTCCTGCCCGTCTGCATCGAGCAATTGGAGCGGGATCGGGCGTTCTTCTGGCGCATTTTCGATAAACCAGACGGCTTTTCCGGCAAGGCCGGTTTCTTCTATTAATTCGGCCGGGAAGCGCTCGCCCAGCAGCAAGTGATCGGACGGCATTTCGCCAATCTGGACGTGGCGTCCGTCAGCAGGATCAAATAATCCGTAGACAAAGCCATCTTCGTGACTTACGTAATTATTGATCCGGTTAGGGTCATCCATTAAAGGGATGGTGCCCTCGGTTTTCTGTTCGAGACGCCAGCCGAACCAGGATTCTGTGGCAGTCGCCGCCCCGAAATTATCATCGCCGCGGATGTAGAAAAACAAGGCGCGGCCGTTTAATTCGTAGACCGGCGTCAAGACGAGGTCATCGTCGCCATCGCGCACTGCCTGTTGTGCCGTATCGACTGTATCCGAACTCCACACGAGCGCGATGATCAACGCTGCGGCGAGCACCAGGCCAATCAATACGAGCATGCGTTTTTGGATTAAGTTTTGCAGGGTCATCCGTAATTTCCCCTTCCGTCTCACGATGCTTCCATTATACGGTATTTCATGGAATAGGGGGAAATGAAAAACCGCCCGGATGAACCCGGGCGGTTTTATCAGTCTTTTTCCGTCAAGAACGTGATGACCGCAAACAATAAGAACGCGAGCAGCAAAATTGTGCCGCCTGCGATGAAGAAAATCAAGACGAAAGTATCGTTCATATTGAACGGATTCAAGTTATAGAACCACATGCCGGCGGTTAGCCCGACTGCACCGATCATCGCGAAAAAGCCGTGGATGGTGACGAGCTTTTTGTACTTGACCGTATACAAGCGGTAGAACACGCCCCAGGCAAAAACCGATAGCCAGCCGACGAGCAAAATATGTGCGTGAATCGGGCGCAGCGCATAATCCATCTGTCCCGCCATATGCGATCCGAGATACGTCCCGATAAATCCGAAGATGGCCGAAAACTGGATCAAGCGTAGACTCCATTTTTTCTCTAAAGAATTGTTGCGCGGTGTAGCTGTGTTGTTCATGAAAATCCTCCTATAGCTTTAGGGCGCCGCGGCAAACTGGGCCGCTGGAACATCCCTGAGTTCGTATGACTGTATCATACCGCACGAATATAAACGCTATATGAACTGGGCGTGACAGATCATCGACAATTTTCTTTACTGCACGTCGCTTTCTGGCAAAGGTTCAGCGAGATTGTGATTATGCGCTTTGTCCTTCAAGCCTTTGGCGAGCCGGTAGATGATCCAAGCGGTGAGCAGCGTACTGATAGCCATGATGATAATATTGGCGACCGCTTTCGCTTCAATGTCGGCAGCCGTCGTTACGATAAACCAATCGATTGCGAAAAACTCGTCGATCGGCACATAAATCGATAACGCCGCCAGCGCATTATTAAGCATATGGAACAGGATCGGCAGCAATAAATTGCCGGTGCGCAAATACAATAGGGACGCGATGATGCCGAACAAGAACGCGCCGACAAAATCGAGATGCAATACGCCGAACAATAAACTCGAAATCAAGATGCCGCCCCACATTGAAGTTTTCGCCGCGAAGCGTGTCAAGAACACACCGCGGAAGACGAATTCCTCAACAATCGGCGCGAGAATCACCAGCGTCAGCAACATGAAATATTCATATCCGACACCACCCGGCGTTTCGATTGGCGCGAGCAATAATTCGGCAAGCCATGGAAACGCCGGATAAAGAATCGCGAGCTGCAGCCAGAACATCGCCAGCGAAAACGCAATAGACACGAGCACCATGCCGAGTATGCCAGGAAGCCATGGCTTGATGCCCTTGGTAGTCAAGACTTCACTGAACGACCAATCGGGGTTCTTGCTCCAATAATAATGAAAGAAAAAGTACGGGACAACAATATAAAAGGCAATCTGCACCGCGATTTCGGTCGTCACGGGATCCGCACCGATCAGCATAAAAATGATCAAGGTCGCGATGACGCCGAGGATAGTGAAGAGAATCAAATAACGCGATTTCATTTCAGCGAACATAAATGGCCTCCTTTTCTTCCTTAATTATACGGAAGATGAGGCGGTTTGTTTCATTATGAATGAGATTCTTCGTTTTAAATGTTAGTATTCCGCAAAAATACTACGAAAAGCTTTGCTCAACTCTCGTTACACTCGAGCATCGCAAACGAACAGACGAAGCAATACTTCGTCTATTCGTTTCCTGCGGGCGAGCGCCAAGCCTCCTCAGTCGCTTCGCGCCTTGCGGGTTCTCGGCTATCTCGCTTTCCCGCGGGAGTCTTCGCAATTTTGCTCCATACCTTGAATTGTCTTTGTAAGAGTGTATAAAGAATATTTATACCGGCTGTTGTTGAACAAAGAAGGCCTCGATTTCTAGTTTTCAAACCCCTTATCCAAAAATTACCGTATTGAAGCAAGCGGTTTCAGGGTAAGATGGTAAAAAGGGCTAAGGAGACGGAGGGGTAGCAATGGGGAAAAGGAAGCTGTGGATGATCGGGATCGGCACGGTGCTTACGCTTGCGGCGTGTTCAGACGAGGAAGCGGAAGTGCCAGTGCCGGAAGAGACGGAACCGGAGACAGTCGCATCACCGGAACCGCGCGCAGAAGAATTCATGGATCTGTGGCAAGCGGGCGAATATGAAACGCTGTACGAAGAATTTTTGACGGAGCGGGCCAAGGAAGCATTCGGCGAAGAGACGTTCATTGAGTGGCAATTGGAACTTGAAGAGCAATTGTCGCTGTCGGAGCGTGAGATTGACTGGCAATTGGGCGAAGAGCCGTGGCTGAAAAACGAGCCGGCGGACATTCCTTTGGCGATTTCAATGGACAGCGTCATCGGCGAGATCGAATTCGACAAGACGCTGAGCTTTGTTTACGAGGAGACGGAAGAAAACGAAGACGGTGAATGGTTTGCGGAATGGGATCCGTCTTTCATTTTGCCGAATCTATCTAAAGACGATAATGTATCCGTGCAAATCAGCGATACCGAGCGGGGCGAAATCGTCGACCGCAATGGCAGCGTCATCGCCGGCAATACGGATGCTTACGAAATCGGCGTCGTGCCGGGGAATTTCGACCGTGACGATTACACGGAGCGGCTCGCCGGGCTTTTGGATTTGTCCGTCGAAGACATTGACGCAGAACTCGAAAAGCCGTGGGTCGAGCCGCATCATTACGTGCCGCTCGGAACTGTCGGGCCGGACCGCGAGAAATTGAACCGTTTGTTTGCGATTCCTGGCACCAAGCGCACGAAAGTGACGATGCGCCATTACCCGTACGGCAAATCGATGGCGCACTTGACCGGCTACATCGCGCCGATTACCGCTGAACAGCTGGAAGAGCGCAGCGGGCAAGGCTATGGCCAAGGGGATATCGTCGGACGTGAAGGCTTGGAAGAGATTTTCGAAACGGAGCTGCGCGGGAAACGCGGCGGCAAGATCTTGATTGAAAAGACCAGCCAAAACGAAACGATCACCGCCGTCGATAACTCCTCGGCAGCCGGCAAAACGATTACACTCACGATTGACGCCGATTTGCAGCAGGAAGTCTATCAGGAAATGGGCGGGGAACCGGGCACTGCTGCTGCGGTCGATCCGTACACAGGTGAGACGCATGTCTTGGTCAGTTCGCCAGCTTACGACCCGAATGATTTCATTCCAGGAATTAAGGAAAGCCGTTTCCGTGAACTCACGGATGATGCCGGCCAGCCGTTCTTCAACCGGGCAGCTGCGACTTATCCACCGTCTTATGCGATGCAGCCAATCACGGCGGCCGTTGCCATGAAAGAAGGAACGCTGGATCCGGCGGAAGGCATCGAAATTGACGGAGAGACGTGGCAGAAATACCCGTCTTGGAACGATTTCCGCATCACCCGGCCGAACCCGGGTGTTAAAAATCCAATCGACTTGGAAAAAGCGCTCGTCCATTCCGATAGCATCTACTTTGCGATCCAAGCGACCAATATGCAAGACGATAGTTTCTTAACAGGCTTGAATGAATTCGGCTTCGGCCAGGCGTTCGATTATCCGGTGCCGCTCGCGGCTTCGCAAATTTCGGAAAGCGGCACGTTCGGATCGGAAGGACAACTCGCGAGTTCCGCCTCCGGACAGAGCCAAGTGCGCGTCAACATCCTCCATGCTGCAGCCATGTACGGCACCTTTTTAGCTGATGGCGAAATGAAAAAACCGATTCTTTTAGGAGACGCAGAGGAAGAGAACTTGAAGCAAGAGCTCCTCAGCCCAGAGCAAGCCGAATTAGTCCGCGCGGCATTTGTTAAAGCCGGTGAAGAAGACGGTTACGACCTTGCCGGCAAGACAGCTGTCATCAAGACCGATGACGGTGACATGGGCTGGTTCGCCGGATACGACCCGAAAGTCGGCAATTTATCCGCGGCGGTCATGATGGAAGATAAGGAAGATGCGGCGTCCATTGCCAGCGAATTGTTCAGCGATGACTAAACAGGGAGAGGTAGACATGAAAAGCTTTGCCACGCATGACGAACAGCTCGCGATCTTGAAAAGCCGTGGACTCATTGTAGAAGACGAAGCGGCCGCAAGACGCGTGCTGTCGCGCGACAATTACTACGCGCTCATCGACGGCTACAAGGAACCGTTCCTAGAGCGCGATGAAACAAAAAACCCGTACGGTGAAGAACTGTACGAAGCTGGGACGACGTTCGGTCATATCCTCGCGCTGTATCAATTCGACCGTAAGCTGCGTTTGCTGGTGCTCGGGGAATTACTGAAGTTTGAGCGCAGCATCAAATCCAAGCTCGCGTACCGGTTTTCCGAACGCTACCCGGAAGTCGACAGCTTTCTCGACAACCAGAACTACAGCCCGGACGACATCCATTTCCATGAGCGCGACCGTATCACGGCAACGCTCAATAATTTGATCGAAAGCCACAGAAAGCGCCACCGTGTGCGCTATCCGGAGCTCCGCGAGTTTTACGAAAAGCACAAGAACTTGCCGCTATGGGTGCTCGTTAATTTCCTGTCACTCGGCCAGATCACGAACTTTTATACGGTCATCGACCAGGACTTGCGCACGCGCATCGCGCAGGGTTTCACAGATGACGCAGGCGAACACGGCATCACTCTGAGTGCAGCGGAACTCGACGAGATCCTGTCGATCGCGTTCCCGTTTCGCAACAAGGCAGCGCATGAAGAAGTGCTGTATTCGTTCCGGTTAAGGTCACCACTTGAACTGGAGAAACTCGAAGCGCAACTGCATCAGGAAAAAGGCTATGTCACTCGTGGGACGACGGCGTCACTGATCAAATTGTTGAAAGTGGTCTCACCGCCTGATGAGTACGAGTCATTCAGCCGGGAGCTATTGGAATTGATACTCGAGTTGGAAGAAGCATTGCCGGAAAGGCCGTATGTGTGGATTATGAAAGATGCGGGATTGCGCGAATGAAAATCCTGGATATAAAAAGTAATTTTCATGAACAGGGGGAAGCCGTTTGAAAGTGACACGCGACATGGTCGATAAACAATTGCGTGTGCGGGGAAAGTTGCTGGACTGGCTCGTTACGAAATCCAGTGAAGACAAGTTTCTCAAAGCGATGCAGAAATCCAAAAAACAGATGGCCAAGACCTATGAAGGAAAAGATGTCGACGGGCTTGATTGCAGCGAAGTGAGGATTCCGCGACGCAACGGTTCGTCCATTCGCTTGCGCATTTATAAACCGATGCAGCACGACCGCCGGCTGCCCGGGGTATTATGGATTCACGGGGGCGGATACGCGCAAGGGACGCCGGAGATGAGCGGAGCCATGTACAAACAACTCATCGATACCAGCGGATGCGTCATCGTCGCACCGGATTACCGTTTATCGATCGATGCACCGTACCCCGCAGCGCTGGATGATTGCTACGATGCGCTGAAGTGGATGAAAGAGCATGCCAAAGAGCTGGGCATCCGGGACGACCAATTGATGGTCGGCGGGGAAAGCGCAGGTGGCGGCTTGACCGTCGCGCTCAGTTTATACGCGAGAGACCAAGGAGAAGTTCAGCTCGCTTTTCAAATGCCGCTGTACCCAATGATTGACGACCGGATGGAGACGGAATCGGCCCGCGACAATAACGCTTACGTGTGGAATTCCGACATGAACCGCTGGGCGTGGAAAGCCTATCTCGGCGAGTTGTATGGAAAAGAAGTGCCGGTGTATGCAGCGCCTGCCCGAGCCAAAGATTTCAGCAATTTGCCGCCGGCTGTCACATTCGTCGGGGACATCGAGCCCTTCCATGACGAAACCATCCAATTGGTTGATCGTTTAAGGGAAGCAGGGGTGCCATTCGACTTTAAGCTCTTCAAAGGCGCTTATCATGGCTTTGACATTATCCATCCGAAAGCGGACATCAGCCAGAGAGCGCGGAAGTTTTTGATGGAGTCTTTTAAATATGCGACGGAACATTATTTTGTTGAACAGAAGAACTGATGGAAATAAAAAGTCCGCCGGGAAATCGTTTGATTTCCCGGCGGGCTTTCATCTAGTGTTAATTCATTTTAATGTTGTTCGAGGTTTTGGCTATAGTTCGGGCTTTTCTGCGCTTGCGCATTGCGTTCAATTTTCGGGCGCGTAATGGAGAACACCGCACAGCCAAGCGCAACGAGTACGATAACCGCGCCGACCCAAGCAGTGCTGGTGACTGAGCCAGTCTGCGTCAAAGTGAGGCCGCCGACTGCGGAGCCGAGTGCGATGCCGACTTGCAGTGCCGAGTTATTGAAGCTCTGCTGGATGTCGGATGTAGCCGGGTCGGTTTCGATCAAATAGCTTTGCTGCGGCGGGGCAAGTGCCCAGCTGAGCGCCGCCCAAATGACCATTACCGGCAAGAAGATGACGAGCGAGAAAGTCGTGAATGGAAGAACGAACAAGCTGACAGCAAACGCCGAGATGACGATCAAAATGCTTTTCTTTGAACCGATCGAGTCGGACAAGGTGCCGCCGATTGCGCCGCCGCTCACTGCCGCGATGCCGAAGATCAAATAACAAGCGCTGACCCAGAACGGGCTGAGCTGCATCGTCGTTTCCAAAAATGGCGTGAAGTACGCATAAACGGTGTAATGCCCAGCGAGCATGAACAGCGTCGCGAGGTGGGCCGTGCCGATTTTCGCACTTGCGACCGCTTTTAATTGCTGCTTAAGCGGAATCGCCGTGCCTCCAGGAATCGGTTGAATGTAAAGCGCGATCAACGCCATCGAACCGAGCGAAAGGGCTGCGATCGCAAGGAAAATAACGCGCCAGCCGAATGCATCAGCGATCAAAATACCAAGCGGAACGCCGAGCACGAGCGATGAGCTGATCCCCATAAAGATCAAGCCGATCGCTTTCGCACGGTAAGGCGGCTCAACGATTTTCGCGGCAATCGTGAGAGACAAGACGACAATGAGCGCCGTACTCGCTGCGGTAATGACGCGCGCAACGACCATCCACGTAAAGTCTGGGCTGAAGAACGTCATGATATTTCCGAGGAAAAAGATGAACATGGAAATCAAATACACTTTCTTGCGCTCGAAACGGCTGGTCGCAATGAGCAACACCGGACCTGCGACCGCGTAAATCAAGGCGAATAAGGTAATCAATTGGCCAGCAGCGCTCAACGACACATCGAACTCTTCGGCGATGGTCGGCAAGATGCCGCCGACAATCAGTTCGACAAGGCCGACAGCCACTGTGGCCAAAGCTAAAATATAAACTTTCAAATTCATAACATACGCTTCCTTTCTCATTAAAAAATTCCATACAGTCAACTGATTCTTTTCAGAAAATAAAAAAATCCTGATTACAGAAAACGAAAAGATCGCTTTCTGTAATCAGGATTTTTCGGTTCCTGGTAGAGACCCTTAAGCCGTATTCTTAAGGTTATACAGATAGATTATGGGGGTTATTCACTTTGAACAGCTTACTACATTGCGGAATTTTATGCAAGAAGATATACAATAGACGTCCGACCTCTTGGGAAACCGAAACTTTTTCAAGGGCTAGCCGTATAATTCATTACAATGGAAAACACGGCAAACCAAGAAAGGGTGGAGACGATGAAATCGACAGGGCACGTCTTTCTCATGCTCGGGTTCATCTTTTTGATTTTAAGTTTCACGGGCGATATGTCGCCTGCGCTCGGTATCGCGTTCATGGCGCTCGGCATTATCTACAGCTCTGAAAACGCCGATAAAAAAGCGAAAAAGCCAAAAGGCAATTCTTAAGATTTTCCACTATTTCCAACCAATAGCTAGTCACTTGGAATGAAAGCCTGTATCGTAGATGATAACAAATCTACCGGTACCGGCTTTTTTTATTTCAAAATGGATAGGGGAATACAGATGAACATACTCGTAGTCGAAGACGACCGGACGATCGCTTCCGGCCTGACATATTCTCTCGAACAAGAAGGTTTCACCACGGTGTTGCGCCATAGCGCAAAAGACGCCACTGCAGCGATTGAAGAGCAGCTCTCCGCAATCGACTTATGCCTTTTCGACCTGTCCTTGCCCGACGGCAGCGGCTATGACTTATGCGCGCTCGTCAAAAAGAAACGCGACATCCCGGTCATTTTCCTGACGGCGTTTGACGATGAAGTGAATGTCGTCATGGGGCTCGATATGGGCGCGGACGATTACATCACCAAGCCGTTCCGCGTCCGTGAACTGTTGTCGCGCATCAATTCCGTGCTGCGCCGCTACCAGCGCAATGCGCAGCCGAAAACAGTCGTCGAACTGGGTGACGTGCACATCAACACATCGGACGGCAAAGTCCATAAAGCGGGCAATGAAGTTCTCCTCACCGCGCTTGAATACCGCTTGCTGCTCATTTTCGCGAACCATCTCGGCCAAGTGCTGACGCGTGCGCAATTGCTCGACCGCATCTGGGATGTCGGCGGCGATTTCGTCAACGACAATACGCTGACGGTTTACATTAAACGGCTGCGCGAAAAACTGGAAGACGACCCGGCGCACCCCGCACTCATCAAAACGGTCCGCGGCATGGGCTATAAGGCAGGTGAGTAGGATGCTGCGCAATAATGAAATCCGCTGGCTGCTGGTTGCACTCATCACAATCAGCGCACTTGGCACGATCCTCTCTGCCATTTTCGTTTCTTATTCAGCCGCGTGGTTCGTGCTCGGCGTCGCGTTATTGCTGAGTGCAACGGCCATCATTTTCACTTGGTGGCGCTATAGAGAAATCGAGCGCTTGTCCGGTTTCCTCCAGCAAATCAGCAGTGGCGATTTTCAGCTCGATGTGCGCGACAACCGCGAAGGCGAGCTGAGTCTATTAAAAACGCAAATTTACAAAGTGACGAAAATGCTGTCGGAACACGGCGCGCTGCTCAGTGAAGACAAAGGCAAGCTGACGAACGCCATTTCGGACATTTCCCACCAATTAAAAACGCCGCTCACGTCGATGATGGTCATGGCGGATTTACTTCGCGATAGCGAATTGGATGACGCAAAACGCAGCGAGTTCATCCGCAATCTCCACACGCAGCTTGAGCGTATGGACTGGCTCGTGGCGTCATTACTCAAATTGTCGAAGATCGACGCCGGCACGATTCATTTCAAACAAGACCGCATCCCGGTGTCCACACTGATTGAAAAAGCGGTCGAACCGCTGCTCATCCCGATGGACATCAAAATGCAGGATTTGCAGGTCGAAGGCGATCCGGACGCAACGTTTACCGGCGACCTCAACTGGACGACCGAAGCACTCATCAATATTTTGAAGAACTGCGTGGAACATACCGGGGAAGGCGGCAAGCTCACGATCCGCTACGGCGAAAACGCGCTCTACACCGATATCCGGATCGAAGACAATGGCAGCGGCATCTCGAAAAAAGATTTGCCCTATATCTTCAAGCGCTTCTATAAAGGTGAAAACGCCGGCGACGACTCGGTCGGCATCGGCCTCGCCATGGCCTATAGCATCATCACCAGCCAAAGCGGCGACATCGAAGTCGCAAGCACGCCGGGTGATGGCACCCGCTTCCATATCAAATTCTACAAGCAGGTGATCTAGCGCCTGCTTTTTTTCTTTGGAATTAAAAAAAACAGAAACTCCGCCCCGACGGAATTTCTGTTCAGCTTTTTAATTAACATCAACGGTTATCCCGAGGTACGGTTAAACCACCAGACGACCAGTGCGATGCTGACAACGCTCCAAGCCGTCACGCCCCATACCCACCAAATCATGTGCTTGGTATCTCTTAAAGCTGCCTCGCTGTCCGGGTTTGCTTTAACATGCGCGAGTTTCGTCTCCATTCGTTTTTTCAACGAAAGGAATACAAGCAATCCGATGAGGATGAAACCGATCATGATCCACAATAAGACATCCACGTTTTACCCTCCTCTAGTTTGGTGATTTGTTTCACTTCAAACGTATGCAAACAAATTGAGCCGAATAGGAGTATTGATAAGGAAAGTGTAACACGAAATCAAAATCTGGAAATTGCCTTCCACTTCAAGTGAGCTAGAAGAGACCTTTACCTAATTTTCCTTAAGTGACTGGATTGTCACCTAAAAGTCACCGGGCAGTCATTAACCCTCTCTATACTAAAGTTATGTAAGACGATAAAGGGTTGAAATCCTGATAGACTATCTCATTAAGTTTTGGTGAGTTGTAGTGTTTTTCTTTTTAAGTCGATAAAGAATGAAGCAAAACTGCGGAGACTCCCGCGGGATAGCGAGACAGCCGAGACCCTGCAAGCGAATGTGCGAAGCAACGCTGAACACATTCGTTTGCGAAGCTCGAACAAAGTGAGAGTTGAGCAGGTGGTTTTCAGCGCAGCGACGAAGCGGCTTGGCGCTCGCCCGCAGGAAAGCGGAGCGGTTTTGCGAATGTGGTGAAAATCCAACTTAATTAATAGACAGTAACCAAACGGAGGGTACACTCATGACAATCATGGAAGTGAAAAACTTATCAAAAGTATACGGCAAGGATGAAATGGCGGTCAAAGCACTCGACGATGTGTCGTTTAGCGTCAACAAAGGCGAGTTCATCTGCATCATCGGGCCATCTGGATCCGGCAAATCGACTTTGCTCCACCTGCTCGGCGGCGTCGACCGCCCGACCAGCGGCAACGTGTCGATCGACGGCACGGACATCTACAAGCTCGACGAAACGCAACTCGCCATTTTCCGCCGCCGGCAAATCGGCTTGATCTACCAGTTCTACAACTTGATCCCGATCTTGACGGTCGAGGAAAACATCACCTTGCCGATGCTGCTCGATGAACAACGCGTCGACAAACACCAATTCCGCAAAATCTCCGAGGCGCTCGGGCTCGACCAACGCCTCAACCATTTACCGAACCAATTATCCGGCGGCCAGCAGCAGCGCGTGTCGATCGGCCGTGCGCTCGTCAGCAATCCGGCAATCATGCTGGCAGACGAACCGACTGGAAACTTGGATAGCAAAAACAGCGAGGAGATCATGGAGCTTCTCAAGATGTTCAACAAAACCTTCAAGCAGACCTTGATCGTCATCACACACGATGAGCGCATCGCTTTGCAAGCCGACCGCGTCATTTCAATTGAAGACGGCAAAATTGCCAAAGACGAGGTCATCCGCTCATGAACATCGTCAATAAAGTCACCGTCCGCCACTTGAAGGAAAACAAACGGCGCTCGCTCGTCACCATTATCGGTGCCATCATCTCGGTTGCCATGATTACCGCGGTCGCAACGCTCGGCGTGTCGTTTCTCGATCTGTTGATTCGCGGAGACATCGAACAAAACGGCGAATGGCATGTGCAGTATCAAGAAGCAACTGTCGAGCAGCTTCAAGCCATCGAACAAGATGAAAACACTGAACAGCTCATCGTCACAAGCGACGGTTTTGCCGACTTTGATAGCACCAAGACCGACACGAAACATTACCTTTATTTTCGCAATTTCGAAGCACAAGGCATGGACCATTTCCCGCTTGCGCTCACAGAAGGGCGCTTGCCTGAAAATGCCACTGAAGTCGTCATCTCGGAAACTTTGAACAATAGCTCTGATGAGACCTACGAAGTCGGCGATACCTTGACTGCCGGCATCGGCGAACGCATGCATAGTTTGGAAAACCGCAAGCTCTCAGAGTTCGACGCCATTCAGTTCGGCTTGGGCGACACGATCAACGAAGAACTGGTCGACGTAACCGAGCAGACTTTCAACATCGTCGGCATCATCGAACGTCCGGGCTGGGAAGTGTCCTGGCTGCCAATGGTGAGCGTCGTCGGGTTTACCGATACGGCCACTGCCGCAGCGGATGAGACCTTTGACGGTTACGTTGTCGCCTCGAAAATCAACAATGATTTATTCGATGACGCCAAAGCGTTTGCCAAAGCACAAGGCATCCCGTCGGTCGATTTCAACTCGGACCTCCTGCGCTTATACGGCGCCACGCAAAACGATAATTTGCGGACGACGATGTTCTCGCTCGTCGGCATCATCATGGGCATTGTCGTCATCGGCTCGGTGGCGCTTATCTACAACGCCTTCGCCATCAGCGTCTCCGAACGTGCACGTCATCTCGGCATGCTCGCAAGCGTCGGCGCGACGAAACGCCAGAAACGCAACTCGGTATTTTTCGAAGGAGCCATCATCGGCGCCATCAGCATCCCGCTCGGCATAGTTGCAGGGCTCGGCGGCATTTGGCTGACCTTCCGATTCATCAACACCTTCTTGCAAGGTGCGCTCAATGTTGAGCAACAGTTGGAAGTCGTTGTCACCCCGATGATGCTCGTCGTGGCAGTCGGCGTCTCAGCACTGACGATCTTGATTTCGACGTATGTGCCGGCGCAAAAAGCGTCGAAGATTTCCGCAATCGATGCCATCCGCCAAACACAAGACATTAAACTGACCGGCAAGGCCGTGAAAACTTCGAAATGGGTGCGCAAGCTGTTCGGCCTGGAAGCGGAAATCGGCTTGAAGAACTTGAAACGCAACCGCAAGCGCTATTTGGCGACAGTGTTCTCACTGGTCATTTCAATTGTCTTGTTCCTGTCGGTGACCTATTTCACCAATAACTTGAAAACCTCGCTGGCCATGACGCAAAGCGATATTCAATACGATATCCAATTGCACGGCGGCGAAATGGATGCGGAGAGCCTCGAGCGATACGCGGGTCTCCCTGAAGTGACCGAAGCGAGCTTTATCCGCCAAGGAGGAGGCGAAGCACTCATCGCCCAAGACCAGTTGCCAGACGTATTGCTCGAGCAGATCGAACGCGGCGAAGCCATGCTTGAAGATGGCAAACTTCAGTATTTTGTCTCCGTGTATGCCATGGATAATGAAAACTTCGAACAATACGCGGAACAAGTCGGCGTGGATGCGTCGAGCTTTGGCCAGGAAACGCCGCGTGTCATCCTCATTGATGAAGTGGTCTACCAAGACGGCATGTCCGGCACTATCAACGAAACGAAAACCATCAAAGCAGAAGTCGGGGAGACGATAGAACTTCTCGGCAGCTCCATTAATGAAATGGGCGAGGAAATCGAACCGGAAGTGCTCGCCAATGTCGAAATCGCGGCATTGACGGATCAAGTACCTACTGGAGTCTCCACCTCATATCCGGGAAGTATCGACTTGATCGTCCCGATGGATGCCCTGGATGAACTCGGCTTCATTGCTGAAGATACGTATCCTGTCATCTCACTTGCGACGAGTGACCCGATGAAGACAGAGGCGGAGATTTTGGAAATCAACGAAGCGGGTATCGACATCTCGAATGTCTTCCAACGGCGCCAGCAAGAAGAACAACTCGTCTTGCTCATGCAAGTGTTTACGTATGGATTCATCACGTTGATCTCGCTCATTTCCATCGCGAACATTTTCAACACCATCTCGACCAGCATCCAATTACGCAAACGGGAATTCGCCATGCTGCGCTCAGTCGGCATGACCCCAAAAGGCTTCAATAAAATGATCCGCTACGAAAGCCTGTTCTACGGCGTCAAAGCCCTCGCATACGGCTTGCCGATCAGTTTCGCGGCGATGCTCGCGATGCATTTCGCACTCAACCAGACCTTCAGTTACGGGTTTTCGGTCCCTTGGGGCAGTGTCGCCTTTGTCATCGTCGTGATCTTCTTGATTGTCGGTGTGGCGATGTTGTACTCGATCGCCAAAATCAAGAATGACAATATCATTGAAAGCTTGAAACAGGAAAATGCATAAGAAAAACGCGCTCTGCCGGTTGGCGGAGCGCGTTTTTTGTATAGAACATCAAATTCTGCGAACGGCGTCTTTCTTGCGGAAAACCCCCATCAGCAACAACACCAAGCCGATGATAAACGTGCTGGGGTACAGAATGGCGAGCATCGCCACGGCAGCCCAACCACTTCGCTCGTAATGGGCATAGCCCATACTGACGAGCCAAGAGAACAACGGGCAAATAACAAACATCGTCGTAATGCCCCAAATGATGTATTTGCCTTTTCGCGAATAGCCTTTACTGAACTGAAAGGCGAGAAGCAGCGAGACGAGCAAGATGCCACTGGCTGCAATGTATTCCAAATCGAATAGCCTCCTTGTGGTGGATGCCAATCTAAGATGAGTTTCTGTTTTATTGTTCACAGTTTAACACAAATTCCCAATTGCTGAAGTTCTTCTTGAAAATCAGTCTACTATCTTATTGGAAAGGTTTCCAGGTATTCCCTGAGGGTAACAGGGAAGTAGAGCTAGGAGGAGAAAAAATGAATAACCGATTGAAAAATGCTTTATTGGTGATCCCCACTTATGGCGTAGTCGCCTTTATTATGGGTTACATTATAGAAGGAAAACCGGTTTGGAATCTGGTGCTCAGTTCCGTCATTGCTGGATTTCTTCTTGTTGTATTCATTTTACCGCGCATGGAGAAGAAGCGGCTAGCAAAAGAAAAGAAGGCACAAACCAGCTTGGAGGATAACTGAAATGACTAACTATGCAGTAAAGACCATTTCATGGGCAGTGGCATACGCGGCCATCGCGTTTTTGACGAGTTACATATTTGGAAGCGAGCCGGATTGGTTTTTCTTCATCGGCTCATTAATTGCCGGATTCATTCTATTCGGTGTGCTGCGGCCCATCGTCCAGAACAAGCGCCGCAAGAAACAACAGAGAGCAGGTGAACGCATTTGAGCTGGCCTGAAATCAAAGAACATCTAACAGAGCCGATTTTTTCGAAGAAGAAAGACCCGATACTCTTTTTCCCCTTAGTATTTCTCGTCACGTGGCTTGGGACAGTCGTTTATCAAAGAACCGGCATTTCTTATGTTGAATACATATTATGGCTGATTCCGATCGCCCTCGTTCTTTCTGCCTTGTACATTTTACTGATTGCCTGGTTGAAAAAGAAACGGGCGAAACGCACCAATGAATCATAAAGAAAGCGCGTGTCTTCTAAGAGACTCGCGCTTTCTTTATGGTTTTATTCTTCAATCACTTGGTTCTCATTGTCGTAAAAAGTAAATGCGGCTGGAGCTGACGATTGAATGGCGTCTGGTAGCTTCGCGTATTCAATGAGGTAGGGGTCACTAGCTGTCGAAAAACTGTATTCCAATTGAGCGGCACCTAGAGTCTTCAGGTTAACTTGAGCGATTCGCAAGGAATCATTTGTGCCAACCAACACACCGTAAGTTCCATCATTTGTCGGGATATCCAGATACGTGAAGCCAGGCACAGTCCCGATCGTATTTATACGAAAGCGGTTGAGCCAATCAAGTTCATAATGCGCATACATCGTCGTCTCGTCACTCGCTTCCAATAAGGCGATCCAGCTTTCGGAAGCATCTATTTTCTTGATTTCTCTCAATGAAAAGCGCTTGTCGTCTGAGTTGCTGCGGTAAAGTTCATCAAATGCTGCTTGCGCATGTTCCTCTAAATTGGCATGAAGATTATTGGCGTTGGCTGAAATGCTCAGCCCGTAGAATAAAACCGAAACGAGTATTAAAGATGCAAGAAACCACACAATTTTCCTGTTCAAGCCAATGCCTCCCTCACCAGTCAATTGCCTCTATTTATTCCATTCATTATACATCAAATTAGAAGAAATAGAAGATAGTCTTGAAACAATTCAGCAGACCAGCCGTCTTCTGAATAGCTGTTAATCAGTCGGCAACATCTCCGTATTGATCAGCGAAACCACTTGAATCATCATTTTTTAATCTTAACAAAAAAATTTACAAATCGCGTGAAAATTCTATTCTATAAATGAGCAGTAAGTGCTATTATATGTAAGATATTCCAAATCGAGAGGGAGAAAATGATGAGTAAGACGAACATTCAATCAGATAGAGAGAGCATTTATTTTATTCTTAGCGTAATTTTTAGTGTGTTAATTTATGTATTGGTAGCCATCTCCATTGTTGGTATCGGCATTGCCTTGGCGATTTTCGCATTTTTGCTGTTCACCAATGCGGTGATGCTTGGGTCGATCCGTGGAAACGGCGTGCGCATCCACGAGCGCCAATTTCCGGATGTCTACGAACGCGTGCAGACATTGTCTGCGCAAATGGAATTAAAGAAAGTCCCTGACGTCTTCGTCATCCAATCAGAAGGCGCGCTCAACGCTTTTGCGACACGCTTCTTCGGACGCGACATGGTCGTGTTATATTCCGAAGTATTTGAACTGGCGCGCGAGCAAGGCCAGGCGGAACTGGACTTTATCATCGCCCATGAACTGGCTCACGTGAAACGTCGCCACGTCTGGAAAAACCTGTTGATCATGCCGGCTGGGTTCATCCCGTTCTTGAGTTCGGCATATAGCCGCTCATGTGAATACACATGCGACCGCCACGCGGCCTACGAAATCCAAGATGCTGCTGCCGCGAAACGCGCATTGACGCTGCTTGGCATCGGAAAGAAAGCATATGCAGAAGTGAACGAAGATGCGTACCGCGAACAAATCACGACGGAATCGAATGCATTCGTTTGGCTGGCCGAAGTATTGTCGACGCATCCGCGTTTGCCGAAACGCATCCAATCGATCGACTGGTTCAGTAAGGCCGACGTCAAATTCTACCAGCCGAAACACGGCCGCATCGCTCTTGGGGCAGTCGCTATCGCTCTTGTCTTGAGCTTGGCGTACGCTGGAGTTGTTGGCGTGTTCGCCACCACCTCAGCTATTGCCAATTCGTTCTTACCCGAATTTGACGATGCGTTCTACGATGAAATGTATAGCATCGAAGGTGAGACTCCGCTCATGGCAGCCGCAGCAGCAGGTGATGTCGCTGGTGTCGAACAAGCACTCGCTGACGGTGAGGACATTCATGCGAAAGACTCGGAAGGCTCTGACGCCTTGATGTACGCCGTCCACTGGGGCGACCCTGAGGTGATCCAAACATTGGTAGACGCAGGGGCCAAGGTGAACACATCCGACTATTACACAACGGCCTTAGCAGTTGCCGTCATGTACGAAGATTACGAGAGCGCCAAACTGCTTATCGAAAATGGCGCCGACCCAACATTTGAAGGACCCGACGGCTTAAGCGCTATTGATGAAATGGGCGTAGATTCCGAGGAAGAGTTCATGGAAATGCTCGAACAAGGTTATTAATAAACTTCATCAAACAAGCGTCGATCGCTAACAGATCGACGCTTGTTTCATTTCTACGCTGCCATTATCACCATCGACATGATCGATGCCCCATTCGCAATTCCCTTCATTTTCCCATTCCACTTCATAACGGCCCCAATTGTATTCAATAGAGAAGACCTCTGCGTCTCCAAACGAATTCGTGTGAAAATCTTCGATGATCGCGATGGCCTCGGATTCACTAATCTGCGGTTCTTGCATGCAGCCGAATAATAGAGAGCTTAAGAACAATACGAGCAAACTCAAGCGTTTCATGGCTTCACCCCTTTGGCAGATAGACGGAATTGAACCAACAAAAGTTACTGGAATTTCGGCTGAATATGTTATGTGTCTGCAATAGGCGGGTAGGCAGGGAGTAACACCCATTTATTTGGCAACTAGCAACAGCTTGGTGAATGGCAGCAAATGTCCCGGATAGTTGGCACGGAGGAATAAACTTCAAAATCCTTACTAGAGAGGAATGGTTGAAATGAAAAAATTTGCAGCAATCATCTTCGCCAGCGGATTGGCATTGTCCGCATGCTCAGGCGACAGCGAACCGGAAACAGAACCGCTCGAAGAAAACGACGGCGCCGATGATACGATGACGGATACAGATGATGGTGAAGAGGAAGAAGAGGATTGATGGGACACCACTATTGGTGAAAGGATCTGCAGAAAATAAAATATGATTTGAAATGAGAGCCTGTGTAATCACAGGCTTTTTTTGGTGCGTTAAAACCTACCTTTTACTGAGATTGTTATCTCTTCGTGAGGAATAGGTAATATTTTTGAAATAATCCATTTAATTGGTAATCATATATTTCATCTAGTATAATTTGGCATTAACAACTTAACATTTATTAGTCATTCCGATGAACGATAGATGACACTATATGACATCTTGATTCACCGGACACCAAAGAAATGAGGAGGACGAGAAGAATGATTAAAAAATGGTTTGCAGCAGGAACGATCGGTGCAGCATTAACGCTCAGCGCCTGCGGTTCGGATACGACCGAGGTCAATGAGGAATCGGAAACGACAGCTTCTGAAGGCGTGGATGAAACAGAAGAAACGACTGAAACAGAACAAGCGGAAGAAGAGGAACCGCTCGAAGACGTTGAGGAGATTGAAGAAGACTCCGGAGACGGTGAGGATGTCCAAGAAGACGATAGCTTGAAGGCGACCAACACCTATACGAACAAAGAACTCGGGATAACAGGAGAAGCCGGACCAATCCAATATGAAATTCCAGGTATCCAATTAAAGATTTTAGAACCGAAAGATCAAGCGACAGCCGACCTCTTCGAAGTGGAAGTGGGCGATGAAGTCCATGCCTTTACTATTCAACTTGCAGGGGAGAATACTTCGGATGAAGATATGAATTTTTATCTCGGACAAGCAACAGCCATCACCAACACTAAAGAACAGCTAGAACCGGACATGCTTATGTCAGAGCACATTAACGGGGAATATCTGGGCCAAGTACGGCACGAAGGACATAACGTATACATCCTGGAAAATTCGACTGTCGATGAACTGGAAACAATTGAGTTGAGAATATCCGCTCCGACAGATGAGAATTTCGAAAGCCAAGGAGAAGATATTTCTCACACGATTGAAGTGAACCAATAAACGAGAAGCAAGTTCTGACACGACTACCGAGTGAATAAACTAACGATCATTGAGAAACAGAAAGGGATTTTTATGAAGAAATTTGCAGTAATACTAGCGGCTAGTGGACTTACACTGGCTGCTTGTTCGAGTGACAGCGAACCCGAAACCGAAGCAGTTGAAGAAGCGGGTAGCGCAGGAGAAGCAATGACCGATACACAAGATACAGAAGAAGCTGAATCAAATGAAGAAGGTGGAAGCGTCAGCGTCGATGAAGGAATCTTCAATGTCGAAGTGACCATCCCAGCATCGTTCTTTAACGAAGAAGAAGACTTGGAACAAGTCGCAGCAGACGCAGAAGCCGAAGATGTGAAAGAAGCAACCGTCAATGACGACGGATCGATCACGTATAAAATGTCTAAATCACAGCACGCAGACATGCTCCAGGAATTCTCAAACAATATCAATGAACTGACAAACGATATCCCTGAATCCGGGGACTATCCGTCGATCCAAGCGGTAGAAGCTTCAAACAATTACGATCACTTCACCGTTCAAGTGGACCAGGAAGCCTATGAAAATAGCTTCGACGGAATCGCTACCATGACTCTCGGTATTTCCGGCTCGTATTATCAAGTGTTGGATGGCGTCGACGTAGATGATTATGAAGTCACTATAGATATTGAAGATGCAGAAACCGGGGAAGTATTTGATACGATTGTTTATCCGGAAGCACTGGATGAGATGGGTGAAGAGTAGAATAATGGTATTCAAAAAAGCTCGCAGCGATGCGAGCTTTTTGCCGTTCACAACGATGAACTATTCAACATCGAACAACTCATTATCGGCTATCTCATCTGGATCCATAGCCAAAATCCGTGCATAAGCTTGTTCTCCAATTGCTTCTCTCAACGACACCAATTTTTCAGGAGTGGCATGTAGTTCCGAAATGCGATTGCTGATTTCAAACTTCCAAAACAGCTCCTTATAATACTCGAGCTCCTGATACAATCTCTCATATTCTCTGTAATCCAACATCACAGAATCGATTCGGCCATGAACGGAAATATATTGTGGTTTATCTTTAGCCGCTTTGCATAAATAGGAAAAATTCTTCGAAGCCTTAGAGACTGGGATGGTTTGGTCGGAAGTAATAGAAGGCTTTTGTCCCGATTCAGGAAGCACAAAAATCAACTCCTTATAATCTCTTTGTCTAAATATGCTCTCAAGCTAATAATCTGTCAATAATTGTAGTAATATTGCGAAAAGTATCCTCAGATTAGTTAAATAATGCTAAACTGAGATTAAGTAACAGACAGGATTTTACAACTAGAGAAGATAGGGGACGGCCACATGATTATCTATAACGAAAGTTCTTCTAAATTCATTAGCCACGTACTGGAGCAGCGCATCGAATCCGTTCTTTTGGAGCGGGTGCAGGAGAAAATGAACCATTCGGTCTCGCCAAGTGAGATCCGTTCGTGGACCAACTCATTACCTCAAATGGCGAAGATTTTGCGTGATGCGGATTTAAAAGACGGCACGCATGTCTTACTCGAATACAAACTGCCATCAACCGAAAAGCGCATTGATTTCCTCATTACCGGCGAAGACAAGAGCGGCAAACAAAACGCAGTCATCGTGGAGCTGAAGCAATGGCAGAAATCCCAACTGGCGGAAGGCGACGGCATCGTCAAAACTTATCTCGGCGGGCGCAACCGCGAAACGGTGCATCCGTCCTACCAGTCCTTATCCTATAAGCGCTTTCTCGAGAACTTCAACGAATCCTTATATGAAGGCACATCAATCAATTTAAGCTCTTGTGCGTATTTGCATAATTACATACCCAAACGTGAATCAGAGCCCTTGCTCGACGAACGCTACCAAAGCTATATCGAACAGTCTCCGGTCTATTTCCAATTTGATGACCTGTTGTTGCGAAAACGTATTAATGACGCGGTCTCGGAAGGAAAAGGCGACGAAATCGCACGGAGAATTGAAGAAGGACGTATCCGACCCTCAAAAAAACTGGTCGAAGCCGTTAATTCATTGTTCGAAGGCAACGAGGAATTCATCCTGCTCGACGAACAGAAAGTCGCCTACGAAAAAGTGCTATCCATTTACAATGGCTTAGATCTCGAAACCGACCAAAAGCACACAATCCTCATCAAGGGCGGACCAGGCACCGGTAAATCTGTCATCGGCTTGAACCTGATGAATTTCCTGTTGGGTGAGGAAGCAACAATTGAATACATCACGCCGAATCAATCGTTCCGTGAAATCCTGCGCAAGAAACTGATTGGTCGGAGCGGCTTCGTGGAAATACGGAGCCTGTTCAAAGGGTCCGCAGCATATGTGGAAACACCAAACAATTACTACGACGTCCTAGTCTGTGACGAAGCGCACCGCCTGAAAAATCAGGGTCATATGAAGCCGAAAATCGAAGGCGAAAACCAGGCAACACAAATCATCCGCTCCAGCAGGTTGAGCGTTTTCTTTATCGATGACGAACAAGTCATCTCCAATAAAGACATCGGCCGCTTCGAGCTGTTAAAAGAAGAAGCCGAAAAACAAAACGCCAACGTCCATGTCGTCGAACTCGACTCACAGTTCCGCTGCGCAGGATCTGGCAATTATCTGGAATGGCTCGATAATTTGTTATACGACAAGAAACAAGACATCCAGCTTGATGGAGACTTTGATTTCCAAGTCGTCGACTCTCCGCAAGAACTGTACGAAAAAGTCGTCAAAGAAAAAGGTGGACGGCTGCTTGCTGGCTACGCCTGGGATTGGAATAAGAATCCGGTGAACGGGGAGTTGCCAAAAGACGTTGTAATAGAAGCACACGACTTCGCGATGCCATGGAACGACCCGAACCGCATCGACTGGGCGATCCATCCGGAAGGCTCCGAACAGATTGGCTGCATCCATACAGTACAAGGGCTCGAGATGGAATACGTTGGCGTCATTATCGGTAATGACTTGACCTATAATCCAGAAACACAGTCGTTGGAAGTAAAGCGAGAGAATTTTAAAGACAAAGGGGCAAGACCTGCGAAGCCTAAAGGGAAATATGCAGTAGATCCATTAGATCAGTTGGTGAGGAATACGTATAAGACATTGATGACTCGTGGGATGAAGGGTTGTTATGTTTATTGTGTAGATAAAGAAACTGAGGACTATATTGATTATTTATAGTTTCAATGAAAAGAGGAGATTACTTGAACCTAAAAGACCAAATAACGAAAGAGTTATTAAAAAAAGATAATAAAGACGCAGAAAGGCAATACTTATTGAATTCAAAAATAATAAATAGAAGTAGTAAAGAAATTGCATCATTTTTAACAAGTGTAGGTCCAAGTGAAACTGGAGGAATAACAGCAATCTCGGGTTTTTATTATCAATTTTTAGTTACTATACAATACGTTTTAGAAATGTTAGAAGGAGAATGGGACTTTGTTATGATGGAACACCACGATGATATCGTGGTAGGGAAAGGAAATAAAATTCGGTATATTCAAGTTAAAACAAGTGAGAAAGTAGTCATGAAAACTACTGAGAGTCCAGCAAATGGATTATATACAAGAAAAAATAAAACAATAAATGAAAAGACTTATAAGAAAAATAATAGTTGGATAGATAAACTTTTAGCAAACTCAAAAATTACTCCGCAATCCCAGGGGTATTCTACCGAGTTTGAACTTTATACAAGTTACCACTTTGTGAAGACTCCCACTCTAGATGTCGATATTTATACAGGAAATCTGGAATTTAACGAGACAATTCTAGAAGATGATAAGTTTCTTAATAAAATCAAAGGTGAAGTAATAGATAATGAAGGAAATATATTTGAGTTTGAAGAGAGTTTCGATGAAAATCTGAAGGATCTTTTGAGTAGATTTTGTATTAAAAACGGTATCGCCTTAAAAGAGATTCAATTTATGAAAGATTACTTATGTAGAAGGTTAAATAATTGGATATTTGAGGATATAGGAAATAGTTTTACCATGACTGATGAAGATTTGCATATGTTAATAGGGTATTTATGTGAAAAGTGCATATATAAAAATAATGCAGAAATTTTATTAATTGAAAAAGATGTAATAAAAGATATTTTGAAAAAAATTAAAAACTCCAGATTAGTTGAAGCAGACGGAGAGATGAAAAAAAATAGTAGTTTAGGAATTACTGATGAAGTTGCAAAAGAGCTGGCAGAAGATTTAGATGAATCAAAGTATAATGAGTTTTTGATAAGAGAGTTATATAAGTATAAAGATTATATGGACAAATGGATAAAAGAAGAAGATGGGGATATTCAAGAATTAATGGAACGTTATATTGCTGGAACTACAAATACGAACCTATATTCTAAAATGACACATGGTAATCGAAATACAAGATTAAAGGAATTTTTTAATATAGTAATTTTGTTGAATTTGGGAAAAGGTGATATTTTTCGTTTCAAAAGTAAAAAAGGATTGCTTTCAAAAGAGTGTTTAAGCACCAACGAAGCTTTCTTTTTTCTAAGCTTAGATAAAAAGAAAAATTTAGATTATGCAAAAAATAAAATAAAAGATATTACAAATAACGAAGATATAGATTCTCAATTAAAGCACTTAGGGGAAAATATTAATATTGTCCTTCAAAATTATGTCGATAGAAAATTTACAGGACTAATTAATTGGACTTTAGGAGATGAGGAATCGAAAGTAATCGAAGGACTATATGATGGATTTACTTTAAAGGATGTTCCAGTTGTTATTAACTTATATCCAGGAAACGGATTAGTAGAAGATTTCATAGATGTAAGAAATACGGACGAAGAATTAGACTTGAGAAGTAAAATACAAGAAATATGGAATGAATGTGGAGGTATGGAATGAATTGGACATTTATAATTTAATATTAAATAGGTTAGAAGATAAAGAATTTGAAATTGTAGAAAATTTAGATGTCGAAAAAATTGGAGCTACATTATTAAAATCCTCTGTATACCATGTGGTAATAAAAAAATTACACTATAGAGTTCAAATGGATATACTCAATTCATTCTTATTCGATATTAAAAGTGTATTAATGGAAAATCAAATTAACATCAATAACTCTTATTTACTTCTTTGTTTTGATACCAAAATAGACTATGAAACGTTTTTCATAATAGAAAGAGATACAAAGGCGTTAAGAAAGTATGTAATAGTTAATGAAAACGATTTAAATAGAATACCATTTTTGGATAATTTGAATGAAGATAAAGTAAGTTTAAATATTGATTATATTGCTGAAGAGAATATTTATCTCACTGAACTAAGTAGTTTTATGAATGAAAAACAAGGGCAGCAGTACAAACTAAAACCCAGCGAAATTAGTGAAGGAGTAGAAAGAATTTTACATATTATGGAGGGCGAATATGGAGATTAAAAAATTAGAGATTTGTAATTTCAAAAACTATCAAGGCCGGGTAACTTTCGACTTAACAAAACCTATTACTATTCTCTACGGAGATAATGGTTATGGAAAGAGTTCTTTTTTTGATGCCATTGAATGGTGCTTAACTAACTCTATTAGTCGTTTTGATGGAAAGGAAACGGAAATAAAAAAAGATATTATAAATAAGCAGTGTATGGAAGAAGAATTTTCGGTTTCCGTAAAAATAGAGTTTGATAAAAAAGTTTTAGAAAGATCTTTTAACGTTTTTAGAGGGGAAGCAAAAAATACTCAAACTAAAATTATCTTAGATAACAAAACTGTGATTAGTGGTAAGGAAAATGTTGAAAATTATTTTAAAAAGAACTCCTTTAAGGGGGATAATGCAGACGTAAATAACTACAGTCACTTAATTAAAAGTACAAATATACTTTCTCAGGATCAAATTTCTGATTTTGTAACAAGTGAAAATGCCGCTAGTCGTTATCGAGCATTAGTTAATATTATGGGATTAAGAGCATTATTAAACGAAACAGATAATTATAAAAAAATACTATTAGGTTTGCAAAAAGAAAAAGAAGAAATTTCTAAAGAAATTAATGTATACGAAAACTCAATAAAAAGTAAGGAAGAAATTAAGAATAAAATAGTGGATATCGAGTTGATTGAGAAAGAAGCATTTCTAAATGTTTCGAGAGATGAACAAAAAACAATTAATTACAGGGAATTAATTAAAGAATATAGAGAACAAAAAAACAAAGAAGAAAGTTTTATTTCTTTTTATAATGATTTGAAAGAGTACAATAAAGAATCAGTAAAATCAGTTGAGCAAAAAATTCACTTGGGAGAAATAAAAGAAATCCAGTATAGAAGTAAAATAAGTAGAAGAGAAAAGTTGTTAAAAAATTTAAATAAACAAAATGAAATAATCACAAATGAGAATAATAATAATAAAAGACTTAGTATATTAAAAAAAGATATCATGTCTATTGAAGAAAATTTAAAGTTAAATAATATAAAAGAGAGTGTTGAAGAACTTGAAAAAAAAGTTTCTAAAAACGATCTACTTATAAGAAAGTATGAACACCATATTTTCAATTGCGATTCTATTGCATTAGGTCTAAGCGTAGTTAAGGAAAAAGAAAACGAAAATAAAAATACATCTTATAAAAATATTCGTCTTAACCAACAGTTCAATAAATACAATTTATTACTAAAAAAATTAAAAGAAATTAGTGATAAAAAAGAATCGAAAATTATGGTTCAGTTAATAAATAATGTTAAAGGTATAGAGAAATACGTCAATGAAAATAACCTAAAGAAATGCCCTGTATGTTCTTCAACTCCAGAAGGAAGTCTAAATCATAACATTCAAGAGAACATAATAATTTTAAATGAAAAAATAAAAGAAGATACTTACGAAATGGAAAAGTTATTAAAATTAATAAATAAATTAGAAGAAAAATTAGAATTTATAAATATATCGTTAAAAAAGAATTTCACGTTAATAGAGAAGAACGAAGCTTTAATCGAACGCCTTAATAAAGAAGAACAAGAGTACAAAGAAAATTTGTTGTATGACTCAAATATTGCAAGTTACTCTAAAGACAAGCTAAATCTTGAATTAAATTTGATAACAGAGTACACACAGAAAATAAAAAAAGGGATTATAGATAAAATAAATCTACATAAAAAATCAAATGAATTTAAAGAATTAACAGGTATAAGTCAGCATATTTCTTACAATATTGTAAAAGAAAAATCAGAAATCGATAAAAATAAGTTGAATAAAAAAATCTCAATACTAATAATTAATGTAGCCAAAAGTATTGATGTGAATAAAAAAAAGCTCGAGTTTTATATAAAAAGCTTGAAGAGTTTGTACCGCGTCAAATCGAAAAGTGAAGATATTGTAACTCCCATCAACTATAATAAAAGATTCAATGACATATACTTAATTTCTTTAAAAAAAGCTGAAAAATTAGAATCTAAAATACTGCTTGTAGAAGATATCTTGGAGATAAAGCGTAAAAAGGAAATGAATAAAAAAATTGAGAAACAGATAACAGATATATATATAAGTGTTAAAAAAGCTCAAAAGAGAATTGATAAATTAAATGAAGTGATTAAATTACTTAATGAATATATAATGCTGCGCTCCAGTTTCTTTGGTACTGAAACTAAGACGTTCTTTAATCAAGATAGATCACCTATACAAAAGTATTTTAGATATCTAAATCCAATTCCATCTGATAGTAAACTTGTTTTTGATGGAGAAGCCGAAGAAATTAATATTAAGATATCATTTAAGTCTTTAGAGTATACGAAAGACTCTATGAGAAATGCTAAAAATTTCCTAAGCTCGGGTCAACTTAATGTATTAGCGATTTCAATATTTTTAGCGATTAACGAAAAACAAAAAACAAACTTCATAGATTTTTTAGCCATTGATGATCCTATTCAAAACATGGATGATATAAATCAATATTCTATTTGCGACGTCTTAGGAAACATACAAAAACAATTGATTTTCTCAACTCATGACCTAGACTTTTTAAAATTATTTATTAATAAAAATGATTCTAAAAAACAAGATTTACAAGTTTATACTTTTACTAGTCCTTATATTGAGCAGAAAAAAGTAAAAAGATTGATTTTTGATTGAGTACGTATATATTAAAGTTATTTTTTTATTACACACATAGATATCGGCGTCTTAATTATTGATTAATACGTATTATCAGCAATGATAATTATAGTCCGAAAAAATATGAAACGTCGAAAAAATGAGGGGAAGTTCCGATAATAAAAGAATACAAACGACTCGTCAGAAAGTTCATTGCAAAGCAGAAGCTCTTACCATTCAAAGTGCAGTTAATTGAAGAATGTTACGGGCTGTATCTCCGGAAGATTTGAAACTACAAGGAAGCGGATGTGAAATCGCAAAATTTGACACAGGTCTTGGTGGAAACCACTCCTTGACTGAGGCCGTAGAAAAGAGAAAGAAAAGCATAGAAAAGAACTATCAAGTGGAGATGAAATTTGGCGCCAAGGGTGCGAAATATTGTAATCTAGAGAGTTCGAAAGAATTGGAACCATAGAAAATCACCCAGCAGAAAATTACAGATCATGTAGTTCAGAAGTATCGGTAGAAGTGACAGAAGATAATCTGGCGTATTTGTATGTCCATCGGGAAATGAATAGTGAAAACTACATCAAAATATCTTCTACAGAAACGCCAGTACTCAAATACTGGCCGCTCAGTAGAAGATATTTCGGATTTTGCTACATTAGGAATTCATTAAACTCGTCCAGCTCTGGCGAAAATATTTGAAAAGTTTTGATGAAGTATATGAAAAAGATGCTTCCTTATTTTATATAGTTACTATTAATCTTTTCTCATCATTATTAAGCCTTTTTTTGTGCACTTAAAAACATTTCGTAAACAGACTTTAATTCATCCGCATTTAGTTCGATATCATGTTCATGCATGTACTTAACTGCGTATCCAAGCGCTACAGTAGTTGCCGCAGCAACACTGCCACCAACAACAGAACCGGCACCAGGAACTACTTTTACAATTTGACGAAATACAGTTTTTCCGATGTTTCCAATGACAGTTGCGATGATTAATTCTTTAGCGTTTTCTTTCGAGACGGGCTTATTGTAGAGAGTGGACAACTTTATTAATAACCCTACTTGAATACTGACTAAGGGAACAAAATCAGCTCCTGGCATTGGAAGAGCCCCAACCGCGGCCGAAGAAGCGCCTGCGCCTAGTATCCAGCGATTTGCGATTGAGGCCTGGTCCTTTAAATTTGCGCCCAGTAAAACATCTTTAGATTTTCTTTCGAGAATATCCAACAATTTATTTTGAAGTAGTGAGATGTTCTCGCCAGTTCTGGACGAGATAGGAGTGACCGGATAACTATAGTCAGTATGATCTTGTATATATTTAATAAGTTCAGGTATTTCATCAGCTGCATCAATTTTATTTAAGACTATAATGATATCTTGATTCACTTTCTCAATTTCTTTCAAGTTTTTTAGCTCATTTCCAGAGAGAACAGTACCTGCCGCATTTAAGAAAAATAAAATTACATCAGAGTTTTTGTAATACTTCAAAGTGATGTCCGAATTAGTTGTAATAACATCATCTAGACCCGGAGTATCGACAAAAATAATATTTTCCTTGTAAGGTATCTCTTCAATTTTTTTCGTTTCCCCCGGCTTAGCACCAACACTTACTATGTCTTCCTTCATAAGTCTATTTATTGTGGAAGATTTACCACAGTTCACATCACCCACCATAGAAATTAGCAACTTATGATCCAATTGCGAACTAATCTCTTCGCTTTTTTGATCAAATAGATCATCAAAAATATTATCGAAATTCTCAAAACCTGAAACCATTCCAATCACTCCTTTTTAAGTATTATATCATTTGAATGTTATTTTTTTCCTAATATTTAAATAATGGCATTAAAGTGTTCTAAAGTGAGATTCTAGCCGGTTTCGAAACCGCATTACTGTTTATAATAGATACATCGTTACACCTAATTTATTAGTTTATGGAAGAAGCGCATTCAAAGAAGCAGAACAGAAAGAAGGTTCAATCGATGAAGTACTTCACGAAAGATTGGTACGAAGAAATGCAGGTTGCTGGTTTTCTTGTATTACATGAGTCGGAAGAGGACTGGGAAGAGGAGATGGACTATTACCGTGAGGAAGGAAAAGATTTGCGAGAGATAAACTTAAGCAATCTGGACGATATGAGGGAAAGTTTAATGCGCTACTTGCCAGAGACGTTTCATCCATATATTCACGATGGCACACTGGTGACAGAATATCCGACACAAGAGTTGCGTATGCTCGTCAATCGATGGGAACGGGATTACGAGCGGCGGATGGATGATCTGAATGAGCGATATCAGCAGCATTTCGAATCGATCAAATCGGAGCTTCCGCCAAATGCAGTGGAGGTGGTGGAGAATGGGCTGCATGATGCGGTGGTGCTTTCGGTTGAAAGACCGGCTGAAGATCAGCTTGTCCTGACGCTCGACTGCAGTGGAGGTTTCCATTATTTCACCGATGTCCGATTCACTTTTGAAGGAGTCACTTATTCAAATATCCCACTTAATTTCGAAGGTGCCTGGTGGCTGTATGACGAGATTTATAAAACAGAAGATGGCTTCGAGCTTCATACATTGTTTGATTCCCCAATGACCGAAACAGTGATCCGTGCACGCGATGTGAAAATCGAGACGCTGAAGTTGCCGCTGATGCACAGGTTGAAGAAGTGGTATAAAAGAAGGTAGCTAACTTTAATTTTTTAAACTGAGATTAGGGGTCATATCAATGGATAGTTATAAAGAATACTTGCTCTTATTATCCAAGAGTTATGAAGGAGCAATCGAAGTGTTGCTTCAAAAATACGGTCCTGCCCAAGACGATTATTTTAGGGAGTCTTCATACCTGAGGTTTATGAACGGAGAAATAAAGAACATTACAAAAGGTAAATTCTCGAGAACAAAGGAAGGTCTATATTGCCATCATATAGATGAAATCAAATGGTTAAAGATATCTGATCAAGATTTTGTAAAAGAATATAGTATCCCCTTTGAGTCTCAAAGAAAACACAGATTAGTATATTGTGACTTAGCCGAGCATACGATTTTGCACGTATTGATAACAAAGGAAACTTCTTTTGAATATGGCTATCCGGGATATGAAGTGTTTTTAAAAAGTCTAATGGAAGAATGGTACCTTGATGAAAGAAAACCCAATCCGGACTGGATGACACGATGTTATATGAAGTCGTTTCTGAAGCCTCAACAAGCATTTGAATTGATAAAAGAAATGCAAAGAGTATTGGGAGAAAGTTATTTTAATACCCTAGAGGATTATTTTGATGAAAAGAAGAAAAGGGAAGAACAAATACAACAGTGGAAAGAACAGCGAAAGCAAAGACGAATAGACGAGAGGGCACGTTGGATTGAAGTTGCAAAGCAATTACATCATAAGAGTCCTAGATATGACATTGTCACTGCCAGCTATTTTATTCGCGTAGAATATAGAGATGTAATGGATTTATCAAAACAAGCCACTACTTTTAAAGAGTATGATCGCGAGATGAAAAAATATAGAAAAGAGGAAATATTGGATGAGCTTTTGATGTATATAGAAAGTCTTCCTGAAAGCCACAATATTTTAGAGTGAGCCACATCCGTCTGCCGCCGTAAACTTTGCGGGCTTTGTCTTTACCCAAGAAACTGCTGCGGTAATTGATATGGATTTGAGATAACACTTTAAATGCATTTCTTGAAACGCAAAAACCCGATCCAGTGGGACGTTCCCACATAGGATCGGGCTTTTCATTTAAACAGTAATTCTCGATTTTTGGACGGTGAAATCGATGTCCGGGTAGTAGGCGTCTTTCACCAATAAATTTGGTCCGAGGCATTTGGCTGCTGGGCAGTGGCAGGCGATCGTTTTGGCTAATGGCCGCTCCAGCCAGCGGTCAAGCATTGCTGGCAGTGAATCGTGCTGGATGTTGCCCATCGCGGGTGTGTCGCCGAAATCCGTGACGATGACTTCGCCGGTGAAGATGTTCACATTGAGCCGTGAGCGTCCGTCCGGGTCGTTACGGACGGTGACGTTCTTGCTTGAATGGATGCGGTCCAGGAGTTGAATGTCTTCGTCGTTTTGGCTGCACGGGTAAAACGGCAATGTACCAAAGAGCATCCAGACATTTTCATCGCGGGCATCCAGTAATTCGTGGATCGCTGTTCTCGTTTCATCGAGCGACAGCACTTCCAATTGGCTGGCGAAATCGCTTGGGTACATCGGATGTACTTCGTGGCGCGCGCATTTCATTTCTTCGATGATTTGCTTATGTATGTTCTTCAGGTGAGGCAATGTCCGCTTGTTCAGCATCGTTTCCGCCGAGACCATAACGCCTGCTTCTGCGAGTGCGCGGCTGTTGTCGATCATGCGCTGGAACTGTTCAGCCCGCCGCTCACAAGACGGCTTGCGTTCCATATTGGCAAATCCGCCGTCGACAAAATCATCGATGGTACCCCAGTTATGGGAAATGTGCAGGACATCCAAATAAGGGGCGATTTCCATATAGCGGTCCAGCGGCATCGTCAGGTTTGAATTCATCTGGGTGCGGATGCCGCGTGCATGGGCGTATTTCAGGAGGGGCAAGACGTAATTGGCGACCGATTTTTTCGAAAACATCGGCTCTCCGCCCGTCAAACTGATGGTCCGCAAATGAGTGATTTCATCGAGTCGCGAAAACAGCAGCTCGATCGGCAGCGCGTCCGGATCTTTGTGCTCAAGCATATAGCCAACCGCACAATGTTCACAGCGCATATTGCATAAATAAGTCGTGGTGAATTCGATGCTGGAAAGCGTCAGTTTGCCGTGGTCTTCGATATCCATATACGCTTCCCATGGATCATATTGAGGGGTGATTTGTTTAAGTGTTGTTGCCTGGTTTTCCATATGTATCGTACTCCTAATCATTTTTTCGACTCTTAAGTATGCGCTTTTCATGTGGCTTGCGCAAGAGCTTGTTGTAACGTGCCGTGAAGGATGTGAACTATCTTCATTTGTTCTTTTATCATTTTTTTAACTAAATATTCTATTTTTTTGTTCTTTTTACTAGTAATCAAACGTTTGTTCTGGTATATTAAAAGCATATCACTATGGGATGAGGTGGATTTCGATGGTGCTAGCGATCAAAGAAGTGAACGGATTCGAAAAAGGAATGGAATATACGAGGGATCTTGAGTTTTTGTCATGTTTTACAAACGACGAACATCGGGTAGTCTCTTTAATAGATACAGATGGCAATGTTTTTTACTGGACGACTACGGAAGGTTCGCCTGAATATCGAAACTTCCGGTTAAAAGCTACTTATACATTTAAAGTTAGTTATATATCGACCATACTGGGCCCTTCAAGCCCGAAGGTCATTATTGCTGAATTGAAGGACCTATCAGCCAGAAAAAGCATGTATGGCAAGGCAAAGCGCTTCAAATTAAATGCTTGATTCAAATACATCATCGTTCTGTGTCGAAAATGATTCAGGATGTGAGTTGCAATTGCATGCAAAATAAGCCGTATCCGGAAACCTCTGTGGTGAATGGATGCGGCTTTTTGTGTGTGATTTGAATGAGTTGGATATCCGGGGCGATACTGAAAAAACACCTTCCGCTGAACGACTCGCACTTTTATGCGGGTAATTCAGGAAAGGTGATTTCATTGCTTTATCGATTTTACTTCGCTCCGAAAGCCACAATAAAAGAGTGGTATGGAACCACTCCAGTAGAGGATATTTATTCAGGTTCTTGCCAAAACAAGTCATCCAGCGTTCGGCTAAGTGTATGACAGATAGCTAAGCAAAGAGTCAGCGTCGGATTATACTTGCCTAATTCAATGAGGCCGATTGTTTGGCGGGACACACCGATTCGGTCTGCAAGTTCAGCCTGAGATAAATCATGTTCGATCCGGGCCATTTTGAGCTTAATGTTTTTCATCGTTATCACCAGATTCATCATGGAGCATTCTGTCTATGGATTTCTCACTGTTTCTCTTGAGGAGTTCATTTCCACCTACCATGAAAATAAGGAAAAAGGGCAAGTAAATCATTAATGAGACGAGGGCAGTCAGAAGGAAATAATAGATGCTTTGAAGCGGTCCATCTGCGTATTGAACGGCGCTGTTTGTGCCAAAGACAAGAGCGATAACGACACCAAGCGTGATACTTGCGACCAAGTTTTTCTTTCGTTGAGGCCATTTGCTTTCGCGATCATGCATTTCAATTTCAGCGGATAATACACCTAGTCTTGTTGATCGATAAACAAAGTAAACACCGCTTAAGAAGAGAATTAATAATTCTGTAGTGACGCTTTCGATGCCAAGGTTATTGATGAAATATTTGAAGAAAATTGAAACCACTGCGATCACCATAACCAAAATATAAATTTCTGCATAAATTTTATTTTTAGTATTTGTGATCCGTTCATCCTTAATACCTGATTTTTTAAAGAGCCCCATGATGTACGCCTCCTTTACTATTTATAGTAAGTGTAATCAACTATAAACTGAAAAGCAATGTATATATGTCTTTTTGTAATTTAAATTATTCTTTTAGTCATATATATTGTTGTAAAGGGATGATTAAAAGTCTCAAAGTTAAAGGTGAGTTTCTTTAATACAGTAGAAAGAGGCTAGAGAAATGATCCATTATGGATTCATTCCTCTAGCCTCTTTTACTATTTCTACCTCACTTCGCTCCAAATGCTACAATCCCAAAAGCCTCTAGATACATATTCAACACACGCAGCCATTGCTTTTCAGTCGCAAGCGCCACGTGGCCATCTGGCCGGATCAGGTAGAGCGCATCTTGCTTGAATCCGACGTCTTTCATTTTAGCTGCCCAAGGGAACTCGTGGAGTTCAATCGAGTGCGAGCGGGCAAAGTCGATGAGCTCAGGAGTCGCTTTGCCGTAGACATGGATTTGCCAATCGACGGAGCGCAGCGGGGCGAAATTATCGCCGTTTGTGGTTTCCACCCACGGTAAGCGCATGCCGGCGAACACTTTGCCGGCTTTGCCTTTACTCAACAGGCTGCTTCGGTAATTGATGTGGATTTGAGACAAGACCTTGAATGCATTTTTGGAAGGGAAAGCAAATTTGAATACGGACGGCAAGACGTAAGGGACGGCGTACTCTCTGAGCAAGGTCCCAGGCAGTTTTTGATTGACGATGGTCTGAAATGCTTTATCGGTCGTTGAAATCAGGCGGCGCGCAAAGGCGATGCGCTCTTGTTCGTAGGTACCGAGTATTTTGGCGTCGGCTTTTTCCAGAACGACCGCTGCGAGTTTCCAGCCGAGATTGATGGCGTCCCCGATGCCGGTATTCATGCCTTGTCCGCCGGTCGGGCTGTGCAAATGGCCTGCGTCGCCCAGGATGAAAATATGTCCTTTGGCGAAGCGCTCGCTGACGCGGTTATGGACGCGGTAGGTGGAAAACCAATTGACCTTGGCGGCTGTCACGCGGATTTTGTTTTCGATGTAGTTGTTGACTTCGCTGTACTCGACATCGGTGCGATCATTGAATTCTTCGGGCACGATGCCGAGGATGCGTTTCGTGTAGGCGTTGCGGACATTCATATAAAGCATAAAGCCGTCATTGTCCATGTACATGTCCATCTTTTCCATATCTTCTACGGGCTTTGCGGTTTCGATATCGGCGACAAAGAATAATTGCTTGTATGTGCCGCCAGGAAAGTCGAGTTCGAGTCCTTTTCGGACCATGCTGCCGGCACCATCGCATCCGCATAAATAGGTGAATTTCGTCGTTTCTTCTGGCTGCCCTTGTTGCCGCAAGACAGTCTTCACGCCGTCTCCTGAATCTTCAAATGACAGCAGGGACGTGTTCCATTCGACTTCAACGCCGATCTTGCTTAATTCGTCGACGAGAATTTTTTCGTGCTCGTCTTGCGGCAAGCTGAGGATAAACGGAAACGGGCTTAATCCTTTTCCGAGCTCATGGAATTTCAATTGGGCCCGTACTTTTTTGCCGTCGCTGACATCGAGCGACAAAATCGGATGCCCACAGTTGATGTTGCGTTCGGCAAGTCCGAGTTGGTCGTATTGTTCCAATATGCGCGCATGCACGGCGAGTGCCCGGGATGCGGTGCCGGTTCCTGCGTTTCTGTCGATGATACGAAACGGCACGCCTTGACGCGCCAGGCTATAGGCCAAAGCCAAGCCAGTGGGGCCTGCTCCGACGATTAAAATTTGTGGGTTCATAAGATAGACCTCCTAATGAGTATCACGCCTGTGGATGGATTTTGTTTCAAGTATCGGGTGTAGCTGAATAATCGAATATAAGAAAAAATGAAAGCACGTGATACCGAACAAAAAAACCTTGTACAGCTACTATATCCTTAATTGAAGGGTTTCAAGCATCAGCGTGCGCAATTAACGAAATGCCAGAAAAGCGTATGCGGATTTCCTCGGAAGGAGACCGCATACGCTTCTTTTCATTGGCTGGAATAGGTTTCAGTTCAAACTTTTTATTTATCGAAATCAAACGTGACGCCAGTCAGCTTTTCAGACACGTCCCACAGTTTCTCGCGGGTTGCTTCGTCATTCACTGCCGGGTCGGGTTTCTCTAAGGTCGGATAGCCTTTTCGTTGGCCTTTGCCATCCGGCCCGATGTACTCGCCGCCTGTGATGCTAGGATCGGTTGCGGCATAGACAGTCGGCAGTGCTCCCATCGTGGCAGGCTGCAAATAACGGTTCATGAGCCCTTTGAAAATGCGCGGCATTTCCCGGCCGCCGATTTTAAATAGATTGGTCGACGAAATCCCAGGGTGGCAGGCGACGCTCACTGTCGATAAGCCGTGTTGCTTGAGGCGCTTATCGAGCTCTGTCGCGAACATTAAATTCGCCAGCTTGCTTTGGCCGTAAAACTTCATCGCTTTATAGCCTTTTGAGCCGCCGAGGTTATCAAAGTGAATTGCCGAGTTCCGGTGGGCTAAGCTGCTCAGTGTGACCACACGCGAATTCTCGGTGCGGAGCAGCAAAGGCAGGAGCAGGCCGGTCAAGGCAAAATGCCCAAGATGGTTACTGCCGAACTGCAGCTCAAAGCCGTCTTTCGTCTTCGCATAAGGCGGCGTCATCACGCCGGCATTGTTGATCAGCAAATCGAGCGAATCGAAGCGGCTGATGAACGTTTCGGCAAAAGTCCGTACGCTCTCCAAATCAGACAAATCGAGTTGCATGACCTCAATTGTTGCCTCGGGAGATTCTTCTCTAATTTCTTGTTCAGCGGCTTGTCCTTTTTCAAGATCGCGGACAGCCAAGATGACGCGTTCGCCTAAACGGGCAAAATGTTTCGCGGTTTCCAGTCCGAGACCGCTATTGGCCCCCGTAATAACGACCCTCTTTTTTGTTAGTGTAGTGGATTCCACAAGCTCAGCTCCTAATGTGATCGATTCTAGTTACCTGTACCCTAATGTAGCTTTTGATATGTCCCTGTGCACGAAACAATTCTAAACGATTCTGACAATACGCTACAATTCATGCTTCATGCACGAAAAGTACAGTGTGTAGTTTTTTGTGTTTTTGATTGGCGAAGCTACAGGAAAAAGAGCAGCACCTAGTTTTTAGGCGCTGCTCTTTTTGGATTTGGTTAATTCCTTACAATGATAAAGACCAAATAAACAATATAGATGGCGGTCAACAGCCCGCCTTCGATTCTCGAAACCGTGTACTTGGTTCTGGAGAGAACCATCAGCAAAATGGTCACCGCGATCATCAAAAAGATGTCCGTAAAGATTTTCGAGTCGACGGTTAACGGGTGGATCACGGCTGAAGTGCCGAGCACGAAGAAGATGTTGAAGATATTGCTGCCGATGATGTTCCCTAACGCGATGTCGACTTGCCTTTTCAGTGCGGCCGTTATCGAAGTGACGAGTTCGGGTAGCGAGGTGCCAACCGCGACAATCGTCAAGCCGACCAAGGTTTCGCTCATCCCGAGGGATAGGGCGATCTGGACACTGTTCTCGACAACGAGGCTGCCGCCGAAGATAATGCCGGCAAGCCCGCCAACCGTTAATAGCGAATTTCTGACCCAATGTTTTTTCGCGGCGTCAGCGTGCGTATCTTCATTACTCCGGCGGTCTTTGCGTGCCACTTCAAAGATGTAATACAGGAAGATGGCGAAGAACAGCAATAGCACAATGCCTTCGGTTCTAGTAATGAGGTTGCTGTCTAAAGACTGAAGCTGCTGGTCGCTAATCAACACGAGCAATGCCACAGCACTGAGCAAAGCGAACGGGATTTCTTTGCGGATCGTATCGCTCTGGACCATCAACGGGAAAACGAGCGCAGTGGCCCCTAAAATAAGCGTGATATTGAAGATATTGCTCCCGACGACGTTCCCGATCGCGACTTCACTGCTTCCTTCCAAGGCGGCAATAAAACTGACGGACGCTTCCGGCGCGCTGGTACCGAACGCAACAACCGTCAAGCCGATCAATAACGGCGACACCCTCAAACTTTGCGCTATTTTTGATGCTCCTTCTACAAAATAATCGGCGCCTTTGATCAACAGCGCGAAACCGACCAATAATAAAACATAAGTCATCTGGCCATCATGTCCTTTCTGTGTAAATGTATTTCAAGAAACAGTGTGTGTTCTTTTCTATGAACATACCCTGTAACTGATTTTAAAATTCCTAAAAGCGGGCACTTTCAAGGAGAGCTTAGAAATAAACTTTACATATAAGACTAGCAAAGCGCGTGATAGAATAACAGATAGTGAAATAGAAAATAAACGGCGCTGCCTTATAGTGTAGGTTGTGCAGCAGTCATAAACAATAGATGACTTGAAAGGATGGGTAGCGAAATGAACAAAATGGTTGAACAAAAAATGAACGAAATGACAGACGTCTTTAACAGCCTGCCAAATTGCCGGGTTGAAACGAGTGAGGACGGCAGGATATTGATCTTGAGCGAGACCCCGGTTCCGTGGAGCGATACGATTGAGAAGAGAGACGCACACTCCGCGTATAAAATCGGCTCCATCACGCCTCACAAATCCGCGCTCGGCCTCTACATCGATTTCCCACATAATTTGCTGGACATCGACCGTGTAGAAGACATCGTCGACCCGGAAATCACCTTGACGTATTTTGAGCCAGGCACGAAAACGTCCACAGCAAAAAGCTGGTGGCGCTTCCGCTCGGACGAGAAATTCGACAGCGTCCATATGGTTTTGAGAAAAACGGAGTTGGAGTTGTATGATTTCAAACGGGACGACTGGGTCGGCTTGATGGAAGAGATCACCGCTGTTCATAAATAAATCGTCAGATGCAAAAGTCGTATCCAAAATATCGGATACGGCTTTTGTGTTTTCATTAAAAAGAGCCCCCATTGATATGGGGACTTTTTCTATGGCGATTGGCCTGTTCCACATCGATTTCTCTCAAGCAGCAACTGGAAATTTACGAAGCAGAGACGTTTTTCTTATGTTTGACAGGATTGCCTTTTTGCATGGCTTTCATATCTTTTTGCAAAGAGTAAATCTTGGCAAGCGCCACCGATCCACTTAACAGGAATCCCATCAATGCAGAAACTAAGATGACAAGGATGAGCGGCCAATCCGCAGTGCCGAAAACAAAATTGACAGACACCGTGTCCACATTAATAACTGCGAAAATAGTGATCAAGACAGCGAACGCAAACGCGATCAACACGAGCGACTGGAGTTTCATATGCGTACCCTCCTTTTAAACGAATGTGATAAAAGGGAACAGGCTTTCAACGATTATGTAATTTGTCGGCTCGCGATGACAGCGTCTAGCTGCGATAACCCAGGTTCGCTAAAATATAGCTATATTGTACACCTTGCCAACGTGTAAACATATCAAAAAGATCTCGTATTATCCAATTAATGATAAAAGTGTTTTCGATCGGAACTCACTTGTGTTTGCATACAAATTCACACCAACTGATTCACCCGTTATCTCTTGTTCCCGCTTGTCCAGCAAACGACGCAGCATAAAGAAATACTGTATAAGGAATGGAGTATATTTGCCCCTAATTGCTTCAATATTTATGGAATTAATTGGCATCCTTCGTTTTATTAAAGAAAATGATCAGGCGTCTGCGTATATAGTAGCATCATCTGTGGTATAGAATAGGAAGAAATTAATCTGCTAAACGCATCGGAGGATGAAAAATGAACGAGTTTATTGAGTTTAGAAATCGTGTGTACGATCAAGACAGCAAATATGGCTATCCTCTCCAGTTTTTAGACGAGTACATACATAACAGCAAGGCCATAAACTCCGATGAAGCCAAAGTGATCGAGCAAATTCGGACGATCAAGCAGCTGGAGCTGAAAAAACAGCTAAGCGAAACAGAAATAGAGCAGTGGATCACCTTTTTGGGAGAGCATCCCACTACAGACCGATTTATCGTAGATGCTCTGTTGAACGCATTGGATGATGACACCAAGCCAATACTTGAGCGGAAAATAAAAGACCTACTGGCAAGCCAAGGCTACGGTAGCCAAAAGCTCTATCATGTTGTGGATATATGTATTGAATGCGGCATCGATAGTGTAAGCGATGACGACCTGTCATTTATGCTCGAGACATATAAAGAGGATTTGGAGATCACTTCTCTTTTGCTCGACTATCTAGAGCGTTTCAGCAGAACAGGATTTCAAGATGCTATCTATAATGTATTGGCCTCGGATTACCCGAATAGCATCAAAATCCAAGGAATCAATGTATTAAGGAATGTGTACCCAACGGAAGTTTTGGATCCATCCGTTATGCAGAATAATGTAATGAATGATCACAACAAAGTGTTTATGGAAAGTTACCTGGACTTTCTTGAGAGCGATTTTGCATTCGACAAGCAGGGCATTTCCATTTTGCAGTCAATGTTTTACGGTGATTTTGAAGACAGCGGAAAAGGGAATAATGGCGGCTTAGCCGTCTTATTAAAGAGTTTGGGCGAAGAGGTATCGAAAGACAGCCGGATCTCCCACGTGTTTACGATTACGATCACGCAAGAATCCAATAAGCCGTTTATCAGCTTCCACGGGGATAAACACATCTTCATCCGGTTACCGATCTATTTGGACCAGTCCAGGTCGGACAAATTCATCAAACGAGAGCTATTTATCAAACGGCAGATCGCCAATTTTTTAAAGAGCTCCAACATCAAGCCCGATGTGTTTCATATCCGGTTTTTGGACAACGCCTCAAAAGCGGTGGCTCATCTAAGCAAGGAGTTGAACAGCAAACTGGTCTTCACGCTCACGCCGGACCCGCACCGAACGATGTTTGACGGGTCGGGGCAGTTAAAAGAACTGGCATTTAACGAGCTCATCGAAAAGCTCAACAAGATCAAAATCGGCGACGAATTGATCCGCACAAGCGATGGAATCGTCGGAATCGGGAATGGAGACGTGAAAACCGAACTTGCGGTTTATTTCCCTCAATTTCAAGAAAGTGATGTAGACGGGAAAATCAAAATGATCGGTGAAGGCATCCACACAGGCCAACCCATTGATACAGAAAATGACGCCGCCTATTCAACGCAATTAATGGAATGGAGCGAAACGAATCAAGCGTTTTTCGAAAAACCGATTATCTTAAACGTCGGGAGATTGGCTGTGTTAAAAGGGCAGATGGAATTGCTGCAAGCGTGGGCAAACTCCAAGCTTTCGGAAACCCATAACCTGCTCATCATCGGTGGAGACTTAGAGAAGCCGAGTCCAGAAGAAGCAATGGTCATCGATTTTTTCAAGGATTACGTGCAGCAGAATCCTCAATTCAACGGCCGGTTCATGCATCAAGGGGCCATGTCGAATTCGGATATCAGAGCGCTTGAGAGAAAGATTATCCAGCAGGACTTTGACTATCCGCATATCTACCTGTGCTCGAGTGCAAAAGAAGAATTTGGCATCGCGATTTTAGAAGCGATGTCGATCGGGTTCCTCACGCTTGGCCCGGTAAAAGGCGGCGTGAAAAGTTATATGAAGAATGGCGAAAATGGATTTTTGATCGACACGAGCAATTGGGAAACGATTGCGAAAGACACAGAAACCCATCTGTACGATTCGGTGGTCGATCAAGAGGCAATTCGAAAAATCCAAGCGGCGGGGCAAAAAACGGTCGAAGAAAACTTTTCGATTCAAAACATTTCCAATGAATTTGCGTCATTTTACGCGTCTGTAAAAGGAGAAAAAGCAAATGAAGTATAAAAAAATCTTTGTGATCAGCCCGCCTTTTTATTCGCATTTCAACCCCTTGCTCGTATTGGCCAAGAGTTTTCAAGAACACGGCGCCGAAGTGACAGTTGGCTGCAGCATCGAGTTTAAGGACAAAATCCTGGAAGAAAACTTGAATTTTTACGAGATCGACATCAGTGCTAATAAAAATACGGGGACAAGTGAAGACACCGCCCAACCGGATACGGAGAGAATGAGACTCGAAGAATTCTTCGAGTCGACCAAAAAAGGTGCCGTGGAAACACTGATCACGCAGTCCCACCATAGAAAAGCGGATATGCTGTATAACCCGCAAAAGTTGATCGACAATATTAAAGTCATCGATGATTCCATGGATGTGGATCTTTACGTCGTCGATATCCTGTCTTATTCGGTTACGCTGAGCTTGTATTTCTTGGGGCTGCCTTTTGTGACGTTCTGCCCGCCCCATCCGAACACCATTCCACGGGACGGGCGGTATTTCAATGTGCCGAAAAACTGGCCACAGGCGATCACGGTCGAGGAAGACGATTTGGCGAAGCTCAAGCAAGTGTCCACCCAAACGCAGCAAGAGTTTACGGAAGTGTTCAATAGCATCATCACGAAAAATAAATCAATTGACACCATCAGCAATGCGTTTAGCTTAGTCTCTGACATCGCGGTTATCTACAATTATTTTGATTTCAACAATATTGAAGAAACTGACGATAACCCGAAGGAATTATTCATCGGAAATTCATTCCAGGCGGTTGAGCTAGACAAACAATGGCTGGAAAAAATAGAGACAGACGAAAAAATCATCATGATCAGTTTGGGGACGTTTTTATCGAACCGAAAAGACGTGCTGGAAAAACTGATCCTGTCGGCGAGAGAAAGCCATCCGGATGCACTGTTGATCGTATCGGCAGGCAGCCATGCAGAGGAACTTAAAAAATACAGCTCGCACAATACAATCATCGAAGGATTTATCCCTCAAGTTGCGCTGATGCAGTATGTCGACACCGTGGTCTTCCACGGGGGATGCAATACCTTGACGGAAGCGATGTACCACGGGAAAGAGATGGTCATCCTGCCGTTTTCCAGTGATCAGTTTAATATCGCATATGATATTGAGAAGCATAATTTAGGGAAAGTGCTGGATCCGAATAATTTCAGCAAGGAACAATTGGGCACGGCATTGAATGAGTTAGAAGCGGTTTCTAAAGAAAATTTACTGTATTGGCGAAATGTCTCAAGAGACAGAGGCGCGGATTATGCGGTGAAGAAGATATTGGAGATTGAATAATAGCTAAAGAAAATGGAAAAGAGGTGTTGTATGAAGGAAGTAGTTGGAGCTGACACGAAGGCAAGGAATACCAATAAATACGATGTGGATGGTGTGCCTCCATTAAGAGAAGCCATCCCGTTAGGATTGCAGCATATTTTCGCAATGTTTTTAGGGAATGTGGCTGTCCCGATTATCATCGCGGGGGCGGTTGGCATCACCGGAGCGGATTTGACGATTTTGATTCAAAGCGCCATGGTCATGGCTGGAATTGCAACGATCATCCAATGTTACCCAATATGGCTGGTCGGGGCGCGCCTCCCGGTCGTGATGGGAACGAGTTTTGGATTTTTGCCGACTAATCTCGTTATCGCCGGTTCCTACGGCATAGGCGGATTATTGGGTGCCAGCCTGATCGGTGGTTTATTCGGCGGAGCCTTAGGGTTTTTCATCAGGAAAATAAGAAGATTCTTTCCGAAAATCGTCACCGGTACAGTCGTGCTGACAATCGGGTTGTCGCTATTGCCTACAGGGATTGTCTCGATGGCTGGAGGCAGCGGGTCTGAGAATTTCGGGTCAGCTAAAAACTGGTTGGTGGCGTTACTGGTACTTGCCATTGTGCTGTTTCTCAATCGATATGCAAAGGGCATGGCGAAAACATCCTCCATTTTAATCGGTATTATTATTGGATATTTAGTGGCTCTGCCGCTGGGGATGGTCGAATTTACCGCTATGAGAGAAGCTAGCTGGTTTTCAGTTCCACAACCCTTCTATTTCCCGATGGAATTTTACTGGGGCGCGATCCTTCCTATGATGATCATGTTTATCGTGACATCGGTTGAGACCGTTGGCGATGTAACCGCCATGACAACCGGCGGAGCGGGCAGAGAACCTACAGAAAAGGAACTCTCCGGTTCAGTCATCGCCAATGGCTTCACCTCATCTCTTGGCGCGATTTTTAATTCCTTGCCGAATACCTCATTTAGCCAAAATGTAGGGATGATCGCATTTACAAAAGTCATGAGCAGATATGTCGTAGCTCTGGGCGCTGGATTTTTAATATTGGCAGGCCTTATCCCTAAGATTGGAGCTTTAATCTCCACAATGCCCCCAGCAGTTATTGGCGGCGCGACAGTCATCATCTTTTCCCAGATTACCTTAACCGGGATAGACATCCTGACATCAGAACCTTTGAATGAAAGAGCCAAGATCATCATTGGCTTGTCTTTAGTATTCGGTCTCGGATTAAGCCAAGTACCCGATGCGATGAACGAATTTCCGGAAGTTATCAAGTTATTGTTCGGCGGATCGGGCATCACCATCGCCTGCTTTATGGCGATCGCCTTGAACCAGATCATTCCGGAAGAGCCGAAGAAAGAAGAAGCTTAGAGAGAATCACGCGTTTTGTTGAACGTGATTCCGTGTATTCTTAAGCGTAAACTGAAAAAAGACTATCACCTCTATGCTAACCAAGTTCATATCCGATACATTCAACACCCGCTGCAGCAATGTAGCGGGTGTTGTTTTATTTTTTGCATAGATTACTATTTTTATCCGAAAAGAACTTCCTGTTCATCCCAAATCCCTTCAGGTTATAATCAGCTCAGGGGGAATTCTCGTGAATTTAAAAAACCTGGAAATATATGTTCCGGCGAAGCTTTATAACCGGGGCGTGGATTATTTTGAGCAAGGTTTCGTAGAACAATTGACGGAAGATGGGCCGAATCGCTGGCATGCGTTGGTAGCGGGCACACACGATTACGAGGTGTCTATCAACTTGAATAAAGACGGGACGATTGCCGGTTCTTATTGCACTTGCCCGTTTGAATCGGATTCACTGTGCAAGCATGAAGTGGCGGTGTGCTTGGCGATCCGTGAGCATAAAGAAGTGAACGGTACGACTGCGGTAGATGTGCTGGCACAATTAAAGACACTAAAAAAAGCGGAGCTGCTGGACATCCTGGAGGAACTGGTGGAGAAACAGCCAGTAGTTCATCGTTATTTGACGGAGAAATTCGCGGAGACGAGCGAGATGGATGAAGAAAAAGCACGCCGGATGATTCAGCTGTCAGCTTACCGAGCTGTCCGCAATGGTTTTATCGAATGGGACCGGACAGGCTTGGCACTTGAAGGTGTTGAGGAAGTGCTCGAGTTTTCGGATGGCTTGGATTCGAAGGACGATGGCGAAAAGATCATCCGACTCAGTTTGGTCGTTATCAAGGAATGCACCGGCATGCTGCAAATCGCGGACGATTCATCCGGAGAGATCAGTTCAGTGATTGACGAAAGCTTGGAAAAGATTGACGAAGCACTGAGAGAGTGGCCGGGAGAAGTGGATGCAGAGACTGTGGATAGGATGCTCGAATTGCTGTATCCGCATATCCTATTTGGATTGGCTCAGGACATGACAGACGCACCGAATGATTTGGTGGAATCTATCTTGCGATGGAGTAAGAGTGGTAATTATGCAGACAAGTTTTATGGTTTTATTGAAAAACTAATTGCTAGTAACGAGACGCAAAGCAAGACGTACAATTATATAGAAGAGCGGTTCCGGGTGTACCAACTATGGGTGTTGCAAAGAGACGGCGGGCAGGATGCTGTTGAAGCGTTTTACGCAAAGCATCATAGCTATCCGGCTATCCGTAAAGCCCAAGTTCTGCAGGCGCTGAGAACCAGAGAATTCGAGAAAGCCCTTAAGCTATGTGAAGAGTCGGAGAGACTGGATGCGAATTTAGCCGGTCTTGTGTATGAATGGAAACAGCTGCGTTTTAAAGCCTACGAAAAAATGGGCAACACAGCGGAGATGATCGACCTCAGCTTTCAGTTTGCACTGGAAGGGGAGGAAGAATATTACTTTAAGCTGAAGAGTTTAATGAATCCCGAGCAATGGCCGAATAAGTTGGAGGCGCTTCTGGCTGAGATGAAAAACCGTCCGCGGAGCCGACCTTTGTATCTCGGGATTCTAATTGAAGAAAAGAGGATGGAAGAGCTGCTAGATTATTGCCGGAGGGATATCTCTGTAATCGAGCAGCTGTATCCGCACCTGTTGGCGGATTATCCGCATGAAGTGAATGAAATCTATACGGCTTACATTTACCAGCAAATCGATCGGGCTTCCAACCGAAAAGCCTATTGGACTGCCTGTCAAAAGATCAAGTCTTTCAAAGTTGCGCTCGGCCCTCAAGCGGCGTCTCAGTTGGTCGAAGAAATCAAGTTCATGTATCCAAAACGGCCAGCGCTATTGGATGAGTTGGGGAAGCTGGACTTGGGATAATGGTTTTGCTCGCTGGGAAGAGGGAACGAAGTCTTAGGGTGCCATAGTTCGACTATAAAAGAAGGCTGGGTGCGCTATCGCTCAGCTGATGCAGTCCGAGTGGTATAATTATGGTCAAGTTGAAGATGTTTCAGCAAACGGTAACCACCTACAATCCTGGCAGGGAGAAGGTGGTTGCTTTTTTGTGGATTGCGACTCCAGCGGTTAATGCTCAAAAGCTTCTTCCTATCCTTTATGGCAATTTTTTTAGTAAACTATGAATTACCAAAGAAATGAGGCATACGTATGGAATATATTTATTTACTGATTGCGGCAATCATAGTGATAGTAGTAGGTGTCTTTGTTTACTTCAAAAAGAATAAAGGCGCATCTATTCAAATAGAAGAAACGCCTAGTGAAAGCGTGGAAGAAGCGGTTGAAATTGAGGAGCCTGAGCCTGAGCCGGAAGACGACGACAGCCATTTGAACCCGGTCGTGACCGAAGTGGAGGATGCGGAACTCGTCAAGAGCGGCTATAAGCGAATCGAAATCCCTGCGAATATGATTCCGGTGATCGCTGAGACCTTAAAAGACGGAGCGATAATTTTCCACCAAAGCCGGACGTTCCGCGTGCAGTTCAGCCCGGAAGTGGTGAAAGGCTTGAAGGATAAGAGCATGACGCTCATTGAGCGGGTCAATGGCAAAGGCTATATGCCGGCGGTGAAAAAAGATGGCGTGAAAGGAATTTATGAGCAAGTGGTCTTGGTGAAACGAGTGAATCCTGGGCTTGTGGCTCATGCGAGCATGAGCTTGTTGACGACCGTGGTCGGCCAGCAGCAACTCATGGAAATTCAAAGTTCATTGAAGAGCATGGAGAAAAAACTCGAGACACTCATTCAACACCGGGAACACGATTTCGCGGGGAAGATCGATGCGCGGTTCGGCTATTTCAAAGAAGTCATCGAACGCTTCCGGAGAAATGGCATCACACTAGGCGGCGTGGAAGACGCGGAAATCGAAGGCTTTTACACGGCGACGCTGCAGGACTTGAAAGTGCTGACGAAAGATTTGAAAGCGATCGTCGCAGACGTCGAGAACTTGAAAGAGCATGAAACGCTGCGGAAATGGGGAGAAGCCCCGGTGAAAAAAGAGTACGAGCAACTTATCGGGCGCTTCAACGCCAAACAGGAATTATTGCTGTTAAATGTGCAGTTTATTCAGGAATGCTACGAGCCGTATTTGCGGACCATCCGCAATTACGAAGAAGCCGACGTAAAATCGCAGACTTTGGCAGAGATCGTGGCGGAGAATCATGCGTTGATTCAAGGCATTGAAGAGAAAGTGAAAAGCATTGAAGAAAATTATAAAGTGAAGATCAACTTCGGTCTGAAGGCGTTGAAGTATCGGAACTTGGAGAGCTTGAAAGAACTGGCTCCTGTGAAGATTAATGAGCAACAAGCTGCCGAGCAGGAGGTTCCTTCTGAAGTGTTGGTTGAAGTGACGGAAGATGAGAAAGCTTATGCGTATGTGCCGCGGAGAAAGTGAATGTCCCTGTGCACCACACAATTCTGCAGACAAAACCCTTGATGTATAGGGGTTTGTGTAGCGTGACGCCCCTGTGCAAGACACAATTCATGACAAAAACACCCTCCACTGAAACGTCGGCAAAACGCCAGGCGCTCAGTGTAGGGTGTTTTTTCGTGTCTATAAAATCACTGCAATTCCAGATCCGGTGCAACCCGTTTCTGCGTCGCCTGTTCATAAGAATAAGCCAGTTCAATTAACCGTGCTTCGCTGAATGCCTGAGCGCTGAACGTCACGCCAACCGGATGACCATCTTTTGTGTAGCCGGCTGGAACGGTAATGGACGGATAGCCCGCTTTGGCCGGCATTGCTGCGCCGCGGTTGTTTTGGAAGAGGAGCGCATTGAGTTTATGTTGTTGCATGACATGGTCGATGCCTTCTGTCGTAGAAGTGCGCCAATCAATTTCGCGGTGCTCCAAGTAAGTTGCATCGTTCAAATCGTCGCTCAAGCCTTGTGCTTTCTCCAGTTCCGCTTGGCCGAACTTCATGCGGCGCTCAGGGTCTTGCTTGTTGAATGCGATGACATCCGCAAGTGATTTGACCGGCACTTCGTCAGGTGTAGTGGCGAGATAGTCGTTGACGCCGCGCTTGAATTCGTACCATAAGACGTCCGATTCAAACTCCTGCTGGGGAATCGTCAATTCAACCACGGTGGCACCGAGTGCTTTTATTTGCTCGATCGCCGCGTCCATGATGGCGCGTTCTTCCGGTGCTTCGTTGTTCAAGAATGATAAGTCGACGCCGATGCGCGCGCCTTTCAAGCCGTCTGTTTTGAGGTGCGGCGTGTAATCGCTGAGTGCGCATGCTGTGCTCCCCAGTGTCGCCGGATCCTGTTCATCGACACCGGTCATGGCGCCAAGCAGAATCGCGGCATCCGCCACGGTGCGTGCCATCGGTCCGGCAGTATCTTGGCTCTCGGCGATCGGGATGATGCGCGAGCGGCTGATGAGCCCAACAGTCGGCTTGATGCCGACAATGGAGTTGGCGCTGGATGGACTGAGGATCGACCCTGACGTTTCGGTGCCGACTCCGACTACCGCGAAGTTCGATGCGATCGCAGCGCCCGTTCCGGAACTCGAGCCGCCGACGTCTTCTGGTTTGAAAACATCGATGCCGTACGGATTTTTCACTTGTCCGGCAAGTGAGCTATAGCCACTCGGCCCGTCTTGCGACATGAAATACGCCCATTCGCTCAAATTTACTTTGCCGAGAATGATGGCGCCGGCATCGCGCAGTTGCTTCGCGACGAACGCATCTTCTTTCGCGAAATTGTGTTCGAGCGCGATGGCACCGGCAGTGGTTGGCATCTTGTCTTTCGTTTCGATATTGTCTTTCAATAAAACTGGAATTCCGTAGAGCGGGCCTTGCTCAGTTTGTCCGCGCTTTTCGTCCAGCTCGGCTGCGATTGCCAACGCGTCTGGATTGATCGCCCGGACGGAATTGATTTTCGGTCCGTTTTGATCGAGTGCTTCGATCCGGTCGAGATAGGCTTGGACCAATTCGACGGAGGTCAGTTTTTGATCACGGAACGCTTGTTGGATATCTTCAATGGTCGCTTCGATTAGTTTAAATGTACTTGTTTCCATAGGTAGGCTCCTCGCTAATTTGCTGTACTTTCTTTAATTGTACATGAATTCCTAATTTTGCATTGGTCGATGTCCCTGTGCACGACACAATTCTCTGGGTGAAAATCCTATTGTAGCAGGGTTTATATGTTGAGACGTCCCTGTGCATCACACAATTAACTGGAATAAAGTCCTATTTTTAAGAATTAATCCTTTTGCCTACTTCGGATTACGAAATATTCTGTTACATTAAGAGCTGGTAATAAAAATTTCAAGGTGAAGGGATGTTATGTGGATGAAGAAAGTTTTTGCAGGATGGCTCTCGGTAATGCTGGTATTGTCAGCATTTGTGCCGACAATGGCCGCAAATGAAACGGGGGCTAGCGCGACTGAACAAGCGACTGCGCTTGAAGTGAGCCGTTCGGTCTTTTCATTGACCGAAGCGCGCACCGTCGAAGTATCGGCTGATCTAGGCGAAGGAGTCGACTTGGAAGATGTCGAATTCCAGTTTGGCGGAAAGCCATTGTCTGAATGGCAGCAATGGACAGAAGGCCAAAACTACAATGGCGATCCGTTCATCACGGTCGTGGAAGAGCCTTCTTTTGTGGAAGGCACGAACAAAATCACGGCAGTACTGGAATTCGGTTTGCTGTACGGAACGGCTGATTTGTCCAACCGGACCATCCGCACGCAATACCAGCAATTTATCGGCGACTATGAACTGGCGCTGATTGATTCGGCAAGCGGCGACAAAGCGGCAGCGACTGTCGAATTGAATGTCTATGATGAGTTCAAGTTTTACGATGAATTAAAACCAGCGATTGATGATATTTTTGAAGCCGCTGAAGAAGATGCGGACAATGATCGTTACCTCGAGTATCAGACCGTCGGCAAAACGGTGGAAGGGCGCGATATTCATTTCGTCATCTTGGCACGAGATGAAGCAGCGGTCAATCAGTATTTGAATGAAACTTTGCCGACTGCACTCGAAGATCCGGAAAGTTTGATTGAAAAACTCGAGAACGATACGATGGGCGATTACCAAGTGCCGATCTGGTTCAATAATATCCACCCGGACGAAGTGGAAGGCGTGGATGTGCAAGTCGAGTTGTTGGAGAAATTCGCTTTGGAAGATGAAGTGAAATTCATGAATACAGACGGCGACACGGAATTCGAAGAAAACTTGAACGTGGACGAAGTGCTGGACGATGCGATTTTCCTCTATATGTTCACGAGCAACCCGGACGGCAGAGCAGCCAACACGCGCGCGAACGCTGAGGGCTTTGACTTGAACCGTGACAATGCGTACCAGACGCAAGTGGAAACGCAGCAAGTGAATGAAGTGCTGTCGAAATGGACGCCACTATCGTTCGTGGATTTCCACGGCTATGTGGATGGGTTCTTAATCGAACCGGCAACACCGCCGCATAACCCGAACTTTGAATACGATTTATTGATCGACAATATGATGGAACAAGCGAATGCGATGGGGCAGGCAGGAATCGCCAATTCAGAGCTGACATCGTATTTCATTGCCAAAGACGGCTATGGTTCCGGCTGGGATGATATGACGCCAGCGTACACGGCGATTTACGCGATGCTCCACGGCGCGCTCGGCCATACAATCGAAGTGCCGACATTGAGCCAGGACGGCTATAATGCGTTGGTCGGCAGTGGCCTTGGTGCGGCAAATTATGTGCATGACAATAAAGACCAATTGTATAAAGAGCAATTGGAGATTTTCAAGCGCGGCGTGGACGGCGAAGATAACCGTGCCGTCGATGAATATTACGTCAATGCGGCAGGTGAAGTGATCGGCCGTGACCGCGGAGACAATGAAAACTTTTTCCCGGATTATTACGTGATTCCGACAGATGACAAGAACCAGAAGAATGCATTGGAAGCGTATAAGATGGCGGATTATTTGATCCGCAACGGCGTGGAAGTCGAAAAGACCGTGAAACCTGTCGAAGTGGACGGTGTCACGTATCCGAAAGGCACATTCATCGTGCCGATGGACCAGGCGAAACGCGGCTTGGCGAATGCCATGCTCTATGAAGGCGATAACGTTTCTGACTGGGACGCGATGTATGACCCAATCGTCGTCAACTTCTCTGATTTGAGAGGCTTTGATTTGGAAGAAGTTCGTGTTGAAAATGCATTTGACGGGAAAACGCAAGAGCTTGAAGAAGCGGTCATTCCGACAAGCACGGTAAAAGGCAACCCGCCGAAACAGATTCTCGAAAATTCTACGAACGATGCGATCCGTGTTGTCAACGCATTGCTTGCTGACGGCAAGACGGTGGAAGTGTTGACGGAAAGCAAAGGCAAAGCGGAAGCAGGCGATTTCGTCGTTGCGACGAACGACCTTCGCGCGTATGCCGATGACTATTATTTTGAAACGCAAGTATTCGGCAACGGCAAAAATGTCGAAACCGAAGTGCTGGAGCAGCCGAGTGTTGCGGCAACCGGTTCTGCGCAGCTGAACTTCTCGTTGCGCCAGCTTGGCTTTGAACTGACGGACGCTGCAGGAGCGGATGTCATCGTCAGCGATGGCGGTTCATTTAATGCAGCACAAGTGACCGGCAAAACCTTTGTCGGGATCGGTGCACCTGCTTTGAATGCTGTGAGTAAGAGCGGCTTGCTTCCAGGCTTTGCGTATACAAGCACCGGAAGCAGACACGAAGGACTCGTGAAAGCAGACGTCGCGGAGCATCCGCTGACTGCTGGGTACGAGCAGGAAGAAAATCTCTACGTCACAACCGGTTCATGGATTTCTGGCGTTCCTGAAGGCGCAGACGTACTCGCGAGCTTCCAGGACAGCGACGATTTCTACCTCGCCGGCTGGTGGCCTGGGTATGAACAAGCACAAGGCCAAACGATGGCGATCACGGCCGAGCAGGGAGAGACGACATTCAATTTGTTTGCCAACTCTCTCGCATTCCGTGCCCATACCGAGCACAGCTACCGTTTCATTGCGAATTCGATTTATGATGCGGTGAGTGTTGAGGCTGAGGTGGTTGAGAAGGGGAAAGGAAAAGGGAAGAAGCAGTAGGTGTCCCTGTGCACCACACAATTCTCTAGGTGAAAACCTTGAGATAGCGGTGTTTGCATGACGCGACGCCCCTGTGCACGACACAATTCGAGATCCGCTCCATTCGAAAATGGAGCGGATCTCTTTTTATTCGCCAGAGAAACTTCGGAAGCCGAATGATTTGAATTCATAGAGCTGTAAGAGTAATCTGAAAATAGATTTGAGAGGAGTGGAAGTAGATGGTAAAAGCAATTCCAGAAGTGACATTAAATGACGGCACTACTTTACCGGTAACAGGGCTCGGTACATATGGACTGTGGGGAAATGCCGGAGCAAACGCCGTCAGCAGCGGCATCAACGCAGGATACCGCTTGATCGACACGGCGTATAACTACGAAAATGAAGGCGCGGTCGGCGAAGGCATTCGGCGCAGCGGCATTCCCCGTGACGAGCTGTGGGTGACTTCCAAGCTTCCGGGGCGCTACCACACATACGAAAAAGCCTTGGTGACAATCCAGGAATCGCTATTCCGCGCGCAATTGGATTATTTCGACCTCTATCTGATTCACTGGCCTTTGCCAAATCAAGATACGTACGTGGAAGCTTGGCAAGCTTTGATCGACGCGCAGAAATGGGGGCTCGTCCGCTCGATCGGCGTCAGCAATTTCCTGCCCGAGCACTTGGAGCGCATAATCAAAGAAACGGGCGTGAAGCCGAGCGTGAACCAAGTGGAATTGCATCCATTCTTCAACCAGGCGCATCAGCGAAAAGTGCACACGGACCTCAATATCCAAACGCAGTCGTGGAGCCCAATCGCCAGAGCGAAGGATATCCTGACGAATGACACCATCAGCCAAATTGCCAAAGCCCATCATAAAACCATCGCGCAAGTCGTGTTGCGCTGGCAATATCAAATCGGCTCGGTGTCGATTCCGCGTTCCACCTCGCCTGAGCGCCAACGCGAAAACCTGGCCATTTTCGACTTTGAATTAAGCGACAGCGAAATGGCGGCGATTTCGGAATTGTCCCGTCCGGATGGAAGGTTGTTTGATATGGACCCGGCGACGCATGAGGAGTTTTAATGAAAAGCTAAGTAGCTTAAGCCATTTGAAAATGATTTGTGCTGAACTTCATTCTAAAAAATCAAGTTCTGCAACAAACTAGAAGACCCGCCAATCCGTTTAGGGATCGGCGGGTCTTTAGGCTTTTTTTGAAAATCAATATTCCCCGTACAACGCCGTCCACGTTTTGACCCCAACAATGCCATCGACGTGCAATCCCTTATCGGCCTGATATTGCCGAACGTTCCGATTGGTCTCGGGTCCGAAGATGCGATCGACTTCCGTTTTCAATCCGTAGTCGTTCAACGTCCATTGCAGAAATTCCACTTCGATGCGCTGACTGCCTTGGCGCAAGGTGTATTGGTGTTCCGGTGCGATCGCCATTACATTCTTCAGCCTGGCGGGCAATTTGGTGTCATCCGAAGGCTGTTGATGTTCGGCGTAAATGGCGACCCACGTATACATGCCGACGATGCCGTCGACTACGAGGCCTTTATCCTGCTGGTATTGCCGGACGTTCCGGTCGGTCTTTGGCCCGAAGATGCCATCGACTTCCGTTTTCAAACCGTAATCGTTCAAGGTCCACTGCAGCAGCTCGACTTCAATCCGTTTGCTTCCTTGGCGCAGTGTGAATTGATGCTCCGGGGCGATGTCCATCAGGTTCTCGAGGTTTTCGGGCAGCTGGTCTTCTGTTGCCGATCCGTGGCTTGCGGCAGCGGCTGAATCAAAAGACAAGGGAAGTGCAGCGAATAATCCGAATGCAAGAAGCAGTGGAAGCCAAATTTTCTTCATGGCGGATTCCTCCCGAATGATTAGTTGCTTCATGTATACCCGCTTCATTATCAAAAACAACGGAATGTCTGTGGTCTAAGGATTCTCGAGCGGTTCCGCAAGACCAACGAGAATCCCTTCAGGCCCTCGGATATAACAGAGCCGGTATGCGTTTTCGTATTGCACCACTTCGCCAACAAGCTTGGCGCCGTGTGTCGTGAGTCTAGCGACCATGTCGTCGATATTTTTGACCGCGAACATGACGCGTAAATACCCGAGTGAATTGACCGGGGCTGTCCGGTGATCGCTGGTAACAGACGGTGTGAGAAAGCGTGACAATTCTATCCGGCTGTGTCCGTCCGGCGTCACCATCATGGCGATTTCGACTTGCTGGTTGCCGAGCCCCGTGACGCGTCCTGTCCATTCGCCTTCAATCATGCCGCGGCCTTCGAGCTCCAAGCCGATTTCTTCGAAGAATGCGATGGCGTCGTCGAGTGACTCCACGACGATGCCGACGTTGTCCATACGGAGCAATTGGTTGTTCTCCATGGGATTGCCTCCTTCCTTTTGAATAGTGATGGTTCATATCCATTCTCTTTAAAGCGACGGATTCCTTCCGAATAAAAAACGGGAACGATGCCAGTAAAGCATCGTTCCCGTTTTCGTTTCCTAAACAGATGAACTCGGCTACGTAGCGTTTTCCTGTGTCGAATCGGGCTGGGCATTTGTTTTAATGAAGATAAACAGCAGGCCGATCGCTGCGAATGATAAAAAGGCAATCGGATAGGACATGCTGTCGATCAAGATGCCCGCTGCGATCGATCCAATCGATTGGCCGATGCCGAGCGAGAAGAATGACAAGCTTACGCCGACAGAAGGCGTATCCGGGAAATGGCGCGTGCCCCAGACGATGAATAAGCCGGTCATGAAAATGAATGAGATGCCGAACAGGATTGCCGACAGGAAAATCGAAGCAGGGTGCGGAATGGTCAGGGTGACAAGAGATGCGGTCGCGACCAACACGCCGAGACGGTAAGACCAGCCGAGCCCGATGCGCTGAATGATGGTCCCGGCGATGCCGCCGATGATGCCGGCGGCGCCCATGACGATCCAGAAGACCATGCTTCCGCTTGTCGAGAAATCGTGCGTTTCGGTCAAGTAGCTTCGTGAAAAGGTCCAATAAATGGAGGAGCTGAAACCGATGCCTATTGCTGCGAGAATCATAAAGCGCGCTTCGCTGAGCAGGCTTAGTTTAAACTTGCTGCCAGTGGATTGTTCCGGTTCTTGTTTCGCTCGCTTGATCGCGCGTGCATTCCACCACAGCGTCAAAAATGCCAGAATCGCGAACAGCACATAGCCCCAGCGCCATTGCTCGGCAAATACCAATGCGACAGGGCCGCTCGCGACGACCCCGACGCTCGTTCCTGTATTAATCCACGTATTGCCTTTGTCGCGTTCGCGGCTCTCAAGTGATTGTGCAACGACTTGGCTGAAGGCGGGGGAGACCCAGCCGCTACCGAGTCCTGCGACAAATGCGCTGATGGCAAGCGTATAGAAGCCTTGCGACATAGCCATTCCGAGCATGCCGATAAAAGCGGTGGCTCCTGAATATAATACGACGTGGCGCGCGCTCTGTTTATGGATGAATAGAGCGGCAGTCACCAAGGCCAGTGTATAGGCGGCATAAGCCACCGAACCGATCAGTCCCGACTGGCTTTCGGATAGGTTTAAGGTGCTGCTGATTTCCGGCAAGAACAAGCCGAAACTGTATCTGGCGAAGGCATACGTGACGCCGATCATGGCGATGCCGGGTAAAACAATTTTCCACATAATTATTCACTCCTTTTATTAGATAGAACGGTCACTATACTTTTGAGATAAAAAAATAACACGGTTTTGTGTATCATTCTTCATTCCTTAATATAGATAGAACGGTCACTATATTTTTAGGGTAAAAAAAGTAAGCATACCGCTTACTTATACATGTTGCACCATGGCCATCAAGGCATTTTCGACTTCCTCAATAGGGGAGATTTCGGCCAAAGAAACAGCCCCTTCAAAGAGCAAGGACAAGCGGGTCGCTTCAGTGGAGGTGAGCCCGTTCGACAGGAACATCTGCCTCGTGTCTTCTTTATGGGAGGTGACTAATTGGACAATCGGATGGTCGGGCTCGCTGACGAATTCTTCTTTCGCCCGCAAGAACATGCAGCCATTAGAAGCGGTATGCTTTAGCCAATTCAAATGGCCGATTGCCAGCCGTTCTGCGACCGATCCCGTCGCTTGTTGTTTCGCCTGTTCGAGATAATCCATATAGACCTGCGATCTGCGGGTCAAGATCTCCAAGATCAGTTCGTCTTTGGAATTAAAATGATTATACAGCGTCATCAGCGCCACGTCCGCTTCCTGGACAATCGCCTTCAAGCCAATGGCATGAAAGCCGTGCTGGTAAAACAGCTGTTCTGCAGCCACCAGCAAATCTTCTTTTTTGGTGCTCATGAGCCATTCCTCCATTGATTTATATATAACGGTCACTCTAAAATTAACAGCAATAGTGAATGAGTGCAAGCGATAACCGTTCAAGCTGAACGAGGCGTGAGGGTTTCGCTGTCCATGCGGAGGGTAAAGAATTGGACAAAGATGGTAAACGAAAAATAGAGATTGTTTTGCAGGAGTTTGATTGCCAATAGGGAAGTACGCATATATCAGGAAGCCAGATGAATTTAAAGATGTAGTGGAAGACGGGGAGCGGGAGGTGTACACGATGAAACGGATTTTAGCCATTAGCGATATTCACGGAGAGCTGGACTTGTTCAATGAGTTGCTGGAGAAAGTGGCGTATGACGCATCGAACGACCAGCTGATTTTACTCGGTGATTATGTGGACCGCGGCCCGGATTCCAAAGGCGTGCTGGAGCGGGTCGTCGAATTGAAGCAGCAAGGCGCGATTGTGCTGCGCGGCAATCACGACCAAATGATGCTGGAAGCAGCGAGGGGTGAAACCGGCGCAGCGGGAAACTGGGTGCGCAACGGGGCGCTTTCCACTTTGCAAAGTTACGATTCTTCCATAAAAGGCATGAAGCTTCCGGCGATGGAGCTGTTTTGGGAGCATATCGAGTTTTTGAAAGAGACGAAGTTTTACTACGAAGCAGATGGCTACTTATTCGTGCATGCAGGCGTTCAGCCGGGTGTTGCGGTTGAAGAGACAGATCCGTATTTATTAATGTGGATCCGCGATGAATTTCATCGAGGCTATGTAGGCGATAAGAAAGTCGTCTTCGGCCACACGCCGACATTTAAGCTGAGAGGGTCGGATGATACGAGCGTTTATTTTGGCGACAACCGCATCATCGGCATCGATGGGGGCGCGGTGTATGGCGGGCAGTTGAATTGTTTGGAGCTGCCGGGTGAACAGGTTTATTTTGTGAGGAAAGAAGTTTGATCGCAATGAAGTATGTCCTGCGCTTTTCATAGCCAGGGCATTTTTTAATTCATCAATAAAATGTGAGGACCTGTTCCTGAAGGTTGTTGAATTACCGAATTGCCGATCTGTGCTGTTTCAAGCCCCTTGCCAGCCAGCCGATCATAAGCAGCAATAACACTGTGCTCGCAATCAAAGCGACGAGATTCGGTGCGGTTTTGGTATACAGGTCGTTGACGCTAGTCACCGTCAGCCATTCCATAAACGAGGTGTCGGCGAAGGCTTGGTAGACGGCGAGTAGGTTGTTGGCGATGTGAAGCAAAATCGGTGCCAGCAAATTGCCGGTTTTGACATATAGGAGAGATGCGATGACCGCGAACAGGAAGGCGCCGAAAAAATTGAGGTGGAAGACAGCGAAGATCAAGCTTGTGATGCCGATGCCTTTCCACAAGCCGAATACGTCCATCAGCTGATTCAAGAGAACGCCGCGGAAGACGAATTCCTCCGCGATTGGCGCGATGATGGCGACAATGAAAGCGGTCGCCGCTATATACCAGAACACATCCGGGAGCGGCTGCGGCGTGAGGAAGAGGTTGACCAGGGCGGGAGCGATGGCCATAAGCCCGCGCAATAACAGCCAATAGATGCTCGTGGAGAAAATCATGATCAGCAAACTGAGCCCGGCAATCGGCAACAGCCAGCGTGCGATGCCTTGGACAAAGACGACTTGGCGCAGTGTCACGCCGCGCTTTTTGAAGTAATGGCTGCAGATCCATATCGGCAGGACGATGTAGAACACGAGCAGCATAATGATACTGTTGAGGAACGGGTTGCCAGTAACTTGCAGCAAAAAAGAAATCGAGACGATGGATGCGACTGTCATCAAACCGAGAACAAACCGTGGCTTCTTTTCCCCGACCATCCTCATCGCCGCCTTTCATTAAAGTGCAGAACGAATCGTATTTTGCTCTTATAGTAGCACGATTTTGCATTGCAGCAGAAAGAAATGGAACTTCCGGAATCATAGAACTTCTTTTGAATAAAATAGAGAATAACGCTTAGGCGTTTGCTGCTCTGGAAGCGTGTTAAAATGGAATTACTACTTTTTGGAAAGGGTATGCTATGAAGGTTTTGAAAATCAGTTTAGTCGGCTTGTTGGCGCTCGTGTTGAGTTACGGGGCTTTCAAAGTGAGCACGGACACCATCGCCAGCATCGATTCAGAGTACGTGGTAAAGAGCCCTGCGGTTGCCGAAGCACCGCCGCTCCCGGAAGTGACGGCGGATGTCGATAAAATTATGTCGCACCCGGTGCCAGGAACAAAGGAAGCGGTTTTGCCAGTCGACACGGAACAAGATTACGTGATTTATGAAACGGAACTTTTCGTCACGGTGAATGAAGGCGAAAGCTGGATTCCAGTGCCAGACGATCATGAATTGGGATACGCGCGCGTGAACGAGTATCTCGATGATATTTCACGAAGCAATACGTACATATCGCCCGGTAACATTGCCATTGTTTACGGAGGGCGCGGGCCGGAAAACATCAGCATCTTGAGAACCGATAGCCGGGGGCAAGGGTGGAGCGTCGGCAGCATTTCGCGAACCGCTACGCAAGACCTTGGAACTGGCTACGAAGAAATGCACATTGATTTCATTGATAGTGGGCAAACCGGTTATTTGGCAGCGGTTCGGGACGGCGAGAGCGGTGAGGCAGAAACACTTATTTTCCGGAGCGTGAATGCCGGTGTGACATGGGATCCGATTTCTTCGGGAGATGCACTTTACGAAGAAATCATGGCGCATTTTGATTTGCGAGGGATGCGAAATGAATAAAAAGAAGATACTCGGAATTTCATTGCTTGCCGCGGGGATGATACTGGCGATTTTTCAAGCCTTGCTTATCGGGATTGCCGAACCAAGAGGGTACTGGCTTATTCATGAATGGCAGTTTTATTTGATTAACTACGGCATTATCGGTTTCCTATTGAGCGGGGCCGCTTGGCTATTTTCGAATGCTTATGTGAAATGGGGATTCGCGCTAATCGCGATCGGTTTGTTTACGGCGAATACGACGTTCTTCTATTATATGGGCGATGCGAATGTGCTGATTGCGGAATCGGAAAATGGCGAGCATGAATTAATTTTGAAAGAATACCCGAAAATGAAGAAAGAGACGGCCCGGTTGAAGCGAAAGGGCCTCTTATTCGGCCGGGAAGTCGGTGTGCTAGAAGGCAGTTCGGCATATAAAGTGCTGGAAGATGAGGGCTATAAACTCCAATGGACCGCCGAAGATATTGCAGCTTTGACGTATAAAACGAGCGATTACGGCACCATCGACCATCAAATTTATAATTTCAGAAGCAGCGATTACGTCAGCTATCAAAATGTCGCGGTCAGCCTGATCGGCAAATGGGTAGAGCCAGGCAATCCGCAGAACTACTTCATGTCGGACAATAATGAATTGGTGTATGCAAATGACGATGAACTTTATTATTACAATATCCGAAACACCGAACAATTCGGGATCTACACGCTTGTGGTGAGAGGGGATCCAAGCAAACCGACCTTGACGATCACCTTGGAGCCGGGGACGGAATTTGGCGAGGATGGGTTGATTCAAGAGGGCGGCAGCATCACGATTACACCGGTGGAATTAGGAGCGACGGAAAGTGTGGAATATTATAAGGAATGATGGCGAGCAGATGGTGATTTTGCCGCAAGTTCGCGTATACCCAAGGCATGTTTACAAATGGAATCTCCATTGATATATTGAGCGTGAAGAGAGCGTTTTCTAAATGCGCTTGGAAAAGGGGTTAGACAAATGGATGTGCAATTTCCGATTGGGCAAATGCAAGTTCCGGAACAAGTAACGAATGAAGAAGTCAAAAAATGGCTTAACGAAATCAATAGCTACACGACGCGTCTTCGCGAGGTGGTGGACTCCTTGAGCGATGAGGAGTTGGCCAAGACTTACAGGGAAGGCAGCTGGACGGTGCGACAGCTCGTGCATCATATTGCGGATTCGCAACTGTCTTTGTATCAACGCCTGAAACTGGCGCTGACGGAATACCAACCGACCGTTTCTGAGTTTGACCAGGACAAATGGGCGTATCTGCCGGACAACCGATTGCCGGTGGAAAGTTCCATCCGGATGTTAGAAGGATTGAACGAACGGATCGTGGCGCTCGGGAATTATGTGACGGGCACGCAATTGGACCGAGTCTTCATCCACGAAACAGACGGCGAAGTTCGCGTTGCGGAAAATTTGGCGAAACTGTCGTGGCATGAAGAGCATCATTTGGCGCATATCCGGATTGCGCTGGGGATGGAGAACTAGTTTTAGTTGTCCCTGTGCATCACACAATTTCAGGGATGAGATTGTTGAAATAGCAGGGTTTCGGATGCCGGATGTCCCTGTGCGCCACACAATTCAATCAGCCGGAAGGAGTTGGAGCCATCATGGATGAGGAAAAATGTGATGTGGTGAAACCAAACGGTGTGAAGGAAAAGAAGCTTGAAGTGATTGATGGTTATACGATCAAGTACCATGCCAACGGGAAAACGATATGGTCCAAAGGCAAGATCGTTGATGGGGAGCCAGAGGGCTACTGGGAATGGTACAGAGCCGATGGAACCTTAAAACGCTCAGGCCATTTTGAACAAGGTGAACCGGTAGGCGAGTGGATCACTTACGACAGCAAGGGCGAGACGTATAAGGTGACGAATCGGGATAAGTAATGTCCCTGTGCAACACACAATTTCTGCAGTCAAAACCTTGCTGCAGTAAGATTTGCGTGTAGGGACGCCCCTGTGCGCCACACAATTCAACCGAAAAGGCCGTGCCAGAAACTGAAGAGTTTCCGGCACGGCCTTTTTTGTCTCTATGATTTTTCTGCTTGCTGCACAGCCTCTACGCTGTTCGGGTCGAAAAATTTATCGACCAAATCATAAATGGTAACAAGTTCATAGAGGATCCGGAATTCCGGGGGGAACAGTGTAGGGTGCGGGGCGTCATTTGACGGCACTTGTTTGCTGTTTTCCCAGAACAGGTCGGTGATGCTTTTTAATTGATCCTGATGCTTGTCGTGATTGTAATCGATGGAATGCTGCAAATCGTCGGCAAGCGCCGACACGGCATCCATAATGGTTTCCCGCTCGGCTTGTGTCCACTGGATATCTTGCACGGGGACGCGAAGCAATGCATTCAAATGGTACTCGAAATTGTCGAGAAACAGCAATTGCCTCTCCGCCATCTGAAGTTCGGCTTCCCGGTTACGCACCCATGGATACAAACTGGCTTCATCCCGTTGGTAATGAATCAATTGTTCGGTCTTGCGGATTTCCGTCGTTAGTTGCTTAACGATTTTCTTATCTTCCTGCAAGCCTGCATCCCGGTCGAAGAGGATTGTGCGGATCGTGTGCTCGAGCATGCCCCCGGCCCGACCGCTGATACTGTGGATGCTTTTTAGGATAGCGGTGCTGTAGTTTGGCGGGAACACAAGTATATTGACGGCGGTCGAGACGACCAGGCCGATCGTTGTCGTCCCTAAACGGATGAAGAACGAGAACAGGAAATTGTCATGGATGACTTCCACCATCGCGACAGAGGTTAACGTCGCCACCAGCAAGCCGGCATGGAGATTGAGCCTGAAACACACCAGGATCGTGGCGACCGCGGCAAGTGTATATGTAATCGGGGAATTCCCGAATAAGGTGATAAAGAACACGGCAAAGGCTGAACCAATAGCCGAAGCAGGAAAGCGGACCAGCCCTTTCTTGATCGAATCGCTGACGGTCGGCTCGATTGTCACGATAGCCGTTATGACCGCAAAGACTGGCGGCCAGTTGAACCAAAGGCAAATAGTGGCCGTCAAAAATATCGCTATGCCGGTTTTTACGATTCGGCTGCCGGCGAATTGAAAAGATCGCATCATGTCTAGCCACTGTCTCCTTTGCGTAGAATGTCTGTATTTTCAGTATATCATCCGTGTCGAGGGGAAAGGCCTTGTGTCCCTGTGCGCTACACAATTCGGAGGATCAGACCCTTGGTGTAACAGCATTTCGGTGAAAGAACGCCCCTGTGTACCACACAATTATTCGACGCATCCGCGCTGGCGGATGCGTCTTTTTCTATACTCTGATGAATTGTGTGGGAATTGTGCGGTGCACAGGGACAAACTGGTTGTGTGAACCACCTCGAAATAGGGAACGTTTCTATATAGTAGTGTAATCCACTGATCGGATTGGAAAAGGAGGATGTTAACATGCCAGAAAAACGAGATGAAATCATATTGCGAGGGCTTCGTGAAAACAATTTGAAGAATATCGATTTGAATATCCCGAAAGAAAAGATCAATGTGTTTACCGGCTTGTCGGGTTCGGGGAAAAGTTCGGTTGTGTTCGATACCTTGGCGACGGAAAGCAGAAGGCAGATGACCTTGAACTATCCGCTGTATATCCGGCACCAGATGCCGAGATACGAGCGGCCGCATGCCGATTTGATGCAGCATTTAAGCCCGGTAGTGGTTGTGGAACAAAAGCCGGTCAGGGGCAATTCGCGCTCGACGGTCGGCACGTATATGGATATCGACCCGCTGATCCGGCTGTTGTTCTCGAGAATTGGCAGTCCGCCGATCGGCTCGGCGACTGAGTTTTCGAGTGAAAGTTCGTTCGGCAACTGTCCGGAATGCAATGGCTTCGGCGAAGTCGTTACGCCGGATATCCACAAGCTAATCGATCACACGAAATCAATCCGGGAGTCCGCGGTGCGCTTCAAGCCGCTTGCGCCTCCTGGTTGGCAAGGCAGATGGATGAGGGACGGCGGATTGTTCGATCCCGATCTCCCCATCAAAGATTTCACGGAAGAAAAGTACAATCTGCTCGTATACGGGCCGCCGGAAGGAGAACGTGCATTTAGCACTTATTATTACAAAGAAGGCGATCGCGAAATCGAGTGGGACGGTCTGCTTCCGAGGTTTATTCGCTTGTACATCAACCGGGACCTGACGAAACTGAAAATCGTCTCCCAGGAAGACGTCTTGGCGCTGACTACGCGTACCCCGTGCCCGGTTTGTGAAGGTTCTGGACTCAATCCGAGAGTGCTGGAGTGCAAAATCAACGGCTTGAACATCGCCAATTATGCCCGTTTGGAATTGACGGAACTGCTTGGTGAACTGGAGAAAATCGACGACCCGATCGGCAAGTCGATTGCCCAGCAGGCGCATCCGAGCGTAAAGCAGCTGGTCGGTTTGGGGCTCAGCTATTTGAGCTTGTCGCGCAAAATGGGCACTTTGTCCGGCGGGGAAGCGCAACGCGTGAAAATCGCACGCCACCTCGGCAGCAGCCTAAACAACATCACGTATATTTTCGATGAGCCGAGTGCCGGTTTGCATCCGGAGGAAATCAATATGTTGACGCATATGCTGGAAAGCATACGGGACAACTATAATACCGTGGTCGTCATCGAGCACAATCTGGCGGTCATCAAGACGGCGGATGAAATCATCGAAATGGGACCGGGCGCAGGCAGAAGCGGCGGTGAAGTGGTGTATCAAGGCGGGCAGGAAGGCTTGAAGAAAGCTTCCGCCATCACGGATTTGGACCACACCGTAACGGTGAATGAACAGCCGAGAACAGCTGAAAAAACGTTTTCGATCAAACATGCTTCCGATAATAATTTGAAAAATGTCAGTGTGGAAATTCCACAGAATGCCCTCGTCTCGGTGTGTGGCGTTTCCGGTTCCGGAAAAAGCTCATTGATGTTCGGCGCATTTACCGGCAATTATCCTGAAACGATTGCGGTCGGCCAAGGTAGCATCGGCACGTCCAGCCGTTCAACGCTCGCGACCTATATGGGCATCATGAGCGACATCCGATCGATCCTGGCAAAACAAACCGGACAGCCGGCGGGCTTGTTCAGCTTTAATTCATTGGGCGCCTGCCCGGTATGTGAAGGCAAAGGCATCACCACGCCGAACGTCGCTTTTGCGGATCCCGTGACGGTGACTTGTGAAGCATGCAAGGGCACGAGGTATTCAGATGAAGCTTTGTCTTACCGATATAAAGGAAAAAACATTGTGGAAATTTTGGAGTTGACGATCGACGAAACGAATGAGTATTTGGAAATGCCGAAAATCGTCAAAAAAGTGGATACGTTAAAAGATGTCGGCTTAGGCTATCTGACACTTGGGCAAACGACGGGCTCGTTAAGCGGAGGCGAAGTGCAGCGTTTGAAGCTCGCGAGCCACCTGAAAAAAGAAGGGCAGATCTATTTATTGGACGAACCGTCACTCGGTTTGCATACCCGAGACAATGCCCATCTGTTGGACGTCTTTCAAGCACTCGTCGACAAAGGCAATTCGGTCATCCTCATCGAGCACAACCTGAACTTGATCGCAGCGAGCGACTGGGTCATCGAAATGGGCCCAAGCGGCGGCAAAAAAGGCGGCGAAGTGCTGTTTGAAGGCACGCCGCAAGAGATGCTCGAAGCGGATACATTGACGGCGAAATGGCTGAGAGATGGTGTGAAGGGATAGAGCGGCAGCGTTCTGTCTATCCCTGTGCAAGACACAATTCGAGCACAAGAAACCTTGATATAGCAGCGTTTTGTCACTAGCACGTCCCTGTGCATGACACAATTCATCCGATTCATTCCAGGAAACCGTTTCACCGGCTGGCAAAAACGGGAAGATAGAAAGAAAGAGGCGCATATTGCCAGTGACTATTATCTTTCGGGAGGATGAACGCATCATGGATGAACGCACATTGAAGAAAACCCAACTGTTTACGATCTTGAACCTGGTTGCTTATTTCACGACGCTTGGCGTCAATTACCTCGGTTCGTCGGGGTTCTTTAACGGCAATACGCAAAAAGACATTTCGGATAAATACATGACGCTCATATCGCCGGCGCCGTTTACGTTTTCGATTTGGGGTGTCATTTATACGCTTGTGCTGGTGACGCTCGTTTATTTATTCATTAAACGAAAAGACGATAAGGTCAGCCGGCTGGTGCTGCTGATCTCACCGTTATTCATCGCGAGTTCGCTGTTTAATATGGGCTGGATTGTGGCGTTTTCGTATGAGGCGCTTGGCATCTCGACTTTGTTGATCTTGGGGCTATTGTTCTCCTTGCTGTTCATCGTCGAACGGATCTACAAGCATCGCTCTGAGTTTCCATCGACATTGGCAGGGCTTGCGTTCACGTTATACGGCGGCTGGGTATTCATCGCGACAATCGTCAACATCTCGCTGTTGCTGGTGCAATTGGAATGGAACGGCCTCGGCATTTCAGATTCGGTGTGGACCATCGTCGTCCTTGGTATTGCCATCGCGTTTGTGCTGTTCTACTTGTCGCGCTTCAAAAACGCCGCGTTTCCAATTCCGCTCGCTTGGGCATTTTTCGGCATCTATAGCTCGTACGCGAACGGCCAGCTCGACCCGGTGATGGCTTCAGTCATCCAAGGCGTGTTAATTGCAGGCATCGTCATTTTCCTGGCGGCGGTCGTTTGGCGTTTCATTAAAAATGGCAATGCGCTGTTCTTGAAACAGCCAGCCCGTGAATAGAATAAGCACGGATTTGAGGGAATTGTAAGTTTGTTTAAATCCGAAAACATTCGGGAACAACTAGTGACAGAATGATTTTCAGAGGAGGAACTATCAATGGCTAAAGTATTAGCAGTGCTATCAAGTGGACATAAAGATACGGAGAACAATTACGAAACCGGCTGGTGGGCAGAAGAACTGTTCGCACCGATGGAAATTTTAAAGAACGCAGGACATCAAGTGGAGCTCGCTTCGCCAAAAGGCGGCAAACCGACGCTTGACGAAGTCAGCATCAGTGAAGAGTATGACCCAGAAGGCAAGTACAAGAAAATGTACGAATCCGGCCTTGCGGACAACACGAAAAAATTATCGGATGTGAACGCGAAAGAATATGACGCGATTTTCATCGTCGGCGGACACGGCGCGATGTATGACCTCGCGGAAGATGAAACGCTTCACGGCATCATCAACGCTGTATACGACAACGGCAAGATCGTGTCGGCAGTGTGCCATGGACCTGCACCGTTGATCTGGACGAAACGCCCAGACGGCCAAAGCATCATCGCTGGATTGGACGTTACTGGGTACCCGGAAGCTGTCGAACCTGAAGGTCTCCCGGAAATCCTGCCATTTAGCTTGGAAGGCAAAATGAACGAAGTGGCCAATTACACCGCAGACGAAAAAGTGGTGTGGGGCAATGAGCAAGTATTGACGGGCCGCGACCCATTTGCTTCTGAAGCATTGGCTGAGGAATTGGTCAAAGCATTGGATAACAAAAACAACTAAGTGATAGGCGACAACCGCCATCTCGATAAGCAAGGCTTTGCATCGTTCTCGTGCAAAGCCTTGTTTTTTTTATTTAAATGAAGATGCTCCTGCGCTAGCTTTTCGTGAAATCTTTTCTCAGTGCAAGATGAGCCGCAGCGAAGTTGTTTGAAGCAAGCAGGGGGAATTATTTAGGAGGCAGAGCAGGAATATTTAAACAAAAATTCAGAAAAATATATTGACAGCGCTTTCTTTTAAGTATAACTTATAGATAACAAGTTAAGAGTTGTGTTGGAGACCCGGAGATTCGCACATTAATGAGTACTTCTATCGAGGAGAACTTTCATTAATTGCGGATTTTTTTAATGGGCATTTGCACAGCTGTTGCTTTAAAAGGAAAGGAAGTGTTAAGCATGTCAGAGTTTTTAGCAGAATTGATCGGGACCATGATCTTGATTATTTTCGGCGGCGGTGTAGTGGCGGGAGTAGTCTTGAAAGATTCCAAGGCTGAAGGCAGCGGGTGGGTCGTCATCACGATTGCGTGGGGGCTGGCCGTTACGATGGCGGTGTACGCAGTGGGCAGTTTTTCAGGAGCCCACGTCAATCCGGCGGTGACGTTTGGATTGGCATCTGTAGGCGAGTTCCCGTGGTCGAAAGTTCCGATGTATATTCTCGCCCAAATGATCGGCGCGATTATCGGCGCAGTAATCGTCTTTTTGAATTACTTGCCGCATTGGAAGATTACGGAAGATCAAGGAGCGAAATTAGCTGTATTCTCCACGGGTCCCGCTGTTCGAAGCCCATTTTCGAATTTAGTCAGTGAGATTATTGGAACTGCTGTGTTGGTAATGGGGTTGCTATTCATTGGCGCCAATGACTTTACAGATGGCTTGAATCCTTTGATTGTTGGAGCTCTGATTATTGCAATCGGCATGTCGCTCGGCGGCACTACAGGCTACGCGATCAACCCGGCGCGTGACCTTGGCCCCCGCATTGCACATGCTTTACTTCCTATTCCTGGAAAAGGAAGTTCGGACTGGAGTTATGCTTGGGTTCCCGTCGTCGGACCGATTTTCGGCGGTATTTATGGAGCGGTTTTCTATAAAGCTTTCTTCACAAGTGATTACAGCCTGTTGTTCTGGGGCTTGAGCATAGTAATGGCCGGCATCTTGATTGGGGCAGCAAGCGCCGAATTGAAAAAAGGCCGTACTGTAGCGAATGAAATCGAAGACACGTTAGTGGATGACAAATAACGATTGATCAAAACACCATTCGAGGAGGAATAATTGATGACTAAAGATTACATTATGGCGATTGACCAAGGAACAACGAGTTCACGGGCGGTATTGTTCAACCACAAAGGAGAAATCGTAGGAACTGGCCAGCAGGAGTTTGAACAGTTTTTCCCGAAACCGGGCTGGGTAGAGCATGACGCGAATGAAATCTGGACCTCAGTTTTAGCTTGTATGGCAGGAGCCTTGCGCACGGCGGACATTGAAGCAAATCAAGTGGCAGGAATCGGCATCACCAACCAGCGCGAAACGGCTGTCGTTTGGGACCGCAACACGGGAAAACCGATCTACAAAGCGATTGTCTGGCAATCGAGACAGACGGCGGACATTTGCGGCGAGTTGAAAGCGCAAGGGCATGAAGAGCTGTTCCGCAAGAAAACGGGCTTGTTGATTGACGCTTATTTCTCAGGAACGAAAGTGAAATGGATTTTGGATAATGTCGAAGGCGCGCGGGAGAAAGCAGAAAACGGCGATTTGATGTTCGGAACGATCGATACGTGGCTCGTCTACAAACTATCTGGCGGCGCTGCGCATATTACCGATTACAGCAACGCTTCCCGTACGCTGATGTACAATATTTATGATTTGGAATGGGATCAGGAATTGCTGGATATTCTGACGGTGCCGAAAAGCATGCTGCCGGAAGTACGCCAATCGTCTGAAGTCTATGCCAATACAATCAATTATCATTTCTTTGGCAATGAAGTGCCGATCGCCGGCATCGCAGGTGACCAACAGGCTGCGTTATTCGGCCAAGCCTGCTTTGAAAAAGGGATGGCCAAAAACACATACGGAACAGGCTGTTTCATGCTGATGAACACGGGGGAAGAAGGCGTCGTTTCCGAACACGGCTTGTTGACGACATTGGCATGGGGCATCGACGGCAAAGTGGAATACGCGCTTGAAGGCAGTATCTTCGTTGCCGGTTCTGCGATTCAATGGCTGCGCGATGGCTTGAAGATTTTGGACACCGCACCGGAAAGTGAGCAATACGCCACTTCCGTCGAATCAACAGACGGCGTCTACATGGTGCCGGCATTTGTCGGGCTCGGCACGCCTTACTGGGATACGGACGCTCGCGGCGCCATTTTCGGCTTGACGCGCGGCACCACACGGGCGCATCTCATCCGCGCAACGCTTGAATCACTCGCTTACCAGACGAAAGATGTCGTGAACGTCATGATCGAAGACGCGGGCATCGAACTGAAAACTTTGCGTGTGGATGGCGGAGCGGTAGCGAACGATTTCCTCGTGCAATTCCAGAGCGACATTTTGGACGTGCCAGTTGAACGTCCGGTCATCCAGGAAACGACAGCGCTCGGCGCAGCTTACTTAGCTGGATTGGCAGTTGGTTTCTGGGAAAGCAAGGAAGAAATCGCGCAGCAATGGAAAGTCGATAAAACCTTCACCAGCGAAATGCCAGCTGAACAAAGTGAAAAACTGTACGATGGCTGGAAGCAAGCGGTGGCGGCAACTAGAGCATTTAAAAACTAATACTTTGACGGCAAAAAACACACGCGACTATCTGTCGCGTGTGTTTTTATGTGCGAATTGTGTGGTGCACAGGGACAACAAGCCGATCACAGAACACGAAAACCCTTGCTCTGCCTGACTTTCCAGCGAATCGAGGGTGCCGAAATTGTGTGGCGCACAGGGACACACCGGATGGTAGAATGAAAAGAGACAAGAAACAGAAAGGGATGAGCCCATGCCACTGCAAATCGTGCGCAACGATATTACCAAAATGACAACAGACGCCATTGTCAATGCCGCAAACTCCAGCCTGAAGATGGGCGGCGGCGTGTGCGGGGCGATTTTCCGGGCAGCGGGGCCGAAAGAGTTGCAGGAAGCGTGCGACCGGGTCGGCCATTGTGCGGTCGGGGAAGCGGTGCATACCAACGGCTTTGAACTCGAGTCAAAGTACATCATCCATACGGTTGGACCGGTATGGGAAGGCGGCGGGCGAAACGAGGAAATGTTGCTGCGCAATTGCTACCGCAACTCGCTGGAACTTGCCATCGAGCTTGGCTGTGAGTCGATCGCGTTTCCGCTTATCTCGACCGGTATCTTCGGTTATCCGAAAGAACCAGCGTTGCGAGTGGCGACGGAAGAAATCGATGAATTTCTGAACGAGCACGATATGGATGTCTATCTGGTCGTCTTGGACAAGCAGTCGTTCGGCATCAGCCAGAAGCTTTACGCATCGATTGAAACGTTCATCGAAGAACAAGAAGCGGCGGTTTTGGAAGAACGGGCTGTCCGTTACCGCGACCATCGGCCACTGGAAATTCCGATGTACGAACCGAAAGAAACGCTGGAACCGCAAGCAAGCCTCGAAGAGCTGCTGGAAGACTTGGACGAATCCTTCTCGCAGCGGCTGTTCAGGTTTATTGACGACCGAGGCATGACCGATGCCGAGACTTATAAAAAGGCGAATCTCGACAAAAAGCTGTTTTCCAAAATCAGGAATTCTCCTGGCTACACGCCGAAGAAAAAGACCATCCTGGCATTTGCGGTCGCGCTCGAACTGGATCTCGATGAGACGGAAGAACTGCTCGGGACAGCGGGCTACCGCTTGTCGAACAGCCACAAATTCGACTTGATCGTCCGCTATTTCATCGAGCGGGAACAATACAATATATTTGAAATCAACGAAGCCTTGTTTGCATTTGACGAAGCGCTTCTTGGTTCGTAAAAGGTCGCTTTCGAAGCGACCTTTTTTCTATGCAAAAATCGTATCCTTGGGGTAGCAAATAACCTAAAGGAGGAAACGAAGATGAAAAATGAAACGACGGAATTGGTGTTTATTCTTGATAAAAGCGGCTCGATGGCAGGTCTTGAAAAGGATACGATCGGTGGCTTTAATGCCTTGATCGACAAGCAGCGAAAGCTCCCGGGTGAGGTCCGCGTGACAACGGTGCTGTTCAATCACGAATACGAGCTGCTTCACGACCGGATTTCGCTCGAAGGCATTTCGCTGATGACCGATAGCGATTATCAAGTAGGCGGCATGACGGCTTTGCTCGATGCGGTCGGCTCGACAATCCAAAAGATCAGTAATGCGCAAAACGGGACATTGAAAAAGCATCAAGCCGACAGGGTAATGTTTGTCATTACAACAGATGGCCTGGAAAACTCCAGCTGTGAATACACGTACAAGAAAATCCATGAAATGATCTCCTCGAAAAAGACGGCAGGCTGGGAATTCATATTCCTCGGTGCAAATATCGACGCGGCCGCGACGGCAAAAAAATTCGGAGTCGACGAAGATTTTGCGGTGGATTACCATGCGGATGCGGAAGGGACGGAATTGAATTATCAAGTGGTGAGCGAAGCGGTCAGTTCGTTCCGGACCGGCAAGAAGATTGACCGTGAATGGAAAAAGGAAATTGAGCGGGATTATGAGGCTCGAGGAAAGAAGAAAAAAAATAATGAGTGAACTTCATTCGAAATTAAAGGGGGATTCATCATGAAAAAAGTATTTAAGATTGGCTGTCTCGGAATCATTGGCCTATTTGTATTAATGGCGATACTGGTTGCTTTAGTTGGTGGTGGAGAAGATTCCACTGAAACCGAAGGCACGACAGAAACAGCTCCGGCAACAGAAGAAACCGCCACAGAAGAAACTTCTACGGAAGAAGCTGAGGAACCAGCTGAAACGGAAGAAGCTGCTGAAACGAAAGAACCGGTTGAAGAAGAACCAGCTGAGCCGGAAGTATCGACGGAATTTGAATCTGCATTGAATCAAGCACAAACCTACTCAGATACCATGCATATGTCGAAAGCCGACCTATTCGAGCAATTGACTTCTGAATACGGCGGCCAGTTCCCAGAAGACGCTGCACAATACGCGATCGACAATGTGGATGCTGATTGGAAAGTGAACGCTTTGGAATCGGCCAAGACGTATCAAGAAAGCATGAGCATGTCCAAAGAAGCTATTCGCGATCAATTGACTTCGGATTATGGCGGCCAGTTTACACAAGAGGAAGCTGACTACGCCATCGAAAATCTGGAGTAAGCCAAAAAGATGAGCCCCGGCAAACCTGCCAGAGCTCATCTTTTTCATTTAAACCGCTTCATATTCCGAATCCACTTGCTTCGCAGCGCGATACTTCATGATCTGCGCGATATACCAGAGAGCGACAGCCAAGGTGATGACCGAGCCGATCATGGCGGCGATGTGGTATTCCATGTTCAAGCCTTCTGGTGCATAGAAGATGTACATGGAGACGACGCCTGTCATGAACATGGCCGGCACGCCGCTGATCCAGTGCATTTTGTAGTTCTTGAGCAAATACATCGTCGCTGTCCACAGCATGAAGGTTGCAACCACTTGGTTGGTCCAGCCAACGTAGCGCCACAAGAAGGTGTAGTCGATCGTTGCCATGTAGAACGTCGGGATGGCGAGTGGGACGGTGATCAACAAGATACGCAAGGTGCCGTCAGTTTTGGTGAACTTCGACAATAAATCAGCCAAGATCATGCGCGATGAGCGAAGCGCGGTATCGCCCGTTGTGATCGGCAAGATGATGACGCCGAAGATTGCGAGGATGCCGCCCAAAGTTCCAAGAAGCGAGATCGAGATGTCATTGACGACGCCAGAAGGGCCGCCTGCTGCGAGTGCTGCGCCGAGTCCTTCTGTGCCGTTGAAGAAAGTCATGCCAGCTGCCGCCCAGATCAAAGCGATAACGCCTTCAATGACCATGGCTCCGTAGAAAATTTTACGGCCGTCGGTTTCTTTTTTCATCGTGCGGGCAATAATCGGGCTTTGCGTGCTATGGAAGCCGGAGATCGCGCCGCAAGAGACGGTAACCATAAGGAGCGGCCAGATCGGCAATTCGCCTGGGTGCAAGTTGCTGAACGTTAGGTTCGGCATCGGTTTGCCGGAGAACACGAGTGCTACGGCTACTGCGATGGCCATGAACAACAGGATGCCGCCGAGTAGCGGGTAGATGCGGCCAATGATGCGGTTGATCGGCAAGATTGTCGCGAGAACGAAGTAAGCAAAAATAAGTGCAAGCGCCCAGATAAACGAGATCGGCGTGATTTGGGCGATCAATTGAGCGGGGCCAGCCGTGAAGGCAGCTGCAACGAGCAGCATCAACACAAGCGACAAACCGTTGATGAAGACTTTTGCGTTCTTTCCGAGGTAACGCCCGACCAGCGTCGGGAATTGCGCTCCGCCGTGGCGCATCGACATCATGCCGGAGAAGTAATCATGGACGCCGCCAGCGAAGATGCAGCCGACGACGATCCAGATGAAAGCGACGGGCCCGTATAATGCACCAGCTACAGCGCCGTAGATCGGGCCGAGGCCTGCGATGTTCAAGAGTTGGATCAAATTGCCTTTCCACCAGCTCATCGGCACATAGTCGATGTTATCGGCCTGCGCGTATGCGGGTGTTGGAGTTGTATCGTCGACGCCGAATACCTTTTCGATAAATTTTGAATAAAAAACGTATCCCAATATTAAGAGTGCAAGTGCTGCGAAAAATGTAATCATATGCGTCGTCCTCCTGGTGTCAGTGATATATCGTATACACATGATAGCATCTTTTGACGAAAATTAAAGTTAATATTTCGAAAAAACTAATATTTCTATTTATTTATAGCAAACCGATAGATAGTTGATAAGATAATCGGGAGTGAAAGCGTATCCAATGGGTTTTGAGGACTAAAGATATTTTGCAGTTGTTCACACAAGTTCGTGAAGTTCTGAATTTCATTATCTTGAAATAAAAGTAAAGTGAAACATTCATTCCAGACATCGGATAGATTTGATGTTATGTGACACATCGGCGTGATTGCATTATGCTTGAACTCTAGTACATAAAGAGAAGAGGGAATAGATCATGAATTTCGGAATCATTGGAACGAATTGGATCACCGATCGATTCATCAAAGCAGCTAAGCAGCATCCTGATTTCCGCATCGGCGCCGTGTATTCAAGGACGGAAGAGACCGGCCGCGCGTTTGCGGAGAAATACGCGGTGGAGGCGGTCTATACGGACATGAAGAAAATGTTCGAAGAAGGCGATATTGATGCGGTCTATATCGCTTCGCCGAATGCGTTTCACGCTGAACAAAGCCTGCTCGCGATGCAACACGGCGTGCATGTGCTCTGTGAAAAGCCCGCCGTTGTCAGCCTGGACGAGATGGACAGAGTCATTACGGCATCGAAAGAAACCGGCATGACTTATATGGAAGCGATGAAATCGACCGTGACACCGACTTTCCTGCGGTTGAAAGAAGAGCTGCACAAAATCGGCCCGGTCCGCCGCTACGTATTCCATTACAACCAGTATTCGTCCCGCTATGATAAATATAAAGAAGGCATCGTCGAGAACGCGTTCAAGCCGGAACTCGGCAACGGCGCAAAAACGGATCTCGGCGTTTACGGCTTGGCGCCGCTCGTCCATTTGGCGGGGGAGCCGGATGCCGTATTGCGCAACCGCTACCTGTTATCGACCGGTGCGGAAGGGCAAGGCAGCATGATTCTCGATTACGGCGAATGCGAAGCGATCGTCATGTACTCGAAGATTTCGGATTCGTATTTGCCGAGTGAAATCCAAGGCGAAAACGGCGTCATCGAAATCGACAGAATCAGCGACCCGAAACATGTGCTGATTAAATACCGCGACGGCACAACCGAAGACATTTCCGTCCCGCACGAGTTCGATACGATGTATTACGAACTCGACGAATTTATTCGCTGCGTGCACAAAGGCCAAATAGAGTCCCCGATTAACACGCACGAGATCTCCCGGCAAGTGACGAAGCTGTTGCTTTAATGAAAAATAGTCAACGAAAAAACCGCTTTTCCCGTCCAGTATATCTAGGGGAAAGCGGTTTTATTTGTCTAGTTATTTGTGTTCGAGCATCACATAAAATCATTGCTCCCACATTTACTGCGTAAATGCGTCGCAAATGAATTTGCTCAGCTGACTCTTCGCTAATTCATTTCCAACTGAACTTCCACACCGAAATGATCCGACACCAGCGGCTTGTGCTCGCCGTTGAAGATGACTTTCGACGATTTGACGGTGACGGGTTCGGTGGAGAGGATCAAGTCGATGCGCAAGTCTTGCTTGTTGTCACTCCAGCCGGTGATTTTGCCTTGGACGGTGATGCCGGCATCTTTTTCCTCGGCCAGTGTGTAGGTGTCGTGCAACCCATTTTCCAATAAGTAGGCATAGCCTTGTTGTTCGAGCGAGGCGTCGTTATTGAAGTCGCCCATCAAAAAAGCAGGGGCTTCTGTTTTCATTTGCCCAAGCAGCTGGTCGGCCTGGAATTGGAACGGCTCTTCCGCATCGTGCCACCAGCCGGTGTGGCAGGAATAGAACGTGAAGGGCTGGCCTTTGTAATGGATCATTGCGCCGACAATCTTCCGCGTTTTCGGCGAATGCTTGTCGGTGCTTTGGCTGACGAAGAAGCTATCCTCCTCGATGACCGGGTGGCGCGTCAAGATCACCAGCCCTTCTTCGTAGCGTCCGTAGACGAGGTGGGAGAAATCCCATACCATCGAATAGCCTGTCACGCCGAGTTGCTCCAGCTCCTGAAGCAGGACCCGTGCGTAATTGTCGTGCTTGACGACATGTTCTGGTTCATCGTCGATCGACTGGTTGACTTCCTGCAAGGCGATGACGTCATACTCCTTTTCGGCAATGGCTTGTGCCAAGTGGCGGATTTTCTCCAGCTGGTTTTCTTCGTGCCAAGCGTGGCAATTCAAAGTCAGTAGTTTCATCGGTTCATTCCTCCAAGAATAACTATTTTACAGAAAACCCGGACCTAAGCGAAGCGATTCGCGCGGGTCCGGGTTTGAAGCTGGTAAGAAAGGAGCTTTTACACTTCTTCATTCCCCCCAGTAATTTCAATCAAGTCTTTCGTATTCGCAGCTACTCGGCCGGATGTTTTGATGTTCACTTGCTGTCCTTCTTGGAGGCTCGTGAAGACAACCGGCGTGATGATGGACGGAGCGTGTTCGCTGATATAGGCGAGGTCCATTTCCATCAATAATTGTCCTTGTTCGACAAGGTCGCCTTGCTCAACATGGGCAGTGAATCCTTCGCCTTTCAGATGGACGGTATCGATGCCGATATGGATCAGCATTTCAGTGCCGTCATCCGCTTTTAACCCGATGGCGTGTTTCGTCGGGAACAAGGTGACGACTTCACCGTTCACTGGCGAGAATACTTTGCCTTCAGACGGTTTGATCGCAAAGCCGTCGCCGACCATTCTGCCGGAAAAGACTTGGTCAGGCACATCGGTGATCGGCAGGATATCGCCTGTGATCGGAATTCCGAAATCAATGGTGCCGAGGCGTACCGGTGCATTTCCCGCGTCTTTCGCTTGGTCGATGATCTGGGATACATCTTGTTTCGTGCGCGGCGTTTTGCCGTTCATGATGTCTTGCATTTGCCCACGCAGGTTGTCGGAAACCGGCCCAAAAATCGCTTGGATGTTATTGCCGACTTCCATGACACCGGAAGCACCGAGTTTCTTCAATTTATTCTTATCGACTGCGCTCTTGTCTTCAACACTGACGCGCAGGCGGGTGATGCAGGCATCAAGGTGGGTGATGTTTTGCTGTCCGCCCATCGCTTGCAGGATTTCGTATGGCAATTCACCGGCAACGGCTGAATCGCCATCTTCGTCTGCTTCTTCGTCTTCACGCCCTGGCGTCATCAAATTGAATTTCGTGATGGCGAAGCGGAAGCCGAAATAGTAAATGACTGCGAAGAACAATCCGACGACGATAACCCAGAACCATTCCGTTCTGCCCGGCATGACGCCGAACAATAGGAAGTCGATGAGGCCGCCGGAGAAGGTCATGCCGATTTTAACATCAAGAATGTGCATGATCATGAACGAGAGTCCAGCGAATACTGCGTGGATCCCGAACAACACTGGTGCTACGAAAAGGAATGCAAATTCAAGCGGTTCAGTGATCCCTGTCAAAAATGAAGTCAAGGCAGCAGAAGCCATGATGCCGCCGACGACTTTCTTGCGTTCAGGGCGTGCACAGTGGTAGATCGCAAGTGCCGCTGCTGGAAGGCCGAACATCATGAACGGGAATTTCCCTGTCATGAACGTGCCGGCTGTGAATTCAACGCCGTCCTGCAGCTGTTCAAAGAAGATGCGCTGGTCGCCGCGGACGATTTCGCCAGCCGCATTCGTATACGTGCCGAACTCAAACCAGAACGGCGAATAGAAAATGTGGTGAAGCCCGAAAGGAATCAACGAGCGTTCCACCAGGCCGAATACAAAGGCAGCGAGTGTGCGGTTCGTTTCAAGCATGAAATAAGACAATGTGTTCAAGCCGTTCTGTGCGAAAGGCCAGACGAGGAACATCGCGACACCGAGAAACAATGCCGAGAATGCGGTAATGATCGGAACAAAGCGTTTTCCGGCGAAGAAGCCGAGAAATTGCGGCAAGTTGATATTGAAGAATTTATTGTACATCGCCGCGGCTAATATCCCGACGATGATCCCGCCGAAGACGCCGGTCTGTAAGGTCGGAATGCCAAGGACCATGGCGTACGCAGGATCTGAAGTGGCCATCTCGGGTGTGATGCCGCCGATTGCTTTCATCGTGACGTTCATGATCAAATAGCCGATGATCGCGGCAAGTCCTGCGACCCCGTCACCGCCGGCTAAGCCGATCGCGACGCCGACCGCAAAGAGCAGTGGTAAATTATCAAAAATTACACCGCCGGCTTCAGCCATGATGAAGAGCAATGACTGGACCCAAGGGGTGCCGAAGAATGGTACCGCTTCCACAAATGTGTCTTGTGAAAAGCTTGTGCCGAATGCCAGCAAAATTCCTGCTGCGGGCAAGAGTGCGACAGGCAGCATCAATGCCTTCCCGACTTTTTGCAATGTGCCGAATACATTAGTAGACATAAAATTTCCTCCTTTATTGGTAAAAATGAATGCGGATCAAACGTGATGGAGCGCATATGGCGGAAGCAAAAGCATACAAAAAAGGCATGAGCGGAAAAGGCATCGGTAAAAAAGGGGAGAATTCCCCTGGATTAACCGTTGTACCTTTTCATACTCATGCCTGATCGAATCAGTAACACGTATGAATCAGTTTGTATGGGTCAAGCGCTGCAAATGAATCGTCAGATAAAGCACTTCCGCTTCGTCGACAGGCTTTTTTAATTGGTTTTGCATTACTTTAATGAGCTTCCAAGCCAGATTATAGCACACGGGGTATTCGGCTTTCAATAGCTCTTGAAGTTTATTTTCATCGCCCAGTGATTCCCCGTGATGGATACGGTCGATCGCCCGGTGCAGATGCTGGATCAGGCGGTGGTAATTGACATTGTCTTTGCTGATGTCGACTTTCAACCCATCTTCAATCAATTCCGTCAGGCGCGAAATAAGCGCGTGGTCACGGTTGATGTCGCGCAAGGATTTGTCGGTCACGGCACTGTGGATGTGAAGCGCGATAAATCCGATTTCGCCTTCCGGAAACACAATGCCCATGTGATTTTGGAAGGCTTTCACGACACCTTTAGCCACTTGGTATTCTTTCGGATACAAAGACTCGATTTCGAAAAGGAACGAATTCGAAAACTGCATGTTCTGCTGGATGCGCTTGATGGCAAAAGACAAATGATCCGTCAACGCTACGTGAATATGTTCATTCAACTCAGTGCCCATCTGCTCCTCGATGTATAAGAGCTGGTCATTGATAAACGCGATGAGGTCTTCATCGATATGCGGAATCATGTTGACGTATTGTTCCTTTTCCGCCTCGTCTTTTAACAGGAAAGTCTTATCGGCATGATCAAACGAAATGACATCGCCTTTTTTCCGGTTGAAGCCAAGGCCATTTCCGATCAAGACGACTTCCTTATAGGCATCATGGCGGGCGATCACGACATTGTTGTTCAATACTTTTTCGATGGTCAATAGCTGTTCCATGATTTCCTCCGTTCAAAAGATCGCCTTGATGTATTAAGCATAATTCAAGTTATACAGGAAATGGGGGAGAAAAAACAAGTTCGGGGCGTGGGGGAATGTAGTGTGTCCCTGTGCAAGGCACAATTCAGGCGAGGTGGATGGCGGTAGCAGTGGGTTTGGGTGCGGAATCGTCCCTGTGCATGACACAATTCGAACGAGAAATGCATGAAGAATGCTCCGGAATGGAGATCTTCTTCATGCATTTTTTATATTTTTGTTTTAATTGTTCGAAGAGGTGTTTTCAGATAGAAGCTTCTTCATTCTGTACTTTGAACATTTCATATTCCATCTGGTCTAACTTATTTGTCCATCTCAACCCCGAAACTTCCGGCATTAAGGATCGATGATCACCCCAGTTCAAGATATGTATAAGCTGCAATTCCTTTTCAGGTAAAGAGGAAATGCTTCTAGCGTTATAGGCGGGCTTATGTGAGTAAATTAATAGACGCTCCGCCAAATCAATATATTTTGACCAAATCTCATCGTTCAAAGGTTGACTCCCATGAAGCCTTCCAATATAGATTTTGTGGTTGTTGGAGTCGTTGGTACACAACCAATTTTCCTGGGGAATCCGTTTGCCTAATGTTTGATAATCAGCTTTTCCTATATAAAGTAATACATCATTTCCATATACGGGGTGAGTTCCGTAAACCTGGTAAACCCCATAATCAGTTTTGTCATTCATCAAATGTGGCAAGTCTTTTAATTGATAAGAACCTTCCCATTGAATTTGGATCAAAGTAGATGCGGTAATGGTCATATAAAGCGCTCCCTCTAAAGATATGATTTTTTTGGAAAAAATTAAGTAGTAATTACTGATTTTAATTAATAATTGTATTTAAGTTCCTTATTTATGATACTATTTACGTAATAAAAATAATAGTCAAAATATCACATCTAGTTTTGAATTATTTTAATTGAATAAAGGGGGAGCATTCATGAAAATTACGATGGAAATGAGCAGAAAAGCGTTTCCAATAGCAAAGAAAGTATTTTCAGGACAGCTGACAAGAACTAACGGGAAAGTTGAAATTAATCGAACTTCAGGTATGGCCGAGGGATCTGCACATGCATATATCACAATTTTTCTAGCAATGATGGGTGGGGAGGAATACAAGCGGGCGTTCAATAATGAGACAAATAGGTTTTTGCTAGAAAGCATTCGAAAAGATTATGGGGAGCAGTATTTTGTAAATGCATTGGATGCAGCACAAAAGCATATAAATTATTACTCCACACTCAAAAAAGGAAATTTAACAGGTTTGCAAAGTATCGTTGACGAGTTGAGACCATAAGCTGCTGAATCGTTTTACAAATAATGCTAGAATACATAAAAAAACATGAAGAACCCCGTATTCTCGGAGGGTCTTCATGTTTTTTCTGCTTAAATTGTGTGGTGCACAGGGCGAGTTCAGGCGTGTTCAACAAACAAACTCCGCTATATCAACACTCTCAGTCGTTTTCTGGCGTTTGAATTGTGTCTTGCACAGGGATAGAAGAAGAAACAGGAACAGAAATATGCCGGAAACTCCCGACATCGAACAATCCCCGGTCGGTCAGTTTCAAATGAGGAATGACCGGCAGCGACAGAAATGACAAAGTCAGGAATGCGTTGAAATGCGTTGGGGCGCCGATCTGAAGCAGGCTGTGATCGATTGTTTTCAGCTGCTCGTAAACGGCGGTGGACGGTTCGTTGGACATCAATCCGGCTATCGGCAGCGGTAAACTCGCCAAGACTTGGCCGTTTTGGACGACGGCGAGTCCGCCTTGCAGTTGATGAAGCGCTTCGATTGCTGCGAGCATATCTTGGTCATTCGTCCCGACCACAATCACATTATGCGAGTCGTGCGCTACGGTTGTCGCGATGGCGCCGTTTTGGAGGCCTAGCCCTTTGACAATGCCGAGGCCGATATTGCCGGTCGCCCGGTGGCGTTCGATGACAGCGATTTTCAAATGGCCGCTTGCCGAATTCGAAACAAACATGCCGTCAGCGACTGGCACGTCTTCTATTAAATGCTCGGTGATCAATTTGTTTGGATTGATGCCGATAACATGTGCGCTCGTATTTGTGCCCATTGGAATTTGTAGCTTGTCTGCGGACAGCTCGGCAATACGTACTGTCTCACGAACCGATGAGCTGTCACTGTCTGTGTCCATGGGCCCTGCGTAGCGCCCGTCTTTCGCTGCCAGCTGCCCGCCTTTATAGACTTCCGTAATCGTGAATTCTTCCAAACTATCGAGCAGTGCGAAATCCGCGTCGTAGCCAGGGGCGATGGCACCTTTTTGGTGCAGCCCGAAACATTGGGCAGCATTCAAGGTCGCCATCGAAATGGCGGTGATGGGATTGATTCCGTAGCGGATTGCTGTCCGGACGTTGTGGTCGACGCTGCCTTCTTCGATCAGATCATCGAGATGCTTATCGTCGGTGCAGAACAAGCAACGCTGAGCGTTTTGCTCGGTCACGCCTTCAAGAAGTGCGTGGAGATCTTTTGCGACCGAGCCTTCGCGCAGCATGACATAAAGGCCGCGTTCAATGCGTGCCGTCATTTCTTCTTTCGTCACGCATTCATGATCCGTCAAAATGCCGGCGGTACCATAGACATTGATATCATTATCAGTAAGGCCTGCTGCGTGGCCGTCAATCTGCCGGCTCAGCAGAAGTTTATCGAGCATCGCCCCGTCTCCTTGAAGCACCGCGGGAAAATCCATGACTTCCGCCAGGCCGAGCACCGAATCGCGCCCGACAAAAGGAATCAAGTCTTCAGCGGACAGCCGGGCGCCTGCGTTTTCAAAAGGCGTAGCCGGGACGCAGGACGGCAGCATCATTTTAATATCGAGCATGGCCTGCTCCGCATCTTTCAACATGAATTCAAGTCCAGCCGTTCCGCTGACATTGGCGATTTCGTGTGGGTCGGTGATGACCGTCGTCACGCCGTGCGGCAGCACGACTTGTGAAAACTGCTGGGGTGTCACCATCGACGACTCGATGTGGACATGGGCATCGATCAAGCCGGGTGCGATGAACTTGCCGGATGCATCGATTTCCTCGATGCCTTCGTAGTCGCCGATTCCGACGATGACGCCGTTGCTGATCGCTACGTCTCCGGTCGTCAAGGTTTTCATGAAGACATTGACGATCAACGCATGGCGAATGACAAGGTCTGCTTTTTTCCGTTTGTTGGCGGCGGCGATCCTGTTTTTCAGTTGGGCTTTTTTCATGGCTGATTTCGCTCCTTTGGATGCTTGATCGGGGATTGAACGCGAGTTAAGTTTTGCCATATTCTACAGCAGAGCGAGCGGAAGCTCTAGTGAAAAAAGAAAATGTCCCTGTGCGCGACACAATTCGGACGTTGGAAAACCCGTGGCCAGTGGAGGTGGGTATGAAACCGTCCCTGTGCATGACACAATTCTCACTCTACAAGACACAATTCGTCTAGATGTTTTCCGATTCTAAAGTCAGAACCTGGGAACTATCCCAATCCGCTCAAAAGGTGGTAACATATCAACAAGAAAAAGAATTCAGAGAATTGCCACGGGGATGGACGGGTCGAGCATGCCAAGCAGAGAAATAGATGGTGTAAGGGCTCGGAATTGACCGATGAGTTTCATATGATGGGGGTAAAAATCATGGGAGAAGCGTGCAAAGTTCTGATTGTTGACGACGAGATGTTGATCAGACAGGGGATCATTAATTATATTGCTTGGGAACAGGAAGGCTTTCAAATTGTGGGGGAAGCTTCGAATGGCAAAGAAGCGATGGGCTTGATTGCAGAATTTGCGCCGCATATCGTCATTACGGACATCGTCATGCCGATCATGGACGGCATCGATTTGGTGAAAGAAGGGAAGACGGAGTTTCCCGACACTGAATTCATCGTCTTGAGCAGTTTTGAAGACTTCGATTACGTGCGGTCGATGTTCCAGAACGGCGTCGCCGATTATATTTTAAAGCCAAAGTTGAATGGGCCTGAGCTGTTGAAAATATTGAACCGTGTCGTGGACCGCATTCCGGGGCTACAGCATTGCGTTTCGGCGGCGCAGGCGGAACCGACCACAGAAGAGTTATTGGAAGGCGTGATTCAAGGTTATCATTTGCCTATCGACGGGGACGGGTTATCTGATGTTTTACCGAACAGTTACTTCGCTATACTGGCAATCCGCGGCAAAAATGTCGATCCGCTCCAGCTGAAAACGGCGTTGGAGCGCTCCATGCTGGAAGAATTGCCGATTCTCGCCTTGAATTCCAGCGACGCGGATGCGCTGATGGTACTGAATTTTCATCCGCATCAGCTGGAAATCGTCAAACAAGCCATCAAACAGCAGGCAGCCCAATCGCAAGAAAGCAGATGGATGATGTGCGAGCCGGTCGATGCCATCGAAGAGTTAAAGAAAGCGCATGATGAAGGATGCGCAAAGATGAAGAAATATGAATTTTATTTGCCGGATGACAAGCTGTTCCTCTTCGGTGAATTGCCGCTGGAAAATGAAAAACAAGCAAATTTCGATTTGAATCACTTCATTGAGATGTTCAAGGACCGGCTGTTCAATGCCGCTTTCACGTATTTGGAAAACCATATCGAGTATTTGGCCGGGCGCTACAACAACGACAGTTTCGAGTTCAAATCGTTTTTGGGCAATATCGTCTTCAACATCGTCGTCTTATTGGATGCCATGAAATACGATACCCAAGAGCTTGAGCAGAAGAAATATAGCTATTTCTCGACGATCAATGAAGCCGCTGATGTCAATGAAGCATTGGGTTTGCTCGATGCCTTCCTCGAAGAAGTGAAGGAAATCATCCACCTAGGAGACAAAGCGAATGAATCCAATAACCTCGACAAGATTCTGGAGTATATTGAGCTTCATTACACCGAGCCGCTGAGGTTGTCTGAAATCGCCAACCATTTCCATTTCAACGCGTCGTATTTGTCGTCTTATTTCAGTACGCACCATAAAGAAGGATTCAGCGAATACTTGAACCGTGTGCGCATCAAAAAATCGATGGAACTATTGGAAAACAGTACAGTATCCATCTCGAACATCAGCGGCATGGTCGGCTATTCGGAGCACAGCTATTATTGCAAAGTGTTTAAGCGCATAACCGGGATGTCTCCAGGCAGCTATCGAAAGGAGCTCCAAGCCCGCCATGAAACTGAAGAAAAAGGCCTTTCTCATCTTAAGAAATAACAGCTTGTTCATCAAAATGTTCCTGATCATGGTCATCAGCATCGTGGCGGTTTCCTTGTTGATCACGTTCAGTTCGATCCGCATGTCATCCGACCTGTTCATGGACACCTTCAGCATTTCGAACACGAGAGCTTTGGAGCAGATCGAGACCGAATTCGAAGACTATAGCTTTGCCATCGTGGCGGCGACGAATGAAGTGCAAAACAACGGCACCATCAAACGGGTGCTGACGCAAACGAACGCCACTACTTTGGAAACCTATAGCTCTTATCACGATATCAGCGAGCAGATCGAGCGCATTTACCGGACCGTCGAGTCGTACGATGCCAATATGATCGTGCTCGGCAACAACGAGCGCTTGTATAATGTGAACTACACAAATTGGCCGGTGTCGTGGGAAGCGCTGCGCAATCACCCGATCTCGCAATACACGATTAACCGTCCGAACCGGCTATTGTATCAATACTTGCCGTCCACGTCATTCGCGGATGAGCCGATGATCGTCGCAACGAAAGCCTTGATGGAGCGGTCGACCGGCGAGATTTACGGCGTCTTGTATTTCCCGATCCGTGAAGCGCAGCTGAAGCAATTTTACGAAGGCTATACGAGCGAGGAAAACGAAGTCATGCTGGTCGATGCTGAAGGGAAGATCGTTTCCGGCAATCAAGAGGCAATGATCGGCCAAGATGTGCCCGAATTGATGGCTTTGGCACAAGAAGTGGACGATGAGGGGCTGGAATACAAAGACGTCGAAGTGTTCGGCAAGGATTATATGCTGATGGCGCAATATTTGCCGACTTATAATATGTATTTGGTCAATCTCGTCGACAAAGATGCGGTGCTCGCCAACCTCGTCAATACGAGGGAAATCCTGCTGATCAGCCTTGGCATCGTGTTACTGGCGGTCATTGTCGTGTTCATCATTTCACGGCGCATGACCAATTCCATCAGCCGTTTGGTCAAGCAAATCTCGACCATGGCGAAACACGATTTCAACGTGCCAGTCGCTGAAACAGGCGGCTACGAAGCGAAGAAAATCGCCAATGCGTTCAACTCGATGCTCAATGAATTGCAGGAATATGTGGATCTCGCGATACAGGCGCAGCAAAAACAGCGCAGTGCCGAATTGATGGCGCTCCAGCACCAAATCAACCCGCATTTTATCTACAACACCTTGGCGTCGATCAAGTTCATGATCCAGCAAGGCAAAAAAGAGCAAGCGACCGATATGATCCATGCCCTGATTGCGCTGCTGCAAAATGCCCTCAGCAATGTCGAACAGACGATTACTGTGGAACAGGAAATAACGGATTTGAAAAACTATGTGCTGATCAACCAATCGCGCTACGGCGACGGCATCAAAGTGAATTTCTTCATTTCACCGGATTGCCTGGATTGCCAATTGCCGAAATTGATCCTGCAGCCCTTTATCGAAAATGCGTTTTTCCATGCGTTCAATGAGAAAAAACAAGGCTTTGTGCAAATCCTGGTGTCCCAAAAAGGCGATAATTTGTTGTGCGAAATCGTCGATAATGGCGACGGCATGGAAATCAAAGGCGACCACACGAAAGAAGATATCAAGGAAAAACGCCATCTGTTCAGCGGCATCGGCATCCGCAACGTCCATGAACGCATCCAGATGCTTTACGGTGAACAATACGGCGTGGACATCTCAAGCGTCAAAGGCGAAGGCACGAAAGTGAAAGTGGAATTGCCGCTTCAGAAAGTCATGGTGTAAGTTGAATGAATTTTTTAGATTTCTTTATAAGCGATATTCCGCAAAACAGCTGGCTTTCCTGGGGGCTTGCGCTGAACTAATTCGGGCTAAACGCCCGAATGGATTTCAGCACTTCGTCGAAACGGAGTTGGAAAGCCACCTCCGTTTCTGCTCCCCAAGGAGTCTGCGCTATTTTGCTACATATCTATTCAATAGTTCATCCGAAAGAGCGGAAGGTGGCGACTCCTGCGGAAATAGCACGAGCTGAAGACCCTGGACTGAGCGTAAGCGAGGGAAGCGGCTGAAGCCGTGTCCGCGGAAAGCGCCCACCTGAAGCGATTTTAACATTCTATTTTTCTAACTCTGATTTATTTGTTCGCCAAAAGCCAATGAAATTCCAAGAACCTAACAATACTACAAGAAAAAAGAGAGAAAATTGAAATATCTAAAAATTTTCGGATAGAACACCTAAAGATTGTGCTAACAATCTTTTTTTTTTGGCCGCTATACTGTTTACAAGGCGAAAAGTTAAGCGCTTACAAAAAGGGGGATTTCAAATGAAGAAATTTAATCTTATGTTTTTGGCGGCAGCGAGCATGGCCGCATTAGCAGCTTGTTCTTCTGGGGATGAAGAGGCGAGCGGTGGCAGTGGATCAGAAGGTTCAGCTGACGTAGACGAGATTACGGCATGGGCTTGGGATCCGGCTTTCAACATTGCAGCTCTTGAAGATGCAAAAGAAGCTTACAATGGCGATGGCGATTACGAAGTGAATATCATTGAAAATGCGCAAGACGATATTATCCAAAAACTCAACACGGGGCTTAGCTCAGGGACAACGAACGGCATGCCGAACATTGTCCTGATCGAAGACTACCGTGCACAAAGCTTCCTGCAAGCGTATCCGGATGCATTCCATCCATTGACGGACGTCATCGATTCCGAAGACTTTGCGGATTACAAGATCGCAACGACGAGCTTTGACGGCGAGCAATACGGATTGCCGTTCGACTCTGGCGTTGCAGCACTGTATGTACGGACAGACTATCTTGAAGAAGCCGGCTACTCAGTCGAAGACGTAACAGACATCACGTGGCAGGAATACATTGAAATCGGGAAAGACGTCAAAGAAGCGACAGGCAAGAACATGCTGACTTTGGATCCGAACGATTTGGCGCAAGTGCGCATGATGATCCAGACGAACGGATCTTGGTATGTCGAAGAAGATGGTTCGACACCGAACATTGCAGGAAACGAAACTCTTGAAAAAGGCTTTGAAACATATAAAGAAATGATGGATGCGGACATCGCGAAAATCGTTTCTGACTGGAGCCAATTTGTCGGTGCGTTCAATAGCGGCGATGTAGCCAGCGTACCGACCGGAAACTGGATTACGCCAAGCGTCAAGCAAGCAGCTGATCAATCCGGCAAATGGGCAGTCGTTCCAATGCCACGCTTGGATATGGAAGGCGCGGTCAACGCATCCAACCTAGGCGGCAGCTCGTGGTACGTACTGAATGTGGACGGCAAGGAACAAGCAGCAGACTTCTTATTGAACACATTCGGCTCAAATCCTGATTTGTATCAAACACTGGTCAAAGACATCGGCGCGCTTGGGACATATTCACCGGCAGCTGAGGGCGATGCATACGCAGTGGAAGACGAGTTCTTCAGCGGGCAGCAGCTCATCACAGACCTCTCCACATGGACAGATGAAATTCCAGCAGTCAATTATGGCCTTCACACATACGCAATCGAAGACATCCTGGTCACTGGAATGCAAGATTATTTGAACGGCGCAGAACTGGATACAGTACTTGAAAATGTCCAAGGGCAAGCTGAAGCACAACTCAAATAATTGATCGGAAATACATGAAGCCTTGAGTTGCCGCCGACGAACTGGTAGAAGTGCTTTATCACTTACCAGTTGGGCACAGCTCAAGGTTTTTTTATAGGAGGAATGAGGAGCATGAGCCAACTAGGAACAAAGAAAGCCGAAGTGGATCTTCCGGTTCGCACTAAATACGAAGAGAGTAGGCGCCAAAAAACCGGTGTCTTTTTCAAGAAAAAAGTGGGTTGGCTGTTTATCATTGTCTCGGTCATCGCCATCACCATCTTCAACTTTTACCCGATGGTTCAAGCGTTCCTGCTGTCGTTTCAGTCAGGGATGGGCGCAAACCTAGAATATGTGGGGCTAGATAACTGGCGCAGATTGTTCGGCGACCCGACCTTTATCGCCGCGCTGACCAATACAACGATTTACTTGCTGATCCAAGTGCCGTTGATGATCGTCTTGGCCTTGTTCTTTTCGGTGTTATTGAATGACCCGAAATTGAAGTTCAAGAGCTTTTTCAGGATTGCGATCTTCCTGCCTTGTGTCACATCGCTCGTTGCCTATTCAGTCGTCTTTAAATACTTGTTTGGCATCGATGGCATCGTCAACCAATTTTTGCTCAATTTCGGTTTCATCCCACAGACGATCAACTTTTTAGCAGATCCGTTTTGGGCGAAAGTCGTCATTATCTTGGCGATTACATGGAGATGGACCGGCTATAACATGATTTTCTATTTGGCGGCTTTGCAAAACGTCGATAAATCGATTTACGAAGCGGCGAAAATTGATGGGGCCAGCTCGTTCCAGCAGTTTTTCCAAATTACGGTCCCGATGCTCAAGCCGATCATTTTGTTCACATCGATCACCTCGACGATCGGGACATTGCAAATCTTCGATGAAATCGTCAACATCACCAATGGCGGCCCAGGGAATGCAACGATTTCGATTTCGCAATACATTTACAACTTGTCATTTGAATACACGCCTGACTTCGGTTACGCGTCAACCGTTTCCTATGTCATCGTAATTCTCGTGGTGATCCTTTCAATTATCCAATTCAGAGTGGCGGGTGAGAAAAAATGAACAGCTTAAAACGAATCTTCATCTATACGTTTCTCAGTGTCGCGGCGATTGTTTCCATTTTCCCATTCCTATGGATGCTCACCAGCATCACCAATAAATCGGTCGATGTGACGCAAGGGCGTTTACTTCCGGGAACGCATTTAATCGAAAACTTGAAAACCCTTTTCGCAACAGTGGACATCGTTCCAGCTTTGATCAATTCTTCCATTATCGCGATCATTACGACCTTTTTGACGCTGTTATTGGCCTCGCTTGCCGGCTATGGGTTTGAAATCCACCGCAGCAAAGGAAAAGACATCATTTTCACCATTTTGCTGTTGTCGATGATGATTCCGTTTGCGGCGATCATGATTCCTTTATACCGCATGTTCGGCAGCATCAGCGAAACGGCACCGCTTATCGGCATCGACTCGCTCGGTGCAGTCATTTTGCCGACAGCGACGACGGCGTTCTTCATTTTCTTCTTCCGCCAAAACACCAAGATGTTCCCGAAAGATTTGGTGGAAGCGGGACGCATCGATGGCTTGAGTGAGATCGGCGTGTTTTTCCGAATCTACGTGCCAACGATGAAAACGACTTACGCAGCTGCGGCGATCATTGCCTTCATGAACAGCTGGAATAACTATTTATGGCCATTGGTCATTTTGCAGTCGCCAGAAAAACGGACGATTCCGCTCTTGATCTCCAATCTCGGCTCGAGCTACTCGCCGGACTATGGCGTCATCATGTCAGCGATCGTCATTGCAACATTGCCGACAGCGCTTGTATTCTTCCTCATGCAGAAGCACTTTGTTGCAGGCATGATGGGCTCGGTTAAGGGTTAAATGAAAGTCAGCTTTAAGTGTTGTCAATAAGCTCCAGAAAATCGTATTTTCCGAAGCTTATCGCTCGCTTTCCGTGGGGCGGGAATCGGGCCTCCTCGTCACTAAAACCGTGTGCTCAACTCTCACTGCGTTCGAGCATCGCAAGAAAATCGTTGCTCCCACATCTGCAAGCAGATGCGTCGCAAATGAATGTGCTCAGCATAGCTTCGCTCATTCATTGCCTGCGGAGTCTCTCAAACCCGCTAGTCCCACAGGAGTCGAGCAAACGCTTCTCCAAATACTCAGCTAGCACATTGATCTTTGAATGCAGAAATAGGATTCACATTTTTCATTCATAGAGGCTTGTGGACTTCTTTAAAACTCTAAAAAGTTAGTTTAATGGGGCATGTCATTAGTTAAAGACGTGTTGCCTTAAACGCCGCTTCGGCCGCTTTGGGCATGGTTCCCGCAAGAAGCCAGGAAAACCACCTGTCTTCTTGCTTCGCCTAGCCCGTGGCTGCGCCGGCGCTAGTGAATGCATTAAACAAAAGCAACTCTACTTTTCAACAACTACTGCCAATTCAGATATGAAGCAAAATAGCGTAGACTCTGCAAACCCGTGACGACATTGAGCGCCAGCTGCATGATCCATATCTTGTGGCCGCGAAAACAAAGCTGCTTTGCGGAATATCAACACAACTTCTAAAAGTTCAAGTAGGAGGTAAATTGTGCCGATTTTATATAACGACGCCACACGTGAGTTTCATCTGAAAACCGAGAAGACCAGCTATATTTTCAGCATCTTGAAAAATGAACAGCTCGGCCAGCTGTATTACGGTAAAAAACTGCGCCACCGGGACTCGTTCGAGCGCTTGTTTCATATCGAGGAAATGCCGAATACCGCTTGCGTTTACGAAGGCGACTTGGTGTTTTCGCTTGATATCCTCAAGCAGGAGTATCCGGCATACGGAACGACGGATTTCCGCGAGCCGGCGTACCAGGTGCTGCAACAAGGTGGCAGCCGCATCACGAACTTCGTCTATCAAAATCACACCATCCATCAAGGAAAAAACAAGCTCGCTGGCTTGCCCGCGACATATGTCGAGCAAGACGAAGAAGCGACCACCTTGGAGATTTCTTTGTACGACGAAGCGATCGATGTGGAGATCCAGCTGTCCTACAGCGTCTTTGAACAACTGAACGCGATTACCCGCTCCGCCCGCTTTATCAATCACGGCCAAGGAGACGTCAATTTGACGAGAGCAATGAGTGCCAGCCTCGATTTGCCGGATTCGGATTTCGAGATGGTGCAATTGTCCGGTGCGTGGGTCAGGGAGCGCCATATCCACAACCGCAAATTGGTGCCAGGCCTTCAAAGCATCAGCAGCACGAGAGGCACGAGCAGTGCGCATCAAAATCCTTTTCTGGCACTGAAGCGCCCATCGACCACCGAGCATCACGGCGAAGTGTATGGCGTGAGTTTGGTCTATAGCGGCAATTTTCTGGCGCAAGTGGAAGTCGACCATTACGACGTGACGCGATTGATGATCGGCATTAACCCATTTGATTTTAATTGGCTATTGGAAAGCGGCGAAAGTTTCCAAACGCCAGAAGTGGTGATGGTCTACTCGGCAGATGGCTTGAACGATATGAGCCAGACGTATCACAAGTTGTACCGTAGCCGTTTGGCGCGCGGAACATGGCGCGACCGGGAACGCCCAGTGTTGATTAATAACTGGGAAGCGACGTATTTTGATTTCGATGAAACGAAAATTTTGGAACTCGCGAAGTCTTCCAAGGATTTGGGCGTAGAGCTGTTCGTCCTGGATGACGGCTGGTTCGGCAAGCGCGATGCAGACACGACGTCTCTCGGCGATTGGTTTGAAGACAAGCGCAAATTGCCGAGCGGCATCAGCCAATTGGCGAAAAACATTGCCGACTTGGGAATGAAATTCGGTTTGTGGTTCGAACCGGAAATGGTCTCGAAAGCAAGCGAATTGTACAAAGCGCATCCGGACTGGATCCTTCATGTGCCGAATCGCAAAAGCTCGCATGGCCGCAATCAACTTGTGTTGGATTTCTCCCGCCAGGAAGTGGTGGATTATATCCACGGCTTGGTAGCAGGCGTGCTGCGCGATGCACCGATTTCTTATGTGAAATGGGACATGAACCGCTATATGACAGAAGTCGGTTCATTGGAATTGCCGGCGAACCGCCAGCGGGAAGTCGCCCACCGCTACATCCTCGGCGTGTATTCCTTGTACGAACGATTGACTTCGGAATTTCCGGGTGTCTTGTTCGAATCCTGTGCAGGAGGCGGGAGCCGCTTCGACCCAGGAATGCTTTATTACGCGCCGCAAGGATGGACGAGTGATGACACCGATGCGGTCGAGCGCTTGAAGATCCAATACGGCACGTCGATGGTCTATCCGATCAGCTCGATGGGCACGCATGTCTCTGCAGTGCCGAATCATCAAGTGGGTCGCATCACGAGCCTGAAGACGCGGGCAGATGTCGCGTATTTTGGCGCATTCGGCTACGAACTTGATGTCACGAAGATGGACGAGGAAGACAAAGCCATCGTTACAGAGCAAATCGCTTTCTATAAAGAAAACCGTTCGCTCATTCAAAAAGGCCGATTCTACCGGATAGCCAGCCCGTTCGCAGAAGACGGCAACGTGACGAGCTGGGTGGTCGTGTCAGATGACCAGAGCGAAGCGGTATTCGGTTATTACCAAGTCTTGGCCAAACCGAACCCTGGATATGCACGCGCATTCTTCAAAGGGCTCAACCCCGAATTCGAATACGCCATCGACGGGATCGACGATACGTTTTACGGGGATGAATTGATGGGAGCAGGCGTGCAGCTCAACCGCTACCGCAAAAATCAACATCCGAGTGATTTTTCTTCTATTATTTTTAAATTAACGCGAGTTTAGATAATATTGAAAGCTTACACCGCACCGGTCGCTTAGTCCTTGGGCGTATCGAGCTGGATAACTACTATCAAAAGGTTAATAAAAGCTATCTAGAGTATGGAGCAAAACAACGGAGACTCCCGTGGGACAGCGAGACAGCCGAGACCCCGCAGTCGCGAAGCGACGAGGAGGCTTGGCGCGAGCCCACAGGAAATGAATAAGCGATGGGAAGCGGAGCTTATTCATTTGCGATGCTCGAACAGAGTGAGAGTTGAGCAAAGCTTTGAGGAGTTGTTTTGCGTAATACTGGCTATTGAAAACTATCTTCATCTTACATAGGAGGCGTCGATGTGCTGACTGCTAAAAACGGATCGTTTTATTTTGAAGGAGAGCCATTCCAAATATTGTCAGGAGGCATGCATTATTTCCGCACCGTGCCTGAACAATGGGAAGACCGTTTGCAGAAATTAAAAGCGCTCGGGTTGAATACGGTCGAAACCTATATTCCGTGGAATTTCCATGAACCAAAAAAAGGCCAATTCCACTTTTCCGGAATGGCGGATATCGAAGGCTTTATCGAGCTGGCACATCGCTTAGGACTGTATGTCATCTTGCGCCCGGCGCCGTATATTTGCGCAGAGTGGGAAATGGGCGGCTTGCCGTCCTGGCTGATGAAAGACAAAAACCTGGTGTTGCGAAGCAGCGATCCCGCTTTTCTTGGACATGTGGAAGATTATTTCGCGGAGTTGCTGCCGAAATTCAAAAAACACCTGTACCAAAACGGTGGCCCGGTCATCGCCATGCAGATCGAAAACGAGTACGGCGCATACGGCAACGATTCGGCCTACCTTGATTTCTTTAAAGCACAATACGAACACCACGGGCTCGATACGTTCTTGTTCACCTCAGACGGCCCGGACTTTATCACGCAAGGCTCGATGCCGGATGTGACGACGACCTTGAACTTCGGATCGCGTGTGGACGAGTCATTCCAAGCACTTGATGCCTTCAAACCGGATTCGCCGAAAATGGTGGCTGAGTTTTGGATCGGCTGGTTTGATTATTGGTCCGGGGAACATACCGTTCGCAGCGGGGACGACGTCGCTTCAGTGTTCAAGGAAATCATGGAAAAGAACATCTCGGTCAATTTCTATATGTTCCACGGCGGTACGAACTTTGGCTTCATGAACGGAGCCAATCATTACGATGTTTATTACCCGACGATCACCAGCTACGATTACGACAGCTTGCTGACAGAAGGCGGGGCGATCACCGAGAAATACAAGGCGGTCAAAAAAGTCTTGAGCGAGTACAGGGAAGTACCAGCTGATTTCGAGGAGAACGTCTCTGCGAAAACGTATGGAACTACTACGCTGACCGAATCGGCTAGTTTGTTCGATGTGTTGGAAACGATCAGCGACAAGGTCGAGCATATTGTGCCGCTGTCGATGGAAGATATCGGCCAGGCTTACGGCTACACACTTTACCGCACGACCGTTAATCGGCGGGGCGAACTGAAAGTCAGCTCAAAAGATATCCGCGACCGCGGGTTTATTTACATCAACGGCCGCCATGTGGCAACGACATATATCAACGACGAGGAAAAAATGATGACACTCGATTTTCCGGAAGCGGTGAACACGCTCGAGATTCTTGTGGAAAATATGGGGCGCGCCAATTACGGAGAGCATTTGACCGACCCGAAAGGCTTAGTCAACAATTTATGGCTCGGCGAACAGTATTTCTTCCACTGGGACATGTTCAAAGTGGAGCTCGAGCAGTTGCCGGAAAGCTACGGAGCGGGAGAAGACCCGCGCTTCCCGAAATTCTTCCGCGGGTCGTTCGATGCCGAAGAAGGCTTGGATACGTATGTCGACACGCAAGGATTCACAAAAGGCAATGTCTTCATCAACGGCTTTAACCTCGGCCGCTACTGGAACACCGCCGGCCCGCAGCAACGATTGTACTTGCCAGGCCCATTATTGAAAAAACAACACAACGAAATCGTCGTTTTGGAACTGGAACAGACAACAACGGATCAAATCCAATTGCTGGATGAGCCGAAGCTTGACTGAAAACTAATGCTAAGAAGATGTTGTCCGTTTTTCCCTAATTTATAAGATATGGAGCGAAACAGCGTAGAAAACCGTACTGCACAATAATGCTGCGCATTACATCGCAAAAGAAACTGCTCCCACAGCGCTGCGCACTGCGTCGCAAAGGATTGACCTTGCAAGCTTCGGTCAACACCTTTCCCGCGGGAAAGCGAAGTGCCGAAATCCACTTGGGCGTCTAAGCCCAAGTTAGTTCGGTGCAAGCCCGCAGGAAATGAATAAGCGAAGGGAAGCTGAGTTTATTCATTTGCGATGCTCGAACATAGTGAGAGTTGAGCAAAGTGTTTTAAGAAGCTGCTTCGCGGAATATCGATGGTGAAAATTCTCGGTTCAACATACATAGAAGGGATGGAATCAAATGATCAACGATAAATTGCCGAAGATTTGGCACGGCGGGGACTATAACCCGGAACAATGGGATTCACAAGAAATTTGGGACGAAGACGTGCGCATGTTCAAGCTTGCTGGCATCGACGTCGCTACGTTAAACGTCTTTTCATGGGCGCTCAATCAGCCGAACGAAGACACATACAACTTCGAATGGCTCGATGATAAAATCAACCGCTTGTACGAAAATGGCATTTACACATGCCTCGCTACAAGCACGGCAGCGCATCCTGCGTGGATGGCGAAAAAATACCCCGACGTATTGCGCATTGATTTCTACGGCAGAAAACGCAAATTCGGCAGCCGCCACAACTCGTGCCCGAACAGCCCGACTTACCGCGAGTATTCCGAGAAAATCGCCGACAAACTAGCCGAGCGCTACAAAGATCATCCGGCGGTCTTGATTTGGCATGTGTCTAATGAATACGGCGGCTATTGCTATTGCGACAATTGCCAGGACGCTTTCCGCGTTTGGCTGAGCGATAAATACGGCACGCTTGAAAAGCTTAACAAAGCTTGGAACACCGGCTTCTGGGGCCACACGTTCTACGAATGGGACGAAATCGTCGCCCCGAATATCTTGAGCGAAGAGCGTGAAGACAACGTTTCAGACTTCCAAGGGATTTCTCTTGATTACCGCCGCTTCCAGTCGGACAGCTTGCTTGATTGCTATAAGCTCGAATACAACGCAATCCGTAAGCATACGCCGAACATCCCGATCACGACAAACTTGATGGGCACCTACCCGATGCTCGATTACTTCAAATGGGCGAAAGAAATGGACGTTGTGTCGTGGGATAACTACCCAGCGATCGATACGCCGTTCAGCTATACGGCGATGACGCACGATTTGATGCGCGGATTGAAGAGCGGGCAGCCGTTCATGCTCATGGAGCAGACGCCGAGCCAGCAAAATTGGCAGCCGTACAACTCCTTGAAGCGCCCGGGCGTCATGCGCTTGTGGAGCTATCAGGCAATCGGCCGCGGGGCGGATACGATCCTTTATTTCCAACTGCGCCGTTCAGTCGGAGCTTGCGAGAAATACCACGGCGCAGTCATTGAACATGTCGGACACGAAAATACGCGTGTCTTCAACGAAGTGGCGCAAATCGGAAGTGAGTTCAACCAGTTGGGCGATACTTTGCTCGATGCGCGGGTCAACGCCAAAGTCGCGATCGTCTTTGACTGGGAAAACCGCTGGGCGACAGAGCTGTCGAGCGGTCCATCCGTGTCACTGGATTATGTCAATGAAGTCCATAAATACTACGACGCGCTGTATAAATTGAATGTCCAAGTCGATATGGTCGGTGTCGAAGAAGATTTGAGCCAATACGATATCGTCATCGCACCAGTCCTTTATATGGTGAAAGAAGGTTACGCAGCGAAAGTCGAGCGATTCGTCGAAAACGGCGGTACGTTTATCACGACCTTCTTTAGCGGCATCGTCAACGAAACGGATATCGTCACACTTGGCGGTTACCCAGGCGAATTGCGCAAGGTGCTTGGCATTTGGGCAGAAGAAATCGACGCATTGCATCCGGACGAAACGAATGAAATCGTCGTGAACGGATCGCGTGGAAGCCTGAACGGCAGCTATTCCTGCAATTTACTGTTCGACTTGATCCACACAGAAGGCGCACAAGCGGTTGCTGAATACGGCTCTGATTTCTACCAAGGCATGCCGGTCCTCACCGTCAATGAGTTCGGAAAAGGAAAAGCCTGGTATGTGGCCTCGAGCCCAGACGCAGAGTTCTTGGTCGATTTCCTGCAAACCGTATGCGAAGAAGCAGGCGTCGAGCCCTTGCTTTCGGTACCGCAAGGCGTCGAAACGACCGAACGCGTCAAAGACGGCCAGACCTATTTGTTCGTATTGAACCACAACAACAAAGCAGAATCGATCGACTTGAAAGACAGCCAGTATAAAGAACTGCTGACTGCCCAGCAATTGAGCGGAACAGTGGAACTTGAAGCAAAAGGCGTCTTCATCTTAGCGAAAGTATAAGAATATATAATAGAAACAATCAAAAACCCATGCACAGCGCCCGGCTGTTGGAAATCAATCCAACGGTTGGGGGCAGGTGCATGGGTTTTTATTGTTAAAAGTTTTCGAGAAAAAACCCGGCCAGAACTCTGGCCGGGTTTCCTTTTATTTAATACGCAATTCTGATTCGCTATCGAAGAAATGGGCTTTATTCATATCGAAGGCCATGTCGATCGTCTGGCCGGATTCTACATTGAAGCGGGCATCGACGCGTGCGACGAAATCCTGTTCGTTCACATTCGAATAAAGAATGATTTCCGAGCCCATCAATTCCGCCACTTCTACATAAGCTTTCACTTTTGTATGCGGTGAATGGTCGAGGAACAAAGGTTCATCGTGGATGTCTTCCGGACGAATGCCGAGAACGATTTCCTTATCTTTATAGCCTTGGTCGCGCAGTGTCGCAAGCTTGCCTTCAGGGACGAGCACTTTGACATCGCCCATGACGAACGAATCGCCAACGATTTTCCCGCGCAGGAAGTTCATGGACGGCGAACCGATGAAACCGCCGACAAACATATTGTCCGGCTTGTCGTATACTTCTTTTGGTGAGCCGACTTGCTGGATAAAGCCATCTTTCATGACAACAAGGCGTGTCGCCATCGTCATCGCTTCTGTCTGGTCGTGCGTGACATAAATAGTCGTCGTCTGCAGGCGGCGATGCAGCTTTTGGATCTCGGTGCGCATCTGTACGCGCAGTTTGGCATCCAAGTTGGACAATGGCTCATCCATCAAGAACACTTCTGCATCGCGCACGATGGCACGCCCGAGAGCGACACGCTGACGTTGTCCGCCTGAGAGCGCTTTCGGTTTGCGGTCCAGATAAGCATCAAGGCCGAGAATGCTGGAAGCGTTGGCCACGCGTGACTTGATTTCATCTTTCTTCATTTTACGCAGTTTCAAGCTGAACGCCATATTGTCGTAAACGCTCATATGCGGATACAATGCATAGTTCTGGAACACCATGGCGATGTCGCGGTCTTTCGGTGAAACGTCGTTGACGCGTCTTTCGCCGATGTACAAATCGCCGTCTGTGATTTCTTCCAAGCCTGCGATCATGCGCAAAGTAGTGGACTTGCCGCAGCCTGAAGGCCCGACGAGTACTAGAAACTCTTTATCGCGGATTTCCAAATTGAAGTCCTGAACAGATACGACCCCTTTTTCGTATTCTTTTCGTATATTCGTTAAAGTTAAGCCTGCCATCTAAATCCCTCCCGTGTATGTAAGTGCTTTGTGTAATCGTTGTTAAATGGTTTTTGCTGTTTGTTCGTTGACGGCGTGGATAAATCGTTTGAATGCTTGTTGTTCTTTCAGCACACCGGCGTCTTCGAGGATACGTACGAATTTCTTGCCCAGTTCTTCCCGCACGAGCGCTTCGGCATGTTCGTGGCTCGCGATGGGGCCGTATTGCGCTTTCAATTGCTCCGCCCAATCGAGGTGAGCGGGTTCTACGTGGTTTGATTTGCCGAGCAGGAATTCCTGGATTTGTTCCAGTTCCTGTTTCAAGCGCGGCGGCAGGACAGCGAGCCCCATCACTTCGATCAAGCCGATATTCTCTTTTTTGATGTGATGGACATCTGCATGCGGATGGAAGATCCCGGCAGGATGCTGCTCTGTCGTGCGGTTGTTTCTCAATACCAAATCGATTTCGAATAGACCGTCGCGTTTTCTGGCAATCGGCGTGATCGTATTATGCGGCGTATCCCCACTAAAGGCAAGGACATCTGCCGCTTCGTCCGAATACTGCTTCCAAATTTGCAAAATCTCATCTGCGGCATTCACCAGCTCATCAATATGACCGCTTTTCAAGCGGATGACCGACATCGGCCAGTTGACGACAGATGCCCGTAGGCCTGGGAATGAATCCAAGCGGAACGTAAACGCATCTTCAGCGCGGGTCATGGCGAATTCGTAACGGCCCGCCTGGTAATGGTCATGGCTCAGGATGGATCCGCCGACGATCGGCAAATCGGCATTCGAACCGACAAAGTAATGAGGAAACTGTTCGGTAAATCTCAGCAATTGTTCAAATCCGCCGCGGTCGATTTTCATGTCGCGGTGTTCTTCGGAAAGAAGGATGCTATGTTCATTATAATAGACGTACGGTGAATACTGAAAGTACCAATTTTCCCCGGTGAGCGGAATTTTGATGACACGGTGGTTAGCGCGTGCGGGATAGCCGATTCGCCCCACGTAACCTTCGTTTTCCTTGCACAATAAACATTTCGGGTAGCTGAGCGTTTGCTTCATTTCGCGTTCACGTTTGATCTGTTCCGGGTCTTTTTCAGGTTTGGACAAATTGATCGTAATGTCCATCTTGCCGTAAGGGCTGTCGTGTTGATAGGAAATGTTTTTTCGGATCCGGTTCATTTGAATGTAATTGCTGTTTTGGCTCAGTTCGTAAAAATAATCGGTCGCAGCGATTGGCGATTCAGCGTATTTTTCGTTGAATGCGGCGTTGATGGCAGATGGCCTGGCGACGAAGCAGTTCATGATATTCGCCGACAGCATTTCCTTGTCGTCCAATAAGTCCTCGATGACACCATTTTCAACTGCGTAGTCGTTGAGCGCTTCCAATAGATTTGGAATGGTGTCGTCTGTTGGTTCGACAGCTTCTTCCGGGAAAGCGTCCAATTGAAGCAAGTGCATCGCTTGGTTGCGGGCGTAATCGATATCGTCTTTTGCAATCAATCCAGTGGCCAAGGCTTTTTGAATAAGTCCAGCAAGGGTGTGGTGGATCATATATTGACCTCTTCTCCGTAGCCTGCAGGATGGGCGGAATGCCAATTCCAGGCATCTTCAATGATTTTCGTCACCGAGGTATGGCTTGGATGCCAGCCGAGAATGCGCGTCGCTTTTTCGGTGCTGGCGACCAGAATGCTTGGATCGCCTGCCCGACGCGGCCCGATTTTGACAGGGATTTCTTTGCCGGTGACAGAGCGCGCAGCGGAAATCATTTCATTGACTGAAAATCCTTGGCTGCTGCCGAGGTTGAAGACATCGTTTTCTCCGCCCTTGCGTAAGTAGTCGAGTGCTAATAAGTGGGCGTTGACGAGATCTTCGATATGGACGTAGTCGCGGATGCACGTGCCGTCCGGCGTGTCGTAATCGTCGCCGAAGACTGTGATTTCCTTTCGTTGCCCGAGGGCTGCCTGCAAAATGATCGGGACGAGATGGGATTCGGGGCGGTGGTCTTCTCCGATTTCGCCTGTCGCCCGTGCGCCTGCTACATTGAAGTAGCGCAAGGAAACGAATTTCAAGTCATGGGCAACAGAAGTCCATTTCATCATTTTTTCCATGGTCAGCTTGGTTTCGCCGTAAGTGTTAGTCGGCTGGGTCGGCATCGTTTCAGTGATCGGCACGGATTCTGGCTCTCCGTAAGTCGCGGCTGTAGAAGAAAAGACGATGTTCTTGACGCCGTGTTTTGTCATGGCCTGCAACAGCACCTGGGTGCCGTAGACATTATTGTCAAAGTACTTTAACGGATTTTCCATTGATTCGCCGACCAGGGAGTTGGCCGCAAAATGAAGAACTTCGTCGATTGACTCGTTTTCGAATACGGTATCCAAGAAGTCCGCGTCCCGGATATCGCCTTCGTAAAAAACAGCTTCCGGGTGGACCGCTTGTCGGTGCCCGTTCTCCAAATTATCGACGACCACGACTTGCATGCCTTGGTCGATCAATTGATAGACCGCGTGAGAACCGATATAGCCTGCTCCGCCTAATACCAATACACTCATAATTGCCACTCCTCTACCAGCTCTTTTGCGCCATCCGAAACTTTCGCTTCGTAAAACGCTGGGGGATAGCCGAAATCTTCGCTATAGACTGTTGTCAGTGTTTTTTTGAAACTGTCGATCTGTGCTCGCTCGACGATCGCAATCGCACAGCCGGCGAATCCCGCCCCGGTCATCCGTGCGCCGATGACACCGGGATGGCTCCAGGCCGTTTCTGCGATTTTATCGAGTTCCGCTCCCGTAACTTCGTAATCATCACGAAGGGAGACGTGGGAGGCGTTCATCAGTTTTCCGAACGCTTCGATATGGCCTTGCTCCAGTTCGCTGAGCGCAAGCACGGTCCGTTCATTTTCGTGGACGGCGTGCTTGGCGCGTTTGCGGTTGATGTCGTTTGTGATCAATTGCTTGTGCTGTTCGAATTGTTCGCCGGTCAGTTCGCCCAGGCTTTCGATTGGCAATTGTTTCTGTAGATCCGCCAAAGCCTGTTCGCATTCGCTGCGGCGTTCGTTGTATTTGGAGCCGGCGAGCGTCCGTTGTTTATTGGAATTGATGATGACGATTTCATAGCCGTTCAATTCGACCGGTGCGTAACTGAATTCCAGCGTTTGGCAATCCAGCAGCATCGCGTGGTCTTTTTTGCCTTTGCCGATGGCGAACTGGTCCATGATGCCGCTGTTGACGCCGAGGTAATCGTTTTCAACTTTCTGCCCAAGGCGAATCATCTGCAGCCGATCGATCTCCAACTCGAATAGCTCTTCTAGCACAACGCCCGTCGCCATTTCGATGGAAGCGGAAGAGGAGAGGCCAGCGCCGTTTGGAATGTCGCCATAAAATAGGATATCCATCCCCGAGGAAATCGTAAAACCGTGTTCGATGAAGATGTGAATCATGCCTTTCGGAAAGTTCGCCCAGTCGTGATCGGGATTGAACGTTAAATCACTAAGTGTACACTCAATGATGCCAGCATCCGGAAAGTTCATTGAATAAAAACGCAATGTTTGGTCAGTGCGCTTGCGGGCGATCGCGTAAGTGCCGAGTGAGATGGCCGCCGGGAACACGTGGCCGCCGTTGTAATCGGTATGTTCACCGATCAAATTAATGCGGCCGGGTGCGAAGAATGATCGCGGTGTGTCAGTGGTCTGAAAGATATCCTGGTAGTTTTGCAACAAGTCTGGCTGTGTCATCATGTCCCTCCAATACTTTGTAAATTAATTTAATTAACATAAGTATATGGTATTTTGTTAAACTATTCAATAAAGAAACTGAAAACTTTAAAAACGGAGGAATCAGCATGCGCCAAGGCAGCTTTCAGTGGATGAAATCGATGAACAAATCGATCATCCTCAATAAAATCAGAACGCAAGGGCCGATCTCCAGGGCGCAGATTGCGCGCGAGACCAACTTGACACGCCCGACCGTGAGCAGCAATGTCAAAGAACTGATCGACCAGAACATTGTCGAAGAAAGCGATGTCGGCCAATCGCAAGTCGGCCGCAAACCGACCATGCTGGTCATCAATCACGGCGCTTTCTGCATTCTTGGAGTGGATGCCGGCCCGGATACCATCAAGTGCGTCGTTTCGGATCTTTCCGGAAAAGTTCTTGAGAGAGCCGAAACGCAATTACAATTGCCAATCGATAATGGAGGATTTCTTCATGCCTTGAAAAACTCGATTCAGGAATGCCTGGTGAAAACGTCAGGCAAAGATGTCATGGGCATCGGTGTGGCCATGCACGGGGTGGTGGATGTCGAGACCGGCGTGTCACTGGTCGCACCGAATTTAGGGCTTACCGATATTCCGATCAAAGAAGAGCTTGAGAACACTTTCGGCCTGGAAGTGAAAGTGGAAAATGATGCACGCGCCATGGCGCTTGGGGAATTCTGGTTTGGGGATCACGGCGAACTTGAGAGCATGCTCGCGGTCAATATCGGGCGCGGTGTGGGGGCGGGGTTGATCATCGACGGAAAGCTGTATCACGGTTCTTCTGACATCGCAGGGGAGATTGGCCATATGACGATCGATTTGCACGGTCAAGTATGTGAATGCGGTAACCGCGGCTGCCTGCAGACTTTTATCGCCGGCCCGGCCATTTCGCGGAAAATCAACGAACAGCTAGCGGAATCTTTGACTGCGGAGCAAGTCTTTGAACGGGCATTAGGCGGTGATGAAGCATGCATCGAAGTGCTGTCACAAGCCGGCAGCGCTCTAGGTGTCGGGCTGACCAATCTGATCCATATAGTCAATCCCGAAAAAATCATTCTCGGAGGCGGTGTTTCCAAAGCACAGCAATTTCTACTCCCGGCGATCCGTGAAACGATTCGCGCGTCTGCATTGACGCAATCGGCAAGCCAGACAAAAGTGGAGATTACCAAGCTTGGCGACGACGCCACGTTAATCGGCGCAGTGACGCTGCTATTGGTGGACGTTTTTGAACTGACATAAAGTGAATGAGTCGTTTGAGATGATAAGAAGATTGGAAGGGAGATAAACAAAATGGCAATTACGAAAAAAGCATTCGGCCAGATCAATGGCCAAGATATCACGCGCTATACATTGACGAATAACAAGGGCTTTCAGGTATCCTGTCTCGACTACGGCTGCATCATTACGGAAATCCTGGCACCAGACCGAGATGGCTTGCTGGAGAATGTCGTGCTAGGCTTCGATACATTGGAAGAATACGGAAGTAATACGCATTATTTCGGCGCTATTGTCGGCCGTTTTGCCGGGCGCATTCAAAAAGGCGCTTTTACAATAGAAGGAACGGATTATCAGCTCGCCCAGAATTCCAACGGCCAGCATTTGCACGGCGGTCCTGGCGGCTTTCACGCGGCCGTCTGGAAAACGAAAATGATTGAAACCGAAAACGAGTCGATCGTAGAACTTACCCATTTCAGCCCGGACGGAGAAGAAGGGTTTCCTGGGAATCTAACGATGACGGTTCGCTACATCGTGAAAAACGATGAAAATCAATTGACGATTTCCTACTTCGCGAACTCCGATAAAACGACCTTGCTGAACGTCACCAACCATTCCTATTTCAATTTGAGCGGCGATTTAAAGCGGACGATTGTGGAACATCAACTGACCATCCCAAGCGGCCACTACGCAGAGTTAAACAGCGACATGCTGCCGACGGGGAAACTGGTGCCGGTAGAGGAAGATCCGCTATTTGATTTTCGCAAGGGCAGAACCATCCGCGAAGGGACAGACTCCCAGCATCCTCAAATCGAACTGGTCGGCGGCGGCTATGACCATCCGTTCCTATTGGATAAAGAAGCCAAGCCTGTAATTGAGCTTAAAGACGAGGAAAGCGGGCGCGGCTTGCAGGTCGAAACGACAGAACCAGCAGTCGTCTTGTACACCGCCAACCATATCGGCGGTTCGTATTCATTCAAAGGCGTGGCGGCGCAAAACCAGCTCGGGCTATGCCTCGAAACACAAGGCATGCCAGATTCCATCCATCATCCGCATTTTCCTTCTGCGATATTGAAAGCAGAGGAAGCGTTTGAGTCGCGGACTGTGTATCGGTTTGTGTAGTAGTGCTGTCCCTGTGCACCACACAATTATTCCAAACAAAAAGGCAAGCGCAAATTTGCGCTTGCCTTTTCTGATTCACTCTCCGAAAATCTCTGCAGAAACTTCCACGATGTAGCGCAGTTTGTCCCATTGCTGATCTTCTGTGAGGAGATTGCCATGGTGAGTCGAAGCGAAACCGAATTGCGGGTTGATAAATAGCTGTTCGAGCGGCAAACTTTGGACCAACTATACTAATGTTTCCGAAGGAATTAATATAGCTTGACAATCAAGTAAAAAAGAGTAAAAATTAAGTAAAACAATTTACTTGATTTAAAAGTGGAGGTGGAATCATTGGCTACAATTAAAGATATTGGTGAAAAGACTGGATTTTCTATTTCTACGGTTTCACGCGTACTTAGCAATGACCAAAGCTTATCAGTTCCTGAAGAAACTCGGGAAAAGATATTCGAGGCAGCGGAACAGTTGAACTATCGTAAAAAAACAGTGAAGTCACTTGTGAAAAATATCGCTTTTTTATATTGGTTGACTGAGAGAGAAGAATTGGAAGATGTCTATTTCAAGACCATGCGTATTGAAATAGAGAAAATGGCCAAGTTATCCAATGTAGAATTGACGACTTATAAAATAGATGGTGGACTCGGTCAGATTCCAGACAACATTGAGGGGTTTATCGCAGTCGGAACATTCTCGGATAAAGAAATTGCACATCTGCGACACCTCACGCCTCACGGTGTCTTTATTGATTCAACCCCTGATCCAGAACATTTCGATTCGGTTAAACCGGATTTGGCCCAAATTACTAGAAAAACGATTGATTTCCTGATTGAAAAAGGCCATCAGAACATTGGGTTCATCGGGGGAACTTACCATAACCCGAATACTGATGGAGACGAAATGGACATTCGTGAACAGACTTTCCGTGAGCATATGGAGAGAAAAGGTCTGCTTCAGGATCGCTTTGTATATTGTCATAGAGGGTTTTCAGTAGACAATGGCTATCACCTGATGACTAAGGCTATTGATGAGTTAGGCGATCAACTTCCAACAGCTTTCTTTATTGCAGCAGACCCGATTGCTGTAGGCTGCCTCCAGGCTTTGAATGAACGAGGAATCCAAATACCCAAAAGGGTCAGTGTCGTCAGCATCAATAACATCAGCATCGCTAAATACATCTCACCTCCCTTGACTACATTCCATATCGATATGGCGGAAATTTGTAAGAACGCTATTTCTTTATTGCTTGAGCAATTACTGGAAAAACGAAAATGCACGAAGACCTTATACTTAGGGGCAAGCATGATTGTAAGAAAAAGCACGAACTAGAAAACAGCCTAGTAAATAGGCTGTTTTTATTTTCGTAAAAATATTCAATATTTTTAGTAAAATAATTGTTTACAGTTTTTTCTAACAATGCTATATTAAATTTCAGGAAGCGCTTTCAACAGAAACTTGTGAGAGAGTTTCGAAAATGACTTGAGAGGGTGTTTATTCGTGAAGAAATATACTAAGTATGCAGGGTTAATGAGTGGAGTCGCTATAAGCTTATCTTTGGCTGCGTGTGGGCCGCAAGAGAGCGGGGGAGGCACTTCTGGAACGGGCGCTGCAGAAGAACAGAACCGTGAACTAATTATTTGGGAAGACATCGAAAAAACTGACGGAATTCAAGCTGCTGTCGACCAGTTTGAAGAAGAGAATGATGTAACCATTACAATTGTCGAGAAACCCTATGCACAGCAGATAGAAGATTTGCGTTTGGATGGGCCAGGAGGAACAGGGCCGGATGTGTTGACCATGGCGGGAGATCAGATTGGCACAGCCGTCATTGAAGGGCTGGTCAAAGAAGTGGCTGTAGGAGAGGAAGTTCAATCCATTTATACTGATGCAGCAATGCAATCACAAATGGTTGATGGAAAAGTCTATGGTTTGCCTAAAGCAGTAGAGTCTACAATTCTTTACTACAACAAAGATTTGATTGCTGAAGAAGAATTGCCGGCCACGCTTGAAGAATGGTACGAATATTCGAAGGAGACTACAACGGGTGACCAGTTTGGATTCCTGGCATTATTTGACCAGATCTACTATGCACAAAGTGTTATGAGCGGTTATGGCGGCTATATCTTTGGACAGGACGCCGATGGAAACTATGATCCGAGTGATATTGGTTTGAACAACGAAGGGTCTTTGGAAGGTGCAAACTACATCCAGAAGTTTTATGAAGAAGATTTGTTCCCAGCTGGAATAATTGGGGAGCAGGGTATTAACGTGTTGGAATCTTTGTTCACCGAAGGTAAGGCGACAGCCATCATTTCGGGCCCTTGGAACGTTGATCCGTTTACAGATGCCGGCGTTAACTTCGGGATGACCAAATTGCCTGAATTGGACAATGGAGAAAACATGAGTTCATTCATTGGAGTAAAGAGCTATAACGTCAGTGCTTATTCGGAGAATGCTGAACTTGCTGAAGAGCTGCTAGTATTCCTAGCGAATGAAGAAAACTCCCGGACACGTTTTGAAGAAACACAGGAAGTTCCTGCAGTAGAAGCTTTGGCTAATGATCCCGTCGTTGCTGAAAGTGAAGTTGCACAAGCGGTAGCGGAGCAATCAATCTTTGCAGAATTGACGCCGAATATTCCTTCTATGAATGAAGTATGGACACCAGCAGATTCTGCATTGCAGACAATTGCAACTGGAAAAGCCCAGCCAGAAGAAGCACTGAACCAGGCTGTTGAAACAATAGAGGGGCAAATTGAAGCCACTCATGGCGGCAACTGATTAGCGATAGCAGCAACAAATGGTGTCAAACGTCAAGGCGGTTTGACGCCATTTGTTGTAAAGGCCGGTAAACATGCGGGTTTGCCGGGCCATACATAAAAAGAGGTGAAGAAAGTGCAAGCACGTAAAATAGCCTTATTGTTATCAATTCTACCGGGATTTGGCCAATTTTATAATAGGCAGTGGATTAAAGGGCTCTTGTTTCTCGGTTTTGGTATATCCTTCTTTTTAGTGTTCGGAGATCTCTTGAACATGGGATTTTGGGGACTTGCTACACTCGGCACAGAAGTCCCACGAGATAATTCGATTTTTCTTTTGGCAGAGGGTCTTATAGCAGTAATCGTGACGATTTTTGGACTTGCTTTTTACTACGTGAATTTAAGAGATGCCTATAAAAACGGCAAATTGCGTGATGAAAATAAACCGTTGAGCTCGTTGAAAAGTGATTATCAAAACTTAATTGCGCAAGGCTATCCATATTTAATTAGTGGCCCATCATTGTTCATTCTGATTTTTGCGGTTATTTTCCCGATCCTCTTCAGTTTTGCACTGGCTTTTACAAATTATGATTTGTATCATTCCCCACCGGCTAATCTAGCCGACTGGGTTGGGTTTGACACCTTTGCGAAAATTTTCACCGTCGATATTTGGCGCTCGACTTTTTTCAGTGTGCTCGGCTGGACTGTAATCTGGACACTTGTCGCTTCAACGCTTCAAGTCGCTCTAGGAATTTTCATGGCCGTGTTGGTCAATCAAAAAGATCTTCGTTTCAAGAAGTTTTACCGGACAGTGCTTGTTTTGCCTTGGGCTGTTCCTGGATTCGTTACCATTTTAATTTTTGCCGGTTTGTTTAACGACAGCTTCGGGGCCATCAATAACGATATCTTGGCTATGGTGGGCATCGATGCAATTCCTTGGCTAACAGACGAAAATTGGAGCAAGGTAGCATTGATTCTTATGCAGGGATGGCTCGGCTTTCCATTTATTTTCTTGGTCACGACTGGGGTGCTTCAATCGATTCCGGATGATCTTTATGAAGCTGCCCGAATTGACGGCGCGTCCATTTTTGCGCAATTCCGCAATATCACCATGCCAATGATTTTAATCGCCACAGCACCGGTGATAATTACGCAGTTTACTTTCAACTTCAATAATTTCAATATCATCTATCTCTTTAATGGCGGGGGGCCTGCTGTACCGGGATCCACTGCCGGAGGGACCGATATACTCGTATCGTGGATCTATAAGCTGACCTTGCAATCAAGCCAATATTCACTGGCAGCTGCATTGACGATACTTTTGTCTGTATTCGTTATCGCGATTGCGTTATGGCAGTTCAGACGGACTGATGCATTTAAGGAGGGTGCTTGAAAATGAATAAAGGAAAATTTTTTCGTCTTCTAGTTTCCCATTCAATTTTGATTGTTATGGCGGTCATTATTATTTATCCGCTGCTGTGGACGGTGGGGGCGAGCTTTAACCCTGGAAATAGTTTAATCAGCACGACGATGATCCCCCAAAATCCGACATTGGACCATTACCGGGAGCTGTTTGCAGGAAGTGAGAGCTTGCAGTATGTCCAATGGTATTTAAATTCCTTAAAGATCAGCTTGTTTACCATGCTCGGTTCGGTCATCTGTGTTTCTTTTACCGCTTATGCTTTTTCACGTTTCCGTTTTAAAGGCAGACAAAATGCGTTGACGCTGTTCCTGTTGCTGCAAATGATTCCACAGTTCTCTGCTTTGATCGCGCTTTTCGTTTTGGCGCAAATTCTGGGAATGATGAACAGCCACTGGCTATTGATCTTGCTCTATATTGGCGGATTGATTCCACTGAACACGTATTTGATGAAGGGCTATATGGATTCCATCCCGATGGATCTGGACGAAAGCGCCAAAATAGATGGCGCAAGCAACACGAGAATTTTTCTGCAGATTATCATGCCTTTATCAAAGCCGATGATCGCGGTCGTGGCGATGACAGGATTTACAGGACCTCTGGGAGACTTCATCCTGGCATCGACGATTCTGCGATCGCCTGAATATTATACATTGCCGATCGGCCTCTACAATTTGGTCAATGATGTGATGGGGGCAAGCTTTACGACCTTTGCTGCCGGTGCTATTTTGATCAGCATCCCGATCGCCATCATTTTCCTCCTGCTGCAAAAGAACTTTGTGTCAGGTTTAACGGCAGGCGGAACAAAAGGCTGACAGCCCAAACTGCAGCACCTGGAAGGAGAACATTATGCCTATAAATGAAAAAACCTATACTACTGCGGCTGATTTCATGCTGCATGGTGGAGACTACAATCCCGACCAATGGTTAGACCATCCGGAAATTTTAGAAGAAGACCTGAAGCTAATGAAGCTTTCAGGCAGCAACACGTTCTCAGTAGGCATCTTCGCCTGGAGTACGCTCGAACCGGAAGAAGGCCAGTTTCATTTTGAATGGCTGGATAGCATTATCGATAACATCCATAGCATCGGCGGCCGGGTCATTTTAGCGACGCCAAGCGGAGCGCGACCAGCGTGGATGTCGCAAACATACCCGGAAGTTTTGCGGGTCGACGGATCGCGTGTCCAGCAATTGCACGGAGGGCGGCACAATCATTGTTTCACTTCGCCGATTTACCGCGAAAAAACGGCCAAGATAAATCGAATGCTTGCGGAACGCTACGGCAAGCATCCGGCTTTGCTCATGTGGCACATTTCAAATGAATACGGCGGCGAATGCCATTGCGACAGATGCCAGGATGCGTTCAGAAGCTGGTTGAAAGACAAATACGAGGGCGACTTGAAAGCTTTGAACGATTCTTGGTGGGGGCCATTTTGGAGCCATACGTTTAACCATTGGTCGCAAATCGAATCGCCATCTCCAATTGGCGAGAATATGGTGCACGGCTTGAATTTGGATTGGAAACGTTTTGTGACAGACCAAACGATTTCTTTTTTTGAAAATGAAGTGACAGCGATCAAGGAATTGACCCCGAATATTCCGGTCACCACAAATTTCATGGCGGATACACATGATTTGATTCCTTTCCAAAGCTTGGATTACAGCAAATTCGCGAAGCATTTGGACGTCATCAGCTGGGACGCATATCCAGCGTGGCACAACGATTGGGAAACGACCGCGAACTTGGCGATGAAAGTCGGCTTTATCAATGATTTATACCGCAGCTTGAAGCAACAGCCTTTTTTGTTGATGGAATCTACGCCAAGTGCTGTCAACTGGCACAAGGTCAACAAAGCCAAACGGCCAGGCATGCATTTGCTGTCTTCGATGCAGATGGTGGCGCATGGCTCGGACAGCATCCTGTATTTCCAATGGCGCAAATCACGCGGTTCTTCGGAAAAATTCCACGGAGCGGTCGTGGACCATGACAACAGCGCAGAAAACCGTGTCTTTAAAGAAGTAGCGAAAGTCGGAGAGACTTTAGGCAAACTGTCCCAAGTGGTTGGAAGCAATCGCCCTGCAGATGTTGCCATTCTTTACGACTGGGAAAGTAATTGGGCGCTTGACCATGCCCAAGGCTACGGAACTGAAACAAAATCCTACCCACAAACTTTGCAGGAGCATTACCGGCCATTTTGGGAACAGGATGTTCCGGTCGATGTGGTTACGAAAGAACAAGAATTTTCAGGTTATAAATTGCTTATAGTACCGATGCTGTACTTGGTAAGTGAAGAAACAATTGCGCGGCTGAAGCGCTTTGCAGCAGACGGGGGCACAGTGGTAATGACTTATATTAGCGGGATCGTCAACGAGTTCGACCTAACGTATTTGGGAGGATGGCATCAAGATCTGCAAGATATTTTTGGCATCAATCCGGTTGAAACGGATACGCTTTATCCAAGCGATAGAAATGCAATCCAGTACGGCAACCGTTCCTACGTGTTGAAGGATTACGCAACAGTGGTGGAAAATCATTCTGCGGATGTCGTCGGAACTTACGAAGAGGATTTTTATGCCGGGACTCCAGCGGTAACAAGCAAGCATTATGAAAAAGGACGGACTTACTATATCGGCGGTCGTTTGGAAGAGCAGTTTCACCGCGATTTCTATCAAGAGTTGATCCGCGAATTGTCGCTCGAAGCAGTATTCCCGGTTACCCATGGTCCGGGTGTCTCGGTTCAGGTGCGCCAGGACGCCGATCAAGACTACGCCTTCGTCATGAATTTCACCGAACAGCAACAAATCGTATCAATCAATTCGGCAGTGAAAGACTTGGTGACGGGTGAGGATCTATCGGGCGAGCTTGCTTTGGCGCAGTATGAAGTGCGGATTTTAGCCATAACCAACTAAAATAGATTTAGCATTGCTCCGGTTTGGAAAATCTAGTTTTTCCGAAGTGAACTATTGGGGATTCAGTGCTAAGCGTCGGACAAAAAAGTTTAAAAAATCCTATATGTAAATGTCACTGGCATCCGCTCTTAATAGGAAATCTGTTGAGCGGATGTTTTTGATTAAGGGTCTAATATTCAAGGTTATAAAAGGATTTAATTAAATCCTTTTTAACAATAAAATCAAAGGATGTGGAAAGAGGATGGCGAAGGGTAGAAAATGGAAAGCGAAGCTGGCGGCTGTATCTGCAGCTGCCATGGTGATGGGTTCTCTTGGTTTAAGCACTGCACCAGCACTGGCCGCGGTACCTGAACCGGTGAAGGCGGATATCTTTGTCGAGCGCGTTCCTGGAATCGATGAAGATTTTATTAAAGGGGTCGATGTTTCGAGTATACTTGCACTCGAAGACAGCGGAGTGAAATTCTACAATCAAGACGGAAAAAAGCAGGATATTTTTAAAACATTAGGACAGTCAGGCGTAAATTATGTGAGAGTGCGTGTCTGGAATGACCCTTACGACTCGGAAGGAAACGGGTATGGTGGAGGCAATAACGATATAGAAAAAGCCATTGAAATCGGCAAACGGGCCACTGCCAATGGGATGCAGGTGTTGGTGGATTTCCACTACTCCGATTTTTGGGCAGATCCTGCGAAGCAGCAAGCGCCAAAAGCTTGGAAACAGTTGAGTTTTGAAGACAAGAAAACCGCCCTTCATGACTTTACAGCAGACAGTCTTCAAGCGATGGAAGATGAAGGTGTGGCCATCGGCATGGTGCAGATCGGAAATGAAACCAACGGCGCCATGGCTGGAGAAAAAGACTGGAAGCGCATGAGCGAGCTATTCAATGAAGGAAGCCGAGCAGTCAGAGCACTGGATCCGGAAATTCTGGTCGCGTTGCATTTTACCAACCCCGAAACTACGGGAAGATATGCATCGATCGCCAAAACGCTTGAAGACAACAAGGTCGACTATGACGTATTCGCCAGTTCGTATTATCCATTTTGGCATGGCACATTGACGAATTTGTCATCTGTTCTTAAAAGTGTAGCTGATACTTACGGCAAAAAAGTCATGGTCGCAGAAACATCATATGCCTATACTGCAGAAGATGGCGATGGCCATGAAAACACCGCACCGAAAAGCACTGGCCAAACTTTGGACTATCCAATTACGGTCCAAGGGCAAGCGCATGCAGTCAGAGATGTAGCAGCAGCTGTTGCGAAAATAGGAGATGCAGGCCTCGGCGTATTTTACTGGGAACCGGCTTGGATTCCTGTAGCACCAGACAAGAAGTTGAAGAAAAGCAAAATGATTTGGGAAAAATACGGTTCCGGCTGGGCGACAAGCTATGCGGCAGAATACGATCCGGAAGATGCCGGGGAATGGTACGGTGGCAGTGCAGTTGATAATCAGGCGTTGTTTGATTTTAATGGCCGTCCCTTGCCCTCTTTGAACGTTTTCAAGTACTTGGAGACAGGGGCAGTCGCTCCATTGAAAGTAGATGATGTGAAAAATCCATCCATCTCGGCTGTCGCGGGCGAGGCGATTGTATTGCCTGAATTGGTGACCGTCATTTACAACGATAGCAGCGGAGGCTCGGTTCCGGTTACATGGAATGAGGAAGCATTGCAGCAGGCGGTCAGCAACGGTGCCGGCAGTTATGTGATTGATGGGGAACTGGAGAACGGCTTGTCTGTCACAGTGAATCTTCAGATCAGTCCAGAGAACTTTGTGAAGAATGCAGGGTTTGAAAATAGCGACAGAAGCGTGTGGAATATCACCCACCGAAATGGTACTGCGCCTCACACGAGTTATCAAAACAAAGCATCGGATGCTAAATCTGGAAACTATTCGCTTCATTTCTACTCAGCGGATGCAATCGATTTTCAGGCAGAACAAACGATAACAGGCTTGGAACCGGGATATTACAAACTTTCTGCCTTTGTGCAGGGAGGAGATGCCGAGAACTCCGAGATGTATATTTACGCTGAAACAACTGGCGAGCGCTATACAATGAACACCACTGTTAACGGGTGGGCTAATTGGAGCCAGCCTGAACTAGACGGTATCCTTGTGGAAGACGGTACAGTGACAATCGGCGGAAGCGTGAAAGCAAATGGCGGGGCTTGGGGAAGTCTAGATGACTTTTCCTTGTTCCGGATGCAAGATGCTGATGCAGTGAATCAATAACTGAAAATCTGACCTAGATACTCAAGAACGATCAATGTTCGTGAACAGGTTAAGCTCAACAACGAAGGGATGTGTATCCTAAAAAAGGATCATCTTATTTTGGTTGGAATTGAGTTAGGCAGATAAAATGAAAAACCGCCCAAGGGCGGTTTTTTATTTGGCGCGAACATCTTCAAAAGCATCGAGCTTTTGAAGATCCTCTGGAGAGATGGTGAACGCCAATTGACTATTTTCAACGATGCGTTCTTTGTTCGTTGATTTCGGAAGCGGCAAAGTGCCATGCTCCAGACAATAACGAATGCACAATTGAGCAGGGGTAACGCTGTATTTAGCAGCCATTTCTTTGATTTCAGGGCTGTTCAAGATTTGGCCAGTTGCCAGCGGAGAGTACGCTTCTACGACAATATTATGTTTTTTGCAAAACTGTAGCAGGCTCGCTTGATCACGACCGATATAGAATGGGATTTGATTCGCCATAGGTACAATGTCGCAGGAATCCAAAAGCGCCTGAATATCTTTTTCCGAAAAGTTCGAAACGCCGATTGCCCGAATTTTGCCGTCCTTATAAAGCTTCTCCATCGCTTTCCACGATTCAATATTGCCTTCTGTACAATCTTTGCCGACTTCGTCCCACGGCCATGGCGCATGAATCAAATAAAGATCTAACACATCGACTCCGAGATTTGAAATCGTTTCTTCAAAAGCCGCTAATGTTGCATCATAGCCTTTAATTTCAGCAGGAAGCTTGCTGGTGATAAAGACCTCTTCCCGAGAAATGTTAAAATCTCGAATCGCTTTTCCAACATTTTCCTCGTTCTGATAGGCTAAGGCCGTATCAATATGAGTATAGCCATTTTCTAAAGCAGTCGTTACTGCGGCATAAGCTTCTTCATTTGGGATTTGCCAAGTGCCAAATCCGATAGTGGGAATTTCAACTCCATTGTGGAACGTGAAAAACTTTTCGTTTGCCATGGAAATATTTCCTCCTCTTTATCGAACGCTCTTTTTTATTGTACGACTTTTCTGTCAACAGGGGAACTCTAACCCGCGGTGTCCCTGTGCACCACACAATTATTCCAAGCAAAAAGGCAAGCGCAAATTTGCGCTTGCCTTTTGTCGTTTACTCTCCGAAGATCTCTTCAGAAACTTCCACGATGTATCGCAGTTTGTCCCATTGCTGTTCTTCGGTGAGGATATTGCCGTGGTGAGTCGAAGCGAATCCGCATTGCGGGCTGATGCATAGCTGCTCGAGCGGCACATGTTTTGCGGCTTCTGCGACGCGTGCTTTGATCGCTTCTTTGTCTTCAAGTTCACCATTTTTTGAAGTGAAGACGCCGAGCACAACTCTTGGTCCACCGTTTGGAATGTACTCAAGTGGCTGGAAGCTGCCGGAGCGGTCGTCGTCGTATTCAAGGAAGAAGCCGTCGACTTTTTCTTTGGCGAACAAAGTCGGCGCGATCAATGCGTAGCTGCCTTCAAATGCCCAGTCGGATTGATAATTGCCGCGACACAGGTGAGTCGTCACAGCGAGGTCTTCCGGCTTGCCTTCCAGCACGCCGTTTGCGACACGAAGCGCCAAGTCGATCAAATACTCGCGATTGTATTTTCCATCGTTGAACGGAATGTCCGGAGATGACAAGCCAGCGATATAGACATCGTCGATTTGGATATAGCGCGCGCCGGCATCATAAAATGCCTGGAAAGCGTCGCGGTAAGTTTGAATGACGTCTTTCGCGTAGTCTTCCAAGTCCGGATAGATGGCTTCATCGCGGATGCCTTGGTTGAAAAATTGGTTCGGGCTTGGAATCGTCAATTTCGGCACAGCGCGGCCGCCGACGATTTCCTTGAATTCAATGAAATCACTGAGAAATGGATGGTTTTCATTAAAAGAAATCTTGCCGATATTGCGCACGTCATAAGCTTCCGTTTCGACGTTTTTGAACTGATAGCCTTTTTCCGGCGTGTAACCTTCGAAGCCATTGATATGCGCCATGAAATCAGTATGCCAGAACGTGCGGCGGAATTCGCCGTCCGTCACTGCTTTGAGACCGACTTCGATTTGCTTGTCGACGATGCGCTTGATTTCCGTCGTCTCGACTTCCCGCAGCTGTTCCGCTGTGATTGTGCCTACTTTGAACTGTTTGCGCGCCTCGTGAATGCTGTCGGGGCGCAATAAGCTCCCGACGTGATCAGCCTTGAATGGGGCAGTTGTTAATTTTTGGTTTGTTTGAATAGTTGAATGGATCATGTGAAATTCCTTCTTTCTGTTTTTAGTGTGAGTGGTGGAAATAAAAAACGGGCTTTCTTCGAAAAGAAGAAAGCCCGTTTTGGAAAAGCATTCTTCTTATCTTCTAGGCTTATGCCTATTGGAATTAGCACCTTGTCCTGAAATAGGGCGGTTGCTGAGACTTCACAGGGCCAAATCCCTCCGTCTCTCTTGATAAGAAATCGACTATTAAGTTAATTGCTGGTTGATGTTGTTCACATTAAACCAATCTTCGGACAATTGCAAGGAAATTGGGAATTATTTTTTTGTGCCTGTGCACCACACAATTCGAGTAGTGCCCCATGCAGGATAAGTGAATAAGAAATACCTTCAAATCAGGATCAGTAATATTCCTTCCGTATTTTCATGCCTTCAGGTAAATAGTCATAATTGTGCCGTACACAGGGACAGTTACAATTCACAACGGTTTCCGGCTCTCAATGGTCAAAAATAGTCCGCCGTAATAGGATTCCACCTTCACAATTTCCAGAGGGGAGCGATTCACCAAATCGATTGTATCGCGGTTCAAATGGCAGCCGTCGCATAGCTTTTTCCAGACGGGTGTCAAGGATTCCTGAGTTTTGCCCATGAGCGGTTGGTCCATTTTGACGTGCTCGAACATGAGGATCTGGGCGCCGGGTTTGCTGACGCGGTAGATTTCTTCGAGCGCTTTGACCGGGTCTGGAATCGTGCAGAATACTAAGGTCGCGACGACCGTATCGAAGCTGTCATCGGCAAAGGGCAGTTTTTCAGCGACTGCTTCGTACGTGCGAATCGGTGTCTTCGACTGTCGGATGCGTTTGCCGGCCTGTTTACTCATCTCCGGGTTTGGTTCGATGGCGTCGACCCGTTCGGCATTTTGATAATAGCGGAAGTTCGCACCTGTTCCGAAACCGATTTCGAGCACGCGACCTTGCGCTTTTTGAACCAGTCCGGCGCGGATTTTTTCAAAGCGCGTCTTCTCGAGCGGCTTCATGGCCGTGTCATATATATGCGGTAAAAATCCAGCCATAGTGATCAACTCCTGTCTTGTGTATTGCATCTTTCTATACCATTCCACTTTCCCTGTCAATGTCCTGTTTATTCCTGGAATGAACGGTTTGTCTAGGATTATACAAAAACTATACAATCAGCGTTTTTAAGCTTATTATGAAGGGAATAACAAGGACAATGGCAAGGCATTAAAGAAATCTCCGTACAGGCGGTTTTAGCGTAAAAAAGAAGGATACATATTTCATTAAAAAGGGGCGGTACATATATGGGGAAAGCGAAGAAATCCGTAATCGTAATCGGAGGCGGGCTTGGGGGCTTGTCGGCGGCGATTTCATTGCAGCAAAAAGGCTATGAGGTTTCGTTATATGAAAAGAACGAGCATATCGGCGGGAAAGTGAACCGCTTAGAGCGGGACGGCTTCGGTTTTGACTTGGGCCCGTCGATTTTGACGATGCCGCATATTTTCGATCGCTTGTTCCAAGGCAGTGGCAAGAAAATGACGGATTACGTTCCGATGCAACGCTTAGAGCGTGAGTGGCGCTCATTTTTCCCGGACGGCACGGTGATCGATCTGTACCATGACCTTCATTTGATGGAGCGGGCGAACCCGGCACTGTCGAAAAAGGACATGAAGGAATACTACGCGCTGCTCAAGTACGCGAAGCGGATTTACGAAACGACCGAGCGCAGCTATTTGAAGGAAGGGTTTGAATCGCCGAAGGAGGCCGTCGCACAAAACGGCATCCTTGCGACTCTGACCGGATTCGATTTGACCTCGACGATGTACAGCGCGATTTCCAAGCGCATCAATAATCCTCATTTGCGCGACATGCTGTCGTATTACGTGAAATACGTAGGGTCTTCGCCGTATAGCGCACCCGCTGTGCTCAATATGATGATTTATATGCAACACGCACAAGGCTGCTGGTATGTGCCGGGCGGCATGGAGAGACTGGCGCGCGAAGAAGGCGTCCAGATCCATACCGGCATGGGCGTGATTCGTGCCTTGACGAGTGCGGAAGGCAAGATCACCGGCGTCGAACTCGAAGACGGCAGCTTCCAAACCGCTGATTATTACGTATCGAATATGGAAGTCATCCCGTTCTATCAAAAAATGGTCAAGGCGGAGCATGAGTTTGTCGATAAGCTCGAGAAGAAATACGAGCCGGCGAGTTCCGGACTCGTTTTGCATCTCGGCGTCAAGAAGACCTATCCGCAACTGAACCACCATAATTTCTTCTTCTCGGACAATTTAAAAGAGCAGATGGACAAGGTGTTCGAGCGTCATGAATTGCCCGACGACCCGACGATCTATCTCGTCAACGTCAACAAGACCGACCCGACGCAGGCGCCGGAAGGGTATGAAAATATTAAAATCCTTCCGCATATCCCGTATATCCAGGACAACCCGTTCACGCCGGAACAGTACAAGGAATTCGAAGAGCGAGTCATCAATAAGCTCGAACGCATGGGGCTCGACGGCTTGCGCGATAATATCGTCGTACGCGATGTCTGGACGCCGCATGATATCGAACGCATCTACGGTTCGGACCGCGGAGCGATTTACGGAACGGTTTCCGACAAGAACAAGAACGGCGGCTTCAAGCACAAGAAGCAAAGCGAACTATATGACAACCTGTATTTTGTCGGCGGTACGGTCAACCCGGGTGGCGGCATGCCGATGGTGACCTTGAGCGGCCAGCAAGTGAGCGATAAGATCGTCAAACGCGACAATGCAAGCAAGTAGAAGTCTTTAGTTGAAGCGTGTATTGGATTTCCTGTCTTCATAGCCTGGACTAATTACAATTCAAAAGGCGGTGCCAATGACTTCGAAAAGTCATTGGCACCGCCTTTTTGCCTAGCTATTTTCCGAGTGTCACCGGAAGTTCACGGACGCCGCGGACGATCATGCCCGGACGCCATTCGAGTTCGTTTTCTGGGACAGCAAGCGCCATGGCAGGAAAACGTTTCAATAGACCGTCGATGGCGGTATGGCCTTCCAGCCGTGCGAGGGGAGCGCCGAGGCAGAAGTGGATGCCTTTGCCGAACGCCAAATGGGCACTTTTTTCGCGGTGGATATCAAACAGTTCAGGGTTATCGAACTGCTCGGGGTCATGGTTCGCCGCGTTCAGCGCGACGATGACCAGATCGCCCCGGTGAATGGTTTTTCCGCTGAATTCGATCTCTTCCGCGGCCCATCTTGAGGTGCTGAATTCGACCGGTCCGTTCAAGCGCAGCGATTCTTCGATGGCCGGCCCGATCAGTTCAGGCTGTACGCACAATTCGTGCTGCTGTTCAGGATGCTTCAACAGCGTGAGCACGGTGTTGCCGATCAAGTTCACGGTCGTTTCGTGTCCCGCGATGATAAGCAAGGAGACCAGCCCGTACAGCTCTTTTTCCGTCAAACGGTCGCCAGCTTCTTCTGCTTCGATCAAGCGGCTGATTAAATCGTCTCCCGGTTGTTGGCGCACTTTTTGGAACCATTCGCCGAGATATTGGATAAATTCATTCATATGTTCGTAGACACTGACACCTGCTTCGCCGCTCGTGCCTTCGATCAGCGAGTTCGACCAGGTACGGAATTTGTCGCGGTCCTGTGAGGGCACGCCCAAGATCTCGCAAATGACGATGATGGGGAGCGGAAAGGCGAATTCGTCAATTAATTTGACGTTCGATTTGCCTTCGAATCCATCGAGCAATTCGTCGGTGATTTCCTGAATGCGCGGTTTCATGCCTTCAATCATTTTCGGGGTAAAGGCTTTTTGTGCGAGCCCGCGCAGCCTTTTATGGTCGGGCGGATCGGAAAATAGCATGTTTTGGGCGAATACGCTCATCTCGTCCATGCTGCCGCCGAACAGCTTCGAAAAGTCTTTGATGAAGCGCGGGTCTTTCAATACGGCTTCCGCGTCCGCGTAGCGCGTCACGAGCCAACCGAGCTGGCCATCTGGAAAACGCACCTGGTGCACAGGGTCTTCTTCGCGCAGCCGTTCGTAGGCTGGGTAAGGGTTCCTGGTGAATTCTGGGCTGAATAATTTCGTTTCGTCTTTGTCATGCAAATTCATTGAAATGCCTCCTTTTTTATCTATACCCTGAGGCGGATGGCTTTTACTCGCCTATTTTTCATATTCCTTCCTTCTCTAAAGAAATATGGAAGGCTGCTTTTTCGGTCCAGGCGATTTTCCGGCGAAATGGTTTGGCTAGTCATTAGCTTTTTTGAGCTTTATCGACAAACTGGGTGATGGCCTTTGCGACTTCTGGCGGGCCTTCCCAATACAGCATATGGCCGAGCTGCGGGAGGATGCACAGTTGGGAATTCACGATGGCAGAGGAAAGCTTTTGCTGGTCTTCTTGTGAAGCGATGGGATCTTCCTTTCCGGAAATGATAAGCGCGGGTGCTGTCACTTGGTGAAGGAAGCCAGGGAATTTTTCATTCAATGCAGCTTCACTCGTTTCTCTCCACACACGCGCGGGAACGTTTTGGATCTCATGGAACATTTTCTCCAAGAAATCGGCAGGCACCGGTTTGTTGAAAAGTCCTCCGGTAAATTTCCGGATGAACTCGGGACTGACGGGATCTGTTAAGTGCGACAAAGTGGATTCGTGAATGGCGACGATTTCCGGCTGGTTGCCGAGCTCGGAAGGGGAGCCGATTAAGATGAGCCCAACTGTCCGTTCCGGGTATTTCGCAGCGAAATTCCTGGCGGCAAATCCTCCGCTGGATGCACCTGCGATAAAGGCTTTCTCGATAGCTTTGGCATCCATGAACTGCAGCAAATCCGTTTCAAAATCTTCTGTTCGATACGACAGGCCCGGCAGATCGATGCCGTCATGCCCTCGCTGTGTATAGGCGAGGGTGCGCAATTGTTCAGGGAAACAAGCGAATAATAAGTCGAAGGTATGGCAGGAATCGGCAAGCCCGTGCAGGAAAATCAGCGGAATGCCGTGCGGGTCGCCGTGCTCGATATAGCATAGTTCTCTTGTATCCGCCAAGCGCAGTGTCGCTCGTTTCAAAGGCATGTTCATCCATTCCTTTCATTCGACAGCAATGCTGCCATTATTTGAAGCGAGCTGGATGAGCACCTCGCCGCTGCCGAACACGGTCTCTTCATTTTCGCGCCCGTATACATCGATGCTGCCATTGTCGACGCGCGCTTCGATGCGGGCATTCACCGGTTCGCTGGCAGTGCGGATTTCGATTTGCCCATTATCCGTAGCGAAATCGACAGGGAAATCAAGCGTCTCTGTGTCCAGTTCTATGCGTCCGTTATTCGCTTGTGCTTCCAGTTCGCCTGAAACGTCACTGAACAGGATGCGTCCATTGGATGAGCGGACGCTAATGACGGCTTCCATGTCTTTCAGTTCAACCGGTCCGTTGTCTGTTTCGACCTCAACCGTATCGCTGTCGACTGCCTCCAAAGCGATGCGCCCATTGTCTGCTTCAAGAAACAACTCAACAGCAGTGATCTCGCTCACTTCGATGCTGCCGTTATCGCTATCGGCCGACAAGGAATCAAGCCCGCTCGCAGGCACGTAAACTTGCAGCGTATAGGAGCGGTTAAAGTCGAAATTGAAGAACGGGGAGCGGTCTTCGACTTCGATTGCCAAGCGGCCGCCTTCAACTTCTGTGTTTAAGGTGAAATCATCGTCATTGCCGGACATGACGATTCGGACCGTTTCATCTTCACTTGGCATAATGGCTACCCGGGAATTTTCAACGGTAATTTCCACTGCCTCAATATTTTCATCGAAGCTTTGTTCCTCGAGCACGTCTTGCTGCGCCGGGTCTGAATTGTAGACGGCATATAAGACGATGCCGACACCGACCAAGAACAGGCTTGCGATGATGATCAAAATTTTCAAGAAAGTTCCCATCACATCTTCTCCTTTCATTTAAATAACCCATAGTTTGGTACATGGAGCCGTATTGCTGCTGAACGGATTTTGCTAAGTACCATCATTTTACTATAAATATCAGAAAAGTCAGTTTATTTTAATGGAATCATGCTATATTAATACCTATAGAGAGGTTGTGAAAAAGAGATCCGACGCTGGTTGGATCTTAAATGTGAGGCAGGGGAGGATGCTGATATGTGGAGGGTAACGAACACGGTTTTCATTGACCGGCGAGCAAAGGAAGTCCATCACTTCGCAACCAATCCGAAACTCTGGTATCAGTGGTATGCCGGATTGTCCGAAGCGGAAAATCTGATTGGCACAGGGAAAAAAGGGACGAGCATGAATTTGAAGTATTACTTTTTCGGGAGAAGCTTGGCTTTGCATGTACTGGTTGTGGAAAATGCGGCTGTAAAAGACGGCTATATATGGCGCTGCCTAATTAGCGGCGCATTTGGTGGCACTCAGACCTGGCGCTATCTTTCGAAAGACGGGGGCACTGAGATTCAATTCGAAATGGAATACGAACTCCCAGGCAGCATATTCGGGAAATTGGCCAATACGATTTACATCAAGAAGCTCATGTACAACTCGGTTGAACAGACTTTGCAAAACTTAAAGGATATCAGTGAAAGTGAGTAGCGGGTTCGGCAGGCGCGAAAATAAGAGGGGTGATTAATGGCTTGCTTTTAGGGAGTGGAAAAATGGAGCAAAGTCAAAAACGCGATTATTCCACCTTTCAGTTTGCAAGACCGGGCTTTTGTCATGGGAGTGCCGGCTATCTTAGACATTGAACTACAAATGGGTTATGCTGTGCACAGTTAAGCTGGTAGAAAATCAGCTGAAACGGGAGGGTGATTGACATGGCATTTTTGGACAAGCTGAACGCAATGAAAGACAAAGCGATCGAAAAAGGCAAAACCCATTGGGACGAAAATAAAGATGACTATAAAGAAAAAGCGGCTGACTATAAAGAGAAAGCCATGGTAATGAAAGACGACGTGGAGAACAAATTGAAAGAGAGAAACAGGAAATAAAAGGAGGTGTGCTCTCTTGGGAGAGTGCGCCTTTCAGATATCCTGCTTTCGGAATTGAAAAACGCGTGGAGAAACGAATCCGTTTCTCCACGCGTTTTTTGTTTTAAGCGAATTCATGTCGAACGATACAATTCCGAACGGATGCGAGAGATATGCTCGCTCATCAATTGCTTGGCCAATTCGCTATTGCCGCTTTCAATCGCCAAATAGATTTCTTCATGTTCATTGTACGTATCCTGATGGCGCTCAACATCGGTGAAGCGGTGGCGACGCGTGGCGCGGATATTTTCTTCCAGCCGCTTCGCAAGTGTTTCCATCAAGTCGATCAATAATTGGTTTTTGGTGGCATTGGCGACTTGCAGATGGAAATCCACGTCAGCCTGGACGCCGAGTTCGGGATCGTTCGCTGCCAAAGCCATGTGCCCGAGCACTTCGCGGATCGCCAGCAAGTTCTCAGGTGTCGCCCGCTGCGCTGCGAGCGAGGCGGCTTCGACTTCGAAAGCGCGCCTGAGCTCGAGCATGTCGTCGATGTATTGGATCTCCGCCGCATCGATGCGGGTGCCGAGTTCATTTCCGAGCATATCGTGCTTCGTCTCAGAGAGAAAACTGCCGCCGCCTTGCCGGATTTCAAGAAAGCCTTTGCTTTCCAGGCCTTTCAACGCTTCGCGGACGGAATTGCGGCTGACGCCGAACAAACTCGCCAAATCCCGCTCGGAAGGGAGACGGCCGCCAGGAGGCAAATTGTTCTCCAAGCACAGCGTTTGGATCTGTTCGACGACTAATTCATAGGTGCGTTTTTTCGGATTCAATAACACGGAACTCTCTCCCTGCTGACTTGTTTTTTGCGTTCTCTTTTCATCATACCGAAAGAAATGCAAAATGTCTGAAAATACACATTGTACTTTTCAGATTATTATGTATAATTGGTTTAATTGGTAGGACCAATTTTCGGAGGTATGAAGATGTATCGGTGTGTATGCATGCTGTTGTAAGACTTTTGGTAAGGCATCGCAATCGATATTCCACAAAACAGCTAGCTTTCCTGGGGGCTCGCGCTGAACTAATTCGGGCTAGACGCCCGAATGGATTTCAGCACTTCGTCGAAACGAAGTTGGAAAGCCACCTCCGTTTCTGCTCCCCAAGGAGTCTGCGCTGTTTTGCTCCATATCTAATAATTAGTATTTATTAAGAGTGGAAGGCGGTGACTCCTGCGGGAGCAGTGACGGAGCATTGCGACGGAGCGACATGAGTCTGTGCCCTGGCAGCTGGCTGCGCGACGTCCTGTCGCGCCAGCTGCATGACCCACATCCTGTGGGCCCGAAAGCGTCCGCCTGAAATGATCCAATAAGCTTTTCCCTATTATAATTTTGAAATTAAGTTTAAATAGTGTGAATAACCACAAAGGAGCGATATGAAATGGCAATTCCTCATCAGGAGAAAATCCTGCACAATTTGGCGGAGTTTCTTACAAGCGAACAAGTCAGCGTCAACGAGACGATCAAGGAGCTGCACGGCAGGGATGAATCCTATCATGCCATGCAATTGCCGGACATCGTCGTGTTTCCAGAAACGGCGGAGCAAGTATCGAAAATCATGAAGTTGTCCCAGCAATACGCGATTCCGATCGTCCCGTTCGGCCTCGGATCGAGCCTTGAAGGCCATGTCATCCCGGAACAGGGCGGCATCACCGTCGATTTTTCCTTGATGAATAAGGTGCTGCATGTCGATGCGGAAGATTTTCTCGTCACTGTCCAGCCGGGTGTCACCAGGACGCAATTGAATAAGGAATTGAAAAAACACGGATTGTTTTTCAGTGTCGACCCTGGGGCGGATGCGACCCTTGGCGGCATGGCGGCGACCAATGCGAGCGGCACAACATCCGTCAAATACGGCGTCATGCGTGACCAGGTGCGCGACCTTGAAGTGGTCATGGCGGACGGCACCATTATCCATACCGGCAATAAAGCGGCGAAATCGTCTTCCGGGCTTCATTTAAACGGCTTGTTCGTCGGCTCTGAAGGGACGCTTGGCTGCTTTACGGAAATGACCTTGAAAGTATACGGCATCCCAGAATTCGTTACGGCGGCTCGCGCTTCATTTCCAAGCGTGAAAGATGCGGTCGAAGCGGTCGTCTCGATCTTGCAAGCGGGCATTCCGATTGCCCGCGTCGAACTTGTCGATGAACAGTCGATGAGGCAAGTGAATGAATACAATGATACCGCTTACCTCGAGAAGCCGACTCTGTTCTTGGAGTTCCATGGCAACGAAGCTGGGCTCAAGCAAGATGTGGAGTTTATGGAAGAAATCGTCCAGGGGCATGCGTGCGAAGAAATCGCATTTGAGACTGATACGGCGGCGCGCAATCAATTATGGGAAGCACGCCATACTTTGGCCTATGCCTATATCCATGGCTATCCCGGCAAAAAGATGATGGTGACGGACGTTTGCCTGCCGATTTCAGAACTTGCAAACGCAGTCGGCCATGCACGGGAAAATCTGGAGGCGCTTGGGCTTCCGGGCGGCATCGTCGGCCATGTCGGCGACGGCAATTTCCATGCGCTCATCATGATGAATATGGAAGACCCTGATGAAGTGGCGCGTGCGCAGGAGTTTAACGGGCGCATCGTCGAGTACGCACTCGAGCGCGGAGGGACTTGTACAGGCGAACACGGCGTCGGGCTCGGCAAACAGAAATACCAACAGCAAGAACACGGAGCGGCACTTGAGGTCATGGAGAAAATCAAACGGGCGCTCGACCCGAACAATCTATTGAATCCCGGCAAAAACATTAAAGTGGAGACAAAGGAGACGATCAAATGAAAGTATTGCAATCATTGAGTGCCATCGCTGGAAAGTATTTTGCTGTGTGGGTCATCCTGGCCGCCTTGCTGGCGTTTTTCCTGCCTGAAGCCTTCGTCGGATTCGGTGCCTATATCACGATTCTGCTCGGTGTCGTCATGTTCGGGATGGGCTTAACGCTCAAGCCGGTGGATTTTAAAATCATCGCCAAAAGCCCGCTGCCGGTATTCGTCGGGGTAGCAGCGCAGTTTCTCGTCATGCCGCTTGCGGCCTTTGCCATCGCGTATGTCTTGAATCTGCCTCCTGAGCTTGCGGCAGGCCTCGTGCTTCTCGGCTGTGTGCCGGGCGGGACGGCATCGAACGTCATGGTCTATCTGGCAAAAGGCAATTTGGCCTTATCAGTCGCGATGACTTCCTTGTCGACTTTGATGGCGCCGATCATGACGCCGCTGCTTTTGCTATTGCTTGCAGGGCAATGGCTGCCGGTCGACCCTGTCTCGATGTTCACATCCATCATCCAAGTGATCATCCTGCCGATCGCACTCGGGATCTTAATCCAGCGCATCTTCCCGGCGGCGGTCGCAAAAAGCATCTCGGTCGTGCCGCTCATTTCGGTGGCAGCGATTCTCATCATCGTCTCCGCCGTTACTGCGGCCAATGCGCAAAACGTCATCAGCTCAGGATTCATCGTCTTCCTTGCGGTGTTCTTGCATAACGGATTCGGTTTGATGCTCGGTTACCTGGTCGCGATGCTCATGGGCCTCAGCGAAACAGACCGCCGCGCGATTTCACTCGAAGTGGGCATGCAGAACTCAGGGCTAGGTGTTGCCTTGGCCACCGCCCACTTCAGCCCGCTCGCTGCGCTGCCAAGCGTATGGGGCGCGATCTGGCACAATATTTCCGGGCCGATCTTGGCGACGATCTGGTCGAAAAAACCAGCCACTGCACCGGATAAACAAAACCCGGAACTGGCCTCGCGAGTCAAACCGGCGGTAGATTCCGGATCCAAATAAGTGAATGCTATGTATGCGAAAACCACCCGTCACTTGGGTGGTTTTTTGCATGAAGGAGAATGAAACGCAAGTGGCGAAATTTACCAGGTGGAAGATCATCATACGAAAAAGTGAGTGAGACATTGTGGAATTCAAATTGGGAAATGGCACGCTAATGCTGCCGGAGCTGCACATCACAGTGATGGCGATCATCATTATTTACTTGCTGGCCAAATGGAGCAAGGAGTTGGAAACCGGCCGCATTAAAATCTGCATCTATTTTCTAGTTGCCGCCTATGTCATGCCGGTTCTTTCATACAGCACTTTAGAGTACGACTTCCAGCTATGGATTCCGGCCGGCTTCCTAGTGGTGTTCTTTTATATTTACCGGAAAGAACGGTACCATCCCGCTAAAATGAAGGCCAGTGTGCTTGGTCTGTTCGTGGCGATATACCAAATCGCTGGCCATATGTTTTAAAGCCCAGCCGGCGTTTTGAAAAGAGTTCAATCAATAATGGTTGCTTTGCCTTGTTCGCGAAGCGATTTCAGCGAGTCGAGCATATGCTTGATCTGCTCGTCGCTATGGCGTTCCCAGGAAGCGAGTTCCGCCACGATCTTCAATGGTTCTTTGGAGCGGTAGGAGCGTGTCGGGTTCCCGGGAAAGCGCTTGTCGGTCAAATTCGGGTCGTTTTCGAATGTGCCTGTCGGTTCGACAATGTAGATCCGTTCGGGCAAATCCGTGGCGGCGAGTTCCGCGCCCCATTTCGCCGCGTCGAGTGTGGCGGTGAAATAGATGTAATTGGATTTCTTGTCCTGGAAGTTGGAAGGATTCTGAGATTCCAGCAAGTCCCCGACTGCCAGTTGTGCTTTCGTTCCGTGGAAGAAGGGGCCAAGGTCCAAAACTTCTGTCGATTCATTCATCGTGTTGCCTCCCATTTTCAGTTTGATATCCTGAGTATAGGGCAGCCGTTTCCGAAAAAGTAGTCTGCAAATACATTTTTCTTTCAGGTATAATAATAGGAGAGAGTAACGCGCATAGCCCGGTTTTTCATGTCCGACCATGAGAAATCGGGCTATTTTCATGCCTGCCGATAACTGGGATTTCATTCGTTTAACGGCTTCCTCAACGGGTACACATGGGTATATGTTTTAACTATTAAAGAAGAGGTGTTCACGAATGAAAAATGATGTGACAATCAAACATAAACTTGGGCTCGGAACAGCGCCGCTCGGCAATATGTTCCGGGACGTGCCGGAAGACGAAGCGATGGCGACCATCGAATCTGTCTGGAACGAAGGCATCCGTTATTTCGACACGGCGCCGTTTTACGGGGCAGGGCTTGCGGAGCTGCGGCTCGGCGAGATTTTGCCTTCCTACAAGCGCGATGACTATTTGTTGAGCACAAAAGTCGGCCGCATCGTCTTGGACGAGGAAGAAGAAAAAGAAGGGCTGTTCGAATTCGGCCGCAAAAATAAAATCCAGACCGATTACACGGAATCGGGCACGCTGCGTTCGATTGAAGACAGCTTGAAGCGCTTGAAAACAGACCGCTTGGATATGGTCTATGTGCACGATATCTCCCCGGACTTTCTTGGCGATGAATGGGTCACGAAGTTCGATGAAGCACGAACAGGGGCTTTTAAAGTGCTCGATCGCTTAAGAGACGAAGGCGTTATCAAAGCATGGGGCCTTGGGGTCAATACGACCACGCCGATCGAAGTCGCACTCGAACTCGAAGAAGCGCACCCTGATTTGAGCTTGTCCGCGACGCAGTATACTTTGCTGCAGCATGAACGCGCACTTGAGCGCATGATGCCGCTTGCCGAGAAAACAGAAGGCGGCCTAGTCATCGGCTCGGCGTTCAACTCCGGCGCTTTGCTTGGCGGCGATCATTTCGATTATGCAGAAATCACGCCAGAAATCAAACAGCGGGTGGCGCGTTTCAACGAAGTTGCCCAAAACCACGGCGTGCATTTGAAAGACGCCGCGCTGCAATTTTCAACGGCGCATCCTGCGGTCAAAGCAGTCGTCACCGGTTCCACGCGGCCAGACCGCATCAAGGAAGACTTGGCTGCACTGAAAGCTGACATCCCGTCTGCCTTCTGGGACGAACTCGTCGACAAAGGCCTCGTTTCTCCGAAAGCCGTATTGCCGAAAAAATAGTAATAGAGAACGACAAAAGGTTCCGGTCAGCAGACCGGAACCTTTTATTGTGGATGCAACAGCAGTTTGTGCAAGAAGCCTCATTAATTGCCGGATTAGCATATCTTTAATTTTACAAATTTACCATTTGCTATACTATAGACTAAGGATAAGAACTGGAGGGTCAACATGAAAGCTTCGGCTGCAATATCGATAACGGCATCTTTACTGATCGTCATCGCCACCTTGGCTGGCTGTGGTACTGTCGGGGAAAGCCCAGAAACTCTCGCGATCGAACACCGCGGGGAATACGAAGGGGTACTCGTTTCAAGCACTTATACTTCGGCCAAAACCGCAGGCTATGAAGAAACGTTCATCGAAGGGCCGGAAAAAGCCGATGAACTGATCGACCGGTTGAATGGAGAAGAGCTGATTCAAGCGAGTGAAGCGGAACTGCAAGAAAGGGCCGATCTGCTCGAGCAGCCTGGCAGCTACCGGATGATGCTTTACAATATGCCGGCAGCCAATCGCATGGACGAGCATATGTATTTGATTCACTTTTACAAAGACGGAACGATTCAACTGGATCAAGAAGGTGTCACGTATTTCGTCTATAATCCTCCAGAGGATTTGCTTTCACAATTGAAACAACAATGGAATATCGGCTTTTAGCATAAAACAAACTGCCCCGCGGCGATTAGAGCAAAGTCTAATCGCTGCGGGGCAGTATTTAGTAGGTGATATGTCGTCAGCCTTGTGGCGCGTGATAGATTTCCTCGAATGGCTGGACGACGACAAAGCCATTTCCGGAGAATTTCATCTGTACGGATTCTCCGCTGCCTCTGCCAAAAAAGCTTTTCAACTGCACGTCGGTGACGAAATCCGGTTCCAAATTGCCCGACCAAGCAACAGTCGCGTTCGGGTCGGTGAACACTGGCGTATCCGGCGTGACGAGCAAAGTGAGCGGCTCGTAATGGGAAGTGAACGCGACGAGTCCGTGGCCTTCTAAGCGGACATTGAACAATCCGCCCGCCATCATTCCGGCGACGCGGCGCATCAATTTGATGTCCCAGTCGAGCCCGTCCTGAAACGCGAGCAAGTCGTTGCCGTTGATGAAAATGCTTTCGCCTTCAAGATCTAAAATAGTGATTTTCTTGCCGCTGTCCGCGACGTAAAGTTTGCCTTGGCCGTTCGCTTTCATCAACTGGGCGCCTTCTCCGCTGAGCGCTTTTTTGACAAATTTCCCGAGTCCGTGCTCGAGCATGCCTTCACGCTCGAATTTGATATTGCCTTCATAGGAAATCATCGAGCCCGCCTTGGCCCATACTTGGCCATTCAAATTCACTTCGAGCAGGCGGTCAGTTTCAAGTTCGAAAAAATCGCGCGCGCTTTCTTCCTGTTTCGTTTGCTGGACAAATTGCTTGATGGAATACTTCGACATGAATGATTCCTCCTTTAACTGGATACTATGCTATACGGACAGCCAGCGAAATCGTTTCATTTTGGCGACATCCACTTTCGGGTTATTCGTTGATTTTCAAGGAGGGAAGGAGTAAACTATCGGAGAATGAATGTTCATTCCGCAACAAAAGGAGGAATTTTTCCAGATGCCGACATCCACCACTAAACGAGATGATATTCTCGACAGCGCGCTGACCTTGTTTGCCGAACGCGGCTTTGATGCCACGACCATCCCGATGATCGCGACCGATGCAAAAGTCGGGGCGGGGACGATTTACCGTTATTTCGCCAATAAAGAAGTGCTCGTCAACACCTTGTTCCAGCATTATGTGACCTTGTTCAAGGAGGCGCTGGAGAAAGACTATCCTGAGGGAGCGGGCATTCGTGAGCAATTCCATCATTTATTCCAAGGGATGATCCGCTTTACGAACGAGCACGATCATGCTTTGTATTTCATTAAAACCCATACATCCGCTTATTTTCTGGACGCCGAAAGCCGTGAGCAATTCAGCCATTTACTAATGATCCTCGAAAATTTCTTCGAGGCAGGAAAACAGCAAGGGCAGATCCGTGAGCTTCCGTCCAAGGCGCTCATCGCCATTATCTTCGGCGGCTTTTTGCAACTCTATCAATTGATCCGTGCAGGGGAACTTGAAGCCTCGGCGGAACTACTGGCAGGCGTCGAGGAAAGCTGCTGGGATGCTGTGCGTCATCATTCGTGATGATGCCAGTTTTTTTCTCATTTTATAGGAATGAATATTCATTCCGTTTTTAATTTTACAGAAGAGGTGCTAATCCATGATTGAAATGAAAAACCTTCCACAACCGAAATCCTACGGCCCGCTTGGCAATTTGCCATTGATCGATAAAGAAAAGCCGGTGCAATCGTTCATGCAGCAAGCGCGTGAACTTGGGCCGATCTATCAATTCCATTTTCCGGGACGTGCCAGCACGTTTGTATCGAGTGCGGAACTGGCCGCGGAAATCTGTGACGAGACGCGCTTTGATAAAAAGATCGGGCCGGCTCTCCAGAAAGTCCGCGCATTTGGAGGAGACGGTTTGTTCACGAGCGGAACCGAAGAGCCGAACTGGAAGAAAGCCCATAATATCCTGTTGCCGAGCTTTAGTCAGCAAGCGATGAAAGGCTATCACGAGAAAATGATCGATCTCGCGTCGCAATTGGTGCAGAAATGGGCACGTCTCAATCCGAACGAAGAAATCGATGTGCCGGATGATATGACGCGGTTGACGCTTGATACGATCGGCCTGTGCGGGTTCAATTACCGCTTCAATAGCTTTTACCGTGAGGATTCTCATCCGTTCATCGAGAAGATGGTGCGTGCTTTGGATGAATCGATGAGCCAGACGCAGCGTCTTGGCATCCAGGACAAATTGATGGTGCGCTCGAAGCAGCAATTCAAGGAAGACATCGATTATATGTTTAACTTGGTTGACGAATTGATCGCAGAACGCAAGGAAGCGGGAGACCAGGGAGAAGATGATTTGCTGGCGCATATGCTGAAAGGGAAAGACCCGGAAACCGGGGAGTCCTTGGATGATGAGAACATCCGCTTCCAGATCATCACGTTCTTGATTGCCGGACACGAAACGACGAGCGGCTTATTGTCATTCGCGATCCAGTATCTCTTGAAGCATCCGGAAAAACTTGAAAAAGCTTATGCCGAAGTGGACGAAGTGCTTGGTGATGCGACGCCTTCATTCAAGCAAGTGAAGCAATTGAAATACGTGCGCATGATTTTGAATGAAGCGCTGCGACTGTGGCCGACCGCACCGGCATTTTCCGTCTATGCGAAAGAAGATACGACGCTTGCCGGCAAGTATGAAGTCGAAAAAGGTGAAGCGTTCACTTTACTCATTCCGGAACTCCACCGCGATAAAAGCGTTTGGGGACAAGACGCAGAAAGTTTCCGGCCGGAGCGCTTCGAAGACATCTCGAAAATCCCTCATCATGCATACAAGCCGTTCGGCAACGGACAGCGCGCATGCATCGGCCAGCAATTTGCGCTTCACGAAGCGGTTCTCGTGCTCGGCATGGTGCTGCAGCATTTCGAACTGATCGACCATACCGATTATCAACTTGAAGTGAAAGAAACTTTGACCTTCAAACCGGACGGATTGACGATGAAAGTGAAACCGAGACGAAAAGTACAGATGTTCCAAGCGCCAGTTGCGGAAGAGCCAGAACAAGCGCCGGAAGCCGAGCAAGCCATCGATTCGCACGGCACGCCGCTATTGGTGCTTTACGGATCCAACCTTGGGACAGCACAAGGCGTCGCCCGGGAGCTCTCGGAAACGGCACGTTTTAAAGGCTTTGAGTCACAAGTAGCTGCGCTCGATGACTATGCCGGCAACCTGCCAACACAAGGGGCGGTCGTCATCGTATCGGCTTCGTATAACGGAAACCCGCCGGACAATGCGGTGCGCTTTATGGAATGGCTGGCCATGGCCGATTCCACTGAAGGCGTCACATACAGCGTCTTCGGCTGCGGAGACCGCAACTGGGCAACGACCTATCAGCGCGTGCCGAGCATCATCGATGAACAGCTGTCGGCAGCAGGCGCCACGCAGCTCATCGGCCGCGGCGAAGGCGATGCCAGCGAAGATTTTGACGGGGAGCTGGAAAAATGGCAGCAAGCCCTATGGCCAGCACTCGCCGAACGTTTCGGGCTCGACTTGGAAACGAACGCACAAGCAACCACCCAGTTGACGATGGAATTCATCAGCGGCGTCAGCCATACCCCATCAGCGCGCGCATACGATGCGTTCACGGCAATGATTGCCGGTAATGAAGAACTATTGAAGACAGCGGAACGTAGCACACGCCATATCGAGATCCAGTTGCCTGAAGGGGCAGCGTATCAAGAAGGCGACCATCTCGGCGTGCTGCCGGAGAATTCCAAGGAATTGGTGGAGCGGGTGTTGACGCGTTTCGGCCTAAAAGGTGAAGAGCATGTAGTTTTGGAAGGAAGCTCTGGACGCGCGAACCATTTGCCGACCGGCCAGCCGGTCCAGCTCGAACAATTGCTTGCAAGCTATGTCGAGTTGCAGGAACCGGCGACACGCGCGCAGCTACGCGAACTCGCGAAAAGCAATCCATGCCCGCCACATAAACAGGAGCTTGAACAATTGGTGGAAGACGAGACCTATAAACGGGAAGTGTTAGCGAAGCGTTTGACGATGCTTGAATTGCTGGAACGCTTTATGTCGTGCGAGATGGAATTTGAGCACTTTTTGGCTTTATTGCCGGCATTGAAAGCCCGCTACTACTCGATCTCGAGCTCACCGCGTGTCTCATCCAGCAAAGCGAGCATCACGGTCAGCGTCGTGAAAGGCGACGCGTGGAGCGGTACGGGTGAATACGAAGGCGTCGCTTCCAATTATTTGGCGAAGCGCGTGGTGGGAGATAAAATCGCTTCCTTTATCCGCACGCCTCAAACTGCTTTCCAATTGCCGGAAAACCCGGAAACACCGCTCGTCATGGTAGGCCCAGGCACCGGCATCGCACCGTTCCGCGGCTTTATCCAAGCACGAAAAGTGTTGAAAGAACAAGGAGCCACACTCGGTGCCGCGCAACTGTATTTCGGCTGCCGCCATGCACAAGAGGATTACTTATATGAAGAAGAGTTGAAGCAAGCCGAGCAGCTTGGCTTGATCGAATTGCATAGCGCCTTCTCGAGACAGCAGCAAGAGAAAGTTTATGTGCAGCACTTGATGGAACAGAACGCACAGGAAATTCTTGGGCTGTTGGAACAGGGCGGACATCTGTATATTTGCGGAGATGGCGGCAAGATGGCGCCAGCCGTAGAGGAAAGTCTGATTCTAAGCTATCAGGAACTGAGAGGCGCGACGCGTGAACAAGCGCTGGCGTGGCTCGGTGAACTTGAACAATCCGGCCGTTTTGCGAAAGACGTTTGGTCGGCTTCCTAAAAATGAATCATTTGAGATAATGAAATGCCACCTTCCATGAAATCAGTCGATTTCGAAGGTGGTATTTTTCTATTTAGGGGTAAAGAAACATAAGGTGATTTTCAAGGAGGGAGGAATACTAATGAACATCGGCATCATCGGAACCGGCAATATCGCGACCTACTTGCTCGAACAGGTGAACGACAAACGCATGGCGGATGGGCGCATCACTGCTGTGTTTGGCCGCAACGTGGAAGCCGGAACGCGTTTAAAAGAACGTTTTGGCATGGAGTTTTACACCGACCTCGACGAATTTCTATCAACCTCGGTCGATACGGTCGTGGAAGCTGTGACAGTGGATGCGGCGAGGCTGTTTTTGAAACAAGTGGCCGAACGCAAAAAAGACCTCATCGTTAGCAGTATCGGGGTGTTCAAAGACTTCGCGTTCCTGGATGGACTGACGAATCTTGCGGAAACGAACGGCACACAAGTCTATCTGCCGTCCGGTGCGATCGGCGGTTTGGACGTCTTGCAATCGGCAAGGGCACTCGGTGGATTGGAATCTGTCCGGCTGACGACGCGGAAATCGCCGATGTCACTCGGGATGGAGACGGACCGTGAACAAGTGCTGTTTGACGGGACGGCGTTTGATGCGGTGGGCGAATTTCCGAAGAACATCAACGTCGCTTTGGTGCTTGCGATTGCGGGCATTGGGGTGCATGAGACGAAAGTGCGCATCATCGTCGATCCGAAGATTGAGCGCAATACGCATACGATCGAGGCACAAGGGGATTTCGGCAAGATGCAGCTGCAAGTCGAGAACAACCCGATGGCAGCGAATCCGAAAACGAGTTTACTGGCTGCACTCAGCATTCTGTCGGTGCTGCAGAATAAAGGCCATGCGCTGCGGATTGGAAGCTGACCCAAGGGCAAGAATATTATTCTTATCAAAATAACAGCGAGCCAGCTGCTTGATTAACCATCAATAGCTGGCTTGCTTTTTTTATTCATGGATAGACAATAACGAAAGGCTATTTTTCAACGGAAAATAATGGGGCGCTAATCGATTTTTCGCCGTTCTCTAGCACCTCCAATCTTCAGCGAATCGCGAAAAATACTATAGAAATCATTTTATTAGAAAAATACATGTTATGCTTGTAGAGGATGAAAAGGGAGTCATGGAGAATGTTGTGCATTTTCTTTGCTCTTCGTGACGTCCTTTTGTCCTGCGCAATTAGGGCAGGAAGAGGGATTCGGCGTGTGCTTGCACGCTTTAGTAAAGGAATGGCCGAGTCGCCGTTCCATTCATTTTTTTCTATTAACAGAAGGGAGGTGTTTCAATGGGAAATTGGGGCAGGTTTCTTGAGGTCAATTCGTCCCGTATTTTAGAGCTGACGATTGACCATGCGATACTGGTATCGTTGGCGATTGCCGTCGCGCTATTGATCGGCATTCCGCTTGGCATTTATTTAACGACGAACCAATACCTGGCAGACACAGTTCTTCAGATGGCTTCGATTACATTGACGATCCCGAGCATTGCGCTGTTCGGCGTGATGATTCCGATCTTTTCCTTGATCAACCAGGGAATCGGGTTTGTGCCGGCTTTTGTGGCGCTCGTGCTGTACTCACAGCTGCCGATTATCCGCAATACATATACAGGCATCAAGAACGTCAATCCGGAAATGCGCGATGCAGCAATCGGCATGGGCATGAAAACGCATCAGCGCTTGTTGCGTGTCGAAATCCCGAATGCTTTGCCGGTCATCATGGCAGGGGTTCGGACAGCGGTCGTCATGAATATCGGAATCGCAGTCATCGCCGCGTATATCGGCGCCGGCGGCCTTGGCGTACTCATTACGCAAGGCATCAGCAGAGGCGATAATTACTTGATCATCAGTGGATCCATTGCGGTGGCGATCTTGGCGATCATTGCAGATTCCATTCTTTTATTGATCCAAAAACGGTTTACGAAAAAAGCGATAGCCGATTAACTGCAAAGAGGTGAGTAGATGATTTCATTTAACCATGTAACGAAAAAATACAGTGAAGAGATGACCGCGATCAGCGATGTCGATTTCACGGTGGAAGAAGGCAAGATCGTAGTGCTGCTCGGCCCTTCCGGCTGCGGTAAAACGACATTGCTGCGGATGGTCAATCGCTTGGAATCCATTTCACAAGGCGAGATCGTCATCAACGGTGAAAACTCCCAAGATCTGGACCCGATCGAATTAAGAAGAAAAATCGGCTATGTCATCCAGAGCAATGGATTGTTTCCGAATATGACGATCGAAGAAAACGTCATGCTCGTTCCCGATCTTCTTGGATGGAGCAAAAAAGACAAGCGCGAACGTTTCAGCTATTTGATGAAGCTGATCGGCTTGGATGCCAAGGATTATGGCAATCGCTACCCGCACGAATTGTCAGGCGGCCAACAACAGCGCATCGGTGTCGTCCGTGCACTGGCAGCCGATCCGCCGGTCATGCTGATGGACGAACCGTTCGGCGCGCTTGACCCGATCATTCGCGACAAGATCCAGGAAGAGTTCCTGCAGATCCAACGCGAAGTGAAAAAGACCATCCTGTTCGTCAGCCACGATATCGACGAAGCGATTAAAATGGCGGATAAGATCCTGTTGCTGCGCGACGGGAAAATCATGCAATTCGATACGCCTTCCGAAATGCTGGCGCATCCGAAAAACGAATTCGTTTCCCAGTTCTTCGGCAAGGACCGTGCGATCAAAAGCTTGAGCTTGCACACGGTCGAAAATTTGCGGGAAGTCATCGGGCTTGGGCCGGTGGATGAATCCATACAAGATACGAAAACGATCCATGTCCACCAGGATCTGCGCAACACCTTATCGATGCTGTTGAATCAGGAAGCCGACCAGGTCATTGTCACCGATGAACAAGGCGAAAATATCGGGACGATCACCATCGACCTGGTCCAGAAATATTTGCATTTTGAAATCAAAGGGAAAATGTCCGCCTCCCAGGAAGGGTGATCCGGTGAAACGAAAAAAATTGATAGGCAATATAGTCAGATACAGTTTATACGCAGCGGTCGCCGCTTTTTTCATCTGGGCGGTCTCGAATAATTATTTCGGCTACATCTTCACGCAGTCGGAGACATTCCTGGTGCTGTTGCGGCAACATATCGTTCTCGTGCTGGTGTCTTCCGTGCTCGCCATCTTGATCGCGGTACCGGCGGGAATCCTCATCACACGTCCGAAATTCAAAAAAGCGGAATGGGTCGTATCCAATATCGCCAACTTGGGGCAGACGATCCCGAGCCTTGCCGTTTTGGCGCTGATGATCAGCGTGCTCGGCATCGGCTTTCAAACTGCCGTGTTCGCCTTGTTCATTTATTCGATCCTGCCGATTTTTCGAAACACCGTGGCAGGCCTCGATTCGATCGATAAGAACATGATCGATGCGGCGAAAGGGATGGGGATGAAACCCCATCAAATCCTGTTTCGCATCGAGCTTCCGAACTCCGCCTACTCGATCCTCGCGGGCATCCGGACAGCCGTCGTCTTGAACATCGGCACAGCCGCTCTTGCTTATGTGGTCGGGGCTGGCGGGCTGGGCGTCTGGATTTTCACGGGCATCAATTTATTCGATAACGGCTTTTTGATCTCCGGCGCGATCCCAGTCACCTTATTGGCGATTTTGGCGGATTACATCTTGCGTAAAATCGAGTATGTGGTGGTGCCGAAGGGGTCAAGGCGTATTGAGAAAGCATAGCGATAGCGAATAGGAGGAATCAGAAGTTGTGGGCAATCTACTTAAATTAATCCCTTTGCTGATCATCATGCTGATCTTGTCCGCCTGTTCGGGTGTGGCAGGAAAAGAAGTGACGGTTGGGGGCAAAAACTTCACCGAACAATACATCTTGTCGGAAATGACCGCGTTCTTACTGGTCGAAGAAGGATTCAAAGTCAATCAAATGAACAATCTCGGAAGCAGCGTGGTCCGTTCCGCACTCGTTAACGGCCAAGTGGACATGATGTGGGAATATACAGGGACGGCGCTCATCACCTATATGGGTGAAGAATCGATTGCCGATCCGGAAGCGGCTTTCCAGAAAGTGAAAGAAATCGACAGTGAAAACGGTATCCACTGGATGAATATGTCGGAAGTCAATAACACTTACGCGCTCGTCATGAGAAGCGAGCAGGCGAGTGAACTTGGAATCGAATCGATCAGCGATCTTGCCGGTTACATCAATGAAAATCCAGGAGAGTTGTCGATGGCATCCGATGCCGAATTCGCCAACCGTTCCGACGGCTTGCCGGGCGTTGAAGACACATACGATTTTGAATTTGGCTCCGGCCAGGTCAACCAAATGGATCTAGGCTTGACGCAGCGCTCTCTAAATAATGAACAAGTGGACGTGTCGGTCGCTTTTGAAACCGACGCCACTATCCGCAGCTACGATTTGATCGTGCTGGAAGACGACGAACAATTCTTCCCGCCTTATCGGGCAGCGGTGACAATCAACGAGGACGTACACGAAGAATACCCGGAAATTGAAGAAATCACTTCGCGCTTGGCGGAAAACCTTAACAGCGATATCATGCGGGAACTGAATTATCTGGTCGACGTTGAAGGCCAGAGCGTTTCGGTCGTCGCTTATGATTGGCTCGTGGAAAATGGATTTCTAGAAGAAGAATAAGGTCCATCAATTAAAACAAAGCAGAAACCGCCATTCCTTTTCGGGATGGCGGTTTTGCTTATGGGGACATGAAAATAAAGGGGATTTTGCATTGATGGAGAAATGCTTGTTAACAGGCTAAAAGGAGGCTCAAGCATTTATGGAACATGTCAAAGAAGGGTTCATTCCCGTGACTGGGGGCAAAGTATGGTACCGCATTACAGGCAAAGGCCCTGGTATTCCGCTCTTGCTATTGCACGGCGGACCGGGAATGAAAAGCAGCGATAGCGACCCGCTGCAACAACTAGGGGCAGAGCGGCCGGTCATCCAATACGACCAGTTGGGCTGCGGAAAATCGGAGCGGCCGGAAGATGCGTCTCTTTGGACAGTGGACCGCTACGTCGAAGAGCTCGTGCAAGTGATCCAAGCGCTCGAACTGGAAGAAATTCATCTTCTGGGCCATTCCTGGGGGACGATGCTCGCCGCGTCTTATTTATTTACAAAACCACCAGGCGTGCGCAGTGTCATATTCTCGGGGCCTGCACTCGATGCACAGCGCTGGGAGCGGGACCAGCGCGCTTATTTGAAGCAATTTCCGGAGCAGGTGCAAAAGACGATCGTGCAGAGTGAACAGCAAGGGACAACCGATTCCGAAGATTACAGGGAAGCTGTGATGAAATACTATAAAACCCATATGTGCCGCGTCGACCCATGGCCACAGGAGTTGTCGGAAGATCTCGATCAACTGAACCCGAGTGTCTACAACTATATGTGGGGGGCATCGGAATTCACGGTCACCGGCACCTTGAAGCATTTCGACGCGACGGAGCGCCTGCAGGAAATCGCTATTCCGGCTTTGTTTACTTGCGGCCGGTACGATGAAGCGACACCATCTGCGACTGAATATTACGCGAGCCTCGTCCAGGATGCGGAATTTCATGTGTTTGAAAACAGTTCACACATGCCGGCGATCGAAGAACCCGGTGCTTACCTGGAAACCGTACGCGAATGGGTCAATCGCCAGGAAATGAAGCCGGGTGCGTAAAAGGGAAAATTGGAGAACTGATGCTATGATAAAGACGAACCGCCAACACATGGGCGGTTCGTTATTTCAATAGAACAAACCGTGAACGATCAGAGGAGAGATGGGCATGAATGAAGATCAATGGCAACTGGCGGCGCAAGCTTTGTCGGCTGTCACCGTGACAGCGCATCCTGATAATGAACCCGTGACAATCGTGGGAATGGCAGATAGCTTCCGCTGCATCGGCGTCGGGACGGATGCGGCCGTGTTCCAATCCGAAAACTTCCCCGAATATGCATTCAAGGTATACGCAGAAGGCAAAAAGGATAAGCTCGAAGCTGAGGCACAAGTATATGAACAAATCGGCCAATCTGTTTATTTCTCGACTTGCTATGGAAGAAATGAGCGCATGCTTGTGCTGAAATTCGAGCAAGGCCCAACTTTATTCGATTGCCTGCTGCAAGGTATTTACGTGCCTGAACAGGCCATTGTGGATGTGGAAAAAGCGCGCGACTATATTCGTGAAATCGGCTTGAATCCCCGGGATATCCATTTGAAAAACATCATTTTGCAGGACGGGCGCGCAAAGCTGCTCGATGTGTCCGAATACATCAAGCCCGGCAATGATTTCCGCTGGGAGCATTTGAAAAAAGCGTACCAGGAATATTACCCGATCATCGACGGCAAACCGGTGCCATTCTGGCTGCTCGACACGATCCGCAAATGGTACCACCATTGGAACCGCTATTCTGCCTCGTTTGAAGAATTCATGCGTATTGTATCCAAGCAAATAAACTACCGCAAATAATTTTAGCGAACAACAGACTTTCCGGCTCTTGGAAATCCTGTTGTTTTTTTGAAATAAATAACTGATAATACCAACTCTATTAAATTCAAAATTTTATATATTTTTCAAGAAAATTGTTATTTGTATATAATAGGAGGGGAAATGAACTAGAGCAATAGACTTAGGAGGCTTCATAATGACTAAACGAAATAAAGCTTGGGCTTTGGTGACGACGGCCAGTTTGGCTGCGATGCTTACAGCTTGCAGCGGGGATCAGGAATCGGCATCTGATACGGAAAGTGAAGCTGGGCATGGAGAACTGGACAGTGTCCAGGAGCTGCGCTTAACGACAGGGTCTGGAATTCCGACGATGGATTCCGTATTGGCGGACGATGCGGTATCGTTCACAATGTTGAACAATACCGGCGAAGGGCTCTATCGCCTAGATCAACAGAACACGGCCATACCGGCGATGGCTTCGGCCGAGCCTGAAATCAGCGAAGACGGATTGACCCATACATTCAAGCTGCGCGATGCGAACTGGTCTGACGGCTCACCTGTGACGGCGCATGATTTTGTCTTTGCGTGGCAGCGAGCAGCCGATCCGGAAACAGGCTCGACTTATGGTCCATATATGATGGCGGGAACGATCAAGAATGCCGCTGCGATTGCAGAAGGCAAGCTGGACAAGTCGGAACTCGGCATTACCGCACAAGACGACCAAACGCTCGTCGTATCACTTGAACGCCCGATTCCTTATTTCTTGTCCTTGATGGCGTTCGGTACGTTTTATCCACAGAAGGAAGCCTACGTCACTGAACTTGGAGATCAATACGCCGTGGATTCAGAAAATCTGTTGTCGAACGGGCCGTTCGTTTTGGCGAACTGGGATGCAACTGCAGCATCGTGGGAGCTGGAGAAAAACCCTGAATATTGGGATGCGGAAACGGTGAAATTAGATGAGGTCGAATTTAATATCGTCCCGGATCCAGGGACCGGTGTTAATTTATATGAGACAGGGGAAGCGGACCGTGCCGGCTTGGCAGGCGAATTTGCGATGCAATACGCAGAGGATGAAGAGGTCGTGCGCGTTTTGAAGCCGTCTGTCTATTATTTGCAATTCAATCAGGAGCGCGAAGGCGAATCGACGCCGCTTGCTAACCCGAAATTGCGCAAAGCCTTGTCACTGTCTTTCAACAAACAGGATTTGGCTGATGTGGTCCTTGCCAACGGATCGATTCCGGCAGATTTCTTGGTCCCGACAGAATTCACGTTCGATGCAAACAATGAAGATTTCCGCCAGCTCAATGGAGATATGATGGAATTCAATGCTGAGGAAGCGAAAGACTTATGGGCAGAAGGCTTGGAGGAAGAAGGGCTGACGGAAGTGAGCTTGGAGTACTTGAGCGGCGATACGGAACTTTCGAAAAAGATCGATGCCTATATGAAAGACCAAATGGAAGGCAATCTGGAAGGCTTGACGCTTGAGATGAGCCAAGTACCGTTCAATGTCCTGCTCGATAAAAACGAAGCACAGGATTACGATATCCAAAGCACAGGCTGGGGCCCGGATTTCCAGGACCCGATCACATTCCTTGATTTGTTCGCGACCGAATCGCCTCAAAACACAATGGCATATTCCAATGAACAAGTGGATGAATTGCTGGAACAGGCAAACGGCGAACTTGCCCTGAAACCGGAAGAGCGCTGGCAAGCGTTAGCTGAAGTGGAGAAAATCCTCGTTGAAGAAGATGCGGCCATTGCCAATATGTATCAGTTCGGCAGCATGGCGCTGCAAAAACCATATGTGCACGATGTCATCACACATCCGTTCACGGGTGATTTCAGCTATAAATGGGCGTATATCGCAGGAAGAGAATAATGAAAAGGAGGACGGCGGCTGCCATCCTCCTTTTTTAGATTGTCGCGAAAGCTTTCACCTTCTATCGGCATTCATTTCAAGCCAGGCTAGTTCCCAAGCAAGTGGACTTGACTTTAGGTATTCATTATTTAAAAGGGGAAAAATTACAATAAACATTTATTAACAAATAAAACGGTTGTAACCAAAACAATATAGTAATATTGTAGACAGATGAACAGAGTGATCCGGAAAGAAATTTTTAATAGATAGTGGCAGATGAACTCCAACGATCAGTTGGCGGGAATGGAGAGTTATTGTATGGTGAATGATCAATCGCGGTATTCGAGGCTTGCGAACATCACACGCATTGTTAATATGAAACTGGATTTGCATGAAGTTCTGCAGCAAGTCACAATGGCCATTTCGGAGGAAATTGTCCGGTGCGATTCTGTTGGGATCTTTTTGCCGGAAGGCGATGGCACTTACCGTGGCTTTGCGGGAAAACCGGAGATGATGAGCGGCGTAACACTGCAGTCACAAATTATCGATCCGAAAACTGACCCACTGGCAGCGGAATTAATAGAGAAAAGAAAAACCATCTACATAGCGGATACGTCGACAGATAATCGGCCGAATTTGACGCCGGTGGGAGCTTTCCGAATCAATTCCTTATTGGCGCTGCCGATTTCCTCTGAAAAGGAATTCATTGGCATGGTGTTCCTGTTCAATTACGGCATACCGATGAATTTAACGCCATCAGAGATTGAAAGCGTTGAAGCTTACGTAAACATGGCAGCCGTCGCGATCCAAAACGCGAAAGCCCTCAATCAAAAGGAGAAGTTGTTGATGGAAAAGCAACTATTGCTCGACCTCACCCGAGAGTTGTCTTTTTGTTCGACGATTCGGGCAAGCTTGAACGTGTGCTTCGATTATTTGAAACGGGCAGTTGGCACCGGGGATTTTGCCGCACATATCATCAAGCCGTCGAGCGCGAAAGGCAGCACGCCAATTAGGTTTCACGTAGCGGGTGAGGTGGCCGAACAGGACTGGCATGAACATCTTGCCAAAAAGGGCTTAACCGATAATTATGAAGAGCTGATCAAGCGGGCTCTATCAAAGAAAGAGCCAATCCGGGCCGATATGGGTGGTCGCGGGGAACTGCTGCTTCTTCCAATGGTTTCCATGGGGAAAGTGCATGGCATCGTTTCTGCGTCATGTGCTTGTGTGGGGGTGAAAAAGGCTATTGATTTGCAGGTTTCGTTCGCGCAATCCATTATCGATGCCACTGCCCCGGTGTTTTCGAATTTATTGTATATGGATCAATTGGAAGGCATGGTCGAAGAGCGGACGCGTGAGTTGTATGCTGCGAACAAACGGGTCAACAGCGTGATTGAAAGTATCACGGATGGTTTTTTTGTGCTCAATAAAGACTGGGAATACACCTATGTCAACAAGCATCATTTTTTTCCGGGAGGGAAAAAAGTGGAGGAAGTGCTTGGCAAGAACATTTGGGAGGTGTTTCCGCAAACTGTGGGAACCATCACCTATACCGAGTTCCATCGAGCCATGAATGACCGGATGACAGTCCGCTTTGAAACTCAATCCGATGTGCATGATTTTTGGTTTGAAATTACCGCCTATCCGTTTGATGACGGCATATGCTGTATGTTGAAAGACATCAAAGAGAAAAAGAAATACGAAAAAGAATTGAAAAGGCTCGCCAATATGGATCTGATCGGCCAGATGGCAGCAGGGATCAGCCACGAAATCCGCAATCCGATGACAACGGTACGCGGCTTCCTGCAATTGATGTTAAGCAACGAGCAATTAGAGCCGCACGCCTCCCATTTCAATTTGATGATCGGTGAATTGGACCGGGCGAATGCGATCATCACTGAATTTCTATCGGTCGGTAATACGCAGACTTCCGATATGAAAATGATGAGCTTGAATACCATTCTCGAGGACATTTCCCCGTTGATTAAAATCGATACGTCCAATCAGAACAAACAAATCCGCATTTACACACAGGAAGTGCCGGAATTGATGTTGAATCATAATGAAATCCGGCAATTGATCATCAATTTATATCGCAATGGGCTTGAAGCGATGGGGGAAGGGCAGACTCTGACCATCGGCACCTATCCGGAAAACGAAAACTTCGTGGTGCTGGCAGTTCAGGATCAGGGCAGCGGCATCGATCCTGCCATCATCGAAAAAATCGGCACGCCTTTCTATACGACAAAAGACGAAGGCACGGGCCTTGGGCTGGGTATCTGTTACGCTGTGGCAGCTCGCCATAATGCGACGATCACTATCGAGACAGGACCCGAAGGCACCATCTTTTTCACGAAGTTTCCGGTCGAACAGGAGCCGGATGGAAAGCTTCCAACTCATCGCGACTGACCTCACCCCTCCATAAAGAAAATTCATCATTCAAAGCAAGGGGATTCTCCAGGCTGTCGAGAAAGCTCGGCAGCTTTTTTGTGCTCCATTCCAACCGGGCACGTTCCGCTTTTGTTCATAACATCAAGAATGACCTGTGTTTCTCAATAGATTGGAAAAGGAGGATGGCAGCTGCCATCCTCCTTTTGCGTTAGCTATCATTTTAAAACGCGCCCGATCCGCCACCACCACCGCCGACTCCGCCTCCAGTTCCGGCCATTCCGCCGCCGCTTGCGCTGGCGCTCGAACTGGTCGTGGTGCTGGCCGAGACGAATACGGCCGTCATGAGGATTGGGTTCATCGCGAAGCCAGAGACATCGTTTGCCGGCTCAGCAGCTGTGAAGGCATTGGCTTTTCGCTCGGCCGTTTTCTGGTCGCTGCCGAGCAAGTAAGCGTAAGCACGCTGCTTTTCGTCCATAGTCAGCCGTTCCCATTGCTCGGTCGGCAATTGTTCCATAGCGTTTTTCATGCTGCGCCATTCATAGCGCACGCCGTGGCCTTCGCGCGTAATCGGCGAATAGCCGATCGCAAATCCGAGAGCGAGCATCGCAAGCGCAATAGAGGCTGCCATCCATGGCAATAATCCGTAAATGCCCGACACGATGGCGAGGCCGATGAAGACCGCGCTCATGATGCCGACCGCCCAGCGCAGGCCGATATGTTTTTCGTAAAAGTCTTGAGCCAACACTTCGGCTCTCACTTCTTTATTCCACTCGGCGGTCGCTGCATTGTAATCTTCGTGATTGCTTTCATTTTTCGTATAAATTTCGACTTGTTCCAGCGTGAACTCCTGGCCATCCCCGATCGTATCGAACAATAGCCCAATCAATACTGCTTCATGCGGGTGGTCGGTACTGCGGTCGGCCAGTTCGAAATGTTCTTCCGAGAGTTGGCGAATCTTGCCTTTTCTCATCAAATCCAAAATCGCCGCTGACATGCCGTTCGCCGCTACATAGCTCGGGTTCGTAAAATGAAGCAGGGCGGGAATGCTCATTGAGCCTTCAGGTACGAAAAATTCATAAGTGCCGCTTTGGACACTTCGTTTACGTCTCGACGCCTTCAGCCAAGAAAATAGCACGAGCCCGATGAGAAGCGCGCCAAGTATCACGATGGCGGGAATCCCAGCCGATTTCGCGATTTGTTGGTTGCGGGCGAACGCTGCTGCCTCGTTTTCGAGTTCTTCACGGTCATCCGCGAGCTCATCGCGCACCGTACCGTCTTGCGCTGTGACACCAGGGAACAATTCTGGTTCAAAAATTGCGCGGATATCTGCATTTTTTTCGGATGGCACATTGCCTAAATCGAAAACCGCGGTGCCGTCTTCCGTAACGTTCGAGGTATCAAACGCCTCGCCGTATCCAAGCGCTTCGGTTTCTGTTGCCGGGGCAGGCGGGATGACTGTAATCGTCATATCGCCGTACTCGCTTTCGTTGGTTGCATCAAAGAACGGCCAGTAAAACTCGGCGCCGTCTTCAAACTTCTCGACAGCCCCGACGATCCGGTAGTTCAGTTCGACTTGGATCGAATCGCCGTCATTGCCCGAGCGGTAGATTTTGTACAGGCCGTCTTCGGCTTCCACTTCCAGATCCCGACGGCTGTCGCTTGCCGTGAAATCCTCGATCGACGTTCCTTCTTTTGGAATCAAGCTTCTCGTGATGCCATTAAACTCATCTTCGAATTCATACGTGAATTGTTCCGTGACATCTGCCGTACCGTCTTCATTCAACTGGGCTTCGATCTGCACTTCCGTAATATCGAAATCAACTGCAAACGCCTGGACCGGGACGAGCAGCAAGAAAATGAACAAAACGAATGCCAACACTTTTTTGTTCTTCACGATTCATCACCTCTTGTATAGCAGTACGGATGAGAAGGGAGAAGGTTTCATATCAGGACGCAGCCGGTTGGATGAAATGAAAAACCAGGCGGGGAAGAAGTTCCCTGCCTGGTTTCCATTCGTGCATCAATCGCTTATTCAATTAACTAATTCAACCGTGATGCTGCCATTATCCGACTGCAAATCCACCGCATTCTCTCCGCTGCCGAAGACGCTGTGTCGGTTTTTTATGCCGAATACGGAAACGGTTCCCCAATCGACATTCGCGCGGATTGTCGCATTTTTTGGCTGCGCCTGGGTCTCGACCGAGATGGCGCCATTGTCGGTTTCGAGGCTGATTGTGCGGTCAAGGTCCGCAGTCGACAAGCGAATGCGCCCGTTGTCGGTTTTCGCGCGGACATTGCCTTTGATGTCTTTCAAGTCGATGGCGCCGTTATCCGTTGACGCATGGAGTTCATCTGCCTGGATGTCCCGCAGCTGGAGCTGTCCGTTGTCGGTGCCGACTTTCAGTTTCTTTGCCTGTACATGTGCCAATTTGATATCGCCGTTGTCCGATTCGACATTCGCTTGGTCCGCCGTGATGTGCGTAAGCTCGATGCGGCCGTTATCGGTTTCGATGGACAACTGGCGGCTGTCGAGTCGCTCGCCAGTGATCATGCCGTGGTCGGAATCGATTTGGATTTTGTCATACAGTTTCTTTGGCAAGCGGACGTCTAGCTTCGGTGATTTCATGCTGCCGGTAAAGCTGAAGATGCCCCATTTTCTTGGCTCTTCTTTCAAGGTGATGACGAGCGTCCGGTTGAGGATATCGACATTCAGCTGCTGGCGGTAGCTTTTATCGGTGATGTCGGCATGCATCTTGCCGTCTTCTGAAGGAGCAATCGTCAGTATGCCATTATCGATTTGGATATCGACTTGATCGAATTTATCTTCTGTCAGTTCATTCGCCGCCGCACTAATATCGCTTTGATTGAAATCAAACGACTCGATCAGTTCATCGGCAATTTCCTGCGGCGAGCCGAGTTCATCGGCGATTTCGCTATCGGTTTTGCCATCTGCCTGGCCGTTCGCAAAATACTCGCGGATGTCTTGGAGAATATCGTTCTGTTCTTCTTTCGGCAATCGTTTCAACGCTGTTTCAAGTTCTTGCAAAAATTGGTTTTCAGTCATTTTGCACACCCTCTTCAATTAGTTGGTTGACCCCATCCGTGAAACTTTTCCATTCTTCGAGCTGTTCCTGTAAATACGTCCGGCCGAGTTCGGTGAGCGAGTAATATTTCCGAGGCGGGCCTTCGCTTGATTCCTGCAAGTAAGTGGTGAAATAGCCTTCTTTTGTGAGCCGCCGCAGCAGGGGATAGACGGCGCCTTCCGAGATGGCGATGCGGCTCGAGATTTTCTGGACGAGTTCATAGCCGTAGCGGTCTTGTTTATCCAACAACACCAGGACACATAAATTCAACACGCCTTTTTTAAACTGGATGTTCATCTGGGTTTCCTCCTTTCCTAGCTAGTGTTTTATAAACAGTAGTGATTAATGAATAATATATCATCTAGTATTGTTCAATGCAAGGTACTGAACAGAATTAATTGAAAATTATTTTTTCTTTGCTCAAATAGCTGTCTATAAACATAAAAAAGCTGGCTCCCATTATGTAGAAAGGGGAGCCAGCTGGTAAGGCAATTATTCAAAGTCGATTTCCAAAGTCATGACGCGTCCTGTCGGGTGCGGGTCAAAGCCGGTGATATTGTCTTTGCCGGCAAGCGATGGGGACGTATGGACGAGCGGGATGATCGGTGGATCTTCGTGCAGGATGACTTGCGCTTCACGGTATAATTCATTGCGCTCTTCCTGGTCAGTGATGATCCGCGCTTGGTCCAATAAGGCGTTCAGTTCCGGGTTATCGTATTGCGTCGAGTTGGTCGAACCGACATTGTCACCGTGCAAAAGCGTATAGATGAAATTGTCCGCATCGCCGTTCATGCCGGTCCAGCCGAGCAGGAACGTATCGGCTTCACCATTAATCGCTTTTTCGATATACGTTGCCCATTCAAACGTGACGATTTCTGCATCGACGCCGATATCGGCAAAATTGGACTGGAGATATTCAGCGACCTTGGCGCCGTCTGGCATATACGGGCGCGATACCGGCATCGCGTAGAGTTCCATGCTGAATCCGTCGGGGAGCCCAGCTTCAGCCAGCAATTCTTTCGCCCGTTCCGGATCGTAAGCGTACGGTTCGATATCATCGTTGTAGCCTTCAACAGCAGGCGGGATGACGTTTTTCGCCGGAATCGCCCCTTCGCCGAAGAATGCTTCGACCAGCGCTTCTTTATTCACCGCATGGCTAAGCGCCTGGCGGACGAGTGGGTCGTCGAACGGTTCATGCGTCAATGTCATGCCGAGGTAGCCAAGGTTGAGAGGGGGACGGGAATAAAGCTCGAGCCCAGCTTCTTCTTCAATCTGCTCATGGGATTCGGAATCCAAACCGGCGACCAGATCCACTTCGCCGCTCAGTAAAGCATTGAGACGGGAAGAATTGTCCGGGATTGTGCGGAAAATGATTTCCTCCAGCTTCGGCAGTCCATCGACCCAGTAATCGTCGTTTTTTTCCAGGGCGATCCGCTCATTCGGCAACCACTCCTGGAACGTAAACGGACCGGTGCCTACCGGATTGCTTCTACAATCATCTCCGGACTCTTCAATCGCTGCGGGGCTGGAAATTGACAGAGGCGTCAGCGCCAAATCTTTTAAAAGCGTTGGCTGCGGCCGGTTTAATTGAATTTCGACCGTGAATTCGTCGACGGCCGTGACGGATTCGATATTATGGACTTCGTCGCCTGCATAGCCGCCGAATACTGTGCCGTACATCGGGAAGCTGTCACCGCTTCCGTTCATCCAGCGATTGAAGTTAAAGGCGACGGCGTCTGCATTAAAATCTGTTCCGTCGTGGAATTTCACGCCTTCACGGAGCGTAAAGGTATGGGTCAGCCCATCGTCTGATTCCTGCCATTCGGTCGCAAGCATAGGTTCGACAGTCGTCCCGCCTTCCGCGAAAGTCGTCAATGTTTCGAGTATGCTTTGCGCAACATTCTCGGATTCGTTATCCGTCACTTCAGAAGGATCGAGCGAGACCGCATCGCCGCCGCGTGCGAAAATGAGCGTATCTTGTTCAGCCGATTGTTCGCTTCCGGAATCACCGCCGGAACAGGCCATTAAGAGAAGGGGGGACATAATCAACAGGGCAAGCATTTTCGTGGATCGTTTAATCATTGAAACACTCCTTTTTATGTAGATTATTTTTTGCAACACAAGTAAATAAAGTAATTCATTATGTATACCTGAAAGGGCGGCTTGAGAAGTATTGATGTTTCTTGTTATGCCATTCAAACTGTTTTTTCATGTATAGTGCCAAGAATTGCTAGGCTTTTCCTTCAATAGGTGAGGGAATTCTAGAGGTCGCCTTGTACTATTATAAAGTATAATCATTTAGTTTTGTGATTATTTAAACAATTTAGTTATTTAATATCATATAAAAAGGCACAGTTTTGTCGAAACAAGAAAAGATTAAGCATTCAGATCGATTCATAGATTTCTATTTCCATGTTCAATAAAAAAGGATGGCGCCAATCCACTGGGGAGTGGGCGCCATCCTTTTTCTTCAATTTCATTCTAACTTGGCAAAGATTATCTCGTTTTGATTTTTTGAATATCGTTTAAATCCAAGCCAGTAGCAATCGGCGATGAAGCCGAAAGCGGAATCGCGTATTTCACATCGGCCTGGGTGCCGAGAGGGTGAGGCTTGAGTTGAAAGTGATCGATGGCTGTACCGATCGTGTGTGCTGCCGATTTTAATTTGGGATCCACTAAAGAAATATAATCGATGGCAATTAATGACTGGGATACGTCAATGATTCGGACAGCCTGTTCGTCCAAAACAGCGGCTATTTGGAGGAATGTCCACTGTTCTCTTGCTGCGATGGAATTGTAATGATTGTGCCCATTTACGTACAGTCCAGCACGCTGCTTCGGTTTTAGCAATTCCCACATCGGAATGTCTGGCGCAATGCAACGTTTTTCTTTTTCGGAGTTTTTGGTTGTTCCATGTACAGGATGATGGCCGAAGACGATGAGTGGAAGATCCCCAGACTCCTGAACGACATTTTCAAGCCATTGTTGTTGAACAAGATCCAAAGTGCCGCCCCAGTCTTCGTAATTTTGTTCTTGGGCAGTATCCAGAAATGCCAATGTTGCATGTTCTGTTGAAATGGTATGAAAACGCTCTTGTTGTGTGATGTGGAGGACATTTTTCCGGTTCATGGCATAGACGTCATGGTTGCCGAGCACATGTACGAATGGTTTTTCATGCTGGCGGATCATGCCATATATATCTTCCAATTCGTCAGCTGAACCAAAATTCGTCAAATCACCAATAGAGACATACAAGTCTGCCGGAATCGAGAAAAACTGTTCCATGAAGGATTCAAAAAATGACTGCCGATCTTCCCGGATAAAAGCATAGTCCTCTTTTACCGAAGGAAAATGTAAATCTCCAATCACTGCAATTTTCATTCTGTTCAACAACTCCTTCTTCATTTAATAACACCAGTATCTCAAGCGGCTGCTAAGCTGTGGTAAACGCAGTGTAAAGAATTGTGAAAATACGGATTCTGTCCCAGGGCAATAAAAAAGCCATACCTATCCGCCCGTGTGACGTGTAGGTATAGCTCAGTTGAAAGTTACAGAATCGCTTCCGCAATAATCTTATCTAGTTTGCGGATATCGACTTTCTTATTCAAGTTCAGTTTGAAGTTCCCGGCTCTTGTCCAAAGCTGGATTTCCGCGTTGGCATCGAAGGTACCGGCATTTTCGGTCGAGTACATATTGATCGATGCGAATGGGATGGTGTAAACTTCAACTTTTTTTCCGGTCAAGCCTTGCTTATCGGAAATGATGATGCGCTTGTTTGTTACGACAGCGGTATCGCGCACGGTTTTATAGGCGACTTTCGCTTGTTCGCCGTCCACCAGCAAGTCCTTGACCGAGCCCGGCACATCAATTTCCTGCAGGAAGGTCCAGCCCATCATTGCGTTCAATTCTGCCATTTGAATTCCCCCTCATTATTGTTGATACCAGTATGGCATATGTCGGAAAAGGGAGCTATAAAAATGAACGCCTATTCGATTGGAACTCAGGCGGTCAAATGCTTATTGGATTTCATTGCAATCGCATCTTTCAGCAATTCCCTCAGCAATTCGGCAAAAACGGCCACGACTGCAGAAGCGAATGTGCCAACGACTGTATGGCTTGCCTAGCTGGCGTTGAATTCCCCCCGGCATTTCTAATTTGGGATGGTAATGACTATTCATATACCATAAAGAATGAATCAGCTCTTTAAGGGGTATAAAATGATAATAGACTCCATAAGTATCGGAGGGATGAATGTGGATTTTTTACCAGATGATTATCTCCTCATCACTTTACGGCTTATACTGGCTGCCCTATTAAGTGGACTTATCGGAATGGAAAGAGAAATGAAAAAACAGCCTGCCGGACTTCGCACACATCTTTTGGTTGGCATCGGCGCCTGTTTGATGATGCTGCTTTCCATCACCGGTTTTGATCATTTCTTGAAAAATAGCACCGGACCAATCCAATTTGATCCTAGCCGTATTCCATCCTATGTCATCAGTGGCATCGGTTTTCTTGGAGCGGGCACTATTATCGTCCATGGGAAATCGGTAAAAGGTTTGGCAACAGCGGCTTCGATCTGGGTTGCTGCAGGACTTGGTTTGGTGGTAGGCATTGGGATGTATTACGTAGCTGTGTTAGCTACTTTTATTGTACTGGTTGTCCTCTTTGTACTCGGAAAACTAGAAAAAAAGTATATTCCTAGCTCTAAGCAAAAACAAATAACGGTAATAGCCGAAGATCAACAAGAAACTTTTTCAAAGATTAGCCGTGCTTTTGAAGACCACCACTTGATTATTATCGACTTTCGTATCGAAGATGGAGCGCTATACGGCAGTAAAAATATTTCGAAATATATTTTTTCGATAGAAGGTGGAGAGACTGGCCGAGAAATGGAGCTGGTCAAGGACTTACAGAAATCAACGGCTGTCATAAAAGTGATTACTTAATTTATTTCTGGAGGTGACCATACAATGCCGCCATCGACACGGAAAGAAATGATGGCTCGTCTGGATTTCTTCGTCGGGACTTGGGCAATCGAAGTTTATCATCCAGAGCTTCAACCAACACCGATTACAGGTGAGGCAAGCTTTGAGTGGCTGGACGGGCGCTATGTCATACAGCGCACGAAAATCGACAAGCTCGAATTTCCAAGTAGCATGATCGTCTACGATTGGGATGATGCGAAGGGACAATATATTCAGCATTATTTTGATTCGCGCGGCGTGACGCGTTTGTATGAAATGAGTTTGAAAGCAGGCGTTTGGAAATTGTGGCGGAACGAGCCCGATTTCTCGCCGCTCGATTTTTATCAGCGGTTCAGCGGCATAGTGAATGAAACAGGAAACCTTATCGAAAGTTCTTGGGAACAATCGGCAGACGGTATTCATTGGGAGCATGATTTCAAGTTGATTTTTAAAAAAATAGTAAAGAGTGAAAGCCTTCCGGATTGATTGGAGGGCTTTTTAACTGTGTAAATGAAAAATTTGGAAGTAATCAATGAGAGACAGGGCTTTTGATGTCTGTATGAGGATTATGACAAAAATATCGAAAATGATGTTGAATTATTTGTTAATTCAGACTATTATTTGTTGTAGCAAGAAAATAAAGGGAATGGAAGGAGAATAATATGAAAAAAGGAATTACTGGAATATTTATGGGATCGCTTTTATTTGTAGGAGCTTCTCTGAACGTAGCAGCTGATGAACATGTCGATAAAGATTGTGGTGATTTTTCAAGCCACGAAGAAGTCATGGAATTTTGGTACACAAACGGGTATAGTGCAGAAAACGACCCGCATGACCTCGACCGTGATAATGACGGACTCGCTTGTGAAGTTAGTCAATCAGAATACGATGATTATGTAGCGAGCCAAGAAGCTGCCGAATCTGATGACGAAGCTTCTGGTGATCAGGAAGAGGCCGTAGAAGTGGAAGAGGATGGCGCAGCTTTGCCGGACACTGCTTCGAACGGACCTTTGATGATGCTGTTCGGCGCTGGAGTTGCCGGGGCAGGGTCATTGCTCTTATTCCGTAGAAAGAGACAAACAGCCGAGCAACAATAGGCTGTCTAATAAGCACTCATACAAAAGATCAGCGGGATTGAATCTCCGCCGCTTTATTCAAATCTAAAAAAGGACTGTCCTTGAAAGTCATGACCATGACCTTTTGGGGCAGCCTCTTTATTGCGAGGTGAAGCTAAATGAAGCGTTGGTTGGGCTTGGTGCTCCTGTTTATTGGTTTAAGTATTGTCATAGTGAATTTCTTGGAATGGAATACCGGCCATACAGCAGCGCAGGATTTCACTGAAAAAGAAGCGGATGAAGTGGCGGAAGTGGCTCAGACACTGGAAAAAGAAATGATCTATACGCCACCTTCCATCGAAGAGCCGACTCCCGTTTTCACAAGCGATATTCAAGAAGAGGCAGGAGCGAATATCGCTACACTGCTTATCCCCAAGATTGAGCAAAAATATTCCATCTACTGGGGGACGGATCCTTCGACCTTGACTCAAGGCGTCGGCATGTTCGTCAGTGATTTGACGACGGTGCCAGGCGGTTATGGCCATACCGTTCTAAGCGGCCATCGGGATACGGTCTTTACTAGATTAGGTGAACTCGAAAAAGCCGATCTGCTTCATGTGCAATACGGCGATGAAATTTTTATTTATGAAGTCACGGATACGTGGATCACGCACGAAGATGATCGAACAGTCATTGTCAAAAAAGAGGAATCCACTCTGACTTTGACGACTTGTTATCCTTTCGACTTTATCGGCTATGCTCCGGATCGGTATATCGTTCAAGCAGAGTTGGTCGCTGAACAAAAAATCAAGAACTAATAATTGAAACGTTGTGGATGCAAGTCAATATTGCAGCCACGAAAAAACAGCTGTCCGGATGGATTTTCCATCCCAAGGGGCAGCTGTTTTAAATTGGCGAATGCCAAGATCAGTTGGTGGATTGGCGAACGGGGTTTCAGTCCGCATTCATGCTGTAAGTGTCAGATGTTTCGCAGACGGCTTTTAAATTGTTCAAGGTTTGCTCCATGGAGTTGTTCATCAGTTTTTGGATAATGAGTTTATTGGCTACTTTGCCCACCAATTTACCAGGCAGCTCGTAGTTCATGTCCAAGGAAATTTCAACACCTTTTCCTTCAGGCACATATGTCCAGAACTGATCGGATTTGATTGCTCCCTTGACCGTGCCTCTCCATGAATAGCCGTTGCCATCTTTGCCCGTTTCCACTACTTCGACTTCGATCGGCAAATGCATCCCCAGCATCGTGTATTTCATGTCCATGGTCGTTCCGGTCTCTCCTTGGCCAACCAGCTTTTCAGGTTCCGAAAGGCCCACATACCATTGGAACCAGTGGGTCGGGTCGATTGCGGTATGGTAGACTTCATCAATCGGCCGGTCAATATAGACGCTTTTTTTGATATTCCACATACCATGCTCCTCCTCGTTCGTGCTCCGGGTACGGGAAGTGAGGTTCGAATCGTTCTTCGCCTCATAGTTTTGAAACGGTGCGGGAAATCTTGATGTCTATTTCAACTGATGTCGCCAAAACAATCGCCAATTCTTCAAACGGAGTTAGTGGATGCGCAACGACAGAAATCATTCGTTTCCGATAATTTAGGCACTACTATTATATAGCAAATGAACCTAAATTACAATGAATAATTAGAATATTCAAACTAAAGGAGGCTGCGCCAATTAATATCGAATCCAGAGAGGAAGGACTTTGAAAATTTTTTGGCGAATATGCTTGAAAAGATGGATTCTGAGCGTATTGACCATAAAAAGTAGCGATAGGAGGAATCGCAATGAAAATCCTGATTCTCGGCGGCACCCGGTTTTTGGGGCGCTTTCTAACGGAGTCGGCGCTAAAGCAGGGGCACGAAGTCACACTGTTCAACCGTGGAAAAGAAAATCCGGAACTTTTTCCAGAAGTGGAGAAATTGCTCGGCGACCGTGGAGGTGATTTGTCTGCACTTGAAGAGGGCGAGTGGGACGCAGTCATTGATACATGCGGCTTTGTGCCGCGTGTAGTCCGTGAATCGGCCAAGCTTCTTGCAGAACGTGCGGGGCATTACACCTTCATCTCCAGTGCTTCCGTCTACGATGAATTGGAAAGCCCAGGAATCGACGAGGAGCATCCCGTCGGCCAATTGGCGCTATCGGAAGCGGAAGAGATGACGAAAGGGATGACCAATCCGCCTGCCAATGAATACTACGGCGAACTCAAATTTTTATGCGAGCAGGAAGTGGAGAAGCAATTTCCCGGACATAGCCTCATCGTCCGCCCTGGACTGATTGTCGGGCCATATGATTTCACGGGCCGCTTCAGCTATTGGATCAACCGCGTCGCAAAGGGCGGCAAAGTGCTGGCGCCCGGCCGCAAAGACAAACGTATCCAATTTATCGACGTCCGGGATTTGGCAGAATGGATCATCCGTATGGTCGAACAACAGGACAGCGGCATTTTCAATGCGGCTGGGCCCGAATCGGCCTTGACGATGGAAGCCTTTTTAGGCGAATGCAAAAGAGCGTCGAAGAGCGATGCGGAATTCGTTTGGATGGATGAAGCGTTCCTCCTTGAAAATGAAGTCGGTTATTGGATGGAGCTGCCTTTATGGATACCGGATAGCGAGCAGATGGAAGGCTTCCTGTCGCTTAATATCGATAAAGCGCTTGGGAAAGGGCTCACGTTCCGCCCGCTTTTTGAAACCATCCGCGATACGCGTGAATGGGAGCTCAGGCAAGATGCTTTGGAGCGTAAAGCAGGGCTTGATGACGATAAGGAACAAGCGGTGCTGGGAAAATGGAAAGCAAGAAAGGCGAATGCGTAAATCTCGGCATGTATATGACTGGATAAAACGCATACTTTTTCAGGGATTTCTTCCAAAGTTTAGCGACAATTCATTGCGGGAAACTAAGAGACTGTACTTAATTAATCGCAGGTTACTAGTTGAATGGAGGAGAAATAAGATGGCACAACAGCATACACATGAAGAAGCAGTGGAAACGGTCAAAGATCTCATTAAGGATATCAAGGTCGCGATGATGACGACAGTCGTGGATGGGAAGCCCGTGTCGCGCCCAATGCAAACGCAGGAGACCGAGTTCGATGGCGATTTATGGTTCGTTACCTTGAAAGACACGGATAAATACGATGAGATTGCATCGAACCCGACAGTTAATTTGGCGTATGCCGGAAAATCCTACGTCTCCGTCAGTGGCACGGCTGAATTTATGGAAGACCTGGAGCGCAAGAAGAAATATTGGAACCCGATCTTCGATAAAATGCTGGAGACCAGCTACGATGACCCGAATGTCGTGCTGATCAAAGTAACACCGGAAACTGCGGAATATTGGGAGTCAGGCAATACGCTGAAAACCGTGAAGAAGTTTGCGCAAAAACTGACGAGCAAAGATTCCGTAGGTGATAATGACAGTGAACTGAACGACACCGTCGATTTCAACAAGCCAAATAAATAATTGAAATCACAGATTAAACAGCATCCGCTTCTAACAGGATGCTGTTTTTTATTGACGGACTATTATGATAAACTTAAAGAAGAAATGGATGATAGTGGAAAAAAGTTGAATTTCCCAAGGAGGGCTTAAATGAAGAAAAGCTTTGAATTCACACATGAAGGCCGACATATCGTCATTGAAAATCGATGGTTTGAAGGCGAAAAATTATTCGTAGACGGCCAATTGCAGGATGAAAATCTGGGGCTCAGTTTTGGCGGGGAGTTGAACGGCAAGCTGAAAACCTCTGAAGGCATAAAAGACTTGAAAGCCACTGTCGGCGGTTTTTTTACGATCGAGTGCAAAGTGTTCGTCGATCATCAATTGGCATACTCCAGCAAGGCGTAGGCAATTCAATAGCTTAATTTGAGATGAGAAAAAATTACAGCGAAAGGGGTGATATCAGATGGCAATCCGTAATCAATTGTCAGCGTCAGGAACAACTCACGCAAAGCCTGTATGGAATGGCGATCCTTTGTGTGGGGCAAGCAAGAATTGAATCGCCCATCACGCGTCATTTCAGCACACGGCTTCCTTATTAAATAAAAGAATCTACTTTATAAGGAGTGTCTTACAATGACGCAAACAGAACAGAACCGTGCTGAGAACAACATTTCTGGCAGACGGGTGGAAGCATTCATCCGCAATGACCAGTTTAACTTTATCAAAAACCAGGCGAAAATCCTGGTCAATGGCAAGGCGTCGAGCAACGACCGCGAAGTGGTGGATGTCCTGAGGCATTTGGCGCAGGAAAAGGTTTCCGGCTTGTTTCCATCAGTTACTGAAGAACAGTCATCGCTGCTTGGGCAATTGACCGATATTACAGATCAAGCGCAAACCGATGCTTATTTGGAGAAGTTGGAAGCTTATCTTGTACCGTTTAAACAAGTGTCGCCTGTGGGATTGAAAAAGCTGTTTCCGAAAGCGAAAAAGTTGAAAGGGCCGAAGCTTGAGTCACTGGACTTTAAGCGTATATCTTATTTGGGCTGGATCGAAAGTTCGAATGTGATGTACTTGGTAACGGAACAAGACGGGCAGTTGCAGGGAATCCATGGCAGCTTCACACGCAGTTCGAAACAAGGCATCTGCTCGATCTGCAACCGCCATAGTGAGGTCGGCATGTTCATCGCGAAAACGAAAGGCTCCACTCAGGATCAGTTCATCAAGCGCGGCAATTATATTTGCCAAAACAGCGAAACCTGCAATGAACACATCGATACCTTGGAGCGTCTGGATGAATTCGTCGGACGGCTGCAAAAATAAATGACCCAAAAGCTCTCCAGCAAATGCTGGGGAGCTTTTGTCTTAAAAAAGTTCTGATTCTCAACGGGCGGAGCGGTGTGAAATGGCAGGGATGGGGGTACTTTATCTGTAATCACGAACTCTGCCACTGCTGCCGGCGCACCGTGTCTGGTACAAGACAAAACCAATTGTGTTGTTGGAGAGGGTGGGTTCGATGGGACCGGAACAGAATAAAACAGCGTTCAGCCTTGCCGCTTCCTGGTTCGTGAGGTGGGTGCTGAACAATAAAGCGGTATCAGTACTGATCATTCTTTTATTGATCCAAGTGAACATCCTGCTGTTGCCGAGGATCAGCTTCATTTTCGCGCCGCTTCTTGCATTGATCAGTGTCATGGGGCTGCCGCTGATCATGGCCGGGGTGCTGTATTATTTATTGAGCCCGCTGATTGACTGGATGGAAACGAAAAAAATCAACAGGCTCGGCGGCATTACGATTGTTTTTGTAGTGATTCTCGCTTTGCTCGCATGGGGAGTTACGGCGTTGATTCCGGTAATCCGCGAACAATCGCTGAGCTTGCTGGAAAACTGGCAAGATTATTTGGCCAGCTTTATCGCCAAAATCGATACATTTTTTGAAAGTGAATTTTTGGCAGGGCTGCAGGAACAATTGACAGGGGAAGAAGGCGGCATCACGGCCACGATTACTGATCAAGTCGGCGGTTTTTTCGGTTCGACGGTGAGCGGCATCGGCAATGTATTCGGCATCGTGTCGACGACCGTCTTGGCCTTGATCACGACGCCTTTCATCTTGTTCTATTTATTGAAGGACGGCCATCACTTGCCGTATCATATTATGAAATTTGTGCCTTCGCATATGCGGGAACAGACCTACCGATTGCTGCGTGAAATGAATATGCAGATCAGCCAGTATATCCGTGGTCAGCTGCTCGTAGCATTTTTTGTCGGGCTAATGTTCTGGATCGGCTTGAGCATCATCGGCCTAGAGTATGCGCTGACGCTTGGGATTTTGGCGGGCGCCTTGAATTTGATTCCATTTCTTGGGACCTTTATCGCGGTCATTCCGATCTTCATCATCGCCATTGTCCTGCATCCACCGCTCATGCTTTTGAAAGTGCTGATTGTGTTCATTATCGAACAGACATTGGAAGGGCGCGTTGTGCAGCCGCTTGTCCTCGGCAGCAGCTTGAATATCCATCCGGTGACGATCATCGCCGTGCTGCTGACAGCTGGGAGTTTATTCGGTTTGCCCGGCGTCATTATTGGGATACCGGCCTATGCAGTTCTCAAAGTCGTTCTCGTGCATTTATTCAAATGGTACCAATCCTATACCGGCATGTATGCCGACGATTACAATCCGGCCCCGAAGCCTTTGGTTTCTGAAAAGAAAAAGAAGAAGCTGCTGAAACGTAAGAAGAAAATCGAGTAGTTTCCAATGGACGATGGATCGGTCGCGCAGGCAAAAAAATCCCGGCCATCAGAAGTTGGCCGGGAGTGTTCTTGTATTAGCGGGTTTCGCTTTTGACGACCGGACAGGAAGGGTCGCTTGTCCATTCGTTCATGGAGCCGTCGTATACGGCCACATTGGGCTGTCCGAGTTTATTCAACATCAAGGCGTTCCACGTTGCCGCGATGCCGCCTCCGCAATACGTGATGACTTTTTTGCCGGGATCGAGTGCGCCGGTCTGTTCAAAGGCAGCACGCAGTTTTTCATCATCGTACAATGCTTTTGATTGTTCGTCTGCATGAACACCGAAAAAGACATTTTGGCTGCTCGGGATGTGGCTGCCCTCGTATTCTTCTGGCGACAGGCTGTCGATGAGAATGGTTTGTTCGTCATCGATGGCTTTTCGAACGTCTTCTTTTGTGGCGAGCATCTCGCTGCGCCGCTGCCCTGAGAAGCTGGCTTTTGGATAGGACGCTTGGTCTGTTGATAAGTCGCGGCCTTCCGCCTGCCATTTCTGTAAGCCGCCTTCTAAAATGGCGATTTGGCCGAATCCTTCGTAGCGCAATTGCCATGCGAGGCGCGAAGCCCAGTACGAAGCGGCAACCGATTCGCCGACGAGTGCGTTTTGGTCATAGACGACGGTACGTGTGCCGTCACCGATGCCGAGCTCGGTCATTTTGTCGATAAATGCGTCGCGCGGCGGAACGGTGAATGGCAAATCCGATTCGCTATCGGTCAATTCCCCGAGCAAATCAGCATACACGGCTCCGGGGATATGGCCTTGTGCAAAGGACTCTTTGCCGGATTCGACATCCGGCGGCCCGCCGGCTTCCGGAAATTTCATGAATACAGTGGCATCCACAATCCGCAAATCAGGATCATCCAAATGCTCGGCTAGCCAATCGGTTGTCACGATTAATGGAATATCATTCATCTAAGAACTCCTCCTTCGTGTAGTTGTCCTTACTGTACGCCTTGTATGAGAACTCCGTCAAAAATTAGGTTTCTAAAAATCGATTGACATGACAGAGTGTTGAATAAGTTCGTAGTCCGCTATAAGCAAACAAAGTGCGTAGCTTTTCGACATTCAATAATCAATGACCTATCTATGTATTTGGAGAAGCGTTCGCTCGTAACCCCTTCTGCTCAATAATGCTGCGCATTACTTTCGCAAAGATAAGGTCTCCCATAGGTCGATCTTATCTTTCCAGTGGATCAGCGAGACGACCGAGACCCCGCAAGACGCGTAGCGGCTGAGGAGGCTTGGGCGCGAGCCCACGGAAAGCGAGCGATAAGCTTCGGAAAATACGATTATCAAGTGTTAATTGACAGCCTGCATAATGGCCATGCCAATCTGCTGGCACACTATTTTTCAAAAGGGGAGATGTCCATGATCTATGCAGCGTTGCTTCGCGGAATCAATGTCGGCGGCAACAATAAAATCAATATGAAAGAACTGAAAGAAGCGTTCGAACAAGCAGGCATGTCGTCGGTCAAAACGTATATTAATTCAGGGAATATCGTCTTCGAAGACGCCCGCAATAAAGAGCAAGTGACGTTTGTGTCTGAACAGGCGATTTTTGAACATTTCGGACTGCGCATCAAGGTGCTCGTTTATTCATTCGACGAATATAGCCGTATTGCACAAGCGGTCCCACCGGAATGGGCAAACGATGAACGCTTGAAAAGCGATGTATTGTTTTTATGGCAACAAGCCGATGATGAACGCGTGCTGGAACAATTGCTCTTGAAGCAAGAAATCGACCGTGTTCAATATGTGCCCGGGGCAATTCTGTGGTCGGTCGACCGAGGGGATGTAATGAAAAGTGGAATGGCAAAAATCGTCGGGACCAAGCTGTATAAGCTGGTCACCGTCCGCAACGTCAACACTGTCCGAAAGATTTACAATTTAATGAAGGAACTGGAAGAAAAGTCACCGAAATAACTTATAAATTGATGGATAATTCTGATAAGATAAACATGATACAAAATTTGGAATTGGAGGCGATTGGGATGGATTTGGCAGGCAAAGTGGCAGTGGTGACAGGCGGGGCTTCCGGCATCGGGCTGGCAGCAGCGAAAGCGTATTTGGCAAAAGGCGCGAAAGTGGTCATAGCCGACTTTAATGAAGAAGGCGGCAAACAGGCGGCAGAGAACTTGAAGAATGACGGCGACATCCTGTTCATTAAAGTGGATGTAGCAAGCGAGGATTCGGTAAAGGAGATGATCGATTTCGCGATCGATCAGTTCGGCACCATCGATCTGCTCGTAAGCAACGCCGGTATCGGGGCGCTTACGGAAACGCATGAGCTAAGCTATGAAGATTACCATAAAGTCATTGCGGTCAATCAAGACAGTATTTTCTTCGGCGCGAAACACGCCATCCGCCATATGATGAACAATGGAGGCGGCGCCATCATCAATACTTCATCGATTCTGGGAAGTGTCGGCGAAGGAGCAGCATTTGCCTATAACGCATCAAAAGGCGCGGTCAACCTCATGACAAAATCCTTGGCGCTCCAATATGCCAAGCATAATATCCGCGTCAACGCCGTCGCGCCGGGCTATGTCGAATCCGGCATGGTAAGCCGTGAAGCGCTCGGCGAAGAATTCTACGGGCAGCTGGTCAGCAAGCATCCAATCGGCCGTCTCGGAAACGCGGATGAAATCGCCCACGCGATCATTTTCCTTAGTGAAAATGACTTCACCACCGGCACCACCATCCTGGTCGACGGCGGCTATACCGCGCAATAAACTGAAATGAAGTGTAAAATATCCGAAAATACCTGTGCGCTCGATGGCCGGCCTTGAACCAGCCGGGGAGCCGCAGGTTTTTTACGTTCAGTTGACCATGAACACTCAGGGCAAAAGCTTTTTCGGCTCTTTCACTTTGATGGAAACGACTTCACCGCAGTCGAGGCAAACCGTGAAGACCCGTTCCGAACCGAAAGACATTTTCTTATTCAATGGGCGCAAGTTGACGAAATCCATCGCTTGGACAAACGAATTCCCTCCGCAATCTGTGCATTTCTTTTCTGTGTGCTTCATACTCTTCATCTCCCTTTAATGGTTTACGCTTTTTACGCAATAAAGTTTCAAGTTCTACAATGCGTGAAATTGTGTGAGGCAAAAGAAGGGTTTCCTTTAAAATACATAAGTTCAGAAAACATAAGGGCCCTGCAGGTGATATGATTAGAAGATACGATCGACAGCGAAAACCCGAAGGAACAGCTAGGCTTTACGGCTTTTTCAGTTTGGCGGAACAGGTGATGACACAATGGCAACGCAGACAAAAACATACCAGACGTCTATACGTCTAACTAAAACCGCATCGGAAAAGATGAGAGGGTTCGGCATCAGCGAACGCTCATTTTTTATGGCGGACAAACCGTTTCAAGTATTTCTTGAACGCTATCCGTCGACTGCGGATGGCTCTCTTTCGGTTGCGCTGCTGTTCAGTGCAGAACAGACAGGGCGGCTGACGGATCAAGCGTCAGGGCAACTCGCTGTGCTTCACTGCGTGTTCGCCAACCATCAATTATTGGTGACCAACGTGACGCTCAGAAAAGCCTATCAAGCGCTCGGGACCAATTGGCAGCGCGAGGAGTCGATTCAGTTCAACAATTCGCGCGATCCGGTGCCGGTGGCGTTCATGAATCTGATCAACCGGATGACGCCGGCGAAAGAGCGTTCGGATTACGTGAAAAAGCGCATCTCGAGCTGGGAAGGCTATTTGAAAATCCAGGAACAGGGCATGGATATTCCGGATATCAAGACAGGTTATTCGAATCTAGCGTTCAGCCACGACTTCAGCCGCATCACCTTGACGGGCTGCCGCATGGACGACAAAGAATGGAAAAACCTGCGCAATTTGAGCGTCCGCTTGACCGGCATCGACGGCGATGTCGGCTCGGTCTTCAAGACGAAAAACCGCGCGATCGAAATCGAATTGAACCCATACATCATCAAGCAACTGCGCGAAAAAGCGCATGCTCTTCATAAGAAGGAAGTCGTGTTCAGCAATTTCGCGGCACTCAGCCAAATCCGGAGATTGCGCCAGGGCTTCACCAATCTCGAGAAAGGCCTCGCGGTCAATCCCCAGCTCGACCGCCTGTTGTTCGAGGAGCGGCCGAATGTGGCGCCGCTAAAAGAAATGCCAAAGCTCGAGTTTCACAACCGCTTGAATGAATTCCAGCAGCAAGCGGTGACAGGGGCGATGTCAGCGGAAGACTTATACGTTATTCAAGGGCCTCCCGGAACCGGTAAGACGACGGTCATTTCGGAAATCTGCCTGCAAAATGCGAAAAAAGGTTTGCGCACGCTCGTTGCTTCCCAGTCGAATCTGGCAGTCGATAATGCGCTCGGGCGTTTGCTTGCCCATAAAGACATTCGCATCTTGCGCGTCGGGCGCACCGAAAGCATCGAAGAAGACGGACAGAAATTCATCGAAGAAAACGTCGGCCAGTATTGGAAAGACCACACCTTAAAAGAAATCACGGCGCAGTTCGAGGCGCGTGAAATTCGCGAACAAGAAGTCGCCCACAAGCTTAAAGAAACGCAACAAGCCTACGCGGAATTGCAGCCGGTTTTTGAAAAATGGAAGCAAGCCGTGGAAGATAAAAAGACAGCCCAAGCGAAACAACGCGAATTGCAGTCATCCATCGAACCATTGCAAAATAAAACCCGGGCATTCGAGCTCGAACAGCGGCAAGCAAAAAGCCGCAAGCAAAGCATTCAAGAGAAAATGGACGCTCTGCAAACGGCAATCGATAAAGCGCAAAGTTTGATCGATAGCGGGCATGGGCCCGAATGGTTTGAAAAACAACAGCAGCAAACAACTGAAACGATCGAGCAACTCGAACGCGTACGTGAGTCCACTCAGCTTAATGAAAAGTTATCAGCACTCCGCCGCGAGATGGCATTGATTGAAGAAAAACGCGATGAGGTGATGGTGAAAGCTAAGGAAAAGCAAGCCGTGCTCGAAACAGTCGAGAGCATGAAGAAAATCGACAGCTTGCTTGATGTGATGAATGAACAACAGATCGAAGAAGTGCCGGCAATCACTTTCTCACTCAGCAAACTCGATATGATCCGCGACAAGATGGCCGAGCGTAAAAAACTCGAAGCCTATAATACCAGTGTCACTTCAGCGATCGGCTATGTCGAGAAATTGCTCGGAAGTTCTGGCATCGATGCGGCGCAAGTGAAAGAACGCGCCTTGTTGCAAGCAGAATCATTCACCTCGGCCAATATCGATGAGTTTCTTGAAAAGCTGCGCGGTGTGCTGAAAAATTCGCAGCACATCGATTCGAGCGTGCTCACGAAAGCACTGAGCGGCTTATACAAACGGCAGAACGATGTTTGGCGGAGAGGCGCGATGCTAAAAGCCGCCGATGTTTATATAGAAGAGTCGCAACGTGCATTCGGCCAATTGAAAAAAGCGCTGTACATCGAACTCGAAAAGCAAAGGCAGCGCTACCTGGACTTGGACGAACGGGGGCTTGAGCAGTTCGAACAGCAGCGTGAAGAACTTTCGCGCATCGAACAACGAGTGGTCAGTTTGTTTGTCTCGATTGAAGTACCGGAAGATATCAGACAGGCGATTGCCGATCACGAAATGCAATTGACGCAGCTACGGAAAGACCAAAGTGATTCGGTTCAAGCGGCAGCAGATTTGGAGCAGCAGCAAGCCCGTTTGCTCGATGAACAAACAGCATTTGAGAAAGCCGAACAGCGAATCGTGGAGATTGCAGCGCAACTTGCCGAAGCGGTGCGGCGTCAAACAGAGAAAGAGCAGGAACTTCAAGCTTTGGAAACCATTCTTTCAATGGATCCAGAAGCAGCGTACGAAGAAACCGCGAAACAACTCGCCAGTTTGTCATTCGATGTGGAATCGCTCAAGCAAGAGCAGAAAAACTTCCCTTTATTGCAATCGGTGCAGAAGCAATGGATCGGGCTGCTCGAGTCGGCGAACGAGCACGATTTGGATGAAATCCGCAAACTGTATATCAAACACGCCAATGTCATCGGAACGACTTGCGTGGCATCAGCGCGCAAGGATTTTCAGGACAATTATCCGGTATTCGATGTCGTTATCGTCGATGAAGTGTCGAAAGCGACGCCTCCTGAACTATTACTGCCGATGCTCAAAGGCAAAAAAGTCATTTTGGTCGGGGATCATCATCAATTGCCGCCATTGCTCGGCAACGATACTTTGGAAGAGACCTTAGAAGAAATGATCAAAGAAGACAGCGGTTTTGAAGAAAAGCGCGAACTCGAAAAACTGCTCGAAGAATCGCTGTTCGAACGCTTATATAAAAACTTGCCAGAAACCAACAAGACGATGCTTGCCATCCAGTACCGCATGCACAAAGACATCATGGAAACCATCTCGCCGTTCTACAAAGACGAGAATGTGCAATTGCAATGCGGCTTGGCTGATTCAGACAAAGAACGCGACCATTTCCTTGAGTCGGCATCCGTCAAACGCCATAACCACTTGATGTGGCTCGATTTGCCGAACGAACCGGCGTATTTCGAGGAGCGCATGAGCGGCGGGAAAAGCTTATTCAACCCGTCGGAACTTGCAGAAATCAGCCGCCTGCTGGCGGAACTTAACGATGCGGTGGCCGAAGCGAAAGCGGCCGGACGGATTCCATCGGATGAGCTGAAAACGGTCGGTGTCATTTCATTCTACGGCGAACAAGTCAAACGGCTGCAGCGCATGATCGACCAGGAAATGCGCTTGCCGCATCTACTGATCCGCACCGGCACGGTCGACCGATTCCAAGGCAGCGAAATGGAGATTATCCTCCTGAGCATGGTCCGCAATAACCACAATGACCGCGGCGATATCGGCTTCGCGAAAGATTACCGCCGATTGAACGTCGCGTTGTCGCGCGCCAAGCAATTACTCGTGATGGTCGGCAGTTCCGCGATGTTCACGCAGCGTGCAAAAAAAGAACAGACAAAACGGATGTATCAGCATGTGCTCGATGTGGCCGAACAAAAACAAGGCGTAAAAGTGCTGCAGAAGGGGTGAACAAATGGACAAACTGAATAACAGGCTGCGTTCGGAAGTGGCGTCCAACAAGGACGTGACGATCGTTAAAGAACTTTCGTGGCATTTGCCGTTGGTTTCTTATGATGTGTCGTTTGCCCGCGTCAAGCGGCTCAAAATGGACATTTTAATGAAGATGCTGCTGCTGACATTTCAAGAAGCAGACATCCGCCGCCCCGCCACGCTCGCTGAGATGCTGTTTGTCGAAGAGCTATTCATTCGCGATTTGATCGATAAAATGCACAGCACGCAGCTAATCCGCCTGGACGCGAAAGGCTACCGGCTGACCGACAAAGGCCATGGCCATTTGGAGAAAGGCATTTTCGAGGAGGAGATGGAAGACGATGAAGCCATCGTGTCCTTCAGTGCCGTGCACGATAGTTATGGGCTGTTAGAAGATGTGCTTGAAGAAGATGGGCAAAACTTACCCTCCTACCGTTACGCACTTAGCCGGAATGCTGATACCGAGCGCATCCATGAGCTGCTGACGGAAGAAAAAAACAGTGCAGAAGATGGCTATCAAGTGATCGTCTCGGACGTTTCATCTTGTGAAGAACTTGGTACCGAACACATCCCGTGCATCGAGTTTCAATTATACGACCAAAAACAGGACCTCTTCTACGCGCGTGTCTGGAATACCCGGCTCGGCGCATGGGATGGAGTGCTTGAAAAACAGATCGAAGAAAAGGAACTTGTCGAATGGCGCGAAGCGATGAATAATGCGTAGCCTTCCTAAAAAACCGCTTCAAACTTTGAATTCCCGGAAAATGGGAGTACAATAGAGTTTGTTTCTTTAAAGGCAGGTACGTTAGACTGCTTTCAGATAATCGATGATGAAAAGGTGTAATGCAAAATGAAAAACAAAATGAAAATGAATACTTTTATGCCCTTGTTTCTCGTGGCAGTTGTCATGTTGTGGGCGAAAACTTATATCTCGCAAAAAACACAATTTACGCTGGAAGTGGAAGGGGCGCTGCAGGAATTCCTGCTGGCGATCAACCCTTTAGGCTCGGCACTGCTATTGCTGAGTTTCTCGCTGTTCTTTAAAGGAACGCGGAAATACTGGGCGCTGCTTGTGATTTATCTCGGCATGTCGATCCTGTTGTATGCCAATGTCGTCTATTACCGGTTTTTCAGTGATTTCATCACGTTGCCGACTTTGTTCCAAACGCAGAACTTCGGCGATTTGGGGGGCAGTGTCCTGACCTTGATCCAACCGATGGATTTCCTGTTCTTTGTGGACGTCTTGATCCTCGGCGCATGGGTAATTTCCAAGCGGACGGAAAAAGACATGCGCATCATCAAAAAGAGAATGGCCTTGCCGATAATTGCGGCGGCTTTGTTGATTTCCCTCTTTAATTTGTCGCTCGCGGAATCGGACCGTCCCGACTTGTTGACACGCGGCTTTGACCGCGCGTACATCGTCAAGTATTTGGGGATGTATAATTACGCCCTGTATGACACGGCGGAGACCTTGAAAGCTTCTTCGCAGCGGGTTATGGCGGACAGCGACGACAATACGGAAGTGTTGAACTACACGAAATCCAATTATGCGAGCCCCCATGAAAAATATTTCGGTGCAGCGGAAGGCATGAACGTCGTCTATTTGCACCTCGAATCGTTCCAGACGTTCCTGATGGATTATGAACTGGACGGGGAAGAAGTCACGCCGTTCTTGAATTCGATGATGGATGACCCGAATACGATGTACTTCGATAATTTCTTCCATCAGACAGCACAAGGCAAAACTTCGGACGCTGAATTCATGCTCGAAAACTCCCTATTCGGCTTGCCGAAAGGATCTGCGTTCATTACGAAAGGGCAGAACACGTATCAATCGGCTCCAGCCATCTTGAAAGATGAAGGTTATACATCGGCTGTGTTCCATGGCAATAACGGGACGTTCTGGAACCGCTCTGAAATCTACAAGTCTTTCGGCTACGACCATTTCTTCGATATCGAATCGTATCCGAATACGACCGAAGCGGATATGGCAGAATACGGCTTGATGGATAAACCGTTCTTCGAGCAGTCGGCACCGATTTTGGAATCGCTGCCGGAGCCGTTCTATACGAAATTTATCACCGTGGCGCATCATTTCCCTTATAAAATGGACCAGCAACTGGCGACCATCGAAAAAGGGACGACAGGCGATGCCAGCGTCGATAATTATTTCCAGACGGCCCGTTATGCTGACGAAGCGATCAAGCAATTTTTCGAACAGCTTGAAGCGTCTGGGCTTGCGGACAATACGATGATCGTCATGTACGGCGACCATTACGGTATTTCCGACAACCACAACGAGGCGATGTCTGAGGTATTGTCAAAAGACATCACGCCGGTAGAGAACGCCAAGCTTCAGCGCGTGCCGTTGTTCATCCACGTACCGGGCATGGAAGGCGGCATCAACGACACATATGGCGGCCAGATTGACCTGCTGCCAACAGTGATGCACCTGCTTGGTGTGGAAACACAGAACTACGTGCATTTCGGTACCGATCTATTGTCGGAAGAACATGAAGAACTCGTCATGTTCCGCAATGGCGATTATGTCAGCCCCGATGTCTATTCCATCGGCGAAGCGTTCTACGATCCCGAAACCGGCTTGCCGCTTGAAGAACAACAGCTCGAACAAGCCGAGACCTTGAAGCAGCACGGTAGATACGAATTGCAGTTGTCGGACCAAGTGGTCAACGGCGACTTGTTGAGATTCTATACGCCGAACGGCTTCACGCCAGTCGACCCGTCGGATTATTACTACCAGCAATCTACAGACTTAACTGAATGATATGAGCAGATGCCCTGAACCGTTTATGGTTCAGGGCATCTGTGTGAAGGCGTACTGCAGCTCTGGATGCTCGTTAGTTCCCTTATGCTTTTTTCTGTGAAACAATAAACGTACGATGAATCCAAGAATAAAGGAGCGACAGCAAGTGTTCTCGTTTTTCAAAAAGAAATGCGCCGTGTGCCAACAAAAAGCACGGCAGCCGCGAAAATATTACAACGACCGCAATGAAGCGGTCGTCGTCTGTGCACAATGCGCCATTTACGCCGAACGACGCGCGTTCCGGAAACGCAGCAGTGCCTAAACAGAAAGCTTGCCGGGTTAGCGGCAGGCTTTTTCCTATTAAAAGAAGTTTTATTTTCCGTTATAATAAAAAAAACCGTCGTTACGGAAGGGGAAGCGCATGAATCACCACATTGAACTCAAGTCCGAAAATCTCCACTCTTCGTTCAATAAAGAATACAAACCGATTTTGACTATTCAATCAGGCGATACGATCGAAACGAGGACACCCGACATCCAATGGGGCTACTCGGCGCATAAAGGCGAAGAACGAGTCATTTACCATTCGCGCGAAAACGAAGAACGGATCGGCCATCCGCTCATCGGCCCGATTGCCATTGAAGGCGCAAAGCCTGGAATGGTGCTCGAAGTGCGCATTAACCAAAATGTGCCTGGCTGGTACGGGCGCAATTGGGCGGGCGGTACGCCGGCTTGGCAAAACGAAAAGCTCGGCATCGCGGACAGCGAACGCCTCCAAGTGGACTGGAGGCTGGATCGTGAGCAGATAAGCGGCAACTGCACATTGTCCGGCAAGGAATTCAGCGTCGCCTTATCGCCGTTTCTCGGGCTCATCGGCCTGGCGCCTGGAGAGGCGGGAACGCACCGCACCTCGCCGCCGTACCGGACGGGCGGCAATATCGATTGCAAGGAACTGGTCGAAGGCAGCTCGCTGTTTTTGCCGGTCGAAGTGGAAGGGGCACTGTTGTCGTTCGGCGATGGCCATGCTGTGCAAGGCGATGGCGAGAACTCCGGAACGGCAATCGAATGTCCGATGGATCTCGTCAATTTGACAGTCGTGCTCCATGAAGAAATGGAACTTGCCATGCCGAAAGCTAAAACGCCCGCCGGCTGGGTGACATTCGGTTTCGATGAAGACTTGAACGAAGCCGCAGCGACGGCTCTCGACGAAATGGTCGGCTTGATCCAGCAGTTTCATTCGCTATCAAAAACGGAAGCGATGGCGCTCGCGAGTGTCGCTGTCGACTTGCACGTCACACAGATTGTCAACGGCGTCAAAGGGGTGCACGCCATTTTGCCGCATGGGGCGATTCGTTAAACAATGAAAAAATGCCAGGAAAGAGAGTACGCTCTTTTCTGGCATTTTTTTATTAGACGACGCCAACCAATACGGAGACGGCGAGCAAGACGATGCTGAAGCCCCACATAATCGGAAGCGAGTAGCGGATATGGCGGCCCATCTCGAGCCCCGCCAGGCCAAGTGCGAGCCAAAGAGCAGGTGAGAACGGGCTGACGAACGTGCCGATGATATTGCCGATGATCATGGCGTAAGCAGCCGTCAGCGATGACACGCCTGCGCCTGTAACGACTTGCTCGACAATCGGGAACAAGGCGAAATAATAAGCGTCGGTGCTAAGCAATAGATCGAACGGCACGCCGAAGAATCCGATGATCAAGTGCAGGTAAGGAATGACGAATGCCGGCAGGATCGTGACCAAATCACTGGCGATCGAGTCGAGCATCAAAGTGCCTTCCAGGATGCCGAGGAATGAACCGGCAGCCAAGATGATCGCAGCCATAAGAAGCGCGTTCGGCGCATGGTCTTTGATGCGGTCCATTTGGTCTTTCATGTCCGGGTAGTTGAGCGGCAAGGCGATGCTGACGCCGATCATAAAGGCAAGGCCTGCTGGAATGACGCCCCATACGAGCACACCGATGACGGCCAGCGCCAAGATGGTATTTGCCCATAAGAGCTTCGGCCGGCGCAGGGCCGTAGCTTTTTGTGACTTTTCATCTTGAGCCGTCACATCGAGTGGGTCTGCTTCTTCGAAGATTTCTTTATTGAAATCACCGCGTCTTGCGATGAGGCGTTTTTCGCGCATCGCGAGCAAGACGGCCAGGGCGATCAACAGGATGAGCCCGATCACTTGGACTTTGATCAGCGGGCGCCATAATTCGGTTACGTCCATGCCAAGAACGGCAGCGGTGCGGCCGAGCGGTCCAGCCCACGGCAGCATATTCATGATGCTCGCCGAAGTACCGACCAGCAATAGCAGGAGATAAGGATTCATTTTCAAACGCTTATAAAGCGGAAGCAGTGCTGGTATGGTGATCAGGAAAGTGGAAGCGCCAGATCCGTCGAGTTGTGCGACCGCTGCGATGACGACGGTGCCGACTGCGACAGCGATGACGTTTCCTTTAGAGACAGCGATCATTTTATTAATCAACGGATCGAACAAACCGACATCTTGCATGATGCCGAAGAAAAGAATGGCGAAGATGAACATGATGACGACGCTGATGACCGATTCGACGCCGCTATTGAAGAAGTCGCCGATTTCCGCAAAGCTGAAGCCTGCGACAAAGGCAGCCACAATCGGCACGAGCACAAGTGCGACAATCGGCGTGATTTTATTGCTGATAAGAAGTGCCACAATGATGATGATCGTAAATAAGGCAATAATACTTAACATACTGGATTCCCCCTAGGTGCAAAATAGCGCGGAGGATCATTTTGTAAACGCATACATCTTGGCGCAAAAAATAAATCCCCCGGTTCAAGTTATAAATAACAACTTATCACAGAGGGATTTGAAAAATAAGATTATTCACTTAAGACGACTAAAGAGCGTTTTGGGGGTTTTGTTCATTTTGTCCACGGGACGTAGCGGCGTTCAGGGCGGCCGATTTCCCCATAATTCAATTGCGCTTTCGCTTCATTACTTGCGACTAGATGCTCCAGGTAGCGCCTGGCGGTGGAGCGGCTGATGCCGACCGCCTTGCCGGCCTCCATGGCATTGGCCCCTTCAGGTGAAGAAGCGTTCAAAAAGTCGCGGACGCCGTCCAAAGTCAATTGGTCGATGCCTTTCGGAAGTTCTTCGCCATTGTCTTCTGTTTGAGCCGCTTGTGGAGCGGACACGCCGAACAGGCGATCGAGGTCGCTTTGCTGCCAGTCCAATGAGGCAGAGAGGACCAGCCGCTGATCGCGGAAGCGTTCCAAGGCTTGCGCGAACCGCTCGAAGTCGACAGGTTTCAATAAATAATCGAACGCCCCGCCGCGAACGGTTGCTGCAATCGTTTCAATTTCATTGGCGGCAGTCACCATGATGATGGCGATTTGAGGATACTTAGTGCGGATTTCCCAAAACAGTTCCAGCCCCGAGCGGTCGGGGATAAAGACATCGAGCAGGATCAGACCCGGAAGCGGCGCCGCCTTCTCTAAAAAGGCCATGGCTTCGTCTCCTGATTTGGCAATCGAGGCAGCTGCATACCCAGCGACTTGCCCGGCGAGTTCGGCGTTGATGCCGGCCACGCGGAAATCGTCTTCGATAATCAATACGTGAAGTGGTGCGTTCATGGGTGTATTCCTTCTTTCGGTAAAGTCAGTACAAAACAAGCGCCTCCGAGTTCACTTTCTTCGATCAGCACTTCGCCGCCAGCCGCTTTGGCGAGGCGATTCGTCGTACTCAAGCCGAAGCCACGGCCAGCAGTACTTTTCGATGATGTGCCTTCATTAAAGATGCCGCTCGCAATGGCCGGGGAGATCCCGGGACCGGAATCATCGATTTCAAAAATGATGTCATCCCCGATATCGGTAAATGTCAGGGAGATGAGCCGCTCTGATATTGGCTGTTGCTTGACGGCTTCAAAGGCATTATCGAGCAAGTTGCCGATGGCGGTCAAGAGGGCTTGTCGCTGCGGTTCAGCTACAGCTTGCTGGAGGCTACTATCCTCGCCGATTGTCAGCTGCACTTGCTGTTCACGTGCTTGATGGATCTTGCCGAGCAACAAGCCGCTGATGAGCGGGTCTTTCACTTTGCCGATCAACTGTCGCGACCATTCGAGCTGGATATGATGTTCGGTCCGGATGAATTCAAGGGCGTCTTTTCTTTTATCCAAATGGAGCAATCCGGAAATCGTGTACAGTTTATTCGAAAATTCGTGAGTTTGGGCGCGCAGCGCATTGGCGTATTGTTTTACTTGGGCAAGTTCTTTCGCCAGCTGGTCGATTTCCGTTTTGTAGCGGAAAGTCGAAACCGCCCCGACCAATGCCCCTTCGAAATGAATCGGGCTTGAGTTGACATAGACGGGATGCTCGCCGTAAAGCCGTTCCTGGTCGAAATGGCTCGTGCCACTCGCCAAAATTTCAGGCAGATCGGAAGAAGGCAGCACTTCGGTGACCGGTTGGCCAATCAATGACTGTTCGTCTTTCTCATTTCCGAACAATAATTGCTTGGCTTGGTGATTGAGCAAAGTGATGTGGCCTAGACGATTAACGGCGATGATGCCTTCGTGGGTCGATTGCAGAATGGTTTCTTTTTGGAATAGCAGATGGGCAATTTCTTCGGGCTCAAGGCCGTGAAGTTTACGCTTGATATACGAAGCAATGGCGATTGCCATTAGGAAAGCGACAGCGCCGATGATGAGCAGCATAAGCCAGACTTCCTGCGTATAATCGCCGATCAAGCTCTGGACGTCGGTCGAAAGAAAGCCGACTGAGACGACGCCGATAATTTGCCCGTCGGAATAGATGGGCACTTTCGCGCGCAGCGAATCACCGAGTGTACCGGCTGCTTTCGAGACATAGGATTGGCCTTCATTAAGAGCCCGTTCGTTGTCTTCGCCGACCATCCGCCCGCCGATCTGTTCGGGATTGGGATGGGAATAGCGAATTTCTTCGCGGTTCCCCACCACGATGAATTCCGCTTCGGTTGCTTGCTGTACGGGGGCGACGAGCGGCTGGATGACGGCTGCCGGGTCCGGTGCATCGAATGCCTCGATGATATCAGAGTTGAGGGCGATGGCTTCCGCGACACTGAGCGCTTGTTCTCCGAGCTGGTCTTCTGTCACGGTGAGCACAAAATAATTCGAAAACAAGCCGATCACCAAGAGGACCGCTGCGATCAACAGCGCAATCAAGGCGACCATTTTGGTTTTTAATGAAAGCGCACGGCCCGGTTCATCGTTCCAGCGGCGTTTCTCGGGTGTCTTTTGTAGAAACATGTGGCAGTCTCCTTGTGGATAATTTCTGTAGACATCATACCATAGCGAAGAAGGCATATATGGTGCCGTGCCATTAACCGGGCATGCAAAAGCCTTGCCGCATGGAGGGGGAGGGCAAGGCTTCGGTGGAATTTACATTTTGATTGTGACGCGTTTGGTCAGCAACCGCATCAGCGAGAAAAGAAGCAGAATCAGGACGGACGATCCGAGTGCTGTCAGCCAAAAATTCGCTTCGAGCGGATTATATGGCAACCATTCCATGGCATCGGCCGTGTTAGGCTTCCATAGATAATCATTTAGGCCGAAGATGACGAACGATAAGGCGATAAAGCCGAAGCCGGCGATCCAGCCAAAGCGGTAATAGCCGATGCTGATGACCCAGCCGGCTAAAAAGAAAGTCAAGGTGTTCAGGAATAGCGCAATCGCAGCGGCAAACCAGCCGCCTGTCGTCTCGAAAGCAGAGACCGTATCCAACTCGACAGGCAATGAAATCGTTTCAGCAAGCAAATGTTGAAGACCGTTGACGGCGAGCGGAACCAAGGTAGCAAATGCAGACAACGCGAGTGCTGCCAGGGCAGTGCCGAGGTATGAATCTTTGCGGCTGACGCCTTGCTGGATGTGGCGGCTCATGAATACATAAGCGGACATAATGCCGACCACCAACATGAAAATATTCACGGAATACTGGGAAAAGACGAAGAAACCTTCAATTTGATTGGTGTCGCCATTCTGGGAAAAGACGAAGAAACCTTCAATTTGGATGGTGTCGCCATTCAGCCAAAATACTCTTACTAAATGAATCACAAAAAGGATAGAGAAAAACCACAAACTCCATTTGAACATATCGGAAAAGACAGCGGCTGCAACTCTTCTATAGCGCGGGGATGTCATATTAATTCGCCTCCTCGGTTAAATGGATAAATAGATCTTGAAGTGAAACCGGTCCGATTTCGAGTCCCAGCGAATGCGCTTCTTGTCGTTTGGTCTCATCGAGTTCCCCATAGACCATGACGGACTTGGTCCCGCCCAGCTGCTGCTCGTTTAAGCGTTTCATATCAGATGTGAATGCATCCACATGCTCGGCGGATCCCGTGATAGAAGCGCCATGTGATGACACGGTTTCATAGGGTTCGTTCAATAATAGTTTGCCTTGGTCGATGATAACGACGTGGTCGAATAAATAATCCATTTCCGATACCAAATGTGTCGAGAGGATAAACGTCCGAGTATGTTCTTCCTGATCCATCAGTATCTCTTTGTAGAAGATCTCGCGCGCTGGTGCGTCCATGCCGAGATAGGCTTCATCGAAAATGGTGACGGGTGCGCGGCTTGCAAGGCCAATGACAACGTTTAACGCAGATTGCATGCCTTTCGATAGTTTATTGACGGGTTTATTGACCGGCAGTTTGAAACGCTTGGTCAATTGTTCGGCATAGTCCATGTCAAAATGAGGACGGTAATGGGAGGCAAGTGCGATTAACTTCTTCGCTTTCTCGGTTTCTTCTTTATAGTCCTTGTCATAGACGAACGCCACTTGCTCCATCTTCTCTGGATTCTCGAACACCGTGGAGCCGTCGACGAATACTTCGCCAGCAGTAGGTTCGCGGAAAGCGGCAATCAACGACAGCAATGAGGTTTTGCCGGCGCCGTTTCGGCCGATGAGGCCATGGATCTTGCCTGCTTCCAATGTCAGTGACACGTCTTTCAAGGCTTCAAACTTTTTGAATTTCAATGTTACGTGATTGAGTTGGACTGAGGCTGCCATCATGCATCACGCCCTTTCGTGGATTTGATCAATTCGATGATTTCTTGTTCCGTAATGCCGAGTTTTTCTGCTTCCTGCACGAGCCCGGTGACGTAATTATCGACAAATGCCTTTTTCCGCTGCTGGACTAAAGTTTTCTTTGCGCCTTCTGCTACAAACATGCCAATCCCTCGCTTTTTAAATAGTATGCCTTCGTCGACAAGCTGTGTGATGCCTTTGGAGACGGTTGCGTGATTGATTTTGTAGAAATTGACCAATTGATTCGTCGATGGAGCTTGGTCGCCTTCTTTTAATTGATCGTTGACGATTTGGTCTTCGATCAATTCGCGGATCTGCAAAAATAAAGGTTTCGCTGAATCGGTTGGGTTGACCATGAAAACACCTCCTTGGGTGATTGGGTAATATGGTTATATACTTATGTGTATAACCATATAACGTAAGCTTTTGTTTGTCAACAAAGTTGTCAGAAAAATTTCAGGCATAAAAAAGAAGCCGCATGAATAGCGGCTTTCAAGAGTGTGGAACGAATTCAGACAGTGATTGTCCAACTAATTGGATAAAGTGGTCGATCTCGTCGTTGGTGGTTTCTTTATGGAAGGAAACCCGGACGAATTTTTTTGCGGCGTCGCTTTCCGTTCCCATCGCAAGCATCGCAGACATCGCTTCACCGTAGCCGATTTTGCAGGCGGTGCCTGTGGAAATGGCAATCTGTGCGCGGTTGCAGGCGAGCATCATCCATTGCCCTTCAACATGCGGCAAAACAAGTCCATGAATGAACGGGGATTTCGATTTTATGTCGCCCGTCGCGATGACGCCTACGGGCAAATGTTCAATCAAATAGTCCTGAAGCTTGCGTGCGTGCTCATAGTTCGCGGGTTGTTCCATGACAGCGTGTTTTGCGGCGATGGACGCGGAGACGATTCCCGGAACATCGATTGTTCCGGCGCGGAAACCGCCTTGATGTGTCGTTCCTTCGTACACCGATTCCCAGTGAATGGTCGGGTCGAGGTAGGCGATGCCGACACCTTTGGGGCCGCCGATTTTATGCGCTGAACAAACAGCAGAAGCGACGCCCCATGATCCGATGTCGACTGGCAGCTTTCCGAAGCCCTGGACGATATCCGAGTGAAGCGGCACGCCGAATTGCTGAGCGATCTTCGCACATTGTTCGACCGGCTGGACGGCACCCATCTCTGAGTTGACGAGCTGCATGACGACGAGCGCCGTTTGCGCGTTGACCAGTTGTTCGTAAGCATCCAAATCGATGCGTCCAAACTCATCGACGGGAACATAGGTAATGTCATAGCCTTCCTGTTCAAGTTCATGAAACACAGATAAGACGGAAGCATGTTCGAGTTGTGTCGACACGATCGACCGGCAATGCTCGGGACGTCCTTTCAATAAAGAGCGTATGGCGAGCTGGTTCGCTTCTGATGCGTTGCCGGTGAAGTAAATGCCATCTTGTCGCACGTTAAGGAATTGTCCCCATAATTTCTTGCACGATGCGAGATAATCTGCTGCGAGAGATCCTGCATCGTGCAAGCTTTGCGTGTTGCCGAATGCATTGTTAGCCGCTTCCACGTAAGCGTCAATCGCTTCTTTTCTCATCGGGGCGGTCGCCGCCGAATCCAAGTAAATCGTCATTTTCCATCAACTTCTTTCCCTATCCGAGTTTATTCTTGTAATCACTGTATCTTTATGTCATTAATAGTGTCAAGACACTTGTAAAGAAGGTGTAAAGTTTGTTCGATGTTTGCATCATCGGGGGAGGCGTCGCCGGGCTCATGCTTGCGCGTTCGCTACCAGACAATTATTCCATCGCAGTCGTCACGAAAACAGATGCCGGGACAGGAAATACAAGCCTTGCGCAAGGTGGAATCGCCGCAAGCCTGAGTTTTGATGACCGTCCCGAATCCCATGCCACGGACACTTTGCTCGCCTCGGCACATCACGCCGACGCTGGGCGCGTAGAAATTTTGGTCAATGAAGGATCGGAGCTCATGAAGAATTTGCTGAAGCAAGGGCTGCCATTCGACGGGGATGAACGCGGGCTGCCAGCGCTCGGCATGGAAGGCGCACACAGCCAGCGCCGAATCGTCCATGCAGGAGGCGACCAGACCGGCAAGATGCTCATGCACTATCTAATGGAAGAAACGTCCGGAAAAATCACGCGTTTCGCTTTTCATCAAGCCTTGGCATTAAAGATGAAGAACGGCCACTGCACTGGCGTCGTCGTTTCAGATCAGTCCGGACAACGTTCAGTCATTCAAGCACGGCACCTCGTCCTCGCGACAGGCGGCATCGGGCAATTGTACAACGAAACGTCCAACTCATCCGTTGCGACAGGCGACGGATTGTCACTGGCCTATCACGCAGGCGCTGTACTGGAAGATCTCGAATTCGTCCAGTTTCATCCGACTGTCCTGACGCTAGAAGGCAAGTCGTGCGGGCTCATCTCGGAAGCTGTGCGCGGTGAAGGCGCTGTATTGGTGGCTGGAAATGGCAAGCGTGTCATGGACGGCATCCATCCGCTCAAGGAACTCGCACCGCGCGATATTGTTGCAAGGGCGATCGAACGGCATTGGCAAACCAAAGGGCCGGTCTTTCTCGACGCCAGGCATGTGGCTGATTTCCAACAGCGCTTTCCATCGATTTATGACAATTGCCGGAACCATCGAATCGATCCAACGAAAGAGTTACTGCCAGTCCGTCCGGGCGCCCATTTTCATATGGGCGGTGTCAGGACGGATAGTTGCGGCCAGACGTCCATTCCTGGGCTGTATGCTGTCGGGGAAGTCGCGTCGACCGGTGTCCACGGCGCCAACCGCCTGGCGAGCAATTCATTGCTGGAAGGCTTGGTATTCGCTAAGCGGCTTGCGGAGCGGATCAACCAAGAGCCGCAGCCATCCGAAAAGATAAAATCAGTGCAAGCAGATCATGAACTGCCATGTACATATTTTCAAGGCGTTGATGAAAATCAGCTGAAACGAAACATGACAGAAACGGCAGGGATTTTAAGAGAACCGTACGCACTGCAGAAGTTTTTACAAGCACATCCCTTAAAAGTGCAAGCTCTCGAGGATTATAAGGATGAAGTCATCGCACAGATCCACCGGGAAACCTCCTGCAGCCTTATCGCGACTGCAGCCTTATTGCGGGAAGAAAGCAGGGGCGGCCATTACCGGGTCGATGCGCCTGAACCGAAAGCCGAATGGGACGGAAAAGTCATCGGCATTTCAAAAAGCGGCGTCCATTTAATTACACGAAATACGAAGATCAAGGAGACCATATGATGAATCGCTTAAAAGCAGAACAAGCATTAACACAATTTCTACTCGAAGATATTGGAGACCGCGATGTCTCCTCAGTATTGTTCGATCGGACGGATACAGGCGCAGCGCTCGTGCGCATGAAACAAAGCGGCGTCGTGGCAGGTCTCGATTGCTATGAATGGGGCTATCGCCTGCTCGACGCGTCGGTCGAAGTGGAATTATTGAAACAAGACGGTGACCGTGTAGAAGCAGGAGAGGCGATCGTAAAAATCACGGGACCCATCGCTTCGCTTCTGGCGGGAGAGCGGGTGCTGTTGAACTTGGTCCAGCGCATGAGCGGCGTTGCGACATTAACGGCGAAATGCGTGGAGGCATTGGACTCGGACCATACGCGCATCGTCGATACCCGCAAAACGACGCCAGGGTTGCGAATGTTCGAGAAATACGCGGTCCGCGCGGGCGGTGGTTTCAACCACCGAAACGGCTTGTACGATGCGGTCATGCTAAAAGATAACCACATCGCAGCGGCCGGATCGATTACCGAAGCGGTGAAAAAAGTACGCGATTCGCTCGGCCACATGACGATGATCGAAGTTGAAGTTGAGACAGAGCAGCAATTGATGGAAGCGATTGACGCACGTCCCGACACGATCATGTTTGACAACCAGACCCCGGAAACAATCCGACGCTGGGTGCAGCTAGTTCCAGAGACGATCCGTACGGAAGCGTCCGGTGGCATTGACCTCGAAAAGCTTTCCGATTACCGTGATACCGGCGTCGACGTCATTTCCATCGGTGCTTTGACGCATAGTGTTTCGAACCTTGATATCAGCATGAATCTTTCCATATCCCCGAAGGAGGCAGTAATTTCATGACTTCATTGCTTGAAGAACTTCAAATGGCAGATGCCATGCCAAAAAGCTATTTAACAGCATCAACAGATGAATTGCATGAACGCGCAAAACGTGCACGTGCAGCTCTCGGAGAACGATTGTATATCCTTGGCCATCATTACCAGAAAGACGAAGTGATCCACTATGCCGATGTGACCGGCGACTCGCTGCAATTGTCGCAAATCGCTGGTAGGCAGACAGCGGATTATATCCTGTTTTGCGGCGTCCATTTCATGGCAGAGACCGCGGATATCTTGACTGAACCGCATCAAGCGGTCATTTTGCCTGATATGCGGGCGGGTTGTTCGATGGCGGATATGGCCAATATCGACCAAACCGAACGCGCTTGGCAAGAGCTTCAGAAATTGTATGGCGACACTATCGTCCCGCTTACTTACGTCAATTCAACAGCGGCGATCAAAGCGTTTGTCGGCCGGAACGGGGGAGCGACGGTGACTTCCTCCAATGCACAGGAAATGGTCGAGTGGGCTTTGTCCCAAAAACAGCGCATGCTGTTCTTGCCCGATCAGCATTTAGGGCGCAATACTGCCGTGAAGCTTGGCATTCCGCTCGAGCACATGGCGGTGTGGGACCCGATCAAGCAAAAACTCGAACTCGGTTGTGCGGTAGAAGACGTGCAAGTAATTCTCTGGAAAGGGCATTGCTCGGTGCATATGAACTTCTTGCCGAAACACGTCGACCATTTGCGCGTCAAAGAACCGGACCGCAACATCCTCGTGCATCCGGAATGCACCTATGAAGTCGTTAGCGCCTCTGATTTTGCGGGCTCCACAAAATACATCATCGATATGATCGAAGCATCCGACCCAGGCTCCAAATGGGCGATCGGTACGGAAATGAACCTCGTCAACCGGCTCATCAAGGATTTCCCGGACCGCGACATTGTTTCCTTGAATCCTTTTATGTGCCCATGCCTGACGATGAATCGTATCGATTTGCCGCATTTTACATGGATCTTGGAAGAACTGGTGGAAGGCCGCGTCCTCAACCGTATCCAAGTGGACGAGAAAACGGCGAGTGAAGCGAAGATGGCTTTAGCGAAGATGCTATAGGAAGAAAACCCGCTGTCCTGGAAAGGGACAGCGGGTTTTGTGTATCTTTAATAGATTGAATTTTACAATATTTATACTTACAATTAAGAGGTGAGAAAATAAACGATTGAAGATTGTAGTTTGATGGGCTGGAGTACATAAATCTTATATTGAGTAAAAGAGAAGTGGAGTGGATGATGTGTCGAGCAAACTTACATTCATGCCGATCAGCTATACCGGCTGGGGCGCATTGGAGCAATTAACGAGCGAAGCGGAACGCCTGAACGCGAGCAATATCCTCATCGTCACCGACCCATTTCTGGAAGAGCTCGGGATGACGCAAAAAATCGTCGAACCGCTCGAAGCAGAAGGGTGGAAGACGAGCATCTACACAGAAGTCGTGCCGGAGCCGCCACTTGAAGTCGGTGAAAAATTGGTTGCTTATACGAAAGAAAATAAATTCGATTTAGTCATCGGCCTGGGCGGCGGCAGTGCCTTGGACCTGGCAAAATTAGCAGGCGTCCTGGCGACACATGAAGGGAAAGTGGCCGACTATTTGAACTTGACGGGCAAGCGTTCCTTGACGGATAAAGGCATCCCGAAAATTTTAATTCCGACGACTTCCGGAACGGGTTCCGAAGTGACCAATATTGCCGTATTGTCGCTGGAATCCTCGAAAGATGTGGTCACTCATGATTATTTATTGCCCGATGTGGCGATTGTCGACCCGGAATTGACTATTTCCTTGCCGCCGAAAGTGACAGCTGCAACAGGCATCGACGCGTTGACGCATGCGGTGGAGGCGTATGTATCGAAAAATGCCAACCCGGTAACAGACGGCCTGGCGTTGCAGGCGATCCGCTTGATCAGCGGGTCGATACGCACAGCAGTAGAAGACGGGGAAAACAAAGAAGCGCGCACGAATATGAGCTACGGCAGTTATTTGGCAGGATTGGCCTTTTTCAACGCCGGCGTTGCCGGTGTACACGCCTTGGCGTATCCGCTTGGCGGTCAGTTCCATATCTCGCACGGTGAATCCAATGCTGTTTTGCTTCCGTATGTCATGGGCTATATCCGCCCGAGCTGTGAGAAGAGAATGAAGGACATCGTCGAGGCGATGGGCGTTAACATCACACAAATGGATGACCAACAAGCTTCCTATACATGCGTCGAGGAGTTGAAAAAACTCGTCGCCGATGTGAATATTCCCGTGTCGCTGAAAGGCTTCGATATTGGGGAAGACGCCTTGGACAGCTTGGCGGACGATGGCATCAAGCAAACAAGAATCTTGGCGAGAAGCCCGATGCCGCTTGAAAGAGAAGATATTTACGCAATCTACCATGCCGCCTATTCAGGGGAAGTCGCTGAGAAGAAGACGGCGTAATATGAAAAAAAGCTGAAGCAGGAACCCATTCAGGTTCCCGCTTCAGCTTTTGTATTTCTATAGAAGAAAGTGAGATTTACAGTTTAGCGAACTCTGGGTCAGCCACTTTCACCAATTGCTTGCCGAGGTTGCTGCCTTCGAACAAGCCAAGGAATGCTTCCGGTGTTTTCTCGAAGCCTTCTACGATCGTTTCTTCGTATTTCAGCTTGCCTTCTTGCAGCCATTTGCCGAGATCCTGTGCGCCGGTTTTGAAATCATGCGCGTAATCGCCGAGCGTGAAGCCTTTCATCATCGAGCTCGTCGTGATGAATTTCCACTGGATGCGCGGGCCGATATCTCCTTCTGGGTTGTTGTAAGCAGAGATGGCGCCGCACAACACGACGCGTGCGTTGCGGTTGATTTCAAAAATGACCGCGTCCGATACTTCGCCGCCGACATTGTCGAAATAGACGTCAACGCCGTTCGGGATGGCTTTTTTGAATGCTTCTTTGAAGTTATCGTCTTTATAGTTTACGGCTGCGTCGAATCCAAGTTCGTTGATCAGGTGGTCGATCTTATCCTGTGAACCGGCGATGCCGACGACGTGTGCGCCTTTCAGTTTGGCGATCTGCCCGACGACTGAACCGACAGCTCCTGCTGCGCCTGAGACGACGACCGTTTCGCCTTGTTGCGGCTTGCCGATATCGAGCAGGCCGAAGTAGGCTGTTAGGCCAGTCAAGCCGAGTATGCCGAGACGGGTCGTAATGGGTGCAATGGATGGATCGACTTTTTGCACTGATTTCGCATCCGCCACATTATACTGTGCCCAGTCCAACGTGCCAGTAACGATATCGCCTTGTTTGAAATCATTGGAATTCGACTCGATGACTTCAGCGAGCACTCCTCCTGAAATTGCTTTGTTCAATTCGAACGGTGCCACATAGGATTTCTGGTCTTTCATGCGGCCGCGCATATACGGGTCGACGGAAAGATATAAAGTTTTCAGCAATAATTCATTCGTGCCGATTGTCGGGATGTCTTTTTCGACAAAATTAAAGTCGCTGTCAGTCGGCGTGCCTTCTGGGCGGTTCGCCAATTGGATTTCTTTGTATGTGTTTGGGGTCATGTAGATTCCTCCTTGGAATAAGTTTGCATAGAAGAGCGTACCACTCCCAAAGAAAGGAAGTAAAATTTCCAGCTTGCCAAGCTCGTATTGTTGTAGTTGTCCTAAGGCTATGATATTTTAATATAACTAACTTTAATTCAAAGGAAGAGGTAATTAAATGAACCCGCAATACAAACCATTATTCGAAGAAATCACGTTGCCAAACGGCGTCGTCCTGTCTGACCGTTTAGGCGTCGCACCGATGACGACCTATTCAGGAAATCCGGACGGCACTGTCTCAGATGCAGAACTTTCGTATTACCAGCGCCGCGCAGGTCTCGGCAGCCTATTCGTCTCTGCCTGCATCGCAGTTTCGGAAAACGGCATCGCTTTTCCGAACCAATTCGTCGCATTTAAAGACGACGTCATGCCGCGCTTAAAGCAACTCGCGACTGAAATGAAATCACAAGGCAGCAAAGCCATCCTGCAAATGCAGCACGGCGGTCGCCAAGGCCAGCCGGATTTGATCGAAGCGGGTGAAACGGTCGCACCGAGTGCCATCGCGGAATCTGCGGACAAGCCGACACCGCGCGCTTTGACGGGAGAAGAAATCACCGACATCATCCGCGATTTCGGTGAAACGACGCGCCGCGCAATCGAAGCCGGATTTGACGGTGTGGAAATCCACGGCGCCAATACGTATTTGATCCAGCAATTCGTCTCTGCCACTTACAACCAGCGTGAAGACGAGTGGGGCGGCAGCCTGGAGAACCGTTTGAAATTCGGTTTGGCGGTCTTGGATGAAGTGAAGCAAGTGGCTGCGAAACATGCAGACGACAGCTTCATCATCGGCTACCGTTTGTCACCAGAAGAAAACAATGCAGATTCCGTTGGCTATACGATCAAAGAAACGCAACAATTGGTTGAGCGTTTGATCGAAGGCGGGATCCATTATATCCACGTATCGCTCATGGAATTCAAAAAAGCGCCACGCGGCATGGAAAATGGGGACAGCATCGTTCAAATCCTGTCGAAACAAATCGATGGTCGCGTCGCATTTGTTGTAGTCGGCGGCGTCACGCAGCCTGAACATGCGGTAGCTGCGCTTGAAGAAGGTGCGGACATCATCGTCATGGGCCGCCAAGCACTGGTCGACCCGGAATGGACCGAGAAAGTGAAGCAAGGAAACGAAACAGACATCAACGAAACGATCCCGCAAGAACTGGTCGGCAAACTCGACATCCCGGAAACGATGTGGAACGCCATCACGTCTTATGGCATGGTCAAAGTTGACGCGAAAGTATAAAGAACAGCAAGCTCCCAGGCCGGATATGGCCTGGGAGCTTTTTAGTGTTAATTTTGCAATGTTTGATTAGGCTTTTATTAAAAGTCTCAGTTTAGATTTGTGAATAATAAGGTCCTACACATTTTCTTTAAGAATTTTTTTACATTACTTTTTCTCCTCTTCTAACTGTTTTTTTTCATCTATTAATTCACCTAACTCTTTTGAAATCCACTCACTATTAGAGTCACTATATTTCACAATATGAGTTTGTGAAAAGCTATCACTCTTATCTTGTTCGCTTAAAAATTCTAAAATTTTATCTAAGGCAGTGTCAGCTTGTTGAAGTGGTACTTTACTGAGGTGAAAAACATATTCATTATTATTAACTTTTGCATTAATACTAAAAGTAATATCTTTTTCTGAAGCGCCATTTGCAGTATAAGATGTGTATTTCTCATCACATGTATTTTTTTGAGTTTTTTTACTGAAGTGTTTAATTGCCTCCCAAACTGCACTAGAGCTTACCCCTAAAACTAATGAATTAACTACTTGGGAGTGTAGTACTAAAGTGACTGTAGTGAAAAATTCTGCATCTAAAGCTAAAAATTTTCCTTCTTTATCATGTACATTAAATGCTATTTCATTCCTATCCAAAACTTCTTTAAAATCATCAATTTCGTCAGTAGAAACAATATTGCCAAAAGTAGAGAAGTCTATAGTTCTTCCTTTCAAAGAATGGAAGTCAAACCCCTTATAAATATCGTGAATGTTGTCCATGTTTATTTATGCCCCTTTCTGTAATACTTGAAATTATAGAATAATTAATCTATTTTGAAAATAAAAATATGTTAATATCATATAAGTAACAGTTAAAATGCGGAGGCAAGTCGCAGTCTAACAATAATTTTTTATTGAATAGTTTTTGAACAATTTTCTTTAATGATAAGAAGAAAAAGATAGGAAGTTGCAAAGATGAAAGAAATAATAATAGCGTTAGTAAGTTCATCTATAACAATAGTTATAACGAGTTTCTTTAATTATCACTTCTTAATTAGAAAAGAGACTAGACTACAGGCTAATTCTTATAAAGTTGAGATATTACAAAAATTATATATGCCCCTAATCAAAGAGATTAATAAAGCTTATCATCCACTAGATGGTTATATGGGATTGAGTTATGAAGGATTTCACGTAACTGATAAAATAATTAAAGATAATTATCAGTTTGTAGATCCTGATTTGGTTTTAATTCACCAAATTTTAATTGAAGAGTATTACTTAATAAATTCGGGGGCGTATCAGCCGAAGTTTATTGATGAAGATAAGCATTTACTTAACCATTTAGAGTATAATTTCAATTTCTACAAAAAAGAATTGGGATTGCCGTATAATAAAGAAAAAATGGAAAACGCTTGGAAGGAAGCAAAAATTAGAAGTGGAAAGCTAAGAACTAGGAATAAGGTGAATCATGACGAATAACTCGAAAAGAACAAACCTAGTTATATATACAGTAGTCGGAGCTTTAATAATAATTATCATATCTTTAGTGCTTACTTTAATAACAGAAGGGTTTAATATATTTCCTCAGTGGCTTTTAGAATCAGTAATCATAGGAGGGTTCACACTTTTAGGAGCTGGATCTGGAGCTTTTTTAGCAGGTAGATATACTTTGAAGTCAGTAAATCAACAAATTGAGCATTCTGAAATAGAAGCGGAAAGAATTAGAATTGAGACTAATAATAATGCTTTAAGAATTATTGACTACGTACTTGAAGATTTTTTTGTAAGCTATAATTTTGTAATTAGTCCTTTTAAACGAAAAAGTGTCAGTCCCGAAGTTTTAGTTCGTGGAATCAATGAGTTTAATGGACCTATATCAAAGATTGAAACTTTAATATTAGATCCTGACTTGCTATCTAAAGTTTCGGTTGAATATATGGAGGAAGTACCAGGGAAATTGGGAAGGAAAATTTCGCATTTAAAAGATATTGTAAGAGTAGTTAATTTACATGCGGATATCTTTAACGAAGACCAGGTTGGGGACATCTATGAAGACTTAGAGAGAGTGTGGCAAGGAATTAATGACGTTAGAAATAGAATAGACTCAATAATTAACAATTCTTCAATATAAGTCATTTTTAAGAGTAATATGATGGTAAGTTTTTTTTGCCATATTTATTGAAATGAAGAAACTACTCTATAAAATTTAATACAATAAGTGCTTGTATAAGTGAAAAAATATATTTTTGTAATCAATTTATAGGTGTCTTAAAAAGTAACTTAGAGGGATTAGGTATTGAGTAAAAGTACATAATTATCATATAGAAAAAATAATTTCAATTTCCTTTAAGAATTTTCTTTTTGTATTGGAGGGAAAAAAGGATGGACTACCGAATCACAGAAAAAACGGGATTCTCACCGAAAGTCGGTGAACTTGTGTCGATCCTTGACTATACGCGCTCAGTTACCTTGGCAGATGTAGAAGGTTTGTCTGTCGAAGAGCTTGATTATTTGGCTGACGGGCATGCAAATTCGATTGGGGCGCTCTTGATGCATATAGCGGCAATTGAATTTGTCCACCAGGTCATCGCATTCGAAAACCGTGACTTGACGGAGCGGGAGCTCGATCAATGGCTCGTCCCGCTTGAACTGGGGGACAGGGCAAGAAATGAAATTCGCGACCAGCCGCTTGATTATTACTTGGCTGAATTAAAAAAGGTCCGGGACCACACACTGTCACTTATGGAAAATGTCGACGACAGCTGGTTATACGAAGAAGGTCAGTATGATAACGGAGTCGTCTATAATAAGTATTTTCTCTGGTTTCATGTCGTGGAAGATGAAACGAGCCACCGGGGGCAGATCCGAATCCTCAAACGGATGCTGGAGAAGCAAAATCAACGAAAATGATATTTTAATGTCCAACCGCAACAAGCCGCTTGACTTCTCCCGGGGAGATGCTAAGATTTAAGGCAATTGCAAAAAGCAACGACTAATATTGAATGATGAATGAGTAGGCTCATTGCGCGCAGCACAAAGAGACTGGACGGTCGGTGGAAGTCCAGGCAGCAATCGGGGTGAATTACGCCATCTGTAGTTTCAACGGTCAATTGAGTGGATGTTCTGGAGTGGAACATCAACTAGGGTGGTAACGCGGAGAAAACCTTCGTCCCTTTTTTAGGGATGAGTGGTTTTCTTTTTTTATTTTCACAATACAGGAGGAACTGGACATGTTTCATATTAAAGCGATTTTATCACCGGGTACAAAAGAAGCGGCAGCCCTCGTCGCACTGGTCGTCGCGATCATCAGCGTCAGCATCATCGGATTCGAAGCGGCTCCGCATGTGCCGATCTTACTGGCGATCTTATTGTTGATGTGCTACGGGCTGGCTAAAAAATTATCGTACCGTGAACTGGAGCGGGGCTTGATCGAAGGCGCGGGCGCAGGAATGGGCGCCGTATTTTTGTTCTTCTTCATCGGCATTCTTATCAGCAGTTGGATGATGAGCGGGACGATCCCGACCTTGATCTATGCCGGGTTCAGCCTGGTGACGCCTGTGTTTTTCTTTGCAGTGGTCTTTATCGTCACGGCGATCATCGGGCTGTCTGTCGGCAGTTCCTTGACGACAGTGGCGACGGTAGGTGTTGCTTTGATCGGTATCGCCGGAGCGCTGGATTTGTCGCTGGCGATCACGGCAGGCGCAATCGTTTCGGGTGCCTTTTTTGGGGACAAGATGTCGCCGTTATCGGATACGACCAACTTGGCTGCTTCCATTGTCGGTGTCGATCTCTTCGAACACATCCGCAATATGGGATGGACAACGATTCCTGCCTTTGTCCTGACGCTGATCTTCTTCGGTCTGTTATCGCCGTCGGTTACCTTGGACCATACAGAAGACATCGCCTTGTTCAAGGAAGGCTTGCTTGAGACGGGGTTGATTCATTGGTACGCCATGGCGCCGCTCGTCGTCTTGATCGCCTTGACGGTATTCAAAGTACCCGCGGTTTTGACTTTGGCTGCTAGTTCAGCGGTAGCGCTTGTCGTTTCCTTGTTCCACCAGAGCCTGCAAGCCTCGTCGATGCTTGGCATCCTGTTCGGCGGCTACGAATCATCGACCGGCATTGACGAAATCGATGCACTGCTTTCACGGGGCGGCATGGAAAGCATGTTCTTCACCATCGCTTTAGTGCTCCTCGCACTCAGCATGGGCGGATTATTATTCAAACTCGGCATCATTCAAAGTTTGCTGGCGAAAATCGAAAGCCTGCTGAAAAAAGTGTCATCTGTCATCGTCGCATCCGCCTTGACGGCGATCGGCACGAACATCCTCGTCGGGGAACAATACTTATCGATCTTGCTGACGGGACAAGCGTTCAGTGAATCGTACGGAAAAGTCGGACTGGCCGGAAAGAACTTGAGCCGCGTCATGGAAGATGCTGGGACGGTCGTCAATCCGCTCGTGCCGTGGAGCGTCTGCGGGATTTTCATCGCGTCGGTGTTGGATGTTTCGACATTGGAGTATTTGCCGTTTGCATTCTTTTGCTTGCTGTCGCCTCTTTTGACGGTGTTGCTTGGGGTGAGCGGGAAAACCTTGACGTATATTGAAAAATCTCCAGTAAAGTGAATGCTAAGCAAGCCAAAAGGGCTGTCGCCAAGTCATCTTCATGATCTTAGCGACAGCCCTTTTTCTATATTTCTACTGGTTAAGGATTCCCTTCCTAGCCTGGGAATCGGTTTTGTGCTTGCTGAAAACGCCGTACAAGCCGAGTGCTATTTGGATGAAACTGAGGAAGAAAAAGAACACGAGCGGCAAATACCAGTCGCCCAGCAATACAATCGGCAACGCCGCGCTCAGCGATAACAGGATTCCTAAACTAATAGTAGCGACAAAACATGTCCGCGTTTTCTTAGTGAATCCGCAAACTGCTGCCACAGCGTTTCCGATTCCAAAGACAACCATTCCATAAATAGCTAAAGCAGGCCAACTAGTAAAAGGCATGACGCCGACCCACTCGGGCGGGAACTCCACGAACATCCCCATGAACGGCAGCATGGAAATGCCCATAAAAAACGCGCCTAACGACATGGCTAGATTAAATGCAGCGACCAGTTTTGTCAGCAAGATCTTTTCCTCCTTTGGTTTCGAAGAATGAGCAAGATGCTCTGAAATTTACTGTTTCCAAAAAGCGAAGGAAGTCAGGACTATTCTTCCTCCTGGTATTCCAATACATCGCCTGGCTGGCAGTCGAGCACTTTGCAGATGGCTTCAAGCGTCGAGAAACGGATTGCTTTCGCTTTGCCGTTTTTCAGGATGGACAGATTGGGCATGGTGACGCCGACTTTTTCGGATAGCTCGGTCATGCTCATTTTGCGCTTAGCGAGCATGACATCGAGATTTATGACGATTGGCATTAGATCACCTCAGACCGTAAGATCATTTTCTGATTTGATGTCGATGGCGTGCGTCAGCAGCTTCTGCAAAACCGCTGCAAAAACGGCGATGACGAATGCGGCGAAACCGATGCCAGCGCCCATCAAAATGAGGCCTGGCGCATCGTCGATTTCTGCGATCATGTAAAACAGCGGCATCGCGAGAAAATAGATGCCCGTGATCGCAAGGGCACACAGCTTGATGTTTTTGATTGCCTTCACTGAGCGCACAGAAAAGGCGGTGTTGTCATCGATGAAACTCAATAATTTAAACGTCTGGTACAGCGCCAGGAAATAAGCGACCGCGGTTGCGTAGAGCATGAAGATAAAGACATACTGCAGAAATGCCAGCTGGTCCGGCCCGTCCTGGATAATGCTCGAAAGTGGCAGCACCACGAAGATGCACAACGCGATGACCGGCAGCGCCATGAGGAACAACACCACTTTTAAAAACAAAGTCTCCCGTTTCATAAAACCCACCTCTTTGCTTGTTAATACTTAAAGTATAGCGACTTATTTATCGTTTATCAATAAATAATTGTTGTTTAGCGATATTACAAATTTGAAAGGGAAGGATGAGTAGCTGCATTTTTAATTAGTTTGTAAAAGTTTGTTCCATTAAATAAGGAAATCAGTGGATTTGTAAATTCTCTAGTCTTTTATTATCAGAATATTGAAATACTTATTGAAGAAGAGTACACTGAGAGTGTTTAGGCCTATGGAATTTGTCGCACGCCATCCGAATTTATGGAGTAAAAAAGGAGGAGTAGCAGTGACTAAGTTCGAAGAAAAACAGCCTTCTGTATCCGTCGACAAGCTGATGTGGATGTACGAGCAAATGGTCAAGATCCGCTATTACGAAGACCAGATGGTGGAGGCGTATACGGAAGGCAAGTCACCGGTGTTCAATATCGGTGAAGGCCCCGTGCCAGGTGAAATGCATCTCGCGACCGGACAGGAACCTGCCGCCGCAGGCATGATGGTGCATTTGACGAAAGACGATACGGTGACCGCACCTCACCGCCCACACCATCACGCGATTGCCAAAGGCGTCGATCTGAAAAAAATGACGGCGGAGATTTTCGGCAAGGAGTCGGGGCTCGGAAAAGGCAAAGGCGGCCATATGCATTTGTTCGATCCGGAAGTGAAGTTTTCGTGCGGCGGCATCGTGGCAGCTGGCATTCCTCATGCAGTCGGCGCGGCAATGGCTAGTAAGATGAAAGGGAAAGACTGGGTTGCCGTCGCGTTTATCGGAGAAGGCGCAGCGAATGCCGGCGCGTTTCACGAATCGCTGAACTTAGCGGCGCTGTGGAATTTGCCGCTCATCATCGTCGTCGAAGACAATTCGTACGGCATTTCGGTTCCAAAAACGGCGTCGACTTCTGTCGAATCGAATGACCTGCGCGCTTCGGCGTATGGCGTAGCGGGGGCTTATGTAAAAGATAATGATCCGATCGCGATGTACAAGGCGTCTGAAGAAGCGGTCAATCGGGCGCGCAACGGCCAAGGCCCGACAATCATCGAAATCGAGACTTTCCGCTTCCTCGGCCATTTCCAGGGCGACCCGGAATTGTACCGCGACAAACAAGAAGTGCCGGGACTGCGGGCGCGCGACCCGATCATGAAACTGCGCCAGCAGCTATTGGAGGCCGAACAAGTAACTGAAGCGGAACTGGAAGAGATCGAATCACGCGCCAAAAAAGAAGTCGATGATGCTTATCAATTCGCACGCGAAAGCGACTATCCAAAACCTGAAGCCGCATTGGACGATGTCTTTACATCTTAAGCCGAAAAGGAGAGATTCCGAAATGGAGACAGCGAAAAAAAGAATGCTGACGGGCAATAAAGCGATGGCGGAAGCGATTGCCCAGGAGATGGAGAACAATCAAAACGTATTCGTGCTCGGGGAGGATATCGGAAAATACGGCGGGATTTTCGGTTCGACGCAAGGCTTGATGGAACAGTTCGGGCCGGAGCGCGTGCTTGATACGCCGATTTCCGAGACAGCGTTCATCGGAGCGGCAATCGGAACGGCGGCAGAAGGCATGCGGCCGATTGCGGAATTGATGTTCGTCGATTTCTTCGGCGTCTGCATGGACCAGATCTACAACCATATGGCGAAAATCCCGTACATGTCCGGCGGCAATGTGCGCTTGCCGATGGTGCTCATGACGGCGGTCGGCGGCGGCTATAGCGATGCTGCGCAGCACTCGCAAACTTTGTATGCGACGTTCGCGCATATGCCGGGGATGAAAGTGGTCGCGCCGAGTACACCGTATGACTTAAAAGGCATGATGACGTCCGCGATCCGTGACGACAATCCGGTTGTGTTCATGTTCCATAAATCGCTTCAAGGACTCGGCTGGATGGACCAGCTCGATTATGCGGTCGGCCATGTGCCGGAAGAATCGTATACCGTGCCGCTCGACAAGGCGAATGTCATGCGGGAAGGGAAAGACGTAACCATCGTCGGCATCCAGATGATGACGCATTATGCGATGGAAGCGGCAGAGCGACTCGCACAAGATGGCATCGAAGCGGAAGTCATCGACCTGCGATCCTTGGCGCCGATCGATAAAGACACGATCCTCAATTCAGTGAAGAAAACGCATCGGCTGGTCGTCGTCGATGAAGATTACCGTTCGTATGGCATGACTGCTGAAATCGCGGCGATCGTCTCAGAAGAAGCGCTTTATGAACTCGAAGCGCCGATCAAGCGATTGGCAATTCCGGATGTGCCGATTCCGTACAGCCATGTGCTCGAAGATTTCGTCTTGCCGGGACCGGATAAAATCGTCGAGACAGTCAAACAGATGATGGATGAAGCGTAAGAGGAGGCGATTGGATGCATGATGTGACTTTGCCGAAGCTGTCTGAAGATACCGATGAGAGCTTGATTGTCCTGTGGTTCGTGGACGAGGGAGATTACGTCAAAGAAGGCGCCGTGTTGTGTGAAGTGCAAACGGAAAAAGCGGTGTCAGAAATTCGTGCCGAAACGAGCGGAACGGTGAAGAAGATTCACGTGAAGCGCGGAGATTCCGCGAAAGCCGGCACATTGCTTGCAGTTATCGATCCGAAAGGACAAGCTGCCGAGAACACGGGGGCTTCTGAAAAAGTCCACCTCGAACAGGCGGAAGAAAACGAAGCGGCACAAGAGACCGCGAGCTTTACCCGCGTATCGCCGAGACTGCGCCATCTAGCCAAAGAACTGGGCGTTAAACTTGAAGATGTCAAAGGCACTGGGAAAGGCGGGTCGATCACCGAACAGGACATCCGTGATGAAGCAGGATTATGAATAGAAAAAGACGCAACCGGTTTGATCGGTTGCGTTTTTTTATTGATGAATAGATTATTCATTGCCTCTGAAATAGAGGGAGAGCAGCACTCGTGCCGTTATTACTCGGAAATTGATAAACACTGCCATAGCTTAAAACATGCCTGCTCTTATTGACTGAAGTACAAATGAATAGATCTATTCCATTAATTCAGGATACACCGTTTCCGCCACCAACTGCACCGCTTCGCCGATGCGCGGTCCAGGGCGGGAAGTGATGTCGGAATCGATGAAGTGCACTTCGTCGTTTTCGATTGCCTCTACGGCAGACCAGCTGTCGCGTGCTTCGATATCGCCGACCGCATCTTCGACGTAAGAAACGGTCGTCAAGATGACTTCGGGATCGCGGGTGATGACTTCTTCTTCGGAGATACTCGGCCATCCTTCAAGATCTTCAAAGGCATTGGTTACTTGGGCGTGGTCAAGGATTTCCTGCATGAACGTCGATTTGCCGGTTGTGTAGATTTCTGGAGACGGGCTGATTTCCACGTACACTTCTTTTTGCTCTTCGACCGCTGCAAGGCGTTCTTGGACATCTTCGATTTGCGTTTGGATGCCTTCGATCACTTCAGCGCCTTTTTCTTCCTTGGCAAGAACAGAGGCGATTTGTTCGATATCGCCGTATACTTCATCGAATGAAGTAGCCGATTCGATAACGAATACCGGAATGTCGGCATCTTCAAGTTGGGAAAGGGCAGGCGGTGCCTCGCCGGTTGAATAAGCCAAAACGACATCCGGGTCGAGCTGGATGATTTTCTCGGCATTGAATTCCACGGAATCACTGACGCGTTCGATGTCCTGTGCCGCTTCCGGGTAGTTGTCATAGTCGGTAACGCCGACCAATTGATCGCCGGAATCGAGTGCAAAGACGATCTCGGTGTTGCTCGGGATGAGCGACACGATCGTTTCAGGCGCTTGCTCGAATTCGAGTTCTTCGCCGCGGTCATCGGTGACCGTGTACGGTGCGTCGCTTGCAGTTTCAGTTGGCGTTTCTTCTGTTGTTTCGTCTGTTGCCGGTACTTCGGCAGTATCATCTTGGCAAGCACCGAGTGTTAAAGAGAGTGGAATGCTGAGTAAGAGAAATGATTTGATTTTCACGAGTGAGTCTCCTTTTTCTTCATGCGTTTTGTTGGATAGGATTTGCTGACGAATGGGATTTCATCGACGCCGTGCTGCTTATTGGCATACACGGCCATGACAAAAAAGACATTGGCGAGCAGGTTGGCATAGTCCATCAAATGCTCCGGCACTTCGCGCTCAAGCATCACATGGTGCAGGGCGCGGACGGACTTTTTCGCTTCGCTGCGGCAGACGTGAAGAATGCACGCAGCGTGGGTTCCTTGCGGCAGGACGAACTGGCCGATTTCCTCTTTCACTTCCGCCACGTAGCGGTCGTACAAGTCGCTGAGCTCGGCGAGGTCTTGTTCGGTAATCGCGATTTTCCCGCGCACCGAGCCGTTCAAGTGATAAACCATCGGCTGCAGGCAGCGCAAATCATCGATGATTTGCGGGACATCGTTGACCGCGATGGCTTCGCCGATCCGTGTCGTCAAGGAATCGGTGCGGATCTCGAAATCGACCGTCGAAGCGCTTTCCCGCATGAACGGGTAGCACAGGTAGCGCATGTCTTTTTTCATTTGTTCACCTCCTGGATAGAATCCGTAAATATCAGCAGACGTATCGCTTTCAAAAAGAGACAAAAAAAGCCACTCTCAACGAAGAGAGTGGCACGATTGCGAATATCCAGCACAAGGCTGTCCATAGGAAAAAGTTGCCGTAGATCCTCTTATCTTCCGAAGAGCAAAAATACGTTCAGAAAAAGGTAGGTCTCCTGGCTTGTGCATCGCTTTACTCTAAGGCCTTCCCGGGTCTCCCCAGTGGCATCTCTTATTTCATACGCACTTACAGTTGCGGAAACAGCTCCGGATTTTCACCGGATTCCCTGTTACGCTGACGAATCAGCACCTTTTCCCTGCATGATTATTTACTTAGTTTCAGTGTAGCACTTTTGATTTGGATTTAGGAGGGCTGGACGAAAATGTTTAGAGCATGAGTCGTTAGAATAGGGGGAAGGGGGAGGAAAGTTTTATCAGCTGGGCATATGCCTAATTTTTGAGGGTAATTGAACAATAGCAGGGAAATGAGTGTTATCGCAAAACTTTAAGGAGGGGAACTATGGAAAATCACAATGGCCTGACATGCCCATTTTGCCAATCGGAAATGAAAAAAGGATTTATCCAGAGTGGCACAAGACTCGCATGGGTGCCGAAAGTATCCAAACTGAGTGCTGAGCCGAGCCTGACTAAAGGTTCTGTGTTGTTATCGGAACAAAGCCGTTTTTCCATCAACCATGTCGATGCTTTTCTGTGTGAATCTTGCAAGAAAGTCATCATTGATTATGAAAGCAATGAACAAGAACAATAACATTTATTCTCTTGAGAAAAATGGCAAATTAGATTTTCTATCAAATAAAAAAGAGCAGCGACGTCGCTGCTCTTTTTTGCTTTGAATAAATGAAGTATTCAAGTCATTAATTGCAGATTTGATCAGTAGCGGCTGTGCAGCCAACACTTCCTACAAGCGCACATATCGCAGCAAGGCCAAGACCGCCAAGGCCTGTTGTGATTCCTAACGCGCCAGCAAGAGCGTAACACGCCACACCGCCGCCCGTTCCGCAAAGAGCACCTACTGCATATTCACAAAAAGAAGCATACGCAACAAACTCGTTGCCATTGTCACTGGCATTTTGACTAGCGCCTTTAATGTTCTTTTCTGCATTGGCCACAAAATCTTCATGGCTTACTTCTAAACCATCTTGATCCCAAAGGCCTCCTTCATTATCGACCGTTACGTTGTAAACTTCAGTTTGTTTTCCGTCTAGGTTGAAGACTGCCTGGATATTGATATTGTCGCCATCCATTTGTTTAGCAAAGAGGGCTTGGTCTGTGATGACATCACGGTTCGCTACATCATACGTGAATTGCACGTAAGCCAAGTTTTCGCTTTGTTTAGCAAGTTCATCGAAGATAAATTCGACATATGCGATATCGCCTTTAGGACCTGGGACTGTGTTGATGATGATGTTATCAGTGGAGATGGCATTGATTTTACTAATCTTTTTATAAACTTGGTATTCATCCGTTTTTTTCAAGGTATTTCTGATTTGATTAAATTCCTTTTGACTAACATTCGAGGTCCCTTTTTCAAACATTGGACCTTCAGCTTGAGCAGCGCCTACAGAACTGAATGCTGATGAAACCAAAAGAATGGCCACTGCTACTAACATGAAGACTTTCTCAAACGATTTTATCGACATAGTTAATCTGCCTCCTAATTTTTTCTCTTTTGTGATATAAGCATTAAAGAAACAACCAAAGCGAAAATAAACAGAAACAACACAATGCCTAATTCCAAATTCGTGTCAAACATGTGCCTCCCCTCCTTCTCAAATGTGTCTTTACTATAATTTCCAATTGTTTAACTTTTAAACATATTTTTAGAAAATTAAAAATATTTTTGAAAAATAATTAGCCATAAAGGATCCCGAGTGAGAACGTGCTTCCCTTTTCCTTGCCAACATTATTGATAAGGGGCAGCAAAAGCAGTATGTCATTTATTGATTAATAAACGCACATGCTATAATGACGCTAAACAAGATAGAGGAGGAGTTCAATATGCTACCAACAAATTTGACAGAGGCGTTAAACGCTCAATTCAATAACGAACTTCAGGCAGCACATGCGTACACAGCGATGGCCTCGTACTTTTCAGGAAAAGGGTATCATGGATTTGCCAACTTCTATTTGATCCAATCAAGAGAAGAACATGTGCACGCGATGAAATTCTATCAATATCTAGTGACGATGGATGAACAGCCCGTACTCCAGGCGTTAACAGAACCTAGAAATGAATATGCAAATGCCTTGGATGTCGTGGAAGCGTCACTTGCGCAGGAAAAGTCAGTGACGTCAAACATATATAAATTGGTAAGCTTGGCCGATGAACTGCAGGAACATGCTACGCTTTCATTTTTGGATTGGTTCATTGAAGAACAGATGGAAGAAGAAAAAATGTTCCGCGACATGATCATTCGCATAAAAGGCATCGAAGAAGGCGGCGAGTATTTCCTGAAAATGGACGATGAGTTTGCTGCAAGAAAACTGGAAGAATAATAGGGTAGAAAACAAACAGCACACGGCTTAGCGTGTGCTGTTTTTATATGGATTATAAAGTTTTCACGACTCACTCTGACTTGAGGAGTGATCATTTTCTAACCAATCCACAATTAACTCTACGATGATTTTTTGTTGTTCACTAACGGTGATCTGCGCTTCATTGTCGCCGGATTGACTCCCATATACGCCGAAATAAGCGTGGTTTCCGCCTGGAATTTCAATGAAATCCGTTGTTTCCGGCAAGTTCGGGCTGTTTTCCTTAATTTTTTCAGGCGTACTTAAGCCATCTTCTGAACCGCTGATGGATAAAACGGGTAAGTTGGATTCGCTTAAATAGTCATTGCTTGCTGCGTATGCCCCAAGCAATAGGAGTCCGCTTACGCGGTCTACTTGCTGATCGGCATACATAGCGGCTGCTGCGCCTCCCATGGAATGGCCCGAAACATACCACTCGATGCTGTCGTCACTTTTGATGATTTCATCCGCTTTTGAAACATCTAGAATTGATAAATTCAATCGGACTGAAGGTATGGCGACTGTGATATTTTGCTTTGATAATTCTTGTGCCAAATAGCCATATGCTTCAGGTTCGACTTTTGCACCGGGATAGAGGATCAACCCTTTTTCTGCATTTTCTGCCCTATAGATATACCACCCGTCCTCTGGTTCGATAACTTCCTCCATTTCGATTTGATCCGCATCTATCGCTTCAAATGTATCTTGAGCCCATATAAAAAAGATAGTGAAGCTCAGAATGACGAGTAAAGCTAGTGTGAAAAGCGAGATAAATAAGGTTTTTTTGTTTAGAATTTTTTTCATCACCGTTACCGAATTATTCCTAATCTCATCAAGTGGAAAGATATAGCCAATCCACTATTTAAAATTATAAATAATTTTCCTTTCTGGGTTTTGGAAATTATTAACTTAAGATATATAAAACTAACACTTGTATGAGGACTTAATTCTGAAAAAGAAATGTATATTTTCTTTTTACAATACGTCATATCAGACATATTAGGCTATGACTATGTTAATCGACGATAATTACTGTGGTCAAGGCAATAACCCTCATACTGAAGCAGGAAAAAAGAGGGGTTTCATCAGGCTGATTCTGTTTGGATTACCGAAAGCGCTCTAAAGCAGATATTGCAGTAGAGCTGTGCCGGCCGCTTTAATCATGCCACTCCATCTATCTCCCATCTTTGAAGGCGGTTTTGCTGGCGGCAGTTCATTGTGATGCGGAATATAAATTCAGATTCTCTTTACGTACAAGTTTCTCCCACTTTTCATCCGCCAAGACAAGTCGCTTCAAGACAAACGAGTTTAGTTAAAGTGCAAGACAGGAAAACTATCACTGTATAAATAAAGTGAATAATCAATCAATAATGCGCTTAATCAATCGGTTGAAGGGGGAAGGACATTGAAAATCGCCATCTTATCTGATATTCACGAAGGGCTCAATCACAAAAAGACTGGAGCTGATATTGTAGGGTTGCTGAAAGAGTCGCTGGCACAGCATACGCCGGATGTCTTTATCATCAGCGGCGATATGACAGCGGGACCGGAAAAAAGCTTGGCACTACTGAAGCAACTGCAAAATGAATTGCCGGATCTTCAAATTTTATTTGTCCATGGCAACCATGATCTTTACCACGAGGATTCTACTAATGCGTATGAAAAACTGCTGGAGTTCAAGGGCAATCTGGGAAATGGCCCGGTTTCCTTGAATGAGGAATGGGTCGTGATCGGCGATGGCGGATGGTACGATTATACATTCGGAATAGAAGGGTTTACAGAGCAGGAGTTTTCAGCAGGCCGTTTCAATGATTTTACCTGGCCAGACAAAGCCTATGCACATTGGCCAGAGGATGATGTAACAGTAACCAATAAGTACTTGACGAAACTGGAGAGCTGGCTGTCGCATCATCAAGAAAAGAACATCATCCTGGTCAGCCATTTTGTGCCGTTTGCCCATTTTGTCCAAGTGAAAAAAGACCCTTCCTGGGATTTTTTCAATGCGATGATGGGAAGCAAAGAAATCGGGAAACTGGCTGAAAAGTATGGTGTCAAAAAAATGATTTTTGGTCATATCCACACCCGCTATCATGAAGAATTCAAAGGCATCGACTGCATCTGCAATCCGCTTGGTTATTATCCGCATGAATGGCGCAGCAATTCGGCACAGGAAGAAATCAATTCGGCGTTGAAAATCATCGAAATCTGATGGATTGCCTATTTAAGTTTATGCACTTCTTTCCAAAGGTATAGGCAAGTAAAAGCTTATTGGAAAGGCAGGTCTATTGCTTATGGACATTTATACTATTGGCCATTCCAGCCATTCACAGGATTTTTTTGATGCGATGCTGAAGAAAACCGGAATCGAGCTTCTGGCTGATGTCCGGGCGTTTCCGGGAAGCCGCAAATGGCCCCAGTTTTCCAAGGATGAGTTTCCCGTGTGGCTAGCAGCCGAAGGGATCAACTATGAGCATTTCCCGAAACTTGGCGGCAGGCGCCGGAAGTCGAAGGAGGTTGAAGAAGACAGGAATGCCGGCTGGCGCAACCAGTCTTTTCATAATTATGCGGATTACACATTGACGGAAGAATTTCAGCAGGGCATCACTGAACTACTGGAAAAAGCGGAAGTCAAACGGATTGCCTATTGCTGTTCAGAGCGTCATCCATCACGTTGCCACAGACTGCTCATCAGCAATTACTTAGCAGCGAATGGCCACCGGGTTTTTCACATTATCGATGGCAAAAAAGGGGCAGTGGACATCGTCGAGCACGAAGTGGGGATGTGGGGAGCCGAAGCCGTCGTAAACGACAAGGGCATAATAACTTATCCAGTAACTGGTTAAAGAGAAACTCCGACCAGCAAAACTTAACTTCCCGCAGTTTACTAGAAAGCGCCTTCTGTCACGAATAGGCTCAGCAGAGGGCCTGGGAAACCAAATCCGCACTTAACCAACCTATATTCGCAACAAATTTTTCGATGCAGCCATGGCATAGCCAGCACGACAATATCCGCTCATGTAATGTGGAAAAGATCATCCTATTCCTGGATGATCTTTTTTGTTCTGGACAAATCGATTCAGTGAGTGGATATGCAAAATACTTTTTTGAAAAACAGGTTTACGTGTCAGGAATTATCGGCATTGACATAAGTAGAGGGGGGAAGAGAAGTCTGGTTATAGCTAACTTTTCCCCCTTTTTATTTATATATATTTGGGTAAACCGATCAAATGGCTTTTGCAAAGGTTTCTAGTTTTATTAACTTTATGTAATTTTTACTAAATAATATTGACGCTATAGAGGGGGTTCTGTAAGGTTAAATATGCGAGAAGAAAAAACTGTAAATTAGAATAATTAAGTACCAGTAATTTACAGAAGAAAACTCAGCAAATCAGCATTCCCTAGCTAAACGCTTTTACAAAAAGGAGGACGACAATAAGATGGACAACAGCTTATGGAACAAATCAGCAAAGGCTTTACTATCGGTAGGGTTGGTCGCGAGTCTTTGGGTGCCGGCTTCGCAAACGGCGGTGCAGGCAGCTGCCCCGGCAAGTGATCTTTTCATTTCTGAATACATTGAAGGCAGCAGCTTCAATAAAGCGATCGAAATTTATAACGGGACCGGTGCTTCCGTTGAATTGAGCCCTTATTCAGTCTCGCTGTATACAAATGGCAGCACGTACGCCCAGAGCGAAATGGCGCTTTCCGGTACTGTCGCAAACGGTGATACGGTAGTTATTTACCATAGCGGCGCGGATTCAGCGATTCAAGGCAAGGGAGATCTGCAAAATAACAGCGTGGTTAATTTTAACGGCGATGACGCATTGGTACTTGAAAAATCCGGATCTCCTATCGATTCGATCGGCCAAGTAGGTTCACGCGTTGAAAACTTGAAAGATGTCACGTTGGTCCTCAATCCGGATATCCTGTCCGGCGACAGCGCAGTGAATGATGCGTTTGATCCTTCGGCTGAGTGGACAGCGTATCCTGCAGATACATTTACATACTTAGGAAGCCATGCGATAGATGAGATTGATGAAACGCCAACTCCAGATCCAACTCCAGATCCAACTCCAACGCCTGTTCCATCCGCTTATTACGAAACAGCGGCTGGTTTGCAAGGATCAGCATTGAAAGCGGAACTTCATGAAATCATTGACGACCATACGCAACTCAGCTATTCGCAAGTATGGGATGCATTGAAAATAACGGACGAAGACCCGAATAATCCGAATAACGTGCTGTTATTGTATACGGGCGAGTCGCGTTCAAAATCTTTGAACGGCGGCAATGTCGGCGACTGGAACCGTGAGCACACATGGGCGAAGTCTCATGGCAGCTTCGGGACAGCGATGGGAGCCGGAACGGATATCCACCATTTGCGCCCGACCGATGTGCAAGTGAACGGGCTGCGCGGCAACCTGGACTTTGATTACGGCGGCAGTATCGTCAGCGGCTGCGATGGCTGCTTGCGAACAGCGACTTCCTGGGAGCCGCCGGATGAAGTGAAAGGCGATGTCGCCCGGATGTTGTTTTATATGGCGGTCCGCTATGAATCGGGCGACGCGGTAGATTTGGAACTGAATGACTTGGTGAATAATGGCTCGACGCCTTACCACGGCAAGATCTCCGTGTTGCTCGAATGGCACGAGCAAGACCCTGTCAGCGCTTGGGAACAGCAGCGCAACGAAAAGATCGAAGACATCCAAGGCAACCGCAACCCGTTCGTCGATTATCCAGAATGGGCGGAATCGATCTGGTAGGCAGTTGCTGATGATTTATTAATGCTAAATAAAAACACCTTCATCCTCGCAGCCTTAATAAAGGGACTGCGGGGATTTTTGATATTTGCAGAAACGCAATCATTCTTTCGAGCTTTTGAATTCTAAAAGCATGGGGCTAATATTCAACACAATCGAGATGATTGTCAACACCCATAACGCGGTTGCCATGATCGGCACGACATCTGATAGCGCAGACCAATCCTCTGCCCGGACCCACTCGGCTACCATGCTGTAATCAGCCGCAAGGGTCATAGCGGTAAACGACAGTCCCATGGCCATCGCTAATTTATAATCCTTGCCAATTGCATACAGATAAAGATTTACGCTGGTGGCTGCGATTGCAATCAGCCCGAATAGGAACCACATAGTTTTACCTCCAATTTTATAGGGAATTAATATGAATAACGACAGTATTAGATGATCATTAGTTTCCTAAAGAGTATTGGATATTTATGAGAGACTTTTAGATTTTAGCTTGGTACATCATTAATTTACTGAAAATACCGATTTTTGAAACTTTATGCAGCTATAAACGTATTATTAAGCAAAGGGAAAATGAGTAATAGCTGAAATGAAAGGGGAGGATTTTATGCATTGGATGATGTGGATCTTCTGGGGATTCTTTGGGGCTTTGTTTATCGGGAGTTATGTAGTGGACAAATTGACCAAAAAGAAATACAGCTTAGATAAAAAAGCGAATACTGCAAACCAGGATTCTGCTGCTGCGGATGCGAGCCGGCAAGCCGGGCGCAATAACCACGAAAGCGGCATGTTTTAACAGAGAAGTGACAGGGGTTCTATTCAAGCAGGTGTAAGTTCCGGATGAGCGGGTACAGTATACAAAATGCACGACGAGGAGGAATGCTGTATGGCTAGAAAAGGAACAGCTGGACGCACGCCTGAAAAGCAAGTCGGGGCGCGTGAGTCCGCGATCGATAAAGCAATCAACAAGACAAAAGAAGCCTTGGACGGAGATAACGAAGCAACGGATTACGGCGAAGAAAAAGGCAGAGACCAGCAAGAAGACGCGAAAGAGTATTCGAAGCACGTCTCAAAAGAAGACGAACGCGATTTACCGGAACAACAGAAATAATAAAATGGAGCTTGAGGGAATTCCCTCAAGCTCCATTTTTGTTTAGGACGGGTTGGTCGACCATAATCCCGCGCTTTTGACGAAGACACGCGGATGCAGTTTCAAGCTGGCGACGATCAAGTCGGCCAAATCTTCCGGATGCATGACGCGTTCAGCGTCGCCGGTAATCAGGTTGGACTCGTGGGCAAGGTCTGTGACGACTGTGCTCGGCGTCATCGCCGTGACACGGATATTGTGTTTGCGCACTTCAAGTGCAAGTGATTCGGTCAAGCCCATGACAGCGAATTTGGAAGAGCTATAGGCGCTTGTAACCGGTGCGCCTTTTTGTCCAGCTGTGGAAGAAATATTGATGATATCGCCTGAACTTTGCTCGATCATGCCTGGAAGTACAGCACGTGTTGCATTATAGACGCCCATCAAATTGACGTCGACGATGTTTTTCCATTCTTCTGGTGACAGTTCCAAAAAGCCACCGAATTTGCCGGTGCCTGCGTTGTTGATGAGGATATCGATATCGCCAAGTTCGTTTTTGAGTTTCTCGATCGCTTGTTCAATCGCAGCGAGATCCGTAACGTCGGCAGAGGCAGTTGCCACTTTGACATTCGCATCTTGCAGTTCGACGGATACTTTGTCGAGGTTTTCCTGTTTCAAGCCGATCAAGCCGACATTGACGCCTTCATTGGCGAGGGCGATGGCTGTCGCACGGCCGATGCCGCGTCCTCCACCTGTAATGATCGCTGTTTTTCCTTTAATTGATTGCATCGTAACACTCCTTAAATTCGGGTACGCCAAAGCCGTCCCGTAACTAAATACTTTCCTATTATCAGTGATTTGATTCGGAAATGCATGTGAGGCGTCTTGGGTGTAAACAATAAAGACCAGCTTTCCCTAACTTGGAAAAGCTGGTCTTCGTTTTGGAACAATTATGTTCAGATGCCTGAACTTTTCAGGAAGCTTAGGAGTTCATTATTGAAACGCTCCGGCTCATCTGCATTGATGCCGTGTCCGCTGTCTTTGAACGGTACGAGTACAGAGTTCGGGATTTCCTTGTCCAGGATTTCGCCAAGTTCGTAAGGGCAGATCTGGTCTTTTTTGCCGTGGAAGATGGCTGTCGGAACGGTAATCGATGACAGCTCGCCGCGCAAGTCTTCGTCGCGCAGCGCAACGGCTGAGTTCAGTGTGGAGTGTGCGCCTGCTTCAAGCGCCAGTGACTGGAACCAATCCAGGAATTGCGGTGAATGTTTCTGTTCGAAAAACAGGTCCGCAAACTCTGCAAGAAACGCCGGGCGGTCTTTTTCGATTTGGGCGATGATGTCGTCCACTTCTTCAGGCTTCATGCCGACATTGAAATCGTTACGCTGCGTGAAGATCGGAGCTGCAGCGCCCATCAATAATAGTTTTGCGACATTGTCTTGGCCGAATTTCGTCAAATAGCGGATTGCGATTGGGCCGCCCATCGAAAAGCCGGCGAGCACGAATTGCTCAAGTCGAAGTTCATTGACGACCGCTTCAAGATCTTTGGCCATTGTGTCGTAATCGTATCCTGACCATGGCTTATCGGATTTTCCGTAGCCGCGCATATCGACGCCGATATAACGGAAGCCGTTCTTCGCAAGCAGGCTCGTCTGGTATTCGAATGCTTTGTTGTTCAATGGCCAGCCGTGGAGAAATACAACCGGCTGTCCTGAACCGATATCTTCTACATGAATTTTCACGTTTTCTTCAACTTGAATATAATGTCCCACTAAAGTTCCTCCTAGAGTTTTGACTAACTACTCCCTTCTATTTCCTTTTTCAAAGTTTCTGTAAACTTAAAAACGAAAATAATCTTTAATTAAAATATCTTTAGTTCAAAAGAGGTGTGATTTCAACATGCCGTCTCCAGCGTTTTTTCACTAGCGCCAGGGGACGGTTCTTTTCATTCCAGCGAAATCAAATGAAACCAATCGAGCCGTTCTTCCGTATTCATACTATTCCGCCATCAACTTGGACGGAAGGGTTAAGTGTTTCGCGTAAAGGGTAATCTGACAGGTAACAAGGCTTGTGCGACGGCCAAATAAATCGACGGAAGAGGAGAATGAAAATGGAAATCCTAAAACGCTTCAGAGACATTATGACGAGCAATATCCACGCAATGCTAGACAAGGCAGAAGATCCAGAAAAGATGATCGATCAGTATTTGCGCGATTTGAATAGCGACCTCGGTAAAGTGAAATCCGAGACGGCCGCGATCATGGCTGCGGAGAAACGCGAGCGCCGCGAGCTTGATGAGTTGAAAAAAGAGATGGATGATATGCAGCGCTACGCAGTCAAAGCGCTTGAAGCGAACAACGAAGATGACGCCCGGAAATTCCTCCAGCGCAAAGCGGAACTATCGGAACGCGTGACGGACAAAGAGACAGCGGTCGAACTTGCGGCGACGAATACGCAGCAAATGCGTCAAATGCACGATAAGCTTCAGAGCGATATTGGGGAACTTGAATCGCGCCGCCAGGAACTGAAAGGCAAAGCGGCAGTTGCGAAGACACAGCAGCGCATGAACGATTTCGCGTCCAGTGTCGGAGGGGCAGGCGAACGCATCTCGGCATTCGATGCGATGGAGAAGAAAATCAACCAGCAATTGGACGAATCGGCAGCGATGGCTGAGCTCAATAAAAGTTCCGAGACGAGCATCAAGGATTTGGCGAAGAAATACGACGACGGTCCGAACGTCGACGAGGAACTGGAGTCCCTTAAAGCAGGCACCAATGTCGACGCTGAACTCGAAGCGCTGAAAAGCCAAATCGGAAAGAACGAGTAATGTCCGGCAACTGGACGCGATCCTGAAGCACGAAGGGAGGAAACTCGTTTGGTCATCCATTATAAATGCCCGAATTGCGGGGCCGATATGGCGTTCGATAGCGACTCGGGCCATTTAAGCTGCCCGAGCTGCGGCCACGAAGAAAACATCGAGACCTTTCCGGAACAGAACATCGAACGGAAATTCGATGAAGGCGAAGCGAAAGAATACCATTGCGAAAACTGTGGGGCGATCATCCTGACAGAAGCTGAAACGACCGCGACCCATTGCAGCTTCTGCGGGGCACCGGTCGTATTGGCAGACCGGTTGACGGGAAATCTCGCCCCGGCCAAAGTCATTCCGTTTACCGTCAGCAAAGACGAAGCGGTCGAAGCGTTCAAGAAATGGACGCGCGGCGGGCGATTGACCCCGCGCGGTTTTACGAGCGGCGACCGTATCAAGAAAATGACCGGCATGTATGTGCCATTCTGGCTTTACGATATCGAAGGCGAAGCCCATATCCAGGCGATCGGCACGCAAGTCCGGACCTATCAAAGCGGCGATACGATTTATACGGAAACGAATTTTTATGACGTGTTCCGGGAAATCGATTTGAGCTATTTGAAAGTGCCGGCGGATGCTTCCGAAAAAATGGACGACGTGCTGATGGATAAGCTGGAGCCTTACGATTACAGCGAATTAAAGGATTTCCGCATGCCGTATTTGGCGGGCTATTTAGCCGAGAAATACGATTTCGATGACGAGCAATTGTTTTCCCGTGTCGAATCGAAAATCGTCCCGTATATCGACGCTTATATCAGCACGACCATTTCCGGTTATTCATCCGTCAGCTACACGAACAAGCAAATCGATGCACAAAAAAAGAAAGTCTATTACACCTTATTTCCAGTGTGGATGGTGTATTACGATTTCGACAATAAAGAACATACCTTTGCGATGAACGGCCAAACCGGAAAAGTGGTCGGCAAGCCGCCGATCAGCGCCGGCAAAGTCGCGTTGTGGTTCACCGGCATCGCTGTATCTAGTTTTGCGGCCATGAAAGCCATCGCCTTTGCGATAGGGGGTGTCTTGTGGTGAGGAATTCTTATTGGAAATGGGCATGGATTCCAGTATTAGCATTGTTGTTGTTTTTCATTGGGGGGCTGTCTGTTTCAGCACAGGCCGGTGACTTGATTCACGATGAAGCCGGCTTGCTCAGTGGCGAAGAAGCGCAGGAACTGGAAGCCTTGGCGGAACAATACGGTGCGGAACAAAACGTGGACTTTCTGTTTTTGACGACCGATAGTACGGAAGGGCAATCGATCGAAGGCTATATGGGCGATTTTTTCGATGATCGCGCAGATAGCACCGGCCGGGAAGATGCGGTACTCTTGACGATCGATATCGGCGGGCGTGAAGTGTATCTCGCCGGATTTGGCACGGCCGAGCGGACGCTTGATTCAGAGCGTGTCGATCTCGTGCTTGACCGGATTATCCCTGAGATGCAATCGGGCGATTATGCTGGAGCGTTCGAGGAAACAGTGACGACCTCAAGCGAATACATGGAATACCGGCCGGGCGTCAATCCCGAAAGCATTTTTTTGAAAACCTGGTTTCATTTAGCTATAGCGCTGCTGCTCGCAGGCATCATCGTCGGATCGATGCTTTATAACGCTGGCGGCAGGGTAACGACGACCCCAGGCACATATGTCGACCGCGACCATACACGCGTGCGCAGCCAGGATGACCGCTTCCGCAATAAAACCGTAACCCGCAGAAAGATTCCGAAGAATAAGGATGGCGGCGGGTTCGGCGGAGGCGGCGGCATGACCGGCGGCGGGCGTTCATTCAGCGGCGGCGGCCGCAGCTTCTAGGCAATCGAAAGAAGGAAGGAATGAAGAACATGGCATTTTTCGGCAATCAATTTTCAGATGTGGTGGAATGGGAAGAATTCCGCGACGATATGATTTTTTGGAAATGGACGAATAAGGAAATTAAGAAAGGCAGCCGTTTGATCATTCGGCCGGGCCAGGACGCAATTTTCCTCAATAACGGCAAAGTGGAAGGGATTTTCGAAAAAGAAGGCGAGTACGACATCGTCTCTGAAATCGTGCCGTTCCTATCGACCTTGAAAGGATTCCGTTTCGGCTTCAACAGCGGCATGCGGGTCGAAGTGCTGTTCGTCAATACGAAGGAATTCACCGTCAAATGGGGCACGAAAAGCCCGATCAATATTCCTGCGCCTCAGCTTCCGGGGGGCATGCCGATCCGCGCGAACGGCACCTTCCATTTTAAAGTGAATGATTATGTCAATTTGATCGACAAAGTTGCCGGTGTCAAAGACAGCTACCTCGTCGAAGATGTCCAGCTGCGCATTACGGCACGGCTCGACCAATTATTGATGAAATGGATCACGCGCGAAGGCAAGGACATGTTCAATTTGCAGTCGAATTCCCACGAAATCGGCAAGGGGATTCAAGACGATTTGAATATGGAAATCATGGACGACGGTATGAAAGTGACCGGTTTCCAAGTGATGAGCTTTAATTACCCGAAAGAAATCCAGGACATGATCAATAAAAACGCCTCGCACGGCATGGTCGGCGACGTCTCGAAATACCAGCAGATGTCCGTCGCAGATGCGATGGGCAAATCCTCAGGTTCAAATACGGCATCCGATATGGCCGGCATGATGATGGGGATGAACATCGCCAAGGAAATGATGGATGGCCAGAAAGAATCATCAGGTGCAAGCAGCCAAACTGGCGGGCATCCGGCAGCGGGCGGCGAAGGGCAAAAAGGCCCGAATTTCTGCCCGAATTGCGGCGAGAAAGTGAGCGGCGCCAAGTTCTGCCCAAACTGCGGCCAGAAGTTGGCCGAATAGGAAGCGAAAAAACAGGAAGAGAGCTTATCGCTCACTTCCTGTTTTTTTATTGGCTAGTTCCGGATTCCGCGGAACAACAGCTCCAGCCAGCCATCGATTTCACCGGACAAGTCAAAGTCGCCATCGAAAATTGCCCAATCATACAGCGTTCCGCGCATACTGCGTGATAACAGCAGCGCAAGCCGGCGGGGGGATACAGAGGATGTCAATTCGCTTTTTTTCTGCCCTTCGGAAATCAGTTGTTCCAGAATGGCGTAAAGCGGGCGTTCCGTATCGGACAGATAATTATCAACAGATGGAGTGAGTGCATAAGCATAGAGTGAACGGATGCCATCCTGTCCCATTTCATCCCGCAAATATTCCATTTGGGCGATCGCGAGCTTGCGGATCTTCTGCTCTGCCGACAAACTTTCGGGTAGGCTTTTCTGGAAATCGCTATAGAATTGGTCGATTTCCTTGAATTTTTCAAGGAAGATATCGTATTTGGACGTAAAATGCCCATAGAATGCCCCTTTAGAGGCTTCGCTTTCCCGGACGATTTCATCGACCGACACCCGGTCAAAACCCTTTTCACTGAACAAGTCAAGAGCCGTGCGGAGAATGCGTTTTTTCGTTTCAATCGCTTTTTCCTGTCTGCTCGTCATAATGGCCACCTTTCTTCTAGTTTAAGCATATAACACTAATGAGAGATATCGGTATAGTAAAAGAAAGTGATGAAGTCGTTTCATCTGAACTATTCAATAGATATGGAGCAAAACAGCGCAGACTCCTTGGGGATTAGCGAAGTGCTGAAATCCATTCGGGCAGTAAGCCCGAATTAGTTCAGCGCAAGCCCCAGGAAAGCCAGCTGTTTTGCGGAATATCGTCTACAGTAGAATTTCAAATAACAAAGGTATCTGTAATGGAGTGTATTCTATAATTCGACTGAATTGTTTGAAAATAATTGACAAAGCTCTGTTGGATTGAATAGACTATAGTCTATAGATTATAGACTGCGGTCTATGGAATTGACAAGATGAGAGAGGATGTTGATGATTTTGACAGCGCAACAGACATTGATCGATCTCTTAAACGCCCAGTGCAAAAAACGCAGCGAGCAGCCCTTCCTGGTTTTTGAAGACAATCAGGAAAAAGTGACAGAATACAGTTACGGCGAATTTTTGGAGCGGGTGGAAAAGTTCAGCGGCGCGCTATACACACGCGGCATCCGCAAGGGCGATAAAGTGACGCTTCATTTGCCGAATTCAGCGGAATTTGTCGTCTGCTGGTTCGCCCTCGCAAAGCTCGGAGCCATCATGGTGCCGACGAATATCCTGTCGACTGCAGCGGAAATGGATTATTTGATCGGTCATTCGGAATCGGTCATGCTCATCACAGAACCAGAGTATATCGAAAAATTCACAGCCATCCAAGAGAATCTGCCGAAGCTGCGCCAGATTGTCCTGGCACGTACGGACGAGTCGGTTGAATTTGAAAGCGTTAACAAAATGATTAGGGAATTCTCGGGCGAAGTGCCGGAAGCGAATATCCAGCCGGAAGACGTGGCAGCGATTTTGTATACCTCCGGAACGACATCGAAACCGAAAGGCTGCCTCATTACGCACGCTAATTACATCTACACTGGGCATGCTGTGGCGGAGCATATCGGCTTTACGGAACAAGACCGTGCGCTTGTCGTCTTGCCGATGTTCCACGGCAACGGCCAATATTATATGATCATGCCAAGTTTGGTTGCGGGAGGCAGTGTTGCCATCACCGAACGCTTCAGTGCGAGCCGCTACGGGCGCCAAATTCAACGTTTAGGTGCAACGCTCGGTTCGCTCTTCGCGGCACCGATCCGCATGATCCTTGCGCAGCCATATGATGAAGATGAGCGGAGTAATAAACTGCGGGCAGTCATTTTCGCCCAGTCGGTAACTTCCGAAGAACTAAAGGCGTTTGAACAACGTTATAACACTGCACTTTACCAGATTTACGGCATGACGGAAACGGTTGCGCCGCCTTTGATGAATCCATTGCAAGGCGCTAAAGACAATTCAGGCATCGGCAAACCGATCTCAGGTTCGCGCATCAAGCTGATTGATGAAGAAGGCAATGAAGTGCCAGACGGGGAACCCGGAGAGATTTTGCTTGAAGGCATTCCCGGCCAGACGATCATGAAAGCTTATTTCAATAATCCCGAAGCGACCAATCAAACTTTGCAGAACGGCTGGCTCCATACAGGAGACAAGGCGCGCAAATCGGAGAATGGCTTCTATTATTTCGTTGATCGCCAAAAAGATATGATCAAGCGCGCCGGTGAGAATGTCGCCGCAAGCGAAGTGGAGAATGTCATCATGGAGCATCCAGCCGTCTATGAAGCAATCGTCATTGGGATTCCGGATGCGATGCATGACGAAGCGTTGAAAGCATTCGTCATCCTGAAGCAAGGGCAAACGGCAACGGAACAGGAAGTGATCGACTATTGCAAAGGCCAGTTGGCCAAGTTCAAAGTGCCTTCAGCAATCGAGTTTGTCGAAGACTTCCCACGCACTTCTGTCGGGAAAATCCAAAAGCATAAACTGAAGGAAATCGAATTGAAAAAATTGCATGAATAGAAAGGGCGAAGGCTTAATGGAGGATGTGTTGAATAATCAAGTCGCACTCATTACCGGTAGCGCACGCGGCATCGGCTTTGCCTGCGCGAAAGCACTCGCAAAACGCTGAGCTTCGATCGTCCTCACGGATATTTTGGATTGCGATGAAGCAAAGCAAGAACTCGAAACAGAGTTTCCAGGCATTCGCGTGTTGGCGCAGCAAGTTGATGTCCGCGACAGGGCGCAAGTCGAACAAGCCATCAACAAAACAGTAGAGGAATTCGGGCGCATCGACATTGTCGTCAATAATGCCGGCACTGTCTCGCGTTTCAGTTTAAAGGACATGACGGATGAGGATTGGAGCCGTGATATCGACACCAACTTGCGCGGTACGTTCTTGTTCACGCAAGCAGCCATTTACCCGCATATGGTCAAGCAGGGAAGGGGGCGCATCATCAACATCAGCTCGATTTCCGGCATGATGGGCGGCGCCATTTCCTACGGAGAAGATGGCGAACGGCAAGGGCGTTCTGGCCCTGCCTATGCTGCGTCAAAAGGCGGCATCATCGCCTTTACGAAATGGGTCGCGAAAGAAGTGGGCGAGTTCGGCATCACGGTCAATAGCGTCGCGCCAGGACCGGTTGAGACCGCCATCACCAAAGGCGTCAATTACCCGCTTGAGCTTCAATCGATCAAGCGTCCCGGACAGCCGGAAGACATCGGCGAAGCCGTTGCCTATTTGGCATCACCAGCTGCGGGATATGTAACGGGCGAAGTATTGAAAGTATGCGGCGGTGCAGGAATCGGCGCATAACAAAAAGGTTCCAGGGAATTAATCCCCTGGAACCTTTTTTATTACTTCGTGCTGGTAAATCCGCCGTCGATGCGGATGACGTCGCCGTTGATGTACTGCGCTTTTGATGTCAACAGGAACGCCACGAGTTCTGCGACTTCGTCTGCAGTGCCGAGGCGTTGCTGCGGGATACCTGCTTCTGCGTTTTTCTTCATTTCCGGATTGGCATCGAAATAGGCTTTGACCATCGGCGTTTCCGTCGGGCCTGGCGCGATGGCGTTGACGCGCAAGCCATCTTTGGCGTATTCGGCGACGAGTGATTTCGTCATGCCGACGATGCCGTGCTTGGTGGCAGAATAAGTGACGACTGTATCCTGGCCGATGACGCCGGCGCTCGATGCGGTATTGACGATGGAGCCGCCGCCGTTTTTCACCATCACTTCTGCGACGTAGCGAAGGCCGTATAATGCGCCGAGCAAGTTGATGCCGACGATCTGCTCGATTTCTTTTATATCGGTTTCGAGGAAGTACTTGCCGCTCCCCGAAATGCCTGCGTTGTTGAAGAAATAATCGATCGAGCCAAAATGCTCGACCGTCTTGTCCACATAGTTTTTGACTTCTTCTGATTGGGACACGTCCGCTTTGATGAAGATAGCGTCCGGCCCGAGTTCTTTCACTTTCTGGACGGTATCGTTGCCGCTTTTCTCACTGATATCGACAACAGCGATATTGATGCCTTCCTGTGCGAGACGCAATGCGGCCGATTGTCCAAGCCCGCTTCCGCCTCCTGTGACGATAGCTGTTTTTGCCATGTAGAATCTCCTCCTTGTGCTGGTAGCTTCATTGCTTTCTTTACCCGCAATAAAGCCTGGATAATCAGCAGGGACGAGGAGTATGGGCTTATTGCGCGATGGCTGTTTTACGGTCTTTTGACTCGTGCAGCTTGACCATCGCGAGGCGAGCCAGCGGTTGGATGAGCAGGCTTTCCGCCAGCAAAACGATAATGAAATTGCGCGGCCAATTGGCGAGCCAGTTGCTGAAGATCTCACCGTGCAAACCGTTGGCGACCAGGTCGCCGATAAAGGTCATCGCGACCGACATGCCGATGACCGTGAAAACGATGCGCAATAAAATCTTCTTATGGAAAGATGAGGAGTGTTTCGTCAATTTGCCTGTCAAAGAGTCGGCGATTCTTCCGAAGACAGTTCCTTCAAGAACCATCGCTATGATCCACATGACCGGCATGATTTTGAGGGTCATCCACATCGTCTCCATCGTGAAATGGTCTGCATGAAGCAGCACGCTGTAGCTGGTCATCAACAGCACAGTCATCGTCACTATAAGCGAGCCGTAAAGCAGCCCTTCTTTGCCGTTATGAGGCAGTCGTTTGTCTTGTAGCATGAATGTTCCCCGTTTCTATTGTATTGGCGCCCAGTGAAAAGGCAGGGCAAAAGGTGTTGTTTCAACAACCATTCCAACACTATAGCAATAGGGAAGTGAATTTCGTAAGTGTCTGTTTTGTGACTCATTTATATGAAGAAGTTACTCGTTATTATAGATCAACTGGTGCAAGCCTTCATATATTTCCACAATTTCGGCCTGTTTCATGCGTACGAGCCCACTGGAGGAAGGGGCGACGTATTCGATGATTCCCGGAATGACCGAATCCGGCTGTTTGCCCCAGTGCGTTGATTTCTTGCCGCTGAACTGAAGGTAGACACCTTTGCCGACAAAACAAACCGCTTTTGGCCGGTAGCGTTCAATTTTGCGTTTTAATTGTTCGGCACCTTCTTTGTATTCTTCCTTTGTGATATCGGCTGCCACTTTGGTCGGACGGGGGACAATATTGGTCAAACCATAGCCGAGCTCGAGCAAATCGTGGTTTTCCTCGGGTGCGTATTTTCTGGGCGTCAGCCCGGATTCAAAAAGGATTTTCCAGAAGCGGTTGTTTGGGTTGGCGTAATGATAGCCGGTTTCACTCGAGCGGATGCTTGGATTGAATCCGACGAACAGGATGTCGAGATGGTCTTTCAAATGGTCGGGTATGGGTGTAAGTTCCAAGAGAAGGCTCCTTTCACATAAATGCATTTGCAGAGTATTAGCGTATCAAAAAAATATAATATATTCTCCACTGAACCATCGTATAATAGAAGAAAATGGCAATAATTAATTGATCTTGCCAAAAGGAGCTGCACGATGCAGGAATTTTCGTACGAGTTGACGGAACAGCAATTTGTTGATTTTAACCTTTATCATGCTAAACATTCCGAAGCGGTTAAGCGTTCGTTGACGATCCAGCGCTTTGTCATTCCCGTTATTTATTTGATGATGCCGTTCGTGATGGCGCCAATTTTTGATTGGTCGGTGTGGGGGCTGATGGTTCCCTTTATCCTATTCGCGGCTTTGTGGATCATCTTCTTTCCGCCCTATTTCCACTGGAATATTAAACGCATGAGCCGGAAAATGGTCAATGAAGGGAAAAATGAAGGCTTGCTTGGCACCCATGAATTGTTCATTGATTCACAAGGAATCCGTGAAGTGACGAAAAATGGAGAGACGCATGTGCGCTGGTCAGGCATCGAAAAATATGGGGAGGATGCGGACAATGTGTATTTATATAATAGCGCCATGTCTGCATTGATCATCCCGAAAAAGGCAGTGCCTGAGCTGGAGTCATTGCGCAAGTTATTGGCTGAAAAAGTTCGGGCAAGCGCTTGAAATTGAATGGATCAAAAAACCGAACCGCGCTTGGCGGTTCGGTTTTTCTATTCGATCGTATGCTCAATTTCCGCTGGATAATTCGTGCCTTCTGTCGGCGTCATCCACACTTCAAGCGTGTAGGTGCCTGGTTCAAGATTGGCTTCCGGAACTTGGATCTCGTATTGGAGCTCCTCGCCTTGGCGCAGGATTTCCTCGCCGAGTGCCTGGGTATACATGCTGACAGACGACATGCGGAACACTTCGTTGCCTTGTTCATCGGTCAATGTGAAATCATAGCGCTGCCCGCTCGTGAAGTTGAATGTCACCGCTTCTTGCGTATCGTTTTTGACGGTATAGCGGTAAGTTCCGTTGTCTGTCTTTTCAATAGTCGATGTCACTTCACCTTCGATGATTTCACCCCCTGACTCCGGATCTTCCGGCAGATTATCGCTTTCGGTACCGCATGCCGCGAGCATCAAAGCGGCCATCAATAGCAGTAGCCAGCTGATTGCGTTTTTTTGCCTCATCGGGTTCGCCCCCTTTTTGTCTATAGAGTAGACCGCAAGAGGCCGTAAAAAGTTACAGAAACGAATGCATTGTGCTGTTCTCAGGCCATCTTGTTGTCTTATACTAGCACTATACCCTGAAGGAGGGCGTTGTAATGCCCGGATTATTCAATGATTTCCGTGAAGCGCTGATTGCAAAGATGAAATGCCTCGGCATGAGCACATTCACAGTCGCCAAATATATGGCGATGGGATTGGTTCCGCTGTATCTCATCTACTTAATGATGAATTAATTGAGACATTAAAGGCTCTGAAAAGAGTCTTTTTTCATCTCCAATTATTGGTATATTGACTATATTTTCAGAATATTATAATATTGAAGAACTACCGATCAGGCAGAAGGGGAGATTCATGAGCAAACAAAGGAGGAATGGGAAATGAACATCACAACATCGTTGACGATGAATGCGACGCGCCAGCCCAATTTACCCGCATTGAATTTCGAAGGGAAATCCTATACGTATCAAGAATTGAACGCGGAAGTGAATCGCTTGGCGAACGGCTTGGTGCGGGAGGGAATTTCAAAGGGCGATAAAGTGGCGCTGTTCATGAAGAATTCGGATGCGTACGTTATTGCATTTTTTGCCGCGTTGAAAGCAGGCGGCGTCGTGGTTCCGATCAATTACAGGCTGAATGCCGAGGAAGCGGGCTATCTATTCGGCCAGTCGGATGCAGTTTATGTGTTTTGCGACAATGAATTCGAAAGCTTAGTGGCGGAAGCGAAAGAATTGGACGATCTGCTGCATCAGGTGATCGTCTATCCGCAAGCACAAATTGAAGCGCATCTCAGTTGGGACGAAATACTGGACGATGACCGCTCGGAGCCAAAAGTCGACATCTTGCCGGAAGACGATGCAGAAATCCTTTATACTTCGGGGACGACCGGCCCGCCCAAGGGAGCGCTTTTTGACCATCAGCGCATCGTCAATGTCAGCACTTCGTTCATTCTCGGAACGGGCGTCAACCATGATGACCGCTTGCTTCATGCGGCGCCGTTTTTCCATCCTTCCCAACTCAATCTATTTCTCGTGACCGGGGTCATGCTCGGCATCCCACAAACCATTCTCCGTGAATTCGCGACGCGGGATGTAGTCAACGCAATCCACCAGGACGGCTGCACGGTGTTTTTCGGACTGCCGGATATGTACCATGCGTTGATGGAAGCACCTGAGAGCGCAAATTATAATCTGGGCACAATCCGGAAATGCATGTACGGGACCGACCCGATGCCGAATGGCCTTGTCGCGCGGGCTATGAAATTCTTCGGCCACGAACAATTTTACAATTTATGCTTCCTCACTGAAGGGGGCCCGGGAGGCGTCTATTTGCTGCCAAGCGAGCATGCCCATAAAGAGGGAGCGGGCGGCAAGTCGATGTATATGACCCACGTCCGTGTGGTCGACGAAGAAATGAACGACGTTAAGCCTGGCCAAGTCGGCGAATTCGTCATGCGCGGTGAGACGATCATGAAATCGTATTACAATATGCCGGAAGAAACCGAAGAAGCGTTCCGGGACGGCTGGCTGTTGACGGGGGATCTCGCGACAATCGATGAAGACGGCTACATTACGCTTGTCGACCGCAAATCCGACCGTATCATTTCTGCTGGGAATAATATTTATTCCATCGAAATCGAGCAAGTGTTGAATCGTCATCCGCAAGTCCAGGAAGCGGCGACCGTCGGCATTCCGGAAGAAGAATGGGGCGAAATCGTCGGTGTCGTCATTGTCCCAAAGGACGGGTCGCCGATCGACGAAGTAGCACTCTCCGAATACTTGCTCGAGCATTTGCCGCAGCATAAAGCGCCCAAGAAATTCAGGTTCGCGGATGAATTGCCGCGCAATGCTTCAGGCAAGATTTTGAAATACCAATTGCGCGAACTGCATATCAGTGAATATACATGGTTCCGCCATACGTTTGTCGAACGCTGAAAAATGGCGCCCTGATGCTCCGGGGCGCCATTTCTCTGTGTTATGATGGAACAGGATTTGAATAGAACATGGCAGGAGGATTTTTCATATGGACAATAACGATATTTTGATCCGGCTGCGCTATGCGCTGGATTTGAAAAATAGCGATGTAAAAGAAATTTTCGCACTCGGTGGCGAGAAAGTGGATGCCGTCGATGTGCCATTGATTTTAACGAAAACGCCGGAACCAGACGATGAAGGGGCAGAAGCCAATATCCCATTGGCAAACGACCAATTGGAGCGCTTCTTGAACGGGCTGATCACCTTCAACCGCGGACCGAAACCCGGCGACTCCGGCCCGCCCGAAGTAAGCGGCGAGCACATCAACAACCTGGTCTTGAAAAAGCTACGCATCGCGCTGGAATTGACGAGCGAAGACTTGCTCGATTTATGGAAGCTGGCCGGGATCAACGTGTCCAAAGGCGAACTCGGCGCCTTTCTCCGGAAAGAAGGGCATAAAAACTATAAAGAACTGGGCGACCAGCTCATGCGCAATCTCCTCAAAGGCATCACGCTCAATTATCGTCCATAACGAAAAGCCGCGGCATCCCAAATCGGGGGCCGCGGATTTTTTTACTTGGCGCTTATTCGCCGCCGCTCGTATAGCGGTTGTCGCCCATCGTGTAGTTGGCGCTATCGCCAGGCTTGGCGTCGGGATGCGTCGGCTTGTCATAATAGGCAGAAGCTCTGCGCCGGCGGTCGACGATAAAGCCAAGGCCCACTACAATAGCGATCGGAACCAGAAAATATAACATGCAATTCCTCCTTTTAAGTGGGGGGTTGGCAAATGAAACAAGTGAGTGAGGTGGATCGTTCATTGATGATTTCATCACCAAGCAGCCGCCTCCCGCTTGGGGCATGCCTCCCGCAATGAGTCAAGAAGAACACTTGTCTCATTGCTTCGGCTCGCCCGTGAGCGCGGTTCGGCTTTTACATTTTATTGGATTTTTTTAGTGATGAAGCATCTCTTTTTCTTATGTTCATCCGCTGGTGGATGTTGCTTATTTAGATATGGCAATTATAAAGATGTTATAACTTTTACCTTTCATCTTGGAAGGATATATAAAATTATTGACGCAAATTCCAATGGAAGAAAACATGCCTTCCATTCTAAAGCTAGAGATGAAGCGGAAGGGAGGCGACGCCTGGGGGACCGCGCGGGCTGGCGAGACAAATGTGCCGCGCTCTTTGCGGCACATTGGCTCAACACCCGCCCCATCCCCGGGCAGCTGAAAGCGCGACGTCCTGTCGCATCAGCTGCATGACTCGCATCCTGCGAGCCCCAATCGTCCTCCCTGAAGCGGAATCTCAAACATGAAGAATTTACTATAAGGGCTGGGTTTGATTTTATTTATACAATCCAATCCATAAGAAAAAAAGCGCACCACAAAGGGAGCGCTTTTTTTAATCATGTAATGGATGCTTCGTAGATTTCTTTGATGGACTTCTCGAGCATCGTGTTGAACTCTTCATCCGACTGGTCAGCGCTCAAACCTTCTGACAAGGCGCGTGAGAAGCTGGCAATCAATCCTTTGTTTTCAGCAAGCTTCTGGTTCGCCTGCTCGCGCGGATATCCGCCGGACAATGCCACAACACGCACGACACGAGGGTGGTCGATCAATTCTTTATAGAAATTCGCCAGCGTCGGAATCGTCAATTTCAACATGACGTACTCGTCGTCGCTAAGCTTATCAAGATGGCTGAGGATTTCATCATTCAGCATAGCCTCGATGCGTTCTTTGTCTGCGCTGTTGATATCGACTTCCGGCTCGATGATCGGCACGAGTCCGGCGGCGATGACTTCTTTCGCCACTTCGAATTGCTGGTCGACGACTTGCTTGATGCCTTCCGCATTCGGTTCTTTGACGACGGAGCGCATCTTCGTGCCGAAGACATTGCGTTCAACCGCACGTTTCAACAATTCGTTCAAATTCGGGTTCGGCTTCATCAATTGAACGCCGTTCTGTTCGTCAGCCAAGCCTTTATCGATTTTAAGGAAGGGAACGACGCCTTTCGCGTCCCATAGATAATTACTTGTATATTTGCCGTATACTTCGCGGTCCATCGTCTGTTCAAACAGGATGGCGCCTAGCACATAATCCGACGAAAATGCCGGGGCCGTCATGACGCGCGTTCTCATTTCGTGAATCAGGTCGTACATTTCATCTTCGTTGGAGTAAGCATCTTCATTAACACCATAAAGTTTTAACGCTTTTGGCGTGCTGCCACCGCTTTGGTCGAGTGCAGCGATAAAGCCTTTGCCGTTCTTCATTACTTCAAATTGTTTTGTGTTCATCGTCTCAGCTCCTTAGATTAAGAAATTTTGACTCCATTAATCCTGTTCCCTGCTAAGTGTACCAATAATCGGGTTTTTCATCAAAAAAAGATTTCAGAATTATCGTGCACGTTAGTCGCCAGTGGTACCGTCTGGATTTTTGGCTGTTTCAAAGTCGAAGCGGACGCCTGTCATCTGCTCGGCCACGTCCCATAGTTTTCGGGCAAGCGCTTCGTCAACGGCCGTCGGGTGAGGCGTATCCAGTGCGGGATAGCCTTTCCTGCGGCCTTTGCCGGCAGGGCCGATGTATTCACCGCCTATGAGATCCGGTTCTGTTGCGGCGTGGACGGTAGCGAGCGCTCCCATGTCCGGCGGTTGGAGAAAGCGGTTGGCGAAATCCCTCAGCAAGACCGGCGCATCGTATTTGCCGATCTTGAAGATATTAGTGGCAGAAACGCCGGGGTGGCAGGCGACGCTGATCGTCTGGATGTCATGCTTTTTCAGCCGCCGGTCAAGTTCCATCGCAAACAGCATATTGGCAAGCTTGCTTTGGTTGTAGAATTTTTTCGGGCGATAGCCTTTCGAGCCGTCAAGATTATCAAAATCAATCGCGCCGCGGTTATGGGCGAGGCTGCCGAGCGTGATGACGCGCGATCCTGGAGTTTTCGCGAGCAGCGGCAGAAGGTGGGCGGTCAACGCAAAATGGCCGAGGTAATTGCTGCCGAACTGCAATTCAAAGCCGTCTTTCGTTTTTCCGTAAGGCGGCATCATGATCCCCGCATTATTGACCAGTAAATCGAGTGAACGGAAATGCTTTTTATAGCTGACGGCAAAATGACGGACGCTTGCGAGATCGGCCAAGTCGAGCTTTAGAACGGCGACCGTCGCTTCCGGATGGTAATCGAGGATCTCCCGTTTAGCGTTTTCGCCTTTGACCAGGTCGCGGACTGCCAGTAGGATCGAGAAGCCCCGACCGGCGAGCATGTTGGCGGCTTCCCATCCGATGCCGCTATTGCCGCCTGTGATAATGGCGATTTTATGATGGACGTCCTCCAAGAAATCATCTCCCCTTTTAAAAAATAAATGCTGCGTAAAGCTTCTTTTTCTATCTAGTTTACCCCATTTGAAAATTGAAACCGCATACATTCGAGAAAAACCGAAAATCTTGTGAAAAGATCATCAAATTGTCTAAATTTTTACACAACAAAGCTCGCTGATGTGTTAGAGTAATTCAATAATCAAAATGAAGAGGGTGAATCAGATGGCAAAAAACATCACAGAGCTGGAAAGGGAAGTCGTTGCTAAAGAGGTGACCGTGGCCGATATTATGGTCGCCAATCAGGCGCTGAAGGATGTCATCATCCGGACGCCCTTACAGCGCAACGAGATTCTTTCGGCACGTTATGGCTGCAATGTCTTTTTGAAGCGTGAAGACCAGCAAGTGGTCCGATCGTTCAAATTGCGCGGCGCCTATAATTTCATCCGCAGCATGACCGAGTCCGAACGCTCCAAAGGCGTCGTCTGTGCGAGCGCAGGCAACCATGCGCAAGGTGTAGCGTATTCCTGCAAGGCACTCGGCATCGAAGGCAAGATCTTCATGCCGCTTACGACACCGAGCCAGAAAGTCTCTCAAGTGAAACGCTTTGGCGGCGAGTATGTAGAAGTCGTCTTAATCGGCGATAGCTTTGATGATGCCTTTGCTGCAGCGATGGAAGTCTGTTCGGAAGAAGGCAAGACCTTCGTCCATCCATTCAATACGGAAGCTGTGATTGCAGGGCAAGGAACAGTCGCAGTCGAAGTGCTCAATGATATGCAGGAACCGGTCGATTATATGTTCTGCGCAATCGGCGGCGGGGGATTGGCATCTGGTGTCGGAACGTATTTGAAAGGTGTTTCTCCTGCAACGAAACTGATCGGCGTCGAACCGGAAGGAGCGGCGAGCATGAAAGCTTCCCTTAAGGAAGGACAAGTGACGCGTCTGGACACGATCGATACGTTTGTCGACGGGGCGGCAGTCAAGCAAGTCGGGGATCTATCGATGGCGATCTGCCAAAAAGTACTGGATGACATCGTGCCGGTCCCAGAAGGCAAAGTATGTACGACCATCCTTGAGCTGTACAACGAAAATGCCATCGTCGCAGAGCCGGCCGGTGCGTTATCGGTAGCGGCACTCGACTTTTACCGGGAAGAAATCCGCGGGAAAAATGTCGTCTGCGTCGTCAGCGGCGGCAATAACGATATCGAACGCATGCAGGAAATCAAAGAAAAATCCTTAATCTATGAAGGCTTGAAGCATTATTTCATCGTGACCTTCCCGCAGCGTGCGGGTGCTCTCCGGAAGTTCATGGGAGACGTGCTTGGCGAACAGGATGACATCACCCACTTCGAATACACAAAACGAAATAACCGGGAACACGGACCCGTCTTGGTGGGGATCGAATTGAAGGACCCGGCAGATTACGGGCCGCTCGTTGAACGCATGGCGCAAAATGGGTTCCCGTATAAAGACATCAATAACGATTCATTGCTTTTCAATTTGCTGATCTAATTTGATGGCTGTGCTGCCTGCTGCGTTTTTAAGCGGGTGGCGCAGTTTTTTCATTCCCCAGCAAGTAGCGGCTGATTTGATTTGCATAGACTAAAGGAAAGTATATTTTATCAATAATAAACAGAAAGATGATAATAAAATATTAATTTAAATATTCAGTAATTTAGGGTTTACAAGAAATATGAAATATTGTAGGCTGATACTATCACATCATCTTATACAAACTATCGATTCCCATTTCGGTTAGCGCTTTATAAGCAAGTGCATCGAGTGAAGTGGATGGCTGCTTTCGGATGCGGCAGAGAACGGGGATTGCCGGTTCTGTGCAACTGGAAACTTAAACTTTGGTTGAATGTGACAGACTATAGTGCTGTGCACAGCGCCGGAAGAATTCTCCTCTGGATAGAGGAGTCTGTTCCGGTGCTTTTTTTAGTACGGAAAAAAGAGAGAGAACGTTATGGAAGAAAGGGGAGAACTTGTTAAGCCGTTGGGGAACGCTTGGCAAGAATCACAATCGTCAGTGAAAAGCAGCACCCGAATCGGCAATGGGACTGCAGGAGGGACGATCCGGTTTCTCGGCTACGATAACGGCGGTACAGCCATCAATCAAGTGGATGTTTGGATGAGCCATGAAGAGCTGCCTGTTTTTATCCAGGCGCTTGTCACCCACCCAATGCCGCTGCCGATCGACTACCTGCAGACAGCTGAACCCCATGAAAACGGGTTTTGGGTACGGATCCGTTCCCATGAGTCACCGAAAGTATTCGTTTCAAGGCTGAGTTCGGCGATTGGCTGCCTGGAACAGCCAGCGTAAACAATCCAAACCAAGTGGAAGGCGGTAATTTCAATGGATAATCGGAGTGACCTGATTAAACTGGGCGATGAAGACATTTACCTGATCCTGTACTTGTGGAAAGTGAAAGGCTATGAAACTAAAGAGTTGGCCCAGCGCTTTCATATCAGCGCTGAGTCTTTGGAGGATTTGCTGTCCGGCCATGTGAGAAGAGATTGCTACAAGGGATTCAACCGGATTGAAAAATATTTGGTGGAATCTTACTGAGCAGTATACTTTTGATGGGAGTGTTCAATATGGGAAACCACAACGAGATGAAAAAAATTAGCGCTGCTTTTGCAGCCAGCTATGAGCGCTTTATTAAAGGGTATCAACAATATAAAGCCGAACGCACCCGGCAGCATCCTGATGGGGAGGTCGAACGCTATGACAACAGCACACGAGTTAAACAGGCTCAGCGATGAGGCCGTCTACAGCATCTTGTATTTCTATCATATTGAAGAATTTCCCGCTGAACACTTAGGCATGAAATACGGCGTCAGCAGCTTGACGATCGAAGGCATCGTTAAAGGCCGATACCGCCCGAAATGCCATGAAAATTTCATGATCGTCGAAGGCATTTTAGAACGCCGCTTAGTGAAACGAGCCGAAAGCCAGTAAATATGGAAATCATCATCAAAAAGCCGGACTCCCATTCGAATGGGGGTCCGGCTTTTATTTGTATCAGTTTACTTTGTCGGTCAAATATCCGTAGCCTTGTGTTTCCATCTCTTCAAGCGGTACGAATCTCAACGCCGCACTGTTCATGCAGTAGCGCAAACCGCCGGCATCTTCCGGCCCGTCTTCAAATACATGTCCTAAGTGGCTGTCGCCCGTGCGGCTCCTGATTTCGGTCTGCATGCCGAACAAGGAAAGGTCGTCGTGTTCGGTGACGACTGCCGGATCGATCGGCTTCGTAAAGCTTGGCCAGCCGGTCTCGGAATCGTATTTGTCTTTGGAAGAAAAGAGCGGTTCGCCAGTGACGATGTCGACATAGATGCCGGGCTCGTAAAAGCCATCGTATTCATTATCGAATGCGCTCTCTGTCCCATCTTCCTGGGTGACGCGGTATTGCTCATCCGTCAGCATCTCACGGATTTCCTCTTCAGCCGGTTTTGGATAATCAGCCGGATCGACCAATTGCGGAACTTCCTGGTCCTCTAAGCTAGTGAAATCAACATGGCAATAGCCGTCCGGATTTTTCTCCAAATAGTCTTGATGGTAGTTTTCCGCGAGATAATAGTTTGTCATCGGCTCGACTTCGGTAACAATCGGCTTATCGTATTTTTTCTGCTCATCGGCAATGGCCTCATCGATTGCCGCCACAGCGGATGGGTCGTCATAGAAAATTGCGGTCCGGTATTGGTTGCCGCGATCATTGCCTTGCTGGTCGACGAGTGTCGGGTCGATGATCAGGAAGTAACGGTCGAGCAGCTCCTCGAGCGAAACGCGTTCCGGGTCATAGCGCAAATGGACGGTTTCGGCATAGCCGGTATCGCCTGTCAGCACTTCTTCGTAAGTCGGGTCTTCAATCGTTCCGCCTGCGTAGCCGGACGTCACTTCATAGACGCCGTAGATGCGTGCCATATAGGCTTCAACGCCCCAGAAGCAACCGCCTGCAAACCAAATGTCTTCCAGGTTTTCGGTATCGAACTCCAGCTCTTCGTTGGGATTGTCCGGAAAGCGCGATTCCGAAGAAGAAGAGGAAGCGGTGGTAGAGTCGGTAACTGCTTCACTTGAACAGCCCGCTAGCAGCAATAATAAGAGCAGGGGCAGAAAATATCGTTTCATAGGTGGTTCCGCCTTTCTAGCGAATCGAATTCATCAATTCGAGTATTTCGTCATTGGTCACGTGGCCGGTGCGTTGTTCAGTAATTCTCCCAGCAGAGTTGATCCAGGCAGAGCTAGGATAGGCCTCCATTTCAAATTGCCCGAATACCTCTCCTCCATCATCGAGCAGGACGATGAAATCGCCGTCATGGTCGATGGTCGAGAACCATGCTTTGAACTCATTGGCATTTCGTTCCGCGTATGTTCCGGGGGAGATGACGGTGAGGATCGTGAAGTCTTTATCGCTTTCGGCCAATTCTTCTAGTTCGTTCAATCCGGAAAGGCAAATCGAGCACCAGGATGCCCAAAAGAACAGATAGACTTTTTCGCCTTCGTAGTCTGCGAGATGGTGGACAGTGCCGTCGAGGTCAGGCAATGCAAAATCAGGTGCCGCGGGGCCGCGGTTTTCCGATAACGCTTCCGAGCAGGAAGTGAAAGTGAGCAGAAGGGCGGCTAGTATAAGCAGCCGGAGTGGTAATTTCATGGTGATCATCCTTCCAGGTGAGGGCAATTCGCAAGGGTTTGGCGTTTTCTTGCTGGAATTGCTATCTATTTGAGCTATTCCCCAAATAGAGGCCTTTGAACCACGGAACTGAAAGGACGCGGCATACTTATCGGCAAAATCGGGTAAACTGACGGTAAGTAAAAGTATGGGAGCGGTTAGATGGATAGAGAAACGAAATTATCGGGATTTGCTTTTATCGTGCTGCTTGTTGGCCTAGGGCTGGCATCATTATTCATTGTCTTGTTTGCAGAACTGGCTGATGAAATGCTCGATCAGGAATTGGCCGTATTTGATGCTGTCACCATCCGATTACTGGAAGCGATTGGAAGCGACTGGATGGACACGGTCATGTTTATCATCACCGAGCTTGGGTCTGTTTGGTTTCTTGTATTGATGTCGATTGGCGTCTTGTGGATATTGGGTGTCAAGATGCGCGACAGGTGGGGTGTCTTGTTCTATTTAGTGGCGGTCGGCGGCGGCTCGCTGTTAACGGTTTTATTGAAGCACTTATTCAGCCGGGAGCGGCCGAGCATCAATGAAACGATCGATGCAGTCGGCTATAGTTTCCCGAGCGGCCATTCGATGGGCTCACTGATCTTTTACGGATTTCTTATTTATTTGGTCGTCCGCACCAAGCAGAAACCGTGGTTGCAATGGGCATCGGTTTTCGGGCTCAGTGTATTAATCGTACTGATTGGCATCAGCCGGATTTATCTGGGTGCGCATTTTCCAAGCGATGTCCTGGCAGGCTATATCGCCGGCACCATTTGGCTAGTGTTGAGCCTGGTGGCGCTCGAATGGATTCAATGGCAACAGAGAAGCCCAGTGCCGCCTGTTACAGCCTTGCGTAAAGTATTGGCGCCGGTTTACCGGGCCGTTATCGATAAATTGTAAACACACGGCTGCCGGTTTTGCCGGCGGCTTTTTTTACTAGCTGAATATGATTGATGGAGATGCTGGTTCATTCATGCCAAATTCTCTTATCCCAGACAGGAGGGCAGGTGAATGGAAAATGAATTTCGGGATCCCAATCAGCTTGATGGTGTTGATAGCCTTAATAGCGGTTCTTATTGTCATCTTAGTTTTCTTCAGTAAACAGCGCAACCGATAATAACTGAAAAATCGAACAATTATGTGGCGTTTTTTTTGATTTGGGCGTATGATCAAAGAAAAGGAGGTGCCCTTGAGATGACCGACATTGTTGGGCTGTTGCCCATGCTCATTTTCGGCGGAATAGCTGTTGTCATCATCGGGATGGTATTCTCATTCAAAAATTGGACACATTAACGGAAAATGTGGAAACGGTAGTCAGAAAATCCTGCACAGGGAAGACGGGTGCGGGATTTTCTTATACTTGAAAAGGAATTTCTGAGTCTTTGCCGAATGAAAAACATTAGAGAAGGAATTCAAGCGGCAAGGCGGGGATTCAATGGATGAAATGAAATCTGGAGCTTTGGTAATCGGCGGGGTGGCGCTCATGCTGGTGCTCCTAGGGCTTTATATGCTGCAAGGCAAAGGCACCTTTTTAATCGCTGGCTATAATACGATGCCCAAAGAAGAAAAAGCGAAATACGACGGCCCGGCTATGGCCCGTTTTATCGGGAAGTTATTATTCGCTTTGGCATTCAGTATGCTGTTTTGGCTTGCTGGCATGTTGCTTGAGAAAAGTTGGATGTTTTATATCGGCGTCGCTTTGTTTCTTGGATTTACCGGAGCGGCTTTGATTTATATGAATACAGGCGGGCGGTTCTTGAAACAGCCGCCTGCCAGAGGGCATCAAAAAAACAAGTGAAACGAGATAACTTCTCGTTTCACTTGTTTTTTTGGCTGATGGAACGTCCGCTTCGGCCGAGCGCATAATAGATGCCATGCTGCAGGCTCTGCAAAGTTTCGAATTTCGACAGGTCCTGCATCGTCCGCGTAATAATCATGGCGAGCTCCGGCGAAACGCCGACCAGAATCGTTTCTGTGCCGAGCAAACGTGCAGCTGCCGCTAATTTATCGATCAGCTGCGCGGTATGCTCTGAAATATTGCGGTTTAATCCTGTCAGATCAAGCAGCAAAAATTCTGCCTTATGCTTTGGCAGTTCGTTTAATGTGTTGTTGATCAGGTCTTCTGTGCGGTCTTCGTCGTAGCTTCCGATCATTGGCACGACGATGATGCCTTCAAGCACCGGAATGACAGGGGAAGAAAGTTCACGCACCAGTTTCTGTAGCATGTCGGTCTTTTCGTTGACCATCTCTTCAAGCTGGCGGATTTGTTGGTCTTCCTGTCTTCTTGCGAGTTCCCGGATATTTTGCTGAACGGTGACGTCCGATGGGTAATATTCCACAATGCTGTAAGGCTGTTCGTTGTTTTGGTAGCGGATGGTGCGGTACCAGAAGTTCTGGCCGAATAATCCCGTTAAAACGCCGGCGTAATGGGAAGGGACGAAAATTCCTTTGATGCCTTTGTGGTTCAATTGGTTCATTTTGAATTCCCAATCATCCTGTATATGCATCGTGAACGTGTATTGCTCGATGTCCATCTCGACAATTTCCACTTTGCCCCAGCCAGCCGGGGCATAGGTATTGGAAATCCATTCGACCACATTGCTGGCATCGATATTCTTCAGTTCCCGGAAACCTTCCCCGACAACGATTCCTTGCCTGAATCCGGTGGTCTCAAGCACCAGATCAGTCGCTTCGCTGCCGGTGATTTCCCGGATGGTGTCGAAAAAGGTTTCCATAGCAGAAGTCCAGAAAAAGACGACATCGCCCCCGTCAAAGAGCACTTCTCCTGTCTCCAAATCCCACTTCAACTCGGCTGCGCCGACTGTGATTTCTTTTTTCATGACAGTATCCTCCGCTTCATTCTATATACACTTTCGCCTTCAGCAGGCGGTTGTTTTAGGTATTCCCTGAGTGGATGGGAAGTATGCATGAATCTAACGTGGATTTCAAACCAAAAAAAAAAGCCTGGAATCTCATTTCCGGGCTTTTTGATCGTCATAAAATGATAATGCGGAAATGCTTTGGTCTTTCATTAAATAGCCATGGCAATGCATCAGCCTCTCACGCAAGCTGTCTGAGACGCGGCGTGCATCGTATGCGCAAACGGAAACGACTTTACGCCGTGGGACGGAGCGGTCGATTTCTGTTTCATAGTCGATGATTTTCTGGTCGATATCTTCCTGGCTGCCCCATTCGATATGGCCCCAGGTCCGGCACTGTCGTCCATCCGCAGTGAAAGATCCGACGACGCTCTCGAAATATTCCAAAATGGCCTCGGGATGGAAGTTCCCTTTGCGCCAATAGAAATCGAAGTTATTGACATAATGGATTAAATCCAGCTCTTCGGCAGTCAATAGCTGCTGAAGCTTTTTTTGAATCTGGGGATAAATCCGGGGATTTTCGACGAACAGGACACGGTCGCCATTTCGGACGCCGTCTAAGACATAAGATACGGCATTTTCTATATAAACATCTGTTTGTTCAGTCAGGTATAAAATATGCGCGTAATCGGTCTGGCGCAAAGTTTCGGTGAAATCGCTCATTTTTTGGTTCATTTTTTTCCCTCCATATAACGGATAATCCAAATAGTGATGAAATTCGTCTTCAGCCATAAAAATAGCTGGAAGTGAAAAAAATGACAGCACTTGTGCACTTCCCATTAGTATATACTATATGACGCCTTTACGTCTCTTCTAAGCTGTCAGCCGCAACGCATGTTTAAATACACTGCGATCAAGGGAATGACTGCACACAAGGGAGGCGTATATCCATGGGTATTTTTGATAAACAAGCATTAGCAGAAAAGCATATTTTGGTCACCGGCGCGACTGGCGGCATCGGCTGGGAAACAGCCAAGGCAGTGGCGCAGATGGGTGCGAAACTGACGATCACTGGGCGCGATGCGGAAAAACTGAAGCAGTTGGAAAACGAATTGAAAACCATGATGGATGACAATCAACTGCACGCCCAAACGGCGGATTTGACGGATCCTCATAGCCGCGAGAATCTGATCAGAACCGCTGAAACACAACTCGGCTTTATCGGCGGCTTGGTCAATTCAGCCGGAGCAGCGGGCGGAAAGCAAGTGGAAGAACTGGACCAGGAATTTTTGGAACACTTGATGAATATCAATTACACATCGACATTTATGCTGACACAATTGGTATACCGGCGCATGATGGAAGAAGGCAGAGGCGATATTGTCAATCTCGCTTCTCTTTCAGGTCTTCGCGGAACTGCCGGAAACACGGCCTACGCAGCAAGCAAATTCGCGGTGGTTGGTTGGACGCAATCAATGGCCTTGGAAGCGATTGAGCATGGCATCCGAGTCAATGCAGTATGCCCGGGATATGTCGATACGGAAATGGCAAGGTCCAGCATCCGAAGAAAAGCGGAACGCAAAGGGATTTCGGTTGAGCAAGCGATGGAAGAAGCCCAGTCAGGAATTCCCTCAAACCGGCTATCAACTCCTCAAGAAGTCGCCCAAACGATTGTGTTCCTATTAACGGATGCCGCCCCGAATATCGTCGGTGAATCGGTGAAGATTTCCGGCGGCAGCGTCATGAGATAAAAAAGCGTTGGACTCAAGCTTGGAGTCCAACGCTTTTTTCATTGTTCGATATAGTCCAGCCCATTGTCTTCGATCACGGTATCCGAAATGCGCAATTGATCGAGCGCATCGTTGATATACGGCTCGCAATCCGCATCGTCGATTTTTTCACCGCTGTCGATTGAATAACATTCACCTGACCCAGGGGTAGACGTCAAGTCAGGCTCGAAATACACATCGCCTTTTCGGAACGAACCGTCGCGGAAAACGACGAGCCTTTCAGTATCCGACAGCAATGAAGTGCCGAGCATGAAGCCTTGGTCGATGCCCGCCAGTTCCAGGATGGTCGGTGCCAAATCGATTTGGCCGCCGGCGGTCTCAACCTTTTCGCCTTGTGGCAGGTTAGGCGGCTTGATCCACAATGGGACTTCCCGGAACAATTCAAATTGCTCTGTCGCTCCATTGGCGTCAAGCTCATTCGCCATTTCGCGGCCTTGTTCGGTCAACCCGCTATCGTGGTCGCCATAGAAAATGACCAACGAATCGTCCCACATGTCTTGCTGTTTCAATTCATCGACGAGCACTTCAACCGCACCGTCGACATAATGGATGGTGTGGTAATAATTTCGGGTCAATTCATTTTCATAACCTGGCAGCGACAACTCTTTTTTATCTTCAGGGATCGTAAAAGGGATGTGGCTGCTCAAGGCGATCATGAACGCGTAATACGGTTCTTCTAATTTTTGGATGTGTTCGACCGAAGTCCGGAAGAAATCTTCATCGTTGATCGCCATGCCGATTTTTTCCGTGTCGGGGTAATCCTTTTCGCTGAAGAAGCGGGAAAAGCCGATATGTTCATACACGGTATTGCGATTCCAGAAGCTCGCTTCATAAGCATGCATGGCCGCTGTATCATAGCCGCCTTTTCGCAAGGCTTCCGGAAGCGGGGCGAATGTGCTGTCAGGGAACCGTGTATAGACAGAGCCTGTGCGCAGCGGGTGGAGCGACGTGTTGATGACGAATTCTGCATCCGATGTGCGCCCTTCGTGGGTCTGATGATGGAAAGAAGGGAAATACAGCATTTCCTCCTCGAGCTGGTTCAAGTAAGGCGTCACTTCTTCACCGCCGATTTCCTGGCCAATGACAGAACGCTGCAGCGATTCCAGCTGGACGAGGATAATATTTGGCTGTTCGCCTTTGTTTTCTGTACTGACTTCTGCGGCAGCTTCCTGGAGCAGGGCTTTGTCCTGTTCGGATGGCTGGGGCTCGCGGAAAATGGAAACGACACCTTTTCCGAAATCATAGCCATGGTAGCCCCAAAACCCAAGCTCGTAGTATTCGCGCATATTGCTGGTAGCGTCTCCCGTCAGCCAGCGTTCGCCTTTTGCGATGCTTGTAAGGAGCGGGGCGGCAAATATCAAGAGGCCGACTGCAGCAATCACAGCTGCCAGTTTGCCGTTCGTCGCCTGCCTTGGCGCTAGGCTGCGCTTTTTCAAGGCAAAAATGAAGGCGAGAAACAGCAGGAAGTCAGCAAAAAAGAAAAAGTCCGTCCAGCGGATCAAGCTCAAAAAACCGCCGCCTACGTCATTCATTTGCGTCATCGAGGGAATCAATTGAACGGATAACAGATCCCCGAAATAGCGGTAATACCAGACGTCCGAAATCAGCAGGATGCTGTGCAGCGCCAAAAGCGACAGTAAAATCCAGCGCCGCTTGCGGGCATCAATCAATAAAGTCCAGCTCGAAAGAATCAATGCGCTCGAGAAGCTGATCAGAAAAAAGCCGAAGTTGAACGGCGTATCGGTGTATAAGCTGAAGAGAAATAATTTAAATGCGGAAAAGGCCAAATAGACCCAGTAATCGATTGTTTTCATCGTCGTGCTCCTTTTCTGGCGGTGAGGGCCTTTCCTATTCACTACCTGTAAACAGGCGTTCGGAAACATCGGCGGGCAAAAAGAAAAAAGGGGCTGCCCCAAGAGCCCTGTTTAATGAGCTCTTGGAACAGCCTCTTCTCCTAAATCCAGCCGCGTGCTTCCATCGCTTGGGCAATGCGTTCAACAGCGACCAAATACGCTGCTTCGCGCATCGTGCAGCCTTTTTGTTCTTTCATTTCGTAAACATCGTCAAAAGCCTCTGTCATTTCGGTGTGGAGCCGTTCATTCACTTCCTGTTCGGTCCAGCGCAGATGGGTCGTATTTTGCACCCATTCGAAATAGGAAACCGTGACGCCTCCCGCATTGCACAGAATATCCGGAATGACGGTGACGCCGTTCTTTTCCATCGCGGCGTTGCCGTCCGGTGTCGTGGGCCCATTCGCCGCTTCCGCTACGATCTTGGCGCGGATGGTCGGGCCGGTAGCTGAAGTGATCTGGTTTTCAAGCGCGGCAGGCACCAATATGTCCACATCGGCTGCGAATAATTCCTCATTGCTGAGCGATTCGTAGCCATTGTATCCGGCAACCGTGCCCGTCGTTTGGGCGTAGCCGATCAACTCTTCGATCGGCAGGCCATCCTTATGATAGATGCCGCCGCCAGCGTCGACAATGCCGAGCACTTTCACGCCGCGTTCATGTAATAATTTGGCGGTGATCGATCCGACGTTCCCGAAGCCTTGAACGACTGCAGTCATTCCTTCGAGTTCAAGCCCCATTTTCTTGGCGGCATCTTCGATGGTGAAGACGACGCCGCGTCCGGTCGCTTCGACGCGTCCTTCCGATCCTCCAAGAATCAAAGGCTTGCCGGTGATCGTGCCGGGCACGTTTTTCCCTTTCAGCCGGGAAAATTCATCAATCATCCATCCCATGATCTGAGGCGTCGTGTTGACATCCGGCGCCGGGATATCTTTTTCAGGCCCCATGATCGGTTCGAGTTCGCGGATAAAGCCGCGGGACAATTCCTCGAGTTCCCGTTCGGACAGCTCTTTTGGATTGACGACGATTCCGCCTTTACCGCCGCCGTATGGGATTCCGAGAATGGCCGCTTTCATCGACATCCATATCGATAAGGCTGCGACTTCGTCTTCTGTCACGCCCGGGTGGAACCGGACGCCGCCTTTTGTCGGGCCGAGCACGTCCAAATGCTGGGAGCGATAGCCTTCGAATTCGCGATATGTCCCGTCATCCATGCGTACGGGAATCGATACTTTCAAGATGCGCTTCGGCTTTTTGAGAATTTCGTATACACCTTGTGGCAGCTCGAGTTCTTGGGTCGCCACTTCGAGCATGCGCTGGACGATTTCAAGCGGGTTCGAAAGCTCGACGCCGTTTTTCACTTCCTTTACCGGCATTTCCTGCTTCAAATCTTCTGCTACTTCTTCTTGGCGATGTTCCTGCTGTGTCATTATGTTCTCCTCCTTGGGTGTTTTCCTTCTATACTCTATGTCTTCCTATTAAGAATGAGCCTTAAACATTTAGAAGGGGAGGAGAACAACTTAATGGATATCCGTGCCGTATAAAAACCAGGGGGAGGGCAAATCGAAAGGATGACCTTCCGGCAATGTTCCTGTTTGTTTGCGGGTCAGATCCATCCAGACAAAAGCGCCTTCCTCAGAACCACGGCGGATGTTCTCGAGTGGTGCGTGCAAGGTTTCCCATAACCCTGGCTGTTCGAATAAATCGTCCCAAGGGTAAAGTGTATGCAAGTAATCGTATTTCTTCACATCGTGTTTGGTGATGACGATCCGGTCACGGGCCGGATTTTCATAGAAGTCCCATTGTGCAAGCGCTTGGCCAGAAAAAAGATCCGGGCTTGCAGGAAACGGGTAATAGCATTCGAATGGAAAAACCCGTCCCGAACGGATGTAGACCGCCTCGAGCCAGCGCATTTTTTCCTCGGTGCTTTCGATTTTGCGCCAAACTGCCGCGCCGCTTTCGAAAGTTTCCACATTTGTTGCGATGGCGGAAAACAATTCAGCTTGTCGGGACAGCCCGATTTTTTCCAGGACGCGCTGTGCCGGGAGATTGAACTCCTGTGTATTGGCGCCGACAAAACGGATGCCCGGATGATCGAGTGCCGCATCCCGGACATGGGCCATCAGCTTGGATGATAGGCTTTGGCCGCGGAAGCGCACATCGCTCCGCATGCGCCCAAGCATGGCATAGCTCCCTGCGAAAATGGTATAGCCGCCGATACTCGCCAGGCGGCCGTCATGGAACAAACCGAATAAACGGTTCGGCCCTGTGGAAATCCGGTCGAATACCCGGATGACATAATCATCATCGATGCCCGTATCCATGGCCTGCAAAGCCTGTAAGTCATCCTCGGTCAACTGGCGGATCGTTTCGTTCATGTATCGTCACTCCTTAAGTGGTCAATAGTTGCATAATAATTTTAGTGTATTCCGGCCATGACTACAAAGCGCAAACAGCCATGAAACGAAAAAATTTTTAAGGGGCCGGCATCCCGATTCTGCAAAGCACCCGTTCTGATTTGGATGGGCGGCAGGGGAAACACAGGATGGCGGCGAACTAAACGGAATAGCGAATTGTTTTCCGGAATGCTGGGCAGCTGAAAAAAGTCCGGGAACGACAAGGAGGGAAGGCGTTGGAAAACTGGAAAGCGGTGGAATTGGTCAAGGATCTATTGTTCGGCTTGGGGCTTTATGCATTGATCACTGTTGTCGGGCTGTTGGTGACGATGGTGACTTCTGGTAGTTCGGACACGCTGTTATTGAACGATGACGTAAGAGGTGATATGGCAACAAGCACATTAATGTGGATGGTGGCACCCGCTTTTTTGTTGTCATTGGGCTTGGCCGCGCTAAGACGCATCCGGATGAAAAATGCGGCTCTTCGCATCAGCATCGTCTGGGCAGTGCTTTTATTGTTTTTGTATTTGGTGGCGGCTTTATGGAGCGGCATTTTCACGGTACTCATCGCTTCGGTATCGTTTTATCTATTCTTGGTGGCCATCTTTTTGGGGCCGATCGTCTATTCATTTATGAAAAAATTACCCGCCTGGAAGTAAATGCACGAGTTTAGTGCTAGAAATGGAAGGGAAAAGAGGACGATACGGACAGTTCAAGAGGGGGCGAAGAAGTGGCGATCCATCCACAAATCATTTTTAACGGAAACTGCAAAGAAGTGTTGTCATATTATGAAGGCGTCTTTGGCGTATCCGATGTTTCCGTCATCCATTACGGCGACAACCCGGGATCGAAACTCGACGAGGATTTAAAGGAATTGATCTTGGAGGCGGCGATTCCGCTCTATGGCAATTACTTGCTGCTATCGGACGCGATGCCAGGCAAGCCGGCGACATTCGGCAGCAATTTCCACGTGTCCATCCGTTCGGAAGAGCTGGGCGAAATGAAAGCCGATTTCAAGAAGCTGGCAGAAAGCGGCAAAGTGATCTTTGAATTCGAGGAGAGCTATTGGAGTGAAGCATACGGCGTCGTAGAAGATAAATTCGGCGTGCAATGGCAATTCGATTACCGCAAATCTGAAGCGGGAAACACACAACAAAATCCAGGTGAATAAACGAAACCCCATCGCTCAGGCGATGGGGTTTCGTTAGCTGAAGAAGTTTACGGCTGGAAATGGGATGACAGCATTTCGGATAAGGTGACTGTTGTCTGAAATTCAATTCCCGCTGAAGCAAATCCTCCGACAAAACGGTTATAGAGCGTAATGGCAAAATAGAATCCGATGAACAACAGCGCCGACACCATCAACAAAATCACGAATGTTCTGGTCATCTGGAGTTCCTCCATTTCTAATGTATGCAAAGCTTTCGCGGCCAAGGCCCGGCAATTACAACGGCAGCTAGAAAAATAGCAAGTTCAGTAAAATGGTCAATACAATCGAGAGGATAATTGAAATCAATAAACTCCCCATACAGGAAATGCGCATAAAAAAGACCGCCTTTCTTTCAGATCGCCATCAGGAAGAGGATGGTGGATCAATGACAAGCAAATTGGATGAGCTGGTGATGCTTTTAGGTAGTTTACCCGAAAAAAGCGCGGGGCTAACTTTTCAAACTGGGGGAGGAAGAGGTGTGCTATTGGCCAAGCAAAACGCGAAAAATGCCATAGCTTTGTCGAATTTTGTCTTAATTTCTTGGTTTCTTTAAAAAAACGGATGCTATTTTTAATGTTTTTTGTTACAATCGTGTTACGAATAGATGTCCGGAGGGTAACATGGCTAATTACAATCAATTTTCAGACGGTAATCCGCATAATGAATCCAATCGAATCGAAGCGGAAAAAAGCAACGAAACCGGTGCTGAACCGCCAAATTTTCGACCTAATAAAAAAGATCCAGAACGCCGCAAACTTTGGCTGAAGGCCGGTGGCGGTATTTTACTGTTGTTCATCCTATGGAATGTGTATTCCTTCGCGAGTTATGTTGCTCCGTGGAGTGATGAACGCTCTGCGGATGATGCCAAACAGGATGAAATCCAGCAGTATATTTTCCAAAGCGAGAAAAGCGAGGAAGTGCTCAAAGAAGTGAGCAATTCACTGATTCGCCTGTATGACCATAATTCACTCACCGAACTCCATATCAATGAGATGGAGGAAAAGTTGGAGCAATTGTCCAAAGAACTCGACACGGACGATCCACGTCTTGCACAATTGGAATCCTATCATTTTGCCCAAATCGAGTTGACGCGTGAAATGACAAAGACTTTGCAGAAAAACCAGGTCGAGGAAATCCATGAGAAACTGGATGAAATCCTGGACCGCCAAAAAGAGCAAGCGGACGACAAAGCCGAAATCTTGATTTCCTTGATGGAACAAGAAGACATTACGTATGAACAGAAGGCAGACGGTTCGATTGCCTACGAATAGTCCACAATTGAAAAAGCTCCTTCGAGACTCTGTATGGGTTTCGAAGGAGCTTTTTTGTACAAGTTGTGTGTAGCCTTTGCTAGCTTGTGGTGGGAAAATATTAAATAACAGATTGAGAAAAAAGCCCTGTAATTCCAAATGCTGAAAAAGGGTATGGAAAGAAAACCAATAATATTTCAAGGAGTGATTTCATGGATACCCAACAATACAAAGTGAAGGCTGGACGCAAAGTGGATTTGAAAGACTGGCCGACACGTGAAGATAAAGGCACCGAACCCGGGCAAATCGAACAGCAATTGAAGGATACGATCGAAGAACTGAAAAAATGGCATGTCCGGCTTCATGCAGAAGAAGAAAAAGGAATTGTGGTGGCCCTTCAGGCAATGGACGCGGCTGGAAAAGATGAAGCTATCACTTACCTGTTCTCGAACTTGACCGCCCAAGGGCTGAAAGTGACGACGCTCGGAAAACCGACCGAAGAGGAATTGAAGCATGATTATTTATGGCGCTTGCACAAAGCTTTGCCAGAGCGCGGGCAAATCGGAATTTTGAACCGTTCCCATTACGAAGAAGTGATTGCGACGCGTGTCCATAATCTCCTTGAAGAAGAGCCGCTGCCCAATCAATTGATCGACGGCGAAGTTTGGAACCGGCGCTATCGCCAGATCAATGACTTCGAACGTTATATGTTCGAGAACGGTTTTCCGTTTGTGAAATTCTTTTTTAATATTTCCAAAGAAGAACAAACTGAGCGCCTGCTCGAACGCATGAAAAACCCAGAGAAGAATTGGGAGTTTTCCTTCAGCGATGTCGAAGAACGCGAGCATTGGGCGGATTACCAAGACATTTTTGAGGATATGCTGACAAACACGTCTACAGAACATGCTCCTTGGTATATATTGCCGGCAGATGATGAGATGTATTCCCGTTTGATCATCGCCCAGGTGATGGTGGAAATGCTGGAGGAAATCAACCCGGAACTGCCTGAGATCAGTGGTGAGCAAAAAGACAAACTTAAGCATTACATCGACAAGCTGGAAAAGGAAGCGAAATGACAAAACCCGAAGCGGCATATGCTGCTTCGGGTTCCTTTTTTGACTGTGATTTATTGAAACAATAAATAATCATTTTCAGAAATAAATTCGTAGCTTAAATCGATGAACAGGAAGCATTCGTCCGATAGCGGATAGCTGAATGTGCGGATCATTTCCCCTGTTTCGATATCGGCGTAGATGTCCGAAAGCCGTCCTTTATGACTCGCTTTCATAAGCATCATATTCTCCAGGAAATATGGGCGGAAAGCCCAGTGTGAACCGATTTGCTGCGGTTCGCCTTGCCAACTGCCGGCGGTTTTCCGAAAGTTGGAGGAAACTTGCTCCCCGTCGCCATTGCAAATATAGATGCGGAAACTTTCCGCTTCGAAAAGCGGCAGCACTTCCTGGATGAACTGGTCGGCATAGTCTGGGCTTTGCCATTTGCCCATCAAGCGTTTGAGTTTTTCTTCTGAACGGGCGGTATAGGCCAAGCGTTCGCCAACCATTGCTTTTTCGCGGTGGACGAATTCCTTTACTTGATCGCCCACATGGATGGACAAGGAATCCGTCGTCAGCAGGGCAGGGTCCGGATGGGCCAAATAATAGCCTTGGTAATAATGTCCGCCGTGTTTCCAAGCGAAATACAATTGATGGTTGTCTTCTATGTATTCGTATAACAGGCGGGCGCCAATGCGGTGGGCAAGCATCGATAAGGAATGGATGATGTCCTGGAATGCATCGGGCTGATGGTGGCGGCTGATGCTCATATCAATTTTCAGGATATGCGGCCGCAACTGGCGGATGCGGTCGATGTTCGAACTTTTCGCGCCCACATGATCGACAGCAATCTGGATGCCGTAAGTTTTGAAATACAAAAGCAAGTGGTTGAGTGTATCGAAATCATCATTGAAATCGTGCTCGGTAATTTCAAGGACGATGCGTTCGAGCGGGAATCCGCGTTTGCGGTATTCGAGCAAGGTTTTCAGGAAATCTTCGCCGTCTCCTGCCATCAGTTGGCGGGCGTTGCGATTGATGAACAACAGGCAGCCGTTGTTTTGCAGCAGCAATTGATCGAGTGCCATTTCGAGCAGTCTTTGGTCCACTTCAGTTTTGTACTCGTCCGGAACTTCCGGGTCGTTGAAGAATTCGCCGAGTGATTTGGTTCCGTCCGGTTCTAAGTAGCGGCCGAGCAGTTCGTAGCCGATGACGTCGTGTTTGACGGCACTGACGATCGGCTGGAACACTGGCATGATTTTGTCCATATTGTCGATGATGTCTAACGGATCCATAATATCTCTCCTCGCCGTGCACTGTCTTCTTCTATTTTAGTCTTAATTTTTCTGGCATTCAATTGAAGCTTTTGAAACACTATTCAAATGACGAATATTCCGTGAATGAAAAGAAACTGTAAATCCGGTCAGAAGTGCTTGCTTTTCTATGATCGCACCCCCTATAATGTGAATCGCTGCCTTGCCTCATCGCCTTCAACGGAATGCAGGCATCGCTCATTACCATTAGATGAACGGAGAATATGAAATGGACAAATTTTACCGCCTCGGGGCAATTTTCATTGCTTCCATTGTTATGGCGATCGCTTTTAATATGTTTTTACTGCCACATGAAATTCTATCAGGGGGCGTCACCGGCATCGCCATGATCTTCGGTTTGATGACGCCGGTCAACTCGGGGATTTGGTTGATTTTGCTGAACCTGCCGATCCTGGTTGTCGGGTGGATGAAACTCGGCAAGACCTTTATCGCCAATAGTATTTTCTCGGTGGCCGTCACGTCGATTGCCATGCTGTATATCCCGATTGTCCAAGTGACAGAAGATGCCTTGTTGTCATCGGTCTTCGGCGGCGTCATTTCAGGCGCTGCAGTCGGGATCATCATCCGCTTTTACGGGTCGACCGGCGGCTTTGACGTCATCGGCCTGTTGCTGACAATGAAACGCGACATCCCGCTTGGTTTTATGGTGTTCACTTTGAACAGCGGCGTCGTGTTCATCTCGGGCTTTATCTTCAACTGGGAGCTTGCGATGTACACGATGGCATCAATTTATATCACGGGCATCGTCGTCGACCGAATCCATACGCGCCATATTAAGCTCAGCTTGATGGTGGTGACGGCAAAAGGCGACGAAGTGAAGAAGAAACTATTGACGAACCTGTACCGCGGGATTACGGTAACGGACGGGGAAGGCGCGTATACTGGCGCCAAGGTGAAAGTGCTGCATAGCGTCATCACCCGTTACGAGCTGGCATTTGTCCGGCCCTTGATCCGGGAAATTGACCCGAATGCCTTCGTCAGCATCACCGAGACGATGGAAGTGGTCGGGAACTTCCGGCGAGATGAAAACTATAAGAAAAATCAGATGTAATGGAAAAAGCCGTCCGGAAAAAGTGCGAAGACACTTTTCGGGACGGCTTTTCCTTTGCTTGCTGAATCCCTCACATGACAGGCAGCTACTGCGCTACCTCAACAAACACGCGGTACACCACTTCATCAAATAAATCGCGGCCATGTCCTGGATAAATCTCGCGGTATTGGAAGTTGCGGCGCTTCAAGGCATTCGCCAACAGGAAATGATCGATTTTCTGAAAAGCATCCCCGGCCGATTCAAGCTTTTTGGAGCTGCGCAATTGAACCGATAGCCCATCTTCGAACTCCTCGAATGCCGCTTCGGGAAGCAGCGGGAACTTTCGCTCTTTGTGGATCAAATTGAACGCACGGTCGATCGTTTCGTTATCGATGAAATCCGGCTGGCGGACCATCAACGAGAAAGTTGCCGGCCGCCCGTCTTGGTTGTCTGTATGGTAGAGCGTTTCCGGCGGATAAATGGAGTAATCCGCAAATCCAGGCGGGCAATAGCCGTGTCCTGGCATCGCCCGAACCGCTTCCGACAGGGCAGTCAATACGCGAAGGCGTTCGTGGAAATCCCCAGACCCGATGCTTCCATGGCCGTCGATGACAAAATAGAATTGTTTCGGGATGTGTAGGGCGTGGGCTTCGGCGGCAGGGGTATATATTTTTCGTTCCTCCGTTTTCCAGTCCTGCATCATCAATTCACTCCTTTATTCGCGGAATTCCAGTTCTGTCATCCAAGTGGCAAGATGGGCTTTCGTATTGGCGTTCCATTCGTCATTGATGTCTTTCAATAATAAAACTTCAAAATCCGTAAACCTGTCGTGCTGGACAAAGGTCGGGGTGAACGATGGGTTGGTGATGGCGATGCTTGAGCCTTCAGGAGTTTCCAGTTTCTCGATATCCACATGGGCAATGCCGCCAATCCGCCGTTCGACGCCTTTTTGCCCAGACAGGAAATTGCCGAGTGAGTAAAAGACGAAGCTGCGCCGTCCATCTGCAGTGTCAATCCAGGCAGGCGGCTGGAGGACGTGAGGGTGATGGCCCAGGATGATGTCTGCGCCGTTCTCAGCGGCAAACAGGGCGAGGTCCGCTTGTTCTTGCGTCGGCATCGGTTCGTATTCATTGCCAAAATGGAGGCTTAACACCGTTACATCGGAATGCTTTCGCGCATACGCCAAATCCTGTTGGATCAACTCCCGGTCGATGCGATTGACTAAATGTGGCCGGCCGGCGGGTGTCGGGACGCCGTTGGTGCCGTATGTATATGATAAAAATGATAAAGTGATGCCGTTGCGCTCAATCACCGGAATGTCGGCACGCTGTTTTGCGGACAGGTGAGAACCGGTTGACACCATGCCGATATCCCGCCAATGGGAGATGGCGTTCTCGATTGCCTGGACACCGCGGTCCAAAGTATGATTATTCGCCATGGAGACAACATCGATTCCGGCGTTTTTCATGGCATCCCCCAGCTCGAACGGGCTATTGAATGATGGATAGGTAGATACACCGATTTCGCTGCCACCGATAATGCTTTCGGAATTGGCGACGGTGATATCTGAAGAGTCCAGGAAAGGCTGGATTGGCGCAAACATGGAATCGAAATTATACCCGTTGCCTGTCTTGGCATCTTCGTAAAGCGGCTCATGGATGAGTACATCACCGATTGCCGACAAGCTCACCCGGTGGTTTCTCGCCAATCGCTCAGGCATCACCGCAAGCGGAGCAGTGCGCAAAGTAAATTCATGCGGGGCGGAGTCAGCCGCCGACGGCTGTTCACCGCTGATAGCCAAAGTTCCGATAGCAGCCAGGCAAACGATAAACCATTTTGGGAGAGTCGCCATGAGTCAATTCCTTTCGGGTGTCCTGCCCAGACAACAGGGCGGGAACAGCGTGTATTCGTCAGATCGATTGATTTCAGAATACTATATCCGTGAGGAAATAACTAGGAGTTTTATGGGTTAAGTATGATAAATATCCTGTCTTTTAGCGGCAGATCTGAAAGCTAATAAACTTCAGCCGCAAATGATTCACATAATGATAAAGAAATAGATGATGACCATGATAATCATGATCGACAGCATCGTGGAAATCATGCTGATGCGCAAATTCGAGGAGTAGAACGTTTCCTGGATGATCTGTTGGCGTTTTTCCCGGTAAGTGCGCGTGGCCGTAAAAATAATGACCAGGCCGAAAATACAAGCGAAGATGCCGAGTATGATCGTGAACAAATCGACAAATGGATTGCGCACGACGCCCATCGTGAAATGCAGGCTCGTGGCCAGGAACCCGACGCCGACGATGGAAATCGCTGTGCGGATCCAAGCGAGATAGGTGCGCTCGTTGGCGAGGTGCTGCTGGGTATAAGTCAGTTGGTTTTTTTCCTTGCGGTAGGATTGACGTGACAAGTTCTGGACCTCCTTCGACTGGTACTTTCTTCTAGTTTACCCGAAACGGATGTATTCTGATTAGAAATTAAGCAAGAAATGGATAACCGAAAACATAAACGGGGTATACACATATCATCACAAGTAAATGGGGAATATCGATGGAATTATTGCTGACTATCCTGGTCCTGCTGATCGCGCTTCTCGTCTCCAATGTAGTGAGCCACTACGTGCCGCAAGTGCCGGCAGCGCTTATCCAAGTGGCGCTCGGGACGATCATCGTGCTGGTCTTCGAGGATTTTACATTTGAATTGGAAGCCGAATGGTTTCTGCTGCTGTTCATCGCACCGCTCCTGTTCAACGATGGGCGGCATTTTCCGCGCGAGGAATTATGGCGCATGCGGGGGCCGATTTTCGGCAACGCCGTCATCCTGGTGCTGCTGACGACCTTGATCGGCGGTTACTTTATCCACTGGCTTATTGAAGACATTCCGCTTGCCGCTGCGTTCGCACTCGCTGCCATCCTATCGCCGACGGACCCTGTGGCCGTGAATGGCATCTCGCAGCGCGTCCGTATCCCGAGCAATGTCCTGAGCCTAGTGCGCGGTGAGTCGCTGATCAATGACGCCTCGGGGCTCGTCGCATTCAATTATGCAGTCGCCGCAGTCGTCACTGGGACCTTCTCGCTATACTCCGCTATTTTTAATTTCTCCTATAAGTTTTTGGCGGGTGCACTTCTTGGAGCTGTGATCGCTTTGCTGTTCGTCGGTATCCGCTTATTGTTCCGCAAACAAGGGATTAATGATGTTACGTTCCATTCGCTATTGCAAATCATGACGCCGTTTATCATCTTTGTCATCGCGGAAGAGTTGTTAGGCGCATCCGGCGTTATCGCCGTGGTCGTTGGGGGAATTGTCCATTCGCTTGTGCAGGAAGATACCGAAGCGCTGGTCGCAGAAGAGCAGATGCTGACGGAAAATATTTGGACGATCATCACCTTCGTGCTGAACGGCATCATCTTCTTGCTGCTCGGGCTCAACATCCCGGGCGCGATGAGCGGCGCGTTGGAAAATCCGAGTATGGATGAAAGTGTCTTGCTGTCGTATGTATTGGCGATTACCGCTATGCTGCTCGGCATCCGTTTTATTTGGGCCTATTTATTCTCCCATTATGAATACCGCTTCGGCAAAATGGAAGACGCTGCAAAGCCGAGCCTCAAGCTGACTTTATTCGTCAGCCTGACGGGCGTCCGCGGAACAGTGACCATGGTCGGGATTTTGTCCTTGCCGATGATCATTGAAGGCGGCTATATTTTCCCGCAGCGTTCATTGCTGCTGTTCCTGGCAGTCGGGACGATCCTCCTGACACTGCTGCTCGCGACCGCTTGCTTGCCATTGCTCAGCAAAGGCAAATTGGCGGGAAGCGATGACGGTGATACAATCGATTTGGAAGAAGCGCGGCGGCGCATTTTGCTGGCATCGATCGCCCGCATCAAATCGGAAATGACCGAAGCGAATGAAACGGCAGCTTATGAATTGATGGATGAATACCGTTTGCGTTTCCAGCAAGTCCAGCCTGAAGGCGAAGAAGCGAAAGAGGCGAACAAGAAATACCAGCGCCGCATGAAGGAAGTGCGGCTGCGGGCTTTGAAAGCCGAGCGCCGTTTTATCGAGAGGCTGAAGAAGACAGAAGGGATGGAACGGGAGGTCTATGCGGCTTTCGAGCATTCGCTGAACCGACGTGAGGAAGCGATCGCCCATAACGCCCGTTCAACTCTATTGTATTTACAAGGCAAGCTGATCCGCGCATGGCGCAGGTTCCGCGGGGAAAACTGGCAGGATGAGGAAATTCGCCTGGTTGAATACCAGGTCGGCCGCGAGGTGCAATTGAAGGCACTTGAAGCCGCCCTGGAGAATTTGGAAGCCTATCATCAAAAAGCATCCCGCAAAGACATCGTCGAAGCAGTTTTGACCGAGTACCGGAAAATGATCAGCCGTCTCAAACGGCCCGAAACCTTGTACGATGAACGCTACGAGATGCAAAAAGAAGAGTTGCGCATCAATGTCATGGACATGGGACGCGCCAAAATCTACGATATGTATGATGCTGGGGAAATCACACGGCAGCAGGCAAAAGAATTAAGGAAATACATCAATTACATCGAGAGCGTCACCTTGTACGATCCGACGGAATAAAAGCAGAAGCTCAGGCTTCTGCTTTTCAGGCTGTCGAGAAACTAAGGAAACCGTATTTTCCGAAGCTTATCGCTCGCTTTCCGTGGGGCGGGAATCGAGTCTCCTCGTCACTGCGTTCCTGCGGGGTCTCTCAAACCCGCTAGTCCCACAGGAGTCGAGCGAATGCTTCTCCAAATACTCAGATAGAACATTGATTTTTGAATGTAGAAATGATGATTCCCTTTTTCATTCATAGCGGATTATAGACTTCTTCAACACTCTGGAAAGCAGAAGCTTAGGCTTCTGCTTTTTCATTTAGATTGAAAAATCTGTCACTTCTGTAAATGACATGCTTTCTACGGGATAAAAAGCGAACAAAATTCAAAAAAACTATTGAATCGTCCGTTATATAGCGTAGACTAGGTTTATAGATTGCGGTTTAATTGAAAAATCGTTGTCAGTTCCGAAGAAAGCGAGGAGAAGAGATGGAGAAAGTAGAATTGAAAACTGTTATTAAGGATTGGCGTTTGCATGCCATTGCATTCATTTTGGTAGCCATCACCGAAGCGATCGGCCAATTCAGCATTGCTGTGGGGCCAGGAGTTATTCTATTATTACCGATGCTATATGCATTCTTTTTGGGTCTTGGCTTATATTTCACGCCGCTCATTTCCGAGAAAAACGCCAAAAATGCAGAACCGCTCATTATTTTAGGGGTGACGTTGCTCATTGCCAAAATCGGTGTCACAATCGGGCCGCAAATTGAAGCGATTATCGCAGCGGGTCCGGCACTTTTACTGCAGGAACTTGGCAATTTGGGAACGATTTTCCTGGCACTGCCGCTTGCGGTGCTGCTCGGGTTCCGTCGTGAAAGTATCGGCATGACCCACTCGATTGCACGTGAGCCGAATGTCGGGCTGATCGTTAACAAGTTCGGATTCTCTTCGCCAGAGGGCCGCGGCGTCATGGCGGTCTATATTTTCGGAACAGTGTTTGGAGCCGTTTTTCTCGGCTTGATATCTGGATTGCTTGCGACGGCGACGCCGCTGCATCCTCTGTCGTTCGCCATGGCATCGGGCGTCGGGAGCGGGTCGATGATGGCTGCGGCCAGTGGTTCGCTGATTGGTGCATATCCGGAATTGGAAGAACAGATTGTTGCCTTTGCGGGAGCGAGCAATTTGCTGTCGCTTTCCACTGGCTTGTATTTCAGTATCTTCATCGGCTTGCCGCTGACGGAGAAATTGTACAGCATCATGATGAGACGATCGGAACGAAAAGCTGCAAAAGGAGGCGGGCCGAATGCTTAAGAGTGTCATCGAATGGACGTGGGTATTGGCTATTTTCGGCGTCGCCGCCTTGATCGGCAATTGGTTCGGCATGGACGTCTTGCCATGGGAAGCGATTCCGGGAATGCTTGTCTTGATCGCCGTGAGCCTTGTTGGTTTGATGCTGGAGAAGGCATTGCCCTTCAGCATGCCGGCCGTCGGCTATATCGGCATACTCGCCATCATCATTTCCTTGCCATGGTTTCCAGGTTCGGATTATGTCGTTGCCTGGACAAGCCAGATCGGCATTTTGGCCCTTGCCACGCCGATCCTTGCCTACGCCGGCATCTCGGTCGGATCGAACTGGGCGGATTTCCGCAAGCTGGGATTCCGGAGCTTTTTGGTCGCCATCGCGGTCTTTCTCGGGACCTTCATCGGCTCAGCCCTTATCGCTGAAGTGATTTTGCGCTGGCAAGGTATTATCTAAAGAAAAAAATCCCCGCAGCGATATTTGCTGCGGGGATTTCTTGATTGAGCGCAAAAAGAAATGGCCCGCTGCAGTCGCCTGCAGCGGGCCTTCAAAAAATTTGGGGGTGAAGGGGAAGCTCACTAAACGCTTCTGTTTACTAGTTACCACATGCCGATGGTGCTCAAACATCTTGCCGCAACTTTTTGAAACTTGTACATTCTATATAGATAGATTTTTTTAGATCGATCGCATTCATAGTTAGGGGGAGTTTGATGAAAATTATTGTGGCGCCGGATTCTTTTAAAGGCAGCATTTCAGCTGAGCAAGCTGCCCGTGCAATGGCACAAGGGATAATAGAGGCAGCTCCAGATAGCGAGGTCATCGAATTGCCGTCCGCGGATGGCGGTGAAGGGACCATGGTGAATCTGGTCGCAGCGACAAATGGCCGCATGGTCACACACCAAGTATCAGGGCCTCTCGGAAAGCCGGTTGCTGCCAGTTATGGAGTGCTCGGAAACGCCGAGACTTGCGTCATTGAAATTGCTGAGGCATCCGGATTAACTTTGCTTTCACAAACAGAGCGCAACCCGGAACGCGCATCGACGGAAGGCACCGGCGAATTGATCCGCCATGCCCTCGACGCCGGGTTTCGGGATTTTATCATCGGGCTTGGAGGGAGCGCGACGAATGACGGACGCACAGGATTACTGCGCGCGCTCGGCATGCGTTTTCTCGATGCTGCAGGTGAGGCGCTGCTGCCAGGAGCTGGGGCGCTGGATAAACTGTATGCGATAGATGCACACTCTTTTGACCCGCGCATCCAGGATTGCCGCTTTGTCATCGCGAGTGATGTCGACAATCCACTGGTCGGCCCGAACGGCGCTTCGCATATATTCGGCCCGCAAAAAGGCGCGACCGATAAAATGGCGGAAGCGCTGGACCGGAAGTTAAGCCATTACGCCGATATCGTGGAGAAACAGACTGGAGTGTCTTTGCATGACTATGCGGGGGCAGGGGCTGCGGGCGGTGCAGGCGGCGCGTTTTTGGCATTCTTTCCAGCAGTCATGCGGCGCGGCATCGATGTCGTTCTTGAAGCTTCTGGATTTTCAGAAAGCGTGGCGTCGAGTGATTTGATTTTCACGGGTGAAGGAAAATCGGACCGCCAAACCTTATCCGGAAAAACAGCTTTTGGAATTGCCCAAATGGCAGCTGTCCACGGCAAGCCGGTCATATTATTGTCAGGTGCGATCGATCCCGAGAGCCGCAAGGACTTGATGCGCTTTTTCGAAGAAGTGCATTCAGTATCAGGTGGGGCTGTGACCGAAAAACAATCGATGGACAACGCCTCTGTGCATGTGCGCAAACGGGCATCGGAAATTCTCAACGCTTATTTGGACAATCATCCACAATCCGATTAAGCATCCGCACAATTTTTATTTCGGAACAGGTGTAACAAAATGCGAAACGGGGTAGAAATCATTAACTGCCCCAAGCATATATGCACATGCGGACGAAATAAAAATAAGGAGGGATTTCCCGTGACGACGCCAATTACCAGAAGCAAGCTTCGGAAAGACACCAGTAGTTTGTATGCTGATATGATGGCTTTTTATCAACGTTTTTCCAGGTCCCACGAACCAGGGCAAGCAGATTTACAGCGCATGAAATTGAATCTGGACAGGTTAAACCCATCTTCTACTGGTGAACAGATTGAAGCGATCCGTTTTTTGGAATTCTTTTTGGCGATCCATCTCGGGCAAATCGATTCCGCACATGAAGCAGAGCGCATCCAATTGCTTGGCCGTGCCAAAGACTACACAAGCCGGGACTCAAGACAACGGCGTGCGCTGAGAAAATGGCGACGCGAAGTGGAAGAAAGCAGCGAACAGGCTGTTTGAGACAAGAGAGCCGCGAGTGGCTCTTTTTTTATTGCCTGCAATTCCATCCTCCAAAGCGAAAGGAAACGCGCTATAATGAAGCTGTTATTTAACTTTGAATGGAGGCCGAACGATGGCTAACGAAAGAACGCAAGCAGGCAGTCACACGCTTGAAAGCTATATCGAGTCGCCGGAAAAACTTCAGGGCTTGTATAAGCGCACCTTATGGATTGTCATGCTCTCGCAAATTTTCGGGGGAGCGGGACTGGCTGCCGGGATTACGGTCGGCGCCTTGCTCGCGCGGGATATGCTCGGCACAGAAAGCTATGCTGGGCTTCCGGTCTTTCTCTTCACACTCGGCTCTGCAGGGGCTGCGCTCGTTGTTGGGCGCTTGTCTCAGCGTTTCGGCCGCAGGACAGGCTTGGCTGCTGGGTTTCTTACGGGCGGCATCGGCTCGATCGGTGTCGTATTTGCCGCGATATGGGGCAATGTCTTTCTGCTGTTCCTGTCGCTTCTTATTTACGGTGCGGGAACGGCGACGAATCTTCAAGCACGTTATGCAGGAACCGACCTGGCAAGCACGAAGCAGCGCGGCACGGCCATCAGCGTTGCAATGGTGGCGACCACGTTCGGCGCATTTGCCGGCCCGAATCTGGTTGGCGTCATGGGAAGTTTCGCTGAATCGATCGGGGTGCCCGCACTTGCCGGCCCGTTCATTTTAGCGGGAGTCGCATACATACTGGCAGGCATCGTGTTATTTGCGCTATTGCGCCCAGATCCGCTCATGGTGTCGCGTTTTATCAGCGATCAGCAAAAACGGAATCAGGCTGCGTCAGGAGAAGAAGAAGTGGCAGGCCCAGCGGTCAATAGCCGCGGCGTTTTTCTCGGTGCAACAGTCATGGTCATCACGCAAATCGTCATGGTCGCGATCATGACCATGACGCCGGTGCATATGGGCCATCATGGCCATAGCCTCAATGCGATCGGCATGGTCATCGGCATCCATGTAGCGGCGATGTATTTGCCTTCGCTCGTGACCGGGGTGCTGGTCGATAAGGCCGGGCGCGTCGCGATGGTCGTCGCAGCAGGGGTGACCTTGCTCGCAGCAGGGCTTGTTGCGGCCTTCGCCCCTGGAGATTCGCTGTTTGTCCTGATTCTCGCCTTGGCGTTGCTCGGGCTTGGCTGGAACTTCGGTTTGATCAGCGGCACGGCGTTGATCGTCGATTCGACAAAACCGAAAGCGCGAGCGAAAACACAAGGGACGGTCGATGTCCTGATCGCCTTGGCCGGTGCGACTGGCGGCGGCATGTCGGGAATGGTCGTAGCCGGTACCAGCTTTGCGGTGCTGTCTCTTGCCGGCGGGATTCTGTCATTGTTATTGGTGCCTGTCGTCATTTGGTTTTGGCGCAATCAAGAAACCAGTATTTCATAAGGAGAGGAGGCTTGGATGCCCCCGCTTTTTTCATTCTCATGGAATTTTAATGTTCTCCTCAGCAGTCACTCAGTCCACGCGGATATGATAGAACTATCATAAAGCGAGAAAGGGTGTTTGAAGATGAAGAAAATGACGGCAGGAATGGCCGCAGTGATTTTATTGGCAGGATGCGGCACAGGACAAGATACGAGCGAAACGACAACAGCGGATACTGAAAATGCGACGCAGCAACAAGGGGATGCAACGAACGGAGATAGCGACGCAGCGCAGGGAGAATCTGTTGAACAAGCGGACAGTTCGGAACAAGCAGCGCAAGATGAACAGGCATCATCTCCAGCAGCAAGCGGCGAGATCCGCGAATTTGACTTGGATTTGAAGTTCACGGATGACCGTGAATGGGAATTCGATTACGACCGCAACCAAGCTTCGATCGAGCGCGATTCTGGAGACCGGCTATCTGGCCAGGAAGCCCAAGATGAATTTGCGCAACTTTTCCAAGCCATTCAGTTTTCAACGGCACGCCCGCTTGAAGACATCAAGCGTGAAGTGTTGGAGGCGGTCAATGCCCAGCAAGCGGATGTCCGGGAGTTTGAGCTGGATGTGAAATTCGAGTCGGGGGAAGAAATGGAAATCGACCACGATGTGAGAAACGGCGCAAGATCTGAAGAGCTCGATGAATTCTCGCTCGAACTGACATTTATGGGAGGCGGCGAATCGAGTTATGATTTCGAAAGCGATGAGCGGGAAGCGGAAATCGAGCGCCGTGATGGATCGGAAAGCGAAGGGGCAGGAGCACTCGATGAGATGGAGCAGTTGCTCGGCCAAGTCAACGTCACGACAGCCCGTTCCATCGATGATATGAAAGCTGAAGTTCTGCAAGCATTGTCGATCGATGCGGCTGAAGTAGAGGATTTCGATCTCGAAGTCGATTACCGGGGCGGCGAAGAAATTAAGTTTTCCCATGATATGAAGTAAAGAGGAAGAGCCTTCTGCGGAAGGCTTTTTTTATGTGGATTTAAATTCACGGCAAAGTGAAATCAAAACAGCCGATTTTCTTTCGGTAAACATTCAGCTTTTCGTATACACTGTAAAACAAAGGAGGCGGGCGTGATGGCGATGCTTTTGGCGATTTTAGGCGGAATCGGCTTATTTCTTCTAGGCATGCAAATGATGACCGGCTCCTTGAAAGAGCTGACTGGAGAATTCATCAAAGGATGGATGAACCGGTTTGCGGGAGGCACCGGGCGCGCCATCTTTTCAGGCGCTTTCATCACGGCCATCATCCAATCCTCCACAGCTGTTACGCTTTTGACAATCGGCTTCGTCAGTGCCGGTTTGCTCAGTTTTGCCCAGTCTGTTGGCATCATCATGGGGGCGAATATCGGCAGCACCAGCACCGGATGGCTCGTTTCACTTATTGGATTCAAGGTGGATCTTCAAGGGTGGGCGCTGCCGATCATTGGATTCGGAGTGTTGTTGAAGACTTTCCTTCCCGAGCGAAGCCCGGCTTACGGGTCGGTTCTTGCCGGATTCGGCCTGTTGTTTCTTGGCATCGGGGTTTTGCAAGAAGGAATGGGGGAACTGCAGCATGCTGTTTCCTTTGCCGGGCTGACAAACATCTTCCTGCTCGTTTTGATCGGCATCATCATGACCGTCATTATGCAATCTTCAAGTGCCGCTGTGGCTACCACATTGCCGGCTTTATTTTCAGGCGTCATCGAATTCGAACAAGCGGCGTATCTCGTTATCGGGCAAAATATCGGAACGACGCTCACCGCAATTCTTGCCGCTGTCGGGGCAGGGACAGCAGCGAAGCGGGCGGGCTTGACGCATGTGTTGTTCAATATCGGGACAGCCCTGTTGGCGTTAATTCTAACACCTCAATTATTGCAGGCGACCGCTGCCATCACCCGGTTGATATTTGATGAATTCGACGCGGCATTCGGCATCGCCATTTTCCATACTTTGTTCAATGTGCTCGGTGTTCTGGTTTTTGCGCTGTTGATTCGCCCGTTCATCCGGTTGATCGAAAAAATCGTTCCCGAAAAAGGCAATCCGTTCGTCCAGCATTTAAATCCTCAAGTAGCTAAACTTCCGGAAGTGGCGCTTGAAGCGGTTCATCAGACAATCCAATTAATCTTATCGGAATTGATGCAGCTGATGCGGATGGTGCTGTGGGACGGCACGGTGGACCGGCGCAAAGTGGATACTTTGCATGGGGCAGCGATGGAAGTCCGTACTTTCCTCGACCAAATCCAGTCCATGCCGCAAGAGGCTTTTCAGCGGCATGTGCAGATTCTCCATACGCTAGACCATGTCGACCGCCTGCTGCAAGTGATTGAAGAGCCGATTGGCCGGGAAGCATACCAGGTTCACCCGGGCCTCACCGGCAAATGGATGCCGCTGCTCGACAAAGCGCAAACCGAAATAACCGAAGACGAACAATTGCCGGAGCTGGCGCAAGAGTTCCGTGGTGCTTCGGAAGAAATGGCCGCCGAACGGAAAGCGCGGCGCAACGAATACTATATCCGTGCTGCTAAAAACGAAGCAGAGCTTGCGACGGTCTTGAAAAAAGTCGATGCCTTATTATGGTTCGACCGCTTGATCTATCATGCTTGGCGAGCTGTTGCGCGGCTTGAAAAAGCACAGCGGACATGACAAAAGCCCCCACCTGAATTGGTGGGGGCTTTTGTTCTTTCATTCATTTAGTTTAAAAACTGTGTATCGGTCAATTCGCTGAAGTCAGGTTTTTCTTTCAGGAATTTCAAGTCGAAGGATGAATCGCCGAAGGCTTGGATTTCTTCGCCATCGATGTCCGTGCTGAAGAACATATTATCCCAAGCGCCGTCGATAACGGATTTTTCAAGCTCTTGGCCGGTGATATCGTCGATTGTGGAAATGACGATTTCTTTGGATTCTTCCGGGTTTTCTTCAATATAGGCAGTTGCTTCTTCATGTGCGTCAACAATCGCTTGCACGGTTTCCGGATCGGACTCGATCAATTCGCTGGAAGTGACGAGAACCGATGCCGGAAGCGTCGTGCCGAAGGAAATTTCATCCGGCTGTATGATCACCTTCGCGCCGGTATTTTGGGCGAGTACAGATGCCCAAGGTTCCGGTGCCACCGCAACATCGATCTTCCCTGTTTCAAACATCGCTTCGTACTGGGCAGGCTTGCCGGTCTGATGGATCATTTCCCCGCCGATGCGGTTTGAGGTGATGCCGTTTTCTTTCATATAAGTCTCGAACTGGACATCGTGCGTGCAGCCGACACGAGGTGTGATGAACGTGCTGCCTGGGATGTCTTCGATGGATTCGATGCCGCTGCCATCACGCGCCATGACGACGGTTCCGCCGCTCGCGCCGCCAGCGATCATGCGCACATCCGCCCCGTTCGTATAGTTATTCATCGCTGGGCCCGGGCCGACCAGGCCGCCGTCGATGTCGCCGGTTTTCAAGGCGGTCATGAAGTCGGAGCCGTCAGCGAATGTGACGTATTCGACATTCGTGCCTTCCGGCAAATTGCTTTCATAGAACTGCTGGTCTTTTGCGACCATTGCCGTGGCGTGGTCAAGGTTCGGGAAATAACCGAGTACAATGGTATCTTCAGCATCGCCTGAGGCGGCGCCTGATGCTCCGCAAGCTGACAAAATTCCCGCAGCTGCAAGGGTCGTTAATACAAGTCCGGATCTTTTCATGGAATAATTCCTCCTCTAATGGTTTCGAATTTTAGGATTCGAGTCCCCAGCGTTTCAGGACGTTCTTTTCAATGCGTTGGAAGATCAATTGGTCGACGACTGCGCCGACGACACCGATGATGATCATGACACCGATGACGAGTGCCATATTGCCGAAATCGGAAGCATAGCGCAAAGTATAGCCAAGCCCTGGCCCGGCACTTAATAATTCACCGGCCATGAGCGCGCGCCAGGCAAAAGCCCAGGCGAGACGCGCGCCGGTTACAAGATAAGGGACCGACGCCGGGATGATGACTTTCCAGAATAGGTCGATGCCACCGGATCCCATCGTGCGGGCTGCTTTGATATAAAGCGGGTTGACGTTTTTGATGCCTGTCCGGACATTGAGCGTCATGACGAATGTACCGCCGAGGATGACGACGAAAATGATGGCGCCTTCCCCGAGGCCGAACCACATCATCGCAAGCGGCAGCCAGATGATGCTCGGTACGCTTTGCAAAGCCAGGACCATCGAGCCAATCGTGTCATCGGCCGTTTTGGAGCGGGCCAGCAAAATGCCGAGTGCCGTCCCAATCAAAAGTGAAACGGCGAGGCCGATCAACAGGCGCCGGAAACTCGCCACCAGGTCATAGACCAAAGTCATATCGGCGAATCCTGCGACCAGTGCGTCCCATACGCTGAACGGCGAAGGCAGGATCGTTTCATGCCATAATTCGAATTGGGAACCGAGACCCCAGAAAACAATCAGTCCAGTGAAAAACAGGAGGCGCTTAACTGCGGGCTTCATAAGCAAGCTCCTCGTTTATGACTTTATCGATTTCACCTTTCAACAGCCCCATGATGCGTTCTTCGAGCGCGGCGACTTGTTGTTTATGTTCATCGCGCGGGCGTGGGATATCGACTTCGATGTCCGCGATGACAGTTCCGGGACGGGTGCCCATCACGACGATGCGGTCCGATAGCTTGATCGATTCCGAAATGCTGTGCGTGACAAAAACGATGGTTTTCTGCGTATCGATCCAGATTTTCTCCAATTGCCCGTGGAGCCGGCTGCGCGTCTGTTCATCAAGCGCGCCGAACGGTTCGTCCATCAAGAGCACAGCGGGGTCCATCGCTAAGGTGCGCGCGATCGAGACGCGCTGCTGCATGCCGCCCGACAATTCATGCGGGTAGTGGCCCGCGTAATTGCTGAGCTGGACCATCTGCAGGAAATGGCGTGCGCGTTCTGCAGCTTGCTTGTTGTTCATGTCCTTGCGCAACGGAAACACGACGTTTTCCGTCACGGACATCCAAGGGAACAAGGCTGCTTCCTGGAACACCATGCCGCGGTCTTTGCCGGGCTTCTGGACATTCTTTCCGTCGACGACGATGCCGCCGGACGAAGCGGAGGTGAGGCCGGCGATCATCGACAGCAAAGTCGACTTGCCGCACCCGGATGGGCCAAGAATCGAGACGAATTGGCCTTTCGGGATTTCAAGGTTTATATCTTTTAATACGGTATTGGCATTATTGTCTTTATCGGTATAGATCTTGTTGATGTGCTGGATTTCAATAAACAAAATAATTCACCGGCTATAAAACCTACCTTTCCAATCGGATATCATTTAATAAAGTATAGTAGTTTTATAGGGATTGTCAATAATCTCGCGCAAAAAAGTTTCGGGCAATAAAAAAAGAGAGGCATCTGCCTCTCTTTCCAAAACAAAATTCATTCGAATAGGTTCATGCTCAAATAGCGTTCACCGGTGTCCGGTGCAATGCACAATACCTTTTTGCCGGCTCCGAGCCGTTTGGCGATCTCGATTGCCGCATAAATAGTCGCGCCGGCAGAAGGGCCGACAAAGACGCCTTCTTCCCGAGCGGAGCGGCGGAACATCTCGATGGCGTCTTCATCCTCGATCGCCATAATTTCATCGTAGATTGCCGTATTTAAGGTATCCGGCACGAATCCAGGGCTAGTACCGACGAGTTTATGCTTGCCGGGCTTGCCGCCTGACAGGACAGGTGAGCCTTTCGGTTCGACGACTGTAATGTGGAGGTTCGGCAAGTGATCTTTCAAGGTCTCGCCGGTTCCGGTAATGGTGCCGCCTGTTCCAGCCGAAGCGACGAATGCGTCGAGCTGTCCGTCCATTTGCTCAAGGATTTCAAGCGCCGTCGTGCCGCGATGGGCATCGGGGTTGGCTGGATTTTCAAATTGCTGCGGGATAAAGCTTCCAGGAATCGTTTCCCGCAATTCAAGCGCTTTTTGGATCGCGCCAGGCATTTTATCGTCACTTGGCGTCAAGACGACTTCCGAACCGAAAGCTTTCAGCAAATTGATGCGTTCTTGAGTGGCATTGTCCGGCAGTACGAGGATGGAGCGGTAGCCTTTTGCTGCAGCGACCATCGCCAGGCCGATGCCGGTATTGCCGCTCGTAGGTTCGATGATTGTCGACCCTGCCTTCAATTCGCCGGACTCTTCAGCTTGCTTGATCATATTGTAAGCCGCCCGGTCCTTGACGCTTTTGGTCGGGTTGAACATTTCAAGTTTTACATAGACATCCGCTGCGCCTTCAGGGACGATGCGGTTCAATTTAACGACAGGCGTATCGCCAATCAGGTCTGTAATGGAATCAAATGGTTTCATTAACTAAACAACCTTTCTCTATCGGATATAAAGGATATTACCTTCCATTGTAGTACAAAGCGAAAGGCTGTGCCATTCGCTTGTTTCAGGAGTTGGAGAATGCGTCAATATAATATAGAAGAAAGTTTGTCGGTCCTTGCTCGGTTAAATAAGCAAAACGGGGTGAAATCTTCGACAAAATGCCAAAGAGTAGCGTACTATTTTGGTAACGGGAAATCGTTCGAATCATGCAACGGAAAGTAGGGACAGACGTGAAAAAACAAATAGTGGTAATCGGGCTTGGGCGCTTCGGAAGCAGTGTCTGCAAGGAACTTTACGGAATGGGGCACGATATCATGGCGATCGATTCCAATCCGGAAACGGTCAGCACGATGTCCGATTATGCGAGCCATACGGCAACAGCCGATGCGACGGATGAAGGCAGCCTGAAGTCGCTAGGTGTCCGGAACTTCGAGTACGCCATTGTCGCAATCGGCGATGACTTGCAAGCGAGTGTTTTGTGCACGCTCATGCTGAAAGAACTGGGCGTGCCTAAAGTTTGGGTGAAAGCACGCGACCAGCAGCACCAAAAGATACTGGAACGCATCGGGGCAGACCGTGTCATCCAGCCGGAATATGAAATGGGCGTCCGGACTGCCCATCACATCGATTCCGAAAAAGTGGTCGACTATATCAACTTATCCGAAAACTACAGCATCATCGAACTTGCGGCATCCGACAAAGTGATCGGCAAGACACTCGGATCATTGAATATCCGGAAAGATTACGGCTGCATGATTTTGGCGATCAAACACGGGGAGGATGTCAATATCGCGCCGCTCTTGGAGGATTCGATCGAAGACGGGGATATCCTGATTGCGATGGGGCATAAAGACGACCTTAAACGCTTTGAAGACAAAGGGCTGTAAAGAACGGCAGCACAATCGATGGGAAAAGGCGGTGGCTGAATGAAAGTACGGATCGATTGGACGTATAAATCACCGAAAAACAAAATCGTGCAATTTCTCTCCGAAGAGCTTGAAGCAAATGAAGCGCTGATGGTGGCCGAGGACCTGGATCGCACAGGCCGCACCAAACGCCTTCAGTTTGCCGATCGCCATAACAGCAACTGGAGCGTCAAGGAACTGAAAAACTATGTCAAGGAAGTGGAGACAGAGCCGCATGACGCCGTCGCCTATTACGATGGGGGCTTTGACCGCCATTCGAAACGGGCGGGACTCGGCTGCGCCATCTATTTCAATCAAAACGGCAAGGAATATCGCTTACGGAAAAATGCCGTCATCGATGGAATCGATTCGAATAATGAGGCTGAGTATGCAGCACTGTCGATGGCGGTCCAGGAAATCGAATTGCTCGGCGTCCATCATCTCCCTGTCCGCTTTATCGGCGATTCGAGGACGCTGGTCAATCAGATGAGCGGTGAATGGGCAGTGCCGGAACAAAGCTTGGCAAGGTGGGCAGACCGGATCGACCAGCGCCTGGAAAAGCTCGGCATCCATCCCGAATACGAATTTGTCCCGAGAAAGGAAAACGCGGAAGCTGACCGTTTGGCAACACAGGCACTTGGCGAAACGGTGATTGAGAGCTTGATTGACTTGAATGCTGATAAATGAATAAATAATGGGTGGTTGCCAGGAATAAGGACTCCTGGCAACTTTTTCTATTCCACGTAAGTTTGTATCACTTTACATGCCAAATCACTCAAATTTATCAGAATAGTTAGATATCTATTGAAATTATCTTGTGTAGGGTGTATAAATGAGGTGTACAAAAGTTATACAAATACTATATGGAAAGAGGTTGGACACATGAAGAAGTTATCTGTCTCTCTTGTCGCAATGCTGGTGCTGTTTTCGCTTCTCGGATCTTTGGTCATGGCGGATGAACACGGTGACATGGCAAAAGTTCGGGTGTTGCACGCTTCACCTGATACCCCTGCAGTAGATGTGTACGTCAACGGGGATTTAACGCTCGAAGAAGTACCATTCAAGACGGATTCCGGATATCTGGAAGTCCCGGCTGGAACGCATGATGTAGAAGTATTCGCTGCGGGTACTGAATATGCAGCAGGAGAAGGCGTCTTGCAGGCTGACTTGGAAGTGGAAGCCGGAAAAGCCTATACAGTAGCTGCTGCCAACCTATTGGAGTCCATCGAATTTGTAGTTGCTGAAGATTCCATGGAAGTCACTGAAGGCCAGGCGAAAATCCGTGTCGGCCATTTGTCCCCGGATGCTCCAGCAGTTGATGTTGGGATCATCGGTGGAGATGCATTGTTCAGTGGAGCAGAGTTTCCAGGAATCACGGATTATGCCGAAGTAGCTCCTGACACATACGACTTGGAAATCCGCTTGCCGGATGGCACGCAAGTATTGCCGCTCGAAGGAACTGAACTTGCTGCAGATACAGTTTACTCAGTCTTTGCAGTGAACACAGTCGATTCGCTTGAAGTGATCGCCCTTGTCGATTACGAAGCAGCTGCTTCACCGGACGAAATGCCGACAACTGGACTTGGTACGCCTGAACAATCCCAGTCCATGTGGTTGTTGGTCGGCGGCGCGTTGTTGATTGTCGCAGCTAGTGGGCTTGTGTGGAGAAAACGATTTCAATAAATTCGCACTGCCCCTCGCTGCCGTATTTCTTGCAGGCTGTACGGCTGCCCCGCAAGATGAAGTGAGTGTCCGCAGTGCGGAAGTCGGCTTTGCCGTCAAGGCAGAACCGGCCAAGCCCGAACAACCGAAAGAAGTAGAGAAGGCAAAAGCCGCTGAGAAAGAAAAACCGGGGGCGCAGTCGAAGCAGGCGGCCAACCCGATCAATGAATTGAACCAGCCGGGAATCACACCAGAGAAGCTGTCGATTCCATCCATTGAAGTGGAAGCGGAAGTCACGCATCTCGGTGTCACCGATTCGGGGGAAATGGCGGTGCCGGATAACGGCGATGAGTTGAGTTGGTTTTCCCCAGGCTACCGTCCCGGACAAAGAGGCCGGGCGGTCATAGCTGGACATGTCGATGATTTGGACGGGCCGGCTGTATTTTGGGATTTGACAGAGCTCGAGCCGGGCGATGAAATTCTTATATCCGGCGACGACCGCGAGCTCAAGTTCAAGGTCCATACGATGGAGTCGGTGCCGCTCGATCTGGCGGATGTCGATTCGGTGTTCGGTTATCATTCATCCCCGGAGCTGGTGTTGATTACTTGCTCTGGAACTTATGATTATGACCGGGGCACGAGGGAAGAGCGCTTGATTGTCTACGCTTCGCTTGTACAAGAATAGAAAGCGTCTCCTTGGAGGCGCTTTTTTTGTGGGCTGGTTTTGGTCTTTAGCTGGCGAGAGTGGGCAGGGCATGGAATCGACACATTTTCGCAACAATACTTACAGCAGCTCTCCACTGAGAGGCAACTTCCTTATAGCTGCATGATATAATTGGATGGAACTTTTTGCGCAATGAGCGTATCGGTTACATCAGATTATACAAGGAGTCGTCTATCGCCTTATGAAGGAATCATTGAAGCGAATCGTGGAAAGTGCGCGGTTCAATACATTCATCACTGTTTTGATTTTAATCAATGCCTTGCTGGTCGGCTTGGAGACCTATCCGTCGATTGCGGAAAACTACGGGTCATGGCTGTTGGTGCTGGATATCATCATCCTGGCATTCTTTGCTTTAGAGATACTTGCTAAGCTATTCGTGTACCGGGCGAAATTCTTCGGCAATGCATGGAATAATTTCGATTTCATCATCGTTGTCGGTAGTCTTATCCTCTACAACTCGCCGTTTATCAGCGTGTTGCGGATTTTCCGCGTGCTGCGGGTATTGCGGACGGTGTCGACCATTCCATCGCTGCGCCGCGTCGTGACGGCTTTGTTTATGGCCATTCCGACTATTACCAGCGTAATTTTGCTCATGTCGATCATTTTTTACGTTTATGCGGTCATCGGCACATTCTTTTACGCCGATATTGAACCGGAATATTTCGGCGATCTCGGCCTTTCGCTTATCTCGCTGTTCCAAATTTTCACTTTGGAATCCTGGGCGAGCGGGATTTTCCGGCCAGTCTTTGCGGCAGAGCCGTGGTCTTGGCTGTATTTCATTTCCTTTATCATCGTTTCGACGTTTTTGATGATCAACTTAATCGTCGGGGAAATCGTCAACAACGCACAGAAGATTTCAGATGAAATCGACAAAGAGACGGCTGAACTCGAAGGCATCAAAGAAGACACCTCGGAAATTGAAAGTTTGAGGAAAGAAGTCGGCGAACTGAAAAGCATGATCCAAACACTTGTCGATCGGAAATAATAGTAAGCAAAAGAAGCTGCCTAAGATGGGCAGCTTCTTTTTTGGTGAATCAAACTTTCGGCAGCTGGTTGACGAGTGTGATGAATTCGCGGGAGACATAGGGCACGTAGCGGTTCTTGGCCATGATGATGCCGAGCCGCCACGGGAAGGTCTGTGTCAGTGAGACCATTTTGAACGGACCGTCCTGGACGCGGTCGCAGATCAGTTTCGGCATCAAGGTGACCCCGAGATTTTTCTCGACCATGCCGACGATGAAATCCCATTGAGAGCTTTCGTAGGCGATTTTCGGTTCGAATCCTTCGCTCCGGCAAAATTCCACGGTCCGCCCATTAAGCGTGAATTCCTTGCTGAGAAGCAGGAACGGGTCGTCTCGGAAATCGATCAAATCACGAGTTTCCTGGTTTGCGAGTGGATGGTCTTCGTGGACGAGCAGTTTAATTTCCTGATCGACAAAAGGAACGACATCGAAACGTTGAGCATCGACAGGGAGCATGACGAATCCGAGATCCACTTCGCCGTCGGCCACTTTTTCCTCTACTTTCTTGGCGCCGTCTTCGATCAGAATGACGGTCACATCGGGGTAGCGGGATTGGAACGCTGCGATGATCGTCGGGAAAAACAAGGTGCTGATGACCGGCGGCAAGCCGATTTTGATCTTGCCTTTATTCAAGTTCATGACGTCATACAGCGAAGAAGACAAATCGTCGAGGCTATTGACGATTTTCTGCGCCTGGATGAAGACGACTTCTCCGGCGTCGGTCAAGCGTACTTTCCTCGAAGAGCGGTCGAATAACGATACGTCCATTTCCTGTTCCAGGTTTTTGACCATCTTGCTGAGTGTCGGCTGGGTCACGTGAAGGGCTTGTGCAGCTTTTGTAAAACTTTGATGCTTGGCCACTTCGATGAAGTAGCTGAGCTGTCGGATATCCATGTGAATGCTCCTTGTCTATAACTAATGTCTATGGAAGCTATTATTATTATTCATTTTACCTATCGATTTCTTCGTTGTATAGTATTAAAAGGTTTCAGGACTAAATATTTAGACAATTCATCTATGCTTTTCAGGGAGAAAAGTAAGCGTTTCCAATTTGTTAGAAAAACCGTAACACATTCAAAAGGGGGATTTATCATGTTAAGTATGATCGGAATGGTTGGAGGACTTATTCTATTGATCGTGTTGACGATGAGGGGCGTCAACTTGTTGATCGCTGGCCCATTGTCGGCATTATTCGTCGCGGTTCTCAGCGGCTTGCCGTTGTTTCCGCAATTAGTGGGGGAAGGGGAAGCTAATTTATTGTCGAACTATATGGGCGGCTTCTCCGGATTCATCACCTCATGGTTCCCGATGTTCTTGCTCGGGGCTATCTTCGGTAAAGTCATGGAAGATACAGGAGCGGCAGACAGCGTCTCCAAATGGCTGGTCGGAAAGTTCGGCTTGTCAAAAGCGGTGTTGGCGATTGTCATTGCCTGTGCCGTCCTGACTTATGGCGGCGTCAGCTTGTTCGTCGTTGCTTTCTCGGTTTATCCGATGGCGCTCAGCTTGTTCAAGCAAGCGGACCTGCCTCGCCGTTTTATCCCGGCAGCGCTTGCACTCGGATCTGTCACGTTCACGATGACTTCTGCAGGATCACCGGAGATCCAAAACTGGATCCCGATTGAGTATTTGAACACGAGCCCATACGCCGGCTGGGAAGTCAGCATTATCGTTGCGGTCTTTATGGCGGTATTCGGCTACTGGTGGCTCAAGCGCATGATCAATAAAGCCGTGAATAAAGGCGAGCGCTTCGAGGCAAGAGAAACTGACCCGCAATTGACGGACCGAGTATTGCCGCATCCAGTGACGGGCTTGATTCCGTTGCTGGTCGTTCTGGCCATTTCGTTCATCTTCCACGATTCACTCGGTACTTCTGCCTTGATCTTGGCATTGCTCGGCGGCGTCATCACGACATACCTATTGAATATGAAATACTTCACGAATCTCGGCAAAGCATTGACCGATGGAACGATCGGCGCGTTGATCGCAATCGGCAATACGGCAGCGGTTGTCGGCTTCGGCGGCGTTGCAAAAGCAGTACCGGCTTTCCAAGTGGCAGTCGATGCCATGACAAGCATTCCGGGAAGCCCGTTGATCGGCGGCGCCGTGGCGGTCAGTGTCATCGCAGGCCTCACAGGATCCGCATCCGGCGGCCAGGTCATCGCCTTGCCATTGATTGCCCCTCATTATATCGATATGGGCGTCAACACAGAAGCACTTCACCGGACTATCGCGATTTCTTCCGGCGCACTCGATTCATTGCCGCATAACGGTTACGTCGTTACAACGATCCAAGGGATTTGCGGCGAGACCCACAAAGCAGCATACGGCGCTATGGGGGCTGTAACGGTGATCGTGCCGCTGGTTGGGTTGGCGATTGCGATTGTACTGTTCACCTTAGGACTAGGCATTTAATTTTTCACTTGGAGGGACTCCATCATGGTAGATAAGAAAGTGGTATTGATCACCGGCGCCGCGAGCGGCATCGGCTATGAAATCAGCGTGGATTTTGCCAAAGAAGGCGCAAAGATCGTGTTGACCGATATCAACGAAGAAGCAGTGCAACAAGCTGCGGATGAGTTGAAGGGGCAAGGCTTTGATTGCATCGGCATCAAATGCGATGTTACCAGTGAAGCAGAAATCAAAGCAGCTATCGATAAAACGGTGGAAACATTCGGTTCCTTGGATGTACTGATCAATAATGCGGGGATGCAGCACGTCTCGCCGATCGAAGAATTTCCGACCGAGAAATACGAATTGCTGATTAAGATTATGCTGGTTGCACCGTTTATCGCGACCAAGCATGCCTTCCCGATCATGAAGAAACAAGGCTTCGGGCGCATCATCAATATGGCGTCGATCAACGGTCTCGTCGGCTTCGCCGGGAAAGCGGCTTATAATAGCGCCAAGCACGGCGTAATCGGATTGACGAAAGTCGCGGCACTAGAAGGCGCAGAGCATGGCATCACGGTCAATGCGATGTGCCCGGGTTATGTCGACACGCCGCTCGTGCGCAATCAGCTGGGCGATTTGGCGAAGACGCGCAATGTCTCGCTGGAAAAAGTGTTAGAAGAAGTCATCTACCCATTGGTTCCGCAAAAACGCTTGTTGTCGGTGCAGGAAATCTCCGATTACACGATGTTTCTCGCGAGCGATAAAGCCCGTGGCATCACCGGGCAGGCAGCGGTCCTTGACGGCGGCTATACAGCACAATAAAAGCACGGCGCATTTTGCGCCGTGCTTTTCAGAGTGTTGAAGAAGTCTATAAATCCATTACGAACTAGAATGGAGTCGTTTTTTCTACATTCAAAAATCAATGATCTTTCTAAGTATTTGGAGAAGCGTTCGCTCGACTCCTGTGGATTAGCGAGATGACCGAGACCCCGCAAGGCGCATCGCGACTGAGGAGGCTTGGGCGCGAGCCCACGGAAAGCGAGCGATAAGCTTCGGAAAATACGGTTTCCTAAACTTCTCGATGGCATGGTAAAGCACGGCGCATTTTTGCGCCGTGCTTTCTTATTTTTATATAGGCTTTTAAATGAAACTCAATCGTCGAGAAAGTTTTCAGCGATGCCGAGAAACAGGCGAGGCTGTTCGACGTTGGGGGCATGGCCCGAACGCTTGAATTCCATAAAGCTGGCGTGCGGGATGAGCTGCGCCGTCTCGCGTCCTTTGTCCGGTGGGTTCAATTCATCATAGCGTCCGCTGATGACCAAGGTTTCTGCTGAAATCTTCGAAAGTTCCGGGCGCAAATCAAAGCGCTCTAAGGCGTTTGACGCGATGCCTTGCTGCTCCATCGTCAGTTGGGGGCTATTTTGGGCCGTTTTCTCCTGCCATTTCTTAACGGCCGTCAAGCGATGGAACATATAGGCTTGAGCTTTATCGAGCTTGTCGTGGATAGATAAGCCGTTAAACTCGTCTTCATGGCGATCGAATAATTCAGCCATGGATGATTGCTCGCCGTAGGATTTGGTGGCGACCAACAATAATTTGCGCACGCGTTCAGGGCGTCTCGCAGCCAATCCTTGTGCAATATAACTTCCCATGGAAACACCGATGACATCGACCGACTCCAGCCCCAGCTGGTCCAATAAAGCGGCGGCGTCTTCGATGTGGTTGTCGAGTGTATAGGAATCAGGTTTTGCCGAGTGGCCGTGACCTCTTGAATCGAGTGCGATAATGCGGCGCTTCGTACGGAAAAAATTGATTTCGCGGTAAAACATGGAGGAGCTGGTAGTTAATCCATGAAACAGGAGGAGCGGCTGGCCGCTTCCAATATCTTCGTAATACAGGCTAATATCGTTTTGGGTGAATATAGGCATTAGTTTCTTCCTCTCATCTCTATCTACTATTTTACTATACCTCAATAACACAAGCGCAAACGGGAAGCCGTCTGCGCTTGTCAGGTTTTGTCCAATTTATGCTTGCGGCTTTGCCATTTATCGATAAAGCTGAAAATCGCAGCGAGCAATAAGAACATGCTGAGGGTCGTATACCAAGGGAATTCCGAAATGGCTCTGCCGAAAGCGGTATAGAGGATAGCTGGAGCGATCAAACCAAGTGCGGAATAATACATGTATTCCCTGCGTGTATTGGTCATCTCCATCAAATAAAACGACAGAAGGTGAAAATGGACAAAGGGCATGACCCGCAGAATCATCACCTGGGAAACGGTTAGGTTGCGGTCAGGAAACCATTTGTCTTTCAAAGCGGCGAGTTTGGCACGGAAGCGCGGGAATTTATTGATCATCATATAAGAAATGAAACTCATCAGCGTCAATCCGATAAAAGACAGGATGGCGCCTTGGAAAAAACCGAAAAGAAAACCGCCTGCAATGCATACGGCGATCACCGGCAAAAACAGCAGCGGCCGGATCAAATGGAGCAAAATGAACAAAAGAGGCGCCCAAAGTCCCGCATGCCCAATGAAGTTTTCTATCGCTTGCTCGAACTCAGCCAAATCCACTGTTCTCCCCGCCTTTCAGCTTCTATTACTAATAAGGAAGAATAAGCGAAAAGGTCCGGAAAAGCAAGGATTTGTTTGATCCCCCCCAAATTAGGGGTATGAAAAATTATCTACATAAAACACATTTTGATAAGCATCTATGTTAACCATCATCAGGAAAAGGGAGAGGATTTTATGAAAAGAAGCTTGAAAATAGCCAGTGCCTTCATCGGGATAGTTGTCGGCGCTGGCTTTGCGTCCGGACAGGAGATTTTGCAATATTTTACCAGTTTTGGCTATTGGGGTGTAGGCGGCGTCCTGGTCGCTACTGCATTATTCGGCTATATCGGGATGATTCTGACCCGTCTAGGAAGCCGTATGCAAACCACCTCACATGAAGACGTTGTCTACCGAATCAGCGGGAAATGGCTCGGAAAAGTGATCGACTATACATTGATTTTGACCTTATTCGGTATTTTAGTCGTTATGATCGCAGGAGCTGGATCGATATTTTCCCAACAATTCGATCTAGCGCCAGCATTCGGGCGCAGCATCATGATTGTCTTGGTCATCGTGACCATCATGATGAATGTCAAAAAAGTTATCACTGTCATTTCCAGCATTACGCCATTTTTGATTTTAATGGTAGTGGGCATCGCTATTTACAGTGTCATCACGATGGACAGCAGTTTCAGCGCACTCGACCCGGTTGCGAAAGAACAACTGTCCGCTACACCGAACTGGCTATTGTCGGCAATCAACTACGTGTCACTCGCCATCGCGCTTGGGGCATCGATGTCGCTCGTGATGGGTGGTGCCGAACAAGATGAGAAAGTAGCAGCCCGCGGCGGTTTGATCGGCGGGCTCGGTTTCGGCGTGTTGATCCTGCTCAGCTATGTGGCGATATTCGCGAAAGTGGATGTTGTCGGGGGAGCGGATTTGCCAATGCTCGCTATCGGGGATGATATCTCCCCAATTCTCGGAATCATCATGGCTGTTGTTATTTTTGCGATGATTTACAATACGGCTGTCAGCATGCTGCTGTCGTTCTCTGCACGGTTCACGGAAATCGGCACGAAGAAATTCCGGATCTTTGTTATTATTGCCGGATTGATCGCTTTTGCACTCAGCTTCGTCGGATTTACGGCTTTGGTCAATTATCTGTACCCAGCAGTCGGCTATCTCGGCTTGCTGTTGATCGGAGCCTTGATCTTGGCGGATATCCGCAAAGTCGGCAAAAACGACAAAGCCCAGCGTGAAAAGAAAGCAACAAACTAAGAAAAGGCCTTCTGCCACGCAGAAGGCCTTTTTGGTATAGTGAAGAAAGCAGACATGGATGGAGGAGGAATAGGATGAAGATTTTGATTGCCGGGGCAGGCGCGATGGCTTGTCTGACTGGGGGCAAACTGAAGACAAGCGGGGAACAAGTGCGCTTATACAATCGAATGAATAAACACGTGGAAACCATCAATAAGCAAGGTTTGCGCATCGTCGAAAAAGATAATTCGGTTACGCAAATCAATCTGGAAATCATACAGGACTTAAAAGCCCATGAGCAGGTGGATATCCTGCTCGTCCTGTTGAAAGCCCAGGCCAATGAAGCGGTGCTCAGCAAACTGCGTGGCAAGCTGGCTGAGGGTACGGTGATCGTCACGATGCAAAATGGCATCGGGAACGCCGAAACGATCCAACAATTGTTTCCGATGAATACGGTCGTCTCCGGAACACTTGGCCATGGCGCGAGCGTTGAACACGATGGCACAATTCTGCATAGGGGCTGGGGCATAAACTATTTGGGCAATGTCGAAGAAGAAGCTGCCAGCGAGAAACTCAAAGCTTTTGCCGAAAAATTGAGTACAGCGGGCATGAAAACGGAAGTGTCGGCAGACGTCAACGCCGTCATCTGGAATAAATTATTCGTCAATGCCGCTTTCAACTCCGTGACCGCCCTCACCCGCCTGAAGAACGGCGACATCCTCAATACGCAGGAAGGAGAAGACTTGCTGCGTGCGGTCACGGCAGAAGCGGTGCTCGTCGCCCGTGCGGAAGGGGTGGATGCGGACGCAGAAGCGGTCGCAGAGGAATGCCTGAGAATGGGCCGCCAGGATATCGGCGGCAATAAATCATCGATGCTCATGGACATCTTGAAGAAACGCCAGACCGAAATCGAAGTCATCAATGGCGGCATCGTGAAGCTGGGGAAAAAACACGGAATCGAAACGCCCGTCAATGCCAGCTTGGCTGGGTTGATCCGCATCATCGAACAGAATTACAAGCTGCGCGTCGACGAATCGAGCGTACAAAAATAAGCCAGTTGCCGGGATTCCGGCAACTGGCTGTTCCTGTTAAGGCAAGTATTTCTTGATGATGGGCTGCATCCGGAAGCCGAACAGGCCGGCAAAGACAGCGAGCAGCACGTCTTTTGGAAGAGGCACCGCCATCCAAGCCCAAGCCATCCCGTAAGTAAAGCCTTCCGGCGCGGCAAACCATAGTTTATAAGCGGCATACATCCAGTTGGTGCCGAACACGTAATTGATCGCTGTCGCTACAAGAGCTGCGAAGATAAACCCTTTTTTTGAAGGCATTTTTTCTGCAATCCAACCTGCTGCAAAAGCGGTAAAGATATAAGATAGGATAAAGCCGAATGTCGGCGAGATCAATGTGTCCATACCACCTGAAAACTTGGCGAAGACCGGGACGCCGGCAAGGCCGATTGCGGCATAGACGATCATCGCAGCAGCGCCGAGACGCTTGCCAAGCAGAATGCCGGCAAGAACTGCGAAGAAGGTCTGCAAGGTGATCGGCACGCCCCCGACGATCAGGAAAGAGGAAATATTGGCGCCGATCGCCATGAGCGCTGCGAACATGGCGATGTGAACGAGTGTTAAGGTACGCGAATGATTGCTGGATCTGGTTATTGAAGTTGTCATGAAAATCCTCCACTTCGTATGTACTAAAACCGAGTATAAAGAATGAGTTATTTTAAGTCAACTTATTTTTATAAAAGGTTTACTTAAAAAGTTCTGTGTTTCTTTTCCAATTTTCCGTATGATAAAAAGAAATGAATGAATCTTCAGGAAAGCAGGCGAGACTATGACGGAGTGGTGGAAAAAAGCAGTGGTGTATCAAATTTATCCGAGAAGTTTCATGGATTCTGATGGCGACGGGATTGGCGACATCCAAGGGATCATCCGCAAGCTGGATTATCTGGCGGAGCTCGGCGTGGATGTGTTATGGCTCTCCCCTGTCTACGATTCCCCGAACGATGACAATGGCTATGACATCCGCGATTACCAAAAAATCATGCAGGAGTTCGGGACGATGGACGATTTCGACCGGATGCTTGACGGAATTCACGAACGCGGGATGCGCCTTGTCATGGATTTGGTGGTCAATCATACTTCTGACGAACACCATTGGTTCACGGAACGGCCTGAATATTACATCTGGAAAAACCAGCCGAACAATTGGCGCTCTTTTTTCAGCGGATCGGCGTGGCAATTCGATGAAAAGAGACAGCAATACTATCTGCACCTGTTTTCCAAGAAACAGCCGGACTTGAATTGGGAAAATGAAGAACTGCGAAATGAAGTGTATAAGATGATGCGCTGGTGGCTGGATAAAGGCGTTGACGGCTTCCGCATGGACGTCATCAATATGATTTCCAAAGATCAGGATTTCCCGGATGGCATCGATGGCGATGGCACACCACACTTCTTCAACGGGCCGCGCGTCCATGAGTTTTTACAGGAAATGAACAAAAAAGTGCTGTCCGATTACGATATCGTCACAGTCGGCGAGATGCCAGGCGCTGCGACGGAAGACGCCAAACTGTATACGGGTCCAGGGCGCAATGAATTGAATATGATTTTCACTTTCGAACATATGAACTTGGACCAGGGACCGAGCGGGAAATGGGAGCTCCAGCCGCTGCGCCTCACGGATTTAAAAGAAAACCTGGAAAAATGGCAAGTGGAGCTTTATGAGAAAGGCTGGAACAGTTTGTATTGGAACAATCACGACCAGCCGCGCATCGTCTCGCGTTTCGGGGATGACGGCCAGTACCGTAAACAATCGGCGAAAATGCTTGCCACTTGCCTTCATTTCCTGCAAGGGACGCCGTATATTTACCAAGGAGAAGAACTTGGCATGACCAATGTAGCGTTTTCGTCGATCGATGATTACCAGGATATCGAGACTTTGAATATGTATAAGGAAAAGCGGGCACAAGGTATTCCGCACGAAGAGCTCATGAAGGCGATTCACGCAAAAGGACGGGACAATGCCAGAACGCCGATGCATTGGAACGCTTCTGAAAACGCCGGCTTTACCGATGGGGAGCCGTGGATCTCAGTCAATCCGAATTACCCGGAGATCAATGCAGAAAACCGTCATGAAGCGGATTCAGTATTCGGCCATTACCAAAAATTGATCGCGCTCAGAAAAGACTTGGCAGTCATCACAGAAGGCGATTTCAACTTATTGCACCGTGAGGATGAAGAGATTTTCGCCTACACACGCAATACGCCGGATGAGCAATTGACGGTTTACTGCAATTTTTCCGAAACGCCGCGTGAACTGCCAATGCCAAAGGGCCAAGTGTTGATCGGGAATTACACGCCGCAGGAAAATCAGGATGTAGTGTTGCTCGAGCCATATGAAGCTGTATGCTTTTATGATGGCACCAGAAAAATGGATGAATGAGTTTAAGGAAGGATGGAGAGAATGAGTAAAGTAATCGGGGTAGACATTGGGGGAACGAAAATCCGCATGGGGGTCATCGATGCAGAAGGGCGGATACTCGCAGAGCGGCAAGTGAAGACGGAGTTTCCGCTGTATCCGCATTTGGAGCGTCAAGTGCTGTTGTTTTTAGAGGAGCATCCTGACGTGTCGGCAATCGGCATCGGAACGCACGGGTTTGTCGACCCGAAAGAAGGGCGCATCGTTTTTGCGGGCGACATGCTGCCAGGATGGACTGGGACAGAGGTCAAAGCGCCACTCGAACAAGCGTCAGGGCGACACGTGGAAGTGGAGAACGATGCCAATTGCGCGGCGCTCGCTGAAGCGAAATTTGGCGCAGCACGGGGGCTTGGACGCGTTGTATGCATTACGCTCGGCACGGGGCTTGGCGGCGGCATCATCTGGGACGGCAAGCTCTTGAGCGGCGGCCCGCACGGCGGGGCTGCAGAACTGGGCCATATGATCTTGTATCCAAACGGTTCACGCTGCGCTTGCGGCCGGCTTGGCTGTGCAGAGCAATACCTGTCGGGTACGGCCCTTGTGCGCCGCATCAAGGAAACGGGGCTTTCGGTGACGCCGCCAGAATTATTCGAACTGGCTGAAACAGATGCCCAAGCGCAAAAGCTGGTCATTGACTTCACCGAGGACTTGGCAATCTACATCAGCAGCTTACAGGCGATCTTCGATATGGACATGCTCATCATTGGCGGTGGTGTATCGGAATCGGCCTCTGCATGGATGGATGAACTAAAGCGCCAATTGGCGGAAGTGCTATTGAATCCATTACCGGTGGAAGTGGCACAATTCGAAAACGATGCCGGCATGCTTGGGGCAGCGCTGCTCGTTTTGGAGAAATAAAGATAAGAGTTCAAAGGTCCTGAAGCCTGAGCCATGCCCGAGTGAAAAGGCTGGCGCAGGCCGTGAAGGGTGCCGGTTGACTATAGATTGCTTGCACGACATAAAAACAATTGAAATATTTTAAAAATAGATTGCGCAAACGTTTTCATTGTGATAATCTGTTAATAATTATTAGTTGGAAACGCTTACCAAGGAGTTTCCATTTTTTTCTACTCTATCGTGCAATCGTTTGCACAACAACTCAAAGGGGGAGTTCAAGTGAAGGAATTAAAGTTCAGCAAGGGGTTATTGGCATCTGTTTTACTATCAGCGGGGGCGCTTGCAGCATGCAGTTCAGGGGATGAAGGATCAACGGCAGAAGGCGGCGGCGAGCAAGTGACCGTCGATATCTTCCAATTCAAAGTAGAGTTTAAAGACCAGTTTGAAGATGTCGTCGCACAATACGAAGAAGAAAATCCTGATGTCAACATCGAAATCACGACAGTCGGCGGCGGAGAAGATTACGGCGCTGCGCTTCGTTCCCGTTTCGCTTCAGGCAATGAGCCGGCGATCTTCAACATCGGCGGGCCACAGGACGTAACGGACTGGAAAGATAACTTGACTGACTTGTCCGATACAGGCGCAGCGGATGCAGCACTCGAGGGCACACTAGACGGCGTGACAGTCGAATCGGAAGTGCTCGGCTTGCCGTATAACCAGGAAGGCTACGGATTTATCTACAATACACGCTTGTTCGAAGAAGCTGGAATCGATGCCGCCTCTATTACGGATTATGCGAGCTTAGAAGAAGCGGTGAAAACGCTTGATTCGAAAAAAGAAGAACTCGGCCTTGAATCGGTCTTCGCGTTGCCAGGAAAAGAGACGTGGGTGACAGGGCTTCATTTGTCGAACACTTTCCTCGCGCCTGAATTCGATAATAATGTCTTGACGGCATACGATGCAGATACAGTGGAATTTGAATACGGCGAAGGCTTCAAGAAAATCCTCGATTTGCAAAACGAGTATTCGAAGCAGCCGACTGTGAGCCTCGACTATTCACAGCAAGTTGAAGAGCTATTTTCGCTTGAACGTGTGGCGATCATCCAACAAGGAAACTGGGTTTACGGTTCGATTGCAGGAATTGACCAGGAACTCGCAGATTCAGGTGTTGGCATGATGCCGATCCCAGTTGAAGGCTTGGAAGATGGCGGATTACCAGTCGGCGTGCCGATGTATTGGGGCGTCAACTCGAACCAAGACGAAGAAGTCGTAACGGCAGCAAAAGATTTCCTTGATTGGCTATACACGTCCGACACTGGGAAAACAGCTGTTTTGGAAGACTTTAAATTCATCCCGGCATATGAAGGTTATGACACATCCAAAATCACCGATCCAATGTCCAAAGCGATCTATGATGCTTCAGAAGCTGGCGAAACAATCGGTTGGGTCTTCATGGGCTATCCGACTGGATGGGGCGAAGATGAACTCGGCGCGAACATCCAGAAATACTTGAGCGATGAAGCGAGCTGGGACGAAGTGGTCGATTCAGCAAAAGCGGCATGGGAAACGAGCCGTGGGGAGTAATTTGTCCATCATACCAGAGCAGCCATTGTGCTGCTTTGTTTTGTTTCAGGGTTTAAATAGAAAGAGAGGCTAAACTATGCGTACACGGGATCTTTCCTATTGGTTATTTTTAGCGCCTGTATTGTTGGCGCTGGCACTTGTCGTCGTCGTGCCGATGCTGCTCGGGCTTTTCTATTCGTTCACGGCATGGAACGGCATCCAAACCGGCGAATTTGTCGGCTTCCAGAATTACTTGAACTTATTTAAAGATGAGCGCTTCCTCGATTCGCTTTGGTTCACGACGAAATTCTCGGTCGTATCTGTTATTTTGATCAATTTCATCGGACTGTCACTCGCTTTGATCGTCACATCGAAGATCAAGACGAGCAGCTTGCTGCGCACGACTTTCTTCATGCCGAACTTGATCGGCGGCTTGATCCTCGGGTTCATCTGGCAGTTCATTTTCCTGAAAGTGTTCGCGAGCGTCGGCGAAGCAGTCGGCATGGAAAGCTTGCAGGCATGGCTGTCGACGACCGAAACCGGGTTCTGGGGCTTGGTCATACTGATGAGCTGGCAGATGGCCGGCTATATCATGGTCATCTACATCGCTTATTTGGAAGGCTTGCCGAAAGAGTTGATCGAAGCGGCTGAAATTGACGGCGCATCGACCGTACAGCGCTTCCGCTACATCATCTTTCCGCTTGTTGCCCCGGCGTTCACAGTCAGTATGTTCTTGACTTTATCGAATACATTCAAGCTGTACGACCAGAACTTATCGCTGACAGCGGGCGGCCCATACAATTCGACGGAAATGGTCGCCATGGAAATTTTCAAGACAGCGTTTGTGCAAAATGCCTTCGCCTATGCTCAGGCAAAAGCGATCATCTTCTTCCTGATCGTCGCTATTATTGCACTCGTTCAAGTGTATATCAATAAACGCCGGGAGGTCGAAATGTAATGCGCAACCGCTGGAATATAAAAGTTGAAGTGCTCGGCGTCGCACTGGCGATTCTATGGCTATTGCCTTTTTACTTAATGTTCGTCAATTCCTTCAAATCAAAAAAGGAAATTTTCCTCGACACGACGAGCCCTCCGGAAGCGTGGAGCTTCGATAACTACATCGTGGCATTTCAGGAACTCGACTTTCTCAGAACTTTGTTCAATTCTTTATTGATCACCGTTGTCAGCGTCGTGCTCATCGTCTTGTTCTCGGCGATGGCTGCTTATGCGTTGTCGCGAGCGAAAAGCAAGATATCCACATTCTTGTTTTTCCTGTTTGTCTCGGCGATGCTCATCCCGTTTCAATCGGTGATGATCCCGCTCGTCACGGTATTCGGCCAGTTCGATATGCTGAACCGCGGCGGATTGATTTTCATGTATATCGGTTTCGGTGCGAGCCTGTCGATTTTCCTGTATCATGGTGCTTTGAATAATGTCCCGAAATCGCTCGATGAAGCGGCGAAAATCGACGGGGCGAACCGTTGGCAAGTGTTTTGGCATATCATTTTCCCGATCCTCAAGCCGATCACTGTCACGGTCGCCATACTCAATATCATCTGGATCTGGAACGATTACCTGTTGCCGTCGCTGGTCATCAATACGACCGGCAGTGAAACGATTCCGTTGAAGATGTTCTTCTTCTTCGGCGAATATACGAAGCAATGGCATTTGGCGCTTGCGGGACTTACGCTGGCGATCATTCCGGTCATTATCTTCTATTTCTTTGCGCAGCGCTCGATTATCAAAGGTGTCTCGGATGGCGCTGTAAAATAAGGGGGCAATCGCAATGGCAATTACAATTAAAGATGTCGCGAAACTGGCGGAAGTTTCGCCGGCGACAGTTTCTAGGGTTATTGCGGATCATCCGAAGATCACCCCGAAAACAAAGCGCAAAGTGCGAAAAGCCATGGAAGAGCTCGGCTATTACCCGAATTTCCAGGCACGCAATTTGGTAGCGAAAAAAAGCAAAGCGATCGGCGTCATCATGGAAAATTCCACGACGCTTGCTTTCCAGAATCCATTCTTCCCGGAAGTGTTGCGCGGCATTTCCGTCAGTGCCCATCATAGCCAGTACGGTCTGTACCTGTCGACAAGCGCGACTGAACAGGAAATCTATGAGGAAGTGGTGGCGATGACACAAGGAAAACGCGTCGATGGCGTTATCTTGCTGTATTCGAAAATTGATGATAAAATCTTGGACTACCTACTGGCAAATGGCATTCCGTTTTCAGTGGTCGGGCGGCCATACACGCGCCCGGACGCCATCTCCTATGTCGATAATGATAATGTCGCCATTGCGAAAGAAGTGGTGGGCCATTTGATTTCACTGGGCCACCGGGACATTTCATTCGTCGGTGGCGCATCCGATTTTATCGTGTCTTCTGACCGTTTGAGTGGCTACCGGCAAGCGCTGGACGGAGCGGGGATCCCGTTCACTCCAGATTATGTGGTCACACAGGAAGAAATGGAAGGGCACGAACAGCAGGCGATCCGCAACTTGATGGAACAAAAAAATCCGCCGACAGCCATCGTCACGCACGATGACCTGGTCGCCTATGAAGTGATCAGTTATCTGGAAGATTTGAATATTGCCGTGCCTACCGATGTGTCAATTGTCGGGTTCAACAACCATGCTTTGTCGAGCCATTTAAAGCCGCCGCTCAGTACGGTGGATATTTCGATTTTTGACCTTGGAATGGAAGCGGCGAATCTGGTATTGGAAAAAATAAACGATGACAATGCCCCTCCCCGGAACATCATCGTTCCGGCAACATTGATCGAAAGAGGATCTTGTCAAAGTCTTTGAAAGGAACAAGATTATGAACAAAACATGGTGGAAAGAAGCAGTGGCGTATCAAGTCTATCCACGCAGCTTCAATGACTCAAATGGAGACGGCATCGGGGATATCAACGGTGTCACGGAAAAACTGGATTATTTGAAAGAACTGGGGATCGATGTCATCTGGCTCTGCCCGATGTATAAATCGCCGAATGACGATAATGGCTACGACATCAGCGATTACCAGGAAATCATGGATGAACTCGGGACGATGGCTGATTTCGACCGTTTGCTCGATGAAGTGCACGCGCGCGGCATGAAATTGATCATCGACCTAGTCATCAACCACACGAGCGATGAGCATCCGTGGTTTTTGGAATCACGCTCGTCACTCGATAACCCAAAACGCGATTGGTATGTTTGGCGCGACCGCCCGACGAATTGGGAAAGCATTTTCGGCGGCCCGGCATGGGAGCTCGACGAGAAGACGGGGCAATATTATTTGCACATTTTCTCGAAAAAGCAGCCGGATTTGAACTGGGAAAATCCGGAAGTTCGCAAAGCCTTATATAAAATGGTCAATTGGTGGCTGGATAAAGGCATCGACGGGTTCCGCGTCGACGCGATCAGCCATATCAAGAAAGATTTCAGCGATCTGCCGATAGAAGAGGGCAAGCCATGGGTGCCGGCATGGGAAAAAATGATGAATGTCGATGGCATCCAGCCGTTGCTCGCTGAATTGCGCGATGAGACATTTGCGAAATACGACATCATGACGGTTGGGGAAGCGAATGGGGTCTATGCAGAAGATATCGATGAATGGATCAGCGAAGAAGACGGCAAATTCGACATGGTGTTTCAATTCGAAGATTTGACGCTTTGGGACAATGATGTCAAACAAGGGATTAACGTCAATGATTTGAAAACCGTCTTGACGCGCTGGCAAAAAGCGGTCGACGGCGTCGGCTGGAATGCGTTGTTTATCGAAAACCACGACAAGCCGCGCGTCGTCTCGACTTGGGGCAATGACGGGGAATACTGGCGCGAAAGTGCGACAGCGCTCGCTTGCATGTATTTCTTCATGCAAGGAACACCGTTCATCTATCAGGGCCAGGAAATCGGCATGACCAATGCGCCGTTTGAGGAAATCCATCATTATGACGATGTCCATACGCATAATTTGTATTTCTATAATTTGGCGGAAGGCATGGAACATGATGCGATCATGACTTTATTGAAATCGACAAGCCGCGACCATTCCCGCACGCCGATGCAATGGAACGCAGCAGAAAATGCTGGATTCACGACAGGCACTCCGTGGCTGCAGATGAACCCGAATTTCGAATGGCTCAATGTCGAAAGCCAAAAGCAGGATCCGGCATCCGTTTTGTCGTTCTATAAGCAAATGATCTTCCTGCGCAAAAACATGGATGTGCTGGTCTATGGCAGCTACGATTTGGCCGAGACCGATTGCGAAGATGTTTACGCTTATACCCGTACGCAAGGGGAGGAACAAGTGCTCATCCTTTCGAACCTTGGAAGCACCACATGCACTTGGCTGGAACCGGAAGGCGCAGAACTGCTGCTGGCCAATTACCACGACCGTGACTTGCATCAATTAAAGCCGTATGAAGCACGGGTGTACAAGCTCGCTTAATGGTTGTGCAACAGGAATATCCATTTTTCTATTGAAAAACGCTTTTCCCGATTGGCCAGAAGGCTGTTCGGGAAAAGCGTTTTTTTAGAATCCTGGTTTTTTCAAGAGCTTGAAGATATTGTTCTTGTATTCTTCGACGCCCGGTTGGTCGAACGGGTTGATGCCGAGAAGGTACGCGCTATACGCGCAGCTCAGCATGTAGAAATACAGCAAATGGCCGATCTGGGATTCGTCGATGCGGTCCACGGTCAAGCTCAATTGCGGTACGCCGCCGGACAAATGGGCGTTCGATGTGCCTTTATGGGCGATGTGGTTAAATTCCTGCAAGGACAAGCCGGCAATATAATTCAATTCGTCGCCGTCTTCAAGTGTTTCGAAAATCTCCAGGTCTTCCTGTGCTTCTTTTACCAGCAGGAAGGTTTCGAACAAGTTGCGCTGCCCGTCTTGGATGAATTGGCCAAGCGAGTGCAAGTCCGTCGTGAAGACGACCGATGCCGGGAAGATGCCTTTTCCTTCTTTTCCTTCACTTTCACCGAATAATTGTTTCCACCATTCCTGGACGAACGACAGCTTCGGCTCGAAGATGGCGTTCACTTCTGTCGTATAACCTTGGACATACAGGTGATGGCGGATCGCCGCGTATTGCATCGCTGGGTTATGGTCAGGGCCAGCATCCCGGTAAGTCGTTTCCGCTTCTTTTGCACCATCCAACAGCTTGCGGATTGAATGCCCGGCAGCGGCAATCGGCAACAGCCCAACTGCCGTGAAGACGGAGTAGCGCCCGCCGACATCATCCGGCACGATAAAGCGTTGATAGCCTTTTGTTTCCGCTAATTGGCGAAGTGCCCCTTTTTCAGCGTCGGTTGTCACGATGATGCGTTCGGCCGCACCGTCGCCGTAGCGTTTTTCCATATAGTCGCGCAGGAAACGGAACGCGATAGCTGGCTCTGTCGTTTTGCCGGATTTCGAAATGACGTTGACGACGACTTCCTTGCCTTCTAGATGTTCAAGCAATTGCTTCAAGTATTCACCGCTCACTTGATGTCCCGCGAACAGCACTTCCAATTGCTCGTCTTTCTGGAAATAAGGCGACAGCGCAGAAAGGACGGCTTTTGCCCCTAGATAGGAACCGCCGATTCCGATGACGACCAAGACGTCAGCCTTTTCGCGGATTGCTTTGGCGGTGTCTTCGATTTTTGCCAGAAAATCCTCCGGCAAAGAAGAGGGCCAGTCAAGCCAGCCAAGGAAATCAGAGCCGGCTCCTTTTTTCGCGTACAGATCCTCCTGAATTTGGTGTAAACGGGTTTTCATTTTAAGATCTACTGCAGACTCAATCGCTTGTGAATATGTTAAGTTGATCATAAACATCCTCCTATTCTATGATTACTGATTTTACCATAGTGGGGGAAAAGATAGCATATCTAGCAAGAAAAACTGCAAAGCGTTGAAAGCGAGTGAATCGGGTTTGCTTCGGTGCCACTTATTGGTAAAATAAAGAGAAACTTCAATTAGCTTGGGTGTTTCACGCAGTTAATGAAGTGACACTGGCTATTTTTTTGCGTCCTATTAATTTTCCATTTAGATAAATAGGGATTTCGGCCAAATCAAGAGCATAATTTAGAAAGCTACAGGAGGTCACGAAAATGAAACGATACATAGCAATAGCAGCGGGTGCTGGCGTACTTGCGATGGCAGGATGCCAGCCGCAGCCGACGCCGGAAGACCGATTAGGTGAATACGTCAGCCATTGGAATGAACAAGATTTCGCAGCGATGTACGAAGACTATTTGACACAAGGCTCGAAAGAAGCTTTTCCCCAAGAAGCGTTCGATGAGCGGCAGCAGCAATTGATTGAGGACCTCGGCATCGAGAATCTTGAAGTCAGCTATACTGCGCAGGAAGATGCGGAATGGGACGAAGCGGAGCCGGCTGAGTTTCCGCTTACTATCGCGATGGATACGCTTGCCGGGCCGGTTGAATTCGACCAGACGGTTTCCTTGATCCATGAAGAGCAGGAAAGCGGAGAGAACTGGTTTGTCGAGTGGGATCCGTCCTTGATATTCAAGGATCTTGAAGAAGGCGATGAAGTCGCAGTGCGGACTGAAGCCGCTGAGCGCGGGGAGATTGTGGACCGTGAAGGGCGCGGCTTGGCTATCAATGGCACCGGCTATAATCTTGGCGTGGTGCCGGACCGGCTGGAAGGAGACAGCGATATAGCTGAGGCTGCTGAACTTCTTGGGTTGACAGTGGAATCGATTGAAGAAAGCCTGAACCAAAGTTGGGTTCAGCCGGATCAATTCGTGCCGCTGACAAAAGCGTCGAAATCAGCGGAACAATTAATCGCTGACGTGGAAGCGAGCGATGTCGTCACTTATCAGGAAACGGCGATGCGCGAATATCCATACGGCGAAGCATTCGGCCACTTGACCGGCTATATCGGCTCGATTACAGCAGAGCAATTAGAAGAATTAAAAGGCCAAGGCTACGGAGCAAATGACCTGATCGGCCGCCAAGGGCTTGAACGCCGTCTCGAAGAACAGCTGCGCGGCCAGAGCGGCGCACGCATCCTCATCCAAAAACAGGCAGAAGGGGCTGAAGATATCGTCCTCGCTGAACAGGAACCGACAGCTGGGGAGGATGTGGAACTGACCATCGATGCTGAATTGCAGACAGCTGTCTATGATTCGATGCAAGGGGAACCGGGAAGCGCTGCTGCAGTGTCGCCTGAAAACGGCGAAACTTTGGCGCTCATCAGCTCTCCTGGCTTTGACCCGAATGAATTCATTGCAGGCATCAGCGGAGAGCGCTACACGGAATTGTCGGAAGATCCATTGAATCCGCTGTTCACGCGTTTTGCTGCAAGTTATGCCCCGGGGTCGACCATTAAACCGGTGACAGCGGCCATCGGCATGGAAGCAGGAACACTCGATCCGCAGCAAGGGCTCGAAATCAATGGCCAGACTTGGCAAAAAGACAGCTCATGGGGCTCCTACCGTGTATCCCGCCTGCACCCAGAAGCGCCCAATCCGATTGATTTGAACCGTGCACTCGTTTACTCGGACAATATTTATTTTGCGAGGCAGGCGCTTGAGATGGGAACGGAAACATTCATTGATGGGCTTACTGCCTATGGCTTCGGAGAGGAATTGCCGTTTGCCATCGAGTTGGAGAGTTCTCAAATCTCTAATGACGGCACTCTTGGGTCTGAAGGGCAATTGGCGGATACATCATTCGGCCAAGGGCAGATGCTCGCCAATATCCTGCATCTCGCCTCGGCTTACGAGCCATTCCTCAATGGCGGCACGATTTATGAGCCGACGCTTTACGCTAGCGAAGAAGCTGGGCAAGTATGGAAAGAAGGCTTGATCAGTGAAGGCAATGCGGCTGTGCTTCAAGAAAATCTTCGCAATGTCGTCACGGACGGCTATGCCAAATCGGCCGATATCGATACTGTGCCGATTGCCGGAAAAACCGGCACCGCTGAATTGAAAGGCGCTCTAGGTGAAGAAGGGCAAGAGAACGGGTTCTTCGTTTCTTATCACGCTGAACAGCAAGATTTCATTTTGGCGATGATGATTGAATCGATCGAAGACGATGGCGGCAGCGATTACGTCGCCGGCTTTTCGGCCAACGCTATGGAACAGTATTACTTGAATAATTGACCGAAACCGTCCGCATCTCGCGGGCGGTTTTTATTATATGGGCAAAGAGGACTTTCAGGGGAAAAGGCGTATACTATATAAAAAAACAACGGTTGTCAGCAGTCAATGTGAGCACATCAATTCCGCAATAGCAGGAAGAGGGGGATGAGCTTGAGAAAGACATGGTGGAAAGAAGCGGTGGTCTATCAAATTTACCCGCGCAGTTTTTTTGATACAAACGGCGACGGGGTCGGGGACTTGAACGGCGTCCGGGCAAAACTCGATTATCTGCAGGAGCTCGGTGTCGATATGATTTGGCTATGCCCGGTCTACAAATCGCCGAATGTCGACAACGGGTATGACGTCAGCGATTATCAGGCGATCATGGATGAAATGGGGACGATGGATGATTTTGATCGTTTGCTTGACGATATTCACTCGCGCGGCATGAAGATCATGATGGATTTGGTATTGAACCATACGAGCGACCAGCATCCATGGTTTCTGGAATCGAAATCATCGCTCGACAATCCCAAGCGCGATTGGTATGTCTGGCGCGATAAGCCGACGAACTGGGAAAGTATATTCGGCGGGCCGGCTTGGACTTATGACCCAAAAACCAGGCAATACTATTTTCATTTGTTTTCAAAAAGCCAAGTCGACTTAAATTGGGAAAATCCCGAATTACGGCGTGCGCTATACGATATGATTCTGTGGTGGCTCGATAAAGGGATCGACGGTTTCCGTGTAGATGCCATCAATCATTTGAAAAAAGATTATACGGATATGCCAAATCCAGACGGGCTGAATTACGTGCCGGCGTGGGAGAAAATGACGAATGTCCAAGGGATTCAGGACCTTCTGGCAGAATTGCGGCGCGAAACCTTTGACCGCTATGATGTGGTGACCGTCGGTGAGGCGAACAGCATCAGAGCGCATGAGATCAACGAATGGATCAGTGAAGAAGAAGGCAAATTCAATATGATCTTCCATTTGGAGGCGCATGAAGAAGCGTGGGATGAAGAAAGTGCGGGCGTCGATGTCGACGATTTGCGGATCGTCCTCGATCGTTGGCAGCGCAGTGCACAAGGGATTGCCTGGAATTCCTTGTACTTGGAAAACCACGATCGACCGCGCACCGTTTCGACCTGGGGCAATGACCGTGAGCATTGGCGGGAAAGCGCCACAGCACTTGGGTGCATGTATTTTTTCATGCAAGGCACGCCCTTCATTTATCAAGGGCAGGAAATCGGAATGACCAATGCGCCGTTCGACGATATCGATATGTACAGGGACATCGAGACGAAAAATATGTATCGCTATCATCGTCAAAAAGGAGTTTCGCATAAAGAGTTGATGAAGACCATCAAGAAAATCAGCCGGGATCATGCAAGGACGCCGATGCAATGGAATTTTGGCGCAAACGCCGGCTTTACAGGGGGCAAGCCGTGGATTCCGGTAAACCCGAATTTCAATTGGCTTAATGTAAAAGCGCAGCTAAAAGATCCGCAATCGGTGCTGTCTTTCTATAAGAAGATGCTGCAATTGCGAAAGGAGCATGAAACTTTGGTGTACGGCAGCACGCATTTGGCATTTCTGGAATGTCCATATGTTTATGCGTATACGAGGGAATACGGGGCAGCACGCTATTTGGTCATTTCACATCTCGATGACGATACCTGTTCTTGGTGGAACCCGGTCGACGGGGAATTGTTGTTGTCGAATTACGACAGCTATGTCGACGGCAAACTGCAACCATACGAAGCGCGTGTCTATTTATTGAATTAAAAGCCGCATCGAGCGGCTTTTTTTAATGTTCTCATTTTCCTCATTTAAAGGAATATAGTTGTGGGTATAAAGTTATGTTTTGGTTATAAGGAGCTTTCCTGGGCAAGGATTTTCCCAATTACACAATCCGTTTTTCTCTGCTAGATTTAAAGCATGGCAACAGCTGCAGAACAACAGGCGGGACGCCGCTTGCTGCACAGGGCCATACAAATCTATTCGGAAAAGGGGATTCGAAAGATGAAAAAATCAGCAAAATTCATTACGACAGCCATGCTGGCAGCGACTATGCTAGTACCAGCAATGGGGGTTTCAGCAAATGAAGCTCCAGACGCACAAAAAGCGAACGCAAATGAGACGATCCGTGTGCTCGTGGATATGCCAGGGAAAAACGACCTTGAAAAAGCGAAAGATCAATACGGCGTCCACTGGGATTTCAATAGCGAAGGCTTCACAACCGATATGACGGAAAAGCAATTCGAAGCCTTGAAGAAAAACAAAAATGTAACGATTGAAAAAGTGCCTGAATATGCAGTGGAAACGACAACACTTGAACCACAAGCGCGCTATCAAGCAATGGCTGCATCCCAGTCTACTCCTTGGGGCATTAAAGCAATCTATAATAACAGTTCCATCACGAAAACAAGCGGCGGGTCAGGCGTCAACATTGCAGTCCTGGACACAGGCGTCAACACTAGCCACCCGGATCTTGCAGCGAACGTTGAACAATGTAAAGACTTCACTATCGGAACAAGCATCCGCAACGGTTCTTGCACGGACCGTCAAGGGCACGGGACGCACGTAGCCGGCTCAGCACTTGCGAACGGCAATGGCGGCTTGTACGGCGTAGCGCCGCAAGCCGACCTTTGGGGATACAAAGTGCTTGGCGATGACGGATCCGGTTCTGCCGATGATATCGCAACGGCCATCCGTCACGTAGCCGACCAGGCTTCAGCCTTGAACCAGAAAACGGTCATCAATATGTCTCTTGGCTCTTCAGCAGAAAGCAGCTTGATCACGAATGCGGTCAACTACGCATACGGTAAAGGGGTACTTGTTATTGCAGCAGCAGGCAACGAAGGCCCGTACCAAGGATCGATCGGCTTCCCAGGTGCATTGCAAAATGCCGTAGCGGTAGCAGCTCTTGAGAATGTGCAGCAAAATGGCACGTACCGCGTAGCGGATTTCTCTTCACGCGGATACAGCCAATATGCTGGTGATTATTCCATCGGGAAATATGATGTAGAAGTATCAGCTCCAGGTGCAAGCATTTACTCCGCTTGGTATGACGGAGGCTATGCAACGATTAGTGGAACATCGATGGCATCTCCTCATGCAGCCGGCCTTGCAGCGAAAATCTGGGCAGCAAACCCATCTGCAACGCACACGCAAGTCCGCGGCGACCTTCAAAACCGCGCAGCGAACAACGACATTCTATCCGGCTATTATGCAGGATCTGGAGACGACTCCGCTTCTGGATTCGGATTCTACCGCCTGCCATAAGAGTTAGACTGAAGACAAGCCCGGCTGTAACAGCCAGGCTTGTTTTTTTGTGTTAATATTTATATATTCTGACAAAGAAAGGTGAGTTTATGAACATCGGTTCTGTGATTAAATACTATCGGCTCAAGCACAACCTCACACAGTCACAGCTCGCTGATGGCATCTGTTCCGTATCGCATTTGAGCAAAATCGAATCCAATACCTATACGCCGCACGAAGAAACTTACGAAGCGCTGCTTTCCAAAATGGGCGTGCAATTGAAAAAAGAACTGGAACACCAGAAGCGGCTTGAACAGCAATTAGGGCGGTTTATTGATTGCGCACTTCATTACGATCTCGACAATTTGCATAAAATCTATGAAGAGCTTTTGGATGAGGACGATTACCTGCAATCAACCGACCTGGTGAATCAATATGAATTGTATAAATTCCGCTATTATGTCCTGGATTTGCAGATGGACAAAGCGTCAGCACAGCAAAAGCTGCTTGAAAAGCTGAAAGCTTCTTTTACAGCACCCGAGTTATGGATGAGCCGATTTTTTCAGGCGCTCTATTTCACTACTTTAGGCCAGCAAAAAGAAGCAATGGACTTGATGTACAGGTTGGATCAAGGGCTTCAAAGCATTCCGCAAAAACTGGAAGGAGAATTTTATTATCAAAAAGCAAGAATTTTAATAGTACATGACCGTCTGGAACTTTCTGCATATTTTGCGGAGCGGGCAGTGCGTTCTTACGAGATGCACCACAATTATATCCGTCTGCTGCATGCGCAATTGCTGCTCGCGATTAATTACACAAGGCGCAATCTAAGCACTCAAGCCGCCAGCTTATATGAAGTGGTAAAACGCAACGCCCATTTGACCCATCAGCATGAATTGTATCAATCGGTTCTTTACAATTATGCGGAATTAATGAAGAGCCAGAAGCAAGACAGCCAAGCATTCGAGCTGTTTTCGGAGCTCAAAGATGTGTTGCAGCCAGGAAGCTATATACACAAAGCGGTCATCGTCAATCTGCTGGAACTAAAAGGCGTAAGTGAAGAAGAAACAGTTGGCCTGATCGAACAATTGCGTATGCCCGGGACCCCGAAAGATGAAGAATACTTTAAGTTATACAGTGATTACTACGGGAAACGAGAATTTTCCCAACAAGAACTTTTGAACTATAAAGAAGATAAAATGTTTCCATTTTTCAAAAAATATGGTTATATAAAAGACACCAAACATCTTTCTGAAGAGCTTGCGACTCATTACAAAGAGCAGCAAGATTGGCAGAAAGCCTATTACTATCAAACTCAATTTCTGGAAAGTGACGGTGAATAACATGGAAAAGAAAAAATTATTGGTTGGTGCAACCTTAGCGCTAATCTTGACTTTGTCGGCTGGATTGTCTCAAATCGCAACACAAGCAGAAAATGCTGATGGAAACGTGACAATCAACGGACCACAGGTATTGCCGCCAGTATAATAGAACAACAGGAAAGCTTGCCAATTCGGCAAGCTTTTTTTAGCGAATTTTAAGTTGCCAAAGCCATTAACCTCAGACTCGCCTCATTCCTCTCATCCCTACTACTGTGTATACGCATCCTCTTAGGGTAAACTAATCAAAAAGAAAGGCGGCGACACAATGTATAAAAAACAGCAATACGTTTTTAAGGATGGGCGTCCGGTTTTAGCGACTATCAGGACCTACACAGAAGAAGACTTTTCTGGCTTGATCGAAGTCCAGCGTGAAAGTTTTCCGCCGCCGTTCCCTCCCGATTTGTTATGGAACGAGCGACAACTTGGAAACCATATCGCCTTTTATCCTGAAGGCGCAATCTGTGTAGAGATCGATGGCGAAATCGCAGGGTCCATGACAGGGATGCTCACGAAATTCGATCCCAATCGTCCTTTACATACATGGGAACAAGTGACTGATTCGGGATCGATCGGAACGCATGACCCAGACGGTGAATCGCTGTATGTTGTCGACATCGGCATCAAGCCGAAATTCCGCAAACTGAAACTTGGCAAGTTATTGATGGAAGCGATGTATGAGCGGGTCGTTGCGGACGGGCTCGAGCGTCTCGTGGGCGGCGGGCGCATGCCAGGGTATCATCGTTACGCGCATGAACTGTCCGCTGAACAATACATAGAAAATGTGCTGGCGGGTGAGCTGAGGGATCCAGTCATCAGCTTCTTGCTCAGTTGCGGCCGCATGCCGGTGACCCTAGTTCCGAGATATTTAGATGATGAAGAGTCCCGTGATTATGCTTTATTGATGGAATGGAAAAATCCTTTTCATTTATAATTTGTTCTGATTATTCGGACACTTACTTTTTCAGAAGGTTTGTTTTTGCTATACTGGCAGAAACCAATGTAGCGCGGAGGGGATCATATGCAGCTGACCGTGCAAGATGTCTTGGATTATGAATTGTTGGAAGGGGCGGTCGTCCGTACAGCCAAAGAATATGCACATGCGCAGCCTGTGCACTGGGTGTCGGTCATGGAAATGCCGGTGGAGAATTTCGTACGCCGCAATGAGCTGGTATTGACGACTGCGATGGGATGTAAAAACGAGTTGGAGACATTTCGCGGATTTGTCCAGGACATCATCGATTCTGGGGCAGCCGCCCTCATGATCGCGATGGGGCGGCACGTTTTTGAAATTCCCAAAGAGATTGCAGAAATGGCCGAAGAGCAGGCATTCCTGCTCATTGAACTGCCGTGGGAGCTACGCTTCTCAACGGTCATCGAAGAAGTGATGATCGATTTGAACGATCTGCACCGTCAAGAGCGGCAACGTTCGGAACAAGTGCAGCAGGATTTATTGAAATTGATTCTGGCGGATGCGGAATTGGAGAAAATCGCTGCCTATATCCGCCGTGAGCTCGACAGTGCGCTGCTCATCACGGATGCACACGGGGCAGTGCAAGCAGCTGCCGGTTTTTCGCGCACCAAACTGGAAGCGTGGGAACAGCAGGTCGGCAAAGGGATTTTCCCGATTCGCCAGGAAACTCCAAAAGGAAACCGTGACCCGATGATCCAGAAATTCCGCAGGGGCGAATTGGGTGGCCGAAGGATCGTCCAAGTCCCGGTGCTCCAAGTATCAGAGGAAGCTCAGGGTTATCTATTCGTCGAACTGCCGGAAAATGCAGGCGATGGGCGTCTTGATGTCTTTTCGGTTCACGTGCTGGAGCATGCGGCAACGACCATTTCCTTATGGCGCTCAAGGCAAAATGCAGTCGAAGAGACAAAAGCGGCGCTGCGCATGGATTTCGTCCGCGAACTTGCCAATGGGGAATTCACGACCAAAGAGCAGGCGGCTTCCCGTGCCCGCGCACTCGGCTATGACCTGGAGCTCCCATATATTGGCCTGGCGGGCAGCCCGGAGAATTTACGTGAATTATTTGGACGCCGAAAGCCGGATCATAGTTCGTATACTGATTGGTCGAAAAGCATGATTGCCTATATCGAAGAAGAAATCCATTACGCGGCCCATGCCATGAAACGCACGGTGATGACGGGTTATGTAGACGGGTATTTGATCATCTTCCTGGAAAAGCCACCCGAAAGCGGGCAGGAAAACCAGGTCAATTTTTTGGATTTGATCGAACGGCGGCTGGGGAATTTATTGCCGGAAGTCCTGCTGTCCTGGGGCATAGGCGATCACGCGCAAGACTTTGCCGGCTTCAGCAGCAGTTTTCAGCATGCGAAGGCGGCACTTGAAATCGGGCGCATGAAAAAAGGGCCGGGGCACCGGATGGATTACCGCGATACCCGCGCAGACCGGCTGCTATTGCAATTGGCCAAAACCGAAGGGATGAAAGACATCATCGAGTCGACGATCCAGCCGCTTGTCGATTACGACCAGCAGCGGCAAATGGATCTGATCGGCACTTTTTCGGCCTATAACCATTATCAAGGAAATGTTAGCCAAACGGCGCGTGCCTTGAACTTGCATCGCCAATCGCTGCTATACCGCTTGCGCAAAATCGAGTCATTGACAGGGTTATCGCTTGTCGACCCGGACGATTTGTTTCTATTGGAATTATGCGTCCGCACCCATCGCATCCGTGCCTCTGAACCGAACGACGCTTGAATGAAAGCCTTCTAAGTCAAGAAGGCTTTTTTTGTGTGGAAAAATTGACTAAAGTGCTGCACGCATTTTCATACACTATGACGGATGCATTAAAAGAAACCTGGCAGTTATACTGAGCACAAGAATAAAAGATTGACTATTCCGACTTTTAAATCGTGAACTTAAGGAGGGGATTCCCCATGTCGTTTGGAACTGCAGAGTATCAGGGGCGTATCAGAAATACGAAACAGCGGATGGCAGACAAAGGCATTGAAGTGCTGCTCATCACCGATCCTGCCAATATGAATTATTTATCTGGATATGATGCTTGGTCGTTCTATGTACACCAGATGCTCATTGTCATTGAAGACGAAGATCAGCCAATATGGGTTGGCCGCATTATGGATGCAAATGGAGCGAAGATCACTACTTGGCTTTATCCCGACAACATCATTGCCTATCCGGAAATCTACGTCCAAACAGAATTGCGCCACCCGATGGATTTCGTAGCGGAAATCTTGACGCAAATCGGCCAGGACCGGCGTTCGATCGGCGTTGAAATGGATAGTTATTACTTTACCGCGAAATGTTTCGCCAGTCTGCAAAAAGGGCTGCCGAATGCCCGTTTTCACGATGCCACCTCCTTGGTCAATTGGGTAAGGTTAGTGAAATCCGATACTGAAATCGTCTACATGAAACGTGCGGCACGTTTTTCAGAAAAAGCGATGGCAGCAGGCATGGAAATGATTGGGGAAGGTGTCCGTGAATGCGACGTCGCGGCGAGGATACTTGAAGTACAAGTGAGCGGCACGAAAGAACACGGCGGCGATTATCCATCGATCATGCCGCTTTTGCCGACGGGTGAACGAACAGCAGCTCCCCACCTCACGTGGACCGACAAGCGCTATAAACAAGGAGAATCGGTCACGCTAGAATTATCGGGTTGTTATAAACGTTATCATTCGCCGCTGGCACGCACCGTGTTTATCGGGACGCCTGATGCAGAGCTTCAGCATCTTGCGGATGTGACGACAGAAGGCATCAACGAATGCCTGGCGATGATCAAGCCGGGCATATACTTGGAAGAAATCTGTGCCACTTGGACAAAAACGATCGCCCGTTACGGTTTTGAAAAAGAAGCACGCATCGGCTATCCGGTGGGCTTGAACTACCCGCCCGACTGGGGCGAGCATACCGCAAGCATCCGGATGGGCGACCGCACGATACTTGAGCCGAACATGGCCTTCCATATGATTCCGGCGATGTGGTTCGATGATTCGGGATTTGAAGTGAGCGAAACCTTCCGCGTGACGGAAACCGGCTGTGAAACGCTGGCGAATATGCCGCGCGGCTTGTTCACGAAAGGGCATTTGATCGGCTATCAAGGCGGTGCCTGATCATCGGCAATGAAAAACTGAAAGCAATTAAAAATATGAGGAGTGAGTTCATGACTAACAACAAAATCCATCAATCAACACAAGCAGTCTGGGGCGGGGAAAAAGATTATTTGGTACACGGGGCATCGCAAGTGCCGGTCGTCTTGAGCGTGGCCTATACGTACGACGATATGGATGAATGGTACGACGTTGCGATTGGCAAGAAAAAAGGCCATATTTATGGGCGCAATACGAACCCGACCGTTCAGGCTTTCGAAGACAAAGTGAAATTGCTCGAAGGCGCGGAATCGGCGACCAGCTTCTCAACGGGCATGGCAGCCATTAGCAATACGCTTGCGACTTTCCTCGTGCCTGGCGACCGCATCGTCTCGATCAAAGACACTTACGGCGGCACGAATAAAATTTTCACGGAATTCCTGCCACGCCAGCAAATCGATGTTGCACTCGTCGATACTGGTGATCATGAGGCAATTGAAGCGGAACTCAAAAAGGGCTGCAAGATCCTCTATTTGGAAACGCCGACCAACCCGACTGTCAAAATCACGGACATTGCACGCATGGCAAAAGCAGGTCACGAAGTAGGGGCGCTGGTCATTATCGACAACACATTCGGCACACCGATTAACCAGAATCCGCTTGAAGATGGCGTCGATCTCGTTCTCCACAGCGCGACTAAATTCCTCGGGGGGCATGCGGATGCGCTCGGCGGTGTACTGGTCGGATCGCATGAACTTGTCGAACAGGTTTATCATTACCGCGAAATCAACGGCGCGACGATGGACCCGATGGCTGCTTACCTGCTACTGCGCGGCATGAAAACTTTGCATTTGCGCATCCGCGAACAAAGCAAGAACGCCATGGCGCTCGCCAAGTATTTGCAGACGAAAGACATCGTCGAAGACGTCTTTTATCCAGGGCTCGAAACGCATCCGAACCATGATATCGCGAAACGCCAAATGAAAGGCTTCGGCGGCATGCTGAGCTTTTCCGTAAAAGGCGGCGTCGACACTGTGCGTGATTTGCTGCCGAAACTCCAATATGCGAACCGTGCCGCAAATCTCGGGGCGGTCGAGACGACTGTCGGCCCGGCGCGTACGACAAGCCATGTGGAATGCACACCGGAAGAACGCGCCGCTATGGGCATCCCAGAAGGTTTGATCCGCGTTTCTTGCGGCATCGAGGAAATCGAAGACATCATCAACGATTTTGAGCAGGCATTCCAGCACGTCGAAACGGTGATGAACGTCTAATCGGAAAGCCGGTGAACAAAATGCAGGACAAAGATGAACTACTGAAAGAAGCGGAGAAAATGAACGGAAAGCTTAGCGAATGGCGGCGGACGCTGCATCAATTTCCGGAGCTGAGCTTCCAGGAATTCGAGACAGCGGATTTTATCGCATCTGTTTTGGCGACTATCGATGGCATTACCGTCGAACGGGGGATCGGCTTTGAGACGAGCGTAATCGCAACCCTCGGAAAAGGCGAGGGCCCGGTAATAGCACTGCGTGCGGATATCGATGCTTTACCCATCGACGAAGCGAATACATGCGATTACCGGTCGAAAACTCCAGGAATCATGCACGCCTGCGGGCACGATGCGCATGCCGCCATCCTGCTCGGCACCGCTTCGCTTCTCGCGGACTACTTTCAGGACAAGCCATTGGGCGGAACGGTCAAGTTCATTTTCCAGCCGGCAGAAGAAATGATTGACGACGAATCCATGTCAGGCTCACCGTATCTGTTGCAAGCGGGTGCTTACGACGAAGCGGAGCTGGCGATTGCTCTTCACATGTGCCCATGGCTACCAGTCGGTGCAGTCCAAATGCATGACGGCATCAGCATGGCGAACGTCGATGTGTTTCATGGGTCGATTCATGGAACCGGGGGGCATGGTGCCTACCCAGAACTCGGCAGCGACCCGACTTGGATGCTCGGCCTCATTTTGCAGGCGCTGCATGGCATCGTGCCGCGGAAAGTATCCGCACTCGAACCCGCAGTCGTCAGTGTCGGGCAAATCCATGCAGGAACTGCCAGCAATATAATCCCGCACGAAGTTCAAGTGGAAGGCACTGTGCGAAGCTATTCAGCCAGCACGCGTGATCTGCTCGAAACGGAAATCCGCGATGCATTCGCACTCGCGAAACATCTGGGCGGCGATTATTCCTTCCATTACCAGAGGGGAGAGCCTGCGTTAATCAATGATCGCCATGTGAATGAACAGATCACAAAAGCTATCAAAAAAACGGATCCATCTATAAAGTTCATTCATCAGGCGTTCGGCATGGGAGGCGAAGACTTCGCTTATGTCACGCAGCAGTTGCCGGGGGCAATGTTTTTCCTCGGCTGTTCGCTGGATGACGGAATCGAGCGGGATTTGCATACGCCGCATTTCGATATCGATGAACGCAGTTTGCCGCTGGGCGCTGCCATTTTAGCGAACGCGGCAATCGAGTTTTTCACTTGAACGGGCGAGCAAGGAGAACAGGAGGGAAAGCATGACACATAAACTGGCATTTATCGGGTTCGGCGTCGTCGGCCAAGGGCTCGCGGAAATCCTGCACAATAAACGGCAAAGCCTGCGGGACCGGGAAGGCTTTGAAGCGAAAGTCGTCGCGATATCCGATTTCAAGAAAGGCTCGTTATACCATCCGGACGGGCTCGATCTCGAAACGGTCTTGGACGCTGTACAAAAGACCGGAAGTTTGGAAAGCTATCCGAAAACAGAAGGGCTCGTCACAGGATGGAACAGCCTGGAAACAATCCGGCAATCGAATGCCGATACGGTGGTGGAAGTGTCCTATACCGACGTGAAAACCGGCCAGCCGGCAATCGACCATTGCCGCGCAGCTTTCCAAAGCGGCAAGAATGTCGTCATGACCAATAAAGGGCCGGTTGCGCTCGCGTACCAGGAACTATCATCTTTGGCAAATAAGCATAACGTCTCTTGGGGCTTTGAAGGTACGGTCATGAGTGGGACGCCTGCCCTGCGGATGCCTAAACTGGCGCTTGCCGGAAATGACATCACCGAGATTCGCGGCATCTTGAACGGCACGACCAATTTCATGCTCATGCGAATGGACGAGGGCGAAAGCTATGAATCTGCGCTCAAGGAAGCACAAAAGCTTGGCTATGCTGAAGCGGATCCGACGAGTGATGTCGAAGGCCTCGATGCGCGCTATAAAATCGTCATTCTCGCGCAGCATGTCATGGGCATGCCTTTATCGGTCGAAGACGTCGAATGCACAGGCATCTCGAAAATGACGCCGGAACTGATCGAACAAGCGCGCGTTGAAGGCAAGCGCTGGAAGCTAATCGCTTCGGCAAAGAAAGAAAACGGGCTGGTTTCAGCGAAAGTGGCAGCGGAAAAAGTGCCGCTGGATGACCCGCTTGCTTCCGTTTCAGGAGCGCTCAATGCCATCACTTATGAAACCGACCTATTGGGACCGGTCACCTTGAGTGGCGCAGGAGCCGGTAAAACGGAAACCGGCTTTTCCTTGCTCATCGACCTATTGACGATCGCAAAGGCAAGAGAAGCGGTACGGTCATGAAAGGAGGAGGAATAGATGGCGACACATGTTGAAGGCCGGAAAATGTTTCTGGCAGGTGAATGGGTAGACGGAAAACAATGGATCGACGTCACCGATCCTCAGGATGGATCTCTTGTCGATCGGGTTCCCGCCGCAACGAAAGAAGATATGGAGACGTGCATCGAGGCAGCTAAATCAGGCGCAGAAGTTGCTGCACGGATGCCGGTCGTTGAACGCATGCAAATTATCGGAAAAGCAGCGGATTATATCGAAACGAACGCAGAACATTATGCGCGCACCATCTCTAAAGAAAGTAGCAAAACCATTCGAGAAGCACGGAAAGAAGTGGGGCGGGCAGTGGAAACTTTGCGCTTGAGTGCAGAAGAAGCGAGGCGCATCACTGGTGAGACGATTCCGTTCGACCAATCGCCCGGCGGAATCGGCAAAGTCGGCTATTACCGGCGCTTTCCGCTCGGCATCATCGGGGCAATCACGCCGTTCAACGACCCGCTGAATCTGGTGGCGCACAAAGTTGGCCCAGCGATTGCATCGGGCAATGCCATCATCGTCAAACCGGCAACTGTCACGCCGCTCAGCGCGCTGTTATTGGCGCAAGCCTTTTCACACGCGGGATTGCCGGAAAAAATACTTTCCGTTATCACCGGAAGAGGCGGGGAAATCGGGGATGTCTTAGTCGAACATCCGGCTGTCCGGATGATCAGCTTTACCGGAGGCGTCGAGACCGGGCTTGCGATCACCAAAAAAGCAGGGCTGAAAAAAGTGGGCATGGAACTCGGATCGAATTCGCCGGTCATCGTCTTGCAAGACGCCGATTTGGAAGACGCGGTGGCGTCATCTGTCTCGGGCGCATTTTGGGCAGCCGGGCAAAATTGCCTCGGCGTACAGCGGGTCTATGTTGAAGATTCTGTATTCGATCTGTTTAAAGAACGATTCGTCGAGCAAACGGAACGCTATATCGTCGGCGATAAGCAATCCGAAATGACGGATATGGGACCGTTGATTACAGAAAAAGAAGCGAAGCGCGTCGAAGGGCTGGTCCAGGAAGCGTTGGATAAAGGTGCTACGCTCGAGACGGGCGGCGAGCGTGACGGCGCATTTTACTCGCCGACGGTACTCGCCGATGTGCCTGCAGATTGCACGCTCGCAGCAGAAGAAATCTTCGGCCCGGTCGTATTGCTCTATCGAGTGGCTGGTTTGGATGAAGCGATCGAACGGGCAAATGCCGTCGATTATGGACTGCAGGCCGGAATCTTTACGAAAAATCTCGACCATGCCCACCGTGCGATCGAAGAACTCGAAGTTGGCGGTGTCATGATCAATGACAGCAGCGATTTCCGGATCGATGCCATGCCGTTCGGCGGCGTTAAGCAATCGGGGCTCGGCAGGGAAGGCGTCAAATTTGCCATCCAGGAAATGACTGACACGAAAGTGGTCTGCTTTAAATTGGGATAGCTGAAGCACGAAGCGCATAGCCGGCAAGCTATGTGCTTTTTCATTGTTATAGCGCACTATGTAAATTTAGACATCGAATTAATCAATAATGGACAGAAAAGCTTTTATACCATATGAAAGCGGATACATATATAATATCTGTGACAAATTGTGAAATATTATTATTAATTATCGTTTTATTCGTTGAATTCTGAAAAATGTCCTCTATAATAAAGAGAAACTCAAATCAGCCAGGAAATCACTTCCTCGCTGCTAGCTAGTTGATCTAAGGGGCCGTTAATAGGTACCCTGTGAATCCGCGGAGCAGATACATAAAAAAGAAAGGATAGGATACTTATGAAGAAGGATTTGCGCATCAAGAGTAAGGTTTTCAGCGAAGGGCCGATGAAAGCCCCGAACCGGGCAATGCTGCGGGCGGTCGGAGTGACGGATGAAGGTTTCAAGCAGCCGATGGTCGGCATCGCAAGCACATGGAGCGAAGTCACGCCATGTAATATACATATCGATGAACTGGCAAGAGCGGCGAAAAAAGGTGCTCAAGAGGCCGGGGCTGTCCCATTCATTTTCAATACGATCACCGTTTCCGACGGGATCTCGATGGGGACCGAAGGCATGAAGTATTCACTATCGAGCCGCGATGTCATCGCGGATTCTATTGAAACGGTCGTCGGCGCAGAAAGTCTGGACGGGCTTGTCGCAATCGGCGGCTGTGATAAAAACATTCCCGGCTGTTTGATTGCCATCGCAAATTCCGAAGTGCCGGCAGTATTCGTTTACGGTGGCACCATCGCGGCCGGGCGCTATAATAGCCAGGATATCGACATCGTTTCTGTTTTTGAAGGCGTCGGCCAGCATAATAACGGCACAATCGATGACGCGGCGCTGCGCAAAATCGAATGCAGTGCATGCCCTGGTGCGGGTTCATGCGGCGGCATGTATACGGCGAACACAATGGCGTCAGCAGCTGAAGCGATGGGCATGAGTTTGCCTGGAAGTTCTTCGAATCCGGCAGTGTCCGAGTATAAAGAAGCGGACTGTGAAGCGGCAGGTGCTGCGGTGCATAATCTTCTGGAGCTTGGCATCTACCCGAAAGACATCATGACCAAAGAAGCGTTCGAAAATGCCATCACGGTCGTCATGGCGCTCGGAGGCTCGACCAATGCCATCCTTCACTTGCTTGCGATCGCGCACGCTGCGGAAGTGGATTTGACGATCGACGATTTCAACCGTCTCCAAAAAACGGTTCCGCATATCGCGGACCTGAAACCGAGCGGCAAATACGTCATGCAGGATCTTCACCGCGTCGGCGGCGTACAGGCAGTCATGAAGATGCTATTGGAAGCGGGTTATTTGCATGGCGATTGCATGACGGTTACCGGAAAGACCGTGGCAGAGAATTTGCAGGAAGCGCCGAGCCTGACAGAAGGCCAGGACGTCATCATGTCCTTCGATAATCCGAAACGAAAAGACGGCCCGTTGATCGTCCTGAAAGGCAATCTGTCTCCGACAGGCGCGGTTGCCAAAGTGTCTGGTGTCAAAGTCAACCGCCACACAGGCCCAGCCCGCGTCTTCGATAATGAAAAAGAAGCGACCGCAGCAGTTATGGCGAACGAAATCAATGATGGCGACGTCTTGGTCATCCGCTATGTCGGCCCGAAAGGCGGTCCAGGCATGCCGGAGATGCTGTCGATTTCAGCGATCCTCGTCGGAAAAGGCATGGGCGAATCCGTTGCGCTCCTGACCGATGGAAGGTTCTCGGGCGGCACGCATGGTTTGGTCGTCGGACATATCTCACCGGAAGCGCAGTCGGGCGGCCCGATCGCCTTGCTCCACGAAGGGGATATGGTGACGATTGATTCGGATCTGCAGGAAATCTCCATGGACGTTTCTGAAGAAGAACTTGAAAAGCGCAGAAGCGAATGGGTCGCACCGCCGCTTCACCGTAAAGGCGTTCTCGGCAAATACGCGCATAATGTTTCCTGTTCTTCCAAGGGAGCCGTTACCGATTACTTGAACCGATAATAGAAATAAGCAGCGCCGATCCGGGCATAAAACCGGATCGGCGCTTTTTAGCTCTGATACAATTGGAAAAGGGCCGTCCTCAAATGAGGACAGCCCTTTGTTTATTAGGTAACAATCATGTGTTTTGACTTAAATATTAACCCGTAACGAACGGGGAATCATTTCCATTGAAAGTGTTTGCTTTCATTGCCGCGGTAATAGTTCCACTGGGTGCTTTAAACTTAAGCAACGTAAACCCTACCTTCTTTTACGTCCTTGCGATCCTGTAATCGCGCCAGTGTGAATAAGTATCTTCAAAAACATTGCGTAGAATGCCAGTCATCAAAATTTATGTGTTACCTCGTAGTTAACTCTGAATACTATCTCATATTTTTGGGTATATGTCAATGATAGGGCCTATGTGGCGATTCATCATCTTATAATATAAGAAATTTGATGTATAATGATAGTCATTACTGTGGAAGAAGGGGATTTTTGTGGAAACGCGTTATGCAGATGATAGCTTGGCATTACATACCGATTTATACCAAATCAATATGGCGGAAACCTATTGGGCGGATGGGATGCATGAACGGAAAGCGGTTTTTGAATTGTTTTTCCGGAAATTGCCATTCGGCAATGGTTATGCCACATTTGCGGGGCTTGAGCGAGTACTCGATTATTTGAATAACTTCCATTTTTCGGAAAGCGACATTGATTATTTGCGCAACGAACTTGGCTATAAGGATGATTTTTTAAATTATTTAAAAGAAATCCGTTTTACGGGGGATGTTTATTCAGTCGTCGAAGGCGAGCTCGTTTTCCAAAATGAACCGCTGATTCGCATCGAAGCGCCTCTTTTGGAAGCGCAATTGGTCGAGACAGCGCTTCTGAATATCGTCAACTACCAGACTTTGATTGCCACCAAAGCAAGCCGCATTAAACAAGTCGTCGGCACAGAACGCGTCATGGAATTCGGTACGCGCCGTGCACAGGAAATGGATGCAGCGATTTGGGGCACACGCGCAGCGTATATTGGCGGTTTGGAAGCAACGAGCAACACCCGTGCCGCCAAATTATTTGGCATTCCAGCAGCCGGCACCCATGCCCATTCGATGATACAGGCCTATAAAGACGAATACGAGGCGTTCCATGCATATGCAAAGCGCCATCGTGAATGCGTCTTTTTAGTCGATACTTACGACACGTTGAAATCTGGCTTGCCGATCGCTATCCAAGTGGCGAAGGAGCTCGGTGACAAAATCAACTTCCGCGGCATCCGCTTAGACAGCGGAGATATTGCCTTTTTATCCAAGGAAGCACGGAAAATGCTCGATGAGGCAGGGTTCCCTGACACCGAAGTGGTCGTTTCCAACGATTTGGATGAATACACCATCCTCAACTTGAAAGCGCAAGGAGCAAAGGTCGATGCATGGGGAATCGGGACAAAGCTTATTACTGCATATGACCAGCCGGCACTTGGCGCAGTCTATAAACTTGTTTCAATTGAAAACAGTGCAGGCGAAATGGAAGACACCATCAAAATTTCGGGCAATGCGGAAAAAGTGACGACGCCCGGGTTGAAAAACGTTTACCGGATTATAGATAGGGAAAACGGAAAATCAGAAGGTGACTACATCACGATGCATGATGAAAACCCGGCTTCTGAAGAACGTTTGAAAATGTTCCACCCCGTCCATACATTCGTCTCGAAATTCGTCACCAATTTCGATGCCGTCAACATCCATCAACAAGTCATTAAAGCAGGCGAAGTCGTTTATGAAAATCCGCCGCTCAAGGAAATACAAAAATATGCGGTAGGAACGCTCGATTTGCTGTGGGATGAGTATAAGCGATCGCTTAATCCGGAAGAATACCCGGTTGATTTAAGCGAAAAATGTTGGAACAATAAAATGCGGAATATCCAGGAAGTGCGGGAATCGGTTCAAGAATTCACGAACAAATAAGGGAGGATCCACATGTCGACATTACAACAGCAGATCATCAATGAATTGAAGGTGCAGCCTTCTATTAATCCACAGGAAGAGATCAAGCGTACGGTCGAATTCCTCAAAGAATACTTAAAGCACCATTCATTTCTGAAAGGTTTTGTGCTCGGTATTTCGGGCGGTCAGGATTCGACACTTGCCGGTAAACTGGCACAGATGGCAGTCGATGAACTGAACGAGGAAGCAGGCGATCAAATTTATAGTTTTTACGGTGTGCGCTTGCCGTACGGCGTCCAATCCGATGAGCACGACGCTCAGGATGCCATCCAATTTATCCAGCCGACGAAAGTCTATACCATTAACATCAAAGAAGCTGTCGATGGCAGCGACCGCGCACTAGAAGCGGAAGGCATCAAATTGACGGATTTTGCCAAAGGCAACGAAAAAGCGCGTGAACGCATGAAAGCGCAATATTCGGTTGCGGCCATGCACAATGCGGTCGTGCTCGGTACTGACCACGCAGCTGAAGCGATTACCGGTTTCTATACGAAATACGGCGATGGCGCAGCTGATGTAGTGCCATTGTTCCGATTGAATAAGCGTCAAGGGCGTGAAATGCTGAAGGCACTTGGCTCGCCGGAGCATTTGTATACAAAAATCCCGACCGCCGACTTGGAAGAAGACAAACCGGCCATACCGGATGAAGTCGCGCTGGGCATCACATATGAGCAAATCGACGACTATCTGGAAGGCAAGGAAATTGCCGACGATGCGCGTGAAAAGCTGGAAGGCTATTACTTGAAAACCCAGCATAAGCGCAATTTGCCGGTGACGATTTTCGATGACTTCTGGAAAAATAATTAATAAGACAACGGGAAAAGCATATGCTTTTCCCGTTTTTTCATTTTCAAGAGTGGTTCAAAGGAATCCTTCAAACCGGCATGCCGTGATGGCTCAGTTGAGTTATCGCCTGGAATCCGATATGATGGCAATAAGATTGTGATTATTCAAAACCTTTTTCACTTATATGGGAGGAACCGATATGAAAGCGACAGAACGATTAGGAAAAGTCATAGATAATATCGAAAAAGTGATTATCGGAAAACGCGAAATCGCCGAGTTGAGTCTGGTCGCTTTATTATCGCATGGCCATGTTTTGCTTGAAGATGTTCCGGGCGTCGGCAAGACGATGCTTGTCCGGGCGCTGGCAAAATCAGTCGGGGCGGATTTCAAACGTATCCAGTTCACCCCGGATCTCTTGCCTTCAGACGTAGTGGGCGTTTCCATCTATAACCCGAAAGACATGCAATTCCATTTTCGCCCGGGCCCGATCATGGGCAATATCGTCTTGGCGGATGAAATCAACCGGACGTCACCGAAAACGCAGTCCGCATTATTGGAAGCGATGGAGGAAGCGTCAGTCACAACAGATGGCGTGACGATGCAGATCCCGAAACCATTTTTCGTCATGGCGACCCAAAACCCGATTGAATACGAAGGAACCTACCCATTGCCGGAAGCGCAGTTGGACCGCTTTTTGCTGAGAGTGAAAATGGGCTACCCGACGAGGGAAGAAGAAATTGAAGTATTGACCCGTTCCCAGTCGATTCCGCCGATTGAAGAGCTTGAATCAGTGCTGACGCTAGAAGAACTGCTCAAATTGCAGGAAGAAGTGCGGACGATTCGCGTGGATGATACGATCCGTACCTATATTGTAGAATTGGCGACTCAAACCCGCCGCGATCCTTATGTCTATCTCGGCGTCAGCCCGCGCGGCTCGATTGCCTTGATGAAAGCGGCACAAGCTTATGCCATGCTCAAAGGGCGTGATTATGTCACGCCGGATGATATCCAGTACTTGGCGAAATTCGTCTTTGGCCATCGCATCATGCTCCGTTCGGAAGCCCGCTATGACGGGATTACAGCCGAAGAACTAACGGAACGCATCATCTCTAAGACGCGTGTTCCTGTACAAAGGCTTGTGAATCAATGAAGCGGGTCAAACAAATTTTAAGTTCTTCGGGCAGGATGATATTTGTGCTCGTCCTGCTTTTTTTGACTTTTTCGTTCGCCATGTTCCAAGGCGGCTTCGTCAGTTGGTTCATTTTCTACGTATCTGTTCCTTTCATTCTATACTCTGTATTGCTGTCGTTCTATCCGTTGCGGAATTTGCGCGCAGAACGGGTAGTCCATACGCCACGAGTGCGGAGCGGCCACCGCTTTTCGGCCACTGTCACCGTTCGGCGGGCGTTTCCGTTCCCGCTGCTTTACACCGTCCTCGAGGAACAGGCACAATCTGCACGGCTTAAAGTCCGCATGGCCGATGCAGGCCGTCAACTGCTGCTACCTGGATTTCGCCGTGAATTTTCCTGGACTTATGAAATCGGGGAAATGCCAAGAGGCGAACATGTTTTAGAAGGCGTCACGGTAGAAACCGCCGATTTTTTCGGCTGGGTAAAAAAACGCCAACTGCTGCCAGCCCGCCAGTCCGTCCTAGTTTATCCGAACACTGTTGAAATGATGTACCGCCCCATCGGTTCCAGTTTTGACCAAGGTTCGATCGCGGCGCCATTTACTTTAGTGAAAGATACCACGATGGCGAGCGGTATCCGCGATTACCAGCCGGGAGACCGGGTCTCCTGGATACACTGGAAATCGTTTGCACGAACGCAGACGATGCGCACGAAAGAATTCGAAGACCGTCAATCGCAAGATTTGTTCTTGCTTGATGACCGTTCCCCATCCGAAAGCTTCGAAATTCAAGTCGAGCTAATCGCTTCGATTCTCACTTCTGTAGTGGCATCCCATGCCAGTGTCGCCTATTTATCCGCCGGCACGCCGCACGCCTTTTTCCCGCTGATCCAAAGCGATGAACAATTGCAGCGCGCACTCTATCATTTGGCGAAAGTCCAGGATGATTTGGACCGGCCGATCGAAGCGGTTGTCGGACAGGATTTGAAGCAAGTCCGAGTGTCGAGCCTAGTCTATGTAACGGGTTCGTTGTCACGTGAAATGGTCGATGAAATCCGCCGGAACGTAACGAGTTTGAGCCAGTGTTTGTGCCTGGTCGTGACAGAAGCAGGCCAGTCGGTCACCCCGCAAGACGAAAAAAACCATCAATATGCAAGGTCTAAAGGCTTCCACGTGAAAGTTATCGGGCCAGAGAATTTCGCTTCGGCGTTTATGGAGGCGAATCGTTCATGACATCGATCAGAAAAAATAAAGTATTTATGGGCTTATTGTATATTTTGGTATTTTTCTTGTTGTCTGAATGGCTGCGCCCTGTCATCGAATTAACCGAAACCGGCCATCACCGGCTGTTTTTGGCTTTTGTGGCATTGGGGCTCGTCATGGCATTCTTCGACATTCCGTGGTGGATCACTGGTCCCTTGAAGTTGTTCTATATTCTGTGGTTTATCGTCTATGTTTACACAGGAAATCTCTTCTTTACGGCAGAAAGCATACGGTTTGTCGTGGAGCAGGCGAGCATCAGCTTATCGGCGCTTTTCAGCCAAGATTGGCAGGCGACCACTGACGTATTTCGCACCGTCCTGTTCTTTGCGCTGTTGTGGATGGCCATCTATTTAATCCATTATTGGGTCAGTTTCCGGCTGAGCATCTTCCTTTTCTATCTATTGACGGTCATTTTCGTTGCCGTGCTGGATACATTCAGCCCTTATTCGGGCGATGCAGCGATCGTCCGCATCATGGTCATTGGCCTATTGTTGGCGGGATTATTGCATTTGGCCAGGTGGATGGAACGACACGGCGCAGCAGCGAAGACGGATAAATTGCTAGTCTTTTCGATTCCCTTATTACTACTGTTGGTCGCTTCAACCGCGCTTGCGTTTTATCTGCCAAAAGCAGAGCCGATTTGGCCGGATCCTGTGCCGTACATCACCTCCTATTCCGGAAAAGGGGGTGTCGGTGAAGGCGGCGTCGGGCGCATCGGTTACGGCGTTGATGATTCACAGCTTGGAGGCTCGTTCGTTTCAGATGATACGACTGTTTTCAGGGCAGAAGTCGAAGAAGGCCAGTACTGGAAAGTCGAAGTAAAAGATGTCTATACCACAAAGGGCTGGGAGCTTTCGGAAGAAGATGCGGATGAGCAGCTTTACCGAAACGGCGATGAAGTTACGACAGACTTTCCGCCAGCAGGGGAAGAGCGTTCTTCAGCCCTAGTGGATATGCAGCTACCGTTTCCGTTCGTTCTCTATCCTTACGGCACTGCTTCATTCTTAATGGAAGAAACACTGGATTATCGTTATGATCCGGTCCAGCAGCGCTTTGACACATTGCAAGAGAATACCGCTTTTGAACCGGATGTCTATGAAGTGTTCTATAGTGAACCTTCTTACAGCCTGACAGCATTGCGTGAAACAGATACGGAACAACTGTCTGAACTGCCGCCAGAATACGACCGCTACTTGCAATTGCCTGATGAATTGCCGGAGCGGGTTGGGGAACTAGCGGAAGAAATCGCTGCCGGGTCAGATACTGTTTACGGCCAAGCACAGGCTGTCGAACGTTATTTCGGCACCAATGGCTTTGAATACAGCCAAAGCGATATAGCTGTTCCAGCGGAAGACCAAGACTATGTTGATCAATTCCTTTTTGAGACGCAGCGCGGGTATTGTGATAATTTCTCAACTTCGATGGTCGTCTTGTTGCGTTCATTGGATATTCCAGCACGCTGGGTGAAAGGCTTCAATGAAGGCGAAGTCATCGATACAGTAGATGGCTACGACGTATACGAAGTCACCAATAATAACGCGCATTCTTGGGTAGAAGCTTATATGCCAGGCGTGGGTTGGATGATGTTCGAACCAACCATCGGCTTTACCGGTGCTTCATCCATTGATTTCGATTTGGAAATTGATACTTCCGAACCGGAAGAAGAAGAGATGCCGGACCGCCCTGAACCTGAACCCGAAGCGCAGCCAGAACAACCGGATGGCGACGCAGGAACAAATGCCAGCCCAACAGTGGGTGAGCGTTTCCTTGCTTTTGTCTCCGAACAGGCTGGCAAGCTCATCGCAGCAACAATCGTCTTGTTATTGCTCGCATTCATGCTATTCAAGATCCGCAAGAAATGGATGCCCAAAGTGTTGATTCCTTATTACCGCCGTAAAGTGGGGGACGCGGAAACCTTTGAAAAAGCCTATCTGCGGCTCTTGAAGCAACTGGAGCTTTATGGAATAAAACGAGCGCCAGGCCAAACATTGCGCTCTTATGCTGAATACGTCGATTCATTCTTTGGAACGAAAGAGATGACGAAATTGACGGCAGCGTATGAAAAATCCGTGTACGGCGGGGACGCCGAATCAGTCGACTGGCCGAAACTGAAGGAAAGTTGGGAAAATTTAATCAATCGGACAAGCGGTTGATTTTGAAAACACTAGCCTGTACAATTGAGAAAATTATAGAATACAGTGCCCTCATATATGTCCGATGATACGGTTCGGATGTCTCTACCAAGTCACCGGAAATGACTTGACTATGAAGGCGGATGACGCATGCTTATTTGCATGCGCATTCGTCTTTTTAACGTAGAGGACAAGAACGCGAGGAGTGATTTTTTCGCGTTCTTTTTTATATTGTGGCCTGAATCGAATAGAAGAGGTGAAGGATTTGCCAGTCAGCCCTATGTTGAAGGAACAGAAAAAAATCGTCGTCTTGGATTTCGGCAGCCAATACAACCAATTGATCACGCGCCGCATCCGTGAAATCGGTGTCTATAGCGAACTCCATCCGCACACGATTACCGCGACAGAAATCAAAGAAATGAACGCAACAGGAATCATCTTCTCAGGCGGACCGAATTCCGTCTATGATGAAAATGCATTCTCCATCGATCCGGAAATTTTTGAAATGGGACTTCCGATACTCGGCATCTGCTACGGCATGCAATTGATGGCATTGCGTATGGAAGGGAAGGTCGAAAAAGCTTCCAACCGCGAATACGGCAAAGCCGAACTGACCTTGACGAAAGAAAGCTCCATTTTCAAAGATGTGCCAGAAGAACAAATCGTCTGGATGAGCCACGGCGACCTCGTCACAGCAGCACCTCCTGGATTTGATGTCATCGCTACAAGCCCCGGCTGCCCGATTGCAGCAATGGCAAACGAAGAGCGCAAACTATATGGAGTCCAGTACCATCCGGAAGTCCGCCATTCCGTTTACGGAAACGAAATGCTCCGCCAGTTCGTCTTCGATGTCTGCGGCATGAAAGACGAATGGTCGATGGAAAACTACATCGAATTGGAAATCGCGAAAATCCGCGAGCAAGTGGGCGACAAGAAAGTCCTTTGCGCACTAAGCGGCGGCGTCGATTCTTCTGTTGTTGCCGTCTTGATCCACAAAGCAATCGGCGATCAATTGACGTGCATGTTCGTAGACCATGGCTTGCTCCGTAAAGGGGAAGCCGAGAGCGTCATGAAAACCTTCGCCGATGGTTTCCACATGAACGTCATTAAGATCGATGCCCGAGAGCGCTTCATGAAAAAACTTGAAGGCGTAAGCGACCCTGAACAGAAACGTAAAATCATCGGCAATGAATTCATCTATGTATTCGACGATGAAGCAGAGAAACTGAAAGGCATGGATTTCCTTGCCCAAGGCACACTCTATACAGATATTATCGAAAGCGGCACAACGACTGCCCAAACAATCAAATCCCATCACAACGTGGGCGGATTGCCGGAAGACATGCAATTCGAATTGATCGAACCGCTCAACACTTTGTTCAAAGACGAAGTGCGTGCGCTCGGCACCGAGCTTGGCATGCCGGATGAAATCGTTTGGCGTCAGCCATTCCCAGGCCCAGGCCTCGGCATTCGCATCATGGGGGCTGTCACTGAAGAAAAACTTGAAATCGTCCGCGAATCGGATTGGATTTTGCGCGATGAAATCAAAAAAGCCGGCCTTGATCGCGATGTCTGGCAATACTTCACGGTGCTACCGGATATCCGCAGCGTCGGCGTCATGGGCGATGCCCGCACATACGATTACGCGATCGGCATCCGTGCGGTTACATCGATCGACGGCATGACATCAGATTGGGCGCGTATCCCATGGGATGTTCTCGAGAAAATCAGCGTCCGTCTCGTCAACGAAGTAGATCACATCAACCGCGTATTATACGATATTACGAGCAAGCCACCTGCAACCATCGAGTGGGAATAGAAACAAACGGCTGCCATTAGCAGCCGTTTTTCTATTTTACGAACTTTCGGTCAAAAAAATAGATAATTGTTCGTGTTTCACCTTGTTTTTCCATACCTATCGTGGTATTCTATAAATGAAATTAAATAAGCTTGTCGTATAAATTCAGGAATATGGCCTGAGAGTCTCTACCGGTTCACCGTAAATGATCCGACTACGATTTTTTGTCCGCCTTATAAAATAGGCGGACTCTCTGTTTTCGGACGGGGATAATCGGACGCATACGGCAAATCGCTGTATGCGTTTTTTCGTAGACTTATACAAAAGCATACGGAGGAATTATGCATGAAGAAGTATTTTCAATTTGAAGAACTCGGTACAAACTACCGTCAGGAATTCATCGGCGGTTTAACCACATTTTTAGCGATGGCTTATATTTTGGTCGTCAACCCTTTGACGTTGACGATGGATTCAATTCCTGATTTGGATCCTGCCCTCCGAATGGATTACGGAGCGGTATTTATGGCAACGGCTTTAGCAGCCGCTATTGGCAGCCTGTTAATGGGAATTGTCGCTAAATACCCGCTCGCTCTGGCGCCAGGCATGGGGCTCAACGCTTTCTTCTCCTATACAGTTGTTCTTACGTACGGAGTGCCGTGGCAAACTGCGTTGACTGGAGTGCTCGTTTCCGGATTGATCTTTATTCTGCTGACATTGTCAGGCATTCGTGAAACGATCATCAACGCCATCCCAGCCCAACTGAAATATGCAGTCGGTGCCGGTATCGGGCTTTATATTACATTTATCGGGCTGCAGAATGCAGGAATCGTTGTAGGCAATCCCGATACGCTTGTGGGACTCGGAGACTTGACGACTGGTTCAGCTTTGCTCGCGATTTTTGGTTTGTTTGTCACAGTGATCATGATGGTTCGCGGAGTGAAGGGTGGAATTTTCTTCGGGATTTTAATCGCTGCTGTAGTCGGGATGATCTTCCAAGTAATCAGCTTGCCGACTGCCATCATCGATTTGAATGTTCCAAGCCTTGCGCCGACATTCGGCGTCGCGCTAGAACCAATTTTCAATGATCCTGGTTCATTGATGACTATTCAATTCTTGGTTATCGTCCTAACATTTTTGTTTGTAGACTTTTTTGATACAGCTGGAACGTTGGTGGCAGTAGCGAACCAAGCAGGCTTAATGAAAGATAATAAATTACCGCGCGCAGGAAAAGCTTTGCTTTCTGATTCAATTGCAACAGTTAGCGGGGCGATCTTCGGAACATCGACAACGACTTCGTACATTGAATCGACATCAGGCGTAGCAGCCGGAGCTCGTTCTGGTTTTGCTTCAGTAGTTACTGGAATCCTCTTCTTGGTTGCGATTCTTTTCTATCCATTATTGTCAGTGATCACGAGTGCGGTCACGGCGCCAGCGTTGATCATCGTCGGAGTCTTGATGGTGTCAGCTCTTGGACAGATTGAATGGGGTAAATTTGAAATTGCTGTTCCAGCGTTCCTTACAATGATCGCGATGCCGCTCGGTTATAGTATCGCAACGGGAATCGCAATTGGATTCATTTTCTATCCAATCACGATGATGGTCGCGGGCAGAAGAAAAGAAATTCATCCTATCATGTATGGATTGTTTGTTATCTTTGTTTTGTATTTTATATTTCTTGCTTAAAGAGAAGCTGCCGGCTTATGCCGGCGGCTTTTTTCTATATAGAAGAAACCTTTCTTCTATATAGAAGGAAACTCATTTAAATAAATCGGTGATGAGTGTTTCATTTATGATTATCTTTCTATTTACAGACACCATTATTAATGACTGTGGAAGGAGGTAAGTATTTGTATGAAAGGAAACTAACTCCTTTCAAAACTGTAATAATTTTTTAGTTGAATATTTAGAATATTACGTTATAATAAGAAGAGTAAAAGTTTCTCGTAAAAGCTTGACGGGATTTTTCCAGCGTGCTATATTAGTCAAGTCGCCAAGAGAGGCGCACAACATGAACCTTGAAAACTGAACAGCAAAACGTCAATAATACAGCCGCGAGTGATCGCGGCAAACGTACTGATCAGCTTCGGCAGATCAAGCGAATCGCGCGTCTTTCGAGACGGCGATGCGCCAGCAGTATTGAGCAATCAACTACTCTATAATGGAGAGTTTGATCCTGGCTCAGGACGAACGCTGGCGGCGTGCCTAATACATGCAAGTCGAGCGGAACCATTGGAGCTTGCTCCTTTGGTTTAGCGGCGGACGGGTGAGTAACACGTGGGCAACCTGCCCTGCAGATCGGGATAACTCCGGGAAACCGGTGCTAATACCGAATAGTTTGCGGCCTCTCATGAGGCTGCACGGAAAGACGGTTTCGGCTGTCACTGCAGGATGGGCCCGCGGCGCATTAGCTAGTTGGTGAGGTAACGGCTCACCAAGGCCACGATGCGTAGCCGACCTGAGAGGGTGATCGGCCACACTGGGACTGAGACACGGCCCAGACTCCTACGGGAGGCAGCAGTAGGGAATCTTCCGCAATGGACGAAAGTCTGACGGAGCAACGCCGCGTGAGTGAAGAAGGTTTTCGGATCGTAAAACTCTGTTGTGAGGGAAGAACAAGTACCAACTAACTACTGGTACCTTGACGGTACCTCACCAGAAAGCCACGGCTAACTACGTGCCAGCAGCCGCGGTAATACGTAGGTGGCAAGCGTTGTCCGGAATTATTGGGCGTAAAGCGCGCGCAGGCGGTCCTTTAAGTCTGATGTGAAAGCCCACGGCTCAACCGTGGAGGGTCATTGGAAACTGGGGGACTTGAGTGCAGAAGAGGAAAGTGGAATTCCACGTGTAGCGGTGAAATGCGTAGAGATGTGGAGGAACACCAGTGGCGAAGGCGACTTTCTGGTCTGTAACTGACGCTGAGGCGCGAAAGCGTGGGGAGCAAACAGGATTAGATACCCTGGTAGTCCACGCCGTAAACGATGAGTGCTAAGTGTTAGGGGGTTTCCGCCCCTTAGTGCTGCAGCTAACGCATTAAGCACTCCGCCTGGGGAGTACGGCCGCAAGGCTGAAACTCAAAGGAATTGACGGGGGCCCGCACAAGCGGTGGAGCATGTGGTTTAATTCGAAGCAACGCGAAGAACCTTACCAGGTCTTGACATCCCGCTGACCGCCTAGGAGACTAGGCTTTCCCTTCGGGGACAGCGGTGACAGGTGGTGCATGGTTGTCGTCAGCTCGTGTCGTGAGATGTTGGGTTAAGTCCCGCAACGAGCGCAACCCTTGATCTTAGTTGCCAGCATTCAGTTGGGCACTCTAAGGTGACTGCCGGTGACAAACCGGAGGAAGGTGGGGATGACGTCAAATCATCATGCCCCTTATGACCTGGGCTACACACGTGCTACAATGGACGGTACAAAGGGCTGCAAACCCGCGAGGGGGAGCCAATCCCAGAAAACCGTTCTCAGTTCGGATTGCAGGCTGCAACTCGCCTGCATGAAGCCGGAATCGCTAGTAATCGCGGATCAGCATGCCGCGGTGAATACGTTCCCGGGCCTTGTACACACCGCCCGTCACACCACGAGAGTTTGTAACACCCGAAGTCGGTGGGGTAACCCTTACGGGAGCCAGCCGCCGAAGGTGGGACAGATGATTGGGGTGAAGTCGTAACAAGGTAGCCGTATCGGAAGGTGCGGCTGGATCACCTCCTTTCTAAGGATTATATCGGAACCGATTCTCACGAATCGGGTTGACGTTTTGCGTTCAGTTTTGAAGGTTCACTCCGCAAGGATTGACTTTCAAACTTGTTCTTTGAAAACTGGATAGATCGACATTGATTAAGAAACAAGCATCAAGTAGCGTGATCGCTTTGCGATCAACTTATTTTTTTTGACCCTCAGTGGTTAAGTTAATAAGGGCGCACGGTGGATGCCTTGGCACTAGGAGCCGAAGAAGGACGGCACTAACACCGATATGCCTCGGGGAGCTGTAAGTGAGCTGTGATCCGGGGATTTCCGAATGGGGAAACCCACTGTTCGTAATGGAGCAGTATCCATGTGTGAATACATAGCACATGAGAAGGCAGACTCAGGGAACTGAAACATCTAAGTACCTGAAGGAAGAGAAAGCAAATGCGATTCCCCAAGTAGCGGCGAGCGAAACGGGATCAGCCCAAACCAGAAGGCTTGCCTTCTGGGGTTGTAGGACACTCTATACGGAGTTACAAAGGAACGGATTAAGCGAAGCGACCTGGAACGGTCCGCAAGACAGGGTAATAGCCCCGTAGCTGAAAGTTCGTTCCCTCCAGAGTGGATCCTGAGTACGGCGGAACACGAGAAATTCCGTCGGAATCCGGGAGGACCATCTCCCAAGGCTAAATACTCCCTAGTGACCGATAGTGAACCAGTACCGTGAGGGAAAGGTGAAAAGCACCCCGGAAGGGGAGTGAAATAGATCCTGAAACCGTGTGCCTACAAGTAGTTAGAGCCCGTTAATGGGTGATAGCGTGCCTTTTGTAGAATGAACCGGCGAGTTACGATTGCATGCAAGGTTAAGGTGAGAAGCCGGAGCCGCAGCGAAAGCGAGTCTGAATAGGGCGAGTGAGTATGCAGTTGTAGACCCGAAACCAGGTGATCTACCCATGTCCAGGGTGAAGGTAAGGTAACACTTACTGGAGGCCCGAACCCACGCACGTTGAAAAGTGCGGGGATGAGGTGTGGGTAGCGGAGAAATTCCAATCGAACCTGGAGATAGCTGGTTCTCTCCGAAATAGCTTTAGGGCTAGCCTCAAGAAGAGAATCCTGGAGGTAGAGCACTGTTTGGACTAGGGGCCCATCCCGGGTTACCGAATTCAGACAAACTCCGAATGCCAGTGATTTATGCTTGGGAGTCAGACTGCGAGTGATAAGATCCGTAGTCAAGAGGGAAACAGCCCAGACCACCAGCTAAGGTCCCCAAATATCCGTTAAGTGGAAAAGGATGTGGCGTTGCTTAGACAACCAGGATGTTGGCTTAGAAGCAGCCATCATTTAAAGAGTGCGTAATAGCTCACTGGTCGAGTGACACTGCGCCGAAAATGTACCGGGGCTAAACGGATTACCGAAGCTGTGGATGGACATCGTAGATGTCCGTGGTAGGAGAGCGTTCTAAGGGCGTTGAAGTCAGACCGGAAGGACTGGTGGAGCGCTTAGAAGTGAGAATGCCGGTATGAGTAACGAAAGACGGGTGAGAATCCCGTCCACCGAATGCCTAAGGTTTCCTGAGGAAGGCTCGTCCGCTCAGGGTTAGTCGGGACCTAAGTCGAGGCCGATAGGCGTAGACGATGGACAACAGGTTGATATTCCTGTACCACCTCCCCGCCGTTTGAGTAATGGGGGGACGCAGAAGGATAGGGTGAGCGTGCCGTTGGTTGTGCACGTCCAAGTTGTGAGATGAGAAACGAGGCAAATCCCGTTTCTATGTACATCAAGCAGTGATGGCAAGAGGTTTAACCTCAGAGTCCCTGATTTCACACTGCCAAGAAAAGCCTCTAGCGAGGCGGGAGGTGCCCGTACCGCAAACCGACACAGGTAGGCGAGAAGAGAATTCTAAGGTGAGCGAGTGAACTCTCGTTAAGGAACTCGGCAAAATGACCCCGTAACTTCGGGAGAAGGGGTGCTCTGGTAGGGTGAATAGCCCGAGAGAGCCGCAGTGAATAGGCCCAGGCGACTGTTTAGCAAAAACACAGGTCTCTGCAAAACCGTAAGGTGACGTATAGGGGCTGACGCCTGCCCGGTGCTGGAAGGTTAAGGGGAGTGCTTAGCGCAAGCGAAGGTGCGAACCGAAGCCCCAGTAAACGGCGGCCGTAACTATAACGGTCCTAAGGTAGCGAAATTCCTTGTCGGGTAAGTTCCGACCCGCACGAAAGGCGTAACGATCTGGGCACTGTCTCAACGAGAGACTCGGTGAAATTATAGTACCTGTGAAGATGCAGGTTACCCGCGACAGGACGGAAAGACCCCGTGGAGCTTTACTGTAGCCTGATATTGAATTTTGGTGCAACTTGTACAGGATAGGTAGGAGCCAGAGAACCCGGAGCGCCAGCTTCGGGGGAGGCGTCGGTGGGATACTACCCTGGTTGTATTGAACTTCTAACCCACAAGCCTTAGCGGCTTGGGAGACAGTGTCAGGCGGGCAGTTTGACTGGGGCGGTCGCCTCCTAAAGAGTAACGGAGGCGCTCAAAGGTTCCCTCAGAATGGTTGGAAATCATTCGCAGAGTGTAAAGGCACAAGGGAGCTTGACTGCGAGACGGACAGGTCGAGCAGGGTCGAAAGACGGACTTAGTGATCCGGTGGTTCCGCATGGAAGGGCCATCGCTCAACGGATAAAAGCTACCCCGGGGATAACAGGCTTATCTCCCCCAAGAGTCCACATCGACGGGGAGGTTTGGCACCTCGATGTCGGCTCATCGCATCCTGGGGCTGTAGTCGGTCCCAAGGGTTGGGCTGTTCGCCCATTAAAGCGGTACGCGAGCTGGGTTCAGAACGTCGTGAGACAGTTCGGTCCCTATCCGTCGCGGGCGCAGGAAATTTGAGAGGAGCTGTCCTTAGTACGAGAGGACCGGGATGGACACACCGCTGGTGTACCAGTTGTTCTGCCAAGAGCATCGCTGGGTAGCTATGTGTGGCCGGGATAAGTGCTGAAAGCATCTAAGCACGAAGCCCCCCTCAAGATGAGATTTCCCATTGCGCAAGCAAGTAAGATCCCTCAAAGACGATGAGGTAGATAGGTTCGGGGTGGAAGCGTGGTGACACGTGCAGCTGACGAATACTAATCGATCGAGGACTTAACCAACAAACTGAAACGCACGTTTCTCACAATGTCGATTTATCCAGTTTTGAGCGAACAAGCTCAAGAGTCCAGTGATGATGGCAAAGAGGCCACACCCGTTCCCATCCCGAACACGGAAGTTAAGCTCTTTTGCGCCGATGGTAGTTGGGGGTTTCCCCCTGTGAGAGTAGGACGTCGCTGGGCAAGTAAAAAGGTCGTTACTGGTTCATTCCGGTAACGGCTTTTTTTGTTTCATTTGCCTTTTTCACGAAACAATGCCTATTCCCTCTTGCATTCGTACTTTGATTGACCTAATATGAAATTTAATTGCGAAGGAAAGGGTGCAGAAATTGGATATTAATCCGTGGTTAATGGTTCTCATTATATTTTCAATCAATATAGTCTATGTCACCTTCTTTACTGTGCGAATGATTATGACACTCAAAGGCTTCCGTTATTTAGCGGCGCTTGTCAGCATGGTGGAAGTGGTCATATATATAGTAGGGCTCGGCTTGGTGCTAGATAATTTAGATCAGATACAGAACTTGGTCGCTTATGCGATTGGTTATGGATCTGGGGTTGTGATCGGTTCTAAAATCGAAGAGAAAATGGCGTTAGGATATATAACGGTCAATGTTATTAGCAACGATGAAAGTGATTATCTCCCGCGGAAGTTGCGTGAAAAAGGCTACGGTGTAACCGATTGGGATGCGAACGGAAGAGATGGCGGCAGGCAGGCTATGCAGATTTTGACCCCGCGAAAGATGGAATTGAAACTATACAAAACCATCCAAGAAATAGATCCCAAAGCCTTTATAATTGCCTATGAACCAAAAACGATTCATGGTGGATTCTGGGTAAAACAAGTGAAAAGAGGTAGATTGTTTAAATGAGTAAAAAGACGATTTGGTTCGAAGTACAGGAACACGAGACGATGGAAGACTGCCTGAACCGAATGAAAAAAGAAGGGTATATGGCTGTTGGCCGGAAAGAAGAGCCCTTATTTGAAGAAATTAATGGAGAGCCTGTACCTGTCCGTCAGATTATCAAGTTTAAAGGTAATAAAATCGAAAAATAGCAGATGATGGGTAAAAAACACGAACGTTGAAAGAAAGGTCTTGTTTATCGTTCGACTTTACCATTGACGCATATGAACCATCTTGTTATGATTAATAAGGAAACCCCATATATGCAGAAGAATTGGCTTCTGCGTCTCTACCAGGACACCGTAAATGTCCGGACTATGCGGGAAAGCAACTTATGGTACTTATAACGGAGGATGTGCTTTTTTATGCCATCACGTATGTTTTCGTTGAATCAAAGTCCTTAAGTAAACTGCTTTTCACGTCATGTGAGCAGTTTATTTGAGGGCTTTTTACTTTTGAAAGAGAGGTTATTGAATGAATCCGCGAATTGGCATTATTATGGGAAGTTCGAGTGATTGGGAAACGATGAAACATGCATGCGAGGTTCTAGATGAACTGAAGATCGGCTATGAAAAAAAAGTGATATCAGCTCATCGGACGCCGGATTTGATGTTCAGTTATGCAGAGGAAGCACGCAGTAAAGGTTTGCATGTGATCATTGCAGGAGCTGGCGGTGCTGCTCATTTGCCGGGAATGGTCGCGGCAAAAACAACTTTACCGGTTATCGGTGTTCCAGTTCAGTCTAAAGCCTTGAACGGGATGGATTCATTATTGTCGATTGTTCAGATGCCCGGTGGGGTGCCGGTTGCAACTGTAGCGATTGGGAAAGCCGGCGCGATTAATGCGGGACTCCTGGCTGCCCAAATTCTTGGAACGGTCGATAATGAAGCAGCACAAGCTTTGGAAGATAGACGCAAGCGGACTGCGGAAGCCGTGTTGGAAAGTTCAGGTGATCTGGTATGACAAGAACGATTTTACCTGGACAGACGATTGGTATTATCGGCGGAGGGCAGTTAGGCCGCATGATGGCGCTGGCAGCGAAGGAAGCAGGATTTAAAATTGCGGTTTTGGATCCTGGTATGGATTCACCCACCGGGCAAGTTGCGGATATTCAAATTGTAGCCCCGTTCAATGATTCAGAAGCGCTTGAAGAATTGGCGGAAGTGAGTGATGTCATCACTTATGAGTTCGAAAATATTGATGTGGAAGGACTCCGCCATTTGACCGAAATCGCTTATGTGCCTCAAGGGGCTGAGCTGATAGGTGTCACGCAAAATCGGATTTTCGAGAAACAAGCCATTCGTGAAGCTGGTGTTCCAGTAGCGGATTATATAGAAGCTTCTGCATTTGACGAATTGAAAGAGCGAATCGCCAATTTTGAATATCCTTTTGTCGTTAAAACGGCTAGAGGTGGATATGACGGCAAAGGCCAGCAAATTGTGGAGAATGCAGAACAGTTATCAGAGGCGGAAGCCCTGTTCCAGAACGGGGATTGTGTCGCGGAAGCGTTTATCGATTTCACGATGGAGATATCGGTTGTCATCCAGCGCAATACTTTAGGTGAAACGGCTATATTACCGATTGGGGAGAATATCCACAAACACCATATTCTTCATCAGACAATCGTCCCTGCAAGAGTTGGGGAGGAAACGCTGACAAAAGCAAAAAAGGCGGCAGAAGCAATTGCTGAACATCTACAGATGGTCGGAACGCTTGCGGTTGAAATGTTCGTTTTGCCAGATGGAGAGATTCTGGTCAATGAACTGGCACCGCGCCCTCATAACTCAGGGCATTATTCAATTGAAGCGACGAACATTTCGCAGTTCCACCAGCACATCCGCGCCATTTGCGGATGGCCGTTAAGAGAGCCGAAGCTTTGGAGTTCTGCTGTCATGGTCAATGTGCTCGGAGAACATGTAGCGCCGCTCACGACGAAAATCGCACATTATCCGGACTGGTCGATTCATTTATACGGCAAGGACGAAGCAAAACATAAACGCAAAATGGGGCATGTGACCATTTTGACGGAAGACATAGATCGAACATTAAACGAAATCGACGCATCCGGCATTTGGCCGGAATAATTGGAGGATATAGATTATGATCGCACGTTATACACGCCCGGAGATGGGTGCCATTTGGACAGAAGAAAACAAATACCAAGCATGGTTGGAAGTAGAAATCCTTGCATGTGAAGCTTGGGCAGAAATCGGCGATATCCCGAAAGAAGATGTAGCCAAAATCCGTGAGAATGCAGGGTTTTCAGTCGATCGAATTCTAGAAATTGAAGAAGAAACGCGCCATGACGTTGTTGCTTTCACGCGTGCGGTTTCCGAGACACTTGGGGAAGAGCGCAAATGGGTTCATTACGGATTGACGTCAACGGATGTTGTCGATACGGCACTTTCTTATCTGCTGAAGCAGGCAAATGAAATCCTGCGCAAAGATTTGACGAACTTCATCGATATTTTAGCGGTGAAAGCGAAAGAGCATAAAATGACGGTCATGATGGGCCGTACACACGGTGTTCACGCAGAGCCGACGACATTCGGTTTGAAATTGGCGCTTTGGCACGAGGAAATGAAGCGTAACTTGGAGCGTTTTGAAGCAGCAGCGAAATCGATCGAAACAGGTAAAATGTCTGGTGCGGTTGGAACGTATGCGAATATCGACCCGTTTGTTGAAGAGTATGTGTGTAAAAACTTAGGAATCGCCGCATCGCGCATTTCCACACAAACTTTGCAGCGTGACCGCCATGCGCAGTATATGAGCACACTCGCGTTGATCGCTTCATCTATCGAGAAGTTTGCGACAGAAATCCGTGGTTTGCAGAAGTCTGAAACACGAGAGGTTGAAGAGTTTTTCGCCAAAGGGCAAAAAGGATCGTCGGCAATGCCGCATAAACGCAACCCGATCGGTTCTGAAAATATGACTGGCCTTGCACGCTTGATCCGTGGGTATATGATGACAGCTTATGAGAACGTCTCACTATGGCACGAACGCGATATCTCGCATTCCTCTGCAGAACGTGTCATCTTGCCGGATGCGACGATTGCATTGAACTATATGCTCAACCGCTTCGGCAATATCGTTAAAAACTTGACTGTGTTCCCGGAGAACATGAAGCGCAATATGGACTCAACACTCGGCCTTATTTATTCTCAGCGTGTGCTTCTGACATTGATCGACAAAGGAATGGCGCGAGAAGCCGCATACGATACCGTTCAGCCGTGCGCGATGGAAGCTTGGGAAACGCAGACTTCGTTCCGTAAAGTCGTGGAAGCGAACGAAACGATCACTTCCCAGCTGACGAAAGAAGAGCTGGATGATTGCTTTGATTACAACCACCACCTGCAGCAAGTCGATATGATCTTCAACCGTCTCGAATTAAATTAAACGGAGGCATCAATCATGGAAAAAGCTCAGCTATTGTATGAAGGAAAAGCGAAACGCCTGTATAAAACGGACGAGCAAGGCATTCTTTGGGTGGAATATAAAGACTCCGCCACTGCATTCAACGGAGAGAAGAAAGAAGAGATTTCAGGCAAAGGACGCTTGAACAATCAAATCACCTCTTTGCTGTTTGAGAAATTGAAAGCAAACGGCATCGCTTCCCATTTTGTGAAGCAGTTGTCCGATAGCGAGCAATTGGTGCGCGAAGTGAGCATCGTACCTATTGAAGTAGTGGTCCGCAATATCGTCGCCGGCAGCATGGCGAAACGACTTGGACTCGAAGAAGGCAAAGAGATCGAAAAGCCGGTCGTGGAGTTTTACTTGAAAGACGATGAGCTGGGCGATCCGTTGATTACGGACGATCATGTCGCCATGCTTGAACTTGCGACAGAGCAGGAAGTGGCGGTCTTGAAAGACAAAGCGCGGAAGATCAATGAGGTATTGATCGGCTTTTTCCAGGAAATCGGTGTCGATTTGGTCGATTTCAAGATTGAATTTGGCCGTGATGAAAACGGTGAAATCCTATTGGCTGATGAAATTTCACCCGACACGTGCCGCCTATGGGATAAGGAAACGAAACAGAAACTCGATAAAGACGTATTTCGCCGGAACCTCGGCAATTTGACGGATGCTTATGAACTCATTTTATCTCGACTGGGAGGACAAAACTGATGAAAAAAGTAAAAGTGTATGTGACATTGCGTGAAAGTGTACTCGATCCACAAGGTTCCGCGGTGATGGGATCGCTCCATAAGATGGGCTATGACGAGGTCCAGGATGTCCGGATCGGTAAATACCTGGAACTGGTCATTGGGGATAGCGAACGTGATGTCGATGCGTTGGTCGATGAATTGTGCAACCGGATGCTTGCGAATACGGTGATTGAAGATTACAGGTATGAAATCGAGGAGGTTGTCTCGCAATGAAATTCGCAGTGATTGTTTTCCCAGGGTCGAATTGTGACTTGGACATGTACCACGCCATCAAGGATGAACTCGGAGAAGAAGCGGAATATGTCTGGCATGATACGCATGACTTAAGTGGCTATGACGGAATCTTGCTTCCAGGCGGTTTCTCATACGGGGATTATTTACGCGCAGGAGCGATTGCCCGTTTTTCAGGCGTGATGGACGAAGTGCGCAAAGCAGCAGAAGAAGGCAAACCGGTTCTCGGCATCTGTAACGGATTCCAGATCCTGACGGAAGCCGGCTTGCTTCCGGGTATGCTAATGCGCAATAAAGACTTGAAATTCACTTGCCGCACAGTCAGCTTGAAAGTAGAGAACGCCCACACTTTGTTCACGAATGAATACAAAGAAGGCGAAGAAATCCGCATTCCAGTCGCTCACGGGGAAGGCAATTATTATTGCGACGATGCGACATACCAGCATTTAAAAGACAATAATCAAATCGTTTTCACATACGCAGAGGATTTTAACGGCAGCCGCAATAACATTGCCGGCATCATCAACGAACGCGGCAACGTACTTGGCATGATGCCGCATCCGGAACGTGCGGTTTCCGACTTGATTGGCGGAACGGACGGCTTGCCATTATTCAGATCAATCGTCAAACAGTGGAGGGAATCACATGTCAGTCACGCTTGAGCCGAACACACAACAGATCAAAGAACAGAAAATCTACCAGCAGATGGGCTTATCGGACGCCGAGTTCCAAATGGTCGAAGACATCCTGGGCAGAACGCCGAATTACACAGAAACCGGTTTGTTTTCTGTCATGTGGTCTGAACATTGTTCTTATAAAAATTCCAAGCCGGTATTGTCGAAATTCCCGACTAAAGGCGACCATGTATTGCAGGGGCCAGGAGAAGGCGCTGGCATCGTCGATATCGGCGACGGTCAGGCAGCTGTATTCAAAATGGAATCCCATAACCATCCGTCTGCAATCGAACCTTACCAAGGAGCGGCGACAGGCGTCGGCGGCATCATCCGCGACGTGTTCTCGATGGGTGCTCGTCCGATCGCGCTATTGAACTCCTTGCGTTTCGGCGAACTTGAAACGCCGCGCGTCAAATATTTGTTAGAGGAAGTGGTCGCAGGCATCGCCGGTTACGGCAATTGCATCGGCATTCCGACGGTCGGAGGCGAAGTGCAGTTTGATGCATCGTATGATGGCAACCCGCTTGTCAACGCGATGTGCGTCGGCTTGATCGACCATAAAGATATCCAAAAAGGCGTCGCTAAAGGAACCGGCAACCCGGTCATGTATGTCGGCGCTAAAACAGGCCGCGACGGCATCCACGGCGCGACATTTGCTTCAGAAGAGTTGACGGACGCATCTGATGAAAAACGCCCAGCTGTTCAAGTGGGCGATCCGTTCATGGAGAAATTGCTCCTTGAAGCTTGCCTGGAACTCGTGAAATCCGATGCGCTCATCGGCATACAGGATATGGGTGCTGCAGGACTCACTTCATCTTCAGCGGAAATGGCGTCGAAAGCCGGATCTGGCATCGAGATGGATTTGGATCATGTGCCGCAGCGCGAAACGGGCATGACGGCTTACGAAATGATGCTGTCGGAATCCCAGGAACGCATGCTGATCGTTGTCAAACAAGGGCGCGAACCGGAAATCGTCGAGCTGTTCGAAAAATACGGCCTGGATGCCGTGACAGTCGGACGGGTAACGGACGATTCCACATTGCGCTTGAAGCATAAAGGCGAAATCGTTGCAGAAGTGCCGGTCGACGCACTGGCAGAAGATGCGCCGGTCTATCACCAAAAATCGAGCGTGCCGGAATATTACCGCGAATTCCAAAGCTTGCCGAACGAAGAGCCGGAAGTGGAAGACCATCAAGCAACCTTGGTTTCATTATTAAAGCAGCCGACTATCGCTTCGAAAGAATGGGTTTATAATCAATACGATCACCAAGTGCGTACTAGCACAGTCGTCTCACCTGGCTCTGACGCTGCAGTCATCCGTGTGCGCGGAACGAATAAAGGCCTTGCGATGACAACGGATTGCAACTCTCGTTATATTTACCTTGACCCAGAAACAGGCGGCAAGATCGCTGTCGCAGAAGCGGCGCGTAACGTCGTCGTCTCAGGCGGGCGCCCGCTTGCGATCACCGATTGCCTGAACTTCGGAAACCCGGAAAAACCTGAGATTTTCTGGCAGCTTGAAAAAGCGGCTGACGGCATGTCGGCAGCTTGCCTTCAATTGAACGCACCAGTTATTGGCGGAAACGTCTCTTTATATAATGAAACAAACGGTACAGCGATTTATCCGACGCCGACGATCGGGCTTGTCGGGCTTGTCGAAGATTTGAAGCATGTCACGACGCAAGATGCGAAAAAGCAAGGCGATTTCGTCTATCTTGTCGGCGGCAGCATGACAGAATTCGGCGGCAGCGAATTGCAGAAAATGGTAGAAGGCCGTATTTTCGGAAAAGCGCCATCTATCGATTTGGACGTCGAAGCACAACGCCAATCCGCTATCCTTACTGCTATCCAGCAAGGCTTGGTCCAGTCGGCTCATGACGTAGCGGAAGGCGGCGTCGCTGTCGCTTTGGCTGAGAAGACTTTCGGCAACGGGCTTGGCGTAGACGTAAGCCTTGCCGGTTCCAAGACGACCGCTTTATTCAGTGAAACACAATCGCGCTTTTTGCTCACGGTATCGCCTGAGCAAGCACAAGCATTCGAGGATACAGTGAAAGATGCACGGAAAATCGGTGAAGTCACGGGTGATCGCATGATCGTCAAAGGGGAAGACGGAGCCGTCTGGATCGATGAATCGGTCGAAACGCTCCGCTCCGCCTGGAAAGGGGCTATACCATGCTTGCTGAAATCAGAGGCTTAAACGAAGAATGCGGGATTTTTGGCATTTGGGGCCACACCAACGCAGCGCAACTTACGTATTATGGGCTTCATGCTTTGCAGCACCGCGGCCAAGAAGGCGCAGGAATCGTTTCGACTGATGGAGAGGCTTTACGCGCATTAAAAGGGGAAGGCATGGTCAGTGAAGTGTTCACTCCAGAGAAATTGGAGAAGATCACCGGTACTGCAGCCATCGGCCACGTCCGCTATGCAACAGCAGGCGGCAGCGGCATTGAAAATGTCCAGCCTTTGCTGTTCAATTCGACGACAGGAAGCCTGGCAATTTCGCATAACGGCAATTTGGTCAATGCGACGCAATTAAAAGGACATTTGGAGCGCCAAGGCAGCATCTTCCAAACGACATCGGATACGGAAGTGCTCGCACACTTGATCAAGCGCAGCGGTTATGAAAGCTTTGAAGAAAAAGCGAAAAACGCCTTGTCGCTATTGAAAGGCGCGTTTGCATGCTTGGTCTTGACAGAAGAGGCCATGTTTGTGGCGCTCGACCCGAACGGCTTGCGTCCCTTATCCGTTGGGAAAATGGGGGATGCTTGGGTTGTCGCTTCTGAGACTTGCGCATTCGATATTGTCGGTGCAGAGTTTGTGCATTCTGTCGAACCGGGTGAATTCTTGATTATCAACGATGATGGCATGCGCAAGGAACGTTTTGCGTATCCGGAAGAACGCTCGATCTGTACGATGGAGTATGTCTATTTCTCCCGGCCGGACTCGGATATTGACGGCATCAATATCCATTCGGCGAGAAAACGCCTCGGCAAGCAATTGGCAAAAGAAGTCCACATCGAAGCGGACGTTGTGACGGGTGTGCCCGATTCTAGTATTTCCGCAGCGATCGGTTTTTCTGAACAGAGTGGGATTCCGTACGAACTCGGGTTGATCAAAAACCGTTATGTTGGGCGGACGTTCATCCAGCCTTCACAGGAAATGCGCGAGCGTGGCGTCAAGATGAAGCTGTCTCCAGTGCGCCAAGTCGTCAATGGCAAACGCGTCGTCATGGTTGATGACTCAATTGTGCGCGGAACCACTTCCCGACGCATTGTCGCTTTATTGAAAGAAGCGGGCGCAACGGAAGTCCACGTCGTCATCAGTTCGCCGCCGATCAAGAACCCTTGTTTTTACGGCATCGATATCAGCACATCCGGCGAATTGATCGCCGCGAACAATACAGTAGAAGAAATGCGTGAAATCATCGGTGCGGATTCGCTAACGTTTTTGTCGGTCGATGGCATGGTCCAAAACATCGGACGCACCGACCCAGGCTCGAAATGCGGCCATTGCTTGGCTTGTTTCACTGGCGAATATCCAACGAATATCTATCCGGATACCGTCTTGCCGCATGAAAAAGAAAAAGTGAAATAGGGGGAACCGAAGTGTCTAAAGCGTATGAAAAAGCAGGCGTCAATATCGAAGCGGGCTACGAAGCCGTCAAGCGGATGAAATCCCATGTCGAACGCACCGCGCGTACAGGAATGCTGGGTGCATTCGGCGGGTTCGGCGGCATGTTCGATTTGTCCGAGCTGAATTTGAAACAACCGGTTCTCGTTTCCGGAACAGACGGTGTCGGCACGAAGCTAAAACTGGCTTTCATGGCGGATAAGCACGATACGATCGGTGTCGATTGCGTCGCAATGTGCGTCAACGATATCGTTGCACAAGGTGCGGAACCTTTGTTTTTCCTCGATTATATTGCTTGCGGCAAAGCGGTTCCTGAAAAGATCGAACAAATCGTCAAAGGCGTTGCCGATGGCTGCGTAGATGCAGGCGCGGCATTGATCGGCGGAGAAACGGCTGAAATGCCGGGGCTTTATGATGAGAATGAATACGATATCGCCGGCTTTGCGGTCGGTGCTGCCGAGAAAGCAGATATCGTGACAGGTGAGCACATCCAAGCGGGCGATGTCTTGGTGGGGCTTACTTCAAGCGGCATCCACTCGAATGGCTATTCGCTCGTCCGCCATATTTTATTCGGCGACCAGGAAGGTTCGTTGAACGAGAAAGTAGCGGGCTTTGAAGAGCTCGGCACACTCGAATCCTTGCTGCTCGAGCCGACGAAAATTTATGCTAAGACTGTCCAATCGATACGCAAACAGGCGGACGTCCACGGTATGGCGCATATCACGGGCGGCGGGTTTATCGAAAACTTGCCACGCATGATGCCTGATGGGCTAGGTGTTGAGATCGAGCTTGGCTCTTGGCCGGTGCTTCCAGTATTCGACCTGTTGAAAGCAAAAGGCGAACTGGCAGACCGTGATCTGTATTCGGTGTTCAATATGGGCATCGGATTTGCAGTGGCCGTTTCTGAAGCGGATGCACAACAAGCGATCCAGGCAGCAGAAGCGAGTGGAGACAAAGCCTATGTGATCGGTAAAGTGACAGAGATCGAGGGTGTCCAGTTCCAAGGCAGTCAGGACGGGACTTTACATGAAAAATAGAACAAAAATGGCCGTTTTCGCTTCTGGAAACGGCTCTAATTTTCAAGCGCTTTACGAAGCAACTCAAGACGGGCGTCTCGATGCGGACATCGTTCTGGTCGTGGCGGATAAGCCGTCTGCGTTTGTGTTGGAACGGGCGAAGCAGGCAGGAGTGCCGGCGTTCTCGTTTACACCGCGTGAGTATGCGTCCAAACAGGCATATGAATCGATGCTGGTGGAGAAATTAGAGGGAGCGGGTGTCGAGTGGCTCGTGCTGGCTGGGTTTATGCGGTTGATCGGCCCGGTTTTGCTAGGGACTTACGAAAACCGCATCGTCAATATCCACCCATCGGTGCTGCCGGCGTTTCCTGGAAAAGATGCCATCGGCCAGACGCTAGAAGCAGGGGCAAAAGAGGCTGGAGTCACCGTACATTTTGTCGATGAAGGCATGGACACGGGAGCGATCATCGCACAGCGCTCGTTTGCTGTAGATGGCGCAGACCGTGAGACAGTGGAACGCAAAATCCATGAAATCGAGCACCAATTATACCCTGAGAGTTTGCAGCAATTATTCAGCCGGCAGCAGTCGGTCTAGGAGGTCCATGAATGAAAAGAAGAGCATTGATGAGCGTATCGGACAAATCCGGCATTTTGGAATTTGCCCGTGAACTAGTGAAAATGGATGTAGAAATCTTATCGACAGGCGGCACGCGCAAGCATTTGGAAGACAATGGCGTTCCGACGACAGCAGTCGACGAAGTGACCGGGTTCCCTGAAATTTTAGGTGGACGGGTGAAAACTTTGCATCCGCTGATCCATGGCGGTTTGCTCGCGAAACACGACGATAGCGAACACCAGCAGCAAATGAGCGATAACGGCATCGCACCGATCGAATTTGTCTGCGTCAATTTGTACCCATTCCGCGAAACGATTTCAAAACCGGATGTGACAGTTGATGATGCGATTGAAAACATCGATATCGGCGGCCCGACGATGCTGCGTTCGGCAGCGAAAAATCATGCTTACGTGACGGTCATCGTCGATTCTGGTGACTACGAAGCGGTGCTTGCAGAACTGCACGAGCAGCAAACAACAAGCCCTGAGCTGCGCCGGAAACTCGCAGCGAAAGTATTCCGCCATACCGCGGCGTATGATGCCTATATTTCCAATTACTTAACGGAACTGACGGATGAACAGTATCCGGAGCAGTTAACCCTTACATATGAATTGTCCCAAGCGCTGCGCTACGGGGAAAACCCGCACCAGAAAGCAGCGTTCTATAAGAGCGCGCTCGGTTCGGATTTCTCAATCGCACATGCCATGCAATTGCACGGCAAAGAGCTTTCCTATAACAATATCCAAGACGCCAACGCTGCGCTGCAAATCATCAAGGAATTCACGATGCCGGCAAGCGTCGCAGTGAAGCATATGAACCCTTGTGGCGTCGGGACCGGTGCTACCCTTTCCGAGTCGTTCAAGAAAGCGTATGAAGCGGACTCGACATCGATCTTCGGGGGTATCGTCGCCTTGAACCGTGAAGTCGACCTCGAGACAGCACAGCAATTGTCGCAGATTTTCCTTGAAATCGTCATTGCGCCATCGTTCACGGAAGATGCACTTGCAGAACTCGGCAAAAAGAAAAACATCCGTTTGTTGACGGTGCCGTTTGAAACGAAACGCCGCGACAAATGGAATACCGTAACAGTTGAAGGCGGATTGCTCGTCCAGGAGCCGGATACATTCGGCTACGGGGATGCAGATATCCGTGTCGTGACGGAAAGACAGCCGACAGAACAAGAACTCGAAGCCTTGAAACTTGGCTGGAGCGTTGTCAAACATGTTAAATCGAATGCGATTGTCGTGTGCGACGAGTCGATGACGTTAGGTGTTGGCGCAGGGCAAATGAACCGTGTCGGGGCAGCTGCTATTGCACTTGAGCAGGCAGCTGACAAAGCGAATGGCGCTGCGATGGCATCGGACGCTTTCTTCCCGATGGCTGACACGGTGGAAGCGGCCGCGAAAGCTGGCATCAAAGCAATCATCCAGCCGGGCGGTTCGAAAAAAGACCAGGAGTCAATCGATGCGGCGAATGCGCACGGCATCGCGATGGTCTTCACAGGCGTCCGCCATTTCAAACATTAATCGGAGGTGCACGGCTATGAACGTATTGGTAATCGGCAAAGGCGGGCGTGAACACGCGCTTGCCCATCAATTCGCCATCTCGCCATCGGTCGCGAAAGTTTATGTGGCGCCTGGCAATGACGGCATGGAACAAGATGCACAACTCGTTGACATCAGCGAGACAGATTTCGAAGCTTTGGCAGCGTTCGCCAAGGACAATAATATCGCCTTTACATTCGTCGGGCCGGAACAGCCGTTGTCAGAAGGCATCGTCGATTTCTTTGAAGCACGCGGCTTGAAGATTTTTGGGCCGAACAAAGCGGCGGCGCGCATCGAGGGCAGCAAAGCGTTCGCCAAGGAATTGATGAAGAAATACGATATTCCGACCGCAGCTTATGAAAGTTTTTCGGATACTGAGGAAGCTATAACTTACATCAAGCAGCAAGGCGCGCCGATCGTCATCAAGGCGGATGGGCTCGCAGCCGGAAAAGGTGTCGTCGTGGCGTTAAGCGAACAAGAAGCAATCGATGCCGTAAAGGATATGCTCGACGGGCAAAAATTCGGCGATTCGGGATCGACCGTCGTAATCGAGGAATTCTTGGACGGGGAGGAATTTTCCTTCATGTCATTCGTCCAGGATGGCAAGATTTACCCGATGGTCATCTCGCAAGACCATAAGCGCGCGTTTGATGGCGATAAGGGGCCGAATACCGGTGGCATGGGCGCTTACTCGCCAGTGCCGCAGATTTCGGAATCGGTCGTCGAAGAGACCTTCTTGAAAATTGTCCGTCCGATAGTAGAGGCGATGAGCAGCGAGGGCACACCGTTCAACGGTATTTTATATGCCGGCATCATCTTGACGGCCAAGGGCCCGAAAGTGATCGAATTCAATGCGCGTTTCGGAGACCCGGAAACGCAAGTGGTCTTGCCGCGCCTGAAAACCGACCTCGGCGCGTTCATTTCAGCCATTCTAGACGGCGGAGAAATGGAGCTTGAATGGGATGCGCGCCCTGTCCTCGGTGTCGTCATTGCCGCGGATGGCTATCCGGGAACTGTGGAAAAAGGGGCGGCCTTGCCGGAGCTGGATGAATTGCCGGATGTAACCGTCACCCATGCCGGCACGAAGCGCTCTGAAGGCCGCTTCACTGCAAACGGCGGCCGTGTGCTGCTTGTCGCAGGCAGCGGGGAGACTTTGAAAGATGCTCAGTCTACTGTCTATCAAGCACTCGGCAAGTTGGAGTGGGACGGTTTCTTTTACCGCACAGATATCGGTTGGCGTGCAATATAAGTGAATAATTGTTATAATAGAATGGCACAATTTCATCATGAAACTGTGCCATTTATTTATGCGGCACCTTGCCGCAGAGGATTTTCAAAAGCCCACTTTTACCTCTTTTATTAAACTCCAATTTTTACCCATCACTACCCCGGAACCAACAAAACCAGCAGGGCATTCAAACTCGGAAGGAGCAAAAATGATGAACTGGTATGAAAAACTGAATCAATATTTCCCAGTGGAGGAAATGAAATCGAAAGAACATATGGACACGTTGCTGAAGGAAAAAGGCAGTGTCTACTACAAAGATGAGGGCCCGTATCACGTCTTGATGTACGCGGAATTCCCAAGCTTCTCATTTGTCGACTATTTATTCGTATCAAAAGAATCGCGCGGCATGGGCATCGGCAAGAAAACATTGCAAATGCTTAAGGATAAGAACAAGCCGATCATTTTGGAAGTGGAACCGGTCGATTACGAAGACACGGATTCCGAAAAACGCTTGCGCTTTTATGCCCGCGAAGGCTTCGAGCATGCCTCGTCAATCGGCTATTGCCGCCGTTCACTCGCGACAGGTGAAGAAAACTCGATGGAGATTCTTTACTGGGCGCCGAACGGCGAAACCGAAGAAGAGATTTTCGAAGCAATGAAGAAAATGTATGAAGACATCCATACGTACAAAGACGAGCATTTCTACGGCGAGTCGTACGATCCGGTTTCTGATGTCTTGACGAGAAAAGAGCAAGACCAGCAGGATATCCTGAAGCCTTTCAGCGATCCGGTCAATAAATAAACAAAAATCCACGTCTAAAAGGCGTGGATTTTTTATGTCCGGCCCGGCATAAGAGAGGAGCATTTTCACGTCATTCTCTGTAAAAAAATGCATAATTATGCTAGTATACGATGTATGGATATTGAAGAGAGAGCAGGTGCCTTCGGATGGTAAACCCTTTATGGAGAAATACAGAAATACGGAAACAATTGAAGATTGTGTCGAAAGAATTGTCCCCGGATCTTGTGCTGACGAATGCCACATATCTGCACGGGATATTTAAAAAATGGATGACCGGAAATATATGGATCAATGGAGACCGCATCATTTATGCAGGGCAAGACATGCCGAAAATCGATGATTCGACAGAAGTTGTGGATGTCAGCGGCAAGTGGATCGTGCCTGGCTATATCGAGCCGCATGTCCATCCGTATCAACTTTACAACCCGCAGCAATTCGCTGATTATGCTGCACAAGGCGGAACTACCGGGTTCATCTCAGACAACTTGCCGTTATTTTTATCATTAGAAAACGAGAAAGCGTTTACATTGCTTGACCGCATGGCGGAGTTGCCGTTCACATTCTATTGGTGGACGCGATTCGATTCGCAGACCGAACTTGTCGGGGAAGATCAAAAATTCACCTCGAAAGCGGTCGGCGAGTGGCTGGAGCGTCCGGACGTCATCCTTGGCGGTGAATTGACGGGTTGGCCGAAGCTATTGGCTGGCGACGACCAGATGCTTTATTGGATCCAAAAAGCGAAAATCAGCTTGAAAAAAATTGAAGGGCATTTCCCGGGAGCTTCCGAGAAGACCTTGGCGCGCATGAAACTGCTGGGCGCTGACGGGGACCATGAAGCGATGACTGTCGATGAAGTGGAAATGCGTTTATTGCACGGCTACGGCGTGACATTGCGCCATTCATCGATACGCCCGGATTTGCCGCAATTATTGTCAGGGATTGTCGAGCGGGAATTAAATGTGTTCGATAAATTGATGATGACGACAGACGGCTCGACACCGGTGTTCCATAAAGACGGCGTCATGGATTTGTGCATCCAGATCGCGCTCGACGCCGGCGTTGCTCCGATCGATGCCTATATGATGGCTTCTTATAACGTGGCACGCTATTACAACTTGACGAGCTTGCACGGTTTGATCGTGACCGGGCGCTATGCGAACTTGAATATCCTCGATTCGATCGATAACCCGGTGCCGAGCGGCGTGATTTCCAAAGGGGTCTGGCTCAAGCGCGACGGCCAAAAAGTGCGTTCGCTCGACGATGTGGATTGGTCGGTGCTGCCGGAATTGGATCTCGATTTCGAATTGACCGATGATGATTTCCAGTTTTCAATGCCATTTGGCGTGGACATGGTCAATGACGTCATCACCAAACCGTATTCCGTAAGTGTCGACACGAACGTCGAACGCTTGTCGAAAGAACATGGCGAAAGCTTCCTGATGCTGATCGACCGCAACGGCAAATGGCGGGTCAATACATTGATCAAAGGCTTCGCGACAGAAGTCGACGGATTTGCTTCATCTTACACAAACACAGGAGATATCGTGTTGATCGGCAAAAGCCGCCAGGATATGTGGCAAGCGTTTGAACGAGTGAAGCGCCTCAAGGGCGGCATCGTCTTGATTGAAGATGGCGAGATAGTTTGCGAATTGCCGCTTCCTATCGGGGGCATCATGTCCGATTTGCCGATGGAGCCCTTGATGGAGCAGGAAACTGCGTTGAAGAGCGCATTGAAAGAGCGCGGCTATGAACATGGCGACGCTGTCTATACTTTATTGTTCTTGATGGCGACACATTTGCCGTATGTCCGCATTACCCAAAAAGGGATTTATGATGTTATGAACAAAACGATTCTATTTCCGGCATTCATGAGGGGCCAGGGATGAAAAAATGGCTGATCTTGCTTGCTTTGCTGATGGTTGCAACTGTCTTGGTTGTTTGGCTGGTCGGAAGAGAACAAGCGGGAGAGCCGGAAACGCCCGCAACACCACAAGCGCCGGAGAAGCCTGAGGTGCCGGAGGAAGTGCTCACCACAGCCCCGTTCATGGGCATGCAGGGAGACGGACCGTATGACAGCCGGGCGGTGATGGCGGTCATCAATAATCATCCGGCCGCGCGTCCGCAAACGAGCCTGGTGGAAGCTGATATGGTATTCGAGTTAATTGCGGAATACAATATCACGCGGTTTTTGGCCTTGTATCAAAGCCAGTTTCCGGTGAACATCGGGCCCGTGCGCAGTGCGCGCGATTATTTTGTCGAACTGGCCGATGCATATGATGCGTTTTTTGTTGCCCATGGCTATAGCCCGGAAGCGAAACAATTGCTTGATTCGGGAGTGGTCGACCATATCAACGGCATGCAGTATGACGGGACTTTGTTCAAGCGTTCATTGGACCGTGTGGCGCCGCACAATTCCTATATCACTTATGAAAACGTCGAACTTGCGATGGAGATGACAGACGCTTCATCCAATTACAGCATGAAAGCACCTTATGCTTTCTCTGCACCGGGCAGTAATGATAAACTAGGGGAACAAGCTGCTTCTATAGAAGTAACCTATGGCGGAGATCCGCTTTTTGCGAGCAACTATGCTTACGATGCGGAGTCGCAGCTTTACGCCCGGTCATCGGGAGGAACCGCGACTGCAGATAAGGAAACTTCACAGCCGATTGAAATCGCCAATGTGCTGGTCATTGAAACAGCGCATGACACGATCGATGCCAAAGGCCGCCAGGAAATCGACTTGACTTCCGGCGGGCAGGCATTATTGTTCCGTGAAGGAACCGTGCAGGAAATCACGTGGGGCGCAGAAAATGGCATGCTTGTGCCAGTCGACGAAAATGGGACAGCCGAATTGACGCAAGGAAAAACCTGGGTCCACATAATCCCAGACTCACCGGGAATTGGCCAGGCGGTTCAGTATAGCCCGTAGAAGCGGGATCAATCGAAGAGCAATGAAAGGACGTTGAATGTGCATGCAAGTTGATAAGATTAGAGGGCCGCAGACCGATCAATTGATCGAAGCGGTGCTGGCATTGGAAAACAAAGAACAAGCCTATCGATTTTTTGATGATTTGTGCACGATCAGTGAAATCCAATCGTTATCGCAGCGCTTTGAAGTGGCGCATATGCTGCGCTTGAAAAAGACTTACGAAAAAATCAAGAACGAAACGGGCGCAAGCACAGCGACCATTTCCCGCGTGCGCCGCTGCTTGAATTACGGCAATGACGCATACGAGGAAATGCTTGATGTGCTGTATCCGGAAGAAAAACAAATCGAACTTCCAAAAGATTGACCAGCGAACGGTGCTGGTCTTTTTTTATGCGCCAAATCCTTCATTTGTGGATGGATGGGAACGGAGTGTTGGCTGATCTTTTGTTATAATGGAAAGATGAAAACCAAAGTACAGTTAGGAGAATACCTGTGGACTTTCAAACATGGCGGCATGTCTTTAAATTAGACCCTGCGAAAGAACTTTCGGATGGACATTTGGAACGAATTTGCGAATCCGGGACTGATGCCATCTTGATTGGCGGAAGTGATGATGTCACACTCGACAATGTCTTAGAATTGATGGCCCGCGTGCGCCGCTATTCGGTGCCGGTGGCGCTTGAAGTGTCGACGGTCGAATCGGTGACGCCGGGCTTCGATTATTACTTCATCCCGACAGTGCTCAATAGCAGCGATCCGAAATGGATCAAAGGACTTCACCACGAGGCGATCCGTGAATACGGAGAGATCATGGACTGGACCGAGATCGTGCCGGAAGGCTATTGCATTTTGAATCCGGACTGCAAAGCGGCAAGCTTGACCGGGGCAGATGCATCCTTGAGCGAAGAGGATGTGCTCGGATATGCGCGCATGGCGGAGCATTTTTTCCGGCTCCCCATCTTTTATCTGGAATACAGCGGCATGTACGGTGATCCGGAACTTGTTGAAAAAACCGCGTCGGTGCTGTCTGATACACGGCTGTTTTACGGCGGCGGCATCGATTCAGCGGAGCGCGCCAAGGAAATGGCTAAGCTGAGCGATACGATCGTTGTCGGCAATATCATATACGAAAATCTAAACAAAGCGCTTGCGACCGTCAAGGCAGTTGCGGAAACGGCTGAGCAATCGTTATAATAATAGGAACAAACGTTCGAGGTGGTGCACAATGGAATTAATCACAAAAAACCTGCTGCGGGGGATGAACCCCGAGCAGGAAGAAGCAGTTAAAACAACAGAAGGCCCGCTATTGATCATGGCCGGTGCGGGATCCGGGAAAACACGCGTGCTGACACATCGCATCGCGTACTTGGTGCTGGAAAAACAAGTCTACCCGTCCAACATCCTAGCAATCACCTTCACCAATAAAGCCGCGCGCGAAATGCGCAACCGGATCGATGGGCTGCTTGGCCACGGAACAGGCGACCGCATGTGGGTGTCGACCTTCCACTCGATGTGCGTGCGCATCCTGCGCCGCAATATCGACCGTCTGGGCTTTTCGAAAAGTTTCTCGATCTTGGACACGACCGACCAATTGACGGTCATCAAAAATGTCTTGAAGCAGCAAAACCTGGATCCGAAAAAATACGAGCCGCGGACGATGCTGAATGCCATTTCATCGTCGAAGAACGAATGCATCGATGCGGAAACCTTTGCGGCGAACGCCAATCAATTCAACCCGTACGAAAAGACGGTCGCGGAAGTGTTCACAGGCTATCAGAAGCGCCTTCAGAAAAACCAATCGCTCGATTTCGACGATTTGATCATGATGACTTTAAGGCTCTTTGAAACGGTACCGGATGTGCTGGAATATTATCAGGATAAATTCCACTATATCCATGTCGATGAATACCAGGATACGAACAACGCCCAGTACCAACTGGTGCAATTAATGGCGAAGAAATTCAAGAATATTTGTGTTGTCGGCGATTCCGACCAGTCGATTTACCGTTGGCGCGGGGCGGATATCACCAATATCCTGTCGTTCGAAAAGGATTATCCGGACGCCAAAGTGATCATGCTCGAACAGAATTACCGTTCGACCAAACGCATCTTGCAGGCAGCAAACGACGTCATCCAGAAAAACACGAGCCGCTACCCGAAAGAATTGCGCACCGACAACGATGAAGGACCGGCAATTACGCTCCATAAAGCAGGTGATGAGCGCCAGGAAGCCCAGTACATCGTCCAGACCATCCAGAACCTTATGCAGGAAGAAGGATACAAAACCTCTGATTTCGCCATTCTTTACCGGACCAATGCCCAATCGCGTATTTTAGAGGAAATGTTCGTCAAATCGAATATGAGCTATACAATCGTCGGCGGCACGAAATTCTATGACCGCAAGGAAATCAAGGACTTGCTCGCGTATTTGCGCTTGATTGCCAATAACGAAGATGACCTGTCGCTCGCGCGCATCATCAATGAACCGAAGCGAGGGATCGGTGCGACGTCATTTGAGAAGATGGCGCGCTTTGCCATCGAACAGGACCGCACCATCATGGATTCCTTGCAGGAAGCGGATTTCATGGGCTTGACGGCGAAAACCGCACAGACCGCGCTTGAATTCCGTGCGATGATCGCCGGATTCACCGAAATGCAGGAATTCTTGTCAGTGACGGAATTGGTGGAAGAAGTGCTGAAGAAATCCGGCTATCGCCAAATGCTCCAAAACGACAAGACCATCGAAGGCGAAAGCCGCCTCGAAAACTTGGATGAATTCCTAACGGTGACGCAAGCATTTGAAAAACAAAGCGATGACAAGTCACTGGTAGCGTTCCTGACCGATTTGGCTTTGATTGCGGACATCGATTCATTGGACGAGGAAGAAGAACAAGGCGACGGCCCGATCATCCTTATGACGATGCACGCAGCGAAAGGGCTGGAATTCCCGGTCGTGTTCATTGCCGGGCTGGAAGAAAACGTCTTTCCGCATTCGCGTTCGAATAACGACGAGGAAGAATTGGAAGAAGAGCGGCGCTTGGCATATGTGGGCATCACGCGCGCCGAGAAACGGCTGTATTTGACGCATGCTTCGTCACGGACGATTTTCGGCAAGAGCAATTTCAATATGCCGTCGCGCTTCATCTCTGAAATTTCGGAAGATCTCATCGAGCAGACGTTTGCCAATCACCGTGCAGGTGCAGCGACGAGTTATAAGCAGGCACCGAAACGCAAAGCGGTCATGAAGCCTTCTTATCATCAATCTGGCGGTGACCGCTTAGGCTGGAAAACAGGCGACCGTGCGAAGCATAAAAAATGGGGCACTGGGACTGTTGTCAATGTCAAAGGCGACGGCGAACAAACGGAACTCGATATCGCCTTCCCGAGCCCGACAGGCATCAAGCGGCTGCTCGCGAAATTTGCGCCGATCGAAAAAGAATGATCTGGAGGAACTTGAATGGACCGCATCAAAGCTGAAGAACGTGTAACCGAATTGAATGAATTGCTCCGCAACTACGGGCATGCCTATTATGTGCTCGATAAGCCAAGCGTACCGGATGCCGTGTACGATCAATTGCTCAACGAATTGATCGAACTGGAAAATTTATATCCCGACTTGATTTTCCCGGACTCCCCAACACAGCGGGTCGGCGGGACACCCTTGTCGAATTTCGAGAAAGTCCGCCACGAGCGGCCGATGCTCAGTTTGTCGAATGTCTTCAATGAAGAAGATTTGCGTGATTTCGATAAACGCGTGCGCGGCGGTGCCGGGGACTCGGTCGAATATGTGTGCGAACTGAAAATTGACGGCCTGGCCGTTTCGCTTCATTACGAAAACGGCAAATTCGTGCGCGGTTTGACGCGCGGCGACGGCCGTGTCGGAGAAGACATTACGGTCAATCTCCGCACGGTCCGTTCGATCCCGCTGAAGTTAAAAGAGCCGGTATCGATCGAAGTACGCGGTGAAGTATTCATGCCGAAAAAATCCTTCCATGCACTTAACGAAGACCGCGAAGAGCGGGGCGAAGAATTATTCGCCAATCCGCGAAATGCTGCAGCCGGTTCTTTGCGCCAATTGGATTCGAAAATTGCCGCCAAGCGCAATTTGGATGTCTTTATCTACGGTATCGGCGGCGACGGGGAAACATACGGCTTGAACGACCATGATGAATCGCTCCGTTATTTGAAGGATCTTGGCTTTAAAACGAACGGCGAGCGGAAAGTTTGCCGCTCGGTAGAAGAAGTGCTGGCATACATTGAACAATGGACAGATGGGCGCAACCAGTTGAGCTATGAAATCGATGGCATCGTCATCAAAGTCAATCGTTTTTTGCACCAGCAAGACCTTGGATTCACGGCGAAAAGCCCGAAATGGGCGACCGCCTATAAATTCCCGGCAGAAGAAGTGATGACGACCGTACGTGATATCGAGCTGAGCATCGGGCGCACAGGCGTTGTCACCCCAACGGCCATCCTGGAGCCGGTCGCTGTTGCCGGAACGACCGTGCAACGCGCATCTCTCCATAACGAGGACTTGATCCGGGAGCGCGACATCCGCATCAATGATAAAGTGATCATCCGAAAAGCCGGCGATATCATTCCGGAAGTCGTCAAGGCGCTGATTGAAATGCGCTCCGGCGACGAACTGCCGTTTGAAATGCCGACCGAATGTCCGGCCTGCGGCAGTGAACTCGTCCGGATAGAAGGCGAAGTGGCGCTGCGCTGTGTCAATCCGAAATGCCCGGCGCAAATCGTCGAAGGCATGATTCATTTCGTTTCGCGCAATGCCATGAATATTGATGGGCTCGGTGAGAAAGTGATCGAGCAATTATATCGCGAAGGGCTCATCCACGATATTTCGGATCTCTACGCTTTGACGAAAGAGCAATTGTTGGAACTCGAGCGCATGGGCGATAAATCCGCTACCAACCTAATCGAGGCGATAGCAGCTTCCAAGAGCAATTCGATGGAACGCTTGTTGTTCGGCCTTGGCATTCGTCACGTCGGCGAACGCGGGGCGCGGATCTTGTCGGAGCATTTCGGCTCGATGGATCAGTTGATGCAGGCAAACTTGGAAGAATTGATTGCCATCCATGAAATCGGCGATAAGATGGCCGATGCCGTCGTCACGTATTTTGAAAAAGAAGAAGTTGCGGCACTTGTGGAACGTTTGCGCGAGCGGGGCGTCAATTTATCCTATACGGGCACGATTGTCCGAGTGGAAGAAGGCGCCAATGCGTTTGCCGGCAAGAAAATCGTGCTGACCGGCAAATTGGAAAACATGACCCGCCAGGAAGCCGGCGCGCGAATCGAGGCGCTCGGCGGCAAATTGACCGGCAGCGTCAGCAAGAAAACCGATTTGCTGATTGCCGGCGAAGAAGCCGGATCCAAACTCGACAAAGCGCAGGAGCTCGGCGTGGAAGTGTGGAATGAAGCACGCCTGCTTATGGAATTGAACGAATAAGGAGATTAGCATATGAAACGCATTTGGTGGATCCCGATCAGCATATTGCTGCTTTCGGGATGTGTCCCTTCCGGAAATGACGAGGCGGAAGTGATCAACACAGAAGAAGAAGAGGCAGAAACGGCGATCATTCCGAGCATGCAGCTCGATGATCAATATTACCGGACGCTGTTGCCGTATAAACAGAGCGCCACTCGCGGAAAAATCGTCAGCCGGCTGAATTCGCGCTACGATATCAAGGAAGCGGAGCATGGATTATTGCGCCTGTCGCAGCAGCAATTCTCGCCGGATGATTATTATTTCCAGGAAGGCCAAAAAATCACCGATGAAGAAGCCACGCTTTGGCTCCAGCGCAAAAGCAAAGATAATCCACAAGGGCTAAACCCGGAGGATGGCCGCAGCAAAGCTGAGACGGACGGGGGCGAACGCCCGCAACCGGAACTGCTGGCGCATATCCTTGAGCAAAATTACCTCGTCAAAACCGAGGAAGACAAAATCCGTCTGGGCGGGGTTTCCATCGGGCTTGCGATGAATACGGTTTATTATAGTTCGACGGACAACATCCCCTACGAAGAATCGATCCCTCAAGATCAGATCGCTGAAGAAGGCAAACGGATGGCTGATGAAATCGTCAAGCGCTTAAGGGAGAAAGAAGGAATGTCGGATGTGCCGATCCTCGTCGCTTTATTCGCGCAAAACAGCCGCAACGCGATGACACCCGGCACGTACTTCTCTTACGGCGCTGCCCCGAAAGGCGAGACCGAAGTGGCAAACTGGAATGATGTCGACGAAGAGTATGTCGTATTCCCGACTTCGGGGACGGACGAGCAATACCGGGATATCGATACAGCGTTCCGCAATTTCAAGCAAGATGTCGAAGTCTACTTCTCGAATTTCACGAGCGTCATCGGCAAAGGCTTTTATCAAAGCGGCCAATTGCAGGAAATGAAAATCGAAATCCCAATCCAATTTTATGGTTCGGCCGAAGTGATCGGCTTTACGCAATATGTCACCGGCCTGATCCTCGATCATTTCCCGGACGATATCCAGATTGAAGTGAACGTCACGTCGACCAATGGCGCGGAAGCACTCATTTTACGGAAAGCCGGGGAAACGGACCCGGTTGTCCATATTTACGAGTAAGTCTGTAATTTAAAGGGGCAGCCAGCTGGCTGTCTCTATTCATTTTTTTAGAAAAATGGTATGATAGACCGTATGTTTATTGAATCCGGAGGTGTAGAAAATGGCGAAAATGACAAAAGAAGAAGTAATCGAAGTGGCCCACTTGGCGCGTTTGGCAATTACCGACGAGGAAGCTGTGCATTTTGCGGATCAATTGGAAGCGATCACCAATGCGATGGAATTGCTGAACGAGTTGGATACGGAAAATGTAGAACCGACGACGCACGTATTGCCGCTAGTCAATGTGATGCGCGAAGACAAGTCGATCGAAGGCTTGCCGCGTGAATTGGTAATGAAAAACGTAAAAGAACATGAAGGCGGACAAGTGCGTGTGCCAACGATTCTGGACTGATTGTGAGGAGGGAAAAAGATGAAGTTAGCTGATAAAACTGCAAACGAATTGCAGGAATTACTACATAGCAAAGAATTGACGATTGCGGAGTTGACGGAAGCAACATTCAAGCGCATCAAGGAATTGGACCCGAAAGTCGACGCCTTTTTGGCTTTGAATGAAGAACAGGCGACAAAGCAAGCAGCTGAAATGGATCAAACGGATGCAACGGAACGCGGCCCGCTTTACGGCTTGCCGATCGGCGTGAAGGATAATATCGTCACGGAAGGACTCGAGACGACAGCATCGAGCTTGATCCTGAAAGGCTTCAACCCAATCTATAACGCAACGGTTGTGGATAAATTGCGCGAAGCTGGCATGGTCATCGTCGGTAAATTGAATATGGATGAATTCGCCATGGGTTCTTCCAATGAAAACTCTTACTATAAAAACACGAAAAACCCGTGGAACTTAGAAACTGTTCCAGGCGGTTCGTCGGGTGGTTCAGCTGCGGCTGTAGCAGCGGGTGAAGTTCCGTTCACACTCGGTTCCGATACCGGCGGATCGATCCGCCAGCCAGCTGCTTTTTGCGGTGTTGTCGGCATGAAGCCGACATACGGGCGCGTTTCACGTTTCGGATTAATTGCCTATGCATCATCATTCGACCAAATCGGCCCGATCACGCGTACCGTTAAAGACAATGCGCTTCTTTTGAATGCGATTTCCGGGCACGATGAAAAAGATTCGACGTCCGCAAATGTTGAAGTGCCTGACTTCACAGCGGCACTCACTGGCGATATCGAAGGCCTTCGCATCGGCGTACCGAAAGAATATTTCGCAGAAGGCGTCAGCGAAGCATCGAAGCAAGCCGTGAAAGATGCACTGAAAGTATTGGAAGAAAAAGGCGCAACATGGGAAGAGATTTCCTTGCCGCATTCCAAATACGCGCTTTCTACGTATTACATCTTGGCTTCATCTGAAGCATCATCCAACTTGTCCCGTTTCGACGGCATCCGTTATGGCTACCGCACGGAAAAAGCCGGCAGTCTCTTAGAGTTCTACATGAACACACGCTCTGAAGGCTTCGGCGACGAAGTGAAGCGCCGCATCATGCTCGGAACTTACGCACTCAGCTCAGGCTATTACGACGCTTACTATAAAAAAGCGCAAAAAGTGCGTACCTTGATCAAGCAGGATTTCGATAAAGCGTTCGAAAACTTCGATGTCATCGTCGGGCCGACAACGCCGACACCGGCATTCAAGATCGGCGAAATCATCGATGACCCATTGACAATGTATGCGAACGATATCTTGACAATCCCTGTCAACTTGGCAGGCGTTCCGGCCATTTCAATCCCGTGCGGATTTGACAACGGCTTGCCGCTCGGATTGCAGATCATCGGCAATTATTTCGATGAAGAAACCGTCTACCGCGTCGCGGATGCTTTTGAGCAGGCGACCGAGTTCCATAAAGAAACACCGCAAACATGGGAGGGAGCAGCACAATGAATTTCGAAACGATCATCGGGCTTGAAGTCCACGTCGAACTGAAGACGGAATCCAAAATGTTCTCGCCTTCCCCGGCTCATTTCGGTGCTGAACCGAATACCAACACAAATGTAATCGACCTTGGCTACCCTGGGGTATTGCCGGTCGTCAATAAAACGGCAGTCGATTGGGCGATGAAAGCGGCACTTGCGTTAAATTGTGAGATTACGCGCCATACCAAATTCGACCGCAAAAACTATTTCTACCCGGATAACCCGAAAGCCTACCAGATTTCCCAGTTCGATCAGCCGATCGGTGAACATGGCTGGCTTGAAATCGAAGTGAACGGCGAGAAAAAACGCATCGGCATCACGCGCCTCCATATGGAAGAAGATGCAGGGAAACTGACGCATACCGGCAACGGCCATTCCCTTGTCGACTTTAACCGCCAAGGCACGCCATTGATCGAAATCGTCTCGGAGCCGGATATCCGCACGCCGGAAGAAGCGTATGCGTATTTGGAGAAAATCAAATCGATCATCCAATACACAGGCGTTTCCGATGTACGCATGGAAGAAGGCTCGCTTCGCTGCGATGCAAATATCTCCTTGCGCCCATACGGCCGTGATGAATTCGGCACAAAAACTGAGCTGAAGAACTTGAACTCGTTCAACTTCGTTAAAAAAGGCTTGGAGCACGAACAGATCCGCCAAGAGCAAGTATTGCTTGCAGGCGGTATCATCGAGCAGGAAACACGCCGCTACGATGAATCGACTGGCAAAACCTTGCTCATGCGCATCAAAGAAGGTTCGGATGATTACCGTTACTTCCCGGAACCGGACCTGGTTGATATCGTCATCGACGACGCATGGCTCGAGCGCGTGCGCGCAGAAATTCCGGAACTTCCGGATGCCCGCAAAGCCCGCTACGTATCAGAACTTGGCTTGTCGTCATATGACGCGATGGTGTTGACTTTGCAGAAACCAATTTCCGATTTCTTCGAAGCGACCGTTAAAGCCGGCGCTGATGCGAAACTGGCATCAAACTGGCTCATGGGCGAAGTGTCCGCTTACCTTAATGCTCAGAATAAAGAGCTTGAGGGTACAGAACTGACGCCGGAAGGACTTGCCGGCATGATCAAGTTGATCAGCGAAGGCACGATTTCTTCTAAGATTGCCAAAAAAGTCTTCAAGGAATTGATTGAAAAAGGTGGCGATCCAAACAAGATTGTCAAAGCGCAAGGCTTGGTGCAGATCTCGGACGAAAACGTATTGCTTGAGTACGTCACCAATACTTTGGATGCTAACCCTCAGTCGATCGAAGATTACAAGAACGGGAAAGACCGTGCAATCGGCTTCCTCGTCGGCCAAATTATGAAAGCGACAAAAGGGCAGGCCAACCCGCCGCTCTTGAACAAAATCCTCCTAGAGGAAATCGCGAAACGTTAATCAGAAAAAGGATGGCTCACTTAGCCATCCTTTTTTGGTGGTTTATTTTAGTGAATGCGATCCAAAAGTTAAATCTGGTAGTCGAAATGTTATTTCCTTGAGATTCCGCTCCAAGAAGCACGCTTGAGGCCTGCAGGATGCAGGTCATGCAGCTTATGCGACAGGACGTCGCGTTTTCAGCTGCCCGGATAAGGGGCGGGTGTTGAGCCAAGGTGGCTAATGTCACTGCGTTCGAACATCAGATGAAAAGCGTTGCTCCCACATCTGCTACGCAGATGCGTCGCAAATGAATGGACTCGGCTCCTCCTCGCCATCCATTCGCCCCTTTCCGCTCCATCTCTAGGTATAGAATAGAAATTCAAATGTTTTCTGCATTGAAATTATGTGAACAGTTTTGATTTGTTCGATAAATGCGCGGAAAAGATGAATCATCCTTAATATTAATATTGAGTCTAGCTAGGCGTCTTCACCAGCGGACGAATATAATAAAAAAAGACGCTTCTTCGCACACAACACCCAATGAAATCTAAAAGCCGAACCGCGCACAAGGGCGAGCCCAAAGCGGGAGGCGGCTATCTCATGATAAAATGTTTAATGAATTATCCATCTCGCTCTCACGTCTAACTTGCTGCTCCACATTCTGCATTATAAAACAGCAACCGACTGCGAAATGTAGGGTTAATTGGAACAATTCACTGCTTTTTGCTTAAAAGTTTGCCGCAAAGGGAAAAGAACAGGTAAACTGTTTTGTAAGGAGACGTGATAGAATGATGACGGAACTGGAATATTTTGAGCATGCCATCTCATTGGAGAAATATATGGCGCAGATGGAATCCAATCAGGAAAAAACCTACACGATCTATGAGAAATTCGAGTTGCCGGACGATCCGGAATTTATCGATATGCTGAAACAGCAGCAATTGAACATCTTGGCGATTACCGAAGATTGGTGCGGTGATGCGATGATGGTCAACCCGATTCTTCGGAAATTGGCAGAATCGGCGGATCTTGAAGTCCGCTGCGTCTACCGCGATGACAATCCCGAACTCATGGACCGTTATTTGACGGATGGCGGAAAGTCTATCCCGAAATATATTTTCTTGTCCGAAAGCGGGGAAGTAAAAGGTTCATGGGGGCCGCGGTCACCGAAAGTCCAGCAGATGGTCGATGAAAAGAAAGCGAAACTGCCGGAAAAAGAAGATCACCAATACGAGTTGCATTGGAAAACGGTAATCGGGGAGATATCCGACCGTTTCACGTCCGACCCGGAGCTCTGGCAAGATACGTATGAAGACATTCGCAAGAGCTTGCAGAAAAGCTTGGCTTAACACTATACAGACAGCCGGCTGCAGAATGTCCCGTCCGCGGGAACTTTCTGCAGCCCTGTCATGTCCTGTTTCTATAGAATGGTCCAGAAAGGCTGAATCCGATGAAACGAGCACGCATAATTTATAACCCGACATCCGGCAGGGAATTGTTCCGCCGCCACCTCCCGGAAGTATTGGAAAAGATGGAAATCGCAGGATACGAAACGTCCTGCCACGCGACTACCTGTGAAGGGGACGCAGTGAAAGCGGCGGAATATGCAGTCGAGCGCAAATTTGATTTGGTGGTGGCAGTTGGTGGGGATGGGACGCTCAATGAAGTCGTCTCCGGAATCGCCAAATACCCGGAACGCCCGAAAGTGGGCTTGATTCCAATGGGCACGACCAATGATTTTGCACGGGCTGTGCGCATCCCGCGCGATATTAACCGCGCTGTCGATATCATCATCAAAGGCGAGTCGATCCCTGTCGATATTGGGGTTATGAACGATGACCGCTATTTCGTCAATATTGCAGGAGGCGGGCGCTTGACCGAATTGACGTATGAAGTTCCGAGCAAGCTCAAAACGGTGCTCGGCCAATTGGCGTATTATTTGAAAGGTATCGAGATGATTCCTTCAATTCGCTCATCCCGTGTCCGTATTGAATACGATGGTCAAGTGTTCGACGACAAAGCGATGATGTTTTTGATCGGCTTGACCAATTCCGTCGGCGGTTTTGAAAAACTGGCGCCGGATGCCAGCATCAACGACGGGAAATTCACCTTGCTTATCTTGAAGGAATTGAACATGGCGGAATTTATCCGTGTGGCATCCCTTGCGCTTCGCGGGGAGCATTTATCCGACCCGCATGTGTTGTATGTGAAAGCGAGCAAGATTTCCGTGACGTCCAATGAACGTGTATTGCTGAACCTCGACGGCGAGTTTGGCGGCATTTTGCCAGCTACTTTCGAAAACTTGGAGCGCCATATTGAAATGTTCGTGCCGCTGGAGTATATCAAAGAAAAAGACCGCAAATAAAAAAGCGATCCGCTCATCCCTATATGGGGTGAATGGATCGCTTTTTTTGATAGATCAGTATTCCAGTAATTCGATCGCTTCGTCTTGGTCCGCCGCAAGCTTCGGCAAGCCTTCAATCGGTTCCCAGCGATACTGTACGATAAGGCCGTTGTCGCGCCCTTCGCTTTTGATGGTGTGTTCGAATTCGTCGATTTTCTCGCCAGTGTATTCAAAATGGAAGATGTTGCGCTCGTACGCTTTGTCTTTATGCGCCGGGTAGTAATTGTATTTGTGGATTTTCCCGACGAATTCCAGCACATCACGCGGCAAGCCGGTTTCTTCTTTTACTTCGCGGTATAGGGCATCGATCAATAATTCGTCTTCCCCAATTGTTCCGCCTGGCACTTGCAAGCCGACTTCGGGTTCGCCTTTGTATTCAAATACGAGCAATTCTCGGTTGTGTTCTTCACCTCTGGTAATATAGGCAAATACCTTTCTGCTTGTTTCCATATGAATCATCCTTTTCTTTTGTTCATTATAGAATACTAAAAATTCAGCAAAATTTCAATGGGGATGTTTTCATTTTGTCACAGCTTATTCAAACATCGGGCGGAATCGGATGCCTCGCAGAAGTTTATGGGAGGACCTTTGAGGTACAATAAAACATATAACGGGCTGTGCTTTGGCCTATGTAAAGGGGACGAGAATTTTGGGATTTGAAGATGTGGCTTTACAAAGCCGGATACTGACCTTGATGACCCTATCATTCCACATCATTTACGCGACGATCGGTGTGGGGGTCCCACTCATGATCATGATTGCCCAATGGGTTGGGATCAGAAAAAATGACGAGCATTATATCCTCCTGGCACGTCGCTGGGCGAGAGGGTTCGTCATCACGGTAGCGGTCGGCGTCGTGACCGGTACCGCAATCGGGCTTCAATTATCCTTGTTGTGGCCAAACTTTATGCAGATGGCAGGGAACGTCATTGCGCTTCCGCTGTTCATGGAAGTCTTCGCCTTTTTCTTTGAAGCGATTTTCCTCGGAATTTATCTATATACGTGGGACCGTTTTGAAGACCAGCGCAAACATTTTCTATTGCTGGTTCCGGTCGCACTCGGAGCGGCTGCCTCTTCTGTATTTATCACCATTGTCAATTCGTTCATGAATGCGCCACAAGGGTTTGATGTGTTGAACGGCGAGCTGGTCAATGTGAGCCCATTGCTTGCGATGTTCAGCCCGGCCGTGCCGACGAAAGTCGCACACGTCCTGTCGACAGCGTTCATGACGAGCGCCTTCGTGTTGGCATCAATCGCTGCTTTCCGTTTGCTGCGCGGATCGAATCATATTTACCACAAGAAAGCATTGTTCCTGACGATGAAGCTCGCGCTGATCTTTTCGGTTGCGACCGCTATCATCGGCGACTTTTCAGGGAAATACTTGGCCGAATACCAGCCAGAGAAACTGGCGGCTGCCGAATGGCATTTTGAAACGGGATCGGAAGCTGAACTTGTGTTGTTCGGTGTGTTGGACGGCGAAGAGCCGAAATACGCAATCCGCATTCCATACGCGCTCAGCATTTTGGCGCACGGTGTACCAAGCGGTGAAGTTATCGGCTTGAATGATTTCCCGGAAGATGAAATTCCGCCGCTGTGGATCCATTACCTCTTCGATACGATGGTCACGCTCGGCATGTGGCTCGCGTTCTTCTCCTTCGTGTACGTCGTCGGAGCGTGGCGCGGCTGGTCCATTGTCACGAGAAAATGGTTCCGCTGGCTGACCGTACTGAGCGGGCCGCTCGCAATGCTCGCGATTCAGGCCGGCTGGTGGTTCACGGAAGTCGGCAGACAGCCGTGGATCCTGCGCGGCTATATGAAGACCAGTGAAGGGGCAACGACAAGCGGGCAAGTCGATTTGATGATCGTCATGTTCGCCGGCCTCTATGTCATTCTCGGAATCGGGACAGTTGTCGTCTTGTCACGCATGTACAAACGCAACCCGGTCGAGAAGGAATTGGCACAGCGTGAATCCGTAAAAGGCGGTGAAGAATAATGACACTCGAAATTATCGGGATTTCCGTTCTTTGGCTGTTTTTATTCCTCTACGTCATCGTGGCGTCGATTGATTTCGGCGCTGGATTCTTTAACGCCTACAGTGCTTTTTCCGACAAGCAGCATATTTTGACAGGCATCATCCAGCGTTATCTGTCGCCGGTATGGGAAGTCACGAACGTCTTTTTCGTTTTCTTCTTCGTCGGCATCATCGGGTTTTTCCCGCAGACGGCGTTCTATTACGGCACCACTCTTCTTGTGCCGGCAAGCATTGCGCTTATCTTGCTGGCAGTGCGTGGTTCCTATTACGCGTTCGCCACATATGGCGCGAAGATCAACCACCGCGGTTATATCTATATGTACGGCTTATCCGGCCTAATGCTTCCGGCGGCACTGTCGCCGGTGCTGGCCATTTCAGAAGGCGGCTTTATGCGCCTGGAGGGCGGGCAGCCGTCGCTTGATTACTGGGCGCTGTTTACAAGCCCCTTGATGTGGAGCATCGTCGTCTTGAGCATTGCCGCAGTATTGTATATTTCCGCTGTGTTTTTGACTTGGTATGCGTGGAAAGCTGGAGACGAGAAAGCGACTCAGCTCGTCCGCAAATACGCATTGGTTTGGGCAGGCCCGACAATTGTCACGGCGACCGGCATCATTTTCGAGCTTCGCGGGCACAACCCGGAACATTATGCGAGCTTGCTCGATTTGTGGTGGATGTTCGCGCTGTCGTTCCTGTTGTTCCTCGGTACCGTGTTCTTGATCTGGAAGAAACGCAATTACGGCTTGGCGTTCATCTTGCTCGTCGGCCAATTCTTTACCGCGTTTTTTGCCTACGGGGCGTCTCATTACCCTTATCTGTTGTATCCGCACCTGACGATTTACGATAGCTTCACGAATGAATCGATGGCGATCGCCTTGATCATCGCCTTTATCGCAGGGCTCGGGCTATTGCTGCCATCGCTTTATCTCTTATTCCGCCTGTTCCTATTCGACAAAGACTACGTCAAAGGGAAATCGGATTATCATGCCTAAGGAGGCTGTGAAAGATGAATGATTTCTTCATTTTCTATGCGCCGTTTCTGGTGATCATCCTGGCGATTGCCGTCGGGTTCTGGATATCACTGAAAGATGGCCCGGTAACGAAAGACAAGAAATAAAACTGTGGCGGGAATTTCCCGCCGCAGTTTTTTACTGCTTAAAAAGCGGATATGTTACAATAAGTCAATGTGAAATGGAGTGAACGTAATGAAACCAGTAACGAAAAATGACCGCTTATCCGTCTATGTCGAAGACTTGACGCACGATGGTGCCGGCGTGGCCAAAGTGGACGGCTATCCGCTGTTCATCAAAGATGCATTGCCCGGGGAGACCATCACAGTGCATGTATTGAAAACATTGAAATCTTATGGCTTTGCCAAACTCATCTCGATCGAAGAGAAATCCGCAGACCGCATCGATGCGCCGTGCCCAGTGTTTGAGATTTGCGGCGGCTGCCAATTGCAGCACCTGTCCTACGAAGGGCAATTGAAATACAAAGAAAAAGTCGTGCGGAATGCGATGGCGCGACTCGGCAAATTGCCGGACGTGCCGGTCCATCCGGTCAAAGGCATGGACAATCCGTGGCGCTACCGCAACAAATCGCAAATCCCGTTTGGCCTTGAGGACGGCCGAGTGGTCGCTGGTTTCTACCAGCCGCGCTCGCACCGCATTGCGGATACCGATATCTGCTTGATCCAGACACCAGAAGCGGATATTTTGATGGCGTCGCTCAAGCGCAATTTAGTAGATATGGGCATCGAGCCTTATGAAGAAAAGACACACCGTGGCATGCTGCGCCACGTGGTCCTGCGCAAAGGGCGTGTGACGGGCGAATTGATGGTCGTGTTGGTGACGAAGAAGCAGAAATTCCCTCAAGCAGAACGTGCCGTGGAAGCGATCCGTGCGGCCTTGCCGGACGTGACATCGATCATGCAGAACGTTAACCCAGAAAAGACCAATGTCATTTTCGGGAATGAAACGATCAATCTATGGGGCAAAGACATCATCGAAGACCGGATCGGCGATGTGCGCTTCGAGATCTCTGCGCGTTCGTTCTATCAGGTCAACCCGGAACAGACGGAGGTGCTATACGGGCAGGCGCTAGATTACGCGGGGCTGACAGGAACGGAAACGGTGATCGATGCGTATTGCGGCATCGGCACGATTTCACTATTCCTTGCACAGCGCGCGAAATTCGTCATGGGTGTCGAGATCGTCCCGCAGGCGATTGAAGATGCCAAACGCAATGCCGATTTGAACGGCTTCACGAATACCTTATTTGAAGCAGGCCCCGCCGAAGAAGTCATTCCGCGCTGGTATAAAGATGGCAAAGAAGCCGATGTGCTTGTCGTCGACCCGCCGCGAAAAGGCTGTGACGAGGCGCTCCTTCAGACGATGCTCGAACAACAGCCAGAGCGCATCGTTTACGTTTCCTGCAACCCGGCGACGCTGGCACGCGATTTGCGCATTTTGGAAGACGGCGGCTACCGGACGCAGGAAGTCCAGCCGGTCGATATGTTCCCGCAGACGACGCACGTTGAATGTGTCGCGTGGCTGACGAGAAGATAATTCTTTATTAGTTAATGGGATTAAATGTAAAAATCCACCCCTGATGACTGTTCTTTGAACAGCATTGGGGGTTTTTTTATGCAATAGGGGGTCAAAATGAAAATTTGTACTTTAGCAGGAAGGAATATTCTGCGCAGCAGGGAAGTAATCAATCATCATTGATGGAGTGCGGCTATGGAATTGCGGATGTTTCAACGAAGGAGGGAACGGTATGAAAATCGGCATTATCGTGCATTCCCAGACCGGGTATACCTTGCTTGTCGGGGAACGGATTCGTGAAAAATTACAAAGTGATGGCCATGAAGTTCGTTTAATGAGGATGCAAAATCTAGAGAACGAAGAAGCGAAAAATCCAACAGCTATACAATTGGATTCATTGCCGGAAACCAAAGGATATGACGCCTTGATTTTTGGCGCATGGGTGCAGGGCTTTACGCTATGTCCTGGATTTATGAAGTATGCGGAACAACTTCTGAATCTCGGCCAAGCGCCGGTATCTTGTTTTTTGACGCAGCAATTCCGCTATAAATGGATGGGCGGCAATAGGGCCATGTCCAAAATGACGACATCGCTTGAAACAAAGGGGGCAGTGGTCAAATCGACCGCCATCATCAATTGGTCCCATAAGAAAAGGGAACAGCAAATCGAGGAATTGGCGGAACGCTTCAGCAGCCAATACAAAGCGTAGGCAATGGCAAGAGAGCAGGCCAGGTAGCAAGAAAGGGAGTCGGAAATCATGTCAGACATCCACTTTAAACGGCTGGCGGATGACGCGCAGTCGCTGGAGCGGTTCAGGGAATTGAATGCTTTGTTTGCGGATGCCTTTGAGGAACAAGAAACGTATCTCGAAAACCCGCCGCCCGATGGCTATCTACTGTCTTTATTGGCAAAAGAGCATGTCCTCGTTTGTGTGGCATTGTCCGGCGGCGAACTTGCAGGCGGGCTTGTCGCATACGTCTTGGATAAATTCGAGCAGCAGCGGAAAGAAGTATACATCTATGATTTGGCAGTGGCCAGCAAATACCGCAGGACAAAAGTAGCGACCGGGCTGATCCGTTTTGTCCAGGCAGAAGCGCAAGAGTTGGGCGCATGGGTCGTTTTCGTGCAGGCGGATCCCGTGGACACGGCTGCTGTGAAACTATACAGTTCGCTTGGAACACGGGAAGATGTGTTTCATTTTGATTTCACCTTGGTCGAACGGAAATGACCACCACGTTCCGTGTCGGGCGTTAGGTGTTGAGGCAGGACAATGGATATTATATGTGGAAGTAGAGACCAGGAGTTTTCTGGAGGAGGAGTAGGGATGTACGAACAAAAAACGAAAGAACACGAAGGCAGCGTCATTGAATTCATCGAGTCGGTCGAAAAGCCGTCAAAGAAAGAAGATGCCTACCGGCTGCTGGAAATTTTTGAACAAGCGACCGGCCATCCGGCGAAAATGTGGGGCGACAGTATCATCGGTTTCGGTTCCTATCATTATCGTTATGCGACCGGCCACGAAGGCGATGCACCACTCGCTGGATTTTCCCCGCGTAAAGCGAAAATCAGCTTATACCTGACAGGCTGTGCAGAAAAAGAGCCGGATGCGCTTGAGCGCCTGGGGAAATGCACTTCGGGCAAATCCTGCATCTACATCAATAAACTCAGCGATATCGATTCAGAAGTGCTAAAAGAATTGATCCAAAATGCAGCAGTGTATTTGCAAGAGCGCTATCCTGACAAAGGGTGAGTTGAAATTTGTCGAAACGAGGGCGGACCAAAAAATTATCGGCAGTTTTTCTTTTGGCAGGTTTTAGGCTGTGATCGTTTCGGGTATAGAAATAGTGATACTATCTGCAAGGAGAGAAGAAGCACGATGGAACACATACCCGAGTCAAAATTCGAAGACAAACGGTCAATGGTCATTGATGAGCTCGTTTCGAAGAATGTCTTCAAGATCAACGGCAGGCAGCTTTACGAACTGTCCTTATATGAACTGTTAAAGGAATATACCGATAAAAGCCTAAGCTCATGAGCTCAGGCTTTTTTAGATATCCATGGCCCTGTAAAAGGGTTAATTTTGCATCATGTGGGAGGAACAGTCATGCATCATCAAAAACTGGAAGACTACCGCAAAAACAAGCTCGACGAAATGACGATTGCCCAGTTGCAAAAAGAAATGGAAACGGGCAAGCTGACGTCAGAAGAACTTGTGCTAATGTATAAGGAAAACATTTCACTGCGTGACAAGAACACACGAGCCGTGCTTGAGATCAACCCGGACGCCTTGCTTATTGCCCAAGCGCTGGATTTCGAACGCAAGCATAAAGGGCCGCGCTCGAAACTGCACGGCATCCCTCTGCTCGTCAAAGACAATATGGACACCGGCGATAAAATGCATACAAGTGCCGGTTCACTCGCCATGGCCGACCATTACGCGCTGCGCGATGCGAAAGTGGTGGAAAAACTGCGTGCGGCGGGTGCGATCATTCTCGGAAAAACGAATATGACCGAGTGGGCGAATTTTATGAGCGATAAAATGACCAACGGCTATAGTTCGCGGGGCGGCCAAGTGAAAAACCCATTCGGCGCATTCGATGTCGGCGGGTCGAGTTCAGGATCGGCGGCCGGAGTGGCTTCGAATCTGGCTACGGCTGCGGTCGGGACGGAAACTTCCGGTTCGATCATCAACCCGGCAGCGCAGAACAGCCTCGTCGGCATTAAGCCGACGATCGGCCTCATCAGCCGCGCAGGGATCATTCCTTTATCGCATACGCAAGACACTGCCGGGCCGCTTGCGCGCACAGTGGAAGATGCGGTTACGGTGTTCGCGGATTTGGTCGGCGCAGACCCGGATGACGAAATCACGCTGTTTGCCGAGCAGTTCAAGGGCTATGATTGGCAGCAGCATTTGAAACAAGAGGGGTTATCTGGAGTTGTATTCGGTGTGGACCGCCAATTGTTCACGGATATTACGGAACAGCAATCTGCCACATTCGAGCAGGCCATGGAGCAGCTGCGGGCATGCGGAGCCACCATCAAAGAAATCGATCTTGGCGCGGATCAGGAAGATCTTGGTTTTGCAGTGCTGCTCCACGAATTTAAATCAGACTTAAACGCCTATTTGGCGCGCTCGAATCCCGACCACCGAATCCGTTCAATGAGTGACATCATTTCATATAATGAAGAGCATGCGGAACAGATGTTGAAATTCGGCCAGAATCTATTGGAGCAGGCCAATGGCATGAGCGGAAACTTGACGGAGAGGGAATACGTTGAGGCGCTTGAACGCAACCGCTTCCTGGCGGCCGAACAGGGCATGAATAAGCGGCTCGGGCAAGTCGGGGCAGATGCACTTGTTCTGCCGCAGGATTTTGGCTGCAATATCGGTGCTGCTGCCGGGTTCCCTTCAATCACCGTGCCAGCCGGCTTGACGGAATCAGGCGAACCGTTCGGCATCACGTTTGCCGGACAGGCATTTGATGAACCGAAGCTGATTGAATATGCTTATGCGTTTGAGCAAGCGGCAGCGGGGCGGAGGCGCCCCTCATAAAAAAATCCCCTTCCTTGGATTTTCATCCGAGAAAGGGGATTTTTCATTTGATCTGGCGCCATACATGTTCCAAGAAAATCTGCAGTTCGGTATCGTCCGTGCTTTGACCTAAAGAAGTCAGCACACTATTGACGATCGCTTTACGCGGATTTGGAGCTATAAGTTCATCGGCAAGAAATGCGATCATTTGCTGCAAGTCCGGATTTTTTTCAGCAGCGGCAAGTGCCTGCAATTGCTTTGAACTGTCGGCTAAAGTTGGCGACTGACCGTTTTGCTCTAGCAGGTGCTCGGATAAAAATCGCTTGCCGTCTTTTAATTGGGCCTGTACTGCTTGTTTCATGCGATGGACGATGTAGACGGTCAGTTCATCAAGCGGCAGATGCTGGCCAGTGCCGAGCCGCCAAACATGCATCAATTGCTGGAGCGCCCCGTTGGCCATCGCGGCATTTTCCAGTGCATAAGGACGCGCCTCTTCACCGAATATATCCACAATGCGGCTGCTCAGCCACTTGAGTTCCGCAATGTACTGGCTTTTCCCGAAAGCTTTCAATTCCTCATCTTGTGAATAGAAGATGCTTTCGTACAGGGAGAATAGGTTCTTCTCATGATTCATGCGGATGCGAATCGCCAATTGCCTGGCGAACAGGTCGGTGTCGGCCGGCGATTCCCCGAAAGCGGCGGCGATGCGTTGTGCGCGGATGTCTTCACTGATCGATTCCATCAAAGCGATCAGGCATTCCGATTTCGACGTGAAGTAATTATAAAAAGTTCCCTTGGAGATGCCGGCTTCGTCCAGAATGTCCTGAATAGATGAAGCGTTATAGCCCTTCTGGATGAATAAGCGATGGGCGGCATGGACGATTTGCTGTTTTTTAGGATTCATAATATCCCCTTTTTGGACTGATAGTATAGAAAAAGCATACCGTCAAAAGCTGATGAAATCAATGTTTCGAACTTATAGACTGTTCTCAGGACGTCTTTCTTGTAAAAAATATACCGCGAGTATAAAATGTGTCAATAGAGTATAATCAGCCGAATTAAATCGGCGAGACGGAGGAAAGAAAGATGAAAGAAACAACGAAACCACCTTATGCAATCATCGCCATTTTGTTCACCGGGGCATTTGTAGCGATTTTCAATCAAACCCTTTTGAATATTGCACTCCCGGAAATCATGATCGACTTGAACGTAGACGCTGCAACGGCCCAATGGCTCGTCACAGGTTATATGCTCGTCAACGGTATCCTGATTCCGGCGAGCGCTTATTTGATCCAGCGTTATTCCAACCGGGCCATCTTTATTGTCGCAATGTCCTTGTTCTCACTCGGGACATTGCTTGCGGGAGTTGCGCCGACATTTGCTGTCCTATTGATTGGCCGTATGGTCCAGGCGTCAGGCGCAGCACTCATGATGCCTTTATTGATGAATGTCATGCTCGCCGCGTTTCCCGTCGAAAAAAGAGGGCAGGCAATGGGCGTCTTCGGGATGGTCATGGTCGTAGCGCCGGCAATCGGCCCGACGCTTTCGGGCTTCATCGTCCAAACCTACTCGTGGAGAATCCTGTTCTTTATCGTATTGCCGGTCGCTTTGATTCCGTTACTTCTCGGGATTTTTAAATTGAAAAACCTGACCTTCCAAAACCGTGAGCTGTCGCTTGATCCGTTGTCTCTCGTGCTATCGAGCCTTGGGTTCGGCGGGTTGCTTTATGGATTCAGTTCGGCCGGCTCGCTCGGCTGGGAAAATCCGGCTGTTTATTTAACGATAGCGGTCGGCCTGTTGTCCTTAACAGCCTTTGCGTTCCGACAAATGAAGTTAAAAGAGCCGCTATTGGAACTGCGCGTCTATAAGCATCCGATGTTTGCATTGTCTTCGGTCATTTCAGTCACTTTGTCGATGGCAATGTTCTCGGCCATGATCCTCATGCCGATCTACATCCAGACTATTAAAGGCATCTCCCCGATTCAATCCGGTTTGATGATGCTGCCGGGGGCGCTCGTCATGGGGGTTATGTCTCCGATCACGGGCCGCATTTTTGACCGATATGGAGCTAAAGTGCTGGCATTGCCTGGTCTGGCTCTTGTGGTCATCACCACCTATTTGTTCAGTAATTTAACACTGGATACGGGTTACTATGAAATTATGGCCATCTATACATTGCGCATGTTCGGCATTTCGATGGTCATGATGCCGGTCATGACGAACGGGCTCAACCAATTGCCGATGAAATCCTATCCGCATGGAACTGCCATCAACAATACTTTGCAACAAGTTTCCGGCGCAATCGGTTCAGCGTTTCTTGTCACTTTGATGAATACGCGCACCGAATCGACGGCACAAGAACTGGTCGCTTCGGGGACAAGCGCGCAGGAAGCGACTATTCCTGCCATGCTCGAAGGCATTAACTTCTCCTTTACGGTGTCGACTTACATCGCACTCGCTGCGTTTCTGTTGGCGTTATTCATTAAAAAGCCCGACCAGAAAGCGACAGAAAGACAAAAAGAACGCGTCTATAAACAACGCTATGCAGATTGAAAAGAGGCGGCTCCTTCTAAAAAAGGAACCGCCTTTTCATTTGCCGAAAAAGGCGGCAAAGAGCCGGATATGGTACACTTAAGGCATCGAAAAGAAGGTGGAATGACACATGAATTTTATAGAAGAACTAAGTCCTGTCTGGCAGGATAAATGGAAACAAACCGGCTTTACCGAAGCGATGCCGATCCAGGAACAGATGATTCCGGAAATGCTCGCAGGAAACGACATCGTAGCGGAATCTCCGACCGGCTCGGGAAAAACGCTGGCTTACCTGTTGCCGATCTTGGAACGCGTCGATCCGAAAAAACCGAATACACAAGCGATGATCATTGCGCCGTCACAAGAGCTCGCGATGCAAATCGTCAACGTCTTGCGTGAATGGACAACGGGGACGGATGTCACTGTTACGCCGTTGATCGGCGGCGCGAATATTCAGCGCCAATTGGACAAGTTGAAGAAAAAACCGACGATTGTCGTCGGCACCCCGGGGCGCTTGAATGAATTGGTCAAGACCAAGAAACTCAAAATGCACGAGGTACGCATCATGGTTCTTGATGAAGGCGACCAATTGATGGCACGGGAACACCGCGGCATCATGAAGGACCTCATTGAAAGAACGCAGCAGGATCGCCAGCTCGTGTTGGTATCGGCGACCATTACAGAGGAAATCGAATTGGTGGCAGAGCGCCTGATGAAGCAGCCGACAAGATTGCAAGTATCGGCTGAACAGTTGCCGAAACAAGGAAAAGTGACGCATTCGTTCATTAAAGTCGATGAACGCGACAAGACCGACTTGCTTCGCAGCCTGTCGCATATGACAGGCGTAAAAGCACTTGCATTCGTCAACAATCTCGACCAAGTGTTGATGAAGGAAAGCAAATTGAAATTCCGCGACGCCAAAATCGCGACTTTGCATTCCGAAATGAAAAAAGAAGAACGCAAGAAAGCATTGGACGATTTCCGCAAAGGCGACACGGCGGTATTGATCGCAACCGAAGTGGCAGCGCGCGGGCTTGATATCGACCAATTGACGCATGTCATCCATGTCGATGCACCGATGACAGTCGAGCAATATTTGCACCGTTCCGGCAGAACCGGGCGCGCAGGGGCTGATGGGGAAGTATTGACGCTTCTGGCTTATGCCGATGAAAAGCATTATAAGAAATTGACGAAAGAATTGCCGAATAAGCCGGTGCAGAAAATCATGCATGGCGGCGAATTGGTGGAAGGCAATAGCAAAACCATGACAGCAAAGGGGAAAAAATGATGAGCTTTCAGGACAAGTTAGCGCAATATGCGGAATTGACTGTCCGTGTCGGCGTCAATGTCCAACCGGGGCAGGAGCTATTAATTGCGACGACGACGGATACCGTGGAATTCACGCGTTTGGTCGTCGAGAAAGCCTACGAAGCAGGGGCTAAGCAAGTCCATGTCGCGTTCACGGACCCGTCAGTTATACGGACGCATTACGAATTGGCACCGGACGCCGCGTTTCACGAATTTCCGGATTGGGTCGTCAAACAGCGCGACGCCATCATCGATCATAAAGGTGCATTCTTGTGGATCGATGCGGAAGACCCGGATTTGCTTACAGGCATTCCTGCAAAACGCTTAAGCGATGCGCAAAAATCCGCTGGAAAAGCATTGGAACGCTATCGCCAGGCTGTCGGATCCGATAAGATCGCTTGGTCGATCGTTGCGATCCCCTCTGAAAAATGGGCGCAAAAAGTGTTCCCGGACGAAGAGGATCAAATGGCCGCTCTGTGGCAAGCGATTTTCCAGACCGTGCGCATCGGAGACGGTGACGCAGTCGCGTTGTGGCAGGAACATATCGCCAACCTGGAACGGCGGGCGGCCGCATTGAACGAACGGCGCTACCGGAAATTGCATTACCGTGCGCCAGGAACCGATTTGACGATCGGCTTGCCAGATGGCCATATTTGGATGAGCGGCGCTTCCCGCACACCGGACCATGTGCCGTTCATCGCCAATATGCCGACTGAAGAAGTATATACCGTGCCGGCCAAACTGGAAGTTGAAGGCACCGTGCGTAATACGAAGCCGCTCGTTTACCAAGGCAATATCATCGATGGCTTTACGTTGCGCTTCGAAAACGGCCGTATTACAAAAGCTCAAGCAGAAATCGGCCAGGAACTATTGGATGAATTGCTTTCAGCCGACGAAGGCGCAGCATATCTCGGGGAAGTGGCGCTTGTGCCGGTGGAATCGCCGATATCGGCTTCCGGCATTTTGTTCTACAACACCTTGTTCGATGAAAATGCATCGAATCATTTGGCAATCGGCGATTCCTACCCGACTTGCCTCGAAGGCGGAAAAGACTTGGAACGCGATCAATTAAAGGATTACGGATTGAATACATCGATCGTCCATGAAGATTTCATGATCGGCTCGAGCGAGATGGACATCGACGGCATTACAGAAGACGGCAAGACCGAAGCGATTTTCCGAAAAGGAAATTGGGCATTCTAACGAGGTGAGCACATGAAAAAGACAATGAGTGCGGCAGCAGCTGGGCTATTGCTAATAGCAGGGAATACGGCATCTGCGGAGCCGCAAATTCCTGCCGCTTATGTGGCTATCGGCGATTCACTGGCGGCAGGCCAGACGCCGAACCGGTCAATCGACAGCGGTTATACAGATTTGATTGCGCAGGAATTGACGCGCAACCAGCCGCTGGCGTTCTATTCGAAAGACTTGGCTTTCCCTGGATTCACCACAGGAGATGTCCTGGAAAGCATCGAGTCGGATGAAGCAAAAGAGCTGCTTGGCCAAGCGAACATTATCACGGTGTCTGCCGGAGCGAATGATTTGCTGCGCCTCGTGCAAGCGAATGCCGCTGAAGGGGCGTTGAGCTTTGAAGAGATCCAAGCGGATTACGCACTGAATGCGGCGCGTGAAAATGTCGAAATGATTCTTTCTGGACTGGAAGAGCTTGCGCCGTCAGCGGATATCTATGTAATGGGCTATTATTTTGCTTACCCGCATGCCCGTGACAGTCAAAAACAAGGCACGGCTGGGCAATTGGAGCAATTAAACGACATCCTCAAGAAGGAAGCAGAACAGGCGGGCGCGACATTTGTCGATTTAGCCGACCGTTTCGGTGAGGATGCCGTGGAACTCGTCCCGAATTCCGGAGACGTCCATCCGAACGTAGATGGCTATCAGGAGATGGCGAACGCATTCTTCGAGCAATACGGCGAAGGGTTTGAAGTGGAAGATGCAGAACTTCCGGAACCGGCGCCTGTAACGTTTGAAGAAATCCAGCAAATGCAAGAACAGGAAGAGCCATCAGGTGAAGCGGATGAAGAAGAGGTCGATTCGGAAGATGTTTCAAGTGACGATTCTGCCACCAAGCCTTCTGAAGGCAAGGATCTGGATTATTTAGCGATTCGCCAGGCATTGCCGCTCATTTAAAAAGCTTAAGCAATATAAAAAGGCCGGAGAAAATGAATCATTTTCTCCGGCCTTTTATTGTTCAGCGGCTTTTTCGTGAGTCGCTGCGGTTACGTGCATCGTTTTCATTGTTTGCATTGTTCTTCTTGCGGTTGTTCATCACTTTACGGATGATCGGGTATGCAATCGGCCCGTATTTAATCGCAGATCTGACAAGTCTTCCAATAGCCATATTTATCGCTCCATTCATTTTTTCGTATTGAGGTTTAGTAGAGTTTTCCCGATTTCAGCCTTTTTTAAACCTCTGTTGGGGCATTGGCGTGTGCGATCAGAATATCCTTATAGGAATGGACACTTGAAATGGAGACGTATTCCGCGTTGCCATGCCAGTCGTCTCCGCTCGGCCCGAATTCGATGGCGCCTTGCCCGCCAATTTTCTCGGCGTAATAACGGGTGTCGGCAGCACCGTGCTGGCCGAACAATACCGGCTGTTCCGATAGCGTTGATTCGACGGCCTTCATCAAGGTCTGGATGTATGGATGGTCGTCCGTCGTCGTCAAGGCAGGGGTCGAACCGCTCGCCTTGTATTCCATATCGACATCGAGCGTGTTGGCCAGCTGTTCCATCTGGCGGACGATCTCGTCCTTGTCCTGTCCCGGCATGAAGCGGATATCGTAGGACATCTTACAGATTTCAGGCACTACATTATAACGATCGCCTGCATTGATAATCGGCAAGTTGACGGAAGGCTGCTCATAGTATTCCGTTGATTCTTTGCGGAACGGCAAATCGTTCATGCCGGCATGGAATTTCATCGCCGATTCGATGGCGTTAATGCCTTCCCATGGGCGCGATCCGTGAGCCGGTTTGCCTTTGAATGTCAAATCCATTCTCAGGATGCCTTTCGATTGCAAGCCGATCTTCAAATGGGTCGGTTCACCGCAAATGACGAAGTCGCCGTAATGGCCTTGGTCGACGAGCCATTTCGAAGTATTGCGTCCGCCAATCTCTTCATCGGTGACAATGTGCAAATGCACTTCACGCGGCAATGCAGAAGCGTCGAGTTCGACAAATGCCTGCATCATCGCAGCAACCCCGGCTTTCATGTCTGCCGACCCGCGGCCATATAGTTTGTCGCCTTCTTCGATTGGGGAAAATTGCTCTTTATGCCCGGGCACGACGTCGACATGGCCGTTCCAGATGATCTTTTCGGCGCCTTGCCCTTTAGCTGCTGTCAGCATGAGGTAGCCGTCGTTATCGTGTACTTCGACTTCTTCGCCTTTCGCCTTGAGCCAGGCAGAGCAGAACATCAGCGCTTCGTTCGCTCCTTCTTTCGTATCGCTTTCGATCTTGATCAAATCCTTCAATAAATCAATCATTGATCCGGCAGTTTTCAAACTGCCTCCACCACCTTCCACAAAGTTTGCTAGTTTCTATCTACCCTAATCCGTTTGGCTGAAACGGCCTTGCAAGCCAAGTATGCGTTGTGTACAATACACATAATAGCGGAATAATTGTATACACCACAAGGGGAGCTTTGGCTGAGAGTGAACGAGTAAGTTCTTACCCTTCGAACCTGTAAGTTAACACTTGCGCAGGGATGTGGATGGAAAACCGGCCCAAGCGGCGCCAGGATCTGTCCTGGCGCCGTTTTTTATATGGTTTTTTAAAAACGGCCCTTCTGGTGATGTGCAAATCCAAAAGGAGGCAGTTTGAATGAGGAATAAACGTGTATTGTTAATGGTCGAAATTGCAATTTTTGCAGCTCTCGGCTTTGTATTGGATTTTATCGCCTTTCGCATGCCGCAGGGGGGATCGGTCAGCCTGGTCATGATCCCGATCGTGCTGATGGCATTCCGCAGGGGCGTCGGAGCGGGTGTCATCACGGGGCTTTTAGTCGGCTTGCTGCAGATTGTCACGGGCTTTATCTCGGTAGCGCCGCTGTCGTTCGGCTTTGTGGTCATGCAAGTCATTTTGGATTATTTGCTGGCATATGGCGTCGTCGGTTTGGCCGGTATGATGCGCGGCCGTTACTTGGAAGCCGTGCGTGCGAGAAAGACCGGAAAAGTCATTGCCATGGTCGCACTTGGCGTATTGATCGGGTCATTTCTCCGTTATGTGATCCATGTCATTACGGGGATCCTATTCTTCGGCATGTTTGCGGAAGGCAATGTCTTCGTCTATTCAGCAGTCTATAACGCTACCTATATGATTCCCGTTGCGATCGTCGCAGCGATTGTGTGCTCTTTGTTGTTCATTACAGCGCCGCGTTTGACGCAGCCGGATTCATGATGAAAGCCGCCTTATCGATAGGCGGCTTTTTTTGTTGGATAGATCTATTAATCATACTAAGTTTGGGTATTTATGGGAGTTGAATGAACGGTAGGAGAGGCGAGAGCGGCTTATTCTATGTTATAATGCTCAAATAGAATAGTTTGAAAGAAGGGTCAGTATGATAGCGACTAATGAAAAAGATATTGAAGGTTTGAAAAAAGCCGGACAAATGGTGGCGGAAATCCGCGAAACGATGAAAGCGGCCGTGAAGCCCGGCATAACGACGAAAGAACTCGATGAACTGGGCGGACGCCTGTTCAAAGAATGGGGCGGCGTCTCTGCCCCGAAATCGGAATATGATTTCCCGGGCTATACATGCATCAGCGTCAACGAAGAAGTGGCGCACGGGATTCCAGGTAAGCGTGTCATCAACGACGGCGATATCGTCAATATTGACGTGTCTGGATCATACGGCGATTATTTCGCGGATACCGGCATTTCATTTGTGGTCGGAGAAGGGCACGAAGCAAAAGAAAAGCTTTGCCAAGCCGCGGAATCCGCATTCGAACGCGCCATGATGAAAGTGAAAGCCGGCGCCAAACTGAACCAGATCGGCAAGGCAGTCGAACGCGAAGCGAAAGACCAAGGCTTGTTTGTCATCAAGAACCTGACAGGGCACGGAGTTGGGAAATCGCTTCACGAAGCACCGCAATATATCCTTAATTATTACGATGCGTGGGAAACGACGATCTTGAAAGAAGGCATGGTGCTTGCAGTCGAGCCGTTTATTTCCCAAAAGGCTGAGCATATCATCGAATCAGGGGACGGCTGGACCTTTATCACGCCGGACCAATCGCTCGTCGCACAGATTGAACATACCGTACTCGTCACAAAAGGCGAGCCGATTTTGCTGACAAAACTCGAAAAATAAAATCAACAAATATAAAAAAACAACCATCAGCTGATGGTTGTTTTTTTATGGCGTCATACCTGTTTTTGCCGGCTTCTTCTTAATCAACAAGATACCGGTCAGTAAGACGCCGCTTAGGAATAAAGCTGCCGTGCTGACCAATAGTTCATCCATGCCGTGGCGTACAGCAATCGCGACGAACGCCCAGATGAAGACCAAAGTCAGCGGGATATCCGAATGATGGAAACGTATATGAAGCGCCAATGCGGTCGCCACGGTCAGCATGATGACCGTCCATAACTGATCGCTCAGCCCCCAGCCGCCCCAGCTGTAGAAAGTCAGGACATAGCTAATATTGGCGATGGTCGCGACACTAATCCAGCCCAGATTGACAGAGACCGGCAAACGTTCCGTAAAGCCCCGTTCGCCGTTTCCGTATTCCAAGTACAAAGCGATCAGCGACAATAGATAGGCAATCATTGCAGCGATCGACCAAATAAAGAACTCATAATGCCAGCAAAGCAGCCAGGCGATATTGAAAACAGCGCTCAAGATGAAATACAATGACACTTTTGCTGAAGGGTGCACTCCTTTTTTCAAGCGCAGCCAAAAGCCGATGATCCAGATAGCCAATAAAATATATATAACGGACCAGATGGAAAATGCATAACCGGCCGGCGTAAAGAGGACCGGCACACGGTCGGAGATTTCACCGGTAGTCTGACCGTTGATCGGCAGTATATTCGCCAAGGCATTCATGGTGACGACGGCGATAAATGCCAACGTCATCAGCAGTACGCGAATCATATGAAATCCCTCCTCAAATATCAGTATAAACTCGCCAGCCCGCACGACCAACAAGAAAGTGCAGGAAGTTTTTGAAAAATGGCGATATCGTGAAATGTACCAGGCAGTCGCCGTTCCCGTTCCGTGAAGGGAGATGTTATACTTATTAATGTATTTTGAAAATTCGTGACTGCAGGGGGAAAAAAGATGACGAATACATATCCGGAAGTCTGGGAGCTCGATAGCTTATTTTCAGGGGGAAGCGATTCAGCTGAATTGAGAACGCATCTGGAGGCAACAGGCAATAAACTGGCCGATTTTGAACAAGCTGCTGCTACATTTGATGTGCCAAACCGAACAGCCGACGCGCAGCTAGTAGCGGCGTTCTTGGAACAGACGAGTGATGTATCGGTAGACCTCCGCCAAGCCGGGGCGTTTATCGGCTGCTTGATGGCGCAAAACACCGAAGACAAAAAAGCGGCATTGCTGCAAAGTGAACACGCATTGCTACGGTCGCGTTTCCAAAGTGCTTTCTTGAAATTCAAGCAGGTCCTAATGGAGACGGACCCGAATGTCTGGTCAGAGCTGCTTTCGACTGAAGACTTGCAGGAATTTGCCTTCGTCTTGGACGAATGGCGCAAAGAAGCACAACGGCTATTATCTGAACAAGAGGAAGGGCTCATTACATCGCTCGGCATCGATGGTTATCACGCGTGGAGCGAATTATACGATTTGCTGATCGCTTCCGTATCGGTCCAAGTGGAAGTCGATGGGGAAGACAAGACTTTGTCGGTTGGGCAGGCGAATAATTTAAGCTCCCACCAGGATGCAAGCGTACGGAAGGAAGCTTATGACAAGATGGAAGCGGCATGGGGCGAAAAAGAAGAACTGTTTGCCAAAACCTTGAACTCACTCGCAGGATTCCGGCTGCAAATGTATAAAAAACGCGGCGTCGACAATGTGCTAGAAGAGCCGTTGCAGATGAACCACATGAAACAGGAAACCTTGGACGTCATGTGGCAAGCCATCAGCGAACATAAACAGCCATTTGCGGATTACTTGTCGCGCAAGGCGCAATTGCTTGGCAAAGACCAGCTCGCCTGGTACGATGTCGACGCGCCGGTCGTGGAAAACTCCCAGTCGTTCGACTACGAACAAGGGTCGGAGTTCATCATCCGCCATTTCGGGAAATTCGGCCCGGAATTGGAGAAATTCTCCCGCCACGCGCTGGAAAACGGCTGGGTGGAAGCGGAAGACCGCGCGCATAAGATGCCGGGGGGCTTTTGCACATCGCTTCCGAAAAGCGGCGAATCACGCATCTTCATGACCTATAGCGGATCGATGTCCAATGTCGCGACATTGGCCCACGAATTGGGGCATGCCTTCCATACGCATGCACTGCAACCGATGCATGACTTGAACCGCAGCTATGCGATGAACGTCGCCGAAACGGCGTCGACATTCGCAGAAATGATCGTAGCGGACGCAGCGGTCAAGAACGCTGTGACCAAAGAAGAGAAAATCTCGTTGCTGGAAGACAAGATTCAGCGCAGTGTGGCATTTTTCATGAACATCCATGCCCGCTTCCTGTTCGAGACCAGATTCTATGAAGAACGCAAGAATGGCGTAGTTCCGGCAAGCCGTTTGAATGAATTGATGGAACAGGCCCAAGAGGAAGCGTTTGCCGGCAGTTTATCGGAAGGGCATCCACATTTCTGGGCATCGAAATTGCATTTCTATATCACCGATGTGCCGTTCTATAATTTCCCGTATACATTCGGTTACTTGTTCTCGCTCAGCGTGTACGCGAAAGCGCTCGAAGAGGGACAAGGGTTCGAAGAGAAATATATGGCCTTGCTCCGGGATACGGCGGTTATGAGTACTGAACAATTGGCGATGAAGCATCTCGGAGAAGATATCACCGAAAAAGGGTTCTGGGAAAAAGGCATTGCCTTGTGTACAAAAGATGTTGAGGAATTCATCAAATTGACTGCAGAAGAGGGATAAGATGAATCTGCTTTTTGAAGGGAAAACGTGTTATCTGCGCACACTCACCGTAGAAGATGCTGAAGACATGGTGCGGATCCTGGTGAAAAACCGCGATTATTGGGCGATTTATGAGCCGAGGCATCGCGATAGTTATTTCACGATCGCCGTACAGCGCGAGAAAATCCGTGAATCGATCTACCAAGCGAGAGAAAACCGGGAATACAGTTTTGGGATTTTCTCACGCGACAACAATCAGCTGATTGGCCATATTTCCATATACAGCATCAAGCGCTTGCCGTTCCTCAGCGCTTTGGTCGGCTACTCGATGGACGAAGAGTTTATCGGCCGCGGCATTGCGAGTGAAGCCGTCCGCTTGATCACGGCTTTCGGATTTGAGCAATTGCGCCTCCACCGCGTGGAAGCGTACGTTGCCCCGGATAACATCGGCTCGCTGCGCGTGCTCGAAAAAGCGGGATTTGAAAAAGAAGGCTTGCTCAAGCAATTCCTGTTCATCAATGGGGAATGGAAAGACCATTATTATTACGCATTGCTCGAACAGGATTTTTGAAAGGGCAAGGCCGCCTATCTGAGATGGTGGAAGGATATGCGGAGATGGTTTGAAAGATAATGAAGGGAGAGGGTGCTATATGGATCCCCAGAAATTATTTGCCTATCACCAATGGGCCAGCCAAAAGGTACTGCAATTGGTGGAAGACTCAGGCGAAGAGTATTACACAAAAACAGGTGAAAATTCATTTCCATCGATTCGTGAAACGGTCGCCCATGTCATTGGCGTCGAAAAGATGTGGTTCAAGCGGATGAATGGGGTCAAGAGCCCGGAATTTGAACATTTCGATGTCGACACGGTCGAGAAAGCGAAAAATGCCTTGCTCTTGCTTCATGCGGAGATGGAATTGTATTTCGCCTCACTATCAGAAGAAAGCTGGCAAGAAGAGCTGGATTACCGCAATATGAAAGGCGACGAGTTCCGCCACAGCCGCGAAGAAATGCTTTTCACTGTCGTCAACCACGCGAGCTACCACCGCGGGCAGATCACTTCCTTATTGCGCCAATTCGGCAAAGCCGGAATCCCGCTCGATTATATTTATTTCCAAAAAGAAAACCGCTGAGATTTCTCAGCGGTTTTCGCAGGCTGTCGAGAAAGGTAAGAAATCGTATTTTCCGAAGCTTATCGCTCGCTTTCCGTGGGCTCGCGCCCAAGCCTCCTCAGTCGCTTCGCGCCTTGCGGGGTCTCGGTCGTCTCGCTGATCCACTGGAGTCGAGCGAACGCTTCTCCAAATACTTAGAGAAATCATTGATTTTTGAATGTAGAAAAAAAGATTCCATTCTAATTCGTAATAGATTAATAGACTTCTTCAACACTCTGAAAAAAACCGCTGAGATTTCTCAGCGGTTTTCGTCTTTATTGCCGTCGATGACGACATCGAGTTTTCCGGTTTTCGGGTCGATGACAAGGCCGTGGACGGGAACCGTTTTATCCATCAATGGGTGATGGCGGACCATGTCGACGCTGTGGCGCACGCTATCCGTTACGTTGTCGAAGCCTTGCAGCCATTCGTCGAGATTGACACCTGAGAATTTCATCTGTTCGATCGTGCTTTCCTCAATGCCGCGCTCTTTCATCTTTTCGATGATGCCCTCCGGTTTCACTTTGGCCATACCGCAGTCGTGGTGCCCGATAATATAAATCTCATCGGCCTTCAATTCGTATACCGCGACGAACAAGCTGCGCATGATACCGCCGAACGGGTGGTTGATGACAGCCCCGGCACTTTTGACGATTTTCACGTCGCCGTTCTTGAAGTTCATCGCTTTTGGCAATAGTTCAAGCAGGCGGGTATCCATGCAAGTCAAGATGACGATCCGCTTATCCGGGAGATTGGTGGTGATGAATTCCTCATAGTGTTTTTCTTCTACAAATTTTTCGTTGTAATCCAAAATCTCATTCAATAAAGACATCGTTTTTCCTCCTTGATGGTGGTTTGGGATTTAACGCGACATTTTCTCGAGCTGGTCAATCATGCCGAGCGAGCGGCCAGTGCCGATCGCAACGGATTCCAACGGGTCCGGCGCAATATGGACCGGTACGGAAATTTCTTGCGCCAGCCATTCCTGCAAGCCTTTCAACAAGGCACCGCCGCCAGAAATGACGACGCCCTGGTCGACCATATCGCCCGACAATTCAGCGGGGCAATTTTCCAAGGTGGCGCGGATGCATTCCAAAATGGCCGACAAAGACTCGCTGAGCGCTTTTTGCATTTCGTCGGAACTCAACTCGATCGTTTTCGGCAATCCGCTCAATACGTCACGGCCGCGGATATTCATCTTTTTCGGTTCGTGAGGGATTGGCGCGTAGCCAATTTCTTTTTTGATCGTTTCAGCCGTTTTCTCGCCGATCAATAAATTATAATGCTTGCGGACGTATTGGATGATGTCTTCATCCATCCGGTCGCCTGCGATCTTGATCGTACTGGAAGACACCACGCCGCCAAATGAAATGATGGCAACTTCTGTCGTGCCTCCTCCAATATCGACGATGACCGAAGCGACAGGTTCCGTAATCGGCAAGTCAGCGCCGATTGCTGCGGCAACTGTTTCTTCGATCAGGTGCACGGATTTTGCACCGCTTTGTTTGACAGCATCATGGATGGCGCGTCGTTCGACAGCGGTGGCACCGGACGGCGTGCAGACCATGACTTTCGGCTTCCTGAGAGAGCCGCCGAGTTGTTTCGCGGCTTTTTGCATGACCAGCTTCAAGAGCTCGCGGGTCACGTCAAAATCTGCGATGACGCCTTCTTTCATCGGGCGCACGATGCGGATGGAATCGGGCGCTTTGCCGAGCATCGCTTTCGCTTCGGTGCCGATGGCAATGACAGCGCCGCTGCGTGCATCCAAGGCGACGATGGATGGTTCATTCAAGATGACGCCTTTTGATTTTGTATAGACGAGAATATTGGCGGTACCGAGATCGATCCCGATATCCGTTGCAGAAAACATGGATGAATTCCTCCTAATCGGTATAAACACTGCTTATTCAAATTTTATCACTTTTCTGTGAGATGTGATAGAGGGAGGAGAAACAGAAAAAAGCCCTGCCCCGCATATGCGAGGCAGAGCCTTTTTACTTAATGACGCTCTTTCGGAAGCGGATCGATATGCTCTGCATCATGGCTATGAAGCTCTTTGCCAAGGAAATGAAGCAGTGTGAAGAAGAACATGAAGATCACAGCCATAAATCCGAGGACAGCAGTAATACCGTATAGCATAGTGATAACCCCTCTCTAAACTGTAATAATCCTATTCAGTATACATGAAAACGGATGGAAAATTAAGTGTCGAATTATCGACCTTTAAAATGCCCAGTTGCCGCCTCGGAAGATCGGTTCGCGCGTGCCGTCTTCCAAAATGCCGTCGATGTCCATATCGGCAGACCCGACCATGAAATCGACATGGGTGATGCTTTGGTTCAAGCCGTGTTCTTTCAATTCATCCGCTGACATCGTCTTGCCGCCTTCTAGGCAGAACGCATAGGCGCTGCCGATCGCGAAGTGGTTGGACGCATTTTCATCGAATAAAGTATTGAAGAACAAGATGCCGGAATCCGAAATTGGCGATTGGTGAGGCACTAATGCCACTTCGCCGAGGCGGTGGGAGCCTTCGTCCGTGGCGACCAATTCCTTGAGCACTTCTTCGCCTTGTTCGGCCGTGACATCGGTGATGCGTCCGCCTTCGAACGTGATTTTAAAGCCGTCGATGATATTGCCGCCGTAGCTGAGCGGCTTGGTGCTGGAGACGAAGCCGTTGACATCGTCTTTATGCGGCACTGTAAACACTTCTTCTGTCGGCATATTGGCCATGAAAGTATGTCCTTTTTCATTGACTGAACCAGCGCCTGCCCATAGATGACCTTTTGGCAGCGCGACTTCGAGGTCGGTGCCAGGTGCCTGGTAATGAAGCTTGGCGTATTTCTTGTCGTTCAAATAATCGGCTTTGGTGTGGAGCGTGCGGTCATGCTCGAGCCAAGCTTCGATCGGGTCTTTAGTATCTGCACGGACAGCCTTGAAAATCGCTTCCCAGAGCGCTTCTACTTGCTCGTTTTCCGGGAGGTCCGGGAACACTTTGTTCGCCCATTGTGCAGACGGTGCTGCTAGGACGCACCAGCTGATTTTATCGGATTGGACGTATTGGCGGTATTTATTTAGCGCTTGGCCGGTCGCTTTCTGGGACGCAGAAATGCGTTTGGAATCGATGCCTTTCAGCAGGTCCGGGCTTTGCGAAACGACGCTGATGAACGCAGCGCCTTGTTCGGCCAATTGCTCGCGCTCCTGGACTTTCCATTCCGGGAATTCGGCAAAAGAATCTTCCGGTGCTTTCTCGAAGCGCGTGCGGGAAATCACATCGTCGCTCCAATCCACGAATACTTGTCTCGCACCTTCTTCATAAGCTTTCTTGACAATCAAGCGGACAAACGGTGCTGCATCTATGGAAGCTGCAATATACAATTTTTGGTCAGGCTGGATATTGACGCCTACCTTTACCGCCAATTCAGCATAGCGGGATAACTTTTCATCAAATGTAGTCATTTCCAAAAACACTCCTCTCATCCTCTCTATAGTAGCAATATTCAAACGCACAGCGCAATAGTCGAGAGCTGTAAATGAAAAACGGCTTGCATTTATAATTATAAAAGTTTAATATATAAACAAATGTTTAAAAAGGAGGGAGCCAATGAATCGCAACGAACAGAAAATCCTGGAGCTAATCGAGCGCGATCCGTATTTGTCCCAACAGGAAATGGCAGATGCGCTTGGGATTTCACGGCCATCTTTAGCCAATCTGATTTCCGGGCTCATCAAGCAAGGCAGGATTCTTGGCCGTGCATATGTGCTGCCCGAAGAAAATGCGATCTTGTGTATCGGCGGGGCGAATGTGGACCGGAAATTCCATTTGAAAGCACCGTCTGTCCACGGCACCTCGAATCCGGCAACGGTGACAAGGAGCGTCGGGGGCGTCGCGCGTAATATCGCTGAAAACCTAGGCCGCCTTGGCCACGAAGTCCAATTGGTATCGGTTGCCGGAGACGATCCGGAATGGCGTTTCATCGAAGAAGTGTCTTCGCCTTATATGGACACTGCCATGACCAAGACGCTTTCACAAGGCGCAACCGGCAGCTATACCGCTGTGTTGGAACCTGACGGCGAAATGACTTTGGCACTGGCGGACATGGACATCTACACGGAATTGACACCTAGCTACCTGGAGCATCACCGCAGCAAGTTGATGCGCGCAAAACTATTGGCAGTCGACTTGAACTGCCCTAAAGAAACGGTAATGTATTTGCAGGCTCTCGCGTCGTCTTCCGATGTGCCGCTGGCTGTCATTCCCGTATCAGCCCCTAAAATGGATCGGTTAGGAGAAGACTTGAGCGGGGTCACCTTTCTGATCTTGAACCGCGACGAAGCAGCTCTCAGGCTCGGCATTTCCATCCAGGATCAAGCGGATTGGAAGCGCTCGGTTGAAATGCTTCTTGAGCAAGGCGCAAAAACAGCCGTCGTGACCGGGGGAAAAGACGGCGCCATGGCGGGCGACGAAAATGGCGTGATGTATTTCCCGGCAATCGAAACGCAGCAAGTAGAAGACGTCACGGGAGCTGGAGATGCCTTCTCTGGCGGCCTACTTCACGCCCACCTATCCGGCTATGATTTTCATCAAGCGGTACAGATGGGCATGCTCAATGCATCCAAGACACTCGCAAGCAGCCAGACAGTGCGTCCTGAATTAACGGAAACAGTGTTAACTAAAGAACTGGAGGAATTGAAATGACAAACATGATCAGCTATTCAACAGAAGTACAGGAAGCCATCGAACAGAAAAAACCACTCGTCGCTTTGGAGTCGACAATCATCTCTCACGGCATGCCGTACCCACAAAACGTGGAAACGGCGCGTGAAGTCGAGCAGATCGTCCGCGACAACGGAGCCGTTCCGGCAACGATCGCATTGATGGACGGGCAAATCAAAATCGGCTTGTCGGATGAAGAACTTGAACTTCTGGGCAATTCACCGGACGTTGCGAAAGTATCCCGCCGCGACATCGGCCAATTGCTCGCAACGAAAAAAATCGGCGCCACGACTGTTGCCGCGACGATGATTTGCGCTGAGCTTGCCGGCATCCGCGTCTTCGCGACTGGCGGCATCGGAGGCGTCCACCGCGGGGCGGAAACGACAATGGATATTTCGGCAGACTTGGAAGAGTTGTCGAATACAGGGGTTGCGGTCGTCTGTGCAGGCGCGAAGTCGATTCTCGATATCGGCCTGACACTCGAATACCTGGAAACGAAAGGCGTTCCGGTCATCGGCTACCAAACGGACGAGATGCCGGCATTCTACACACGCCACAGCGGCTTCCCGTTGAGCTACGGTTCGCAAACGACTGAAGAGCTTGCGGCTATCTTGAAAGCGCAATGGTCGCTCGGCTTGAAAGGCGGGGCGGTCATTGCCAACCCGATCCCTCAAGAACATGCACTCGATAAAGACTTCATCGATGGCATCATCGAACAGGCGATGGCAGAAGCGAAAGCAAACGGCATCAACGGCAAAGACGTCACGCCGTTTCTTCTCGGCAAAGTGAAAGAGTTGACGGAAGGCAAGAGCTTGGTCGCCAATATCGAACTCGTCAAGCACAATGCCAAAGTCGGCGCCGAATTGGCCGCTTCATATGGAGCACTATAAGGACAAATTGTGAAAAAAAGACCCCTCGAGGGTCTTTTTTTATTGTTTGCCGGCTGTTCTGTTTTCACGGGCTTGTTTTCAGGGTAAGGAAAGTCAAGGAGTTGAAGCTCATGAAAACGGATGTGTTCATCGGCGGAGGGGGAATAGGTGGGCTGACGCTCGCATTGAAACTGGCGAGGCGCGGCTTTGATGTCGTTCTGGCCGAACGCATGGCTGTCCGCTCGCCGACCTACAAGGGAGAGTTGCTGCAGCCGAAGAGCATGCAAGTATTCGACGGCCTTGATGTATACGATGCGATTTGCGATCGGTCCAATGAAATCAAAGTGCTCGATATGCTGGAACTGTCCAGCACCTTGAAAGTGAAAGATCAATCGTTCATGGATTACAGTGTGTTGCCCGGAAAATACAACGCCGCTTATATGATCCATCACGAAGAGCTAAAGACCATCATTCGGAAAGCGGCTTGCGAATACGACAACTTCCGTTACTTGAAAGGCACTGCTTGCAAAGGATATACCGAAAACACCGCCATTCTTCAAAAAGGAACCGAAAAGTTCGAAGTGGAAGCCAAATTTTTCTTCGGGGCGGAAGGCCGGTCATCGGTGACCAGAAAAGCGATGGACATCGAAGTGAAGCAGACGACGTACAACCATCATTTCCTGACGGTGACGTTTCCGCGGGCGGAGAACTTCACGGACGGCAAGATCATCTCGACTTATAACCGCTTTCTCGGTTTATTTCCGCTTCCAGATGACCAAGTGCGCAGCGTCTATTTGATTCCGCCAGGGGATTACAAAACCTTGAAAGAAAAGCCGATCAGCCATTTCCATAAGCTTTACACCGATTTGGCACCGGCCGTGGACGGCTATGTCCAGCGCTTGACCGACTGGAAGAAAATCCAGTTGATGATTCCGGTTATGTATCATGCTGAATCCTATGTAAAGGGCAATAAAGCAATCATCGGGGATGCGGCACATGCTGTCCATCCGATGGCGGGAGAAGGCATGAACATGGCGATACAGGACGCTGACGTTTTGGGTGAGCTTGCGGCTGACATTTTATCCGATGGAAAAACCGACCCGGAAAATCTTAAGTGGTACGAGAAAGTGCGCTACCGCCGGGCGGACCATGTCATCCAGCTAAGCCATCTGGCGGCGCTCGCCTATTCATTCCCGTATCGTCCGGTCAGCTATTTGCGCCAACGCACTTTTGAGCGCATGGAAGAAGATCCGATTCTTCATTTCAAGCAAATGTTGAATGTCTCGGGGCTTGGCTTATGGAAAGAGAATGTCCGGGACCGCTTTATCCAAGGCGGGTTCATGCCGGTACGCGCGAAGGAACTGACAGAAGGCACGAAAGAACTGAAATACTACAAACCGGAAGATGACTACCCGTGGAAAGTGGAGGGACTTATATGATCGATATAATGAAGATGGTAAAAGCAAGAACGTATATGAAACGCAATGAGCCCTTCCTGTACAGCTGGCATGCTTATGTCGGCTATGAACTGGACCTATTTAAGGCATTCGAACGACCAGTTACACAATTTGATGTAGCCGATGCTTTAGAACTCGATGAGCAGCTACTTGCGCAATGGGTAGCAATCGGCGTCTCGATTGGCTATTTAAAGGAAAGTGGACGCAACCGCTACCAAATAAAGAGCCGCTGGAAATTGCCGAAATCCAAAGGCAATAATTCATCGGGTGTATTGCTGAAGGAAATGATGGAACTGCACATTCCGACGCTTTTGGAGTACCCGAAAATGATGCGCAACCAAAGCCGCCTTCACTTTGATGAAGAGGAGCACGCATCGACTGTCGCAGAAACAAGCCGTTTGCTTGAAGTATTGGCGTATCCGAAAATGGCCAAGAGATTGAAGGAAAAAGACTGCCGCCGTGTGCTTGATATCGGCTGCGGAGAAGGCGGCTACATAAAGAAATTGGGCCAGCGATTCCCAACGACGCAATTCACGGGAATCGAAATCAGTGAAGAAGTTGTCGAGAAGGCGAAAGAACTGACAGCAAACCAAAACAACGTCTCCATCGAGCAGGCGGATTTATGGAATTACAAACCAGAATCCCCACAGGATATGGTGATGCTCAATAACGTGTTACATTATATCCCGCTCGAGAAGCGCCAGGCCTTGTTCAAGGAAATCAGCAGCTGGATTGCACCGGGAGGCATTTTCTCGGTCGTCACCCCAATCGCCGGCGGCCCGGACAGCCCGCCGTTCGCCAATGTCTTCAATAGCTTCTTCTCATCATTCGACAATCTCTACAGGCTGCCGAAAAAGGAAGAACTCATCGAATGGGGAGAAGAATCAAACCTGGAATTCCTAAGTCTCCGCACTGTCATCAAAGAAGGCGGCTGGTACATCGTGCAATATGAAAAGAAAAGCTGAAGTGGCCGTTCTGGCTCGACAGGCGTAAGCCGAGTCCCCGAAGCGGCGTATTTCAGCCGCACAGGGGAATTGGCTTACGACCCGAGAGTCAGGCCACTGAAGCTAGACAAAGAAAAGCGAAAGCGCCCGTTTTTAGGAAGCTAACCTAAGGACGCGACGTCCTGTCGCAACGGTTAGCTGACCCACATCCTGTGGCCCCTCGACAGGCATAAGGCGAGTTTCCGAAGCGAATCACAAAAAAAGCCCTGAAGCATTTAGCTTCAGGGCTTTTCTTATTTGCGCAATGAACCGAGTTCCGAGGCAATGGCCTGCATTTCGTTCGGGCTGAAATTATCGCGATTTTTAACCATCTCGTAAATTTCACGCAAGTCTTCGTACTCGGACGTGTTGAAATGCTCTGCTTTCATTGCATCCACATTGACCATGCGCAGTTTCGTTTTTATTTCTTCAATCATAAAATCGACGTTCTCAGGTGATTGTTTGGATAAATCCATGAGCCATTCCTGCCTTTCGGGTGGGTATGCTTTATCATTTCATTATTCAAATGGAATGTCAATTGCCAGAACGTGCTTGTTCTTTCTCTTCCTTGATCTTCGCCGTGATTTTCTTCGTCTCGTAAACGATGACGCCGGAAAGTCCGAGAAGGCCGATCAAGTTCGGGAAAGCCATCAAGCCGTTCATGACATCCGAGAATGTCCAGACGACGTCAAGCGAGACCGTCGCCCCAACAAAGACCATCGCGACGAAAGCGATGCGGTAGACAATCAACAAGCTTGGATTCTTGAACAAATACTGGAAACATTTCTCGCCGTAATACGACCAGCCGATGATCGTCGAAGAAGCGAAGAAGATCAAGCCGATCGCCACGATGATCGGGCCAGCACCGCCAAGGAACTGCTCGAATGCGGCGGTTGTAAGCGCAGCACCTTCCAGGCTGTCATCGAGATACAAGCCGGACATGACGATTGTGATACCTGTAATCGAACAGATGATTAAAGTATCGAACAATACTTGCGTCATCGATACCAAAGCCTGGCGACCAGGCATATCGGTTTTTGCAGCTGCCGCCGCGATTGGCGCAGACCCAAGGCCCGCTTCGTTGGAGAAGACGCCTCGTGCGACACCGTAACGGATCGCAGCACCGATAGCGCCGCCGACTGCAGCTTCACCAGTAAAGGCAGCACTGAAAATCGTACCGAGCGCTGCAGGGATAAGATCCATATTCAGAATCATGATGATGATTCCTGCAATGATATAGAATAAGGCCATAAATGGAACGAAGAATGCTGTAACTTTACCGATTGTCTTGATTCCGCCGATGATGACGACAGCAGCGAAAATTGTCAAGATGATGCCTGTGATCCATGTCGGCACCGAAAACGTATCGCGCACGACAGATGCCACGGAGTTGGATTGTGTGCCGTTTCCAATGCCGAACGCTGCGATTGCGCCGAAAATGGCAAATAGCACGGCCAACCATTTCTGTTTCAAACCATGTTCAAGATAATACATCGGCCCGCCGGCCATTTGTCCTCGTGCATCCACAATGCGGTATTTGACGGCGAGTACAGCTTCACCGTATTTTGTCGCCATCCCGAAGAATGCAGAAAACCACATCCAGAAGACGGCTCCCGGGCCTCCGAGAATGACGGCGGTCGCAACGCCCACAATATTCCCTGTCCCGACTGTAGCGGCCATCGCCGTAGATAATGCCTGGAAATGGGAAATATCGCCCTGTGCATCTTTATCAGGGTTTTTGCTGAATGTCAGCTTCAGTGCATATGGCAAGAGGCGTAATTGCAAAAGCCCCAAGCGCACAGTCAGGAAGATCCCTGTACCCACCAGGAGAATCAAAAGCGGCGGTCCCCATACATAACCGCTAATCGTGCCTAGAAATTCTGTTAATGCCTCCATCTTTTCTCCTCCTTTTTTAAACTTTGTTCTTTAGAAAAAATTCCTCCTGTAGAGTTAATATTCCGAAAGTTTCATATCATAGTCAAGTTATTTTTAAAAAATAATTTACGAAGTGTTTAGATTATGGAGGAAGAGGGAAAAATTCGAAGTATGATGGAAACTATAATTTATACTAGGAGGAATTTGGAATGAGCCAAAACAAATTAATGACAGGAATAGTAGTAGGCGCGGCTGTAGGGGCACTAGTTTCACTTTTGGACAGCAACACGCGCGAAGATGTGATGAATAAATCGAAAAAAGCAAGTGAAAACGCAAAATATTATGCAAATAATAAAGATGAGCTGAAATCCGCCTTTAAAGAACAGGCAGAACGTGCACAGAATCTTTACTCCCGAATTTCCGAAGACGCTGCTTATGTAGGCGGCAAGGTAGAGCAAGTCAAGAAGTTGGTGCCGGAAGTGAAAGAAGTGGCACGGGACGCGAGAGGCGCTGTCATGGAAACGAAGGATGCGGTGGTCGAATCGAAAGAGGATGTTGTATCAGCAGTCAAAGAAGACAACCCGTCACCGAGTTCTTCACTGACGGAGGATTCTTCTACAAACGACTCTTCATCAAGTAACACCAACTCACAGAACCAGAATCGCAACTAAAGGCCAGATTCATGGCAACACACAAAAAAAGCGGCCAGTCCCAAGTACGGAAACCAAGGTATGACGTGCTGACTGGCCGTGGATTTATAAAAGAATTAGGGAAACGGATTAAAGACGTCGATGTGCAGGGACTCGGAGCGCAATTGGCGTTTTTTTTCCTATTATCGATATTCCCGTTGCTGATTTTTCTCGTCACTTTGCTTCCGTATTTGAATCTGCCGAGGGAAGAAGTCTTCCTGTTTATGCAAGATGTCATTCCATCGGAAGTGTATGTGCTGATTGAGCAGACCTTGAATGAAATCTTGACGAATCAAAACAGCGGCTTGTTATCTTTTGGTGTGCTGGCGACAATCTGGTCGGCGAGTCTCGGGATGGATGCATTGATTAAATCCTTGAATACTACCTACGGAGTGAGGGAGAGTAGGCCTTTATTGATAGCGAGAGGCATGTCGATTTTGATGACCATTCTTTTGATTATCATGTTGGTAGTAGCATTGGCGTTGCCTATATTCGGACGCCAGATCGGCCTGTTCTTTTTTGCATTTTTAGGTCTTGAAGAAGGGTTTCTGGAATTATGGGGGATGATTCGTTTCACCATTCCAGCCTTGATAACATTCATTGTATGCGCCGTGATCTATTGGCTTGCGCCAAATGTCCGGATTAGTTTCAGGACGGTGCTGCCAGGAGCGGCTTTTGCTTCTATCGGATGGTTGTTGCTGTCATTTTTGTTCTCTATCTATATTAATAATTTCGGCAATTTCTCAGCTACTTATGGCAGTATCGGGGGGATCATCCTGTTATTGCTGTGGCTCTACCTTTCAGCCATGTTGTTGATCATCGGCGGGCAAATCAATGCTGTCATGCAAGGAAGGCGGCATTCCAGGAAACGGCTGCATAAAAAGAAGGCGGCTCTCCCCAATAAATGAGGGAGAGCCGTCTTTTGTGTATTGAATTTTAAACATTGCGGTTAAGCATACGCAATCCGTTCAAAATGACCAAGATTGTGCTGCCTTCATGTCCGACCACTCCGAGCGGCAAAGAAATCGCCTGGAAGAAATTCGACAAGATAAGCATGATAATGACGGCGACGGAGAAAAAGATGTTCTGCTTGACGATACGCTGCATTTTTCTCGCCAGCCGGATCGAATAGGAAATACGGGATAAATCGTTTTTCATCAAAATGACGTCTGCGGTTTCTAGGGCGATATCGGTTCCTTCACCCATAGCGATGCCGGTCGTTGCTGTCGCAAGGGCAGGGGCGTCGTTAATGCCGTCTCCTGTCATCGCCACATATTTGTACTTGGCCAATAGTTTTTTCAAGTGCTGCACTTTATCGCCAGGTAGGCATTCACCGATGTACTCATCGACACCGGTTTCTTCCGCAATGGCTTTTGCGGTTTTACGGTTATCACCTGTGAGCATGATGCAATAAATGCCACGGTCCTGAAGTTCGGCGATGGTGGATTTGGTAATGTCGCGAACAGTATCTTTGAGCGCCATAGCAGCGAGAATCCCGTGGCCATCCCTCACGAAAGTGACGGTTTTCCCTTGATTCGCCAGATTTTCAAGAATTCCGCCTTCAAAAGCATAAGCTTCATGCTCGCCGACAAAGCCGGGCTTGCCGATTAGGATTTCAGCGCCGTTGAACTGTGTTTTCAAACCATTACCGGGCACATCCACGACTTGCAGATTGCGCATCGGTTCGAATCCTTGTTGGATGACATAATCGGTCATTGCTTTTGCGAGGGGATGATTGGATTGGGATTCGATTCCTGCGACCAGCGCCATCACCTGTTCGCGATTTGCATCTTGGCGGATGATAAAATCAGTCACTTCGGGTTTGCCGCGTGTCAATGTGCCGGTCTTATCGAATGCGATGGCTTTAATGACGCTTAAATTCTCCAAATGCGCTCCGCCTTTAAAAATGACGCCGCTCTTGGCGCCGTTTGAAATGGCGGCAAGCGTAGCGGGCATGATGGAAGCGACCAATGCGCAAGGCGATGCCACTACAAGCAGTACCATGGCTCGGTAGAAGGTTTCATTCCAGCTCCAGCCCAACAAAAAATGGGGGAGGAACAGCATGAGCACGAAGACAATCAAGACAATTTTGACATAACGGCCTTCAAAGCGTTCGATAAATTGCTGGGAGGGAGATTTCTCGCTTTCAGCGGATTGCACGAGCTCGATGATTTTTTGGAACATCGTTTCAGAACTCGGCTTGGTCATCACCATCGTGATCGAACCGGACAAATTGACGGTGCCCGCAAATAAATTATCGTGTTGGTATTTGGACACCGGAATCGCTTCACCGCTGATGGCGGATTCGTCGACAGCGGTTTGTCCGGAATGGACTTCACCATCGACAGGAATTCGCTCACCGGGCCGGACGGCGACCAGGTCTCCGGTGTTCAATTCACCGACCGGAACGCGCACCGTCTCGCCGGATTCTTTCAATAGCCAGGCTTCATCCGGCTGCATCTCCATGAGGGCAGACAGTTCTTTGCGGCTTTTGTTCATCGTATAGGTTTCAAGTGCGCCGCTTAATGCAAAGATGAAGATCAGGATGGCGCCTTCAGTCCAATAGCCGATGATGGATGCACCAACAGCTGCCAGAATCATCAGGAATTCGACATTCAACTCTTTGTCTTCGATAGTTTTCTTGATGCCGTATTTCGCCTTGGCGTAGCCGCCGATTACGAATGCCAGCAAATAGATGGCGACGGAAGGAAGAGCGATATCCTGTAATTCCAGGATATAGGCGATAATGATCAGAACGCCCGATAACACCGCGGCGATCAATTCGATATGAGGCCGAACTTTATTCCACATAGCCACTCCTCCATTAAATAGTCAGATATCGGTAATTACTGTCAGTTTACCATACGGATCGCCGGATAGAAGCGGGATTTTGCTTAATATATGTCATTTTGGCTAATCCTTTTGCGAATGACATAAAAAGCCCTGAAGCTTTCATTGAAAGCTTCAGGGCTTGGGGATTATTCGTTTTCAGTAGATGGCCGGTTTTTGAATTGCTGCATTTTGTTGTCCAAATCGTCGACCATGGCAATCAGCCGGTCAATATCTTCAAGCTCCGTGCTTTCCGGTTCGATGGCATCTAACACATCGAGGAACATGCTGAGCCTTTGTTTCATATAAGTTACTTGCTGTTCCTTATCAGTAATGGATTTTCCCATTGATTCCACCTCATTTCCATTGTATATAGTAGCTGATAACTAAAGGAATATCAATAGTACAGAAAAAATGCGGAAATAACGAAAATTTATTAATTGAATATTTACACTATTCTATTAATGTGATACAATTGCATCAATCCTTTACGAGGGGAGGACAAGACGGATCACCGAACCATAAAGAACGCGATAGGAAAGAGGAGGCGATTCGAGCATTTAGGTGGCTTCACCGACAGTGCGATTATGGAAACGAACTGTAAACATAAAACATAAAGGCTCAGCCCGCAATCTGCCATGCAGAAACGGACTGAGCCTTTTATGTGTTTAAATCAATTCGTATGTCTCCACAATGTCGATGGTCTCTTCAACAGAACGGACCATCGAGCAGTTTTTACGCGTCAATTCCATCACGCGCGGCATTTTCGCCTCATTGATATCGCCTTTGATGCGGAAATGCAGATGGACTTTTGAAACGCGGTCCGCTTCTTCGGCGACGCGGACGATTTCCTTCACTTCCACTTCGATGTCTTCTGCCGGCATCCGTTGCTTGTCCAATACTTTGCGGATGATCCCTGCGCTGCAGATGGCCAGTGAAGAAACCAGCAGCTGATAAGGGCGGAATCCGTATTCTTCATTAGTCGAGACGTGGAGCTCGCCAAAAGGCAAATGCCCAGTAAATCCGTGTTCATTCATGGAAAATTTCATCTTGTATCTCCTCCTTATGTTAAAATTGTAGCGGAAACTTCCAAAAATAGAAAAGAACGTGCTCGTTCGGGGAGGCATTATGAAATATTTCTTATCAAGCGAACGTGCCCGCTTTTGGATTTTGGTCGCCATTGTGTCGATATCAGGGTTTTCACAAGGCATGCTACTACCGCTCATTGCCGTCATTTTTGAACAGGACGGCGTATCGTCTGCACTGAACGGCCTCAGTGCAACAGGCTTATACATAGGCATTATCGCTGTGGCTCCGTTCATGGAGCCACAGCTGAGAAAGTTCGGTTTTAAACCGCTTATTCTCGTCGGCGGGGCGATGGTCATCCTCGCTTTGCTTTCGTTTCCTTTATGGAAAAGCGTCTTATTTTGGTTTGTCTTGCGCATTTTGATCGGCGTAGGGGACCAGGCGCTGCATTTTTCGACGCAAACCTGGATCACAAGCACTTCGCCTCACCATAAGCTTGGCCGCAATATCGCGATCTACGGCATGTCGTTCAGTGTCGGTTTTGGTGCAGGCCCGCTATTCGTGCCGCTCGTCGAAGTGTTCGAAGCATTGCCGTTCATCATTTCCGGGGTTCTCTGTTTGATTGCCTGGTCATTGGTGTTTTTCCTGCGCAATGATTTTCCGGAGCATTCCGCCAGTTCAATGGGCGCCAAAGGAACCTTGCAGCGCTTTCGAACGGCTCTCGTCATCGGCTGGGTTGCTTTTTTGCCCCCGCTCGGCTATGGTTTTTTGGAAGCATCGCTGAGCGCGATCTATCCGGTCTATGCTTTGCGCCAATCCTTCGATATCAGCATGGTCTCCTATATTCTCGCTGCCTTTTCCATCGGAGCAATCGCCACGCAATTGCCGCTCGGTGAACTCAGTGACCGCATCGGACGGAAAAAGGTATTGATGATTGCGCTAAGCGGCGGGGGGATGGCGTTTTTGGTGGCGACGTTCTTTGAATCAAATGCCTGGCTCACGCTCGTTCTGTTTGTGGTGGCTGGCATGTTTGTCGGTTCGACTTTTTCGCTCGGCATTTCTTATATGACTGACTTGATGCCGAAAGAATTGCTGCCGACGGGAAATTTATTATGCGGCGTGGCATTCAGCGTCGGCAGTTTGCTCGGCCCAGCGGCAGGGGGATTGTTCCTTGAAGTCACAGAGCAGCTGAGTTTCCTATTGCTGATTACCGGGATCTTATTGACCTTATTCACTATCATCGCTTTTAAAGGGCCACACAAACAGACAGCCTAAATTCTGAAATGAATATGGTTCTGCAAAAGTGTAGGAAGCGGACGCTTCCTGCACTTTTTTAATTCCATGAAAAAAGCCACAGGCCCCGTATTCGACGGTTTGGCCTGTGGCTTGAATTATGTCAGCGTTTTGGAATCTTGATCTGCGTGCATTGCCATTTCAATGAAGAACCTAATTTCTTTATCAAATTGGCTGAAATGCTCACGCTTGAGCCGGAACTTATTGGTGTACTTAATTTTATTGCGCTGTTCTTCAGGGAGCAGGTTGTTGATCCACAACTCGGCTAATGCGGATGGTTCGCGGGAGGTGAGCGCAAGCAGTTCTGCGCCGATCTTTTCCCGCTGGCCAGGCCCGCCGCTGCAAATGGTGATAAACGAGTAATCGATTAAACCATCTTTTGACTTTTTAATAAAGGTCCGCATCGGCGCTGCAATTTTTCCAGCCCAAATCGGAGCCAGCAAAATCACCGGGCTGTATTCTCTCAGGTCAAAATCCAGGGGTGCCAAACGGGAGTCGCGCTTGATAAGGAAATCCATCAAGATCGCTATATCTTTCCGTTTCTTTTGTTCTTTGATTTCGCGCAATTCGCACCCGATCCGGCTTTGCAGTTCTATCGCTAGCTTTTGATTGTTTTCGGAATGGGAGTAATAGATAATCAACGGCTTCATGGCAATTCCTCCTGAATAGCTGATTTCACCTGGGCTCTGGCAGTGGATGCTTTCAAAACCTGAGAACCTGCTAAAAAATCAAATGCAATGGCTGGAGTCAAGAGTATGCGAAGCGCGAATCAAAGAGCGGGAAACCTTCTATTTCAAGGTCAACAAGCACACTGCTTCCACTTGCGAAGTCTGCGGGAACATATCGATCGGCTGGATGTATTCGACGCGGTAAATCTTCGTCAATTGCTGCAAGTCTTTCGCGAGTGTCGAAGGGTTGCAGGACGTGTAGACAAAACGTTTCGGTTTTACTTTCAAGATGGTTTTCAAAAGCGAATCTGCAAGCCCGGTGCGCGGCGGGTCGACTGTCAATACATCCGGTACATACCCTTCCTTGCGCCAAGTATCGAGCCATTTTTCTGCTGTGCCCGTCACATAAGTGGCTTGATGGCCTTGTTTTTTTGCGTTGGCTTTTGCATCGGCAATGCTTTCCGGGATGGTGTCCATGCCACGGATTTCACGGGCGGAATCCGCCAGCCACAGGCCGATTGTGCCGACGCCGCAGTAAGCATCGACGACAGATTCCTTGCCGGTCAGTTTCGCTGCACGCTTAATTTCATCGTAGAGCTTGATGGTCTGTTCCGGATTCAATTGGAAAAACGCACGGGCAGACAAGTCGAACGATAATTCGCCGAGTTCTTCGTGGATGGTCGGTTTGCCGAACAGAGTGCGCGTTGTTTCACCGAATACGAGTGAAGTTTTTTCGGTATTGACGTTTTGGACGATGGACACCAGGTTCGGGTCAATTGCGCTCAATCGTTCAACAAGCACTTTCTCTTTCGGGATGTCTTTGCGCGTCGTAATGAGCACAAGCTGGATTTCACCGGTTTTGACGGCTGTACGGACAGCGATGGTGCGCACCAGCCCTTTCATCGATTTGCCATCGTAAATGGATAAGTTCAATTCTTCGATGATGCGCTTCGCGGCATTAGTGATTTTCACCGTATCCGGATGCTGGACGAGGCATTGTTCGATATCGAGCAGCTGTTGGGAGCCTTCCGCAAACAAGCCGGCCATTACTTTGCCGTCTTTCTTGCGTGTTTGGAACTGGCTCTTATTGCGGTAATGCCACGGGTCGTCCATGCCAATCGTCTCGCGTACTTGGATATCCGTCCCGCGCAAATAACGGTCGAGCGATTGCAGCACCAAGTCGCGCTTTTCGACGAGCTGCTGGCTATAGGATAAATGCTGCAACTGGCAGCCGCCGCATGTTTCGAAAATCGGGCACGGCGGCGTCTGGCGGTGAGGGGAAGCTTTGCGGATTTTCAGTATCCGTGCTTGTGCGAAATTATGTTTCACAATGGTCACTTGCGCAGTGACTTCTTCTCCTGGCAGTGCCCCCGGAACGAAGACGACATTGCGTTTGAAAAAGCCGACGCCTTCTCCGTTGATACCGAGTTTTTTAATGGTTAAGGGGAATTTCTGCCCCATTTCAATGATTGGTTTTTCAGTCATGCAGGTCACGTCCTTCAGTTGGTCATCCCTTCATTATACGCTTATTTGTATATGTCAGCCAGTGCTTCCGGCAAATTCGGGAACTCGAACTTAAATCCATGGTCGAGAAGAACGGTTGGCAGCGCGCGCTGTCCTTCGAGCACCAGCCTGCTTTTATCGCCAAGTGCAGCTTTTAACGCAAATGACGGAGCGGGGATCCAGTGTGGCCTGCCGAGTGCCCGGCCGATTTCCTTGCCGACCGTTTTCATACGCTGTGGATTCGGCGCTGTCACATTGAACGGGCCTGTGAGTTCTTTCTGTTCAATGGCAAACAGGATCGCGCGTGCCGCATCGCGGACATGGATCCATGACAGCCATTGCCTGCCAGTGCCGACTGTGCCGCCGGCGAATAGCTTATACGGCAGCGCCATTAACGGCAGTGCACCTTGTTCTTTTCCAAGCAAAATGCCAAGACGTGCATATGATGTTCGGACGCCGTCAATTTGCGCTTGTTCAGCAAGGCCTTCCCAAGCGAGTACAGTTTCAGCAAGAAAATCATTGCCATATTCGCGGTCGGCTTCTGTGTAAGTTTTGTGTTCAGAAGCAGGATAGATTCCGACAGCGCTTGCATTAACAAGTACTTCCGGTTTTTGTTCAAGTGCCGAAAGGATTCGCAGTACTTCTTTCGTCGCCGAGACGCGGCTGTCGTAAATTTTCTTCTTTTGCTTGTCTGTCCACAGTCCCTCGTTGATTGATGTACCGGCCAAGTTGACGAGCGCATCGATGCCTTCCAGCTGGGCTTCAGGGCGTGCACCTTCAGACAGCCAGCGGACATATGTAATGCCCGATTCCTTTGGTTTATCTGAACGTGTTAAAATAAACACTTCGTGGCCTTTTTCTTGCAGCAGTTCCGTCAACACAGAACCGAGAAACCCGGTGCCGCCAGTTATCGCTATTTTCATTTCCATCGCCTCCATTGCTATCCCATACCCAAATCGAGCGAAGCATATGCCAAGAGGGCGTTCAAAGTGTATAATGGAAGGAGAAGCGAGGGGAAATTGATGCCGATCATTACGAAAATAACCCGCGGAAAAAACAATCCGGAGCGCTATAATATTTATTTGGAAGAAAAATTTGCGTTCAGTGTCGACGAATCCTTGATCATCCGTTACCAATTGACCAAAGGCAAAGAACTCGACCAATGGACGATCGAAGAAATGAACTTTGAGGATGAAGTCCGAAAAGCATTCAATAAAGCATTGCATTACCTCGGCTTCCGCATGCGCAGCGAAGGCGAAGTGCGCAAAAAACTGGAAGAAAAAGAGTTTGGAGAAGCCGTCATCGATGAAGCGGTCAAGAAGCTCTACGAACTCAGCTTCCTTGATGACCAGCAGTTTTCAGAAGCGCTGCTCCGGACGCAAATCAAATCCGGCAAAAAAGGCCCGCGGGCCATCCAGCAGGATATGCAAAAGAGAGGAATTGATAAGACGATGCAAAAAGATGTCTTAACAAACTACACGGAAGAAGAGCAGCTCGAAGTCGCCACAGGCCTAGCGGAAAAAATCGCAGCGAAAGAACAGTCGAAAACCCCGAGCCAAGTCAAGCAGAAAATCAATGATTCCTTGATGAGAAAAGGTTATTCTTACGCAATCATCAAGCAAGCGATCGAAACATTGGATCTTGAACGCGACGGGGACCAATGGCTCGACAGCGTCCGCCAGCAAGGGGACAAACTGTGGCGCAAGCATGAAAGCAAATTGTCGGGGAACGATCTGAGCCGTAAAGTGAAGCAAGGCCTGTACCAGAAAGGCTTCCCAGGCGATGTGATCAGCCAGTACATCGAAGAAAAGGAGCTTGAAGATGAGTGAGCATAAACCATATTCACAAATGGACGAGACGGAACTGCGCAATGAAATCGCCCGCCTGAAAGAAAAAGCGCGCAAAGCGGAACAGCTTGGCATCGTCAATGAATTTGCGGTGCTCGAGCGTAAAGCCATCATGGCCGCATCGTTCCTGCTGGATCCGAAAGATTTTAAACCGGGAGAAGTATATCGCGTAGAAGGCGATCCGAATGTCTATTTTCAAATTGATTACCTAAAAGGCAATTTTGCTTGGGGTTACCGCATGGGCGGCGACAAGCACACGGAAGCATTGCCGATTTCCATGCTCCGTCCACTAAAGGAAGGGAAGTGAATCGATGAAAGAAGTCATTGAGCAATTAATCATCGAACTAAGAGAAAAAAATCCGGAGCTGTCTGAAGACAAGGCCCGGACATGGATTGAATTATTGGTTTCTGATTTTGAATCGTCCTACGCCAAAGCGGGTTACGATTACCAAGGCACGGCAGTGGTCGAGAAAGTCGTGCGTCAATGGATTGAAAGCTACGGAGACAAAATCCACGAATTTGCAGGGAACAACCCGAAATACGCGCATCTCTTGCAGGACTTTTAAAACGAAAAAACGGCCGGGAGAAATCCCTGGCCGTTTTTACTATTCAGTTATGGCTGAAATCGAGTTTTTTCCTCAATTTGTCTTCGCTGAAAATCCATCCTGTATAGGAATTCAGGATATTGTGGTCCCCGTCCAGATGGGCAACTGCAACAAACGGATAATAATCGTTGCTGCGGTAGCGCAAATCAATCAAACGGACTTCGTAGATCTCTCCGTATTGATTGATCTCCCAGCGATACAGCGGGGAAAACGACACGAAGGCAGCCAGGTTCTTGTCTTTCATCGCTTTCTGGATCAGGGCGTTTTCAGGCATCGGCTTTTTCAAAAACTTGTCGTAGATATTGATCGAGCGGCCATAAGCCTGTCCTACATAATGGTGGCGGTCGGTATCAGCGGCGATGCGCCATTGGAAATAGCGCATTGTCGGCGCGACGAAGACATCGTTTGTGCCCGGGATCGTATTGCGGATCGCCTGCTTGATCGCGGACTGAAGCGCAAAGCGCGAGACGTAATAGAAGAACAGGATGATATACAAAATGCTCATTGTCCAAACGGGATCTGCTCCGAACGCCCAAATCATGAGGGCCACGACATGCGCGCCGAAAATGATTGGGTCGAAGGTATTGATGACGCCAAGAGCCACCCAATGATTGGAAAATGGGCGGAGCGCTTGCGTGCCGTATGAATTGAATATATCCACAAATACATGGAGAAACACAGCAAGGAAAGTCCATAGCCACAAATGAAGAAGATTGGATTCTGGAAAAATAAGGTAAATGGCGCCTGAAAGCAAAACAGGCCATGACAGCACGGCCGGCACTGAATGTGTTACGCCTCGGTGATGGCGTATATAAACGGCGTTGTCGCGCAGCTTCAGAACGGTATCGATATCGGGGATTTGCGAGCCGATAATGGTGCCGGTCATGACGGCAGCCCAAGTGGCCGGATGAGCAGCGACAATGGGATCGGCCAATGCGAGCCCGCCAAGCGCAATGCCCATGACAATATGAGTTCCTGTATCCATCGACGCATCCCCCTTCTTTACGAGCGTATATAATATCTTGTCAGCCCGCCATTTGATAAAATAAGCATATTCCTTAAGTATACATACCCGCTTCAGGGCCGGAATAATCAGCATGAACGGAGGCAGAAAACATAAATATGGACAAGCAGCAATTTCAGCAGGACCTGATCGGCTGGTTTCGGAAAGAACAGCGTGATTTGCCTTGGCGCCGCACAGCCGACCCTTATCAAATCTGGATTTCCGAGGTCATGTTGCAGCAGACGAGAGTCGATACGGTTATCCCTTATTATAAACGCTTTGTCGAGAAATTTCCCACTGTCGAATCTTTGGCGCAAGCAGAAGAAGAAAGTTTATTGAAGCTTTGGGAAGGCCTCGGCTATTATTCTCGTGCCCGTAATCTGCAGGCCGGTGTGCGCGAAGTCGCCGAACAGTACGGGGGCATCGTGCCAACGACGCGCAAGGAGATTTCCGCGTTGAAAGGCGTCGGGCCTTATACGGCTGGCGCTGTATTGAGCATTGCCTATGGCGTGCCGGAACATGCCGTCGATGGCAACGTCATGCGCGTACTCAGCCGTATTCTCTTGATCGAGGAAGACATCGCCAAGCCGAAGACGCGCAAAGTGTTTGAACAGGCGGTGACGGAATTGATCAGCCATGAAGACCCTTCTTCATTCAATCAAGGATTGATGGAACTCGGCGCGCTCATCTGCACGCCGACATCACCGAAATGCTTGCTATGCCCGGTGCGCGACCATTGTGAAGCATTCCATGCCGGCAGGGAAACGGAACTGCCGGTTAAAACGAAAGCGAAGAAAAATCGTAATGCTGATTTCGCCATGATGGCGATTCGGAGCGGCGATAAACTGTTGATGGAACAGCGCCCGGCTAAAGGCCTGCTTGCGGGCATGTGGCAATATCCGATGCTCGAGCTTACTGCAGCGCTCGAAGCGAATGAAGTCGGTGAATTATATGCGGAGACATTGGATGGCGCACTTTTTGATGTCGAAAAAATTACCGCTTTCAAACATGTCTTTTCTCATTTAACATGGAATGTGGATGGCTATTTGGCCAGGGCGGAAGAATTCACGCCGCCCGAAAACATGAAATGGGTGACACCGGAACAATTGGAGAATTTGCCGATTGCCGGGCCGGGACAAAAAATGAAGACTGCTTTAGAGCAAAGAGGAGATGTAGCGACATGACAGAACAAAAAGTGGCGTTAGTGACAGGAAGCAGCCGTGGGCTAGGCAAAGCGATGGCGATTGCCTTAGCAGAAGAAGGCTATGACATCGTCGTCAACTATGCGCGCAGCAAATCAGCCGCACTCGATACGGTGAAGGAAGTCGAAGCGAGAGGAAGAAAAGCCTTGCTCGTGCGCGCCAATGTCGGCGACGTCGACAAACTGCGCGCCATGTTCGAAACGATTAAGGAAGAGTTCGGCCGCTTGGATGTGTTCGTGTCAAACGCGGCATCCGGCGTCTTGCGCCCCGTCATGGAACTGGAAGAATCCCATTGGGACTGGACGATGAACATCAACGCCAAGGCGATGCTGTTCGGTGCACAAGAAGCGGCGAAGCTGATGGACAAAGGCGGCAAGATCATCGGCATCAGCTCACTCGGCTCGATCCGCTATTTGGAAAACTACACGACGATCGGCGTATCGAAAGCAGCCGTCGAATCGATCACCCGTTATTTGGCGGTGGAACTCGCACCGAAAAATATCGCGGTCAATACCGTCTCCGGCGGCGCGCTTGATACGGAAGCGTTGAAGCATTTCCCGAACCGCGAGGAATTGCTAGGCGATGCGCGCGACAACACGCCAGCAGGGCGCATGGTCGAAATCGATGACATGGTCAAAACGGCGATGTTCCTTATCTCCGACCATGCCGATATGATCCGCGGACAGACGATCATCGTCGACGGAGGTCGGTCTATCGTCATGTGATTCTCGCAACTTTCGGCTTATTGCTGTATGTTTTCAGAATTGATTGATATAATGAACGGGAGATAACATATAGTGATAGTTAGACGAAAAGGTGGGATGGTGCATGGCGGTTCCTGCGGAGGGTGAAACAATCCAGATCCACAGTTACAAGCACAACGGACGCATCCACCGTGTCTGGCAGGAAACAACTGTACTGAAAGGGACGAACAATATTGTGATCGGCGCGAACGAACGCACGCTGGTGAGGGAATCGGACGGCAGGACATGGTTGACGCGAGAGCCGTCGATCTGTTATTTCCATGCCGAACATTGGTTCAACATCATCTGCATGCTGCGTGACGACGGCGTCTATTATTATTGCAATATCAGCTCCCCGTTCGTCTACAATAATGGATCGTTGAAATACATCGATTATGACTTGGATGTAAAAGTGTTTCCGGATATGTCTTACACGCTGTTGGATGAAGACGAATACGAAGACCATAAGCGGCAAATGGGCTACCCAGAAGTCATCGATCAAATACTCTACCGAAATGTGGACAAGCTGATCAGCTGGATCAAGCAAAGAAGAGGCCCTTTTGCCCAGGACTTTATCGAAGTATGGACGAGCCGGTATGAATTTCATAAGCATAACCGGATTCATGATTAACATGGAAAACCTGTTGCCTGCCAACAGGTTTTTCATTTTGAACAGAATGGAGTGAACAGTTTGAGCAGTATGAAACGATATATGAAATTCGTCAAGCCGTATTATTGGCAAATTGCCTTGACGATTTTCATCGGGATCTTCAAGTTTGCGATTCCCTTATTTATCCCGCTTCTCATCAAGATTGTCATTGACGATATTATCGGGGCAGAGGCTTTGTCAGATGCAGAAAAGCTCAGCCAGCTTTACCTATGGCTCGGGGGCACGGCGATCGTGTTCTTCCTGCTGCGCCCGCCGATCGAATATTTCCGGCAGTATTATGCACAGTATGTCAGCAATAAAATTCTCTATGACATCCGCGGGTATCTATACAGCCACCTGCAGCGGCTGAGCTTGCGCTATTATGCAAATACGCGGGCGGGTGAAATCATTTCACGGGTCATCAATGATGTCGAGCAAACGAAAAACTTCGTCATGATCGGCTTGATGAATGTCTGGCTCGATGTCGCGACCATTCTCATTGCCATCATCATCATGCTCACCATGGACGTCTCCTTGACGATTGTTGCGCTGTTGGCATTTCCGTTTTATGCATTCAGCGTCAAATATTTCTTCGGACGCTTGCGTGACTTGACGCGCGAACGCTCCCAAGCGCTTGCCAATGTCCAAAGTTATTTGCACGAACGTGTGCAGGGCATGAGCATCATCAAAAGCTTTGCACTCGAGAAGCATGAAGAAAAGATCTTCAACAACACGAACGATCAATTCCTGGAAAAAGCGATCGACCATACGAAATGGAATGCCAAAGCATTCGCGGTCGTCAACACCATTACCGACGTGGCACCTTTATTGGTCATCGGCTATGCGGGCTACCAAGTCATTCAAGGGAATTTGACGCTCGGGACGATGGTCGCGTTTATCGCTTACATCGAACGCTTGTATAACCCGCTGCGCCGTCTCGTCAACTCGTCGACGACACTTGTGCAATCACTTGCTTCGATGGACCGCGTCTTCGAAATGGTCGATGAGGAATACGACGTGACGGATAAAAGAGACGCACGGGAACTGGGGCGAGTCGACGGCAAGCTTGAATTCCATAATGTTGCGTTCCATTACAACGATGGGGGCAGCGAAGTACTGTCGAACCTTAACTTCACGGTCAATCCAGGAGAGACAGTCGCATTTGTCGGCATGAGCGGCGGCGGAAAATCGACGATCGTTTCGCTCATCCCAAGGTTCTATGATGTCACGGAAGGCTCGATCCGCATGGATGGCCATGATTTGAAAGACGTGACAATTCATTCCTTGCGCGACCAGATCGGCCTCGTCCTGCAGGATTCGATCCTGTTCAGTGAATCAGTCAAAGAAAATATCCTGATGGGAAAACCCGATGCTACCGACGAGGAAGTCATCGCGGCAGCAAAAGCGGCGAATGCCCATGATTTCATCAGCAACTTGCCGGAAGGCTACGACACTAAAGTCGGCGAGCGCGGCGTCAAGTTATCCGGCGGCCAGAAGCAGCGCATCGCCATTTCCCGCGTCTTCCTGAAAGACCCGGCGATTCTCATCTTGGACGAAGCGACATCCGCACTCGATCTTGAAAGCGAAGCGCTCATCCAAGATTCCCTGGAGCGCCTTGCGTACGACCGCACGACATTGATGGTCGCACACCGCTTGTCGACCATCACCCACGCCGACCAAATACTGGTCATCGACAACGGCCAACTGGCTGAACAAGGCACACATGATGAGCTCTTGCAAAAACGCGGCGTCTATTACAAACTATTCCAAGTGCAGAACATAGGTTAACTATTTCAAGCTCCCCAATTTTTGGGGAGCTTTTTTAATAGGAAGGAAGGCTTTCGCCAATCTCCCGAAAACTATTGCATTACTACTAATATTACGTATAATGGAAACACAGAGAATGTTCTGAATAATTTAAAATGAAGAAGGAGGATCTCTATGGACGAACGAAAAACCATCTTGGATGTGAAAGGGCTGCGCACTTCCTTTTTCACTGATGATGGAGAAGTACCGGCAGTGGACAACGTAGATTTCCATATCCGCCAAGGGGAAGTGCTCGGCATTGTAGGGGAATCCGGCTGCGGAAAAAGTGTCACCTCATTGTCCATAATGGGGCTGGTGCCAAGTCCTCCGGGGAAAATAGTGAGCGGGGAAATTTTATTCCAAGATAAGGATTTGACAAAACTATCCGATAAAGAAATGCGCCAGATTCGCGGCGATGATATTGCAATGATTTTCCAGGAGCCGATGACTTCGCTGAACCCGTTGTTTACCATCGGCAACCAATTGCGCGAAGCATTGAAAATCCATAAAAAGGATTGGTCGAAAAGCCAAATCCAGGAACGCGCTGTCGAGATGATGAAATTGGTCGGCCTGCCACGTGCAGAAGCTTTGCTTAACGAATATCCGCACCAATTGTCGGGAGGCATGCGCCAGCGCGTGATGATCGCGATGGCTTTGCTGTGCGACCCGAAAGTGCTGATTGCCGACGAACCGACCACTGCACTCGATGTGACGATACAAGCGCAGATCCTTAAGTTGATCAAAAATTTAAACGAACGGCTCGATACAGCCGTCTTGCTGATCACCCATGACCTTGGTGTCGTCGCAGAAACATGCGAACGCGTCGTCGTCATGTACGCGGGGAAAGTAGTCGAAGAAGGGCCAGTACATACCATTTTCAATGATCCGCAGCATCCCTATACACGAGGCCTATTGGAAAGCGTTCCCGATATGCGTTTCAAGAAAGAACGCCTATATTCCATTCCTGGGAACGTGCCAAAACCCGGATCGATCAAAGTAGGCTGCAAATACGCAGCGCGCTGTGAATTCGCCTTCGATCGCTGCCATGTGGAAGACCCGGCATTATACCAGACGGCAGAAGACCACAAGACGCGCTGTTTCCTATTTGATCCAAAGGAGGCCAAGTCGCATGACAGAACCATTGTTGAAAGTTGAAGGCCTGAAGAAATATTTCCCGATAACAGGCGGGGTTCTTGGCCGCGTAAAAGGGCAGGTTAAAGCAGTTGATGACATTTCCTTCTATGTAAATGAAGGGGAAACACTTGGCATCGTCGGTGAATCTGGCTGCGGCAAGTCGACGACCGGGCGTATGCTGATGCGCTTGCTCGATCCGACAGAAGGCAAAGTGACATTTGACGGGCAAGAATTGACCAGTTTGTCAGCGTCCGATATGCGCAAAGCAAGACGCGATATCCAAATGGTGTTTCAGGATCCATACGCGTCCCTCAATCCGCGCCACAGCATCGAAAAAATCCTGATGGAGCCCTTGAACGTACACAATATCGGTGAACCGAAAGAGCGCAAGCAGAAAGTGCATGAGTTTCTTGAAATCGTCGGGCTCAGCAGCTATCACGCCAAGCGTTATCCGCACCAATTCAGCGGCGGACAACGCCAGCGAATCGGCATTGCGCGCGCGCTCATGACCAATCCGAAACTGATCATCGCCGATGAGCCGGTTTCGGCACTTGATGTGTCGATTCAAGCGCAAGTGCTCAATTTGATGCAGGATTTGCAGCGCGACTTGAAATTGACGTACATATTCATCGCCCATGATCTCGGGGTCGTACGCCATATTAGCGACCGTGTGGGTGTTATGTATTTGGGCAATATGGCGGAGCTTGCGGATACAGAAAGCCTGTATGAAAAGCCGCTTCATCCCTACACACAAGCGCTGCTATCTGCCGTGCCTGTGCCGGACCCTGATTTTGTCCGCGAAGAAGTAGTGATCAAAGGGGATGTGCCGAGTCCGGCCAATCCGCCATCAGGCTGCCGCTTCCATACACGCTGCCCATTCAAGATGGATATCTGCTCGCAGGAAATTCCGCGTTTCGCGGAAGTTGAACCAGGTCATTCTGTGGCTTGCCACCTTTATGAGGAAAGCAGGCCGCAATGATAATAAAAAAACAAAACGGAGGGGTTATTTTGGGGAAAAAGAAAATTGTATCAATCGCTTTCCTGATGCTGCTTTTGCTGTCGACAGCGCTTTACGGCTGTTCAGGCGGTGATTCGGAATCAGGCGGAGAAGGCGGAGATTCAGAATCAGGCGGCGAGAAAGTCCTGATCTTCGGACGCGGCGGCGACTCGGTTTCACTGGATCCGATCACGGTCACAGATGGAGAGTCTTTCAAAGTTACGAAAAACATCTTCGATACATTGATCAATTTCGGCGAGCAGGACACTGAAATTGAAGCAGGGCTTGCCAGCGATTGGGAAGCGGCGGAAGATGGTTTGACTTACACGCTCCAGTTGCAAGAAGGCGTCACGTTCCATGATGGAACGGATTTCAACGCTGAAGCAGTTGTCGCGAACTTTGAACGCTGGGCTGCTGGGGATGCAGACCAATTCCCGTACTATAAATCAATGTTTGGCGGATTTGGCGATGAAGAAGAACACGTCATCGAATCGGTCGAAGCGACTGGCGATTACGAAGTCGTGATTAAATTGAAGCGCCCACAAGCACCATTCCTCAAAAACTTGGCGATGAGCCCATTCGGCATCGCATCACCGACCGCATTTGAAGAAGCTGGCGAATCATTCGGCGATCAACCTGTCGGCACTGGCCCATTCAAATTCGTTGAATGGCAGCGCAACGACACGGTAACAATCGAGAAATTCGATGATTACTGGGTAGATGGAGAACCGAAACTCGACCAAGTCGTGTTCCGTGCAATTCCAGATAACTCAGCACGTTTGAATGCATTATTGTCTGGCGAAATCGATTTGGCTGACGGCATTACCCCATCAGATTCAGAAACGATCGAAAATGATGAAAACCTTCAATTGTTCGAACGTCCGTCGATGAACGTCGGATACCTTGGATTGACGACTACTCGTGAACCATTCGACGATCCGAAAGTGCGCCAGGCGATGAACCATGCGATTGACCGCCAGGCAATTGTCGATTCATTCTTCGAAGGCCGTGCAGAAGTCGCGAAAAACCCGATGCCTCCGGTAATCAGCGGTTATAACGACAGCATTGAAGGCTATGAGTACGATCCTGAGAAAGCGAAAGAACTTCTAGCTGAAGCAGGACTCGAAGATGGCTTCACAATGGAACTATGGGCAATGCCGGTTCCACGTCCGTATATGCCGGATGGCCAAAAAGTAGCGGAAGCGATCCAAAGTGATTTGTCGGAAGTCGGCATTACAGCTGAAATCGTTTCCTACGAATGGGCAACATATCTTGAAAAAGCGGCAGCGGGAGAAGCAGATGCATTCCTTCTCGGCTGGACAGGCGATAACGGCGATGCCGATAACTTCTTGTATGTATTGCTTGACCAAGACAACATCGGTTCAAACAACTACACATACTACGAAAACCAAGAACTTCACGATATCTTGATTGAAGCTCAAACAGAAGTTGATGAAGAGGCCCGCAACGAACTCTATATGCAGGCTCAGGAAATCATCCACGAAGACGCGCCATGGGTACCGCTTGCGCACTCTACACCGCTTCTTGCAGGCGGGACGAACGTAATCGACTTTAAAGCGCATCCAACTGGCTCTGACAAATTGTCTTCAGTAGATTTGGAGTAGGCGTTTCTTTGGGGGAGAGGTCATACTGATTTCTCCCCCTTTTCAATACATAATGCAATTGAGATGGAGAGGTGAAGAAGATGCTTCACTATATCGGGCAGCGGCTTTTGCAATTGATTCCTGTATTACTCGGAATGACATTTATTGTCTTCATGATCATCCGGGCGATTCCAGGCGATCCTGCACAAGTCATCCTTGGGCAACAAGCATCCGAAGAAGCAATTAAAGCATTACGGACCAGTCTGGGGCTTGACAATCCCTGGTACATCCAATATTTCGATTACTTAAAAGGCCTGGTCACAGGCGACATGGGGGATTCGCTGCGTACCCGTTCACCTGTTTCGGAAGAAATTTGGCCATATCTAGCAGCGACATTTGAATTATCTTTGTTCGCGATCATCATTGCCGTGGTCATCGGCATTAATGCAGGCATCATCTCTGCATGGTTCCAGAACTCGTGGTTCGATTACACAGCGATGGTGCTAGCCTTGATCGGTGTTTCCATGCCGATTTTCTGGCTCGGCCTCATGAACCAATGGATTTTCTCGATTGAACTCGGCATATTGCCGACGACTGGCCGTGAAAACGTCCGGGATCCAATCAATAACATCACCAATTTTTATGTGTTGGACACCATCATTCAAGGTGATTTCAATCAATTGGCGACCGTATTGAAGCATTTGGTGCTTCCGGGAACTGCGCTGGCCACTATTCCGATGGCAATTATTGCCCGTATGACGCGCTCATCAATGCTTGAAGTCATGCGTTCGGATTATGTGCGGACAGCACGTGCCAAAGGCGTCAAGATGTTCTGGGTCGTCTACAAGCACGCATTGAAAAATGCGATCATTCCAGTTCTTACAATCATTGGCTTACAGATGGGCTTATTGCTCGGCGGCGCCATTTTGACAGAAACCATTTTCGGATGGCCAGGCATCGGGCGCTATATTTATGAAGCGATCGGTTTCCGCGATTATCCGGTTATCCAATCCGGCATTCTCGTCGTCGCATTTATATTCGTCATGATCAACCTCTTCGTCGACTTGCTTTACGGCTTGGTCGATCCGAGGATCAAATATGATTAGGAAGGGGGAGGAGCACATTGGCTGAAACAGCAGCAGCAGACAAGCAGGAAATGCAAAAAGTCGCCGGTCCTTGGAAAGAGGCATGGCGCGGATTCCGCAAAAGTAAAGTCGCGGTCGTCGGTATGGGCATCGTCATTTTCTTCATTCTTTTGGCGATTTTCGGTCCGTTATTTACACCGCAAGGCATCAATGAACAAAATCTTTCCCAGCGGCTTCTGCCTCCTTCCGGTGATCATTGGATGGGTACAGACGATTTCGGCCGCGATATCTTGTCGCGTGTCGTATACGGAGCGCGCATCTCGCTATGGGTTGGATTCCTGGCGGTTATCGGATCGGTAGTTGTCGGCAGTATTCTCGGTATTTTGGCCGGCTATTATGGACGCTGGGTTGATACCATCATTTCCCGGCTATTCGATATCATGTTGGCATTCCCGAGTATCCTTCTTGCGATTGCAGTGGTATCGGTTCTTGGGCCGTCCCTACGCAATGCATTGATTGCGATTGCCATTATCAACGTTCCGAACTTCGGGCGCTTGATCCGGTCGAAGGTATTGAGCATCAAGGAAGACGAATACATCATGTCGGCAAAAGCGATCGGCATGAAAGATAACCGCATATTGGTTTCGCATATTTTGCCGAACTCCATGGCGCCGGTTATCGTCCAAGGCACGCTCGCGATTGCGACAGCGATCATTGAAGCGGCGGCACTCGGCTTTCTCGGGCTCGGGGCGCAAGCGCCTTCCCCGGAATGGGGCAAGATGCTGGCCGATTCCCGCTCGTACTTGACCAATGCCCCGTGGACGATGATTTTCCCGGGTGTGGCGATTATGTTGACCGTACTTGGCTTTAATTTAATGGGAGACGGGTTGCGCGACGCACTCGACCCACGAATGAAATCATAAGAAAAACGCCCGGAAATTTTCCGGGCGTTTTTTATATGGCGTTTTCGATGTCGCTGTCGACTTCTTCGCTATGGTAATTATGGTATGCGATGATCAGCAAGTCCAGATGCTCCAAATGCTCTTCGTAGTCAAGCAGGGCAGAGAGGACGTGCATCAAATGGTAAACCGAAAATTCGTCTTCTTCGACTTCAGTCGATAAATTGATTTCCTTGACGAAAATCGACATGACTTCATTGCGTTTCAACACCGCGTCCGGCCCTGAACTTTCGCTATGTTCCGGACGGATTTTCCCGATGTATTTCATATAAAGCTGTTCGTGATAGCTCGCCAAGCTCTCGAGCCGCTCCTGCACCATCATGTGGAATTGTTCGGGCAAATCCCGCAGTTCATTATCATAACGGTTCAGGCGCCGCAGAACTTCCAGGCTTTTTTTCGATGTGGCAATCATCTGCCTGTAGAGTACCAGCTTGCGGGCTTTTGTATATTGCTGCTTTTTCGTATAACTGCGTTCTTCTTTATAAAATGAATACCATTGGTCCACTTTCACCAGTTTCTCGGTCAATTTGTCGATGTCTTCTTTTACCGAGGAATGATCGGAAGCATGGCGGATCGAAATCCGGATCCACCGTATGACATCTTCGCTGACGGAATGGATTGACTGGAACAAGCGCGTTTCGTATTTTGGCGGCAAAAAGATCATATTGACGATAAAAGCCGATAAAATCCCCAATAATACTGTCAGGAATCGCAAAGAGGCGAAGACCAGAAAGTCATCCGATTGCGAGTCCATAATGATGATCAAAGTCACCAGTGTCAAGGGCACTGTGTTTTCGAGCTTTAGTTTCAGCATTATGATGATCGCTAAAATAGCGGCGACACCGATCGTTAAATAGTTCGGTCCGAGCGTCAACACGAAGATAACGGCAATCGAGGCGCCAATTAAGTTCCCGTAAACTTGGTCGAGTAACGTCAGGTATGACCGGTAAATGGAAGGCTGTATGGCGAAAATCGCCGCTACCCCTGCAAATACTGGCGTCGGAAGTTCAAGAAGCGTCGCCAGAAACAAGGCAAGTGATATAGCGATACCGGTTTTGAATATGCGCGCACCGAGTTTCATCGGCAAACACCCCCTTCAGAAAGGAATCCGTTTTTACAATTGGGCAAATGCATGCTCTACCGCCCGGATCGACGTATCGATATCTTCCTCTGTATGTTCAGTGGTCAAAAACCAGGCTTCGTATTTGGAAGGCGCCAAATTGATGCCCTGTTCAAGCATCAGTTTAAAGAAACGCCCGAACATTTCGCCATCCGTGGCTTCCGCTTGTTCGTAATTTTTCACTTTTTGATCGGTGAAATAAATCGTCAGGGCACCTTTTAAACGATTGATCGTAATCGTGACGCCGTATTTGTCAGCAGCAGTCAAAATTCCTGATTCAAGACGTTCCCCAAGTTGGTCCATGCGTTCGTAAACACCTTTTTCTTGCAACACTTCAAGACAGGCGATGCCTGCTTGGATCGAAGCCGGATTGCCGGCCATCGTCCCTGCCTGATAAGCGGGTCCAAGCGGGGCGACCGTTTCCATGATTTCACGCTTCCCGCCGTATGCACCGATCGGCAAACCGCCGCCGATGATTTTTCCGAGCGCCGTCAAGTCCGGCTCAAGGCCGAGCAAATTCTGCGCACCGCCGTAATGGAAGCGGAAAGCCGTAATGACTTCATCATAGACAATCAATGCACCTTTCTCTTTCGCCAGTGCGTGGACTTCTTCAAGAAACCCTTCTTCCGGTTCGACAATGCCGAAGTTGCCGACAATCGGCTCGACGAGTATGCAAGCAATTTCATTACCCCAACGGTCAATCGCTTCTTTGAATGCCTCTGGATCGTTAAAGGGAATCGTGATCACTTCTTCAGCTATCGATTTCGGGACGCCTGCCGAATCAGGTGTGCCGAGTGTAGCAGGTCCGGAACCGGCAGCAACAAGCACTAAGTCGGAATGGCCGTGATAGCATCCGGCGAATTTCATGATTTTGGTCCGTCCCGTATATGCACGTGCCACGCGGATAGTCGTCATGACAGCTTCCGTCCCGCTATTGACAAAACGCACTTTATCCATCGCAGGCATCGCTTGTTTCAGCATTTTGGCGAATGTCACTTCGTGCTTTGTCGGGGTGCCGAATAACACGCCGGTTTCAGCAGCATTGGCAATGGCTTTTGCGATATGCGGGTGGCCATGGCCTGTGATAATCGGGCCGTAAGCCGCTAAATAATCGATGTATTTATTTCCATCTACATCATAAAAATGGGCGCCTTTTCCATAATCCATCGCGATAGGAGAGCCGCCTCCTACAGCTTTATAAGAGCGGGAAGGACTATTAACCCCGCCGACAATATGTTCTAACGCTTCTTGGTGCAATTGTTCGGAAATCGAGTGATCCATAAAATGCCTCCTAAAATAATCTATTCCTTATTGTAGACAATATCAGCTGCAAACGCCAAAGAAATTGAAAGTAATGAAACCGTCCGGTACGATAGAAGAAAGAAAAGGAGTGATGGGTTTGGCTACATTAGAAGGATTGGCAGCACCTGACTTCACATTGCAAAATGAACAGGGCGAAACAATTTCCCTATCGGATTACGCAGGAAAAAAATACGTCGTACTCTATTTTTATCCGAAAGATATGACACCGGGTTGTACGACCCAAGCATGCGATTTCCGCGATGCCGAAAAAGATTTTTCGGAGCTTAACGCAGAGATTTTGGGCGTCAGTGCAGATTCCAAAGAACGCCATCAAAAATTCATCGACAAGCACGGTTTGCCGTTTTCGCTTCTCGTTGACGAGGATCACCAAGTGTCTGAAGCTTATGGGGTTTGGAAGCTCAAGAAAATGTACGGTAAAGAATTCTGGGGCATCGAGCGCTCGACATTCTTGATCGACCCGACAGGTACCGTCATCAAGGAATGGCGCAAAGTGAAAGTGAAAGAACATATCGAAGAAGTGTTGGAAACTGTAAAAGCAATCAGCGGTGACTAAGAGAGGAAGAATCTGATGGACGTCCTATTTACATTTTTGCCAAGAGAAAACCAGCAGGAACGGCTTCAAGCCGAATTCCCTGAAGTGAATTTCCGCTTCTTGTATAAGAACAAGACATTTTTGCCGACAGCCGATATTGTTGTCACTTACGGAGAAGATTTAACGGTGGAAGATATCGAAAGTGCCGAAAACTTGAAATGGATCATGGTAGCAAGCGCAGGAATTGAAAAAATGCCCCACGCGGCCATAGCAAAAAAAGGGATCATCGTTTCGAACGTCAAAGGAATCCATAAAACCCCGATGGCGGAATCCGCATTGGCCCATTTGCTGTCGCTCAAACGCTCCTTGCCATTCATTTATGAGAACCAGCGCAACAGGGAATGGAACCGGAAAACCAAATCATCCGAACTTGCAGGTTCTACAGCCGTCCTGTTCGGTCCTGGGGCGATCGGTTCGGAAATCGGCCGCTTGCTTCAAGCATTCGGAGTTAAAACGATCGGCTGCAACCGTTCGGGAAATGATGCTGAATATATGGATGAAATGGTTTCTATTGAAAATGTATCAGCCGTTCTTCCAAATGCTGACATTGTTCTGTCCGTATTGCCGAGCACGAAGGAAACTTATCATCTATTGAAGAAAGAGCATTTCCAGGCGATGAAAGAGGATGCGATTTTCATGAATTTAGGCCGCGGTGATCTGGTGGAAGACCAAGTGATGCTTGAAGCGCTGGAAAACGGCGAAATTGGTTATGCCGTATTGGATGTTTTCGAAGAAGAGCCGCTGCCGGCAGACCACCCGTATTGGAAGATGGACAATGTCATCATTTCCCCGCATGTTTCGAGCCATTCCGGAAAATACGTCGAGCGCGCATTGGATGTTTTCATTCCGAATTTACATGCTTGGATCAAAGGCGATAAATCACCATCAAATCCAGTGGATATGAAAAGGGGTTATTGAAGATGAAAATCTATACGAAAACAGGAGACAAAGGAACGACTTCACTTGTATACGGCAGCCGCGTCAAAAAGAACGACCCGCTCGTCGAAGCCTATGGAACGTGTGATGAAGCCAATACGATGATCGGTCTCGGTGTAGGGCATTTGAATGGAGAATTTTTCGAGCAAAAAGAAGCTCTTTGTGAAATCTTCCATCAGATCCAAACAATTCTCTTCCACGTTGGAGCGGAATTAGCGACCCCGGCAGGAAAAGAAGTGAAATGGAAACTTGAGGAGGAACATATCACTCGACTGGAAACATGGATCGATGAATATGACGCAGAACTCCAACCACTTAGTAACTTCATCTTGCCAGGCGGCCATCCCGCAGGAGCGGCATTTCATGTAGCCCGGACGATCGTGCGCCGCGCCGAGCGCAATGTTATTGCAATAGGGGAAGGCGTTTCGCCTAACGTCCTGGCATATTTGAACAGGCTTTCCGATTTTCTCTTTGTCGCAGCACGATTCGTCAACCAGCAACTAGGTTCTAAAGAAAAAGGGCTTCACGCAGAGTAAGCAGAAACTTCAAGCAGCTGGGTTCTATACCTAGCTGCTTTTTTAATTCGAAAATTAGCTGGTGGAATAAACAGAAAATTAGCGTCCTATAGCGATTTCTTGACACGCAAAGGTTTTTTTAGGTACACTAATTATAACGATTATAATGTAAGAATATATACGAAGTGAGGTGCCCAGCGATGTCTGAAGCCCAATTGAAAGACGCACTCGATACGTTGAAGTCTACAGGTGTCAGAATTACACCACAGCGTCATGCGATTTTGGAGTTTATGATCCATTCTACATCGCATCCGACAGCAGATGATATTTATCGCGCGCTTGAAAAGGCCTTTCCCAATATGAGTGTAGCCACCGTTTATAATAATTTGCGTGTTTTTAAAAAAGCAGGGCTGGTAAAAGAATTAACCTACGGGGATTCTTCAAGCCGCTTTGATTTTGTCACACACGACCATTATCATATGATTTGTAACGAGTGTGGGAAGATTGTCGATTTCCATTATCCAGGATTGGACGAAGTGGAACATTTGGCGTCCCATGTAACAGGCTTCCAGGTGGATTACCACCGTTTGGAAATCTACGGGACATGCCGCGATTGTTATAGCGAGTCAGCTAAAGCCCAATAAAAAGAATGCCCGCCGATTTGGCGGGCATTCTTTTTTATAATTGCGGCTTTTTCTTATTATATTCTTCGTTGAATTCTTTACCTTCAAGAGAAGGGTCCATCGTCAACGGTTCATTGCAATGCATACAGATATCAACACGTCCGAGCATTTTTGTATGGCGCTCGCAATTCGGGCACTGTACAGGGACGGTTTTCATCGACAGTAGGCCGATCCAAGCATAGACACCCGTGCTTCCGATGATGGCGACAACACCGAGCAGCATAAAGATGACCATTACAATCGGTTGGTTACGGAAATAGATACCGACATACATAATCACGATGCCGATGAAAATCAATGCCAAAGCGAAGGTCCGGATGCGGTTGATTTTGTTTTTATAAGATTTCATGAGCGGTTCCTCCTTGCGTCCATCATACTATATCATAAACGTCCACAAAAAGGGTTAAGCTAATTCCGTTAAAGGAATATGAGTGAAATATGTCGAAATAAAGAAAAACGCCTTAGAATATTTGCATGCCTAGAGCATACAGGGCATCATAAAACATACAAAGATAGACTGCAGGGAGTGACGACGGATGGAACAAATATTGAGACCGCTATACCAAGAACGCGCGAGCCAGGAAACAACGCTCGGTGTCATCCTAATAGAAAAGAGAGAAGACATCAGCCCGATTACAGATACATTCGATTCAATCCTTCTGATCATTACAAAAGAAAATGAGACACCGGTTTTCACAAAACATTATACGTACATGGATAAAAAAGCAGCTATGCATATCATAACAGAAAAGCAATTACACAAATGGCTTCTATTGGGAACAAACCGCAAAATTGTCGACTGGCTCTTTAACGGCCGTGTCATATATGATCGCAATGAATTTATGGAAAAGCTCAAAATAGAATTGAAAGAGTATCCCTTCTACGGCAGAAAAATCAAAATGGGGCTGGAGTTTGCTAAACTGATTCGCCGGTACCTAGAAGGTAAAATGTTCTTCGAAGAAAAAAATTATTTAGATGCGTATCATCACATGGTAGAGTCACTCCATCATTTGGCTCGATTATCCGTTCTTGAGAATGGGCTGCCGCCTGAAGTGACGGTGTGGTCACAAGTGAAGAAGATGGAACCGGCAATCTATAAATTATACGAAGAACTCATCTCAAGCGATGAACCGATTGACAAGCGCTTGGAGCTTTTATTCTTAGCCAGCGAATTCTTCATCCATTCTCGCACACAAGACGGATCACAACATATTCGTGAAGTAATGGAGAAGCAAAGCAGCTGGACGATTCAGGAATTGCACGAACAGGAAGAATTGAAAAATTATTCTTCCAACCTTGAAGTGCTAATTGAGTTTTTAATCGAAAAAGATTTAGTTGCAATTAACGGCGTAAAGACAAAAAGCGAAGGTATCTTCCATCGTTATTATTCAAACAAGCGCTAAATAATTTTACAGGAAGAAAGCTGACAGGGAAGTCACCCCGTCAGCTTTCTTCATTATAGCAAGTTAAAGAATAGCAAAATACTGCACAAGA
>NZ_CP096991.1:1050000-3324461 GCF_051096385.1 Planococcus sp. 11815
AATGCGATTCCCCAAGTAGCGGCGAGCGAAACGGGATCAGCCCAAACCAGAAGGCTTGCCTTCTGGGGTTGTAGGACACTCTATACGGAGTTACAAAGGAACGGATTAAGCGAAGCGACCTGGAACGGTCCGCAAGACAGGGTAATAGCCCCGTAGCTGAAAGTTCGTTCCCTCCAGAGTGGATCCTGAGTACGGCGGAACACGAGAAATTCCGTCGGAATCCGGGAGGACCATCTCCCAAGGCTAAATACTCCCTAGTGACCGATAGTGAACCAGTACCGTGAGGGAAAGGTGAAAAGCACCCCGGAAGGGGAGTGAAATAGATCCTGAAACCGTGTGCCTACAAGTAGTTAGAGCCCGTTAATGGGTGATAGCGTGCCTTTTGTAGAATGAACCGGCGAGTTACGATTGCATGCAAGGTTAAGGTGAGAAGCCGGAGCCGCAGCGAAAGCGAGTCTGAATAGGGCGAGTGAGTATGCAGTTGTAGACCCGAAACCAGGTGATCTACCCATGTCCAGGGTGAAGGTAAGGTAACACTTACTGGAGGCCCGAACCCACGCACGTTGAAAAGTGCGGGGATGAGGTGTGGGTAGCGGAGAAATTCCAATCGAACCTGGAGATAGCTGGTTCTCTCCGAAATAGCTTTAGGGCTAGCCTCAAGAAGAGAATCCTGGAGGTAGAGCACTGTTTGGACTAGGGGCCCATCCCGGGTTACCGAATTCAGACAAACTCCGAATGCCAGTGATTTATGCTTGGGAGTCAGACTGCGAGTGATAAGATCCGTAGTCAAGAGGGAAACAGCCCAGACCACCAGCTAAGGTCCCCAAATATCCGTTAAGTGGAAAAGGATGTGGCGTTGCTTAGACAACCAGGATGTTGGCTTAGAAGCAGCCATCATTTAAAGAGTGCGTAATAGCTCACTGGTCGAGTGACACTGCGCCGAAAATGTACCGGGGCTAAACGGATTACCGAAGCTGTGGATGGACATCGTAGATGTCCGTGGTAGGAGAGCGTTCTAAGGGCGTTGAAGTCAGACCGGAAGGACTGGTGGAGCGCTTAGAAGTGAGAATGCCGGTATGAGTAACGAAAGACGGGTGAGAATCCCGTCCACCGAATGCCTAAGGTTTCCTGAGGAAGGCTCGTCCGCTCAGGGTTAGTCGGGACCTAAGTCGAGGCCGATAGGCGTAGACGATGGACAACAGGTTGATATTCCTGTACCACCTCCCCGCCGTTTGAGTAATGGGGGGACGCAGAAGGATAGGGTGAGCGTGCCGTTGGTTGTGCACGTCCAAGTTGTGAGATGAGAAACGAGGCAAATCCCGTTTCTATGTACATCAAGCAGTGATGGCAAGAGGTTTAACCTCAGAGTCCCTGATTTCACACTGCCAAGAAAAGCCTCTAGCGAGGCGGGAGGTGCCCGTACCGCAAACCGACACAGGTAGGCGAGAAGAGAATTCTAAGGTGAGCGAGTGAACTCTCGTTAAGGAACTCGGCAAAATGACCCCGTAACTTCGGGAGAAGGGGTGCTCTGGTAGGGTGAATAGCCCGAGAGAGCCGCAGTGAATAGGCCCAGGCGACTGTTTAGCAAAAACACAGGTCTCTGCAAAACCGTAAGGTGACGTATAGGGGCTGACGCCTGCCCGGTGCTGGAAGGTTAAGGGGAGTGCTTAGCGCAAGCGAAGGTGCGAACCGAAGCCCCAGTAAACGGCGGCCGTAACTATAACGGTCCTAAGGTAGCGAAATTCCTTGTCGGGTAAGTTCCGACCCGCACGAAAGGCGTAACGATCTGGGCACTGTCTCAACGAGAGACTCGGTGAAATTATAGTACCTGTGAAGATGCAGGTTACCCGCGACAGGACGGAAAGACCCCGTGGAGCTTTACTGTAGCCTGATATTGAATTTTGGTGCAACTTGTACAGGATAGGTAGGAGCCAGAGAACCCGGAGCGCCAGCTTCGGGGGAGGCGTCGGTGGGATACTACCCTGGTTGTATTGAACTTCTAACCCACAAGCCTTAGCGGCTTGGGAGACAGTGTCAGGCGGGCAGTTTGACTGGGGCGGTCGCCTCCTAAAGAGTAACGGAGGCGCTCAAAGGTTCCCTCAGAATGGTTGGAAATCATTCGCAGAGTGTAAAGGCACAAGGGAGCTTGACTGCGAGACGGACAGGTCGAGCAGGGTCGAAAGACGGACTTAGTGATCCGGTGGTTCCGCATGGAAGGGCCATCGCTCAACGGATAAAAGCTACCCCGGGGATAACAGGCTTATCTCCCCCAAGAGTCCACATCGACGGGGAGGTTTGGCACCTCGATGTCGGCTCATCGCATCCTGGGGCTGTAGTCGGTCCCAAGGGTTGGGCTGTTCGCCCATTAAAGCGGTACGCGAGCTGGGTTCAGAACGTCGTGAGACAGTTCGGTCCCTATCCGTCGCGGGCGCAGGAAATTTGAGAGGAGCTGTCCTTAGTACGAGAGGACCGGGATGGACACACCGCTGGTGTACCAGTTGTTCTGCCAAGAGCATCGCTGGGTAGCTATGTGTGGCCGGGATAAGTGCTGAAAGCATCTAAGCACGAAGCCCCCCTCAAGATGAGATTTCCCATTGCGCAAGCAAGTAAGATCCCTCAAAGACGATGAGGTAGATAGGTTCGGGGTGGAAGCGTGGTGACACGTGCAGCTGACGAATACTAATCGATCGAGGACTTAACCAACAAACTGAACATGCGTTTCCAATGTCGATTTATCCAGTTTTGAAAGAATAAGATATTATTTTTAAAAAAATACTTGAAATAATCGGTATTATTGATATAATAAATCTTGTCTTTCAAATTAATACAGTCTAGTGATGATGGCAAAGAGGTCACACCCGTTCCCATCCCGAACACGGAAGTTAAGCTCTTTTGCGCCGATGGTAGTTGGGGGTTTCCCCCTGCGAGAGTAGGACGTCGCTAGTCTGGTTATTATTCCGAAGTAGCTCAGTGGTAGAGCACCGCACTGTTAATGCGATGGTCGTAGGTTCGAGTCCTACCTTCGGAGCCAATTATGGAGAGCTGTCCGAGTGGCCGAAGGAGCATGATTGGAAATCATGTAGGCGGGCAACCGTCTCAAGGGTTCGAATCCCTTGCTCTCCGCCAGTATCTTAAGCTCAAAATAAAGGCCCCTTGGTCAAGCGGTTAAGACACCGCCCTTTCACGGCGGTAACACGGGTTCGAATCCCGTAGGGGTCACCATTCAATGGAGGATTAGCTCAGCTGGGAGAGCATCTGCCTTACAAGCAGAGGGTCGGCGGTTCGATCCCGTCATCCTCCACCATTTCTTTCATGCATATAAAATAGAAGGAAACTTTAATATTATCGCGGGGTGGAGCAGTTCGGTAGCTCGTTGGGCTCATAACCCAAAGGTCGCAGGTTCAAATCCTGCCCCCGCAACCAAATGGTCCCGTGGTGTAGCGGTTAACATGCCTGCCTGTCACGCAGGAGATCGCCGGTTCGATCCCGGTCGGGACCGCCATTTTTATTAATTAATATGGGTCAGTAGCTCAGTCGGTAGAGCATTAGATTGAAGCTCTAAGTGTCGGCGGTTCGATTCCGTCCTGACCCACCATATTTTTTCTCCATGCCGGAGTAGCTCAACTGGTAGAGCAACTGACTTGTAATCAGTAGGTTGAGGGTTCAAGTCCTTTCTCCGGCACCATTAGGTGGGGTAGCGAAGTGGCTAAACGCGGCGGACTGTAAATCCGCTCCTTCGGGTTCGGCAGTTCGAATCTGCCCCCCACCACCAGTTTTTAGGGGCATAGTTTAACGGTAGAACAGAGGTCTCCAAAACCTCCGATGTGGGTTCGATTCCTACTGCCCCTGCCATTTTTTTAAATATTATGTTGGCGGTCGTGGCGAAGTGGTTAACGCACCGGATTGTGATTCCGGCACTCGGGGGTTCAATTCCCCTCGTCCGCCCCATGTTTTCTTGAAATTTTAATATCATACATAATAATAGCGTGGCGGTCGTGGCGAAGTGGTTAACGCACCGGATTGTGATTCCGGCACTCGGGGGTTCAATTCCCCTCGTCCGCCCCAGTATTATTGGGGTATAGCCAAGCGGTAAGGCAACGGGTTTTGATCCCGTCATGCCCTGGTTCGAATCCAGGTACCCCAGCTTTAGCGGAAGTAGTTCAGTGGTAGAACGCCACCTTGCCAAGGTGGAGGTCGCGGGTTCGACCCCCGTCTTCCGCTCCATTATCTAGGCGGCATAGCCAAGCGGTAAGGCATGGGTCTGCAACACCCTTACCACCGGTTCGAGTCCGGTTGCCGCCTCCAAACTATTTTGCCGGCGTGGCGGAATTGGCAGACGCGCGGGACTCAAAATCCCGTTCCTTCACGGGAGTGTCGGTTCGACCCCGACCGCCGGTATCAAATGATCATCACTCTGCCAAGTGATGAAAGCTTAAAACTCTGACTTTTATAGTCAGAGTTTTTTTCTTTATTTATACGAATGATTTGCAGTTGTATACAGCAAAGATTTTTTTAAAAAAATAGCTAATAACCCCTTGCAAAATAATCGGTTTACTAATATAATAATAAATGTTCCTGAAAGCAATGAATAATTGTTTCTGGATTCAATTTTGCCGGCGTGGCGGAATTGGCAGACGCGCGGGACTCAAAATCCCGTTCCTTCACGGGAGTGTCGGTTCGACCCCGACCGCCGGTATCATTTTCATTGCTCTGCCAAGCAATGTATTGAAAAGCCCTAACTTCAGTTAGGGCTTTTTTCTTTGTCTTAATTTGGTAACAAGAGTAGCACTATTATTAGAAAAACCACTAATGGAAAACTAGCTGAGGAGTAGCCTGTTATCGAACGAGACGGACGTGGCCGATGCGGTAAGTTGGAAGGGTAGTGATGGAAACATCTTAGGGGATCGGCTCTCTACACCGGTATTTTGAAAAAGACAGCTTCCTTTGAAGACTGTCTTTTTTACGTGTATTGGAATATATAATAGGATGCGGTAGGAGAATGGAGGCTGCGTGTTATAATAATCAAAATTACGATCTTGGCGGGGGTGGCAAGGTGGTTACAGAACAAGGATTTGATCAAGAGTTTACGACTATACTTGATAACCATGAAGTTCTGTTAAAAGAAGGGTTGAGTGAAGTTGAAGTTGTAGAGAGGTTAAAGATTTTTGGCGCCAATGAATTGCCTCAAGGAAAGCGAGAACCTGGAGTTATAAAGTTTTTTAAGCATTTTCATGATGTGCTGATCTATGTATTGTTGGCAGCGGCAGTTATTACAGTCGTACTTGGACATTATATTGATACAAGTGTCATTTTAGCTGTAGTTGTCATCAATGCGGCAATTGGCTATATTCAACAGAGTAAAGCTGAGAAAGCATTGGATAGTATACGTGAAATGCTTTCATTTAAAGCTGGAGTGCTGCGAGAGGGCAAACGAAAAGATATTCTGGCGGCTGATTTGGTGCCTGGGGATCTTGTTTATTTAAGGGCGGGTGATAAGGTGCCCGCAGATATACGGCTTGTAGAAGCGTCGAATCTTCAGGTGGAGGAGTCCTCTTTGACTGGTGAATCAGATGCAGTAAATAAACAGACTGAGAGGCTATCGAGCGATACGGTGCTTGGGGATCGTTCTAATATGGCATTTGCAGGAACTGCTGTTGCAGCCGGATCAGGGTTTGGGGTTGTCATTGCAACAGGAGGGGATACTGAACTCGGAAAAATCAGCAGCGCGATGGAATCGGTCGAGAAATTACAGACACCCTTATTAAAGCAGACCGCTCAATTCGGAAAAGTGATATCAGTGATTATTGTACTGAGTGCAATCGGCATGTTTTTCATTGGTTATTGGGTCCATGACTATGCCACAGCTGAGCTATTATTGGCAATCATCGGCTTGACCGTAGCCGCCATTCCAGAAGGGTTGCCAGCGGTATTATCCATTATTTTAGCTTTGGGTGTCCAAACGATGGCTGGGAAGAATGCTATTGTACGGAACTTGCCATCAGTCGAAACTTTAGGGGCCGTTACGGTAATATGCTCAGACAAAACAGGGACTTTGACGAAAAATGAAATGACGGCGACTTCTGTTATTCTGGCAGATGAAGAAATCAATGTTAGTGGGGTCGGTTATTCACCCGAAGGAATGTTAAAGAAAAACGGAGATGGCATTCGTTTAGCTGATCATCCTCGCTTGGCAAAGTTTTTAGCCTGTGTGAAAACAGTTAATGATGCGCATTTGTTCAAAGGGAAAAAAGGGAAATGGTCAATCAGTGGAGGTGCGACGGAAGGCTGCCTGTTGACGCTTGCAGAGAAAGCGGATGACGAAGTAGAGAAGTTGCCAGTGATTATGAAGATTCCGTTTGATTCTTCTTATAAATACATGGCTGCTTTGGTTGAAGATCGGGGAACTAAATGGATTTATGCAAAGGGGGCCCCTGAAAAGCTACTGGATATAATACAAAGCGAAGAGAGGGATGAATGGGAGGCGAAGATAGCCTCACATGCAAAACGCGGAGAACGCCTTTTAGGAGCTGCTGTTAAGCAAGTCGATTACACAGTGGAAGTCATAAATCACGAAGATATGAAGTGCGGGTTTGAGTTTCTAGGCATGGCTGGCATCATTGATCCTCCGCGGGAAGAAGTGATCGATTCAATTGTACAATGCAAGAAAGCCGGAATTCGTGTCAAGATGATCACTGGAGACCATAAAGACACCGCTGTGGCGATTGGAGCCAAGCTTGGAATCGGTGATGGGGCCAAGGCGCTTGAAGGCAGGGAATTGGATGGTTTAAACGCACAACAGTTAGAGGCTGCAGCCATGGAATATGACATTTTCGCGCGTACCAGCCCGACAAATAAATTGCAATTGGTTGAAGCTCTTCAAGCCAAGGGGCAAGTGTGTGCAATGACCGGTGATGGGGTCAATGATGCACCGGCTTTGAAACGAGCTGATATCGGCATTGCGATGGGAATCAAAGGAACAGAAGTATCAAAAGAAGCGGCAGAGATGGTGCTGGTTGATGATAATTTCAGCACGATTGTCAATGCAGTGAAGGAAGGGCGGCGCGTCTATGACAATTTGAAAAAGACCATCCTGTTCATATTGCCGACAAACGTATCCGAAGGGCTGCTCATTTTTATCAGCATTCTATTTGGCACTACGATTCCGCTCACTGCTGTGCAGATTTTGTGGGTCAACATGATTACCGCTGTGACGATTTCCTTGGCGATTGCATTTGAGAAGCTCGAGCCTGGTACGATGGAGCGGCCACCTAGGAAAGCCAATAGCCCGTTGCTCAGTGGCTATTATGTTTTCCGCATCGCTTTTGCATCGGCGATTATCGGAGGGGGCATTTTATGGATGAACAGCATGCTGGAAGCTAGAGATTATGACCAAGGCATCTTGCAGACCATGACTTTACAAGCCCTGGTCATTTCACAGCTATTTTATTTATTCAATTGCCGGAGTGAGCGGCGTTTTGCACTGAATCGTGATTTCTTTTCCAATAAAGCGGCTTTAATTGTCTCGGCCATATTAATCTTAGTGCAGCTATCGGTGACGTATGTGCCGTTTATGAATACGCTGCTTGGCACGGAACCGATCGGGCTCAGGTATTGGATTTGGCCATTGCTGATCGGGATGAGCGTCTTTATTATTGTGGAGCTTGAAAAATGGGTGGTGCGCTTGATGAGCAGAAATTCAAAACTTGTGAAATAATTATTAAAGCGGGAATGAAGGAGGAGTTATGAGACAGATACATAGTGAAGTCGTCGAATTCAGAGGAAGCCATTATGATTATGGAATGATGCAAGGAAATGCGCTTAAAGAATCGATTACGCTGCACAATCGCCGCGGGCAATGGAAGAGTAAGAGGCCACGTTTTGTCATCGATCCGGCAGAAGCGCAAGCTGCGTTCAACGAATACGCCCCGAAATTATGGGAGGAGTTGAAAGGCCTTGAAGATAGCCTCAAGCTGCCGATTGATGAGGTGCTTCGTGATTTTGGCGGTTACCGTATCGATGCGCCGCCGTCGGGCTGTTCAATCGTCAGCGGCGAAGACTTTTTGGTGCGCAATTATGACTTTCATCCACAGACCTATGAAGGCAGGTTCTGCTTGTTTCAACCTGAGGAAGGAAATGCCATCATTGGTCCGAGCCAGCGCATTTTGGGGCGTATGGATGGGATGAACGAGCATGGCTTGGTGATGGGCTATAATTTTATGCACCGGAAAAACCCGGGTGATGGCTTTGTCTGTTATATGATCGGGCGCATCATTCTCGAGAGCTGCGCGACTATCGATGAAGCTGTTGCTTTGGTCGAAGATATTCCGCATCGCGGGTCATTCAGCTACGTTGTGACCGATAAGAGCGGTGCCACAAAGGTTATGGAGGCAACGCCGCGTAAAGTGGTGGTGCGCGATGCAACGGCTTGTACGAATCATTTTGAAATCCAGCAGCATGAAAACCGCAATTATCTAAAGGATTCCTATGAACGCTTGTCAGTTATCGAACAGAATGCAGAAGATGCAGCGGAAGCGTATCGTGCTTATCGCTTGTTCAATGACACGGACCGCGGCTTGTTTTCGAATCTTTATAAGAGTTGGGCCGGAACAATCCATACATCTGTTTATTTACCGAAAGAGCAGGAAGTGTGGTTTGCGCTTGGGGGCGACCAGGAGCCCGAAGTATTTAAGTTTGGGGAATGGCTTGCAGGAAAGCCTGTCCGCAATACATCCGTCTATGGAAAGGTCGATACCGGCATCGGTTTCGCCCATACCGATGCTTTGTTTAAATAAAAAACGGCTGGAGCATATGAGTGCTCTAGCCGTTTTTTTGTTGCAATGAAGACAGGTCGTCAAGATACGGAAACGGGAAATGGGTGTCGATTTTCCCGTTGATGCGTTTTGCCAGCAAGCGCTCGCCTTGAAGCCATTTTTGGAAATCGAACATGAGCGGCAAGCGGTCAGGACCGATGGCGAAGCCGACTTCCAAGCTGTTTGGGAAATAGGAAGCTGTATGCAAAGTGCCGGAAGCCGTGCTGTATTTTGTTGAAAATACGCCCTGATCCGAGTCGTTCAATAATCGGAACGCTGCGTATGCGTCATTGGACGTTGTGGAATGCGTAAGAAGCGCTTCCTCGCGGCGTTTGGAATCGTCAATCTGGTAACGGTTTTCTTCCGATAACACTTCGAAATGGTTGGTCGAAACTGCCGCTTCCCGGACGATGACATTGCGCGGGGAAGTTTCGGCGACGACTGAACGTCCGCTCTTATCCAACAACACATAGCTGAACGACCGGCGGTGGGGCAATTCTTTCAATAAATCGACCGCTTCTTCGATCGATGCGCAATGCTCAAGGATCAGGCGCCCGATCATATTGCAGATAAACCCGTCCGCTGAATTGCGACGGTTGATGAAATTATAGCCCATTGCAAGCCCTTTTTCGTTTAGCCCGTCGGTTCGTCCGGTAATTTGCATGGACGGTCCGATGGATGCATAGCCCCCGTCAGTCGGCTCGTACAAGGCGAATCGGCCTTCATAGCCTTGCGGTGAGCTGTCATAGTTGCGGACAAGGAAGTCAGAACGGCTCAGGATCGAACAGCCGCTGCGTGTATATTCGATATAATAGCCGCCGAATTCTCGGAGGGCGTCGTAAAATGGCCATTTCAAGGCATCGGCTAAGCCTTCGATTTCTTCCCAAATGCGCGGGGCAAAGCGTTCGAGCATGTCGATGGCTTTTGTTTCGTCCACCAATAATTGCTTGCTATTCTCACTGCGCTGTATTTTTCGGTTCGGCAAAAGCAGTGAATCTCTCAACAATTCCCCTTGATGATAGCCGAAATCATAATGGCTGCCGCGGAATTGGATAACGTCGCTATGGACTTTCTTCATGTGGCATCCCTCTTTTTTATCTCAGTATCAAAAGAATACTAGAGTTTTGGGGAGAATAAAAAGAATATGCCTGAAGCGTATGCTTCAGGCAATTAAAGGACGTAGCTTATCGCTTCGCCGCCATTGATTCCGGTGAACATATTGCCGGCAGCGGTCAATAGCTGAAGGGCATTGTCGCGGTTCATGGACGGGCGGAGGTAAAACACGTGTACTGCGTCTGTTGTTTGCGGTGTCACAGCAGTGCGCTTTGAATCGACGTATGGGCTGCCGAAAGCGCCTTTTGCATCGCGTGTAACGATGATGTTATCGAGCGTATTGTCGCGGTTATTCAAACCTTCATAGCGGTCGTCAGGCTTGCCGAGGGCGATTTCGATATCGCCTTCAATTTGATCTGTATCGTACAAACCGAGTGGAATTTCGTACTGAAGCGATAGAAAACTGTTCATATCGATTGCTGAATTGACAGGGGCCAGATAGTTTTGCTTGCGCACACGGCGGTACAAGGCTTCCGCAGAAGGCCGGTAGCGGTTCGGATCGCTTCCGAGCGCTTTCCAGGCCAGCTTCCATTCGAGAAGGCCAGGGAAATCCGTCAATTCCTTATCGTCCATATCGAAGAACAATTGCTCCTGGAACAGTTGGAGGCGGCCTTTTAACATTTGAGGTGAATCCGAAACGGTGATATTGTTATAATGAATAATGCCGATTTTGAAATCAGGCACAATCTCTGTAATTTCAGGGTTTACGCGAAAGTCCACAGCAATCATCCTTTCCGTGAATAATAGCCTTATCTTACCATAAATTGGAGCAAGGAGTTATCGACATGAACTTGGATCAATTCCAACAACAACTGGTTGCGTATGCCGCGGAAATCGGGATTGATAAAATCGGCTTTGCTTCGGCCGAACCTTTTTTTAGTTTAAAGCATCGTTTGATCCGCCAGCAGCAATTGAATTTCCAGTCCGGTTTTGAGGAATCGGATGTGGAGAAACGCACGCGTCCGGAATTATTGATGGAAGAGCCTGTGAGCATCATTGCCATTGCGATTGCCTATCCTTCCAAAATGGAAGGGGCGACGCCTGGTGTCAAAGGGGCACGGCGTGGTATTTTCTCGCGTTCTTCCTGGGGCAAGGATTACCATGCGGCACTTCGGGACAGGCTGGCGCTGCTGGAATCTTTTATCGCCGCCCATTATCCGGAGGCGCGCATGAAATCAATGGTCGACACTGGCGAATTGTCAGACCGTGCCGTGGCAGAACGGGCCGGTATCGGGTGGAGTGCGAAAAATACCAATATCATCACGCCGGAGTTCGGGTCATATGTCTATTTGGGCGAGATGATCACCAACATCCCTTTTGAATACGACGAGCCGATGGAAGATCAATGCGGCGACTGCCGCTTATGTATCGATACGTGCCCGACCGGTGCGATTGTCGAGGGCGGGCAGCTCAATGCCCAGCGCTGCATTTCGTTTTTGACACAGACGAAAGGCTTCCTGCCGGATGAGTTCCGCTCGAAAATCGGCAACCGGATTTACGGCTGCGACACGTGCCAGACCGTGTGCCCGAAAAATAAGCGCAAGGCCAATCGCATCCATCCGGAATTCGATCCGGACCCGGAAATCGCCAAGCCTTTGCTCGAGCCGTTGTTGACCATTTCCAATCGGGAGTTCAAAGAGAAATTCGGCCATGTATCAGGTTCTTGGCGCGGCAAAAAGCCGATTCAGCGCAACGCCATTTTGGCACTTGCCCATTTCAAGGAGCAGCCGGCAGTGCCTGCATTGATCGAATTGATGAAGACGGATCCGCGCCCAGTCATCCGCGGCACGGCCGCTTGGGCGATTGGCCGCATCGGGACGGACGATGGAAGACAAGCGCTCGAATATGCACAGCAGCAAGAGAAAGATGAAGAGGTGCTGGCGGAGATCGCCAAAGGCCTGGCATTCTTTTCTGCAGAAACGAAAGGATAAGTGAAGAGATTTGGGAATACACATTGTGTTATATCAGCCATTAATTCCGGCGAATACCGGAAATATTGCACGCTCATGTGCGGGAACGGGCGTCAGCCTGCATTTGATCAAGCCGCTCGGATTTTCGACGGACGATAAAATGCTTAAACGGGCGGGGCTCGATTATTGGGAGCACGTGGACATCCATTACCACGATGGACTCGATGAGTTGTTTGCGGCCTATCCTGACGGCAAATACCATTACATCACCAAGTTTGGCACAAAGACATACAGCTCGTTCGATTTTTCGGATGCCGAGGAAGATTATTTCTTCGTCTTCGGTCAGGAAACAAAGGGCTTACCGAGGGAATTGATTGATGCCAACTTAGACCGCTGTTTGCGCATTCCGATGAATGAACATATCCGTTCACTCAATTTGTCGAACACGGCAGCGATCTTGATGTATGAAGCGCTGCGCCAACAGGATTTCCCGAATTTAAAATAAACGACAAAAAAGGACAGCGCGTGGGCGCTGTCCTTTTGCATTTCACATTATTGTCTTTTGTCTGTGCCTGGTTTGTCATCGTATCCAGCAGTGAAGATAGCTACCAAAAACGATACACAAATCCCCAAGATTAAGATCAAGTTCATGAATGACGACCTCCTTGAAATTTGCATCTGTGTTTAGTATAGCGTACCAAAGGGAAAAATGAAATATGGAACCCACTTGAAAATATGGACATTTTCCGTCCATCCGAAAAACCTGAAACTTTTTTGGATGTGATGCGTATATAGGGGTAGGAAGAAAAGGAAGGGATGAACTGATATGAAAATGAAGACATCCGTTGCACTGCTTTGGATTACGGGCCTTGCGGAGGCATTTCTGGCCATTCCGTTCATCGGAGGCGGATTTGTGATTTCTGCAGGCTATGCACCGCTCGGCATCATGTTCGTGCTGCACGCCATTACGTTGTTCTTTTGCTTTAAAGAATATTCACCGAAGTTCGGCTCGATTCTGGGGATCATTACAAGTGCACTCGCTTGGATTCCGTTGATCGGCTGGGCACTGCACTTATTGACAGCAATCGTGCTATTGCTCTCCGCAGCCATGTCCGGGCGTTCAGCTAGAGTCTAACAAGAAAAGCACCGAGAAATCGGTGTTTTTTTGTGGGCAAATGTAAAGACGATGAAAATTGGTTTGTAAGCGTCCCTTTCGATTAAGGTACAAAAAATCCCCTGCATAGAAAAATGCAGGGGATTTTTTAATGCGGTGCAATGAGAATCTGGATCGTGAACAGCACAGCAAAAATATAAAGGATCGGGTGGACGGATTTCCATTTGCCTTTGAAGATCTTCATGAGCGGGTAAGAGATAAACCCAAGTGCGATGCCGGTTGCGATGCTTGAGGTGAGCGGCATGGCCAGAACAATCAGGAACGCTGGGAACGCTTCATCGAATTGATCCCAGTCGATTTGCTTGACGGCGCCGATCATTAAGCTGCCGACAATGATGAGAGCGGGAGCGGTGATGGCGGCGACGCCGGAAAGCGAGCCGACGAGCGGCCCGAAAAAGGCAGCAGCGATGAACAGGATGGCGACGGTCAAAGTCGTGAGCCCTGTCCGTCCGCCTGCAGCGACGCCGGCGGAAGATTCGACATAAGCGCTGGTCGGGCTTGTGCCGACCATGGCGCCTGCACTGGCGGCGACAGAATCAGCGAGGAGCGCCTGGCGCACGCGCGGCATTTTATTGTCTTTCATGAGCCCTGCTTGTTTTGCGACACCGATCATCGTTCCAGTCGTGTCGAACAGCGTGACGAGCAGGAACGAGAACACGACGCCGTAGAGCCCGAATTCGGCGACGAGCAGGAACGCTTCGATGGGATTCCAGACGATGATGCCTTCCGGAAGCGACGGCAACTTCATGAAGCCTTCCGCAAATTTCAATTGCCCGGTGAAGAAGGCAATGATGCCCGTTGCGATCATGCCGAAGAAAATCCCGCCGTGAATGTTCAAGGACATGAAGATAAGCGTGATGGCGAGTCCTGCGAGCGTCAAAGCGACAGGCGGCGAAGTCAGGTCGCCAAGCCCCACGAGATTCGCTTCATTGGCGACGATCAATCCGCTAAGGCGCATGCCGATGAAGGCGATGAACAAGCCGATGCCTGCCGTGATGGCGTGTTTTAAGTTTTCTGGAATGGCTTCAATGAGGATTTTGCGCATTGAAGTCAAAGACAGTGCGACAAAGAGCAATCCGGAAACGAAAACTGCGGCAAAGGCAGTCGTATAATCAATGGCGCCGTCAGAAGCGAGCACCATGGAAGTGAAATATGCGTTAAGCCCCATGCCCGGCGCGATGGCAATCGGGTAATTGGCGAGCAATGCCATCCATAATGTACCGATGACTGCTGCAATGATGGTGGCGAGAAAAACCTGGTCGAACGGAACGCCGGCAGCACCTAAAATCACCGGGTTGACGATGACGATATATGCCATCGTCAGGAACGTTGTCATACCGGCTGTAATCTCGGTTCTGACGTCAGTTCCGTGTTCTTTTAACTGAAACATGGAATATCCTCCTTATAAACACGAACATTTTGAACAACACGTTTAATAATATTCGTTTTTAATATCGGATGCAAGAGCTTTTCTCAATCTAGTGGCGAATAGTCGAAATTCCTTTCGATAATTTCAAAGTGTTAAAGAAGTCTATTAACCAACTATGAATTAAAAAGGAATTATCTTTTCTTCATTCAAAAATCAAAGACTTATCTGAGTATCCGGAGAAGCGTTCGCTCGATTCCTGCGGGAAAAGCGGGTTTGAGAGACCCCGCAGGAACGAAGTGACGAGGAGGCTCGATTCCCGCCCGCGGAAAGCGAGCGATAAGCTTCGGGAAATACGGCCTCTTAACTTTTTCAACAAGCTGGAATAGTCGAAATTCCTGTCGACAATTTGTACAATGAAAAAGAACAGGAGGAGAATGTTTATGAATCTGACGATTGAATCAACAAAAACCTTACATAATGGAGTGGAAATGCCGCGTTTCGGCCTTGGCGTCTATAAGATGACCGATAAAGAAGCGGCGGTCGAAGCGATGGTAAAAGCAATCCAAACAGGCTACAAAGCGATCGATACAGCTACAGTGTATGACAATGAAGCAGAGGTCGGGGAAGCAATCCGCGCAGGCGGCGTGAAGCGTGAAGAACTGTTCATCACATCAAAAGTGTGGAACACCGACCAGGGCTACGACCAGACCTTGCGTGCATTCGAAGCTTCATTGAAACGGCTGGATATGGACTATCTGGATCTGTATTTGACGCATTGGGCAATTCCCGATACATTCGAGGAAACCTACCGTGCGATCGAGCGGCTATATGATGAAAAATTGATCCGTGCTGCCGGCGTCTCGAATCATCAGCAGCATCACCTGGAGAAGATCTTGGCCAAGGCCAATACGAAACCGATGGTCAACCAGATCGAGCTGCATCCGCAATTGACGCAGGAATCACTGCGCGAATTTTGTGCGGCACAAGACATTGCGGTCACTTCCTGGTCGCCACTTGCGAGAGGGCGTCTGCTCGAAGATCCGGTGCTGTCGGAAATCGGCGAAAAGCACGGGAAATCCATCGCGCAGACCATCATTCGCTGGCATCTCCAGAATGACCTGATTGTCATCCCGAAATCGGTGACGCCGTCGCGCATCGTTGAAAATGCCGATGTTTTTGATTTTGAATTAAGTGAGGAAGAACTGAAACAGATTTCAGCGCTCAACCAGGATTGGCGGAGCGGAACCCATCCGGACGAAATCAAAGTTTAATAAAAAAGGCCAGCGAATCCATTCGCTGGCCTTTGGTTATTGTTTTGCTTCGATATCGATTTGCTGCCCGGTGAACGGGTGTTTAAACGCGATGCGGAAAGCATGCAGGAAGTATTCGCCGTCTTCAGTCGGCGGCCCTCCGTACAATTCATCGCCGATGATCGGGTGCTTGACGTGCGACAAATGCGCGCGGATTTGATGCGTACGCCCAGTCTCCAAAGTTAAGTGAAGCAGCGAGCGGCCATCTGCGCGGTTGATGACCTGGTAATGGGTGACGGCGCTTTGCCCGTTCGGCGAAACGCGGCGTCGCGTCGCGTGATGGCGGTCGCGGCCTAGCGGGAAGTCGAGCGTTCCGGATTGCCCGCGAACGAGGCCTTTAACGAGTGCTTCGTATTCACGCTGCACAAGCTTTTGTTCAACCATTCGGTCCATGACGTTTTTGGCGATCGGGTGTTTGGCCAATAGCAACACGCCGGAAGTGCCTTGGTCAAGCCGGTGGATATGTTCGATATACGAACCGCCGGATTGCTGGACGTAAGCCATCAAGCCGTTGATGAACGTATCATCCTGGTGGTTATCGTTCGGGTGTGTTGCGAGCCCTTTCGGTTTATTGGCGATGATGAAGTGCTCGTCTTCAAATAAAATCTCAGGTTCGATCGATGGGTTTGGCTGGTACGGCGACTCAGCTTGGGGAATCGTAACAGTCAATTGCGTCCCTTTGTCGAGCGGTTCCTGCCAGCGGGGTTCTGTACCGTCTTCGAGACGGACGCCTTTTGCCATGCGCAATTCGTGCACGGTCTTTTTGCCGAGGCCCCATTCGTTTTTCAATAAGTCCGTAACGGTCATGCTTTGTTCCGGGATTTGGTAAGTCCAATTCATCATACAGTCCTCCATAAAAACGGGATCATGCGCGCGGCACATGATCCCGTTTCAGTTTATTTTTTCACGACTTCCTGGAAAAATTGTTCGATATTCTCTTTCGGCTGTGCGCCTGTCCAGCGGGCAACTTCCTGACCGTCTTCGTAATGGACCAGTGTCGGTGTCGCTTCGAGTGCATAATCAGACCAGCCTTGCTCAAATTCGAGCAGGTTGTACTGCAGCACATCGACTTCCATATCATCTGCAACAGGCATCAAGATCGGCGTTGTCTGCTGGCAGAATTGGCAAGTCGGGCTAAAGAAATAAACAGTCGTTGGCTCTCCGCTTTGGATCTGTTCATTTACGTCTTCTGGCAATGCGATGTTCTGATAGTTTTCGTCATCAAGCTGATCGATGGTGGCCGGATTCAGATCATCCGTGCCGTATGGATTGTCCGCCAGTTTCTCGTCTTGCGATTGATTGGTCAAGAAGACGATCAACGCAAAGATGGCAAGTACGACGCCGGCGATAATCAGCAATTTTTTCATCTTATTGTTCCTCCTTCAATGATTTCCACAGATAAACACTCGTTCCGGCAATCAAAGCGAATGCGATGAGTGCAAGAAACGGGATGGTGATGAATCCGAGGTAATTAATATATTCCCCTGTGCACGGGACTTGCCCACATGACGGTGCGGAATCCGACAAGAACCGGAGTTTTTGGATGCCGTAATGATACAGCGAAACCGAGCCGCCAATGACGGACAGCACGAGCGTAGTCATGGCGATGCGCGGATTTTTCTGCACATAGGCAACGCCGAGCACAAAGACGAGGGGATACATGAAGATGCGCTGCACCCAGCACAGCTCACACGGGACATACCCGCGTACCTGGGAAAAATACAGCGAGCCAAGTGTCGCAACCAGGGACACCGCCCACATGAACAGCAAACTGTTTTCTTGACGCTTCGTCATCTTTTGACCCTCTTTTCCGGAATGCTTTCCTTTTGAAGTATAATTCTTAACACCATACAAGTAAAATAATATCAACAACTGGGCGTATGGGCTATAATTAACTTTGAAACTTTTGTGAAGGAGCGCGGTAACGTGGCAGAACAATTCGATTTATCCCATTTTGAAAAAAGCATGATCATCCGTGAGATGAGCTATGCTGATATACCTGCCATTCTGGAAATGCAGCAGCTTTGCTTTCCGGGTATGGAACCTTGGAAAGAAGAGCAGCTTAGAAGCCATTTAGGCGTTTTTGCACAAGGGCAGATCGTCGCGGAACTTGACGGCAAAGTAATCGGCTCCTGCTCGAGCCTATTAATCAATTTCGACGAATACGATGACCGCCATACGTGGGACGATGTCACTGACGGCGGCTATATAACGAACCATAATCAAGACGGTTACAATATGTACGGCATCGAAGTCATGGTGCATCCCGAGTACCGCCGCATGCAAGTCGGACAGCGTTTGTACGAAGCGCGCAAAGAACTGGCGCGTGAATTGAACTTGAAGTCGATCATCATCGGCGGGCGCATCCCGAACTACCATAAACACGCAGACGAAATGTCGCCGCGTGAATACGTCGATTCGGTGTCACGCCATAAAATCTATGATCCGGTGCTGACGTTCCAATTGATGAACGGTTTCCAGTTGATGCGAATCAACCCCGGCTATTTACAGGATGATAAAGCATCGGGTAAATACGCAACGCTGATGGAATGGAACAATGTCGACTACAAGCCGATCTCGAAGCGACATTTCAAGACGAGTTTGCCAGTGCGCATCTGCGTCGTCCAGTACTTAATGCGTGCTATCAATTCATTCGACGATTTGGCGAACCAGGTCGAGTATTTTGTTGACGTGGCCTCTGACGCGCATTCGGATTTCGTCGTGTTCCCGGAAATTTTCACGACGCAATTGATGTCGTTCTTGAATGAGCCATCACCGAGCCAAGCCGTCCGCAAATTGACGGAATTCACGCCGCAATACATCGAGCTATTCACGGATCTCGCTGTGCGCTATAACGTCAACATCATCGGCGGCTCGCATTTCGTCAAGGAAGAAAATGATGAGATTTACAACATCGCATATTTGTTCCGTCGAGATGGTTCGATCGATAAACAGTACAAGATCCACATCACGCCGAACGAACGTAAATGGTGGGGCATTTCAGCAGGCGACTCCGTGCGCGTATTTGATACGGATTGCGGCAAGATCGCCATCCAGATCTGTTACGACATCGAGTTCCCGGAACTGGCCCGCATTGCCACAGATATGGGCGCCAACATCATCTTCTCGCCGTTTTGTACGGAAGACCGCCAAGGCTATTTGCGCGTCCGTTATTGTGCACAAGCCCGTGCGGTCGAGAACCAGATCTACACGGTCATTTCCGGAACGGTCGGAAACTTGCCACAAACAGAAAACATGGATATTCAATACGCGCAATCCGGAATCTTTGCGCCATCTGATTTCGAATTCGCGCGCGACGGCATCGTCGGAGAGACCAACCCGAACCTCGAAATGGTGTTGATCGGGGATGTTGACCTTGAAATCCTCAGACGCCAGCGCCAAGACGGCACCGTCAAGCAATTGAAGGACCGCCGCCACGACGTCTACCGTGTTGAATACAAACAAGATTAACTTTAGCCGCTCCGAATCGGGGCGGCTTTTTTGCGGAAAATTTGGTAAACTGATAAGTAATTGGAGGGATGAACCATGACATGGAAACAACGAATGCAAAAATGGCTTGGACACGAGGGGCTGGATGTGGATACGAAACAGCAGCTGCAATTATTATCGGAAGACGAGCAGCTGGCAGAAGATGCGTTTTATCAGGACTTGGTATTCGGAACAGGGGGGATGCGCGGCGAAATCGGCCCAGGCACGAACCGCATGAACGTCTATACCGTCAGAAAAGCATCAAAAGGCATCGCCGATTATATTGAAAGCTTCGGGGAAGAGGCGATGAAGCGCGGAGTGGCGATTGCGTTCGACAGCCGCCGCATGTCGCCGGAGTTTGCCGAAGAAGCGGCACGTACATTTGCAGCGGCCGGCATCCGTGCTTATGTGTATGAAGCGGGGCGCACGACACCGCAATTATCGTTCACGGTGCGGGAATTGAATGCCTTCATGGGCATCGTCATCACCGCCAGCCACAACCCGCCTGAGTACAATGGCTATAAAGTATACGGCGAAGACGGCGCACAATTGGATCTCGAAGCAGCGGACCAGGTCATCGGATTTGTTAGCCGAGTGGAAGATGAACTCGCAATCGAAAATGATGAGTATGATTCCTCCTTGTTGGAAATTCTCGGCGAAGAGCTCGACCGCGCCTATATCGACCAAGTGTTGACGGTGCAGGAAACTAGCGTTGAGCCAATCAGCGTCGTCTTTACGCCGCTTCACGGGGCATCAGGCGCGACTGTCCGCCGTGTGTTTGACGAAGCCGGTTATAGCGGCGTTAATTATGTGAAAGAACAAATGGCGCCGGACGGTGAATTCCCGACGGTAGAATCACCGAACCCGGAAGAATCATCGGCGTTTGACCTCGCCCGGAAATACGGCGAAGAGCAGACCGCAGATCTATTGATTGCCATCGACCCGGACGGCGACCGCGTCGGCGCGGCAGTTTGGACCGGTACGCAATACGAACTATTGACGGGTAACCAAACCGGCGGCATCTTGCTGGAATATTTATTGGGCCAGAAAAAAGCCAAAGGCGAATTGCCGGAAGACGGTCGCATCTTCAAGACCATTGTCACTTCCGGATTCGGGGAAGCGGTCGCTAGAAGCTACGGCGTAGAGAGCGAAGACGTGTTGACAGGCTTTAAATTCATCGGCGAAAAATTGCGTGAAAACGATGCGCAGCATGAATTCACTTTCTTATTCGGCTACGAGGAAAGCTACGGCTATTTGATCCGTGATTTTGCGCGCGATAAAGATGCCGTGCAAGCGACATTGCTATTGGTCGAAGCGGCTGCCTTCTATAAGAAGCAAGGCAAAAATCTGTACGGTGTATTGAATGAACTTTACGAACGCCACGGCTTCTACCGCGAATTGCTCGTTTCAGTGACGAAAAAAGGCATCGAAGGGGCACGTGAAATCACACAGCTGCTCGACGGCTTGCGCACAGCGCCGCCGCAATCCATTGCCGGCATCGCGGTCGAAAAAATCGAAGACTACGACAGCCGGACACGGACGCTTGTCGATATGGGGACGAGTGAAGCGATCGTCTTGCCGCAATCGAATGTCCTGAAATACTTCCTGTCGGATGGTTCGTGGGTCTGCGTGCGCCCAAGCGGCACCGAGCCGAAAGTGAAATACTATTTCGGCGTCAAAGCAGCAACCCAGCAGGAAAGCGACGAAAAGCTCGAACTATTGAAAGAATCATTTCTCGATATCGTTGCGAATCGGTGAAAAAGCTCCCCATAGAGGGAGCTTTTTCATTCGAAAGAATGAGGCAAACACCGGTTCTTATCGTTACAATAGCAACTAGGAGGGATCAGCCCATGGTGCCTGAACAGCATTCGGACGTCATTTTATTGAAAGAGATCGCGGAGTTGTTGAATGAAGAAACGAATATGGAGCGCATGCTCGGCGGGGCGATCGACAAGCTGCTGCAGAACTCCAATTTCGAGACGGCGTGGATCTTTTTCATTGACGAAAAAGGCAAGCACAGACTTGTGGCGCAAGCCAATTTGCCGGATGCCCTCGAGGAGCGGGATTGCCGCCATTTGACGAAAGGCGGCTGCTGGTGCGTCAAGCGCTACCACGACGGCGATTTAGAAAAGGCGTCGAATATCATCGCCTGCCAGCGCATCGAAAACGCCAAAGCGGCACATGGGAAAATCGGCAATATTTCGCATCACGCGACTGTACCGCTGCAATCTGGCAAGGAAAAATTCGGCTTGCTCAATATCGCTGCGGCCGATACGGTGCGTTTTTCAAAAGACGAACTGGCCTTATTGGAATCGGTCGCATTCCAAATCGGATCCGCCATCAAACGCATCGTCTTGACTAAGCAGGAACAAGAGCTGGCACTCGTCAAAGAACGCAATCGGCTCGCGCGGGATTTGCACGATTCCGTCAATCAGCTGTTGTTTTCGGTCACGTTGACGGCGAGGGGCGGCATTGAAATGGCGGAAGATGAAGCGCAAAAAAGCACGTTTCGGGACATCCAGCATCTCAGCCAGGAAGCGCTCAACGAAATGAGGGCGTTGATTTGGCAGTTGCGTCCAAAAGGGCTGGAGAGCGGCTTGATCGATGCCATCAAAGCGTACGGGGAAATGCTCGGGCTGTCGATGGAAACGAAAGTGACCGGCGTGATTCAATTGCCGTCGCGTACCGAAGAAACCTTATTCCGCATTGCGCAGGAAGCACTGAATAATGTGCGCAAGCATGCGGGAACAAGCGCTGCCCAAATTTACGTGACAATTACACCGACAGATGTCTTATTGGTCATCAAAGACGAAGGACTCGGTTTTTCTCCTGCACACGGCGCGATCCCGTCGATTGGCATACAAAGCATTCGCGACCGGGCGAAAGCAGAAGGCGGCACGGCCGATTGGTCTAGCGAATTAAGCAAAGGAACGGAAATCCTGGTACGGATTCCGTATTAAAGGAGTGGCAAGATGAGAGTATTGATTGCGGATGATCATCACGTAGTAAGAAGAGGGTTGCTGTTTTTCCTGAAAACCCAAAAAGACATTGAAGTGGTGGGGGAGGCTGCGAACGGCGTCGAAGCTGTCGAGATGGCGGGCGAGCTGCAGCCGGATATCGTCTTGATGGATCTGGTCATGCCTGAAATGGACGGCATCCAGGCAACTCGGAAAATCAAAGAGTCTCATCCGGATATCATCGTCTTGATGCTCACGAGCTTTTCCGACCGAGACCATATCCTCCCGGCGATCGAGGCAGGGGCGGCAGGATATCAGCTGAAAGATATCGAGCCGGACGAACTGGTCGAATCGCTACGCAGCTTGATGCGCGGGGAGAACACGCTGCACCCGAAAGCTTCGTCGGAATTGGCAAAAGCGCCGGAAGACCCACCGCCGCATGTGTTGCATCCATTGACGCCAAGGGAAGCGGAAGTGCTCGCGGAGCTGACCAAAGGGAAAAGCAACCGGGAAGTGGCGTCTGCTTTGTTCGTGACAGAGAAGACGGTGAAAACGCATATTTCCAATATCTTCATCAAACTCGAAGTCCAGGACCGGACGCAAGCGGCACTTTATGCGGTTAAACACGGCCTGACGGAATATGCCAATTGAAAACATTAAAAAAGCCTGCCGGATGAAAATCCGGCAGGCTTTTATTTTTTCTTAACAGGGCGGCTGCGGTATTCTTTCGTGCGCTGTTTCCACACTGCGCGTTCTGCCTGTTGTTTGGCAGCATCACTTTTTCGTTCGATATAGTCGAGCTCACGCAGCAATTTCAAATAGCTTGTGTAGCGGTCTTCCGGCAATTCGCCAGAAGCGAGTGCGGATTGGATGCGGCAGCCGGGTTCTTGTTGGTGGCTGCAATCGCGGAAACGACATTCGGCAGCGAAGCTTGTGATGTCCTGGAAGCTAGACTCAAGTCCGTCGGCAGAATCGGCCAGCTGGAATTCACGCATGCCCGGCGTGTCGATCAATAAACCGCCGCCCGGCAGCAGCACGAGTTCGCGGTGGGTCGTCGTGTGCCGCCCTTTGCTGTCGTCTTCGCGAATGTCCTGCACCGCCATTTTATCGCTCTGGGTTAAGGCGTTGATGAGCGATGATTTGCCGACCCCTGAAGAACCGAGCAGAGCGCCTGTTTTTCCGTCCGTTAAATAGCGACCAAAGGCCTCCATGCCAGCCCCAGTCAAGGCCGACACGGCAAATACATCGACGCCGAATGCAGTAGCGGCGACTTCTTTCAAGTAAACTGCAGGGTCTTCGCATTGATCGCTTTTCGTCAACACGACGACCGGCATGGCGCCGGAATCCCAAGCGGCGACCATATAACGTTCAAGGCGCCGGACATTAAAATCGTGATTGAGCGACATGACCAGGAAGACGTAATCGAGGTTGACGGCAATGGTCTGCACCTCGGACGTTTCCCCGGCCGCTTTTCGGGTAAAGCGCGATGTTCTCGGCAGGAGCTGGTGGATGATGCCTTTGTCTTCTCCAGGCATTCGTTCCAGCGCCACCCAATCCCCGACACTCGGGAATTCATCGCGGCTGTGGCTATGGCGGTAATTTCCGGATAAAGTAGCCGGCCATTCACCGAAATCGGTCATGACGCGGTAGCCGCTTTTATGTTCGAGAATGACGCGGCCCGGTATTTTGTGTTCAGGCAATGCTTGTTGGAATGATTCATTCCATCCGTATTGTTCGATAATTGACAATGTAATTTCCTCCTATAAAAACGCATAATAAAAAACCATGGCTGCAATGATGCCTGCCATGGTCTCCGCGCATAGGAAAGAAACGTATCGTCAGCGATACACAGAGGGAGACATCACAGCAAACATCATTAAGTTGCGGGTTGCACGAACTGAAATTGTCACCATACTGCCTCACCTCTTTCCATTAGTTAAGCTAATGATAATGGGAAATGAAGTTGAGGTCAACATTTTTTTGAGAGTATTTTGACAATAGCATCCAGCCGTTAAGGTTTGTCCCCTAATCGTCTCCACTTGCTTCAATAAAAGGGAAGTGTGAAATAGTACCAGCGTTTGCCCCAAATGGAATAGGGGAACAGGGGAATAGGCCATCATTCTTTTAAGGGGGGAAGTCATGAAAAAAGTCTTTTACAATTGGCGGGAAAAACTGTGGGTGACTCCTGCTATCTATAGCTTCCTTGCCGTATTATTGTCCATTGCGTTCTTCTATGTGGATTTATTGGTCATACAGCAATACCGTGAATTTATCCCGGACATCCTGTTGACGAATGTGCAATTAGCCCAAACGATCATGGGGGCGCTCGCAGGTGCGCTGTTGACGATGACGACGTTTACATTTTCTACGATTCTCGTTGTATTGACGATGTATTCTTCCCAGTTTTCGCCGAGAACATTAAAAAACTTCGTCCATGATCGCCTGACATGGCGTGTGTTAGGGGTATTTTTAGGCGGGTTCATTTACAATACGCTGTCGCTGATGTTCATGCGGGACGCGCTTTACACCCACGATGTCATCTCGACCTTTGTCGGCATCGTCATCGCCTTTTTCTGTTTATCGACTTTTGCTTATTTTATCCACCATATCGCCACGAATGTGCAGGTCGAGAAGTTGATTGAAGAGCTTGAGCAAGATGCCGAACGGATTATCGATAGCTATAGTGAGAAACAACAGCAAGATATGGAAATCGAATCGGAATGGAATCCTGATGGTTTTGCCAAAATGATTGTTGCCGAAAACGATGGGTATATCCAGTTCTTGTATTTTGACAAGTTGACGGAATATGCGGTGGAGCACAATCTGGAAGTCGAAATTCTTCATGGCATCGGTTCATATGTCCATGAGAATACGGCGTTATTCCGTGTCTATCAGCATCAGCAGAAAGATATTGATTTACATCGTTTTATCACCATTGGTACCGAACGGACGACCGATCAAGATCTTGATTTCGCCATACAAAAAATGGTCGAAGTGGCACTTCGGGCGATTTCCCCAGGCATTAACGACCCGAATACTGCGAATGGCATCATCATCCGAATTGGGCGGCTGCTCGGCAAATTAAGCCATCTGGAGACCGGGGCGATTACCATTACGGATGAAGAACAAAAAGATCGTGTGCGGTATCCTTTTTTTACTTTCGAACATTTTCTGTATCTTACATTCCATCAACTTATCCATTACGGAAAAGAAGATGTATCGGTGGTGGCTTCTATCGTTGAATCTTTGACGAATGCAACGCAGTTATCAGAATCAGCTCATCATGAAGCCATTTGGGAAACTCAGTTGCACTTGCTCGAACATTTGGAAGGCGCACCCTTTAAGCGTCTGGATCGGCGCTACATCCAAGGGAAGTTGGACGCACTGGCACAAGCGACGGATCGCAGACCTATCTTGCTTAGCGATTACCAAGTTGATCAGGAAGCATGAATAGCACTCAATGCATCGGCTTCTGATTAAAGGCAGCACATTCGGAACACTGTGGAGAAAGGAGGAATCATGAAAAATCCGCAATTATTTGAAGGTATCGGCATTTTGAGGGAGTTATCGGTCACTGAGTTTTTCTTATTCTTTCTTTATTTATTATTGATCTTCATTGGCAAATGGATTGCCCAAGCCGTGCTGAAACGAATCGTGAGGCATGATGGTTATCAAGAGCGGATTTATCCAGTTCTCGAAGACATTCTGAATTGGGTCGCCTTTTACGGCAGCATTATGCTGTTCTTGTTTTATTTCGGGCAGGAAGAATGGCTGACGACGCCTTTTTACGAAACGGAAGGGGTCGACGTCTCCATTTTGCTGATTGTGGTTGCCATCATGATCGTCACGTTTTCGAGCCGCGTCGTTAAAGCATTCAATAGTTTTGTCATGCCATATGTCTATGGGCAGTTCGATGTAGAAATGGGCATGAGCTATACGATCAACCGGCTCATTTATTATGCCGTGATGTTTCTGGCGATTGCAGTCAGCTTCACGCTCGTTGGGTTAGATCTGCGGGCAGTCGGCATTGTCTTCAGTGTGCTCGGGATCGGCATCGGTTTCGGCGTCCGAAACATCGCCGCGAACTTTGTCTCAGGTATCATCATTTTATTTGAACGGCCGATGGAAGTCGGGGAAATGGTTGAAATCGACAAGAAAATCGGGCGTATCACGAAAATCAAATTACGCTCGACAATCGTTGAAACAAATAAAGATGGGACGCTTGTTGTGCCGAACCAGTACTTCATCGAACAGATTGTCAAGAACCGCTCGGGCGCAAAGCTGTTCGCGCGTGTAGTCGTCAGTGTCGAGTACGGATGCGACACGGAATTGGTCTCGGAATTGCTGGTGCAAGCGGCGGAACGCGAAATCACGAAAGTTGCAGGCGTGCCTGATGAAAAGCCTGATGCCCAATTCATCGATTTTCGTAATTCCTCGATGGATTTCCAAGTGGAAGCGCGTGTCCTCAATGTCGAAATGAAAGACCGCTTAGAAAGCCGGATCCGCCACGGCATCGCTGCCTTGTTTGTAGAACACGGCATTCGCCTTGCGTCTTTACCGGGCGAAAGAACAGAATAAAAGCATGAGAAAAAACGCCTGATCTCAAAAAGATCAGGCGTTTTTCTCTGTTATTGTGGTTGGATACGGGTGAATTCGCCTCCTGCCGCTTCGACGCGGCGAGCTAAGTCGTTGTGCATTTCAAAAATCCGGCCGCTGGAGAATTCGACCATGTCGCCGTCGCGGAAATAATAGGCGACCGATTCGATCGAATTGGTCCCGTCTTGTTTTTGAAGTCGTTCTTCGATCCTTTCAAACTCTTCCCATGTATAGGTGGAGGAATTGAAGGAGAGAGGCGGGTTGTACGTGAAGCTATCACGGGTCATATAGTAATAATCGCCAAGCGAAAAGGCGATCGATACGAGCCCGATGATGGCGACAGCGCCAGATAATAGCCAGGATTTCACTGGTTGTTCAATCAGCGCTGCAATGAATAAAGAAATCGCAAGGAGCACAATGCCTGCGCCGCCAAGCACGAGCGACCAGAACGACGTGCCGACGATTTCCGCCTCCGGTGTAATGGTCACGACTTTTGCCGGGTAGAACACGGCAGCTGGAACAAATAGAGCGGAAATGAGTAATATGATACCGAATGTCACCAAAATAATTTTTTTCTGATCGTAAAAATCAACCATCCTCTTCGTCCTCCTCTATCGAGTAATCGGGTTCTATATGTACGAGGACGACGCAATTTGGTTTCACTTTCTGGATTTTCCGCTCGATTTCTTCGGTGATCCAATGGCTTTCGACCACATTCAAATATGGTGCGACGCTAACGGTCAAGTCGATGAACATGACATTGCCGTGGGTACGCCCTTTGAAATCACGCAAGTCCAGTACGCCCGGAACGCGTCGAATGACCACCGAAAGCGATTCGACGGCTTCTTCATCAAACGCGTCGGTTAAGGTCATCACCGATTCGCGGAAAATATCCAAAGCCGTTTTGATAATGATGAGCCCGACAAGAAAGGCTGTGATCGAATCGATTAGCGGCGCCCCGAGGATGGCCCCGATGATGCCGATCCCGGCGCCGATGCTGACAAGCGCATCCGAACGATTATCGTAGGCAGCGGCCCGGATGGCTGAACTTTTGATTTCCTGGCTCAACTTCAAGTTATAGCGGTAAACGCCGTACATGATGGCTGCCGAAAAAAACGCGACAATAGCGGTCAGCGGAGAAGGCGGTTCGAGTGCTGGGTTAAACACCGTCCTCACTGAATTCAACAGCACTTGAAGGCCGATGACAGCCATGATGAATGAAGCCAATAGGGATGCGATTGTCTCTGCTTTCAAATGGCCGTAATGATGGTTGTTATCCGGCGGCTTTTGGGAGATCCTCAATCCGATCAGCACAGCGACAGAAGCGACGATGTCGGTGACGTTGTTCAATCCATCTGCTTTCAACGCTTCAGATCCGCCCCAAAACCCGACGGCGAGTTTGATGGCGCTTAAAAACAGATAAGCTCCGATGCTAAGCCATGCGCCTTTTTCTCCTTTGCGGAGATTATCGTATAATTCCATTGCACTTCATCTCCAGATTGGATTGTGGGGAAAACGGAAACGACCCTCCAAAGAGGGCCGTATCGCAAATACTATTATACAGGAAGATCTTCAGCGGATGCTTTTTGAACTTCTAAATAAAGGATATGATGGCCATCGACTTCCTGGATGCGGAATTCGTAACCTTGCTCGATGATTTTCTGGCCTTCGACTGCATCGAAATGCATGTCCATAAACCAGCCGCCGATCGTATCGATATCTTCCTCGTCGATGTTAATCCCAAGAATGGCATTCACGGTACCAAGCAATAATTTGGCATTGAAAATATAATGGTCTTCACCGAGAATTTGGACGTCCGGTGCTTCATCGATATCGAATTCATCCTGGATATCGCCCACAATTTCCTCAAGTATGTCTTCAATGGTGACAAGCCCCGAAGTGCCGCCGTATTCATCACGTAAAATGGCCATGTGGATGCGTTCGCGCTGGATCTTCAATAATAACTCATTGACCGGCATCGTTTCGATGACTTGGATGACCGGTTGGATAAAGGCGGAAACAGGCAAGTTTCCGGTGTCGGAATTTTTCACGTAAGCGCTTAATAAATGCTTCATATTGACGACCCCAAGAACATGGTCTTTATCGCCGTCCGTGATCGGATAGCGCGTGAATTGCTCGATTCCTTCTAATGCAAACACATCGCGTAAGCCCAAGTCGTGGGCAATCGTGCTCATTTCCATCCGTGGCACCATGATCTCTTTGGCGATGCGTTCATCGAATTCGAAGATGCGATTGACATAATCAAATTCAGATGCGTTGATTTCGCCGCTTTTCAGGCTTTCGGATAACAACAATTTCAATTCTTCTTCGGTATGGCCCATTTCGCTGCGCGATAATTTTTGGATGCCGAACAACCTAGAAATCAAGCGGGCGATAGCACTGAATAGGAAAATGAATGGGAACAAAAGCCAGTATGCAAAAACAAGCGGTCTGGCGAACAACAGGATGATACGATCTGGATTGCGGATGGCGAAGGTCTTCGGAAACAACTCGCCGAACACGACCAATAGCAAAGCTACTCCCAGAAAAGCCGCCAAAAAGCTTATCCAACCAGCGCTTGCTGACGGCAATCCGAGATTTTCGGCAATGGGCTGGATCGATTCCTGTACGAGTGCATGACCTACCCAGCCGAGCCCAAGCACCGATAAGGCGATGCCTACTTGGCAGGCGAATAGATACGTATCGGCCTGCCCCGCAATTTTTACAGCGGCTTGCGCTTGTTTTTTATTAGTCGCAATCGATTCATCAAGACGCGCTGTGCGGATATTGACGATTGCGTATTCGCACGCAGAAAAAAATGCGGCAGAACCGATCAAAGCGGCGATCGCCGCAATTCGTAAAGGTATGTCCAAATGACTCCTTTGCGCCGGTCCTGTTAGGGAAGGACGCAAAGTTTGCACCTCCTGAAAATGAAAGATGATAGAAATGATGGCGATTCCCGCTAGCAAATGCATAGCATATCCATGGGGGGATCCCGTCCTTTTTGTGGCAGGTAGAGCTTTCTAAAAGTATACCACCAAAAAGACTAATTATTCAGTGAAAAACATTTACATGGATTTAATATTGAAACATATAAGCAAACCGTTATGATAGAGAAGAATCCAAAAGAGAAAGGGAGATGGATAGTGAAGCGAAAAGAACGCTGGGTGGAAATCCTGAAAGCATCGACCAAACTGGGTTTGACCTCGTTTGGCGGGCCGGCCGCCCATATCGGCTATTTCCGTGATGAATATGTACATAGAAGAAAATGGTTGGACGATAAAGCGTATGCAGACTTGGTGGCGTTATGCCAATTCTTGCCGGGTCCTGCCAGTTCGCAGGTCGGCATCTCGATCGGCATGCTGCGCGGAGGGATCATGGGCGGATTTTTATCCTGGCTCGGGTTTACTTTGCCTTCTGTCATTGCCTTGATGATTTTCGCCATGCTGATCAGCAGTGGTTCGGTCGATATTGCCTGGCTGCAAGGCTTGAAGATTGTCGCCGTCGCGGTCGTCGCGCATGCCTTGCTCGGCATGGGGAAATCACTGACACCGGATGTTCAGCGGCTGATGATCGCCTTTGGTGCGGCCATCGCCATTTTGCTGGTGCCGACCGCCTGGGCACAAATTATTGTCATTCTATTGACGGGCGTCATCGGATTTTTATTGTACCGGAGAGAACAGGCGCCTGAGGCCGTCAAGCTCGCCTTGACCTTCGGCAAAAAGACCGGTCTCGCCGCTTGGGGGATTTTCGGGGCATTGCTGATCGGCTTGCCGTTATTGCGACCGTTCATCGAATCGAGCGCGTTTGCGATTTTTGACATTTTCTATCGTGTCGGCGCGATCGTCTTTGGCGGGGGCCATGTCGTCTTGCCGATGCTTGAGCGTGAAGTCGTGCCTGAATGGATGACGGCAGACGCCTTTATCGCCGGATACGGGGCGGCACAGGCCGTTCCGGGGCCATTGTTTACTTTGTCTGCTTATTTGGGGCAATTGATGAACGGGGCTGGCGGCGTGTTGATCGCGGTCATCGCAATGTTCTTGCCGTCATTTTTGTTGGTCATCGGAACCTTGCCGTTTTGGAGCGTCATCCGCACGAAGCCCGGCATCCAAGCAGCCTTAAAAGGCATCAATGCTGGAGTTGTCGGCATTTTGCTGGCGGCGCTATATGACCCGGTTTTCACTTCCGCCATTCAAGGGCCGGTCGACTTCGCCATTGCGATTGCCGCCTTCGGAATGTTAGTCTATTTGAAACTGGCTCCGTGGAAAGTCGTTTTGATTACGGCGCTTCTCGGTGCGCTGGCTTATGCTCTATAGGAATGGAGAGATGAGATTTGGAAACGGCAATGCAGAGAGACCAACAAGATCCATTGGCTAAATTCAAAGAAGAGTTTTTTGTAGAACCAGGAACGATTTATATGGACGGGAATTCGCTCGGCCTGATGTCAAAGCGTGCTGAAACAAAGCTGATTGCGCTCATGGACAGCTGGAAACAATTCGGTATCGAGGGCTGGACAGAAGGCGAACATCCATGGTTTACGCTGGCAGAGACGCTGAGCGAGAAAGCAGCGCCATTGTTCGGGGCGAAAGCACACGAAGTGATGGTCACCGGCTCGATCACGTCGAATATCCACCAGATGCTGTCGACGGTCTATGCGCCGACTGATGAGCGTTTCGTCATCTTGGTCGACGAGCTGAATTTCCCATCGGACATTTATGCAGTGGAGAGCCATTTGCGCCTGCGCGGGCAAGATCCTGCCATCGCAATGCGCAAAGTATCAAGCCGTGACGGCTACACGCTCGAGCTGGAAGATATTTTAGCGGAAATGAAAGACGATGTGGCGGTCCTGTTGTTGCCGTCGGTCCTTTATCGAAGCGGCCAATTGCTGCCGATCCCTGAGATTACGCAAGCTGCACACAAGCACGGCATCATCGCAGGATTCGACTTGGCTCACTCAGCAGGCGCCATGCCGCATGACTTGCATGAAGACGGCGTGGATTTTGCTGTCTGGTGCCATTATAAATACATGAATTCAGGTCCCGGCGGTACAGGCGGCTTGTATTTGCATGAGCGCCATCACGATTTGAATCCTGGAATAGCCGGCTGGTTTGGTTCGGACAAGGCGAAGCAATTCGACATGGACCATAGCTTCACGAAAGCGGAAGGAGCCGGAGCTTATCAGGTCGGCACGCCGAATATCTTCAGCATGGCACCGCTAATTGGCAGCCTGGAATTATTCGAAGAAGCAGGGATCGATAAGATCCGCAGCAAATCGCTGGAATTGACGACGATGCTGCGCGAGAGGCTTGCGGCGCTCGTGCCTTCTTTAATAGATGTTACGCCCAAAGTGGATGGACAGCGCGGTGGCCATATCGCGCTTGCGCACCCGGAAGCGGCGCGAATCTGCAAAGCGTTGAAGAAAGCAGGGATCGTCCCGGACTTCCGTGCGCCGGATATTATACGCCTTGCGCCAATCGCCTTCTACACGAGTTTTGAAGATGTGGAGAAAGTAGCGCTCGCTTTGCAGGATATTATCGAGCACGAGCTTTACAAAGAATTCAGCAACGAACGAAATGTGGTGGCGTAAATGACAAAATCGATCATAGACATTTCGATGGCACTGGACAATTCAACTCCTGAATGGCCGGGAGATACGCCGTTTTCCTATCGTTTATCGGTCACGAAAGAAGAGAGCGGCTCGGTGAATATCGGCGAACTCAAGTCAAGCACGCATATCGGCACGCATATTGACGCGCCGTTCCATTACGATGAAAATGGCTTGAAGACTGACGAATTGCCGCTTGATGTCTATTTGACGACAGCTCAAGTGATGGACGTGTCGGGTCATGAACAAGTGCAATTGGCTGATCTGGATGAGCTTGCGCATGGCGTCAATGCTGTACTGTTGAAGACGGCCGCGTGGCAAGACCGCAGCGCGTTTCCTGGAGCTTGGCCGGTATTCGACCCGGCGATCGCCGAATGGATGAAAGAACAAGGCGTCCGCCTGCTCGGTGTCGATGTACCGTCAGTGGACCCTGAGACGAGCAAAGAGCTGCCGATGCATCATGCGATGAACCGCAACGAGCGCTTTATCTTGGAAGGCATTGTGTTGGATGAGGTTGCGCCGGGTGTCTACAAACTTGCTGCGTTGCCTTTGAAGATCCGCGGCGGGGAAGGAAGCCCTGTGCGTGCCGTGCTTTACACAGAATAAGGAAAAAGCCGCCATTCAAACCGAATGGCGGCTTTTTTGCTATAGTTTTTCATTGTGTAGGCTGTGACCTGAGAATCGGTTCCATTTGTTTGATGTTCATCGCAATGGCATCGCAGACTTCCTGGTATAAAGCCCATTTCTCGTCATTGTCTGTACTGCGGATTTCGGGGTTCGGGATATCCCAGCGCACCAATTTCTGCATCGGCAAATCGTCGGGTATATCAGCTTGTTCGAATTCCCCGTCATGCAGGGCAATAATCAAATCCGCCTGTTTCACCTCGTCCGGATTGTACAAGCGCTGCTCGACTGGCGGAATCTCCAAGATGATTTCTTTGAGGACTTCTATCGGAATGTCGTTGAAAGATGGTTGGTTCCATGCCGCACTTCTGATGTCCCAGTCCGGCAGCATTAAGCGGCTCGCCCAAATTTCAGCCATCAGCCCGCGATGTTGATGTGATGATAGAAAATATACAGTATGTCTCGGCATGGCTGACCCCTTCTTCCTTTCTTTATTTTCCAGCTGGTTTAATTAGTATTCTTTACCCATGTAGGGAATCCGGCAAACAGATAAATATATGATATTCATTAAATTATGTCAAAAATATGTCATAAAAATAAACATCCCCCTCAGGATGGGGGAAGTCCACATCCTAGGGGGATCATTTCACCACAAGAACGGTAGAATTTGAATCTTTGATCAGCTTGCTGCTGACAGAACCGACAAAGAATTTCTGCAATCCAGATTTCCCGCTATTGCCGACAATCAATAGATCGATATTTTGCTCATCGACAAATCCAGTGATTGTCTTGATGACCGGACCTTCCAGTGCAAGAACGGAAGCTTCGGCATTTTTTGCGTCGAGCTGCTGTTGAATCGAGTTGTGCATATGCTTCGAATATTCCGATGCGCGGGCCGTGTCCACTTCCTGCGGCGGCCGGTAGCCATCATCTCCGATTCCCTGCGGCATGAACTGTGCATATGAACTGTCGACGTTTGCAGAAGTGACCGGTGCGGAAGCATGCCCCACATCCATATAGCCTGTGCGTTCCTGCGCTTCTTCATTGACATAGATGACCGTCAGCTTAGATTCTGGAAGAATCTTGGAAAGTTCTATGCCTTTCTCCAGTGCCAGCCGGCTGCCTTCCGACCCGTCGTATGCGATTGCAATATTCTTATACATTTCTTTCACCGCCTCAATTTACTGTTATTCTCTTGTTCCCCCAAATATTGTAGCCGCAAACCTTTCAGGCACAACTGGCGGTAGTGGGAGGAGCAGCAGTACGACTTTTGGCTGAATTATTGTTTTGATTCGAAATAGCTTGACAATTCAAAAAAACGAGTGGTACTCTTGAACTAACAAATATATGGAAAAGGAGGTTTGGACAATGAAAAAAATTCAAAAGGCGTTAAACACCAATTGCATAGCATTGCCAGGCACTCCGATGATTTTTCATTGCTATTTACTTCGTGACTAGAAATATTCGGGTTGGGTCTGTGCATCCAGTCCTATTTTCAAGAGCGCATGCCTGAAAACAGGTATGCGCTCTTTTTGTGTGGTTTAAACAGCTTGGCTGCTTAAATAAATAATCGAAACTAAGGGAGAGAAGCATTATGGAAAAGCCTCATGTGAAAAAAGCACTGATCAAGGAATCGCTTGAAGGCGATTAGCAAAACTGAAAATGGAAAGAAGGCGTAATGTATGTTTGATGTTTTATGGAAATTAAAATGGTTTTTTAAAGAAAACTGGCTGCGCTACACTATCGCAGTGGTGCTCTTATTTGTAGCGAATATTCTCGAAATCGTGCCGCCGTGGCTGATTGGCGTGGCTATCGATGCCATCGCACAGCAGGAATTGACCAGTGAACTGCTGTGGCAGTATGTCGTCGTTTTACTTGTGGCGATGGTGCTGGCTTATGTCATTAATTTCATTTGGCAATACCAATTGTTCGGAGGGGCTTATGTCATCGAACGGCAATTGCGCTCAAGCTTGATGGGGCATTTCCTTAAGATGACGCCGACATTCTATGAGAAGAACCGGACGGGGGATTTGATGGCCCGTTCGACCAATGATTTAAAGGCGATTTCCGAGACGGCAGGATTCGGGATCTTGACGCTTGTCGACTCGACTTTATACATGGCGACGATCATCGTGGCAATGGGGATTCTTGTGTCATGGGAATTGACGTTTTTGGCCATTTTGCCATTGCCGGTGCTCGCGATTGTCGTCCAATTGCTCGGTAAGAAAATACACGAGCGCTACACCTTGGCGCAGGACGCATTCGGTGATATGAACGACAGCGTCTTGGAATCGGTCGGCGGCGTCCGCGTCGTTCGGGCATATGTGCAGGAACGTTCATCTGAAAAGGAATTCCAAGACATGACGCAAGATGTCTATGAAAAGAATATGGCGGTCGAGCGCATCGATGCCTTGTTCGCGCCGGTTACGAAAGTACTGACGGGCATCAGTTATGTCATCGGCCTCGGTTATGGCGCGTTTCTGGTGTCCGAAGGGACGATGACTTTGGGTGATTTGGTTGCCTTTAACGTTTATCTCGGCATGATTGTCTGGCCGATGTTTGCGATCGGTGAACTGATCAATATCCTGCAGCGCGGCAACGCATCGATCGACCGCGTCAATGAAACTTTGGATTACGAAGAAGACGTCGTCGACCCGAAAACGACAAAAGAAACCGGCTATCCGGAGCGCATCGGCTTCCGCGATTTCGGTTTCACATATCCACAGTCGACATCGATCAACCTTCAAGGCATCAATTTATCGATGAACAGCGGTCAGACGCTCGGCATCGTCGGCAAGACGGGAAGCGGCAAAACGACTTTCGTCAAACAGCTGCTGAAGGAATACCCAACAGGTGAAGGGTCGTTAACGATGAACGGCATCGAAATCAATGAACTAAGCAAAGCGCAATTGCGCGATTGGGTCGGCTATGTCCCGCAGGATCACGTCCTATTTTCACGGACCATCCTCGAGAACATCCTGTTCGGAAAAGCGGATGCGACAGAAGAGGAAGTGTCCCAGGCCATCAAGCTGTCCTATTTCGAAAAAGATTTGGCCATGCTGCCGAACGGTCTTGAGACGCTAGTCGGTGAAAAAGGCGTCGCACTATCCGGCGGGCAAAAGCAACGCATTTCGATTGCGCGGGCGATTATCAAAAATCCTGAAATCCTCATTTTGGATGATTCCCTCTCGGCAGTCGATGCCAAGACGGAAGCCAAAATCATCGAGAACATCCAACGCGAACGGGCAGGCAAGACGACGATCATCACGACGCACCGGTTGTCTGCCGTCAAACACGCCGATTGGATCGTCGTGCTGGATGATGGGCGCATCATCGAAGAAGGCACGCACGAGAAATTAGTGGCAAAACAAGGCTGGTATCATGAACAATTCCTCCGCCAGCAAATCGGGGAGGTGCAATAAGATGGGAACAGGAAAACGATTAACGAATTATGCATTGCAATTCAAGAGCGTCATCATCTGGGGCTTGGTGTTTCTTGCGGTGGCGGTGGCTGCCGATTTGGCTGCGCCTATGATTGCCATGGAAATCATCGATGAACATATCTCGGGTGACGGGGAAATCGAATTTGGCCCGATCGCACAGCTTTTGGCCTTGTTCTTCGGCTTATCTGTCGTCACGGCAGTGTTCCGCTATTTGCAGTATATTTTGCTGCAAAAAGGCGCGAACCGTGTCATCCGTAAAATGAGGACCGATGTCTTTGAACATGTCCAACGCTTGCCGATTAGCTATTTCGATAATTTGCCGGCAGGGAAAGTGGTCGCGCGCATCACCAATGACACCGAAGCGATCCGTGAGTTATTCGTCACAGTGCTTGCGCAATTCGCGACAAGCTTCATGTATATGGCTGGGATATATGCGGCCCTTTTCTATCTGGATTGGCGCATGGCGGCGATAGCCTTCGTGCTCGTGCCGCTCTTGTATGCATGGATGCTCATTTACCGGAAATATGCTTCGAACTTCAATCATATCGTCCGTGAAAAAGTCAGTGAGATGAATGCCATGATCAACGAATCGATCCAAGGCATGAGCATCATACAGGCGTTCCGGCGCGAGAAGCAGATGAAAGGTGAATTTGAAGAGCTCAACCAAAAGCACTTCAAATTCCAGCAGAAATTATTGGTGCTAGAAGCCGCCGCCTCGCATAATATGGTCGGCGTCTTGCGCTCAATGATTTTCGTTTTGTTCATCTGGTACTTCGGCGGGGCTTCCATGACCGGTAACACGGTCGTCACAGTAGGCGTGCTGTACGCATTTGTCGATTACATCATCCGCCTGTTCAACCCGATCAGCGGCATCGTCAACCAATTCAGCCGTCTGGAACAATCACTCGTGGCAGCTGAGCGCGTGTTCCGCTTGCTCGACCGCCCCGGGGAACCGGTCAGCGATGAGCGGGTCGAACGCTACCAAGGCAATGTGAGCTTTGAAAGTGTCTGGTTTGCGTATAAAGATGAAGAATATGTGCTTAAGGATTTGTCTTTCGAAGCGAAACAAGGGGAGACTGTTGCACTTGTCGGCCATACGGGATCAGGGAAAAGTTCGATTATGAACTTGCTGTTCCGCTTTTACGATGCGACAAAAGGGCAGATTTTAATCGACGGCGTCAATGTCAATGATCTGCCAAGGCAGGCAGTGCGTGAACATATGGGCATCGTACTGCAGGATCCGTATTTGTTCACCGGAACAATCGAATCCAATATCACGCTTGGGGACGACCGCGTCAGCCGTGAAAAGGCGCAAGCGGCACTTGCGGCTGTCGGCGGCGAGCGTGTCACGAAGCATTTGCCGAATGGCATCGATGAGCCGGTTGTGGAAAAAGGCAGCACGCTTTCTTCCGGCCAGCGCCAACTCGTATCGTTTGCCCGGGCGCTGGCATTCGATCCGGCGATTTTGATCCTGGATGAAGCAACGTCTAATATCGACACCGAAACAGAGGAAATCATCCAGCATGCGATGGATGTATTGAAGAAAGGCCGGACGACGTTCATCATCGCCCACCGTTTGTCGACCATCAAGAATGCAGACCGCATCTTGGTGCTTGACCGGGGCGAAATCGCTGAATCCGGCACGCACGATCAATTGATGGATCACGATGGCATTTATCGACAGATGTACCGCATTCAATCAGGGATGGCTTCTACCCAGAACGTTGGGTAAGGGGCCACCCCTTTTTTCTTTTTAAGAGGAAGCAATTCGCTATTGTTGTGAAACCGGCAGCTCTATCTTTATAATATAGCTACGGCATAGCCATAGAAAAAGCGCCGGAACTTTCCCGGCGCTTCAGTCGTATACATGATAGAGCATCAGCTCATGGACCATTTTCTTGATGGCTTCCTCATCCTGCGGCGGAGCAGATTGCCAAACAATCGACCCGTCCGGATGATACTCGCCGCGAATGCGTTCATTGCGGTAAAAGAATGAGATGTTCCAGCCGGGCAGCCGGCTGTCTTTGAACATCGGCTTGAATTTAAAATGCTGCAGCATCGGAATCCCCCTTTGATCGTCTCTTTCCATTATAGGGGAAGAGGCGCAATAGACAAAGAAGAAATGAGTGACCTTAGTTGAATATTCTACTGACATTAATGCTGATGGCCTTGATCGGTGCCTTGATCGGCGGCATGACCAACCATTTGGCCATCAAGATGCTGTTCTGGCCATACGAAGCGAAATACATCGGCAAGTTCCGCCTGCCGTTTACGCCAGGGCTCATCCCGAAGCGACGGGATGAATTGTCGCGCCAGCTCGGCCGTACCGTGGTCGAACATTTGCTGACGCCGGAAACCTTCAAAAAACGCTTTTTCAACGAAGCGATGCATAAGAAAACAGAGAACTGGCTGAATCGCCAGTTGGATCTGCATCTTTTTTCTTCACCCCGCACGTTCAACGAATGGCTGGACCTTGCCAATCAAAAAGGTGTGGACCGAAAGCTTGAAGCGAAGCTCGACGGGTTGGTTGACCGCAACCGGGACGCCATAGATGACTACATCGCCGGAAAAACCGTTCGGGAATTGCTTCCGGATGCCTGGAAGCCGGGAATCGAGGAAAAGATTTTTGGCGGCGTCAAATACGCCATCGACAGAGGCTCGGACTATTTTGCTTCGCCTGCAGGGCGACAGACGGTTAAAAGTTTATTGGACGAATTCCTAGTATCGCGTGGCCGTTTCGGGAATGTGCTCCACAATTTGTTCGGCGATTCCCAGTCAATCACGAATAAGACCCAATCGGAAATCATCAAGTTCCTTAATTCTCCGAAAACCTTTGAACTGCTCGGCACTTTGGCGTTTCGTGAGTGGGAAAAGCTGCAAGATAAGCACGCGGATGAGCTCTTGAAGGAATTCGACGCCGAGCCGGCGATTGCGGCCATCAAGCAGTATGTCCGCGACCAGGCCCGCATTTCGGCAAGACTAGACGCATCACTTGCAGAGACATGGCCTCGGGGGTTAGAATGGACAAGTGTCAATATTACGCCTCTCATCACGGACTTCGCGTTTGAAATGGGAGAGCAGAAGTTAGAAGAGACCATATTGAAAATCGACATGGAAAATATGGTCAGACAGCAAGTCGATTCTCTGCCGCTCAGCCGATTGGAAGAATTGGTGCTCGGGATTTCACGGAGAGAGTTCAAGATGATCACGGTACTGGGCGCATTTCTGGGGGGCTTTATCGGCATACTCCAGGGTTTGCTCGTCACGGTGCTGAATTTAGGGTAGAGGAGAGATTTACATGGCAGTAAACATTTATGACGACATCAACAAATTGGAATCATCGTTCCGTTCAACAGAGGAATTCCAAAAACTTCAAGAAGCAGTTGCACAAGTAACGGCAGATAGCGAAGCGAACGAATTGTTCAAGAAATTCCGCGACCTGCAAGTTACATTGCAGCAAAAACAACAGCAAGGCGAAGAGATCACTGAAGAAGAAATGATGGGTGCTCAAGCGACAGCGCAAGCTGCTCAGGAAAACCCGAAAATCTTGTCTATGCTCGAAGCTGAAATGGCCCTTAGCCAAATGATCGAAGAAGTAAATCGTGTTTTGATCAAGCCAGTACAAGAACTTTACGAAAGCATGTAATTCCAGCAAAAAAAGGGTTTACGGAAAAGACACCGAATACGTAAAGATGAATGCTAATTCATTTTTACGAAGGGGTGTCTTTTTCTTATGTATCAAACGATTATGCTGAAAAAAGATGGGCGTTTGGCGTACTTGGTGCTGAACCGTCCGGATTCAATGAATGCAATGAACGCGAAAATGATGGGAGAGCTCGCGGATTGCTTTGAAAGCTTGAAAAATGACCAGTCGGTTCATGCGCTGATTATTCACGGGGCAGGAAGGGCGTTTTCTGCTGGAGGCGATATTAAGGAAATGGTCGATCCCGACAACCCGATGGATATCGATGTGGTGATGGGAGACGTTAGCCGCCTGGCAAAAGCGCTTTATACCTTGCCGCAAGTGACGATTGCGGCTGTGCATGGCGCTTCTGCAGGGCTTGGGTTCAGCATGGCGCTTGCCTGCGACCATGTCGTGGCGGAAGAAAGCAGCAAATTGGCGATGAATTTCATCGGCATTGGACTCATCCCGGACGGAGGCGGCCATTTCTTCCTGAAAGAGCGTGTCGGCGTGCCAAGGGCGAAGCAATTGATTTGGGTGGGCCAAGTGCTGAAAGCGCATGATGCCCTCGCCAAAGGCTTGATCGAAGAAGTGACGGCGGAAGGCAGAGGCTTGGAACAGGCGGAGAAATACGCGCATGAAGTGCTGGCCTCTCCGGTTGCTGCGATGCTGAAATCTAAAGAAATCCTGCACGGCATGAAGCTGGCCGAGTTGGATGAAGTGCTCGCAGGCGAAGCAGCGGGGCAATCGGCGATGCGCAAAACAGCAGACCATCTCGATGGCATACAAGCCTTCGTTGAAAAGCGCAAGCCTGCTTTTAAAGGAGAATGAAAAGAGTGGCGGGTTTCCGCCATGCTTTTTTTTGCAGCAAAAATAGATCAAAAGAAAAAACACGGCGACTGCCGTGTTTTTTAAGTATGGAACAATAAGAGTTTGCCGGCTGGAGATGCAAGCCGGTGGGTTTTTTCAGTCAGCGCTTTTTCTTCGAGCAGCGCAAGCCCTTGTTCTTTCGCCTCGTCGTCAGTCTCCGCGGTGAAAGTTTCTTCTGTAATCAATTCGCCGGTTTTTTCGAAAGCAGTCAGTTTATAAGTTCTCATATTCGGCACCCCTTTCTGAACGGTTATTCAGTTTAAGTATAAAGGGTTTATAAGGAAATGTCCTGCAAATTTGAAACATTTCGGCTTTACTGCCGTATATAAAGGTGGAAAGGGGACGTGAATGATGACTTTATCGATTAAAAACGCAACAAAACAATTTGGCGACTTTACGGCTGTAGACGATATCTCCCTTGATGTAGCCGAAGGGCAGATGCACGGCTTTCTTGGCGCGAACGGGGCAGGCAAGACGACGACCTTCCGCATGGCGCTGGGGCTTCTTACGCCGACACAAGGAGAGGTGCTGTGGCAGGGCCGCCGGATCAGTTATGCAGACAGCCCGGACATCGGTTATTTACCGGAAGAGCGAGGCTTGTATCCGAAGATGAAGGTGCAGGACCAGCTCGTCTACTTGGCCAGGCTCCGGCGCATGGATAAAAAACAGGCGGAACAAGGCGCAAAGGAATGGCTGGAGCGCTTTGAAGTGCCTCATTACGCCAATAAGAAAGTGGAAGAATTATCGAAAGGCAATCAACAGAAAATCCAGTTGATCGCATCTCTCCTACATAATCCAAAACTATTGATTTTGGACGAGCCGTTTTCCGGGCTCGATCCCGTCAATGTGGAAATGCTGAAAAAAGCGATACTCGATTTCCAAAGACATGGGGCGACCATTGTGTTCTCCAGCCACCGCATGGACCATGTCGAAGAATTATGCGACGACATGAGCATCTTGGACAAAGGGAAGCTCGTCGTACACGGCTCGATACGGGAAGTGAAGCGCGCGTTTGGCAAACAGAATGTCCGCATCCACAGTGACGCTGACATCACCGCGCTCAGTGAATTGCCAGGCGTCGAGAAATTTACCGCTCAGCGCAGTGGCGGCGTGTTCCGTATTGCCGATGAAGCGGTCGGCCAGAACTTGCTCGCCCGTGCCTTAGAGCTTGGCCCAGTGCGCCAGTTTGCTTTAGAAGAGCCTAGCCTCGAAGAGATTTTCATTGAAAAGGTGGGGCGTGCCCATGTATAGTTTCTGGATCATTTTCAAACAGGCATTCAAAACGAAAGCGATGACGAAATCGTTCATGATCACCACGCTGGTCGTTGTCGCTTCATTTTTCCTGCTGGCCAATTTGCCGTCGATCATCGAGTCATTCGATGGAGACGACAATTCGCAGCAAACGATTCAAGTGGTGGACGGGACAGGGCAGTATACGGAAGCTTTGCAAACCCAGCTCGACCAACAAGACAGTGCCATTCAACTAGAAGCGAGCGCGCTTTCTGAAGAACAATTGAGGGCGGATGTGGAAGCAGGTGAAATGGACGCTTTTCTTGTTATCGAAGGCGATGATGAGATCACTGCCCGTTACATAGCGGAGTCCGCCACTGAATCGGCTCAAGCCGCAGAATTGGAAAACGCGCTTCAGAGCCTCCAGACAGCGAGGGTCGCCGAGCAGCTGGAGCTCGAAGCTACGGAGCTTGCCCAATTGTTTGCGCCAGTTGAAATGGAACGTGAAGCGCTTGCCGAATCTTCCAAATCACAGGAAGAGTTAAGCCAAGCGCGCGGCCTTGTCTATATTTTGATTATGGTTATCTATATCGCGGTCATTTACTATCCAAATATGATCGCCATGGAAGTGGCGAACGAAAAATCCTCGCGCGTCATGGAAATCTTGATTTCCAGCGTCTCACCAGTCAAGCATATGTTTGCGAAAATTGCGGGCATCGGCTTGCTCGGCATTTTGCAGATGATGATTTTCGCGCTTGCCGGATATTTGGCGATCCAAAGTTCAGGGTCGGACCTGACCGAAGGCGTATTTAGCGTCATGGGCTTTTCCGAAGTGAAGTTTAGCACCTTCTTTTATGCCATCCTGTTCTTTTTGCTGGGCTATTTCCTCTATGCTGTGCTTGCGGCATTGCTCGGCTCGCTCGTCAGCCGGACAGAGGATGTTCAGCAATTGATGCTGCCGATGATGATTTTGATCATCATTGCGTCATTCATCGCGTTCTCGGGCATTTCCATGCCGGAAGCGGGTTATGTAACAGTCGCTTCCTATATCCCGTTTTTCGCGCCGCTCGTCATGTTCCTGCGTGTCGGCCTGCTCGATATCCCGTTATGGGAGCCGCTGTTGTCAATTGCAATCATGCTATTGACGATCGGCTTACTTGGCTGGTTCGGCGCCCGGGTTTATCGCGGCGGCGTCTTGATGTACGGCTCATCGCAATCACTGAAAGATATCCGCCGGGCGATCAAGCTGGGCAACGAAAAATAAGGAAGATGCTGCTTGCGGGAAGTTTCCGCAGGCAGTTTTTTTTCGCACGCGAAAATGGTAAGATAAGAACAAATATTCGCTTTTGAAAAGGGGATCACGATGGCAAGCATTCGATTTATCCACAGCGCCGACCTGCATCTCGGCAGCCCGTTCAGCGGTATGAAAGGGCTTGGTGCCGAGCAATGGAAAACATTGCAGAACAGCACATTGGCCGCTTTTGAACGGTTGATTTCCTATACGCTTGAAACGCGGCCTGATTTCTTATTGATTGTCGGGGACATTTACGATGCGGAAGACCGCAACTTGCGTGCGCAGCATCGTTTTCAGCAAGGCATGGAACAATTACATGAAGCGGGCATCCCGGTTTTTTTGAGCCACGGCAACCACGATCATTTAAGCGGGGGCGGCGCGAGTTTTGACTTGCCGTCAAATGTCCATGTGTTCCAGGACAGCGTAGAGAATATGATGCTGCCGGTGAGAGGCGCAACAGTCAAAATTGCCGGATTCAGCTATGGCCGCCGCCATATCACCGAATCGATGATCGAACATTATCCAAGTAAAGAAAACGGCGTCATCCAGATCGGCATGCTCCACGGTTCTGAGGAAAGCGACACAGAGCACGCTGTATACGCACCGTTTCGCAAAGAGCAATTGCTGGCCAAAAACTACGATTATTGGGCGCTCGGCCATATCCATAAGCGGCAGCAATTGTCGCTGGATCCACCGATCGTCTATCCCGGGAACCTGCAAGGGCGCCACAGGAAAGAGTCCGGCCCTAAAGGCTTTTACGAGGTCGTACTGACGGATGGCCATGCCGAATTAGAATTCATTGGAGCAGAAGCGGTGCGCTTTGAGCGGATCGAAATCGATTGCAGCAGCGTCCAGCACATGAATGAATTATTCAGCATTGCCAAAGAACAGCTTGAAGCGCATGACGCTGAAGCGCTCGTGGCAGAACTGGAACTCCAAAATCTGGACGAAGCAACGATCCATATGCTTGAAGATATCCCGAATGGAGAGCTTGTATATGCTTTACGCGAAGCGCTCAGCGAGCCACAGCGCTTTGTCCATATTTCAACGGTTCAGCTTGACAGAAACGGCCTCTCTTCGGAATTATCGCCGTTCGGCAAACAGCTTGCCAGCCGCCTGGGAAACTGGCAGTCGAATGACTGGAAACAGGCGTTGAAAGAGCTTTACAACCATCCGAAAAGCGGGCGTTTCCTGCCGCAGTTGAACGAGGAGCTGCAGAGCGAATTGCAGGCCGAAGCGGTAGCGAAAATCCGCAAGATGATGGCATTGGAGGACCAGCAATGAAACTTGAAAAACTGATCATTTATGGTTTTGGCCGCCACGAAAACAGGACCATCGTGCTGAACAAACCGATAACCGTATTTTACGGAATGAACGAAGCGGGCAAAACGACCATCCAACAGTTTATCTTGCAGATGCTATTCGGCTTTTCAGCACGCAGCCAAGCGCATAAACGCTACGAACCGAAAGCGGGCGGCAAATACGGCGGCCAGCTACAGCTGAGCGATCCCGTTTATGGCCGTGTCGTGATCGAGCGGATCGCCGGCAAATCGGCAGGGGATGTGACGCTCTGGTTTGAAGACGGGCGCCGCGGGGGCGAGGCAGAACTGGCGGAGTTATTAAGAGGCTATGACAGGGCATCCTATGAAGCAATTTATTCTTTTTCGGTCCACGAACTCCAGGATCTCGACCAAATGACGGAACAGGAGCTGACGCGCACGCTGTTATCTTCCGGCACTGCCGGTGTCGACCATGCCGGGAAAATGGAAAGCCAGCTCGAACGCGAAATGGGCGAGCTGTTCAAGAAAGCGGGGAAATTACCGCTAATCAACCGTTTGACCGAAGAGTTACGGGAACTTGAAACGGAGTTGCGCGAATACAAACAGCGCGCCGACAGCTTCCGTCCGGCAACCGAGCGGCTGGAGCACATCAAACAGCGATTGGCTGAGCTGGGCCAAACTGAAAGCGTGCTAGTTCAAGAGATCAAAGAAGCGGAGAAATGGCATCAAACGGCGCCGCTATTGGCACGGAAGCAACAACTTGAGCGCGTGGCGGAAAGCGGCCCGATGAATTTTCCGGAATCGGGCATCCGCCAGTATGAACGCCTGCTCGACCAGAAAAACGAATTACAGGCCGAATCAGCTTTTCTTGAAAATGAAACAGGTCGATTAGAGCCGGTCCGCGAGCTGCCTGAAACAGATTCACTAACAGACCTGCTCGGACGCGAAGCCGAATGGCACCAGATAAATTCTTCATTGAAAGTGAAACAAGAAGAGCGCAGCCGATTGCAGGATGAGCTCGACCGGTTACTGAAATTATGCGGAATGAACAAAGAGCAGGCACTGCTCTCGGATGCCTCGCTCGAACAGGAAGACCGCTTGAAGACCGTATTGGAGGCGCTCCAAAGCGCAGAACAAGAACAAGCTTTCGGGCAGCGGCGATTGGCAGAAGAGCGGCAACGGCTGTCAGAAGCTGAACGCGCGTTAAAACAATACCTTGAAGCAGAGCCGCCCGCAGAACAGCGGCAGCGCGCAGAACAATGGGCCGACATCGAGCCGCAGTTGGCATTGGCCAAAGCGCAGCAAAAACGGCAAACGGGAACGGCTGCCAATAATCGCCTAGCCCAATTTCTGCTGGGGGCCATCGGGATTGTCGGCTTGATCATCGCTGCATTTTCCGCAGACGCTTTGACAGGCTTGCTTGCGGCGATGGCACTCGGTGCAGCAGTGTGGCTCTGGCTGCGCGATAGCAAATCACCATCTGGTACGGCGAAGGATGAATTAGTGGAACGCTACGGCGGGCAGGAAGCGGAATACGAAGCTTTGCTCATGAAGCTAGCGGAATATGATAGAGGCCTTGATGAACGATTTGATGCAATCGAGGCAAGCAAGCAGAAAATCGCTGCGCTGCCGCAGACAGACAGTAGCGAGGAATTGCAGGAATACCGGCGATTGCTGAAATCACTCGGCTTTCCGGAAGATACTTCACGCGCTACCGTCCTCACTTTATTCGATAAATTGCGTGACGTGCATGCAGCCGCTAGCCGGCTGGAGCGCGTCACAGAAGAAATAAAGAATTTGGAAGGCCAGCGAGAAGGATGGCTAGAGCAGGCGCAGCGTGCATGCGGCAAACCCGTAAGTGCAAGCAATGTTATCAGCGTGCTTCGTGCGGAATCGGAAGCACGCCAGCAGAAACTTCAGCATGCCGAAAAAATCCGTGAGAAAAACCAGCAGCTGGCGGAACAGGCCCGGAAATGCGCTGAGCGATTGGCCACGCTTTCCGAAGCGATGGATGAGCTGTTCAAAAGGGCTGCAGTGGCAGATGAAGATTCGTTTTACCGCGCTGCCAAACTATCGGAACAAGCAAAGTCCGCACAGGAACAATTGCAGATGGTTCAGTCGCAGCTTTCGACCATCGGGAAAGTGGAAAAGCCCGCTGCACTTGGTGACGAAGAAGAGAGTGCAGAACAATTTCTTGAGCGTTCGCAGCAACAACTGGATGAAATGCAGAATGAACGCCAGTCATTATGGGAAGAACAAGCAGAAAAACTTCAATTGACGAGGCATTTACTGTCGGATGAAGGGCATTCGATGAAACTTCAGGAACTGGAAGCGAAAAAAGCAGAGTTCCAGGATGCAGCCAAAGAATGGGCTGTCAACCGCGCAATCGTTGAAGTATTCAAGCAGACGATGGACGAATTGAAAGAGACAAAGCTGCCAGCAGTGCTGTCGCTTGCGGAATCGTACTTCACCCAATTGACCGCCGGCGAGTATGTGCGCTTGCTGCTCAGCCAGGAAGGAAACTTTGAAGCGCTGCGGAAAGACGGCTTACGCTTTCGCGTCATCGAGCTCAGCCAAGCAACGAAAGAGCAGGCATATTTGGCACTGCGCTTTGCGCTGGCATCTTCTTTGAAGGAATCTCACCCGTTCCCGATCATCATGGATGACCCGTTCGTCCATTTTGATCGCCGAAGAAGCCAGCAAGTGATAAAATTAGTGGAAGAGCTGCAGGCAGACCATCAGTTCATTTATTTCACATGCCACGAAGCGATGCGGCAAGCTTGGCCAAGTGCCCAGCAAATCGACGTGGCGAATCCTGAAAGGAGCATCCAAGCATGACAAAAGGAATAACTACCCGCGCTGTCGGGGAGACAGTCGATGATTTTCTTCTGATCAAACAATCGGTCAAAGGCGTCACGACGACCGGCAACCCATTCATGTCACTCGTTCTGCAGGACAAGAGCGGAGACATTGAGGCAAAGCTATGGGACACGAAAGACGAACATGAACGGATGTATGCGGCAGAAACGATTGTCAGAGTCGGCGGGGAAATCCATAATTACCGCGGTAAAAACCAGCTGCGCATCAAAAGCATCCGTCCGGCAAAACCGGAGGAGAACTTGACGATCGCCGAGTTTTTGCCTTCAGCGGCGCAAAGTACAGATGAATTGCACGAAGAAGTGACGAAGTTCCTGTTCGAGATGGAAAACCCGCAAATCCAGCGCATCACGCGCCATATCCTGAAGAAATACCAGCAGCAATTCCTGACTTTCCCGGCCGCGACGCGCAATCATCACGATTACGTATCTGGCCTTGCGGATCATGTCGTGTCGATGCTCAAGCTCGGGAAAGCGATTTGCGAAGTGTATCCGAGCCTGGATAAGGATTTATTGTATTCGGGGATCATCCTCCACGATATCGGCAAAGTTTTTGAACTTTCAGGGCCGGTTGCGACGACTTATACCGTAGAAGGCAATTTGCTCGGCCATATCTCGATCATGGTAACCGAAATCGCAAAAGCAGCAGAAGAGCTCGGCATCGAAGGGGAGGAAGTCATGGTCCTCCAGCATATCGTGTTGTCGCATCACGGAAAAGAAGAATGGGGCAGCCCGAAAAAGCCAATGATAAAAGAGGCTGAAATCCTCCATTACATCGACAATATCGATGCGAAAATGATGATGCTCGACCGCGTGCTCGGCAAAACGAAAGAAGGCGAGTTCTCGGAACGTGTCTTCGCACTCGACAACCGCTCATTCTACAAGCCGAAACTATAATACAGAAATACAGGAGGGGGAGCTATTCGAAAATCTGATGACAGGGCTTTCGGAAACGCCCCTCTTTTTATACTTAGTATATTACTGATGTCCATTACGACGGACGCTTTCCGCGGGCATGGCCTCAGCCGCTTCGTCGCTGGCGCTCCTGCAGGGTCTTCAGCTCATGTCGCTCCGTCGCTTTGCTCCGTCACTGCTCCCGCAGGAGTCGCCGTCTCCATTTCCATCACGAACCTCTTCAATATATAAAAACCCCCGACAAAGATGTCGGGGGTTTGCTTTGCTTATTCAGCCGGAGTTTCTTCCGTTTCTTCCTCAGTTGGGGCTCCTTCTTCAGGAGCTGGTTCTGTGTTAAGGATTTCATCAAGCGCGCCTTCAAGTTCTTCATCTTTGATTTCGATGTTGGCTTCTTCCATCAAAGCTGCGACTTTCGGGAGTAGTGTGGATTGATCCGCTTTGGACATGGCGATTTCAGAACGCAAAGCTTCGCGTTGGTCTTCAAGCGGCTCTTGGCCTTCGACTTCACGCTTTTCAGTCACTTGGATAATATGGAAACCGTGCTGGGATTGGACCGGTTCGCTGATTTCATCGACTTCAAGTGAATAAGCCGCATCTTCGAATTCAGGGACCATGGCGCCAGTGCCGAACCAGTCAAGTGAACCGCCATTAGCGGCAGATCCTGGATCAGTGGAGTATTCTTCCGCCAGTTCAGCGAAATCACCGCCATCGTCAAGTTTCGTTTTCACTTCATTGGCTGTTTCTTCATCCGCAACTAAAATATGACGCGCATTCAATTCAGTTCCTTGGCGTTCGTACCGCTGCTCGATTTCTTCATCCGTCACTTCGATGTCTTCCGTCAATGCTTTTTCCTGAAGCAAGTTCAGGCGAATGACTTTTTTGTAGCTTTCTTCCGTGTGGTTGTTTTGCGCTAGAAACTGTTCAAAGTTCTCGCCCATTTCTTCTTTGTTACTTTCGAGCTCCGCTTCTACTTCTTCGTCAGTCACTTCGTAATTCGCGCCTAACACTTTCTCAATCATCAGGATTTGGATGGCTTGGTCCCCGACAGAGGTTTTCATTTCCTCGTAAAGTTCTTCTTTGGTCACGTCTCCCGCTTCGGAAGTGACGAGCACTTCACTATCGGAACCGTTATCGCTGCACGCAGAAAGGGCAAGAACCGCCGCTGCGATGGAAAGGGTAAAGGCTGATTTCTTCATAAAAATATTCGCTCCTAACTTTCTTTCAATCTAAGTTGAATTTATAGGGGGGATGATTTTACACAAAAGGATAGCCGCTGCTGCATGATGGACAGCCGGATGTTTTTTGTGTTTGTTTTAAGTGATTCCGTAGTTACTATATCATAAACGAATGAAAAAATAAAAAGTTCCAAAAAATTGCGAATCCGTTAAAGAGTGGGGGATATTGGAGTGAATGCCATGAAAAAAGCACTTGCTCTGGCAAGTGCTTACGGGGTGAATTCGACCCCGACATATAATGAAACAAGCAGGATTAGAATCAATATGTTAATGGTACGAAAAATCTTTTCATGGTTTTCCTCGGGAATTTCCCGGGATGTAACAAGTGCTAATGTCATCCGATTGATCTGGAATAGATAAAATACGGAAAACATTACAACGAATGCGACTATCATGAGTTTCCTCCCCTCTGACCTTAACTTCCATTATAGCAAAATGGAAAGAAAAAAGCAGGTCAGGCAATTGGCTGCGGCACCAGGATCTCGAATCCAGTGTCCGTCTCTTCGATAAGTGCGTGCCGCGGCGAGCGTGCCAAGTTGCGGATATAGATCAAATCCGTAACGGACAAAGCGCTATGGTACGCAAGCAAAATGGCGAAATAGTGGCTGTAAGCCGGCCAAATGATGCTCAGCGCGATAATGGCTGTATTGATGACCGCAAACGGTGTAACAAGCGCTAGCAGGAAACGTGATTTCCGCACCGGTTCTTTGATATACAAAGAAATGGTCGGGCACATTTTCAATTGTTTGCGCATGCTGATTTTCAGGCATTTGCGGCTTCCGAGTAAAGGCAGAAGGTGCAAAAGTTTATGGATAGGGTAGATGGCCAGCATTCCGATCATGAACAGCAAAAAGTTCTGGTCGGATAACGGGTCGGCATACATGATGGCCAGCAGCATGTAATAGCTGGTGAACACCCCGGCGCCGATCAGCGCGGAAATGAAGAACAGGCGGTCAGAACCGTATTGTTTTTTGACGTTGATTGTTTTCCAGCAATGCATATGCGTATCTCCCATTGATGTATAGTGTTGTTGAGCCGATACATACAATACAACGTTTCCTGGGGGAATGCAAGCTTCTTCGGCGAAATTTTTCACCGTGTTTTTCAGCCGTTTTTATTCTCGGTTAACACGTGGTTTTCCTCATTGAAACGGTTCTCGATGTTTTTGAATGAAGCCTCGAAAATCTCCATGAAATCATCGCCGTAAATATTGCGGATGATGGCCATGACATCCATGAATTCGGGGAATTTCCCGTATAGATTGCGCAGTGGGAGCGAGCCGTCGACGACCGAATGGGGCGTATCGTGATAACGTTCGATCATCTCCTGCATCAACTCTTCACCTTTTTGTGTCAGTTCTACATATGTATTGCGTTTATCGGTATCGCGTTTCGAGAAGGACAGCAATTCACGTTCTTCAAGTTTTTTTGAAAAATTGAATGCTGTGGAGACATGCATGACCCCGAATTTCGCCACATCGGAAATGGACGCTCCTTTCAAATGGTAGGAAATCCATAAAATGTGATGTTCATTAATATTCAGGTCATAAGGTTTTATCCACATCTGCCAATCTTTCTCGACTGCTTTCCATAATGCTTTCGATAATTGCCCAATTCTTTGGCTGTACAGCATAGCTTCTTTCATTGTGTATTCTTTATCATTCACGCGAGCACCAACTTTCACCGGAAATATTTTCTTTATTATAGCAATAAAGCAAAGTGAATTAAAGTGAGAATAGTAAAATAATTTAGTTAAAAAAAACAACCTGACCTATGAAGGTCAAGCTGTCTCAGAATCGTCCTTATTTTCCGCTTTTTTTGGGTCGATTTTCGTCGGTTTGTCTTTTTTCTTCTCTTCCTCGTTTTTATCCTTGCTGATCGCCGCCTGCAGCTGCTCGATGGAATTCTGGATCGCTTTGATTTCCAGCTGCAAATGTTCTTTCGCGGGAGCTGTGCCTTCTTGCCAAGATTGGAGGGATGCTTTCAAGCCATCTACGGCTTCAGGTACTTGTGTTTTCGATTCTTCCGTCAAGTGGTTGATCGATTCCTTCAATTCATTGATGCGGGCTTTCAGCTCGTTCATCGATTCTTTCCATTCCGAGCCGCTCGATTTGATGGAAGTGCGCAATTCCTCACCGGATTTCGGAGTGGAGAGGATGGCTGTTACGGCACCAGCAATTAGTCCGGCACCAAGGCCTGCAAAAAAATTCGTAACTTTCATAAGTGTAAGCGCTCCTTTCGTATCTATCTTTCTTTTCCTTTATTTCACTTAATTAAAACATGGAATGAATCGCTATTCAATAAAAAATGCCTTTCCCTGCAAAAGGGAAAGGCATTTCAGGCATTAGCGAGCCTGCGCGGCTGTGGAACTTTGGAAGTTCGAGCGCTTCATGAGCCCTGTGACAATCGGGAACATGACCGCAAAGGCAACGCCATTCATGATAGTTGCCGGAACGACGACCGTTGCAAGCAGCAGCGTGAACGGAATATCGGCGCCCAGGATGAAGATGGCGGCCGACAGGAAAATGGTTCCTGACAGTACTGTTCCAATTGCAGTGAGCGCAATGCCGACCGGCAACTTGGCGGCATACTTATTCAATAACGACACAAGTGCGAAAAAGACGAATGCAGTGACGAATTTATCGATGATATTCGGGAAAAAGCCTCCCGGAAAGCTTGAAAACAATCCGGAAATAATTCCGGTGGTGACAGCGAGCAAAAAGACGCTTTTCACGTCACGGAATAGCAGTATGCCGATAAACATCATCGTCAGCATAAAGTCGGGTTTCATCCCGCCGTTGATGCCCGGGATCATTACGTACAATGTCGCACCGACGCTGACAAGCAGCGCCATTAACACAAGATTTTTCGTATTCATTTCTCATCTCTCCTCAGCTCAAGCTAGTTTCTTTTTCCCGGACGTGCCCTCGTGGCCGCCGGCGAAAAACGTATTACGATCTTATCTCGTGCAGCACAGAAAATCAAGCCTCAGAGGCTAGCTTGGTTTTTACCTGTTCAGCAAGCTCCTGGATCTTCTCCGTGGTGTACTCTTTTTCTTTGGTCATCCATTTCGCGCCAAATCCATCGCTTGCGCCGTAGCGCGGGATGAAATGCAGATGGAAATGGAACACGCTTTGCCCGGCTTTTGGCCCGTTGTTGTTCAATAAATTCATGCCTTCCGGTTCAAAGGTCTCTTTGATGGCGCTGGCAATCTTCGGCGCCACGCTGAACAACTGGCCTGCTTCTTCCGGCGTCATATCGTAAACAAACTCGCGATGGGTTTTCGGAATCAGCAGCGTATGCCCTTTTGACAAAGGCATGATGTCCATAAAGGCGTAGACATGCTCATCTTCGTACACTTTGACGCTCGGGATTTCCCCTGCAATGATTTTGCAAAAAATGCAATTGCTCATAAACTCATCCTTTCTGTAATGGGTTGGCCGTTCTTTTTTCAGTTTACCATATTCAGTGAGCGAGTCATTCTACATTTCAACTGGTCCCGACCGGGTTCATAAAGCGTCCCATTTCCCGAAAGAATTCGCCACGCAGTTTTGATACAATAGTAAACGAAGAAAGAGGTGTTGAAAGTGGCAATATTGGAAGTAGAAAATTTAACGGGCGGATATACGCGAAAGCCCGTGTTAAAAGACGTAAGTTTTTCTATAGAAAAAGGTGAATTGGTCGGCTTGATTGGCTTGAACGGAGCAGGGAAGAGTACAACCATCAAGCATATCATCGGCATCATGCAGCCAAAATCCGGGACGATCCGACTCAATGGCCGGACGTTCGGGGAAGACATTGACGCTTACCGTTCCGCTTTTTCCTATATTCCGGAAACGCCTGTGCTGTATGAGGAATTGACCTTGCGCGAACATCTCGAACTGACGGCGATGGCTTATGGCTTAGAACAAGAGGTGTTCGAACAGCGTTCCGCAGCTTTATTGAAGGAATTCCGCATGGAGAAGCGGCTGAAATGGTTTCCGTCCCATTTCTCAAAAGGGATGCGCCAGAAAGTCATGATCATGAGTGCATTTCTAGTCGACCCGGATTTGTACATCATCGATGAACCTTTCGTCGGGCTCGACCCGCTCGGCATCAAATCGCTTCTCGACCAGATGGAACAGCAAAAGCGCAGCGGCGCATCAGTGCTCATGTCGACCCATATCCTGTCGACAGCAGAACGCTATTGCGACCGGATTATCCTGCTCCACAATGGGCGCGTGCGGGCAATCGGCACGATGCCGGAGCTGCGCCAGGCATTCGGCATGCCAGATGCCTCACTCGATGATTTGTATATTGCGATGACCGAGGATGACGATAATGAAGAACCTGCATGAAGTATGGGACAAGCGGCTCCGTCGCTATACCGCTGAAGTCCAGAATTATTTAAAATTCATCGTCACCGGCCATATTGCGGTCGTCATGTTGTTCGCCATCGGGGCGGCCGGGTATGCCTATAGCGAATGGGTGCAAAATGTCCCGCCCGAATTTCCGGCAGCGCTATTGATGGCAGTATTGTTCGGGGCGCTATTGTCCTACAGCCCGCCGGTAACTTTATTGAAACAGGCGGACGGGGTGTATTTACTCCCTCTTGAAAGCCGGCTTGATGAATATTTGAAACCGGCACATCGCTGGACTTATGTGTCGCAGCTGTATTTGCCGATTGTCGTATTTATCGTCTCCTTGCCGCTCATCAACGCCTTATACGGCTTGCCTTCGTCTTATTTGATCGGGTTTCCGATTCTATTGCTGCTTGTGAAATGGTGGAATGTCAGGAGCGAATTCCACTGGCGAAAAGCAAGCGATGGCCATAAGGTATGGCTCGAGCGCGCGGTCCGCTTTCTGCTCGTTGCCGGGTTTGCCTGGTCGTATGTCGATGGATGGATTGTTGTTTCGGCCGTCTTTTTGTTCGCGATGATTTTCTACGGCAAATGGCTGGAACGCCGCGCTGCGGGAAAAGCATTTCCTTATGGCCATTTCATCGAATTGGAAGAAAACCGCATGCTGCGCTTTTACCAGTTTGCCAATTATTTCACCGACGTCCCGCATTTGAAAGGGAAGGTGAGGGAGCGCAGATGGCTCAACCCGGTTTATCGTTTGATCAAGAGCAAAGCTTCGAATGCCCATTTGTATTTGGTGAGCCGGACGTTCATTCGTTCGGATGAGCTGTTCTTTTTATGGGTGCGTTTGACGCTGGTCAACCTGGTCGGCGCTTGGCTCATCCCATTCCAAATCGCGATTGCTTTATTTGCTGGGGCATTGGCGTTCGCTTCCACGATCCAATTATGGCAAGGCTTGAATCAGTCCCAACATTTCCGCATGGACCAATTGTTTCCGCTTAGCACGCATAGCCGCGAAAAAGCGGTATGGAATTGGGTGCTCGCGGTCCAGTTGATCCAAACTGCAGCGGCATTGGTCTTGCTGCTGGCACTCGGACAGTTTGCAACAGCGCTACTTATCGCGGCAGTCATAGCCGTCGTTTCGGTCGTGACGCTTGCGGGCGCCAGAAGAAAATCTGCACAGCTGAACAAACGAAAATAATTTAAAAAAGGGTTGGAGAAAATGAAACTTTCTCCAGCCCTTTTGCTATGTCGTTTATTCGTGGCAAGTGACTGCGGCTTTGCCAAGCGTTTTTGCGGCAATCAGCATCGCTTCTTCTTTAAAGTCGAATTTCGGGTGGTGATGGGGATAGACTTCACCGTCCGGCATCGCGCCTGTGAAGAAGAATGTGCCCGGAATCTCTTCGAGGTAATAGGCGAAATCCTCGCCGCCCATTTGCGGCGGGCAATTGAAGACTTCCTCAACACCTGGCACATCTTCGGCAAGGTCTCTCAGGAATTCGGTTTCCTTTTCGTGAGTGACGACTGGCGGGTAGCCCCGGTGGAATTTAAAGTCGATGTCGCTATTAGTCGCGATGGCCGTGCCTTTAGCGACGCGCTCCATTTCCTGCTCCATAAGGGTGCGTGTTTCTTCGGTGAAGGATCTAACTGTTCCGTTCAGTTTCGATTGGTCGGCAATGATATTGAATGGGTTCTCGGCAATGAATGATGCAATCGTCAAAACTGCGGACTCGAGCGGGTCCACACGGCGTGCGACAAGCTGTTGCAGGCTAGTGACAAGTTGTGCCCCTGTCACAACGGCGTCGACAGTTTCGTGTGGCATCGCGCCGTGGCCGCCGCGCCCTTGGACAGTGATTTCAAAACGGTCCGCAGCTGCCATGATCGGTCCAGTCCGGTAATCGATCCGCCCGAATGGCGTTGTCGACCAAAGGTGGGTGCCGAAAATGACATCGACGCCGTCGAGCGCACCGTCTTCGATCATCGGTTTCGCACCGCCTGGCGCAAGTTCTTCTGCGTGCTGGTGAATGAGCACATACGTGCCAGGAAGTTCATCGCGCAAGCCGTGGAGGATTTTGCCAAGAACGAGCAAGGTCGCCGTATGGCCGTCATGTCCGCAAGCATGTACTACATTCGGCACAGTGGATTTATAGCTGGTTTCTTTCTGGTCCTGAATTGGCAGGGCGTCAAAATCGGCGCGCAAGGCGACCGTCTTGCCTGGCTTACCGCCGCGGATCGTCGCGATGACGCCATTGCCTCCCACGCCAAAGCGGATATCGACACCGAGATCTTCATAAAAATCGCGGATATATTTAGCAGTCTTGGTTTCCTGGAATGATGGCTCCGGGTTCATGTGCAGGTGGCGGCGGATTTCCACCATTTCGGGATAGGCATTATCGAGTTCAGCAAAGATCTTTTCAATCATTGGATCATATCCTTCCTAATTTTCTGTATTTTCTCTAGTTTAACATAGCAAAAAACAGAACGGGGAAGCCCCGTCCTGTCAGTATGTGAAATTCAGATATGAAGCAACGAAGTAAAGCAGCACCACCAAAATGGATGGCAAGCTATACGCCCATGTTGAAGCTGTCTTCGGCCGGTAAAGCGAGAACATTACCAGTACGCTCATGACGAGCACTGCGCTGGCGATGATGAAATTGGCGCCGGAAACTTCAGCAAGAATCGAGCCCTCCACGTAAATCGGGTCCGACAAAGCCAAAATGACCATGTTGAAGATATTGCTTCCGAGAACAGCGCCGACCGCCATATTGACATTAGACAGGCGGAGCGCGACGAAAACCGAAATCGCTTCCGGCAGGGAAGTGGCAGCGGCCACCAGGAAACTGCCGACAAAGCTCGAGCCGATGCCTGTCACGACAGCAATTTCATCGCCCGTAATGGACAGGGCGGTGCCTGCCGCCATGATGACCACAGCGACAAGCGCGAAACGGATGCCCGCGTGTTTCGGGGATAAATGCGCACTCGGATTTTTCGGCGCTTTGGCATCGACCGGCTCATCGTCCATATCGATCGTATCCAAGTTCGGCAATTTATTGATGATCAGCATGCCGATCACATACGTTATTCCGATTGCCAACGAATCGAGGCCGATTCCAAGGAATGTGACATCGGTGCGCAACCACAACGCCAACAATAAGAGCACAATCAGGAAGATGCCGAGCAGGGAAGAGTAGGTGTGGTCCTTGGATGCCCGCTCAAGCATGCGCCTGCGGTTCAGCAGCAAATCGAATCCCGCTAAGATAAATAAATTGAACAAATTCGAGCCAATCATATTGCCGACTGCGATATCGGCATTACCGATCGCGGCTGCCGAGAAACTTGTGGAAATTTCCGGGAGACTAGTGGCGCCAGCAAGCAGAAGCGTTCCGACCATCATGCCGCCCATCGCTGATTTTTCACTGATGACATCCGCATACTGGGACAGTTTAATGGCGGCGAACACGGTGACTGCTGCAGCCAGCAGAAAATAAATGAATACCAATAGATGTTCCTCCTAAACATGTTTCTTCTATATAGACAGCAAAATAGCCGGGCAAGTCGGCCATTGATTACTCGTCTTCTTCAGGTTTCGCTTTATACATAGTGACATAAGAAGAACCGGAGAAGATATTGGCACGCGGTTTTTCCGCTTCTTCCTGCGGTTTTTCAGAATGTGCTTTGGCAAAAGCTTGCGACTCTTTCCATTTCTCATAGAATGCCGGAGATTCCCATTCGGTCAGTACGACGTACGTATCGGAATCGAGCGGCCGCAAGACGCGAAAAGCGACATATCCAGGTTCATTTTCGATTGCCCCGGCACGGTTCTTGAAGCGGTGCTCAAAAACAGGACGCCCTTCATCGGCCACCGGGATATTATTCATGACGAAAAATCCTTTTTCGCGGAACTCGCCGGTGCCATCGACCACTTCAAAACTACGGGGAGTTTGGAAAATGGATTTGCCTTCGGTTTCGTGCAATAACAAAGTCGTGTTTTCGCCTTGCATCAGCACCATTGTCTCATCCGCATGCTTTTCGCGCATTTTTTTCATAAATTCGTAGGTTCCTGTCGTCATATAAACATTCATTGAAAAAGCCTCCTAATAATCGGGATACATTTTGAGTTGCTAGTTCACTTTTCCCGAAAACCCTGCGCTTGAAACAGAAGGTGTCAAATCGGTGAAGGCATTCGGGTCTAATTTATGACAATTGCGCCCAGATTCTATACAATAAGGAGCGGAGCGTCTATAGTATAGACGGATAATGAAGGATAAACTATAGCCGCAAAGACTGAAGGGATGAATAATTCATGACTTTTAATGATACGTACCTGCGCGCAGCGCGCGGGGAAAAGACCGACCATGTACCGGTATGGTATATGCGCCAGGCTGGGCGTTCACAGCCGGAATACCGCAAGATCAAAGAAAAGTATTCATTGGAGGAAATCACGCACCAGCCGGAACTTTGCGCTTACGTCACGAAACTGCCGGTCGACCAATACGACGTCGACGCAGCGATTCTTTACAAAGATATCGTGACACCGCTTCCAGCCATCGGGGTGGACGTCAAGATCAAGGCAGGCGTCGGGCCGGTCATCAGCAATCCGATCCGCACAAAAGCGGACATCGATAGACTTGGTGAAATCAATCCTGAGCAAGATGTCGACTACGTGCTGAAAACGATCAAATTGCTGACAGAAGAGCAATTGAACGTGCCGCTCATCGGCTTTTCGGGTGCACCGTTCACTTTGGCGAGCTATATGATCGAAGGCGGCCCTTCGAAGAGCTATAACAAAACGAAGGCAATGATGGTATCAGAACCGGAAATGTGGTTTGCGCTCATGGACAAGTTGGCAGACACAATCATTCCTTATGTGAAAGCACAGATCCATGCCGGTGCAAAAGCGATCCAGATTTTCGACTCATGGGTAGGCGCGTTAAATGTCGAAGATTACCGCATCTTCATCAAACCGGTCATGGACCGCATCTTCCAGGAAATCGGTGAAGAAGGCGTGCCGATGACGATTTTTGGCGTCGGCGCAAGCCATTTGGCGAATGAATGGCATGAATTGCCGGTAGATGTGGTTGGACTGGATTGGCGTTTGCCGATCACCGAAGCACGCGAAAGAGGCTTGACGAAAGCCTTGATGGGCAATTTCGATCCATCTTATTTGCTGGCGGATTGGTCTGTCATTGAAGAACGCACGAAAAGAATTTTGGATATGGGCATGCAGGATGATGGCTATATCTTCAACCTTGGGCACGGCGTATTCCCTGAAGTGCAGCCGGATACGCTGAAGCGTCTGACGGCATTTGTCCATGAATACAGTGCAGCATACAAAAAACAGAACTAACAAACTTTTGACGAGGTGATTGTGATGAAAAAGACAATGGGATTATTGGTAATGGCATATGGTACGCCATATTCTGAAGATGATATCGAGCGCTACTACACGCATATCCGCCGCGGCCGCAAACCGAGCGAAGAAGCGTTGCAGGATTTGAAAGACCGCTACAAGGCGATCGGCGGCATTTCACCGCTGGCTAGAATTACAGAAGATCAGGCAAATGGCTTGTGTGACCGCTTGAACGAATTGCAGGATGACATCGAGTTCAAAATGTATCTCGGCTTGAAGCATATCGAGCCATTCGTGGAAGACGGCGTGGAAGAGATGAAAAAAGACGGCATCGAAGAAGCGATTTCAATCGTTCTTGCGCCGCATTTCTCGACATTCTCCGTTAAATCTTACAACGGCCGTGCAAAAGAAACAGCTGATAAGCTCGGCATCAAGCTGACTTCCGTGGAAAGCTGGTACACAGAGCCGAAATTCATCCAATTTTGGAGCGAGAAAGTAAGCGCGGCATTTGCTGAAATGTCAGAACAAGAACGCGCGAAATCTTGCCTGATCGTCTCTGCGCATTCTCTGCCGGAGAAAATCATCGCAAATGGCGATCCATACCCAGACCAATTGAAAGAAACAGCTGACTTGATCGCCGAAGCGGCGGGTGTTGAAAACTACGAAATTGGCTGGCAAAGTGCCGGGCAGACGCCGGAACCGTGGATCGGGCCGGATGTCCAGGATTTGACGCGCGATTTGCATGAAGAAAAAGGCTATACTTCTTTCGTCTACACGCCAGTCGGCTTTATCACAGACCATTTGGAAGTCCTGTACGATAACGACTACGAATGCAAAATTGTTTGTGATGAAATCGGCGCGACATACCGCCGGCCGGAAATGCCGAACGTAGATCCGTTGTTTATCGATGGAATGGCCAATGTTGTGTTGAATAAATTGAACGAAAACTGATCCTGGCGAATTGTCTAGGATGTAAGCTTTCAAACAATAAACCGTTACTAAAACGCCGCTCAGCAGTTAACTGTGGCGGCGTTTTATCAATGAATGGGCAAAAATTTCGGCCAGTGGGAGCAATATGTGCCCACCGCAAGGAGGAAATCACATGAAAAAATGGATCGTACTTGTGCTGGTGATGCTGCTGCTGGCGGCATGCGGAGAAGAAGATTCATCGGCTGGTACGGGCGAACTGCCGCAACAAGTGGAAGTCGAGTTCAATACAGAAGAAACCGCCGAGCCCGGCGAAGAAGTTCGGCTATCAGCTACTGTCACCCAAGGCACAGAGGCAGTAGAAGATGCAGATGAAGTGGTCTTTGAAGTATGGCAATCTGGGGCTCGCGAAAACAGCGAAATGCTGGAAGCAACTCATACACAAGACGGGGTTTATGAACATAGCTGGACGGTGGAAGAAGAAGGGCTGTATTTTATTCAAGCCCATACGACGGCCCGCCGCATGCATGTCATGCCAAAAATGGAATTGACAGTAGGCGATCCGGATCCGGAAACGATCGTGCCTGACGATAGCGAAGACTCGGATGCCATGGAAAAGATGGGACATTGATTTTTTTATCTTTGCCACTGTTGCATAACAGTTCTAAGGTAACGCATAAAAAAACGGCCGGAGAATTTCTCCGGCCGTTTTATCTGTTTAGATTTCGTTACAGGTCTGGCAGTGATTGCCGTAGCACTCGTGCTGCTCTTCGATTTTCTCTCCGCAAGTGGCACACTGTTTCGGGGGCAAGTTCTTGAAGAATTCGACTACGTTCTCAATCATTTCTACCAGCTCCTTTTTGTTATAGTACTGTAAGTGATAAACACAGTGTATTATAACAGTTTAGATCCGTCAACCCTTAACCGTGATTATTTTGAAAAATTCCGTTAAAATAAAGATAGTCAATAGTAAAAAAGGAGAGAGATCATGTATTTCGTAGATAATAAAGGCATAACAGATCCGCGCATCAACCTGGCCATCGAGGAATATTTATTGAAAACGATGGATGTCGACCAAAACCCGTTCCTGCTGTTCTACATCAATGAACCGTCCATCATCATCGGGAAAAACCAAAACACAGCAGAGGAAATCAATACCGATTATGTGGATTCAAACGGTATCCACGTCGTCCGCCGGCTTTCAGGCGGAGGAGCCGTCTATCATGACCACGGCAATTTAAACTTCAGTTTCATTACAAAGGATGACGGCAACAGTTTCCGTGATTTCCGCAAGTTCACAGAACCGGTCGTCAAAGCCTTGCAGGATATGGGCGTCAACGCCGAACTTTCAGGGCGCAACGACCTTCTCGCTGAAGGGCGCAAGATTTCCGGCAATGCCCAATTCGCGACAAGAGGACGCATGTTCAGCCATGGCACGCTGTTGTTCGATACGAAAATGGATGAAGTCGTGTCTGCCTTGAAGGTCAATAAAGAAAAAATCGAATCGAAAGGCATCAAATCGATCCGCAGCCGCGTGGCGAATATTTCAGAGTTTTTGGAGCAGGACATGTCGGTTGGACAATTCCGTGAAGCTGTGCTGCATTCAATTTTTGCTGGTGAGGAAAATGTCCGTTTTTGGGAACTCACCGACCAGGATTGGGACAATATCCACGAATTGTCGAGAGAGCGCTACGCTAATTGGGACTGGAATTACGGCAAGTCGCCGAAATTCAACATCAAGCATTCGCACCGATTCCCTGTCGGCGGCATCGATGTCCGCCTCCAAGTGGAAAAAGGCATCGTCCAGGAAGCGCATATTTACGGCGACTTCTTCGGTGTCGGCGATGTAGCGGAAATCGAACAGGCACTCACTGGTGTGAAATATGAACGCGCAGCGCTTGCTGAAGCGATTGAAGAGATCGACATCCCGAAACTGCTCGGGGGGATCACGACAGAAGATTTCCTCAAGTTGATTTATTAAGATTTTCTGTGGAGCCTGCTTTCGAGCAGGCTCTTTTGTTAGAATAGAAAGAAACGGAAGGGGGAAGGGACATGGGTGAACAGCGGATATTCATTGTAGAAGATGATGCGAAGATCGCTTCGCTGTTATCGGATACATTGCGCAAATATCATTACCAAGTCGAAACTGCGAAAGACTTCGACCGCATCTTGGAGGAGTTTACCGCCTTCGACCCCCATTTGATTCTTTTGGATATTAATTTGCCTTCTTATGACGGCTATTACTGGTGCCGGCAGTTGAGGCAGCAGACAACTTGCCCAATCTTGTTCATTTCCGCCAGGTCAGGCGAAATGGACCAGGTATTTGCACTGGAAAACGGCGGAGACGATTTCATTACGAAACCTTTCCATTACGAAATCGTCCTTGCAAAAATAAGAAGCCATTTAAGAAGGTCTTATGGGGAATATGCACCAAAACAAGAAGAGCGCACGGTTCGTGCAGGACGGCTCGTTTTATATATGGAGCGGCTTGAATTGCATTGCCGGGAAACGGAGATCCCGCTCCAGAAAAAAGAAAGCACCATTTTAGAACTATTGATTGCCGCGTATCCGAAAGTGGTGACGCGTGAGCAATTGCTAGAGGAGCTATGGGATGACCAGGCGTTCGTCGATGAAAATACTTTGAATGTCAATATGGCCCGCGTGCGCAAGAAGTTGACGGATTACGGCATCCAGAGTTTCATTGAGACGGTGCGCGGCGCCGGCTACCGGTTGATCCTTGGCAGGGAGGAGCAATGATGCTGCGGTTATTCCTGCGTGAACATGCCGCATTTATCGTATTTCAATTCTTGCTCGTCGGGTTCATCCTGATGCTTTACTGGCTCGACGGATTCCGCAATACGGACACAGCCGTCTATTCATTCATCATCAGCTTATTGCTGCTGGCCAGTTTTCTCGGTGTCCGCTTTGCAATGCGCTACCCTTATTATGAGCGCCTACTGAGCAACCCGCCGAATATGGAACATGCTTTGCAGCGGGAAGGTCGTTCGGCTGAAACGGTGCAGACGGAATTGTATATGCAAAAATTGTACCGCCTTTACCAATACGAAGTGCAATCGCTTTATGCGGGGCAGACCCGCCACTTGCAATTCATCAATCAATGGGTGCACCAGATGAAGACGCCGCTATCGGTCATGCACCTGTTATTGCAGGAACCCGAAGAATTGGATAAAGCGAATATCCGCGAAGAAGTGGACCGCTTGCGCGCAGGGCTCGACACAGTATTGATGAACGCTCGCCTCGATACATTCGAGCAGGATATGCAAATCGAGCAGGCATCGCTGCGCGGCATGGTATCCGAAATGGTGACGGAAAATAAGCGCCTGTTCATCTCGCGCCGCGTCTATCCGGAAATCGACATCGAAGAACGCTACCAAGTGGCGACAGACCGCAAATGGATGAAATTCATCATCGGCCAATTGCTGACGAATGCAGTGAAATACACCTTCGAAGAAAATAAGAAACTATATATCCGGGCCAGCTGCCTAGAAGGTACTATTACCTTATCGGTGCAGGATGAAGGCATCGGGATTCCGCCATCGGATTTGCCCCGTGTCACCAAAGCCTTCTTTACAGGAGAGAACGGGCGCCTGAGCGGTGAATCGACCGGGATGGGGCTGTATCTGGCACAGGAAGTATGCAACCGGCTTGGGCATGAACTGGAAATCACTTCATCGAAAGGCCAAGGGACGACCGTCTCAATCGTCTTTCCTTATCAGGAACAGAATGTAGGGGGATCAACATGACAGTAGTGAAAATTGATGAAGTGACCAAAGTCTATGAAGGAAAAGTGACGCATCGTGCGTTGAACCAATTAAGCTTCGAAGTGGAAAAAGGGGAATTCCTCGCAGTGATGGGCCCTTCCGGAAGCGGCAAGACGACGCTATTGAACTTGATTTCAACAATCGATTCATTGACTTCTGGCACCATCCTCATCAATGGCATCAATCCGCATTCGTTGGATAAAGATGAATTGCCGCTGTTCCGGCGGCGCCAGCTAGGGTTTGTGTTTCAGGATTTCAATTTGCTGCAAATGCTGACGGTGGAGGAGAATTTGGTGCTGCCGCTGACGCTCGACGGCATGCCGATCAAAGAAATGGAAAGCCGCGTCCAGGAATTAGCAGCAAGGCTCCATTTGCAGCCATTTCTCCATAAGAAGCCGAATGAAATTTCCGGCGGGGAAGCGCAGCGTACGGCAATCGGCCGCGCGCTTATCCACCGTCCGGCGCTTATACTCGCGGACGAGCCGACCGGCAATCTCGATTCGAAAGCTTCGAAAGATGTGCTCGAGCTATTGAGCGGCTTGAGCCGTGAGGAAGGGACGACGATCATCATGGTGACGCACGACCCGATCGCCGCAAGCTATTGCGATCGCGTGCTGTTCATCAAAGACGGCGAGTTCTTCAATGAAATTTACGGGGATGACCGCCGCCAAACCTTCTACCAAAAAATCCTCAACGTGTTATCTCTATTGGGAGGCTCCGTTAATGACCTTTCGCCAACTCGCCTTCCGTAACGTTTTCAGGAATTTGAGAAGCTACGCAGCCTTCCTATTGGCCAGCGTCTTTTCGGTCATGGTGTTCTTCATCTACTCGATGTTCATCTTCCATCCGTTATTCGAAGAAGAAGGATTCCGCGTATTGGCTGTGCGTGGCATGTTCATCGCGGAAATCGTGCTGTACATTTTCACGCTGTTCTTCCTGTTCTATTCCTTGAGCGCGTTTTTACAGGCGCGGACAAAAGAATTCGGTGTCTTGATGCATCTCGGGATGAGCAAAAAGCAGCTCAATAAATTGGTGTTTTTCGAGACAATGATTCTCGGCGGCCTGTCGACAGCGGCAGGGATCATCTTCGGTTTCGCGTTCACGAAATTCTTTTTCATGATCGGGCGCGAAATCATGCAGTTGGAGGAGTTGCCGCTGTATTTCTCCTGGAAGCCGTTCGTCTTGACCATCGGCGCATTCGCCAGTTTGTTCATCATCATCTCGCTCATCAGCGTGTCCTTTATCCGCACGAAACGCGTCGTCGATTTACTGGTAGGCTTCTGGAAGACCGAGGAGGAGGCGGCGTATTCGCCAGCTTTATCGGCGTTCGGATTGGTACTTTTGGGTATTGCGTATTTCCTGGCGGCGACGGTATCCGACCGCACCGTTTACATCATGGTCTTTATCGTCCCGCCACTCGCGACGATTGGCACGTATTTGTTTTTCACGCATTCGATCCATACCTTTCTTCAATTGTATAAGAAACGCCGAAGCATCTATTGGCATAAAACACGCCTTGTGTCGCTTGCCGAAGCGGCGGTTAAGTTGAAAGACAGCGCGCAAATGTTCTTTATCGTGACCATCGTCTCGACCGTCGCCTTCCTGACGGTCGGTACGCTTGCCTCGTTCACTTCCTATACAGCAGAGTTCCGGCAAAGCAATCCGCTCGGGTTGATCTACGTTTCTTTTGAAGGCAATACACTCGAACAGCAGCAATTAGACCAGCTGAAGCGTGAGCTTGAACAACAGCAGCTTGCCTATACGCTCGTGCCTTTGGAAGTGAAGCGTCAGACATCGAGCGCAAGCGGCAATGACGTCGACATTATGTCCTTGTCGGAGTTCAACCGTCTCGCTGTTGCGCTCGGCCATGAACCGGCACGGCTTCAAGCCGGTGAAGCGATGTTCCTGCCGTTTTCACAGGAATCGCTCCGTGAACTGCAAAAAAGTTACGCAGAGACGGAATTGGTGGAGAGCGGGGTGGAGCTGACGATCGACCAGACTTACCCGCAAGTGCTGTTTCCGGCGCATACCTTGAACGCCAATACGATTATCATGAACAATGAAGATTTTAGCAAAGTGGATGAACCGTTGATGGGTTATCCGCCAGACACATCGGATTTTCGCTATTACGCTTTCCATGTGCCGGATTGGACAGAGACCGTGTCAATCGGCGAAAACGTCCGCTATCCGATCAGCGAGGCGATGGTCAGTGGAAATTTTGCTGGGCTCAATTATTATTTTGAGAATCCAGGATACGAATACCGCTGGTTTAAATCGTCCTTTGCGTTGTTATTGTTCATCGGTTTGATGGTGGCGGCTGTGTTCTTGCTGGCTGCAGGGAGTTTCATTTACTTTAAGTTGTATACAGGGCTCGAGCGCGACCGCAGGCAGTACCAATTGATGGTACGTCTTGGGATGACGGAGCGGGAACTCGGAAAAATCGTTAACCGCCAGCTTGTGCCGCTGTTTTTCCTGCCTTGGGCGCTTGCATTGCTTCACAGCGCTTTCGCATTCATTTCGCTTCAAGTCGTATGGGATGAGTTTGCGGAGCTGTCGATTTTGTCAGAGATGGCAATCGTGCTTGGTGGTTTCACGCTCATGCAGATTCTTTATTTTTTCTTGATTCGCTGGCGTTATATCGCCCATTTGAAAGCTTATTGACCAGAGGGAGCCGCCGGATAATTCCGGGGGCTTTTTTACTGGAGATTTTTGGCGGGCAGTTGTATTGTCTGAAGATTTATTTTATAATGAATAAAGTAAATATGAATGAGTATTCATTCAATAGAAAGAGGGATATTCAATGAATTTGGGAGAACGTGTTCACGAAATTGCACAACAGGAAGCTGGAAGAATTGCTTATACGTTCATGGGCAAAGACACAACTTATGGCGAATTCGACCAATCGGTATCGAAATTCGCTGGTGCATTGCAGGAACTCGGTGTGGAAAAAGGGGACCACGTCGCATTTCTTTTAAGCAACACCCCGCATTTTCTCATTTCGCTATACGCCACTTTGCGCCTGGGCGCGACAGCTGTCCCGGTCAACCCGATCTATAGCCCGGATGAAATCGCTTACATTGTCAATAATAGCGATGCCAAAGTAGTTGTAGCACTGGACGCTTTGCTGCCGCTTGTGGAAAAAGCGCATCAGGCTTTACCGGCAGTGGAAACATATGTCATTTGCGAGACGGATCCAGCGACTGCCGAAAAAATGGCGCAGCTACCGGAAGCGGTCAAAGGGAAAGTCCGTTCCTTCACGCAACTTCTCACAGCTTCCGATGCTTTTGGCGGGACTGCAGACATTTCACAGGATGACAATGCCGTCATTCTCTATACATCCGGGACGACAGGAAAACCAAAGGGAGCGATGTTGACCCATGGCAACCTGTATTCCAACGCGCGCGATGTCGCGGAATATCTCCAAATCACGCAGGATGACCGCGTAGTGGCGACGCTTCCGGTATTCCACGTGTTCGCATTGACGGTCGTCGTCAACGCACCACTTATGCAAGGTGCGACGATTGTGCTCGTTCCGCGTTTCACGCCGCAGGAGGTATTCGCAGCGACAAAAGCGTCCCAGGCGACGGTCTTTGCGGGTGTGCCGACGATGTTCAACTTCATGTACCAACTGCCCGATGTGGACCCGGCGGATTTCGCTTCTGTACGCTTGGCGATTTCCGGGGGATCTGCGATGCCTGTCGCGTTGCTGCATAATTTCGAAGACAAATTCAACGTGCGTATTTCTGAAGGCTACGGCTTGTCCGAAGCATCACCGGTCACGTGTTTCAATCCGATCGACCGCGAACGAAAAGCGGGATCGATCGGCACATCAATCATCAATGTCGAAAACAAAGTCGTCAATGAACTCGGCGATGAAGTGCCCGTCGGTGAAGTGGGCGAGCTGATTGTGCGGGGTCCGAACGTCATGAAAGGCTATTACAAAATGCCGGAAGAAACGCAAGCTGCGATCAAAGACGGCTGGCTGTACACAGGGGACTTGGCGAAGATCGACGAAGAAGGTTATTTCTTTATCGTCGACCGCAAAAAAGACATGATCATCGTCGGCGGTTATAATGTCTACCCGCGAGAAGTGGAAGAAGTGCTATTCGCTCACCCAGCGATTGTGGAAGCGGCAGTGGTCGGTTTGCCGGATGCTGACTTCGGCGAATCGGTCAACGCTTATGTGGTGTTGAAAGACGATGCAGTTTCCATTGAGGAGCTGCAAGCATATTGTGCGGAACATTTGGCGAAATACAAAGTGCCGCGCCATATGGAGATTCTTGATGAATTGCCGAAAAATACGACCGGCAAAATCCTGCGCCGTTCGCTGAAAGACCAGGCTGTAAAAAAATAATCATGAACCGCTTTCCGCTTTTCGCGGAAAGCGGTTTTTCTTTGTATTGGAACATACGGTATACATATTTTCAAAGGGCTTTAATTGAAAAGACAGACAATTACCGATATAGTGAAAAGGCAACTATTACGAAAAACGAAATAGTTATTCAGGAGGCTGAGCGTGTGTCGAAAAAAGCTGTTAAAATAGAAGATTTACTCGAATTAGTATCCGTGACCGACCCGAAGATTTCACCTGATGGGAAACGGGCGGTATTTGTCCAGACACAGATGGACGAAGAAGAAAATACATATCATTCGCATGTACATCATATCTCGCTGGAAACCGGCGAATCGGTTCCTTGGACTTATGGAGAAAATCGCAATAGCCAACCCGCTTGGTCAGCAGACGGCCGCCATGTCGCTTTTCTATCCGACCGCAACGACAAGAATCAATTGTACGTCCTGCCGGCAGGCGGCGGGGAAGCGCGCGCTGTGACGGATTTTGAAAAAGGGGTAAGCAGTTTCCACTGGTCGCCTTGCAATAAAAAAATCTGGTTCAATGCGCTGGTACAGGACGGAAAAACATTCACGGATCAAAAACCGGAAAAAGAGGAAGACGAGAAAAAGCCTGAACCCTACCGCACGACGATCATGAAATACAAAATGGACGGCAATGGGCTGGTCAAGCAGGACTACCACCGCCAGATCGGCTCTGTGGACTTGGAAACAGGCACGGTGGAGCAGTTGACGGAAGGGCCTTATCATTTCGGCTTGGAAGCCATTTCCCATGACGGCACGAAACTGGTATACGGCTCGGCCAAAGAAGAAATTCAGGATTTCATTTTCCGCCAGTCGCTCTACATGCGCGATCTGGAAACGGGAGAAGAAACGGCCATCATCGAACAAGACGGATATTACGGGGGCGCCGCATTTTCCTTCGACGATGCACGTTTGGCGTTTGTCGGCCATTCGCGCGCTTACGAAAATGCTACGCAAGCCGAACTGTATGTATACGATGTGGCAAATCAAACGACGCAATGTCTGACAGAAGGCATCGATGCACCGATCGGCGATTATGTCGTCGCCGACCATCAACAAGGCGCGCAGGCACCCGGCGTCGTCTGGACACAAGATGACCATTTATATTTCCAAGTGTCTACGGATGGCGATGTGCGCTTGTATTTCGCTTCGCTTGACGGCGCGGTGTATCCGGCTTCCCCGGAAGATGAGCATGTCTACGGCTACGACATCTCTAGAGACGGCAGCTTTGCGCTTGCCGCCATCAGCAACCCGGTGTCTCCCGGAGAACTTTACAAACTCGCCATTTCGACTGGAGAGCGCGAAGCACTTACTTCCTGCAATTCAAACTACCTAGAACAAACAGAATTGATTGCACCGGAAATCGTTTCGCATACAACGGAAGACGGCTTTGAAGTACATGGCTGGCTCATGAAGCCTCTTGGATTCGAACCGGGCGGAAAATATCCGCTCGTCGTCAATATCCACGGTGGGCCGCATGCCATGTACGCCAATACATTCGTCCATGAAATGCAGGTGCTTGCAGCAAACGGTTACGGCGTATTGTATGTCAATCCACGCGGCAGCCACGGCTACGGCCAACGCTTTGTCGATGCCGTGCGTGGCGACTACGGCGGCGGCGACTACCGGGATATCATGGGGGCACTCGACAATGTTCTCGCAGAAAATGACTGGGTGGATACAGAGCGGCTCGGCGTGACCGGCGGCAGCTATGGCGGGTTCATGACCAACTGGATCGTCTCACACGAAGGGCGCTTTAAAGCAGCTGTAACCCAGCGTTCGATCTGCAACTGGATTTCCTTTTTTGGCGTTTCAGACATCGGCTATTATTTCAGCGAATGGCAGCACGGAGCCGCCATGGACAATGTCGATAAGCTGTGGGAGCATTCTCCGCTGAAATACGCGAAAGACATCCACACGCCGCTGCTCATTTTGCATTCGGAAAACGACCACCGCTGCCCGATCGAGCAAGCGGAGCAATTATTCATCACACTGAAAAGCATGCACAAGGAAGCTGAATTCGTCCGTTTCCCGGAAGCCGACCATAATTTATCGCGCACCGGCAAACCGAATTTGCGTTTTGCACGTTTGCAGGAAATTGTCGGCTGGATGAAGCGACTGTAAGTATAAAAAAAGCCAGGCGGAGAAATTTCTCCACCTGGCTTTTTTTTCTTGTTAACGCCCTTTGAATTCCGGTTTGCGTTTCTCGCCGAACGCGAGCAGCGCCTCGACGCGGTCTTCTGTCGGGATGGTGATTTCGTATGCTTTCCGTTCGATTTGAAGGCCTGTCTGCATATCGGCGTTCATGCCATTTTTGATGGCGAATTTGGCCTGCTGCAAGGCGATCGGCCCGTTCGCTAAAATCGAGTCCGCGAATTCACCTGTCACTTGCGCCAAGTCATCGCCCGCAGCGAGGCGGGTGACGAGGCCGTAATCAAGCGCCTCCGAAGATTTCAAGCGGCGCGCGGTCAAGATCAGCTCCATCGCTTTCGCTTCGCCGATTAATCTCGGCAGACGCTGCGTGCCGCCAGCGCCCGGAATGATCGCAAGGCTCGTTTCGGTCAAGCCGAGCAGTGTGTCGTCCGACGCGATGCGGAAATCACACGCCAAGGCGAGCTCCATACCGCCGCCGAACGCGTAGCCATTGATCATGGCAATTGTCGGCTGCGGCAAGTTTTCGATGGTCGTGAACACTTCGCCGATCTTATAGATATTGCGCTTGACCTGGTCTTGCGTCAAGGTCTTGCGTTCTTTCAAGTCGGCCCCGACACTGAAAGCCTTGTCGCCGGCGCCGGTGAAGACGACGACCCGGATGTCCGGATTGATGCGGATCGCTTCTGCCACTTGGCCGAGTTCAGCGAGCATATCGTAATTGAATGCATTCATCGCATCCGGCCGGTTCAATGTGATGAACGCTAAATTTCCTTTTTGTTCATAATGAATTGTTTCCATATCCATCCCCCTTTGATAATCCATCCGTTAAAAACATACCACTTTTTGGACTAATCTGTCACCAAACTCTATAATGGGAACAACAGGGGGGAGCTCATTCATGAACCAGGTTACATATCTCCGTATTTACCGCATCGTTTCCATGGCGATCCGATTTTATTTGCAAGTGGCGCTGTTCCAAAGGCGCAATAGGGGCAAGTGGACTCCAGTCGTTGAACAACGCTGGAATGAGCTCGTCACCCGCCAGGCAAAAGAATACAAGGAACTGGCGCTCAAGCTGGGCGGCTTGATGATTAAATTGGGCCAATTCCTGTCAACCCGTGCGGATATCATGCCGCCGAGCTTCTTGGCGGAACTTGAGGGATTGACGGACCGCGTACCATCCGTGCCGCGAAAAAACATCATTGAAGTGCTGGAGCAAGAATGGAATGTCGAGCACGGCAATTATTTGGATGGATTATCGGATCAAGCGATCGCTTCCGCCTCCATTGGCGAAGTGTTCAAAGGCCGATTGAAAAACGGCACCGAAGTCGCTGTCAAAGTCCAGCGACCAGGAACCGACCGCATCATCCGCGCCGATTTCCAGGCGATGCGCATCGTTATCTGGCTCGCGAAAAAATTTACCCCGTTCACCAAACAAGTCGATTTTGACCAATTATACGTCGAGATGACTGAAACGATCGGCGCTGAACTGAATTTTGTCCGCGAACTTCAGAACGGCCGTGCTTTTGCGGACCGCTTCGCGGAAATGTCCGGTGTCCACATCCCGGTCTATTACGATGAATACACGACGCGCCGCGTATTGGTGATGGAATGGATTGAAGGCGCAAGGATCACCGACATCAGCTTTATCGAAGAGCATGGGCTTAACCGCCACGAAATTTCCGAGCGGTTGTTCATCCTGTTCTTAGAGCAAGTGCTGTACGGCGGCCAGTTCCATGCCGACCCACACGGCGGCAATATCCTGTTGAAGCCGGACGGCACCATCGTGCTGATCGATTTTGGCATGATTGGCACGATCTCCGAGCGCGATTCGCAAGCGATTCTATTGATTGCAGAAGGCATCCTGTTCAAAAACTATGAACAAGTGCTCGATGGCTTGGAAGATCTGCGTTTCCTGCTGCCGCATGCTGACCGCGACTTACTAGCGGATGCTGTAGAGCGGCTCGTCGCTGCTTACGAATCGAATGAATTGATGCAGATGGACAGCTTTGTCGTCGAAAGGCTATTGAAGGACATGCAGGATATTGTCCGGACGCAGCCGGTGCAACTGCCAGCCGAATTCGCATTCTTCGGCCGCGCCGCTTCGATCTTTGTCGGCGTCTTGCATGTTTTGGATCCGAACGTCGATCTATTCGCGCTGGCACGTCCGCGCGTTCTGGAATGGGCTTCGACCAAACGGGAAGGGAAAGGGATTTTCGGCAAGGAAGACGTCTTCCGCTGGATCCTTAATTCCACAGGGCCGGCGCGGGCATTCCCGAAAAAACTCATCAACTTTCTCGATGAACCGGAACGCATCCGCCATTACTTGGAGAACAAGGAAGGCAGGGAGCGCGAGCATCAGCGCAATCTGCAGAGCAGGATGTTCGCTGGCATCTTCTCGCTATTATCGTTTTCCGGGATTTCATTATCCGTCTGGTTCTGGCACGAACCGTTCCTCTGGGTTTCGTCGGTCTTTTTCGTCGGCTCCTTGTGGGCATTCCGTGCCATCAGGTAAACAAAAAATCGCCTTATCGAAATGCAGGTATTGGACCTGCATGCCGAAAGGTGATTTTTTTAGGCGGTGGACAAATTCTGCCCGGTTCTTCAGTTATAGCAAAAAATCAAACGAAATCGTCCTTTTTTAACTGGCGCCTCTTGCAATTTCCGAATTCCCGGTTAAAATGAAAATAAGAACACTTGTTCCTATTAACTGGGGGGTGAGGAAATGCCCCTGATTTCAAGGGCGGAAATAGCCGTGTTTGAGAAGCGGGTGCAATTGCCGATGGTGCTCCTCATTTTGGAACGGGATCGCGAGTGGATCCAAAAAAGCCCTTTCAAACTGAAAGCCCCTTATGTGGAATTATTAGACCGGGCGATCGAACGGGCAAAAGGCGACCTGGCCGAAACCATCGAGTTGATGAGGGCCAATGGCATGAAGGTGAGGCGGGGAGGTAAAGACGACAATTTCTCGGAATATGTATTTTGCCATGGCGGCTATGAAGACCATCGCCGCTATTTGAATATCCGTTTGAAAAATGCCGTTGAAGATCAATTGAGGCTTTACCTGACAGCAGCCGCTAAATCTTTTTAATCCAGCGGCTGCTGGCTGCGAGGCGGAAACGCACGTTTCGTTACATAATTCATCCGGTGGTTATGGACGCGCTGGGCTTTTTTGAAATAGCGGCGCAAAGACCCGGTGAATGAATGCTGGTTGCGAAGCGCGATAGGAGAGATGTCCGCAGGGACGACGACGCCATTGCTGAGCGATACCAAACTGCCACGCCCGCTGTCATCCGCAGCAATCAAATCGATGGCATCGAAATTGAACCAGATGGAATCCTTGTTTTTCGGAGAGTGGGTAGGAAAGAAAATCAACGGATTGCCGTAATACTCGCCGACGATGATCGGCGGCTTGTGTTTTACGCCAATCGCTTTTTGTGCGTAGAGTGTGGCGCTGGCGAGGGAGCCGCGATAGAAAGAGCACGATTTCGCCACAATTTTATAGACCGATTCCTCCACCAGGAATTCGCTGCGGTCTTCAATGACCCGTGTCAAGAGCCGGTGGCCGTCCATATACGGAAGCAGCGCATACGTATTGCTGCAAATTGTATAAGAGACAGGATATTGATTCTTCTTGCCCATGAATATTTACCCCCTAAATTTACTTTACATACATCATTATAATAAAAAATGGAAAATACACAATAATTATTTTTCGAAAAAATTATTTTTTCAATCTCGTTGTAATTTTCAAAAAACTCTTGCTTCTTCCTTGCGCTTTCGTGTATACTAATGAAAAGCATTCGGGGTGAAGAAGAATGGAAAACTATTATTCTTATGCTGACTTCATGAAAGCGATGGCTCAAACGAAAAAGATCACGGAAGCGGAAAAGCTGCTGAATGAGATCTATCTGGATCTGTTCTTGAAGCATGTTCACCGCGAACAGCAGGAAACGCAATTGCTGGCACTTATCGACGAAGCCCTGGATCATAACGACCGCAAATCTTTTGACACATATACTGCGCAGCTGCAAGAGCTGAAGCGGGAAGAAGAATAACAGAACCGCCCGGAGTTTCTCCGGGCGGTTTTTTTATGCCTTGATGACGGCAGCTGCACTTTAGTGAAATGGAAAATCCATCCTGCAAACAGCCGATAAGTTGAATATACTTCAGAAAAAACATACGTTCGCTTTTTGTTAGGGGAATTTTAGGGCATATGTTAAAGTAGAAGTAGTGAAAAATACGGGGGGACATATCCATGAAAAAGGAATTTAACCTGCAAGCTCCTTATGAACCGGCGGGCGACCAACCGGAAGCCATCGCCAAGTTAACGGAAGGCATCATCGACGGAAAAAGGTTCCAGACCTTGCTCGGTGCGACCGGTACGGGGAAAACCTATACGATGTCGAATGTTATTCAACAAGTGAAAAAACCGACATTGGTCATGGCCCACAACAAGACTTTGGCAGGCCAGCTTTACAGCGAGTTCAAGGAATTTTTCCCTGACAATGCTGTTGAATACTTCGTCAGCTATTACGATTATTATCAGCCTGAGGCATACGTGCCGCAGTCAGATACATTCATAGAAAAAGATGCGAGCATCAATGATGAAATCGACAAATTGCGCCACTCAGCGACCAGTTCCTTGTTCGAGCGCGACGATGTCATCGTCATCGCCTCTGTCTCCTGCATCTATGGCCTCGGTTCCCCGAAAGAATACCGGGAACTCGTCGTCTCGCTGCGCAAGGGGATGGAGATCGAACGCAACCAGCTGCTGCGCAAATTGGTCGACGTGCAATATGAACGCAACGACATCAACTTTATTCGCGGAACATTCCGCGTACGCGGCGATGTGGTGGAAATCTTCCCGGCTTCGCGCGATGAGCGCTGCTTGCGCGTGGAGTTTTTTGGTGATGAAATCGACCGCATACGGGAAGTCGATGCCCTGACAGGGGAAATCATCGGCGACCGCGAACACGTCGCAATTTTCCCAGCGTCCCACTTTGTTACGCGGGAAGACAAGATGGTCAGAGCCATCGAAAATATCGAAGCGGAATTGGAAGAACGCCTGAAGGAAATGCGTGCAGAAGATAAATTGCTCGAAGCGCAGCGGCTCGAACAGCGCACGCGCTACGATTTGGAAATGATGCGCGAGATGGGCTTCTGCTCAGGTATCGAAAACTATTCACGCCATTTGACGCTGCGTCCGGCAGGCGCACAACCTTATACATTGATTGATTATTTCCCGGACGATTTCCTGCTGGTCGTCGATGAAAGCCACGTCACTCTGCCGCAAGTCCGCGGCATGTTCAATGGTGACCAGGCGCGTAAAAAAGTACTCGTCGACCACGGCTTCCGGTTGCCGTCCGCCATGGATAACCGCCCACTGACGTTTGATGAGTTCGAAGAGCATATCGACCAAGCGGTGTTTGTTTCAGCAACGCCAGGCCCTTATGAACTCGAACATACACCGGAAATGGTGGAGCAGATCATCCGTCCGACGGGCTTGCTTGACCCTGAAATCGAAATCAGGCCGATCGAGGGGCAAATCGATGACCTAATGTACGAAATCCAGCAGCGCAAAGAGCGCGGGGAGCGTGTATTGGTCACGACCTTGACGAAGAAAATGTCGGAAGACTTGACGAATTACTTGAAAGAGGCAGGCGTCAAAGTCAATTACCTGCATTCCGAGATCAAAACGCTCGAGCGCATCGAGATCATCCGCGAGTTGCGGATGGGCGTATACGATGTGCTGGTCGGCATCAACTTGCTGCGTGAAGGTCTCGATATTCCTGAAGTTTCATTGGTGACCATACTCGATGCCGATAAAGAAGGCTTCTTGCGTTCTGAACGTTCCCTAATCCAGACGATGGGGCGCGCTGCCCGGAACGAGAATGGCCACGTTATCATGTATGCGGACCGTGTCACGGATTCAATGCAAAAAGCGATCGATGAGACGACCCGCCGCCGCACAATCCAGGCAGCTTATAATGAAAAATACGGCATAACGCCGGTAACCATAAAGAAAAAGATTCGCGACGTCATCCGTGCAACAGAAGCGGCAGAAGAAGCGGAAGAGTATGTCAGCAAAGCGGTCGAAGGCAAGAAACTCAAAAAAGAAGACCGCATGAAGCTCGTCACATTGCTTGAGAAGGAAATGAAAGAAGCGGCGAAAGCGCTCGATTTCGAACGTGCCGCAGAACTGCGTGATACAGTATTGGAATTGAAAGCGGAAGGATGATAGGACTTGAAAAACCAAGAGATACGCATACAAGGCGCGCGTGCCCATAATTTAAAAAACATCGATGTGACAATCCCCCGCGATAAGCTCGTCGTCATGACCGGCTTATCCGGTTCCGGAAAATCATCACTGGCGTTCGATACGATCTATGCGGAAGGACAGCGCCGCTACGTCGAGTCCTTGTCGTCTTATGCACGGCAATTTCTTGGCCAAATGGACAAACCGGACGTCGATTTAATCGAAGGTTTGTCTCCGGCGATTTCGATTGACCAAAAAACTACGAGCAAGAACCCGAGATCGACCGTAGCAACCGTGACGGAAATCTACGATTATATCCGGCTCATGTATGCGCGGATCGGCAAACCGATCTGCCCGAACCACGGCATCGAGATTTCTTCCCAAACGGTCGAGCAGATGGTCGACCGTTTGGTTGAATATCCGGAGCGGACGCGCATGCAAGTGCTGGCGCCGCTCGTATCCGGACGCAAAGGTACACATGTGAAACTGTTGGAAGACATTAAGAAACAAGGATACGTCCGCGTCCGCGTCAATGGCGAACTGATCGACTTGGATGACAATATTTCGCTCGATAAAAACAAAAAGCATTCCATTGAAGTGGTCATAGATCGTGTCATCATGAAAGACGGAATCGCCCCGCGTTTAAGTGACTCGCTGGAGTCGGCTTTGCGTCTTGGGGAAGGGCGAGTGCTGGTGGATGTCATGGACGAAGAGGAATTGCTGTTTAGCGAACATCACGCCTGCCCGATTTGCGGATTTTCCATCGGTGAATTGGAGCCGCGCATGTTTTCATTCAACTCGCCATTTGGGGCATGCCCTGAATGCGACGGGCTAGGCATGAAATTGGAAGTCGACCCTGAACTGGTCATTCCGGATTGGGATGTCAGCCTCGCAGATCACGCCATCGCCCCATGGCGTCCGACGAGTTCCCAATACTACCCTCAATTGCTGCAAGCAGTATGCAGCCATTTTGGAATTGAAATGGACGTGCCGATGAAGGAATTGCCTGAAGATCAGGTGAATATCATCCTTCACGGTTCGGCTAATGAAAAAATCCGTTTCCGCTATGAAAATGATTACGGCAAAATCCGCGACAGCCATATTTTCTTCGAAGGCGTGCTCGCGAATGTCGACCGCCGCTACCGGGAAACCAGCTCCGATTATATTCGGGACATGATGGAGAAATTCATGGGCCAGCAACCATGCCCGACATGTTCAGGCTACCGGTTAAAACCGGAATCATTGGCTGTCAAAGTCAATGACTTGCACATCGGTCAAGTCGTTGAATATTCCATCACGGAGGCACAAGCGTTTTTCGACAGCTTGACGCTATCGGAAAAAGACCGCCAGATTGCTACTATGATCCTTCGCGAAATTCAAGAGCGTGTCGGTTTCTTGATCAATGTAGGGCTCGATTATCTGACATTGAACCGCGCATCTGGAACATTGTCAGGCGGCGAAGCACAGCGAATCCGTCTTGCAACGCAAATCGGCTCAAGGTTGACAGGCGTTCTTTATATTCTCGATGAACCTTCAATCGGCCTTCATCAACGCGACAACGACCGATTGATCAGCACATTGAAAAATATGCGCGACATCGGCAACACGCTGATTGTAGTGGAACACGATGAAGATACGATGATGGCAGCGGATTACCTGATCGATGTCGGTCCTGGAGCTGGCGTACACGGCGGCGAGATCATTGCTGCCGGAGCGCCCGAAAAAGTGATGAAAAACAAGAAGTCGTTGACCGGCCAGTATTTGAGCGGCAAGAAGTTCATTCCGCTGCCGGCTGAACGCAGGCAGCCGAACGAACGGAAGATTTCAATCCGCGGAGCTTCCGCGAATAACTTGAAAAATGTCGACGTCGACATTCCGATCGGGTTGTTCACAGCGGTCACCGGAGTTTCGGGTTCTGGGAAAAGTACCTTGATTAACGAGATCCTTTACAAGTCGCTTGCCCATAAACTGAACCGTGCGCGGGTGAAGCCTGGCCAGCACAAGTCGGTGGAAGGTATCGAGGAACTGGAAAAAGTCATCGATATTGACCAATCACCGATTGGGCGCACACCGCGTTCCAACCCGGCGACCTACACAGGCGTATTCGATGATATTCGGGATGTTTACGCGACGACCAATGAAGCGAAAGTCCGCGGCTATAAAAAAGGGCGCTTCAGCTTCAATGTCAAAGGCGGACGCTGTGAAGCCTGCCGCGGCGACGGCATCATCAAAATCGAAATGCATTTCCTGCCGGATGTCTATGTACCGTGTGAAATCTGCCACGGCAAGCGCTATAACCGTGAAACGCTGGAAGTGAAATATAAAGATAAAAACATTGCAGACGTGTTGGAAATGACAGTCGAAGATGCGTATGCATTCTTCGAGAATATCCCGAAAATCAACCGTAAATTGAAAACCATCGTCGATGTCGGGCTTGGCTATGTAACGCTCGGCCAGCCGGCGACTACATTATCCGGCGGTGAAGCACAGCGCGTCAAACTGGCTTCGGAGTTGCATAAACGCTCCAATGGCAAGTCGTTCTATATTTTGGACGAACCGACGACCGGCCTCCATGCCGATGATATTTCACGTTTATTGAAAGTGCTGCAAAGGCTCGTGGATAATGGAGATACCGTGTTGACGATCGAGCATAATCTCGATGTCATCAAAACGGCTGATTATTTGATTGATCTCGGACCGGAAGGCGGAGACAAAGGCGGCACGATCTTGGCCACTGGCACGCCGGAAGATATCGCCAAAGTCGAAGGATCCTATACCGGCATGTACTTGAAGCCAATTCTTGAGCGGGACCGCGCGCGCATGAAAGAACTGGTCGGAAAGGCCAGCGCTAAGAAAAGAAAAGCAAAGTGAAACTTTCCCTCGATCCAAACGTATCATTAAAGTAGAACAGGAATTTCTGCGAGGGCAGAAATCCGAAGAGGAGGCCAAACGATATGCAAAGTGAAAAAGAACGCATTTTGGACATGGTTGAAAATGGCACAATCTCGGCACGTGAAGCGGTTGAGCTATTGAAAGCGGTCGATGGCGGGGAAACCGGCAATGCTTCAAAAGACTACGGCCGTGAAACCTACCGCAGTTCGCGCGGCAAGCGTGGATTCTTCCGTCCGGAAGACATGTTCAAAAAGTTCTCGAAAGATCTTTCGAAGGATTTTTCCAAGAACATGTCCAAGGATTTCAATCAACTTGGAGACCGGATGATGCATTTCATGCAGACGTCCGCCGATAAGTTGAAAACGATGGAATTCGATTCGCCATTTGGTGAAGCCGTTCGTTTTGAACACACCTTCACGGAAGAAAGTGCGGATCTCCACACGATCATTGCCGATATCGCTAACGGGCAATTGGAAGTTTTCCCTTCACAGGACGGTTCGATCCGTGCAGAATGCAGCGTAAAGGCATTCCGTGCAGAATCTCCGGAGCAGGCAAAACAGGATTTCCTGGAGAAATTCGTCTTCATTGCGGATGACCGTAAATTGCGCATCATCAGCGACTTGAAAACGACGCAAGTGAATCTTGTCTTGTATGTGCCGGCAGCGGCATTCGAACAAATTGTCGTCCGTCTGTTCAATGGCGGCTTTACGATGAAGCGCCTGGATTCGGCATTGATCAAAGTCAAAACAGCAAATGGCAAGATTGACTTGAAAACGATCCAATTTGAAGAAGCCGAGCTTGAAACGGCTAACGGCCCAATCCAGATGATGGAAGTGAAAGGCCGCGAAGTCGAAGCAGAAACTTTGAATGGCCGCATTTACATCGATGGGGATATCGAAGACATCGACGCGAAGTCCTTAAACGGCAATGTCGTCGCGACGACGCGCAGCAAAGAAGCGAAAAAGCTCGAAGCGAAAACTTTGGCAGGCAATGTGGAGATTTACATCCCGCAGCATTTAGCACTGCGAGGAGAAGTCTCTTCGAACCTCGGACGCATGGACGTCATGCTGCCGGACATCAACAGCAGCCACGAACAAGGCCAGTTCATGCAGAAGAAAATGCATTTCACGAAAGCAGGAGATGTGGAGTCAGCAGGCGGGCCATTGCTTGTGTATGGCGAAACCAAAACCGGTTCTATCCTCGTGCGTTATTTGACAATCGACTGAACCACATAAAAAAGCCCAGTGGAGAATTTTCTCCACTGGGCTTTTTTGCGTTATCGTTCCATACAGGTGATGGCAAAGCTGATGGCGCGTGCACAGCGCTTGCGGTATTCAGCGGATTGCAGCAAAGCCGCTTCATGCTTATGGGTCATAAAACCACATTCCACTAGAACCGCGGGCATGGTGGTATCCCGTAGCATGGCGAAATCCGCTGTTTTCAATCCGCGGTCTTTCCGCTGGGTCGATAAGATCAACGAATCCTGGAGCAACTGCCCAAATTTGCGAGTGCGTGCAGGGGCTGTGGGATAAATGAAACTTTCGATGCCTTGTGCGGGGCTATAGCTATTTCCTGCCGCATTCGCGTGGATCGACACCAAAAGTTCTGCGCCGGACCGATTGGCGAAGCTCGTCCTTTCCTTCAAAGGGACGTCACGGTCTTGCTGGTGGCTGAACAATACCGTGTAGCCGTCCGCTGCCAAGCGATTTTTCACTTCTTTAGCGACCGCGTTGTTGAAATGGAATTCGCGCATTCTGCCGTCGGGCGTCCGTTTGCCGATCGTCCCCGGCCCGTGTCCTGCATCAATGATAATCTTCATATAACATTCCCCCTTCATTCCCTATATAGAAGGAAAGGACGAGAAAGGGGACGAAATTCTTCAATTTCTTTTTTTCCATGTTAAAATAAAAACAAACCGACCGCAAAATGAAGGAATTATTTGGAAGATCTAATTTGCGCAGTCGGGGGAATGAGGGAAAAACTATGGGACAAGTAACAGTGAAACAAGTAATGGAGACGTTCGGCTTGAAACTGATCAGCGGCCAGGAAGGCATCGGGCGCCATATTGCCATCAGTGATATTTCGAGACCGGGACTGGAAATGGCAGGCTATTTCACCCATTATCCAGCGAATCGTATGCAATTGCTCGGGAAAACGGAATTGTCGTTTTTCGCCATGCTGAAACCGGAAGAACGACTAGACCGGATGATGAAACTGTGTGCGGAGGATACGCCCGCCATCATCGTTTCCCATGGTGTCGATGTGCCGGAGGAATTGGTCATCGCCTCTTCCGAAAAACATGTGCCGGTGCTCGGGACGAACATGACAACCACGCGGTTTTCCAGTTTGTTGACGAACTTTTTAGAAAGCCGGCTGGCTCCGACGACCGCTGTACATGGCGTGCTGGTCGATATTTACGGAATCGGTGTGCTCATCACCGGAAAAAGCGGCGTCGGTAAGAGTGAAACCGCTTTGGAATTGGTTAAGAAAGGCCATCGCCTTGTAGCGGATGATTGTGTGGAAATTCGTCAAGAAGGCGAAAGTACACTTGTTGGGCATCCGCCAAAGCTAATTGAATATCTGCTCGAGATTCGCGGTGTCGGCATCATCGACATCATGACTTTATTCGGAGCGAGTGCTGTACGTAACTTTAAGCGTATTTCACTTGTCATTGATCTCGAGATTTGGGATCAAGATAAAACTTACGATCGTCTCGGCCTTGAGGAAGAGACAATGAAAATCATTGATACGGATGTGACGAAGCTGACGATTCCTGTACGTCCAGGACGTAACCTTTCTGTCATTATCGAAGTAGCCGCGATGAACTACCGCCTGAAACGGATGGGGGTCAACGCTGCTGAGGAATTCTCCAAGCGGCTTGATGATGTCATCTCGCAAGATACAAATTAAGCGAATGGGAAGGTGCATTATATGTATTCAGTTTTAGCAGCGATCGATCCAGTGGCGTTTTCACTCGGGCCGATCGACGTCCGGTGGTATGGCGTCATCATCGCGACCGGCATCGTCATCGCATTTCTCGTCGGCCAAAAAGAAATGGTCAAGCGCGGTTTGCATCCGGATTATCTGACCGATCTATTGATCTGGGCTGTCCCGCTCGCCATTGTTGGCGCGCGCATTTATTATGTGATGTTCGAATGGGAAAATTATAAAGACCAGCCCGCCCAAATCATCGCCATTTGGAATGGCGGGATTGCGATACACGGTGCATTGATCGCTTCGGTCATCGTCGCCTATATATTCACGAAACGCCGCAATACGCCGTTTTTGAAAGTGGCGGATATTTTGGCGCCGAGTATTTTGATTGGCCAGGCCATTGGGCGCTGGGGCAATTTCATCAACCAGGAAGCGCATGGCGGAGAAGTATCGCGCCAGTTTCTTGAGAATCTGTTCATCCCGGATTGGATCATCACCCATATGTACATAGATGGTGCTTATTACCACCCGACTTTCCTCTATGAATCGATGTGGAGCTTGGTGGGGATCATTATTTTGCTGCTGCTTAGAAAAGTCAATTTGGTGCGCGGGGAAATGTTTTTCTTCTATATGATCTGGTATTCAGTCGGCCGTTTCTTCATTGAAGGAATGCGCACCGACAGCCTGTACGTCATTGGCGAATTGCGCGCTGCACAACTTGTATCGGTCATCGCGATCGTCATTGGGCTTGCGTTCATCATCTACCGGCGCGTAGCCATCAAAAATCCGCCGCGCTATTTGGATAAATAACTAGGAAAGAAGAGATTGAATGTCGACAGTGAAAAATGGCTTGAAAGCCGGATTAAAGACTACGTGGTCACTCGGAAAAATCATTTTTCCGATCACTTTGCTCGTCACCATGCTGCAATTCACGCCGGTATTGCCATTTATCATCGATTTAATCGCACCGGTCATGGGAATATTCGGCTTGAGCGGCGAAGCGGCTGTTCCGCTTGTGCTCGGCAACGCGCTCAATCTGTATGCCGGAATCGCCGGAATTTTATCGCTTGAACTGACCGTGAAAGAAGTATTTATCCTGGCGGTCATGTTATCGTTCTCCCATAACATCTTTATCGAAACCGGAGTCGCCTTGAAAGTCGGCGTCCGTTTGTGGGTCGTCTTGGTGGTGCGTTTCGGTCTTGCGGCTTTGTCCGGCATCTTGATTAACTTGTTCTGGTCGGGCGGCGGGGAAATTGCGCAATACGGCTTTGCGCCTGAAGTCGCCGCTGCTCCGGAAACGTGGCTTGGCATCTTCTTGCTCGGCTTGGAAAAAGCAAGTTTTGGTGTGCTTCAGCTGGCGATGATCGTCATCCCGCTTATGCTGATGATCCAACTATTGAAAGATCGCCATTATTTGCAGAAAATCTCGAATATGATGGGGCCGCTCACTAAGCTGATCGGCGTCGAGAAAAATGCCTCGTTGACGCTCGCCTCCGGATTGATTTTCGGGTTGGCGATGGGCGCGGGCGTGATGATCCAAGCTGTCCAGGAAGACGGCGTTAGCCGCAAAGATGCGACACTCGCCTTTATCTTCCTTGTGGCGTGCCACGCGATTGTCGAGGATACCTTGATTTTCATTCCGCTCGGCATCCCGATTTGGCCGCTGCTGCTGATTCGGGTCATCACCGCCCTCGCCTTGACGATATTCATCTCTTATCTATGGCGTCGGGCTGAAGACAATCGGAAGGAAGTGCTCTCTACATGAACAAAGATATAACGACTTTATTGTTTGATTTTGATGGAACCTTGCTCGATACGAATGAATTGATCATCCAGACATTCCTATCGGTGCTCGGCGAACATTTCCCGGGCGAATACGGACGGGAAGATGTCTTGCATTTTATCGGCCCTTCATTGGAACAGACCTTTACAAAAATCGCACCGGGCAAAGTCAGCGAACTGAGCGATCAGTACCGCCGCCTAAACCGGACGCTCCATGACGAGTTGGTGTCTGAATACGACGGGGTTGCAGAAACTTTACGGACGTTGAAATCCAGAGGCTTGAAAATGGCGATTGTTTCCACTAAACGGGAAGAAACGATCTTGCACGGCTTGAAGTTGATGGGCGTGCACGATGTGTTCGATGTCTTGGTGGCGTTGGATCATGTGCAGAACCCGAAGCCGCATCCCGAACCGCTTGAACTGGCATTGCGTTTATTGGAAGCGGATCAGCAGGGAGCCTTGATGATCGGTGATAATTCACATGACATCGAAGGCGGTAAAAATGCCGGCATCCGCACAGCAGGCGTCGCATGGACTGCAAAAGGAGAAGAGTTTTTAGCGAGCTTCGAACCGGATTTCATGCTGCAGCATATTTCCGACCTTTTGGAATTGACGAAGGCGGGCGTAAGATGAGACGCACTGAGCGATATCCTGTCCAAGGGGCGAATTCGCTTTGGCATATCTACAAAACTGTGCCGTTCTGGAAAGTCGCGAAAAACTTTCTGGTCATCCAGACCGCGCGCTATACGCCGTTTTTGCCGATGAAAAACTGGTTGTATCGCCAATTTCTTGGCATGAAGATCGGCAAGGAAACGTCATTTGCGCTGATGGTCATGCCCGATGTCATGTTTCCGGAACGCATACAGGTCGGGGCCAATACCGTGATCGGCTATAATACGACCATTCTTGCGCACGAATACTTGATTGAAGAATACCGGCTCGGTGACGTCTTGATCGGCGACCGTGTCATGATCGGAGCAAACAGTACGATTTTGCCCGGCATCAAGATTGGGGATGGCGCCATCGTCTCCGCTGCCACGCTCGTCCATAAAGATGTACCGGCTGGGGCTTTCGTCGGCGGCAATCCGATGAAAATCATTTATACAGCCGAAGAAATGGCCGATCGACAAGCAAAATCCTGAAAGCTCAGTGCTTTCAGGATTTTTTATATCCTCCTTGCTTGACGGGCCAAAGCGGCTTGCGCTAAAATAAGAATCACTTTAACGATTCATCACTCTAGCGAACTAAAGTGAAATAACCGATAATAGGAAGTGTTCAACGATGACCATCGAAATGTTTGAAAAACCATTAGGCATGCGTGACGATTTTCCTTTAATTGCAAAGCAAAAAGCAGATTTGAGAAAACAAGGCACTCAATTAATCGAGCGGGCAGGGTATGAACTGCTGCAAACGCCGACTTTGGAATACTACGAAACGATCGGGAAGATCTCCGCGATTTCAGATGACGCGTTATTCAAGCTGCTAGACAGCCAAGGCAAGACGCTCGTCTTGCGGCCGGATATGACATCCCCGATCGCACGGGTTGCGGCATCGAAATTATTGCGCGAAAAAATGCCGATCCGCCTCGGCTATTACTCCAATGTGTTCCGTGCGCAAAAGCGCGAAGGCGGACGCCCTGCAGAATTCGAGCAGATGGGCGTCGAGTTGATTGGCGATGATTCCCTTTATGCGGATGCGGAAGTGATCAGCTTGGCTTGGGACATTCTGAAGGAATTGGACGTTGGTTCTGCACGCACCGTCATCGGCCACACGAGGCTGCTTGAACTGATATTGGCAGATTTCGGGTTGGATGCGGAACAAAGCGGCAAAGTGCGTGAACTGTTTGTCGCGAAGAACGGTGTAGGGGTCGAACAATTGGCAAAAGAGCTGCCGATCCCTGAAGGCAAACTGGCATCGTTCCTGAAATTGATGCAGGCAACAACAGTAGCTGATTGGAAACAGTGGATCAACGAAGAAAACGAAGAACAACGCGAGCTTTACCGCGACATGGAGCGCCTTGAACAATTGCTTGGACGCAATGGACTCGGGGATGCAGTCACTTTCGATATTTCCTTCAGCAGCCACATGACCTATTACACAGGATTGGTGTTCGAGTTCTACGGAGCCGGCAGTGGATTTCCACTCGGCAGCGGCGGGCGCTATGACGGCTTGATGGAGCAGTTCGGCTTGCAGGTCGGCGCGACCGGATTCGGGTTGCGGGTCGATCGTTTGCTGGAATCGGTGACACCTGAAAAAGCGGAGCAACCGCACACATTGATCTTATTCGATGAACAAAACGAGCAATATGCATTCGATAAAGCACAACAATTAAGAAATTCAGGAAAACGAGTGACCTTGCAGTATGCACCGGCCGTTAAAGCGCTGGAGCCATTCACTGCCTTGTTCACCGAAGTCATCAGAGGGGAGGAGCTGCACAATGGATGAATTGACGATTGCCATGCCAAAGGGCAGAATCTTTGAAGAAGCCTATGAACTATTAGTCGGTGCGGGATATGACCTACCGAAAGAGCTCGACGACTCGCGCAAGCTGATCGTCGAAGCGCCGAATGAAAAATTCCGCTTTATTCTGGCGAAGCCTATGGATGTGCCGACTTATGTCGAGCACGGGGTAGCGGATATCGGCATTGCCGGAAAAGACGTCTTGCTCGAGCACGATAGAGACGTACACGAATTATTGGACCTCGGCATCAGTGCATGCTATATCGCGACTGCCGGATTGCCGGATACGGAAATGGACGAAGTGACGCCGCGCATTGCGACGAAATATCCAGCGGTGGCTTCTCATTATTACCGCAGCAAAGGCGAGCAAGTCGAAATCATCGAATTGAACGGCTCGATCGAATTGGCGCCGCTGATCGGCTTGTCCGACCGCATCGTGGACATCGTATCGACCGGCCGCACATTGAAAGACAATGGCTTGGTGGAATATGAGAAGATTGCGGACATCACGTCGCGCCTCATTGCAAACCCGGTAAGCTACCGCTTGAAACAACAGCGCATTACAGAATTGGTCGATAAACTGCGGGAGCAGGTGGAACGATGAACATCCAGCGCCTGACAGACGAGTTGTCGATTCGGCGCCAATTAGCCGATGGCACAGAACAGCAATTGCAAGCGGTAAAAGAAATCATTCAAGCGGTGCGTACAGAAGGCGATGCAGCATTGTACCGCTTTGCAAAAAAATGGGACAAAGCGGAGTTGTCCGCATTAAAGGTGACGCCAGAAGAAATCCAACAAGCAGCGAAGCGTTTCGATCCCCAATTGCTTGCCGACCTGACAGAAGCTGCGGATAATATCCGAAGCTATCATGAAGGCCAACAGCAACAAGGCTATCGCCAAGACCGGGCGGACGGGTCGTATGTCGCGCAGCGTGTCACAGCGATCGAATCTGCTGGATTGTATGTTCCAGGCGGCACGGCGGCCTATCCATCCTCCGTCTTGATGAATGTCATTCCGGCACAAGTCGCAGGAGTCGGGCGCATCGTCGTTACATCACCGCCTGATAGCGAAGGGAATTTGTCGGACGGCGTGCTTGTTGCGGCGCATATCCTTGGCATTGAAGAACTATATAAAACTGGCGGGGCACAAGCAATCGCGGCACTCGCTTACGGGACGGAATCGATCCAACCGGTCGATAAGATTACGGGGCCCGGCAATATTTTCGTAGCGCTCGCAAAACGTGAAGTGAATGGTGACGTTGCAATCGATATGATTGCAGGGCCGAGTGAGATCGCCATCATTGCCGATGACAGCGCGTATGCTGATGAAGTGGCGGCGGATTTATTATCCCAAGCAGAGCACGATCCGCTGGCAAGTGCTGTATTATTGACAGAGAGCCGTGCGTTTGCCGAACAAGTCGCGGCGCAAGTGAAAAGCCAATTGGCCACTTTGCCGCGCGAAGCGATTGCCGCGGCTTCAATCCGTGACCACGGCGCTATTTATGTGGCGGACAGCCGCGCTGAATTGATCAACGCTGCCAACCAATTGGCTCCAGAGCATTTGGAGATCATGACAGAAGATGCGGAAGCGGTAGCGGAACAAATCGATCACGCCGGCGCGATTTTTATCGGCCGTTATTCATCGGAACCGATCGGCGATTATTTTGCCGGCACGAACCATGTCTTGCCGACCAATAGCACAGCGCGCTTTTCAAGCGCCTTATCCGTCTATGATTTTGTTAAACGGACGAGCATCGTCCATTACAGCGAGCAGGCATGGCGTGAAAACCAAGAGAAAATTGCAAGGCTCGCACGGCTGGAAGGCCTCGAAGCACACGCACGTGCAGTCGAATCGCGCGCTTGGAAAAAGGAGAGTCAATCATGAGGAAATCGGACATTACGCGAAAAACCAATGAAACGGAAATTGCCGTCAGCTTCTCACTCGATGGAAAAGGGCAGGCGGATATCAATACAGGGGTGCCATTCATGGACCATATGCTGGACCTTTTCATCAAGCACGGGCAATTTGACGGGCGTATCCACGCAAATGGCGATACCCATATCGATGACCACCACACGACAGAAGACATCGGGATTGTCCTTGGCCAGGCAGTGCTTGAAGCTTTAGGCGATAAAAAAGGCTTGCGCCGCTACGGCAACGCCTTTGTGCCGATGGATGATGCGCTCGCGCAAGTGATCATCGATTGCTCGAACCGCCCTCACTTAGAATTCCGGGGAGATATCCCGAACGCCAAAGTCGGCGCATTCGATACGGAACTCGTCCACGAATTTTTGTGGAAGTTTGCGTTGGAATCACGCATGAACGTTCACGTCATCGTCCATTACGGACGCAATACGCACCACATCATCGAAGCGGTCTTCAAGGCGCTTGCCCGCGCGCTCGATGACGCGACGATGATCGACCCGCGTGTAGAAGGCGTCCCGTCGACAAAGGGGCTATTAACATGATCGTCGGTATTGTCGATTACGGCATGGGCAATTTATTCAGCGTCGAACAGGCATTGAAAAAACTCGATTGCACCGTCATCACCTCAGACGATGCACAAGTCTTGGCAGAAGCGGATGCGATCTTACTTCCGGGCGTCGGCGCATTTCCGGATGCGATGAAGCGCTTGGATGAAAAAGGCTTAGCTGAATTCATCCGTTCGCTGCCGGAGCAGAAGATCCCATTGCTCGGGATTTGCCTCGGTATGCAATTATTATATGAAGACAGTGAAGAAGGCAGGGCGGTTAAAGGGCTTGGTTTATTGAAAGGGCATATCCGGCGCTTTCCAAAAGGCGCTTACCGCATCCCGCATATGGGATGGAACCGCCTGAGTTTCACGCAACAGCCATATTGGCTTGAAGATGTACTGGAAGATACACATGTCTATTTTGTCCACTCGTTTCTCGCGACAGAGACGGCTCGCGCAGAAGTCTTCGCGACTGCCGAATACGGCGGGCTTGAAGTGCCGGGTGTTGTCGGCGGCGGATTGATTACGGGGATGCAATTCCATCCCGAAAAATCGGGCGAGTTCGGGCATTATTTATTGGCGCAGTGGATTGCAAATGTCAGGAGGGATTTCCATGAGTGAATTTCAAATATATCCGGCGATCGACTTAAGGGGCGGAAAATGCGTCCGCTTGTTCCAAGGAGATTACGGCCAGGAGACGGTCTATGCAGATTCGCCGGTTGAAATGGCGAAAAGTTTTGTGGAAGCCGGGGCCAAATGGATCCACATGGTCGATTTGGACGGCGCGAAAGATGGCAGCCGAATCAACGATCAAGTGGTCATCGAAGCGGCGAAACTCGATGCCAACATCCAAGTGGGCGGCGGCATCCGCAGCCGTGAAGACATCAACCATTATTTATCGAACGGCGTTGCCCGTGTCATTATCGGCAGCCTGGCCGTGCGGGAGCCGGAACTGGTTGCTTCATTTATCGAGGAATTCGGCGCAGAGCGGATCGTCATCGGCATCGATGCGAAAGACGGCATGGCGGCGACAGAGGGTTGGATCGAAACTTCGCATAAGCCGGCATCTGAAGTGGCCGCTTATTTTGCTTCAAAAGGGGCAAAGCATTTCATCTATACCGATATTTCGACGGACGGCACGCTTGCTGGCCCGAATATCGACGCTAACCGGAAGCTCGTCGCCGACGACGCTTCGCAAGTCATCGTATCCGGCGGCATCGGAACGCTCGATGACGTAAAGAAAGTGAAACAAGCGGCTGCCGACAGCCCGATTGCCGGACTCATCATCGGCAAAGCTTTGTATGAAAACCGTTTTACGCTCGAGGAGGCGCTATCATGCTGACAAAACGCATCATTCCGTGCCTCGACGTTAAAGAAGGGCGCGTCGTCAAAGGCGTGAGTTTTGTGGAGCTTCGGGATGCGGGAGACCCTGTGGAACTCGCCAAATTCTACGACCAACAAGGCGCGGATGAATTGGTCTTCCTCGACATCTCCGCTTCACACGAAGGCAAAGAGACGATGATCGAAGTAGTGCGCATTGTCGCCACCGAACTATCGATTCCATTTACCGTGGGCGGAGGCATCCGGACGCTTGATGACATGAAACGCATGTTGCGTGCAGGGGCAGATAAGGTATCCTTGAATACAGCAGCGCTGGACCGGCCGGAATTGATCAAAGAAGGCGCGGATTTCTTCGGATCGCAGTGCATTGTCGTCGCTATCGATGCGAAAAGAAATGGCGATAGCTGGGATGTCTACACGCACGGAGGCCGCAACCGGACCGAATGGGATGCGATCGAATGGGCGAAAAAAGCGGTCGCTTTAGGTGCTGGGGAATTGCTTTTGACCAGCATGGACAGCGACGGCCAGAAAGACGGATTTGATGTCGCGCTGACCAAAGCGGTGCGTGATGCCGTGGAGGTGCCTGTCATCGCAAGCGGCGGTGCAGGAAACCGTGAGCATTTCAAGGAAGTATTCGAACAGGCAGATGCTGATGCAGCACTTGCGGCATCGATCTTCCATTATAAAGAAACGAGCGTCAGAGAAGTGAAACAGTATCTGCAGCGAGAAGGAGTGAATGTCCGGTGACAAATGTGAAATACGATGAAAACGGGTTAGTGCCCGTCATATTGCAGGATGCAACTACAAAACAAGTGCTGACTTTGGCTTATGCCAACGAAGAAGCGGTCAAGCGCACGATCGACACGAAAGAAACCTGGCTGTACTCAAGAAGCCGCAAGGAACTATGGAATAAAGGCGCGACCAGCGGCAATACGCAGCGTGTCCAATCCGTGCAGATTGATTGCGACGGCGATTCCTTGATTTATGAAGTGATTCCGAACGGCCCGGCCTGCCATACTGGGGAGACGAGCTGCTTCCATGAAACCTTAGCAGGGGAACGCACGGCTTCAGCATCAGACATGATTACAGAACTTAGCGCTTTGATCAAACAACGCGAAAGCGATTTGCCAGAAGGCGCTTATACGACTTATCTGTTTGAAGAAGGGGTCGATAAGATCTGCAAGAAAGTCGGGGAAGAAGCAGCAGAAGTCATCATTGCTGCAAAAAACCGTGATGCACGAGAACTGGCAACGGAAAGCGCAGACCTGCTTTACCATCTACTTGTTTTGCTGCAGGAACAGAAAGTTGATTTTAAAGAAGTGACGGGCGTGCTCGAAGAACGCCACGCTGCGAAAAAGGACAAGTAAATAATAGGGAAATATGCTATAATAACAGCACATTTAGGGATAGGAACGATTTCGATCGTTCCTTTTCCTGTTACGGAGGCATATTTTGGAGAAAAACAAAAGAAAAAATTTCGATAATGTCGTATCATTCATTCCGACAGGGGAATTTTACTATCAAAAAGCACTCAAGGAGCTGCAGCGCGAACAATATGATAAAGCGTATAAGTATTTGCAGCGGGCGAAAGAACTGACTCCGGATGATCCGCTTATCCTCATGCATTACGGAGTGGTGCTGATGGAGCGGCAGGAATTCGAGCTGGCGATGGATGAATTGCGCACTGCCCACAAGCTCGATCCGGAAGAACCGAATATTTTATTCTTTTTAGCTGAAGTCCATGCACATCTGGGCTTGTTTTTTGATGCCCGGAAATATGCCAAGGCTTATCTCGAAAAGGATACCCGCGGAAGCTACGCGGCGGAAGCAATGGAAATCATCGATTTTGCCGAACAGGAAGACTGGCAGTTGTTCGATGATGAAGGCGAAGCCCATAATAGCGAGTATTATTACTTACAGGAAAAAGCGCGCCGGTTGATGGAACAAGGCAAGTTTCCGGAGGCGATCGAGTTATTGGAAGAAGTCATCGAAGAAAAGCCGGATTTCTGGGGGGCCTATAATAACCTGGCGCTGGCGTATTTTTATGTCGGGGAAACGGAAATGGCGAAATCGCTGCTTCATGAAGTGCTCCGCAGAAACACCGGCAACTTGCACGCCTTATGCAATTTAGCGGTGTTCCATTATTATGAGAAAAATGATGAGTTGGACGATATCCTTGGCTTGCTGAAAAAGATCCAGCCATATGTCTTTGAGCATCGCTATAAATTGGGCGCGACCTTCGCCTTGGTCGGAAAATACAAGGAAGCGTATCGTTGGTTGAAAAGCTTGCAAAAACGTGGGTTTGACGGAGACCCCGCGTTTTATTTCTGGTTGTCTCATGCAGCGTACCATTCGGGCCATGAAGAAACCGCAAAGTATGCGTGGGAGCAATTGAAGCGGATGGACCCGGCAAAAGAAGGGTACGAGCCGTGGGGAGAGCAGGCTGTAATGCCGCATGTCGATGCGCTTGAACATGACCGCGATTTTCTCATCCACAAACTTGACCATCCTCATTTAAGCGAACGGATTTACGGTTTGTTCTTGCTTGGGAAATCTTCCCACAAGCAAGAAATCATTTCGCATCCGAATTGGCTGAAATCCGAGCAGCCTTCCGTTTTGGAAACCTATATGCTCGGTTATGCGCTTGGCCATCCATTCCGCGAATCGGTCAAGGAAGAAAAAGCCTTTTTGCGTGCAATGGAAACAGCAGAGCGTCTGTATTACCAGAAAGGGATGGTTGACCGCGAAAATGACGCCATCTTCCAATTATGGTTCATGCTGGCGGAACGGGCTTTCGATGGCGATTATGCGTTCCGCAATCCAACAGCACTTGCCGCTGCCGTCAGCTATATGGTTGAATCAGCGGAAAAACGGGAAACGACAAAAAAAGCAGTCGCCGTGAAATTCGGTACTTCTGCCGCTACGATGTCCAAATATGTCGATGAATTGAGCGGGTTTTTGCCGAATTTCAAGGACTAGGCATAAAAGTTGAAGGCGGCAGTTTATTGCTTTACGATTTAGCTAGTGATAACGAGGAGGGCCTATAATGACAGAAACGACTAATATTTATGATGTGTTAATTATCGGTGCAGGGCCGGCGGGCATGACAGCGGCGGTCTATACGTCCCGAGCGAATCTTTCGACGCTCATGCTTGAGCGCGGGATCCCTGGCGGACAGATGGCCAACACCGAAGAAATTGAAAACTACCCAGGATTCGACCACATTCTCGGTCCTGACCTATCCACCAAAATGTTTGAACATGCAAAAAAATTCGGAGCCGAGTATGCTTATGGCGACGTGACTGAAATCATCGACGGCGATGAATTCAAAACTGTCAAAGCCGGTTCGAAAGAATACAAAGCCCGCGCCATCATTTTGACGACTGGAGCCGAGTATAAGAAAATGGGCATTCCAGGCGAAAACGAACTTGGCGGCCGCGGCGTCAGCTATTGCGCAGTGTGCGACGGCGCATTCTTTAAAGGCAAAGAACTGGTCGTTGTCGGCGGCGGGGATTCTGCCGTAGAAGAAGGAGTCTATTTGACACGCTTCGCGGATAAAGTGACAATCGTCCACCGCAGAGATGAATTGCGCGCGCAGAAAATCCTCCAAGACCGCGCATTTGCCAACGATAAGATTGACTTTATCTGGAGCCACACTGTAAAAGAAATCCACGATAAAGACGGCAAGGTCGGCAGCGTTACCTTGGTATCGACAAAAGACGATTCCGAACGGGAATTCGAAGCGGACGGCGTGTTCATCTACATCGGCATGCTGCCATTGACAAAACCATTTGAATCACTGGGTATCCTGAATGACCTAGGTTACATCGAAACAAATGAAGAAATGCAAACTTCGGTGCCGGGAATCTTCGCGGCAGGCGATGTGCGGGACAAAACTTTGCGCCAAGTCGTCACTGCGACTGGCGACGGCAGCATCGCCGCGCAAAGCGTCCAGCATTATGTAGAAGAGCTTGCCGAAAAAATTGCTTCAAAAGCGCAAGCTTAACGCTTTCTTAATCCCTTTGTAACAGCATTGTCATGCAAAAGAGGTATAGTAAGTAATGTAAATCAACCCCCTTTTTATATAGTTATTTTTGACAGGCTGCTTTCCGGATTGTCCGGGGAGTGGCCTCTTTTTTTGCATTCTTTTGCATGACACGCCAGGATAGATGTATAATGAAAATAGTTTATATTAGATGCGGAGTGGCAAATGTGCAGCGAATCGCGAATTTATTGCTAATAGAGAATGGCAAAGTATTATTGATGAAAAAGCCGCGCAGGGATTGGTACGTAGCTCCTGGCGGCAAAATGGAAAGCGGTGAATCGATTTATGAAGCGGCCATCCGTGAGTTCAGGGAAGAAACGGATACAGAGCCGTTGGGCGTTCACTTGAAGGGCGTCTACACCATGATGATCCAAGAAGGCGGACAGACAGTGGATGAATGGATGCTATTCACGTTCCGGGCGACACAGTTCCGCGGGATCCCATTCGAAGAAACGCGTGAAGGGATTCTCGAATGGCATCCAGTAGAAAGTCTGCATACCCTGCCGATGGCGGAAGGGGACCGGACAAACCTATTGTTTGCGGCTTATCAGGAAGGGGTCCAATACGGGACCTTCTATTATACGCCAGAGTTCGAACTGCTAGAAGAGAACATCCAATCATCGACTGAAGAGGTGAACCGCCAGCATGGATAAGCATATCGAAGAAACCGAATTGATCATTATCACCGGCATGTCCGGTGCAGGCAAGACAGTGGCGATCCAAAGTTTTGAAGACCTCGGTTTTTTCACGATCGATAATCTTCCACCGGCACTCCTCCCGACATTCATCAAATTGATGCGGGATTCGGGCAAATCGATGAAGCGCGTCGCAGCAGTCATGGACCTTCGCGGCGGCGATTTTTTCGCCAGCCTCGTCGATGCAATCGATGACCTCTCCAAAGAACCGGAAGTGGCGATCACGATCCTGTTTCTCGATGCGGAAAACCAGACTCTCGTCAGCCGTTATAAAGAAACACGCCGTTCCCACCCATTATCGCCGGGCGGACTTGTGCTTGGCGGCATCAAAAAAGAACGGGATATGCTGAAAGACTTGCAAGGACGGGCCCATTATATGTATAACACGTCAGAAATGAGCCCGCGCCAGCTGAAGGAGAAAATCACGTCGGATTTCGCTTCGAAAACGAGCAATGTCTTTACGGTCAATTTGATGTCTTTCGGCTTTAAACACGGTATGCCGATCGACGCTGACTTGGTTTTCGATGTACGCTTCCTGCCGAACCCTTATTATATAGAAGAATTGAATCCGCAATCGGGCTTGGATCAGCCGGTTTCCGATTATGTCTTGAAGTGGCAGGAAACGCAGACGTTGGTGAGTAAGCTTGAGGATTTATTCGATTTCATGATTCCCCAGTACAAACAAGAAGGCAAAGCACAATTGGTCATTGCTTTTGGCTGCACAGGCGGCCAGCATCGATCCGTGACGCTTGCCGAGTATTTCGGGAAATACCTATCGAAAAACAACAAAGTCAGCATTACGCATAGAGATGTGAAAATCAGAAAGGGCTGAGCATATGGAAAAAAGTCTCCAGCAAAAACGAGTCGTAATCATCGGGGGCGGAACCGGTCTGTCCACTTTGCTGAGGGGCTTAAAAACTTTTCCGCTCGACTTGACGGCAATTGTGACAGTGGCAGATGACGGTGGAAGCTCCGGGCGTTTGCGCGATGACTTGGATATCCCGCCGCCAGGAGACATCCGCAACGTCATGGCTGCGCTGTCGGATGCCGAACCATTGGTGGCTGAAATGTTCCAATACCGCTTCAAGCATTCGCTTGATTTGGAAGGGCATTCATTGGGCAATCTGATGCTTGCGGCATTGACTGATTTGACAGGCGATTTTTCACACGCGGTCCGGGAAATGAGCCGTGTTTTGAACGTCAACGGCACGGTTTTGCCTGCCGCCAATCAATTGGTCACATTGAACGCAGAGCTTGAAGATGGAACCATCATCAAAGGCGAGTCCAAAATCCCCGCCTATTTGCAGCCGATCAAGCGCGTATTCCTGGAACCGGCCGGCGTCAAGACCTTGCCGGATACCATACAGGCGATTCAATCTGCGGATGTCATCGTCATCGGGCCGGGTTCCTTGTACACGAGCATCTTGCCGAATTTGCTTGTGAAGGATATCAAAAAAGCGCTGCTTGAGGCGAAGGCAAGAAAAATCTATATTTGCAATTTGATGACCCAGGCGGGTGAAACATACGGCTATACGGCCTCGGATCATGTGAAAGCTCTGTACGAACATGTAGGTGTGAACTTTCTCGATGCCATTTTGATCGATAAAGTCCAAATGCCGCAAGGAGTGGCCGAAAGATACAAAAAAGAAAAAGCATGGCCGGTGGAATACGATGAAGAACGCCTGAAAAATATGGGGCTTGAAGTATATCGCCATGACATTGCGAATATTTTCGGGGAAGCCGTCCGGCATGAACCGATGAAAGTGGCGAAATGGCTTTTTGAATACACCAGCAGCGAATCGCAGGAACCCTCGCAGCGCCGGTATTCCTAAAGCTTGAAAGGGGGGGCATAATTGTCTTTTGCATCAGAAACAAAAAAAGAAATGACCCAGATTGAAGTAGACGATTGCTGCGGCAAGGCAGAGCTGTCGGCGATGATCCGCATGAACGGTACGCTGTCATTTTCCAATCGCCAGTTAAGCCTGGATATCCAAACGGAAAACGCAGCCATCGCGAGAAGGATCTATACTTTGCTCAAGCGCTTCTACAAAGCGTATCCAGTGGAACTCTTGGTCCGTAAAAAAATGCGTTTGAAAAAGAATAATGTCTATATATGCCGCTTGCGGGAAGGCGCGAAATTCGTGCTTGAGGATTTGTTGATCTTGTCGGAAGGCTTTCAATTTCAGCAGGATATCTCCCCTGAGCTGATCTCGACGACGTGCTGCAAGCGCTCTTATTTGCGCGGTGCCTTTTTGGCCGGGGGGTCGGTCAACAATCCCGAAACCTCCTCTTATCATTTGGAAGTGTATTCTTCCTATAAAGACCACGCTGAAGCGCTGGTCATCCTGATGAACCATTTCCAATTGAACGCGAAAATGATCGAGCGAAAAAAAGGATTTGTGACCTATTTGAAGGAAGCGGAGAAAATTTCCGATTTCCTCAGCCTGACAGGTGCCCATTCGGCGCTATTGAAATTCGAGGATGTCCGAATTCTCCGCGATATGCGCAATAGCGTCAATCGCTTAGTCAATTGCGAAACGGCCAATTTGAATAAGACCATCGATGCGGCGCTGCGGCAAATCGAAAACATCCGCTTTATCGACCAAGTGATCGGAATCGACCAATTGCCGGACCGCCTGAAAGAGATAGCCCGCTTGCGTGTGGAGTACCAGGATGTCACACTGAAAGAACTGGGCGAGATGGTATCGACAGGAAAAGTGAGCAAATCAGGTGTCAACCACAGGCTACGGAAAATCGATGAGATTGCCGAGTCGTTGAGAAAAGGCGAAACGATCAGCCGGTAACAGGGCTGCTCTTTTCTATAGATTGCGTGAGAGTCAAGTTTTCGGAGGAGGATATGCATGGTAGAAAAACAAGTGGAAGTGCAATTGAAATCAGGATTACAAGCGAGGCAGGCAGCATTGTTCGTACAGGAAGCCAACCGCTATAGTTCGGATGTCTATTTGGAAAAAGACGACAAGAAAGTCAATGCCAAGAGCATCATGGGCATCATGAGCCTAGCTGTCAGCAAAGGCACGAATGTCACGATTTCAGCAGACGGCGCTGACGAAGAATCAGCCGTCGATGCGTTGGCGCAATTGATCGATAAAGAAGCTTAAAGCCAAGCGCTTTAAGCACCAAAAAAGAGCTGCCCCGCGGGGCAGCTCTTTTTGTCTAGCTTATTCTTCTTTTTCGTGGTTTTCCGGCAATTTGTTGCGCGTGATGATTTGGTCGACGAGACCGTATTCCAGTGCACGTTCTGCAGTCATGAAGTTATCGCGGTCTGTATCACGTGAAATCACTTCAAGCGGCTGGCCAGTGCGTTCAGATAGAATTTGGTTCAATTTCTCGCGCAAGAACAGGATGCGTTTTGCGGCGATTTCGATTTCAGTCGCTTGCCCTTGAGCTCCGCCAAGTGGCTGGTGGATCATGACTTCAGCGTTCGGTAATGCATAGCGTTTGCCTTTTGTGCCGGCTGCCAGAAGGAAAGCGCCCATGGATGCAGCCATGCCGATGCACACTGTCTGGACATCTGGCTTGATGAATTGCATAACATCGTAGATCGCCATGCCGGCCGTGATGCTGCCGCCTGGGCTGTTGATGTAGATGGAAATGTCTTTTTCCGGATCTTCAGCTTCAAGGAATAGCAATTGCGCGACGATGGAGTTGGCGACGTTGTCATCGATTCCGCTGCCGAGCATGATGACGCGGTCTTTCAATAGGCGTGAATAGATATCGTATGCGCGTTCGCCTCTGCTTGTCTGTTCGATTACTGTAGGGATTAAATTCATGGATAATTTCCTCCTTCGGGTAAATGTAAGTGCTGCTGAAACACTGTTCAGCCGTACATTCATCATACACATCATGGTCAATGAAGGTCAAATCTAACGAATTGAAAATAGGCGCTTGAAATACGGGGAAAGCTTTTGTATAATAGAAAAGTCGCGAACAACATTTGCCCTCGTAGTGTAAAGGATAACACGTAAGATTCCGGTTCTTGAGATGGGGGTTCGATTCCCTCCGAGGGTGTAAAAAATGAAAAACCGCACAGCCTGCTAAAGGCTGTGCGGTTTTTTGTTGAATCTTTTTAGCGGCTGAAACGTAGAATCAGGTGTATTGGGTTTCAAGGAACGGATAGTCAGGGAAAACAAAAAATATTATTGTAAAAGAAAAGGAGACGGGAAAATGAAAAAATTACTTATTCCATTGCTGTTGGTGATTGGGCTGATCGTCATTGCCGTTGCCGTATTCGGTTCAAGCTATAATAATTTCGTTCAATTGGAAGAGGACGTCAACCAATCGTACGCGCAACTCGAAAGCCAATTGCAACGCAGGCTCGATTTAATCCCGAACTTGGTGGAAACGGTGAAAGGCTTTGCCGACCAGGAACAAGAGGTCATCGATAGTGTCACGGAAGCCCGTTCAAGCATGGCGAATGCCGGCTCGGTTGAAGAACAGGCCGAAGCAGATGCAGAATTGAGCGGGGCGCTCAGCCGCTTGCTGGTCGTCGTCGAGAACTATCCGGAAATCCGCTCGAGTGAGAACTTCCAACAATTATCCGATGAACTGGCCGGAACGGAAAACCGGATCGCAGTCGCACGCCAGGACTATAATGGCTCAGTGACGGAATTCAACCGGGAAGTCCGCAGTTTCCCAGGCAATATGGTAGCGGGGATTTTCGGCTTTGACGAAAAGGAATATTTCGAAGCTGATGCTGGAGCGGAAGATGCGCCGGATGTGGACTTTGGGACTGACGAAGAATGATCCGAAGAATTCCTGTTTTGCTCTTGTTGCTGCTGATGATCGCCGGAACCGCGCAGGCGGTAGAATTTCCGGAGTTGACTGATGATATTTACATCCAGGATATCGCCGGCGTCTTAAGTGAAGAACAGGAAGCCGAGATCAAGAACTTGGGGGCTGGTCTGGAAGACGCGACAACTGCACAGATTGCCGTCATGGTCGTCGATTCCCTGGAGGGTGAGCCGATTGAAAGCTACGCTAATGAGGCTTTGCGCCATTACGGCGTAGGCTCAGCGGAAGAGAACAACGGCGTGCTGGTCGTGCTGTCGATGACGGACCGCGAGATCTATATCGAAATCGGCTACGGCCTTGAAGGCGCGCTTCCTGACGGAAAAGTCGGGCGCATTTTGGATGATTACGCCGTTCCGTATTTGCGCGAAGACCAGCCGGACGAAGCAATCCTCAATACGTATCAGGCTCTGTACAGTGAAGTTTCTGCAGAATACGAGTGGGACGGAGAAGCGGTCAGCCCGCAGCCTCTCAATGAAGTGACACCAGGCAGCGAAGACAGCGAAGGCGGCATCATGCAGCCGGTCATCACCTTTCTGATCGTACTCGTATTACTGTTCCTGTTTACGGGAGGAGGCGGCGGCCGTGGACGTCGCGGCCGCGGCAGAACCATGAGGCGCGGCGGATTTTTCGGGCCCGGCAGTTTTGGCGGCGGCTTCGGCGGCGGTTCCGGCGGTGGAGGTTTCCGCGGCGGCGGTGGCGGCTCTTCAGGAGGCGGCGGAGCCGGGCGAGGCTTCTGATAAGGAGGAATAGCATGTATACGCTCTACACACGGCCGAATTGCGGGCTTTGCGAAGAGGCAAAGTCTGCACTGCGGCTATTGCAGGAAGATTACCCAATTGACTTCCGGGAAATCAATATTGAAGAAGATGAACAATTGCACGAACAATATATGCTGATGATTCCGGTGCTCACGAAACAGGAAAATGTACTGCTCTACGGAAATTTCGGCTATGGTGAACTTTTAGAAGCGTTAATTCTTTAACGCTTCTTTTTATTTGCATAAATCTAATAGCTCGGCTACAATGAATCTAGTGGGACGTATTTATATATAGTGGGACAAAAAACGTCCAACAAAGGGGTGGAGCGATGGATCCAGTTCTGCAAGCGCAAGTGCATTTATTGCCTGAACTGCCAAGCTTGCTGAAAAAGCGCTATAGCATCCTCGAGCTGATTCAAACTGAACAGCCCGTTGGAAGGCGCACAATCAGCGAGATGACAGGCGCAGCCGAAAGGGAAATCCGCAAAGAGACCGATTTATTGAGGGACCAAGCCTTGATCGAAATGAGCAAGAGCGGCATGAGCCTGACGATGCTGGGGGACGATGTTCTTGACCAACTCCGTGAGCTGGTCAAGGAATTGGCCGGGACTGCAGAGCTCGAAACGGGGCTGCAAGCGAAACTCGGCATCAAACAAGCAGTCGTCCTGCCAGGGGATAGCGACCGGTTATCATCGGTCAAAGCCGCTATCGGCAGGCAAGCCGCGCGCATCGCGGAGGAAATGTTCGAAAGCTGCCGGACGATCGCCGTTACTGGCGGCAGTACGATGGCCGCCGTAGCAGCTGAAATCCGCACAGCGAGAAAAAATCCCGCCATGCAGTTTATCGCTGCACGAGGCGGTCTTGGGGAAGAAATGCTTCACCAGGCGAACACCATCGCTTCATCCTTTGCCGAAAAAACAGGCGGAGCTGTCCGCACGCTTTATCTGCCTGAGCATTTGAGTGCGGAAGCGCTCGAAATGATGATGAAGGAACCTGTCATCAAAGAAATGATGGAGCTGTATGACCGGACGGATTTAGTCATCCATGGAATCGGCGATGCAGAAGAGATGGCCATCAGGCGCCGCTCTTCCGTGAACGAAGTCGAGAAGATCAAAACAGGCGGAGCTGTCAGCGAAGCCTTCGGTTATTATTTCGATAAAACCGGAAAAATAGTTTATCGCATCCCAACAGCGGGCATTCAATTAGAGCAGGTCCAAAAAGCACCGGGCATCATGGCAGTCGCCGGAGGACGCACAAAAGCGCGTGCCATCGAATCTTATTTCCAGGCCGCGCCTGAACGCACCATCCTCGTTACAGACGAAGGAGCAGCAAGGGCAATACTCAACCAAACAACAAAATTGGAGGAATTATAAATGACTTTAAAATTAGCAATCAATGGTTTTGGCCGCATCGGCCGTGTCGTATTCCGTGAAGCAATGCAAAACAGTGAAGTGGAAGTAGTAGCAGTCAATGACCTAACAGATGCAGCTATGCTGGCACACCTTTTGAAATACGATTCAGTTCACGGAACATTGGACGCTGAAGTTACAGCAGAAGGCAATTCAATCTTCGTCGATGGCAAGGAAATCAAAGTATTCGCTGAAAAAGACCCAGCGCAATTGCCTTGGAAAGAGCACCAAATCGACATCGTTCTGGAATCGACAGGAATCTTCACAACAGAAGAAAAAGCTTCTAAGCACATCGAAGCTGGAGCTAAGAAAGTCATCCTTTCAGCTCCTGGCAAAAATGGCATGAAAATGTTGGTTATGGGCGTTAACGAAGAAACTTACAACCCAGAAGAGCATCACGTCGTTTCCAATGCATCTTGCACAACAAACGGCTTGTCCGGCATCTCTAAAGTGTTGAACGAAAAATTCGGCATCAAGAAAGCCATGATGACAACGATCCACTCTTACACGAACGACCAAGCATTGCTTGATGCGCCTCACTCTGACTACCGCCGTGCGCGTGCAGCAGCTGAGTCGATGATCCCGACAACTACTGGCGCAGCGAAATCCGTTGCAAAAGTATTGCCTGAACTTGAAGGCAAAATCGATGGCATGGCGATCCGCGTTCCAACACCGAACGTTTCATTGATCGACCTTGTTGCTGAACTTGAAACAGAAGCATCTGTTGAAGAAGTGAACCAAGCGCTTAAAGAAGCGACTGAAAACGAGTTGAAAGGCTACTTGGAATACAGCGAACTTCCGCTTGTCTCACGCGACTATAACGGCAACACAGCTTCCGCTACAGTAGATGCTCAATCTACAATGTCTCTAGGCGGAAACATGGTGAAAGTTCTTGCTTGGTATGACAACGAATCCGGCTACTCTGCACGCTGTGTAGACTTGGCTGTACACATGTACAAAAAAGGGCTGTAAGCTGAAAATCATAGCTTAATTACCAATGAACCTCTATAATAAAGAGGGTAAAAGGGGTGGGGAATTTACCCCACCCCTTATTTTTTTGAATATAATTAGGAGGTATTTTCATGCTGCAGAAAATGACCATGAAAGACTTGGATTTGAAAGGGAAACGCGTATTTTGCCGTGTAGATTTCAACGTACCGATGGAAGACGGGAAAGTGACAGACGACACGCGCATCCGTGCCGCGATGCCGACGATCGAGTATTTGGTCGAACAAGGCGCAAAAGTCATCTTGGCAAGCCATCTCGGACGCCCGAAAGGCCAAGTTAACGAAGACATGAGATTAGCTGCGGCAGGCGCACGGTTGGCCGAATTGCTCGGCAGCGACGTGAAATGCCTTGAAGAATCCGTAGGGGACACTGTGGAGCAGGAAATCGCTTCTCTTGAGTCAGGCGAAATTCTGTTGCTTGAAAACGTCCGTTTCCATGCAGGCGAAGAAAAGAACGATCCGGAACTCGCGAGACAATTTGCGGCTCTGGCTGATGTGTTCGTCAACGATGCATTCGGCGCTGCGCATAGAGCGCATGCTTCCACTGCAGGAATCGCCGAACACTTGCCGGCAGTATCAGGCCTGTTGCTCGAAAAAGAGCTGGATGTTCTCGGCAAAGCTTTATCAGAACCGGACCGTCCGTTTACTGCCATCATCGGAGGGGCGAAAGTAAAAGACAAAATAGGCGTCATCGACCATCTGCTCGACAAAGTTGATAACTTGATTATCGGTGGCGGTTTGTCTTATACCTTCATCAAAGCGCTCGGCCATGAAATCGGCAATTCACTTGTGGAAGAAGACAAACTCGACCTTGCCAAATCATTTATCGACAAAGCGAAGGAAAAAGGCGTGAAGTTCTATCTGCCGGTTGATGCGACAGTCGCGAACGAGTTCTCAAAAGACGCAGAGACCAAAACGGTGAAAATCGAAGAAATTCCGTCCGATTGGATGGGGCTGGATATCGGGCCGGAAACAGCTAAGTTGTATGCCGATGTCATCAACCAGTCGAAACTCATTATCTGGAACGGGCCGATGGGCGTGTTCGAAATGGAAGCTTTTGCAAATGGCACGAAATCCGTCGCTCAAGCAATGGCAGAAACTGAAGGCTATACAGTCATCGGCGGTGGCGATTCCGCAGCGGCAGTCGAGAAATTCCATGTAGCAGATAAAATGGACCACATTTCAACAGGCGGCGGAGCTTCTCTGGAGTTCATGGAAGGCAAGGATTTGCCAGGCGTCACCGCATTAACCGATAAATAAAGGGAGTGTTTTTGTGAGAAAACCGATTATTGCAGGTAACTGGAAAATGTATAAAACAGCATCACAAGCGAAGGAATTTGTAGAAAAAGTAAACGGCCTAGTGCCGGATGCTGAAAAGCTTGATTCTGTCATTTGTGCTCCGGCTCTATACTTGACGCAATTAGTCGATGCTGCAGAAAACAGCGCATTGAAAATTGGCGCACAGACGATGCACGATAAAGGCGAAGGCGCATTCACTGGTGAAATCAGCCCTGTACAATTGGCAGATATCGGCGTCAGCTACGTCATTATCGGCCATTCTGAACGCCGCCAGTATTTCAATGAAACCGATGAAACAGTCAATGCAAAAGTGAAGTCGGCATTTTCGCATCAATTGACGCCGATCCTTTGTGTCGGTGAAACGGACGAACAGCGCGAAGCGGGCCAAATGGAAAGCATCGTGGAATCGCAAGTCGAAAAAGCAGTAGAAGGATTGACCGATGCACAAATCGCTGAGCTAGTCATTGCTTACGAGCCAATCTGGGCAATCGGAACAGGCAAAACAGCGACAGCTGAAGACGCTAACGAAGCTTGTGGCATCGTGCGCAAGAAAATTGCATCGCTTTACAGCGATGAAACGGCTGAAAAAGTCCGCATCCAGTACGGCGGAAGCGTGAAACCTGCCAATATCCAGGAATTACTCTCGATGGAGCATATCGACGGCGCATTAGTCGGCGGGGCGAGCTTGGAAACGGAATCGTTCGTCAAATTGTTGGAGGCGGGTTCAAATGCGTAAAACGGCACATCCGGCAGCGTTAATCATCTTGGATGGCTTCGGCTGCCGCGAAGAAACCGCTGGAAATGCAGTTGCACAAGCGCATAAACCGAATTTCGACAGACTTTGGAACGACTATCCCCATGAATTGCTGACTGCTTCCGGTGAAGCGGTCGGTTTGCCGGACGGGCAAATGGGCAATTCCGAAGTCGGCCATTTGAATATCGGTGCGGGCCGCATTGTTTACCAAAATTTGACACGCATCCACAAATCGATCAAAGACGGCGATTTCTTTGAAAATGCCGCATTCCTGGATGCTGTCATGAACGCCAAAGAAAACGGTAAAGCTTTGCATGTCATGGGCTTGCTTAGCGATGGGGGCGTCCATAGCCATTATGAGCACCTGTTCGCTTTATTGCGCCTCGCGAAACAGCAAGGCTTGAGTGAAGTCTATGTACACGGATTTTTGGACGGCCGCGATGTCGGGCCGAAAACCGCGCTCCATTATATAGAAGAAACTGAAAAACAAATGCAGCAAATCGGCATTGGGCGTTTTGCCTCCATCAGTGGGCGTTATTATGCTATGGACCGCGACAAGCGCTGGGAACGCGTCGAGCTCGCGTACCGCGCGATGGTCGACGGAAGCGGACCAAGTGCCAGTTCCGCTGCGGAAGGTGTAGAAGCATCTTACGCGGAAGGAATTGTCGATGAATTCGTCCTGCCGTTTACGGTCGTGAAAGAAGGGGAAGCGCCTGCTGTCATCGAATCAGGGGACTCCGTCATCTTCTTCAATTTCCGTCCGGACCGGGCCATCCAGTTGACGACCGTATTGACTCGTCCCGATTTTGCCCATTTCCCGTTGAGCATCCAGCATCCGAAAGATCTGGTGTTCATCAGTTTCACGACTTACAGTGAAGAATTGAAGACCCGTATTGCTTACGGCAACGTCAATTTGGTGAATACCATCGGGGAAGTATTATCGGTGAACGGCATGACGCAATTGCGCATTGCCGAAACCGAGAAATACCCGCACGTCACCTTCTTCATGAGCGGCGGGCGGGAAGAGGTTTTCCCAGGGGAAGACCGCATTCTCGTGTCATCACCGAAAGTGGCGACTTACGATTTGCAGCCTGAAATGAGTGCCTATGAAGTGACCGACCGTCTCGTCGAACAAATCGATGCAGGCGCACACGATGCAATCATCTTGAACTTCGCCAATCCAGACATGGTCGGTCATAGCGGCATGCTCGAGCCGACAATCAAGGCAGTCGAAGTCGTGGATGAATGTCTCGGCCGTATCGTTGAAGCACTCCACCGCCAAGGCGGATCGGCGCTCATCACTGCCGACCACGGCAACGCAGACGAAGTGCTGACAGAAGACGGCTTACCGATGACGGCACATACGACTAACAAAGTGCCCGTCATTTTGACGAAGCACGGCGAAGTCTTGCGCAGCGGCGGCATTCTAGCGGATCTCGCACCAACGATCCTCAAACTGCTCGATGTTGAGCAGCCGGAAGAGATGACTGGAAAACCGTTGTATTAGAAAGTTTAAAAAGTTATAGAATGTTTGTAAAAGAGAGTGATGAACTCGTTTCAGGCGGACGCTTTCCGCGGGCACGGCCTCAGCCGCTTCCCTCGCTTACGCTCAGTCCAGGGTCTTCAGCTCGTGCTGTTCCCGCAGGAGTCGCCGCCTTACACTCTTTCATCTGTCCTACTCAATGCAACTGTTTTGTGGAATATCATTTGTATTGAAATAATATGGATAAAACTTATCATTAACTCATAAAGTTTAAAATCTGCACATTTCGAATAACTTATAAACGAAATTGAACAAACCATTTGAAAAGGGAGCTGTTGACATTGCCAATTATTACACACATCCAAGCACGCGAAGTACTCGATTCTAGAGGGAACCCAACTGTTGAAGTTGAGGTATTCACAGAAAGCGGCGCGTTCGGCCGTGCAATCGTGCCATCTGGCGCATCTACTGGAGAACACGAAGCAGTTGAACTTCGCGATGGCGACAAGAGCCGTTACCTTGGTAAAGGCGTCCTTAAAGCAGTGGATCACGTAAACAACGAGATCGCTGATGAGTTGGAAGAAAACTATTCAGTACTTGATCAAGTATCCATCGACCAAGCGTTGATCGAACTTGACGGAACTGAAAACAAAGGCCGTCTTGGCGCAAACGCGATTCTTGGCGTTTCCATGGCAGTTGCCCATGCAGCAGCGAACTATTTGGACTTGCCTCTTTACCAATACCTTGGCGGATTCAACGCCAAGCAATTGCCGGTACCGATGATGAACATCCTTAACGGCGGTGAGCACGCGGATAACAATGTCGACATCCAGGAATTCATGGTAATGCCAGTAGGCGCTGAATCTTTCCGCCATGCGCTTCGCATGGGTGCAGAAATCTTCCACAACTTGAAAACTGTACTGAAAGACAAAGGCTATAACACATCTGTAGGCGACGAAGGCGGATTCGCACCGAACCTTGGCTCGAACGAAGAAGCGCTTGAGACGATCATGGTTGCGATCGAAAAAGCCGGCTTCAAGCCAGGCCAAGACGTCTTGCTCGCAATGGACGTAGCTGCTTCTGAAATCTACGACAAAGAAAAAGGCGTTTATACATTGGCTGGGGATAACACGGTCAAGACTTCCGCTGAAATGGTCGACTGGTATGAAGAGTTGGCAAATAAATACCCGATCGTCTCTATTGAAGATGGATTGGACGAGAATGACTGGGATGGCTTTAAGCTATTGACAGAACGTATCGGCGATAAAGTACAGCTAGTCGGAGATGACTTGTTTGTTACGAACACGAAGAAATTGGCGCAAGGCATCGAGCAAGGCATCGGCAACTCGATCCTGATCAAAGTAAACCAAATCGGTACATTGACAGAAACATTCGATGCAATCGAAATGGCGAAGCGCGCAGGCTACACAGCGGTCATCTCCCACCGTTCAGGCGAGTCGGAAGATGTGACGATTGCAGACATCGCAGTCGCGACAAACGCAGGACAAATTAAAACAGGCGCACCGTCACGTACGGACCGCGTAGCGAAATACAACCAATTGCTTCGCATTGAAGACCAATTGCACGACACAGCGAAATACTTGGGCGTTAAGACTTTCTATAACTTGAAGAAATAATAGTGAATAGGTGAGGAAGAGCTGCCGGAGATTTTTTCCGGCAGCTTTTCTGTTACAGTGGATAAAGATTCCGCTACAGGGGGACGCTTTCCAGAGGGCTCGCATTGAGCCGCTTCGGCGCTTCGCAAAACCCACCTGCTCAACTCTCATGATGTTCGAGCTTCGCAAACGAAAACGCTCAATGCCTTTCGCGTTTCTGCTTGCAGGGTCTCAATTGTCTCGCTGTTCCTCTTGGAGTCGCCCCCTTCCGCTTCATCTATAGCGGGTTTGTAAAATAGAATTAAAATAGATTATTATTGTTTTCAGGCTAGATATTGCAAATGTTCCTCATCAACAGATTAAAAAAAGAATGAACAGAAAAAGATGAAATGGTCTAAACTATTTGTATTTTTTAGGGGCTCTATTGCTTGAGGTTTCAATTTTTGGTAAACTAGAGTTTGTTGTGAAGGTTCTTTTCAGGAGGTGGTATTTATGCATACATTGTTAATGACATTACTTCTTATCGTCTCGATCGCTTTGATTGTTGTCGTTCTATTGCAATCAGGGAAAAGTGCAGGCCTTTCAGGAGCCATCTCCGGTGGAGCAGAGCAACTTTTCGGCAAGCAAAAAGCCCGTGGGTTGGATCTTGTCCTACACCGGGTGACGATCGTCCTTGCTGCCTTATTCTTTATTCTGGCTATCGCCGTAACGAAAGTATAATGTAGAGCACATCGCCTGACCATTTAGTGGTTGGGCGTTTTCTTTTAGGGGAAATTGGGCACAGGCCTATAAATATAGTAAGTAAATTTAGTTGGAGGGAACTTTTATGCGCATTTCACAACCAAAACCATTCTTCTTTGAGCAAGGGCCGCGTGCGGTGCTGTTATTGCACGGCTTTACCGGCAATTCCGCAGATGTCCGGATGCTCGGGCGATTCTTGGAAACAAAAGGCTACACAAGCATCGCGCCGCATTACGCAGGGCATGGCGTGGCGCCGGAGAAGCTGGTGGAGACAGGCCCTGTGGATTGGTGGAAAGACGTCGAACAGGCGTATCAAACACTGGTCGACAAGGGATACCAGGAGATTGCGGTGGCCGGCTTGTCGCTCGGCGGCGTATTCAGCTTGAAACTAGGGTATACAAAGCCTATCAAGGGCATTGTGACGATGTGTGCGCCGATGCACATGAAATCTACCGACCTGATGTACCAGGGCGTTTTGGAGTATGCCCGTGAATACAAGAAATATGAAGGAAAAGATGATAAGCTTATCGAAGAAGAGATGAAGAAGTTCGAGGAAAAGCCGATGGAAACACTCGCTGAACTGCGTGAGTTGATCGGTGAAGTACGGAATAACGTCGATCATGTCTATGCACCGCTTTTCGTCGTCCAAGGCTCATTGGACAAAGTCATCAATACAGAGTCTGCGAACATCATCCACGACGAAGCGGAGTCGACTGACAAGCGCATCAAATGGTACGAGAAATCGGGCCATGTCATTACGCTGGATCAGGAGAAAAAGCAATTGCATGAAGATATATACGAGTTTCTCGAATCGCTCGACTGGAGCGTGTGAGACGGTCTCAAAAGGAGGAGTTAGGATTGGGCAAGAATGAACAGTCATTGGATCAACGTTTATTGGCCTTTATGCGCGAAGAAGCATACAAGCCTTTAACGGTGACAGAAATTGAAGAACAGTTCGGCTTTGAAGACGCCGACGAATTTAAGGAATTGGTGAAGACGCTCGTCAAGCTCGAGGAAAAAGGCGAATTGGTGCGTTCACGTTCGAATCGCTACGGTGTGCCGGACCGAATGAACTTGATGCGCGGCAAATTCATCGGCCACGCCAAAGGCTTCGGCTTTTTTGCGCCTGAAGAAGCTGGACTTGACGATGTCTTTATCCCGCCGAATGAAGTCAACGGAGCGGTAAACGGCGACACAGTCATGATCCGTGTTTCTGAAGGGTCATCTGGAGACCGCCGCGAAGGATCCGTCATCCGCATCTTGGAACGCGGCACAACGAAAGTCGTCGGCACGTTCCAGGCGAACAAAGGCTTCGGCTTTGTCGTCACGGATGACAAGAAAATGAATATGGATATCTTTATTGCGAAAGACGATACACTCGGTGCCGTCGACGGCCATAAAGTCGTCGTCGAAATCACCGGCTGGCCGGAAGGGCGTTTGTCCGCAACAGGCATGGTTACACAAGTGCTCGGACACAAAAACGACCCGGGCGTCGATATATTGTCGATCATCCATAAATACGGCATCGAAGTGGAATTCCCGCAGGATGTGCTGGACCAGGCAAATGCTGTCCCGGACCAAATCGATCCTGAAGACTTGAATGACCGCCGTGATTTGCGCGATGAGCAGATTGTGACGATTGACGGGGCGGATGCGAAAGATTTGGATGATGCTATTCAAGTCAAGAAGTTTGAAGATGGCACATACAAACTCGGCGTCCATATTGCAGACGTCAGCCATTATGTGACGGAAGGTTCTGCCATAGACCGTGAAGCTTACGACCGCGCGACCAGCATTTACTTGACGGACCGCGTCATTCCGATGATTCCTCACCGCTTGTCGAACGGCATCTGCTCGCTCAACCCGCAAGTTGACCGTTTGACTTTGTCTTGTGAAATGATTTTCAACGACAAAGGGGAAGTGTTGTCCCACGATATTTTCCAGAGCGTCATTAACACAACGGCACGCATGACCTATACCGACGTATACGAAATTCTTGAAAAAGACAATCAGGAATTGAAAGAACAATATGCTGAACTGGTTCCGATGTTCGAATTGATGAAAGAACTTTCAGCTGTCTTGCATCAGCGCCGTATGACACGCGGAGCGATCGACTTTGACTTTAAAGAGTCCAAAGTAATTGTGGATGATGAAGGTTATCCGATTGATATTGTCGTTCGTGAGCGCACAGTTGCTGAACGTTTGATCGAAGAATTCATGCTCGCAGCGAACGAAACCGTCGCGGAACATTTTCATCGCATGGATGTGCCGTCGCTATACCGCATTCACGAAGAACCGAAAACGGAAAAATTGCAGCGCTTTTTCGAATTCATTACGAATTTCGGTATTACTGTGAAAGGTTCAGGGGATGAAGTTTCTCCAAAGGCTTTGCAGGAAATCATCGAATCTATCGCAGGCAAGCCTGAAGAGCCCGTTGTTTCGACGATGATGTTGCGCTCGATGCAGCAGGCGAAATATTCTTCACATAGCCTTGGCCATTTCGGTTTATCGACGGAATTCTATACGCATTTCACGTCGCCGATCCGCCGCTATCCGGATTTGATTATCCATCGTCTGATCCGCACGTATTTGATCGAAAAAGACTTGTCGAAAAAGACAATTCGCCATTGGGAAGCGGAAATGGATGATATCGCAACTCACACATCTGACCGTGAACGCCGTGCAGTGGAAGCGGAGCGCGATACGGATGCACTGAAGAAAACACAGTATATGGCAGATAAAGTCGGAGAAGAATTCGACGGCATTGTGTCATCTGTGACGAACTTCGGCATGTTTGTCGAGCTGCCGAATACCATCGAAGGTTTGGTCCATGTATCCAACTTGACGGATGATTATTATCAGTTTGATGACCGTCAGATGATGATGATCGGCGAACGAACCAAGCGCCAGTTCCGCATCGGTGATGAAGTCAAAGTACGGGTTATCGGTGTCAAACCGGAAGAGTCATCCATCGACTTTGAAATCGTCGGCATGACGCAAAATACGCGCCGCAGTTCGCGCAAGGAAACACCGAAAGTGATTCGCAGCGGACGTAATGGCGATAAGCCAAGAGACGGCAAAAAGCGTGGCGAAGGCGGGGCAGACCGCAAGCCGAAAAACAAGAAAAAGTTTTATGAAAAGCCTGCCAAACAGCAAGGCCGTAACAAGAAGAAATAAAAAAAGCGGCCGCGTGCCGCTTTTTCCAACAGTTTGAGGTGAACAGAAATGGCCAAAGGAGAAGGCAAAGTAATTGCCCAGAATAAAAAAGCGGGATTCGATTTCGCGATTGAAGAAACGATCGAAGCGGGGATTGTCCTGCTCGGTACGGAGATCAAATCCGCGAGAAGCGGCAAAGTGCAGATCAAAGATGCATTTGTCCGCATCCGGAACGGGGAAGCGTGGATTTCCAATATGCACATCTCGCCGTATGAACAAGGCAACCAGTTTAACCACGATCCGTTGCGCTCGCGCAAGCTCTTGCTCCATAAAAAGCAGATCAACGAACTGGTCGGCAAATCGAAAGTCGAAGGTGCGGCAATCGTTCCGCTCAAGATGTATTTGAAAGACGGATATGCCAAAGTGCTGCTCGGCGTCGGTAAAGGGAAGAAGAAATACGACAAGCGCGAAGACTTGAAGAAGAAAGACGCGAAGCGGGCAATCGACCGCGCGCTCAAAGAGAGAAGCCGTTAAACTTGAACTCTGACCTGTTTTGTCCTATACTGGTAACAGTACACCGAAGCTAAACCACTTCCGTGTTCTCTTTTAATGAGGGGACGTTACGGATTCGACAGGGATGGTTCGAGCTTGGGTTGCGCGTCGGAGGATCGGCTTCGTCATCAACGTAACTTATAACAACTGGCAAAACTAACAACAACCTAGCATTCGCAGCGTAAGCTCGGATCTGCTTTATGTAACCATCGCCCATGTGGCTGCATAGAGCTCACTTTTAGTGGGATACGGCAGTCAGTGCCGTTTGAGCTGACTGCAAGAGATTCTCGAACTAGCCCTCATGACGCCTGCTTGTCGGCAGATTGAGCGGCGAAACTCCAATAGATAAGCTACACGCGTAGATGCTCAAGTAACGGAGTCTCTGGACGCGGGTTCGACTCCCGCCGTCTCCATAGAATTTTATGGAGTTTACGAAACGCCAAAATCCTACAAAAGGATTTTGGCGTTTTTGTTTTGTGAAAAGCTAATATGAGAACTATCGATATCACTTGATGCATGAAATGTGTCTATATTAAAACTCTTTTAATATAATGATTATTTGTACTGTGTAAATATTAAAAAACCGGCAACTCCATTATAGGGGTTGCCGGTTTCACATTTTATTTCTTCGTATTATCCACAAATGCCCCGTACTGTCTGCGCTGATGTTGCACGGACAGCCATTTTAAGGTAGTGAATTCCTCAAGCACCCATTCGCCGTTAAAGCGGCCGAGGCCGGAGTCTTTTTCGCCCCCGAATGGCATATGCGCTTCGTCGTTGACCGATTGGTCATTGACGTGGATCATGCCTGTCTCGATCTGGTGAGCGATGTTCGTGCCGTGTTCGATGTTCGCTGAATGCACAGCACCGCTCAAGCCAAACGGATATTTATTGGCCTGTTCAACCACTTCCTCGTCGCTTTCAAACGGAATGAGAATGGCGACAGGGCCGAAAATTTCGTTCTCTGCAAGCGGCATGTCGTTTGTAACGCCGGTCAAGACTGTCGGTTGGAGGACATTGCCGTCCGCTTTGCCGCCGAGGCGGATCTTCGCACCTTGTTCGACCGTGGCGTCAATGTCTTTTAGGATACGGTCGACTTGGTCGCGGTTGATAAGCGGCCCGACTTGCGTATCTGCTTCTGCAGGGTTGCCGTATTTCAACTTGCCGGCACGTTCAATGAACTGCTCGGCAAATGTGTCGTAGATGTCCTTGTGGACGAAAATACGGTTAATCGACATGCAAATCTGGCCTTGGTGATAGAATTTGCCGAATAGGGCAGACTCGACTGCCTGGTCGACATCAGCATCTTCAAGGACGATGAAATTATTATTGCCCCCAAGTTCCAAAGCGGTTTTCTTCAATGTACCACCAGCCAGTTCGCCGATGTGTTTGCCGACTGGCGTCGAGCCGGTGAATGATATCAAACGCGGAGTTGGGTGGGTGACGATGTCATCGCCAATTTCAGAACCGCGGCCGACGACAACATTGAGCAATCCTTTAGGTAGCCCAGCTGCTTCGAACAGGCTCGCGAACAATAGCCCGCCAGTAACAGGCGTATCGGTCGCTGGTTTGATGACGACGGCATTGCCAGTGGCAAGTGCCGGCGCGATAGAACGAATCGCCAAATGGAACGGGAAGTTCCATGGGCTGATAATGCCGATGACGCCAAGCGGGTTGCGGTAGACGCGGTTTTCTTTGCCCGGTTGCTGGGAAGGCATAATTTTTCCTTCCATGCGGAACGGGAAAGTCGCCGCTTCTTTCAGGATATTCATCGAAGCGCCGAATTCGACTGTCGCTTTGATCTTCGTACTGCCGGCTTCTTTGATGAGCCATTCGATGATCAATTCTTTGTTTTCCTTCATGACTTCGATAGCTTTTTCCATGACGGCTTGTTTCGCTTGCGGCAATTCCTTCGCCCACTCAAGTTGGGCGGTTTCTGCTGCTTTATAAGCGGCGTCCAAATCGTTCTTATCGGCTGCTTGCGTGGTGACCAGTTCTTCACCGGTGAACGGATTGGTGTTTTTCATTTGGCTATCGCTGGACCCGGAAGTCCATTCGCCGTTTATAAAAATCTTGGAAAAATCGGTTTTCATTTAAATCGTCTCCATTCTTTTTCTTAAGGCTGTTGTCTCGGGCGGATCAAGATTTCGTTAACGTCGACGTGTGATGGCTGTTCCACCGCATAGCCGATAGCATTCGCGATATCTTCCGCCTGTAGCGGTTCCATGGACATGCTCTTGAAGCTGTCGAGTACATCATCATCAGTGATGGTATCTGTCAATTCGGTTGCGACCGCACCTGGCGATACGATGGTCACGCGGATTTCATGCGATGGATCGATCTCTTGGCGCAGCCCATCTGAAATGGCGCGCACCGCGTATTTCGTGCCGCTGTAAACGGCGCTGCCTTTCATGACTTGATGGCCTGCCACAGAGGAAACGTTCAAGATGTGGCCGGATTTCTGTTCTTCCATGATCGGAAGAACAGCCGCGATGCCGTAAAGCACGCCTTTAATGTTAACGTCGACCATCTGGTCCCATTCATCGAGTTTCAGCTTATTCATATAGGACAATGGCATAAGTCCGGCATTATTGACGAGGATGTCAATTTTTCCGGTTTTCTCTAATGCCGCTTGTGCTAGTGATTTCATTTCATCGGCTGAGGTGACATCGGTTACTTTATAATCAGCGCTTCCGCCTTCAGCTTCGATTTCTTTTTTCAAGTCCACTAAGCGCTCTTCGCGCCGTGCAGCGAGCATGACGTGGTAGCCTCTTGCTGCCAGTTCCTTTGCAGTAGCTTGACCGATACCACTGCTTGCCCCTGTAATGATTGCAGTATTTTTCTCTGTCATATCTATTCAGCTCCAGTTCTGTTTTATTTTAAATGATGGCGAAAATGTCCTGAAATAAAGACATCTTATTTCCTTACCCGCAACTATGGCTTTTCTAAACAAGTGCTGATTATGCAGTGTCGAATGCTCTGCTTATGGGTGTTTTGGCAAGATGCGTGGCTTCGAATGACTTGAAAAAGAGAGATGGAAGTTTAAGAATTGGAGCACGAAGTCATGCAAGCGGATTCCAACTATTTCCATGGGCAATTGGTCTTAATTTCCATTGTTTCATTCCGCAGGTTGATGGGTATTTGATATTGAACCTAAGTGCTTTAGTTGATACATAATTCAGACAGTTGACAAGCGCGCCAATGTTCCGTAGCGTAATATCTTGTGAAGAAATTTAAAGGAGGAGACTATATGAAGAAAGTAACAAACGTGTTTTGGATCTCGATCGTTCTAATTGCTTTGGCAGTTGGCTACGGTGCGCTTGCTCCAGAACATTTTGCGGAAGTTACCGGCAATATGGAATCGTTCCTGACTACTTCGTTCGGTTGGTATTATTTATTGATCGTTTCAGTAATGGTTATCTTTTGCTTGTACTTCCTTGTTAGTCCAATGGGACAGATTAAATTAGGGAAAGACACAGACAAGCCGGAATATTCATTTGCAACATGGATTGCAATGCTGTTCTCAGCGGGCATGGGTATCGGGCTCGTATTCTGGGGTGCGGCAGAGCCGCTATCGCATTTCGCGATCGACCCGGCGACAGCTGAGCCGGGATCTCAGGAAGCGTTCCGGGAATCCATGCGTTTTACATTTTTCCACTGGGGCATCCATGCATGGGCAATTTACGCAGTAGTTGCATTATCGCTGGCATACTTCCAATTCCGTAAAGGTGAGCCAGGGCTTATTTCCTCGACGCTTCGCCCATTGTTCGGCGACCGCATGAAAGGCCCGTGGGGTGTTCTTGTTGACGTTATTGCTGTATTCGCTACAGCGGTCGGTGTCGCGACGACACTTGGCTTCGGTGCCATCCAGATCAATGGAGGGCTCGCGTATTTGTTTGACGGCATTCCAGGGGATAGCCTGATTACGCAAATCATCATCATCGCAGTCGTCACTGTGCTGTTTATGGTTTCCTCTTGGTCAGGCATCAGCAAAGGGATCAAGTACTTGTCGAATACCAATATGGTGCTTGCTATTACCTTGCTCATTTTGGTAATCGTTCTTGGGCCGACCTTATTGATTTTCAACATGTTCACCGATTCACTCGGAAGCTATTTCCAAAACTTGATCAATATGAGTTTCCGTTCTGCCCCGATCAATGGCGAAAACCGCTCATGGATTGACGGTTGGACGATCTTCTATTGGGCATGGTGGATCTCTTGGTCGCCATTTGTCGGGATTTTCATTGCCCGCGTTTCCAAAGGCCGGACCATCCGGGAATTCCTGTTTGGCGTCTTGCTCATTCCGACGTTCATCAGCTTCATCTGGTTCGCGGCATTTGGCACAACGGCAATCGATGTGCAAAGCAGCGGCGTCGATTTGACTGGATTGTTGACAGAAGAAACATTGTTCGCCGTGTTTAATGAATTGCCGCTTGGCATGTTGTTGTCGATTGTGGCAGTGTTGCTCATTTCGACTTTCTTTATCACTTCTGCCGACTCAGCTACATTTGTACTCGGCATGCAGACTTCCAACGGATCGCTGGACCCAGCGAACGCCGTGAAGCTGACATGGGGGATTGCGCAATCGACCATCGCGGTCATCCTGCTCTTTGCAGGCGGGCTCGGGTCCTTGCAGACGGCATTGATTATCGCCGCCTTCCCGTTCTCGTTCATCATGCTATTGATGATGGCGTCGTTCTATAAAGCCTTGAACCTTGAATACAAAGCAATCAAGCGCAAACGATAAGCTATAAAAGATGCTGAACTAGAGGATAGCTTTCTATATGTAAAAGTGATCAAAAGCTTATCCTATATAAAAAATTCAGTGAACTGTCTAAGTGTTTGGAGAAGCGTTTGCTTGACTCCTGTGGGATCAGCGGGTTTGAGAGACCCCGCAGGCAATGATTAAGCGAAGCATTGCTGAGTCTAATCATTTGCGACGCATCTGCTATGCAGATGTGAGAGCACAAAGGTTTCGAAGCGGTTGAGGAGGCTCGATTCCCGCCCCACGGAAAGCAAGCAAGTAGCTTCGGAAAACACAGAACGAAAAGGGTGCCGGAAGTCCGGCACCCTTTTTCTATGGAAAGTCGCGTATAATGGATAATGGAAATCGTGTTGAATGGAGGAGTATTTTTTGGAAAAACCACATATTATGCTTGTAGACGGAATGGCGGTATTGTTCCGTTCGTATTTTGCCACTGCGGGCGTCGGGCAATTTTTCCGCACAGAAAGCGGGCTCGCGACAAACGGTGTGCAAGGATTCGCTCGCCACGTGCTCACCGCAAAATCATTGATGAAGCCGACCCATATCGCCGTGTGCTGGGATATGGGCGCGCATACGTTCCGCACAGACTTGTTCGACGGCTATAAGGCAAACCGGCCGGCGCCGCCTGAAGATATGTTGCATCAATTCGACCAAGCACGTGAAGTTTCTGAGCTTCTGGGATGGAAAAATTACGGCGAAAAGGGCATCGAAGCGGATGATTTTATCGGCTCGTTTACGAAAAAATGGCCTGACGAGGCAGACTATACGATTATTACCGGCGATAAAGACATGCTTCAGCTATTGAACCCATCGGTCAAGATCGCTTTCATGAAAAAAGGCTTCCATATCTATGACCTCTATACCGAAGCGCGATTCGGTGAAGAATATGGCATCTTGCCGGAGCAGTTCGCCGATGTGAAAGCGTTTATGGGCGACCCGAGCGACGGCTATCCAGGTGTCAAAGGCATCGGCCCGAAGACGGCGCTTCAGTTGATTCAGCGCTATGGTTCGGTAGAAGGCGTCCTGGAACATATTGAGGACTTGAAGCCGGCCCAGAAAAAGAAAATCGAAGAACATCAGGATATGCTCGCGCTATCAAAAAAGCTGGCGGTCATCAAAGATGACCTCCAGCTCGATGTGGCACTCGAGGAAATCGCAGTGCCCGATTATTCTTCTGATTTGGTGAGGATATGCGACGAACGGGAATTCCGTCTGCTCGCAAGACTTTTGGAAAAATCATTTATCTGACTTCGACACCGGTGAAATCTGGACGAAACTCAATACGCCCCGGTTCTCCCGGAACGACACCGCCCGCAGCTTGCTCGGGCGGTTTTTTTGTCCGTTATCGTGAATATACAGAAGCAAATCGTCCGGAGTTTCCTCATAACCGATGAGCGGAACCCAGTGATAGGCGAAAGTGGTTTTTTGGCACCAACGCATTGAAAAATAACAGTCGAATTTCACAGCGAGCGGATAGCCGGCATCGAGTTGCAGTTTGATCTGTTCAGTCGTGCGAACCCGCTTGATGTCATACCGCGGCCAAGCCATTTTTCTCAATCGCCGGATCAGGCAAAAAGCGCTCAATCCGATCGGCGTCGTCCCGAGATATTTATAAAGCGGCCCGATCCCCGGTGCCACACCTTCATGGTAGAGGAGAATCGACGCAGCGGTGACCGGCCCGCATGCAGAAGCACGGTAAGCAGCCGGTACATGTTCAGCGTATTGGTTCATGGCTTGAAAAGGCAGCAGCACTTTCATGATGCATCCTCCTTTTAAACGGTTCAGCGCAGCTTGGCTTCTCGTTCATCGAGCAAAGTTTGCAAGGCACTGCGGAATGTCGTATAGACTTCCAGCTCAACGTGAATGCCGGCGTGGACAATTTCCCTGACGAAGCGGGGGTTGAAGCCGACATAAATGCCGCGTAAGCCCATCAATTTCAAGGCGCTGTTCAATTGGGTCAGTTCGAGTGCGAGCTCATTGAAATCAAACGATTGGACGTCTTGCATAGTCACTCCGGTGAAGTCGAAAATCGCTTGTTCCGTATCGCGGTGGTTATCGGCATAATCGAGTACTTTTTTCCGGATCGTCTCGAAGCGGTCGCGGAAGATATACCCGGCAATCGGCACGAGAATGGTATTCGGGACAATCGATGGGATGATCGGTGCCGACATGTTGTAGATGACGTCTTGGTAATACGCCACGAGGTCTTGCAATTCCTTAATTTCTTGTTGCGGATCCATTTCGGCACCTCTGTTTTATAGTATTCGTAAATATCGGGCTTTCGCCTTTAAGCTTTTTGCTCTTCCAGGAAGTGGATGACAGAAGCGGGGGTCTTGGCATTGGCACTATGCAGATGTGCTTGTTTCACGCCGTCCTTGAAGATCAGCAGGCTCGGAATGCCCATCACTTCGTACTGCTCTGCGATTTCTGGCAGTTCGTCACGGTTGACGTCAAACCATTGGTAGTTGTTGTATTGCTCGATGATCGGATCGATGAACATATCCATGCGCGTGCAGTCAGGGCACCAGCCAGCCTGGAATTTCACGATGACTGGTTCGCCGTTTTGGATTGTATCGTTGAACTGTTCAGTTGTTTTTAGGGATTTCATTAAAATGCCTCCTTTAATAGTCCTTTTAATCTTACCCTTTTTTTGCTTTCTCTCCAAGCGCTTGGATAAAAGCGGCAGAAAAATCTTCCGATTAAATATTGCGAAAATAGGAAAAATAATTTACACTAAGAACGAGAAGGAAAGTATTTCTTTTTTTTACCCAGAAAATGAATGAGTGTTCATTCAAAAATAGGAGGGTTTGCTCGTGTCATACAAAATCAAAAAAGCAGCCGTGCTCGGATCTGGCGTCATGGGATCTGGTATCGCAGCTCATCTAGCCAATATCGGAATTCCGGTCATGCTGCTCGACATTGTGCCGAAAGAAGTGACAAAAGAAGAACAAGCGAAAGGGCTAACGCTTGAAGATAAAGCAGTCCGCAACCGGATCGCAGCGACTGCCACTCAAAAACTATTGAAACAAAAGCCTGCTCCGCTGACACAAAAGAAAAATTTGCAGTTGATCACGCCAGGTAATTTAGAAGACGATCTCGAGAAATTATCCGATGTGGATTGGATCATTGAAGTCATCGTAGAAAACTTGGATATCAAGAAATCACTCTATGAAAAGGTGGATGCGGTCAGAAAGCCCGGCACCATCATTTCCTCCAATACATCAGGCATCAGCATCAATGCGATGTCAGAAGGGCGCTCGGAAGATTTCCAGAAGCATTTCCTCGGCACCCATTTCTTCAACCCGCCGCGCTATTTGAAATTGCTTGAAGTCATTCCGGCAGAAGCGACAGCTCCCGAAGTCGTTGAATTCATGCAGCAATTCGGCGAAGACCGCTTAGGTAAAGGTGTCGTCTTGGCAAAAGATACGCCCAACTTCATCGCCAACCGCATCGGCACATACGGCTTGCTCGTCACGGTCCGTGAAATGCAAAACCGCGGCTATTCTGTCGGTGAAGTGGATTCCGTTACCGGCCCATTGATTGGCCGCCCGAAATCGGCGACATTCCGTACACTCGATGTCGTAGGCCTGGATACGTTTATGCATGTTTCGAAAAACGTTTACGATCAAACCGAAGGCGAAGAACAGCAAGTGTTCAAAACGCCTGAATTCATGAAGAACATGGTCGAAAACGGCTGGATTGGCGCCAAAGCTAAACAAGGCTTTTTCCAGAAGAAAGACAAAGAAATTCTGGAGCTCGACCCGGAAACAATGGAATACCGCCCAGCGCAAAAATTGAAAACGCCTTCACAGGAAATGGCCAAGCAGCAAAAAGGCTTGTCCGCGAAAATGAAGACACTCGTTTATGCAGAAGACCGCACAGGCGAATTGCTGTGGAGCATCCTCGCTCCGACACTCGTCTATTCCGCACAGCTTCATGGCGAGATTGCAGACGACATCGTCGCCATCGACAACGCCATGAAATGGGGCTTCGGCTGGGAACAAGGTCCATTTGAAGTATGGGACGCAATCGGCGTCAAGCAGTCGACAGAAAAAATGGCTGCTCAAGGCCTAGAAGTACCGGCATTTGCACAAGCGCTATTGGAAAAAGGCTTTGATTCCTTCTATAAAGAAGAGAACGGCGATCTGTATTATTTCGACGGTTCAGATTACCAGCCTGTTCCGGTCAATGAAAAAGTGATCGACTTGAAACGTTACAAGAAAAAGCACGGCGTCATCAAATCGAATTCCGGCGCAAGCTTGATCGATCTTGGAGACGGCATCGCATTGCTCGAATTCCATTCGCGTTCGAACGCGATCGGGCTCGATATCATGCAAATGATTAATTTCGCTGTGGACGAAGTCGAGAAAAACTTCAAAGGACTCGTCATCGGCAACCAAGGAAAGAACTTCTGTGTTGGCGCCAACCTTGGCATGATTTTGATGGAAGCACAAGACGACAATATCTTTGAACTGGATTTGACGATCCGTACGTTCCAGAACGCCATGCTGAAATTGAAATACAGCTCGAAGCCGGTCGTAGCGGCACCATTCGGCATGACACTCGGCGGCGGGGCGGAAGTCATCCTGCCGGCAGCACGTGTACAGGCATCTATGGAAACCTATATGGGCTTAGTCGAAGCAGGCGTTGGGCTCATTCCGGGCGGCGGCGGAAACAAGGAATTGTATATGAAACAATTGAAAGGCTTACCGAATCATGTCACGGCAGACTATGTCAACTTGGCAGCGGGCGTGTTCGAATCGATCGCGACTGCGAAAGTGTCGACATCGGCAGACGAAGCACGTGAAAACAATTTCCTGAATTTCGTCGACGGCATCAGCGTCAATAGCGACCATTTGATCTACGATGCAAAGCAATTGGCATTGTCGCTCCACGATAATGGCTACCAGGCGCCGAGAAGAGAAAAAGTACCGGTTGCAGGGGAAGCAGGCTATGCGGCGATGTTGCTTGGGGCTGAAGGTATGTTATTGTCCGGCTATATCAGCGAACACGATATGAAAATCGCCAAGAAACTGGCTTATGTATTGTCAGGAGGCAAATTGCCATACGGCACGAAAGTCGATGAGCAGTATTTGCTCGATTTGGAACGCGAAGCCTTCCTGAGCCTCGTTGCTGAACCGAAGTCACAGCAGCGCATGCAACATATGCTTGTCAAAGGGAAACCATTACGCAATTGATCGCCGATTAGATAGAGGAGGAAATGATATGCGCGAAGCAGTAATTGTGGCCGGAGCCAGAACACCGGTCGGAAAAGCGAAAAAAGGTTCTCTTGCCTCGGTGCGCCCGGATGATTTCGGGGCACTCGTCGTACGGGAAACATTGAAGCGGGCTGGATATGACGGCCCTATTGATGATTTGATTATGGGGTGTGCCATGCCCGAAGCAGAACAAGGCATGAACATTGCCCGCAACATCGGGGCACTCGCAGGGCTTCCGGATACGACGCCGGCAGTTACCGTCAATCGCTTTTGTTCATCGGGCTTGCAGTCGATCGCTTATGCCGCTGAACGAATCATGGTCGGCCATGCTGAAGCGATTGTTGCCGGCGGTGTTGAATCGATGAGCATGGTGCCAATGATGGGCAACGTGTTGCGGCCGAATGCCAAAATCGCCGAAACCGCTCCACAATATTATATGAGCATGGGGCATACAGCAGAGCAAGTAGCGACACAATACGGCGTTAGCCGTGAAGACCAGGATGCATTTGCGGTCCGGTCCCATGAAAATGCAGCTAGAGCTATCGAAAAAGGGCATTTCGTCGATGAAATCGTTCCGGTCGAAGTGATCCAACGCTATGTCGATAGCCAGAATAAATACCAGGAAAAATCGTTTATGTTTGAAATGGACGAAGGGGTACGCCACGGCACATCCATCCAGACACTCAATAAATTGCGTGCGGCATTCTCGGCACGCGGCACGGTGACAGCGGGCAACTCTTCGCAGACTTCTGACGGCGCAGGTTCAGTGCTCGTCATGGACCGTGAAAAAGCGGAAGCGCTTGGCCTTAAGCCGATCGCGAAATTCCGTTCATTTGCAACAGGCGGCGTTCCGCCGGAAGTCATGGGTATCGGCCCGGTCGTCGCGATTCCGAAAGCCTTGAAACTGGCCGGCCTGACGAAAGACGATATCGACGTCTGGGAACTGAACGAAGCATTTGCGTCTCAATCGCTTGGCGTCATCCGAGAGCTTGGCCTGGATATGGATAAGATCAATTTGAACGGCGGCGCCATCGCACTCGGCCATCCGCTAGGTGCGACAGGTTCGATTTTGACCTTGCGCATGCTCAGCGAATTGAAGCGCCAGAACAAACAATTCGGCGTCGTCACGATGTGCATCGGCGGCGGAATGGGCGCAGCTGGCGTCTTCGAAATGCTGTAAAGAGAACTTTAGGGGATACGGTTAACAGGGGATTCAAGATAAACGATAAATTGGGAGGAATGGAAAATGGAACAAGAAAAAACATTGATCAAAGGCGGAAGCTTCTTGATCGAAGATGCAGACCTATCGCGTGTGTTCACGCCGGAAGATTTCACGGAAGAGCATAAAATGATCGCCAAAACGACAGAGGATTACGTCAACACGGAAGTTATGCCTTTGGTCGAAAAGTTGGAGAACCATGAATTCGAACATTCCGTCAAGCTTCTGAAGAAAGCCGGCGAACTCGGGCTCCTTGGGGCAGACGTTCCGGAACAATACGACGGGCTCGGGCTCGACAAAATCGCGTCGGCCTTGATTGCTGAGAAAATGTCCAAAGCGGGCGGCTTCTCCATCACTCACGGCGCACACGTGGGCATCGGTTCATTGCCGATCGTCCTATTCGGTAACGAAGAACAGAAAAAGAAATACTTGCCGGTTCTTGCAACGGGCGAGAAAATCGCAGCATACGCCTTGACAGAGCCAAGCTCCGGATCGGATGCTTTGGGTGCGAAAACAGTTGCGAAACTGAACGAAGCGGGTACACATTACGTCTTGAATGGTGAAAAACAGTGGATCACAAACGCAGGATTTGCGGATGTCTTCGTCGTCTATGCAAAAATCGACGGTGAACAGTTCTCGGCATTTATCGTTGAGCGCGACTTCGGGGGCGTATCGGTTGGTCCGGAAGAAAAGAAAATGGGCATCAAATCGTCTTCCACACGTACATTGATCTTGGAAGACGCAGAAGTGCCAGTGGAAAATCTTCTTGGTGAAGCAGGGCGCGGACATATCATCGCCTTCAATATTTTGAACATCGGGCGCTACAAACTCGGTGTCGGCACAATCGGCGCATCCAAGCGTGCTATGGAATTGACCATTCCTTACACGAACCAGCGCCAGCAATTCAAGACGCCGATTTCTTCTTTCAACCTGACAAAAGAGAAATTGGCGACAATGGCATCCAAATTGTATGCGGTTGAAAGTTCCGTTTACCGCACAGTCGGCTTGTTCGAAGACCGCATGAGCGGCTTCACGGATGAACAGCAGGCTGACGGCAAACTAGTCGCCGATTCCATCGCGGAATTTGCCATCGAATGTTCATTGAATAAATTCTTCGGAACGGAAACTCTGGATTATATCGTTGATGAAGGCGTCCAGCTTCACGGCGGCTACGGCTTTATGCAGGAGTATGAAATCGAGCGCATCTACCGCGATTCCCGCATCAACCGGATCTTCGAAGGAACAAATGAAATCAACCGCCTGCTTGTACCTGGCACACTGCTCCGCAAAGCGATGAAAGGTGAATTGCCGCTATTGCAACATGCACAAGCTTTGCAGGAAGAATTATTGATGATGATGCCTGAAGAAGTCGGAACCGAAGCTTTGGCACAGGAAAAAGCATTGGTGAAAAATGCGAAGAAAATTGCCATCCTCGCTGCAGGCCTTGCCGCACAGACTTACGGCAAGAAACTTGAAGCAGAACAGGAAGTGCTCGTGAACATCGCGGATATCGTCAGCAATGTCTTCGCGATGGAATCGGTTGTCTTGCGCACAGAAAAAGCGATCGCAGCAAGCGGCGAAGAAAAGGCGAAGCAGAAACTTCTTTATACGCAGATCTTCTGCCAGGAAGCTTTGGAGGAAATCGAGAAAGACGCGAAAGAAACCTTGATCGCAGCAATCGATGGCGACAACCAGCGCATGATGCTGTCCGCACTCCGCAAGTTGACGCGTTCAACGCCGTACAACTTGATCGCGAAAAAACGCGAAGCATCCGAAAAATTGATCAGTGTAGAAAAATACGTCGTCTAATAGATTGCACAAAACAGGAAGGGGAAACCCTTCCTGTTTTTTAAGGTTGTCGATATAATTGGGAAGTCGTATTTTCCGATGCTTATCGCTCGCTTTCCGTGGGCTCGCACCCAAGCCTCCTCCGTCGCTACGAAACCTTTTTTTGTTTAAGACATGCAAGAAGAGGAGTTTTATAATTTTTGTATAAAGTGTTTCTTCTGAGAGCAACAGAAACGGTGAGATTTAATTAGCATTTAAGGTTTTTCCTTCGTTCAATACACAATACCGGATGGGAATGGAGACGGCGACTCCTGCGGAAATAGCACGAGCTGAAGACCCTGGACTGAGCGCAGCGAAGGAAGCGGCTGAAGCCGTGTCCTGGCAGCTGGCACCGCGACGTCCTGTCGCGCCAGCTGCATGACCCACATCCTGTGGGCCCGAAAGCGTCCGTCGAAATGGACATCCGATTTTTCATACAAGAAAGTCACATTTTCAATTCAATTTTCACTAACTCCCTTCCAGTCGACTGCTCTGTGGCATTTTGATATGCTTGATTTACAAGACAGGAGGAGATTTGATGATCCAGTATTACGCTTACCCGAAATGCTCGACCTGCCAAAAAGGCAAGAAATGGCTTGAAGCGAATGGCGCGGAGTTCGACTATATCGATATTTCGCAAAACCCGCCATCCGCGGCACAGCTGAAAGAGATCCACGAAGCAAGCGGCATCGAGCTGAAGAAGTTTTTCAATACGAGCGGCAAGAAATACCGTGAACTTGAACTGAAGGAAAAGCTGCCGGAAATGTCAGCAGATGAGCAATACGAATTGCTGGCAGCGGACGGCATGCTCATCAAACGCCCGCTCGCATGGGACGGTTCTCAGGCGACACTCGGTTTCAAGGAAGACGCTTACGCAAATACATGGAGCTGACAAGTTTGTCATCTTGTTTTTCATTCCTGGTTGTGGCAAACTAAAATTGAGTCAATTACATATTTGGAGGGGTTTGGATGAGCACACCACAAGAGCTTCGCTATTCAAAAGAACACGAATGGGTCAAAGTCGAAGACGGCAAAGCACGTATCGGCATCACTCATTTCGCGCAAGATGAACTTGGAGACATCGTATTTGTCGAGCTTCCGCAAGTCGGCGACGAGCTGAAAAAAGACGAGCCATTCGGCAGCGTCGAGTCCGTTAAAACAGTATCGGAATTGTATGCGCCGATCAGCGGCAAAATCGTCGAAGTCAATTCTGAGCTTGAAGACAGCCCGGAATTCGTCAACGAATCCCCTTATGAAAAAGCGTGGATGGTCGTTGTGGAAGCCCCTTCCGAAGATGAGGTCAATGCATTGATGTCAGCTGACGAATATAAAGAAATGACAAACGAGTAAGTTCTGAAAGCGCCTCTTCATGGCGCTTTTTTTCATATATGGTTTTCTGGGGGGATTACTTATGGAGAAAGTGATAGTGGTTGAAGGGATCAGCGACAAAACCCGGATAGCGCCATTGATTGCAGAACCCGTGACGATTCTTTGCACAAATGGTACAGTAAGTGCTACAAGACTCGAAGAAATGCTGTTGCCTTTTGAAGGGCAGGATATCATCATCCTCGTCGATGCGGATGCTTCCGGCGATAAACTGCGCAAGCTCATCAAGCGCGAATTTCCGGAAGCCCGCCATTTCCATATCGACCGAAGCTATAAAGAGGTGGCGACGACGCCGCTGCGGAAGCTGATTGATGTGCTCATCGCAGCAGATGTACGGGTCTTAAATCCAGTAGCAGGGAATGACTAGCATGAATGAATGGACACATAAAGAATGGCTGAAGGAAAAAAACACCCAGCCTGTTTCAGCTTATTATCTATATACGCCGATGTGCGGTACGTGCCAAGTCGCAAGCAAGATGCTCGGCGTGGTGGCGGAACTATTGCCAGACCTTCCAATGGGCAAAGCTAATTTGAATTATGTACAGGAAGTGGCGGAGCTTTATGAAGTGGAAAGCGTGCCGTGTCTGCTGATTTCACAGAATGGCCAAGTGACAGACAAGGTCTACGCTTTCCAGTCGGTGCCGTATCTATATGAGAAATTGAAAACGGTTGACGAATACAGCCAGCCATGATAAATTTAATTTCTAAAATTAACTTAATAGCGTAGCTCTTATACAGAGAGGTGGAGGGAAGTGCCCGATGAAGCCCGGCAACCGTCATGAAAATGAAATGGTGCCAAGTCACTCAAAGTGAAAACTTTGAAAGATGAGAGAACGGTTTATTGTGTTTACACATGTGCCTTTCTGCTTATCTGAGCAGGAAGGCTTTTTTATTAGCAAAAGATTTAGGAGAGTGCCCAACCATGATTGAGTTAAAAGGATTGACTAAAGTTTTCGATACTGGCAAAGCGCGCTTGACGGCTGTCGACCATGTCGACTTAACGGTGCCGGCCGGCGAGATTTTTGGCATTATCGGTTATAGCGGAGCGGGAAAAAGTACGTTGATCCGCCTTCTGAATGGCCTGGAAAAACCGAGCGAAGGTTCCGTTGAGATCAATGGCCAGAACATCACAGCGATTTCAGGGCCGAAACTTCGCAAAGCCCGCCAAAAAGTCAGCATGATTTTCCAGCATTTCAATTTGCTGTGGTCGCGGACTGTGCGCGAGAACATTGAATTCCCGCTCGAGATCGCGGGTGTGGGGAAAGAGGAGCGGCGCAAGCGTTCAGCAGAGTTAATCGAACTGGTTGGCCTGGAAGGTCGTGAAAGTGCATATCCTGCCCAGCTTTCCGGTGGACAGAAGCAGCGTGTCGGCATCGCCCGTGCGCTGGCCAATGATCCGGAAGTGCTTCTGTGCGACGAAGCGACATCGGCACTTGATCCGCAAACAACTGATGCGATATTGGAATTATTGGTCGACATCAATAAGCGACTCGGCTTGACGATTGTCTTGATCACGCACGAAATGCACGTCATCCGGAAAATCTGTCACCGCGTGGCAGTGATGGAAGGCGGGCGCGTCGTCGAACTGGGCGAAGTGCTCCATGTCTTCCAGCATCCGAAGGAAACAATCACCAAGCGATTTGTTGCCCAAGTGACCGAGACGGAAGATTCGGCAGAAACCGTCCGCCATTTGCGCGAACAATATCCGGAAGGACAATTGGTCAAATTAATATTCGTGGGGGACCAAGCGGAACAGCCGATCCTGACACAGCTGATTCGGGAATATACGGTGGAAGTCAATATCGTCCACGGCAATATCTCCCATACCCAGCGCGGTGCTTATGGCACACTCATCCTTCAATTGAAGGGGACAGCAGATGAAATCGCAAAGGCACTCGCCTTCCTCGGTGCGCATGATGTACAGACGGAGGTGATGGGCAATGCTTGAGAATTTGTTCCCGAACGTTGATTGGCAAGCTATGTGGGAAGCGACGCTCGAAACGATTTACATGACGGCAGTGTCCACACTGTTCACCTTTATCATCGGGCTCGTGCTAGGCGTTATCCTGTTTTTGACTGCACCAAACCAATTATGGGCGAATAAAGTAGTCAACTGGCTATCAGGAGCGTTCGTTAATATATTCCGTTCGATTCCATTTATCATCTTGATCATTTTGCTTATCCCATTCACGAAATTCCTGATCGGCAGCATCCGTGGGCCGAACGCTGCACTCCCGGCATTGATCATCGGGGCAGCACCATTCTATGCCCGCATGGTGCTGATCGCCTTGAAAGAAATCGACAAAGGCGTCATCGAAGCCGCGCGCTCGATGGGAGCGACAACGTGGACGATTATCCGCAAAGTGCTGCTGCCTGAATCAAAACCCGCTTTAATCTCCGGAATCACCGTAACCGCCATCGCTTTAGTTGGCTATACTGCCATGGCAGGCATCATCGGCGCTGGAGGGCTCGGAACGCTCGCGTTCTTGGACGGGTTCCAACGAAGCCGCGAAGACGTAACTCTCGTCTCGACGATCTTGATTTTGGTCATCGTCTTCGCCGTCCAATTTGTCGGTGACTTCTTGACCGGCAGAGCCGATAAACGCTAAGCCGTCTTGGGCGGATCGATTAAATAAAAAGGGGCAGTCATTGCCCGGTATTATATAAAACTACATTTAATAGAAGAAAAGGGGAATTTTGTAATGAAAAAATTAGTATTTGGTTCATTTGCAGCAGTATTGGCGTTATCGGCTTGCGGCGCTGAAGAAAGCAACGGCGGCGGTTCAGAAGGCGAAGAAACAAGCACGTTGACAGTCGGCGCTTCTAACGTGCCTCACGGAGAGATTTTAGAACAGGCAAAACCAATCCTTGCAGAACAAGGAATTGAGCTTGAAATCGAAACATACCAGGATTATATCCTTCCGAACCAAGACTTGGAATCAGGGGATCTGGATGCCAACTATTATCAGCACATTCCTTATCTGGAAGCACAAATTGCCGATCACGGATATGACTTCGCCAATGCTGGCGCGGTCCACATCGAGCCAATGGGCATCTACTCAAAAGACATTGCGTCTTTGGATGAGATTCCACAAGATGGAACGATTCTTATGAGCAACTCTGTCGCGGAGCACGGCCGTATGCTGTCCATCCTAGAAGCAGAAGGGTTGATCAAGCTCGATGAAAACGTCGATAAAACGACAGCTGAAGTCAGCGACATCGTTGAAAACGAGAAAAACATCCAGTTCGAGACAGAATACGAGCCGGCTCTTCTTGTGCAAATGTACGAAGCAAATGAAGGCGACGCTGTCTTCATCAACGCTAACTACGCTATCGATGCCGGCTTGAAGCCGATGGAAGATTCAATCGCACTTGAAGGTTCGGATTCTCCTTATGCCAACCTGATCGTCGTTCAATCCGGTGATGAAGAAAACGAAGACATTCAAGCACTAGTCGAAGTCTTGACTTCACAAGAAATCCAAGACTTCATCCTTGAAGAATGGGACGGCGCTGTCATTCCTGTTGAACAATAAACCATAAAACGCGATGCATTCCCGAGAGGAATGCATCGCGTTTTTTTATGTTGAAAAACAGGGGGAACGGAAGAGCTTGCGGAATAAAACACTTTCAGCAATCCTTCAAAACATTTTATTATTTTTTCGAAATAATAAAAATATTACGTGATTTAGGAAAAAGCTATTAGCTTTTCGAAAACTATGGTAATTTCACATAATAACGAATAAACAACTGTTTCCACAGGGAGGACAAGATTATGAAATTTCAATTCGGTTTGCTGCCGCGGATTGTGCTGGCCATCGTGCTTGGCGTACTCATCGGCTCTGTTGCGCCAGAAGCGCTCGTCCGTGTATTTGCTACGTTCACAGGAATTTTCGGAGGGTTCTTGAATTTTATCGTGCCATTGATCATTCTCGGTTTTATTGCACCAGGTATTGCAAAACTCGGCAAAGGTTCGGGGAAATTATTGGGCCTTGCGACTGCAGTCGCGTATCTATCCACTATCGTGGCAGGCGTCCTGGCCTTTATCGTAGCTTCTTCCATTTTGCCTAATTTGATGGAAGGCGGTTCGCTGAACAACTTGGATGACCCGGCAAATGCGCTTGCTTCAAGCTTCATTGAACTGGAAATTCCGCAATTATTCGGCGTGATGAGCGCCTTGATTTTGGCGTTCTTGCTCGGAATCGGCATGGCTTCTACAGGAAGCAAGACGATGGCATCATTCTTCGAAGAGTTCCAGGAGATCATTGAAAAAGTTATTTCATACATCATAATCCCGCTATTGCCATTCCACATCTTCGGTATTTTTGCGAACATGGCGTACGGTGGGGCTGTAATGGAGATCCTTTCACTATTTGCGGTGGTCTTCATCCTGATCATCGCTTTGCACTGGGTCATGCTCACGGGCCAATACACCACTGCAGGGGTATTGAGAAAGAAAAATCCGTTCGCTTTGATCCGGACGATGCTGCCGGCTTACTTCACGGCACTCGGCACTCAATCATCAGCAGCTACCATTCCTGTCACTTTGCGCCAAGCACGTAAAACGGGCGTGAAAGAACGTGTGGCTGACTTCACGGTCCCATTGTTTGCAACGATCCATTTATCGGGCAGTACAATTACGCTCGTCACTTGTGCAATCGGCGTGATTTTATTGACAGGGCAGTCGCCGTCATTCGGCAGCTTCTTCCCGTTCATCCTCATGCTTGGCGTGACGATGATTGCGGCTCCCGGCGTTCCAGGCGGCGCTGTCATGGCAGCCATTGGTTTGCTGGAAGTGATGCTCGGCTTCGACGAGACGATGGTCGCTTTGATGATCGCCTTGTACATGGCTCAGGACAGTTTCGGAACTGCAGCCAATGTAACAGGAGACGGGGCGCTCGCGAATATCGTCGACCGTTTCACTCCATCCCAAAAAGCATGAATTATGCCGGAATTCAATGAATTCCGGCTTTTTCATGCTCTCTATACGGATAAATCGGGCTATGCTATCATATGCTGGATATGAAAATCAGGAGGCACGATCATGAAAAAAATCACAATCCTCGGCCTATCTGCGGCCTTGTTGCTCGCGGCATGCGGAACCGAACAATCCACTGACACAACTGAAACGGCTTCTGGATCTGCCACGATGGAATCCGGAAAAGAAAGCATCAAAAGCCAATTGATGCAATTCTATCTATCCGTTTCCAAAGAAATAAATAAAGAAGACGCACAGCTGAACGATTTTGAAATTGCCCAAGCTGAAGATACACTGCCAAGCGGTACAGAACTTGCTGAGATGAAAGAAGCGGCTGCAAGCTCTGCTGAACAAGCGATGCAAGCGGTAAAATCAATCGAAGTGCCTGAATCGCTAAGCGATCATCAAGAGGAAATCGACGGGGCATTGGCTTCGATCGCTTCATCTTACGAGATGAAAATCGAAGAACTTGGAACAGATGCACCTGAATTCGGAGCGGCTGCTGATAAATTTGCCGAAGCGGATGCTACTTTCAATGAAATATTGAAAGAAAACGGCTTGGTTGCATCTAATTTATATAACGAAGTAAGCCAATAATTTATGAAAGCTGTCCGTATAACGGGCAGCTTTTTCTATATATTCCCAATAACTATGACGATAGGTCTATTTTCAGATAAATTAGATTATTTATCTTGTTTAATCTTTGGACGGTCGGGTATACTTGTAAAAGTAAAAATAAGATAACTCGAAAGGAATGGTTTATTATCGATTCTCAAGGTATTGAAAAGACGGAAAAAATGGAACAGGCATTCAGAGACGTACACGGGTACGGACTGAACGAATACCAAAATGACCCGCAAAAAATCCTTGAAGTTGAACAGCGCCGTGAGCAGGATTATCGCCAAGGCCAGTCGGTTGCGGCACAGATCGAGCGCCAAGCGCACCGCGAATAGCAATAGATACACGATCCACATACATTCAAACATTAAAATGAAGCTGCCGGACAGAGTGATTTCTCTGTCCGGTTTTTCTATGCCCAAACATGTGGAATCTAGTGTCTTACACGAAGTTTATTGAAATGAATTCTCATTTAGCCTAACTTTATTGAAAATGTAGGAAAACCGTGAATATCCATAAAAACAGCCCTCCAACAGCAGGAAATACGGATTTCAAAATGGTTTTTGGCAAGGACATGCAGCCGATTTTAACATTTGCTACTGAAGTCAATATAAGTTAAGATTAGAATGATACTAATTAAGAGTGCAAGGCATTCTTCAATAACATTATGGAGGTATTTACATGTCAACTTTGGTCATTAAAGATCTACACGTTGAAATCGAAGGAAAACAGATTTTAAAAGGTGTAAACATCACAATTAACACGAGCGAAATCCATGCTATCATGGGGCCGAACGGAACAGGGAAATCTACCTTGGCGTCCGCTATCATGGGGCATCCTAAATATGAAGTAACAAAAGGCACGATCGAATTGGACGGAGAAGACGTATTGGCGATGGAAGTCGACGAGCGCGCACGCGCAGGACTCTTCCTAGCTATGCAGTACCCGAGCGAAATCTCCGGCGTCACAAATGCTGACTTCATGCGCTCTGCGATGAACGCACGCCGCGAAGAAGGCAACGAAGTTTCATTGATGAAATTCATCCGTGAACTTGACAGCAAAATGGAAACTCTTGCAATGGACCAGGACATGGCACAGCGCTACTTGAACGAAGGATTCTCTGGCGGCGAGAAGAAACGCAACGAAATCCTCCAAATGATGATGATCAAACCGACATTCGCTGTACTTGATGAAATTGACTCCGGTCTTGATATCGATGCATTGAAAGTCGTTTCTGACGGCATCAACCAAATGAAGGGCGAGAACTTCGGCTGCTTGATCATCACTCACTATCAACGCCTGTTGAACTACATCACGCCAGATCACGTCCATGTCATGATGCAAGGCCGCGTCGTGAAATCCGGCGGACCTGAACTTGCGCATAAATTGGAAGCGGAAGGCTATGACTGGATCAAGGCAGAACTCGGCATCGAAGACGAGACTGTCGGACAAGAAGCATAATTGGAAGGAGAGACTAACGTGACGGTTGAAACAAAACTAACGATGACCGAGCAGGATGTACGCTCCTTCTCGGCTTCGCACTCAGAACCAGAAGAATTTACGAACTTGCGCGTACAGGCTTTGGCTGCTGCCGAAGCGTTGCCGCTCCCAAAACCCGATAAAACGAAAATCATCAACTGGAACTTCACGGACTTCCCGGTCCATACTGTGGAAAGCTCAACTTATGCGTCATTGGATGAGTTGCCGGAGCAGGTAAAGTCCATTGTTGATACTGATCAAAAAAATCTATACATCCAGCACAATAATACACCGGCTTATATTTCATTGGATAAGAACCTTCAGCAACAAGGTGTCATTTTGACAGATATCCAAACAGCGATCCGTGAGCACGGTGATTTGGTTGCTAAGTATTTCATGACAGAAGCAGTCAAAGCTGAAGAACATAAATTGACGGCTCTTCATGCAGCGCTTCTAAATGGCGGGATGTTCCTATACGTGCCAAAGAATCTTGCTATAAAGAATCCGGTGCAAGCGATCTTCGTGCATGACAATGAGGAAGCTTCCCTGTTCAATCACGCATTGATTGTTGCCGATAAAGGCAGTGAAGTAACTTACGTGGAGAACTATATTTCCACAGTACCGAATGCAAAAGGCCAAGCGAATATCGTTTCAGAAGTATTTGCAGAAGACAATGCGTCTGTCACTTACGGTGCAGTGGATGTACTCGCTGAAGGATTCACGACTTACGTGAACCGCCGCGGAGTTGCACAGCGCGATGCACGCATCGAATGGGCGCTCGGCATGATGAACGATAGCGATACTATTTCCGATAACACGACGTTCCTCATCGGCGATAATTCAGTCGGCGATACGAAAACAGTAGTGGTCGGAAGAGGCACGCAAAAGCAGAACTTCACGACTCAAGTCATCCATTGGGGCAAAAATTCCGATGGACAGATCTTGAAGCACGGCGTCATGAAAGACTCCGCTTCTGCGATCTTCAACGGCATCGGCAAAATTGAACACGGCGCAACGAAAGCTAACGCAGAACAGGAATCACGTGTGCTGATGTTGAGCCCGAAAGCGCGCGGCGATGCGAACCCGATCCTCTTGATTGACGAAGATGATGTAACGGCAGGCCATGCGGCATCAGTCGGACGCGTCGATCCGCTTCAATTGTATTATTTGATGAGCCGAGGCATTACAAAACAAGAAGCTGAACGTCTTGTTATTCACGGCTTCCTGGCACCGGTTGTAAACGTGTTGCCAATCGAAGGCGTTAAAAAGCAATTGACGGAGGTTATCGAAAGGAAAGTCCGCTAATGAATCCAGAGATCAAGAGCTATTTCCCGATACTCAACCAGGAAATCAATGGACATCCGCTCGTCTATTTGGACAGCGCGGCGACTTCCCAGAAGCCGACGCCAGTCATCGAGGCGCTGAAAGAATATTACGAGTCTGATAATTCCAATGTCCACCGCGGCGTCCACACGCTCGGCAACCGGGCAACAGAGAAATATGAAGGCGCCCGCGAGAAAGTGCAGCAATTCATCAATGCCAGATCGACGCAGGAAATCGTCTTTCTCCGCGGCACGACGACTGCGATCAACTTGGTCGCACAAAGCTATGGCCGTGCCAATGTGGAAGAAGGCGACGAAATCGTCATCACGTATATGGAGCATCACTCGAACATCATTCCTTGGCAGCAGCTGGCAAAAGAACGCGGCGCTGTCTTGAAATACATCGAGCTCGAAGAAGACGGTACCATCTCGCTTGAAAATGTCCGTGCAGCCATTACCGACCGGACAAAAATTGTGTCGATGGTTTATGTATCCAATGTGCTCGGCACGATGAACCCGGTGAAGGAAGTGGCGAAAATCGCCCACGAACATGGCGCTGTCATGATGGTGGACGGTGCACAGGCTGCGCCTCACTTGAAAATCGATGTCCAGGACTTGGATTGCGACTTCTTCGCATTTTCCGGCCACAAAATGGTCGGCCCGACCGGCATCGGCGTCTTGTATGGTAAAAAGCATTTGCTCGAAGCCATGGAGCCTGTCGAGTTCGGCGGCGAGATGATCGACTTTGTCGGATTATACGATTCGACCTGGAAAGAGTTGCCTTGGAAATTCGAAGGCGGCACGCCGATCATTGCTGGGGCAGTCGGACTGGCTGCGGCCATCGACTTCCTGCAGGAAATCGGATTGGATGAAATCGAAAAACATGAACACCATATGGCAGCCATCGCGATGGACAAGATGTCGGCTATTGAAGGGCTTGAGATTTACGGCCCGAAAGACCCAGCAAAACGTGCAGGGATCGTCACTTTCAATTTGAAAGAAGTCCATCCCCACGATGTAGCGACTGTGCTCGATATGAGCGGCATCGCTGTCAGAGCAGGTCATCACTGCGCACAGCCATTGATGAAATGGCTTGACGTGACAGCGACAGCACGCGCAAGCTTCTATCTTTATAATGACGAATCGGATATCGATCGCCTAGTGGAAGGTTTGCGTTCTGCAAAGGAGTATTTTAGCGATGTCTTTTAATAATTTAGATCAATTATATCGACAAGTGATCATGGACCATTACAAGACGCCCCGCAACAAGGGCGCGCTTGAACAGGACAGTGTCAATATCGAAATGAACAACCCGACTTGCGGCGACAGGATCCAATTGACGCTGCAAGTAGAAGATGGCATCGTCAAAGACGCCAAATTCGACGGGGAAGGCTGCTCGATTTCCATGGCATCTGCTTCCATGATGACGCAAGCCGTCAAAGGCAAAGATGTAGATACAGCATTGAAGCTGTCCGGAATCTTTTCGGACATGATGCTTGGCAAAGAGTACGACGATTCAGTGGACCTTGGGGATATTGAAGCATTGCAAGGTGTATCTAAATTCCCGGCGCGTATCAAATGCGCGACCTTAGCGTGGAAAGCCATGGAAAAAGGTGTGCACGACGAAGAAAAATCGTAACAGAGAACGGAGGAACGACGATGGCGAAAAAAATGCCGGAAATCGGAGATTATAAATATGGGTTCCATGACAAGGACGTCTCCATCTTCAGATCAAAACGCGGTCTGACGGAAGACATTGTCAGAGAAATTTCGAAGATTAAAGAAGAACCGGAATGGATGCTCGAATCACGCTTGAAAGCGTTGAAACTATTCTATTCCATGCCAATGCCGCAATGGGGCGGAGATTTGAACTCGCTGGATTTTGATGAAATCACGTATTATGTCAAACCTTCTGAAGCGAGCCAGACTTCATGGGATGAAGTTCCTGAAGAAATCAAGCGTACGTTTGATAAACTGGGCATTCCTGAAGCTGAACAGAAGTACCTTGCAGGTGTCTCTGCACAGTACGAATCCGAAGTTGTTTACCACAACATGAAAGAAGATTTGGAAGAGATGGGCATCATCTTTAAAGATACTGATGCAGCACTTCGTGAAAATGAAGACCTCTTCAGAGAAAACTTCCAGACAGTCATTCCAGCAGCAGACAATAAATTCTCTGCTTTGAACACGGCTGTTTGGTCGGGTGGTTCATTCATCTATGTACCGCCAGGCATCAAAGTGGAATCGCCACTGCAAGCCTATTTCCGCATCAACTCGGAAAACATGGGCCAATTCGAACGTACGATGATCATCGTCGACGAAGGCGCAAGCGTCCATTACGTAGAAGGCTGTACAGCTCCTGTCTACACGACGAACTCACTGCACTCTGCAGTTGTTGAAATCATCGTGAAAAAAGATGCTTATTGCCGCTATACAACAATCCAAAACTGGGCGAATAACGTATACAACCTGGTAACGAAACGTGCTTTCGTAGATGCAAACGGCACGATGGAATGGATCGATGGCAACATCGGTTCGAAATTGACGATGAAATACCCTGCAGTCTTCCTTAAAGGCGAAGGCGCACGCGGCATGACATTGTCGATTGCGATCGCCGGCAAAGGCCAGCACCAGGATGCAGGCGCGAAAATGATCCACTTGGCGCCGAATACATCTTCATCGATCGTTTCCAAATCGATTTCGAAACAAGGCGGGAAAGTTTCTTACCGCGGAATCGTGCACTTCGGCCGCAAAGCGGACGGCGCACGTTCGAACATCGAATGCGATACGTTGATCATGGACAACCAGTCGACATCCGATACAATTCCTTACAACGAGATCATGAACGATAACGTTTCGCTTGAACACGAAGCGAAAGTATCGAAAGTCTCTGAAGAGCAATTGTTCTATCTGATGAGCCGTGGCGTTTCTGAACAGGAAGCGACAGAAATGATCGTCATGGGCTTCATCGAGCCATTCACTAAAGAATTGCCGATGGAGTATGCAGTCGAAATGAACCGTCTCATCAAGTTCGAGATGGAAGGTTCAATCGGTTAATCAATCAATCAATCCCCGGCATGGAAAATGCCGGGGATTTTTTATGCCGGTTAGGAGGAGTGGATTTCCTCATTTGTATAAATTTCGTTTTACTCTTTTTCCTAAGGGTATACAAAGGATGAAGCAAAAAATTGAGGAGGGATTTTTCTAATGAGCCAAACTTTTGATGCATTAAAAGAGAAAATCAGCAACGCTGACATGGGAGAAGCGAAAGAAATCATCACTCAAGTCAAGCAAGCATACGACGACGGCAAAATCGATGAAAACGAAAAGAACGAATTGATGGATCTCGCTAAATCCAAAATCGGCGGCGGCGGGCTCGGCGGGTTGTTCTAAGAGCCTGCAGCCCAATTAAAAAAATAAGCTTTGGCGTCTCTTCATGGATGCCGAAGCTTATTTTTTTATGTGTTTTAGAGCTTCCCGCTTGCTCAGTGGCTGAAGCGTATGGGCAGAGACGAAGTCCAAGACCCACATGGGATCGGTTTTTGCGTATTCCCTCAAAGCCCAGCCGATGGATTTTTGGATGAAGAATTCGCGGGATTCGGCATGTAGAGAGATGATGGAGCCGAGCATTTCCGTGTCGGTCTGTTGCTTGAATTTCAGTTGGTGCAAAATTGCAGCGCGCTGGGTCCATAAGTTTTCTGCATGTGCCCACTCAACAAGGAGCGGGGCAGTGGTTGTTCGGTCAAGCAACACAATATGACCGACGAGTTTGGGGGCGATGGCATCAACAGTGTCCCACCAGGAATTGGATTCGACCAGCAGGCGCAAAAACGGCAAGTCGTCTGGAGTCAGTTCCTTTTTTGCTTGTTCCAGCAATTCGATGGCTGCGTAATGAAATTCGCGTTCCGGCAGTGCGTACAGTGCTTGGACAATGGACTTCAATTGTGCTTTTTCAGGGAGGAGATATGTGGATAGCTGCTCTTTCATTAACGCAGTACGCAGAGGTTTCTGGATTCCTAAAAATGGGAAGTTGTGTTTCATATAAGCGGCCATCGGAGCGGCAAGCTCCGGGTTGCGATGGTCCTCAAAGCTTGAGATAAGAGCCTCTGTGTTCCATGGTTTTTTCATTTCCAAAAACCTCCTAAAGAATGGCTTGATATGTGATTGTAACCATGTGCGAAATAGGGAGCTTCGCCTGGCGTGCTTCAGCGAATCTCAAAAAGGACGCCTGTTTTGTTCTATGCTATCATAAAATAATAACGAAAATGGAGGCAGGGCGATGATTTATGTTGGATTGACGGGCTGGGGAGATTATCCAGATGTGTATAGCCCCGGGTCGAAACAAAAAGATAAATTGGTCGATTACAGTGCGCATTTTCCGATTGTGGAACTGGATTCTTCATTTTATGCAGTCCAGCCTGAGCGCAATATCAGCAAATGGATTCGCGAGACGCCGGACAATTTCCAGTTCGTCGTAAAAGCTTATCAAGGCATGACCGGGCATCAGCGCGGGGAGAATCCATTCGCCACCCGCGAGGAGATGTTCGAAGCTTACAGGTTGTCTGTCAGGCCGCTTAAAGAAGCAGGGAAGCTAGCCATGGTGCTATTGCAATTTCCACCCTGGTTCGACTGCCAGAAAGATCATGTCGATGAAATACGCGCGATCATCGCGGAGCTGCAAGAATTTGACTTGGCGATCGAATTCCGCCATCAGTCATGGTATGCGGACGGCATGAAAGAAAAGACGCTGGAATTTCTTCGCGAACACGGATTGATCCATTCGGTCTGCGATGAGCCGCAGGCAGGGGATGGCTCCATTCCGCTTGTCCCCGAGTCCAGCCGCAAAGACAAAGTGCTGCTGCGTCTGCACGGGCGCAATGTCCACGGCTGGCTGAATCCCGGAAATGCCGAAAAATGGCGGGAAGTGCGCTATCTATACGATTATAACCGTGAGGAACTAGAAGAGATCAGCCGGGCCGTGAAGCGTCTTGAACAACAGGCAGAGCAGGTATATGTGATTTTCAACAATAATTCAGGCGGTCATGCGGCGGGGGATGCGAAACAGTTCCAGGATTTGAACGGTTTGCATTTTGAGGGATTGTCCCCGAAACAACTTGACCTGTTCGAAGGCGGGTTCTGATGGTATTTGTGATCCTTCTAGTGACCGGGCTTGCTTCAGGGATCGTCGGAGCGCTCATCGGCCTTGGCGGAGGCGTCATCTTGGTGCCTGTGCTGCTGTTCCTCAGCTCTTCAGTCAGCTTGTTTCCAGACTTATCCCCTCAACAGATTGTCGGGCTTTCGGTCGTCATGATGATTTTCACCGGTTTGTCTTCGACGATTGCCTACATGAAAGTGGGCACTGTCGATTACCGGAGCGGTTTCATTTTCTTTCTTGGCAGTGCGCCTGGAACCATTTTAGGCGCATTCGTCAACCGCAGTCTTGATGTACCGTCCTTTCAATTATATTTTGGCCTGCTATTGGTGTTCTTATCGCTGCTCCTGTTGCTCAGGGATCGCTTGAAGGCAGTGAGCTGGTTTGTCGATAACGGCAAAAAGCAAAGTTTCTATGACCGCAAAACCGATCAAGAATACGTCTACGGCTATCCGATATGGTTCGCGCTCGCATTGACTTTCTTCATCGGCTTTGCATCCGGGCTATTCGGCATCGGCGGCGGTTCGATCCTCGTTCCGGCCATGATCCTGCTATTTTTATTTCCGCCTCACGTAGCCGTTGGAACGTCGATGCTGATGGTCTTTCTGTCAGCCATCGTCAATTCCATCACGCATATTTCACTCGGTAATGTCCCGTGGATCTATACCTTGGCCATCATCCCTTCAGCATATATTGGAGCGAAGATCGGGGCTAGGCTGAACCGCAGCATCAAATCCGAGACTCTGGTTGTCGTGCTGCGGCTCGCATTATTATTACTCGGGCTCCGCTCGATTTACGAAGGAATTTTCAGTTCATAATGAGGTGTTTGACATGAGTGAAATCATCCATATTTATCATACGAACGACCTGCATAGCCATTTTGCGCACTGGCCCCGTATCCAATCCTTGCTGACGGAGCGCAGGCGCTGGCATGAAGAAGCGGGCGATGTGTGTTTGGTGCTCGATATCGGGGACCACGCTGACCGCTCACATCCTTTTACAGAAGGCACGGCTGGCAAAGGCAATGTCCAGTTGCTCAATGAAGCCGGTTATGATGCAGTGACCATCGGCAATAACGAAGGGATTACGCTGTCCAAAGCAGAACTGGACGAATTGTATGTGCAGGCTGATTTTTCTGTCGTTGTCGCTAATTTATTGGACTTAGACGGCAGGCAGCCGGAATGGGCAAGCGCAAATCAGATTATCGTGACGAATGACGGAGTGAAAATCGGGCTTGTTGCTGCAACGGCAGAGTTCACACCGTTTTACCGACGTCTCGGCTGGCAAGTGACGAGCGGCAGAGAAGCGATCAAGCGTGAGGCCGCGGAAATCCGCGGGTCGGTCGATTTTCTCATTTGCATGTCTCATCTTGGCATCAGGGAAGATGAACTGTTAGCAGCAGAATGCCCCGAACTCGATATTATCTTGGGGGCGCATACCCATCATTTATTCCACCAAGGAAAAGAAATCAGCGGGACCTTGCTTGGTGCTGCCGGCAAGTTCGGCTATTATATCGGCCATATTGAAATTGATATCGCGACACGCAAGATGACAGCGGAAGTGATCGAGACCGACCAGTTGCCAGAAGCCGATAAAGGGTTCAATGACTACTTGGTCGGTGTCGGCAAGCAGCAAATGGCAGAGACGGTTTTCTACAATGACCATCATTTGAAAGCGGAATGGTTCAAGCCGTCCCCCATGGCAGAGCTGTTTGGCGATGCCTTGGTGTCGTTTGCTTCGGCGGATTGCGGATTGTTCAATGCCGGCATTTTTATGGAGGATATGCCGCAAGGGGAGATGACGCGCTACGATTTCCACCGTATGCTTCCGCATCCGATCAATCCATGCGTCATCGATCTCAGCGGCGCGGAACTAAAGGAAATTTATCTCCAATCCTTGAACGAAGACTGGCCGCAACTTGAGCTCAAAGGCATGGGCTTTCGTGGCGCGGTATTCGGACGGATGATCCATAGCGGGATGGACATGCACAATCACCAATTGATGGTGAGGGGCAAGCCAGCCGATCCGGACCGCATCTACCGGCTCGCGACGCTCGACCTGTTCACATTCGGCTATTTTTTCCCTGCCTTGAAGCGTGCACCGAAGAGTTATTTCATGCCCGAGTTCCTGCGTGATGTCTTTGGTGATTATTTCCGAATGAAAACCGTTAAATAGAAGGAACATTCAAAATGGACTGTTAGTTGATTTCGTGTGCTTTTTGGGCTATGCTTTTTATGAATTAGATATCGATGGGTAGAGGCTGCAGCCTTCATCAGTAGAATGTGCGAGTTTGACCGCGTAGACCGCATTCGAAAGGGAAGCTTGCCGAAATCACCGTTTCCGGGTCAGGGGAGCGTCGATTGGGGGCATTTCGAACAGGAATGCCACTGTCATTTGCAGTGAGTTGCAGATGGAGAGCTACAGGGTTGTTTGATGCTTGTGCACACAGACGAATTGTAGGAAGCCGGTTTATCCATGGGATAAACCGGCTTTTTTGGTCTAAGCCTTACCATCAAAATGAATAGGAGGAAATCTAATTATGGAAAACACAATCTTTTCGATACTGCCGCCGATCATCGCGATTGCGATGGTACTGTTGACGCGCCGTGTATTACTGTCGCTCGGCGTCGGCATTGTGGCAGCTGCGTTGATCCTGACATCGTTTGCGCCGCTCGAAGCCTTGAACGAATTATTTACTTCATTTGCGGTAATTTTTTGGGATGAAGGCTTCAACGCTTACAATGTCTTCATCATTTTGTTCTTATTGCTGCTAGGAGTCATTACAGCATTCGTCAGCCTGTCTGGAGGCAGCCATGCGTTTGCCGATTGGGCATCTGCGCGTGTCAAAACACGCCGAGGGGCGAAATTGGTTACCGTATTTCTTGGCATTTTGATTTTCATTGATGATTATTTCAATGCCTTGGCCGTCGGGCAAGTTGCACGGCCGATTACGGACCGTTATAAAGTATCGCGTGCAAAACTAGCTTATTTCATCGATTCGACTGCTGCACCGATTTGTGTAGTGTCTCCCGTATCCAGCTGGGGAGCTGCGATCATCGGCATCATCGGAACGATCTTGGCTGGGCAGACCTTCCTTGATTATTCGGCGCTGGAAGCTTTCCTGTGGATGGCACCGATGAACTTCTACGTCATCGCGGCACTTGCCATCGTATTCTTCGTCGCAATCCGTGATGTGGATTTCGGGGAAATGAAAAAACATGAACGCCTGGCGATTACAGAAGGCCAGTTGTTCAATCCGGATAAAGTGATTCCTGGGGAAATGAAAGAAGATTTCCCGAGCCACTCGCACGGACGCGTCCGCGATTTGTTATTGCCGATCCTGTTATTGATCGTCGGAACAGTCGCAGCGATGATGTGGACAGGATATGTAAATGCCGATAGAGTATTTGACATTTGGCTTATTTTTGAAAACACTGATGTTCCTTTGTCCTTGATCACAGGCGGAATCGTCGGCGCACTTGCAGCGATCATCTTGTACGCACTGCAGATCAAGCGCAACGAAGCAGCGGAAGCGCATTGGATCGCTAGAGGCATCTGGGCAGGGATTCAATCAATGGCGGGAGCTGTCTTCATCTTGATCTTCGCCTGGTCGCTGACCTATTTGATCGGCGCTTTGGAAACAGGGAGTTACCTTGCTGACGCTGTCGCTCGCGGCAATGTGCCGACAAGCATCCTGCCTGTCCTATTGTTCTTGTTGGCTGGCGTCATGGCGTTTTCGACTGGTACTTCCTGGGGCTCTTTCGGGATACTGCTGCCGATTGCCGGCACGATCATGATCCAAGCAGAACCTGAACTATTGCTCGCTTCCTTATCGGCTGTATTAGCGGGAGCAGTATTCGGAGACCATTGTTCACCAATCTCGGACACGACAATTCTGTCGTCGACAGGCGCAGGAAGCAACCATATGGACCACGTTGTCACGCAACTTCCTTATGCATTGACCTCTGCAGCGATCGCAGCAGTAGGGTATATCGTCATAGGCTTTACCGGCTCCTTGCCTTTGGCTCTTGGAGCGGTAGCAATTGTCTTGGCAATACTATTCGTTTTCTGGTCTAAGCGTACAACCTTAATGGAAAAACATGAACAGAACTAAGATCTGGAAGGCGGAGATATTCTATCTCCGCCTTTTTATTATTGTAATAATAGTTTTTTTGAAAAATTTTCAGAAATTATCTTTACTTTGAACAGGGTCCTAGTTATACTAAATTTAGATTCCAAAATAATCTGAATATAAACAAACTTCCTATTTTTCTGTTAAAAAATTGGAAGTTCACAACAAAGGGGGAAGAGAAATGGAACGTTCTACATGGGGAACGAGAGCCGGTTTTATCATGGCGGCGGTCGGTTCAGCAGTAGGTTTAGGGAATATTTGGCGATTCCCGTATGTAGCATATGAAAATGGTGGTGGAGCTTTCTTAATTCCTTATTTGTTCGCACTTTTAACTGCCGGGATTCCAATTTTGATTCTGGAATTCACTATAGGCCATCGTTATCGCGGATCAGCGCCATTGTCATTCTTTAGAATGAGCGGGAAAAAATCTGAATGGCTCGGTTGGTGGGCAATATTCGTTTCGTTCGTCATATCGGTGTATTACGCAGTCATCATTGCTTGGGCAATGCGTTATACCTTGTTTTCATTCAATCAGGCATGGGGAGAGGATACAGAAGCTTTCTTATTCAATGATTTTCTCCAACTAACGGTGTCACCAGGCGAGACGGGGGGAATCGTCTGGGGAATCTTTATTCCGTTAGTTCTTGTTTGGGTCATTACGCTGGGCATCTTGCTTGCAGGCGTTAAAAAAGGAATCGAGATGGCGAACCGGATTTTCATTCCGACTTTGGTCATCATCTTTACCATCATCGTTATCCGTGCGGTTACGCTTGATGGGGCAATGCTCGGACTGGATGCATTCTTCAGCCCGAATTTCGACGCCATAATGGATCCAACCGTGTGGGTTGCGGCCTATGGGCATATTTTCTTCAGTCTATCGATTGCTTTTGCAATCATGATTACTTATTCCAGCTATCTTCCGAAAAAATCGGATATCACTAACAATGCTTTCATTACCGCTTTTGCAAACTCAAGTTTTGAGTTGCTGGCAGGTATCGGGGTGTTTGCGGTACTCGGTTTCATGGCGACCCAATCTGGTGTAGCTGTGGCGGATGTTGCATCAGCTGGCGTAGGGCTCGCGTTTGTGGTGTTCCCGGCAATCATCAATGAATTCCCGGGCATGAACGGGCTGTTCGGTTTCTTGTTCTTCCTATCACTAACACTTGCTGGATTGACATCTCTTATGTCGATCACAGAAACATATGTCGCAGGTTTTACTGAGAAGTTTGGGATTTCACGCAGAAAAGCGGTTGCCTTCGGCGGTGGTCTTGCAGCATTGATTTCAATCCTTTTTGCTACGCAGGGCGGATTGTTCTTCCTGGATATCGCTGATTACTACATCAACCAATTCGGTGTAGCGGCTCTTGGCCTCGTAGAAGTTATCATGGTAGTATGGATTCTGCGCAAAACAGGAGACCTTCAAGAGCATGCCAATGCAATTTCCGATATCCGGCTTGGTGGCTGGTGGAAATTCAGTTTGGGCGTCATCACTCCGATCGTTCTTGGCTATATGATGTTCGGCTTGCTGCGCCTAAATATTTTCCAGCAATTCGAAACGGAAACAGGGAACTATGAAGGCTATTCGAATATGTTCACATTGTTCGGCGGCGTAGCCGTCGCAGCGGGCGCTCTGCTCTTCGGGATTTTGTTCTCGCTCGGCAAATGGCATAAAAACTATCGCTATTACGATGAGCATTCCGAGCATCCAGCACGAGAAAAAGAATAAGGAGGGATCGACATGTCAGTTAGCGCGATTGTAGTTATGATTATCGGTATGATCCTCCTCTGGGGAGGGCTTGCAGCGAGCATTTTCCACGCTGTAAGATCGAGCAAAGCAAACAAAGCAGAAGACTTAGGATAAAATGGAAAACCTCTGGCAGAACGCTCGCCGGAGGTTTTTTGTTTATTTATGCGACGATAGCACAGCTTGTCCACAAAGTCTTGGTGTGATACATTTGAAGCAGGATGTAAGCAGGTAAAGCAGGATGATGCGGGCCCAGGCTTTTGTCATTACTAGGTATGGGTGGTGAGGATATTGATCACAATTGAAAAGTGGAATTACGAGGTGATCGAGGATCATCGCGAAGGCTTTCAGGAAGAAGCGATCCAGAACAGGTACAGTGATATTCTGGCCAAATACGATTACATCCTGGGCGACTGGGGATACGGGCAGCTTCGCCTTAAAGGTTTTTTTGAAGATAGTAATAACAAAGCAAGCTATGATACGAAGATCAGCACGCTGCAGGATTATTTATATGAATACTGCAATTTCGGCTGCTCTTACTTCGTCTTGAAAAAGGCCGGAAAAGCGCCGGAACCAGAAGTGCAGGAACAACCAGAACCAGAAGTACAGGAACAACCTGAACCCCCCACAGCGGATTGAGCCGCTGGGGGTTTTTTTGTGCCCATATGATATGATAGAGAAGAAACGCAACAGCGAGAAACAGTAAAATGGAGGGACTCATTATGTATTTTATCGACCGCGGAAAAATCAAGGAAGCCATCACATATATGGATGCGCTTATCGCTTTATATGAAGAGAATGGCCAGTGGAATTCGTTGAAAGACCAATTGGCTTTGGAGCGCCTGGCACTCGGGGCGATTGAAGCGGTGATCGATGTCGGGAATTCGATGATCGATGGTTTTATTATGCGCGATCCGGGTAGTTACGAAGATATCATCGATATACTGGTGGATGAAAAAGTGATCACCGAAAAAATGGACCAGCCTTTGAAAGAGCTGGTTGGCCTGCGCAAGATGCTTGTGCGCGAATTCATTGCGGTCGACCATACAGAAATCAAACGTGTAATGGATGCTCATTTGGATAGCCTGAAACAATTCGGCCCTAAGGTGGCCCATTATCTTGAACATGAACTTGGGCCGGTCTCTGCGTTCATTCCGGAGAACGACAATGGAAAAAATTAAGCGCTATAAGGCGTATTGCCTGGATCTGGATGGTACGGTGTACCGGGGCGAGGCGCCGGTTCAGGAAGCTGCGCAATTTGTCAGCCGCTTGCAACAACAAGGCATCGAAGCTTTTTATGTCACGAACAACGCCTCCAAAACGCAAGGGCAATTGTATGAAAAGCTGAAAAGGGTCGGTGTCAATGCCGATAAATCGCGCATTATGTCTTCAGCGGTCGCGGCGGCAAAATACATCAAGCGTTGGTACCCGGGCCGCACGGTTTACCTGATCGGTTCGGATGGCTTGAAGGAAGCGCTTGATGCGGAAGGAATCGATTGCGTCGAGAAACAGGCAGACATCGTCCTGATGGGGCTCGACCCACAGATTACTTACAAGAAACTATCGCGCGCTTGCCTGGAGGTGCAGAATGGGGCCGTGTTCTTGTCGACTAACCAAGACTTGGCATTCCCTTCAGAAGAAGGATTTCTGCCAGGCAACGGGGCCATAACAGCCGTCGTGTCAAAAGCGACAGATGTCGATCCGGTATTTATCGGCAAACCGGAAATCCATATGCTCGAAGCCATTCAGCACGAATGGGGATTCGATAAAGAGGAAATGGTGATGATCGGGGATAACTACGATACCGACATACAAGCAGGAATCCGTTTTGGAATCGACACGGTGCACGTCAATACCGGCGTGACCCCGATGGATGCCGTGATGCAAAAAGACCATCCTGCAACGCATTTGTTAGAAAATCTCAGTTTTTGGAAGCATTAAAAAAAGCCGTCCAAAAGGCGGCTTAAAACAATGGGTTTTCTTCTATGAACTCATATATTTTCTTGGTTAGCTCTTCAGGGGTGTCCGCTTCCACAATTTCACCGTTTACAAGTGCAAACAAGGATTCGGCACATTGGCTGCAGTAGCTTAAACAACCATATTCGAGTACATCCAGATTCGGGTCCTGCTCTAGTTTTGCAAAAGACTCTTCCGAACCATTGGCGAGATTGCTCATGCAAAATTCAATAATCGGGTTCATTCCAGCTCACCTCACTACTAGGAAATCCTACCGTGTTTCCGTGCAACCGTCAATTAATTGATTTTGCCTTGAAAGGATTGTGAAAGTTATCACAATCAGCTATACTCATATTTGGAATCAACAGCAGAATGACGGGCTAAAGGAGAATTATATGAAGAAATTAGTCTTACTAGGTGGCGGCTATGGCAATATGCGGGTCTTGCTTCGGCTCTTGCCGAATAATTTCCCGCAGGACATGGAAATTATCCTCATTGATCGCACACCTTTTCACAGCATGAAAACAGAATTTTACGCACTCGCTGCAGGCACTGAATCTGACCACGAGGTGCGCGTCCCGTTTCCGGAGCACGAACGCCTGAAAATCGTCAATGGCGAAATTCGTGAGATCGGCCTGGAGGAAAAATGCATCTTTTTGGAAGACGGCCAACGCATCGCCTATGATGAAGTGGTCATCGGGCTCGGTTGCATCGACAAATACCACGGCGTTCCGGGAGCGGATGAATTCACGTACAGCATCCAAACCATCGGCAACTCGCGGAAAACTTATGAAGCCTTGCTTGGACTGAAATCAGGAGCCACAGTCGGCGTGGTCGGTGCAGGGCTCAGTGGCATCGAACTTGCCAGTGAACTACGTGAAAGCCGGAAAGACCTGCAAATCAAGCTATTTGACCGCAGTCCGCGAATTTTACGCGACTTCCCGGAGCGGCTCAGCAATTTCGTCAAGAAATGGTTCGATAATAATAACGTTGATGTCGTGTCCAATTCGAATATCACCAAAGTGGAGCCTAATCTGCTCCACAACCACGAAGAAACGATTCCGGTCGATGCAGTCGTCTGGACGGCGGGCATCCAGCCGGTCAAGCCGGTACGCGACTTGAATTTGGAAAGCGACAGTAGCGGGCGTGTCGTCATCAACCAATATCACCAATTGCCGAACGATGAGAATGTCTATGTCGTCGGCGACTGTGCCGCATTGCCAATGGCGCCTTCTGCACAGCTTGCAGAAGAACAAGCTGAACAGATTGTCAAAGTGCTGCGCATGAAATGGAAAGGCGAAGCATTGCCTGAGACGATGCCAGAGATCAAGCTGAAAGGCTTCCTTGGCTCGCTCGGGAAAAAACAAGGCTTTGCCTATCTCGCAGACCGTACCGTTACCGGACGCATTGCGCGTTTGATGAAATCAGGCGTCTTGTGGATGTATAAATGGCATAATGGGTAAAGAAAAAAGCGCTCCCCGGAGCGCTTTTTTACAGAGTGTTGAAGAAGTCTATTACTTCATTACGAATTAGAATGGAATCGTTTTTTTTACATTCAACAATCAACGAACTCTTTAAGTATTTGGAGAAGTGTTCGCTCGTAAACCCTTCTGCTCAATAATGCTGCGCATTACTTTCGCAAAGATAATGTCTCCCGCAGGTCGACTTTATCTTTCCTGTGGAATAGCGAGACGACCGAGACCCCGCAAGGAATGAATGAGCGAAGCTTAGCTGAGCGCATTCATTTGCGACGCATCTGCCACGCAGATGTGGGAGCACAAGGGTTTCGAAGCGACTGAGGAGGCTTGGGCGCGAGCCCACGGAAAGCGAGCGATAAGCTTCGGAAAATACGATTTCTTACCTTTCTCGATAACCTGGAAAAAGCGCTCCCGGAGCGCTTTTTTTATTTATTCAGCAGCGGCAAAGCCGTGTTTCTCGAGCTCCTGGTAGACAGGCTTTAATTGAATATAGCCTTCGCCAACCACTTCACCTTCGATCAGCACGAGCGGGTAGAAAAACTCATCTTCCAAAATTCGCTCCGCATATTCTTGCTGTTTTGCATCTTGCAACGGTTTCTCAATATCGATATAGCTTATTGAAAATGGTTGGTCTTTGTATTTTCTGGAGATCGCTGCTTCGAGCCATTCGTAGGTATCTTTGGACGACGGGGCATTTACACAGCTGGCGCAGATCTGGTCGGTTCCGTAAACTTCGATGTTCGGGATTTTTGTCATGGATATTGGCCTCCTGGAAATTCATTATTGGCTTTTTGTGCTTATTCACATTATAATGATTGTAATGAAAGGAGTCGATAGAAATGACTGAAGCTATGATGGAAGATCAAGTAATGGAAGTCTTAGATAAATTACGGCCATTCCTTTTGCGCGACGGGGGAGACTGTGAATTGGTGGATGTAGAGGACGGCATCGTGAAGCTCCGTTTGCTCGGTGCTTGTGGCAGCTGCCCAAGTTCAACAATCACATTGAAAGCGGGCATCGAACGCGCGCTTGTCGAGGAAGTTCCTGGCGTCGTTGAAGTGGAACAAGTCTTTTAATATCCAGGGGCCTTTTGCAGGTCCCTTTTTATGTCTGCCCCATGCGGGTAGCAAAATGGAAAAGAAAGGGTGAACGTAGATGACACAAGTTGTAGAAATTACAGAAGCCGCTTCTTTCCAAGTGAAGGAAATGATGCGCCATAACGAAGAGGAAGGATCTTTCCTGCGCGTGGCTGTAAAAGGCGGCGGCTGCAGCGGCCTGACATATGGCATGGGTTTCGAGCCGGAAGCGGCAGAAACAGACGATCAATACGAACAGCATGGCATCCGTATCTTGATCAATAAGGAAGATGCACCGATTTTACAAGGGACTATAGTGGATTACAAGCAGTCCTTGATGGGCGGCGGATTCACCATCGATAACCCGAATGCCATCGCCTCATGCGGATGTGGAACAAGTTTCCGTACCGCGAAAAAAGCAGGGACTCCTGAAAACTGCTGATGCAAAAACCCGCTTTGTGACAAAAGCGGGTTTTTTTAATTTTCGCTTTTGTTGCGCATCTTGTGTAAGGGCATTCAACTGTTGAAAAGCATTTGCAAAAGGGCTAATATAGAGGATAGGTGTTTACTGGAATCTGTTTCATTATTTCCGGTACATAAAATGACTTGAAGGTGGTTGCGATTGTGTTGAAAAGACCGTCAATATTAGTATTAGGTGCAGGCTATGGTGGATTGACCACTGTAGTGAATCTGCAAAAAGAATTTGGGACAGACGCTGCGGACATTACGCTCATCAACAAAAATGAATATCATTACGAAAGCACATGGCTCCATGAAGCGGCAGCAGGAACACTGCTTCCGGAACAAGTGCGCTACGATATCGCAGACGTCATCGATACCGGCAAAGTGAACTTTGTTCAAGCCACTGTCGAAGGCATCGATGTAGACAGCAAAAAGGTTTCGACTGACAACGGAGAATTCACATACGATTATCTTGTCATCGGCCTTGGCTTTGAAGGGGAAACTTTTGGAATCGAAGGCCTCGACACATATGCGTTGTCGATCGCCAATGTAAAAGCTGCGCGTTATATCCGCGAGCACATCGAATTCCAATTTGCGACATGGTCTACTGAAGAAGTGAAGAACGACAGCCGTTTGACGATCGTTGTCGGCGGAGCCGGATTCACAGGAATCGAATTCCTCGGAGAACTTGCAAACCGCGTGCCAGAACTTTGCAAAGAGTACGACGTGCCGCGTGAAAAAGTACGTGTCATCTGTGTAGAAGCTGCACCGATGGTCTTGCCAGGATTCGATCCTGAATTGGTAGATTATGCAGTCGGCCATCTTCAAGCAAAAGGCATCGAATTCTCTATCGGAACGCCTGTCGTTGAAGCGACTCCAGAAGGTGTGAAGATCAAGAAGAATGATGATGAGTTTGAATTCATCTATGCTGGCACAGTTGTTTGGGCAGCTGGCGTCCGTGGCAACCGCTTGATTGAAGAAACATCCATCGAAAGCATGCGCGCGCGCATTAAAGTCGAAAAAGACATGCGTGCGCCAGGTTATTCCGATGTATTCATCGTCGGTGACTGCGCATTGATGATCAATGAAGAAACAAACCGTCCGTACCCGCCGACTGCACAAATTGCGATGCAGCAAGGCGAGCGCATTGCAAAAAACATCAAAGCGCTTGCTGGCGACGGGACGACGGAAGAGTTTGTTCCTGATTTGAAAGGAACTGTCTGCTCACTTGGCGATGAAGATGCGATTGGTGTTGTCTTCGGCAAGAAAGTGACAGGCAAACGTGCGTCGTTCATGAAGAAAATGATCGACAACCGTGCCTTGTACATGATTGGCGGCCCTGGCCTCGTCTTGAAAAAAGGTAAATTTAACGTACTATAAAAACGAAAGCCTCCCGGTGCGGGGGGCTTTTTTTCACATAGCCTGAAGGAGTGGGATTCATGTCGAAAAGCAAAAGAGGAGATGTTTGGCTCGGTGCTGCTGGGCTGGTCGTCAACCAACAAAACGAATGGCTCGTCGTCAAGAAGCGTTACGGCGGGCTTCATGGAAAATGGTCGTTGCCTGCAGGATTCGTCGAAAAAGATGAAACAGTGGATCAAGCAGCCTTGAGGGAAGTGAAAGAGGAGACCGGGATCGACTGCGTCTTGCTTGGCATGATCGGTTTCCGCTCGGGAGTGATCAAGGAGAGAATCAGCGACAATATGGCGGTATTCTTGCTGCGTCCTCTTGAAGACAAGCAACACATCCTAGTGCAGCAAGAAGAGCTCTACGAAGCTGCATGGCGCTCTCCTGAAGACTTATCGAAAGATGAAGATGCCTCGGTCATGCTACATGAAATGGCTTCGTACATAGTCGAGGAAGGGTTTGAACCAATCGAAGACGTCGACCCTGGTCATATTTTTGGCTATACTGACTATAAACTGTTTTTTCGGCATAAATACTAGATTTTAATTAACAGATAATTTAGAAAAAGATAGAATAATAAAGGATAAAAGAGAATAATGGAGATAAAGGCGTTTGTATCCGTTTACAAACGTTCTTTTTTATTTGCAGCGATTTGCGATACGTGATATATTACTAATTATCAGAATATTAAAAACAACAGAGGAGGTGTTTCGAATGACAGTCTTCAAGAAGAGAACTACTGCAACCCATTGCCCATACTGCGCGGGCCAAGGATATTTCCAACTACGGTTGGGCGGCTCCGAAACGTGCTCCTGCTGTTCAGGATCCGGGAAAAACAAATAAACTGTGAAAATATGAAAGAGCAGCTGCAATAGCTGCTCTTTTTTATATGGGCAGGGCTTCTGTGACAAAGTCATGAATACTGTTCCTCCACATTGAAAGGGCTTTGTCTTTCGGGTAAACTGAGGAAAGGAATAACGGAGGTTAGAGTCCATGAACAGTTCATTTACCATTGTCCAATTGATCATTTCCATCCTGCTTTTTTACGTGATGTTTTTCGGTATCGGCTTTTTGCTGAACATGCTGCTGCGCATGACGTGGCTAATGGCGGTCGTGTATCCGGTTGTCATCTTGCTTGTCATTGATGATGTCGGTGTATTTGATTACTTTACCGCCCCAGGCGAGTCCTTTTCGATGCTTGGGGAAACTATCCGTTCGTTGACGGGCAGCGATATTGCCGTACTGACGGCCGGATTCCTCGGCGCAGTCACTTCTGGAATCGTCATGAAAATATTGCGCAAGATGGGGTATCAAATGTTTTGATGCCGTTTATAGAAAAAGAAAAGCCGGTCCGCAATTTGCGGTCCGGCTTTTTTCTAGAGCATGCTGTAGAAGACGACAGACAGCGCGATTCCTGTCAGCGCCCCCATGAACACTTCACTCGGTTTGTGGCCGAGCAGTGTTTTGAGTTCCTCGATTTTCTCTTCTTCTTTTTTCGAAGGCCATTTACGGGTTTCTTCCATAAAATTATTCAAATCCTGGCGCAAGCGGTTGATCGTCAATGCTTGTTGCCCGGCTTGAAAACGGACCCCGGTTGCGTCATACATCGTGATCACCGCAAACAAGGCGGATACCGCGAATACCGTGGATGAAATGCCTGCCTCATAGGCGACTGCGGTTGTCAGGGAGGTTACAGCGGCAGAATGAGAACTCGGCATGCCGCCAGTCGATGTGAAAAGCCCCCAATTCAATTCACGGGTCACTGCGTATTGAATGGGAATTTTAACGAATTGGGCGAAAAAAATCGCAAACAACGCAATCATTAATGGCGTATTGGATAAGAGTTCCATTTGGCAAGCAGCCCCTTCCACTTAAATTCCGTACAGAAAGTATATCATATGCCTATGGCAGTACGCGCTTTGTCAAGCTATTCCGGAAGCCGAAGTAATGTTACACTGAATATGCAGTTAAAAGGAGGATTCTTATGGAAATCAATGTATTGAAACCCACAGAACAGAACGAAGCAGAAATTCTAATCGTCGGATTGAGCCGCCATCCCGATAATGCGGATGGCTGGAAAGGATTGGAGAAGCGCTTTGACGGACGCCTTGCTGATTGGATTAAAGGCGGTTTGTCATTCGACTTGAACTCGCTGAGCATTTATCCTACTTTAAAAGGCGACATCCCTCGTGTGCTATTTGTTGGGATAGGCGACCGCAAAAAACTGACGGAAGATGAGTTGCGCCGTTCATTTGGCATCGCAGGAAAGCAGTTGGTCAAAGAAAAAATTCGCCATGCCGCCATCTATACAGCTTCTTTCGAAAATGGGGAAGTGAACGGCGAACAAGTCGCGCACCTAGCGGCTGAGGGTATCCAAATGGGCGCATACCGCTTTGCTGATTACAAAACGAATTCCAATGAAGTGGATCACCGCGTGGAATCGCTGAGCTTTCTGACAGAGCAGCCAGCAGATGCCATCCGCCAGGCGGCTTTTATCGGCACAGTCCATGCGGAGGCAGTCAATGAAGCAAGAACGCTCGTCAATATGCCGGCGAATATCCTGACGCCAACAGCGATGGCTGAATATGCACAAGAGCTCAGCGAAGCTTACGGATTTGAAACGGATATCCTTGGGCGCAGCGAAATCGAAGAGCTTGGCATGGGCGCGCTGCTTGCAGTCAACCAAGGTTCTGTTGAAGAACCGCGTCTGATCGTCATGAAATACAAAGCGACAGACAGTTTCGAAGCCCCGCTCGCACTCGTCGGTAAAGGTATTACATTTGATACGGGCGGTTATTCCCTCAAGCCGAAAGACGGCATCGTCGGGATGAAAGGGGATATGGGCGGAGCAGCGGCTGTGCTGGGTGCAATGCGTGTCATCGGCGAACTGAAGCCGGACAAGGACGTGGTGGCTGTCATTGCCTCTACTGATAATATGGTGTCAGGCAATGCCTTCAAACCTGATGATGTCATCACGTCGATGAGCGGCAAGACCATTGAAATCCTCAACACGGATGCAGAAGGGCGTTTGGTATTGGCGGATGCTGTCACGTATGCCAAGCAGCTTGGCGCAAGCCAAGTGGTGGATGTGGCGACGTTGACAGGCGGCGTCATCGTCGCGCTCGGCAAAGACAAAACGGGCGCGTTGACGAACGACGAAGCGTTTTACGGCAAACTGCTGGACGTCTCGAAGAAAACGGGTGAGTTCGTCTGGCAATTGCCGCTCACGGAAAGCGACAAAAAGCGGCTGCGCAAAAGCGATGTCGCCGACTTGAACAATTCACCCGGGCGCGACGGCCATATGATTTTCGGCGGCGGCTTTGTCGGCGAGTTCGTCGGCGACACGCCGTGGATCCACCTAGATATCGCCGGAACTTCGCACGCCGATGCAGCGCATGACTTGGGCCCTGCTGGAGGCACTGGCGCCATGGTAAGAACACTGGCGTTATTTGTGGAAAAGTTGGGGAATAAGGAATAAAAAAACGCAGCCAAATTGGCTGCGTTTTTTTTATTCGTTTTCAAGTTCTTCTTGCTGGTTGTTTTTGCGCTTTTCAATTGCAGGGCCCATATCGTCACGCACCGTTTCTTCCGCGACTTTGATGCCTGTCATATAAGCGGCGCGACCGATCAGATGACCAGCAACCGGCTGCGTGATGAACAGGAAGGCGATGGCAATGACCATCTGCGTATTGAAGATGCCTTCATTAAACCAAAAATGGACGAAGGTTCCGAGCAGGATTGATAATACACCGAGTGTCGAACTCTTAGAGGCTGCGTGTGTCCTTGTGTAGACATCTGGTAGCCTGACGAGCCCGAGAGCAGTGACGGCGCTGAACAGGACGCCAGTGCCGATTAAAAGGATGATTAGGATATCAACGAGGATCTCGATCGAAAATCTCCCCTCTCTCCAGGAATTTCGCAAAGGCGGCCGTTCCGATAAAGGACAGAATGCTCATCAAGAGAATGACCTCCAGGAAAAATTCCGTCTCAATAATCAAGGACAATAAAGCAACAATCGACACGAGCGTCACGCCGATCGCATCGAGTGCCACGACGCGGTCTGCAACCGTCGGGCCTTTGACGAGGCGGAACAACAGGCCAGCAAAAGAAATGCTGACGATGAACAGGGAAACCCAATAAAACATCATCATGACCGGCTCACCTCCAATATCGCCCGTTCAAATGTATTCTTGATAGATGACACGGCCGAGTCAATGTCTTCGAAATCCAGGGCATGGATGTACAGGCGTTTTTGATCTTCGGAAATGCCGATTACCAAAGTGCCTGGAGTTAATGTGATCAATGCGGACAGCAAGGTTACTTGCCAGTCGTCATCGAGTTCCGTTTCCATTTCAAAAATGGCCGGTTTGATGTTCATGTTGGGGCTTATGACGATCGACAGCACCTGGATGCTTGACATGAAAAGTTCACGAAGGAACAACAGGAACAGTGAGATCAACGCCCAGACGCGTAGGATGTACAGCCGGTTTGAGAAAAACCGGCGCATCAAGATGATGATGCCGAGGCCAATTAGAAAGCCGATGACGAATCCGGAAGGAGTGAACGACACGGTCATGAACATCCAGACGAGCGCCAGGAAAAAATTCAATAGAACTTGTAAAGACATATTGACCTACTCCTTTAATACCGCGTCAATATAGAGCGATGGATTCAGTAGCACTTCACCTGCGTCCGAAATGAACGGCATGAAGAGTTCCGCACCGGCGCCGAGGAATACAGTCAAGGCGACGAGTATAGCTGTCGGGACGAACATCGATAGATAATGTTTTCGGTCAATCGTGACAATCTTCACCGGTTCTCCCCAGAATGCATAGATGAAGATCCTTACAACACTTAGCAACACGAGCAAGCTAGTCGCCAGGATCACTAAGCTGCCCCAGAAGTGGGTGCCTTCGAAACCGCCTTGGACGATCAGCAATTTGCCAGGGAAGCCGCTGAGCGGGGGGATGCCGGCAAGGCCGAATGCCGCGACCAGGAAGGTCCAGCCAAAGAGCGGATAACTCTTGATCAAACCGCCCATCTTGCGCAAATCGCTGGTGCCGAAAATGACGGTCAAGATGCCCACTAGAAGGAACAGTGCCGCTTTAATGAGCATGTCGTGCACCAAATAGAAAATGGAGCCTTCTACACCGGCTGCGTTCATTTGCGAAATACCGAACAAGATGACGCCAACCGCAATGATGATGTTGTAGATGATGATCTTTTTTACATCAAAATACGCAAGCGCCCCGACGCAGCCTGCGAGGATCGTCAAAATCGCAATGATCGCCAGCAGTTCGTGGGTAAAACCGGTATTCATCGTGAAGAACAAGGTATAGGTTCTCATGATGGCGTAGACGCCGACTTTTGTCAGCAATGCGCCGAACAAGGCGAGAATCGCCATTGGCGGTGCAAAATAGGAACCTGGCAGCCAAAAGTACAATGGGAAAATCGCCGCTTTGAAACCGAAGACGACCAGGAACAAGACGGCAATGACCGTTAGGATGCCAACTGCTTCGATTTGCGGGATCTTGACAGCCAAGTCGGCCATATTGAGCGTACCGGTAACGGAGTAAAGGTAAGCGACCGCCGAAACGAACAATGCCGATGAAATGATGTTCACCAGCAAGTACTTAATTGATTCGCGCAGCTGCGGCTTTTCACCGCCGTGAACGATCAATGCATAAGAAGCCATCAACAACACTTCGATGAAGACGAACAAGTTGAAGATATCGCCTGTTGTGAAGGCGCCGTTAACTCCGGTCATCAAGAACAGGACAGCTGGATAGTAGAACGACTGCTCGCGCTTCACGCCAATCGTCGGGATGCTGTAAAACAATACGAACAGCGTGACGATGGTGGAACTCAGTACCAATAGCACCGAGAACATATCGGATACCATAGAGATGCCGAACGGGGCAGGCCAGCTGCCGAGCGTGACAGCTTGGACGCCATCACTGTTAACTTTCGAGAATAGCACAAGCGCTGAAGCGAGTGTCGCGGCAACGCCGGCAATCGCCACTGCGCGTTGCATATGCAGCTTTTTTGGGAACAGCATCAAGATGGCGGCAAAAATCAATGGAATGACTACGGGGAACAAAGCTAAATTACTCATAATCTTCTGTACCTCTCAATAGCTCCATATTGTCTGTGCCAAGTTCCTGGTAGGCACGATAGGCGAGCACCAGGAAAAATGACGTGACCGCGAACGAAATGACAATCGCTGTCAGGATCAGCGCCTGTGGCAGAGGGTCGGCATAATCGCTAACCGTTACCCCATCAGCCACAACAGGCGGCGCAGTGCCGCCGAGGCCGCCCATTGTCAATAGCAAAAGGTGGGCGCCGTGGCTCAAAAGGCCTGTGCCGATGATGATGCGAATCAAACTTTTCGATAGCATTAAATATACAGCCGCCATGAACAATAAGCCGATGGCAACCGACATGACTATTTCCATTATTCATCCTCTCCAATCGTTTGAATAATGGTCATCGTTACTCCTACAACAACCAAATAGACGCCTATATCAAATAACAATGCCGAGTGCAGGGAGGTTTCGCCGAACAAAGGCAAATCGAAATAATCATAGGCATGTGTGAAGAATGGGACATCAAAAAAGATCGATGCACTGGCGGTTGCGATAGCAATCAACAAACCGACAGCGGTCAGCACGACGTAATTAATCGGCAGGATCTTCTTGATTGTCGGGATGTCGAACGCAAGCATCAACAAGACGATGGCACTTGCGGTCAACAATCCCCCAACAAACCCGCCGCCCGGCGTATAGTGGCCGGCGAAGAAAATATGGACAGCAAACATCAAGATGATGAAGGTCACCACTTTCGTGGCGGTTTGAAGCATGACATCATTTGTTCTCATGCTGACCCTCCTTTTTCGTGAGGCGCAGGCGGATCATCGTAATAATTCCGATGCCCGCAATGCCGAGTACTGCAATTTCGAACAAGGTATCAAACCCGCGGTAATCGACGAGAATGACGTTGACGATATTCCCGCCGCCCGCTTCTTTATAAACCGTTTCCTTGTAGAATTCGGAAATCGAAGGCATAGCTTTTTGTGAATGGGCCGATAACGCGACCAAAGTCATTGTGACGCCAACGCCAAGTGCCACGAGTGCATTGCCAAAGCGGAATTTCATGCGCTCTTCTTTGCGGCTGATCTGCGGCAAATGATAGAACGCCAGCAAGAACAAGGCAACCGAGATGGTTTCGATAACGAGCTGTGTCAATGCCAAGTCAGGTGCACGGAAGATGACGAACAGCAGTGCCACTGAATAGCCGACAGCCCCTAGTGCGATAATCGCGGTCAGGCGGGACTTGGAGCCGAGAATCGTCAAAGTCGCACCGACCAATGCCAGAAGGATAACAATTTCATAAACGCCAATTGGCGCCAAATTGTTAAAGTCGATCTGGAACGCTTCGTTCAAGAACAAGGTCAGCAACACGATGAATGTCATGAAGCTGAACATATAGACGAGGTATGACCGGATAAAACCTGTCATATAAATCCGGGAGAAGCGGTTGGCCCCTCCGTCGCTGAGCAGCATCATTTCATCATAAAGGCGGTTCAGTGAGATGGAATCCGGATATAGATCGTATAGATGCTGCCATTTGCGCAGCGTCCAGAACATCAAGCCACCGATTGCAAAAATACCTAGTGTCATGAATAATTCAGTGTTGAAGCCGTGCCACGCTGAAACGTGGATATCCACATTCTGCGGGGAATCATAAAGAAACGGCTGAATAGCGGCAACAGCGGGTTTCACAAGCCAATCCCCGATCAAGTTCGGGATGAAGAAAATCATTACGACGAGTGCGGCAAGGAAAACCGGTGAAATGAGCATGCCGATCGGTGCTTCATGCGCTTGTTTCGGCAATTGCTCCGGCTGATGTTTGCCGGCAAAAGTATGGAAGACGAAATATAAGCTGTAGATGAACGTGAAGACCGAACCGATCCAAGCGATGATCGGGAACAAAACCCACCAGACGTCCATCGAGAACATATTGAATTCCTGCAGCGACAGCATCGCCGTCAAGAACATCTCTTTACTGAGGAAGCCGTTGAAAGGCGGGAGGCCCGCCATTGACAAGGATCCGATCAATGCGACCGTGAAACTGACCGGCATCAAACTCATTAAACCGCCGAGTTTCCGGATATCGCGCGTCCCAGTTTCATGGTCGATGATGCCTGCGATCATGAACAGGCTTCCTTTAAAGGTTGCGTGGTTGATTAAATGGAATATCGCCGCGAACGCTGCGTATTTCAAATACGTATCAGCGGCGCCTTCTACATGATAAGCTGCTGCAGCAACACCGAGCAGTGACATGATGAGGCCCAACTGTGAAACGGTCGAGAAGGCCAGTATGCCTTTCAAGTCCTTCTGCTTCAAAGCAAAGAACGACGCCCACACCATCGTGAACAACCCGACGCCGGCAACAAGCCACATCCAAACTTCAGATAAGGCGAAGACCGGTGTCAAGCGGGCGACCAAGTAAATGCCGGCTTTAACCATTGTTGCGGAGTGGAGATAGGCACTGACAGGCGTCGGCGCTTCCATCGCGTCCGGCAGCCAGATATAAAATGGAAACTGGGCAGATTTTGTAAATGCGCCGAGCAGCACAAGCACCAGGGCCCAGATGAAGAAGTCATGCTGTGCAAGTTCTGGTGCTTGTGCAATCAATTCGCGGATCGAATACGTGCCGCCCATGATGCTGAGCAACACAAATCCCCCAAGCATCATCAAGCCGCCGAAGACGGTAATCATCATCGACTTCAATGCGCCGAATCGGGAGCGATCGCGCGTATACCAATAAGCGATCAGCAAGAATGAGGAAATCGAAGTCAATTCCCAGAACAAGTACAGCGTGATCAAATGATCCGATTGCACGACGCCAAGCATGGCGCTCATGAAGATCAATAGATACACATAGAAGTTATGTAATTGTTCGCGGTGCTTGTCCAAATAGAAAATCGAGTATAGCACAACGAGTGCGCCGATCCCGGTGATCAGCAAAGTGAACAATAAGCTCAACCCATCGAGATACGCAATAAAGGCGATATCGAGGGAAGGGATCCAGGAAAGTTCAGATACATAAGTGCCACCTTCCATAACTGAAGGAAGGCGGGTGGCGTAGTATAAGAACAGCGCTGCCGGAACCAGTAAAACGAACCAGCCTGTATGGATCTGGCCAAGTCGTTTAAATAGCAGCGGAATAAACAGCGCTGCAAGGATCGGTATGAAAATCAGAAATACAAGAGACAAATGAATCCTCCTTCCAAAGTGGTACGTGATGAGTTTCTAATTAAAAAGTATAACGCATTCAGAGCGGTTTTGCACCGTACACCCTTGCAGCTAGGAGGAAGAGCATAAAGATTTCATGTGTTTTGTAATAGGAAGAAACTCGATAAACAGAATATTGCGAATTTAAAAAAGTGTACACAAAAAACACTTGCTGAAAGAAGGACTCTCTATCCAACAAGTGTTTTTTGGAAGATGTTAGGAGTGTTTCAGCTCTTGTTCCAAGAGCACATCTTCGAAATCCTGGTCCGGTTGTTTTTTTGTATACCAGAGGAAAACGAAGGCGAAAACGAATAATGATCCGGTTACAACGAAGACGGAAGAAATTCCGATAAACCCACTGACGATACCGCCGAACATCGGGCCGACGATATTGCCGAGAAAGCGGAAGCTGGTGTTATAGCCCATCACTTCGCCTTGGATATCGATTGGCGCTTCGCGGCGCATCAGGGCAGTCGTTGTTGGAATCATGCCGCCGACCGCTACACCGAAGAACAAGCGCAGAACGATCAGCTGCCAAAGCTCGGTGACAAAGGCTTGCGGGATGATGAACAAGAATGCGAGCAGCAACAGCAAGCCGAGAATCTTCTCATAACCGACCGAATCCCCGAGCCGTCCCCAGAGCCTAGCGAACAGCAAATTGCCGACGCCCGTCGCGCTGAACGTGACACCTGCGAGAAAGGCCACTTGGGCGGTCCCTTCCGTCAATTCCGCCACATACAAAGACAATAAGGGCTGGATGCTGAAATTGCCGATTTGGATCAAAGCGGTGATGATCATGACATTCAGCAGCAAGCGGTGATGCAAGATGCCCTGGATCACGGTGCTGCGCGCATAGACATGGGCATCTTTTCGTTTCGGCTTGCGGATTTCCTTCAGCCCGAAGACAACGAATAATGCGGCGATGCCAATGATCGTAGCAGTGATGAGGAACGTATAAGTGAAGCCGAACGCATCGGCCATCAAGCCACCGAGCACCGGCCCGAACAAGGTACCCGACACGCTGCCCATTTGAAGCGTACCGAGCGTTTTGCCGGCCGTCTCCTTAGATGTTTGGGAACTGACGAATGCGAGTGAGGTCGGGATAAAGCCTGTAACGACGCCCATGAATAAGCGGATCATGAACAAGCCAAGGACGGAGTCAGCCGTCCCCATCAGAAAGATGCTGGTGGCAATCCCGAAGCCGTTGATGATCAAAATCGGCTTGAAGCCGTATTTGTCGGCGATGCGCCCCCATACCGGCGACATGAACAACGCAGCAACAAAAGTCACGCCGAACACCAACCCTGACCAGCGCTGAACATACTCATCCGAAAAACTGCCAAGCGATTCAATGTACAGCGACAAAAACGGCATGATCATCGTCGTACTGCCGGCGACCAGGAAATTGGTGAACATGATGATGTAAAAGTTTCTTTTTTGAGTATCCAGTTGGAACCCCTTCTTTCTGAAAACCAAAACTCTTCCTATATTATATAATAGTTCGTTACCCGAAAAAAGCGGAATAAATTACCACTGTATTCTGAATTATTCTATGCTAGAATAAAGCGGGGTGAAACGAAATGAAAAAAACTTTATGGTCAGTAATGCTCCTGTTCTCTGTCGTTGCGTTAGCAGCATGCGGCAGCTCGGGAGAACAACAGGAAAAAGGCGGAACAGAGCCTGCTTCAACAGAAGAAGTGCAAGGCTATCCGCAACTTGAACCAGGTATAACGGAAGAAACGGTTGTAGATCTGAATACATCAGAAGGCACGATCCGTATCCGCCTATTCCCTGAAATCGCACCAAAAGCAGTAGAGAATTTCCTGGGGCATGCCGAATCTGGTTATTATGACGGCGTTATTTTCCACCGCGTCATAGAAGATTTCATGTTGCAGACCGGTGACCCGACCGGCACAGGAGGCGGGGGCGAAAGCATTTACGGCGAGCCTTTCGAAGATGAATTCAGCGACAAACTATTCAATTTCCGCGGTGCTTTGTCGATGGCAAATGCTGGGCCGGGAACGAACGGCAGCCAGTTCTTTATCGTGCAGGCAAAAGAAATAAAAGAAGGAAGTGCCTCTGATTACCCGGAAGAAATCACGGCAGCTTACGAAGAAATGGGCGGAACGCCTTGGCTTGACGGGATGCATACAGTCTTCGGGCAGGTCGATGAAGGCATGGATGTCGTCGACAAAATCGCAGCTGTCGAAAAAGGCGCAAATGATAAACCGCTTGAAGACATCGTCATCGAATCGATCGATATCATCGAGCAATAAGAAAAAGCTATCGCAGCGGGCGATAGCTTTTTTCTTTTTTCCAAACATTTCAACGGAGTGCGCGGATGACTCGGCTGACACCATCTTCTAAGGTCTGTGTTGGGCACGCGATATTCATTCGCAAGAAACCGCGGCCGGCTTCGCCGTATTTTGATCCCGGCTCAAGCGCCACTTTTCCTTTTTCGAGCAGGCGTTTCATCACTTCGTCTTCGGTGAAACCGAGCGCCCGGTAATCGATCCACAATAAGTATGTCGATTGCGGTCTGCGAATCTTCAAGCCAGGCAATTCGCGTTCGAGCCGTTCCAACGCATAATCAATATGGTGTGCTAACACTTCGAGCAATTCATTCAGCCACGGTTCACCTTGTTCGTATGCGGCTTTCCATGCAACAGGCGCAAATGCATTTAGAGAACCAGTGCCGTGCGCTTGCATATGCTGTTCCAAACGAGAGCGTTTATCGGAATCGGGAGAAACGATCATCGCCGCTTGAATTCCTGCCAGGTTAAACGTTTTTGTCGGGGCGATGCATGTGAAGATGCGGTTTCGCTCGCTGCCGGCAACCGACAGGAGAGGGGTATGGGTTTCCCCAGCATGGATTAAGTCACTATGGATTTCATCCGAAAGAATCAACACATCATGGCGTGTGCATAACTGGACGATGTTCTCTAATTCAGTCGGTGTCCACAATTTGCCGCCGGGATTATGCGGATTACACAAAATAAACAACTGTGCTTTTTCGAGCTTGGCTTCAAAATCAACCCAATCGATGGTGTACTCGCCATCTTGCTCTGTCAATTCGGAGTACAGGACTCCGCGCCCAAGATTTTTAGGGATGGAGAAAAATGGCGGATAGACAGGCGGTGTTACCAGTACGTGATCTCCAATGTCGGTAAAGACGTCGATGATACTTGCCATGGCTGGGATAACCCCTTGATGAAACAGCATCCAATCCGTTTGGACGATTAAGCCATGCCGCTTTTCCAGCCAGTCCGCGGCTGCTGTTTTACATTCTTCGCATATGTATGAATAACCGAAAATCGGATGTTCCAATCGTTCTCGCAAAGCGTCAGTCACTGGAGGCGGCGCCGGGAAATCCATATCCGCAACCCACATCGGCAATATGCCGGATGCATCCTGGATTCCATAGACTGACTCCATCCGCCCCCATTTCACCGAACGGCTGTCCCGCCGGTCATGTGTTTGTTCGAACAAATTCAAAGCAATCTCCTCATTTCTTTTTGGTTTCTATGATATTATAGCTGTTAACGATACAGGAATGATAGGTGAAAACGAATGGATACGGTGGACATGGATAAAAGAGCGCTGAGGATTATGGAAGGGTGGGACCCATTTTCTGTCGGCACTGGCGAGTACAATACAGAAGCGAATGATGTCATCGACAGGCTGCACGATATCGACCATCCATCAGATTTAGCGAAAGCGATCCAAGGCATTTACGAATCAAGCTTCAAGCAATGGATTCCGTTGGAGAAATGCGTGGAAGTCTCCTATAAGCTATTGGCTGTAAAGTATGAAGCAAAACACATCATTTGAAAAAAGCCAAAATAAAAAAGCTCCGGCACAGTGCCGAAGCTTTTTTATTTTGGTGTTTCCAGTCCGTCAAGCAAGTTGGAAGCAGGTACTTCGAGTGCATTTGATAGCACAAGGATCGTTTGGACGGACGGTACTTCTTCGCCGCTTTCATAGGATTCAAGGCGCGCTGTGCCGATGCGTGTCTTTAAAGACAAGTCATCAAGCGACAAATTGCGTTCTTCCCGCAGCATTTTCAATTGGGTGTGCAAATCTTTTTTCAAAGTCATACACTCCTTTTCTTAAAGACTTCCTTCTAGCTCTATCATACCACGACGGAACGTTTTCTTACATATAGAGTTGTGGCATTTTTCGAACAATGAGATCACGAAAAGATATCGATGATGCCGTTGATGAAGACGACGATGATGGCGGCTGGCGCAACATAACGCACAAGCACACGCCACACTTCCACCCACTTCTGTTGCTGTGTTAATTCATTATGTGCATCTTTATTGGTCAGCACATATCCTGCAAACAGTGAGATGAACAATGCGCCGAGCGGCAAGCCGATGCGGCTCGTCAAGATATCCACGAAGTCAAAGAACGTATAGCCGAAGAAAACGGGCTCGCTCATGACGCCGAACGACAAGGCGCTCGGAATGCCGACTACAAAGATCGCCAAGCCGATAATGAATGCCAGACGGCGGCGGCGGTCGTATTTATTCTTCACGGCGATCGAGACGGTAATCTCAAGCATCGAAATGGATGAAGTCAAAGTCGCGAACAATAAGAGGATGAAGAAAATGATGATTAGGAATTGGCCCATGAACAATTGGTCAAAAATGGCCGGCAAGATAATGAAGACAAGGCCTGGCCCCTGATCCGGCAAGTAATCAAGTGCAAATACTGCAGGGAAGATGATCAATCCGGCCATGATGGAAATGACGATGTTCAAAGTCACAACGCTTACAGCTGAACGCGTCAAATTCTCGGATTTCTTGAGGTAAGATGCATAAGTGATCATTCCGGCAACACCGACACTCAAGGAGAAGAACGCTTGCCCGAGAGCGACAAGTGCCGTTTCGAAATTGAAGAACGACCAGTCAGGCACGAACATAAAGCGGACGCCTTCCATTGCCCCGTCAAGTGTCAATGAACGGATCATCAAGATGACGAAGAAGATGAGCAAGGCCGGCATCATGATTTTGCTGGCGCGTTCAATGCCGGCCTTGATGCCGCCTTGGACGATCCAGATGGTTAGTCCCATGAACGCCGCTTGTGCGATCAGCACTTCCCATGGATTGCTGATAATGCCGCCGAACAACTCGGCAAAATCTGCATCGCCTAGCCCCGACAGTTGCAAAGTAACAGCGCGTACGAGATACGATAGCACCCAGCCGCCGACTACACTGTAAAAGGAAAGGATTAGGAAAGAAAAAATAAATCCGGACCAGCCAATTAAATACCACGGCTTTCCGGGTGCTTGTTTTTTGAGTCCGCTGACGGCATCTGCCTGTCCGCGGCGCCCGATAACGAATTCAGCAAGCAAAATCGGCAAGCCGATCAAGACAGTGCTCAGGATGAACAGCAAGATAAACACGCTGCCCCCGTTCGCGCCGGTTTCGTATGGGAACTTCCAGATCGCCCCGAGGCCGATTGCACTGCCGGCTGCTGCGAGTATGAAACCGATCTTGGACGTCCATTGTTCACGTGCTTTCATAATTGGTTCCTCCTAAATCGATTAGATTTCACTATTTTACACGAGCCTCCCAGAAAAAAATAGAATTATTTAAAAATGCATTGAATTTCTTCTGTATAATAGAAATAAAAGGAAATTCACGAGAAAGAGAGCTGATGGAGAGATGGATGAAAACAGCAATCCAGTAAGCGGGAATAGTCGAAACGAGGAACAGGACATGGCCCAACTGATAGAAGAGCTCAGGCGATTTGCTTATCAAAATGGCATGGCGGCCGAACAGACGGATATCTTTACTAGGCAGGTCCAGGAACGTGCAGGCAAAATGGATACTAAGGACGACCCGAAAATAAAACTCTATCGTGCCGCTGCAAAGCAATTAGCGCAATTTCCCGATCTGCAAAACGACGGCAGCTTGATTGGCTTCCAAGAAGACCGGGAAAGCCATTTGGCGCTGCAATCACTTCCGGTCAATAAGCGCATGGCAGTTGTTCTCCATTTAGTAAACGGCCTTGAAATATCTTTCGCTTCACGAGCGCTGCAACTGGAAGAACAAGAGATGCTCGGTTACATAGACAGCGCAAAAAGCGAGTTAGCGAAAACATTGGCCATAGAAGATCAGCAAGAACTGACGAAGCGGCTCGAATTCCTGGACAAATCCATCAAGCGGGTCAAGCTTCCAGATCGTGAAGCACCGATTGAAGAAAGCCCAGCTGCTGACGAACAGCAAAAAGAGCAAGCGCCAAAAGTGAAAAAACCGGCCATCTGGCTCGTCGCAACATCGATTGCTTTGCTTGCCGGAGTCGTTGGGGCATCCTTTTTCTTCGACAGCTTCAGCCTGCCATCCGCCTCGGAAGCATCAGAAGGGCAGCTGACGCAGGAAATGGCAGATGAGATGGAACAGCAATACGAGGGAACGAGAGAAAATGCCAAACAACGCCTAGGGGCGGAAGAAAGGCAATTTGCGGAGTTTACCTTTGTAGCTAACGCCGATCAAGAAAAAGACGAACTGTTCAGCCGGAGCGAGCTGCAGCAACACAAAGACGACGCGGAACTTTTCACTCAACAGATGGAAGAATTGATTTGGATGATCGAAACGCCGAAAGGAATGGGCGAATCCTTGGCAAACTCAGGCCATATGCCAATCGATGAAATGGACCGTTTTATGGAACTATATTTGATGAAAACAAATGAACTGCAGGATTTTGCAGAAAACATTTTAAAAGATAACGAAGAACAATTACCCGCTGCATCCGAACATTATGGCGAGCCGCAATTATTAATAGAAGATATCCCGGACGCATCTGCTGAACTGGAGCAATTGCTTGCTGCATGGCCAGAATACAGGTTGCGCTTCCGTCTGACAGATCCGGACAGGATGCATTTGTTGACGAAGGATATTGAACAGTTGCAGCAGCTTCCGCAATTCCAGACACATCCATTTGCAGGGATGTATCTACCATTGTTCATGTTCCACCCTTATTTCGATGAACAAGGCTGGCTGGTCGAGCCGAACCATCTGATTGGCGCATTCGACGCTATGCTTTATTTATTGATTGATGAACCAACGGACAGCGCTTTAAAAACTGAGATCGAAGTAATGTATGAGCAGATCTTCTGGCAAATCACCAAAGGTTCGGACAGGGAAATTTATGGAGGGGGCACCGTTAAGCCCGAAATCCGCAAACTTTGGAAGACGCTCTCCTCATACGACCCGTTGGCGGCGATCTTATTGCCGGTGATCGATGAAATGGAAGACAGCGGCTGGCAGCAATCCGACTCTTTGGACCGCTTGGAATACGGAGATAGTCTGGAGATGCTCAAGCTGGAACAGCAAGGGGAACTGAGTTCAACCTTGCCAAACGGTGATTTTCCATTAGAGTCGGAATTGGTAGACTTGGCGGATTTCGATTACGATCGTGTCAAGGAACTGTATGCGCGTTTCAAACAATCCTATGATATGGATTTGCTAGCCGGCGTGCAGCCGCTGGATGTTTACTTCCTTTATTTTTATGCGAACCAGGAGAAAGACCCGGAAACGATGTACCATCTGTTGGCGGACAGCAAACTTAAGCCAAGCCTGGAGCAGTATAGGGCAGAGTGGGAGCCGATTCCTGAATTGACGGAAAATGCGCTTTGGGTTGAAATCCAGCAAGAAATGATGCAGCGCATCTACAAGAAAGTGATGATCCAGCCGGCAGTGGCGTATGAAGAGCAGGATATCGGGTTCCGCCGGTCCAATCCGCTTCAGCCAGCTTTAGTAACGGAACAGGACCATATTTGGCTCGTTCAATACCAGCAGCAAGAATTCTCTCAAGCGCCGGATCCGGAGTTGCAGAAACAGGGCATGGAGGCGTATAAAGCATTGGCGAATCAAGAGAAACTGCCGAAAAATACGTCGCCGCTCGTTGTCACGTATGCCTTATTGCATGCGATCGAACAAGAGGACGCAGCGGTCGCTAATACCTTGCTGGCACCCGGAACCGAGGGCCAGAAAATCGAGTTTTGGCGCAATTTTGCCGGAAGTCATCAAGTCGCAGGTTTCGATAATTTGAGGTCAGTGTCATTCACGGCAGCGGATTTAAATATCGAAAATGAAGTGGATGCCAGTCTTGAAATCTTATATGAAATAGAGGGTGCCAGTGAATGGTACGAACATTTGAATATGAAGAAAACACCGGATGGCTGGCGCTTCGAGTTGTTTCCTAGTTACTGATTTTACTCTTATAAGGAACCTGTGCTATAATATACAGATGCCAATAGGTGTACAGTAATTTAGATAAAGACTAGGAGCGGTTAACTATGACAAAAACGTATCAAACAGGAGATAAAGTCTCCGGCAAAGTAACAGGAATCCAGCCATACGGTGCATTCGTTGCACTTGACGACCAAACACAAGGACTTGTCCACATTTCAGAAATTACGCACGGTTATGTGAAAGAAGTCAGCGAATACTTGTCTGTTGGACAGGAAGTAGACGTGAAAGTTTTGGACGTCGATACTAAATCGAAAAAAATCAGCTTGTCGATTCGCGCGTTGCAAGAACAGCCGCCGGCAGCTCAAAAAAGTGAAAAGCCGCGTCAATCTCTTCAGTCTCATGTGAACGAGAGCGACTCTGAAGGCTTCAACACTTTGAAAGACAAAATGCAGGAATGGATCAAACGTTCCGGCCAATAAGAACTCAATAAAACGCCCAATCGACATTACGTCGATTGGGCGTTTTTTTTGATCTTCCGCAGGCGGTATTGAAGATTCTGGCGGCTCATGCCGAGTGCTTGGGCTGCCTTTGTTACATTACCCCCGAAAAGGTCCATCGCTTTTTCCAAGTAATACATTTCCGCTTCTTGCAAATATTCCTCGAGCGGCAGTAAATCCTTATCGGAGCGGACCAGGAAATCTTCCGGCTGCAGCGACCCGCTTTGGGTTTTTAGCTTAAAGTGGTGCGGTAGCATGGAAGCTGTCACGACTTCCTGTGTCGTGACGAGTGATGTGATTTCATCCAACAGCAATTCGAGTTCTTTCAAGTTGCCCGGCCAGTCATAGCTGAGGAATAATTTTTCGACTTCATCCGACAAGGAACGGATGACCGACCCGACTTTCATGCGGTGCCTGGAGAAATAATCATCGACAAACGGCAGGATGTCTTCTTTCCTGCGGCGCAATGGTTCCACTTTGATGGTCATGGCCGAGAAGAAATAGTATAAATCTTTTACTAGAGTATTAGAAGAGATCAGCTCGACGGGATCGTCACCGACGCTCGCGACAAAATAGCAATCGCCTGCCGCATGCCGTTCGACGACTTCAAGCAATTGCATCTGCAAGGCGCGCGGCAACAAGTCAATGCGCTCACAATAAATCGTGCCATGCTGCATGCGTTCAATTTCCTTATCCAACTCGTCAATCAACCGGCTATCGGTGCCGTGGCAATACAAGATATGCATCGGAAGCTCGGAAGCATGAGCGGAATGGATCGCTTCCGCGAGAAGTTCTTTTCCGGTACCTGATTCTCCGACCAATAACACGGGCAATTTCGCGGCTGCAGCTTTTTCTGCACGGGCAATGATGTTTTGCATGCTCGCCGATACGGCAGTCAAGCTCGCGAACGTAATCGGTTCCTCGTATTTTTTTAATGGTTGGTAGATGACACGCTCTAAAGTCGTGACATCCCGTGCAAGTTCAATCGCTCCAATCAATTCGCCGTTCTCAAAGACTGGATAACTATCGTTGATGGTCGTAATCTCTTGGCCTTTACGGTTCCAGTACGTTTGTTTGATGTTTAATATTGGGGTGCCGCTCGTCAGTACTTGCAGCAAAGTGCTCTGTGTTTGGTCGAAACGGAACATTTCCAAAAGCGACCGGTCCGTTAATTCCTGAAAATCGAAGCCTTCGATTTCCCGCATCTTGCGGTTATATAAAATGGTCTTCCCTTTGCTGTCTATGGCGTGTAAACCTACAGCCACATGGTCTCCAGCGAATTTATAAAAAGGGGCCAAGTCTATTTGCGCATCGTTCATGGCCATCACTCCAAAATTTTTTTGACTTTTTAGATTAAAATACTTGAAAAACGCAATAATCTTTTGCATTATTATAAGTGGAAACAGATTAAGAGTGCAAATTTTTTTTGCGCTCGCTCAATTATAAGGAGGATTCCCAATGATTCCCTACAAACATGAACCATTCACAGATTTCTCGATCGAGGAGAATCGCAATGCATACTTGGAAGGCCTGAAAACGGTTGAAGGATACCTCGGCCAGGATTACCCGCTAATCATCGGCGGAGAACGCGTAACGACTGAAGACAAAATCGTTTCATTCAATCCGGCGGATAAAGAAGAAATCGTTGGGCGCGTCTCCAAATCAAATAAAGAACTCGCAGAAAAAGCTATGCAAGAAGCGGACGCTGCCTTTAAAACATGGAAAAAAGTGAAACCTGAAGTACGTGCAGATGTCTTGTTCAGAGCAGCAGCGATCATTCGCCGCCGTAAACATGAATTCTCTGCGCTACTTACTAAAGAAGCAGGCAAGCCATGGAATGAAGCAGATGCAGATACTGCAGAAGCAATCGATTTCCTAGAATACTACGGCCGCCAAATGCTGCGCCTAAAAGACGGCATGCCAATGGAAAGCCGTCCTGGCGAATACAACCGCTATGACTATATTCCACTCGGCGTCGGCGTTGTCATCTCTCCGTGGAATTTTGCATTCGCAATCATGGCGGGTACAACAGTTGCAGCGATGGTAGCAGGGAACACGGTTCTTTTGAAGCCAGCTTCAACAACCCCGGTTGTCGCTTATAAATTCATCGAAGTATTGGAAGAAGCGGGCATGCCTAAAGGCGTCGTCAACTATATTCCTGGACCGGGATCTGAAGTAGGCGACTATTTGGTCGACCACCCGAACACTCGCTTCATTTCATTCACAGGTTCAAAAGAAGTGGGCTTGCGCATCGCAGAACGTTCTTCGAAAGTGAATGAAGGCCAAATCTGGATGAAACGCCTAATCGCTGAAATGGGCGGCAAAAACACAATGGTCGTCGACAACAATGCAGACCTTGAGCTTGCAGCACAATCCATCGTCAAATCCGCTTTCGGCTTCAGTGGGCAGAAATGTTCTGCTGGATCACGTGCGGTCATCGTTGAAGATGTCTACGACGAAGTACTTGAGCGAGTAGTGGAATTGACAAATGAACTAACGATCGGCAACACAGTTGACCAATCGAACTTCATGGGTCCTGTCATTGACGGAAACTCATATAAAAAAATCATGGATTACATTGAAATCGGCAAAGGCGAAGGCCGCCTAGTTGCTGGTGGAGATGGCGACGATTCCACAGGATTCTTCGTGAACCCAACGGTTTTCGCTGACTTGGATCCACAAGCCCGCATCATGCAAGAAGAAATCTTCGGGCCGGTTGTTGGATTGATGAAAGCAAAAGACTTCAAAGAAGCGATTGATATCGCCAACAACACAGAATACGGCTTGACTGGCGGCGTCATCACCAACAACCGTGAACACCTCGAGTATGCGCGCGACGAGTTCCATGTCGGCAACTTGTACTTTAACCGCGGCTGCACAGGCGCAATCGTAGGTTATCAGTCATTCGGCGGATTCAACATGTCCGGTACCGATTCAAAAGCAGGCGGGCCAGACTACTTGGTTCTTCATATGCAAGCACAAACAACTTCTGAGATGTTTTAATTATTCACTTAATGGTATAATGATGCACAAAAGGCAGACTCCGTGTCTGCCTTTTTTTAAAAAAGGTTCCGTTAAGCGCATACATCTATGAGTAGTGCCACATCGCCTTAAGAGCTCAGCGGGTCTACCCTTAACTAAAAGGAGGAATTTGGAATGACACAAACACAGTCAATCATTGAAAAAACAGAACAGTACGGGGCAAAGAACTACCATCCACTACCAATCGTCATCTCGAAAGCGGAAGGTGTATGGGTGACGGATCCGGAAGGCAATAAATTCATGGATATGCTGTCTGCCTATTCAGCAGTGAACCAAGGCCACCGCCATCCGAAAATCATCCAGGCTTTGAAAGACCAAGCTGATCGGGTGACTTTGACGTCGCGCGCTTTCCACAATGACCAATTGGCGCCGTGGTATGAAATGATCTGCAAGATTTCAGGGAAAGAAATGGCTTTGCCGATGAACACGGGAGCGGAAGCTGTCGAAACTGCAATCAAAGCTGCCCGCCGCTGGGCATACGACGTTAAAGGCGTTGAAGAAAACAAAGCAGAAATCATTGCATGCGAAGGCAACTTCCATGGCCGTACGATGACTGCTGTTTCACTTTCATCTGACCCAGAATACCGCAGAGGCTTCGGCCCGATGCTTCCTGGCATCAACATCGTACCGTTTGGTGATTTGGAAGCATTGAAAAATGCCATTACGCCAAACACTGCAGCCTTCCTCATCGAGCCGATCCAAGGCGAAGCCGGGATCATCATGCCGCCAAAAGGCTTCTTAAAAGCAGCGCGCGAACTTTGCCGCGAAAACAATGTTTTGTTCATCGCTGACGAAATCCAGTGTGGCCTTGCACGTACCGGTAAAATGTTCGCTTGCGAATGGGAAGATGTAGATCCGGATATGTACATTCTCGGTAAAGCACTTGGAGGCGGAGTATTCCCGATTTCTTGTGTCGTCGCGGACAATGAAGTGCTCGGCGTATTCAATCCAGGTTCACACGGCTCCACTTTCGGCGGCAACCCACTAGCATGTGCCGTATCCATTGCTTCCATGCAAGTCATCCAAGACGAAAACCTTACAGGGCGTTCTCAGGAACTCGGCACTTACTTCATGGATGAACTGAAAAAACTCGACCATCCTGTAATCAAAGAAGTACGCGGACGCGGCTTATTTATCGGAATGGAATTGACTGAAGCTGCGCGTCCTTACTGCGAACAGCTGAAAGAACTCGGGCTTTTGTGCAAAGAAACGCATGATACAGTCATCCGTTTTGCACCGCCATTGATTATCACGAAAGAAGAGCTAGACTGGGCACTAGAGCGTATTCACCAAGTGTTCACAAAATAACAATCGATGTGGCAAATGGAAGTTTGCCATGTTACACTAGATGCGAGTAATTACTAAAATACAAAGAGGCGAAACTAAACAATGGCTGAAAACTTGAACTTGTTGACGTCAACGCAGGATGTCATTAAAATTGCATTGGATAAACTTGGATACGAAGATTCGATGTATGAACTTCTGAAGGAACCGATGCGGATCTTGGAAGTGCGTATCCCGATCCGGATGGACGATGGGAAAACCAAAGTGTTCACGGGATTCCGCGCGCAGCATAACGACGCTGTCGGCCCGACTAAAGGGGGAGTCCGATTCCACCCTGATGTGAACCGCGACGAGGTTATCGCGCTTTCCATGTGGATGACATTGAAATGCGGAATCGTGGACTTGCCATACGGCGGCGGTAAAGGCGGCATCATTTGCGACCCGCGCGAAATGTCCATGCACGAAATCGAAAAGCTGAGCCGTGGCTATGTACGCGCCATTAGCCAGATTGTCGGACCGAACAAGGACATCCCTGCGCCGGATGTATTCACAAACTCGCAAATCATGGCCTGGATGTTCGACGAATACAGCAAGATTGACGAATTCAACTCACCAGGATTCATTACAGGTAAGCCGATTGTGCTGGGCGGCTCACAAGGCCGTGACAAAGCAACTGCACAAGGCGTTACGATCGTGATCAATGAAGCGGCGAAAAAACGCGGACTTGACATGAAAGGCGCACGCGTCGTTATCCAAGGATTCGGCAACGCAGGCAGCTTCTTGGCGAAGTTCCTTCACGATGCAGGAGCCAAAGTTGTTGGTATTTCCGATGCTTACGGTGCACTGCACGACCCAGAAGGTTTGGATATCGATTACCTTCTCGACCGTCGCGACAGCTTCGGTACCGTTACAACGCTTTTCGACAATACCATCACCAATAAAGAATTGTTCGAAATCGACTGTGATATCCTGGTGCCGGCGGCAATCGCCAACCAGATCACAGAAGAAAATGCACACGATATCAAAGCTTCTATCGTAGTCGAAGCTGCAAACGGGCCAACAACGGCTGAAGCAACGAAGATCTTGACAGATCGCGGAATCTTGCTGGTCCCTGATGTGCTTGCGAGTTCAGGCGGTGTTACAGTTTCTTACTTTGAATGGGTGCAGAATAACCAAGGTTATTACTGGACGCAGGAAGAAGTTGACGAGAAGCTCGAGAAGAAATTGGTGGAAGCTTTTGAGAACGTATACAATGTAGCCACTAACCGCAATATCGACATGCGCCTTGCCGCTTATATGGTCGGTGCAAGAAGAACTGCAGAAGCCTCACGCTTCCGTGGATGGGTATAAAAAACAACCGCTCGGCTGATGCCGAGCGGTTTTCTTATGCTCAATGTTTTGCATTTTCAGGATTGAAAATTCATAATGAAATCTGAACGTATATCGGAGGAGGAGATTAAATGAACGCATTTTCTTTCTATAACCCAGTCAAATTGATTTTTGGCAAAGGGCAATTGGAAGCATTGAAAAACGAAGTGCCGAATTATGGCAAAAAAGTATTGGTCGTATACGGCGGAGGCAGCATCAAGAAAAACGGCCTTTACGACGAAGTTATGGCCACGCTAAATGACATGGGCGTCGAAATCCATGAACTTTCTGGCGTTGAGCCAAACCCGCGCCTTTCAACAGCAAAACGCGGAATTGAAATCTGCAAAAAAGAGAATATCGATATGCTGCTGGCAGTTGGCGGCGGTTCTGTCATCGATTGCACGAAACTCATTGCAGCCGGAGCTAAGTACGATGGCGATGCATGGGATTTTGTTACACGCAAAGCAACGCCTGAAGAAGTATTACCATTCGGAACAGTTTTGACGTTGGCAGCAACAGGCTCTGAAATGAACGCCGGTTCTGTTATTACGAATGAAGAAACAGAAGAGAAATACGGATGGGGCAGCCCACTGACATTCCCGAAATTCTCTATTTTGGATCCAACATACACGAAATCCGTGCCACGCGACCACACAGTATACGGCGTAGTGGATATGATGTCGCATATGTTCGAACAGTATTACCACAATGCAACGAATACACCGGTACAGGACCAGATGATCGAGGGCGTGTTGCGAGCAGTAATCGAAACAGCTCCGAAGCTCATGGAAGACCTCGAAAGCTACGAGCACCGTGAAACGATTCTTTTTGCTGGAACTATGGGGCTTAACAACTTCCTGCAAATGGGCTATAACGGAGACTGGGCATCGCATAATATTGAGCATGCGGTCTCTGCGATTTATGACATTCCACATGCAGGCGGCTTGGCGATTCTATTCCCGCAATGGATGCGCCACAATGTACCAGTCAATCCAGCGCGATTTGCACAGATGGCTACCCGCGTGTTCGGAGTCGACCCGTCAAACAAATCTGAAGAACAAATCGCAAACGAAGGAATCGACCGTCTCGTCGAATTCTGGACGTCGATTGGGGCTCCAAGTAGCCTGAAAGATTACGACATCGATGATTCCCGTTTCTCGGACATCGTTGACAAAACATTAGTCTATGGCGAGTTCGGCAATTTCAATAAATTGAACGGGGAAGATGTAGAAAAAATTCTACAAGCTTCGCTATAATATAGAAAAAATCCCGATGCATAAGGCATCGGGATTTTTTTATTCGGGTTTCTTCAATGAATCTCGGGGCGCTTACTTACATGCACCCAGTGTTTTTCCCCATCATCTGCATCGAGTGAGACGATGACATCATCGACGCTAGGCTGGCTCAAAATAAGTTCAGCCAAACGGTTCTGCAACTCGTCCGCTTCTTTGACGGTTAGGTTAGGGTCAACCTCTACCAAAGTTTCAACGTGGAGAAATTCACCCTCTTTAACTACTTCCAATTCACGGATATCTTTGACAGAAGGACGTTCAGAAAGAAGGTGTGCAATGTGATTGACCATCTGTTCATCTGTTTCCCCAATGACACCACGTGCATTATCCAAGAAGATTTTCGTCACGACATAGAACATCATGAAGCCGATTGCAATGGATGCCGCCCCTTCAATTTGCAGGAATCCAGTATAGTGTGCGATCAAAACAGCAACTAGGGCCAGCAAACCACCAGAAGTTGCGACTAAGTCTTCTAAGAAAACCAGTTTTGTAGCTGGCTTTGCACGGTTTAAATGGGTAAAACTTGTAGTAAGTGGAGCAAGTGCTCCCCCTTTCACGCCAGCTTCATGCAGAACTTCTTTACCAGCTTTGTAAAGTACAAACAACTCAAGTAAAATTGCGATTGATAGAACAACAACGCTGATAATAAAGCCTTCTGCTTCCATCGGGTGCAACATTTGGTGCCAGCCCTCACGAATGGTTTCATAAGCCATGATTCCTACAATTAAAACGGCTGCAAGCAAAACTAAGTTTAACAGGCGACCAAAACCATTGGGAAACCTTTTGGTTGGGGCTTTTTTCGATAATGCAGAGCCAATGAAAACAAAATACTGGTTCGCTGCGTCACCGATCGAGTGCATCGTTTCTGCGAACATGGCAACATTTCCGGTAAAAGTAAAGGCGACGCCTTTCATAATAGCAATAAACGTATTGATAAGTGCTGCATAAAGAGATGGTTTATTTCCTCCCTTTAACAATCCGAAAAATTCTCCCAAAAAAACTCCTCCTTTAATTAATCATTTCGATGTCCACTTGCTTTACGCTACTAATAGAAGAAATCTCCCTGTACAGTTCGATAGTTTCTTTTCCTTGTGCGTAAGACATGCGAATCGAAAGTTTGTAATACAAATTTCCATTTTGCTGTTCAGAATGAAGAATCGACAAGTCTTCAATGGTCATACCGCTATGTTTAAGCTCTTCTAACACTTCACTGATAGCTTCCTCTCCAGAAACAAAAATAGTCAGTCTAGCTTCTGTTTGTCTCAGTCGCTTAGGGCCAAAACGAAAAAGGAGGGGAGGTATCACTTCGATGCCAATAAGAACTAGCAAGACAGCGGTCAATGCTTCAATGTAAAAGCCGGCGGCCACGGCAATACCAATTCCGCCAGACCCCCAAATCATTGCTGCTGTAGTTAATCCTGAAATGGAATCATTCCCTCGCTTCAATATAACCCCGGCTCCTAGAAACCCGATACCTGAAACAATTTGTGCTGCAAGCCGTAGCGGATCCATTGTGATATTTACACCTTCATTGCTGCTCGATTCTGCAATATAAGCAGACTCAATTGAAATAATGGTCAATAAACAGCTGAATGTGGCAATGACCATACTTGTCTTCAAACCAACAGGCTTCCTCTTTAATTCCCTTTCTAACCCTATAACTAAACTTAAAACAGCAGCAATCGTTAATTTCATAAATGTCTCGAATGAAGAGATTTCGAGCGCGCTGAAAAATTCCAAGATCACAACCTCCATTTCACTTTGCGGTTGAATGTGAAGCCGGCAAGTGGCAAACTGAAAAGTGATGTCAAAATCTAATTTAGCAAGAGGTGCCTAATGGAAAAACCAACGATTCACCCTTATATACCCATTCTGATCGGAGTCATCTCAGTGGCGATGTCTGCAATCTTTGTAAAGATGACCACAGCTGATGCAGGCGTCACTGCATTTTACCGGATGTTATTTTCTATTCTATTAATGTCCCCGGTATTCCTCTATAGCTATCTGCCTGAAATAAAGAAACTAAATAGAAGAGACTGGGTATTTTCAGCAATCGCTGGCATCTTCTTGGCTTTTCATTTTATTCTTTGGTTCGAATCACTTAACTATACTTCTGTAGCGAGTTCTACAGTTCTCGTAACTTTGCAGCCTCTTTTTGCATTTGCAGGAACATACTTCTTCTTTAAAGAGCGCCTCTCTGCAAAAACTTTAATATCTGGAGCAGTTGCAATAACAGGAAGCGTTGTTATTGCTTACGGTGACTTCCAAGTAAGCGGAAGTGCATTGTTCGGTGACATACTTGCGCTAATTGCTTGTGCGCTGATTACTGCGTATTTATTATTTGGCCAAGATGTGCGGAAGCGATTGTCTTTAGTGACATACACATTCATTGTGTATAGTTTCAGTACTATATCGCTATTTTTCTATATCATTGCAAAAGAAGAGTCGTTTGGGCCATACCCTAAAGAAGAATGGATGTGGTTCATTCTATTAGCTCTTATCCCAAATCTTCTTGGACACACGCTATTTAATTGGGCAGTGAAGTGGGTGAGCACGAATGTAATATCCATTGCCATTCTATTTGAGCCAGTCGGGGCAGCGATTCTGGCGTATTTTATACTTGGAGAATTGGTCAGCAAATCGCAAATTATAGGAGGGAGTATTGTTATCGCCGGGCTTTTGTTTTTCGTAACCGACTATAAAAAAATTAGAAAAATCTTTTTTCGGAAAAGCGCTTGATTTTTTCAAGCGCCCGGTATATAGTAGTAAATGTCCTCGAAACAAGCCGATAAAAATATTTTGAAATAGTATTGACATCGAGTTTTAAAAAGGATATAGTAATCAAGTCGCCAAAACAAGGCGCACAACATGAACCTTGAAAACTGAACAGCAAAACGTCAACGAAAGACGTCACGAGCGCCTTGGCGCGAGAACGGCTTTTGCGATGGTCGCCCCCGGGCGATCGGAGCAATCAGCCATTCCAAACTTCGGTGTTCGTGACTTACTTACTGATCAGCTTCGGCAGATCAAGCGAATCGCGCGTCTTTTAGACGGCGATACGCCAGCAGTATTGAGCAATCAACTACTCTATAATGGAGAGTTTGATCCTGGCTCAGGACGAACGCTGGCGGCGTGCCTAATACATGCAAGTCGAGCGGAACCATTGGAGCTTGCTCCTTTGGTTTAGCGGCGGACGGGTGAGTAACACGTGGGCAACCTGCCCTGCAGATCGGGATAACTCCGGGAAACCGGTGCTAATACCGAATAGTTTGCGGCCTCTCATGGGGCTGCACGGAAAGACGGTTTCGGCTGTCACTGCAGGATGGGCCCGCGGCGCATTAGCTAGTTGGTGAGGTAACGGCTCACCAAGGCCACGATGCGTAGCCGACCTGAGAGGGTGATCGGCCACACTGGGACTGAGACACGGCCCAGACTCCTACGGGAGGCAGCAGTAGGGAATCTTCCGCAATGGACGAAAGTCTGACGGAGCAACGCCGCGTGAGTGAAGAAGGTTTTCGGATCGTAAAACTCTGTTGTGAGGGAAGAACAAGTACCAACTAACTACTGGTACCTTGACGGTACCTCACCAGAAAGCCACGGCTAACTACGTGCCAGCAGCCGCGGTAATACGTAGGTGGCAAGCGTTGTCCGGAATTATTGGGCGTAAAGCGCGCGCAGGCGGTCCTTTAAGTCTGATGTGAAAGCCCACGGCTCAACCGTGGAGGGTCATTGGAAACTGGGGGACTTGAGTGCAGAAGAGGAAAGTGGAATTCCACGTGTAGCGGTGAAATGCGTAGAGATGTGGAGGAACACCAGTGGCGAAGGCGACTTTCTGGTCTGTAACTGACGCTGAGGCGCGAAAGCGTGGGGAGCAAACAGGATTAGATACCCTGGTAGTCCACGCCGTAAACGATGAGTGCTAAGTGTTAGGGGGTTTCCGCCCCTTAGTGCTGCAGCTAACGCATTAAGCACTCCGCCTGGGGAGTACGGCCGCAAGGCTGAAACTCAAAGGAATTGACGGGGGCCCGCACAAGCGGTGGAGCATGTGGTTTAATTCGAAGCAACGCGAAGAACCTTACCAGGTCTTGACATCCCGCTGACCGCCTAGGAGACTAGGCTTTCCCTTCGGGGACAGCGGTGACAGGTGGTGCATGGTTGTCGTCAGCTCGTGTCGTGAGATGTTGGGTTAAGTCCCGCAACGAGCGCAACCCTTGATCTTAGTTGCCAGCATTCAGTTGGGCACTCTAAGGTGACTGCCGGTGACAAACCGGAGGAAGGTGGGGATGACGTCAAATCATCATGCCCCTTATGACCTGGGCTACACACGTGCTACAATGGACGGTACAAAGGGCTGCAAACCCGCGAGGGGGAGCCAATCCCAGAAAACCGTTCTCAGTTCGGATTGCAGGCTGCAACTCGCCTGCATGAAGCCGGAATCGCTAGTAATCGCGGATCAGCATGCCGCGGTGAATACGTTCCCGGGCCTTGTACACACCGCCCGTCACACCACGAGAGTTTGTAACACCCGAAGTCGGTGGGGTAACCCTTACGGGAGCCAGCCGCCGAAGGTGGGACAGATGATTGGGGTGAAGTCGTAACAAGGTAGCCGTATCGGAAGGTGCGGCTGGATCACCTCCTTTCTAAGGATAATATCGGAACCGATTCTCACGAATCGGGTTGACGTTTTGCGTTCAGTTTTGAAGGTTCACTCCGCAAGGATTGACTTTCAAACTTGTTCTTTGAAAACTGGATAGATCGACATTGATTAAGAAACAAGCATCAAGTAGCGTGATCGCTTTGCGATCAACTTATTTTTTTTGACCATTCAGTGGTTAAGTTAATAAGGGCGCACGGTGGATGCCTTGGCACTAGGAGCCGAAGAAGGACGGCACTAACACCGATATGCCTCGGGGAGCTGTAAGTGAGCTGGGATCCGGGGATTTCCGAATGGGGAAACCCACTGTTCGTAATGGAGCAGTATCCATGTGTGAATACATAGCACATGAGAAGGCAGACTCAGGGAACTGAAACATCTAAGTACCTGAAGGAAGAGAAAGCAAATGCGATTCCCCAAGTAGCGGCGAGCGAAACGGGATCAGCCCAAACCAGAAGGCTTGCCTTCTGGGGTTGTAGGACACTCTATACGGAGTTACAAAGGAACGGATTAAGCGAAGCGACCTGGAACGGTCCGCAAGATAGGGTAATAGCCCCGTAGCTGAAAGTTCGTTCCCTCCAGAGTGGATCCTGAGTACGGCGGAACACGAGAAATTCCGTCGGAATCCGGGAGGACCATCTCCCAAGGCTAAATACTCCCTAGTGACCGATAGTGAACCAGTACCGTGAGGGAAAGGTGAAAAGCACCCCGGAAGGGGAGTGAAATAGATCCTGAAACCGTGTGCCTACAAGTAGTTAGAGCCCGTTAATGGGTGATAGCGTGCCTTTTGTAGAATGAACCGGCGAGTTACGATTGCATGCAAGGTTAAGGTGAGAAGCCGGAGCCGCAGCGAAAGCGAGTCTGAATAGGGCGAGTGAGTATGCAGTTGTAGACCCGAAACCAGGTGATCTACCCATGTCCAGGGTGAAGGTAAGGTAACACTTACTGGAGGCCCGAACCCACGCACGTTGAAAAGTGCGGGGATGAGGTGTGGGTAGCGGAGAAATTCCAATCGAACCTGGAGATAGCTGGTTCTCTCCGAAATAGCTTTAGGGCTAGCCTCAAGAAGAGAATCCTGGAGGTAGAGCACTGTTTGGACTAGGGGCCCATCCCGGGTTACCGAATTCAGACAAACTCCGAATGCCAGTGATTTATGCTTGGGAGTCAGACTGCGAGTGATAAGATCCGTAGTCAAGAGGGAAACAGCCCAGACCACCAGCTAAGGTCCCCAAATATCCGTTAAGTGGAAAAGGATGTGGCGTTGCTTAGACAACCAGGATGTTGGCTTAGAAGCAGCCATCATTTAAAGAGTGCGTAATAGCTCACTGGTCGAGTGACACTGCGCCGAAAATGTACCGGGGCTAAACGGATTACCGAAGCTGTGGATGGACATCGTAGATGTCCGTGGTAGGAGAGCGTTCTAAGGGCGTTGAAGTCAGACCGGAAGGACTGGTGGAGCGCTTAGAAGTGAGAATGCCGGTATGAGTAACGAAAGACGGGTGAGAATCCCGTCCACCGAATGCCTAAGGTTTCCTGAGGAAGGCTCGTCCGCTCAGGGTTAGTCGGGACCTAAGTCGAGGCCGATAGGCGTAGACGATGGACAACAGGTTGATATTCCTGTACCACCTCCCCGCCGTTTGAGTAATGGGGGGACGCAGAAGGATAGGGTGAGCGTGCCGTTGGTTGTGCACGTCCAAGTTGTGAGATGAGAAACGAGGCAAATCCCGTTTCTATGTACATCAAGCAGTGATGGCAAGAGGTTTAACCTCAGAGTCCCTGATTTCACACTGCCAAGAAAAGCCTCTAGCGAGGCGGGAGGTGCCCGTACCGCAAACCGACACAGGTAGGCGAGAAGAGAATTCTAAGGTGAGCGAGTGAACTCTCGTTAAGGAACTCGGCAAAATGACCCCGTAACTTCGGGAGAAGGGGTGCTCTGGTAGGGTGTTAAAGCCCGAGAGAGCCGCAGTGAATAGGCCCAGGCGACTGTTTAGCAAAAACACAGGTCTCTGCAAAACCGTAAGGTGACGTATAGGGGCTGACGCCTGCCCGGTGCTGGAAGGTTAAGGGGAGTGCTTAGCGCAAGCGAAGGTGCGAACCGAAGCCCCAGTAAACGGCGGCCGTAACTATAACGGTCCTAAGGTAGCGAAATTCCTTGTCGGGTAAGTTCCGACCCGCACGAAAGGCGTAACGATCTGGGCACTGTCTCAACGAGAGACTCGGTGAAATTATAGTACCTGTGAAGATGCAGGTTACCCGCGACAGGACGGAAAGACCCCGTGGAGCTTTACTGTAACCTGATATTGAATTTTGGTGCAACTTGTACAGGATAGGTAGGAGCCAGAGAACCCGGAGCGCCAGCTTCGGGGGAGGCGTCGGTGGGATACTACCCTGGTTGTATTGAACTTCTAACCCACAAGCCTTAGCGGCTTGGGAGACAGTGTCAGGCGGGCAGTTTGACTGGGGCGGTCGCCTCCTAAAGAGTAACGGAGGCGCTCAAAGGTTCCCTCAGAATGGTTGGAAATCATTCGCAGAGTGTAAAGGCACAAGGGAGCTTGACTGCGAGACGGACAGGTCGAGCAGGGTCGAAAGACGGACTTAGTGATCCGGTGGTTCCGCATGGAAGGGCCATCGCTCAACGGATAAAAGCTACCCCGGGGATAACAGGCTTATCTCCCCCAAGAGTCCACATCGACGGGGAGGTTTGGCACCTCGATGTCGGCTCATCGCATCCTGGGGCTGTAGTCGGTCCCAAGGGTTGGGCTGTTCGCCCATTAAAGCGGTACGCGAGCTGGGTTCAGAACGTCGTGAGACAGTTCGGTCCCTATCCGTCGCGGGCGCAGGAAATTTGAGAGGAGCTGTCCTTAGTACGAGAGGACCGGGATGGACACACCGCTGGTGTACCAGTTGTTCTGCCAAGAGCATCGCTGGGTAGCTATGTGTGGCCGGGATAAGTGCTGAAAGCATCTAAGCACGAAGCCCCCCTCAAGATGAGATTTCCCATTGCGCAAGCAAGTAAGATCCCTCAAAGACGATGAGGTAGATAGGTTCGGGGTGGAAGCGTGGCGACACGTGCAGCTGACGAATACTAATCGATCGAGGACTTAACCAACAAACTGAACATGCGTTTCCAATGTCGATTTATCCGGTTTTGAAAGAACAAGAATTTTTGCCTCCGGGCAAAAAAAAGACTTGTAAAACTCGCCAGAGTTGGTATAATAAGACTTGTCTTTCAAAAACCTTATAGTCCAGTGATGATGGCAAAGAGGCCACACCCGTTCCCATCCCGAACACGGAAGTTAAGCTCTTTTGCGCCGATGGTAGTTGGGGGTTTCCCCCTGTGAGAGTAGGACGTCGCTGGGCATACATACGGAGGATTAGCTCAGCTGGGAGAGCATCTGCCTTACAAGCAGAGGGTCGGCGGTTCGATCCCGTCATCCTCCACCATTTTTACTCCATGCCGGAGTAGCTCAACTGGTAGAGCAACTGACTTGTAATCAGTAGGTTGAGGGTTCAAGTCCTTTCTCCGGCACCACTCATGTTTGAGCCATTAGCTCAGTTGGTAGAGCATCTGACTTTTAATCAGAGGGTCGAAGGTTCGAATCCTTCATGGCTCACCATTTTAATTTCATAATTGCCACGCGGGTGTGGCGGAACTGGCAGACGCACTAGACTTAGGATCTAGCGCCTTCGGGCGTGGGGGTTCGACTCCCTTCACCCGCACCAAGCGGAAGTAGTTCAGTGGTAGAACGCCACCTTGCCAAGGTGGAGGTCGCGGGTTCGACCCCCGTCTTCCGCTCCAATTTTTTATCTGTCCAATGCCCCGCCGGGGTGGCGGAACTGGCAGACGCACAGGACTTAAAATCCTGCGGTAGGTGACTACCGTACCGGTTCGATTCCGGTCCTCGGCACCAACTGTTTTATCAAATTTTATATTATGCGCCCGTAGCTCAATTGGATAGAGTACTTGACTACGAATCAAGCGGTTAGAGGTTCGAGTCCTCTCGGGCGCGCCATATTTTTGTCATCATCCTATTTAGTCGGGAAGTAGCTCAGCTTGGTAGAGCACTTGGTTTGGGACCAAGGGGTCGCAGGTTCGAATCCTGTCTTCCCGACCACTTTATGGGGCCTTAGCTCAGCTGGGAGAGCGCCTGCCTTGCACGCAGGAGGTCAGCGGTTCGATCCCGCTAGGCTCCACCAACTATACAATTTAAAGATCCTGGCGGCGTAGCTCAGCTGGCTAGAGCGTACGGTTCATACCCGTAAGGTCGGGGGTTCGATCCCCTCTGCCGCCACTTTTTTAGGACCTTTAGCTCAGTTGGTTAGAGCAGACGGCTCATAACCGTCCGGTCGCAGGTTCGAGTCCTGCAAGGTCCACCATTTAATATTTATCACGGAGGAATACCCAAGTTTGGCTGAAGGGATCGGTCTTGAAAACCGACAGGGGAGTCAAATCCCGCGGGGGTTCGAATCCCTCTTCCTCCTCCATCTTTAAAAAATGTGTGGACAATTTTTCTTCAATATAATTATCGCGGGGTGGAGCAGTTCGGTAGCTCGTTGGGCTCATAACCCAAAGGTCGCAGGTTCAAATCCTGCCCCCGCAACCAAATGGTCCCGTGGTGTAGCGGTTAACATGCCTGCCTGTCACGCAGGAGATCGCCGGTTCGATCCCGGTCGGGACCGCCATTTTTATAAATATGTGGGTCAGTAGCTCAGTCGGTAGAGCATTAGATTGAAGCTCTAAGTGTCGGCGGTTCGATTCCGTCCTGACCCACCATATTGCGGGTGTAGTTTAGTGGTAAAACCTCAGCCTTCCAAGCTGATGATGAGGGTTCGATTCCCTTCACCCGCTCCAATAATGGGCCTATAGCTCAGCTGGTTAGAGCGCACGCCTGATAAGCGTGAGGTCGGTGGTTCGAGTCCACTTAGGCCCACCATTGTTCCGAAGTAGCTCAGTGGTAGAGCACCGCACTGTTAATGCGATGGTCGTAGGTTCGAGTCCTACCTTCGGAGCCATACTGGGGAAGTACTCAAGTGGCTGAAGAGGCGCCCCTGCTAAGGGTGTAGGTCGGTAACACCGGCGCGAGGGTTCAAATCCCTCCTTCTCCGCCAGTATTTGGCCCCTTGGTCAAGCGGTTAAGACACCGCCCTTTCACGGCGGTAACACGGGTTCGAATCCCGTAGGGGTCATATTAAAAAGCGTCATGCATTCATATGCATGACGCTTTTTTCTTTTTCTAATTTTTGTTCATTGTGTGAAGCGAAACTGTGTATTGCCATTCCTAGTATTACCATGGTTAAGCCAATTAATGCTATTGGGGAAGGAAATGCGATGCTTAAAAGAAAAAATTCACCTATTAATGCAAATATAACTTCCATAGATTGCGTGGCTTCAACTGCAGCAAGCTTTGACATGTTGTTTCTGACCATATCGGTCGCCATAAAGAATAGAACAGTCGCTACTACTCCTGAACTGATGGCAACTATCAAAGATTGATAAATTTGAGAGTTAGAAGGCAACCCAGTTGTCGAGAAACCATAAATAGAGAGAACCAACCAAAGCGGGAGACTGGCAATCGTCATTCCAAGCACGCGTTGATATGCATCTAGACGACCTTCGCAAACCTCCATCATTTTCCGATTTCCAAGTGGGTAGGCAAAAGCTGCTATCAAAACGGGTATTAACCCGAGTAGCAACGTGGAAATAGTAACATTAGTTAAGTGGTCAAGTTGAAGAAGGGCTATCCCAGCTAAAATAATCGTTGAAAACAATAAGCCTTTGATCGGAATGTGTTGTCTATGCATAATAGTTTGGCCGGATACATGAATTTTAACTAAAAAAAGAGGTGCCAGTAAAGTTCCAGCGATGATTGTAAATTGCCAAGTTCCGGCTATTAGCCATCCTGGGGAATATGCTGCTGCAAAACACAAGGGAGCGTAAAAAAGACCGAATCCTATGAAACTCCACAATAACCATTTCACCTTATGTTTTTTCATTTCGTGGAGGAGCGGAAGCAAGTTTCCCCTAAGCATGACAATTAATAAGAGGAAAGGAATCATAAATAGGTAACGCAGGGACGCGCTCCATACCCAATGGCCTCCTTGTGCCTCCATTAATGCATTAACAATAAATGTGACTGCAAAAAACATTGCTCCTGCAAGACCTAATAAAATTGGTTTCATAGGAAAACCCCTTTAAAATATATTAGATACAATATATCGCAACCGAGAAATTTTCACCACTCTTATTTTAAATGAGACTTCTCATAGCTATTTCAATAATAAAAAGCTGATGGCAATGAGCCATCAGCTTTTAGGTATTTAAGATAAAAAATAATCTACTAGTAGACCGATTGCTAGCAGGAAGCTGAACAAAGTGTTCGTGATTCCCGTGTCTTTCATGGCAGGCATTACTTGTAGAGGCTCAGTGTAGCGCTTAAAAGTCATAATTACTTTCAGGGGCTTAATAACACTTAGTAGCACCAATAAAGCCCAGGGTGTAACAATACCGAGCAACACCAATAAAATAATCCAAGCATAAGACAAAATAAAGAACCACATGAAAGTTGTTACTGCAGCCGGTCGGCCGGCTAGGATCGCTAAAGTGCGCCGCCCGCTTTTTTTATCTCCGACCATATCGCGGATGTTATTGGCCATCATAATTGCTGCTACGAGCAATGTGCTGGGTACAGCTAACATAACAGCGGTGGAGGTGATCGTTTCTGCTTGGATATAAAAAGCGACGATTACTATGAGGAAGCCCATGAACAATCCTGAAAACAATTCACCTAATGGCGTGTAAGCAATCGGGTATGGCCCACCGGTATAAAAATAACCGACTAGCATACCAATGCCACCAACCGCCAATAGCCACCAACTGGTAGAAGCTGCAATATAAAGCCCTAATACAGCAGAGATAGCGTAAAGCAGAAATGCCAGAACCAGAACGGTTTTCGGTGAAACACCATTCCGGACGATAGCGCCTCCAATGCCAACGGATTCTTCAGTATCGAGCCCTCTGGCGTAGTCATAGTATTCATTGAACATATTGGTTGCTGCTTGAATCAGTAGGCTTGCGATCAGCATGGCTAAGAACAGCGCCCAATTTAAAGCGGTATAATGGATTGCAATCATTGTCCCTAGGAATACTGGGGCAAAAGATGCCGTTAAAGTATGGGGCCGGGTGAGCTGCCACCAGACGCGCCATCCACTATCAGCTTGTATGGAATGTGTCATTTCTATCTCTCCTATTCATTTCTTTCCAACCTATATTGTACTTCAAAACGCAGAGATTTACAGCATATGTTGTGCTGAATTCCGGAGAAAGGGGTATGATAGAAGGTAGAGATAAAATGTATCGCAGTGAATTGAAGCTGCAGTAAACGGAGGTAATCCGGTGAATTCACAATCGTATTCATCAACTGAACAAATGGAAGCGAATCGCTTCAGCGGCTATCGCTTCTATACAGAAACAATTGAAGTATCGACCATGTCTGCTCTGGCATTTTTCGAAGCTGGGCAGGAACAGTACGAAGGTAAGCGCATGTTTTGGCAGAATCGTGAAAAGTCCTTCACGATGGTGGGCCTGGGACATGCTTATGTGCTGACGGCTGACGATTATAAAGGACGATTCAGCAGCATTCAGAAGGACTGGAAAGCGCTGAGTGCCCAATTGGTGAATGAAGAAACAGCCGTTCAGCCAGTGCTATTCGGCGGTTTTTCATTTGATCCTTTGAATGATCAGCCGAGCGAGTGGCGAAATTTCCCGCAGGCTTATTTTGCTGTGCCGACATTTCAGCTTATTATCAAGGGAGAGCAGGCGTATGTCAGTGTCCATTTGATTACTAAGCAGCCAAACAGCTTTATGGATTTTGAAGTGTTGCGTAAAGAACGTGACCGGCTAATTCATGGCGCGCAAGTTTCAGAGCCAAAAGCGTACCAAAAACCTCTAGTTTCTGACAAAAAGGAACTGAAAAAAGACGAGTATATGCGGTCCATCGAAAAAGTGACGGACGTAATCCAAGCAGGCGAAGTCGATAAGGTGGTTATCGCAAGAGCGCTGGAACTTCGCTTTAAGGAAGCTTTAGCACCGGCTTCTGCCCTCTACCAAGCAGCGAATGAACAGCCAGAAAGCTTTTTGTTCGGGCTGGAAGCTGGCGAACAATTCTTTTTCGGAGCGACTCCGGAGCGCCTGGTTAAAGTGGAGCAGCAAAGAGCATTGTCTACTTGTTTGGCGGGTTCTACCCCACGAGGTCAATCCGTTGAACAGGACGAAGCGCTGGGACAAGCTTTATTAAATGATTCAAAAAATCGTTCCGAACATCAGTATGTTGTCCAGATGATCGGTGACGTGTTCGAGGAGCATTGTTCGGATCCGCGCATTCCGCAAAATCCTAAGTTGATGAAAATTCGGGATATACAACATTTGTATACACCGGTGGAAGGCAAGTTGAAAAAAGGCAGTTCGTTACTGGATCTTGTTGAAGCGCTACATCCGACACCCGCACTCGGCGGCGAACCGAAGTTACAGGCACTTAGCTTGATCCGCTCTTATGAACCTCTGAATAGAGGATATTATGCAGCGCCGATCGGCTGGATCGACGCAAAAGGCGATGGTGAATTCGCTGTGGCGATCCGTTCCGCTTTGCTTGATGGAGATAAAGCGTATTTATTCGCAGGCGGCGGCATTGTGGCAGATTCTACACCAGAAGCCGAATATGATGAGACATGGGTGAAGTTCCGCCCGATGCTTCGTGTGCTGGGAGGAAATTTGCATGACGAATCGTGAGTTTTTAACTGAATATGTTTCGGCATTTACACATTCGCTGTTACATGCAGGGGTGAAAAAGGCGGTTATCAGTCCGGGTTCGCGTTCGACGCCTCTTGCCTATGCTTTCATGAAACAGGAAGGGATAGAGACGTATCGGCAAATAGATGAACGATCGGCTGCGTTTTATGCACTAGGTTTGGCAAAAGCTTCGAACAGTCCAGTTGTTTTGATTTGTACATCAGGGACTGCGGCAGCCAATTATTTCCCTGCGATTGTCGAAGCCTATTATGCGCGTGTGCCACTTTTGGTCGTGACGGCAGACCGTCCGCATGAGCTTCGTGAAGTCGGGGCCCCGCAAGCGATTAACCAGATCAATTTATTCGGCTCCCATGTCAAGTGGTCAGCTGATTTGCCGTTGCCGGAGCAGGGCAACCGTTTGGACTTTTTGAAGCGCCATTTGGGGCGTGCAGCAGCCATGGCTGAAACCGCGCCAAAGGGACCGGTTCATTTGAATGTGCCATTCCGTGAACCGCTTAGCATTGATTTCGAACAGCCTTATGAAAGCAAAAGAGAACTATACCGTTTTGAAAGCAGCCAGCAGCTGAATGATGAAGCTGCGGCATTTTTACGAGGAGTGTTCAGCCATTCGCGGGGCTTGCTGATCGCTGGGGAAAATACGGCTCTGGTTTCATCGGAGCAATGGGAGTTTATCCGCCGCCTCGGTTGGCCAGTGCTTGCCGATCCGTTGTCGAATCTACGCTCGAATGTACCTGATGATCTAATGGATGTCATCGTCGATTCCTATGATGCCTTGCTGAAGAACGAGAAATTTGCTGACAGTGTAGCGCCGGACGTAGTGGTAAGGATTGGGCCTCAGCCTGTATCCAAGCCGCTCAGCCTATTTTTAGGGAAAGCCGAGCCTGCGAGTTATGTCGTGCTCGATGAAAGCCCGATGCTTAGAGACCCGCAATCAGCTGTCACGCATCACATCCAACAGCATGCTTCTGCCCTATGGAAGTTGAGTTTGGAAGCGAAATCGTCGAATCCGTATCTCGAACAATGGATAAAAGCAGGGGAATTGGTGCAGGAGACGATGTCTATCCATTGCCAGCAAGAATTGGATGAAGGCGTATTGGCGAAAGCCTTTTTTGATGAGCTCGATGGGTGTGATTTAACTGTGAGCAGCAGTATGCCGATACGGGATGCAGATACGTATTTCCAGGTGACGCAACGGGACGTCCGGATTTATGCCAACCGCGGCGCCAATGGCATAGACGGAGTGGTATCGACTGCTTTCGGGATCCAGGCAGCGAATAAACGGCCTAGCTATCTATTGATCGGTGATTTGGCTTTGCTGCATGATATGAACGGTTTGCTTGCATCGAAACTGCAAGCTGCCGATATGACGATCATTGTCATGAACAATGATGGAGGCGGGATATTCTCTTATTTGCCCCAGTCGAAAGAAGAGCGCTACTACGAGGAACTTTTCGGCACGCCGACAGGAATCCAGTTCAAAGCAGCAGCTGAAATGTACGATGCGGAATATTTCTCTGCGGAGACTGTGGATGAATTGCAGTCGGCGCTTAGAACGCTGAAAGACAAACCGGTGCGCATCATTGAAGTGGCAACAAACCGCGCCAATAACGTAACGGTTCACCGGAAATTGTGGGACCGGCTCGATGAGGTGCTAAATACATGAAATTGATAGCGAATGGTGTTCGCTACCATATTGAGGTAGTGGGAGATAGAGCCCATCCTGTCCTGGTTTTGCTTCACGGCTTTACGGGCAGCACTGCTACATGGGAAACGGCCATTGAAAACTGGAGAGACTATCGGATAGTGGCGATCGACTTGATTGGGCATGGCCAGACAGAAAGCCCGGCAGACGAAAGCCGTTATGCGATGGAACGGCAGCTGGATGACCTTGATTACATTTTCAAAGAAATGAAGTTGGAGAAATTCACATTGCTCGGCTATTCGATGGGCGGTCGCACAGCACTTGCCTATACTTGTGAATTTCCACATCGCATTGACCAGCTTATTTTGGAAAGTGCTTCACCTGGCTTGAAAACAGAAGCTGCAAGAGAAGAGCGGCGAGAACGGGATGCGCAGTTAGCCACTAATATTGTTGATGGTGGACTAGAGCAATTTGTTGAGAAATGGGAGAACATCCCGTTGTTCGACAGCCAGAAATCATTGCCGGAACATGTGCGGCAGCAAGTAAAACAAGAACGATTGGCACAGACTGCACAAGGTTTGGCGAATAGCTTGAAAGGCATGGGCACAGGTTCACAGCGATCTTATTGGGACTGTTTGCCGGAATTGGAGATGCCAGTTTTGCTGGTGACCGGAGAACTGGATCCGAAGTTTTGCGCCATCGCTCGTGAGATGGAGGAATTATTGCCGAACGCAGAACACTGCATCATTTCAGCGGGACATGCGATTCATGTGGAAAAACCTGCTGAATTTGCTACAATGGTTATGGAACGATTAAATGGAATTAATGAGGAGGACTAGTATGTCAACACGTCAATGGGTTACAGAACTTACATATGAAGACATTAAATACGAAACATATAATGGGATTGCAAAAATCACCATTAACCGTCCGGAAGTACGCAATGCATTCCGCCCGAAAACGGTCCATGAATTGATCGACGCGTTTTCACGCGCGCGCGATAATTCGGATGTCGGCGTCATCGTCTTGACAGGCGAAGGCGAAAAAGCATTCTGTTCAGGCGGAGACCAATCCGTCCGCGGACATGGCGGCTACGTTGGGGAAGATGAAATTCCGCGCCTTAACGTCCTGGACTTGCAGCGTTTGATCCGCGTCATTCCAAAACCGGTTGTTGCAATGGTTGCTGGATTCGCGATCGGCGGCGGACACGTGCTTCACGTTGTTTGTGATTTGACGATTGCTGCAGATAACGCACGCTTCGGCCAAACTGGACCGCGTGTCGGTTCATTTGATGCAGGTTATGGCTCCGGCTATTTGGCACGCATCATTGGACATAAGAAAGCACGCGAAATCTGGTACTTGTGCCGCCAATACGATGCACAGGAAGCGCTTGATATGGGCCTCGTCAACACAGTTGTTCCTTACGAGCAATTGGAAGATGAAACCGTGAAATGGTGCGAGGAAATGCTCGAAATGAGCCCGACTGCATTGCGTTTCGTCAAAGCGGCAATGAATGCCGATACGGACGGCCTTGCTGGACTTCAGCAAATGGCTGGCGACGCGACTTTGCTTTATTACACAACGGATGAAGCGAAAGAAGGCCGCGATGCGTTTAAAGAAAAACGCAAACCGGACTTCGGTCAATTCCCACGTTTCCCTTGATTATATGAATGAATTGAGCTGTCTTCTTCGGAGGCAGCTTTTTTTCAATCAACGGCTAATAAATGAACTTGCTTGAGGAAAGGATTTTGAAAATGACATATCCGAATTGGCTTTCGCAGCGTGCTTACCTGACGGGAAATCAATTGGCTTTATCGTTCGGCGAGGATGAATGGACGTTTGGGGAAGTGAACAAAATAGCGCTCGATTATGCCGGCAAGCTGGCCCATTTTGGCATTACGGAACATTCGCGTGTGGCGTTGCTCGCCAGATCGAATGCCGAAGCTGTTTTTGTCATGTACGGCTGCCTGCATATCGGCTGTGAAATGGTCATGCTTAATGAACGGCTGGCTGGAGCGGAACTTGCTTACCAAATCGAAGATGCCAAGGTGGACCAGGTATTTGCAACTAGTGAACTCTGCGAGAAGGTGGCAGCATCGCAGCCGGTTTCTTTTGAACAATTGAGACAGGCGCCATCTGCGGACTTTGAATTGAAGGTGGAATGGGTTAAAGACCGGACTATATCGATCATGTATACTTCGGGTACGACGGGCAATCCAAAAGGGGTCAGGCAGACAGCTGAAAACCATTTTTCAAGCGCAGTGTCTTCTGCGCTGAATTTGGGTGTGTCGCCTGACGATTTCTGGTTGTGCACAGTGCCTTTATTCCATATCAGTGGATTCTCGATTTTGATGAGGTCGCTCGTATACGGGATGGGTGTCCGGCTTTACGAGAAATTCGACGCCACGGTGTGTGCGGATGAATTGTGCAAAGGGCAAGTGACGCACAGTTCGATGGTCGCTGTCACGCTTGATCAAGTGCTACGGGAAATCGAGCAGCGCGAACTGAGCGTTTCAGCTCGCTTCAAGCAGATCCTGGCGGGGGGCGGCCCCGTGCCGGTGTCTTATTTGCAGCGGGCGGAAGCGCATGGCATTCAAGTGCTCCAAACCTACGGCATGACCGAAACGTCTTCGCAGACGACAACTTTGCAGCCGGCTGATGCGAAAATGAAGATCGGTTCTGCCGGCAAGCCGCTATTTTTATACCAAGTAAAAATTGACGGCGCAAAGACAGGGGAAGCAGGAGAGATTCTCATCAAGGGGCCTCAAGTGACTCCTGGCTATATCGGCAAGTTCAAAGACCGGGCCGTGCAAAAAGACGGCTGGCTCGCAACAGGTGATATCGGTTATGTGGACGCAGAAGGATTTTTATTCGTCGTTGACAGGCGCTCGGATCTGCTTGTTTCTGGCGGGGAGAATGTTTATCCGGCAGAAATCGAGAAGGTTTTGATGGCACATCCATCCGTCCGGGAAGCCGGGGTTTGCGCAATGGCAGACAGCACATGGGGAGAAGTGCCGGCGGCGTTTGTCGTGCTAGATGAACCTGAAGTGTTGGATGAGCTGGCGGAATTTTGCCGAGGTCAGCTGGCCGGCTATAAAGTGCCGAAACTGTTCCGTATGGTGGATGCGTTGCCAAGGAATGCGTCGAATAAACTGCTCAGAAGGGAATTGAAGACATGGCTTTAATTGCCGGTATTGAATTCCATAAAGTAAAGCAGCCTTTGAACCAGCCTTTTATCACTGTCTTGCAGAAAGTACAAGAGCGGGAAGTGACGATAGTGATCGTCCGGGACGCTGAAAGGAGAGAGGGCTACGGTGAATGTGTTGCTTTTGATACGCCTTGGTATACCGAAGAGACCGTAACGGGCAGCCGCTTTGTGATGGAACAGGTGCTGGCTCCGCTATTGTTGAATGAACGTTTGGAGCATCCGACAGAGCTGGAAAGATTATTTTCCAAAGTAAAAGGCAATCATATGGCTAAAGCCGCTATGGAAATGGCTGTATGGGATTTATTCGCCAAGCGACAAGGTGTGCCGCTCTATGAATTTGTCGGGGGAGTTCGGAAAACAATCCCTGCAGGTGTGGTTGTTGCAGGAGAAGGTGATGAACTGGCACCCAACGTAAAAGCAGCGATCAGCAGAGGTTATCGGCGCATCAAACTGAAAATTTCACCTGATACCGATGCGGCTTTATTGAAAAGCTTGGTTGCGGCCAATCCAGAGATTTCGTTCTATGCCGATGCCAATGGCAGTTTTTCAGGGCGGGCATTGGAAGAGCTGCTGGCATTTGACCAGGCCGGTTTTGCATTGATCGAGCAGCCCTATAGCGAACAGGAGTGGGATGCCCATAGTGCTGCACATTCAAAAATGACGACGCCGATTTGCCTGGATGAAAGCATCCATAGCCTCGACGATGTAAAACGCATGGCAGAACAGCAAGCAGGGGATATTATCGTCTTGAAGATGGGTCGTCTCGGTGGTTGGTCAGAAACCTTGAAGGTCGTCGAGTTCTGCAGAAATGAACAGATCGGGATGTGGGTCGGCGGCATGATCGAGTTTGGCGTATCAAAAGCGCATAATCTGGCGCTTGCATCGCTGCCCGAAGTGAAACTGACTGGGGATTTTTCAGATTCAGGCCATTTTTGGCAGGTAGATATCGTCTCTCCGGAAATCCGTGTAGAGCACGGGGAAATCAAATTAAGCGAAAGCCCGGGAATCGGACATAAGCTGAACATATAAAAAACTCGCCGACTTATTGTTCGGCGAGTTTTTACTATTTCAAGACTGTTTCGAGTGCTTGAAGATTTTTTTTCATCAAAGTGAAATACGTTTCATCGTTGTCGATGTTTTCTTGTGTCAAGACTCCAAGATTATGCATTTCAATCGCTTCGGCGCCAACTTCGTTTTGGATGACTTCCGTCAAATTCGACGAGACGTTTTGTTCGAAGACGATGTATTGAATGTCTTTTTCACGCGCCATGTCGACGATTTCCGTTAATTCTTTCTGGGATGGTTCGTCTTGGCTATTCAAGCCTGCGACGGCCACTTGCTCAAATCCGTAAGGTGCTGCAATATAGCCGAATGCTGAGTGGGACACGAAGAAGGTGTCACGTTCAACTTTTTCGTCCAAGTTTTGGAATGATTCATCAAGCGCTTCTAGTTCAGCGACGAGTTCTTCATAATTCTTATCGAATTCCTCTGCGCCTTCCGGGTCTTTTTCCGCTAAAGCATCACGGACAGAAGCAGCGAGTTCCTGGCTAAGGACAGGTGAGATCCAGACGTGTGGATCAGTGGAGCCATGGTCATGGCCTTCGTGGCCTTCTTCCTCTTCATGGCTCTCCTCGTCGCTATGTCCATCTTCTTCATGCCCATGTTCGTCTTCACTATGCGCCTCGGCTTGTTTACCAGCCGCAGCTTCGAGTTGTTCATCGGTGATTCCGTCTGCCGTAGCGACAAATTCGAGGTCTTCATTTTGAAGCGTTTCCTGTGCGCTGTCGATAAAGCCTTCAAGCCCTAAACCGACATAAAAGAGCAGATCGGCGTCCGCCATATTGATCATGTCTTTTTGGGTTGGTTCAAAGCTATGCTCGTTGGCGCCAGCCGGGTAAACGGATTTGACGTCGACACGCTCGCCACCGATACGTTCTGCAAAATAGACGAGCGGATAAACCGTTGCATATACATCAAGTTTCCCTTCGGCCGCTTCGCCTTCAGGGCCGCTATCGGGTTGTGCCGTTCCGCCGCACGCAGCCAATAATAAAATGAGTGCTATTCCTGCAAATAATGCTAGTTTCTTCATAAAATGTCCCTCCAAATTTAATGCGTGTTCATAAAATGTAATCGTTACGTTTTGTTGACTCTTAGAATCATACAATACAATCCGATTCAACACAAGAAAAAAACCCACCTATTTTTTAGGGGGCCATTCTTCCGGGACAAAGTCCACTCCGCCTTTATGGAACGGGTGGCAGCTCAATATGCGGCGGATGGCAAGATAGCCGCCTTTTAATGCGCCATGTTTTTCTACCGCTTCAATCCCATAATGGGAGCATGTCGGATAGAATCTGCAGCTCGGCGGCGACAGTGGGGAGATGAAGCGTTGATAGAAACGGAACAGCTTCACTAATGCGGTTTTCATCGTGATTCCACTCTTTTCTTGTTTGGTTGCGGTTCGTTGATGTTTATTGTAGGGCTTTTAGAGGTATTTATAAAGCAGAAGAGCTTATCAAAAAATGGAGAGTGATGAATTGTGTCAACAGCATTAAACGAGGAATTGAACGTACAAGTCGCTTCATGGTCAGTACTCTATACGAAATTACATAATTTCCACTGGTATGTCAAAGGGCCATCTTTCTTTACCTTGCATGTAAAGTTTGAAGAACTCTATAACGAAGCGACGCTTCATATGGATGAGATTGCGGAACGCCTGCTGGCACTTGGCGGCAAGCCGGTAGCAACAATGAAAGAGCAGCTCGAATTGTCGGTCGTAGATGAAGCGACCAGCAGCGAGAGCGCGGAGCAGATGGTCGATACCATCGTTTCCGATTACGACAAGATCATGAAATCCTTGAAAAAAGGCATGGAACTTGCGGCTGGAGACGGCGATGACATGACAGAGGACATGTTCAATGCCATCCATCAAAACTTAGAGAAGCATTCGTGGATGCTGTCTGCATTTCTCGGCGAAAAGAAGTAGAATAGAAGAAATGGGCGTACGACCGTTAGCCGGTTGTGCGCTTTTTCTGAAGGCGGGAGGATGTTTGATGGAATATAAGGACTTGAACGGCTGCACTTGCCGTTTATTTTTTGAAAAAGGACAGTCACAGATTGAAAGCCGGCATGTGCTGGTGATAGGAAAATATAATGGCAGCTGGCTGTTGACGAGGCATTCCGTGCGCGGCCTTGAATTTCCGGGGGGCAAAGCCGAGCCAGGCGAATCGCTGGAGCAGGCGGCGAAGCGGGAAGTATTCGAAGAAACTGGAGCCAGTGTGAATGAATTAAATTGGCTTGCGGAATATACAGTTTATACAGATAAACCTTTTAGCAAAACGGTATTTACAGCCACTATTGAGGACATGAAGCAAGTGGAGTGGATGGAGACAGACGGACCGGTGCTGGTTCCGAAGCTTGTGATTGATGGAAATTACAGCTTCCTGATGCGTGACGCGGGCATGGAAGCGATTATAGAGAAGGTGAAGACTGTTGAAAAATGGTGATATTGAATCGATGAGATGGTATCCATCGCCGAATCCGAATGTACGACTGCGGGAAGTGACGTATTGGTCTGAAGGCTTGCGTATTAAAGGCTTGCTGGCGCAGCCGAAAAAAGATGATGCCGGAAGTGGAATCTTGTACCTGCGCGGTGGCATCCAGTCCATCGGCATGGTGCGGCCGGCACGGATCGCTCAATTTGCGGGAATGGGATTTACCGTTTTCGCCCCTTATTACCGCGGCAACCGCGGCGGTGAAGGGAAAGATGAGTTTGCCGGGGAAGACCGCTATGACGCCGTGAATGCCGTGGAAGTGCTGAAAAAATTCAGTGCAGGCCCAGTTCATTTGCTGGCATTTTCAAGAGGCGGCATCATGGCGCTGTGGACTGCTGTGCTGAGAAGCGATATTTGTTCCGTCGTCACATGGGCAGGCGTCACGGATACGGTGCTGACGTATAAAGAGAGGCTGGATATGCGCCGTATGATGAAGCGTCTTTACGGCGGCACGCCGAATACCGCGCTTCCAGCCTTTGAAGAACGCAATCCCTTGATGCGCATCGGAGAGAGCGATGCTTCTTACTTAATTATCCATGGCTTGAAAGACGACAATGTTTCGCCTCAGCAAGCCTTCCTATTGGAAGAAGCGTTGCAGCTCAATCATCAGCCATGTGAAACGTGGTATTTTCCGGAGTACACACATTTTTTCCCTCCTATGGCAAATCGCAGGACTGCGAAGGCGCTGACGGTATGGATGAAAGAGCAGGAGAAGCGCAAAGAAGATTTAACCGAAGCTGTCCGCAATAATGCAGAAGCTTAACGCGGTAGTTGAGAATAAAACAAAAAAGGCCGGAGAGAAATGAATGATTTCTCTCCGGCCTTTTATGATGTAATTAATTATGGGTAGGGCCGCCTTTTTGGCTGATGCCAGCATCCACAGTGCCGAATTTTTCAAAGTTGTCTTTGAACTTCTTCGCCAATTCCTGTGCTTTTTGATCATAAGCTTCTTTATCAGCCCATGCATTGCGCGGGTTCAATACTTCAGTCGGCACGCCTGGGATTTCTGTTGGCATGTTCAAGCCGAAGACCGATTCATGTTCCATGTCCACGCCGTTCAAGTCGCCGCGGATCGCTGCGCGGACCATTGTGCGTGTGTAGGACAGTTTCATGCGGCTTCCGACGCCGTAAACCCCGCCAGTCCATCCTGTGTTTACCAGGTAGACGTCTGCGCCGTGCTCATCGATTTTGTCGCCGAGCATTTCAGCGTAAACTGTCGCGTGAAGCGGAAGGAATGGTGAGCCGAAGCATGTCGAGAATGTCGCTTCCGGTGAAGTCACACCGCGTTCTGTGCCGGCCAGTTTTGATGTGTATCCGCTAAGGAAGTGGTACATCGCTTGTTCTTTCGTCAATTTGCTGATTGGAGGCAATACGCCGAATGCGTCCGCAGTCAAAAAGACGATCGTTTTCGGGTGCCCTGCAACAGAAGGGACGACGATATTGTCGATAGCATCGATCGGGTACGCTGCACGCGTGTTTTCTGTTAACGATCCATCGTCGTAATCAGGGATGCGGGTTTCTTCATCGACGACGACGTTTTCAAGGACAGAGCCGAAACGGATGGCATCGAAAATCTGTGGTTCATTTTCACGAGACAAGTTGATCGTTTTTGCATAGCAGCCGCCTTCGATGTTGAAGACGCCGTTATCCGACCAGCCATGTTCATCGTCGCCGATCAATTTGCGGTCTTCGTCAGCTGACAAAGTCGTTTTGCCTGTGCCGGAAAGGCCGAAGAACAAAGCGACGTCATCGTTTTTGCCGACGTTCGCTGAGCAGTGCATCGGCAGGATGCCTTTTTCAGGAAGGATGTAGTTCATGATCGAGAAGATGGATTTTTTCATTTCGCCTGCGTATTCCGTACCGCCGATCAAGATGATTTTCTTTTCCATCGAAACGATGATGAAGGTTTCGGAATCCGTTCCGTCCACCGCAGGGTCTGCATGGAAAGTCGGGGCGTAAACGACAGTGAATTCAGCTTCATGCGCCTTCAGTTCTTCCGCAGTCGGGCGGATGAACAATTGATGGGCGAACAGGTTATGCCATGCGTATTCATTGATTGTCTGAATCGCAAGGCGCGACTCAGGATCTGCGCCGGCAAAACCTTTGAAGACGTACAAAGCGTCTTTTTCTTTCAAATGATTGAGGACTTTAGCATATAGGTTTTCAAAGATTTCAGAGGAAATCGGGCGGTTGACGCTGCCCCAATCAATTTTATCTTTCGAAATCGCCTCTTCTACCATATACTTGTCTTTAGGCGAACGGCCCGTGTATTTGCCGGTTTCCGCTTTGACAGCACCTTCACGCGTCAATACTGCCTCCCCGCGGGATGTTGCAGCTTCCACCAATTGTGGAACGGATAGTTGCGTATTAATATTCGAGCCGTTCAAAAGCTCTTTCAAATCATTTGCTAGGTTCACTGAAGTCATATATATGTACCTTCCTTTTCGTTTATTCCCAAATGAATGGGGAAGATGTATATTCGAACATTAGTATAACACATTGACGCGATTAGTCTATACTAATAACTAGAAATCTGTCAATGTTAACGATTTGTGCTGTTTCAATAGTAGAAAAAGATGCATGCTTAAAAGTCTGACAATCGTTTCCGGTAAAAACGTTGACAGTGCTTGCTGCATTCCGTATGATGGGAAATTGAACGGATACTCTTATTCCGAGCTGGTGGAGGGTGCAGGCCCAATGAAACCCGGCAACCTGCTGCAATTGCAGCGATGGTGCCCAACCTGAAGCAAGGCGAATGCCTTGGACGATAAGAGTGAAAGGTGCTTATGATGATTATTCCTTTCCTCATTGCTTGAAGATGAGAGAAGGGATTTTTTTATGGAATGCCCTTAATCCTCGTGTGCAGGCTGAAAAAGCTGGAAGTTCAATTCCTATAAACGGAAACGGACTTGACATGGGAAAACGAGTACCGTATCAATTTCGAGAGCAATCTCGCAGGATATAAGGAGGAACTTTTTTTGACAAACCGTCGATTATTCACATCAGAATCAGTAACAGAGGGCCATCCGGATAAGATTTGCGACCAGATTTCAGACGCAATCCTGGATGCGATCCTGACAGAAGACCCGAATGCGCGTGTCGCATGCGAAACGACCGTAACGACAGGGCTCGTCCTTGTCGCAGGCGAAATCACGACATCCACATATGTAGACATTCCGAAAGTGGTCCGCCAGACAGTTAAAGAAATCGGCTATACACGCGCGAAATACGGATTCGATTCCGAGACAAGCGCAGTGTTGACAGCGATCGATGAGCAGTCGGCAGATATCGCTGCAGGCGTCAATGTGGCACTTGAAGCGCGTGAAGGCCAGATGACCGATAAGGAATTGGATGAGATCGGAGCAGGCGACCAAGGCTTGATGTTCGGGTATGCGTCAAACGAAACAGAAGAATTGATGCCATTGCCGATCAGCCTGGCGCACAAACTCGCACGCCGCTTGGCAGAAGTGCGCAAAGAAGAAATCTTGCCGTATTTGCGCCCTGATGGCAAAACGCAAGTAACGATTGAATATGATGAAAACAATAAACCGGTGCGTGTCGATACGATCGTCATTTCGACGCAGCACCATCCGGAAGTTTCCTTGGAGCAAATCCAGCGCAACTTGAAGGAATACGTCATCAATGCAGTCGTACCTGCTGAACTGCTAGACGCTGAAACGAAATACTTCATCAACCCGACAGGCCGTTTCGTCATCGGCGGGCCTCAAGGTGATGCAGGGCTTACAGGCCGCAAGATCATCGTTGATACGTACGGCGGTTATGCACGACACGGCGGTGGGGCATTCTCCGGTAAAGACGCGACCAAAGTCGACCGTTCCGGTGCCTATGCAGCACGCTATGTGGCGAAGAATATCGTTGCTTCTGGCCTCGCCGATAAATGTGAAGTGCAGCTTGCTTATGCAATCGGCGTAGCACATCCGGTATCGATTGCTGTCGATACGTTCGGCACAGGGAAAGTCAGCGAAGACAAATTCATCGAACTCGTACGCGCAAACTTCGATTTGCGCCCAGCCGGGATCATCAAGATGCTCGACCTGCGCCGCCCGATCTACAAACAGACAGCGGCTTACGGCCACTTCGGCCGCACGGATGTCGACCTTCCGTGGGAACGCACAGACAAAGCGGATGCTTTGAAACAACAAGCAAACGCATAATAAAAAGCAGGCGGATATTTTTCCGCCTGCTTTTTCTATTGAAGTGATTTATAATAAGCTGCTTTTTCCGCGTATTCCCGGACAATGCGTTCCATATCTTGTTTGTCCGCTTCGTTCAGCTCACGCACAACTTTTGCAGGACGGCCGAATGCCAGTGTGCCCGCTGGGATTTTCTTTCCTTGTGCGACAAGGCTGCCTGCGCCGATAAAAGCCCCTTCGCCAATTTCAGCGCCGTCCAGAATGATCGAGCCCATGCCGACCAGAGCGCCTTTTCTAATTTTGCAGCTGTGAAGCGTCACTTGGTGGCCGATGGTGACATCATCTTCCAAAATGAGCGGGTTGTCCGGACTTTGGTGGAGCATCGATAGGTCTTGGATATTGGTGTTTTTCCCGATAATAGTCGGTGCCACGTCGCCGCGGATGACTGTGTTGAACCAGACAGAAGAATTCTCGCCGATCGTCACATCACCGGTGACGGTAGCATAATCGGCAATGAATACCGATTTGTCAATCTTTGGTGATTTGTCTTTATATGGATAGATCATGGCAAAGCTCCTTTATCATTGATAAGATGTAATTAGTTCTAATCGTATCAAAACAACGGAAAAGGTCAATCGATCAAGCTGTATAGGGAGGCGCGGATTATGTGGAAATGGCAAGCGGAAGGCGAGGCAACAGGCGTTATCGTGTTGATCCATAGTGCATACGAGGAACATAAGCGCTATGCGTGGCAAATCGAGCAATGGCGGAGGAGCGGCTTTCATGTCTATATGGGTGATTTGCCGGGCCACGGGACGCTAGCAGCAGCTGATTCGGTACACCGTGAAACATTTTTCGAATATGATAAGACGGCCGCTGAACTGCTGCGCCTGGCAGCGGGCAATGACTTGCCGGTCGTGCTCGCGGGACATGGGCTCGGCGCAGCGATCGCCATCCATGCCCTTGGAGAAAACCGCCATCCTATAGCAGCGCTTATTCTCACGTCGCCATGGTTTGAACTGCAAAAAGTGCCGAGCAAGCCAACACTTGCGTTGTCCGGAATCAGCAAGCTTACTGGAAAAGGTAAAATCGACCATGGCATCGAATTGCGCCATTTGACGAGACGCAAGTTCCAGGATGAATTGGGAGGGAGAGACCGAGCGATCCAATCGCTCAGTTCACCGGCCTGGTGGAAGGAATTGCAAAGCTATTTGGAACAAGCAGCACAAATGCAACTTCAGGATATTCCGATCATGCTCAACACTGGCCAGCGTGATTTGATTACGCGCACGGCAGCAGGGCGCACTTGGCTGTCCAAGCAAGCCGTCAATGAGTTCCATTTCAAGGAATGGCCGTTTTGCTACCATGATCTGCTGCAGGAACCCGAGCGGGATGAAATATTCAAGGCAGTCCTATACTTTGCCGAATCCGCAGCCGAAGCGGAAAGAATGCGCCGCAGCCAATAATCCTATAGTATATTCATAATTATAGGTAATGATAAAAAGGAGAGATGGAGATGCCGCTTCGTTTCAGCATATTAGACCAATCCCCGATTTCACAAGGCCAGACAGCTAGCGAAGCTTTGGCCGATACGGTCCGGTTGGCGCAACACGCAGAAAAATGGGGCTATACGCGCTTTTGGGTATCGGAACATCACGATGCCAAAACTTTGGCGGGCTCTTCTCCGGAGATCCTGATCAGCCATATCGGTGCCAGGACTCTATCGATCCGCTTGGGTTCTGGCGGTGTCATGCTGCCGCATTATTCGGCATTTAAAGTGGCCGAGAACTTTAATTTATTGGAGAGCCTGTATCCTGGGCGTATCGATGCAGGAGTGGGCCGTGCGCCAGGCGGCATGCCGAGAGCATCGTTCGCTTTATCGAATGGCCGCTTGCGGGATGCGGGGCGCTTTCCTGAACAATTGGATGAGCTGCGCATGTATTTGGAAAACAGCATTCCGGAGTCGCATGATTATTATGGAATGACTGCAACCCCGGTGCCGCTTGAAACACCGCCGATCTGGATGCTCGGTTCAGGGGAGGGGTCTTCGCAATTGGCCGCCCAAAAAGGCTTGCCGTATATGTTCGCCCACTTCATCAACGGCGAAGGCGGACAGGACTTTGCAGCCAACTACAGAAAAAATTTCATTTCCCATAAAGGCAATGGACCGTATACAGGCTTTGCGATTTTCGCGGTTTGCCAGGAAACTCGTGAACAGGCGGAATATGTCGCGTCTTCACTCGATTTGTCGCTTGCGATGGGAGCACAGGGCATGCCGTCTGACGGCACGCCGTCTCCCGAACAGGCAGCCGCTTACGAATACTCGAAATTTGAAAAGCTGCTTGTCGCGGAAAACCGCCGGCGCATGGTCGTCGGCGACCCTAAGCAAGTGGTGGATCAATTGGAAGCGCTCGGCGAGGAATATGGCGCCGATGAAGTGATGATTGTTTCCGTCGCCTATGATTTCAATGATAAGTTAACGACGTTCCGATTGATCGCTGAAGAAATGACTAAAAGAATATCCTAAAAAGGCAGCAGGCTAAAAAAACGGCCTGCTGCCTTTTTACATGTTTGCCGAAAAAGGTTTACAGATGAGCTGGAGGGATAAAGAGATGGAACAGCAGAAATAAGGAAAGAGGGAATGTATATGTTTGAACGCACCGCAGGCAGCCATGTAGTAGAGCTGTTGAAGGAATGGAATGTAGGCCATATTTACGGAATGCCGGGGGATTCCATCAATGAATTAATGGAAGAACTGCGCAAAGTGGATATCCGTTTTATCCAGATACGCCATGAAGAGACAGGGGCGCTCGCCGCTTCAGCTTATTCGAAATTGACCGGGCGCATTGGCGTATGCCTGTCGATCGCAGGACCTGGGGCAATCCATCTGCAAAACGGTCTATATGATGCGAAAAAAGACAAAACCCCGGTACTCGCGATCGTCGGGCAAGTGACCAGCAGTGCTGTTGGGACCGATACTTTCCAGGAGCTGAAATTGGAATCAATGTTTGAAGACGTTTCGGTCTATAACCGCCGCGTGCAAAATGCCGAGCAATTGCCGGATATGCTGAATCAGGCGGTACGTGCAGCCTATGCGGAAAAAGGTCCAGCTGTTCTCGTTGTGTCGGACGATCTATTTAGCACGAAAATCAAGCGGGAAAAGGAGATGACCTCGCCGGAATATTCCGTGCCGCATATCGGGGCGGCGGAAGAAGATTTGAAGGAAGCGCTGAAGCTATTGGAGACTGCGAAAAAGCCAGTCATCTTGGCAGGCAAGGGCGCACAGGACGCACCTGGCGAAGTATTGTCATTTTCGGAAAAGCTGAAAGCGCCAATCATTGCATCGCTTCCGGCTAAAGGTCTGATTCCTGATGATCACCCGAATAACCTAGGACAGCTTGGGCAACTCGGGACGGAGCCGGCTGAAGAGGCGATGAAACAAGCTGATTTGGTGATCCTAGCCGGTACAGCCTACCCGTACAGGGAGTATTTGCCGGACAAAGCACCTGCCATCCAAATTGATCTCGAACCGCGCGTGATCGGAAAATATTATCCGGCGACGGTAGGCGTAGTCGGGGAACTCGGGCCAGCGCTTGCTTGGTTGACAAGCCAGCTCGGCGAAAAAGATCCAGCATTCTTGAATCAATTTCAGGAGAAACGACGTGCTTGGCATGACAAGCTGCGTGAAGATGTCGATAAGCAAACCGACATGCTTCAACCTCAGCAAGTGCTGGGCGAAATCCAGCACATCATGGAGCGGGACGCTGTCGTTTCACTGGATGTCGGGAGCATCACCATCTGGACAGCGAAGTACTTGCAGTTGACTGGCCAGAAGTTGGTGTTGTCGTCCTGGCTCGGCACGATGGGCTGCGGTTTGCCGGGAGCCATTGCAGCGAAACTGGCATATCCGGAAAGACAGACCATCGCCATCGTCGGGGACGGCGGATTTTCCATGGGCATGCAGGATTTTGTCACTGCAGTTAAATACGAGCTGCCGATGATCATCGTCGTCTTCAACAACCAGAAGCTTCAATTGATTGAAGACGAGCAAAAAATGGCAGGCAATAAGCCGACCAATGTCGATCTTGCCAATATCGACTTTGCGGCGTTTGCCATTGCTTGCGGCGGTGAAGGCTACACAGTAAAAACACGTGCCGAATTGCAGGACGTTTTATCAAAAGCGAAAGCAAGCAAACAGCCAGTCGTCATCGATGCATACGTGGAAGACATCTCGGCTGTATTATAGAAGAAAATGCAACAGGCATATGAATAGATGAAAGGAAGGCGAAATGGATTGAATTCGAAAATGATAGCACTTGGATTTTATAAACCCGGGAATACGGAACAACCGCCTCAGTTCGAAGCGGTGGAATTGGACAAGCCAGAGCCAAAAGGTCACGATTTGCTTGTGGAGGTAAAGGCGGTATCGGTGAATCCGACCGATTACAAAACGCGTGATTCGAAAAAACCGGACGACGATTCCTTGACAATCGTCGGCAGGGATGTCGCGGGTGTTGTAGTATCGACGGGAAGCGATTGTTCCTTGTTCAAAGAAGGCGATGAAGTATTTTATGCAGGCACCAATGTCCGGGCAGGCGGCCACAGCGAATTTCATTTAGTTGATGAGCGCATCGTCGGCCACAAGCCAAAAAACTTGGATTTTGCGCATGCAGCCGCCTTGCCATTGACGGGATTGACCGCAATGGAAGCCTTGTTTGTCCGCTTGGGCATCTCGGAAAACCCTCAGGACAACGAAGGCAAGAACATTCTAATCATCGGCGCTGCGGGAGGTGTCGGTTCGATCGCCACGCAGATCGCCAAATTAGCAGGGCTCACCGTAATCGGAACCGCGTCGCGTCAGGAGACGGTCGAGTGGGCCAAAGATCATGGCGCCCATCACACGATTAACCATCACCAGGAATTGCTGCCTCAATTGAAGGAACGGGATATGGACGGCGTGGACTATATCTTCTGCCTGACCAATACCGATGACCATATGGCAGGCATGGCCGAAGCGATCCGGCCGCAAGGAAAAATCTGTTCAATCCTGCCAGCGTTCGAACCGCTTGATCCAGGATTCTTCGGAAAAAGCGTGACCTTCGTTTACGAATTGATGTACACACGCTCGATGTTCCAGACCGAAGACATGATCGAGCAGCATCATTTATTGAATGAGCTGTCAGAGTGGGCAGATAGCGGCAAGGTCCAATCAACGCTCAATGAAAAGATGGCGCCAATCAATCCGGAAAACTTGAAAGAAGCCTACGGAAAATTGATGGCTGGCAAGACGATCGGGAAAATTGTTCTCGAAGGTCCTGTCGAGAAATAAGTGAAAGAGCAGCGTGCACATGCACGCTGCTCTTTTGATTTAGCTGTTACTTCTTTTGGCGTTGCTGTTTTTTCTCGATCGCGACTAAAAATGGCGGAGAATGCTGTTGGTTGATGAATTCGTATTTCATGACGTCGTAGCGGGTTTGCGGCAATTGCTTGACGTAATCCATCACCGCGTCGCGCTCTTCGCTGCCGCCATCGTGGCCAGAATAAATGACGACTAACACCAAGCCGCCTGTCTTTAAGCGCTCGAGGCATTGGCCGATTGCCTGCAAAGTGCTGTCCGCTTTGGTGATGATGGCGTGATCGCCTTTTGGCAGATAGCCGAGATTGAAAACGGCGGCTGATATCGATTCGGTTACGTATTGTGAAATTTTCGCGTGGCTGTCGCAAATCAATTCGACATGACGAAACGCTTCTGTGCGCTGTCTAGTCGCTTCAATCGCTTGTTTTTGGATATCGAACGCATAAACTTTTCCGGATGCACCGGTAAGCCCAGCTAGGAAATGGGTGTCATGCCCGTTTCCGGCAGTGGCATCTACCACACTGTCACCTTTGTATACTACTCGTTCGAGCAAGGATTTGGTGAAAGGCAAGACGCGCTGCAAAGTCATAATGCCACACTCCCCGCATAATGCTTGCCTTGCCAACTGCCGCGGGTTTCGAGTTCTTTATCGATGCCGTTTAGCACTTCCCATTTATTCGTGCTCCACATCGGCCCGATCATCAAATCGATCGGGCCATCGCCGGTGATGCGCTGGACGACCATATCGGGCGGGATGATTTCCAGCTGGTCGGCGACGAGTTGGATATAGGCATCTTTTTCCATAAAATCGAGCATGCCTTTTTCATATTGTTTAACCATCGGCGTACCGTGGAGCAGATGCAGCAGGTGGATCTTGATTCCTTGGACGTCGAGTTTTGCGACTGTCTGTGCCGTTTCCATCATCATGTCTATGTCTTCCAGCGGCAAGCCGTTGATGATGTGGCTGCATATATTGATGCCGTGTGCGCGCAGTTTGTCGACGCCTTCTTTGTAAGTGTCAAAATCATGTGCACGGTTGATGAGCTGCGCAGTGCGCTCATGGACAGTCTGCAGGCCGAGTTCCACCCATAAATACGTGCGTTCATTGAGTTCAGCTAAGTATTCAACGACTTCATCCGGCAGGCAGTCGGGCCGTGTGCCGATGCTGATGCCGACCACATTTTCCTGTGCGAGTGCCGCTTCGAATTGTCTTTTGATGACATCGATCGGTGCATGGGTATTCGTATAGGCTTGAAAATAGGCGATGTATTTGGCGTCTTTCCATTTGCGGTGCATTTTCGCTTTCACCTGCTCGAATTGCACAGGGATCGGGTCGACACGGTCTCCGGCAAAATCACCGGAACCGGCGACCGAGCAAAACGTGCAGCCGCCAAAAGCGACTGTACCGTCGCGATTCGGGCAGTCAAATCCGGCGTCCAGCGAGATTTTCATGATTTTTTCGCCGAATTGCCCGCGCAAATGGCGGTTCCATGTATAATAACGCTTCCCGTCACTCGGGAAGGGGAATTCATTGTCCATAATAAAACCACTCCTTAGCTGTCATTATAACACGCAGTTGCCGGCCGAAAAGCCGACAAAAATCGTACTCCCATTGTCCTTGTTGCGTTTCCCATGGAGTTTTGGTTAAATTGTTAATGGAAGCGTTTTATTGAATCAAAATTCAGTTAATGTTGCAGAGGGGGAAACGCGCGATGAAACCGATTTACAATTCTGCCAAAGAGGCAGTCGAACCGATACAAGACGGAGCCACCATCATGGTTGGAGGATTCGGGCTGGTCGGTATTCCAGAACAGCTGATCCTGGCGCTTGTCGATAAAGGGGTAAAAGATTTAACAATAATTTCCAATAACTGTGGGGTCGACGAATGGGGCCTTGGCTTATTGCTGAAAAACAAGCAAATCAAGAAAATGATCGGCTCGTACGTCGGCGAAAACAAAGAATTCGAACGCCAAGTGTTGTCCGGCGAAATCGAAGTGGAACTCACGCCTCAAGGCACGCTCGCTGAAAAAATGCGCGCAGGCGGAGCCGGGATTCCAGCATTCTTCACACCGGCAGGCGTCGGCACGACCGTCGCTGAAGGCAAGGAAATCCGCGAATTCGATGGCAAGAAACACGTGCTTGAAATGGCGTTGAAAGCTGATTTCTCACTGGTCCGTGCACATACTGCAGATAAAATGGGCAATCTCGTCTACAACAAGACTGCACAGAACTTCAACCCGCTAGCGGCAGCTGCCGGGAAAGTGACGATTGCGGAAGTCGAGCATGTAGTGGAAATCGGCGATATCGACCCGAACCACGTGCAAACGCCGAGCATTTACGTACAAGGCTTGCTGCAAGCAGACCAAGAAAAACGAATCGAGCGTTTGACGACGCGTTAAGAAAGGGTGGGGACAGAAGTGGACAAACAGGCTATCAGAGAACGAATCGCAAAACGAGCGGAAAAAGAAATCAACGACGGAGATTACGTCAACCTGGGCATCGGCATGCCGACTTTGGTCGCGAACTTCATTTCCGATAATAAACAAGTCGTCTTGCAGTCCGAAAACGGATTGCTCGGCATCGGTCCGTATCCGACAGAAGACCAAGTCGATCCCGATTTGATCAACGCCGGTAAAGAAACCGTCACGACGATCCCGGGTTCAGCTTTCTTCACCAGTGCTGAGTCTTTCGCAATGATTCGCGGCGGGCATATCGACGTCGCGATTCTTGGCGGCATGGAAGTCGCAGAAAACGGCGACTTGGCCAACTGGATGATTCCAGGAAAAATGATCAAAGGCATGGGCGGTGCGATGGACCTCGTGCACGGAGCGAAGAAAGTCATCGTCATCATGGACCATGTCTCAAAAGACGGTTCAGCGAAAATCAAAAAAGCGTGCGAATTGCCGCTTACAGGAAAAGCGGTCGTCAATATGATCATCACGGAACGCGCAGTGATTGAAGTTGCGGATTCCGGACTTGTTTTGAAAGAAGTGTTCGAAGGCTTCTCGGTCGACGACGTTGTCGCTGCAACAGATGCCGACTTGAACACCGATAGCGTCAAAGTACACTGAGCTATTGCATTAAAACAAGCGCTCAGCTAAAATGAAATCAATAGCAAATGGCCGTGAAGAGGAGCAGTAGGACATTTCATGCATTAAAGAGAGCCGGCGGATGGTGCGAGCCGGCATGCAGGATGTCTGAACTCGCCTTGGAGTCTGCGCAACGATTGCGCCGTTTTCCGCGTTAAGGAATCAAGTTGGGCGCCTGAGCGCTAATTTGGGTGGTACCGCGGGAAGAATCCCGTCCCTTAGTTTAATTTAAGGGGCGGGATTTTTTATTTTGCTGAAAACTTGCTACGCTTGCGGACATCCGCTTGTATTTAGAGGAGGAAAATTGGAAATGTCTTTTAACCACAAGGAAATCGAAAAGAAATGGCAGCAACATTGGCAAGAAAACAAAACCTTCAAAACGGAGAACACGCCGGGCAAGGAAAAATTCTATGCACTTGATATGTTCCCGTATCCGTCAGGCGCCGGGCTTCACGTCGGGCATCCGGAAGGCTACACGGCGACCGATATCTTAAGCCGCCAAAAACGCATGCAAGGCTACGATGTGCTGCATCCGATGGGCTGGGATGCCTTCGGATTGCCGGCAGAACAATACGCGCTCGATACCGGAAACGACCCGGCGGAATTCACGGCGAAAAATATCAAGACCTTCAAGCGCCAAATCCAGGAACTGGGCTTCTCCTATGATTGGGACCGTGAAATCAACACGACCGACCCGAACTATTATAAATGGACGCAGTGGATTTTCATCCAGCTTTACAATAAAGGCTTGGCGTATGTCGATGAAGTGGCCGTCAACTGGTGCCCGGCACTCGGCACCGTCTTGGCCAATGAAGAAGTGGTCGACGGGGTTTCTGAGCGCGGGGGCCATCCGGTCGAACGCCGCCCGATGCGCCAATGGGTGCTGCGGATCACTGAATACGCAGACCGTTTGCTGGAAGATTTGAACGAACTCGACTGGCCGGAAAGCTTGAAGGACATGCAGCGCAACTGGATCGGCAAATCCGAAGGGGCGGAGCTTGAATTCAAGATCGATGGCACAGGGCTTTCCTTCCGCGCCTTCACGACGCGCCCGGATACGATTTTCGGCGCGACTTACGCAGTGCTTGCCCCGGAGCATAAATTGGTCGGGGAAATCACGACATCCGAACAAAGTGAAGCAGTAGCTGAATATATCGATAAAGTGAAAACAAAAAGCGATTTGGAACGTACCGATCTAGCAAAAGATAAAACGGGCGTCTTCACTGGAGCTTATGCGGTCAATCCGGCAAGCGGCGAGAAAATGCCGATCTGGATCGCCGACTATGTCCTCGCGACATACGGGACCGGCGCGATCATGGCCGTGCCGGCACATGATGAACGCGATTATGAGTTCGCAAAACAATTCGACTTGCCGATTGTCGAAGTGGTCTCAGGCGGCAACATCGATGAAGAAGCCTATGCTGGCGACGGCGAACTCGTCAATTCCGGTTTCCTTGACGGCTTGAACAAAACCGAAGCGATTGGAAAAGCGATCGACTGGCTCGAGCAACAAGGCGTCGGCGAGAAGAAAATCACTTACCGCTTGCGCGACTGGCTGTTCAGCCGCCAACGCTATTGGGGAGAGCCGATTCCGATCATCCACTGGGAAGACGGCACGATGTCTCCGGTCGATGATAAAGACCTGCCGCTCGAACTTCCGGTCACCACGGATATCAAGCCGAGCGGTACAGGCGAATCACCGCTTGCCAATATCGAGGAATGGGTCAATGTCACGCATCCTGAAACCGGCATGAAAGGCCGCCGCGAAACGAACACGATGCCGCAATGGGCCGGCAGCTGCTGGTATTATCTGCGCTTTATCGACCCGACGAACGACGAAGCAATCGCAGATCCGGAACTGTTGAAACGCTGGCTCCCGGTTGACGTCTACATCGGCGGTGCGGAACACGCCGTCCTTCACTTATTGTATGCGCGTTTCTGGCATAAAGTGCTGTACGATCTTGGCGTCGTGCCGACAAAAGAACCATTCCAGAAATTGTTCAACCAAGGAATGATCCTCGGCGAAGGCAATGAGAAAATGTCGAAATCCAAGGGCAATGTTGTCAACCCGGACCAGATCATCGAAAGCCACGGGGCGGATACGCTGCGCATGTACGAAATGTTCATGGGGCCGCTCGAAGCGTCCATCGCCTGGTCGACGAACGGGCTCGACGGATCACGCCGCTTCCTTGACCGCGTATGGCGTTTATTGGTTGAAGACGGAGCGATTTCCAGCAAAGTCAGCGAGCAAAATGACGGCAAATTGGAGAAAGTCTACAACCAGACCGTCAAGAAAGTGACCGAAGACTTCGACGGCCTTCGCTTCAATACGGCTATTTCGCAAATGATGGTATTCATCAATGAAGCGTATAAAGCAGACAGCTTGCCGAAAGAATACATCGAAGGCTTCGTGAAGATGCTGTCGCCGATCGCGCCGCATTTGGCCGAAGAGCTTTGGAATAAACTTGGCCATAGCGAGACGGTAACGTATGAAGCATGGCCGACGTATGATGAGTCGAAACTGGTCGATGATGAAGTTGAAATCGTCGTCCAAGTGAACGGCAAAGTGAGAAGCAAGCTGACTGTCGCAAAAGACAGCACGAAAGAACAACTGGAAGAAGCGGCACTCGCCGACGAGCACGTCCAAAAGGCGGCAGAAGGCAAGCAAGTACGAAAAGTCATCGCCATTCCAGGGAAATTGGTTAATATCGTTGTAGGATAAATAATGAAAGCCGCCAGGGAAATTTCTCTGGCGGCTTTTTGTGATACTAAATTAGAGAATTAAATAGTTTCTGTTATTCGACGGCACTCCAATGGCTGCTTGGGGCTCGCAGGATGCGAGTCATGCAGTTGATGCGACAGAAAGATAAATGAAGTGAATAGAATAACTTCCGCAATTCGACTGCGTTTCAGGGGGCTGCTTGCCGTGGGGCGGGTGTTGAGCCAACGTGTCGCAAAGTGCGCGACACGTTTGTCTCGCCAGCCCGCGCGGTCTCACAGGCGTCAGCCTCCTTCCACTCCGTCTCTAGTTTTAGAGCGGGAGATCTTTTTTCGACTTTAATTAATGAGCCTTGTAGAAATGCATCATATTTTGCAACTTGTTTCATGCTGAAAAACATGTCGCTGGTTACCCCTCACTAAATGCAACAACATGCTGTTCGACCGCTTCTTGGGAAGCGATTTCCCCACTAGCCGGCAACTACCTAAAGAAGTAGATCTGCTTAAACAGTCTTCACACAACGAAATCGCTCAGCCGCCGAGCGCCAAGGGGAAGCCAGGAAGACAGGTGGTCTTCCTGGCTTCCTGCAAGAGGCCAATCCAAAGCAAGGTGGCGAATACAAAGAAGAAACTTACTTCAATGTTCAGTAACATCTTTACAAGAAAACTCCCGCTATCTTTGATTCTGTCTACTTTAAGAAGTGAGTTCTCATTTGCCCTTTCAATTTCATTCCAAAGAAAAAAGCCCATTGCTTAAGTAATGGGGCTTTCGGTTTGATAAGAAGCAGCGAACTCGGCTGCGTTTTTTCCTGCGACGTGTCCGGTGACAAGGGCGGACGTGATATTATAGCCGCCGGTGTAGCCGTGGATGTCGAGGATCTCGCCGCAGAAGAACAAGCCAGGCTTTTTCTTCGAATGCATCGTCTTCGGCTCGATTTCCTTGATCGACACGCCGCCGCCTGTAACAAATGCTTTCTCAATTGGCTGCGTGCCGGAAACAGTCATCGTAAATGCAGTCATTTCAGCAGCGAGTGTACGGACTTTATCCGATGGCAATTCTGCGCCTGTCAATTGCGGGTCGATGCCTGCACGGTCCAACAGGAACAATAGCCAGCGTTCCTGGGCCAAACCTTTCCAGACATTTTTCAACGCTTTTTTCGGTTCGTCTTTCATCAATTTATGAAGCAGCTGGAAAGCCGATTCCGCGTTGTCATTCGGCATGGAATTGATGCGGACGGTGACCGCTTGGCCGCCATTTTTCTTCATTTCCTTGACGACGTACTGGCTGCAGCGCAGGATGGCAGGCCCGCTCAGCCCGAAATGGGTGAACAGCATGTCCATCTGGTGCGTGACGAGCGCTTTGTTTTTCTTGTTGAGCACCGTGACAGCGACATCGCGCAGGGCAAGCCCTTGCAGGTCGCGTGATTTGATGAACGGTTCATTCGACAACAAAGGAACTTCCGTCGGATAGAGGTCGGTGACCGTGTGTCCCGCTTTTTCTGCCCACGGGTAGCCGTCTCCGGTCGATCCGGTTTGCGGCACCGCTTTTCCGCCGACTGCCACGACGACTGCGTGCGATTCGAACTCTTCGCCAGAGTGCAGGCGGATGCCGGTCACTTTATCGTCGTTCATCAATAAGCTTTTGACGGGGGAATCGAGTTTTCGCTCGACGCCGAGCCGATCCATCTCGCCAAACATCGCATCCGCCACGTCTTGTGCGCGGTTTGACACAGGGAACATGCGGCCGTGGTCTTCTTCTTTTAACGCCACGCCGAGGTTTTCGAAAAACTCGATGATGTCTTCATTATTGAAGACTGAAAACGGGCTGTACATGAAACGGCCATTCCCGGGAATGTGGCGGACGATTTCTTCCAACGGCAGGCGGTTGGTCACATTACAGCGGCCGCCGCCGGAGATGATCAATTTCTTGCCGAGCTTTTTGCCTTTTTCGACGAGCAGCACACGCTTGCCGTTCGAAGCGGCGGCGATGGAAGCCATCAAGCCGGAAGGGCCTCCGCCGATGATGATGATGTCATACATATAATAAAAACTCACTTTCGTTTTTCTTTTCAGTATACACGATGAGGCAAAACACGTTGAGTAATTTTGTCTATAGGTGTAAACTATCGTGTAGATTGCTTTTTATTTTGAACAAAGTCAGGGAGTGCAAAATGTCCTCATTAATTAAAGGTACCGCCATTTTAACTTTAGGTTTATTTCTGTCGAAAGTGCTCGGCGTCATCTATATCATCCCGTTCTACAGCATGGTGGGAGCAGATAATATCGGACTTTACCAGTATGCATACATACCGTACAACTTGATGCTTGCACTGGCGATATCCGGTGCGCCGATCGCGTTTTCCAAGTTCACGGCTAAATACAATTCACTCGGGGATTACGAAACCGGGAGGCGATTATTGCGCTCAGGCTTGCTGACGATGATGGTCACGGGCATTGTGTCGTTTTTGGCGCTTTATCTGCTGGCTGAACCGCTTGCGCGCGTCACCATTTCGGAAGACGAGCGCATCTATTCGGTAAACGATATCGCGGACGCCATCCGTTGGGTCAGCTTCGCATTGATCGTCGTGCCGTTCATGAGCCTATGGCGCGGCTTTTTCCAAGGCTATAACTATATGATGCCGACCGCCGTGTCGCAATTGATCGAACAGATTGTCCGCATAATCTTCCTGCTTGGCGGCGCGTTCGCTGTCATTTATCTCTTTGATGGCACGCCGAAGACCGCTATCCAGTTCGCCGTTTTGTCGGCTGCAGTCGGGGCGCTTGGCGGACTTGTCACTTTGTATTATTTCTGGCGCAAAAAGAAGCCGGAATACAATCACTTGCTTGCAACATCCGTTGAATCCTACGACGTGCGGTTGCGTGATATGTACCGCGAAATCCTGTTGTACGCTGTGCCGGTCATTTTCCTCGGCATCGCCAATCCCTTGTTCCAGTTCGTCGATTTGATGACCTTCAACCGGGCAATGGCAGCCGGCAATAATATTATGGAGACGGACCTTCTCGGGATCTTGAATTTGACTGCCCATAAACTGGTCATGATCCCGGTCATGCTCGCGACAGGCTTCTCGATGGCGCTCATCCCGCTCATCACGAAGCATTTCACGCGCAACGAACACTTGCAAGTAACCAAAACATTGGATCAGTCGTTCCAGTTGATCTTGTTCTTGACCTTGCCTGCAGTCATCGGCATGACGATGCTGTCGGATGAGCTGTATCACGTGTTCTACAAAGTCAGTGATATCGGTTCTGAGATTTTGGCGCATTATTTGCCGGTCGCGATCTTGTTTGCCGCATTCCCGGTGACAGCATCGATCTTGCAGGGCATCAATAAACAAAAATGGATCATCATCAACTTGCTGATCGGCCTCGGGCTGAAGGCATTGCTAAATACGCCGCTGATCATGTGGTTCGAGACGGACGGTGCGATTGCTGCAACGATCATCGGCTACGTGGTCGCGATTACGATGAACATGATCGTCATTTCGAAGACGATGAATTACCGCTCGAAAATGGTCTTCCGCCGCATTTTGCTCATTCTCATCTTGAATGCCGTCATGGCGTTCGCTGTGTATTTTGCAATGAACGGCCTCGATTATATTATCGGCATGGATAATAAATTCTTGTCGATGATCCGCATCATCCTGATCGGTGGAGTGGGCGCTATTGTCTACGGATACCTCAGCTTGAAGACAGGGCTTGCCCAGAAGCTGCTCGGCGCGAGAATTACGCGCATTACAAGACGCTTCGGCTTCTAGGAGGAAAAGATATGAGAATCGATAAATTGTTGTCGAATTCAGGATTCGGCTCAAGAAAAGAAGTGAAAATCTTACTGAAATCGAAAGCGGTGGAAGTGAACGGCGAAACGGTACGCGATCCGAAGTTTCATGTCGATGAGAAAACAGATGAAATCTCGGTCGCTGGTGAACCGGTCGTCTACCGGGAGTTTATCTACTTGATGATGAACAAACCGCAAGGCGTCATTTCAGCGACAGAAGACCGCTTTGATGAAACCGTCATCGATTTGCTGACAGAATACGAGCAGCGCTTCGAACCGTTTCCGGTCGGGCGCCTCGATAAAGATACGGAAGGGCTGCTGCTGATCACCAACGACGGCAAATTGGCACACGAGCTATTGTCGCCGAAAAAGCATGTCGATAAAACCTATTATGCGAGAATCAACAGCCCCGTAACGGATGAAGATATAGAAGCGTTCAAACTAGGCGTCGTGCTTGATGATGGTTACGAGACAAAGCCTGCACAGCTGAACATTTTACGCAGCGGGGAAGAATCCGAAATCGAATTGACCATTACGGAAGGCAAATTCCACCAGGTCAAGCGCATGTTCGAAAGCGTGAACAAGCAAGTGGTATTTTTGAAGCGTTTGGCGATGGGCCCGCTCCCGCTGGATGAAACGCTTGCTTTAGGGGAATACCGCGAATTGACGGAAGATGAATTAACTAAATTAAAACAAAGAAAATGACCGCAATTTTGCGGTCATTTTCTTTGTTTTCAAGACGTCATTTTGACTTTTTTCTCCGTCGTTGTCCATTTGCCCCGAACTGGGCTTTCTATCAGTTCGTTAAAGGCCAACACATTCAAATCCCTTTGAATGGTGCGAGGAGTGATGCCGAATTCATCGACCAGATCCTGTGTGGTCACAGTCCCGTTCTCGAGAATGTACTTGTACATGTCTTTGATTCGAATGAGCATGCGGTCAGTTGTGGGTTTCATAAGTTAAGAACCACTCCTTCATCTTTAGTACCAATGGCAAAGACTAGCGGACGCGTGAGTGTGGTGTATACAGCGATTAAGGAATAATAGCGGTAGACAGCTCCTTTTTTTAGAAAATCCGTCAATTTGACTTATCTGACAATTTGATTATAGCGGAAAAACTTCTCGAATTCCATGATTTCGGGTTTTCTTTACTGGAACTTAATATGAATGAAATAGAAAAAAGTGCCCGAAAATAACCGGCTGTTCTTTAAATTATTTGAAAAAGGTGTACAATAGCCATAACAAAAAGGAGTGTGAGGCATGGATTGGCAGCAGGAAGCAGAGCGGCGTAAAGAAGAATTGCTCAGTGAATTGCAAGAGTTGATCGCAATTCCGAGCGTATTAAGCGAAGACGGAATTCCTGACGCTCCTTATGGAAAAGAAGTTCGGCAAGCGCTGGATTGGTTTTTGGAAAAAGGAGAGCGTGCAGGGTTTAAGGCGAAAAATATCGACAATGTTGCAGGGCATTTGGAGACAGGTGAAGGGCCGGAACTTCTCGGAATTCTCGGCCACGTCGATGTCGTTCCAGCCGGAGACGGGTGGACAAAAGAGCCGTTCGGCGGCGAGATCGCCGACGGGAAATTATTCGGGCGCGGAGCCATCGATGATAAAGGCCCGACAATCGCTGCATGGATGGCGCTGAAAATGGTCAAGGATTCAGGATTCGAGTTCAAGCGCAGAGTCAGGTTGATCATCGGCACTGATGAGGAAAGCGGCTTCCGCTGCGTGGAGCGTTATTTCCAGACAGAAGAAATGCCGGATATCGGATTTGCGCCGGATGCGGATTTTCCGATCATCAATGCAGAGAAGGGCATCGCGGACATCAAGTACACGCTTGGTGCTGCAAAAACCGGCGAATTGCTAGAATTTACTTCAGGGGAACGGACCAATATGGTGCCTGACCGTGCGGTGGCAAAGCTAACACTGGCAAGTGGCGAGATGGATGCAGCTTTCCGGGAGTTTTGCGAAACGGAAAAGGTGTCAGGGGACTGTACGCCGAATGCTGACGGGATTGTGTTGACCGTATACGGCAAATCGGCCCATGCCATGGAACCCGACGCAGGCGTCAATGCCGGCATTTTGCTTGCGAAATTTTTGCAAGATAAAGTTACAGGAAACGGTGGAGAATTCGTCCGCTTTATCGCCGATTATTTCAGCGGTGATTCCAGAGGGCAAAAGCTCGGTCTCTCGTATTCGGATGACGCGTCCGGCGACACGACATTCAATGCCGGAATCATGCGCTATAAAGCAGGAGAGCGTGCCGATGTGCGCGTCAGCATGCGCTATTCGGTCAGCTGCCCATTCGATGATTTGATGGCTGGCCATCAAATAGACGGCGTTGAAGTGGATATAGTATCCAATTCCAAGCCGCATCACGTGGATGCAGCGGATCCTTTTATTCAAACATTGCAACAGGCTTACGAGAAGCAGACTGGCGAACCGGCAGACTTATTGGCGATCGGTGGCGGGACTTATGCACGCGTGCTCGATAAAGGCGTCGCTTTCGGGATGTTGTTTCCGGGAGAACCCGATGTCGCGCATCAAGCCGATGAATTCGTCGATATCGACAATTTGGTAAAAGCAACAGCGATATATGCAGAAGCCATTTATCAATTGGCTTGCAAATAATTACAGGAAAGAAGGAATGGCAATGGAATGGATTTTGTCTAACGGCGAGATTGTAAAAGAACAGGATTTGGAGATTTCAAAAGAAGACCGCGGGTATCAGTTCGGCGACGGAATTTACGAAGTCATCCGCGTGTATGAAGGGGATTTGTTCACGGCAACGGAACACATCGAACGTTTCTATGCCAGTGCAGAGAAAATCCGCATTACGGTTCCTTACACGAAAGACGTGTTCCATAAGATGCTCCACGACTTGGTTGAATTGAATCAGATCGACAATGGCCAAGTGTATGTCCAGATTACACGGGGAGCGGCTCCGCGAAATCATCAATTTCCCGAAAATGCTGAACCGGTTGTGGTCGGGTACACGAAATCGGTCGAGCGCCCTGTGGAATTCCTGGAAAACGGCGTGAAAGCGCTAATGGTCGAAGACGTGCGCTGGTTGCGCTGCGACATCAAGAGCTTGAACTTGCTCGGCAATGTGATGGCGAAACAGCAGGCTTATGAAGAAGGTTATTTCGAAGCGATCCTTCACCGCGGCGATACGGTGACGGAAGGTTCATCATCGAATATGTACGGCATCAAAGACGGAGTTCTTTACACACACCCAGCGACCAACTTGATCTTGAACGGCATCACAAGACGCGTCATCTTCGAGCTATGCGACGAGCTGGGCATCGACGTGATAGAAACGGCGTTCACGAAGCAGCAGGCGCTTGAGATGGATGAATTCTTCATGTCTTCGACAACTTCCGAAGTCATGCCGGTCATTGAGATTTCCGGACAGAAAATTGCGGATGGCTCGCCTGGCGAATTGACGCGCAAACTTCAAAAGGCTTTCGAAGCGCGGATTAAATTGGGCGTTATTTCCTGATTCCTGCACTTATTATGCAATCCCAGGACCAGTGAAGAGCTGGTCCTTTTTTTGTTCCCGTCAGTTATAATGAATAGAGGTGATGACGATGAGCACGCATTATTTTATTGGAATCCGGATTCCCGGGCAAACAGCAGAAAAAATCGGGCAAGCGAGAGATTCCTGGAATTTGTCCACGCATAAGCGCCTGACACCACCGGGTGATATGCATATTACCTTGGTGTTTATCGGCGAAGACCGTTTCGGTGAATTGGAAGAGATTGCCGAACGGCTCGGGCAAATCGATCAAGCGCCATTTTGTTTGCAACTCGCCGGCGTGAAGACGTTCGGCAATCCCGAAACGCCGCGCATCGTTTATGCCGCACTGGCTGACAGCCCTGAATTGATGGAACTTCAACACACTGTGCAGCAACAGTTGGAGCCATTGGAGCTTGTTACTGACCCGAAACCGTTTGTGCCGCATATTACGCTTGCCAGCCGCTGGAAAGGCGGAAGCTTGCCGGAAAACTGGCAGCTGGAAGAGCTGGAATTTGCGGTCGATTCGTTCTCTCTATTCGAGATTCATCCGCGGGAAACTCCGCGATACAAAGAAATTCAAACTTATCCATTGAAAGGCGGCGCTTAAGCGCCAGGGAAAATAATATGGAAATTGTCTTTATCATTAACCCAACAGCCGGCAACGGGGCGGCATTTAGGAAATGGCGCAAGTTTTCCGAAACGATCGATTTTCCTTTCGAGCAATTCATCACCCGTTCTCCAGGGCATGCATTTCAAATAGTTGAACAATTGAAAGCAAGGGCACGGAAGACCTTGGTGATCGGCTTCGGCGGAGACGGGACGATGCGTGAAATTGCTGCAGCATCGGCGGGGACTGAGCTTTTATTCATCGCTTCGGTACCCGCCGGCTCAGGCAATGATTTCGCGCGCAGCTTCAGTTGTTTTTCCACCACGCAGGAAATCAGCCGTTTTTTGGCAAACCCTAGAGGATTGCTGACCGATATCGGGCAAGTAGGCGTTCAACCGGAGCAGCTATTTGCCAGCAGTTCGGGCATCGGCTTTGATGCTGCCGTCGCGCATGCTGTCAATCGTTCGCGGACGAAGCTATGGCTCAATAAGTTCGGGCTCGGCAAATTGGCGTATTTGGTTTTTGTCGTCACGACCTTATTTGCGTTTAAGAAATTCCGTCTCACTGTCGAATCGTCTGGAACGGTTTATCATTATGAGGATGTGTGGCTTGCTACTGTCAGCAATCAAGCGTATTTTGGCGGGGGTATGAAGATTTCACCTAATTCGTCTGTTCACGATGGCCTGCTCGAACTGACGATCGTCCACCGCCTGCCGAGATTGAAACTACTGGCCGTTTTTGGTACGGTATTTAGCGGAAGCCATACGAAATTTCCGGAAGTCGTGCAGTTCAGCGGCAAGCATTTTTCGCTCGCCGTGGATCGCCCAGTGCCGAGTCATGTGGACGGGGACGATGCAGGAATGGCGGATGCGCAAGAACCACTCGAGTTTTGTGTTTCAGCCACACAATGGCAACAAGCAAAATTATAACCAGAAAGAGGATGTCTATACATGAGAGCAAGATATAAACCATGGGCGGCAGAGTTGATCGAAGCCCATCCGGAAATCGTCATTCCCAATCCGGAAGCGTTGAAAGGCAAATGGCACGAAGAGTTTGGCAATGATCGCCCGATCCACATCGAGGCAGGAAGCGGGAAAGGCCGCTTCATTACAGGCATGGCTCAAGCCAATCCGGACATCAATTACATTGGAATTGAATTATTTGAAAGCGTGATCGTGACGGCGCTTCAAGGGGCGTTAGAGCCAGAAGGCGGCATCCCGAACTTGCGCCTCTTGCAAGTGAATGCACAAGAGCTTGAAACGTTCTTCGAAGCAAACGAGATCGATCGCGTCTACTTGAACTTTTCGGATCCTTGGCCGAAGACGCGACACGCGAAACGACGTTTAACTCATGAGAGTTTCCTGAAATTGTATGAGCGTGTGTTGCCTGAAGAAGGCGAAATTCATTTCAAGACCGATAACCGCGGACTTTTTGAATATTCGCTCACGAGCATTTCCGAATATGGTATGTTATTGAAGGATGTATCGCTGGATCTTCACGCCAACGAGCCGGAATGGAACATCATGACGGAATATGAAGAGAAGTTTTTGAAAAAAGGGCAGCCGATCTACCGGCTGGAGGCGAAATTCCAAGCGTAACATCAACTCATAAGGGGGAGTTTGTATGCAGAAATTTCAATTTCACGATATGTTGTTAACTTGGCTTGATGGTGGGGTGACTTGGCTCGACGGAGGCACGATGTTCGGCGTGGTCCCGAAAGTGGTGTGGTCGAAACGTTATCCTGCAAATGGGCAGAACCAGATCGAATTGCCGACGCATCCGATTTTGGTCCAGTTCGATGGCCATAATATCCTTGTTGACAGCGGACTCGGCAATGGCAAATTGACCGATCGCCAAAAGCGCAATCTGGGCGTTTCCTCGGAATCGCGTGTGGAAGAGGAGCTAGAAGAGCTCGGCTTGTCTGCAGAAGATATTGACACGGTGTTGATGACGCATCTTCACGGTGATCACGCGGCCGGCCTGACGAAAAAGCAGGGCGAGGGATACGTGTCTGCGTTCCCGAACGCAAAAATTTACGTATCGGCTGTAGAATGGGAAGAAATGCAAAACCCGAACATCCGCTCACGCAATACGTATTGGAAAGAAAATTGGGAGCCAATCACCGGACAGGTCGAAACCTTTACCGACAAAGTGACCGTATTCGATGCGATCACCATGATTCACACCGGCGGACATTCAAACGGCCATAGCGTCATCAAGTTCGAACAGAACGGAGAGACGATTCTCCATATGGGCGATATCATGCCAACCCATGCCCATCAAAACCCGCTGTGGGTATTGGCATTCGACGATTACCCGATGGATTCGATCTATGCAAAAGACAAATTGATGAAAGAAGCGCTGCCGGGCAATTTCTATTTCAGCTTCTACCACGATGCTTTTTACCGCCTCATCAAATGGAACGAGGACGGAAAAGAAGTGGTCGACGCGCTCGAACGCAAAGAAAAAGTGTTTGAATAAAAAGAAGGCAAAACGCCCTGCGGCATATATCCGCAGGGCGTTTTAACGTAGGTCTTCTATGATTTGGTGACTTCCAGCACAGCTCCGGTGTAAGCATCGGCCAGAAACTCATATTGCTCGAGTTCATCGTCGCGATGCCGCGTGATGCCGCCTTTATACACTTCGGTTTTGACTGCATGCTGGTTGTAAGGTTCGGTTTTCATAAAGATCCACGAACCGTCGATCGGGCCTTCCTCTTTGAAAGACTGTTTGACCTTCTTCAACACATCGTCGGCCGGGTAGAGCGTCTGTTTGTTTTCGTAAACTTCCTTTGCGATATAAGCTGCGGCTGCACCGGCAGCAAATCCAATGAGCAAATCACGATTTTTCATGAAAACCCCTCCTTTGCATTCTGGCTAAATTGTACCATAAAGCGGAAAAATGCACGCAACGAACTGCAAGCACTCAAAATATTTCGTCAATCGAACTACCTGAACTGGCATTCACAAGGAAAAAGCTCTAAACTGATAAAGGATGCACATACATATCTTATCAAGGGGGAATTCATATGAACCAGGATACAAGAGCGATGTTTAAAACCTTAACCGAGCTTCCGGGAGCACCAGGCAATGAACATGCCGTGCGCAAGTTCATGCGCAGCGAGCTTGAAAAATATTCGGACGACATTATCTCGGATAATCTCGGCAGCATATTCGGCGTCAAAAATGGCGCACAAGACGGGCCGCGCGTCATGGTAGCCGGCCATATGGACGAAGTCGGCTTCATGGTAACGCAAATCACCGATAATGGCATGCTGCGCTTTCAACCGCTCGGCGGCTGGTGGAATCAAGTCATGCTCGCCATGCGTGTAGACGTAGTTGCAGGAGACCGCATCGTTCCGGGCGTCGTTGGATCGATCCCGCCGCATCTACTGGATGAGGCAACGCGCCAAAAGCCGATGGACATCAAGAACATGCTGATCGATATTGGCGCAGATGATAAGGATGATGCATTGTCGATGGGCGTTCGCCCTGGACAGCAAATCGTCCCATTCAGCCCGTTCACGCCGATGGCCAATGACAAGAAAATCATGGCAAAAGCGTGGGACAACCGCTATGGCTGCGGCTTATCGATTGAGTTGCTCAAAGAATTGCAAGGCGAGTCCTTGCCGAACCAATTGTTCTCCGGCGCGACGGTCATGGAAGAAGTCGGCCTTCGCGGTGCGCAGACGGCAGCCAATTTGATCCAGCCGGATATCTTTTATGCGCTGGACGCAAGCCCGGCAAACGATGCGACAGGGGACAAGAACGAATTCGGCCAGTTAGGGAAAGGGGCGCTATTGCGCATCCTCGACCGCACGATGGTCACGCATCGCGGCATGCGTGAATTCATTCTCGATACTGCTGAAACACATAACATCCCCTATCAGTATTTCGTTTCGCAAGGCGGAACAGATGCTGGAAAAGTCCACATCGCCAACGAAGGCATTCCGAGTTCCGTCATCGGCATCTGCTCGCGCTATATCCATACTTCCGCCTCGGTCATCCACACCGACGATTACGCAGCGGCCAAAGAGCTGCTCGTGAAATTGGTGAAAGCTACAGACCAGTCGACGATTGACACAATCAAACAAAACGTCTGACGAAAAGCGGCCCCCGGGCCGCTTTTTATCTAGTTGTGAATAAAAATTTACCGCGATGCAAAGGAGAGAGAGAAATGAAATTATGTGTGGCATCGACCAATCCGGCTAAAACCGGGGCAGTCGCATCAGCTCTTGAGAAGTTGGGCATTCAGGCAGAAATCAATCAACAAGAAGCACAATCAGGTGTTTCAGCACAGCCATTTTCCATTGAAGAAACCAAAGCCGGAGCGATCAATCGCGCCCATCATGTGCTTGGGGATTGTGACGCAGCAATCGGATTGGAGGGCGGTGTTTTTGAACTCGACGGGACATTGTATTTGTGCAACTGGGGAGCCCTCGTGACGTCTAGTGGTGCTGTATATGTTGCAGGCGGTGCGCAAGTGCCATTGCCTGCGGAAATTGCCGTGCTTTTGCGAGCTGGCGAAGAACTCGGCCCTGTCATGGACCGCTATGCACAAGAAACGGGAATCCGCCATCATAAAGGAGCGATCGGCATTTTGACTGCCGGCAAGCTGAACCGGGTCGAGATGTTTTCACAAATCATCGTCTTATTGTTCGGGCAATGGCAGGCAAACAGCGATTAAGTTGCATGTGCCCTTAAACATCTTTAAAATGTAGCTAGAAAAGAAAAGCTTATTCAACCAAGCCCGTTTTTCTGCATGAGTCAGGAAACGGGCAGCTGATGGAGAAAAAGAGGGGGAAATGCTGTGCTTCGAATGGGTTTACAAATGATGTTGTTTTCGTCAGTCCTGATCCTCGCTGGCTGTGTCAGTCCAGAGGACGAGCTGGTGGAAGGCGTATCAAGCGCCAGGGCGGCATTTGAAGAGGAGGCGCCGGAACCGAACGAAACCGCCGGCGAAACGGAGCTGTATGTTCCCGGGGGCTATGAAGTGGAACAGCCTTCAGATGATCATAATGTATTGATCACCCGCGGCAGCCAAGCGTTTGCGTTGTTCCTCAACCCAAACGAAGCACCGGACAGCACGTTCTTCTACGATTTGCAAAAAGCGAATCCGGAAGAAACGTGGCTTGCTGATGAGAAATTCAGCCAGCATGGCCGGTTCGGTTTCGTCACGGTCCGGACGATTGCAGAAGACCGCTATGAATTGGTGGTCAGTTCCGGAGGCGCGAAACTTTCAACGATTACAGAACAAGCCGCGCTTCGAAACCATATGGAATGGATGATGAAAACTGCCCGTTCCATCGAAGCGGCACAAGAGGAGTGAACGATATGGAAAAATTGCAGTCAGTCCAGCAGTTTACGCAACTGGCAAACTCAGAGAACGTCATTTTCATGTTTACGGCCGGATGGTGCCCGGATTGCCGGGTGATCGATCCGATCATGCCTGACATTGAAGAAAAATTCAGCGACTATACTTTTATCTCGGTCGACCGGGACGAATTCATCGACCTATGCATCGAAAAAGATATCTATGGAATCCCGAGTTTCCTTGGATTCCGTGAAGGCGACGAGCAAGGGCGCTTTGTCAGCCGCGACCGCAAGACGCAGGAGGAAATTGAATCGTTTATCTCCAACCTGTCGAAATAAAAGGGCAAACGGTTCTCCTGTGTGCAGGATGAACCGTTTGTTTGTGAAAAGGAGGAAATTAGGAATGAAATCCGCCGAGTTATTTACTATACTGAAAGAGCGGGTTGCAAATGACCAGTTGAGCTGGACATTGGACCGCCAAAAAGATATCGCAAATGTTAGGCATAAAAAGCTGGGGAAAGGCATGACCATTTCCTTGCCGCAAGTGATCAACCGTTTCGAAACAAAAGGCGATTCAGCAATTGAAGAAATCGCCTACACGATTTCCCAAACTTTCCAGGCGATGGAACGCGAGTCGGAAGGGGAATTGCCGGGCGAGCAGCATATTTACCCGGTCATCCGCTCGACTTCGTTTCCGGAAGAATCGCGTGAAGGCCATCGTTTCCTGACATCGCCCCACACGGCAGAAACACGTATTTATTACGCTCTCGATGCCGGGAAGACTTACCGGTTAATTGATGAAAAAGTGTTGGAAAACCTAGCGCTGACAGCCGATCAAGTGCAGGAAATCGCTAAATTCCAAGTGAAAAAATTGAAAACGGCTGTCAAAGAAGACCATGTGGCAGGAAATGTCTTCTATTTCCTGAACGAAAATGATGGTTATGATGCCACGCGCATCTTGAATGAAACATTTTTGAAAGATATGAAAAAGAAAGTACAAGGGGATATGACAGTCTCAGTTCCCCATCAAGACGTCTTGATCATCGGGGATATCCGCAACGAGACCGGATACGATGTGCTTGCCCAGATGGCAATGCATTTCTTCACGAACGGCAAAGTGCCGATTACGTCCTTGTCGTTCGTCTATGAAAACGAGGCGCTTGAACCGATATTCATCTTAGCGAAAAACAGACCCGAGAAGGAGAACGATAAAAAATGAATGCATTCTATAACAAACAAGGCGTGGGCGACGTGCTGCTCGTTCAATTGACATTGGAAAAACCGGATAAAATCCACACAGAACAATTTGGGGATGTAACCTTGATCAAAAATGACCAACAGGAAATCGCCGGTTTCAACCTGTTCCAGGCAAGCGATTACGCAGATTTGCCGGAAGGGCAGCCTGTGGAAGTGACGGAAGCACTCGTGACAGCGCTTCAAAATGCATTGGAGAAAAACGGCGTCTCCCATACGCTGGAAGTTGATTTGACACCGAAATTCGTTGTCGGCTATGTAGCGTCGAAAGACAAGCACCCGAATGCGGATAAATTGAATGTGTGCCAAGTGGCGGTCGGCGAAGAAACCTTGCAGATCGTTTGCGGCGCGCCTAATGTGGAGGCTGGCCAAAAAGTGGTCGTCGCCAAAGTCGGGGCGGTTATGCCTTCCGGTATGGTCATCCGCGATGCAGAATTGCGCGGCGTCGCTTCTAGCGGCATGATTTGCTCTGCGAAAGAATTGGACTTGCCGGATGCACCGGCGGAAAAAGGAATTTTGGTATTGCCGGAAGATGCGCAAACAGGATCTCCATTTGAAATGAAGGTGTAACGATGAGCTGGATGAAAAACATGTGGAATAAAATGTTCTCAGAAGACACGGAAACAGAAGAAAAGCCGTTCGTGCGCAGTGAAGAAACACAGCACGTTGAGCCGAAACCGCAGGAAAGCAAGCCGGCGCCATTCCGGTTTCCGCTCATTTCCGACGAAGAAGCAAAAGGCTTGCCTGTAGAAAACCGCAAACCCGAACGGCGTGAAGAAAAGCCGCGTGTTGATGTTCCTTTAAAAGCAACGGAAGAAAAGACTTATGAACTCGATGCTTTGGAACCGAGCGGGAAATTGCCGAAACCAAATGCAGGGCGCAATAAGAAAAAACGCCCCCATGTGCCCAAAACAGCTGAACCGCAGGGCCTTGATCTTCCAGGTAACACGACGCGGCGCTTCCAGCCGACGCGTGTAGCTTCCCCTGTGCATGGATTTACAGACCGTCCGACGCCAATCGATGAATTATTGGAACAGGAAGCGAAAAAGAAAGCAGAGCTTGAACGCAAAAATGATTGGTCGCAGCGCAGCCTGCAAGAATTGTACAAAAAAAGTGACGACCGGTTGCCGCAGTCAAAAAAACCAGGTTCTAATTTGGAAACAACGGTATATAAGCCTGTAGAGCATAATGAGCAAGCTCCAGAAACTGAACCTATCAGTGAAAAAACACATGAAAAAGCAGAAATGGGAGAAGACCAACAACCTGAAAAAAAGCCTGAACCCTATTATGAATGGGCAGACCGCAGCCTTCAGGATTTATTGCCGAAAAACCAAAAAGTGGAACAAGAACCTGAAAAAACGCTTGAACAAGAACCTGAACAAGCGGAAGTGAAGGTTTACCGCACAGCCGAGCAAGAACAGCCATCGAACGAGGTGGCGGATGCTGGCAACGCTGAAGAGAATGGCGGAGTCTCCGAGGAAGATACAGGCAAAGGCGGCCCAACAGCAATTGTTGAACCGCCTGTAATGGAATCGGAAACACATGCAGAAACGGCACAAACGTCACAGCCGGAACCCGAGCGTGAAAAACCTATACATAGCCCGGAGCCGAAACCGGTATTGCCGCAAGCGAAAGCACAGGAAAAAGGCAAAAAAGAACGAACAGTGCCATTCAATGTGTTGATGTTGAAATCGGATAAAGATCGTTTGCCGAAACAACAGCAAGCACCGACAGCGGAAAAAAAAACGGCATTAATAGAGAAAACCGCAGCTGAACCTGTAAATGATGATGAAAAAAGCTATACCGGGTATCAATTGCCTGGCCATGAGTACCTGCTAGAGCCTGAAAATGACTTGAAAGATGAAACGTGGATGCAAGAACAAGGCGAGCGCCTTATCGAAGCTTTGTCTCATTTCCAGATCAAGGCAGAGATTGTCGGAACGGTGCAAGGGCCGGCCGTCACCCGTTTTGAGCTGCGTGTGGCGCAAGGAATCAAAGTGAGCAAAATCCGCAACTTGGCCGATGATTTGAAATTGGCGCTTGCAGCCCGTGATATCCGCATTCAAGCGCCGATTCCCGGAAAAAGCTCGATTGGCATCGAGATTCCGAACCGCCAAAGCCGCGCAGTGCGTTTGTCGGAAGTTATCGGAAGCCCGAATTTCAAGGCTTCGGATTCACCGCTTGAAGCAGCGCTCGGCCTCGACTTGGCCGGGAATCCGGTCACGCTTGATTTGCGTAAGATGCCACACGGCCTGATCGCGGGCGCTACAGGGTCCGGGAAAAGCGTATGCATCAACTCGCTGCTCGTGAGCCTGCTGTACCAATCTTCGCCTCGCGATTTGAAAATGCTGTTGATTGACCCGAAAATGGTGGAACTGGCTCCTTATAATCATATTCCGCATTTGGTCAGCCCCGTCATTACAGATGTTAAGGCAGCGACCGCTTCTTTGAAATGGGCCGTGGAGGAAATGGAACGCCGTTATCAGCTTTTCGCCCATACTGGTGTCCGCGATTTAGATCGTTACAATAAAATGGTCAATGACAAAGGGCAGCCGGCACAGCATCTGCCGTATATCTTGATCGTCATTGATGAATTGGCCGATTTGATGATGATGTCACCTTCTGATGTGGAAGATTCCATTTGCCGCATTGCTCAAAAAGCGCGCGCCTGCGGAATCCATTTGGTGATCGCCACCCAACGCCCGTCTGTAGACGTCATTACAGGCTTGATCAAATCCAATATTCCGACGCGCATCGCTTTTTCTGTCTCGTCGCAAGTGGACAGCCGGACGATTTTGGATACCCAAGGAGCAGAGCGTTTGCTTGGGCGAGGGGACATGCTGTATTTGGGGAATGGCATGGCCGCTCCGAACCGCTTGCAGGGAACTTTTGTAACAGATGATGAAATCGAAAAAGTCATCGCCCATGTGCGTGCACAAGGCGAGCCTGATTATATCTTCAAAGAAGAGGAATTGATCCAGCGCAGCCAGTCACCTGCCGAACAGGATGATTTATTCGAGGAAGCCTGCCGTTTCATCATGTCGCAAGGAAGCGCATCGACTTCGCTTTTGCAGCGGAAATTCCATATCGGCTATAACCGGGCCGCCCGTTTGATGGACTTGATTGAAGAATATGGTTTCATCTCCGAACAGAATGGCAGCAAAGCGAGAACGGTGCTAATTACGGAAAGCGATATCGAAGAAGTGTTCCGTTGAACCTAGAAGCCGCCAGAATTACAGGAATTATTGATTATTTCAGTGCCTCCATACTTTGTGATATAATCGGAGCATTGTGAAAAACCACCCAGCTATTGATTCCGCACAGGCGGTTTGATTAGACTAATTTTCCACTCCCACAGGAGGTTCATTTATGACAGTATTACATTTTACGGGCATTAAAGGCTCTGGCATGAGCGCTCTGGCCCAAATCATGCATGATATGGGCGAGTCGGTGCAAGGCTCTGATATCGCGCAGCATTTCTTCACGGAAGAGCGGCTGCGGGAGAGAGACATCACGATTTTGCCTTTCGATCCCGAAAACATTTCTCAGGATATGACAATTGTTGCCGGAAATGCATTTAACGACGAACATCCAGAGCTGGTCAAAGCCCGTGAAAGCGGCGCAACCATCATCCGGTACCATCAATTCCTCGGCGATTTGATGAAGCAATACGTATCGGTCGCCATCACCGGCGCCCACGGGAAAACTTCGACGACCGGGCTTATGGCGCATGTGCTGAACGGTTATAAGCCGGTCTCGTACTTGATCGGTGATGGGACAGGATCTGGCCAGGAAGATTCACATTTCTTCGTAGCGGAAGCATGCGAATACCGCCGCCATTTCTTGGCGTATCACCCGGATTATGCAATCATGACCAATATCGATTTCGACCATCCCGATTATTTCGGCAGCATTGACGATGTTTTCAAGGCGTTTCAGGAAATGGCGCAGCAAGTGAAGAAATGCATCATCGCTTGTGGGGACGACGAATACTTGCAGCAGATTCAAGCGCCGGTGCCGGTTGTCTATTACGGTTTTGGCGAGGAAAATGATTTTCAGGCACGTAATATCGTCAAAACAACGGAAGGCACGACATTCGATGTGGTCATCCGCAATGAATTCTTCCATACGTTCACCATTCCGATGTACGGCGACCACGCTGTGCTGAACGCACTCGCTGTCATTTCGCTATGCCAGTATGAAAGCATCCCTGCTGATATCATCCAGCGCCAATTCGTGAGCTATGAAGGCGTTAAACGCCGCTTCACGGAGACAGTCATCGATGATCGCGTTTTGATCGATGATTATGCCCACCATCCGACGGAAATCCGCGCCACTTTGCAATCGGCGAGCCAGAAGTATCCTGAGCGCGAACTGATCGCGATTTTCCAACCGCATACATTCAGCCGTACGCAAACCTTCCTCCAGGAATTTGCTGATTGCCTGCAGGAAGCAGATCATGTCTATTTATGCGATATCTTCGGTTCTGCTAGAGAAGAAGCCGGCACTTTGACGATCCGGGACCTTCAGGAAAAAATCGAAGGCAGCCAGCTGCTGCAATTGGAAGATGTCGAAAAACTGGCCGTCCATAATAATGCAGTATATCTTTTCATGGGAGCTGGAGATGTAACGAAATTCCAGCAAGCATATGAAGAAGTTTTAGCAATGCCGAAAAAAGCCTAACCATTACATATGGTTAGGCTTTTTTCTTATGGAGACAAAAAAGGCGTCGCAAATACAAAAATGTTTGGTTAAGCAGGGAGGCATTTAAAAGCTTTTGCCGAATAATATTAGAGGCGTGTTTAAACCCGTATAGGGCAGGGTAGAAAACAGGTATACGAAATTTAACTAAACCGAAGGAGGAAACAGAATGGATTGGTCAATTTTGCTTTACATTGCCGCGATTGTCGCCGCTGTTGGATTTTTAATTCTATGCGTAGCGCTGGCGATGACTTTGAACTCACTCAAGAACACATTAAAAGAGGTTTCCGGCACTGTTTCAGGGCTGGAGAATCAATTGCAGGGGGTTACGTTGGAGACAACAAACCTATTGCATAAGACGAACGAACTCGCTGAAGACATCACGGTCAAATCAGAGAAATTGAACGGTGTCGTCGATGCGGTCAAAGGCGTCGGAAACTCTGTAACAGACCTGAACTCTACAGTACGCCACATCACTTCACGCGTCGGCGTGCAAGTTGAGCAGAACGAAGATAAAATTGCTCAAGTGGTCCAGTGGAGCAATGTTGCAATGGGCATTGCTGATAAATGGAAAGAGCGCAAAGTATACCAAACACGCAGCACAGAGCAATACACGCCGGTTCCTGGCCAGAAGAAATTGCCAGGCAGCAGCGACCAGTATTAATACCATCTAATCACCAACATAATGGAGGAATGGACAATGGGAAAAAATAAAAATACTTATTCGAAACCTAATTATAATGAATCCCAGTACAATGGCGAGTACTATACGCAAGGCGGCAAATACAGCGACCAAGGCGGGCAATATGAACAAAGCCAATATGTACCGCAATCCTACGGTTCATCAAGCCGCTATGACGATCTATACGATTACGAAGAATCGAACGGCGGATCCGGCTTCCTGACAGGCATGATTGTCGGCGGTCTTGTCGGAGCGGCGGCAGCATTGTTCTTCGCGCCTAAAGCAGGCAAAGAATTGCAAGCTGACTTGAAGACGCAAGCGACTACTATCAAAGAAAAAGCGCAGCAGTCGAAGGACTCAAGCGATTCAAATAATGGCCCTGGCTTCACGCAGCAATTGAAAGAACAGTCGACAAAAGTGGTCGATAAAGTGAAGAACATGAAAGGCAACAATTCACCGATGGATGACGGCACTGCTTCATCTGAAGGCGAAGAAAGTGTTGAATTGCTCGAGACAGTACAAAACAAAGTCGATAACGGCGACAAAGCCGGAAACGATGCATTCACATCTACAGCCAATGCTTTGAAAGAAGCGGTTGAAGAAGTGAAGGAAGAAAACAAATCAAGCCATAACGACTCGAAGACGTCAGCGGGCACAAATGCCTCTGCAAGCCTTCAAGGATCGGCTGATGCAAAATCTTCCTCAAGCGCTAAAGGCTCTGCATCTTCACAAGGGTCTTCATCTGCAAAAGGATCTTCAAATCCACAAAGCAATCAGAACAAAAAGAATTAATTTTGGGAGCGGTTGAAATGGAAAACTTCGTACATGTGAGAAACTTGGATGAGCTTAAGCAAGCGGTCGGCAATGAACAGCATTATTGGCTGTTGAAACATAGCAGCACTTGCCCGGTCTCAGCAGGCGCATGGAAAGAATATTCAGAGTATGCATCATTGCATCCCCATCAATTATTCCTTTATCTCGTCGTCCAGGAAGACAAAGAACTTTCGACGTCTATCGAGGAAATCACAGGGGTTCGCCATGAATCGCCTCAACTCTTCCATTTTGCCAGCGAGCAAGTTGACTGGCATGCGAGCCATAATAAAATCAAAAGCAAAGCGATGGAAGCATTCATCGCCTAGCCCAAATGCAATAATAGGAAGAGCGGATGGATTTATTCCATCCGTTTTTCTATGGAAAAAATATTTCCTGAAACGGCTGTGCGCCCCGCCATGTGTACATTCTACCTTCAAAATTCCTCATGAAAACGCTTTAGCGCGTTGAATCGCTAAACATATTTCGTGACTTTGCTGAATAGTTTGCTTATAATGGTCATATCGTGTTAATATGACACCTATTATAGGGTCACTCTTGAAAGGGGAAGTGGAGAATGAGTCAGACAGAATTGGAACAGCTTAGAGAACAAGTGGATGCAGTAAACCTGCAAATTCTTTCTCTTATCAACGAGAGAGCTTCCGTGATCCAAGAGATCGGGAAAATCAAGGAAAAGCAAGGCGCTACTAAGTACGATCCATTACGCGAGCGTCATATGCTTAATCTATTGAAAGACAATAACAATGGTCCACTCGATCAAAAGACGGTCGATCATATTTTCAAGGAAATCTTCAAATCGGCACTCGATATGCAAGAAGAGGACAGCCGCAAAGCACTTCTCGTTTCCCGCAAGAAAAAAGCGGAAGACACAATCGTTTCCGTCAACGGCGAGAACATCGGCGAAGGCACACCATCGTTTATCTTCGGCCCATGTGCTGTTGAGTCGCAAGAGCAAGTTGACCAAGTAGCACAAGCTATCAGCGACAAAGGCTTGAAACTGATCCGAGGCGGGGCTTACAAGCCGCGTACATCGCCATATGATTTCCAAGGACTAGGGTTAGAAGGCTTGAAGATGCTGAAAAAAGCAGCTGATCAATATAAGCTTGGCGTTGTGACAGAAATCGTGACACCGCATCATCTGGAAGAAGCATTGGATTACCTGGATGTCGTTCAGGTCGGCGCACGCAATATGCAAAACTTCGAACTATTGAAAGCTGTTGGGCAGATCAACAAACCGGTGCTCTTGAAGCGCGGCATGTCTGCAACGGTCGATGAGTTCATCAAGGCAGCTGAATACATTATCGCTAACGGGAATGACCAGATCATCCTTTGCGAGCGGGGCATCCGCACATACGAAAAAGCGACGCGCAACACGCTGGATATTTCCGCGGTGCCGATCTTGAAACAAGAAACGCATTTGCCGGTCTTCGTGGATGTTACACATTCTACTGGCCGCCGCGATTTGCTATTGCCTGCAGCTAAAGCGGCAATCGCTATCGGAGCTGACGGCGTGATGGCAGAGGTCCACCCAGATCCTGCAGTCGCACTTTCTGACGCACAGCAGCAAATGAGTTTGCCGCAATTCGATGAATACTACGATTCATTGATGAAATTCATGAAGCAGTACGAATTGAAAGTATGAGCAAAAGCCGGACTCGTTCCGGCTTTTTTGTGTTTTAAAAGGCAGGCAGCGGGGAAAGGTCATGGAATAAGGGCTTAAAGATGGACAGTTTCATGAACTTTCCCGATAAGCGCTGCTGCAATACATAATAAGAGTTGATATTCATAAAGCGGTTATCGTATCATTGAATGAAAGAATGGAACAGGAGGGCGCAAAATGACCGTTACGATTTATGATGTGGCACGTGAGGCAAATGTTTCCATGGCTACCGTATCCCGGGTAGTGAATGGCAACCAAAATGTAAAACCAGCCACAAGAAAAAAAGTATTGAAAGTGATCGAAGAACTCGGCTATCGTCCGAATGCCGTAGCTCGCGGATTGGCGAGCAAGAAAACAACAACGGTCGGCGTCATTTTACCCGATATATCGAATAGCACGTATTCTGAACTGGCACGGGGCATTGAAGATATCGCGACGATGTACCGCTACAATATCATCCTGTCCAATTCTGACCAAAATCCGAACAAAGAGCTTCAATTGCTTGAAACGATGCTCGGCAAGCAAGTGGATGGCATTGTCTTCATGAGCGATGTCATCTCGGATGAATTGCGTAAGGAAATGGAACGCTCCCCGACACCGATCGTCTTAGCGGGTTCAATCGATGATACAGCATCGATCGCTTCCGTTAATATCGATTATTATGCAGCTGCCTATGAAGCGGTCAAGAAATTCATCGACAGCGGGCATAAGAAAATTGCTTATATTTCAGGGCCGTTATCGTCCGAGATCAACCGTGAACATAAGCTGAAAGCCTATCAGGATGCATTGCAGGAAGCAGGGCTCGATTATGATGAGCGCCTTGTCGTCGAATGCAATAACACCTATGAAGAAGGCCTGGAAGCTGTGAGTGAACTGGAATCGATTGAACCGACAGCTTATTTCGTCAGCAACGATGAAATGTCCATAGGCGTCATCCATGCAGTGGAAGCGCTCGGCAAACAGATTCCGGAAGACGTTGAAGTCATCACTTACGAAAACTCGAAGCTTGCACGCATGGCACGTCCAATGTTGACGGCCGTTGCTTTGCCGCTCTACGATATCGGTGCGGTGTCGATGCGCTTGCTGACAAAGTACATGAACAACGAAGAAATCGAAGAAAACCAAGTCGTGCTGCCTTATCGCTTGGAAGAACGTCAGTCCACTAGGCATCAATAGATTTCTTTGATTACGTTTATTCAATAGAAAACCGCCCTTGCAAGGGGATTGAATCCAATCCTCAAGCAAGGGCGGTTTTTTTGTTCAAACTGCGGAATATTCCGACTAAATAAAGCGTGGCTTATTGATTGCGGATCATATACAGCGCCTTATCGAGCATTTGCTGATTTTTTTCGGTGATCTCCGCTTTTCTTGGAATCGGCTTATACAAATTTTCCGGATCTTCCCATGTCTCGATCAAAGGGACAGGGGATTCAGGCTGCCAGCGCTTGAGCCATGCTTCAGGCAACTTTCCGTGCGGCAACGGATGGCTGTTCATTTCCATCCATAGGAGCGACCAAGCACGGGGTACGACCCGCCAGATGTCATAGCCGCCGCCACCGACCGCTATCCACTTGCCGTCGCAAAACTCATGCGCCAATTCATGGGCGATCTTCGGGATTTCGCGGTAGATTTCCATCGTGCTGCTCAAATGCGTCAAGGGATCCAAATAATGTGCGTCAGCGCCGTTCTGGCTTAAAATGACATCCGGCTTGAAATGTTCGACGATTTCACGCATGGCGGTCCGGTAAATATCCAAAAACGATTCATCTTCAGTGAAGGCATCGATCGGGAAGTTGAATGAAGTGCCATAGCCTTGGCCACTTCCGCGTTCATTGATATTGCCGGTGCCGGGGAATAGGTAGCGTCCCGTTTCGTGGATCGACACGGTACATACATCCGGGTCGTCATAGAAGCACCATTGCACGCCGTCGCCGTGATGGGCATCCGTATCGATATAGAGGACGCGTGCACCGTATTTCTCTTTCAAGTAATGGATGGCGACCGAGCTGTCGTTATAGATGCAAAAGCCGGACGCCTTTCCTCGGAATCCGTGGTGTAAACCGCCGCCGAGATTCAAGGCATGTTCGGCTTTGCCTTCCATCACTTGATCGACAGCGGTCAATGTGCCGCCGACCAAACGGGCACTCGCTTCATGCATATTTTCAAAAATCGGCGTATCTTCCGTACCGATGCCGTAACCTTCCCCGGCTTCCGGAGTGATTTCGCCGCGGCTTGCTTTCTTGACGATATCGATATAGCGCTGGTCATGCGCGAGCAATAGTTCTTCATCTGTTGCAGTCCGTGCAGGCACAATCAAATCCTCTGGAAGGGCGTCCATTTCCCTAAGTAAATCAATGGTAAGAATGAGCCGTTTTTGGTTGAACGGATGCGTATCAGAAAATTTATACCCCAATTGATCTTCTGAATAGATGAAGACAGCGTGTTTTTTCATTCCTGCATGAGATTCGGCCATAAGACATCGAAACCTTCTTTGCGCAGATCTTCAATAATGGAAATGGGGTTCATCGTTTTGATACGGAAAGCCAGGATCTTATTGGAATTGTCTTCCCGATCCGGGTAGACGAGTACGCTCAATACATTGACTTTGTGCTCATAGAACACTTTGCTCACTTCATAGAGTGCGCCTGAACGGTTAGGGACTTTGATTTCGATTTGAGAGCCCGGTTGGTGTGCGCCGGTCAATTCGATATACGTATACAATAAGTCGGTTTCTGTCAGAAAGCCGACGAGTTCGTTTTGGCTAACGACCGGCAGGCAGCCGATCTTCTGTTCATAGAACAGCAAGGCGATTTCTTCGACAAAATCGAGCGGGTGGGCGATCATCGGATTTTTGGTCATGATCTCCGATACTTTCTTTTTATACGGTTCGCCTTTCGGGGATACCGTGAACATGGAGGGCATGGCATCTTTCAAGTCGCGGTCAGTGACGATGCCGACCACTTTCCCGTCATCGACGATGGGAGCGTGGCGAATCCTTTTTTCTTCGAACAAATCCAGTACATCTTGGACGGTCTGGTCTGAGCGCAGCGTAAAAACATCCTTCTTCATGATTTCTTCTACTAGCATACAAGCACCCCTTTAGTAATCAGTACATATAGCGGTTCATGAAACGCAGCTGATCGAACTTTTGGATCGACTCGGTATCGACGCGAGAACCGATGCGCGCCATCAGCGTGTTGGCTGGATGCGAGCTGATTTCCGGATCATCCGTGGCGAAATACTCCAGCCCCCCAGCCTGCATCATCTTTTCCATGATCTTGCGGTATTCCCAGACATTCAGCCCGGTTCCTTTTAAATCCCAATGCCAATAATATTCGGTCGTGATGACGATGAAATCGTTAAAGGCATCATCCATCATCGATACTTGCAGCAGTGCTTTGCCGACACCGGCACCGCGATATTTCGGAATGACCTCGATCGCCCCGAGCTCGATCAAGTTCTCCATCTTTCCTTCGGACCAGCGTTCAAGTGGATCGGGGTAGAGGTAGGTGACATACCCGACAATCATGTTTTGGTCACGCGCAATCAATATGCGCCCTTCCGGTAAATCCGCTATTTCCGTGATGGCTTTATGCTGCTGTTCCGGTGGGCGGAAAGCGACCAAGTCCTCATGGAAATCCAGTTCTTTCAATTCCTTAGATGGGACGGGGCCTTCGATGATGAGTGGCCCGTGTTTCGTTTTCAATTCCATCGCATTGTACGTCTTCTTATGTTCCATCATTTCACCGCCTGTGGTTGCAATTAGCTTCATTATACATGAAGGGCGGAAGGAAAAGAAAGTTGCTTGGATAAATACACCGTATTTTCTAAAGAATTAAAATTATTAGCATTTACCTTCCAGGTTGATGTAGAATATAGAGAAACAAAGGGAAAGGGTGATTTATGTGAAAGTGGAAGCGTTACCAGCAAAACCAGGGGAGCATCATTTACATAATTACGAAGAGCAGTCGGCGAGTTTCGATTGGTCGGAAGTTGAAAAAGAGTTCAGCTGGTCTCAAACCGGGAAAATCAATATTGCCCATGAGGCGATTGACCGCCATGCTGAATCGGACCGCAAAAACAAAGTCGCTCTCTATTATAAAGACCAGCATCGTCATGAAACCTATACATTCTATGAGATGAAACGCATGACGAACCGCGCGGCGAATCTTTTGAAATCGCATTCCGATTTGGAGAAAGGAGACCGCATCTTCATCTTTATGCCGCGTTCACCTGAACTGTATTTCCTTATGTTCGGTGCATTGAAGATGGGCTTGATCGTTGGGCCGCTATTTGAAGCATTCATGGAAGGGGCAATCTACGACCGTCTGGATGACAGCGACGCCAAAGCGATCATCACTACGCCGGAATTGCTCCCGCGCATCCCGAAAGACCGTCTTCCTAATTTGAAGACGATCTTCCTAGTGGGAGCGGAAGGGGCAGAAGAAAGCGGGGGCCATGTCGATGTGCTCAAGCATCTTGATTCCTGCTCGGATCAATTCGATGTCGAATGGCTGGAAAAAGAAGATGGATTGGTTCTTCATTATACATCCGGTTCTACAGGCAAACCAAAAGGCGTCCTGCACGCGCAATATGCCATGGTGCAGCAATACCAGACGGGCAAATGGGTACTGGATTTCCAGGAGCAGGATATTTATTGGTGCACAGCTGACCCGGGCTGGGTGACGGGAACGGCTTACGGCGTGTTCTCTCCGTGGCTGAATGGTGTCACGACTGTCATTCTCGGCGGTCGCTTCTCTCCGGATGCCTGGTACCAGGCAATTGAAGATTTCGGTGTCACGGTATGGTATAGTGCCCCGACAGCGTTCCGCATGTTGATGGGCGCAGGTGATGCATTGGTGAAAGAATACGACCTGTCGACATTGCGCCACGTTTTATCCGTCGGTGAGCCGTTGAACCCGGAAGTCGTCAAGTGGGGTGCGCAAGTGTTCGATAAACGGATCCACGATACATGGTGGATGACGGAAACAGGGGCACAAGTCATTTGCAATTACCCATCGATGGCAATCAAGCCAGGCTCGATGGGCAAACCGATACCAGGTGTGCAAGCGGCGATTGTAGATGATCAAGGCAAGGAATTGCCGGCGAATCAAATGGGGAATCTGGCGATTAAAAAAGGCTGGCCATCCATGATGCGCCAAATCTGGAACAACCCGCAAAAATACGATTCTTACTTCTTAAATGATGAATGGTATGTGTCTGGAGACTCGGCTTATATGGACGAGGATGGGTATTTCTGGTTCCAAGGAAGAGTGGACGATGTCATTATGACTTCAGGCGAGCGTGTCGGACCATTTGAAGTGGAAAGCAAATTACTCGAGCATCCTGCAGTCGCTGAAGCAGGTGTCATCGGCAAACCTGACCCGGTGCGCGGGGAAATCATCAAAGCGTTCGTCGCGCTTGTTGAAGGCTATGAGCCATCCGATGAACTGATCGAGGACATCCGCCAGTTCGTCAAGAAAGAACTGGCCGCCCACGCAGCACCGCGTGAAATCGAATTTAAAGACAAGCTTCCGAAAACGCGAAGCGGCAAAATCATGCGCCGCGTCTTGAAAGCTTGGGAATTGGATCTGCCGACTGGCGATTTGTCCACAATGGAAGATTAAAAAAAGCCCCTCTGCTAAATGCAGAGGGGCTTTTGTCATGCTGCGTCTTCTTCGTTCTCTGGAGTTTCCGTGTCAGGTTCTGACTGCTCTTCTGGTTGTTCCGGTTCTTCCGGTTCTTCAGGTGGTGCTTCTTCCTCTTCTTCTGGTTCTTCTTCCGGTTCTTCTGGAGCTGGAGTTTCTTCGGCTGGTTCTTCCTCAGCCGGTTCTTCTTCAGGCTCTTCTTCCGGCTCTTGTCTTTCTGTTTCTTGCGCTGGCGCCGGAGTTTCTTCTCTTTCCGGTTCCGGGGCAGGAGCAGGTTCTGGTTCAGGAGCAGGTTCCGGTTTTGGCGCTGCAATCGTCACGCCATTGGACGCTGAGGATTGACGGCCTGTAATATCCACTGCGACGACTGTATAAGTTCCAGGGCCAGGTGCGCTAAAGGAGTTACTGCTCGATTCTGAAACTGAAGCGACTCTGCTGCCGCCGCGGAATACGCGATAACCGACGACATCGTTTGAAGCGGAATCGCTCCACGTAATTGTGCGTCCATTGATTGAAGTGCCGACAGGGGCAGGGGCCGCGCTGTCTGCATCGAAATTGGCGCTGGAGACGACGTTGCTGAATCGTGAACTGCCAGGGAATAATTTGCCTGCGTCTCCTCCGAATGGAGCGAGCATGCGATCGACGTATTCTTCTGAAACGCCGAGGCCGCCGCCTGACACAAATTCACTTGGTGTATTCGACAAAGCAGCATAGCGTTTGCCGTTGATGGTCGTGTATGAGCCGCTGCTCAAGCTGTCGTCGCCATCTTTTGGTGTCATGATATCAGCGATGAACAAATCGGAACGGACCAAGCCGGCTTTTTTACAAGCTTCGTTCGGAGCGAATCCAGAGATTCCGCAGAACGAGCGGCTGACGATGCCATCCGGTTCCTGGAATTTGTCTCCTGAACCGATAGCGTCAGGTGCGACGTCATAAGTTGCATTCATCAAGTTCGCCCATAATTGGTTGACGCGGACGGATGGCTGCAAGTTTTGGTTTCTGAAATTATCCAGAGAGTATTTTTCTTTATCGTAGCCGAGCCAAACGCCCATCGTGATATTCGGGTTATAGCCGACGAGCCAGACATCGCGTGTCTCTTGTGTCGTCCCGGTCTTGCCGGCAAAGTCCGCGTTGAACTTCAGCATGCCGTTTGCGCGATTGGCCGTTCCGCGATCTGTCTTGAAGACATCGCGAAGCATATCGGTCAATACGTAAGAAGCTTGAGGCGTGAAGACATCTTTCGCTTCGGCTTCATGTTCATAAATGACATTGCCATCCGCATCTTCGATTTTATCGATCATCGTCGTTTCCATATGCTTGCCGCCATTGGCGAGAGCCGCATAGGCATTCGCGACTTCTTCAACTGACCCTTCGATGCCGCCGCCAAGTGCTGCGGAAACGACGCCATCGCCTTCGTCTACGCGCGAGAAGCCATTGTCGATCAAATATTGGATCGGCATGTCATCGCGCATTTGTGCAAACAAGCGCAAGGCGGGAAGGTTCTGCGATTGTGCAAGTGCATCGCGTGCCGGCATGATGCCTTGCTCGCTTGTTGGGATGAAGTTCGTTGGTTCATAGCTATTGCCGTTATCGTTCATTGTAAATTTCACATCGACCACCGGGCTGCCGGCGCCGATCAAGCCATTTTCCAAGGCTGGGCCGTAAACGAGCAGGGGCTTAACCGTGGAACCGATCGAGCGATAGGCTTGCGTTGCGTGGTTCAAGTTTTCGATTTCGTGGTCACGTCCGCCGACAAAACTCAAGATGCGGCCGGTGTCGTTTTCCAAAGTAACACTGCCGACTTGTACAGGCAGTTGGCGGGTTTTTGTTTCGCCGTCTTCATCAATATAATCCTCGGATAGGGTCGTGCCGTATCCTTGATAGGCTTTCTGTGTCTTTTCTTGCGCAATATACAGTTCTTTATTGATACTCGAATGGATTCGGTAGCCATTCGACCGCACAGCGCGGTCAGCTAAAATTGCATATTCTTCATAGAGGTTTTGATCCTGGTCCAGTGTTTCAGGATCAATGCCATTTTGCTCGGCCAGCACATCCATGATGATGCGGGTGGCGCGTTTCTCTAACTCTGCAGTTACGAAAGGATGATCTTCGTATGAGCGGGTTTCACCAGTTCTGAAGTCTGCGACAATATCGTACTCCAAAGCTTCTTGATATTCCGCTTCGGTGATATAGCCTGTTTCAAGCATGCGGTACAAGACCGTTTTCATGCGGTTGAGGCCAGGCTCAAGGCCGGCCTCCTCTTTAACTTCACCCCTGTTTGTATATGGTGTGTAACTGAAAGGCGCTTTCGGGATACCGGCGATGAATGCTGCTTGCGGCAAGTTCAAGTCGCTTGCAGGAACATCGAATATGCCTTTAGCAGCCGTTTCGATCCCTGCGATGTTCGTGCCCGCTGAATTTCTGCCATATGGGATGATATTCAAATAAGCTTCCATAATGTCTTCTTTGTTCATGAATTTCTCAAGACGCATCGCCAAGAGGATTTCTTTCGCTTTGCGTTCATAAGATACTTCGTTTGTCAAAATCTGGTTTTTGATTAATTGCTGGGTCAACGTTGATCCGCCTGATTGGCTGTCCGAATTGGAGACATCCTGGAACAAGCCACGCATGATTGCTTTCGGGACAATTCCTTCATGTTCAAAGAAATACTCATCTTCAGTAGCTAGGACTGCATCGATAGCCACATCGGAGACATCTTCCAAAGTCGTTTCTTCGCGGTCAAGGTCGGTTTGCAGTTTGCCAAGGTAGGTATTGTCGGCAAAGTACAATTGGGAAGTTTCTTCATAGCTATAGATGTCCGACAGCATTTCCTCTTCAGTCCGCAGCTGTTCTTCGTCCACCAGTGAAGCGAAATAGCCGGCTCCTGCCGATGCGGCAAACACGCCGCCCGCCACCAGTATAATAGCTAGAATGATTGCCAAATTCCAAATGACGCCCGTCGTGATTTTAAAACGCCTAAACCACTTATGGGAAGTCCATCTATCGGTTGTTTCCTCTGCCTTCAATAACCATCTTCTAAATTTATCTTGCACATTATCCCCCTCCTAAAAATCTTTTTCATTATAGCATAATCCGATAATTGAAACGAAAGATATTGACAATCTTTAGGATTCGAGTACACTACATAATAGAATCTTCATAATCAAACGGAGAACGGCCCCCAGTAGGGCATGCAATTTTGAAACCAGAGAGCCGGTGGATGGTGCAAACCGGCCAAAATGCATGCGTCGAATTACAGGCCTGGAGTTTGCGGAAGTGCCCCGTCTGGCACATTCAAGTGGGAGGATGTGTCCTCCAAGCTGGGTGGTACCGCGCATATGCGTCCCTGCATGAATTTCATGCAGGGGCTTTTTTGTGTCCCGGCAATCAGGTGAAGCAGATAAAGGGAGGAAATTTACATGACAAATGCATTAATCGACGATTTAAACTGGCGCGGGCTTCTGTACCAGCAAACAGACGAAGAAGGAATGGCAAAAGTGCTAGACCAGGAAAAAATTTCACTGTATTGCGGTGTCGACCCGACTGCCGACAGCATGCACATCGGCCATATCGTGCCGCTTTTGACTTTGCGCCGTTTTCAATTGCACGGCCATCGCCCGATCCTTTTGGTGGGCGGGGCAACCGGCATGATCGGGGATCCATCTGGACGCAACGAAGAGCGCCAATTGCAATCGACGGAACAGATCGACCGCAATGTCGATTCGATCAAAAAGCAAATGGAACAGATCTTTGATTTCCAGACGGAGAACGGGGCGAAAATGGTTAACAACCGCGACTGGATCGGCGGCATGAGCGTCATCGAGTTCCTGCGCGATTTCGGTAAATTAATTTCCGTCAATTACATGCTGGCGAAAGATTCGGTCGCATCGCGTCTCGAAGGCGGAATTTCGTTTACGGAGTTTTCCTATACCTTAATCCAAGCGATCGACTTCAACCATCTTTACAATGAATACAATTGCCGCGTTCAAATCGGCGGGTCGGACCAGTGGGGCAATATCACCTCAGGTCTCGAAGTGATCCGCAAGACGCACGAAGAAGAAGCGAAAGCGTTCGGGATTACAATCCCGCTCGTAACAAAAGCGGACGGCACAAAATTCGGTAAGACGGCGGGCGGCGCAGTTTGGCTTGATGCGAAAAAGACCTCCCCTTACGAGTTCTACCAGTTCTGGATCAATACGGCTGATGCAGATGTCGTGAAATACTTGAAGATTTTTACGTTCCTCGAAAAACAGGAAATCGAAGCACTCGCCGAAAGTGTTGAAACGGAAGCGCATCTCAGAAAAGCGCAAACCGTGCTCGCGGAAGAAATGACCAAGCTCATTCACGGGCAAGAAGCACTCGCAGATGCCCAGCGCATCACAAAAGCATTGTTCAGCGGCGATCTGAAAAGTTTGAGCGCAGACGAAATGAAAGCGGCGTTCAAAGACGTTCCTTCTGTCGAGATGGCGAAACAAGCGAAGCCGATCGTCGATTTGATTGTCGACAGTAAAGTATCTCCTTCGAAACGCCAAGCACGTGAAGATATCACGAACGGTGCGATTTCGATTAACGGCGAGAAAATCCGCGACCTGGAATACGTGGTTGATGAAAAAGACCGTTTGGATGACGAATTCGCGATCGTCCGGCGTGGCAAGAAAAAATACCATATGATCCATTTCGTTTAAACACTGACGCCGCCAGCATCTGCTGGCGGCGTTTTTTGATGTTGTGAAATGTTTAGCGCATCTTCGACGGGGAAACATATATCACTAAGATGCATGAACAGGATTCCAAAACATGAAATGGAGGGCGAGTAATATGTCACGAGTGGTCGGATCATACGGTACGGAAATGGAAGCGGTGGAAGTCATCGAAGATCTTCAGCGGCAAGGCTACCGCGACGAAGACATTTCAGTGCTCAGTAAAGATAAGGGTGATGTAGAGCGCGTAACAGAAGAAACTGGGACGCAGGCCGGTGAAGGAGCCGCTGCCGGTGCCGCTACAGGCGGAGCGCTCGGCGGTCTCGGCGGCGTCTTGGCCGGGCTTGGCGCGCTGGCTATTCCTGGCATCGGGCCAATCGTTGCAGCTGGCCCGATTGCAGCCGGTTTGACAGGCGCAGCAGCGGGAGCAGGCGTTGGTGGGATTGCCGGCGCTTTAATTGGCCTTGGCGTCCCTGAAGACGAAGCAAAAAGCTACGAAGAACAGTTTAAAGAAGGGCACATTCTCGTACTGGTGGAAGACGATGAAGCGAAACAGCCTGACCGCAATGATGTGGACCGGTTTACAGAAAATGATGATCCATTGATCGGTACCGAACGCTCAACAAATATTCGCGGTGATGCCGGGCCGGGGCGCGACCGGCTGTAAAGTTGGATAGACGAAAAAACCCCGCGGCGCTGTTATGCGCCGTGGGGTTTTTGAGGTCTTGCATTATACATGCGATTGCTTTTCTTTAATGAATGAAGGGAGCGGGAAATCCGCGAATGCTTGTGGATGGACCAATTTGCCGAGTTTGATGGCTCCTTCGATCAACCTGGGGGATGGCCGGCAGAATAAAGCCTCTTCCATCACATGGATATGTTCGATCGCTTTCATCGATTTCCAATCCGGGCGTTTCAAGACAAGTTCTGGTTTGACTTTCGAGGTCATGATGCCGACCCAAGCGAGCAAAATATAGTCCGGATTGCGTTGTTTAACGGCATCCCAATCTGTTTGGATGTTCGCCGTTTCCTCATCTTCGAAACAATTGCGGGCGCCGACAAGCCGGCTGATTTCGCTGAGCCAATTGACGCCTCCCGGGGTGAACACGGGTTTTGGCCACCATTCCCAGTAGAGGGACGGAGAGGACGTGGCGCTGTCGCCTCGTTTTTTCAATTCGGCGATCGCTGCGTCATATTCCGCGAGAACCGCTGAGCTGTCGAAGTGAATGGCTTCGGCGACCGTTTCCAGATCATTGCGGATGTCCGCGAGCGATTGCGGGTCCAGGATAAGGTGCGGAATGTTGCGTTTTTCGAGCTCTTCAATATTTTTTTCCATGCCGGGCACGCTGAGCGATGCCAGGACGATGTCTGGCGCAAGGGCTTCGACTTCATCCATGCGTATTGAGAGATCCGGCCCCAGACGCGGAAGCCGTTCGATGCTCTTCGGCCAGTCGGAATAATCATCGACGCCGACCAGCAGATGATCGGCTTTCAAAAAAGCGAGCAACTCGGTATTGCTTGGGCAAATGGATACGATTCGCATAAAGACGCCTCCTTTATATGGCTACAGTGTAGCATAGCCCGCGAGAGGAATCGACGAAACCCGCATCTTTCAATGTAAAGGATAAAAAGCTGGCAGAGGAATAATTGCATAGAAAAAACCCTCCAGGCGAACCTGGAGGGTTTTCATCAATCGATTAACGTGAGTAGAACTCAACGATCAATTGTTCGTTGATTTCAGCAGACAATTCGCTGCGCTCTGGGAGACGGACGAATGTGCCTTCTTTTTTGTCAGCGTCGATTGAAACGTATTCTGGAACGAAGCTGTTAACTTCGATCGCTTCGTTAACAACATCAAGGTTGTTGGACTTTTCGCGGAAAGCGATTGTTTGTCCTGGTTTCACAGCGTAAGACGGGATGTCTACGCGTTTGCCATCAACAAGGATGTGGCCGTGGTTTACCAATTGGCGGGCTTGGCGGCGAGTGCGCGCAAGGCCGAGACGGTAAACAACGTTGTCAAGGCGTGCTTCAAGCAAGATCATGAAGTTCTCGCCGTGTTTGCCTTCCATTTTACCAGCTTTGTTGAACAAAGTTTTGAACTGGCGTTCGTTAACTCCGTACATGAAGCGTAGTTTTTGTTTTTCTTGCAATTGCAAACCGTATTCAGAAACTTTACGGCGTTGGTTAGCACCGTGTTGACCTGGTGCGTAAGGGCGTTTTTCGAGTTCTTTACCTGTGCCGCTCAAAGAAATTCCAAGGCGACGTGACAGTTTCCATGCTGGACCTGTATAACGAGACATAGTGAGTCTCCTCCTCTAATTTGGTTTTTAGAGTAAAATAAAAACCAGATGTATTCATGCTGCAAGCCATTTTGTTTTCATGTACCTTCGCTCAGCAGCCAAGAGTTACGCGATACACCTCTGTCTATACGAAAGCACCGGAAACCCGGATCACGCTTTTCTGGACAAGGAACAAAATGGGCAAACCCGCACATACAACTGCTGCGATTATTTTACACAAAGGCTAGTATACCCGATATCGACTGCGGCAGTCAATGGATAATGGGCAAGAAGCGCAGAAATGGCACTTTCTTTTTTTGCGTTCTCAGAGTAAAATGGAGATAGTTGTAAATGTAAGCGCTTTCTATTTTTGTTGAGGGGTGTATGAATGATGAGACAAAAGAAAAAGTTTGAAACAGCAGTGATTCATGAGGGTTATGACAGTTCTGTGCATCATGACAGTTTGGCTACGCCGCTTTATCAAACGTCCACGTATTCGTTCGCGAATGCCGAACAGGGAGAAGCCCGTTTTGCTGGGGAGCAGGACGGAAATATTTATTCGCGCCTCGGCAATCCGACAGTGCGCGTCTTGGAACAGCGCATGGCGGAGATCGAAGGCGGGGGAGGCGCACTGGCATTTGGGTCGGGGATGGCCGCAGTCAGTGCGATCCTTGTCCATTTGACGAAAGCAGGCGACCATGTGCTGTGTTCGCGCGGAATCTATGGCTGCACATTTGGCTTATTGGAAATCATGGAAGAAAAGTACGGCATTACGCATTCGCTCATTGCGATGACGACTGAAGAACAAATTGAACAGGCGATCCGGCCTGAAACGAAAGTCATTTACGTCGAAACGCCGATCAACCCGACAATGGAACTTGTCAATTTACGTGCGGTTGAAGCCGCCGCCAAAAAGCATGGCTTGCGGGTCGTCGTCGATAATACGTTCAGTTCGCCGTATTTGCAGAATCCGCTCGAGTTCGGTGCGGATTTTGTGCTCCATAGCGCGACCAAGTATTTGAACGGCCACGGCGATGTCATCGGCGGCGTGCTAGTCGGAGCGGATGCAGAAGAGATGCAGTTGATCCGCATGACCGTACAGAAAGATTTCGGGGGCATCATGTCGCCATTCGATGCCTGGCTGTTGATCCGTGGATTGAAGACTTTGCATGTACGGATGGACCGCCATATTGATAATGCGGAAAAGATAGTCGCGTTTCTCCATGGCGAACAGGCAGTCAAACGTATTTTGTATCCATTCGATGCCGGACATCCACAAATGTCGATTGCCAAAGACCAGATGCGCCGCGGCGGCGGATTGATTTCGTTCGAGCTAGAAGGCGGGAAAAAACAAGCGCAGGAATTTTTGAATGCCTTGTCGCTCATCAAGATTGCCGTAAGCCTCGGAGATGCCGAAACCTTGATCCAGCATCCCGCAACGATGACCCACGCGGTCGTGCCTCCGGAAGAGCGGGAACGGATGGGCATCAGCGATTCACTCGTGCGCTTGTCGGTCGGGCTTGAGAATGTTGAGGATTTAATGGCCGATCTGGAGAAGGCTTTCGCTCAAATCAAATCCAATTTGCAGGAAATCTAAAAAAGATCCCGGCAGACAGTCTGCTGGGATCTTTCGTGCGTTTAGATGTGCTTCAATAAGGTTTCTGCAAACTTTTCAAGCCCGATGCGGTCTTCGTCCGTAAAACGGGCAAGTTCCGGGCTGTCGATGTCGAGCACGCCGTAAGCTTCGCCATCTTTGAATAGCGGTACGACGATTTCCGAACGGGAAGCCGCGTCGCAGGCGATATGGCCAGGGAAGGCATGGACATCATCGATGAGCATCGTTTCATTTTTGTCGATGGCCGTACCGCATACCCCTTTTCCGACCGGGATGCGGACACAAGCCGGCATTCCCTGGAATGGGCCAAGGACAAGCTCGCCGTCTTCAATCAAATAAAATCCGACCCAATTGATGCGGTCAAGGAATTGGCCAAGCAATGCAGAAGCATTCGATAAATTGGCGATGCGGTTCGGTTCGCCTGCAAGAAGGGCGTCCAATTGTTTATTGAGCAGGTTGTATTGCTCTTCGCGTGTGCCGCTGTAAGTGGATGTAGCAAACATGGAATCATCTCATTTCTAAAAGTTTCTATTTAATAGTGTTCAGTATAAAAGCGATCCGCGTATTTGTGCAAGCCTTCAGCACTATGGGCATCGGACCCGAAGACGAGCGGTATGCCGAGTGTACGTGCATAGGAGATATAAGGCTCCGGCGGATAGAATTCCAGGCAGCCTGGTTTTGACAGCCCCGCGGAATTGACATCCAGTTCATAGCCATGTTCTTTTATCATTCTGAGGATTTTACGGATGCGCGCATCGTCATCGATTTGTTCCTGATGGACGTGCTGAAATTTATGGCATAAAGTCGGATGGCCGATGCGCTTCGGTTTATGGGGCCCGAGGTCTGCCAATATGGAAGCTTCGACCGTATCATAATACAGGTCGTAAACGGCTTGTACAGAACCCATGTCTTTTGCAAGGTCCATAAATACTTCCGCACTGAAGTCAGAGCAGATCCAGCGGTCTTGATAGCGCAGAAAATGGACCGACAGAATGGCGTCGTCCAGTTTTGGCCCTGCTTGTTCGAGCAGTTGTGCTGTCTGTTTTTCGAAGCCTTCGATAAAATCCACTTCCAGGCCGCTGCGGATCCGCATACCTGGCGCTTGCGCTTTGGCCTTATCGAGCGCTTCGAAATAGGCTGGCAACTCGCCCAATTCCATGCCGCTGTCTTGATCGGGCGTCGTATCTATAAAGCCGGCAGGCAGAGGGGCGTGCTCGGTAAAGCTGATATCCGAGAATCCACTTTTTTCCGCTTTTTCGATATAAGCCCAGAACGGGTCGCTTGTTCCATGGGGGCAGAATGGGGTATGGATATGGCCGTCGCGTTTATTCATAAAGTTCACCATCTTTTCAATTTGATAAAATTATTCCCTGTTTTCTTCTAATTTGGCAAACAAAAGAGTAGAATACATGTTAAAATAAAAGAATCATTAAACATACTTATGTAACCGGTAATGTATTTGGAACAGGGGGCTAAATGACTTATGATGGAGTATATCATCATTGCGGTCATCATTCTATTGGCGCTGCTTATCATCGGCATGGTGTTTCGAAAAAAACACAATGCGGAAATCGAGCGTCTGGAACAACTGAAACTGCAACTAAAAGAGAAACCAATTATGGAAGAACTTACCAAAGTGAAACAATTAAACTTGAACGGCCAGACAGAGGAAATGTTCGAGCGCTGGCGTAATAAATGGGACGAAATCATGGATGTCGATATCCCGAAAATAGACGCAACACTCTATGACGCAGAAGAATCGATCAAGCGCTTTAACTTCCCGAAGGCTTCCAAGCTTGAAAAACAAGCCGAAGTGAAAATAGATGACGCCGACCAGCAAATCGCGGTCATCTTCGCGGAACTGGACGAGTTGATCGGCAGCGAAGAGAAAAACCGCAGCGAGATGGATTTGATTCAGGACAAATACGTTCGCGCCCGCAAAAACTTGCTCGCGCATAAGTCTTCGTACGGCGCAGCTGCCGGTCCGCTTGAGAAGCGCTTGGAGTCATTCGTCCAACGCTTTGAGGAATACGACCAGTTGACGGATGAAGGCAATTACTTAAGAGCGCGTGAGACGGTCATCAATCTATCGGCTGACAGCGCACAAGCCTTTATGCTGGTAGACGATATCCCGATGATGCTGACGGAAATCGATGAGAAGATTCCGCAGGATTTGGCGCAACTGCGCCAAGGCAAACAAGAAATGGAAGAGCAGTCGTATTACCTCAACCATCTTGGGTTGACCGAAAAGATCGAAGAAATCGAACAAGAGCTGGCTGTCTTGAAAAAACAACTGGAAACTTTGGAAGTAACCGATAGCAAGAACCGTGTCGACGAAATAAAAGACCGGATCGATGCCATGTACGACCTGCTTGAAAAAGAAGTAGCGGCAAAACATTATATCGACCAGCATTTGATGGACACAGAGCGCCACCTGCAAGTGGTTGCGCGTGATACCCAGGAACTGGAAGAAGAAAGCCGTTATGTGCAGCACAGCTATAAAATCACGGACCAAGAAGCGGCAATTCCGAAGACTTGCTTAGAGAAAGTCGAACAGCTTGCAAAGCGCTTTGAACTATTGGCGAACCGGTTAGAAGAAGACCAATCCGCCTATTCAAGCCTCCAGGATGAATTGATGCACATCCGTGAAGATTTGACGATCGTCGATTCCACGCAAATGGACTTTACCGATGCATTGAAAAACTTGCGCGTCGAGGAAAACAAGGCCCGCATTCATGTGGAGGAACTGAGGCGCCGCCTTCAAGAGACGGACCGCATGTTGCATAAAGCGAACATCCCGGGTATTCCGGAAGACATGGATGTCCGTCTCGAGGAAGCCGAAGAGCATTTGTTTGTCGCGATGCGCGCGCTTCGCGAAGTGCCCCTTAATATGAAGCTAGTCGATAATTATATGGAACAGGCAGAAACGAGCATTACGGATGTGGAGATCAAAGCAAAAGAAATGGTCGAAAACGTCTTGCTGGTGGAACGCATTATCCAGTACGGAAACCGTTACCGGAAGACGAATCCACAGCTTCACGCCCATCTTTTGGAAGCGGAAGAATCTTTCCGCCAAATGCGCTATACGAAAGCGCTCGAAGAAGCGGCGACGGCTGTCGAGAATTTCGAGCCCGGTTCGATGAAACGCATTGAAGTGCTCGTAAAAGATAAGGACTAAGAAAATAACGAAACCACCAGCAGACAAGCTGGTGGTTTTCTTTTCGGAGGGATTGCTAATGATTTATTTGGATAATAGCGCAACGACCGAACCCGACCCGCAAGTGCTCGAAACCTATGTAAAGGCGAGCAGCCGCTATTTCGCGAATCCGGCTTCGCTGCATCGCCTGGGAAACGAAGCGGAAGATTTACTCGAGTCGGCGCGCAGCCAGATCAAGGGCCTGCTCGGCTTTGGGCGCATAATTTTCACATCTGGTGGCACCGAAGCGAATAACCTGGCGATTCGGGGGGCCGCTCATGCCAATCAAGAAAAAGGCCGGCACATCATCTCGTGCAAAACCGAACACCCATCAGTTCTGGAACCGTTGAAGCAACTCGAAAAAGAAGGATTTGAAATCACGCTGCTTTCAGTCGATAGAAAAGGCGCAATCGATCTCGCTGACCTGCAGCAGGCGCTTCGGGAAGATACAATTCTCGTCAGCCTAATGCAAGTCAATAATGAAATCGGCACGATCCATCCGCTGGCGGATATTCGGCGAATGCTCAGCAACCACCGCGCGCTGTTTCATGTGGATGCTGTGCAAGGTGCCGGTAAACTGCCACTAAGCGAGCAGGAGATGCCGGATTTACTGACCGTCTCTGCACATAAGCTTCATGGATTGAAGAACAGCGGGATTTTGGCCGTCAATAAGGCGGAACTCGAGCCGATTTTGTTCGGCGGCGGGCAAGAAGCCGGGCTTCGCAGCGGGACGGTCTCGGTTCCGAACGCTGCAGCAATGGCAAAAGCATTGCGCCTTGCAACATCAAACCCCGATCATCTAGAATGGAATGCAGAATTGCGCAGCTTTTTCTCCGGATACAAAGATATTTACATCGTCAGCCCATCCGGCGCAGCGCCGCATATCTTGGCTGTGGCGATCAAGGATGCGCGCGGGGAAACTTTAGTCGGTGCCTTGCAGCAAGAAGGTGTCATCGTTTCTACTTCGAGCGCCTGTTCTTCCAAGAACAAGCAGGCAAGCCACGTCATTGAAGCAATCGGCCTGCCGCGCGAATACCGTGACGGCACGATCCGCATCAGCTTTGGCGCCATGACCACCCGTGAAGACATCAGCGAATTGAAGAAACGTTTCCATAAAGCGCATCAAACGATCAAAGGAGTCGAACAATCATGAAAACCAACCAAATTCTTATCCGCTACGGCGAGCTGTCGACAAAAGGCCGCAACCGAAAAGCGTTCATCTCACGGCTCCGCAATAATATACAGACTTTATTCGCAGGCACGCCGACTTTGCGCATCAAAGCAGAACGCGACCGGATGTTCTTATTCTGCGACGCTGAACAAGGCATGGAAGATATTTTGTCTCGCTTGCCTTACGTATTCGGCATCCAGTCATTCAGCCCTGTGACACAGACGAGCCTGGAATTGGATGATATGAAGCATACCGCTTTAGCGATCGTCAGCAAGATGGATCCTAAGGACAAGAGCTTTAAAGTTTCCGTCAAAAGGCCAAACAAGGAATTTCCTTACGAAAAACCGGAGATCATGCGCACGATCGGGGGATATGTACTCGGCAATACGCCCGAGCTGACAGTCGCGATGAGAAACCCTGATATCGACTTGAATGTCGAAATCCGCCAAGACGCCGCTTATATGATGGCTGAAACTATCCAAGGCGCAGCCGGCTTACCGATCGGCGCAGGCGGCCGGGCGCTTTTGATGCTGTCAGGCGGTATTGATAGCCCTGTTGCGGGATATCATATGCTCAAGCGGGGAGTCAGGCTTGAACTGATCCATTTCTTCAGCCCGCCGTTTACAACCGAGCGCGCAAAAGAGAAAGTGCTTGATCTTGCCGAGAAATTGAGCGGCTTCGGGTCTCCTGTCACTTTGCACATCATCCCGTTCACTGAAATCCAGCAGGAAGTCCATAAGCAAGTGCCGGACAATATCACGATGACATCCACGCGCCGCATGATGATGCGCATAGCGGATGCCGTGCGCGCAAAAACGGATGCTAAAGCAATCATCACAGGCGAAAGCCTTGGCCAAGTCGCCAGCCAGACGCTTGAGAGCCTGCAGGCGATCAACGCAGTGACAAACACGCCGATTTTGCGCCCCTTGATCGCACAGGACAAACTTGAAATCATCGAAACGGCGCAAGCGATCGGCACATACGATATTTCCATTCGGCCATATGAGGATTGCTGCACGATCTTCACGCCGGCCAACCCGAAAACGAAACCGAAAACCGATAAAGTAGAGCATTACGAGAGCTTTGTATCATTCGACGAAATGATCGACCGAGCGGTAGCAGAGCGCGAGATCATCGAATTCCCAAGAAAGAAACAACAGCGTTTCGAAGACTTGCTGTAATCCGATTCACTCGAAAAGCCCAGCCAAGAACAGAAAGTTTGTTCTTGGCTGGGCTTTTGTTATGACATAAATTCGTTATTCTATTAGAACGATCACTTGAAATATTGATATTGGTTTTGAAAGGAAATCACTAGTGTCAAATTAATTAAGTTAGAAAATCAAATGAAATTGAAGTCGCTACGTTTTAAATAATTATTTTGAATAATTAAATATCTATTGTATAATAATATAAGAATAATATTAGTTCATTGGCAAAGGGGAGATTGGAATGAAACGCGAACAATTGCTGGCACCTGAAAACTATAATTTGGTGGAAGAATTCGAACGCTTTGCGACTGGGGACGGGCGCAAAGCGATCATTTGGGAAAATGACCAAGGGGAAAAGAAGGAACTTACATATGACGAATTAATCCAACAAGCAAACCGTGCAGCGAACAGCTTCGATAAAGCTGGCCTAAAAAAAGGCGATGTCGTATTGGTCATGGTGCCTCGCCTCGTCGAAGCCTATGTAGTTTACACTGGGGCATTAAAAGCAGGGCTCGTCGTCATTCCAAGTTCTGAAATGCTGCGGGCGAAAGACATCTCTTACCGGCTGAATCATAGCGAAGCCAAAGCGGTCATCGCGTATGAACCGTTTCTGGGCCAATTCAAGGGAGTCGCCGAAATGGATGGGCTGACGAATTTCGTCATCGGCCAAGGATCGGATTCCTGGATTTCATTGACGGACGAAATGGCTTCAGCTTCTGATCGTTACGAAGCGGCACCGACCAAGAATGACGATATGGCGTTTCTTTCCTACACATCGGGGACGACCGGCAATCCTAAAGGCGTTGTCCATAGCCATGGCTGGGCGTACGCACATTTGCGCACCTCTGCAGAGCATTGGCTCGGGGCAAAAACAGGGGATCTGGTCTGGGCGACGGCGAGCCCGGGCTGGCAAAAATGGATCTGGAGCCCGTTCCTCGCGACACTTGGAAGCGGTGCGACGGCATTTGTCTACAACGGCAAATTCGACCCGGCAGTATACTTGGAGTTGCTGGAACAGCGGAAAATCAATGTGCTGTGCTGCACGCCGACAGAATACCGCTTGATGGCGAAGCAAAAAGATTTGGCGAAATACGATTTAAGCGCGCTTCACAGTGCCGTGTCAGCCGGCGAACCCTTGAATGCTGAAGTGATCGATGTGTTCCGGAAGCATTTCGAGTTGGATGTACGCGACGGCTATGGGCAGACCGAGAACACCTTGCTTGTCGGCACGATGAAAGGCACAGAGGGGCGCACAGGTTCGATGGGCAAACCGACACCAGGCAACCGGGTGGAAATCATCGACGATAACGGCGAGCCTTGTGCAGTTGGAGAAGTCGGGGATATCGCTGTGCATGTCGAGACGCCGGCGCTGTTCAAGGAATATTTCAAAGACGCTGAGCGGACGCAAATGCAGTTCCGCGGTGATTATTATGTAACGGGCGATAAAGCGTCGAAAGACGAAGACGGCTTTTTCTGGTTTGAAGGGCGCGGCGATGACATTATCATTTCTTCAGGCTACACGATCGGGCCATTCGAAGTGGAAGATGCGCTCGTCAAGCATCCCGCCGTACAGGAATGCGCCGTCGTCGGTTCACCGGATGAAATCCGCGGGACGATCGTGAAAGCGTTCGTCGTCTTGACTCAAGGACATGAGGGCGGAGAAGAGCTCGTCAAGGAACTCCAGAACCACGTTAAGGAATTGACGGCGCCGTATAAATATCCGCGCGCGGTCGAGTTCCGCAGCGAGTTGCCGAAAACCGCATCCGGCAAGATCCGCCGCGTCGAACTGCGGCAAGCCGAAAACGCAAAAAAATAATAATTTAGCCAAAAGCCTCCGCTCATACCGGGGGCTTTTGCTGTATTTACTTTCCAATAGGGCAGGCATATAATGGGTCTATTATTTCGTGAATAAAAATATTTTAAGAATGGTGCGCGATGCGAAGATGACTGAAGAGAAAAAAGGAACACTGCTGACGATTTTAACTTATACGATTTGGGGATTTCTCCCGATATTCTGGAAACAAGTCGACCATGTGCCCGCTGATGAATTATTGGCCGGCCGTATTTTCTGGGCGTTTTGGCTGACGCTTGGCTTTATCGTGCTGACAGGAGGCGGCAAGCGGTTCGTGGAAGATATCAAGTCTTTATGGAAGTCGAAGAAAACCTTCTTCCTGCTCATGCTCGCTTCGTTTCTCATTTCGGCTAACTGGTTCTTCTATATTTATGCGGTAACCAATGACCGGATCGTCGAAACGAGTCTTGGCTATTACATCAATCCGCTGATTTCCGTGCTGCTCGGCTCGTTCTTTCTAAAGGAAAAGCTGTCGCCGGCGGTAAAAATTGCGTTCGTGCTTGCGGCAATAGGCGTCTCGGTGATCACGATTTCCTATGGGACGCTGCCTTGGCTGGCACTCGGCATGGCGTTCAGTTTTGCGTTCTACGGATTGATCAAGAAGACCATCCAATTGAATGCGTTAAGAGGCCTTGCAATCGAGACACTGTTCGTGCTGCCGTTTGCGACCGCCTACTATGTCTATTTGTTTTCGATCGACCGTGCGGCATTCCTGCATAGCGGCGTGTCGACCGACCTGCTCGTCATCCTTAGCGGCTTTTTGACTGCTTTGCCGCTTCTGTTGTTTGCCATGGGGGCGCCGCTCATTCCTTTATACATGATTGGCTTCCTTCAATACATTGCCCCGAGCTTGATGTTGTTGATCGGCGTCTTCCTTTATGGGGAGAAATTCGGCTTAATATCGGTCATTTCCTTCTCGTTTATCTGGAGTGCTTTGATCTTGTTCACGGGATCGAAAATTGTGGAGGCGAGGCGGACAAAGAAGAACCGCCATTTAGTTGGTGCCGAATTTAGCGGAAAGTGAAACATTTTGAATGCTACTGCGTATAGTTAAATGGAATACTTAAGGAGGGAACTGAAACATGATGAACACAAAACGATGGATTGCCTTGCTGGCCGCTGCTGCTTTGCTGGTGATATCTCTAGTCATTAACTCGGCTTTTTCAGTGCTGCAATCGGATTTCACTTCAGGCTTTGACGATTGGACAGGCATGGAACAGACGGCTTTAAGCGAACAAGTGGTTGAGGCAGGCGATACGTCCAACCGGATTGCCGTATTGAATGTGGACGGGGCGATCCAGGATACGGGCGAAGCGTCCGTTTTCGCCGCTGCTGGCTATAACCATGATTTATTCATGGAGCAATTGCAGGCTGTTAAGGAAGACAGCAGCGTCAAAGGCGTTGTGCTGCAAGTCAACTCCCCTGGTGGAGGGGTCGTTGAGTCCGCTCAGATCCACGATAAGATAAAGGAGATTCAGGAGGAAACCGGCAAGCCGCTGTATGTTTCGATGGGTGCCATGGCTGCATCAGGCGGTTATTATATTGCCGCGCCAGCTGAAAAGATCTTCGTCAGTGAAGAAACCTTGACAGGATCGATCGGCGTTATCATGCAAAGCGTCAATTACGGTGAACTTGCCGAACGCTACGGCGTGGATTTCGTCACCATCAAATCGGGGCCATACAAAGACATCCTGAGCCCAACACGTGAAATGACAGAAGAAGAGCGTGCGCTATTACAAGACATGCTCGACAGTTCATATGAAGAATTTGTCGATGTTATCGAAGAAGGGCGCGATATGACCGAAGCGGAAGTGAAAGAATACGCGGACGGGCGCATCATGAACGGCCGCCAAGCAGTTGAAGCGAACCTAGCGGACGATTTCGGCTTTGCAGAAGATGTCATCCAGGCGATGCGCGATGATTTCGATCTAGCCGATGCCGAAGTTTTCGAGTACGGTGCAGGAGATGACTGGTCCTCGCTTTTCGCGATGAAGGCAGGCTCATTTTTCGGCATGGACATGGAAACGAAGTTCATCTCGGATATGCTGTCCCAAAACAGCGGGCCGCGCATGATGTATCTATACGGTGAAAACTAAGGAGGTGGAGAAGCATGACTGATCACGTCAACAATGATGGGGCGGAGCGAGCGGCTGCAACTCCGCCGGTCCGGCCGGAAAACGATCAGATTCTTTTTTATGAACGCAAGCCGGCTGGTTTCTGGATGCGCTTCTGGGCGTATTTGATCGATGTCCTGGTTATTTCGGCAGTTTCTTCTATTTTGATCCGCCCGTTGTTTGCGCTGTTCGGGTGGGAAACGGCTGAAACGGCATGGTACGCGCCTTATGCGATTTTGACAGCGATTGTCTTTTACGGTTATTTTGTCTTGATGACCAAATTTTTCGCGCAGACGGTCGGCAAGATGATTTTCGGCCTGCGTGTTGTTTCACTGAAAACGGATCGTTTATCCTGGTCGACTTTATTGTTCCGCGAATGGATCGGCCGCTTTATTTCGGTGACGATCTTGCCTTTGTACTGGATTGTCGGCTTTACGCCATTGAAACAAGGCGTGCATGATTTCATCGCGGATACGACCGTTGTCCACGAGGAATCTTACCGCAAACAGCAGATGGCGAGAAAACGGCTGGAAGGGTCTCAGTTGCAAGAGAGTGAAGGCATTTAGTATGATAAAGGTAATCTGAAAGGGAGGCGTTGCAATTTGGTACAAATCACATTCAAGCAAAACCCTGTAACATTGCCAGGCAATGAAGTGAAAGTGGGCGATCAGGCACCGGATTTCACGGCGCTATCGAATAGCCTGGAACCGAAGACTTTACAAGACTTCAAAGGCAAAGTGCTTTTGGTCAGTGTCGTTCCATCACTCGATACAGGAGTATGTTCCGATCAGACAAAACGTTTTAGCGAAGAAGCAGCTTCACTCGGAGAAGACGTCGAAGTACTGACGGTTTCCTGTGACTTGCCATTCGCGCAGAAACGCTGGACAGAAATCAACGGTGTAGACTCCATCACGACATTGTCCGACCACCGCGATCTTTCGTTCGGTGAAGCGTACGGCTTGACGATGCAGGAGCTGCGTTTATTGGCACGTTCCATTTTCGTAGTCGACAAAGACGGAAAAGTGGCATATGTGGAATATGTGGCAGAAGGCACCGATCACCCGGATTACGACAAAGCACTCGAAGCAGTCAAAGAACTGACAAACTAATACCAGGAAACCCACTCTTGCCGAGTGGGTTTCCTTATTGAGGACGGAGATTTATGAATTCATCTATGGAAAGCATTTTTACGGCAATCGACAATGAAACGGTGTCGATCCAAAAACAGGAAGAAAATTCCTATTTAGAAAGTTTGCTGACGACGACCGAACGCTGGCTGGACGGGCAATTGAGTATCGCGCAAGGCGCAACGAAAGAAGATATGCGAAAAGCGATCCAGCTGTCGATTTTAAAAGGCATGAAAGAGCATGTCCAGCCCCATCACCAAATGACGCCGGATGCTCTCGGGCTGTTGATCGGCTATCTGGTGGAGCTGTTCGTTAAGGAGCATCAAGCGACTGTGCTGGACCCGGCTGCGGGCACGGGCAATCTGCTGTTTACGGTGATGAACTATTTGGACGGCCGTATGAGCGGGACAGCTGTCGAACTGGATGACCTGTTGATCCGGCTGGCTTCGAATATCGGCAATTTGATTGAGCAGCCAGTGACCTTTTATTTGCAGGATGCCCTGCAGCCACTATTGATCGATCCGGTCGACTGCGTCGTTTCCGATTTGCCGGTCGGTTATTACCCGGACGAAGCGACTGCCTCGAATTATGAGTTGAAAGCGGAAGAAGGCATGTCCTATGCCCATCACCTGTTCATCGAGCAGTCCTTGAAGCATACGAAAGAAGGCGGCTATTTGTTCTTTGTCATTCCACGCAACATTTTCGAGTCGCCGCTTGCCGGGCAATTGCATAGCTTCCTGAAACAGCAGGCGCATATTCAGGCGGTGATGGAACTGCCGGAGAATATCTTCAAAAATGCACAGCATGCAAAAGCCGTCTTGGTTTTGCAGAAGAAAAAGGACGGCTTGAAAGCTCCGAAAGAAGTGCTTCTTGCGCGTGTCCCGAATATGTCGAAGCCGGAGACGATGGCGAAGTTCTTCACGCAAGTCAATGGATGGTTCAAAGAAAACAAATCATGATACAAGCCGGCCCTATCTGGATAGGGCCGGTTTTTTCGTTTCTGGAAAAAGGCAGGAACTTTCGAGCAAACGGCGAATAGCGTAAAGAGATAAGAGAACCATTAGCTTGAAAGGAGTGGGACTATGTATCAGCACATCTTATTGGCCGTCGACGGGTCGGAAAACTCGATCCGTGCAGCCAAAGAAGCAGTGAAGATTGCTAGTTTGACCGACGGGTCGGAAGTGACGGTCGTCTATGTTTCCGATTATAAGGAAGATGAAAATGAAGTGATCCACGACGCCTCGGCGATGGAATTCGATTTGGCACGGAGGAAGAAAATCTTGCCGGTTACCGAGATGTTGGATAGGGAAAAAATATTCCATCAAATCGAAGTACTGCATGGCATTCCAGGCCCTGCCATCGTCAAGATGACCAAGGAAAAAGCATATGATCTTGTTGTTATCGGCAGCCGCGGTTTGTCGCCGATTCGCGAAGTGATGCTCGGCAGCGTCAGCCACAAGGTCGTCAATCATGCAGAATGCCCTGTGTTGGTAGTCAGATAAATGCCGCCCTATACGCCCCGGTGATTTGGTATACTAAGTACATCTGTCGGTGCTTCGAGCATCGTGAAAAATGGGAGATGAGTAGATAGATGACGGAGTTGCCGAATTGCCCGAAATGCGGTTCACAGTATACGTATGAAGATGCGGGAATGGTGGTCTGCCCGGAATGTGCCTATGAATGGAACCCGGCTGAACAACTGCAAGAAGAGGCGGTGCGCGATGCCGTCGGAAATACTTTGCAGGACGGGGACGCTGTTACAGTCATCAAGGATTTGAAAGTGAAAGGAAGTTCGAATACCTTGAAAATCGGCACGAAAGTCAAAAGCATCCGACTTGTGGACGGAGACCATAATATTGATTGCAAAATCGATGGCTTCGGCGCGATGCAGTTGAAATCGCAGTTTGTGAAAAAAGCCTGATCCTTTAAGTATTAAGTGCATCAACATAAAAACCGGCATTCCCCGATTATTGGGGGAATGCCGGTTTTGTTATTGCAATTTATACGCCACGCTTATTGCCCCATAACAATGTATGGAGCTGCGGCAGCACTTTTGCGTCATTGAGAGGGGCGGAAACCAAATGCCTGTCGATTAGCCATTGATAGCGCCCAAGCAGATGCTGGACCAGTTTCTCATCTTCGGTCGTCTGCGTGTCGTCATTGCCGACTTGCAAAAAGAATGGGAATGACGGATAGCGCAGGTGGAGCTGTTCCGCGAAAAAGAAATCCGCTTCATCGAAAACGACGACTTTCAGGCTGGCTTGAGATGACGATAGCCTGCCGAGCATCGCATCGAGCTGGGAATAGTCCAGAATCATGCCAGAACTCGGCGGCTTTGGGGAGACGGTGACTTCATCGATTTCCAAGAGCCAGTCCTGCCAGATGCTGCCTTGCGTTTCGACAGCTGTGCGCCAACCTTTTTCTTGGCATAATGCGACCAGTTCCGCGATGCCTTTATGAAGTGCCGGGTTGCCTCCGGAGATGGTGACGTGAGAAAAGGCGTCTTTACCAAGCGCCTCGAGCTGTCGGACAATGTCATCTGCGGTCATCGCAGTACTTTTTCCGGTGCCGTCCCAAGTGAATTTGGAATCGCACCACGAACAGGAATAATCGCAGCCGGCGGTCCGGACGAACATCGTCTTCTGGCCCATGACCATGCCTTCGCCTTGGATCGTCGGGCCGAATACTTCCATTACAGGGATCTTCATGAAGACACCTCTTTTGGCCGGTAAATGACATAGCTTGTCGGGGTTTCCCGGACGATGACTTGGATGCATTTCGGCTGGTTGTCTGAGCGGTCGAGCGTGTCTTGGATCAGCTTGTGTATTTGTTGGGCGAGCTGCTCGGTCGTCGGGAAAGTCTCTGTGAATTCCGGGTGGTCATTCAAAACACTGTGGTCATAGCGTTTATGGATCAAGTCTTTTAATTGCTTGAAGTCGATAAGAAAACCGGTGCTGTTCAAGTGGTCGCCGGCAATCGTGATATTTAAATGGTAAGTATGGCCATGCATTTTCGCGCATTTTCCGGCTTCATCGGCCGGGATATAATGCGCCGCGGAAAAATGCATGTCTTTATTTAATTCAAAGCTATAGGGATGCTGAACGGAAGGGTAGAATTGCTGCATCAAGATTTCGCACCTTCTTTTTTGGAAAGGTAGGTCTGCAAGCCTTGGTTGCGCAGCACGCAAGACGGGCAAGTGCCGCAGCCTGCTGCCGGAATGCCGTGGTAGCAGGTCAAGGTTTCGGTCTGGACGAATTCGAATGCGCCAAGCTCGTCGGACAGTTCCCAGACGCCTGCCTTGTCGAGCCACATGAGCGGTGTATGGATGACGAATTGCTTATCCATCGATAAGTTGAGCGTGACATTGAGCGACCGGATAAAGGTATCCCGGCAATCCGGATAACCGCTGAAATCCGTCTCGCTGACACCAGTCACGAGGTGGCGTGCGCCGAATGCATCGGCGTAAATCGCCGCAAAAGACAGGAACAATAAATTGCGCCCGGGAACGAATGTGGAAGGCGGCCCGTCCTTTTGCTCTTCGACTTCAATCGAATCGCGCGTCAAGGCATTGGCGGATAATTGATTGACCAGCCCCATGTCGAGCACTTGCAATGTTACGCCGAGCGTTTCTGCAATGCGTTTTGCATGGTCGATTTCCTGCGAGTGGCGCTGGCCGTAATCGAAAGTGACGGCGAGCACTTCGCTGAATTGTTCCAGCGCCCAAAAGAGGCAAGTGGTGCTGTCTTGCCCGCCGCTGAATACAACGACTGCTTTTTCATTTTTCATTTCAATACAGCTCCTTAGTTTTTTAGAGAGGGAGTTTGCGAACCTCTTTTATGAAACAGTTACCATAATAGCATAATTAGGCAAGTTCCTGTGCTTTTTCAGGTGTAGCAAAATGGTGTCAGGGTATATAAGTGGTAAAAGGGAGGAGTGGGTGCAGATGAAAGCTATCGTTATTGACCAGTACGGAGGGAAAGAGCAACTGAAAGAACGTGAAGTGGAAACGCCCGCTATTTCAGCGCATCAAGTGTTGGTGGAAGTTCATGCAACTTCAGTCAACCCGATTGATTGGAAGCTGAGGGAAGGCTATTTGAAAGAAATGCTGCCATGGGAATTCCCGATCATTCTCGGATGGGATGTTGCAGGAGTCGTCAAAGAAGTAGGCGATGAGGTCAAGCACTATCATCCAGGCGACCGGGTTTTTGCGCGTCCTGACACAACGCGGCAAGGAACGTATGCTGAATTTGTCCCGGTAGAGGAAAACCTGCTGGCTCGCATGCCTGAAAGCATGAGCTTTGAGGAAGGCGCAGCAATTCCATTGACGGGGCTAACTGCATGGCAATGCCTGGTGGAGATTGGGCATATCAAGAAAGGCGATAAAGTGCTGATCCATGCAGGTGCTGGCGGCGTCGGAAGCATGGCGATCCAAATCGCCAACAGCATCGGCTGTTATGTAGCGACAACAGCAAGCGATAAAAATGACGAACTCGTCACGTCTCTCGGCGCGAATCGTGTCATCGACTACCGCGAAGAGGATTTCTCGGAAGTGCTGGAGAATTTTGATTTCGTATTGGATACAATGGGCGGCGAAACGCTCGAAAAAAGTTACGGCGTATTGAAGCGCGGCGGCAGGCTTGTCAGCATAGCCGGACAGCCTGATGAAGAACAAGCGGAAAAACTCGGCATTGACGTCAGCAGTTTCTGGCTGGAGCCAAATGGCCAGCAATTGAAAAAATTGGGCGATTTGTTTGTCAGCGGCGAAGTGAAGCCAGAAGTCGGCCATATCTATCCGTTGACGGAAGAAGGCGTACGGGAAGCGCATGAATTAAGCGAATCCCATCATGCCAGAGGGAAAATCGTCATTCAAGTGAAGAAATGATCATAGAAAAAGCACGCGGCTAGGATAGAGGCCGCGTGCTTTTTCTTGTGTTATTCAGGTTTTCCGGAACGTTCTTCCGAATAATAATCGTCTGGTGCATCGCTTTGTGCTTCGTCTGTACGGACGACAAGCACGTCGCATTTAGAGGAGCGGACGATATGTTCTGATACACTGCCGATGAGGAAACGTTCGACTGCATTCAAACCGGTCGCGCCGCAGATGATCAAGTCGGCTTCGACTCGTTCAGCCAATTCACGGGGAATCATTGTCTTAGGGGAACCGTAATCGACCACGATATTGACTTTCTCAACACCGCCGGCTTCGGCTTCTTTTTTATAATCCCCAAGCAAGTCTTCAGCGAATTTCTGGGCACGGTCAGCGATCGAACGGTCATATGCTTCGATTGCGGCGAATGAACGCGTATCGATCACGTTTACCAGATTCAGCGTCGCGTGGTTTCTTGTGGCGATCCCGATGGACTTTTTGAAAGCCCATTCCGCTTCTTTCGATCCGTCGACCGCTACCATGATTTGATTATACTTTAATGTCATCTGTACATTCCTCCTTTGTCTATACTGTAACTTTCGAGGCATAGGCAAATTGTTCCTTCTTTAAGAATGAAATTTATCGATTTATTTTTTATTCACTATTTCGAAATATCTTTCCTTCTTCTGACAAACGGGACTATGCCGCGTTTTGACGGATTAAAAATTATCTTTTGAAAAGACAAATTAATGGAGCAATATCAAACAGAATCTGTTAGAATGGATGTGGTTTCAAATACTGATAGTTTGGTTCATTTTATTATTTCAGACACAATATAATGGAGGGTTTTGTAATGCGTATCGGGGTACCTACAGAAGTTAAGAACAATGAAAACCGTGTGGCAATGACACCGGCGGGAGTAGTGAACTTGGCACTTTTCGGCCATGAAGTTTTCATCCAATCCGGTGCAGGGCTCGGATCGGGCTTTACGGATGCCGATTATGAAGCAGCCGGCGCAGTAATCGTCGCCGATGCTGACCAGGCGTGGGCGCAGGATATGGTCATGAAAGTAAAAGAGCCGGTAGCTAGCGAGTACAAGCATTTCCGTGAAGGCCAAGTGCTCTTCACTTACTTGCACTTGGCACCTGAAGTGGAATTGACGAATGCTTTACTCGCGTCGAAAGTGACGGGCGTAGCTTATGAAACGGTTCAACTTCCGAATAATTCCTTGCCGCTTCTTACGCCGATGAGCGAAGTGGCCGGCCGCATGTCGACACAGATCGGTGCTCAGTTCCTTGAGAAAATCCACGGTGGCGGGGGCATCCTTCTCGGCGGCATCCCTGGCGTTTCGCGCGGGAAAGTGACGATCGTCGGCGGTGGTGTAGCTGGAACGAACGCTGCGAAAGTGGCGATCGGCATGGGCGCTGATGTAACGATTCTTGACTTGAACCCAGAACGCTTGCGCCAATTGGACGATCTGTTCGGCAAAGATGTGCAAACATTGATTTCAAACCCGCTGAATATCGCCCAATCGGTTGAAAAATCGGATTTGGTCATCGGAGCTGTATTGATTCCGGGAGCGAAAGCACCGAAATTGATCACTGAAGACATGATCAAATCGATGAAGCCAGGTTCAGTCGTGGTCGATATTGCCATTGACCAAGGCGGCATCTTTGAAACGAGCGACCGCATCACCACTCACGATGCGCCGACTTATGTGAAGCATGATGTCGTTCATTACGCTGTGGCGAACATGCCGGGTGCAGTTCCACGCACATCGACGATCGGCTTGACGAATGTAACGGTCCCTTACGCAGTGCAAATCGCCAACAAAGGGCTCAAGCAAGCAGTCCTCGATAACGAAGCATTGAAAAAAGGTGTCAACACGATGGACGGCTATGTAACGTATAAAGCCGTGGCCGATGATCAAGGCCTTGAATACAAATCAGTCGACGAACTGCTTCAATAACAATGGAAAAGAGCTGTCCCGGGAAAATCCATCATACGGATTTTCGGGACAGCTCTTTTTTTATCGGTTGATGATCGTCAATTCTTTCGGATATTTGGTCAGCACTTCGTAGCCATCTTCGGTGACGACTAGATCGTCTTCGATGCGCACGCCGACTTGATCCGTGACATAAATGCCGGGTTCGATCGTAAATACCATGCCCGCCTCGAGCGGCATATCGTTGCCCCCGTGGATCGACGGAAATTCATGGACGGAAATCCCCAGGCCGTGGCCAAGGCGGTGCGTGAAATATTCTCCGTAGCCTGCGTCTTCGATGGTCTTGCGGGCAATTCCGTCAAGCTCAGCCGCTGTAACCCCAGGACGCACCGCATCAAGTGCCGCTTGTTCTGAGCGCTTGACGATATCGTACACTTTTTTCGCTTGTTCGCTCGGTTCGCCAAAAGCCAGTGTACGGGTGATATCCGAGCAATAACCCTTATAAATGACGCCGAGGTCCATTAGCACGAGATCGCCGCGTTCGATTTGGCGTTGCCCTGTTTTGCCATGTGGAGAAGCGGCTTTTGGCCCTGTCAGCACGGTGGTGTCGAACGACATGTGGGTAATGCCGCGTTTTTTCAATGCATTTTCGATTTCGGTCATCAGCTCGATTTCCGTCATGCCTTCTTGCATCACGTCAGCTGCGACTTCGATGGCGTAATCCGCAAGTGAGGCAGCGTGGCGCAAGATGTCGAGTTCGGCTTCATCCTTGATGACGCGCATGGCATTCATCTGGGCATCGATCGACTGAATTTCTGGCGATTGGAAATAATGGTTGACCGCGTCATAACGCTCGACGTTCATATGGGCTTTCTCGATAGCGATGCGCTCCATTTGCTGATCGCGTTTGGCTGCCGTTTCGTATAACACTTGCATCGCGTCTTGTGTATCGGCATGCCCCGCAATTTCACCCGTCCAGCCCGCCGCTTTTGCATCAGGCGCTTCCATTGCCGGACAGATGAGGAACGGTTCTGCCTCAGCAAACACCATGACAGCGAGCAAGCGCTCTTTCGGGTCGCTGTTAAAGCCGGTTAAATAGAAAACATTGTGCGGGTCGGTAATGAGCGCCGCATCGAGTTGCTGCTGTTTCAAAAAACTTTGCAAATTGGTCAATTTGTTCATATGTATTCCTCCCCTTCATGTGTAGCATATCAAAAATCAGGGTATAAAACAGCAGAAAGCAAGGAGCCAAAACTCTATTGGAGGGATATCATGAAAATCTCATATCACGGTCATTCGGTTGTGAAAATTCAAACCGGTGGCAAAACGATACTCATCGATCCATTCATTACCGGAAACGAATTGACGGATCTGACGGCAAGTGAGGAAAAGCCGGACGCAATTCTGCTGACGCATGCGCATAACGACCATGTCGGCGATACAGTGGACATAGCAAAATCAAGCGGAGCGGTCGTCGTGGCGCCGGTCGAACTGGCGAATTACCTGAGCGGGCAAGGCTTGGATGCAGTCGGCATGAACCTTGGGGGCGCTAAAGAGTTCGAGTTCGGTAAAGTGAAATTCACGAAAGCGTTCCATAGCTCGTCCTATACGGCAGAAGACGGTGAAGTCATCTACGGCGGCATGCCAGCTGGGATTCTCTTTGAAGCGGAAGGGAAGACGGTGTATCATGCTGGGGATACCGAAGTGTTCGGCGACATGGAAATCATCGGCAAGCGCCACTCGATTGACTTGGCGTTTGTCCCGATCGGCGATTTCTTTACGATGGGCCCCGAAGATGCAGCTTACGCCGTAGAACTCATTAATCCGAAGACGGCGGTGCCAATCCACTACAACACCTTCCCGCCGATCAAGCAGGACCCGGAACAATTCAAGCAGGCGGTCAAGCAGGCGGAAGTCAAGATCATGGAGCCTGGAGACAGCATCGATTTATAAATTCCTTTAACAGAAAACAGGCAAGGGAGGACAACGATCCTCCCTGCCTGTTTTTATATTGCCTCGAGCCAAGCCCTGCTTTTAAAGGCTGCCGCCGGATTATCGACTTCCATTCGGATTATGATAAACTAAGGGATAGAGGATAGCAGAAAGATTGGTGAAATAATGGCTACGAAACACGAACAGATTTTGGATTATATCGAGACTTTGGCTGTTGGGGAGAAAATCTCCGTTCGCCGGATTGCCAAGGAGCTTCAAGTATCAGAAGGCACCGCTTACCGGGCCATAAAAGAAGCGGAAAACAAGCGGCTGGTCTCGACGATCGAACGGGTCGGCACCATCCGCATCGAGCGCAAGAAAAAAGAGAACATCGAACGTCTGACGTACGCGGAAATCGTTAAAGTCGTCGACGGCCAAGTGCTCGGCGGGCGGGCTGGGCTCCATAAATCACTAAACAAATTCGTCATCGGGGCGATGCAGCTCGAGGACATGATGCGTTATACGGAAGCAGGCAATTTACTGATTGTCGGAAACCGCTACAAAGCCCATGAATATGCCCTTCAAGCAGGGGCAGCGGTGCTCGTGACAGGAGGTTTCGATGCTTCTGAGCAAGTAAAAAAGCTGGCCGATGAATTGGAATTGCCGGTCATTTCCACCAGCTACGATACCTTTACGGTAGCGACGATGATCAACCGGGCGATTTACGACCAATTGATCAAAAAAGAGATCCTGCTCATTGAAGACATTTTGATCCCGCTGGAAAATACGCATTTCTTGCATGTCAAAGATCCAATCCGCCGCTATAACGAACTGAACAATGAAACGACGCATGGCGGATTTCCAGTCGTCGACAGCAACGGCAGGCTGGTCGGGATCGTCACTTCGCGGGATGTCATTGGCGCGTCAGACACGGAAACGATTGATAAAGTGATGACCAAAGACCCGATAACAGTGTCGCTGCAGACAAGCGTCGCAGCAGCAGGGCACCGAATGATTTGGGAAGGAATCGACTTACTGCCGATCACTGACGACCACCATAACTTGATGGGCATCATCAGCCGGCAGGATGTATTGAAAGCGATCCAAACAGCGCAGCGCCAGCCCCAGCAAGGCGAGACGATTGACGACATCATCAAAAGCCAATTAAACCAAGTGCAAGAAGACAAGCTTAGCCTTGAATTCCGTGTCACGCCCCAAATGACCAACGCATACGGCTCGTTGTCGTACGGAGCTTACACAATGGTGCTGACAGAAGCAGCGGCGACGGCACTCAAGACAAAAAACCGCAAAGACAGCGTACTGGAAAACATTACCGTCTATTTCCTGAAACCGGTGCAGTTGGACGCAGCATTGCTTATTCGGCCGACAATCCTGGACATTAGCCGCAAATCAGCGAAAGTTGATGTCGAAGTGTTGTACGAACAGCAAGTGATCGGCAAAGCGATGCTGACCTTCCAATTGCTCGACCGTTAATGAGCATTGCCTTGACAGGGTAGAAGAGGCCTCTGCATTAATCAAAAAAACAACCTCTCCGCAAGGGAGGGGCTGTTTTATGGGTTAAGGCGTGTTTCTTCATCGAGAAATGCTTGGTAATGGCGGTTCGCCTTGAAATTATGGACGATCAGCGCCAAGCCAAGAACGATAAAGATGCCGGCAATGATATAAGTAACGACAGTTTGAAAAATGAACAGCTGGTTGATGCCGAAAAAGGTGATAAAGCTGCCAAGTGCAATCTGCGCACGGCTGGCATACCAGTTTTTGCGCACCGGTAGTCGTGTACGAATCTGTTTCGTTTTATAGTATAAATAGAATACAGCAGAAATGATAATCAAAAATACGAATATGAGCATGGGGAACCTCCTGTTATGCAAATCTATTTCCATTGTAATGGGGATGATCAGAAAATGCGAATGGATTTCCCTGTCCACTGGAGGATTGAAGCAATGTATAGTCAAATCATCGACACAATTAAACAATTCGATACGATCATCATCCACCGCCATGTGCGTCCGGACCCGGATGCATACGGATCCCAAATCGGCCTGAAATACATATTGAGCCACAACTACCCAAACAAGCGCGTGCTTGCGGCAGGGGAGCACGATTACACGATGGATTTTCTCGATTTTCCCGATATGGTCAAAGATGCTGATTTCGAAGGCGCATTGGTCATTGTCACGGATACCGCAAATACCGACCGAATCGACGACCAGCGCTATCATAGCGGGGCGAAATTGGTGAAAATCGACCACCATCCGAACGATGACGATTATGGGGATATTTGCCAAGTGGATACGAAAGCCAGTTCATCTTCTGAAATGATTTTTGAACTGTTTACCTATGGGCAAGCGGATGAAGGTTGGACCATGCCCGATGCCGGTGCCAGACTGCTCTATGCAGGAATCATAGGAGATACGGGGCGCTTCCTATTCCCGAGCACAACACAAAAAACCTTCGACGTGGCGGGCGAACTGATCAAATATGATTTTGACCGCAACGAGCTCCATAACGGCATGTACGAAATGGACCGCAAATTGCTTCATTTACAAGGATATATGTACCAAAATTTCCAAATAGACGAAAACGGCGCAGCTTTTGTGAAAATCACACAGGACATTTTGGCGAAATTCGATGTGACCCCGACAGATACGTCTTTGCTGGTCGGTTCACTAGGCAACGTCAAAGGCATCAAAGCTTGGGTCATTTTAATAGAAGAAGATACTGAAATACGTGTCCGCCTGCGTTCCAAAGGGCCGGTCATCAATACGCTCGCAAAAGAATTCGGGGGCGGCGGGCATCCGATGGCATCTGGCGCAGTCGCTTATTCGTGGGATGAGGCGGACCGCGTCATCCTTCGCCTGGAGGAAATTTGCGCGAAGGCATAAGGAAAGAAGGTGTTAGAATGGTCTACCCGCATATCGTAACGGCGGCTGATCCGCTGCAAAGCACGATTCGCCTCGAAGAACTGTTCACAGTTCTCGCCGAACAAGGCGCTGATGCAGCAGCCTTAGTCAATTCCAAATTATACGGGGTCCTGCCATTTTGGGACGCCTGCAAAAAGGCCGGCGTCCACGGGGTGCTCGGCCTTTCCGTGCCCGTCGACTTTGACGGCACCGCGCTTCCTGTGGTGCTTTATGCGCAGAACAACACCGGCTACCAGATGTTATTGAAACTGACGAGTGCCTTATCGACTCGTGATGTGGAAGCCATCCCTCAAAAATGGCTGGCAGCTTATCAGGAAGGCCTGGTATGCGTGATTCCTGACAATGCGGCGTGGGTGCTGACAGACCGCAGCGAAGCGCTCGGAATGCTGTCAGGGCTATTCGGCGAGCGCTTATTCGCCAGCATCGAGCGGCCTGGCGGAACTGTACAGGAGACTGAAGAAGCGTTTATCGATTTCTGCTCGACATTCAACCTCAAATTCATGGCGAGCCATGAATGCCGTTACGTGAAGCAAGAAGATGCGTTTGCCTATGAAGTGGCGAGGTCAATCGGGGGCGGCTTCAAGTTAAGCGACCCTGAACGCCCGAAGCCTGAACATTCAGCGGCATTCGTGCCGACGCAAGCACAATTATCGGAGTGGTTTTCAGATCATCCTGAATGGCTGGAACAAAGCCGTGCGCTGCTGATGAATTGTCGTGTCACCATCCCATTGAACCGCCAATTGCTGCCGAAATATCCTGTGAAGGAAGGTGGCGACAAAAACGAGCTCATCCGCACGCTTTGCTTGAAGGGGCTGGAAGAACGCGTCGGCAAATTGGCACAAAGCTATTCGGATAGGCTCGATTACGAACTTGGCATCATTTCGGCTATGGGCTATATCGATTATTTCCTCATCGTTTCCGATTTCATGGCTTATGCAAGAACCAGGGGCATCCTGACCGGCCCGGGCCGTGGATCCTCTGCCGGTTCGCTCGTGGCCTTCGCGCTGCGCATTACGGATGTCGACCCACTCGCCCATGGATTGCTATTCGAGCGCTTCCTGAATCCGGAGCGCGTCACCTTGCCGGATATCGATATTGACTTCGCAGATCACCGCCGCCATGAAGTCGTCGAATACGTCGCGAAAAAATACGGTGCCTTACAGACTGCACAAATCATCACATTCGGCACTTTATCCACAAAAGCGGTCGCGAGAGACACGGCGAGGGTATTCGGTTTTGAAGCCGAAGAGCTCGACAAGATCTCCAAACTCATCCCGAGCCGGCCGGGCATCACTTTGCGCGAAGCGCTCCGTGAATCGAAAGCGCTGGAGGATTGGATCATCGGCAATGAAACCCGTGAACGCTGGTTCAAGACGGCACTGAAGCTGGAAGGACTGCCACGGAATTCGTCAATTCACGCAGCAGGTGTCATTTTGAGCCCAGGCCCGTTAGTGGATTATGTCCCAATCGAAAAAGGCAATGATGACATTTTCATTACCCAATGGCCGATGCAGGAACTTGAAGCGATTGGCTTATTGAAAATGGACTTTCTCGGATTGCGAAATTTGACGATTCTGGAAAACATGGCACATATGCTGAAACACGACCGGCATGTGACGATTGATTACCGAAGTTTGAAGCTCGACGATAAAGAAACTTACCGTTTATTGGCGAAGGGCGATACAGCGGGGATTTTCCAGCTGGAGTCGCCAGGCATGCGGCGCGCGTTGATGCTCATCAAACCGAGCGCATTCGGCGATATTGTCGCGGTCAATGCCTTGTACCGCCCAGGCCCAATGGAATTCATCCCACTTTACGCACGCCGTAAGCACGGCGAAGAGGCGGTGTCCTATATCCATCCAGTGCTGGAGCCGATTTTATCGGAAACGTACGGTGTCATCGTCTACCAGGAGCAGATCATGAAAATCGCCGCCGAAATGGCGGGCTTCAGCTTAGGCGAGGCTGATCTATTGCGCCGTGCGGTGAGCAAAAAAAACCGCCAGATCCTTGATGAAGAGCGAGAGCATTTCGTCGGCGGCGCCACCGCAAAAGGCTATACCGCAAAAGAAGCGGGAGACGTCTATGACCTGATCGTGCGTTTTGCCGATTACGGGTTCCCGAAAAGCCACGCAGTCGCCTACAGCATGATTTCCTATCAACTGGCTTATATGAAAGCCCATTATCCCGTGCAGTTCTATGCCGCGCTGTTATCGAACAGCCAAGGGAATAATGAAAAAACGGCACAGTTCATGCGCGAAATGAAAGAACGCGGAATCCAGCTCGCCGCGCCATGCATCGCGAAGAGCCGCTACGGCTTTTCATCGGAAGAACAACAGGTGCGCACGGGGCTAAGCGCTGTGAAAGGCGTCCCCGGCACGGCCGTTAAAGCCATTCTCGCGGCGAGAAAGGACAGCGCTTTCCAAAGCCTGTTCAATATCGCGGAACGGATATCGGCGGTTCATTTCACCCGCAAAGCTTTCGAGCCGCTTATCAAAGCGGGGGCACTGGACGTGCTCGGAAAAGACCGTGCCGTGCTGCTCGCGTCGCTTGATAGTGCGATCAAGCACGCGGAACTGGTCAAGCCGACTGAAGACCCGGGCTTGTTCGATGACATGGGATCCAGCTTCATGAAACCGAAGTACACCAAAGCTGAACCGATGCCGGACGGGCTCAAGCTCGATTTTGAAAAAGAAGCACTCGGCTTTTATTTGAGCACGCACCCTGTCGAACGGGAAAAAGAGCAGCGCAACAAAGCCTACACTGCGCTCAATGACCTGCCGAAGAAAAAAGACCGCGAGCGTGTGGAAGTGCTCGGATTGGTGGAAGACGTGCGGCGCATCCGCACGAAAAAAGGCGATGCGATGGCGTTTGTCACCTTGCAGGATGAAACCGGCGTCGCATCGGTGACACTGTTTCCGAAAGAGTATGCGCAATACAACGAAATGCTCGATAAAGACGCCTTGCTCGAAATTCAAGGAACCGCTGAAACCCGCCAAGGCAAGACGACCATCATCTGCAAAACCATCTTGTAAAGCAACGGAACGAGCCACATTCATATAAAAGAATCGACAAGGAACTGCATTTCTTAATAAGAAATGCAGTTCAGAGTGTTAAAGAAGTCTATTAATAAGTCATGAATTAAAATAGGATGATCTTTTCGACATTCAAAAATCAATGAGCTATTTAAGTATTTGGAGAAGTGTTCGCTCGACTCCAGTGGATTAGCGAGACGACCGAGACCCCGCAAGCAGCGAAGCGGCTGAGGAGGCTTGGGCGCGAGCCCACGGAAAGCGAGCGATAAGCTTCGGAAAATACGGCTTTTTACTTTTCTAGACAAGCTGGACTGCATTTCTTAAAAAGAAATGCAGTTTTTTCTTTACGGCAGCCGAAATTTTTTGTAAGGTATAGAAAGATTAGTGGTCAGACCACTTTCAAAAAAATGGAAACAAAAGGAGTTTTCATGAATCAGCCTAAACGCTATTTAAATATTGTAAGTGAAATGCGGGACATGATTCGGGAACAGAATATTCGACCGGGCGACCGGATCCCTTCCGAACGAGAGTTGGCTGAAAAGTTGGCGGTCGGCCGTTCGACGATTCGCGAGGCCCTCCGCAGCCTGGAGTTGCTGGGGCTTATCGAAACCCGTCGAGGGGAAGGGACATTTTTAGCCGATCCAAGAAAACACCGCCTTGTAGAATTGCTGGCGACCTTTATATTGCAGGACACAAAAACCCTGGAAGATGTGCGGGAAACAATGTGCATACACGAAACCGCGGCAATCCAGGCAATCTGCGCAAGCGATGCCTCGAAATTGCCGGTATGGGAAAGTTTACGTAAACGGCTGGATGGGCATGAATTCATAAGGGAAGACTTTGTCCGCGAATTGATGGTGCTGTCCGGCAACCGCCTTTCGCTAAAAATTTGGTTCTTATTAAAGCAATACGGGGGCAACCCTTATGACGGCGAAGTAATGCCGGAAGAGAGACCCTTGCTGAAAAACATCCTGCATGCAATCGAGCAGCAGGATGCCCAAACGGCCATCCGGGATTTTAAAGCCTGGAGCAGCGTCTTAATCAAAGGAGAGAATGCACAATGGCAATGATACGCGATATATTCAAGCGAAAACGAGATGAAAAAGAAGCGACCATCCCTTCTAAAGCGGCAAAAGACGTGCCGGAAGGCTTGATGACGAAATGCCCGAACTGCAAGCACATCACCTTGACGAAGGAATTGGAGAATTTGGGCAAAGTATGCCCGAAATGCGACCATCATTTCAAGATGACGGCCCGCGAACGAATCGTATACCTATTAGATGATTCAAGCTTCGATTCGGTAGACGATCATTTGAAATCCGAAAACCCGTTGAATTTCCCGGGATACAGCGAAAAAGTCCAAGCCGACAGTGAAAAAACTGGCTTGAACGAAGCTGTTCTCACAGGGACCGGTTCGCTCAAAGGACAGCAAGTGGTCGTTGCCGTAATGGATTCGCATTTCCGCATGGGCTCGATGGGCTCAGTGGTCGGCGAGAAAATCACGCGCGCTGTCGAATTGGCAACTAAATTGAAAGTGCCGTTTTTGATCTTTACAGCTAGCGGTGGAGCGCGCATGCAAGAAGGCGTGTTGTCGCTCATGCAAATGGCGAAAACAAGTGTCGCCTTAAAACGCCATTCGAATGAAGGCTTGTTGTTCGTATCAATTTTGACACATCCGACGACTGGCGGCGTATCTGCCAGCTTTGCGTCTGTTGGTGACATCAACCTGGCGGAACCAAAAGCTTTAATCGGCTTTGCGGGGCGTCGCGTCATCGAACAGACCGTGCGCGAGAAATTGCCGGAAGACTTCCAGACGGCAGAATTTTTGCTTGACCATGGCCAGCTCGATGCGGTCGTGCATCGCTCTAAAATGCGCGAGACGCTGTCGACTATTGTGCAATTGCACGTGAAAGGAGCTGGATCCGATGCCTAAAAAGAAAATGAAAACGATGGCGTTTGAAGAACCTTTGATTGAATTGAGAAAAAAGATTTCCGAGTTGAAGGAATACACCAAAACGGCGGATGTCGATCTCAGTTCCGAAATCACTTCTTTGGAAGAGCGTTTTGCCAAACTCGAGGAAGAAATCTATGAGAACATGAAACCGTGGGACCGCGTTCAAGTGGCGCGCCATCCGGAACGCCCGACGACTTTGGATTATTTGCCGCTCGTCTTCAAGGATTTCATCGAACTGCACGGAGACCGTGTCTACGGGGATGATGAGGCGATCATCGGCGGCATCGGGAGTTTTGAAGGGCAGCCGGTGACGATCATCGGCCATCAGCGCGGCAAGGACACAAAAGAAAACGTCCGCCGCAATTTCGGCATGCCGCATCCTGAAGGTTACCGGAAAGCGTTGCGTTTGATGAAACAGGCGGAAAAATTCGGCCGCCCGGTCATTTGCCTAATCGATACAAAAGGCGCTTATCCGGGAAGAGCTGCAGAAGAACGCGGGCAAAGCGAAGCGATCGCCCGTAACCTCGTGGAGATGGCCGGTCTTGAAGTACCGGTGCTGTCGATCGTCATCGGCGAGGGCGGAAGCGGCGGGGCGCTCGCGCTTGGCGTCGGCAACCAGATCCTGATGCTTGAAAACTCGACATTCTCGGTCATTTCGCCTGAAGGAGCGGCATCGATTCTATGGAAAGATGCGGCACTTGCGAAAACCGCAGCGGAAGCCATGAAAATCACTGCGCCTGACCTTTTGGAGATGGGCATCATCGAGCATATGATTCCCGAAGTACGCGGCGGCGCTCATCACGACACCGCCCGCCAGGCGCAATTGATCAGCGGCGCCATCCGCTATTCATTGAAGGAATTGGAAGGTTTGAGCGCAGAGCAGTTGATTTCGCAGCGCTATGAGAAATTCAGGGCAATCGGTGTTTTCACGGAATAAAAATCAGGCCGCGTAAAGCGGTCTTTTTGTTTTTCGGAATTCAATAAAAAACGCATGCTAAACAGGAGTTATGGACTGACAGCACAGGCCCTGCGTGGTAAGGTGAATAAAGTAAAAAGGAAGTGTAGGAGGCGGTTTTGGTGAAGAAAATTGGAGTGTTGACAAGTGGCGGCGATTCGCCGGGGATGAATGCAGCAGTACGCGCAGTCGTCCGGAAAGGCATTTACCATGGCATCGAAGTGGCTGGCGTCTATTATGGCTACCAAGGCTTGATTGAAGGCAATATTAAAGACTTGCAAGCAGGAGATGTCGGCGATATCATCCAGCGTGGTGGCACGAAGCTTTATTCTGCTCGTTGTGACGAATTCCGGACAGATGAAGGGCAATGGAAAGCAATTGAACAGATGAAGAAAAATGGCCTTGAAGGTTTAGTGGTCATCGGAGGAGACGGTTCATACCGCGGAGCGATGGCGTTAACCAAAAAAGGTTTTCCAAGTATCGGGGTTCCGGGAACGATCGATAACGATATCCCCGGGACGGATTATACAATCGGTTTTGACACGGCATTGAATACCGTCATCGAAGCGATCGATAAGATCCGCGACACGGCGACAAGCCATGAGCGGACATTCATCATTGAAGTAATGGGTAGAGACGCAGGCGATCTTGCTTTATGGGCTGGGCTTGCCGGCGGTGCCGAAACCATCCTCATTCCTGAAGACCCGTTTGACATCGACGATATGCTGGAACGGCTCGAAAGCGGACGCAAGCGCGGCAAGAAACACAGCATCATCATCGTCGCAGAAGGCGTTATGAGCGGCGGGGAGCTGGCTGAGCTGATTTCGGGCAAGACGAATGTAGAAACGCGCGTTTCGGTTCTTGGCCATATTCAGCGCGGTGGTACGCCGACTGCCCGCGACCGTGTGCTCGGCAGCTTGTTCGGCGCACGTGCAGTAGAAGTGCTGCTCGAAGGAAAAGGCGGCCTGGCGATTGGCATGAAAAATCATCAGGTGGTAGACTATGATATGACAACGGCGTTCGAAAAAGAGCACGATGCCGATATGAGTTTGTACAAGCTTTCTAAAGAACTATCAATTTAAACAGTTAATTGGAGTGAGTCTATTGAGAAAAACGAAAATCGTCTGCACAATCGGGCCGGCAAGTGAATCACCGGAAGTATTAGAACAATTGATGAAAGCGGGCATGAACGTTGCCCGCCTGAACTTCTCGCACGGCGACCACGAGGAGCATGCTTTGCGCATCAAGCGCATCCGCGAAGCTTCAGAGAAGACCGGCATCACAGTAGGGATTCTTTTGGATACAAAAGGCCCGGAAATCAGAACCCATAAAATGGAAAACGATTCTATCGAACTTGAAACAAACCAAGAAATTACGATTTCCATGACAGAAGTGCTGGGCACGAAAGAGATGTTTTCGATCACTTATGAAAAATTGATTGAAGATGTACATGAAGGCTCGATGATTTTGCTAGATGATGGCCTGATCGAGTTGCGCGTTACAAGCATCGATAAAGAACGCGGCCAGATTCATACGATCGTTGAAAATGCCGGTACATTGAAAACGAAAAAAGGCGTTAACGTTCCAGGAGTCTCCGTACAATTGCCAGGAATCACTGAAAAAGACGCGGCCGATCTTCTATTCGGCATTGAACAGGATGTCGACTTTGTCGCTGCATCATTTGTCCGCAGACGTTCGGATGTTATGGAAATCCGTAGCTTACTGGAAAAAAATGGCGGTTCCCATATCCAAATCATTCCGAAGATCGAAAACCAGGAAGGCGTCGACAACTTGGATGAAATTCTTACGGTGTCCGATGGTTTAATGGTTGCACGCGGTGACCTCGGAGTGGAAATTCCAGCGGAAGAAGTGCCGATCGTGCAAAAATCGATGATCGATAAATGCAATAGCGCAGGGAAGCCGGTTATCACGGCGACCCAAATGCTGGATTCCATGCAGCGCAACCCGCGCCCGACTCGCGCAGAAGCAAGCGATGTAGCGAACGCCATTTTTGACGGCACAGATGCTATCATGCTATCAGGCGAAACGGCAGCAGGGCTTTATCCGGTAGAATCAGTCGAAACGATGCATCGCATTGCGGAGACAACGGAAGCTGCGCTTAACCATAAGCAAATCGTTTCCAACCGCCGCAAAGAAAAAGAATCGAATATGACCGAAGCGATCGGCCAAGCGGTTGCTTACACAGCGCTTAACTTGCGCGTGCAGGCAATTTTGGCGCCGACCGAGAGCGGCCACACGGCTAAAATGATTTCCAAATATCGTCCAGGTTCGCCGGTCATTGCAGTAACATCTACGGCACGAACTGCGCGCAAACTGACTTTGATCTGGGGCGTGCAGCCGATTGTCGGTACACGCGTTGAGTCGACAGATGAAATGCTCGATGTCGCAGTAGTAGAAGCGCTTAAGCACGGCTTGATCAAGCACGGCGACCTGGTTATCATCACAGCGGGCGTGCCAGTTGGTGAAGCAGGAACAACAAACTTGATGAAGCTGCGCGTTATCGGTGACATCTTGGCTAAAGGGCAAGGCATCGGCAAGAGCGTCGGCTTCGGTGAAGCAGTGGTAGTGCGCAATGCTGAAGAAGCATTGGCAATGGATACCGAAGGCAAAATCATCGTCACTTACGGTACCGACCGAGACATGATGGATGCCATCAATAATTGCGCAGGAATCGTGACAGAAGAAGGCGGTTTGACAAGCCACGCTGCAGTAGTGGGGTTAAGCCTTGGAATTCCTGTGATCGTCGGTGTCAAAGATGCAGTGACGAAAGTGGAATCAGGCCAAGACATCACGATCGATGCAGATGCAGGCGTTATTTATCATGGGCATGCAAGCGTATAAGTAAAGAAAGTATGGAGGTCGATTGACTATGATGAAGTGGATCTTTCTGGCATTGGTGATCGTACCGACCCTTGAGCTTGCGATTTTGATCTGGGCAGGCGGGCAGATTGGATTCTTCTGGACACTCGCCTTGATTGTGGCGACTGGATTGCTCGGTGCTTTCTTGGCAAAACGCCAAGGGCTGAAAGCGATCCGTGATATCCAATCGAGCATGAACCAGATGCAGCCGCCGGGCGACCGCCTGATTGGCGCAGCCTTTATCCTAGTCGGCGGCACATTGCTGCTGACGCCTGGATTTATTTCAGATGCAGTCGGGTTCAGCTTATTATTCACCCCGACGCAAAAGCTTTACAAGCCTCTCGTTTATCGGATGCTTCAGAAGAAGATGAAAAATACCCGGATTATCGTAGGATAATTCCGGGTTCATTCATCATCAGGCAATCGATTTTAAATTTTACCAAGCGTTTTCATTCACAAATTGTACAAAGTTGATTATAATGACTAGGTAAGTCCATTTACGGAAAAAGTGCATGAAAGCAGATGGCTCATTATTCTGTCTTTTTTTTTGGAATGATGAAGTAGAATGTAGAAGGAGAGATTTACATGACATCATCAAAAGGTTTAGAAGGTGTAGTCGCAACTCAATCGGCGATCAGCTCGATCATCGATGACACACTTACATACGTCGGCTACAATATCGACGATCTGGCGGACAACGCCAGCTTCGAAGAAGTGATCTACCTGCTTTGGCACCAACGTTTGCCAAAAGCAGATGAACTCGCGGAGCTAAAACAACAGCTCGCTGACAACATGGCGGTGCCGCAAGCGGTGCTCGACCACTTCAAGACATACGACATCAAGAACGTCCATCCGATGGCGGCACTGCGCACAGCGGTCTCCATGCTCGGTCTCTTCGACGAAGAAGCGGAAGTGATGGAAGATGCAGCGAACTACCGCAAAGCCATCAAAATCCAGGCGAAGATCTCGACGCTCGTCACGGCATTCGGCCGCATCCGTGCAGGCAAAGAACCGATCCAGCCGAAAACGGATTACAGCTTCGCAGCGAACTTCCTGTACATGCTGTCTGGCGAGGAGCCAAAAGACATCGAAGTCGAAGCGTTCAACAAAGCGCTTGTCTTGCACGCTGACCACGAACTGAACGCATCGACGTTCACGGCACGTGTGGCAGTGGCGACATTGTCCGACGTCTATTCCGGTGTGACGGCAGCGATCGGCGCCTTGAAAGGCCCACTTCATGGCGGCGCCAACGAGCAAGTCATGAAGATGCTCACAGAAATCGGGTCGGTCGACAACGTCGAGCCGGTCATCAACGAAAAACTGGCGAACAAAGAGAAAATCATGGGCTTCGGCCACCGCGTCTATCAACAAGGCGACCCACGTGCGAAGCACTTGCGTGAAATGTCGAAAAAGCTCACCGAGCTTCGCGGCGAATCGAAGTGGTACGACATGTCCGTCAAGATCGAAGAAATGGTGACAAGCGCCAAACCGCTTCCACCAAACGTCGATTTCTATTCGGCATCTGTATACCACTCGTTGAATATCGAGCATGATTTGTTCACGCCGATCTTCGCGGTCTCCCGTGCGTCGGGCTGGCTCGCGCACATCTTGGAGCAATACTCGAACAACCGCCTGATCCGCCCGCGTGCGGAATACATCGGGCCTGGCATGCAGACTTACGTGCCGGTTGAAGAACGTTAAATCAGGCAATACAATAAAATTTGATGGGGCTGACACAATGTGCAGCCCTATGACTTTGAAATCAGGAGGAACTTACACATGACGAACGGTGAAAAAATCTCAGTAGAAAATGGCGTCTTGAACGTCCCTAACAATGCAGTCATCCCATTCATTATCGGTGACGGAACTGGACCGGATATTTGGAACGCAGCTTCACGCGTATTGGAAGAATCGGTAAACAAAGCTTATAACGGTGAAAAATCAATCGTCTGGAAAGAAGTTTTGGCTGGCCAAAAAGCTTTCGACGAAACAGGCGAATGGCTTCCACAAGAAACGCTTGACGTTATCCGCGAATACTTGATCGCGATCAAAGGGCCACTTACTACGCCAATCGGCGGCGGTATCCGTTCATTGAACGTGGCACTTCGCCAAGAGCTTGACCTTTACACTTGCTTGCGCCCTGTGCGTTATTTCGAAGGCGTACCTTCACCGGTTAAACGCCCTGAAGATACTGACATGGTCATCTTCCGTGAAAACACTGAAGATATCTACGCTGGTATCGAATACGCTAACGGCAGCGACGAAGTGAAAAAATTGATCTCATTCCTTACTGACGAAATGGGCGTCAAAAACATCCGCTTCCCTGAATCATCAGGTATCGGCATCAAACCGATTTCTGAAGAAGGAACAAAACGTTTGGTACGTGCTGCAATCAACTACGCGTTGACTGAAGGCCGTGATTCCGTAACGCTTGTACACAAAGGGAACATCATGAAGTTCACTGAAGGAGCTTTCAAAAACTGGGGCTATGAAGTGGCTGAGCAAGAATTCGGCGATAAAGTCTTCACGTGGAACGAATACGATGCAATCAAAGACGAAAAAGGAACAGATGCTGCGAACAAAGCACAAGAAGATGCTTTGGCTTCAGGCAAAATCCTTGTTAAAGATTCCATCGCTGATATCTTCCTACAGCAGATCCTTACACGCCCAAGCGAGTTCGACGTTGTTGCAACAATGAACTTGAACGGCGACTACATCTCTGATGCACTTGCTGCACAAGTCGGCGGCATCGGAATCGCGCCAGGCGCGAACATTAACTACGACACAGGACACGCTATCTTCGAAGCAACTCACGGTACTGCTCCGAAATACGCTGGCCTTGATAAAGTAAACCCGTCTTCTGTTATCCTTTCAGGCGTCTTGATGCTTGAGCACCTTGGATGGACTCAAGCTGCGAAATTGATTTCTGACTCTATGGAAAAAACCATTGCGTCTAAAGTCGTCACTTATGACTTCGCTCGTCTAATGGACGGCGCCACAGAAGTGAAAACATCTGCATTCGCTGATGAACTAATTAAAAACATGTAAAATGAAAGAGGAGGCTTCTGCCTCCTCTTTGTTGTATCATTCGACGGAAAGGGGAGTTTTACATGACATTCAAACGTAAAAAGATTTCAGTGATCGGATCTGGTTTCACTGGTGCCACGACAGCGTTCCTGCTGGCGCAGAAAGAGTTGGGGGATGTCGTCATCGTCGATATTCCGGCAATGGAAGATCCGGCCAAAGGCAAAGCGCTGGACATGGCAGAAGCAGCGCCGGTTTTGAATTTTGATGCCCATATTACGGGTACCTCGGATTACGCGGAGACGAAAGATTCCGATCTTGTCATCATCACTGCCGGGGTAGCTAGAAAACCTGGTATGAGCCGGGACGATTTGGTGCAGACCAACCAGAAGGTCATGAAATCCGTCACAAAAGAAATCGTCAATCACTCACCAAATGCCACAATCCTTGTACTGACCAATCCAGTGGATGCGATGACGTACACTGTCTTTAAAGAATCCGGTTTTCCGAAAGAGCGAGTCATCGGCCAGTCCGGCGTGCTTGATTCCGCACGGTTCCGCAGCTTTGTGGCTGAAGAACTCAATCTGTCGGTTAAAGACATTACAGGGTTTGTACTGGGCGGGCACGGAGATGATATGGTGCCGCTCGTCCGTTACTCTTCAGCTGGCGGCGTACCGCTCGAAACGCTCATTCCAAAAGACCGCCTCGATCAAATCGTCGAGCGGACACGTAAAGGCGGCGCAGAAATCGTCAACCTTCTCGGCAATGGCTCCGCGTATTATGCGCCTGCTGCTTCTTTGGTGGAAATGGCTGAAGCGATCCTGCTGGACCAAAAACGCGTGTTGCCATCCATTGCCTATTTGCAGGGTGAGTACGACATGAACGGCATCTACCTCGGCGTGCCGGCAGTTCTCGGTGCTTCGGGAATCGAGAAAATCATAGAAATCGAATTGAATGAAGAAGAAAAACAAGCACTAGATAAGTCAGCTGCCTCCGTGAAGGCAGTCATGGATGTATTGGCTTAATATACGGGCCGGGCAGGATATCCTGCCCGGCTCTTTCTTTATATAGAATAAAGGCGCTTTCAAGTGCTCATTCCCGCTGCGACAAAGCGAGCGAGCTTGCACTTGTACTCTAGAAATTGATACTATAAGGATATGAACGACTCAAGGGGAGGGAACGCCTGTGTTGCTCGGGAAAAAACGCAAATTAGGCAGAAAGATTGAAGACATTACAGTCGGCGAGAAGTTGAAGTTGACGGAAAAGGTTGAAGATAAGGATTTGCTCTTGTATCTAGGCTTGACGAACGATGGGAATCCTTTGTATATCCAACATGACTTTGCTTCAACGACCAGTTTTGAAAAGCCCGTCGTTCCGAATATCATGTTGACGGGAATCGTCACATCAGCCGTATCCAAGTATATGCCAGGACCAGGCTCATATATTTGCGAACAGCATCTAATTTTCAAAAAGCCGGTCTACCATTACGCGACTATTGACTTCCTTTTGGAAGTGACGGATGTGGATGTAAGAGGGAATTTGGCGACCATCCGTGTAGAGGGTACAGATGAAGAAGGCGCCATTTGCATTGAGGGAAAAGTCGTGGCACAGCCGCCGAAAACGTCGAACAAACTGACGACCCAGGCAATGGAGAATTTCTAAAGCGGTTTGGGATGGGGGTTCCAAATTGAGTGTGGAGGATGCAAAATGCCGAAGAAACTTTTAATCATTGAAGACGAACATTCGATTGCAACGCTATTGTCGTATAATTTGGTGCAAGCAGGGTATGAAACGATCATTGCGAATGATGGAAAACAAGGGTACGATCTTGCCTTGAGCGAAAAGCCGGATTTGATCGTGCTCGACTTGATGTTGCCCTCAATGGATGGCGTAGAAGTGTGCAAATCATTGCGCCAGCAGAAAGTGAACACCCCGATCATCATGCTGACAGCAAAAGGCGATGAATTCGATAAAGTGCTGGGCCTGGAGTTGGGGGCGGATGATTATATGACGAAGCCGTTCAGCCCACGTGAAGTGGTTGCCCGCATCAAAGCGGTATTGCGCCGCGCAGAGACAAGCCCTGTCATCCAACAGGACGGATCTGTCCCGTATGTGTTCGGCAAATTGCAAATCTTTCCGGATCGGTTTGAAGTATTTTTGGATGACAAGCAATTGGAATTCACCCCGAAAGAGTTCGAATTGCTTGTCTACCTGGCGGAAAACAAGAATAGGGTGCTGACACGCGATCAATTATTGAGCGCCGTGTGGAAATACGATTTTGCCGGCGATACACGGATTGTCGATGTACATGTCAGTCATTTGCGTGAGAAGATCGAAGCCAATACGCGCAAGCCGACTTTTATCAAGACCATCCGGGGCTTGGGCTATAAATTCGAGGAGCCAAAAAGTTCATGACTTTCCGGCGCCGCTTGCTGATCTCCTTATTGCTATGGATCGGTACGCTGCTCGTCGGGCTCTATTTGATTGTGCTCCAATTTCTTCCTTTGTATGAGGAAGCGGCAAATCAATCCGCCGTGTGGCTGGCGCTTGGGCTAATTTTCCTCATTGGGCTCGGGGCGTCTGCAGTCATCGGAAACCGCATTATCCGACTGCAAGTGGAGCCGGTGGAAAATGCCACGGCGACCGCAGTGGAGCTCGTGAAAGGGAATTACCGTGCACGCGCTTATGAATCCGACGCCCAGGGCAGCTTGGAGCTGAACAAGACGATCAATGTGCTTGCACGCAATTTGCAGGAAGTCGCGACAGTTCGCCTTATGGAGCAAGAGAGGCTAAAAACCCTGATCGAGAATATGGGCAGTGCACTGGTCATGATTGACCGGCAAGGGACAATTTCCTTGGTCAACCGGGCTTTTCTCGAAGAAACCGGTTTGAGCAGTGAAGCGGTTCTTGGCAGTTTGTATCGTGAAATCAATATTGCGCCTGAGTTGAAATCGTTTATCGAAACCGTGTTCATGACTGAGACCCGTGCGCGCGACCAAATCGAGTTTGCTGAAGGACTCAAAATGAAGAACCTGGACGTCTACGGGGCACCGGTCATTGGTGAACACGAACGCTGGCTCGGTGTGGTCATCGTTTTCCACGATATTACCGAGTTGAAAAAATTGGAGCAAGTGCGCAAAGATTTCGTGGCGAATGTTTCCCATGAACTGCGCACGCCCGTCACCTCGATCAAAGGTTTTTCCGAGACCTTATTGGATGGGGCTTATCAGGATACCGATACGTTATTGTCATTTTTGGAAATTATCCAGACGGAAAGCAACCGCTTGGAAATGCTTATCAATGATTTACTCAATTTGTCGAATATGGAGCGTTCCGCTTTCCACATTGAGTTGGAGCCGACAGACATGAAAGCCGTCATTGAACGGGCTGTTGAGACGGTGCACCCGAAACTGGCTGAAAAGAATATTGGCCTTGAGCTGAATCTGGAACCGGTCATCGTAAATGGCGACGGGAACCGGCTTATCCAAGTGATCGTCAATTTATTGATCAATGCGGCCACTTATTCACAAGAAAACACCAGAGTGTCGCTGAAGCTTTATGCTGAAGGGGACCAGGCCATCGTGAAAGTGGAGGATCAAGGCATCGGCATCGAAGCATCCGAAATCGGCCGCTTGTTCGAGCGTTTTTACCGGGTTGACCGGGCCCGAAGCCGAAATTCAGGTGGCACAGGACTTGGGCTTTCAATCGTTAAACACATCATTGAAGCGCATCATGGCAATGTCGAAGTGGAAAGCGAAGTCGGGGTAGGAACGACTTTTACCGTCTATTTGCCGCTTGCGGAAGAAATTTAGGAGGAACATATGGAAACCAAACACCCATTTTTGCCGATTATTGTCGGTACTGATATGAATGCTTACAATATGGCAATTTCATTTCATGAAGCTTACGGCATCAAGCCGATTTTGATCGGCAAGGAGCCATTATCCTTCACTGAGATGAGCTCTATCACTGAAACCATCGAATTTGATAAAAAATTATCTGAACCGGAACATTTCGCGGATATTTTGATCGGCATGGCCGACAAGTACAGGGCTCCCGGAAAAACTTTGCTGCTGGTCGGCACGAACGATTTATACGTGCGCTTGATCATTGAGAATGCTAAAGTACTGCGCGAGCATTATGTATTCAATTATCCGAACGAAGCATTGATGAACCAGCTGCAGATGAAAGCGAACTTCTACGAACTGTGCAAAGAGCACGGCATCGATACACCGACGACTTATTTTTACGACTGCAGCCAGGATGTGCCGTTCGATGATAGCGATATGATGTATCCGGTCGTCGTCAAGCCGAGCAATGGCATCGAATACAGCCGCAATAAATTCGAAGGCCAGGAAAAAGTCTATAAAGTGGACAGCCCGAAAGAGTTGTTCGAAGTCGTCCAGAAAATCAAGGCAAGCGGCTACCGTGATGAATTGATCATTCAGGATTTCATTCCAGGCGATGATACATATATGTGGGATTCCGTCATTTACGCCAATTCGAAAGGCCAGACGCAATTGGTGACGTTCGCGCAAGTGGTCTTACAAGAGCATACCGTGACAGCCATCGGCAATTACACAGCCCTCATCACGCGCTTCGACAAGGAAATGATGCAAAAGCTCCAGCATTTCCTCGAAGCGGTCGGCTATACAGGTTTCGCCAATTTCGATTTGAAATACGATTCGCGCGACAAGAAGTTCAAAGTCTTCGAAGTGAATATCCGCCAAGGGCGTTCCAGCTATTACGTGACGGCGCTAGGCCACAATATGGCAGAGTATTTGGTCGATGATTTAATCTACAAAACTGAAAAGCCGATTACGTATTTGAATGAAGATTTCCTGTTCACGGTGGTCCCGAAAGTGGTATTGCGCAACTTCGTCCAAAACCAGGCAGTCCAAAAAGACATCAAGCGCCTGATCAAGGAAAAGAAATGGGGCAATCCGCTGTTCTATAAAAAAGATACCCATATGAAACGTAAACTGTATCTTTTTGCGCGCCAAGTGAATTATTATAAAAAATACAAAAACAATCAATGGTAAATTTACACAGGCTTAACACCAGCTTCACAATTGGGTGCTATTCTTTAGTAGAACCCCCTTCAACCGCATGACTTGAAAAAGAGCCCCTCCCCGGGCTCTTTTTCTATTTTGTTGAAACTATTTCACAATCATTCCGTATACATAGTTATAAAGAAAAAAGGGGGAAACAACATGACCACGAAACGAATCCTGACGATTGTCGGGCTGTCGGTCGCCAGCATCCTATTATTGGTTGCTGTCTTTACTTCCTGGTATACAGTTGATGAATCGGAGCAGGCAGTCATTATTACATTTGGCGAAGCAGGAGAGCCAGTTACGGAGTCAGGGCTTCATTTCAAGATGCCTTGGCCGGTCCAAAAAGCGGAAGTGATGTCTAAAGAAACGTATAGCCTTCAATTTGGCTATGACCAAAACGAGGATGGCGAAGTTACTTCCTACGACAAAGAAACCAAAATGATTACAGGAGACGAGAACATCGTTTTGACCGATCTTGTCGTCCAGTGGAAAATTACCGACCCGAAAAAATTTCTCTTCAATGCGGAAGACCCGCGAGAGATGCTGCACGATGCCACTTCAGCATCCATCCGTTCGATCATCGGAAGCTCCTTGATCGATGACGCCTTGACTTCAGGGAAAGCGGAAATCGAAGCGGAGACACGCGACTTGCTATCATCACTAATCGAAGAATACGATATCGGCATTTCCGTCTTGGCGGTCAAGCTTCAGGATGTGGAGCTGCCGAACGAAGAAGTCCGTGCAGCGTTCACGAACGTGACGGATGCCCGTGAGACGATGAACACGAAAATCAACGAGGCGAATAAATACGAAAACCAGAAACGAAACGAAGCTCTAGGTGAGAAATCCGCCATCAACTCCCGTGCGGAAGCACAGAAAGTTGAACGTGTCGAGCAAGCGACAGGAGATGTCGCGGTATTCGATAAACTGTATGCGGAATACGAAGGCAATCCGGAAGTGACCAGGCAGCGTTTGATCATGGAAACCTTGGAGTCGGTGCTACCGAATGCCAAATTGTATATCATGAATGACGATGAGGGAACAATGAAGTATTTGCCGCTCGGTGAAATGCAGACCGTGGTACCGCCGGCAGCGGAAGAAGAAACTGATGAAGGAGGCGGCAACTGATGGATCCAAAACAGCCATTTGGCAACTCCAATACAACGGACATCTTCGGCAATAAAAATCGGGACAAAAAACCGAGAGAACCGAGAGAGCCGATCAATTACCGGAAATACTGGAAACCGATCCTCATCTCGACGCTTGTCTTTTTCGCATTGTTGATGGTGCTGACCAATACCTATGTCGTAAAAGAAAACGAATACCGCGTTGTCCGGCAGTTCGGCGAAGTCGTCAAAGTCCAGGAAGACCCGGGCATTAAGATGAAAATCCCGTTCATCCAAAGCATCACGACGATTCCGAAATACCAGATGACTTATGATGTGTCGGAAGCGGAGATCAATACAAAAGACAAAAAACGCATCTTGATCGATAATTACGCAGTATGGCGAGTGACTGACCCACTGAGCATGATTTCGAATGCCGGTACGATCATCAATGCTGAATCGCGCATGGAAGAGTTCATTTATTCTGTCGTGCGTACCGAGCTCGGCCAGTTAAATTATGATGAAATCATCAACGATGAAAATTCATCGCGCGGCAGCTTGAATGATACGGTGACAGAGAGAGTCAATGAATTGCTCAATACCGATCAATACGGCATCGAAGTTGTCGACGTCCGCATGAAACGGACCGACTTGCCGGCAGAAAACGAACAAGCCGTCTTTACGCGGATGATCTCGGAGCGGGATTCAACTGCACAGGATTATTTGTCGCAAGGCGATGCACGCAAGCGTGAAATCGAAGCGCAAGCCGACCGCGAAGCACAGGAAGTCATTGCGACCGCCAAAAAAGAAGCGGCCTTGATCCAAGCTGACGGGGAAGCGGAAGCCGCCCAGATCTACAACGAGTCATTCTCGAAAGACCCTGAATTTTATGAGTTGTACCGTTCACTCGAATCGTATTCGAAAACGGTCGGTGAAGATACGGTCATCATCATGCCGTCAGATTCACCTTATGCAAGACTGTTATCCGGAAATCTTGAATAGTGATTGGAGCCGTCATTTCTCTTCTATTTACCTGCGTGGTAAAATAAAGGGAATGACGGCTTTTTTTATGGAAAGGGGTAATTTTGTGTCAAAGAAAATCTTATTGCTTGATGGCAACAGCCTGGCATACCGCGCATTTTTCGCGCTGCCATTATTGACGAACGACAACGGAGTGCACACGAATGCAGTCTACGGCTTCACGACGATGCTGCAAAAGCTATTGGAGGAAGAAAAGCCGACCCATATGATGGTGGCATTCGACGCCGGGAAAACCACTTTTCGCAACGAAGCCTATAAAGAATACAAAGGCGGCCGGCAAAAGACTCCACCGGAACTGTCCGAACAGTTCCCGTATTTGCGTAAGCTGCTTTCAGCATACAAAATCAAACAATACGAACTCGATAATTACGAAGCGGATGATATCATCGGCACGTTGAGCCTTCAAGCCGAACAGGCGGGCGACCAGGTCGTCGTCGTTTCGGGAGACAAGGATTTGACGCAGCTCGCCTCAAACTCGACGGTCGTCTATATCACCCGCAAAGGCATCACCGATATCGAGAAATACACGGTGGACCATATCCAAGAAAAATACGGCCTGACGCCGCTGCAGATTATCGATATGAAAGGCTTGATGGGTGATTCCTCCGATAACATTCCGGGAGTGCCGGGCGTCGGGGAAAAGACGGCCTTGAAGCTGCTCGCCAAACACGGGTCGGTTGAAGGTGTCTATGAAGCGATCGAGGAACAAAAAGGCAAAATGAAAGAAAAGCTCGTGGAAAATGAAGAGCTTGCCTATTTGTCCAAAAAACTAGCGACAATCGAACGCCAAGCTCCCGTGGAAGTGTCGATCGATGAACTTGATTATGCAGGGCCTGACCAGGACGAATTGGTGCGCATCTGGAACGAGCTCGCATTTAAATCATTGCTGGAGAAGCTGGATTATACGGCTGAGGAAACTGAAAAGGAAGACTTGAATTTTGAAGTGCTCGAAACGGTCGATCAGAGCCTGTTAGAGGACGGCATGGCGGTGCATCTGGAATTATACGACGAGCATTACCATAGCTGTGATTTGCTTGGCGTTTCATTGGCGTCCGAAAAAGCGACATATGTCATCCCGATGGAAGTAGTGGTAGAGTCGGATGCGCTGAAAGCTTGGCTCGAAGATGCATCCGTTAAGAAGTATATGTCCGATTCCAAAGCGGCGACAGCAGCATTCCTAAGAAAAGGCATCAAAATCGACGGTGTCGACTTTGATCTAATGCTCGGGGCCTATATTGTCAATCCATCGCTGAAGTATACGGATTTAGCCGATATCGTCCGTGAATACGGGTATTCGGATGTGTCGACCAACGAACAGATCTACGGCAAGGGAGCAAAGAAAAAAGTTCCGGAAGCTGACGATTTAAATGAGCATATGGCAAGAAAAGCGAGAGCCATTTTCAACGTACGCCCAGTAGTGGTCAAAAAACTTGAGGAGAATGAGCAATTCGATTTATACGATAAATTGGAGCTGCCGCTTGCAAAAGTGCTCGGCCAAATGGAATCGCTCGGCGTCAAAGTGGACCGCGAGCAATTGGCAGATATGGGCGTGGAGTTGAAGCGCAAGCTCGGCATGATCGAACAGGAAATCTATTCGCTTGCCGGACAGGAATTCAATATCAATTCGCCGAAGCAACTTGGAGTTATTTTATTCGAACAGCTCGGTTTGCCAGCTATCAAGAAAACCAAAACCGGCTACTCGACGGCTGCGGATGTATTGGAGAAATTGGAAGGCAAACACGAAATCATCCACCATATCCTGATGTACCGCCAGCTCGGTAAATTGCTGTCGACGTATATTGAAGGATTATTGAAAGAAATTCACGAGGACGGCAAGGTCCATACGCGTTTCCAACAAGCCTTGACGACAACGGGCAGGCTCAGTTCCACAAACCCGAACTTGCAAAACATTCCGGTACGCTTGGAAGAAGGACGCAAAATCCGCAAAGCGTTCGTCCCGTCACAACCTGGCTGGGTCATGGTCGCAGCGGATTATTCACAGATCGAATTGCGCGTACTTGCCCATATGTCGAAAGACGAAAGCTTGATCGAAGCGTTCCAATCAGATCTGGATATCCACACGAAAACAGCCAGTGACGTGTTCAATGTATCGCTCGAAGAAGTCACTTCAGACATGCGCCGCGCGGCCAAAGCGGTCAATTTCGGCATCGTTTACGGCATCAGTGACTACGGCTTGTCGCAAAACTTGAACATTACCCGCAAAGAAGCAGCTGACTTTATCGAGCGGTATTTGGCAAGTTTCCCTGGAGTGCAGGGCTATATGACCTCAATTGTCGAACAGGCGAAAAAAGATGGCTTTGTCACAACCTTGATGAACCGCCGCCGCTATTTGCCGGACATTAACAGCTCGAATTTCAATTTGCGCAGTTTTGCGGAACGTACCGCGATGAATACGCCGATTCAGGGAAGCGCGGCCGATGTCATCAAGCAGGCGATGATCGAAATGGATATTGCGCTTGAACGCGAAGGGCTGCAGTCGAAGATGATTTTGCAAGTGCATGATGAATTGATCTTTGAAGCGCCTGCCGAAGAACTTGAAAAACTCATGGAACTGGTTCCGGAAGTGATGGAGTCGGCCGTGAAACTCAATGTGCCTTTGAAAGTAGATATCGCGTCAGGTGATACTTGGTACGATACAAAATAAGGAGGAATGTGTGATGCCGGAACTTCCGGAAGTAGAAGGGGTGGTCCGGCAAATCCGCCCCGTGTCGATCGGCAAACGCATCGTCTCGGTCGATGTATCCGATACGATCCGAAAATCGAAACAATCGGGCAAAGAAGCGATCTTGAAGCGCATCGAAGCGGATGATTTTCAAGAGCGCCTGACCGGTGCCCAAATTCTCGCTGTCGAACGGCGCAGCAAATATATTTACATGACCATGAAAAACGAGCAGGAATTCCTGCTCGTCAACCATCTGGGCATGTCGGGGGCCTGGTTTTTCGTCGATAGCCTGCTGGCGATCCCGGAAGATAAGTTCAGGCGCCACGTTCATGTGGTGCTGACGCTCGATGATGGCAATTTATTGGCGTTCTCGGATATCCGGCGTTTCGGGGAAATGCGTGTATTGGAGACAGAAGGGGATTTTCCGCCGCTTCTGTTAATGGCGCCGGAACCTTTCGCTGACGAAGCCCAGGAATGGTTCTTGCAGCAAGCAGAAAGCCCGAAATTCCGCAACAAACCGATTAAGGAAGTCATCATGGACGGCACGGTCATCTCCGGATGCGGCAATATATACGCCACAGAAGCGCTGTTCCGCATGAAGATCCACCCAAAACGCGCCGCAAGCCGCATCAGCCGCAAACGCAAAATTGAATTATTCCAGGCCATTGCCGCTATTTTGCTCGAGAGCATCGAAGCAGGCGGCAGCACGATTTCCGATTACCGCAATATCAACGGGGAATCAGGCAGCATGCAGAATCGTTTTGGCATGTACGGCAAGAAGACGTGCACGGTTTGTGGAACGGAAACCAAAACAGTGAAAATCGCGAGCCGGGCGTCTGTTTACTGCCCGTCTTGCCAGAAATGAGGAAACTACATGATCATCGGATTGACTGGCAGCATCGCAAGCGGCAAAAGCACCGTCTCGCAAATGCTCAAGGAATTGGGATATCCGGTCGTTGACGCAGATCTGGTCGCCAGACAAGTTGTCGAGCCCGGAACGGACACATTGAACAGCATCGAGCAAGCTTTCGGCGCGGAAGTGATACGCGCTGATGGGTCGATGGACCGCGAGAAAGTCGGGGCAATCATCTTCAACGACCCGGCGAGCAGAAAAAAATTGAATGATATCATCCACCCGGCAATACGCCGGGAAATGCTTAGGCAGCGCCAAGCATTTTTGGATGAAGGATATGAAACCGTTATCATGGATATTCCGCTGTTATTCGAAAGCAAACTCCAACACATGGTCGACAAGATCCTAGTCGTCAGCGTGTCGGAGCAGAAACAATTAAAACGGCTCATGGAGCGCAACGGATTGGCCGAACAGGAAGCCAAAGCGCGTATTGCATCACAGCTGCCGATCAGCGTCAAAGAACAAGGAGCTGACGAAGTGCTCGATAACAACGGTTCTCTTTATCACACAAAGCGCCAATTAATGCGCATATTAGCCAACTGGCAGATACACCCATAAAAAAGTATGCGCTTTCTTTCGTTTTCAGGTTCTCTAAACTGAATAATGTGTTATACTATATATCGAATTGAAAATATGAGTATGACTTATTTAATTGGGGGACAAATACATGACAGTTTCGATTGCAATTAACGGGTTTGGCCGCATCGGCCGTATGGTTTTCAGACAAGCAGTTTTGATGGATGACGTGACGATTTCGGCGGTCAACGCCGGTTATCCGGCAGAAACACTTGCTCACTTGATTAAGTATGACACAAATCACGGTACCTTCTCCGGTGAAGTGAAAGCGGAAGAAAATGCGTTGGTTGTAAACGGAAAGCGTATTCAATTGGTTAACGAGCGCGACCCATTGGAACTCCCGTGGGAGGAAATGGGCGTCGATATCGTCATCGAAGCGACGGGCAAGTTCAACTCGCGCGATAAAGCGGCTCTTCATTTGGAGGCAGGAGCAAAGAAAGTCATCTTGACTGCTCCCGGCAAAAACGAAGACATCACGATTGTGATGGGCGTCAATGATGATAAATTGGATGTCGAAAAACACCACATCATCTCAAATGCCAGCTGCACGACGAATTGCTTGGCGCCTGTTGCTAAAGTGTTGAATGATGCATTCGGCATCGAAAACGGATTGATGACGACTGTCCATGCGTACACCAATGACCAAAAGAATTTGGACAACCCGCATAAGGATCTTCGCCGCGCACGCGCTTGTGGACAGTCGATTATCCCGACTTCAACAGGGGCTGCAAAAGCATTGTCCTTGGTTCTACCTGAACTGGAAGGAAAAGTGCACGGTTTGGCGCTTCGTGTCCCGACGCCGAATGTGTCACTTGTCGATCTTGTCGTCGATGTCCAACAGGATGTGACGGTAGAAGACGTCAACCGTGCCTTCACGGAAGCATCAGAAGGGGCGCTAGCGGGCATCCTCGATTTGACAATGGAGCCGCTTGTGTCGATCGATTTCAATACGAACCCGAGCTCTGCAATCGTTGACGGTTTGACTACCATTGTCATGGGCGACCGCAAAGTGAAAGTGCTCGCTTGGTACGATAACGAATGGGGCTACTCGGCCCGTGTTGTCGACTTGATGAAAAAGGTAGCCAATTCTATGGCTGTCGCTTCAAAATAATGCAAAAAGATTCCGCTTTTCTTCTTATTGAAAAGCGGAATCTTTTTTTGTCGTTATATTAAAAAAAATGCCCACTGGAGCATTTATTTATTGCATTTCGAAAACATTCATCATATACTATGAATCGTAGCCAAAAACGGCTGCCACTTCTCAATTCTATTTATTATGTAGAGCAAGGAATTAGGAGCGTATATTATTATTCTTATGACTGCTTAAAGGGTTAGGACCTCTCTGGACTAACTTTCCCCCGTGGTAGTCAACTTTGAATATTTTGCGCAAAACCAAAATGTTATCAAAGGGGGAAACGAACCATGGAAACTATGGGACGTCACGTAATCGCAGAACTTTGGCAGTGTGATTTTGACAAATTAAACGATATGGACTATATCGAAAAGACTTTTGTTGATGCAGCACTCAAATCAGGTGCGGAAATCCGCGAAGTCGCTTTTCATAAATTTGCACCACAGGGTGTCAGCGGCGTAGTCATTATTTCGGAATCACACCTGACTATCCACAGCTTCCCGGAACATGGATACGCGAGTGTCGATGTGTACACTTGTGGAGATCTTGATCCAACAATTGCAGCTGATTACATCGCGCAAGCTTTGGATTCAAAGCAGAGCGAAGTAACTGAAGTGCCACGCGGCATGGGACCAGTCGGCGCCGGAGCGACAAAAGTGTCACTGACGGTGTAATTGACCGCTAATAACGCAAAACACAAGCAGAGGAGAAAATCCTCTGCTTTTTCTAATGTTTGGGGAATTTTTTTGTTATACTGTTACTACCAGATAGAGAATTTTCGGGGAGATGTCTACCATGAAATGTCCAGCTTGCCAGCATAACGGCACCCGCGTAGTAGATTCGCGGCCAATAGATGAAATGAAATCAATCCGCAGGCGTCGTGAATGTGAAGCATGCGGCTATCGCTTCACCACCTTCGAGAAAGTGGAAGAGATGCCGCTGATCGTCGTGAAAAAAGATGGCTCCCGTGAAGAATTCAGCCGCGAGAAAGTGTTGCGCGGTTTGATCCGCGCTTGTGAAAAACGCCCAGTCTCGCTCGATATGCTTGAAGGGGTCGTTTTCGATATCGAAAAAGAACTTCGCCGGAGCGGCAATCCTGAAGTGAAATCGGAAGAAGTCGGAGAACTGGTCATGAACCGTTTGGCGGATATCGATGAAGTGGCCTATGTCCGCTTCGCTTCCGTCTATCGCCAGTTCAAAGACATTACGGTCTTCATCGATGAACTCAAGGATCTGCTTGATCGCAATCCCGGTGACAAGGACAGCAAATAAGGCGGTGACCACATGACGATGTACAAAGAACTTCAGCCCGCCGACTTGTACCGGATCCGCATGCCGTATCCATTTTCCAATTACGACCGCCAATTGCTGACGCTCCTCTATCAGCCGATGATCGGGTCTGACGCCATCTCCCTTTACTTGACGCTTTGGGCCGACGGTGAAATGCGGTCTGAGGATTCGACGCATTATACACTGATGAACACGCTCGGAAAACCCGTCAAGGCGATTTTTGAATCCCGCATCCAACTCGAAGCGATTGGCTTATTGAAAACTTTCCGGAAAGACGGGGAAAACCGTTCCTTCATCTATGAACTGAGCCCGCCGCTCGACCCGAAAACCTTTTTTGCCGACCCGCTATTGTCGATGTTCCTGTTCAGTAAAATCGGGGAATCGTCTTATCGGCGCGTCCGCGATCGTTTCGTCATCCAGACGCCGCTCGCAACGGGATACACAGAAGTTTCCAGGACTTTTACGGATATCTTCCAGCCGGTGCATGCGAAGTCGGGGTACCCTGCAGACGAAAAAGAGCTTGAATCCCGGACAGACGGGGAATATGAGATGGAACAGGACTTTGATTTTGCGCTATTACGCCAAGGACTGTCCGAACAGCTTGTGCCGAAGCGCGTGCTGACGCCGGCTATCCGCCATTTTATCGTAAAGCTTTCATTTCTCTACGGTTTCGGCCCGCTTGAGATGCAAAAGGTCGTATTGCTGGCGATTGAAGATGATTACCGGATTGATGAGGAAGGGCTGCGAAAAGCTGCTTCCGATTATTATAAAATGACCGTCACGACAACTGCGCCGAAACTCGAGCCTGTCAAAAAGGCAGAACCGAAAACGCAACAACCTGATGCACAACAAGGACCTGTAAACAAAGAAGACGAGTTGATCGCATATTTGGAATCAGCGTCGCCGCTTCAAGTGCTGCGTGACATTGCAGACGGCAAAGAACCACTGCCGGCCGATGTGCAATTGGCGAACCAGTTGGTGACGCAGCATGGCATGGAGCCGGCTGTCGTCAATGTGTTGCTTCAATATGTCCTATTGCGCACGGATATGAAACTGACAAAAGCGTATGTAGAGAAAATTGCCTCACATTGGCTGAGAAAAAATGTCACGACAGCCAAGCAGGCGATGGAATTTGCACGCATCGAACATACACAGTATATGAAATGGAAAAACGAATCAGGTGCCGCGCCTAAAAAAGCGGCATCTTCCGGCCGCAAGCCGATCCGCGAAGAAAAGTTGCCTGAATGGTTCAATAAGAAAGACGAAGTGGAAACACCTGGACAAGGAGCTTCAAGTGAACAGCTCGAACAGGAAAAACAGAAATTGCTTGCGAAGCTTGCGTTGAAGAAAAGGAAGGGTGATTAGATGGAACCGATTCGTGAAACGATGAAGCGAGTGGTCAATGCGCCCTCATTTTCCGAGCGCTATGATGCGATGAAGAAAGAAGTGCTGGAACATCCCGGCGTCCTCAAATTCCTCAAAGAACACGAAGAGGAAATTGACGGCCCGACAGTGGAAAAAGGCATGGGCAAGCTATACGAATATATCGACCAATCGCATGACTGCAATAAATGCCCGAACCTCGGCGGCTGCATCAATCATCTGAAAGGATTCGAACCGAATCTCGTATTGGAGCGCGGCAATATCGGCATCTCGTATACGAAATGCCGTTTGAAGACCGCTGAAGACAATAAACGCCATGCTTCTTCCTTGATCCACAGCATGTATATGCCAAAAGAAGTGATGGCGGCGAGAATCGAAAACTTCGAGCTCGATGACCGTAGGCTGCCAGCTTTCCGCGCAGTCGATGATTTTCTGGAGAAAGCGACAGGCCCGGATTCGCTTCCGGAAAAAGGCTTGTATTTATACGGCAAGTTCGGGACTGGCAAATCCTATTTGCTAAGCGCGGTCGCGAATGAACTCGCGGAGATCAATGTGAAAACGGTTCTTGTGTTCGTGCCGGAATTCATGCGCGAAATGAAGCAAGCGATCGGCGACCATACACTTCAGGAGAAAATCGAATACGTCAAAAAAGCCGATGTGCTCATGCTCGATGATATCGGAGCTGAAGCGATGTCGAGCTGGACGCGCGATGAAGTGCTCGGTACGATTCTTCATTACCGGATGGCGGAGAAATTGCCGACCTTCATGAGTTCGAACTTTAGCTACTCTGAACTTGCGCACCATTTGACTTATTCACAGCGCGGCGAAAAAGAAGACTTAAAAGCAGCGCGCATCATGGAACGGATTCAGGCATTGACCGTTCCCGTGAAACTTGAAGGCGAAAACCGCCGCAACAAGTAAGAGAAACTATTGCCTTTTGATTTTTTTCATCGTATAGTAATAATCATCAATAATGATTTACATGCAACGACAAGGACATGAGCGATCACGCATGGCACACAGAGAGGGAAGACACGGCTGAAAGCTTCCCGGCACAGCGTTTTTGTTTACCCCCTTCGAGCAGCGCCTGCGAACTCCAGTAGCAGGCGACGGTACCGGCCCGTTAGCCGATGCAGAGCTTCATTCCGTGCGCAAAAAATGTGCGGAAGAGAAGAAGGGTGGAACCACGAACAGAGCTTCGTCCCTTTTGGGATGGGGCTTTTTGTGTGGAAAAAAAGAAAAGCTGAAGCGCCTGTTCAGCTCCGACAGGCTTAAGGCGCACTGGCGAAGCGGCGCTTTCTGCCGCACAGCCAGGGTGACTTAAGACCCCGAGGAGCTAGGCGCTGAAGCTAGACATCAAGAAAAGCGGAAGCTGCCTGAAAGAGGAAGCTAAGCTAAGGACGCGACGTCCTGTCGCAACGGTTAGCTGACCCACATCCTGTGGCCCCCCGACAGGCGTAAGCCGGGTTCCCGAAGCGGTGCTTTTCGCCGCACAGAGAAACTGACTTACGACCCGAGGAGCAGGCAGCTGAAGCTAGACACCAAAAACCCTGAAGCGCTGAACCAGACCCTGTGGTTCGCGATTCACCCGATATCATTTAAAGGAGAGATTCATATGGCAGACATGATTCAATTAACATTTCCAGACGGCGCAGTAAAAGAGTTCGCAAAAGGAACATCTACAGAAGAAATCGCTCAGTCCATCAGCCCGGGCCTTCGCAAAAAAGCGGTGGCAGGCAAGCTTGCCGGCAACTTGGTCGATTTAAAAGCACCTCTTGAGGCGGATGGCGAGATCGCGATCATCACGCCGGAATCCGAAGAAGCATTGGAAGTACTTCGCCATAGCTCAGCGCATTTGATGGCTCAAGCAGTCAAGCGCCTGTATCCGGATGCTAAGCTTGGCGTTGGGCCGGTCATCGAAAACGGCTTCTATTATGATATCGATACAGAGTCGGCGATTACAGCTGAAGATCTGCCGGTCATCGAAAAAGAAATGAAGAAAATCATCAATGAAAACTTGGACATCGTCCGCGTGGAAGTATCGAGAAACGAAGCGCAGCAACGCTTTGAAGCGATCAACGACCCATACAAGTTGGAGCTTCTAGAAGCGATCCCAGAAGATGAGCAAGTGTCGATCTACGAACAAGGCGAATTTTTCGACTTATGCCGCGGCATCCACGTGCCATCAACGGGAAAATTGAAAGAATTTAAATTATTGAGCGTCGCTGGTGCGTACTGGCGCGGCGATAGCGACAATAAAATGCTTCAGCGTATCTATGGAACAGCGTTCTTCAAAAAAGAAGAATTGAAAGCCCATCTTGAAATGCTCGAAGAAGCGAAAGAGCGCGACCACCGCAAAATCGGCAAGGAGCTCAATTTATTCATGAACTCCCAAAAAGTCGGCCAAGGCTTGCCGATGTGGCTGCCAAAAGGCGCAACAATCCGCCGCATCATCGAACGCTATATCGTCGACAAAGAAGAACGCATGGGCTATGACCACGTCTACACTCCGGTTATGGGCAGTGTCGAATTGTATAAAACAAGCGGCCACTGGGATCACTACCAGGAAAACATGTTCCCGGTCATGCAAATGGACAATGAAGATTTAGTGCTGCGCCCGATGAACTGCCCGCATCACATGATGATTTACAAGCAAGGTATTCATTCCTATCGCCAATTGCCGATCCGCATCGCAGAACTTGGATTGATGCACCGCTATGAAATGTCAGGTGCTTTGTCCGGCCTGCAACGTGTACGCGGCATGACATTGAACGATGCCCATCTATTCGTGCGCCCGGATCAAATCAAAGAAGAATTCAAACGCGTCGTCAATCTCGTCATTGAAGTGTACAAAGACTTCGATTTAAAAGATTATTCGTTCCGCGTATCTTACCGCGACCCGGCTGATAAAGAAAAATACTATGACGATGACGCCATGTGGGACCGTGCGCAATCGATGCTGAAAGAAGCGATGGATGAACTGGGCCTCGATTATTTTGAAGCAGAAGGTGAAGCAGCGTTCTACGGGCCAAAACTCGACGTTCAAGTGAAAACAGCGCTCGGCAAAGAAGAAACTTTGTCGACTGTCCAGCTTGATTTCTTGTTGCCGGAGAAATTCGATTTGACGTATATCGGTGAAGACGGCAAACAGCACCGTCCGGTCGTCATTCACCGCGGCGTCGTTTCGACTATGGAACGTTTCGTCGCATTCTTAATCGAGGAATACAAAGGTGCATTTCCGACATGGCTCGCGCCGGTGCAAGTGGAAATCATCCCGGTATCGCTCGATGTGCACAGCGAATACGCAAAAGAGCTTCAGGAGAAAATGCAGCAGCATAAATTGCGCGTCGATATCGATGAGCGCGATGAAAAACTGGGCTACAAAATCCGCGAAGCACAAATGCAGAAAGTTCCATATATGCTCGTTATCGGCGATAAGGAGCTCGAAAGCGGCTCGGTCAACGTCCGCAAATATGGCGAGCAGAACTCGGAGAGCATGCCATTCGAAGACTTCCTTAAACTCGTCCAATCCGAACTTCGCTAAAGTGCTTGACAGTAAAAGCGCTGCGTGATATTCTTATTTAGGTTATTGAATACTTATATGTGCAAGCAGGAGCGCCCGCTTCTCACCTGATCGACCGATTGTTGGCAGGTAGACACGATTGACTTTTACATGCATCTAGCATGTGTCATATTATGGCGGGCGAACTCCTCGGGGTTCGCCCGCTTTTTGTTTGCACCTGTGAACCGGATCGTCCGGTTTACACATTTAAGCTATTCGCGACACTACCCGGAGGTGGATCATTATTAGCAGAGACAACAATGTAAACGAAGGCATTCGTGCACGTGAATTACGGGTTATTGACCAAAATGGTGAACAGCTCGGAATCAAATCACGCAACGAGGCGCTCGAGATTGCAGCTCGTGTCAACTTGGATCTAGTACTAGTGGCTCCTCAAGCTAAGCCGCCGGTCGCACGGATCATGGACCACGGCAAGTTCAAATTTGAACAGCAAAAGAAAGAGCGCGAAATTCGTAAAAACCAAAAGATCATCAACGTCAAAGAGGTTCGTTTGAGCCCTGGCATCGATGACCACGATTTTAACACGAAGCTCCGCAATGCCATCAAGTTCCTTGAAAAAGGCGACAAAGTGAAAGCTTCAATCCGTTTCAAAGGCCGTGCGATCACGCACAAAGAAATCGGACAACGCGTCCTTGAGCGCTTCGCAGAAGAGTGCAAGGAAGTCGCGACGGTTGAACAGCGCCCGAAAATGGAAGGCCGCAGCATGTTCTTGATGCTGAACCCGGTCAACGAGAAGGAATAATAGCATAATTGTTTAGGAGGAACCCGAAATGCCGAAAATGAAAAGCCACAGTGGAGCGTCTAAACGCTTCAAGAAAACTGGAACTGGTAAAGTAAAACGCAACCGTTCCCACACAAGCCACTTGTTCGCTAACAAGTCAACTAAGCAAAAACGTAAGCTCCGTAAGGGCTCATTGGTTTCTGCAGGCGACTTGAAACGCATCAAATCATTGATCTACAACATGAAGTAAGAACGAAAAGCGGAAACGGCCGCTCAGCTCCGGCCGACTTAAGATGTACTTCCGAAGCGGCGCTTTATGCCGCACAGGAAGGGCAGCTTAAGGCCGAGGAGTTGGCCGTTGAAGTCTAGACAACACCCACAACTACAAAAATCGAATTTTTCATATTCAAGCAGGAGGTAATTCAATATGCCACGCGTAAAAGGCGGAACAGTGACGCGCAAGCGTCGTAAAAGAGTATTAAAATTAGCTAAAGGTTATTACGGTTCTAAACACTTACTATTTAAAGTAGCGAACCAACAAGTCATGAAGTCAGGTAACTATGCTTACCGTGACCGTCGCAACAAAAAACGTGATTTCCGCAAATTGTGGATCACTCGCATCAACGCAGCAGCTCGTTTGAATGACATTTCATACAGCCGCTTGATGCACGGATTGAAACTTGCTGGCATCGACATCAACCGCAAAATGCTAGCTGAAATCGCTGTATCTGATGCAGCTGCTTTCACAGCTTTGGTTGACCAAGCGAAAAAAGCATCTAACAACTAATTCACACTAGGCCTAGTGCCTGGTTCGATAGAAAGGAGGCCGGCTAATTGCCGGCCTTTTTTTGTTGAAGCCGTTCGGGAGGGAAGAGAATGATCATTTTGGCAGCTTATTTAGCCGCCATGTCGAGTTTTGCCTTTATCATGATGTGGGCAGACAAAAGGCAGGCGCAAGCACGTGGGCCGCGCATCCCCGAAAAACGCCTGTGGCTAGTCGCAGTAATCGGCGGGGGCATCGGCGCATATCTGGGAATGATGCTGTTCAGGCATAAAACGAAGCATACGAATTTCCGCATCGGATTCTTTGCCCTAGCCTTGATTCAAGCCAGCTTGCTAGTTTGGATAGCGTCTCAATAACAAAAGAGGAAGAAGCTTAGGCTTCTTCCTCTTTTTTCATCAATTGTTCGATTGGGCTTTTCCAGGAAATGTCCGCATCCGGATAGTTCATGCGGATCTCCTTCTCCAGGAAATGAAAATCCTCTTTCGAGAAGCCGATCAATTTGTCAGGCGTTTCGGTCCAGATAAAAATGGAGACGACATCAAATGCCTCTTTCGTGGTCCCTAAATATTTCTCGCCTTCAAACAGAACGCCGCGCATGGCGATGAAAAAGTTCTTGCGGACGTTCCCCACATCGTCGTGAAAATAATAAGTGCCGGATTCCAGCGCGGCATCGAGCTTGCGCTTGGGGTCAAAAATGAATTTGAGGAGACGGTAAAACAAGTAAATAATCAAGGCGATGATGATCAAGCGGATCAAAAATGCCATCGGATTGCCCCCCTTATCAGGATAGTCTTGTGTATAATACGTAACAGAAGCTTGGAAGTTTCACAATTTTGATCAAAAAGGAGAAAGTCTATGAACCTTCAGGAATTATTTCACATGCAGCGGGAACTCGACCGCTATATCCAATCGAATAGAAACGTCGAGGAATCGGTGTTCCGCAAGAAAGTGCTAGCCCTTCAAGTGGAATTGTCGGAACTTGCGAATGAAACGAGATGTTTCAAGTTCTGGAGCACGAAAGGCCCTTCGGATAAAAGCGTTTTGCTGGAGGAGTATGTTGACTGCATTCATTTCATCCTGTCGCTTGGCATTGAAAAGGGCTTTGATTCACTGGAACAATGGCCAGCAGCGACCAATGAACAAGAGCTGACGGAACTGTTCCTCTCTGCCCATCAAGGCGTCGGCCGGTTTGCAGAACAAGCAACGCACGAAGAGTATTTAAGCTTATGGCAGACCTTCGGGGCACTAGCAAAAGCACTCGGTTTCAGCTATGAAGAAGTACTGACAGCTTATGTAGAAAAGAATGAAACCAATTACAAGCGCCAGCAGCAAGGGTATTGAATGAATCTTTTGATAACGTAACCGCTTTCCTATATACTGAAAAAGCAATGACTATTTAGGAGGTCGAAATAATGTCAAAATTAGATGAAACACAACAAATGTTGAAAGATTTGACAGACGCGAATGGCATTCCCGGCAATGAACGCCAATCCCGCGAGGTTATGAAGAAATACATAGAGCCATTTGCCGACACGATCGAGACGGATAATCTCGGCAGCTTGATCGCTAAAAAAGAAGGGCTTGCAGATGGGCCGAAAATCATGGTCGCCGGACATTTAGATGAAGTCGGCTTCATGATTTCACAGATTGACGATAAAGGATTCCTGAAATTCCAAACGGTCGGTGGCTGGTGGAACCAGGTCATGCTTGCTCAGCGCGTGACAATTACAACGCGCAGCGGAAAAGAAATCACAGGGGTTATCGGATCCAAACCGCCGCATATCCTGTCTCCGGAAGCACGCAAAAAACCGGTGGAAATCAAGGATATGTTTATCGACATCGGCGCATCTTCACGTGAAGAAGCAAAAGAATGGGGCGTAACGCCAGGCGATATGGTCACTCCTTATTTCGAGTTCACTGTCATGAACAACGATAAGCTATTGATGGCGAAAGCTTGGGACAACCGCATTGGCTGCGCGATTGCTATCGATGTCTTGAAAGGCTTGAAAGGCGTCGACCACCCGAACGTCGTATATGGCGTCGGAACAGTCCAGGAAGAAGTGGGCTTGCGCGGCGCGAAAACGGCGACTTCATTCATCCAGCCGGATATCGGTTTTGCAGTGGATGTCGGCATCGCAGGAGACACGCCAGGCGTCACCTCAAAAGAATCCAACAGCAAAATGGGCGACGGCCCGCAAATCCTGTTGTTCGACGCTTCGATGGTGTCTCACCGCGGCTTGCGTGAGTTGGTTGTCGATACAGCGGAAGAATCAGGAATCCCGTTCCAGTTCGAAACGATTGCAGGCGGCGGAACAGATGCCGGCTCGATCCATTTAACGGCAAACGGCGTACCGGCCTTGTCAATCGGTGTAGCGACGCGCTACATCCATTCACACGCAGGCATCTTGCACCGCGACGACTACGAAAATGCTGTAAAATTGATCATTGAAGTAATCAAGAAGCTCGACCGCGACACAGTAACGAAAATTACATTCGATTGAATAATGAAATCCCTCCAATTTTTGTGGAGGGGTTTTTTATTGGTTAAAAGCCGAAGTGAAATTGCAAAAAAGCATTTATATTTCGCATATAAAATAAGCCGATTGGCAAACAACCAGAGAAATACCACAAATAAATCATAGGGTTTTGCAAAGAACGGTAACCATCCCGCAAACAAAATGATTGGAAAAGCCCATAAGCGCCAATTTGTGGTGAAAGAGGCATCGCCGAATGCTATACTTCAACTATCATATTAGGAGGTGTTCAATGGGCAAAAAAGAAATAGCATTATTATCTGAAACAGAGTCGCTGGAGAGTCTATTACATCGATTGCCTGACAATCATTCGCGCCGGGAATTTATCCAAGTTGAAATTTTTAAGGCAATGGCCGGAAAAAGGGGCGAAGAGAGGCTGCACCGGAAAATGGTTGAATTCGAGACAGAGGAACAACACCGATTTTTGAAAAATGTATGCTTGTCAAGAGATCGGTGGAAAGTCCAAGTGGATGGATTGTTATTGACGGAGCGCGGGGCAATTGTCATCGAATCGAAAAATATTAGCGGCCAACTTTATTTTGATGATAAAACCGGTGAATTTTCAAGAACCAATATAGAAGGCGTAAAAACGATAATGGAAGATCCGACGATCCAGTTGAACAAGCATATCCGTTTCTTGAGGTTATTTTTCAAAAGGCAGAATATCGATTTGCCCGTTTCGGGGATTGTCGTATTTACATCTAAACATTGTGAATTTCTGGCTAAGCCAAAGCAACACCACGTCTGCAAAACATATCAATTGGTCGATTATTTATTCAACATCCTTCAGGAATTCCCCCTAAAAAGCTACCCTCATGATTTATCGGAAATTCAGAAACTCCTCGAGCAATCTCGTGCCCCTTATAAGAGAAAACCATTGTGTCATTTATACTCAATAGATGAAACCGAGCTGTATACGGGTATACTGTGCACAAGCTGTAAAAATCTTAGTATGATGCGAAAGCATAAGAAAGGATGGATTTGTGCCGACTGCCAAGCGGTGGACCCGCTCGCTTTTCAACATACAATCCGGGAATATTTTTCGCTGATTAATACACACCTTAGCAATAGGAAACTCCGGAAATTCTGCAATCTCGAATCGCCTTATATTACTTCCCGTCTGTTAGGGGCATATGATTTAGAGACTGCTGGTGCTTTGCGCAATCGGACGTACTCTTTAAAGAAAAAAGACTAGCTTTTCACGTAATGTGAAAAGCTTTTATGGGGTTATGCAAATAAATCGATGTATTCCGCAAACAATGAATAGTATTCCGCAAATAACTCAACGAATTTCACTAATAACCTAATGCATTCGGCAAAGAATCCTCCATATTCCGCAAATATATCGAAACTCCCCAATAAAATAATTGCTTCTACATTAGCTTTACTTGATAAAATGTTAAGTTTAGTATACATTATGTAATATAAACCTAACATTTTTAAAGGAAGGATGAAGCGGATGCTGAAAAACCGGGTGAAAGAGCTACGGGCTCGCTATGGGTTTACACAAAGCGAGCTGGGCAAGCAAGTGGATGTAACGCGGCAAACGATTGCATTTATCGAGAAAGGCGAATTTTCACCGTCAATTACATTGTCTTTGAAGCTCGCTAAGGTCTTGCAAGTGGAAGTAGGCGACTTATTTTGGTTGGAGGAGGAGTAAAAATGAAACAGGATTTTCGCATGACATACCCGCTTTGGAATATGGCATTTATTTTGATTTTGGCAGTGATGGCGGTTGGGTTCACTTCAAGCTTCGTCAATGTCACGAAGACTGATTCGAGCTTGAGCATCGAAACGCAAGCGGTGGAAGGGTTCTTGCTGTTTGCGGCATTGATCGCGTATTTAGTATTAATCACCATCTATTTGATTGCTTTGCAAGCGTACAACCGAAAAAATCCAGGCAAGAAAATTTCTCCATTTTCAATGCGCCCTCCTGAATACATGGAACAAGACGAGGGAATGACGTTCATCACAAGAAAAGCGGTGCAGAAAGTGTATACATTCATCACCTGGACATTGCCGTTCTTTGCATTGATCGTGATGCTTTTCCCGATCCCGAGACTTTTCATTGTCTGGGGAATCCTCGCTGTCGCATTCGGCCAGAACCTGATTTATTATATGGAGATGCGCAGGCATCTGAAGGAGGCAGCTGAATGATTTATGAATACGCATTAATATTCCTCGGGGCGGCGATTCCGTGGTTAGAAATCGCGCTCGTCATCCCGCTCGGCATTGTCTGGGGCTTGTCGCCGGTATGGGTCATGATCACGGCATTTGTAGGGAATATGTTGACGGTGATGCTGCTTATTATCGGCTTCGACAAATTCCGAATCTGGTACGATAAGCGCCAGGAAGCAAAAGGCAAGGAGCCGTCGAAGAAAAACGAACGCGCAGTGCGCATCTGGAACAAATACGGGCTGCCGGGGCTATCGCTTTTAGGGCCAATTTTGATCGGCACGCATATCGCGGCATTCATCGGCATGACTTTGGGTGCGACGAAGCGCAATACGACCGTCTGGATGATCATCAGCATCGGGGTCTGGACGCTCGCGTTCGGGATTTTGACAGCACTTGGCTTTGATTTCTTTACTGCGTAAAACGGCCCTATGCTATACTGGAGCTATTCTGAAAAAAGTGGTGAACGTATTATGAAACGAATTGAATCATTGCAGAACTCGCTTGTCAAACATTGGAAGAAACTGAGCACAACCCGTAAAGAGCGCGATAAATTCGGGGAATTTCTCATCGAAGGATTTCATTTGACGGAAGAGGCGTTGAATAAGAAAGACGGGATCAAAGGCTTGATCGTCCGCGAAGGCACGGAAATTCCAGATGCTTGGGATATCGAGGGCCTCACGCTTTATGTAGTGACGGCACAGATCGCAAAAGAAATTGCGGAAACTGAGCATACGCAAGGCATTTTCGCCCATTGCGCACAGCCGGAGTATGGCGACTCTGTGCAAGAGCAATGGCAGACCTTGCTTTTGATCGACGCCGTACAAGACCCAGGCAATGTCGGGACGATGATCCGCACCGCGGCAGCGGCCGGAATTGACGCTGTTGTGCTCGGAAAAGGTTCGGCGGATGCGTACAATCCGAAAACGGTGCGCTCTGCGCAAGGCGCGCATTTCCAGGTGCCGATTGTCAAAGGCGATTTGTTCGATTGGGTTGCACGCTTGAAAGGGCGGGACATTCCGGTTTACGGGACGGCTCTTTACCAATCGGTGCCGATGTACGAGGCGGAATCGAAAGGGCGTTTTGCGCTGATTGTTGGAAATGAAGGAAGCGGCGTGGAGCCGCAGCTACTCGAGCAGACCGACCAGAATCTCATGGTGCCGCTTTACGGCCCGGCAGAATCATTGAACGTAGCCGTAGCAACTGGAATTCTATTGTATAGCCTCGTTCCCAAAACTGGTGTTTGATTAACCGGCGAAAGTTCATTATAATAGAAGAGAAATAAACAAGCGTTGACCGGGAAAAGTACGTAGTCCCCTGCATCCAAGGAAGTCCGCCCTCGACTGAAAGCGCGGATATGCAGGAACTCCGGAAGTTCACCCCGCGAGCTGCTAGACGGGGACCGGCCGAGTGCCGTAAAGTCTAGCCGGTGATGAGCCGTTATTCAATGGAGTGATCGCATGCGTGCGATAACTAGGGTGGTACCGCGAATCAATGCCTCGTCCCTTTTTGGGGGCGGGGCTTTTTTATGTTCAAGGAGGAGAGAAAATGGAAGCAAGATTGCAGGAATTGAAAAATGAAGCATTGGAGAAAATCCAGGCAGCGCAAACAGTCAAGGAATTGACGGACGTGCGCGTAGCGTATTTAGGGAAAAAGGGGCCGATCACCGATGTCTTGAAAGGCATGGGCAAATTGCCGGCGGAAGAGCGTCCGAAGATGGGCGCGCTCGCAAACGAAGTGCGTGCCGAAGTGACTGAGTCGCTCGAAGCGCGCATGGTCCTGCTGGAAGAACAGGCGATCAATGAAAAGCTGCAAAGCGAAACGATTGATATTTCTTTGCCAGGACGTCCGGCGAAGACAGGCAATCCACATCCACTGACGCGGGTTGTCGAGGAAATTGAAGATCTTTTCTTGTCGATGGGATACGAAATCGCAGAAGGCCCGGAAGTCGAGAAGGATTATTATAATTTCGAAGCACTCAACTTGCCAAAAGGGCATCCAGCGCGCGATATGCAGGATTCCTTCTATATAACAGAAGATATTTTGCTGCGCACGCATACCTCACCGGTGCAGGCGCGCACGATGGAAGCAAAAGGCGGAGAGCCGATCAAGATCATTTGCCCGGGCAAAGTGTACCGCCGCGACAATGACGATGCGACGCATTCGCATCAATTCACGCAAATCGAAGGGCTTGTTGTAGGCGAGGACATCCGCATGAGCGATTTGAAAGGGACTTTGTCCGTCTTTGCCAAGAAGATGTTCGGCGAAGACCGTGAAATCCGTCTGCGTCCGAGTTTCTTCCCGTTCACGGAGCCTTCCGTTGAAATGGATATTTCCTGCTTCAAATGCGGCGGGTCTGGCTGCAATGTCTGCAAAAAGACCGGCTGGATCGAAATTCTGGGCGCTGGCATGGTGCATCCGAACGTTCTGGAAATGGCCGGCTATGATTCGAAGCGCCTGACAGGATTTGCATTCGGCATGGGGCCAGAGCGCATTGCGATGCTGAAATACGGCATCGAGGACATCCGCCATTTCTACACGAACGACGTGCGTTTCTTGACGCAATTTCAACGGACGGAACTTTAAGGAGGAACTTTCATGTTAGTATCGACAAAATGGTTGGAAGAATATGTAAATACACAAGATTTGCCCCCAGCGGAACTCGGGGAAAAAATTACGCGCGCAGGAATCGAAGTTGACGCCGTAATTGACCGTTCGGAAGGACTGGCGAATTTGGTCGTCGGTTATGTGACGGATTGCGTGAAGCATCCGGAAGCCGATAAACTGTCAATCTGCCAAGTGGATGTCGGCGGCGGGGAAATCGACCAGATCATCTGCGGCGCACCGAATATCGCTAAAGGGCAGTCGGTCATCGTGGCACGTCCGGGCGCGAAACTTCCAGGCGGCATGAAAATCAAAAAAGCGAAGCTGCGTGGAGAAATATCGAACGGCATGATCTGCTCGCTTCAGGAACTGGGCATTGAAACGAAACTTGTGCCAAAAAGCTATGCAGAAGGCATTTACGTCTTGCCTGAAAAAGCAGAGCCCGGCACAGATGTACTGTCTTATCTGGACTTGGACGATACGGTCCTTGAACTTGGCCTTACTCCGAACCGTGCGGATGCGATGAGCATGCTCGGTGTCGCTTATGAAGTCGGCGCCATTTTGGGAGAAGAGGTTAGCTTGCCGGAAATCAAGTACACAGAAGCTGCGGACAGTGCGGAAAGCATGCTGTCGCTCGAAGTGGATGCACCAGAAGCGAATCCTCTTTATGTCGCGAAAGTCGTGCGCAACGTTAAAGTGAAGGAATCGCCGCTTTGGCTGCAACAGCGCTTGATGGCTGCTGGCGTACGCCCGCATAATAATGTCGTTGACGTGACAAACTATATTTTGATGGAATACGGCCAGCCGCTTCATGCGTTTGACTATGATTCCCTTGGTTCCGGCAACATCACCGTGCGCCAGGCAAAAGAAGGCGAAAAAATCACAACGCTTGATGACACAGAACGCACCTTATCTGCGCATCAATTGGTCATCACCAACGGCACGGACCCTGTCGCACTTGCCGGTGTCATGGGCGGTGCAAATTCGGAAGTGAGCGATGAGACGACAACGGTCGTCATCGAGTCCGCTTATTTTGCTTCCGATTCGATTCGCCGTACGTCGAAAGACCATAACTTGAGAAGCGATGCGAGCTCACGCTATGAAAAAGGCGTCGACCCGAACCGCGTCATCCCGGCTGCGGAACGTGCTGCACAATTATTGGCTGAACTGGCGGAAGGCGAAGTGCTTGCCGGATCGCTCATCTTCGACCAGCTCGATAAACAAGAGCGCGTTGTCAAAGTTTCTCCGGACTTCATCAATAGCCGCCTCGGCATGAAGATCCGCCTTGAGGACATGCTCGATATCCTTAGCCGCTTGAAGTTCAACACGGAAGCGGCGAATAATCAATTGATCATTGAAGTGCCGACACGCCGACAAGATATCCAGATCGAAGAAGATGTCGTGGAGGAAATCGCACGTCTTTACGGCTACGACGAGATTCCGGCAACCTTGCCGCGTACCGATGCGACACCTGGCGGATTGAGCCCATACCAGGCGAAACGCCGCATTGCACGCCATTTCCTGGAAGGGGCGGGCTTGCTTCAGGCTACGACCTATTCCTTGACCTCGGAAGCGGCAGCGACGCAATTTGCACTGGAGCCGACGGAAACGACCCGTCTGTTGATGCCAATGAGCGAAGAGCGCAGCATTTTGCGCCAGAGTTTATTGCCTCATCTGCTCGAATCGCTTTCATACAATACGGCGCGCCGCATTGATTCGGCAGCTTTGTATGAAACGGGTTCGGTGTTCTTGAAAGGCCAGGATGAATTGCTCGATGAACAAGAGCATTTGGCAATTGTCATGACGGGACTGTGGCTCGACCATAGCTGGCAAGGCGAAAAGAAAGCTGTCGACTTTTTCGTGGCAAAAGGCATCGTGGAAGGGCTGGCTGAAAAGCTGGGCCTAGAACTGTCATTTGAACGCGGCGAAATGGACGGTTTGCATCCAGGCAGAACCGCATTTATCCTGCTCGATGGCAAGCGCATCGGTGTCATTGGCGCCTTGCACCCGTCCGAGCAGAAAAAACGCGATTTGAAAGAAACGATCGTGGTGGAATTGAACTTGGCGATGTTGCTGACGCGCGAAACGGAAGCGCTTGTCTATACACAAGTATCCCGCTACCCGACAATTTCACGCGACGTGGCGTTGGTCTTGTCGAATATCGTGGAAGCGCAGACGATTGAAGGGGTTATCCGCAAAGCGGGCGGCAAGCTTTTGAAAGATGTCCGCGTCTTCGATCTGTACGAAGGCGACCGCATGGATGAAGGCAAGAAATCCTTGGCGTTCTCGCTAAGATATTTCGACCCGGAGAAAACACTGACCGATGAAGAAGTGAACGCAGCGCATGAGAAAATCATCAAAGCGCTCACGGAATCAGGAGCGGAACTCCGTTAAAACCAAAAACAGTCTTGGGCTCATGGTGAGTCCAAGACTGTTTTTTTATGTGCGTTTTTTCTTCGCTGCCAAGGCTTGCGCTTTTTTCGTATTGGCAAAATGGGCTTTCGTAATGCTTTTCAGGAAGGTTTCTCCGCGCGACAACAAGATCTTGGCCGCGGCTTCATCGACAATCGCGCCAGCGCCTTTTGGCAAAGAGACGCCTGCAACTGTGCTGAGACGGTCCATTTCCTCTAAGAAAGCGACACGCGCAATGATCGATGCGCAGGCGACCGAAACATGGAGATTTTCCGCTTTCGTGGAAAACAGCACATTCTCGCGGATGATGTCGGATTCTTGTGCGATGTGCCGATAGTAGATGCCGCGCTCTGCGAATTGGTCGATCAGTATCGCTTCGGGTTTTTCCGGTGCCATTTTCCGCAAGACATGCTTCAACGCCTGGTTGTGGAGCAAAGCTTTGATCTTGCCTTGCGACCAGCCTTGCGCCTGCACTTGATTGTATTTCTCGTTATCTAAGGTCAGCACGCTATGAGTGAACGCGGCTTTTAAGTCAGGCGCGATTTTGCGCATATAATCATCCGTCAATTGCTTGGAATCCTTAACCCCGAGTTCTTTTGCGAGTTCAACTTGCTGTGCGGGCACATAGCAGGCGGCGACGGTAATCGGGCCGAAAAAATCGCCTGTGCCGGTTTCATCGGAGCCGAGCACAGAGCGGTTGGCGAAATCGGGCGGCAATTGATCGCCTTTCGCTGACGCCGTTTTCTCTTTGATGCTGTCGACAGCGCCCCATTTGGCGGTTTCGCGTTCAGCGCCAGCGCCTTGGAACATGACTTTGCCGGATGTGTAGACGGTAATCATCGCATCCGGCAGCTTGGCAGCAAAGCGTGCATGGGGATTCTTGGTGGTTATTTCCTTATTACGGTAATGTTCGATCAACCTTTTTAAGGCTTCTTCTGGCAGTTTCAAGACGCTATTGGTCATTGGGAGTCCCCTTTCTTATGATTCACAATCCGCTCGAGTTCGTGTTATGATGGTCTATAGAATTCCAAAGGGGGAACGCGCATTGCAAGAGCAGCATAAAATTCGCACTGTCGTTGATATATATGGCCATACATATAAGATGCTCGGTACTGAGACATCCGGCCATATGAGGCTTGTCGCTTCCATGGTCGACAGCAAGATGCGGGAGATCAACGCCGCCAATCCATCGCTTGACCAGGCGAAACTTGCCGTATTGACCGCGGTAAATGCGACACATGAATATCTTAAACTGAAAGAGCAGCTAGAACAAATGGAAATTGAATTGAATAACTTGAAGGGCTGACGGATATGCTTGATTTAATCTTATTGGTATTGCTTCTGGCGGGGATTTTGGTTGGCTTCAAGCGAGGGCTGGTACTGCAGTTTCTGCACATGGTCGGATTTGTCGTCGCGCTCATTGTTGCCTACACGTATTATAAACCGCTATCGGAAAACTTTGTGTTATGGGTTCCATACCCGACGGTCGACGAAAGCTCGCGCTTTGCGATGGCTTTTGAACAATTGAATCTGGACCAAACTTTTTACCAGCTGTTGGCATTCGCACTCATTTTCTTCGTCGTGAAATTTTTGCTGACGCTGATCGCATCGATGTTCGATTTCATCAAATACATACCGGTGCTCGGGTTTTTGAGCCGTATTTTCGGTGCAGTCCTTGGACTCATCGAAGCGCACATCCTATTGTTTATCGGACTCTACGTATTTGCGTTATTGCCGATCGATGTGATTCAAAACCAAATCGAAAATTCCGGGATCGCCCGTGCCATCCTCGAACACACGCCGTATTTCTCTGAGAAAGTGAAGGAATGGTGGTATATTTATATGTAGTAGGAACTTCTCTCTTACGAGGGAAGTTTTTTTATGAACCGATTAGGGAGGTTTGTTTCGCATGAATAAAAAAATTATTATCCGTACTTTGGAAAATATTGCATTATATATGGAATTAAAAGGGGACAACCCGTTTAAAGTATCGGCTTTCCGCAAAGCTGCCCAAGCTCTAGAACTCGACCAGCGCAGCCTGGATGAGATTGAAGATGTCACGAAGTTGAAAGGCATCGGAAAAGGCACAGGCGATGTCATCACCGAATTGATTACCGACGGCAAATCGTCTGTCCTCGAAGAGCTTCAGGAAGAAGTGCCGAAAGGGCTTGTGCCGATGCTGAAACTGCAAGGGCTTGGCGGCAAGAAAATTGCCAAACTCTACAAAGAACTCGGCGTGGATTCAATGGAATCCTTGAAGCAGGCGTGCATCGATGGGCGTGTCCAAGCGCTTCCGGGATTCGGCGCAAAATCCGAAGAGAAAATCCTGCTTGAGCTGGAAAACTTCGAAACCGACCCGGGACGCCACCCCATCTGGAAAACGGAAGAAACGGTGGCATTCATTGAAAACTTATTGACGACGATCTCCGATGTTGCGGAATTTTCAGTTGCCGGAAGTTTTCGCCGCACAAAAGAGACGAGCAAAGACATCGACTTTATCGTAGCGACCGATGAACCGGCAAAAGTGAAAGAACAACTGCTCGCCGGCTTGCCTGTAAAAGAAACCATTGCATCAGGCGACACGAAAGTCTCTGTTGCGGTGGAAGTGGTCGAGCCGATCGATGTCGATTTCCGCCTCGTTGCACCAGAAGAATTTGCGACAGCGCTGCATCATTTTACCGGTTCGAAAGACCATAATGTCCGCATGCGCCAATTGGCCAAAGCGAAAAAAGAGAAAATCAGCGAATACGGCGTGGAACAGGAAGACGGTTCCGTGTTGACATTCGAATCAGAAGAGGCATTTTTCGCCCATTTCGATTTGCCATTCATCCCACCGACCGTGCGCGAAGATGGCCGTGAAATCGACCGAATTGACGAATTGCCGTCGCTCGTCTCGCTCGACGATATCCGCGGCGACTTGCACATGCACACAACCTGGTCAGACGGGGCGCATTCAATCGATGAAATGATCGATGCTTGCCAAGACCAGGGTTACGAATACATGGTCATCACCGACCATTCACAATACCTGAAAGTCGCAAACGGCTTGACGCCCGAGCGCTTGATTGAACAGAACGGGAAGTTGCGTGAGGCCAATAAACGCCATGATGGCATCGAAGTATTGTCCGGAACGGAAATGGACATCTTGCCGGATGGCAGTTTGGATTTCGACGACGAAGTGCTCGCGCAATTGGATTTCGTCATCGCGAGCATCCATTCGAGTTTCCAACAGCCGCAAGAACAGATCATGGCGCGCATTTTGACGGCCATGAAAAACCCTTACGTCCATATGATCGCGCATCCGACAGGCCGAATCGTCGGAAAACGCGACGGCTATAATCCGGATGTTGAACAAATCCTCGATTGGGCCAAAGAATACGGCAAGATCGTTGAATTGAACGCGAGCCCGTATCGCCTCGACCTCGCAGTGGAATGGCTGGTCATGGCACAGGAAAAAGGCGTACCAGTCGCCATCAATACCGATGCCCATGCAATCGAAGGGCTGGAGGTCATGGCAACGGGCGTCCGCCACGCACAGAAAGCATGGCTGAAAAAAGACAATGTGGTCAATACATGGCCGCTTGAGAAGTTACGAGATTTCTTGAAACGATAAAGGAGGAGTTTATATGATCGCAGAGCGCGCATTACGAACTCTCGAATTTTATAAAATCCGTGAAGAAGTGGCTGCATTTTGCACTTCATCACTTGGAAAAGGGTTAGTGAAAGAATTGCTGCCGTCTACTGACATCGCGGAAGTGAACCGTTTGTTGGAAGAAATGGATGAAGCAGCGCAATTATTGCGTATCAAGAATAATGTGCCGATGGGAGGAATTTCCGATATCCGCCCCCATGCGAAACGTGCACAAATCGGCGGCAGTCTGAGCCCGGTGGAGTTGATGGAAGTCTCCTCAACGATCCGTGCAAGCCGGATCTTGCGCCATTTCCTTGAAGCTATCGACGCGGAAGAAGATATCGCTATTCCCCACTTCATGGAGAAAAAAGAATGCATGCCGATATTGACGCAGCTTGAGCACGATATCAATGCATGCATCGATGACAACGGGACTGTGGTCGACAGCGCGAGCTCGGAGCTTCGCAGCATTCGCCAATCGCTGCGTGCGCAGGAAAGCCGCGTACGCGAAAAACTCGAGAGCCTGATACGCGGGCGCAATGCGTCGAAAATGCTGTCGGATTCGATTGTCACCATCCGCAACGACCGTTTCGTCATCCCGGTCAAGCAAGAATACAGAAGCCATTACGGCGGCATCGTGCATGACCAATCATCGTCAGGCCAGACGCTGTTCATCGAACCGGATGCAGTCGTGCAGGCCAACAATGAAGTGCGCCGGCTGAAGTTGAAAGAACGAGAAGAAATCGACCGCATCCTGCTGATGTTGTCTATGAAAGTACAGGAAGTCGCTCACGAATTGTTCACTTTGGTCGGCGTATTGGCAGAAGTCGATCTGATCCTGGCAAAAGCGAAGTACGGGCAAGCGCATAAATGCTCGAAGCCCGACATGAATACAGAAGGCTATATCAATTTGAAAAAAGCGCGCCATCCGCTCATTCCACAAGATGAAGTGGTGCCGAACGATATCGAGTTCGGCCGTGACATTACGGCGATCGTCATCACCGGACCGAATACAGGCGGAAAGACCGTTACTTTGAAAACGGTCGGCTTGTCGACTTTGATGGCGCAGGCAGGGCTACCTGTACCGGCGCTCGAAGGTTCGGAACTGGCTGTATTCGACCAGATCTTTGCCGATATCGGCGATGAGCAGTCGATTGAGCAAAGCTTGAGTACATTCTCTTCTCATATGGTTAATATCGTCGACATCCTCGAGAAATTCGATGAAAATTCACTCGTCATTTTCGATGAGCTCGGTGCCGGTACTGACCCGCAAGAAGGGGCGGCGCTTGCCATTTCATTATTGGATGAAGTACATGGCAGAGGCGCGCGTGTCATTGCGACGACCCATTACCCGGAACTAAAAGCTTATGGCTATAACCGGGAAGGAGTCGCCAATGCCAGCGTCGAATTCGATGTGGAAACTTTGAGCCCGACTTATCGCCTGTTGATCGGCGTACCGGGGCGCAGCAACGCGTTTGAAATTTCCAAACGTCTCGGCTTGCCGGAGCATATCATTTCACATGCGAAAAGTTTCACTGGAACTGACCGCAAAGAAGTCGACTCGATGATCGCTTCGCTTGAGAAAAGCCGTCGCGAGGCCGAACGGGATGCAGAAGAAACCCGTTCTGTGCTCGAAGAATCCGAGACGCTTAAAGAAGACTTGGCGAAACGCCTCGCGGAATATGACAGCCGCAAAGAGCTGCTCGAAGACAAAGCCAAAGAAAAAGCGCGCAAAATCGTCGACCAGGCCCGTGCGGAAGCGGAAACGGTCATCAAGGAACTGCGCCAAATGCAGCTGACCCAGCAGACCGGCGTGAAAGAACATCAACTCATCGATGCAAAAAAACGGCTCGAAGATGCTATGCCGGAAAACCGCGTCCTCAAAAAAGCGAAAAAGAAAAACGAACCGGTCGCCCTGAAACCGAATGACGAAGTAAAAGTGCTATCCTACGGGCAAAAAGGAACATTGGTCGAAAAAGTTTCCGACACGGAATGGGTCGTACAGGTCGGCATCTTAAAAATGAAGCTGCCTGAATCCGACCTTAGCTACACGAAACCTGAAAAGCAAAAAGAAACCCGCACGATGACCAGCTTGAAAGGCCGTGAAGGCTATACGAAAATGGAGTTGGACCTTCGCGGTGAGCGTTATGAGGATGCCCTTTCGCGCGTCGAGAAATATTTGGATGATGCTTTATTGGCAAATTACCACCAAGTCTCCATCATTCACGGCAAAGGGACTGGCGCGCTTCGCCAAGGCGTTCAGCAATACTTGAAGAAACATCCGCGCGTCAAAAGCTATCGCTTTGGCGAACCGGGTGAAGGCGGATCGGGTGTAACAGTCGCTGAATTGAAGTAAGGGCGGAAGGGGAGTTTGCAAATGTTCGAGGAAGGATTTTGGACCCATCCGCTCGTTGAGACGGCCGGCTATTTCAGTGTGGTAGTCTTATGCTTGATCGTAGCGATGGTTATTTTTGAAGTCGTAACAAAATATAAGAACTGGGAAGAAATCAAAAGCGGCAATTTGGCCGTGGCGATGGCCACAGGCGGAAAGATTTTCGGCGTCACGAATATTTTCCGCTTTTCGATTGAACAGCACACGACGCTGTTTGAGATGATCGGCTGGGGACTGTTCGGGTTCGTATTATTGATTTTTGCTTATCTGCTCTTTGAGTTTTTGACGCCAAAATTCAAAGTGGATGAAGAAATCGCCCGCGATAACCGTTCGGTCGGCTTGATTTCGATGACCATCTCAGTCGGCTTGTCGTATGTTATCGGAGCCAGTATTTCATAGGAGTTGGAACGAATGGAAAACCTGATCAAAATCTTAATCGTTTTTTGCATCTTGTTTGTGCTTGTAGGAATCGTCTTCCTATTCGTGTTTTAAAAACGGCCAGTGTGCCGTTTTTTTTTATGGATTAAAACCTCATAGAAAATAATGTTTGAAAGCGTTATCATAATTCTTTATACTTAAAGTAGGAATATTCTCACGATTCCGATAAAAGAGGGGGAGGTAGAAAGTATGTCCGAAAAACCGTGGTTAGCTCATTATCCGGCGGAAGTACCGCACACGCTAACGTATCCGAGCATGCCAGTCCAGGAATATTTGACGAAAGCCTATGAAGACTTTCCGCAAAAGACCGCAATTCATTTCCTGGGCAAGGACCTTAGCTACGAAGAGTTGTACCAATCTGCCATGAAGATGGCCAATTACCTTCAAAAGCTAGGCATCCAAAAAGGCGACCGGGTATCCATCATGCTGCCGAACTGCCCACAGGCGGTCATCAGTTTTTATGGGATCCTTTACGCTGGGGGCGTCGTCGTCATGACAAATCCGCTTTATACAGAGCGGGAAATTTCCTACCAGATGAAAGATTCCGGTGCCAAGGCGATCATAGCACTTGATATTTTGTTCCCGCGAATCAACAAAGTGATCAAAGAAACGGATCTTGAGAACGTTATCGTCACGGGCATCAAGGATTACCTGACATTCCCGAAAAACCTCGTGTACCCGTTCATCCAGAAAAAGCAATACGGGATGACGGTGAAAGTCGAACACCGGGGGATCAATCACCTCTTCACGGAAATCATGAAAACAGCTTCGCCGCAAATTACCAAGCCGCCATTTGATTTCGACGAAGACTTGGCGCTGCTGCAATACACCGGCGGAACGACCGGATCGCCAAAAGGCGTCATGCTGACGCACCGTAACTTAATTTCGAATGCGACAATGTGTGACGCTTGGCTCTATAAATCGAAGCGTAGCGAAGAGACGATCATGGGCATCATTCCTTTATTCCATGTGTACGGTTTGACGACTGTCTTGATCTTATCTGTCATGCAGGGCAATAAGATGGTGCTCTTGCCGAAATTCGATCCAGAGCAGGCCTTGAAAACCATCAACAAGCAAAAGCCGACCTTGTTCCCTGGCGCACCGACGCTTTATATCGGTTTATTAAACCATCCGGACATCAAGAAATACGATCTGTCTTCCATTGAAGCATGCTTGAGCGGATCTGCTCCGCTGCCGACGGAAGTACAGGAGAAATTCGAACGCATCACGGGAGGCAAACTGGTCGAAGGCTATGGCCTGACCGAAACCTCGCCGGTTACCCACTCGAATCTCGTATGGGGCGAACGGACAAAAGGCTCGATCGGCATGCCGTATCCGGATACAGATTGCGAAATTTTCCTTCCGGGAACGACTGACCCTGTTCCAAACGGCCAGATCGGTGAAATTGCCATTCAAGGCCCTCAAGTGATGAAAGGCTATTGGAACCGCCCGGATGCTACAGCGGCAACGATTGTCGATGGCTGGCTATTGACTGGGGATCTTGGCTATATGGACGAAGAAGGGCAATTCTTTATCGTCGACCGCAAAAAAGACATGATCATCGCCGGAGGCTTCAATATCTATCCAAGAGAAATCGAAGAAGTGCTGTATGAACACAAAGCGATCCAGGAATGTGTCGTCGCCGGAATTCCGGACCCGTATCGAGGCGAAACGGTAAAAGCATACATCGTACTGAAAGAAGGGTATACTGTTACAGAAGAACAATTGGATAAACATTGCCGCGAACACCTCGCAGCGTTCAAAGTGCCACGCATTTATGAGTTCCGTAAAGAACTTCCGAAAACAGCGGTCGGTAAAATCCTGCGCAGATCGCTGGTGGATGAAGAAATCGCCAAGCGCAATGAAGCGGTTCCTTCCTAACTAAGGCAAAAGCTTGACACAATTTAAACAAAACGATAATATGAAAATATGAATGAATCGCCATTCATATTTTCATATTTTTTTGGGTGGTGACAGGATGGTAAAGAAGGATAAACCGAAATATAAGCAAATCATTGACGCTGCGGTCATCGTCATCGCAGAGAATGGTTACCACCAAGCGCAAGTTTCTAAAATTGCCAAGCAAGCAGGTGTAGCGGATGGTACGATTTATTTGTATTTCAAGAATAAAGAAGACATTCTCATTTCCGTCTTCCAGGAGAAGATGGGCGTGTTTGTCAGCGAATTGGAGAAAATCATCGCGAAAGACGCAAGCGCAGCCGATCAGCTCGGCATGATGATCAATAGTCATTTCAGCTTGCTCGCAAACGATCTGCACCTGGCGATTGTGACCCAGCTAGAACTTCGGCAATCCAATCATGACATCCGCATGAAAATCAATAATGTCTTGCGGGGTTATTTAAAATTGATGGACCGGATCTTGATCAGCGGCATCGAATCAGGAGAATTTGATCAAAATATGGATATTCGTTTAGCCCGCCAGATGGTTTTTGGTACAATGGATGAGACCATTACTACCTGGGTGATGAACGATCACAAGTATGATTTGGTCGAACTCGCACCGAAAGTGCAGCGCTTATTGCTGAAAGGCATGCAAGCGTAAAGGGAGGGGATGAGCAGGTGGAATTTATCAGCTGGAAAAAAGAAGATGGGGTAGCGATTGCGACAATCAATCGGCCGCCGGCAAATGCATTGTCTCGCGCGCTGATCTTGGAAGTCGATGCACTTCTGGATGAAGTGGAAAACGACTCGGATGTCCGTGCGATCGTCTTGCACGGGGAAGGGCGTTTCTTCTCAGCAGGCGCCGACATCAAGGAGTTCACGGAAGTGACTTCAGGAGAAGAATTCTCGAAACTGTCGGCAAGCGGGCAAGCCGTATTTGAACGCGTGGAAACATTCCACAAGCCGGTCATTGCCGCTATCCACGGCGCCGCACTTGGCGGAGGTTTGGAGCTGGCAATGAGCTGCCATATGCGTTTTGTTACGGAAAATGCTAAACTGGGATTGCCGGAACTTCAATTGGGCTTGATTCCTGGATTTGCAGGAACACAGCGTTTGCCGCGTTATGTCGGAGTGGCCAAAGCCGCTGAAATGCTTTTGACGAGCGATCCGATTACAGGCGAAGAAGCAGTGCAGCTCGGTCTTGCCAACCGTTCTTTCGGCGAAGAAGACCTTCTTCCGCAAACGCTTTCAATTGCGAAGAAAATTGCGAAAAAAAGCCCGGTGTCCGTTAAGGCGGCCATCGACATGCTTCAGTATTCGAAGCACGGGGCTTTTGAAGAAGGGGTCAAGGCAGAAGCGGATTCGTTCGGTACGGTTTTCGTATCGGAAGACGCGAAGGAAGGCATTAGCGCTTTCCTGGAAAAACGCGAAGCACAATTTAAAGGGAAATAATACTTGGGAGGTTTACGTTCATGAACATTTATGTATTGGTAAAACGTACGTTTGACACAGAAGAAAAGCTGGTTGTCTCTGGTGGCCAGATTCAAGAAGATGGCGCTGAATTCATCATCAACCCATATGACGAGTATGCGATCGAAGAGGCCATCACGGTCCGCGACGCTCACGGCGGCGAAGTGACAGTTGTCACAATCGGCGATGAGGAAGCTGAAAAGCAATTGCGCACAGCACTTGCAATGGGCGCTGATAAAGCGGTCTTGATCAATACAGAAGACGATGTCGAGGAAATGGACCAGTTTACGGCAGCATACATACTGGCAGAGTACTTGAAAGACAAAGAAGCGGACTTGATTCTTGCAGGAAACGTAGCGATCGATGGCGGATCTGGCCAAGTCGGACCGCGCGTAGCTGATTTGCTTGATATCAACTACGTGACGACGATCACTAGCCTTGAAATTGAAGGCGAAACAGTGAAAATCGTCCGTGATATTGAAGGGGATGCAGAAGAGCTTGAAACTTCATTGCCTTTATTGGTCACAGCCCAACAAGGCTTGAACGAACCGCGCTATCCATCTCTTCCAGGAATCATGAAAGCGAAGAAAAAACCGCTTGAAGAGCTTGAGCTCGATGATCTGGATATCGACGAAGAAGATGTAGAAGCGAAAACAGAAACGATCGAAGTATACTTGCCGCCGAAAAAACAAGCCGGCCGTATTTTGGAAGGCGAAATTCCAAGCCAAGTTTCTGAACTGGTCAGCTTGCTTCGCTCTGAAGCGAAAGTTATATAAACGTACGCCAATCATTCATTTTCACATCTACTTAGGGGGTTAACGGACTATGTCGAAAAAAGTATTAGTATTGGGCGAAACGCGTGAAGGCGCTTTGCGCAACGTATCATTTGAAGCAATTGCCGCAGCCAAGAAAATTTCAGGCGGCGGGGAAGTAGTTGCTGTCTTGCTTGGGGAAGCAGTGAGCGAGTTCGGAAACGAATTGGTAGCTTACGGCGCTGATCGCGTCATTACGGTTGAGCACCCACACTTGAAATCTTATACATCTGACGGTTACGGCCAGGCATTTATGGCAGTTGTTGACCAAGAGCAGCCTGAAGCAATCGTCTTCGGCCACACTGCAGTCGGCAAGGACTTGTCGCCAAAAATCGCATCGAAATTGCAAACCGGCTTGATTTCCGATGTAACGGATATCGAAGGGGAAGGGGAGGACGCTATCTTCATCCGCCCGATCTATTCCGGTAAAGCATTTGAAAAAGTGAAACTGAAAGAAGACGGTGTTGTCTTCATTACAGTACGTCCAAATAACATCGCTCCGCTTGAGCGCGAAGAACGTTCTGGCGATGTATCGAGCTTGTCGGTCGATATCACGAACTTGCGCACGATCATCAAAAACGTCGTCCGCAAATCCGCAGAAGGCGTAGACCTTTCGGAAGCGAAAGTCATCATTGCTGGCGGACGCGGCGTCAAGAGTAAAGACGGATTCGAGCCTTTGCAAGAACTGGCTGACCTTCTTGGCGGCGCAGTCGGAGCATCACGCGGCGCATGTGACGCAGATTACTGCGATTATTCCTTGCAGATCGGACAGACAGGGAAAGTCGTTACACCTGATCTCTACATCGCAGCGGGAATTTCCGGAGCGATCCAGCACATGGCAGGGATGTCCAACTCCAAAGTCATCGTTGCGATCAATAAAGACCCAGAAGCGAACATCTTCAAAGTAGCAGACTACGGAATCGTCGGAGACCTATTCGACGTCATCCCGTTGCTTACAGAAGAATTCAAGAAAGTCATGTAATCACAGCAGCCCGCAATGTAGCGGGCTGTTTTTTGTCTGTAACTGGAGATGGAGCGAAAGGGGCCGACTCCTGCGGAAAAAGTGGGTTTGAGAGACTCGGGAATGAGCGTAGCGAATGAGGAGGCTCGATGCCCACTCAATCACGGGCAGTGTATACCGCGACATCCTGTCGCATACACTGCATGACTTGCATCCTGCGAGCCTAAAGCGTGCCCCTGTAGCGGAATCTCTCAGTCTTTAAATACATTGACTACATCAAATCCAGGCAGTTTAACGCCAACAACAGCCGGGTATGGAAGGACTAGGCAAATAAATAGCTAGCGTAAATCACGTCTGCTATAATCGAAATATAGTTTGGTTATCACTTAAGGAGGAATTATACATGGCAATCGTTAAAGGAACAGATCAGAATTTCAAACAGGAAGTTTCAGAAGGTCTCGTATTGGTAGACTTTTGGGCAGCATGGTGCGGGCCTTGTAAAATGATCGCTCCAGTTCTTGAAGAACTTGATGCAGACATGGACGACAAAGTGAAAATCGTGAAATTGGATGTTGATGAAAACCAACAGACAGCTAGCGAATACGGTATCATGTCCATCCCGACACTTCTTTTGATGAAAAACGGCGAAACAGTCGATAAAGTTGTCGGCTTCCGTCCAAAAGAAGCTTTGGCTGAATTGGTTGAAAAACACGCATAATTCCAAAACCGGGTCCCATTCGTGGAACCCGGTTTTTTAAATAGGGTGAGGAAATGAAAAATGAAATGATTCAACATAAATTGGCAGTTTTGCCGGACCAGCCTGGCTGCTATTTGATGAAGGACCGCCAAGGGACAGTCATCTATGTCGGCAAGGCGAAAGTGTTGAAGAACCGTGTGCGTTCCTATTTCACTGGCAGCCACGATACGAAAACACAGCGCCTGGTCAATGAAATCGAGGACTTTGAATACATTGTCACCTCTTCCGACAAAGAAGCATTGATCCTTGAATTGAACTTGATCAAAAAGCATGACCCGAAATACAATATCCGGCTGAAAGACAATAAGACTTATCCGTATTTGAAAATCACGGGCGAACGCCATCCGAAATTGGTCATCACGAGACAGGTCAAAAAAGACAAAGGGAAATATTTTGGCCCTTATCCGAACGCCTATGCAGCAAGCGAGACGAAGAAGCTGCTGGACCGTTTGTATCCGCTCCGCAAATGCCATACGATGCCGGACCGCGTCTGCCTCTATTACCATCTCGGGCAATGCCTCGCGCCTTGCGTCAAACCGGTAGAGAAGGATACGTACCGTGAAATGATCGACGGCATCAGCCGGTTCTTAAACGGCGGCTTCCGCGAAGTGAAGCAGGAGCTGACCGAGAAGATGAGCGAAGCGGCGGAGAACCTGGAGTTCGAACGGGCAAAAGAATACCGCGACCAGATCAGCCACATTGAATCGGTCATGGAAAAACAGAAAATGGCCATGAACGATTTCACCAACCGCGACGTCTTTGCTTACGCTGTCGATAAAGGCTGGATGTGCGTGCAAGTATTTTTCGTGCGCCAAGGAAAGCTGATCGAGCGCGAAGTGTCGATGTTCCCGTTGTACCGCGACCCGGAAGAAGAGTTCTTGACCTTCCTCGGCCAATTCTATGAAAAGCCGGATCATATCAAACCGAATGAAATCCTGTTGCCGGAAGCGGAAGATGAGGAATTCCTGAAAGAATGGCTCGGCGCGAAAGTGCTCGTCCCGCAGCGCGGCAAGAAAAAAGATTTGGTCTTGCTTGCGCGCAAGAATGCGGAAATTGCCATCAAGGAGAAATTCCAGCTGCTCGAGCGCCAGGAAGAACGCACGGTCGGTGCCTGCAACGAATTGGGCGAAGCGATGAACATCCACACGCCGCTGCGCATCGAAGCATTCGATAACTCCCATATCCAAGGGGCGGATGCCGTGTCTGCGATGGTCGTCTTCATCGACGGGAAACCGTCAAAAAAAGATTACCGGAAATACAAAACCCGCTCCGCGCAGAAGCCCGATGATTATGCGGCTATGCGTGAAGTGGTCCGCAGGCGCTACAGCCGCGTGCTGAAGGACGGCTTGCCGCTGCCCGACTTGATCATTATCGATGGGGGCAAAGGCCAAATCGAATCGGCGCGCGAAATCGTTGAAGACGAACTCGGGCTCGATATCCCGATTGCAGGACTTGCAAAGGACGCCAAGCACCAAACGTCCCAGTTGTTGTATGGCAATCCAGTTGAAATGGTGGAACTCAAACGCACAAGTGAAGCGTTTTATTTATTGCAACGCATTCAAGACGAAGTCCACCGCTTTGTCATCACGTTCCACCGCCAATTGCGCGGCAAGAATTCGATTCAATCCGCTTTGGACGGTTTGCAAGGCGTCGGCCCGAAACGCAAGCAGCAATTGCTCAAGCATTTCGGCTCCGTCCGGAAAATCAAGGAAGCGAACGCCGGCGAGATCCAGCAGGCCGGTATTCCTGAGAAGCTGGCCGTGGAAATCGAACGGCATTTCAAAGAACAGCCGTTGCAACAGGAATAACTTCGTGGTATTGTAATAACACAATTGAATCACTTGTAAAAAGTGATGATAGAGGAGCGGACGTCAATAGTAAGCATCCCGAGATTTGCAGAATCTGTGAAGGATGCCAAAAGGGACGCCCGCCGAAGTTTACGCGCACTGCTTGCGTGTATGCTGGTCCTGCATTTAAGAGATGCAGGGCTGTCAGAGTTTGACTCTGGAGGGCTATCTCACATGGACGTTTGAAATCGTACATGAGAAGAGAGGTAGCTTGCCAGGCAATCGGCGAGTTGCCTCTTTTTTGTTGAGGGCCACTTATCTTAAGTGGGAGTGAAGAGAATGACAACAATCGTAATGAAATTCGGCGGGACGTCCGTGGCGTCTCCGGAGAAAATCGTGGGCGTAGCAAGACGCGCCATCCAGGAAAAACAACAAGGCAAGCGCGTCGTCATCGTCGTCTCGGCGATGGGCAAAACGACAGACACGTTGCTTGGACTTGCGGGAGAGATTTCCGCAGAGCCGCCAAAGCGTGAAATGGACATGCTGCTTGCGACCGGTGAACAAGTGACCATTTCGCTGTTGGCGATGGCGTTCAAAAAACTCGGGCATGATGCCTTGAGTTTCACAGGCTGGCAGGCGGGCATCGAAACGGAATCCGTCCCACGCAATGCGCGCATCGAAACGATCCATACACAGCGTTTGGAAGAGGCCCTCGACCTCGGACTGTTCTGCGTGGTCGCAGGGTTCCAGGGCGTCGACAAGAACGGCAATATCACGACGCTTGGCCGCGGCGGGTCCGATACGACCGCTGTCGCACTGGCGGCTGCGCTCGGTGCTGAAAAATGTGAGATCTACACGGATGTTGACGGAGTTTACACTTCCGATCCACGTTATGTCACAGGCGCCCGCAAACTTGAACAGATTTCATACGACGAAATGCTCGAATTGGCCAATCTCGGGGCGGGAGTCCTTCATCCGCGAGCCGTGGAATTCGCCAAGAACAATCAAGTGCCCCTCTCTGTAAGGGCCAGCTACTCGGATGAACCGGGGACTATCATTCAAGAGGTGATCACTGTGGAAAAAAATCTAATCGTGCGCGGCGTGGCATTCGAAAAAGACATCGCCCGCATCACTGTCAGTTATACGAAGCCATTCAACGGGTCGCTTTCCAATATCTTCACGAGTCTTGCGGATCACTTGATCGATGTCGATATCATCGTGCAAAGCATCATTGAGGAGTTTCCGCCGTCTGTTTCTTTTTCAATCAAAGAAGACAGCCTGGCAGAAGCCCAGCGCGTCTTGTCGGAAGCGCAAGAAAAAATTGGCTATAACTCCATCGATATCGAAACCGGCTTGGCAAAAGTATCGATTGTCGGCTCCGGCATGGTGTCGAATCCCGGCGTCGCGGCAAAAATGTTCGATATTCTCCGCGCGCAGGATGTGCCGGTGAAAATGGTCAGCACTTCCGAAATCAAAGTCTCTGTCGTCGTGCCGGCTAGTGAAATGGAACGTTCAGCAAATGCGCTCCACGATGCATACGGACTGACGCCAGCGTCTGTCAGATAAGCCAAAAGCCCAGCCTAGCTGGGCTTTTTTGAATTACCGAAAGTTTGTGCAAAAATTCACAATTTGTTCAAATTTGAAATCTTGCCTGCACGGTCCTATATGAGCTTATAAAACCTCGAAACAGATGCCTGTATCTCGCCTGTTTCGAAATGAAAATATAGCTTTTCATGAATTCTTTCCTATTTAATATCCGCAAAAACCTTCGCAGACCCTAGACTGGATGCGCTTAAAAAGGTTTCCTTGCCTTGACGCTCCTAGAGGGGGGGAGTACAATAAATATGTCATATTCTTGTACATGATGCTTACAGCAACGTGAATATGTTTTCCTGATATAGGAAAGCTTTACGCTGCCAACTAATGTTTTTGAGGGGGGTAAAATTTTTGGATAACAATCGTGAATTTTTAATGCGCAGGCTGCACTCTTTACTCGGGGTCATTCCAATCGGATTGTTCTTGACGCAGCATTTGATCGTCAACCATTTCGCTACGCAAGGCGTGGAAGCGTTTAACCAAGCTGCCCACTTCATGGCAAATCTTCCATTCGTCATCTTCCTGGAGATTTTCGTCATCTACTTGCCGCTCATGTATCATGCTTTCTACGGATTATACATAGCGTTCACAGCGAAAAACAACCCGGGGCATTACAGCTACATGCGCAACATTTTATTCGTTGCCCAGCGTTACACCGGGATTTTCCTTGTGGTCTTTATCGCATGGCACGTGTTTGAGACAAGATTCCAAGTTGCGATTGGTGCAGCAGAGGCAGATTTCAACATGATGGAAAACATCCTGTCAAATCCGTTCATGTTCGCCTTCTACGTAGTAGGTGTCCTGTCCGCGACGTTCCACTTGGCGAACGGATTGTGGTCTTTCTTTGTAACGTGGGGAATCACGGTTTCAGAGAAAGCACAGCGCTACTCAACTTACTTCACACTTCTAGTCTTTATTGTATTATCGATCATTGGTATCAGAGCATTGTTTGCATTCGTTTAAGGATGTCCCAAACATTGGTGAATTAAAAGAGGAGTGAACACTACAATGGCGAAAGGCAAAATTTCTATCGTCGGTGGGGGCCTAGCTGGCCTAATGGCAGCGATCAAAGTTGCCGAAGCAGGAGCACCTGCCGATCTATTTTCCATCGTTCCAGTTAAACGGTCTCACTCTGTGTGCGCACAGGGCGGCATTAACGGAGCGGTGAATACAAAAGGTGAAGGGGATTCCCCGGCAATTCACCTAGATGACACCGTTTACGGCGGTGACTTCCTAGCTAACCAAAGACCGGTCAAAGCGATGGCCGACGCAGCACCTGGCATCATCCGCCTGCTTGACCGCATGGGCGTCATGTTCAACCGTACGCCTGAAGGGCTTCTTGACTTCCGTCGTTTCGGCGGCACGATGCACCACAGAACGGCATTTGCCGGCGCGACAACGGGCCAGCAATTGCTATATGCACTTGATGAGCAAGTCCGCCGCTATGAAGTTGCAGGCTTGATCACGAAATATGAAGGCTGGGAATTCCTGGGCCTCGTCATCGACGATGAAGGCGTTTCACGAGGAATCACTGCACAGAACTTGACGACAATGGAGATCAAATCGTTCCGTTCGGATGCCGTCATCATGGCAACTGGCGGACCGGGGATTATCTTCGGGAAATCCACAAACTCTGTCATCAACACAGGTTCTGCTGCGTCAATCGTATATCAGCAAGGCGCTTATTATGCGAACGGCGAATTCATCCAAATCCACCCAACAGCGATCCCTGGCGACGACAAGCTCCGCTTGATGTCAGAATCTGCACGCGGTGAAGGCGGGCGGATCTGGACGTATAAAGACGGCAAGCCTTGGTACTTCCTGGAAGAGAAATATCCTGCATACGGAAACTTGGTCCCACGTGATATCGCAACACGCGAAATCTTCGACGTGTGCGTTAACCAAAAACTCGGCATCAACGGCGAGAATATGGTGTACTTGGACCTTTCCCATAAAGATTCGAAAGAACTCGACATCAAACTGGGCGGCATCATCGAAATCTATGAGAAATTCACAGGCGACGATCCGCGTAAAGTACCGATGAAGATTTTCCCGGCAGTCCACTATTCCATGGGCGGGCTATGGGTTGACGATCATCAGATGACGAATATTCCTGGCGTTTTGGCAGCAGGCGAATGTGATTATTCCCAGCACGGTGCGAACCGTCTAGGCGCAAACTCGCTCCTGTCAGCTATCTACGGCGGCATGGTCGCAGGACCGAATGCCCTTGAGTATGTCAAAGGCTTGGAAGTTCTTGCAGAAGACTTGCCAAACGATATTTACGCTAAGCACGAAGCTGAAGAGCAGCGTAAATGGGATGAGATCTTGGCGCTTGACGGAACTGAAAATGCTTACGTCTTGCACAAGGAACTTGGCGAATGGATGACGGACAACGTGACGGTCGTACGCTATAATGACCGCCTCGAAGAAACAGACCGCAAAATCCAGGAGCTTCTTGAACGCTTTAACCACATCAGCATGACGGATACGCAACTTTGGAGCAACCAAGGCGCAATGTTTACCCGCCAGCTGAAAAATATGCTACATTTAGCACGTGTCATCACGATCGGTGCGTTGAAACGCAACGAAAGCCGCGGCGCACATTACAAGCCGGAATTCCCGGAACGTAATGACGAGGAATTCCTGAAGACGACTATGGCGAAATTCAATGGTTATGATGCGCCGATCTTCCATTATGAAGAAGTCGACACTGGCTTGATCCCGCCACGCAAACGCGACTATTCCGCGAAAGCATAGCAATAAGAAGGGAGCTAATTTACCATGGGTGAAGCAGCAAAAACGGTTATTTTCGAAATCGAACGCCAGAACTCTACGGACGAAAGCTCGTACTGGGAAAAGTTCGAATTGCCATATCGCGCCAACATGAACGTCATTTCCGCATTGATGGAAATCCGACGCAACCCGGTCAACATGGACGGGAAGAAAACAACTCCAGTCAACTGGGACATGAACTGCCTTGAGGAAGTTTGTGGCGCATGTTCTATGGTCATCAACGGCAAAGCACGCCAGTCGTGTACAGCTCTTGTCGATCAGCTGGAGCAACCGATCCGCCTTCAACCGATGAGAACATTCCCGGTCGTCCGCGACTTGATCGTAGACCGCAGCCGCATGTTCGACTCACTGAAGAAAGTCAAAGCGTGGGTGCCGATCGACGGTACGCATGATCTTGGCGAAGGTCCGCGTATGCCTGAGCGCAAACGCCAATGGGCTTATGAATTGTCTAAATGTATGACGTGCGGCGTATGCCTTGAGGCTTGTCCGAACGTCAACGATAAATCCGACTTTATCGGTGCGGCTCCGCTTTCTCAAGTCCGCTTGATGAACGCGCATCCAACAGGTGCCATGAACCGTGACGAGCGTTTGAACGCTATCATGGGCGAAGGTGGCCTTGCGGATTGCGGTAACTCCCAAAACTGTGTGGAATCTTGCCCGAAAGGCATTCCTTTGACAACTTCTATCGCAGCTTTGAACCGCGACGTGAGCATCCAAATGTTCCGCAACTTCTTCGGAAGCGATCATATGGTCGACTAAGTTACACTCCGCCTTTATGGCGGAGTTTTTTTGTTTCAGCCGAAAATACCCAAGCTTGGCTGAAACAGATGTCCTTTGCGCCAGTTTTTGCTATACTTACAAAATGAGTAATGTATACAGGGGGAACTGGAATGAGAGCGTCTTACATAAAGGATTTCAATGAATGGCAGGAAGGCTTTTCTTTTTACGCGCCGGTGCATGTGCGCTTTTCAGAGACGGATATGTTCGGGCATGTCAACAATACGGTGCCGATCGCTTATTTTGAGTATGCACGGATCGAGTTCATGAAAGAAGTGGGCTTGATGCAAGCATGGCTTTCAAAAGACAGCGACTTGATCCCAGTCGTGGCGGATATGCAGGTCGATTTTGTCCGACAGGTATTCTTTGATGAACAATTGAGAGTTTATGTGAAAGTGGAGTCGATTGGAAACTCTTCCGCAGACATCCATTATTGGGCAGTGAATGCTAAGCAAGAAACTTGTTTCACCGGCAGGGGCGCCGTCGTACAGATTTCCAAGACGAGCGGCAAAGGCCATCCTTGGAGCGACGAGGACAAGACGATGCTGCAAAGCGGAAATCTAACTTCTTCCGGCAAATGAAGCAGTCCCTGTCTTGAGAGAACGACCGTTTCACGATGGAACAAATATCAGTAGCTAGGGAGTGAACCAAGTCCATGACTGAAGACAACTTAAACCGCCGCCACGACTTGGAGCGTGTGGCATTTATGGAAAAGGAATTGCGTTATATATCCGGGATCATCAAGCAAAAAGGCCGTGAAATCCTGAATTCGTATACCATTACTCCGCCGCAATTCGTGGCGCTTCAATGGCTGTTCGAACATGGCGACATGACCATCGGAGATTTATCGAATAAAATGTTCTTGGCGTTCAGCACGACGACCGACCTGGTCGACCGGATGGAGAAGAACGAGTTGGTTGTGCGCATCCGCGAGGAACAGGACCGCCGGGTGGTACGCATTAAATTATTGAAAGAAGGCGAGCGGATCATTGAAGAAGTGATCAAGAAGCGCCAGGATTATTTAGAAACTGTACTTGAAGACTTCAGTGTAGAAGAAGTCGAGCAATTTTCAAGCTTGTTGGAGAAAATGCATATCAACATGAAATAGGAGCGGGGCTATGACATTGAATGCGCCAATCGGAGTCATTGATTCAGGTGTCGGGGGGTTGACCGTCGCCAAGGAAATCATGAAACTTTTGCCTAATGAAAAAATTATTTACATCGGTGACAATGCGCGCTGCCCGTATGGCCCGCGTCCACTTGCAGAAGTTCGGCGCTACACATGGCAGATGGCAGAAGCGCTCATGAAAATGAATATCAAAATGCTGGTCATCGCCTGCAATACGGCAACAGCGGCAGCGCTCAATTCCTTGCAAAAGAAATTGCCGATCCCGGTTATCGGTGTCATTTTCCCGGGAGCCCGCGCTGCTATCAAATCGTCTTCGACGAAGAAAATTGCGGTGCTCGGCACGTCCGGAACTGTCAAGAGTGGGGCTTACGAAAAAGCCATCAAGTCGCTTGTTTCAGCTTCTGACGTGGTCCAATTGGCATGCCCGCGGTTTGTGCCGCTCGTGGAAAGTGATGAGTACGAAGGGGAATTCGCCCGCCGCATGGTGGCAGAAACGTTATCGGCGATCAAATCGAAGGAATTCGATACCGCCATCCTCGGATGCACCCATTACCCGCTGTTGCAGGGCTTTATCGAGCAAGAACTTGGCACCACAGTGACGGTTCTATCGTCAGCGCAGGAAACGGCGAAAGACGTATCGCGCCACTTGAGCTATCAGGACAAATTTGCGGATCGCCGCAAACCGCCCGTCCATCAATTTTATACATCCGGTTCGACGGAGATTTTCCGCACGATCATCAAAAAATGGCTTGCCATCGACGAGCCGTGCATCCGTTCAATCCAGTTCCCAAAAACCTGACGGCTCAGCCGCCGGGTTTTTGTCGTCAAGGCAGAATTATGGTAAGATTTTTTGAGTACATGAGGAGGATTCAATGATGACAAGAATTGATAATAGACAAGCAGACGAACTGCGCCCGGTGGAAGTGGAGACGGATTATTTGATCCACCCAGAAGGATCGGTCCTGATTACGGTCGGCCAGACGAAAGTGATTTGCACAGCGACGATCGAATCTCGTGTTCCGAGTTTCTTGAGAGGCCAAGGCAAAGGCTGGGTAACGGCTGAATATTCCATGTTGCCACGCGCGACTGGAAGCCGCAACCAGCGCGAAGCGACACGCGGCAAGCTCGGTGGGCGCACGATGGAAATCCAGCGCCTGATCGGCCGCTCCTTGCGCGCTGTCGTCGATCTCGAGAAGATCGGTGAACGCACACTATGGATTGATTGCGACGTCATCCAGGCGGACGGAGGGACGCGTACAGCGTCTATCACGGGAGCTTTCATCGCCATGACCATCGCACTCGGCAAATTGGACGTACCGGTATTCCCTGTGACGGATTATTTGGCCGCTACAAGCGTCGGCATCAATAGCAGCAAGCAAGCCATCCTGGACTTGAATTACGAAGAAGATTCAACGGCAGCGGTCGATATGAACCTAGTCATGACAGGATCCGGTGAGTTTGTGGAAATGCAAGGTACCGGCGAAGAAGCGACATTCAGCCGCAAGGAATTGAACGAAATGCTCGATCTAGGTGAAGCAGGAATCCAGCAATTGATCAAAATCCAACAACAAGCAATCGGCGAATTGTCGTCGCGGATCGGCGAAAAGGTGGAATCTACACTATGAAAAAAATCGTCATTGCCACACAGAACAAAGGAAAAGCAAAAGACTTTGAAACCTTGCTGTCCCCTCTAGGCTATAAAGTATTGACCTTAAGAGATGTCGCAAAAGACCTCGACATCGAAGAAACCGGCACAACGTTCGAAGCCAATGCCATCCTGAAAGCGGAAGGCGTCGCTAAAGAACTTGGCATCCCAGTCATCGCAGACGACAGCGGCCTTGAGATCGATGCCTTGGACGGAGAGCCGGGCGTCTATTCCGCACGCTATGCGGGAGGCGAAAAGAGCGACGACGCCAATATCGATAAAGTGCTGGAAAAATTGTCTGGCGTACCGGACGGAGAGCGCAGTGCGCGATTCCGCTGCGTCTTGGCGGTTGCGGCACCGGGTGAAGAAACCCAAACCTTCTCCGGCTCGTGTGAAGGCGAAATACTGCGATTGCGCAGAGGCGACCACGGCTTCGGCTACGACCCGATCTTTTACGTTCCTTCCCAGGAGCGTGCCATGGCGGAACTCGAACCCGAAGAAAAAGCCGCCATCTCGCACCGCGGGCAAGCATTGAACAAGCTCAGCGAAGCAATGCCAGAGTGGCTGAAATAAGAAAGTAGATATTTTTTTGAAATAGCATTGACTTTTCCTCGGATGATTTCTATAATTAAAATTGTCTTTCGTGAGGAAAGTCATGTCTCAGTAGCTCAGCTGGATAGAGCAACGCCCTTCTAAGGCGTCGGTCGGGGGTTCGAATCCCTCCTGGGACGTCTCTAAACCTTGTTTTCCCCCATCGGGAAAGCAAGGTTTTTTATTTTATGAAAAACGCATGTGAAGAAATGATGGACATTTGATTTTTCGCTGTTTATTTGTGAGGTATGTCGTATAATGGAAAAAGATAGAGAATAAACAGACCAAAAGGTGGAAACGAGACGTGTTCAGAAACAAATGGAAACGGATTTTGATCATACTTTCCCTTGTACAAACGATTTTAATTGCAGCGACAGCGACGAGCATTTGGACATTTGCCAGTGAATCCAAGGTGATACAAGCCGATGCGGCAATCGTGCTCGGCACGAAAGTCATCGGCGAGGAGCCTTCACCGGTGCTCGAACAGCGCATACGCCACGCCATCGATCTATACGAAGCGGGCTATGTCGAGAAAATCATCTTCACGGGCGGTATCACGGACGGGGCGGACTTCGCCGAGTCGGTCGTGAGCCGCGACTTCGCGATCCGCAACCATGTCCCTGAAGAAGATATTCTGATCGAAACCCAATCGCTCATCACGGAAGAGAATTTCCGTTTCGCCGGTGAACTGGCGGATGAAAACGGCTTGTCGAGCTTTCTCGTCGTCAGCGATCCCTTACATATGAAACGTGCACTGCTTATGGCGGAACACGCCGGAATCGATGCCCATTCCTCTCCGACGCCTTCGACCGAATTCAAGGGCTTTGCGAACATCGCGCCGTTCTTCGCACGTGAAGTTGTTTGCTATATGGCTTATGTCGCGATGCACGCTGTCATTTAATGAAACTGTCCCGCTGATGCGTGGACAGTTTTTTAATTTAACAGATGAACAAGGCAGCCCTGAGTGATACACTGATAAAAAGCTGTGAGGAGTGTGTTGTAGATGGAAACCGATCAACTGAAGCTCAGCACGAAATGGCAAGGGGATTTTGTATTTGAGGCTGCTGGACAAGGCGGCCACACGCTGCGGATGGATGCTCATCAGGGAGTCGGGAACGACCAAGGACTGCTTCCGATGCAGGCGCTGCTCGGCTCGCTTGCCGGATGCGTCGGCATGGACGTCGTGATGATTCTGCGTGCCAGGATGAAAGATGTTCGCTCTATCGAAATCGTCACGGAAGGAGACAAGCGCCGGAACCCGCCGAAGGAATTTTTGGCGATTACGGTTACCTTTATCGTGGAAGGGGACATCGACGCGGATAAAGTCTGGCATGCCATCGAAGTGAGCGGGGAGAAATACTGCCCGGTCGCCCATTCCTTAAAAGCGGACGTCGCGTATAAACTGGTTCTGAACGGCAAAGAGGCTGGCGCAAAATAGCGCCGGCTTTCGTTTTCACAGTGTATTTCCCTATGGTATGATGAATGGACAAAGAGGTGGTAGGATGCGGAAGAAGTTTGGGGATTTGAAGCGCAAGGGCAATGTTATCGTCTTTCCGACGACGGTCACTCGGCTGCTATCGGAGGGGATGACCAGTTTAAAGAATGAACAATACGCCGATGCCCGCGATAAACTGTACCAAGTGCTCGTCTACGAGCCAGACCATGCGGCGGCGCTCGGCGGATATGCCTACAGCTTATATGAGCTGGGGGAATTCGAGGAAGCGCTCGAAGTCGTGCAGGAATTGCTGCGCATCGGACCGATCCATTATTTGGAGACGATGGAACTATACATAAGCATTCTAATGCAAGTAAAGGAATTCGAAGAAGCCGAGAAGATGATCGAAGTGCTCATCGAGGAAAACGTCCTGCCGAAAGAGCGTTTGGAGCAATTCCATCAATTGCGCGATCTTAATGAACGCATCGCCGAAAGCGCAGCCTCTGCCAAACGGGAAACAGGCCAATTTAGCCTGGAGCAATTTTTGCCGCTTAGCGCTTCCGAACAGGAGCAGCGGGTGACTGAATTGCCGAAAGAAGCGTATGGTGCCATGAGGAACCAGCTGATCGAATTGATCAAGCATCCGGAAGTGGATTGGGTGGCGAAATCCTATCTGCTGCTCATGCTCCGTGAACAACAGATAAGCGGGACGGTGAATGTCGGAAAGTTTCATTATAAGAACGAGCTTGCGATCGATAAGCTACCGGACCCATTGAAAGATGCCCGTCTAATCGGGATTCGCAAGCGTTTGGAAGAGTCTTTGGAGAAAGAGCCGGCAAAGCTGCAGATGGCGATGGAGCTGGTCGATCGGCACATTTATCTGCTATATCCGTTTTTCTGGGAAGAGTTTGAGGAAGCGGAAATTGCCGAAGCCTACCACGCGTATCTCGATAGTTTGTTCAGCGGAGAAGCGGGAGCAAAAGCCGATCCGAAATTGCTGGAATTGCTCATGCAGGCAGAGGCATACATAGAATTGCGCAATGGTTAGAAATAGTTGAACCTGCTCGTATGTGTGATATAATGTGGAGGTTGTCAAAAATCGTACAAATTTCGTACATGACTTTGTAAAAAATTGTTTGGAGGGCTTATACATGTCAGCAAAATGGGAAAAGCAAGAAGGTAACGTCGGAGTACTTACAGTAGAAGTGCCGGCTGAAGAAGTAAACGGCGCGCTTGATAAAGCGTTCAAAAAAGTCGTTAAAGAAATTAACGTACCAGGATTCCGCAAAGGGAAAATGCCACGCCAAATGTTCGAAAAACGTTTCGGTGTAGAATCTCTTTACCAGGATGCACTTGATTTCATCCTGCCTGACGCTTACGCGAACGCAGTCGAAGAAGCAGGCATCAACCCGGTTGACCGCCCTGAAATCGACATTGAAAAATTGGAAAAGAACGAGCCGTTGGTATTCACTGCTAAAGTAACAGTGAAACCTGAAGTGGAACTCGGCGAATACAAAGGCCTTGAAGTTTCCAAAGAAGACACGAACGTGACGGATGAGGAAATCGAAGAGCAATTGAAAGAAAGCCAAGAACGCATGGCTGAATTGACTGTCAAAGAAGACGGACAAGTTGAAAACGGCGACACAGCTGTCATCGACTTCGAAGGATTCGTAGACGGAGAAGCGTTTGAAGGCGGAGCAGGCAACGACTACTCCCTAGAAATCGGTTCTAACTCATTCATCCCAGGCTTCGAAGAGCAATTGATCGGCGCTAAAACGGGCGAACAAAAAGACGTTGAAGTCACTTTCCCTGAAGAATACCACGCTGAAGAGCTTGCTGGAAAATCGGCAACGTTCAAAGTGACGGTAAACGAAGTGAAAGCGAAAGAACTTCCTGAACTGAACGATGAGTTCGCTAAAGAACTTGACGAAGAAGTAGAAGGCCTTGACGCACTTCGCACGAAAATGAAAGAAAACTTGAAAGCGGAGAAAGACAACGCTTCTGAAACACAAATGCGCGATCAGCTTGTACAAAAAGCGGCAGAAAACGCTACAGTTGAAATCCCGCAAGCGATGATCGATTCTGAAATCGACCGCATGATGCAAGACTTCGAACAACGCCTAAGCCAGCAAGGCATGAACAAGGAATTGTACTTCCAGTTCTCAGGCCAAGACGAAGACGCTCTTCGCGAGCAAATGAAGGCTGATGCTGAAACACGCGTACGCGTATCATTGACGCTTGAAGCAATCGCGAAAGCAGAAAACATGGAAGTCACTTCTGAAGACATCGATAAAGAGCTTGAGAAAATGGCTGGCCAATTCAACATGGACGCTGAACAAATCAAAACAGCTCTAGGCGGCACTGAAATGCTAGAAAACGACATCCGTATGCAGAACACGGTTGAGTTCCTAGTGGAGAACGCTAAAGTTACTGACGCTAAAGCTGCAGAATAACACATAAGATTCTTAATAGGACAAGGTGCGGCAACCGCACCTTGTTTTCTATACATAATGGCAAACAAATTCAAGTTCCTACATATAAAGGCTGTTTCTTTGGCATAGTTCTAATTAGTTGATACAATCAAAATAATCTTGTAACATAATGGCTTGAATAGGGGTGACTAAATTGTTCAAATTCAATGATGAAAAAGAGCATTTGAAATGTTCGTTTTGCGGTAAGCCGCAGGAGCAAGTTCGTAAACTGGTCGCAGGACCAGGTGTATATATTTGCGACGAGTGCATCGAGCTTTGCACGGAAATCGTAGAAGAGGAACTCGGAACAGAAGAAGAAACTGAGTTCAAGGAAGTACCAAAACCGAAAGAAATCATGGATATCCTTGGCGGTTATGTAATTGGCCAAGACAAGGCGAAAAAATCCTTGGCAGTAGCGGTTTACAACCATTACAAACGCGTCAATTCCCAAAGCAAGATCGACGATGTCGAACTTTCGAAATCGAATATCGTCTTGATCGGGCCAACAGGGAGCGGGAAAACTTTGCTTGCGCAAACACTCGCGCGCATCCTGAATGTGCCGTTTGCAATTGCGGATGCAACATCGCTTACTGAAGCTGGGTATGTCGGGGAAGATGTCGAGAACATCTTGCTCAAATTGATTCAAGCGGCAGACTACGATGTGGACCGTGCAGAAAAAGGCATCATTTATATTGATGAAATCGATAAAGTGGCACGCAAATCCGAGAACCCGTCGATTACACGCGACGTCTCCGGTGAAGGCGTACAACAAGCTTTATTGAAAATCCTGGAAGGCACGACAGCGAGCGTTCCCCCACAAGGCGGGCGCAAGCATCCTCATCAGGAATTCATCCAAATCGATACGACGAACGTCTTGTTCATCGTAGGCGGCGCGTTTGACGGCGTTGACCAAATCATCAAACGCCGTCTCGGCAATAAAATCATCGGCTTCGGTGCAGATCCGAACAAAGAAGAAATGGACGAAAAATCCCTTCTTAGCCAATTAATTCCAGAGGACTTGTTGAAATTCGGCTTGATCCCTGAATTTATCGGCCGTCTGCCAGTGCTCGCAAGCCTTGAGCAATTGGACGAAAATGCACTTGTGCAGATTCTGACAGAGCCGAAAAACGCACTTATCAAGCAATACCAGAAGATGATGGAGCTTGATGGCGTCACATTGACATTCGAACACGACGCGCTGATCGAAATTTCACGCCTCGCAATCGAGCGGAAAACAGGCGCACGCGGATTGCGCTCAATCATCGAAAACATCATGCTTGATGTGATGTATGATTTGCCATCCCGCGAAGATATCGTCGAATGCATCATTACAAAAGAAACAGTGACCGAGAATTCACAGCCGAAATTGATGCTGGAAGACGGCACTGAGTTTGATAACGGCAATAACGAAAAAACATCCGCTTAAAGTTCGGCTGATGCACAAGAATAGGATGATACGGGCTGACTCTGAATCGTGCACATCCGCGCGTATGGGGGTCAGCCCTTTTTCCACGAAAAAACAACAGTCTTCGAGATAATTGGCGCAGACTGACAGAGAGAAAGAGAAATGACGGAGGTGCACTTAGTTATGGCGAAGAAAAAAGTGACAAAACAAGTCCCGCTCTTGCCGCTTCGCGGACTGCTCGTCTTCCCGTCGATGGTCTTGCATATTGATGTCGGCCGGGAGCGTTCAGTAGCAGCGCTTGAGCAAGCGATGATGGATGACCAGATCGTCTTTTTGGCGACCCAGAAAGATATGGCAGTAGAACAGCCAGATAAAGACGATTTGCATAAAATCGGTACTTTGGCTTACGTAAAACAAATGCTGAAATTGCCGAATGGCACGATCCGCGTGTTGGTGGAAGGCCTTGAACGCGGCCAGTGGAACCAATACGAGGACGGCGAGAAATTCACGCAAGTGGAAGTGACGTCATTCCCGGATGAACCGGAACGCGATGCAGAGCAAGATGCGTTGATGCGCATTTTGCTGGAGCAATTTGAAATCTTCGGCAAAGGCTCAAAAAAAGTGACGACCGAAACTTTCAATACAGTGGCAGATATCGAAGAACCTGGCCGTTTGGCGGACATGATTGCTTCTCATCTATCGCTGAAATTGCAGGGGAAACAGGAAGTGCTTGAAACTTTCGATATCACGAAACGCCTTGAACTATTGATCAGCCGCCTGCATAACGAGCAGGAAGTGGCAGATATCGAAAAACGCATCAACGACCGTGTGAAAAAAGCGATGGAGCAAACGCAAAAAGAGTTTTATCTTCGCGAACAGATGAAAGCGATCCAAACCGAACTTGGTGACAAGGACGGCAAAGGCGCAGAAGTGGCCGACTTGAAAAAACGCATCGAAGAAGCCGGCATGCCGGAATCGACCGAAAAGACGGCATTGAAAGAATTAGACCGCTACGAGAAATTGCCTTCAGCTGCGGCGGAAAGCGGCATCATCCGCAATTACATCGAATGGCTTGTAACGATTCCTTGGTCTGAAACGACTGAAGACCGCCTCGATATCAATTACGCGGAAGAAGTATTGAACCGCGACCACGATGGCCTTGAAACGGTAAAAGAACGCGTGCTTGAATATTTGGCTGTCCAGCAGATGACCAAGTCTCTGCGCGGGCCGATTCTTTGCCTCGTCGGGCCTCCGGGCGTCGGGAAGACATCTCTTGCCCGTTCGATCGCTGATTCGCTTGACCGCAATTTCGTCCGCATCTCGCTCGGCGGCGTGCGCGACGAATCCGAGATCCGCGGCCACCGCCGCACGTATGTCGGCGCAATGCCTGGGCGCATCATTCAAGGAATGAAAAAAGCAGGCACTGTCAATCCGGTATTCCTGCTTGATGAAATCGATAAAATGTCCAACGACTTCCGCGGCGACCCGTCGTCAGCGATGCTTGAAGTATTGGACCCTGAACAAAACAATTCCTTCAGCGACCATTACATCGAAGAAAGCTATGATCTATCGAATGTGCTGTTCATCGCGACTGCCAATGACCTCGGATCGATTCCAGGGCCGCTGCGCGACCGCATGGAAGTCATTTCGATTGCAGGCTATACAGAACTTGAGAAGAAATTGATCGCCAAAAACCATTTGGCGCCAAAACAATTGAAAGAGCACGGTTTGACGCCGGAGCAGTTGGACTTCCAAGAAGACGCATTCGTTTCCATGATTCGCTATTATACGCGGGAAGCCGGCGTGCGCGGTCTGGAACGCCAAATCGCTTCCGTCTGCCGGAAAGTAACGAAGCAAATCGTTTCGAAAGAAAAAGAACAGGTGACAGTCGGCGCGGAAGAAGTCGAGAACTATCTTGGCAAGAAGAAATTCCGCTACGGAGTGGCTGAAAGTGAAAACCAAGTGGGCGTTGCGACTGGTCTCGCTTATACTGCAGTTGGGGGAGACACTTTGCAGATCGAAGTGTCGCTATCTGCAGGTAAAGGCAAGCTGCAATTGACCGGTAAATTAGGCGATGTCATGAAAGAGTCTGCACAGACGGCGCTATCGTTTGTTCGTGCACAGGCGGAATCGCTTGGCATCGACCCGAATTTCCAGGAAGCCCACGACATCCATATCCACGTGCCGGAAGGAGCCGTTCCAAAAGACGGCCCATCTGCTGGTGTGACGATTGCGACAGCGCTTGTTTCTGCACTCACGAAGCGGCCCGTGCGCCGCGACGTCGGCATGACCGGAGAAATCACGCTTCGCGGACGCGTCTTGCCGATTGGTGGGCTGAAAGAAAAAACTTTGAGCGCCCACCGTGCAGGATTGAAGACGATTATCGTCCCTGCGGAAAATGAACGCGACCTCGACGATATTCCGGAAACGATCCGTGAAGAATTGGAATTCCACCTCGTCAGCCAAGCGGAACAAGCGCTCGAAATTGCGCTGGAAGGAGCAAAAGAATGAAGGTCCATAATGTAGAACTGGTAATCAGTGCGGTTCGCCCAGCGCAATACCCGGAAACCGAGCTTCCCGAGTTTGCACTCGCCGGACGCTCGAATGTCGGGAAATCGTCTTTTATCAACAAACTGATCGGCCGCAAAAGCATGGCGCGTATTTCGTCCAAGCCCGGCAAAACGCAAACTTTGAACTTTTACAAGATTGAAGAAGACTTGTTTTTTGTCGACGTTCCGGGATACGGGTATGCAAAAGTATCCAAAAGCGAACGTGAAGCGTGGGGCAAGATGATCGAGACGTATATTACAAGCCGCGAGCAATTGCGTGCAGTGGTCCAAATCGTCGACCTGCGCCATCCGCCGAGCAAAGATGATCAGATGATGTATGATTTCATGAAACATTACAACATCCCGTGCATCATCATCGCGACAAAAGCCGATAAGATCCCAAAAGGCAAATGGGACAAGCACAAGAAAATCGTCCGTGAAGGACTTGATATGGAGAAAGGCGATCCATTAATCGTCTTTTCTTCCGAAACCGGGCTCGGTCAAGAAGCCGCCTGGCAGGAAATCGAAAAACGCATGTAAGCAAGCAGGCCGTTCACCTGGCTGGCTTGAAATAAAACAGGACCCGGAAAATCATTGATTTTCCGGGTCCCGTTTTTTAGTTGCAGCGAATAGCTGACACACCTTGTAGACAAGATAATTGGACAAGTGAGCGAGCTAGATTGTTTTTTGTAAGGTTCGTCGCAAGCTAGCCGCCTCCCGCTTGGGGCATGCCTCCCGCAATAAGCCAAGAAGAACATTTGTCTTATTGCTCCGGCTCGCCCGTGTGCGCGGTTCGGCTCTTAGATTTCATTGGATTTTATTTGTGAGGAAGTGTCACTGTCAGTTGGTTTCATCCACTGGTGGGGGCACCTAGCCAGACTTGATAGTGAAATGAATCGTTCATTATTGCGCGCATCTCTGAGTAGTCGCCTCCCGCTTGGGGCTGGCCTCCTGCAATAAGCCAAGAAGAACACTTGTCTTATCGCTCCGGCTCGCCCGTGTGCGCGGTTCGGCTTTTAGATTTCATTGGATATTGCGTGCGAAGACGTGTCACTGTTCATTGTTTTCATCCGCTGGTATCGTCGCTTGGCTGGACTTGATAATTGTAGAGAAGTTCTGTAATCAGTTCAATTTGAATTTACGAAGAAGATTAAAGTTTTTCAAGCTTGCTTCAGTGTATGACGAATTATATTTCCTATCTAAAACTAGAGATGAAGCGCAAAGGGGCGACTCTGGAGGGATCAGGACGAGCTGAAGACCCTGGACTGAGCGCTAGCGAGGGAAGCGGCTGAAGCCGGCCCCCTCAGAAAGCGTCCCCTTGAAGCGAAATCTCGACCGCATACATTTTCTATTCAAATTCGGTAATATACATATCTTTTTCCCGATTCAACACCATGAAAATCACCATTCATTGTGCATAAGTTCACAGTTAATTCCGACTACAAGCGTTATACTTGTGACACCATAATCGCTTTGCTAGAATTGTAATTAGGTTAAGTTTAGAATGATTATAAAGTGGAGTTTCCACAGCGGAAACCCTTGTACGATAAAGCAAAGTTCAAGCAGGTTCATGCCTTGTTCACAAAATCGCAGGCATAATCTGATGGAAAAGTGGTATACTTAGGGAAATGAAATATTGAACGCGAAAGGTGTTTTAAGCCCATGCATACACTCGTAGTCGGGGTCAACTACCGTTCAGCGCCTGTATCGATCCGTGAGAAGCTGTCGTTCATCGAAAGCGAGCTTCCGCAAGCGATGCAAGCCCTGCAACAACAAAAAAGCATATTGGAGAACGTCATCGTATCGACATGCAACCGGACGGAGATCTATGCCGTCGTGGACCAACTGCATACCGGCCGTTTTTACGTGAAGCAATTTTTGGCTTCCTATTTCGACATTCCGATGGAGCAGTTCTCCCAGTATTTATTCCTTCATGAACAGGACGAAGCGATTGATCATTTGTTCCGTGTCACTGCCGGAATCGATTCGATGGTCCTTGGCGAGACGCAGATTCTCGGCCAAGTGAAATCGAGTTTCCTCGCAGGCCAGGAAATCGGCACAACGGGAACTGTGTTCAATCAATTGTTCAAGCAAGCGGTGACGCTGGCGAAACGTGCGCATAGCGAAACGGCGATCGGCGAGAATGCCGTATCGGTTTCCTACGCAGCGGTCGAGCTTGGCAAGAAAATCTTTGGTTCATTGAAGAACAAGCATGTCGTCATTCTCGGAGCAGGGAAGATGGGCGAGCTCGCCATCAAGAACCTGCAAGGAAGCGGGGCGGACCGCATCACGGTCATCAACCGCACATTCGAGAAAGCGGAAGTGCTCGCCGGTAAATTCGGCGGCACGGCGAAACCTTTGAATCAATTGCAATGTGCCTTACTGGAAGCGGACATCCTGATTTCTTCTACTGGCTCGACTGATTTTGTCATCGACCTCGAATTGATGCAGTTTGTCGAGAAGCTGAGAAAAGGCAAGCCGTTGTTCATGGTCGATATCGCGGTACCGCGCGATATGGATCCGCGCATCGGCGATCTTCAGAACGTCTTCCTATATGATATTGATGATATGCAAGGCATCGTCGAAGCGAATCTCGCTGAACGTGAACGTGCGGCGAAACAAATCGCCGGCATGATTGAACAAGAAGCAGAGCAGTTCAACGACTGGCTTGGCACACTCGGCGTCGTTCCAGTCATTTCCGCACTGCGTGAAAAAGCGCTCGGCATCCAGGCGGAAACGATGGAAAGCATCGAGAACAAAATGCCGGATTTGACGGATCGTGAGAAGAAGATCCTCAACAAGCACACAAAATCGATCATCAACCAATTATTGAAAGAGCCGATTTTGCAGGCCAAGGAAATGGGTACGGCCAAGAAATCACGCGAACAGCTAGAGTTGTTCATGCAGATTTTCGGCATTGAAGATGAAGTTGAAGAGCAGCGTGAAAAACAAGCGCTTGCGACGCGCCAAAAAGCGGAGCGTGCACGTCTTGAAAAACAGCAAGAAGCACTGCAAGGACAAGAAAATCCAGGCTATACTGTATAAAAGCATTTCCACTTGGCGTGGATTTTCATCTCCATCGCCGTAAATGACCCAACTGGGCCGCGAAAGCGGGATAGAGCTATCTTATAATGAGGCGTTTTCGAATCTATATGTTAAAATGTAGAGGCGAAACGCCTTTAATTATGGAAACGAAGGGGAATAGGATGGCTGATATAACAATGGCAAGGCTGCATGAAGCTATGGTTATACTATATGCTATCAGCCTTGTCTTTTATTTTGTCGATTATTTATATACTACGAAAAAAGCCATCCGGATCGCCATGTCACTTCTTGGGGCCGTGTGGTTATTGCAGACCGTGTTCCTGGTGCTCTATATCATAGAGACGCAGCGCTTCCCGGTACTGACTTTGTTTGAAGGCATTTATTTCTATGCGTGGCTATTGGTTACGCTATCGCTCGTCTTGCGGATTTTCTACCGCTTCGACTTTGCGGTATTTTTGATCAATATCATCGGATTCATCTTTATGGTTATCCATACTTTTGCGCCGGTCCAGATTGAACGGTCGCCGGTCGGGGAAGCCTTGGTGTCGGAGTTGTTGTTCATCCACATCACGTTCGCTATCCTGTCCTATGCGGCGTTTTCTCTGTCGTTCGTCTTCTCCGCGCTTCACTTGCTGTTATACAGGCTGTTGAAGCAGAAAAAATGGACAAAGCAATGGAGCAGCTTGCCGTCACTCGGGCAGACCGAACAGGGCATGACCATTTCCATCCTGGTCGGGATCCCGATGCTGTTTGTCTCGCTCGTTCTCGGCTTCCAATGGGCAGTGGTATCGTTGGAGGAATTTTCCATTTTAGATGTAAAAATTGTGGGTTCGTTCATCCTGTTGATTGTCTATAGCTTCATTCTATGGCGTCACCGGCGGGGGAACTTGAATGGCATGAATTATGCCTGGGCCCATTTGTATGCATTTTTGTTATTGCTGCTTAATTTCTTTTTCGGCAGCCGGTTATCGGAATTTCATTTTTGGTATTAATAGAAAGGTAGGATTCAGTTGAGAAAAATCATTGTAGGGTCAAGAAGAAGCAAGCTTGCGTTGACGCAAACCAACCAATTCATCGAGAAAATGAAAGCGGCAGGTGCGCCGTTTGAATTCGAGATCAAAGAGATCGTCACTAAAGGCGACCGCATCCTGGATGTCCAATTGTCGAAAGTGGGAGGCAAAGGGCTGTTCGTGAAAGAAATCGAGCAGGCGCTTTATGCCAAGGAAATCGATTTTGCCGTCCACAGCATGAAAGACATGCCGGCTGTTCTTCCCGAAGGTTTTGTCATTGGCTGTATCCCGGACCGTGAAGACCCGCGCGATGCATTCATCGCGAATGATCATGTGAAATTAATGGATCTGCCAGTCGGCGCTGTAGTAGGCACAAGCAGCTTACGCCGGAGCTCGCAGCTTCTTTTACTACGCCCGGACCTCGATGTCCAGTGGATTCGCGGAAATATCGATACACGCCTCGCGAAGCTCCATGCAGGGGATTTCGATGCCATCATCTTGGCAGCAGCCGGATTGAAACGCATGGGCTGGGGCGATGACATCGTCACTGAATTCATGGATACAGAAGACTGCCTGCCGGCGATCGGCCAAGGCGCACTGGCTATCGAATGCCGTGAAGACGATGAAGAGCTTCTTGCGGAACTCGCAAAAGTGAACGATAAAAAAACAGAACTTGCCGTCACGGCGGAACGTAAATTTCTGAAAGACATGAACGGCAGCTGCCAAGTGCCGATTGCGGGATACGCAACGGTTTCAGGTGATGAAATTTCGTTCACAGGATTAATCTCAGCTCCAGAAGGCGACCAAGTGTATAAAGAATCAGCGGCCGGCAAAGACCCGATTGAAGCGGGCCGTATCGTAGCTGAAAAAATCAGTGCACAAGGCGGATATGATTTGATCCAGCGTGTCATCGCCGAAAGCAATGTGTAAGAAAAAACCGGTCATCATTTTTACCGGCAGCCGGCTGCCGAAAGAAGCGGCAGAGCTGGCGCTGCAGAACGGGGCGCAAGTGGAATATTTTCCGTTGATCGAAACGGTGCTTCGAAAAACGGATGCGCCTGATTTCGGGCGCTACGGCTGGCTTATTTTCACGAGCCGCAATAGCGCAGAAGCTTTTTGCAAACTGCATCCCGAAACGAACGCGAAAATAGCGGCTGTCGGCGACAAGACCGCTGAAATGCTAGAAGAACACGGCTATACGGTCGACTTCATCCCATCAACGTTCAGTGCCGATGTCTTTGTTCGGGAATTTCCGGACATCGCCGGCAAGGAACGCTGTTTGTTTGTCCGGGGGGCACTCGCCAAAGACACGATTTTGTCGATGCCGCTTGCGATCGATGAATGGACCGTCTACGATACCGTCAAAAAGAGCAGCAATGCACAAGCGCTCGCCGGGATGTCAGATGTCACGATTATTTTCGCCAGCCCTTCAGCAGTTTCCGCTTACACGGATGCGGGCGGAAATTTCAAGGACATCAAGACTGCCGCGATTGGGCACATCACCGAACGAGCGATTAAAGAAGCAGGGGGAGAAGTTCATTTCCGCCCTGAAACTTATACGTATCTTGAAATCATCCAGACAATAGCGAAAGGAAGTTGCAACTTATGAAAGATTTGAAATTCGATCGCCACCGCCGTTTGCGCGGTTCTGCGAATCTTCGTGCAATGGTCCGTGAAACTTCTGTTCAAAAAGAGGATTTCATTTATCCGATTTTTGTTGTGGAAGGAGAAGACTATAAAAAAGAAATCTCCTCAATGCCAGGCGTTTATCATTTTTCAATCGACCGCCTTGGCGAAGAATTGGATGAAGTGGTCGAGCTCGGCATTCCGTCCGTCATTCTTTTCGGTGTTCCGAAAGACAAAGACCCGGTCGGTTCGCAAGCTTATCATGACCACGCGATTACACAAGAAGCGATTCGTTTTGCCAAACAGCGCCATCCGGAACTCGTTGTTATCGCCGATACGTGCCTATGTCAATATACTGACCATGGCCATTGCGGCGTTATCGAAGACGGCGTCATCTTGAATGACGAGTCGCTCGACTTGTTGGCACGCACTGCGGTATCCCAAGCGAAAGCAGGGGCAGACATCATCGCGCCATCGAACATGATGGACGGGTTTGTTGCGGCAATCCGCTACGGTCTTGATGAAGCCGGATTCAGCCATATTCCGATCATGTCATACGGCGTGAAATATGCTTCCGCTTACTACGGCCCGTTCCGCGAAGCGGCGCATTCTACGCCTCAATTTGGCGACCGCAAAACCTACCAAATGGACCCTGCAAACCGCATGGAAGCACTTCGTGAAGCGTCATCTGACGTCAATGAAGGCGCAGATTTCATGATCGTCAAACCGGCATTGTCTTATCTTGATATCATCCGCGAAGTACGTGATAACTTTGACATCCCCATCGTCGCTTACAATGTGTCCGGCGAATACGCAATGGTTAAAGCAGCCGCACTAAACGGGTGGGTCGATGAAGAGAAAATCGTCCTTGAAACTTTGCTCAGCATGAAACGTGCGGGCGCAGATATTCTGATGTCGTACCACGCAAAAGACGCGGTACGCTGGCTGGAGGGGAAATAAGATGGGATACGAACACTCTAAACAAGCATTCGAAGAAGCGAAAACATTGATGCCAGGCGGCGTCAACAGCCCGGTGCGAGCATTTAAATCGGTCAATATGGACCCGATTTTCATGCAATCCGGCAGCGGCGCGACCATTACGGACGTCGACGGCAATACGTATATCGATTACGTCTTGTCTTGGGGCCCGCTGATTCTGGGCCATGCCCATCCTGAAGTGGTGAAAGCCATCCAGGAACAGGCAACACTTGGCACTTCATTTGGCACACCAACGACCCTTGAAAACGATATGGCAAAACTCGTCCAAGAGCGCGTGCCGTCAATTGAAATGGTCCGTATGGTATCGTCCGGTACAGAAGCGACGATGAGCGCATTGCGCGTGTCACGTGGCTATACTGGCCGCAACAAAATCTTGAAATTCGAAGGCTGTTACCATGGCCACGGCGATAGTCTATTGATCAAAGCAGGATCTGGCGTTGCGACACTCGGCTTGCCGGATTCACCAGGCGTTCCTGAATCTGTGGCAAAAAACACGATCACGGTTCCTTATAACGATTTGGAAAGCGTGCGTCTAGCATTCCAGGAATTCGGCGATGACTTGGCGGCTGTGATCGTCGAGCCGGTTGCCGGCAATATGGGTGTCGTCCCGCCAGCCGAAGGATTCCTTCAAGAGCTGCGCAACTTGACGCATGAAAACGGCACCGTTTTGATCTTTGATGAAGTCATGACTGGCTTCCGCGTCGGCTATAATTGTGCACAAGGCCATTACAGTGTCACGCCGGACATGACATGCCTCGGCAAAGTCATCGGCGGCGGCTTGCCTGTCGGCGCATTCGGCGGCAAGCGCGAAATCATGGAGCAAGTCGCACCGAGCGGCTCGATCTACCAGGCGGGCACACTGTCCGGAAACCCGCTCGCGATGCGTGCAGGCTTTGAGACTTTGTCGCGCTTGAACGAAGCGAGCTACGAAACATTCGTTGAACGTGGTGACCAGCTCGAAAAAGGTTTCCGCGAAGCGGCTGAAAAATACAATATCCCGCATACGGTCAACCGTGCAGGCTCGATGATCGGCTTCTTCTTCACGAATGAGGAAGTGACGAACTTTGAAACGGCTTCGAGTTCCGACCTCGAATTGTTTGCGGAGTATTATCGTTTGATGGCGGAAGAAGGCATTTACTTGCCACCATCCCAGTTTGAAGGCATGTTCCTTTCGACTGCCCATACACCTGAACATATCGAACGCACAGTGCAAGCATTCCATAATGTGTTTGCGAAACTAGCGAGATAAATGAAACAAACCGTCCTTGAAGGCCATTATGAATGGCTTTTGGGGGCGTTTTTTTGTAGTTGAGTTAAATTTTAATCATGGCTTGTGCATTAATAATAGAGAGTGTGGGGTTTGGAGATTACGCTTCAGGGGCACGCTTTCCGGAGGGCTCGCATTGAGCCGCTTCGTCACTACGTTCCTGCAGGGTCTCAATTGTCTCGCTATTCCTCCAGGAGTCGGCCCCTTCCGCTCCATCTCTCTATGTAAAATAAACCATATCGTTGTTTTATTCAGAGTTTAATTTTATTACGTACATACCATGATAAAAAAGCTGATTCGGAGTTGCTTCAATCGATATTCTCAAATCTAATACGCTTCCATATTTTTGAAAAGTTCATTTTCTATCTAATAGTCTGGTAATATAAAACTAATGGTAATTTTAATTAGTGAAAGTTGGTAACGCATTGAAAAGTTTTCTTATAACTTTGGCCATCGCGCTTGGCGCTGGCTTTTTGTTCAGCTTGACCGGCTTGTTCCTGCCTTGGCTATTAGGCCCGATGGCGGCTTTTCTTATTTTGCGTCAAGTGACCGATATGAAGTTCCACTGGCCGAAAGTGTTCCGGACGCTCGGGCTTTTGTTGCTCGGCGTCCAGATCGGCGCAGCTTTTACGCAGGAGTCTGTATTGTTGATGGCGGCGGATCTGCCATATATGTTCATCATGACCATCGCGGTCGTCGCATTTTCCTTAGGGCTCGGCTTGTTATTCCAGCGCATGACGCGCGTGACGATGTCGACGGCCTTGCTTGGCTCGATGCCGGGCGGCTTGTCGCAGATGGTGCTCATTTCTGAAGAAGTGAAATCCGCTAATGTAACGATCGTGTCGGTCATGCAGACCTTCCGCATCCTGCTCATTGTCTTCACCGTGCCGCTCGCAGCAGGATTGCTGTCGGGCCGTGCGCCTGGTGATATCGTGGAGGCAGGCTTCCGTTTCTCACCATATGCATTCGGTATCGCGCTCGTCTTCGGCTATGTATTGTACTGGATCATGAAGCGCATTTCTTTTCCAGCGCGTGAATTGATGGCGCCGGTTCTTGCGATGGCGGTCGTCCAGACTTTGACAGGTAGTGATTTGGTCGATCTGCCGAGTCTTGTCGTCGTCATCGCGCAAGTGTTGATCGGGACGCATCTCGGCTTGTCGATGGAAAAGCTCGGCGATTCCTTGGACGGGCGGATTGCAGGGGCGGTGCTCCTCAATACCATACTGCTCATCGCGTTTTCAGCAGGTCTTGCCTACGGATTGGAACTGCTATTGCCGGAGTATCTATTCCTCGACTTTTTCTTGAGTGCAGCCCCGGGCGGCATGGCGGAGATGACGATTACCGCGCTCGAGGCAGGAGCCGATGTGCCGCTGGTGACGAGCTTCCATCTATTCCGGCTGTTCTTTATCCTGCTCGTTGCGGCGCCGCTCGTGTCTCACTACGTGAAAAAGCTTGACGCTAAATCAGGCTATTGAGTACAATAAGCTTAACAGGATATTGATGCGTTGATGAGGATAGTAAAGTGTCCGGGACATTTCAGAGAGGGAGCCGAGTGGTGAGAGGCTTTCATGTTCCGCATTTGAATGTCACCTCGGAGCAGTTGCCGTGAAATGAGTAGCGGGAACCGGATGCGAATCCGTTATCGAACTTGAGAGCCAGGCGAATTCTGCCTGTGTATAAAGGTGGTACCGCGAAAAACTCCTTCGTCCTTTACGAGACGACAGGAGTTTTTTTGTATTCATTTTCAAGTTCGACAGTAAACAGAGCCGAATGTTGGCCAAGAGGAGGAATTTGGATGAGCAAGCAATTATCAACGAAATACGAACCGCAAGCAATCGAACAAGGGCGTTACGACTGGTGGGTGGACAATAAATTCTTCGAAGCGAAACCGGAAAGCGGCAAAACGCCGTATACGATCGTTATCCCGCCGCCAAACGTCACGGGCAAACTTCACTTAGGGCATGCGTGGGATACGACTTTGCAAGACATCATGACGCGCATGAAGCGCATGCAGGGCTATGACGCCTTGTGGCTTCCTGGTATGGACCATGCCGGCATCGCGACACAGGCGAAAGTCGAAGGCAAGCTGAAAGAAGAAGGCCGTTCACGCCACGATATGGGCCGCGAAGCGTTCCTTGAAGAATCGTGGAAATGGAAAGAAGAATACGCTGGACATATCCGCCAGCAATGGTCGATGCTTGGCCTAGGCCTCGATTATTCACGCGAGCGTTTCACATTGGACGAAGGCTTGTCAAAAGCGGTGCGTGAAGTATTCGTGAAACTGTACGAGAAAAAATTGATTTACCGCGGCAAATACATCATCAACTGGGACCCGGCAACAAAAACGGCGATCTCGGATATCGAAGTTATCTACAAAGACGTACAAGGTGCGTTCTATCATATGCGCTATCCGCTGGCTGATGGTTCCGGTCATATCGAAATCGCGACGACTCGCCCTGAGACGATGCTCGGCGATACGGCAGTCGCGGTCCACCCGAGAGATGAACGCTATCAGCATTTGATCGGCAAAAAGGTCATCTTGCCAATCATCGGCCGTGAAATTGAAATTGTTGCCGACGATTACGTGGATCGCGAATTTGGAAGCGGCGCCGTGAAAATCACGCCTGCCCATGACCCGAACGACTTCGAAATCGGCAATCGCCATAATTTAGAACGCGTTCTCATCATGCACGAAGACGGATCGATGAACGAAAACGCCGGAAAATATGAAGGCATGGACCGCTTTGAATGCCGCAAAGCGATCATAAAAGATTTACAGGACATGGACGTGCTATTTAAAATTGAAGACCACCTTCACTCGGTCGGGCATTCCGAGCGCAGCGGTGCGGTCGTCGAACCGTATCTGTCGACGCAATGGTTCGTCGACATGCAGCCACTCGCCAAAAAAGCGGTCGATAGCCAAAAGAGCGACGACGGCGTCAATTTCGTGCCGGACCGTTTCGAAAAAACTTATTTGCACTGGATGGAAAACATCCGCGATTGGTGCATCTCGCGTCAATTGTGGTGGGGCCATCAGATCCCGGCTTGGTACCATAACGAAACCGGTGAAATCTATGTCGGCCACGAGGCACCGGCTGATGCGGAAAACTGGACGCAAGATGAAGATGTTCTTGATACGTGGTTCTCATCCGCACTATGGCCATTTTCGACACTCGGCTGGCCGGAAGAAAATGATGAATTGAGCCGTTACTACCCGACCGATGCACTCGTGACGGGCTATGACATCATCAATTTCTGGGTATCGCGCATGATTTTCCAGGCGCTTGAATTCACTGGCGAGAAACCGTTCAAAGACGTGCTCATCCACGGCCTTGTACGGGATGCAGAAGGCCGCAAAATGTCGAAATCTCTGGGCAACGGCGTCGACCCGATGGACGTTATCGCAGAATACGGCGCAGATTCCCTGCGCTACTTCCTGGCAACGGCATCATCTCCAGGACAGGACTTGCGCTACTCGAATGACAAAGTCGAATCGGTTTGGAACTTTGCCAATAAAATATGGAACGCCTCGCGCTTTGCGATGATGAACATGGAAGGCATGGAGCACAAAGATATCGATTTGTCTGGCGAGAAATCCGTGGCGGACACATGGATCTTGACGCGCCTCAACGAAACGATCGAGCAAGTGACAGGCCTTGCGGAACGCTACGAGTTCGGGGAAGTCGGGCGCCTGCTTTATAACTTCATCTGGGATGATTTCTGTGACTGGTACATCGAAATGGCGAAATTGCCATTGTACGGGGAAGATGAACAAGCGAAAGCGATGACGCGTTCCGTTCTCGCTTATGTGCTCGATAACACGATGCGCTTGCTTCACCCGTTCATGCCGTTTATCACGGAAGAAATCTGGCAGAACTTGCCGACAGAAGGCGAATCGATCACGATTGCGGCTTGGCCGACAGTGAACGCTGAACTTAGCGACAACAAGAAAGCTGACAGCATGAAGCTATTGATGGACGTTATCCGTTCGGTCCGCACAATCCGTGCCGAAGTCCAGACGCCGATGAGCAAGAAAGTGCCGATGACGATCAGCGCGAAAGACGAAACAACTTTATCGGTGCTCGAAGAAAACGCAGCGTATATCGAACGTTTCTGCAACCCGGAGACGTTGACGATCGGCCACAACATCGAAGCACCAGAGAAATCGATGTCAGCGGTCGTGTCCGGAGCGGAATTGTTCATGCCGCTCGAAGGCTTGATCGACATCGAAGAAGAGTTGAAACGCCTGCAAAAAGAACTCGATAAATGGGCGAAAGAAGTCAAGCTCGTCCAAGGCAAGTTGTCGAACGAACGCTTTGTGTCGAAAGCACCGGAAGCGGTAGTGGCAGAGGAACGCAAGAAAGAAGCGGATTACCTCGAGAAGCACGCGACCGTTGAAAAACGCATGGAAGAATTGAAGAATCTGTAATAGCAAAAAGCGACTCCCTTTAAATGGGAATCGCTTTTTTCAGCTTGTCAAGAAAGCTAGGAAGCCGTGTTTTCCGAAGCTTATCACTCGCTTTCCCTGGGCTCGCGCCCAAGCCTCCTCAGCCGCCACTGTGGCCTGCGGGGTCTCGGTCGTCTCGCTGATCCACTGGAAAGATAAGGTCGACCTACGGGAGACCTTATCTTTGCGAAAGTAATGCGTAGCATTATTGAGCAGAAGGGTTTACGAGCGAACGCTTCTCCAAATACTTAGATAGGTCATTGATTTTGAATGTCGGAAAAATGATCCTAGTTCAATTCATAACTGGGTAATAACCTCATTTAGTTCCGGTCGCTGTCACGGAATGGATAATTTTGATCCAATTTCGTGAAATGTTTTGCCAAAAGTTCGGCGATATTGTCGTCGTGAGTTTGATAAAAGGAGCGGGCGCCGACTGGGTCTTCGAGTTCGTTGAACAGATGGCGGCCGTCTTCCAACAGCAAAAAATCGATACCGATATAATCACTTTCCAATGCCTTGGCAATTTTTTTAATATCTTGCCGCTGTACGGCTGTCAGCTCAAAGCGTTCAGCGGTAGCGCCGAGCGAATAATTCGCTTTGAATGAATCAGTGGCGCTGCGTTTGACCGCACCGACGATTTCCTTGTCGATAACGTACGCCCGGACATCCGCCGTGTGGGGGACCACTGGTTGGTAGAGGAGAGTGGTTTCGGTATCCGGCAAATCTTGTTCCGATTCAACGAGCCACACTTCCATGCCGCCATGACCGTTTGCGGTTTTGGCGATATACGGGAGAGCGAGCTGCGTTTTTTGTGTCGGGATCACCGGCACTCCGAGCAGCTGAAACAATTGATAGCTCTGCCATTTATCGTTGGCGATACGGTTCACTTCAGCGCGGTTGATGAGACGTACGCCCCGGTCTTCCAATAAACGGGCAGCATGTGGCTGGCGCACACGAAAAAACACTGATTGGCCATAGACGCGCTGGACTAATTGTTCCAAACCTTGCTCGCTCCAATCATCCCAGGTCAGTAATTCAATCGAAGAAAAGCGCTTCAATTCATTGATGAATCCTTGATTGTGCTGCGCAGCCATTGATTCATACAAAACAATCATGACAAATCCTCCATGATATAGCGGATCATCGCATCCGCCACGTTGACGCCCGTCACATTGAGGATATTGCGGATATGCGCAGCGGCGTTGACTTCACAGACGAGCGTCTGGCCGTCTGGTCCATACAATAAATCGACGCCGGCAAATACAGCACCGACAGCTTCAGCCGCCTCCAAAGCGAGCTGCTGTTGCTGTTCGCTCAGTTCAACTGGGAAGGCACGCCCGCCGTTTGTGATATTCGCGCGGAAATCGGTGTCGGACTGTCGTTTCATCGCGGCAACGATCTTTCCGCCGACGATATTGACGCGGATGTCGCGTCCGCGGCTTTCTGAGATGAACTCCTGGAACACGTAATCGATACCCGACAGGCTTTCGACTTTCTCATAAAACTGTTCTTCCGTTTCAATCAAATACACTTTCATGCCGAACGACCCGTGTCCTTCCTTGATGATCATCGGCAAGCCGAGTTGATCCAAGACGCCTTCGTAATAACCGGAACCTTGGATTGTGAAGTTCGGATACACTTTCGGTGCGACGATCGTCTTTGGCATCGGAATCTTTCGTTCTGCCAGACGTATGTATTGCGTGGCTTTGTTATCGCATAAGTCGATGATCGCCGGATCGTTGTAAACGGGAACGCTCCGGCTTTTCAGGAAATAGCCGAGCAAAATGTCTTTGTCGAGCAGCACCGCAAAATCGGGAAACTCTTGCTGTGCAGAGAGCGACATTTGGATTTCGTAATTTTTCTTGATTGATACTTGGATGCCCTGGCGCTCAGCGGCTTCAGCCATCAATTGCGCCTGGTCTTGAAATTTATCGGAAACGAGGCTTCCGTTATAGATAACCCAACAACTCAGCATTTCCATTCCACCTTCATGATATACTCATACGTAAAAAGTGTATCACGTTTACTAATGGAAAGAGGTTTTTAAAATGATTACAGGACTCGATCCTTATAAGGAAAAATGGGGCATCCGGTCGGACGCATCGATCAAGCCTGGCCTAGAAACGATGGAAGCAGCGCTTTTCGAATTGGGCAACCCGCATAAAGGACTGCCGTTTATCCATATTGCCGGCACGAATGGCAAAGGTTCCACTGCCGCTTTCGTCTCGTCCATCCTTATGGCACACGGAAAACGTGTCGGTAATTTCTTCTCGCCAGCGATTGAGGATGTCCATGACCAAATCCAACTCGACCGCATGCCAATCGGAACGGCGGAATTCGATAAAGCGATGGAAAGGCTTTCGAAAGTGGAAACGGCGCTTACGGATTTTGAATTGCTGACGGTTTGTGCCTTGCTCATTTTCGAGGAGGCAGCACCGGATTATATTATCATCGAAGCGGGAATGGGGGGCAGGTTCGATAGCACCAATGTTATCGATCCACTTGTGTCCATCATTACAAGCATTTCCAAGGAACACACTATGTTTCTTGGAGACAGCATCGAAGAAATCGCCTGGCATAAAGCGGGGATCATCAAGGATGAAAAGCCTGTTGTCATCGGGCCATTACCGGAAGAAGCCCGCAAAGTAATTGAGGGAATAGCGCAAGAACACCATGCGCCCATCATAACAGTGCAAGAATACGACGGCCCCCTGAAGCTGAAAGGCCAGCATCAGCGAATCAATGCTTCTTTGGCATGGACAGCTGCACAACAAGTGCTGGGGCAATTGTTCGATGCAGAAAAAACAGCCGCAGGACTTGCACAAGCCACAATCGCGTTCCGTTTTGAGGAAATTTTTCAGCATGTCATCTTTGACGGGGCGCACAATGAAGCGAGCATCAAAGCCTTAGTGGAAACGATACAGGAAAATTATCCAGATAAAAAAATTCATATTGTTATGGGCTTGATTCAAGGGAAGGACTATTTATCCATTTTAAGGCTGTTGGAAAAAATAAGCAGTCACTTTACTTTTATTGATTTCTCTGATGAGCGCGCCATGCCAGCCCATATTTTATTTTCAGAAAATATAAGTAAAATAAAGACAATTCAAAATGATTATGATATATTACCTGTACAGAATGATTCAGAAGTGACAATAGTCACGGGTTCTCTTTACCTATTGAGTCTGCTAAAACAACGAAATTATCAGATGTTCCGGCATTATAATAGCCCGTGATCAGCAAGACAGGGACAATACGAGAACATAGCAAGGGAGACGAGCGATGGACCCATTATCAAAAAGAAGGAACATCCTTTGGGCGGCATGGCTGTTTATTGTTCCGCCAGGACTATTTCTTATTTATCAATACTACCCACCACCTTCCCTGGAATTGGCCGATGTTTTAGCATATTTGGCCTTTTTCGTGCTGGCTTGCTTGTTCCCGATGAACATCAGCGGCGTGCCAACTTACCTTGTCCAATGGCTGACAGTGGCCGTCTTTTTGAAATACGGATTGTTTGTCGAAGTTATCCTGTCTCAATTAACGATGATCATCGTCATTTTAAGGTTGCGGACTTCTGAAAGCCTGTCGGTGCGCATCCCGTTCAATTCGATGATGTTCTTCGCGATTTCAGCGATTGCCGGCTTGACGTTCCTCTTTGCGGGAGGGGAGATCGCTTCTTTGAATCTGGTGGATGTCATTGTGTTTGGCTTGTTGTTCCAGACCGTCTCTTTTATTGCCAATCAATTCATTCTCTATGGCTATGCGCGGATTCTTCGCGAACATAAAGACTTTTTCTCACTTGATACGATCTGGGATTTTGCCATCACTTTCTTGGTGTTTCCATTCTCGATCGCGCTGTACATGTCAGAAGCCTATTTTGGATTGACAGCCTTATTGTTGCTCGGCATCCCTTTTTTTACGATGACTGCCATTATCCATATGTACACCAATTCCGAAAAAGTGAACAACGACTTGAAAAAAGCGGGTGTGATTGGACACCAATTGGCTGCCCGTTTGTCGTCAGATGAAGTATTTGACCAATTTGTCATTCAAGTTGCCAAACTTTTCAAAGTGGATTTTGCTTATGTCATTGATTTCCGCGACGGGCAATTGCTGATGTTAAGGAAATTCGAGGAAAATCAATTCCAGCCGCTCGACACACAACCGATCAATTACGACCAAGGAATCGGAGGCAAGGCAATTATTGAAAACGATTCGTATATGTTTAGCAGTAAATCCCAATGGAAAAGCATACCGACGGAATACATCCATCCCGATTCGGAGAGCCTCATGGCGATGCCCATTTCGCGAAACAATAAAATCGAAGGCGTTTTGGTTCTCGCCGCCCGCAGAAAACATGCTTTCCACAACCACCAACTTCAAATTCTGGACATCCTTAGCACTTATTTTGCCGTATCCTTGGAAAAAGCAGTGCTCGTCCAAAAAGCGATCGCCAAGAGCGAACGCTGCGGACTAACCAAACTATACAATTACCGCTATCTTGATGAAGCAATCGGCAAATGCATGGATCAAGTGAATAACGGCGAACTCGATAATTTGTCCGTCATCATGATGGACATCGATTACTTTAAAGCCATCAATGATAAATACGGCCACCAAAGCGGCAATGAAATTTTAGTTGAGCTCGCCAATTTATTGACGGATATGGTCGGCAGCGAAGGGACGGTAGCCCGTTACGGCGGCGAAGAGTTTGTCATTTTGCTTCCCGGCTATAGCAAGGAAGTTTCGATGCTGTTCGCGGAGAACATCCGCAAAGAAATTGAGAAGCACCAATTCACCATCCACAGCGATTTGGATGACAACAGGGGCACTGTCGGCATCCAAATCACAATGAGCATTGGCGTTTCCTCGGCACCGGACGACAGTGACGACGCCATGGCGATGATCCGCAATGCCGACCGGGCATTATATATCGGAGCGAAGCAAGCAGGGCGTAATAAGGTTGCTGCTTATACAAAATAAGGCTACAGAACGGCTTTTGCCGATTCTGTAGTCTTTTTCTCTCAGGAAAGATGGGAATAAAAGCTAAAGTTTTATTAAAAAGTATAGATTATCCTGTAAAAATACCGTGTCAAAACCAAGTAAACATGCAATAATATAGGCGTAGCAGGATTTAGATAGAAAGACTTCACAATAAGGCAATTAATTACAATAAACAATGCAATTTTAGGGGGGATGCAGGAAATGAACAAGCTGAAATCGCAACAAGGCTTAACGCTCGTCGAAGTGCTGGCGGCGCTCGTCATCCTCGGCATCGTCTTCGTCGGCATCATGACCGTATTTCCCCAAATGACCTTGTTCAACAACAAGACCGAAGCGAAGCTCGACACGATGAACTTGGCCAGGCAGGAGATGGCGAATATCACCAATGCTGACTGGTTTGGAAATATAGAGGGAACAAGTTTTGAAAATCAAATGACGACTCTTGGTTATGCGAAGGAGTTAGAAACACTAGAATATGTACGATTCAAAAAACAAGATGAATATATTTATGAAATTGATTTGTGGAAGTCATGCACTGAATTCGTAGACGAAGATGGCGAGGGAAATGAATGCAAGTTTGATACGAATACACAAGTTCGACTACATCAAACGCACTTAAAGTTATATAAACAAGAGCTATTAAGTAGTGAGACTTTCAGTTACATAAGATTTCGGAGTAATGAGGTAGCAAACTAATGCGCAAACTCGATAATAAAGGAATTACATTAATTGAAGTTTTGGCTGTATTAATCTTAATATCAATTATTGCAGTAGCAGCATGGACAGCGCTCTCTATCGGTATGAAATATACTACGGTAGAGACAAGCAAGACGGAAATTCAACAAGATGCCAATATTATTATCTCGAAACTTTCTTCTGCACATCGCCAAAGTGATAAATATGCAATCAAAATTGAATCAGAACAATTAATGATCAGTACTCTGAATGGAACAGAATGGAAGGATTTCGAAAAAGTACTTGATAAGCCGTATAGTTTTGTAGGAACTACTATTGGTGGGAATAATTTATCAGCAACGGCTATTGAGATAGAACCCAAAAAAGAACATGCTAATCTTGATTTGAAACTAAATAAAAATGGCCAAAGCATAGATATTCAAACAACCTTGACCCGCATCCGCACAGACCGGCCTTAGGAGGCAATACTATGAATCGATTGAAAGATGAGCGGGGGTATGCTCTTATAATTGTTCTTTTAATGATAGTTTTATTTCTCAGTGCAGCAGTAACTTTTATGGCAGGATCATTAAACCATGCGAACCAAGAAGTGACTGTGGATACCGGGAATCAAGCTGTTGCTGCTGCTGAGATGGGGACAATCTACTATAGTGAAGATTTCGAAAGAGAATTGAGATTAGTTGAGCAGAACATAAAAGGAGAGGCAGAAAGGCTTATTGACTGCATAGGCACCTCAAAGGCGGGTTGCGAAAAGGTTGATAATGAGAAAAATAAAGAGAAGTTTATTAACGATCAACTGAGAGAAATGTATTTCGAATCATTAATTCAAAAAGTTAAGACTTACAAGTATAATTCGATTGATGAAAACTTGGTTAAATACACTGTTGATTTAGCTACTATTAAACAGTTTGAGGGTACAACTATCCTAGATAGTGCTGTATTGAATAATACACCACATCCTCAAATGCAAAGTAGTCTGGACAGTATCGATGTCGTTCTTAATATAAAAGGAAAAATAAAAGATGTTGAAAAACAACTGGAAGTTACATTCAATGTAGACATACCTAAGAGTTTCGTCAGCGCTTCCTCTAATTCAATGCCCGAAAATAACGATGATGAACTTAGTGCTATGTACAATCAAGTATTTGGTCTCCCACCTGATTTACCTACTTGTAAGAAGCTTATAGCCGGTTTGAAAAATGAAGCAAGTGAACGTTCTTATAAATGTATTGCCTCTAACGAAAGCGATATTGAAAACATTCTAGAAGAAATAAAAAACAATTCTTACAACCCAGAAAATTTTTATGTATATACAAATAATTATATTTGTTCAAAATGTAACAAAATAGACCATTACGGGATTAATTTAGTTTTATTGGATACCGATTTTGAAGTTTCTCAAAACTCTAATAATATAAAAAATGTAAATATGATAATTGATGGGAAATTCTCAACCAAAAATGCTAATAATTTTGGGAAAAAAGGAGATAAGCAACGAATTGTAATGAAAGAATTAAATATTAACCAAAATGCAAAAAACATGGAAGATACCACACTAGTTATTTTAGGATTCGAGGAAATCAAAGATAATCCTAAAACTGGAACAGCAGAGTTAATTTTTTCTAAACCTATAGATTTAGAAGATAATTCTACTATATGCCTCAATGTTGATCAGATAAGGAAAGGTGATCTAATTGACTTTGCCACAAAAGTTAGCATAAAAAATAATGGGAAACTAATTTACTATACTGCTTTCCCTAAGAAGTATGATGCTCCATTTGATGGAGTGAAAAATAATCAAATAATTCCGAAGTATGATTATAATGAGTTTCTTAACGATTGTGGCCTTTCGATTAACCCGTTTTTAAATGTTCAACCTATCAACTCAGATTACGAATTAGAAGTCGAATACTAATAAAGAATTGTGCAAGGTCTAGGGGGAGAAACAATGATTAAATTATTGATCTGGCTCATGATTACAGCTGTGGTTATGGCAGGAGTGGTCTTTTTCAAGAAAATAGAGAATAAGAAAAAGACCTATATTGTAGCAGTCGGAAGTCTTTTAGCTGCAGCTGTGGCGCTTTGGATGCAAGGAAGTTTCGCTTGGCATATGAGCCTGCTCGCAATTCTCGGGCTGTCACTTGTGACAGCGCTTCTCTTCATGAAAATGGAAGAACGCGAGCAGCAGGAAAAAGAGCGGTTGAAACTAGAGCGCAAAGGTCGGAAGAAGCAAGTTGCGGAATCGCCAAAGCCGGAAAGACAAGCTGAAAAGGCGACGAAACTAGAAGCAGAACCAGTTAAAGAGAAATCCGAGAAGGTATTTGGCATGGAGTCCATCGGCCCGGTCGGAAAGGGGAATTAAGATGGACAATAAGCAATTCGGAAAAGTGTTTGGCGGCGTATTCGGAGCCGCCCTTGTCGTATTTGGCACAGCCAATGCCGGGGCGTATGCGGTCGATGAATGGGTGTTCCCGTCGGCGGAATACGGGGATTATACGTATATCGGCACGACCGACGTATCGAATATGGCAGTCGCGGATGCCAAGACTTTGTTTTTGAGCCAGGCTTCCGCGGTCCGGGAATCCTCGGAATTGCATGTCACGTATTTGGACGCAACAGCAAAATACCCATTGAAAGACGTTGAAATTTCATTGGATGAAACTTTGGAAAGAGCACAGAGCGGTGCGCAAAATGATTTTGTATTCGATCTGTCGGAAACGACGACGCGTTCGTTCTTGAAAAAGCAGTTCACCGATGTGCCGTTTACAGAAGCGGATATCGCGAATATTCACCAGCAGCTTGAAACGGCGCTTGAAGGCGGACAGTCAGTGACGCGTGTCGACATCAACAGCGATTCTCTTGAGATGAGCCCGGAAGAAGTGGCTCAATCGAGTTTCTCCCATGATATAAATAGCCCTGGTGCAGAAGAATTGATCGAGGTTATCGACGGCACAGTCATCGCTCCAGATGAGCAATTCGACTTTCTGTCAAAACTTGAAGAACTGGCTTTGCTCGATGCGACCGATGCAGAACTGACAGAAATCGCTTCGGCAATTTACGGAGCAGTATTGCGGACGAATTTTCTCATTGAGCAGCGCAGCATCGGCGAACAAGTCCCGGAAAATGTGCCGGCCGGGGAAGAAGCAGCGATTAACCTGTCATTGGGTGTCGATTTCGCTTTCTCCAACCCGAATGCCAGTTCATTCACATTGAATGTCTATCTGCAAAATGGGGAACTGACGGCATCAATCCACGGACAGCCATTTGTCCACACCTATTACATCTCGAGCGCAGCCGATAAAGAAGTCGAACCGCGTCTCATCAAGCAATACAGCGCATTCGTCTCGAGCGGCAAAAAAGTGAAAGAACAAGGCCGTGACGGCAAGCGCATCGAAGTGGTGAGAAGTGTTTTGGAAGGCGATAAAGAAGTGCGCGTCGAACCGGTGTCGAGCGATTTTTATCCGCCGGTCCACCGCGTCGAAGTGTATCCGCTCAACGTACCTGAAGCACCAGCGACCGATGCCAACGGTGAACCGATTCCGCAGCCAGGAGATGAAGGCTTTATTGACATAAACAACAACGGCATCCATGACCCTGTAGAACAAAGTGCAGAAGACGGCACGGTTGTTGTTGGAAATGAAGAAGGCGCTAATGCTGGAGCGGGACAAGCGACTGACGGCTCCACTCAAGATGGCGGCACAAATACAGACGGTGAAAATGACGAGACAAATAGTGAAAACAATCCATCGCAAGACGATGAACCAGTTTACGATAAAGCGGGGATCCGAGTCGACAAATGACGTTAGAGCAAGGGGGATTTGAATGGTAATTAAACGGAGAAGGCTCGGTGATATCCTCGTCGAGCAAGGCTTATTGACACAGGAAGATTTGCAAGGGACGCTCGATTCGAAACAGAATGACCAGAAACTCGGCGATGCCTTATTGTCCCGTGGGCTCATCACTGAACAGCAATTGATCGAAACGCTTGAAGTGCAGCTCGGCATTCCGCATGTCTCGCTGTTCCGCTATCCATTCGACCCGATGCTGTTCAACGTCGTGCCGAAGGAATTCGCGAAGCGCAAATTGCTCGTGCCGCTCAAGACAGAAGGCGATCGCTTGTTTATCGCGATGACCGACCCGACCGATTTCATTACAATTGATGATTTGCGTTTAGCAACGGGCTTCCAGATCGAACCGACGATTGCGTCGAAAGAAGATATCATGAAAACGATCGCCAAATATTACGAAGAAGAATCCTACGATGAACTCTTAGAGGAAATGCCAGATGCGAAAGAAGACAAAGAGGATGCCTTGACCGACCTCGATGCGCCGATCGTGCGCCTTGTCAATCAGCTGCTGTCGAATGCGGTGGCGATGAAAGCGTCCGATGTTCACTTGGATCCGCATGAAGGCAAACTATTGGTGCGGTACCGCATTGACGGCACGCTTCGGACGGAGCGGATTTTGCCAAAATCGATGCAGCAGATGGTAACAGCGCGCATCAAAATTCTCGCCAACCTCGACATTACCGAAAACCGCATTCCGCAAGACGGGCGCATCAAGACGACCGTCGATTTCCGCGCGATCGACCTTCGCGTATCCTCGCTTCCGACGGTTTTCGGGGAAAAAATCGTCATGCGGATTTTGGATTTGAGCCAGAATTTGACCGATATTTCCAAGCTCGGCTTTAACGAAACGAATATGGCACGCTTCATGAAAGAAATCGATAAACCGAACGGCATCGTATTAATCTCCGGCCCGACCGGCTCCGGCAAATCATCTACATTATATGCGGCGCTCAATAAGCTGAATTCAGAAGAAGTGAACATCATCACCGTTGAAGACCCTGTCGAATATCAATTGGAAGGCATCAATCAAATCCAAGTGAACGCCAATGTAGGTTTGAGTTTTGCGGCAGGATTGCGCTCGATTCTGCGCCAAGATCCCGATATCGTCATGGTCGGGGAAATCCGCGACAAGGAAACAGCAGATATTTCCATCCGAGCCTCGCTCACGGGGCATTTGGTACTGAGCACGATCCATACGAATGACTCGATCGCATCGATTACGCGCCTACTCGATATGGGCATTGAACCGTTTCTCGTGACGGCTTCGCTCAATGCGGTCATCGCACAGCGGCTCATCCGCCGTGTGTGCCGAGATTGCAAGGAAATACAGCCGGCAAGCGTGCGCGAACAAGAGATTTTCGCGAGAAGGGGCTTGTCGATCGACACGATTTCACGGGGTGCCGGCTGTCCGCAATGCAATATGAGCGGCTATAAAGGACGCATGGCGATCCACGAAGTGCTAGTTGTCGACGATGCCATCAAAGACGTCATTAACCGCGGCGGCACAGCTGCCGAGATCCGCAAAATCGCCGTGGCCAATAAAACGATTTTCCTCATTGATGATGGCCTATTAAAAGTAAAGGAGGGTATGACGACGACGGAAGAAGTGCTCCGCGTTGCCATGAGTGACTAATATGACTGAAACCGCTATTGATTTTATCGATAAAGTTTTGACCGCAGCGCGTGAACTCGACGTATCCGATATCCATATGACCACCGGCATCCCGCCGGTTTTCCGCATGCACGGCTCGCTCAAGCGCTACGGGGAGGAGCGGCTGTTGCCCGAAGACACTGAAGCGATCGCGAAAGCGTTGATGCCCGAAAGTTTGTGGGACACTTTCCTGCAAAAAGGCGAGATGGATTATTCCTACTCGATCCCTGGCGTCGCGCGTTTCCGTGTCAACTCGTTCCACCAGCGCGGCTCCATTTCACACGCGTTCCGGACGATCCCGACGGTCATTCCGTCGATCGACGATTTGAAAATGCCGGATACGTTGAAGAAATTGTCCGATACGCATCAAGGCTTGATCCTCGTCACCGGCCCGACTGGTTCTGGGAAATCGACGACTTTAGCGGCGATGATCCGCCATATGAATGAAAACATGACCAAGCATATCATCACGCTTGAAGACCCGATCGAGTATATGCATAAGCACGGCTCATCGGTCATCGACCAGCGCGAAGTCGGCTTTGATACGAAATCATTCGCCAACGGACTTAGAGCCGCACTGCGTCAAGACCCGGATGTCATCCTGGTCGGTGAGATGCGCGACCTTGAGACGATCACGACCGCGATCACGGCCGCAGAAACCGGCCACTTGGTCATGGGCACGCTCCATACGTCAAGCGCCGCCTCGACCGTCGAACGGATTATCGATGTATTCCCGCCGGAGCAGCACGCACAAATCCGCACGCAGCTCGGGGGCATCTTGAAAGCGGTTATCTCGCAGCGCTTGCTTCCGACAGCGGACGGCAAAGGGCGCGTCGCCGCAACCGAGATCATGATCCACAACACGGCGATCGCCAACTTGATCCGTACTGAGAAAGTCCACCAGATCCCGAACGTCATCTTGACGAACCGGGCTGCAGGAATGCATCTCATGCAGACATCAGTCCAGGAGCTGCTTAATAAAGGACGCATCACGAAGCAGATCGCGGCGCCTTATTTGATCGGAGGCGAAGAATAAGTGGCGCGTTTTAAATACGAAGGGCGCGACCGGAAAAAGATTCGTGCCGGCTACGTGACGTCTGCGAACCGCAAGGAAGCGGTACAAAAATTGCGCGAAGAAGGGATACGTGTCATCGATATCCGCGAAGTGCCAGTCGGTGCTTTGCAGAAAGACATTTCGTTCGGCAGCCCAGTCAAACGCGACCAGTTCATCATGTTCTTGCGTCAGTTCTCGACTTTGATGCGTGCCGGCGTCACCATCGTCGATTCGGTGAAGATTTTGTCCCAGCAAGTCGAATCCAAGCAATTGCGCAAAACACTTGCCGAAATCGAAGAAGAATTGCGTAAAGGAAATTCCTTATCCGATTCGCTGTCGAAATACCCGAAGATCTTTGAACCATTGACGGTCAACTTAGTGCGCGCAGGGGAACTGTCCGGAAATATTGATGACTCGCTCGACCGTCTCGCGACGCATTATGATAAAGCGTATCAGACAAGGCAAAAAGTCATCTCGGCGATGAGCTATCCGGTTGTTGTCGGAATTCTCGCGATTGGCGTCGTCATCTTCCTGTTGTCGACGATCGTGCCGATGTTCGTCGATATGTTCCAAGGCTTTGGCGGGGAATTGCCACTGGTGACTCAACTCGTTATGGGGGCGAGTAGATTTACTGTGCAGTATTGGTATTTGCTAGTGTTGTTTGCGTTGATTTTTGCCGGCACGATTTGGCTCATGAAACGCAGCGAACAAGGGCGTATGGTGCTCGATACAGTCGTGCTGAAAATCCCGATTTTCGGCAAGCTCTTGCAAAAATCCGCACTTGCCCGGCTCACTAGGACGCTCAGTTCATTGTTCACCAGTTCGGTGCCGATCTTGCAGGCGATGACGATGACCGAAAAAGTCGTCGGCAATGCGGTGATGTCGAAAGTGCTGCTCGCGTCGCGCGATTCACTCGAGCGAGGTGGCTCATTAACGGCGCCGATGAAGCAGCATTGGGCTTTTCCGCCGCTCATCCCGCATATGATTTCAATCGGCGAACAAACCGGATCGCTCGATCATATGCTTGCCAAAGTAGCGGAATTTTACGAGAAAGAAGTGGAAGCGGAAACCGACCGCTTGAAAGCCTTAATTGAACCTTTGATGATTGTCGTGCTCGCAGCTCTTGTCGGGACTATCGTCTTGGCGATTATGATGCCAATGTTCGAGATGTTCAATAACGTGGATAATTTGTAGGTATTTTAGCAAAATTAACAAGAAAAAATTTCTAAAAAAATATTAAAAAGATATTGTTTAATCTGCGACCATTGATATAATTAAGCTGTACTGAAAGTGGTACTTACTTAACAAAATGATAGGGGGAAAAGAGAATGAAGAAATTTCTTCAGAAGAAATTGAAAGACCAAAAAGGGATGACGCTGATCGAGCTATTGGCAGTCATCGTTATCATCGCGATCATCGCGGCAATTGCGATTCCAGCGATTAGTAACTTGATTCAGAACTCACGTGAAGACGCGCTTGTAGCTGATGCCCAAAATGTATTGTCTGCTGCAAGTTTGTATTTTGCTGAAAATGAAGATAAGGATGAAGCAGTACTTAGAGAAGCTTCAGGAGTAGAGAGTGAGGAAGGTAGTGTAAGTGCTTCTGATGATCTAGCGGGATACTTAGAAAGCTATGGAAACATAACTTCATTCACTGTCACTAAAGATAATGGTGATGGAGTTGCGGAAATTGATTTCACTGGTACAGCTGGTAGCAAAGAATTTAAAGCTGAAAACAAAACTAAAGTTAATTTGGATACAGAAGAAAATCTTTTAGTTGAAGTAGATTAAAACTTAAATTATCTTAAGATAAAACAATCAGGAGCTGATCAAATGGCTTTACCGTTTTTCCAGAAAAAAGCGCGCGTAGCGACGATTACAATAGAAGAAGATGCAATCCGCTATGTTGAGCTGAAGTCTGCGGAACCGGTGTCGTTGATCCAGGCGGAAGAATTGTTTCTTCCGAAAGGGATCATGGACAGCGGCAAAATCGCAGACCCAGAAGCGCTCGCTGTGGAACTCGGTAAGGCGGTCGATCAGTGGGGTCTCTCCAAAAAGTCAGTCCGATTCCTCGCCCCTGACGAATTTGTTATCATCCGCAAAGTCCCTTACCCTGAAGACGTCGAAGCCGACGAATTAAAAGGGCATTTCTTTATCGAAATCGGATCCACTTTGTATTTGCCGTTCGAAGACCCGGTGTTCGATGTGGTCCCATACCATTTGGATTCCGATGAACCGGAAGCGATCATTATCGCTTCGAAAGAATCGGTCATCAAAGATTACGAAAATGTCTTCGACGGTGTGAAACTGAAACCGCTCGTTGCTGATATTACGCCGCTCGCGCTTTACCGCTTGGCGTATCTTGAACACGATTTCCCGGAAGACGAACACATCATGCTCATCGATATGCAAGGCAAGAAGATGACGGTGTCGATTTTCCATGAGCATTTCCCGATGTTCATGCGGCCAGTCGACCTCGATGTGCTCGTTGCAAATCCAGAAGATCCGGCGCAGCTACTTGCGGCCGTCGAAGAAGAAGCCGAAAAGCTCGGCAATTTCTATCGCTATAATATGAATGAAGGCGAACAAGGTATCACGAAAGTCATCTGCAACGGAGAGTTCGGCGATTGGCACGCATTTTGCGGGCGTTTGTCCGATCGGTTCCTGATAGACGTCGAGCCGCTCGTCAAAGACGGCATCGAAGCGGACGGCAAAATCGTGCCGCCGCGCTTTAACCGGGCGATCGGCCTGGCGTTGAAAGAGGTGTAGGCATGTTAGTCGATATTAATTTACTCCCACAAAAAGAACGCGACCGGCCAGCTGTTTTAATCGCGGCGGTCGCGATTTTATTATTGGCGATCATCATCTGGGCAGTCTTTGCCATGATGGCAAGAGCCGAAGCGAATGAACAACAGGCATTGCAAGTCCAGGCGCAAGGCGTCATGGCTGAACAGGCGCAAATCCGCAATGAACTCGAAGCCCGCCAAGGCATGAACGAAGAACAGCAATTGCAGGCGACTGTCGAATGGGCGGAAAGCTACCAATTCGATACGATTCCGCTATTAGAAGAACTCGTATCGCTGCTTCCGGCACGCGGCTTTTTCCAGACCTTCTCGTATACGGGGCTGGACCAGGCGCAGCTTGTCGTCCAGTTCGACTCTTCGCGCGAAGCGGCTTATTATTTGGCGCAGTTGAAATCATCTGAACTGCTCACTTCCGCCACACTCGATAACGTCGCAACCGAAATTTTTGACGAAGCAGAAGAAGAGGAAATCATTGTCGACCCGAGCAAGCCGCGCTATTTGGCGACTTACACGCTCTTGTTCCAGGACGAACGCATCCCGGTAGAAGGTGAAGAAGCAGAAGGTGAAGTGGTGGACGAGGCGGCACCGACTGACGAACCGGCCGAACAACCAGCGGATTCAACAGAGACGGAAGAAACCGATGTTGAAGTCGATGTGGATGTCGAGACAGACGATGCAGAATCGGGAGATGAAGCCGCATGAGCAGCATGACAAAAAACCAAAAAGAAAAAGCGCTCATCGCACTCGCCGTCTTGTTCCTGTTGGCCCTCGGATTTTATTCGTACTTCTTGCTATATGCGCCGGCGAAAGATGCGCGCGAACAAGCCCAGCAATCGCTGCGCTCGGAACGCGATGTATTGATGGCCTTGCAGACACAAGTGAAGGAATTGCCGGAAGGCGAAGTCGTCAGCACCCTTGAACTGCAGAAGAAAGTATCGATTGATCCGCTGTCCGAGTTGATGGTGCTGCAGATCGAAGAAGCTGAGCTCATCTCGGGAACACTCGTCGAAGCAATCCAGCTCGCAGAAGCGGATGTCGCACTTCCGGTTCCGGTTGAAGGATTGGAGAACTTGAAAGAAGTGGAAACCACTGTCGCGTTTACGGCAGAAAACTATAACGAAATTACGGACTTCATTTCTGAAATCGAGGAAATGGAACGCATACTCGTCATCGAGTCGATCAATTTCGGTGCCAATCCGGAAGTGCGGGAAGTCGTCGAAGAAACCGAACCGCTGCAAGTGACGCTGTCGTTTGCGGCGTATTATCGTCCAGACCTCATCGCATTGGAAGATACCGTCCCGAAAATCGATGCACCGGCGCCTGCGGATAAAAAAGACCCGCTGCCGGCGAACGATGGCACGGAATACGCTGATGACAATGAAGAAGAAACAGATTCCGACGTGGATGTCGATGTTGACGTCACGGTCGAAGAAAGTGCATCAGGGGAAGAGTGAAGGAAATCATTGCGATTTCCTTTTCTTCAATTCTGATCAAAAGCGCTTTTTGATTAAATACATAAAGAATTATCTAGATGAAAGAGTGGAAGGTGGCGACTCCGGCGGGAATAGCGTGGACTGAAGACCCTGGACCGAGCAAAGCGAGGGAAGCGGCTGAAGCCATGCCCGCGGAAAGCGTCCGCCTGGAGCGAATTCACAATGCTGCTTCGCCGTTTATAAATTCTTACTTACACAACAAATAAATTCTACTAGTAAAAGAGGGACATTATGATTGCTGTATATTCCGTTTTTGCTTCTGTCTTCGGTTTGGTGTTCGGCTCGTTCTATAATGTCGTGGGCTTGCGCGTGCCGAAAAACGAATCGATCGCTTATCCGCCGTCTCATTGCACGACCTGCGACCGCCGGTTGACGGCACTCGACCTGGTGCCGGTGTTTTCCTACTTATTCCTGCGCGGCAAATGCCGGAAATGCGGTTCAAGCATCCACTGGGTGTATCCATTAATGGAAGCGATCACTGCCGTATTGTTCACCGCCGTCTTCTTGAAATTCGGCTTTACGCCCGAACTCATCGTCGGCTTATTGTTCGTGTCGATGCTCGTCATCATCACCGTGTCCGACATCGCCTATATGCTCATACCTGATAAAGTGCTATTGCCATTTGCGGCGGTGCTGTTGGTGTTGCGTTTTGTGATACCGCTCGATCTATGGTGGGATTCATTGCTCGGTGCCGCTGTCGGATTTTCAGTGTTGTTGCTGATTGCGACATTGTCAAAAGGAGGCATGGGCGGAGGCGACATAAAACTGTTCTTCGTCATCGGCCTCGTGCTCGGAACCGCTGGGACTTTGCTGACTTTATTCTTCGCATCGTTTGTCGGCGCCGTTGCCGGCATCATTTTGCTTAGGGTAAGAAAACAAGGCCGTAAAACACCGATTCCGTTCGGCCCATCGATTGCTTTATCCGCCGTGCTCGTTTATTTATGGGGTGAGCAATTCATCGGTTGGTATGTAAATTTATTTATGTAGATTATAAATTTATTATGTAAACTAAAATTACCAACAGTTCTTGAAAGCCGTAAGAGGAAGGCGAAGCTATTTCTAGAGGTGTTTTGCTTACTATCGTTCTAAACTTATAAAATACAAAAAAAGCGACAGAACCGATTTGGTTCTGTCGCTTTTTACTATTATCCGTTATAGCGGATTGGTGAAGCCGGCCCAAGATCAAGACCGAACAACATCCAAACGATTAACATCAATGTCCAGAAAATCATGAAGAAAATCGAGTACGGGAACATGACCGAGATCAATGTACCGATGCCCATTTTCTTGTCGTATTTCTGTGCGAATGCGATAACGATCGCGAAATACGTCATAAGCGGCGTGATGATGTTCGTCGATGAATCGGCGATACGGTAAGCCATTTGCGTCAATTCCGGCGAATAGCCGAGCTGCATCATGATCGGTACGAAGACCGGTGCAAGCATCGCCCATTTCGCGGAAGCGGAGCCGATGAACAGATTGATGATCCCGACGACGATGACGAAGCCGATGATCAACGGGATGCCCGTCAAGCTCATGGATTCCAGTGCTTGTGCACCGTAGACACCGAGCACCATGCCCATATTCGATTCAGCGAAGTAAGCGACGAATTGTCCGGCAGTGAACGCCAGGACGATGAAGACGCCCATCGATGCCATCGTGTCAGACATTTGCGCAGCGACGTCTTTGTCGCTCTTGATGTTCTTCGTTGCGATGCCGTAAGCAAGGCCTGGCAAGAAGAATAGGATGGTGATGATCGGAACGAGTGAGCTCATGAACGGAGATTGGACGATTCCGCCATCTTCTCCGCGCAATACGCCGTTTTCCGGAACGATGAGAAGAGCCGTCAAGATGACGCCGACTAGCGTCGTGATTCCAGCCCATAGCAAGCCTTTTTTCTCAAGCGTTGTCAGGCCGGTCATTTCTTCGCGGAACTCGCCTTTGTATTCCCCAAGACGTGGTTCGACGACTTTTTCCGTAACGACAGCACCGACAATGGTGAGCAAGAATACAGAAACGATGATGAAGTAATAGTTCATCGCGATGTTCATGCCTTCAGCATAGCCCGGATCGATAATCGAAGCGGCTGCGATGGTCAATTCCCCAAGCATCGCATCCGTTGCCGACAAGAGCAAGTTGGCGGAGAATCCGGCAGAGACACCGGCAAACGCTGCGGCAAGACCAGCAAGCGGATGGCGCCCGAGTGCGATAAAGATCACCGCGCCCAGTGGAGGCAAGACGACATATCCAGCATCTGATGCGACACTCGACATGATACCAGCAAAGACAAGTCCGCCAGTGATGAGGAATTTCGGAATCGACAGGACGAATCCGCGCAAGACAGCGGAGATGAGGCCTGTGCGTTCCGCGACTCCGATCCCGAGCATTGTGACGAGCACGACGCCGAGCGGTGCGAAGCCGATGAAGTTATCGACCATGCTCGCGAAGATGTATTGAATGCCTTCTGCGTTCAATAAGTTCTTCACTTCCACGATTTCGCCTTCTTGCCCTGGGTGTTCGACTGAGATGCCGAGATTCGCCAGCAAAGCGGAAACCGCGAGGACGATGATTGCGAGAACCGCAAACAAGGTCACCGGATGCGGCAGTTTATTACCGATCGTTTCGATACGGTCGAGGGATTTTTGGAACAATCCTCGTTTTTGTTTTTTCAAAATAGACAAACTCCCTTCCAACATAAATATGAAAACAACTATCAAATTATTGTGTAATAGTAATTTTCAAAAAATTAAAGACTCTACCCATTATAAAACCTTAAGAAACATAAGAAAAGCAATTTAAGGAAGTGCCAATTGCGCTAATTTTGGATAATGTTTGACAAGTCTTGAGAATGCACTTAGGACGGGGCTAGAGAAGTGTGCAATAACATTAATAAAACAATAAAAAAATTGAAATACCCCAAGTTCACATGAAAGCGCTATCTTAAAAAACGATATTTATCAGCTGTTTTCGGATGAAATTCAGTATTTCACCATTTTGCCCCGGCTTTTTGATAATGGTATGATGGCTTGAAAAAAGGAGGTATTTTTTATGAAGTTCACAGCTAAACATCCACTCATCCTGGCCTCGCAATCGCCGCGCCGCCAAGAATTGCTCGGCCTGCTCGGAATTCCGTTCGATATCGTGCCGAGCGATATCCCGGAACCCGACCCACAAGGTTTCAAGTCACCAGTCGATTATGTCAACGCATGCGCTGTCCAAAAAGCGGAAGATATTGCAGGGAGCCACCCCGAAGCGATCGTCATCGGCTCGGATACAGTCGTCGTATTGGATGGGGAGATTTTATTGAAGCCGAAAGACAAACAGCAAGCGTCTGCGTATTTACGCAAGCTGTCTGGGGAGACCCATGAAGTCATCACTGCCGTCTGCGTGCGCTGTGGCGATGAGGAAGTATCGTTTCATGAACGCGTACAAGTACGTTTCTACGAATTGCCAGAGTCTTGGATCGACGCCTATACGGATACAGAAGACCCTTACGACAAAGCAGGGGCATACGGCATCCAAACGGTGTCGGGCTTGTTTGTGGAAAAAATCGAAGGCGATTACAACGCAGTCGTCGGCTTGCCTATTGCGAAGCTGCTGCAGCACTTGACGCACGCGGGCTACGTAAAAGTCGAAGGAGCGCATGACTATGCCAAATGACCAAGCGATGATGATCCGCGATGTTCATATTGCCGACCGGCCGCGCGAACGGCTCATGAAACAAGGAGCGGTGAGCTTATCCAATCAAGAGCTCATCGCGATCCTGTTGCGGACCGGCACACGCGAGGAATCGGTTTTGCATCTCGCGAACCGTGTGCTCAAGCAATTCGAACATCTCCACGAACTGAAACATGCCGCCATTGAAGAAATGACGGCAATCAACGGCATCGGCGAAGCGAAAGCCGTCCAGCTGCTCGCTGCCATTGAACTGGGACGCAGGCTCGCTTCCAAACAGACCGATGAACGCTTTACGATTCGTTCCCCGAAAGATGCCGCTACTTATTTGATGGATGACATGACCTCGCTCAAGCAAGAGCATTTTGTCTGTCTATTCCTCAACATCAAAAACCAAGTGATGCACCGCCAAACCATTTTTGTCGGCAGCCTCAATGCCTCCATCGTCCATCCCCGCGAAATTTTCCGCGAAGCCGTCAGACGCTCGACCGCATCCATCGTCTGTGCGCACAACCATCCTTCTGGCAACCCCGCACCGTCTCCTGAAGACATCGATGTCACCAAGCGGCTCATGGAAGCCGGCTCGATCATCGGCATCGAACTGCTCGACCACATCATCATCGGCGATCATCAATTCACTTCATTAAAAGAAAAGGGGTTCATGTAGCACTGTATATTTTTTTCCGGATGTTCTATAATGGGTGGTATTGCGCAAAGCTGTTGCCGGTACCCCCGGTTTACATAAGAAAGGACCGATTCATGTGTTTGGATTTGCTTCAAAGGATATCGGCATCGACCTCGGAACGGCGAACACGCTCGTCTATTTAAAAGGGCGCGGCATCGTGCTCCGGGAACCATCGATTGTCATCAAGAACAACCGCACGAATGAAATCGTCGCTGTCGGCAAACGCGCGCGCGATATGATGGGCAGAACGCCTGCCAATATCGTCGCATTGCGGCCGATGCGCGATGGCGTCATCTCCGACTACGACACGACGCTCGCGATGATCAAGCATTGCATCAGCGAGGCGACCGGCAAAGCGCCTGGCAAATGGCGCGGCGGCAAAGTGATGATTTGCGTGCCATACGGCGTCACTTCAATTGAACAGCGCGCCGTTATGGATGCTGCGCGTGCAGTCGGGGCAGCGGAAGCTTATACGATCGAAGAGCCCTTCGCTGCAGCAATTGGCGCAGGGCTTCCGGTATGGGAACCTGTCGGCAGCATGGTCGTCGATATAGGAGGCGGAACGGCGGAAGTCGCCATCATCTCGCTCGGCGGCATCGTATCGAGTGAATCGATCCGCGTCGGCGGGGACGAGATGGACGAGGCGATCAAGCAATACGTCCGCAAGCGCTATAATGTCGTCATTGGCGAACGCACGGCCGAAAACCTGAAAATGGGCATCGGCACCGCCGCTGTGTTAAGCGAAGAAGAAGCCGAATTGGACATGGAAATCCGCGGCCGCGACCTCGTGACCGGCTTCCCGAAAACCTTGACGATTACCGCAAAAGAAATGGAACACGCGTTGAAAGAACCCGTGACGCGCATCGTCGAAGGCCTAGGCACCACGCTTGAGAAGACGCCGCCTGAACTGGCGTCCGATATCATGGACCGCGGCATCGTTCTTACGGGCGGCGGGGCGTTGTTGAAGAACCTCGACAAAGTGATTGCGGATGCGGTCGGCATGCCGGTGTTCACGGCGGATCATCCGCTCGATTGTGTCGCGCTCGGAACCGGGCGCGCACTTGAAGACTTCGACCGTTACCGCACGGCGATCGAAAGACGCTAAGTTTTACTGCTCTACACGAGCCAATCAATAAGGAGGATGGCCTCATATGCCACAATTTTTATCGAATAAGCGGCTTATCCTGCTGTTGATCGGCGTCATCCTGCTCGTCGCCTTGATTTCATTGACGCTTCGGGACCGCGGCCAAGTGTCGCTGCCCGAGCAAATCGTCAAAGAAGCAGTAGGCGCCGGGCAATCGGTATTTTCACGGCCCGCACATTTTGTGACCGGTGTTTTTGACAATATCGACTCGCTGATCAACACATTTGAAGAAAACCGCCTGCTAAAAGCACGCCTCGAGGAATTTGCGGGCGTGCAGGCAGAAGTGACCGATCTTCGTTCCGAAAACGAGGAACTGAAAGAACTCGTCGGAAAAGAAGAAGATTTACGTGAATACAACCCGATCCAGGCAGTCGTCATCGCACGCAACCCGGATCAATGGGAAGAGAAAATTATCTTAAACCGCGGCACCAACCATGGCGTCAAGGAAAATATGGCCGTCATGACCGCCGGGGGCTTGATCGGCAAGGTGACGATCGTCACGCCGACCACGTCGACGGTGGAACTAGTGACGACACAAAACCCGAACTACCGCGTATCGGCGATGGTGCTCGGCGAGGATGATGTATTCGGCTTGATCGAAGGCTACGATGCTGAGCGCCGTGAGCTGCTGCTCAAGCGCATCGATTTCTCGGTCGACTTGAAAGAAGGCGACCAAGTCGTCTCGAGCGGGCTCGGTGGCATTTTCCCGAAAGGCATCGTCATTGGGGAAATCACGGAAGTGACGATCGATGAATTCGGCTTGACGAAATTGGCGTATGTCAAACCGGCTGCTGACTTCTCGATGCTCAATCACGTCGTCATCGCAGACCGCCTCGCTCCAGAAGTCGACGGCGAAGACAACGGAATGACAGAAGAAGAGGAAGAGGAATCATGATCCGCTTCCTCGTGCCTATCGTCTGCCTTGTGTTGTTTTTCGTCGAACCGATCTTCGGGCTGTTTTCGCCCTTGTCGATCGGCGGATCGCTGTATTACGTCGTCCCGCGTTTCCTCATTTTATTCCTGATCTTTTTGACCGTTTTCTATGAACTGCGCCATGCGTTGTTTTACGGTTTGTTCTTCGGCCTCTTGTATGATGTCTTTTACATTGATATTATTGGATTATATTCTTTTCTGTATCCGGCCGTCTGCCTGATCGCCGCGTACTTTTTCAAAAAGATTCCACAAAATCTGCTGTCGGCGACGCTGCTGGCACTTGGTCTTTTGCTCGCGATGGAAGTGGCACTTTACCTGTTCTTCCAATTGATCGGCTTGACCGACGCGCCAGCCGGGACGTTCCTGACATCCAGATTGTGGCCGACCTTAATCGCCAACGCCCTGTACTTAGGATTGCTTGGCTGGGTGTTCAGGTCGATGATGGTCACGCAAGATGCACAGCGTGGCACTAAGTTCGGGTTATATTAATGAAAGCGCAGGTGACAGGTTTTTTGAAAAATATCGTGAATATTAAAGGAACGAACAAAGGGCTTCTCATCCAGCTCAATGATATGGCCTCCTATACGGAAATCCTTGATGAGCTGAAGAAGAAAGTATCCGACCCTGCGCTCGAAGGGGACGCGGAAGTACAGGTCCAATTGGCGAATCGCCATTACAGCAAAGCCCAATTAGAAGAAATCAAGAAAGTCATCCATGACAATTCGAAGATGAAAGTGATCGGCACGAAATGCGATGTCGTCACCGTCGAAGAATGCAACCGGATGATCGCTGAGCGCCAGTCGGAAACTTACGTCGGCATCGTCCGTTCAGGGCAAGTCATCAAAGCAAAAGGCGACCTCGTCGTCATCGGCGACGTCAACCAGAACGGCCGCATCGAAGCGGGCGGCAACGTCTATGTGCTCGGGCGTCTCAAAGGCTTTGCCCACGCAGGCGCGAGCGGCAATAAGGAAGCAGTCATTGCCGCATCGTGGCTTGAAGCAACGCACCTGAAAATTGCCGATGAACTCGAGACGATGACCGATGAACTCGACAGCTTGTCGGAGCAGCCTGAAATGGAATGCGCCTATTTACATACCAGCGGCAAAATCATCATTGATCGTTTGCAGGAACTGAGATTCCTGCGGCCGCAAATTTCTACGTTTAAAGGAGGAAGCTAGTGTGGGAGAAGCTATCGTAATTACATCAGGCAAAGGAGGCGTCGGCAAAACGACGTCTACTGCGAACCTCGGCACTGCATTGGCTCTTCAAGGCAAAAAAGTGTGCTTGATCGATACCGATATCGGGCTTCGCAACCTCGATGTTATTTTAGGCCTCGAGAACCGCATCATCTACGATTTGATCGATGTGCTCGAAGGCCGTTGCAAAATCCATCAGGCGCTTGTGAAAGACAAGCGTTTTGAAGACAAATTATTCCTGCTTCCGGCAGCACAGACGGCCGATAAAAACGACGTCAACCCGGAACAGATGAAAGAATTGATCGAAGGGATGAAAGCGGACTACGACTTCATCATCATCGATTGCCCGGCCGGTATCGAACAAGGATATAAAAATGCCGTTGCCGGCGCTGACCGCGCGATTGTCATCACGACTCCGGAAATCTCCGCAGTGCGCGATGCTGACCGCATCATCGGTTTGCTGGAATTGGAAGAAAACCTGGAAGCGCCGAAACTCATCATCAACCGCATTCGCCCGCATTTGATGGAAGCGGGAGATGCACTCGATGTCAATGAGATCACGACGCATTTGTCGATCGACCTGCTCGGTATCGTGCCGGATGACGAACGCGTCATTTCGAGCTCGAACAAAGGTGAACCAGTCGTCATGGACCCATCGAACCCTGCAGCACTCGGCTACCGCAACATCGCGCGCCGCCTGCTAGGTGAATCGGTTCCGCTCATGACCATGGACAAGCCAAAGCCAGGCATGTTCGGCAAACTGAAATCCATTTTCTCAAGCAAATAATATTCAATAGTAGAAACGCCACTGCATTTGCGGTGGCGTTTTTGTTTTGTAGAATTTAATAAAGAAGAAGTGTAGCGAATGGCTTGCGCTCCGGGCGGATGCTTTCCGAGGGGTGGGAATCGAGCCTCCTCGTCGCAAAGAACACGCTCCTGCGGGGTCTCTCAAACCCACTGATCCCTCAGGAGTCACCGCCCTGCACTCCAGCCATTGTTGTGAGCGGGATCTTTACAACCTCACTGTTAGTTTGAAGTGAGAGATGTAGTTAACAATTCATAACATATTGTTGAAACAGGGATTTTATAAACGCAGAATCTTGCTAGTGCTAAACCAAAAAATGTATAGTCTTTTTTCTATGACGGAAAGCATGGCAAGAAGTCTAGCAATGGCGAAAACCCTAAGCCCTGCACCGATATTCCAAAATGACACGTATTCTCTCGGTCATAACACCGCTCAAATTGGATCTCGCAAAGCACACATCATGACAGGGAAGCGATTTCCCCACTAGCCGGCAACTACCTATCGAAGTAGATCTATCTAAACAAACATGAATCAATGAAATCTCTAAGCAGACCAGCGTCAAGGGTGAGCCGATGCCGTAAGACAAGCGTCCTTCTTGGCTTATGGCAAGAGGCCAACCCAAAGCCGGGAGGCGACGCTCCAACGTGACGCAAATTTGAACACAAGCAATATTGCCACATACTTCATTCTGCAAATCGCATAACCAGACAGGGAAGCGATTCCCCCACTAGCCGGTAACTACCTATCGAAGCAGATTTATCTAAACAAACATGAACCAATGAAATCTTCCAGCCGACCAGCGCCAAGGGTGAGCCGAAGCAATGAGACAGATGTTCTTTCTGGCTCATTGTGAGAGGCCAACCCAAAGCCGGGAGGCGACACTCCAGAATGATGCAAACTCAAATACAAGCAACATCACCACACTCTTCATTCCCAAAATCACAAACTAGTAAAGAAGCGATATTTAATTCCTTGACCACAATCCTAGGAATCTAAAGAGCACATCACCAACTCTTTTCAGTTCTCTGTTGACGCGGGTCTCTCCCGCATGATATTATTCTAATGTTATGTTTGTAGCGCACCCGTGCTACAACCGCTCGAACCAGGTCTTAAAGCATCGCGAGATCACCTGGAGAGGCGAGTCTTAGTCTAAGAGGAGGTGCAAGGATATGTACGCAATTATTGAAACTGGTGGAAAACAAATCAAAGTGGAAGCTGGCCAAGAAATCTACGTTGAGAAAGTGAACGCAGAAGCTGGTGACACAGTAACATTTGACAAAGTTCTATTTGTAGGTGGAGACGATACTAAAGTGGGTGTTCCTTTCGTAGAAGGAGCAACTGTTACAGCGAAAGTTGAAAAACAGGGCCGCGGCAAGAAAATCACTGTCTTCAAATACAAAGCGAAAAAGAACTACCACAAAAAACAAGGTCATCGTCAGCCATTCACGAAATTGACTGTTGATGCAATCAACTTGTAAAAATGATCCAGGTGACTATTCATCAAACCGACAGCTATATCCATGGCTTTGAAATGTCGGGGCATGCAGATTTTGCCGAACACGGCAAGGATCTGGTATGTGCCGGGGCTTCAGCTGTTTCCTTCGGGGCAGTGAACGCCATTATGGAACTGACGGGAATTGAACCGGACATCGAACAGGCGGATAGCGGTTTTTTGAAAATCGCCTTTCCGGAGAACATGGACAAAAAGACGGATGAGCAGGTTCAACTGCTTGTACGCGCTATGGTCATTTCTCTGGAAACGATTGAACATGAATATGCAGACTTTATAAAAATAACCTTCACAGCTTAGGAGGTGGGACATATGTTGAAATTAAATCTTCAGTTTTTTGCATCCAAAAAAGGTGTTGGTTCAACGAAGAACGGTCGTGATTCGGAATCAAAACGCCTTGGCGCAAAACGCGCTGACGGACAAATCGTAACTGGCGGATCTATTCTTTACCGTCAACGCGGTACGAAAATCTATCCAGGCGAGAACGTTGGACGCGGCGGAGATGACACACTTTTCGCGAAAATCGACGGAACAGTACGCTTCGAGCGCTACGGCCGCGATAAGAAAAAAGTGAGCGTCTACCCGGTTGCTCAGGAAGCTTAATAAAAAACGAAAAGGGCTGCTTTCGCAGTCCTTTTTCTTTTGAAACAAGACTAGCCAAAACCCGCGCCGGGAAATCCGGCCGGAAACTTGGTATAATGGCTAAAAGTGTGTGAAAAGGAAGTGCATTATGGACGACAGGCTAACGGTGGCACAATCGCTTCGGCATGCGCGCCATGATTTTTTGAATGAGCTGCAGATGATCAAATTGAATCTGGATTTGGGGCGCACAGACAGAGCCCAGGCGCTCATTCGTACGTATGCCGAAGCGGCTATGCACCAAAGCCGGCTGTCGGCTCTCTCTATGCCTGAAACGGAAGAGTGGCTATTGACAGCCGGCTGGCGTTTTCCGGAATTGCGCCTCGCGGTTTTTTGTGAAGCCGAGCGGGCGCCGCGCGACTTGGATGCGGCGCTCTGCAGCTGGCTCGAAACATTTGCGGACAACGCAAAAAAAGCGTTTTCCGACGCCTGGCCATATCCGGTAGAGCTGCACATAATGGAAGCGGACGGCCGGTTTTCGCTGGAACTGTCAGGTCCCGGCGACTGGTCGTCACTGATTTTGGATTCACCGCAATTAGCAATTGGTAAAGCGTGCGGATCGGATCGCTCGAAAATTGAGATCCACGCACAGATGGAGGGATAATATGTTTGTCGATCACGTAAAAGTATATGTAAAAGGTGGCGACGGCGGGGATGGCATGGTAGCATTCCGCCGCGAAAAATACGTACCAAACGGCGGGCCAGCCGGAGGCGACGGAGGGAAAGGCGCTGATATCGTCTTCCAAGTCGATGAAGGCTTGCGCACGCTAATGGATTTCCGTTTCAAACGGATCTTTAAAGCCGAGCGCGGGACGCACGGCATGAGCAAAAACCAACACGGCGCAAAAGCGCATGACACGATTATCAAAGTTCCACCGGGCACTGTCGTCAAAGACGCAGAAACTGGCGAAACGATTGCCGATTTGGTCGAAGAGGGCCAATCCGCCGTCATCGCACGCGGTGGGCGCGGCGGACGCGGAAACTCACGTTTTGCGACGCCTCAAAACCCGGCTCCTGAACTTTCGGAAAAAGGCGAACCAGGCTTAGAGCGCAATGTCATCCTGGAATTGAAAGTATTGGCGGATGTCGGCCTGGTCGGCTTCCCGAGTGTCGGGAAATCGACGCTTTTGTCAGTCGTTACTGCGGCTAAACCGAAAATCGGCGCGTATCATTTCACGACGATCGTCCCGAATCTCGGAATGGTTCAAACAGAAGACCAGCGCAGCTTCGTCATGGCCGATTTGCCAGGATTGATCGAAGGAGCTCACGAAGGAATCGGCCTTGGCCATCAATTCCTGCGCCATATCGAACGGACGCGCGTCATTGTCCACATCATTGATATGTCGGGTATGGAAGGCCGCGATCCTTATGAGGATTACGTGACCATCAACGAAGAACTGAAGCAATACAATATGCGCTTGACTGAACGCCCGCAATTGATTGTGGCGAACAAGATGGACATGCCGGATGCGGAAGAAAACTTGGAAGAGTTCCGCAAGAAATTGCCGGAAGACGCGAAAGTGTTCCCGATTTCCGCATTATCGAGAAAAGGTTTGAACAACCTGATGTTTGCGGTAGCCGACTTGCTTGAAGTGACGCCTGAATTCCCGATGGAAGACGAGGCAGATCCGGATGCAGCGGATACGGTTCTTTACAAGCACGAATTGCAAGGCGACGGATTCGATATCTCACGCGACCCGGACGGTGCTTTTGTCCTTTCCGGATACGCAATCGAGCGGATGTTCAAGATGACCGACTTCTCTCGTGAAGATTCGATTCGCCGATTCGCCCGCCAAATGCGCGGCATGGGCATTGATGATGCTCTTCGCGAGCGCGGGGCAGAAAACGGCGACACGGTCCGTTTGCTTGAATTTGAGTTCGAATTCACCGACTGATGCGGAGGGTACTTGAATGAAGGATATTTCGGAACAACGCTATTACCTGGTGCGAGAAGATGTACTGACGGAAGCGATGGTCAAGACGCTGGAAGTGAAAAAATTGCTTCAGCGGGACCGCATGTCCATTTTAGATGCGGTCGCACAGACCGGATTATCGCGCTCGGCATTCTATAAATACCGTGATGCGGTTTTTCCGTTTCATTCCATCGTCAAAGAACGGATCTTGACGGTTTTCCTTCAATTGGAAGACCGTTCGGGCACGCTTGCGACTTTACTTCAGTCTGTCGCGGAAATGGGCTGCAATATTTTGACCATCCACCAGACCATTCCGATCCAAGGGCGTGCGAACGTCACTTTGTCACTTGATGTGACGGCGATGGACGTCGACTTGGACATGTTCTTGCAGCAATTGAAAAAACTCGACTTTGTTGAGTCGGCCGATGTGGTATCGAGCGGTTCGTCATAAATGTAGGGGGAATGAGTCGATGACTAAAGAGAAAAAGAGAATTTCATTTTTAGGCCCGGAAGCATCGTTTACGCATTTGGCCGCTTCCAAAGTATTTCCGGAAGAACAGCTGATGCCGTATACGACCATTCCTGAATGCATCGAAGCGGTCGCAGAGGGCACGGTCGATTATGCGGTCGTGCCGCTCGAGAACGCGCTTGAGGGATCGGTGCCGCTGACGGTGGATTATTTGTTCCACGAAGCGGAGCTGTATGTGACGGCGGAAGTGCTGTCGCCGATTCAGCAGCATTTACTCGTCCATCCGGAAAACCGCGGCGCGGAATCGTTCGAAGCAATCTATTCTCATCCGCACGCATTGGCGCAATGCCATAAGTTTTTGTACTATACGTATAAAACGACGCCGCTCCAGCAATACAGCTCGACGGCTGCCGCCGCCAAAATGGTGTCGGAATTGCCAGAGCGCAATATTGCGGCCATCGCCAACGACTATGCGGCGGAAAAATACGGTTTGGACATCGTGCAACGCGACATACACGATTTCCATTTCAACCACACGCGCTTTTTCGTGTTGTCGAGAAGCAATCATAAATTGACCGACCCTGGACACGAAGCGCAGATCAAGACGACCTTGATGATCACGCCTCCAAAAGACGACCGGTCTGGTATTTTGCACCAAGTGCTGTCGGTTTTCGCTTGGCGCCAATTGAACTTGTCGAAGATCGAATCGCGTCCTTTGAAAACTGGGCTCGGCAATTATTTCTTTATCGCCGACGTATTGGAAGATGAGAATGCGGCGATGATGCGCGGTGCCTTCGAAGAGCTCAAGGCTCTCGGCTGCGGCGTCAAGACGCTCGGTTCCTACTATACGTATAATTCATAAGAAGCACGCGCGAAAAATCCCCGGACGCCTCATTGGCATCCGGGGATTTTGCTTATTCTACTTCTTCGAGCAGATAGCCGTGCTGCTTCATCGCTTCGACTGCTTGCGCAAGCGTTTCAGGAAGGTCTGCCGTAATGGTGTGGATATGTGTGCCTTCTGTCAGTTCCAGCAAATAGCTTGCGCCGGTATCGCGTATGCGCTGCATGAACAAATCGACATCAAGCGGCGTCGAGACGTGGATCCCAGCCGTCAGTTCGCCGTAGACAGGATGTTCGATCGAGACGTCTTTGACCGTGACGCCACAGTCGACCAATAGACGCAATTCCGCTTCCGTCTCTTCCGGCTTATGATTGCAGGCGATGCGCCGGCTCACTTGTTTATTGCCGCTTGGGTCCAAATACAGATAGCCTTGGCTCGTCGCGATGATTGGCTCGCCTTTTGCTTTCAATAAGGTCATGTCGCCGACCACCACTTGACGCGACACTTGCGCGAGTTTTGCAAGTGCGCTGCCGGTCATCGGCCGACCCGCCTGCTTCAGCTCATCCAATAAAACATTGCGGCGTTCTTCACCGTATAACTTTTTCATGAAAACCCTCCGTTGATTACCAAATTACATATTGTACTCTGAAATTGCCTTTCTGTAAAAATCATTTAAGGCCACTCATTGGTGTGTTCAGCAATATATATAATGTAGCAAAACTGCGAAGACTCCCGCGGGAAAACGAGAAAGCCGAGACCCCGCAGGTCGCAAAGCGACTGAGGAGGCTTGGCGCTCGCCCGCAGGAAACGAATGGACGAAAGTAAGTGAGTCCATTCGTTTGCGATGCTCGAACGCAGAGAGAGTTGAGCAAAGCTTTTCTTTTAGCAGATTTGCGGAATGCGTCGAGTGAGTGAAATTGACTTCACTCTTATGATTTTTATTTTAACATAAAGAGAAACTTCAATCAGCGGGGAGCTCTTTCGACGCTTCATAAGGAACAGTCCGACAGGATAGCTTTCTTCGTAGGAGCGGCCGGAATATGGTATAATCAATAGGTTGAAAATGAAAGGACGAGTGCAATGTACGATTACATAAAAGGCCAAGTCACGCGTGTGACGCCTGAATATTTAGTAGTGGAACAGCAGGGAGTCGGCTGGCAGATCTTTGCCCCGAACCCGTATTCATTCGGATCGGATGAACTGCAGATTTTTGTGCATCATCACGTGCGGGAAGACGCGCAATTCCTGTTCGGTTTCCCGACGCTCGAGCAGCGGGAATTGTTCCGCAAGCTCATCAGCGTATCCGGCATCGGCCCTAAAGGCGCGCTTGCGATTTTGGCATCCGGCCAGCCGCAATTCGTCATCGAGGCGATCGAGCAAGAAGATGAGAAGTATTTGGTGAAATTTCCTGGCGTCGGCAAGAAAACCGCGCGTCAGATGATCTTGGACCTAAAAGGCAAGCTGACGGATTTCTTTGGGGAATCCTACGCGGAAGCGGGGCAGCCGGACTTGTTTGGCGGCGACGAATCAGAACTTGAGGAAGCGATGCTTGCACTGGGCGCTCTCGGTTATTCCGAACGCGAGATCACGAAAGTGAAGCCTCAATTGAAAGGCCTGGAACTCGACACTGAAGGCTATATGAAAAAAGCGCTTCAATTATTATTGAAACAAACTTAACGAGGAGGCGAACGCCATGGAAGAACGCATCATCGACGGCGAAATTTCAGAATTTGATGAGCGCTTTGAGCAATCGTTGCGTCCACAGCGTTTGTCGCAATATATCGGCCAGCAGAAAGTAAAGCACAACCTGGAGATTTTCATCGAAGCGGCGAAAATGCGCAACGAATCGCTAGACCATGTATTGCTTTACGGGCCTCCGGGTCTCGGGAAAACGACGCTAGCGACCGTCATCGCGAATGAAATGGAAGTCGGCGTGAAGATGACTTCAGGCCCTGCGATTGAACGGCCCGGTGATTTGGCGGCGATCGTTTCATCACTCGAGCCCGGGGACGTGTTGTTCATCGATGAGATTCACCGTTTGAACCGCTCGATTGAAGAAGTGCTGTATCCGGCGATGGAGGATTTCTGTCTCGATATTGTTGTCGGCAAAGGCCCGACTGCGCGTTCCGTGCGGCTCGATTTGCCGCCGTTCACGTTGATCGGGGCGACGACGCGTGCAGGGGCATTGTCAGCTCCGCTGCGCGACCGTTTCGGCGTGTTATCAAGGCTCGAGTATTACGACACGGAAGCTTTGACGGATATCGTCGAACGCAGCGCCGCCTTGTTCGAAGCGGATATCGATCCGCATGCCGCCATTGAAATCGCACGCCGTTCCCGGGGCACCCCGCGTATCGCAAACCGCCTCTTGAAGAGAGTGCGCGATTATGCGATGGTGCGCGGCAACGGATCAATCACGACCGATATGGCGGAGCAGGCTTTGGAGATGCTGCAAGTCGACCCGCTCGGCCTGGACCATATCGACCATAAGCTTTTGACCGGCATGATCAGCCGTTTCCGCGGCGGGCCTGTCGGCGTGGACACGATCGCCGCAAGCATCGGCGAGGAATCGACGACGATTGAAGATGTCTACGAGCCGTACCTCTTGCAGATTGGCTTTATTCAACGGACGCCGAGAGGGCGCACTGTGACGCCTCTTGCATACGAACACTTTAAAATGGAGATGCCTGAATGACAAAACTAACAAATGAACAGCAATTGAATGTAAATGATTTTGATTTTGAACTGCCGGAGGAATTGATCGCACAAACGCCGCTTCTTGACCGGACATCGAGCCGCCTGCTCGTGATGGACAAAGAAACAGGGGCGGTTGAACACAAACATTTCCGCGACATCCTCGGCCATCTGCACGAGGGCGACACACTCGTGTTGAACGACACCCGCGTGCTTCCGGCGCGCCTCATGGGCACGAAAGAAGAGACCGGTGCGAACATCGAAGTGCTGCTGTTGAAGCAGACGGAAGAAGATGTGTGGGAAACGCTCGTCAAGCCGGCCAAGAAAGTGAAAATCGGCACGGTCGTGTCATTCGGCGACGGCTTGTTGCGCGCTGAATGTACGGGCGTACTGGACCATGGAGGCCGCCATTTCAAATTTATCTACGACGGTATTTTTTATGAGATCCTTGACCAATTAGGTGAGATGCCGCTGCCGCCATATATCCGCGAAAAGCTGGAAGACCAGGACCGTTACCAGACGGTGTTCGCGAAAGAGCGTGGCAGTGCCGCAGCGCCGACTGCTGGGCTACATTTTACTGATGAATTATTGGGAGAAATCCGCAACAAAGGCGTCAACATCGCATTCATCACTTTGCACGTCGGGCTCGGCACGTTCCGCCCGGTGTCAGTGGAATCGATCGAAGACCACGAAATGCACGCAGAATTCTACCGCATCACGAAAGAAACCGCGGATTTGATCAATGAAACGAAACAAAAAGGCGGCCGCGTCATTTCCGTCGGCACGACATCGACGCGCACGCTCGAGTCGGTCGCGAAGAAATTCGGCGGCAACTTGCAGGAAGATAACGGCTGGACGGATATTTTCATCTACCCAGGCTATCGTTTTGAAGCCGTGGACGGACTCATCACCAACTTCCATTTGCCGAAATCGACGCTCGTCATGCTCGTCAGTGCCATGTCGAACCGCGATGCCATTTTGAATGCGTATAATGAAGCTGTCCAAGAGCGCTACCGCTTTTTCAGCTTCGGCGACGCAATGTTTATTGAACCGCAGAAAAAGGAGACCGAATCATGACCCATGCAGTAACATACGAACACATCAAAACTTGTAAACAAACAGGCGCACGCCTCGGCATCGTCCATACGCCGCACGGCTCTTTCGAAACGCCTGCCTTCATGCCAGTTGGCACACAAGCGACCGTCAAGACGATGAGCCCGGAAGAATTGAAAGCGATGAACGCCGGCATTATCTTAAGCAACACGTATCACCTGTGGCTGCGCCCAGGGAACGACGTCATCAAGGAAGCGGGCGGCCTTCATAAATTCATGAACTGGGACCGTCCGATCCTCACAGATTCCGGTGGCTTCCAGGTATTCTCGTTGAGTGAGTTCCGCAATATTAAAGAAGAAGGCGTTCATTTCCGTAACCATATGAACGGAGATAAACTGTTTTTGAGCCCAGAAAAAGCGATGCAAATCCAGAATGACCTCGGTTCGGACATCATGATGGCGTTTGACGAATGCCCGCCATACCCGGCGACGCATGACTATATGAAATCCAGTGTCGAGCGTACGTCGCGCTGGGCGGAACGCTGCCTCGAGGCACATGCGCGCCCGCAGGACCAAGGCTTGTTCGGCATCATCCAGGGCGGTGAGTACGAAGATTTGCGCCGCCAAAGCGCAGAAGACCTTGTCGCGCTCGACTTCCCGGGATATGCGATCGGCGGATTGTCGGTCGGTGAACCGAAAGACGTCATGAACCGTGCGCTCGAATTCACGACGCCGTTCATGCCATTCGACAAGCCCCGTTATTTGATGGGCGTCGGCTCGCCTGATTCCTTGATCGACGGCTCGATCCGCGGCATCGATATGTTCGACTGCGTATTGCCGACTCGCATCGCCCGTAACGGTACCTTGATGACAAGTGAAGGGCGTTTGAACTTGAAAAACGCGAAGTTCAAGCGTGATTTCACTCCGATTGATGAGAAATGCACATGCTATACATGCACCAATTACACGCGTGCGTATGTGCACCACTTATTGCGTGCAGATGAAACCTTCGGAATTCGCCTTACGAGTTATCATAACCTGCATTTTCTGTTAAACTTAATGGAACAGGTGCGTCAAGCGATCCGCGAAGACCGCCTGGGAGATTTCCGCGAAGAATTTTTTGAAGCGTACGGATTCAATAAGCCGAATGCAAAAAATTTCTGAGTTCAAAACGATAGAGAACACGAAAGGGGGAAATTGAACAATGGAAACATTAATTGCGTTATCGCCTTTACTATTGATGTTCTTGCTGATGTGGCTCTTCATCATCCGCCCGGCGCAAAAACGCCAAAAAACGACAGCTAACATGCAGTCGGAATTAAAGCGTGGGGACCGCATCGTGACGATCGGCGGCTTGCACGGCCAAGTCGACGCAGTAGACGACACGACGATCTACATCACGGTAGCTGACGGCACGCGTATGCAATTCGAGCGCCAAGCAATCGCCCGCATCGTTGAATAAGTAACCGCAAAAACCGTCTTCCTTTCGGGAGGCGTTTTTTTCGTCCATTGGGAAATCCACTATACTCTAACTGAACAAAGCTATTTATAGCCTTTATAAGAACAATATTATGTAAAATAAATGAAGCTGTAGATTAAGTAGCCTATTTTGGTTAGTTTCTTATCTAATGTATATACTCAAATTAAAGAGCGGAAGGCGGCGACTCCTGCGGGAATAGCATGAGTCTTGAGACCCCACAGGAAGCGAAGCGACCGAGGAGGCTCAAGCCATGCCCGCGGAAAGCGTCCGCCTGCAGCGATTTCATTAACTTATTTTAACCAAAATAAATTAAACAATTTTCCAAAAATTTTTATGCATTTGTTCTAAAATTTCCATCTGGGAGTTACAATGGAAACAGAACTGCAGAAAGGAGAACCGACATGATGAGCTATCCGGAAAAATACGAGCAGGTGCTGCCAGCATTGGAAAGCAAATGCAGCGAATTCACGTATTTGCAATATGAAACATTCACCCCGGAAGCCTTGTGGGATTATTGCCTGAAAAAAGCGTGGAAAAAGAAAAAAGTCGAAGACATGCGCTTGCATGAGATGGTGTCGGATATTATGGATCTGACAGCCTCCGATTTTGTCGCTTACCATCAGGTGGAAGGCTTTAAAAACGCAAATTTTTTCTCGGAAGACAGCATGGAGGACCTGCAGCAGCTTCTTCGTCCAGCGCGCCAGAAACCGCGCGGGATTTGACACCTTTTGGCACGTCACCGATAATGTAAGTGCTGTGTTCTATATTGAGGAGGAACTATACATATGAAAGCAAGATCTCGCATCATCGCCTTTTTCCTGCTGGTATTCATGCTCATCGGGCTGATTGGCACAACCAGCCTGCCGATCGCCAAAGACATCAATCTTGGGCTGGATCTGCAGGGCGGCTTCGAAGTTCTTTACCAAGTCGAACCGCTCGAAGAAGGCCAGGAAATTACAGAAGAAGTCGTTTCCGATACGACGGATGCACTGAGAAGCCGCATTGATGTGCTCGGTGTCAGTGAACCGAATATTCAAATCGAAAGCGGCAACCGGATTCGCGTCCAATTGGCAGGGGTTGAAGATCAATCATCTGCCCGTGAGCTGCTTTCGACCGAAGCGAATTTATCGTTCCGCGATGCGGAGGATAATGTCATGCTATCCGGTAACGACCTCGCGCAAGGCGGTGCCACGGCCACTTTCAATCAGGAAGGCCAGCCGATCGTCACGCTTGAGTTGAACGAACCGGGCAAATTCGCTGAAGTGACTGGCGAAATTGCCCAAAAGCCGGCACCGGATAATGTGTTAGTCATCTGGCTCGATTTTGAGGAAGGCGTCGATTCCTATCAGGAAGAGCGCTTGAAAGCGGATCCGAAGTTTGTTTCCGACCCGCGCGTTTCACAGCGCATCAATTCACCGAGTGTTGAAATCTCCGGTTCCTTTACCGTAGAGGAAACGCAGAATTTGGCAGGTATCTTGAATGCCGGCGCATTGCCGGTGAAATTGGAAGAAATTTATTCGACTTCAGTCGGCGCGCAATTTGGTGAACAGGCGCTTGAACAGACGACATTCGCAGCCGGCATCGGCATCGCAGCTGTCCTCATATTCATGCTGCTGTTCTATCGTTTCCCAGGCGCGATTGCCGTCATCACGCTTTCCGCTTACGTCTATTTGATCCTCGTGATCTTCGAATGGATTGGCGGCGTGCTGACCTTGCCGGGGATTGCAGCAATCATGCTCGGTGTCGGGATGGCAGTTGATGCCAATATCATCACCTATGAGCGGATACGCGAAGAGCTGCGGACTGGCCAGTCTGTGCGGGATGCGTTCCGTGCCGGAGCCAGATCGTCGTTCTCTGCAATCATCGATGCCAATATCACGACGCTTCTTGCAGCGGCCGTCTTGTTCTATTTCGGCACCAGCTCTGTCAAAGGATTCGCGACGATGTTGATCATTTCCATTCTCGCGAGCTTCCTGACAGCCGTATGGGGTTCTCGCCTGATGCTCGGTCTTTGGGTGTGGAGCGGATTCTTGGATAACAAGCCAGGCTGGTTCGGCTTATCGAAGAACAAGATTCATGCAAAAGAAGAAGACTTGCATATCACGGATTTGACAACGCCTTACGACCGCTTTGATTTTGCCGGCAACCGCCGTAAATTCTTTGCTGCGTCACTTGCGCTCATCTTGTCAGGGATGGTCGTGCTATCGATTTTCCAATTGAATTTGGGAATTGATTTCTCCAGCGGTACACGCGTGGAAGTTACGTCCGAATCCTCATTGTCACAAGAGGAAGTGGGAAGTTTCCTTGAAGACGCAGGTTTCCCATCGGATGACATTGTCATGGCAGGTGAAGGTTCTTCCATCGGGGTCGTTCGTTATGCAGAGGAATTCAGCCAACAGGAAATCGATGAGTTGAAATCTGCGGCTATAGATGAATACGGAATCGAGCCGAACGTGTCGACGGTTTCCCCGACAGTCGGGATTGAACTTGCACAAAATGCTTTGTATGCACTTGCCATCGCGGCAGTGGGCATCATTATCTATGTGGCATTCCGATTTGAATGGCGCATGGGGGTTGCTTCTGTCGTAGCATTGCTGCACGATGCATTCTTCATTGTTGCGGCATTTAGCATTCTGCGTCTTGAGGTGGACATCACCTTTATCGCGGCCGTGTTGACAATCATCGGGTATTCAATCAATGACACGATTGTCACCTTTGACCGCATTCGTGAAAACATGCGCCGTGTCAAAAAAGTGGAGACGGTCGATCAATTGGAGAGAATCGTCAATACTTCGCTTCGACAGACCTTAACGCGTTCCATCAATACAGTCATGACCGTATTCCTGGTCGTGCTGGCGCTTCTGATTTTCGGCGCTGCATCGATTACGAATTTCTCGATCGCCTTATTGATCGGCTTGATTGCAGGGACGTATTCTTCAATCTTCATCGCTGCCCAGCTATGGCTCGTCTTGAAAAAACGCGAGTTGAATAAAAAAGGGCCGATCGATATCGAGAAGAAAGAACAAGAGTCCAAATGGGGCTCCGACGAACCGGTCGTTTAAGTTTAATAGGACAAAGGGACAGGGTATAGAGTATTAATACCTTGTCCCTTTTTTTTGTGCAATAAACCGGCAAGGTGTACGAAGTTTGAATAAGAAAGGATGGTTCACATGAAAATGCAATGGCTCTTATTGCTCGGTCTCGTTTTTGCTATCATCATCGCGATTTTTGCCGTATTCAATGTCGATAATGTGCCGGTCAATTATGTGTTCGGCGAATCACAATGGCCGTTGATCCTGGTCATCCTCGTGTCTGCATTGCTTGGCTTCCTATTGTCGAGCATTCTCGCCATGACACGCACGTACCAATTAAAACGCAAGGTGAAGACGCTCCAAAAAGAAGTGGCGGTCAAGGAATCGCTTATCGCCACGCAGCAGAACGAAATTGCTGAATACCAGAAAGCGGGCGTCACGCCTGATGCCATGGTCGTCACCGGGGAAGAACGGACGCACGATGCAGACGAGTCGCTCCGGTCGCAGCCTAAACGCGACGAGTTCAGTGTCAACGACACAGAAGACCGCCGAGCTGACACGCGCCGCGACGAATTGTAAAAAATGAACCTTTCGGCTAAGCGCCGAAAGGTTTTTGTCTGTCCGCTGATGTTGTATAATGTACGGGTGAGGAAGTGAAGACCAATGATAGAATCGAAAAAAAGATGGCAATTGACCACACCGGATGAACAAGCGGTCCAGGAATTACAAGAGGCGCTTTCCTTGTCTTCCGTGCTGGCGAAAATCCTCGTCACACGCGGAATCGACACGGTGGAAAAAGCGCAGGAATTTCTGGATGTCGAATTATCCGGCATACATAATCCGTTTCTGATGAAGGATATGGACGTCGCTGTGGCGCGTGTCCAACAGGCGATTGAAGCAGAAGAAAAAATCCTCGTCTACGGCGATTACGATGCCGATGGCGTTACGAGCACAACGGTTATGATGACGGTGCTGGAAGACTTGGGCGCGGATGTGTCGTTCAAGATCCCGAACCGCTTTGACCATGGCTACGGCCCGAATGCAGAGCTGTTCAAAGAAGCCCATGCTGAAGGCATCAACTTGATCGTCACCGTTGATAACGGCGTGTCAGGAATCGAGCCGGTGCGCTTGGCGAATGAACTTGGGATGGACGTCATCATCAGTGACCATCACGATATCGGCGATGAACTCCCAGCAGCACTCGCAGTCATCCATCCGCGGCATCCAGAAGGCAAGTACCCTTTCGGTGAACTGGCCGGTGTCGGTGTTGCATTCAAAATGGCGCAAGCGCTCTATGGCGATATTCCGGACCATTTGACGGAACTTGTCGCCATCGGCACGATTGCCGATTTGGTGCCGTTGCACGGCGAAAACCGCGTGCTCGTCAAAGAAGGCTTGCGTGCTTTGCAAGATTCGCCTATGCCAGCCATTGCGGCGCTCGCGGATGTAGCGGGCGTCAAGCAGCGCGACATTACGGAAGAGACAATCGGCTTCATGTTCGGCCCGCGCATCAATGCGATTGGCCGTCTGCAATCAGCAGACCCGGCCGTGCGAATGTTCATGACTGACGATCCATCGGAAGCGAGATCCCTGGCTGATGGATTGGATGTCTTGAATAAAGAGCGCCAGGCGATCGTCAAGGCGATTTCCGAGCAGGCAATCGAGCAAGTGGAAGCTCGCTACGGGGAACAGCTGCCACACGTCATCGTCGTGGCGCAGGAAGGGTGGAACCCTGGCGTTGTCGGCATCGTCGCCTCGAAACTGACCGAGAAGTTCTACCGCCCGTCGATTGTGTTGTCGCTCGATTTGGCGAACGGCAAAGCGAAAGGCTCGGCGCGCAGCATCGAAGGCTTCCATTTATATAATGAACTCGCCAAAAACCGCGACATCCTGCCGCATTTCGGCGGCCACCCGATGGCAGCGGGCATGACGCTTGCTGCGGAAGATGTCGACGAAATGCGCGAACGTTTGAACGAACAAGCGAAAGCGTCATTGACCGCAGAAGATTTGGTGCCGGTCGTGTCGATCGATATCCCTGTCACACTTGATGAAGTGAATACGGATACCATCGAAGGCATGCGCCGTCTCGCGCCATTTGGAATGGGCTTTGCCAAGCCGAAATTTTATTTGGAAGGCGTCAAGGTCGCCGGCATCCGCAAAATCGGCGCCAGCCAAGCGCATTTGAAGATGGAGCTGGCACAAAACGGTTCCACTTTGGACGCAGTCGGCTTCGGCATCGGCGAGCTCGGCGATGAACTGACGCCTGATGTGAAAATCGATGTCATCGGCGACCTGCAGATCAACGAATGGAACGGCCGCAAAAAACCGCAGCTGCTAGTCGAGGATATCCGCACGGACGAATGGCAATTATTCGATATCCGCGGCATCCGCCAAGTCAGCCGCTGGTCGAAGCTCATCCCGAAGCAAAACCAGGTATTCGTGGCTTTCCAGAAAGAAACGGAAGCGGTATTCAGTTCATTGCTAGAAGGGCCGATCGTTGGCGCACAAGCTCTCGCTGAATCGGATTCTGCGAAAGACCATCTCGTGCTATTGGATCTGCCCGATTCAGAAGAGCAGTTGTCGACTGTTCTTAAACAGCTGCGGCCAAAGCGTGTCTATGCCCATTTCTATGCGCAGGAATCCCAATATTTCGAGCGCATCCCAGACCGCGACCAATTCAAATGGCTGTTCGGGTTCGTCAAGAAACGCGGGATGTTCGACTTCAAAAAGAACGGCGAAGAACTAGCCAAACATAAAGGCTGGAGCCGAGAAACATTATTTTTCATGCTTCAGGTGTTTTTTGAACTCGGTTTTGTTACACTTAACAATGGAATTACCGAGATTGCACAGGCTCCGGGAAAACGCGATCTGTCAGAAGCGCCGTCTTATAAGAAGCGCGAGCGGCAAATTGCCTTGGAACAAAAGCTCTTATATGCATCCTATCGGGATCTAAAAGACTGGTTTGACGCCCAAGTGTCAGCCAAGGAGGAAGAATTATGGATTTAAAGCAATATATAACGATCGTAGAAGATTGGCCGAAACCAGGAATCAAGTTCAAGGATATTACATCTTTGATGGACAGCGGCGAAGCCTATAAATACGCAACGGACCAAATCGTCGCTTATGCGAAGACGGTCGATGCAGAACTTATCGTCGGACCGGAAGCACGCGGCTTTATCATTGGGTGCCCTGTCGCTTACGCGCTAGGAATTGGCTTTGCGCCAGTCCGCAAAGAAGGCAAATTGCCGCGTGAAGTGATTCGCGCACAATACGGCCTCGAATACGGGACAGACGTATTGACGATGCACAAAGATGCCATCAAACCGGGGCAGCGCGTCTTGATCACAGACGATCTTTTGGCTACCGGCGGAACGATCAACGCGACGATCAACCTGGTCGAACAGCTTGGCGGCGTTGTTGTCGGCTGCGCATTTTTAATCGAATTGACTTATTTGGATGGCCGCAAGAACCTCGACGGCTATGACGTTACAACTTTGATGCAATATTAAGAAAATCACCTTGCCTTTTTGGGCAAGGTGATTTTTTTTCTGATGGTAGGGTATGGTAGAGAAAGAAACTAGCGAGAGAGGTGATTTCCATGATCGAATTGGACAGACGGTATGACCCTGTGCAAAACAATGAATTGATCGGGCAGCTGTTGAACGATGCAACTCCTCTAGAACAGACTACCAGGGAGACCGAAGCGCTGTTCAATGACATCAAGAAAGATCTCCCGCGTGTACGCATCAAACGGCCTGTCCATTTTTTCGAGAAGCTCTGGTCTGTTTTTGCCGATGAGTATGAAGTGGCGGACGATAACGGTTATGGCACCATCGTGTTTGGCCAGGACCTGTTTCCGGAATGGAAAGGCAAGTTGGACCGCGAATACAAAAAGCTCGATTCGACGATCAACCGGCGTGTCAACATACGCGATTACGGGGCGATCGGCGACGGCATCACCGATTGCACCGAAGCATTCAAGAAAGCGATCGGCAATGGGCGTGTGGAAGTGACGGTCCCGCCTGGCGTCTATATCGTCAAAGGCATCCGCGTCCCATCATGGAGCCGGATCGTCGGGGCGGGCAAGACCGCCTCGGTCATCAAGCTGCATCCGAAAGCACCGAAGCGTTCGCGTTTATTGACGAACTCCAATTATGTGACCGGCAACCGCAATATCTCGATCGAAAGCTTGAGCCTCGACTGGAATGTGGAACGGCTTGGCCAGACCGAACGCACCAATGCGTGGGGCAATTATTCAAGCTGTGTCACTTTTGCGGGCGTCACGTACGGCTGGGTACGGGATGTCGAAGCGATCAATCCCGGATTGCACTGCGTCGACATCACTTCGCCGCTCTATAATTACGCAGGCGACGGCATGCGCGGGAGGGGCGGCAGCAAATACATCTGGGTCGATAAAGTGAACGGTTTCGGTTTCGGTGACGATGGGTTGACGACCCATCATAGCGATTATGTCTTCGTCTCGAACTGCCATTTTTCCGACCCAAGCGGAAAAGCGCATAAAAAAGGCTACTCCAACTCCAATGGCATTGAAATCGATGACGGCTCGAGGCACGTCTGGTTGTTCAATAATTCCACATCGCGCTGCTTCGGCGGCATCGAAATCAAAGCGCACGCCAATTCGTCGGCAGCGTCCGGCGTCTTCATTTCCGGCCATTTGTCGGTCAATGACAACCGCTCATTCAACTTCCGGCATATCGGCCATCACTTGCGGGAAGATCCCGAATCCTTATCGGCCTATAATATCAAAGCGCAGCGCCTCGTTTCATTGGCACCTGTCGAAACGCGGCTTTATAAAGATTCATCGCCGCGCTCGCTGGTCATTTCCGGCTACCGCAATGTTGCGATCAACCGCTTCCTGTTCGAAGGCGATCCGCTCTATGATTATAAAGGGCGGCCGGCCTCCGCCATACAGTACCGGGCTGAGCACATTTCGCTGTCGAATGGCGTGGTACGCGGCTTCCGGACCGCGGGATCTGACATTTCCATCATGGGCGGAAAGCAAAGCGCGCGCAACGTCCGTGTCAAGAATATTATGAGCGTCGATTCATCGAACAAGACCGTCGCAGTGGGCGATGACAGCAAATGGATCATGGTCGACGGCATCCGTAAACAGAAAGCAGACCGCCTGTAGCCCCTGGGGTATTTCCCGGAGATAGATGAAAACACGCAAAAGCTTTACTTTTTAGCGGGAAGTTATCTATAATAAAGAAATACTCTTCTGGAAATAAATAAAGCAAGGTGGGCAATTATGGCGAAAGATCAAGTGAGAACAGTTGAAGATGTATTCGAAATGGTTGCGTCCTATATGAATGCAGAGCACGTAGAAACGATTAAGAAGGCTTACCAGCTTGCCTATGAAGCCCATGATGGCCAATTCCGGAAATCCGGCGAACCGTATATTGTGCATCCGGTGCAAGTGGCCGGGATCCTCGCAGAATTGCAGATGGATCCGGCCACAGTCGCAGCGGGTTTTTTGCATGATGTCGTAGAAGACACCGACGTCAGCCGCGAAGACATCGTCCGAGAATTCGATGAGGAAGTCGCATTATTGGTCGATGGCGTGACGAAACTCAGCAAGATCAAGTATATGTCGAAAGAAGAACAACAGGCGGAAAACCACCGCAAGATGTTTGTAGCGATGGCGCAGGATATCCGCGTCATCCTCATCAAACTGGCTGACCGTTTGCATAATTTGAGAACCTTAAAATACCAATCGGTCGAAAAGCAGCGCATTAAAGCGAACGAGACACTGGAGATCTTTGCGCCGATTGCACACCGCTTAGGGATCAATACGATCAAATGGGAGCTTGAAGACACGGCTCTTCGTTATTTGAACCCTCAGCAATATTACCGCATCGTCAATCTAATGAAGAAAAAACGCACGGAGCGGGAAGATTATTTGAATAATGTCATGGGCGAAATCCGCGTCCAGTTGGATGAGGTTGGCATTGAAGCCGATCTATTCGGGCGTCCAAAGCATATTTACAGTATTTACAAGAAAATGGCGATGCAAAACAAGCAATTCAATGAAATCTATGATTTGCTCGCTGTGCGCATCACGGTCGACAGCATCAAAGACTGTTACGCGGTGCTTGGCATCATCCATTCCACATGGAAGCCGATGCCGGGGCGCTTCAAGGATTATATCGCTATGCCGAAACAGAATTTATACCAATCGCTCCATACGACGGTCATCGGGCCGCAGGGCGATCCTTTGGAAGTGCAGATCCGTACTGAAGAAATGCACCGCATCGCCGAATACGGGGTCGCGGCGCACTGGGCTTACAAAGAAGGCAAGACTTCCGACAAGCCGCTCAGTTCCGTGGATTCCCGCCTGTCGTGGTTCCGCGAAATCCTTGATTTCCAGAACGAATCCGACAATGCGGAAGAATTCATGGAATCACTGAAATTCGACTTGTTTTCGGATATGGTCTACGTGTTCTCCCCGAAAGGCGACGTCATCGAAATGCCAGACGGCTCTTGCCCGATCGATTTTGCCTACCGCGTCCATAGCGAAATCGGCAATAAGACGATCGGTGCAAAAGTGAACGGTAAAATGGTATCGCTCGATCACGAACTGCATACCGGCGACATTGTCGAAATCTTGACATCCAAGCAATCGGTCGGCCCAAGCCGCGATTGGCTGAATATCGCCAAATCGACGCAGGCAAAAAACAAAATCAAGCAATTCTTCAAGAAGCAAGTACGCGACGACAACGTCCATAAAGGGCGCGACCTCGTCGAAAAAGAAATCAAAGCACAGGAATTCACCCAAAAAGAAGTGCTGACAGCGGAGAACATTAAACGCGTCATCGAGAAATACAATTTCGCCAGCGAAGACGATATGTATGCGGCTGTCGGGTTCAACGGCATCACTGCCCAGCAAGTCGTCAACCGTTTGGCGGAGCGCCAGCGCAAAAAGCGTGAGCAGGAAGAAGCCATCGAAAAAATCACCGTGGAAATGAAATCCAATCAGCCGAAAAAACAGACGGAATCCGGCGTCATCGTGCGCGGCATCGATAATATGATGATCCGTTTGTCGAAATGCTGCAACCCGGTGCCGGGCGACGCCATTCTCGGTTTTATCACCAAAGGCCGTGGCGTCTCGGTTCACCGCGCAGATTGCCCGAATATACAGGCAGATGAATCCGACCGGCTGATCCCGGTCGAATGGGAAAATGCGGATTCGCCTGAAAATAAATCGTATCAAATCGATATCGAAGTGCAGGCATATGACCGCACCGGCTTGATCAATGAAGTGATGCACATGGTCAGCGAGACGAAGACGACGATTACCGCCGTCAGCGGGCGTGCCGATAAAGACAAGATCGCGACGATCAATTTGTCGATCATGATTCCGCATATCTCCCACCTGAACCGTGTCGTGGAACGCATCAAGCAAATTCCGGACGTTTATTCGGTTACACGCGTGACGAACTAAGGAGGAGCTATGAAAGTCGTATTGCAGCGTTCAAAAAAAGCGTCCGTCACCGTTGACGGGCAAATTACAGGGGCAATCGATTCCGGCTATGTTTTATTGGTCGGCATCACCCATAGCGATAGCGAAGCGGATGCAGTTTATGCCGCCAAGAAAATTGCTGGGCTTCGCTTGTTCGAAGACGAAGACGGCAAGATGAATCGCTCGATCGAGGAAGCGGGGGGCAGCGTGCTGTCGATTTCCCAGTTCACCTTGTACGGGGACGTGAAAAAAGGGCGGCGCCCAAGCTTTGTTGAAGCGGCGCGCCCGGAACAAGCGGAACCGTTATGGCTGAAATTCAACGAGGAATTGGTAAGCCACGGCCTCCAGGTTGAAACCGGCGTATTCGGCGCAATGATGGATGTCCAGCTCGTCAACGACGGGCCGGTCACCATCATTGTCGATTCGGATAGGGCTAAGAAATAATGAGAGAAAGAGGCAAGCAGAGCTGCTTGCCTCTTTTTTGATGGATAAAGTGCATGCAAATGGTTCCTTGAAGTTTTAACGTCAAATTCCAATCCACTGTTATCAAAGAATGCCCCGCTTCTCATTTGAGAAGCGGGGCATTCGATTTTATTCGCTTAATTCAGAATCGAAATAGCTGATGATGCCGTTGTATAGGCCAAGTGCCGCTTGTTCGCGGAATTGGTCGCTCGAGACGATGCGTTCTTCGTTGAAATTGCTGAGGAAGCCAAGTTCGACGAGCACCGCAGCCTGGCGGTTGTCCCGCAAGACGAGGTAATTACCTTTTCTCGCGCCGCGGTCATCGAGCGTCAATTTCCCAGCCAAACCGCCGTTGATGTGCTCGGCCAATTTTTGCTGGTACGGATGCTGGTAGTACGAAGTGAAGCCGGAAACGCTGCTGTCTTCTGTAGCATCGTAATGAATGCTGATGAAAGCGTCCGCTGCCACTTGGTGGCTTTCGGAAACGCGGTGGCGAAGGTCGACATAAACATCGGACTGTCTTGTCATGACGACTTCCGCCCCTGCAGAGCGCAGGTGGTGGGACAAAATTTCAGCTGTTTTCAAGGTCAGGTCTTTTTCGTTCGTTTTCCGGACGCCGACCGTGCCGCCGTCATTGCCCCCGTGGCCCGGATCCAAGACGATCGTCAAGCCGTTCAATGTGCCGGCTTTTCTGGCCGGTTGCTCTTTTTCGGCCTCGGCTGTTTCAGTGGCTGTTCCTGTGCGCACGACCCAATCGGCAATATACGCTTGGCGACCGTCTTCAAGCGCCACTAAATACCATTGGCCTTCTTTGCCTGCGACCGATAGCTGCATGCCGGCATCCGCCCGCGTGACCACTTCTGAAGAGGTGTTCGCTTGTGCGCGCAGATTCGTGCCGTCGGTAAGGACGGTCACTTGTTCATCGGTAGAGCTTGCTTGTTGTGCGGGCTGGTCGGACAATTCGCCGTAGAAGGCGTAGACCCAGCCGGTTTCACCTTCTGCAAGTTCAAGCTGGACCCAATTGCCGTCCATTCCTTTTACGTTGAACACTTGGCCTTCTTTAACGGAGGCCTGGATTTCCGAGTTTAAACTCGGTTCAGAACGGACATTCAGTGCGTCGACCGCGATGCGGAATGAAGACAGTTTTTCAAGAGCTTGAGCCGCTTCTGCCGGTTCTTCGGAAGGGGAGTCTTCCGGAGACGCGGCTTGTTGCTCAGTCAAGCTTATGTATTGTGTCGAGACGAAGCCGCGGACATTGCGGAATTGGACTTCTGTCCAGTCACCGTGGCTCGCAATCACTTGTGCTTGTTCGCCGGCATTCATTTTCGACAGCACTGCGGAAGATAGATCTGCCTGCGCGCGAATGTTCAAGCTGTCGACAGAAGATACAGCGGTTTGGGCTGATGCCTCTTGTGCTTGTTCTGTACTGACGAGCCAAGAAGCGACCCAGCCTTCTGTATTGCCGTGGCGGATCTCGATCCAATCGCCGCTGCGTGAAACTTGTTGTGCTTTGTCACCTTGTTTCATCGAGCCGATCACTTCATAGCTCAAACCCGGCCCGGTCCGGATGTTGACCGTTGAGCCGGTCGCGGACACCTCGCCGTTATCTGCATGGGCAGGATTCGAAACGGCTAATGGGATCGGGCCAGATAAGGCCAAAATGAAAACCAGCAAGGTGAGTAATAATCGTCGTTGCATAGCGGGCCTCCTAAATTAAGTTCATCTTCATCATAATATCAAAAAAATCAGGCAATGTATGCAAAAGCTTGACAAGATTTCTTCAGCTGATTAAGATTGATTTATTCTACTTATATAATTTTTGCTGAAGACGGAGAAAGTAATTGCTGGCATCGACTGAAAAGAGAGGGAAAGCCCTGGGCTGAAAGCTTTCCTGCAGAGATCTGCAACGAACAACACTCTTGAGGTTCTTTACTGAACGGCGCCTTGCGCTTATTAGGCTAAGACGGTTCCGGCCGTTATCCGGACAGAGAGGGCGCAGATTGTTGCGTCAACTAGGGTGGAACCGCGGAAGCTAATTTTTAGCTCTCGTCCCTTGCGCAAGCAAGGGGCGGGGGCTTTTTTGTATGGAAAAGGAGAGATGAAAATGGGCAATATCCAAGCACCGCGCGGCACATATGATGTGCTGCCGCAAGAATCTGCCAAATGGCAGGAAGTCGAACGGACGATCAATGAATTATGCAACCTGTATCAGTACAAGGAAATCCGCACGCCGGTTTTCGAACACACGGAATTGTTCCAGCGCGGCGTCGGCGACACGACCGATATCGTCCAAAAGGAAATGTATACATTCCAGGACCGTGGAGACCGTTCTTTGACATTGCGCCCGGAAGGAACCGCATCCGTCGTGCGTTCATATGTCGAACACAAACTCTTCGGCCAACCTGACCAGCCGGTGAAGCTATACTATACCGGCCCGATGTTCCGCTATGAGCGGCCGCAAGCCGGTCGCATGCGCCAGTTTGTGCAGTTCGGCGTGGAAGCAATCGGCTCGAAAGACCCTGCCATCGACGCGGAAGTCATCGCGCTCGCCATGGACGTCTATAAATCGAGCGGGCTGAAAAGTTTGCGGCTCGTCTTGAATTCACTTGGCGATACCGAAAGCCGCTTGGCGCATAAACAAGCGCTGATCGAACATTTCGCGCCGTCGATTGAAGAATTCTGCGGCGATTGCCAAAATCGCCTGGAGAAGAATCCGCTGCGCATTCTCGATTGCAAAGTGGACCGCGAGCATCCCTTGATGGCGACGGCTCCTTCTCTTGCAGATTATTTGAACGAAGAATCGGCTGCTTATTTTACGCAGGTTAAGGACTATTTGGACGAACTCGGCATCAGCTATGTCGTCGACCCGAACCTGGTAAGAGGGCTTGATTATTACAACCACACCGCTTTTGAAATCATGAGCGAGGCAGAAGGCTTCGGGGCAATTACGACGCTTGCAGGCGGCGGCCGCTATAACGGGCTAGTCGAAGACCTCGGCGGCCCGGAATCCCCGGGGATCGGCTTTGCGATGAGCATCGAACGCTTATTGCTCGCACTGGAAATGGAAAAAGTGGAAATCGGACAAGACCAATCGCTTGATGCATACGTCATCGCAATGGATGCGGCATCGAAAAAGAAAGCCGTATCTATTGTCCGCGACTTGCGCGCAAATGGCATCTCGGCGGATATGGATTTCACTGACCGCAAGATGAAAGCACAGATGAAGTCTGCCGACCGCAAAAAGGCACGTTTTGTCATCGTCATCGGTGAATCGGAGCTCGAGAGCGGCAAAGCGGCCGTCAAAGAAATGGCGACGCGTGACCAGCAGGAAGTGCCATTCGGCGAATTGGCTGAAAGCATCCAGAAAAAGAAATCATTGGAGGAATAAATATGTCGAGAACACATTATTGTGGAGAAGTGAACGAAACGGCAATCGGCCAGCGCGTATCATTGAAAGGGTGGGTCCGCAAACGCCGCGACCTCGGCGGATTGATCTTCGTCGATGTGCGCGACCGTTCAGGAATCGTCCAAGTGGTCTTCAACCCGGAAATTTCGGAAACAGCGTCAAAAATCGGCGAATCATTGCGCAATGAATTTGTCGTCCATATCGACGGGTTGGTTGTCGAACGGGCGGAAGGCCAAGTGAACGCAGCGATGAAAACCGGTAAAATCGAAGTGCAGGTGGATAATGTGGAAATTATCAATGCCGCGAAAAACCCGCCATTTGCGATCGAAGACCAAACGGATGTCAGCGAAGACCTGCGTTTGAAATACCGTTATTTGGACTTGCGCCGTCCCGCGATGTTCGAAACCTTGAAAATGCGTTCGGACGTTACGAAAACGATCCGCAATTTCCTCGACAGTGAAGGATTCTTGGATGTGGAAACACCGATTTTGACAAAATCCACTCCGGAAGGCGCACGCGACTATTTGGTGCCAAGCCGCGTCCACGACGGCGAATTCTATGCCTTGCCACAATCACCGCAATTGTTCAAGCAAATGCTGATGGTTTCAGGGGTAGACAAATATTACCAAATCGCACGCTGTTTCCGCGATGAAGATTTGCGCGCTGACCGCCAGCCGGAATTCACGCAAATCGATATGGAAATGAGCTTCCAGACAATGGAAGACATCATTGAATTGAACGAACGCTTGATGATCCAAGTAATGAAGGATGTCAAAGGCATCGACATCGATGCAGGATTCGAGCGCATGGGCTACCAGGATGCCATGGAACGTTTCGGTTCAGATAAGCCTGATGTCCGCTTTGGCATGGAATTGACCGATGTTTCGGAACTGGTGAAAGACTCCGCATTTAAAGTCTTTACAGGAGCCGTTGAATCTGGCGGTCAAGTCAAATTGATCAATGCCAAAGGGCAAGCCGCCAATTATTCGCGCAAAGACATCGATGCACTCGGCGAATTCGCTGCGCGATACGGCGCGAAAGGCTTGGCGTGGCTGAAAGTGGAAGAAGGCGGCGTCAAAGGGCCGATTGCCAAATTCTTCGAAGGCGAGATGGCTGACAACTTGATCACAGCAGCTGAAGCGGAAGCAGGAGACTTGCTATTGTTTGTCGCCGACTCGAAAACGGTCGTGGCGGACGCTCTTGGTGCCTTGCGTATGAAGCTCGGTAAAGACTTGGACTTGATCGACCAATCGGTCTTCAAATTCCTATGGATCACCGACTGGCCGCTGCTTGAATACGACGATAAAGACGGCCGTTATTACGCAGCACATCATCCGTTCACGATGCCGTTTGAAGAAGACCTCGACAAACTGTCGACGGAACCGCAAAACGTCCGCGCACAAGCGTATGACTTAGTGTTGAATGGCTACGAACTCGGCGGGGGATCGGCGCGTATTTACAAACGCGACATCCAGGAGAAAATGTTTGAAGTACTCGGCTTCTCAAAAGAAGAAGCGACGGAGCAATTCGGCTTCTTGCTTGAAGCATTCGAGTACGGGACGCCTCCGCACGGCGGCATTGCGTTCGGACTTGACCGTTTGGTGATGCTATTGGCAGGGCGCACCAACTTGCGCGACACAATCGCATTTCCAAAGACCGCTTCCGCAAGCGATATGCTGACGGAAGCGCCGAGTCCAGTATCATCGGCCCAATTGGAAGAATTAAGCCTAGCGGTAACTATTCAGAATAGTGAAAAAGATTCAGAGTAAAAGACTTGTACATCTTTTTCGGGTATGCTACTATACTTGTAGAGAGAATCCTGATGTGTTCGTTTTTAGCAATTCGATTTTGACCCAACATTTTGTCGTCGGGAGACCTACATATCACCATGGCTAACATGCCTTAACGGGAAGTTATAAGTGGTGATGCGGTCACCCACCTGCTATAAGCGGGTTCAAACGATGCGCAACACAAAGGACGGCACGATCGGGATTCTTCTTACATAAGCAATCCAAATCCCTCCGGCATTTGCCGGAGGGATTTTCTATGTGTATAATCCCTAGTATCCCTATTTAATATTGAATCTGAAAGGCAGTGTGAATATGTTACATCAATTTTCAAGAAATGAACTCGCCATCGGTAAAGAAGGAATGGACCTGGTTAAAGGTTCGACGGTCGCCATCCTCGGAGTCGGCGGAGTCGGTTCATTTGCAGCCGAAGCTTGCGCAAGAAGCGGCGTCGGAAAAATCATCCTCGTCGATAAAGACGACGTCGACATCACCAACATCAACCGCCAATTGGTAGCGAATCTTTCCACGGTTGGCCAGTCTAAGGTCGAAGTCATGAAAAAGCGCATTCTGGATGTCAACGCGGAGTGTGAAGTCGTGACACTTCATATGTTCTATACAGAAGATACCTATGAAGAATTTTTCAGCCACAAACCCGATTATGTTATCGATGCTTCGGATACACTGATCTATAAAGTGCATCTGATCAAAGAATGCTATAGCCGTCGCATCCCGATCATCTCGAGCATGGGCGCCGCCAATAAGACGGATCCGACGCGTTTTAAAATCGCGGACATCTCGAAGACCCATACCGACCCTTTGGCGAAAATGATCCGCAAGAAACTGAAGCAAGCGGGCATCCGCAAAGGCGTACCGGTCATCTTCTCAGATGAAAGCCCAATCGTCGTCCGTGAAGATGTCGTCGAAACCGTCGGCAAAAAAGACGCGGCAATCCGCAAAGCGCAGATGCCGCCATCTTCCAACGCGTTCACGCCATCGACGGTCGGCTTGATCGCCGCGAGCTGGGTTGTCAACCAAATCACCAAATCGATTCACATCCAGCGCGTCAATCAATAGATTATAGAAAAACGGACGGAGAATGCTATCATTCTCCGTCCGTTTTTATGCATTATTTTTTGCGGAAGCCTTTCAGCTTTTCGTAAATGCCCGCGAATTTCTTTTCTTCTCCGGCCACGACCGGCTTGTAGAATTCCGCTTTTTTCAATTCTTTCGGCAAGTAATCCTGGTCAACCCAGCCGCCGAATGAGCCGATCGGCGTATCGTGGGGATATTTATAGCCGCCGTGCCCTAGTTCGGCACTGCCCGCGTAATGGGTATCGCGCAGATGCGGCGGGATGTCCCCGACCTGGCCTTTATTGATCGCAGCGGTGGCTGCATCGATGGCGCGGTAAGCGGAGTTGGATTTTTCCGATAGGCACATCTCGGCGACCGCCTGGGCGAGCGGGATGCGTGCTTCCGGCAACCCGAGCCGGTCCGCTGCCTGGCAAGCCGCGAGTACATGGCCGCCGACAGACGGATTGGCGAGACCGATGTCTTCATAAGCCATGACAAGAAGGCGCCTCGTCACCGCAGTAAGATCCCCGTTTTCCAGCAGATGGGCAAGATAATACATCGCCGCATTGACATCGCTTCCGCGTACGGATTTTTGCAAAGCCGATAACAGGTTGAAGAAATGAGACCCTTTTTTGTCACCGAATACGCCGACGCGTTTGATCATCTGTTCGATGATGCCGTCATCAACGAGATATTCGCCGTCTTCTTCATCTGACGCGATGACGATCGATTCGAGCATCGTCAAGGCTTTTCTCGCGTCACCGTTCGTCCCTTCGGCAATGCGGGTGACTTGTTCTTTGGAAATTCGGATTTTTTCGCGGCCGAGCCCGCGCTTTTCATCTGCCAATGCGCTGTTCAATAGTTCGACAATATCGTCTTGCGTCAGCCGTTTGAGCTGCTTGATTTCGCCGCAGCGTGAGCGGATCGCTGGATTGACGTCGTGGAACGGGTTTTCGGTCGTCGCGCCGATGAGCACGATCGAACCGGATTCGACATGCGGCAACAGCGCGTCCTGCTGCAATTTATTGAAGCGGTGGATCTCATCCAAAAACAGCAATACCTTGCCGGTCATGCGTGCCTCTTGAACGACCGATTCGACATCTTTCTTGCCGGAGGTTGTTGCATTGAGCGCGATGAACGGCAGATCGGAAGTGCCGGCGATGGCGTGCGCGATCGAGGTCTTGCCGATTCCTGGGTCGCCATATAAGAGCATGGACGGCACATGGCCGCTTTTGATCATTTTATACAATGCAGTTGAAGGGCCGATGACGTCTTTTTGGCCGACAACTTCGTCGATGGTCCGCGGACGCATGCGGAAAGCGAGTGGTTCATTTTGCAAGAGGAAAACTCCTTCCGTCTATTCATTCCATCAGTATAGCGAATCGTGCGCTGAAAGTCATTGAAAGCCTATGTACAGTAAGATATGCTATACTTATTTGAAGAATTGACGATTAGGTTCCAGAGGAGTAGTTTTAGATGAAAATATCAACGAAAGGCCGTTACGGCTTAACAATTATGATTGCATTAGGAAAACAATATGGGGCAGGCCCAGTTCCGCTGCGCAAGATTGCCGCGGACAATGAATTGTCGGAAGCTTACCTTGAACAGCTCGTGGCACCGCTGCGTAATTCGGGGCTCGTGAAAAGCGTGCGCGGCGCATACGGCGGCTATATGCTGACGCGGCATCCGAAAGAGATTTCAGCAGGAGACGTCATCCGTGTGCTCGAGGGGCCGATCCAGCCGGTCGAAGGCATCGAAGACGAAAAACAGCCCCAGCGAGAATTATGGGGACGCATACGCGATGCCGTGAAGAACGTCTTGGATACGACAACGATCGAGGATTTGGCACAGACAGAAGAAGGCGACACCGAACATTATATGTTCTATATATAAGGAGTTAATGAATCATGAAACAAATCTATTTGGACCATGCGGCTACTTCGCCGATGCATCCGCAAGCAGCTGAAGTGTTCGCCAAAGCCTTAAGTGAGCATTACGGCAACCCATCAAGCATTCACCAGACCGGCCGTGATGCACGGCGCGTTTTGGACGAAGCACGGCGCACGCTCGCTGCGAGCATCCACGCAGACGACAACGAAATCATCTTCACATCCGGCGGCACAGAGGCGGATAATTTGGCGATCTTCGGTACAGCCAGCGCCAAGGAAGGCCGCCATATCATCACCACTCAAGCCGAGCATCACGCCGTTCTTCACGCTTGTGAAGAATTGGCGAAACAAGGCTATGACGTGACGTATTTGCCGGTGGATGAAACCGGCCGCGTCAAGCCAGAAGACGTGAAACAAGCGCTCCGGAATGATACGATTCTCGTGACGGTCATGCTCGCCAATAATGAAATCGGCACGATCCAGCCCATTGCCGAAATCGGGGAGCTGTTGAAAGGGACGAATGTCACTTTCCATACCGATGCGGTACAAGCGTATGGCTTATTGCCAATCGATGTGGATGAGTTGAACGTTGACTTGCTATCGGTCTCTGCCCACAAAGTGAACGGCCCGAAAGGCATCGGATTTTTATACCAGCGCAAGAACACGCCGCTTAAGCCCTTGATGTACGGGGGCGAGCAGGAACGCAAACGCCGTGCCGGAACGGAAAACGTGCCGGCCATCCAGGCGTTTGCCAGCGCAGTGAAAATCGCACAGGAAACGATGGAAGATAAACGCCAAGCGTTCACGGAATTCAAAGAAATTTTCCGTGCCGAATTCAAGGAAAATAGCATCGACTTTAAAGAGAACGGCACCGATCAATTGCCGCATATTTTCAATGTCTCCTTGGACGGCATCGACATTGAATCGTTCTTGGTCAATTTGGACCTGTCCGGCATTTCCGCATCAAGCGGGTCGGCGTGCACGGCTGGTTCGATCGACCCATCGCACGTTCTCGTTGCGATGTACGGGCAAAATGCCGCAGAACTGCGCAATTCGATCCGTTTCAGTTTCGGCATCGGCTTGACCGCCACGGATATTGCACAAGCAGCCGGAAAAACGGCTCAAATCACGAAGCGCCTGGCGCAAAAATAGAAAAGGTGAATAAAAATGGAAACAAAAGCTCCACAAGATACACGCGTAGTCGTCGGCATGTCCGGAGGGGTCGACTCTTCGGTTGCCGCTTATTTATTGAAGCAACAAGGTTATGATGTCATCGGCATCTTCATGAAAAACTGGGACGATACCGACGAAAACGGCGTCTGCACCGCCACGGAAGATTACGAAGACGTCATCCGCGTCTGCAACCAGATTGGCATTCCGTATTATGCGGTCAATTTCGAAAAGCAGTATTGGGATAAAGTATTCACGTATTTCCTCGAGGAATACAAAGCGGGACGTACGCCGAATCCGGACGTCATGTGCAATAAGGAAATCAAGTTCAAGGCATTTCTTGAACACGCTTTGAGCCTCGGTGCGGATTATCTCGCAACCGGCCATTACGCACGCGTCGAAACGGACGAAAGCGGCGTCACACATATGCTGCGCGGCGTCGATAATAATAAAGACCAAACGTATTTCTTGAACCAGCTGAACCAGGAACAATTGTCGAAAGTCATGTTCCCGCTTGGTGCGATCGAGAAGAAAGAAGTGCGTGAAATCGCCCTTGAAGCAGGACTTGCGACAGCGACGAAAAAAGATTCGACGGGTATTTGCTTTATCGGCGAACGCAATTTCAAGGAATTCCTCAGCCAATATCTTCCAGCTCAACCGGGTTCTATGGAAACCTTGGAAGGTGTCAAAAAAGGCTCTCATGATGGCTTGATGTATTACACGATCGGACAACGCCAAGGCCTCGGCATCGGCGGAGCGGGCGACCCGTGGTTCGTCATCGGGAAAGACTTGGAGAAAAACGTCTTATATGTCGGGCAGAACATCCACCACGATGCACTGTTTTCCGATAGCTTGACTGCGGTCAACTTGAGTTTCACAACCGGTGATGCACCGTCCGCGAGCTTCCAGTGCACAGCAAAATTCCGCTACCGCCAGCAGGACGTCGGCGTCACAATCGATATGAAAGACGGCGAAGCGGTCGTTACATTCGATGAGCCGGTCCGTGCAATTACACCGGGCCAAGCAGTCGTTTTTTACGACGGTGACGAATGCCTCGGCGGCGGCACGATCGACCGTGTCTTCAAAAACGGTTCACAGCTGGACTATGTAGGATAATGGGGGAATCGGCGATGAATTATAACGAAATCGGCATCAAAGCCTTGCAAGAAGGCAGGGCGGAAGATGCTATCCAGGCATTCACGAACGCCATCGAACAACAGCCGGAAGACGCGCTCGGCTATATCAACTTCGGGCATGTATTGGCGTCGATGAACGAAACCGAGCGCGCTGAACGCTTTTTCCAGAAAGCCTTGACGCTCGATGAAACGTCGGCGACTGCTTATTACGGATTGGCGAATCTCTATTACAACGCGGAACGCTACGAAGAAGCGTTGAAGCTATATGAAAAAGCGATCCAAAATGGCATCGAAGGATCGGATGCCCATTATATGGTCGGCAAATGCTTCGAACGCATCGACCAGCCGAAGCTCGCTTTGCCTTATTTGCAGCGTGCTGTCGAATTGGATCCAAATGACCTGCAAGCGCGTCTCAGCTACGGCATTGCATTGGCATCGCTTGAGTTTTTTGACATGGCGGAAGAACAATTTGTTTATGCGCTGGAAATCGATGTCGACAACTCAGACGTCCATTACAACTTGGGCGTTTTGTATGCCGTATCGAGCGACCGTACGGAAGATGCCATGTACCATTTGCAGCGTGCGTACACATTGGATGACAAGAACGAAATGGCGCGTTATGCCTACGATATGATCAACGAACGCTTGAATTGAACAAATGAAAGAGAGGAGACGGCCGCATGTCCGGACAGATCGATTTATTCCAAAAAGAAAGTGAATTTGTGCTGGGGCGTCCGGTCGTCTCGATTTTTCACAATCCCCAAAACCTCTTCTCCATCATCAAAGTGAAAATCCAGCAAACCAACACTCCTTATACCGAAAAGGAAATCATCGTCTCCGGTTATTTCCCGAAGCTGTCGCTTGAAGAGCAGTACAAGTTCACCGGCAGCGTCAAGAACCATCCAAAATACGGCGTGCAGTTCCAGGCCGAAACGTTCAAAAAAGAAGTCCCTGAAACCGAACAAGGCGTCGTCCATTACCTGTCGAGCGATTTGTTTAACGGCATCGGGCGCAAAACCGCCGAGACGATCGTCAAGAAACTCGGCAGCGATGCCATCAAGAAAATCCTCGAAGACCCCGATTCGCTTGATGGGGTCCCACGCCTGTCGGACGAGAAAAAAGACACGATCCGCTCGACATTGCAAATGAATTTGGGCCTTGAACGCGTGATGATCCAATTGAACGATTGGGGATTCGGCCCGCAAATCGGCATGAGGATATACCAGGCTTATCGCGAGGAAACGATTGATATCCTGACGAAAAATCCGTTCCAGCTCATCGAGGAAATCGAAGGCATCGGTTTCCACCGGGCGGACGAGCTCGGCTCGAAACTCGGCATCACCGGCAACCATCCTGACCGCATCAAAGCGGCGATTCTCCATGTGTTGAACCAGGCATCGTTGTCAGAAGGGCATGTCTTTGTCGATGCGAAGAATTTGATTCCGCTCGTCAAGCAAATGCTCGAAGCGAGCCAACGCGAAGACATCCCGGTCGAAGCGATTTCCCAGGCGGCGATTGAATTGAACGAAGAAGGAAAAGTGGCGGGGGAAGAAACCCGCCTTTATTTGCCGTCGCTGTATTATTCGGAAGTCGGCATCGCGACGAAGTTGGAAACCTTGATCGCCGAGCAAGAGACGCGCGACGGGTTCCCGTCTTCCGAGATCCGAAAAGCGCTTGGCGAAGCGGAAGAGCGGCTCGGCGTGAATTATGCAGAGACGCAAATCGACGCCATAGAAAAAAGCTTGAATTCGAGCGTCATGATCCTCACCGGCGGCCCGGGAACCGGTAAGACGACTGTCGTCCGGGGATTGGTCGAAGTTTACGCAGAGTTGCACGGCCTGTCGCTCGACCCGAAAGACTACGCCAAGAAAAAGGAGCCGTTCCCGATCATTTTGGCAGCTCCTACAGGGCGTGCGGCAAAACGCTTGAGTGAATCGACCGATTTGCCGGCGATGACGATTCACCGTTTGCTCGGCTTTAACGGGCAGGAACGGGAAGAGGAAACCGAAAAAGATATCGAAGGCAAATTGATCATCATCGATGAAATGTCGATGGTCGACACGTGGCTTGCCCATCAATTATTAAAAGCGGTCCCTGTTGACGCCCAGCTGATCTTTGTCGGCGACCAGGACCAATTGCCGCCGGTCGGCCCCGGGCAAGTGCTGCGGGACATGCTGGCTTCCGGTCGCATTCCGACGGTCGAGCTGACGGAAATCTACCGCCAAAGCTCTGGCTCGTCGATCATCGAACTTGCCCACCAAATGAAAGCCGGGAAACTGCCGGATAATATCGAAGCGAAGACATCCGACCGATCGTTCATCCGCGCAGGCGCAGACCAGATTCCACTGGTTGTCGAAAAAGTGGTCAAGAGCGCATTGTCGAAAGGCCATACGATCAAAGACATCCAAGTGCTTGCGCCGATGTATAAAGGGCCGGCCGGAATTGATGCGCTCAATCAGATGATCCAACAGATGGTCAACCCGAACGATGACGGTTCCCGCAAAGAGCTGGTGTTCGGTGATATCACTTACCGCATCAATGACAAAGTGCTGCAGCTGGTCAACCAGCCCGAGAGCAATGTCTTCAACGGCGATATGGGCGAAGTGGTCGCCATCATGAAAGCGAAAGAGACGGTGGAAAAGCAGGACTTGCTCGTCGTGTCGTTCGATGGCATCGAAGTGACTTACCAGCGCAGTGATTTGAACCAGCTGACGCTCGCCTATTGTTGTTCGATTCATAAAGCGCAAGGATCGGAATTCCCGACGGTCATCATGCCGGTCGTCCGCGGCTATATGAAAATGCTGCGGCGCAACCTGCTCTATACAGGCATCACGAGAAGCCGGGATTTCCTCATCCTGTGCGGCGATCCGGGCGTCTTCCGCTACGGGGTCGAGCGTACGGATGATTCGAGCCGCCTGACAACCTTGGCAGACCGGCTGGGCATAGCGGCTGTTCCGGATGAAGGGGCGGCCTCGGATGCACTAGAAGCATCAACCGAAAAGTCGGAAGCAGAAGCGGAAGCTGCCGGGCCGAAAAGCCTGACGCAGCAAAACGCCCACCGCATCCATCCGATGATCGGCATGGAAGGCATCACGCCGCGCGACTTCCTAGAAGCGTGAGCGTGCTTGACAAGGCCCGCGTGGTTTTCTATAATTCAATTTATAACAGATAGACAACACCTAGACGGAGACAGTAAAGAGATTCCGGCTGCTTAGAAAAAGGCTCCCCTTGGCTGAAAGGGCCTTCTGCCGCATCTTTTGAACGCTACTCCCGAGTGCAGCTAATCACTGCCGTCCCGCCGCGTTAAGGCGCTTGAGAGACACAGGATATTTTTCCTGTGTAACCAGGGTGGTACCGCGAATCGAGCCTTCGTCCCTTTTTATTAGGGGATGAAGGCTTTTTATTATGCAGAAGGAGGAATTTTGATGAAGAATTTGAAAGCTGAAGAAATCAGAAAGCTCTATCTCGACTTTTTTAAAGAAAAAGACCACGATGTGGAACCGAGCGCGCCGCTTGTGCCGTTTGAAGACCCGTCGCTATTGTGGATCAATAGCGGTGTCGCAACCTTGAAGAAATATTTTGACGGTCGCGTCATCCCGGAAAATCCACGCATCGTCAACGCGCAGAAATCGATCCGCACTAACGATATCGAAAATGTTGGCAAGACTGCGCGTCACCATACATTCTTCGAAATGCTCGGCAACTTCTCTATCGGTGAATATTTTAAAACAGAAGCAATTCATTGGGCATGGGAATTCCTGACAGACGACAGATGGATCGGATTCGATGCCGACAAGTTGTCGGTGACGATCCACCCGGAAGACGAGGAAGCTTATGCCATCTGGCTCAACGAAGTCGGCGTGCCGGCTGAACGCATCATCCGCCTGGAAGGGAACTTCTGGGATATCGGCGAAGGCCCGAGCGGACCGAACTCCGAAATCTTCTACGACCGCGGCGAGAGCTACGGCAATGACCCTGAAGACCCTGAATTGTACCCGGGCGGCGAGAATGAGCGCTACTTAGAAATCTGGAACTTGGTGTTCTCACAGTTCAACCACAATCCGGACCATACGTACACGCCGCTGCCGAAACAGAATATCGATACCGGAATGGGCTTGGAACGCATGGCTTCAGTTGTGCAAGACGTGCCGACCAACTATGATACGGATTTGTTCGTGCCGATCATCGAGAAGACGGCGGAAATTTCCGGCAAATCCTACGGCGAAAGCCAGGAGCAGGACATGGCATTCAAAGTCATCGCTGACCATGTGCGCACCGTCGCATTTGCCATCGGAGACGGCGCGTTGCCATCAAACGAAGGCCGCGGCTATGTGCTGCGCCGCTTGTTGCGCCGTGCGGTCCGTTATTCGAAGAAACTCGGCATCGAAAAACCGTTCATGTATCAGCTCGTGCCGGTTGTCGGCGAAATCATGCAGAGCTTCTACCCAGAGGTCAAAGACAAGGAAGATTTCATTGTCCGCGTCATGAAACTCGAAGAAGAACGTTTCCTCGAAACCTTGCATGACGGGTTGGAGATCTTGTCTACGGTTGCCGAAAAGCAAAAACAGGCCGGCCATAGCGAAATCCCAGGTGAAGATGTGTTCCGTCTGTATGATACGTACGGCTTCCCGGTGGAGTTGACGGAAGAATATGCAGAAGATGTAGAAATGACTGTCGACCATGCAGGATTTGAGCGTGCGATGAACGAACAGCGTGAACGTGCAAGAAACGCACGCCAAAACGTCAATTCCATGCAGACGCAATCCGAAGTGCTCGGCAATATTAAAGAAGAAAGCGAATTTATCGGCTATACGCATACAGTTGCGGACGCTGAAATTGTCGCTATCGTCAAAGACGGGGAATTGGTTGACAGCGTACAAGAAGGCGAAGAAGTGCAGCTGGTGTTGGACCGAACGCCATTTTATGCAGAGAGCGGCGGTCAGATCGCCGATAAAGGAACTTTGACGAATGATTTGGTGTCAGCTTCCGTACTCGATGTGAAAAAAGCGCCGAACGGCCAGAACTTGCATAATGTGCGGGTTGATTCCGGCGAATTGACGAAAACGGCTGTCAAAGCGAAAGTCGATGCATCCGAGCGCCGACATACAATCAAGAACCATACGGCGACCCACCTCTTGCACCAGGCATTGAAAGATGTCCTCGGTACGCACGTCAACCAAGCTGGATCGTACGTCGGCCCAGACCGGCTGCGCTTCGACTTCTCCCATTTCGGCCAAGTGACGAAAGAAGAACTGGCGACGATCGAGCAGGCAGTCAATGAAAAAATCTGGGAAGGCATCGAAGTCGAATCTGGCTACCACAACTTGCAGGAAGCGAAAGATATGGGCGCGATGGCCCTATTCGGCGAAAAATACGGCGATGTCGTACGAGTTGTCGCCATCAGCGATTACTCGCTCGAATTGTGTGGCGGGATCCACGTGGCGAACACATCCGAAATCGGCGTCTTTAAAATCGTCTCGGAAGGCGGCATCGGTGCTGGCGTACGCCGCATCGAAGCTTTGACCGGAAAAGGCGCTTATGTGAACATGAAGCAAAGCGAGAAAACTTTGGACGAGGCAGCTTCTTTATTGAAAGCAAACCCACGCGATCTCGTGCAAAAAGTCGAAACCACACAAGCCGATATCAAAGCGTTGCAGCGCGAAAACGAATCGCTGTTACAGAAAATCGCCAATGCCCAGTCTGGTGAATTGCTGGAGTCGGCAAGAAAAGTTGGAGATGTGACAGTATTGTCCGCAAAAGTTCAAGCAAAAGACAATAATCAGCTGCGCCAGATGGTCGATGACCTGAAAGCGAAATTCGAACAGGCGGTTATCGTCCTAGGCGCGAGCGACGGCGACAAGGTCATGCTTGCAGCAGGCGTATCGAAAAACATTGCCGGCAAGGATTACCACGCTGGCAATATCGTCAAAGCTGTCGCGGAACAATGCGGCGGCAAAGGCGGCGGGCGTCCGGACATGGCGATGGCCGGGGCGAAAAATCCAGAGCAATTGGATGCAGCGCTCGAATCGGTCTACACTTTAGTCAAATAGGTTTAACAAATCCGCGCTTTCAGTTATAATGTTATTCAGCAAGAGGAACGAATTGCCAATACACATTCCGAAAGTGAGGTGCTTGTCGTGAGCTCATTTGATCGCACGATGAAATTCGATTCATCCGATGAATCGATGGAGCAGGACGTAAAGCAGGTCATGCTGCAAGTCCATGCTGCTCTAGAAGAAAAAGGCTACAACCCGATCAATCAGATCGTCGGGTATCTACTTTCAGGTGATCCAGCTTATATCCCTCGCCACCAGGATGCCCGGAACATGATCCGGAAACTGGAGCGGGATGAAATTTTGGAAGAACTGGTGAAGTTCTATATCAAAAAGAATAACGAGGAATAATTATGCGAACAATGGGATTGGATGTCGGCTCTAAAACGATCGGAGTGGCGATCAGCGATGCACTTGGCTGGACAGCCCAGGGCATCGAAACCGTCAAAATCGACGAGGCGAACGGCCAGTTTGGGCTTGAGCGCCTTGGTGAATTGATTAAGGAATACAAAGTAACGGAAGCGGTCGTGGGCTATCCAAAGAACATGAACAACTCAATCGGGCCACGGGCCGAAGCTTCCGAAAAGTTTGCAGCATTGCTAAAAGAAGGATATGATATACCGGTAGTGCTTTGGGATGAAAGGCTGACGACAATGGCAGCAGAGAAAATGCTGATTTCTGCCGATGTCAGCCGGAAAAACCGCAAAAAAGTAATCGACAAGATGGCCGCAGTAATGATTTTGCAAGGCTATCTTGATTCAAAAAAATGATGAGGTGACACAAATGGAACATGGTCAAGAGCATATTACAGTGGTGGACGAGCACGGGAACGAGCAATTATTCGAAGTGTTGTTCACATTTGAATCGGAAGATTTCGGAAAATCATACGTCTTGTACTTCCCGGTAGGGGCAGATGAGGACGAAGAAGGCGAGATCGAAATCCACGCATCTTCTTTCACTGAAAACCTGGATTCTGATGAGAAAGTTTCCGGCGGCGAACTTCGCCCGGTAGAAACGGAAGAAGAATGGGACATGATCGAAGAAATGCTCAATACTTTCCTTGAGGAAGAAGAAGAAAACGAAGAGCAATAACCATAAGGGGGGACGGAATTGAACCTTGATTCCGTTCCTTTCGTTTGAATCGCCTTCTGTTTTGGAGAGATGAATAGCTGAGGGGGAACACCCGTGGAAAAGCAGTCAAAAAAAGATGTCATGTTCGACAGGATGAAGGAAAAGAAAAAAGAAGTGAGAGTCGTGCGGCGCATTGTGCTGATCGTGGCGCTCGTCCTTCTTGTGGTCGTCGCAGTGGCCGGTTGGCAAGCTTATAGCTATGTCACGGACGCGCTCGAGCCAGTCGATCCGGATTCAGAGGAAGTCATCGATGTCGAAGTGCCGATCGGTTCGAACCTGGACAGCATTGCCGCATTGCTTGAAGAGAATGGCGTCATAAAAGATGCCAGAATTTACAAGTATTACGTCAAGTTCAAAAATGAATCGGAATTCCAAGCAGGCAATTATGGCTTGACCCAATCGATGACATTGGACGAAATTACGCAAAGTTTGAAAACTGGGAAAGTTTACCACGAACCTTTGTATACGATCAATGTGCCTGAAGGCTTGACCTTGGAAGAGATTGCCGAGCGTGTGATTGCTGAAAAAACGGATTACACAGCAGAGCAATTTATGGAACAAGTGCAGGATGAAGCCTATATCGATGAATTGATGGTCAAATATCCTGATTTATTGACAGAGGAAATCAAAGGCGAGAATGTCAGATATGCGCTTGAAGGCTATCTGTTCCCTGCGACTTACCCAATCTATGAGGAAAGTCCTTCGCTTACTGTATTGATTGAGCAAATGCTCGATGCCACAAAAGCGAATATCGAACCATATCAAAGCGTCTTGCAGGAACAGGAAAAATCGCCTCATTGGCTATTGACCTTTGCTTCACTCCTGGAAGAGGAGGCGACAGCGAAGTCAGATCGCCAAACCATCGCGAGCGTGTTCTACAATCGCATAGACCAAGATATGCCGCTTCAGACAGACCCGACCGTCATTTATGCGATGGGCGAGCATAAGGATCGCTTGTTCAACTCAGATTACGAGTTCGAGGATCCTTACAGCACCTATACGAATAAAGGCTTGCCGCCTGGGCCAATCGCCGCTGCCGGCGCATCATCCATTGAAGCGGTGCTCGACCCGAACCAAACGGAATATCTGTACTTCCTGGCTGACTCAGAAGGCAATAACTACTTCTCGACCAGCTACGAACAGCATTTAGAATACCGCGATGAACATATCGGAAATTGATAAATATAATTTGACCTAGAGAATGAGTAAGTGAGAATAAATCGTTCCAGGCGGACGCTTTCCGCGGGCATGGCTTGAGCCTCCTCGGTCGCTGCGCTTCCTGCGGGGTCTCAAGACTCATGTCGCTCCGTCGCGGTGCTCCGTCACTGCTCCCGCAGGAGTCGCCGCCTTCCACTCTTTAGTGTATTTTATTCGAGAGATATGGAGCAAAACAGCGCAGACTCCTTGGGGAGCAGAAACGGAGGGGGCTTTCCAACTCCGTTTCGACGAAGTGCTGAAATCCATTCGGGCGTCTAGCCCGAATTAGTTCAGCGCGAGCCCCCAGGAAAGCCAGCTGTTTTGCGGAATATCGTTTTAATAAGATTTTAATTACAAAATCATTAGTTCAATTTGTATAAGAAGGAAGGGAGCGTCCGTTTCCCTTCTTCTTTTCTGTTCAATTGAAGGATTAGAGCATGAAAGGAGCGGACATCCACAATGCCCGGTACAACAATAGAAGCTTTATTCGAAACAATGCGCTCTTACGCCGCAGAACATCATGTGCCGATCATGGAAGAGCAGGGCATCGGGGAGCTGTTGGAATTATTGCAGCAGCAAAAGCCGCAGCGTTTGCTTGAACTGGGAACGGCTATCGGTTATTCAGCACTGCGGATGGCGGATGCCTTGCCTGGCGTCAGCATCGACACGATTGAACGGGACGAAGGACGCCACAGCAAGGCGCTTGGATTCATCCAGGAATCGGGGCTCGAAGGGCGTGTGCAGGCTATCTGTGCTGATGCGCTCGAACTGGATATTGCCGAATTGACCCCGTTTTACGATGCCATATTTATCGACGCAGCCAAAGGGCAGTATGAGCGTTTCTTCAATAAATACGAAAGTTTGCTGTCTCCAGGCGGCATCATTTATTGCGATAATATGTCGATGCATGGCATGACAGAACAACCAATTAAAGAAGTGCCGAGACGCAAACGCACCATGATCCGCAACATCCGCTCATTCCGTGAAACCATGGACGGGCACCCCGGCTTCGACTGCAAGCTTTTGCCAGTCGGCGACGGGCTTCTCGTCTGCAAGAAAAAATGAAAATCGAAACACAAGGAGTTAACGTATATGTCTAAAAACAGACCGGTCGTCATCGGCATCGCTGGCGGTTCAGGATCAGGCAAGACCAGTGTCACCAATTCCATCTATGAAGTCTTCAAAGAACATTCCGTGGTGGTCATCGAGCAGGATTACTATTACAAAGACCAAAGCCATCTCGCGTTTGAAGAGCGACTTGAGACCAACTATGATCATCCGCTCGCTTTCGATACAGATCTATTGATCAAACATGTCAACGAGTTGCTTGAACGGCGTGCGATCGAAAAGCCGATTTATAATTACGCTTTGCATACCCGTGCAGAAGAAAGTATTGTGATCGACCCGAAAGATGTTATCATACTTGAAGGCATCCTGGTCTTGGAAGATGAGCGACTGCGTGAGTTGATGGACATTAAGCTATTTGTCGATACCGATGCGGACCTTCGCATCATCCGCCGCTTGATGCGCGACATCAATGAGCGCGGCCGTACGATCGACTCGGTCATCGAGCAATATTTGACGGTCGTCCGCCCGATGCACAATCAATTCATCGAGCCGACGAAGCGCTATGCAGACGTCATTATCCCGGAAGGCGGCCAAAACGAAGTCGCAATTGATCTAATGGTTACAAAAATTAAAACAATTCTTGAATAGATTGGAAATTTATAATAGAATGATACGAGACTGACGGGTGTTAGCGCATCCATAGTCAGCAGTTGAAGGAGTGGGAAGAGTATGGCAAACGATAAACAATTTCCGATGACAGCTGCCGGAAAGCAGAAGTTGGAAGATGAACTGGATTATTTGAAAACGGTCAAACGCAAAGAAGTGGTGGAACGCATTAAAGTCGCAAGAAGCTTCGGGGACTTGTCCGAGAACTCCGAATATGATTCCGCCAAGGAAGACCAAGCCTTTGTTGAAGGGCGTATTTCTACATTGGAATCCATGATCCGCAATGCGGTAATTATAAATGAAGAGGAAGCCGGCAACGATGTCGTGCGCCTCGGGAAAACAGTTACGTTTATGGAAATTCCAGACGGCGAAGAAGAAGCCTATACAATCGTCGGTTCTGCAGAAGCTGACCCGTTGGAAGGGCGTATTTCGAACGACTCGCCAATCGCCAAAAGCATGCTTGGCCGCACTGTTGGCGACCGTGTGAAAGTATTGACGCCAGGCGGGGAAATGGAAGTCAAGATCGTTTCGATCGGTTGATGCACCCAGCCATTCCTTTGGGAGTGGCTGTTTTTTTGATGGATGAAACAAAACTTTAGTTGAAACGTCAAATTTGTCATGGGCTAAATATGATAAAATAACAGTAAAGGGGGGCATTGCATGTCTAACGAAGAAAAATCTTATCCCTCTCGTTTGAATAAGAATAAGAACAATAAAAATCGTTCGAATTCCATCCTGAATATCATGATCGCTTTAGTATTTACTTTGGTGGTTATCATCGGGGCGACATTGCTATTCGGAGGCGGCGACGATTCAGCAGATCCTGAATCCGCAGAAACCACGCCGGAAACAGAGAGCCAAACGAGCGGCGATGACGATCCGCAAGTGACAGCAGAAGAAAATGACCTCGAGGCTGAAGAGAAAGCTGAAGAGGAAGCCAAGGCTGAAGAAGAAGCTGCAGCCAAAAAAGAAGCTGAAGAAAAAGAAAAAGAAGAAGAGGAAGAAGAAACCAAAGGCGGTACCATTACACGTGAAGAGTCCAACGACCCGATCGTCAGTGAAACCATCGTCAACACCAGCTGGGAGCCTGTCGGCACAAGCCAGAGCGGCGACCATGTTTCTTCATACCAGAAAAACTCGGTTGATTGGAACGAAAAAATTGAAGCGGTCACTTATGCTACCGGTTTGTCCCAGAATGATATGTATGTCATGATGGTCCAAAATGGCGGCGGTCCGCAAAAATCCATCGCGACAGTCCAGTCGAAAGACCAATCCGAGAAGTATCGCGTTTACCTTGAATGGGTAGACGGTGAAGGTTGGAAGCCTGAGAAAATGGATGTACTTAAAACGCTGGACGGCGCCTATTAACAGGGCGCCGTTTTTCCGGCGTAATCATGGATGCAAGGAGCGGATACAATGAGAATCGGTGTAATTGGCGCAATGGAAGAAGAAGTAGAGTTGTTGCGCAATCAATTAGCGAACACATCTGTCCGTGAAATCGCCAATAGCGAATTCACGACCGGTACATATAAAGGGCAAGAACTCATTTTGCTAAAAAGCGGCATCGGTAAAGTCAATGCGGCGATGACAACCACGATCCTGATGCAGGAGTTCAAGCCGGATCTCGTCTTGAATATTGGGTCTGCCGGCGGCTTTGATGAAGAACTCGAAGTCGGCGCAGTGGTCATTTCGGATGAAGTGCGCCATCACGATGTCGACGCGACAGTGTTCGGCTATGAGCTCGGGCAAGTGCCGCAAATGCCGGCTGCCTATATCGCCAATAAGGAATTGATCGAACTGGCGGTCCAAGCTGTCGATGAGATCGGTGAACACCAACATGCCGTCGGGCTTATTGCAACAGGCGACTCGTTCATGAGCGATCCCGAACGTGTGGCATTAGTGAAACAGCAGTTTCCAGAGATGAAAGCAGCGGAAATGGAAGCGGCTGCCGTCGCGCAAGTCTGTTTCCAATACGATACGGCGTTTGTCGTCATCCGCGCCTTGTCGGATATCGCCGGCAAGGAATCCTCGGTCTCGTTCGATGAATTCCTCCCGGTTGCGGCCAAGCACTCGACGGAAATTGTCTTGCGCGTCATCGAAAAGATGCTCCAGCGCATATAAAAGAAACTTCATCCCAAAACAAGCAAAAAAGCTGAGGGCATCAAGCCCTCAGCTTTTATACTTTCCGTAATGAAAACGTGCTGATCATCAATAGTGAAGAGATCAATAGAATGAACATATAGACAGCGGGGGACCAATGGCCGAACCCGAAATATGACAAAGTTAGCACAGTTCCGGCAGCGGTGATCGGCAAGCCGGTGAAATAACCATTTGATTCGGTGATGTTAAAGCGTGCCAAGCGGAAGGCGCCGCATGAAATATAGATAACGGTGAACACCATGCCGGCCAGCCCGAAATCCTGTAAAGCGAGCTGATGGATCAGCAATGCCGGTGCCACGCCGAACGAAATGATATCCCCCATGGAATCCAATTGTTTGCCGAGTTCGGATTCCTGATCGTACTTTCTCGCGACCATGCCGTCAAAACGATCCAAAAATGCAGCGATAAAAATAAACAGCACACTATAACTGTAGTATTCGTTCAAAGTCGCCATTAATGAGGCGCCGCCGAACACCATATTGCCGATTGTCAATGTGTTGGCTGCCTGGCTTTTCAGCCGTTTAATGGTGTGGTCCATTTTGTCGATCAATATCAATGCAAGCGCTCCTTTTTTCGATAGGCTTTCATCAATTATACTGCGAATCGACAAAAAATGGTAGACTATTTTAACGACGGAGGTGCAAGCATGAAAAAACGCCTATACCAATCGATGATCGAATTGGGCAATGGAAAAACAAGTTCTGCTGCGCTGAAGCGCTTTGCCCAATCAGCTATCAGCCAAAAGCTTATTCCTGGATTCATCAATGCTTATAAAATTGAACTCGGCGATATCGAGCGGCCGAGCGGCGAATACACGAGCTTGCATGACTTTTTTACGCGCAGTTTAAAAGCAGATGCACGCCCTGTTGCCGATGCCGCACTGGTTTCTCCAGTCGACGGGCGCCTCGAAATCCATGGCGCTATTCAAGGCGACAGCCGGTTCAAGGTCAAAGGCATCAATTATTCACTAACTGAACTGCTCGGCAGCGAGCAATCGGCGAAGCGCTATGCAAATGGCCAATATGCGATCCTTTATTTGTCGCCGGCAGATTACCACCGCATTCACAGCCCGGTAGACGGCGAAGTCGTGAAGCAATATATGCTCGGCGAAAAATCCTACCCGGTCAATCGGCTTGGGCTGACTTACGGCAAATCACCGATCAGCGGCAACCGCCGGCTCATTACTGAACTCGACACGCCGCATGGCCGCGTATTGGTCGTGAAAGTCGGTGCAATGTATGTCAACTCCATCGAATTGACGGAGTTCGGAAGCGAATGGAAAAAAGGCCGGGAAGTCGCTTATTTCAGCTTTGGTTCGACGGTCGCTTTATTCTTTGAAGGCGGGCATCTTCAATTTGATGCGAAAATCCATGACAGCGACCGGGTCAAGGTGGGAGAACCCCTTGCATATATGGTATAATCAATGAACTTAAGTCCCTAGAAAACAGGAGTTGTTATGTGTGTATCGATATTTTATTCCAAGGCAATACGTTAAAGAAGTTTTTGACATTACACCTGAGTCATTGAAAGAAAAAGGGGTGCTCGGAATCATTACCGACCTGGACAACACATTGGTCGAATGGGACCGTCCTGAAGCGACGCCGCGCCTTATCGAATGGCTGAAATCGATGAAAGATGCCGGAATTCAAGTAGTCATCGTGTCCAATAATAATGAAATGCGCGTGAAGTCGTTTGCAGACCCGCTTGGCATTCCATTTATTTATCAGGCGAGAAAGCCGATGGGCAAAGCGTTCCGCAAAGCGCTGAAAATCATGAGCGTCAAGCGCGAACAAGTCGTCGTCATCGGCGACCAGATGTTGACCGACATTTTTGGCGGCAACCGCAATAAGCTTCATACGATCCTGGTGTTGCCGGTCGCGCAATCGGACGGCTTCTTTACGCGTTTTAACCGGATGGTCGAGCGCCGGATCATGAAGAGATTGAAGGAAAAAGGACAATTGATGTGGGAGGAAGAAAATTGACAGAAATGCCATATTGCATCGGTTGCGGTGTACAGATCCAAACAGAACGGAAAGACGATATCGGCTACGCGCCTCCGTCTTCACTCGATAAAGAAGAAATCATCTGCCAGCGTTGCTTCCGGTTGAAAAACTATAACGAATTGCAGCCGGTTTCCTTAACGGATGACGATTTCCTGCGTATTTTGAACGGCCTTGGGGAACGGAAAGGGCTGATCGTGAAAATCGTCGACATTTTCGACTTTAACGGTAGCTGGCTTCCGGGCTTGCACCGCTTTGTCGGAAACAACCCGATTTTGCTGATCGCCAACAAAGCGGACTTGCTCCCGAAATCGGTCAAAGAGAAAAAATTGATCAATTGGATGAAGCAGGAGTCGCGTAAATTGGGCTTGAACCCGATCGACATTTTAGCCGTTTCCGCCCATAAAGGAACCGGCGTCGCAGAAGCGATGGATGCGATTGAACAATACCGTGACGGTGGCGATGTATATGTCGTTGGCTGTACGAATGTCGGGAAATCGACATTCATCAACCGTGTTATCAAACAGGCGACAGGCGAAGGGGATGTCATCACGACATCTCATTTCCCTGGCACGACGCTTGATATGATCGGCATCCCGCTTGATGATGAGCGATCGTTATTCGATACGCCGGGCATCATCAACCATCATCAGCTAGCGCATCATTTGCACACGGAAGACCTGAAGGCGATCATGCCGAAAAAAGAGATCAAGCCGCGTGTTTTCCAACTGAATCCTGAACAGACATTATTCATCGGCGGGTTGGCGCGTTTTGATTTCATCAGCGGCAAACGTTCATCGTTCACGGTGCATGCCGCTAATTCACTGAATATCCACCGGACCAAATTGGATAACGCAGATGATTTATATGAACAGCACCTGGGCGGCATGCTTGCCCCGCCATCTGCTGAATATAAAGAAGATTTCCCTGAATTGGTGCGCCATGAATTCCGCATCAAAGAAGGCAAGACAGACATCGTCTTTTCCGGGCTCGGCTGGATCACAGTCCAGCATGATGACGTGACGATCGCAGCCCACGCACCAAAAGGGGTAGAAGTCATCGTCCGCCCGTCGCTTATATAGGAGGTTTTACAATGAAGAAATGGTATGCGGTCATCGGAGATCCGATCTCCCATTCATTATCGCCTTATATGCACGATCATTGGTTCGAAAAACACGGCATCGATGCTTCCTATATCCCGGTGCATGTCGAACCGAAACAGCTGGAAGAAGCGTTCCATTCGATGAAATTGCTTGGCATCAGCGGGTTTAATATTACCTTGCCCCATAAGCAGGCGGCAATCCCGCTATTGGATGAGCTGGACGAAACGGCCCGTGACATGAATGCGGTCAATACAGTCGCAAATAAAAACGGGCGTTTGATAGGATCCAATACAGATGGCGACGGGTTTGTCCGTTCGCTATTGAGTTACCCTGTCGATAAAGATCGTGCATTGCTGGTGATCGGCGCGGGCGGTGCAGCCAGAGGCATCAGTTTTGCGCTCTCGCGTGCCGGATTCAGCAATATCACCATCACCAACCGAACGTTTCGCAGGGCGCAGGAACTCGCGGATGAAACCGGCAGCAAGGCGATGGTGCTGGCTGATGCCGAAGCGAACCTTAGCGAATTCGCTACGATCGTCCAGACGACTTCTGTCGGATTGACCGAAGAAGCGTTGCCGTTGTCAATGACCCATCTCGGAAGCGGCTCAGTCGTTGCGGACATCATTTACAACCCACTTGAAACGCCATTTCTGAAAGAAGCAAAAGCGAAAGGCTGCCTGGTGCTGAACGGCGTCGGCATGTTCGTCAACCAAGGCGCCATCGCATTCGAAAAATGGACAGGCATCCGTCCGGATACAGAAGAAATGATTCAATTGATTACGGAAAAATTAGGAGGAAATCATGTTAACAGGTAAACAAAAACGTTTTTTAAGAAGTGAAGCGCATCATTTGGACCCGATTTTCCAAGTCGGAAAAGGCGGCGTCAATGAAGCGATGCTCGTACAGATCGGAGAAGCCCTTGAAAAACGCGAACTCGTAAAAATCAGCATTCTGCAAAATAATGAAGACGGCAAGCACGAAGTGGCCAAGCATCTGGCAGACGGAACAAAAGCGGAATTGGTGCAATTGATCGGCCATACAGTCGTTTTGTACAAAGCGTCCGTCAACAATAAGCGGATTGAGCTTCCGTGAATAAACGCAAAATCGGCATTCTCGGCGGCACGTTCAACCCGCCGCATTTCGGCCATTTGATCATGGCGAATGAAGCCTATTACGCACTGGGCTTGGACGAAGTGCGTTTCATGCCGAATGCCATCGCCCCTCATAAGGAATCGAACGGCATCGATACAGAGACGCGCGTCGAGATGACACGACTGGCCATCGAGGGACAGGCCCATTTCCGCCTTGAAGACATTGAAGTGTCGGGTGGCGGGGTCTCGTATACGTACGAGACGATGGTCAAGCTCCTCGAACGGGAGCCGGAATGCGAATTTTATTTCATTATCGGCGGCGATATGGTCGAAAGCCTGCATACTTGGCACCGCATCGGCGAGCTGGCTGAATTGGTCCAGTTTGTCGGCATCGGGCGGCCGGGTTATATCGCTAAAACGGAATATCCGGTGATGATGATCGATTCCCCTGAAATGCATTTGTCCTCGACGATGTTGCGGGAGCGCGTTGTGGCCGGCAAGCCATTGACTTTTTTCGTTCCCGAACAAGTGGAAACTTATATCCGGAAGGAGCGATTATATGGACCCGAGCCTGATGCTCCAAAAAGTCAAAGAACGCCTTCCTGAAAAACGCTTCAACCATGTGTTGGGCGTAATGAATACGGCGGTCGCACTTGCCAAGCATTACGGCGTGCCGGAAGAACAAGCGCGCATTGCTGCTATTCTCCATGACGTAGTGAAATTCGCTGACCGTGAATGGATGCGCGGCATTATCGAAAAAGAAAGCATGGATCCGTTATTGCTCGACTATCATCACGAATTATGGCATGCTCCGGTAGGCGCGTATGTGGCCAAGTATGAATTCGGAGTCAAAGATGAAGAAATCCTTGACGCGATCCGCTTTCATACGACAGGGCGTGCATGCATGTCGGATCTTGAAAAAATCATCTACATTGCAGACATGATCGAACCGAGCCGCAAGTTTCCGGGAGTCGATCGGTTGAGAGCCATGAAACACGATGGCCTTGACCGCTTGATGGAAGCATCAATCCGGCAATCGATCGAATTTCTCGCATCAAAAAATCAGCCGGTTTATCCGGATTCCTTGAAATGCCTCGAGCATTTTGAGCAACAGAAAGGGAACGTGAAGAATGACTAAAGATACATTATTGCAAGTGGCGTACCAAGCCGCAGAGGATAAAAAAGCAGAAGATATCGTTGTATTGAATATGGAAGGGATTTCGCTTTTGGCGGATTACTTCCTGATCTGCAGCGCGAACTCGGATCGCCAAGTACAATCGATCGCCCGTGAATTGATGGAGAAAGCTGGAGAAGCCGGCTATGAAGTCAAAAGTGTTGAAGGCTTCGATGCAGCGCGTTGGGTCTTGGTCGACCTTGGCGATGTCGTGGCCCATGTCTTCCATCGCGATGAGCGCTCTTACTACAACCTAGAGCGTCTATGGCGCGACGCCCCGCAGCTCGAAGTATGAACTACGGGCGGTTTGCAGCGGTTTACGACGACTTAATGGAAGATATTCCGTACGAACAATACGTGGAGTGGATCGCAGAAACGATGCGCTCCGGGTCGGTACTCGATCTTGCGTGCGGTACCGGCGTGCTGTCTGAACTGATGGCTGAGCTCGGCTATGACGTGACGGCCAGCGATTTATCTGCCGATATGCTCACCGTTGCACAGAAACGCTTTAAAGAATCCGGGCTGGATATTCCAGTGCTTCAATTGTCGATGGACAACCTGGAAGGTTTGGAAGGCTTCGATGCCGTGACAATCGCGATCGATTCGTTGAATTATTTAGCGAAAGAAGAGCAGGTCAAAAAGACATTCGAACAGGTCTATGCGGCATTGAAGCCCGGCGGATATTTCTTTTTCGATGTCCATTCAGTATTCAAGGTCGACGAGATTTTCATGCATAGCCCGTTTGTTTATGACGGGGAAGACCTTGCCTATATGTGGCACACTGAAAAAGGTTTGGCGCCCCACAGCGTCATCCACGATTTGACGTTTTTCGTGCGTGAAGGCTGGATGTTTGAACGTTTTGAAGAAACTCATGAACAACGGACTTTCCCGGTTGACGTTTACAAAGAATGGCTCACAGAAGCCGGATTTGCGGTGGAATCAGTGACTGCGGATTTCACTGCGGATGCACCTAATGACGAAAGCGAACGGATCTTCTTCCGCGCGAAAAAATAATCAGTAACACCAAACCCGCATATTTTTATATGCGGGTTTTTTTCGTGGAAAGATGGACTTTCGATCAACCGTTATTATATAATTCAGACAGCTTCAGCTGTTTGCTTTCTGCGGAAACGAGGGATGCCCACTGAATATTTCTCCGCAATTTGCCAAATACGGCCGCGTCGTTGTGCCGCTTGCCGCCATTTTGGCGCTTCTCTATTTCTTTCTCCTCCACGAACCCCCTGAGGCCACAAGCCTCGACGAACTTACTTCCGAGACTACCGAACAACCGCCGCCACCGGAAACCGATCCAGCGGTCCCGACAAGCGTCATGATTGATGTGAAAGGCGCAGTCCAAAACGAGGGCTTATATGAATTGCCCTCCGGTTCGCGCATTAATGATGCTATCGAAGCTGCCGGCGGCTTTTTGCCGGAAGCAGACAACCGCTCGATCAATCTGGCAGTCATCGTGCTGGATGAATCAGCGGTCTATGTGCCGAAACAAGGCGAAGAAAGCGTTGAGCTGGCAGGTGCAGCACTTGGCGGCAGCGCAGAGCCCGGCCTTATTAATTTGAATACGGCAACCGAAGATGAGTTGACCGAACTTCCTGGAATCGGGCCGGCTAAGGCAGCAGCCATCGTGGCACATCGGACTGAAAATGGGCCCTTCAAAAGTACCGAGCAATTGATGGATGTGACAGGCATCGGCGAAAAGAGCTTTGAACAATTGAAGGAATTGGTCCGTGTCAGATAAGGACGGACGGCCCTTGACGAAACAACTGCCTCTGCTACACTTAATTTAACGAAACAGCAGGGGGCAATCAGATGAAGCGAATAACGTGGGATCAATTTTTTATGGCTCAAAGCCATCTTTTAGCGCTAAGAAGCACTTGCACAAGGCTGGCCGTCGGAGCGACGATTGTCCGGGACCGGCGCATCATGGCTGGGGGCTATAACGGCTCGATTTCCGGTGGGGACCATTGCATCGATAAAGGCTGTTATGTCGTCGATAACCATTGCGTGCGGACCATCCATGCAGAAATGAATGCACTATTGCAATGCGCGAAATACGGTGTCAGTGTCAGCGGCGCCGATATGTATGTCAGCCATTTTCCTTGCCTCCAATGCACGAAATCCATTATCCAGGCAGGCATTTCACGCCTCTATTATGCGGCTGACTACAAAAATCACGAATACGCCATCGAACTGCTGGAACAGGCAAATGTCGAAGTGATCCAAGTGATGTTCGATGAACGGACAATCGATTTCCTCAGCGTCGAGAAAACGGCATTGTATATGGAATTGATTGAACAGCTTGGCGCAAAAGGGGCGAGCGAAGAAGAGTTGTCCCATTATAAAGAACGGGTGAAGGAATTATTTGGAGAACTTCTCGTTTAACGGAAGCGTTATTTCTCTATGCAGCAATTGCGGTGGCAATTGCTGCACAAGCAGCACATGGCTCAGCTGATAAGCTTTTGCTCATGGTGCTGCTTTTTTGCTGGATGATATACCGTAAAGAGCGTAGAGTTTGGCTGGCAATCGTTTTAGCGGTGTCATTGATTTCCTACATTAATATGGATGCCCGTTTGGTGGAAGGGCCCTTGTTAACCGGAAGCTTTCAAGGTGCGCTTGTTTTCGATGAACTATCCATCGATGGAGACCGCATGTCTGGATTTGCGACTGCTGGTTCCGGCCAAATCATTTATGCGAGCTACCGAATCCGATCGGTTGAAGAACAGCAGCGATTGCAGGCATTGGGCCCATCAGCGACGCTGCAAGTGGTGGGAACATTTACGGAGCCGAAGCCGCCTGCCCATCCACACGCGTTTGATATGGCGGGCTATCTGCAGCGCCATAATGCAACTGGCATGCTTGAAATCGAAACGCTCGATTCGGCGACACCAGGCACAGGGTTCCGTGCCCGTTTGGCCAGGCAACGCAGCGAGTTGATTGAACATATCGAGTCGTCCTTTCCTGAATCGTTGACAGCGGAAGCCCAGGCGCTGTTGCTCGGGGATCGCAGCGGCATGGATGCAGAGCAAGCCAGGATCCAGCGGACGCTTGGCATCACGCATCTTTTTGCAATCTCTGGTTTGCATGTGGGTATCGTCAGCGGCATGATTTATTTTGTATTGCTGCGCTTACGGATCAGGAAAGAAAGCGCAACGGTGCTATTACTGGTGTTGCTGCCTTTGTATGCCGTGTTGGCGGGGGCTGCCCCATCGGTCCTAAGAGCCTGCGCAATGGTCGTTTTCGTTTTGGCCGCTCGGCTTTTTGGGCTGCATGTGTCGGCCATTCAAGCCTTATCGGCGAGCTTTATCTTATTTTTATGGATCGACCCCGGCCTGCTGCAGGATATCGGCTTTCAATTGTCTTACGGGGCAAGTTTCGGGATCATCGCCTCGCTGAAACTGATGGAAGGGGCTTCTTTTATCAAAAGCGGCTTGATTGTCACGGCCGTTTCCCAGCTATGTTTGTATCCTCTTTTGCTATTCCACTTTTTTGAAATCTCCCTATCCTCCTTTTTAGTAAATACCATCTATGTCCCGCTGTTCACGCTGCTGATTTTGCCGGCGAATTTCATTTTATTGGCTGCTAGCTTTTTGCCGCTGGGCGTCGATGCCGTCCTTTTTGCGGGCTATGAGCCGCTGCGCAGCTGGATTGAAGGGCTGACTGTGTCTTTAGCGGGCTTGCCCCGTCAAGTGTGGACGCCGGGCAGGCCGTCTACTGGCTGGTTGTTTTTCATGGCTGCCAGCGTATTGTTGTTTTTCGTCCAGGCGGAAAAACGCTTCCGCCTGCGTTTACTGCTCATTCTGCTTGTTCCGGCATTGCTATTGACGGTGAAGCCTTATCTCGATCCGAGGCTCCATGTCAGTTTTATCGATGTTGGGCAAGGCGACAGCGCATTAATTGAGCTGCCTTATCGCAAAGCGCTGTATTTAGTCGATGCCGGGGGCGTCTTGCGATTTGATGGTGAGCCGTTCCAGGAAAAGAGCCGCCCGTTTGAAGTGGGGCGGCAAACAGTGGTGCCGTATTTGAAAGCGCGGGGCATCTCAAGTATCGATCTTTTTATCTTGAGCCATCCGGATGCAGATCATGCTGAAGGGGCGGATGAAGTCTTTGAAGAACTGGCTGTGGAGCGTCTGCATATTACGCCGGGATCAGAGGCAAATGCTTTGATGACAGCGCTCGCGCCGTCAGCTCGTGAAGCGCGTGTGGAATTGCCTAAGAATGGTGCAGGCTGGCAAGTGGGCGAAACGCAATTTTCGTATTTATCGCCGGTAGATGAATTATATGAAGGCAATGACGATTCACTCGTATTGTTGATGGAGCACGAGGGGCAGCGATTTCTCTTTACGGGAGATCTGGAAAGTGAAGGTGAAACCGGGGTGGTGGAGCGCTACGGTGAACAACTTGCGGACATGACGGTATTGAAAGTCGGACATCATGGAAGCAAGACTTCGAGCTCACAAGCTTTCCTGGAAGCCTTGCGTCCGCAAGTTTCGGTCGTTTCAGCAGGGATCGACAATCGCTACGGGCATCCAAGCCCAGAAGTGACGGAGCGTTTTGACGAATTGGGTTTGAGGCTTTTGTCGACGGCCGAAAACGGGACCATCCGCATGACGATGGAAGATGGGCGCATGACAGTTGACGCCAGCCGAAAATAAAAAAAGCCCCGGCCTATGCCGGAGCTTTTTTTATAATCAGCGGGCTACGAATTGTACGACGCCAGCGATGATGAAAATAAGTGCAAAGAAACCAAAGGAAACGACGAAGCCCATCCCTGCATCGATGGCATCGTTGCGTTTGGACTGAACGTTCTGTTCAAATTCATTCATTGAAAATCCCTCCTAGTTGATTTTATTATAAGGGAACGATAACGAAAAATCCATATCGAACTAAACAATGTCCGCCGATTTTGGCCGACGTCACACAACTGTCAAAAGCGGACTTGTCCTGTGAGGCAGACCGATGCAAAGAAATCCGGTATAGTTAAGTGCAGAGGGAGTGAAACGTATGATTACATCAATTTGGAAGTCGATACGCGCGGATAAAATCGATCCGGTTTACTTGATCGTCGGGACAGAGAGTTATTTCATCACCAAGACGATCGAACTGCTGAAAGCGCAAATGGCGGAAGCAGGGGAAACGGATGTCTCCAATTTTGACTTGGATGAAGTACCGGTCGGCCATGTGCTGGAAGAAGCGGACACGATCCCGTTTTTCAGCGACCGCAAGCTGATCATCGCGCGCAATGCTTCGTTCCTGAAAGCGGCGGAACGGGGGAAAGAAAAGATCAACCATGACCTCAAATCCTTGGAAGCATGGCTCGAAAATCCCCCAGCGACAAGCGTGACGGTTTTTGTGGCACCTTATGAAAAATTGGACGAACGCAAAAAAATCGTCAAGCTGATGAAAAAGAATGTCGTACTTATCGAAGCGAAGTCGCTGCAGCCGCATGAACTGGAAAGCTGGATTGCCCACGAGGCAAAATCCCATGGCAAAACATTGGAGCGGCAAAGTGCGCAAAAGCTCATTGAAATGGCGGGGACCAATTTAACTTTGCTCGCTTCAGAAATCGAGAAGATGTCCTTATACCTCGGCTCGGAGCAAGAAGAGATCTCCCAGGAGCTCATCGAAGACATGACGGCGCGTACACTTGAGCAGGATGCCTTCAAGATGCTGCAGGCTTATCTCGACGGGGACATCCAGACGGCGCTCAGCGTCTATTATGACTTGCTGCGCCAAAAGGAAGAGCCTGTCGCACTTGCTGCACTGCTGGCGTCGCAAATCCGCTTCATGGTGCATGTCTATTATCTGCAGAAAAAAGGCTATCATGCGCAGCAAATCTCCAAACAGCTTAAAGCGCATCCTTACCGCGTTAAACTGTTGGTGGAAAAGCGTCGTCAGATTTCGGAAGCCCGATTGCTTCAAGTGCTCGGCGATTTGGCGGACATCGACTTGCAATTGAAGACCGTTTCAGGGAACCGGGAGCGGGTGCTGGAATTCTTCCTCATGAAACGCGCTGGGCATGCGAAGAAATCCTCTTGAATATGAATCACCTAGTGAACAAAAGCGTTGCCTGCTCTAGCTGGCAACGCTTTTGTTGTTTTTCGCACAGAAAAAAGCCGACCCAATATAGGGCCGGCTTTTTGATGCGTTTTACGCTTTTTTCATGAGGCTTGATTTTCTACGGGCAGCAGTGTTTTTGTGGATCAAACCTTTAGAAGCTGCTTTCTCAACTTGTTTGATTGCTGCTTTAAGGGAATCCCCTTTGTTTTCTTCATTATTGGCTACAGCTTTCTCAGCCTTTTTCACAGAAGAACGCATTGCAGTTTTAACAGATGAGTTCTGAGCATTTTTCGTATCGTTCGTGCGAACACGTTTGATTGCAGATTTAATGTTTGGCATATCTTTCACCTCCTAGACAATTTGAGCGTCAGGCACAAGCCCTTGCTCTTCAGTGTCTCTATACAACAAAAGTTATTTTATCAAATCGGCTGGCCGAATGCAATAGTTACGTGGAAAGAAGTTTCCCTTGACACTGAAAGCTTTATGCGGTCATTCATTGCCCATTACCCGCTTGACTGCTATAATTCAAAGTAGTTTATATGGGAGTGAAGAAAATGGACCAAGAACAGAGATTAGCGAGACAACAGAAGATCCGCAACTTTTCCATCATCGCACACATCGATCATGGAAAATCGACGCTGGCCGACCGCATTTTGGAAAGAACCAATGCACTGACAGCGCGCGAAATGAAATCCCAATTGCTCGACTCCATGGATTTGGAGCGTGAGCGGGGAATCACCATCAAATTGAACGCCGTCCAGCTCAATTATACAGCAAAAGACGGAGAAACATACATTATGCACTTGATCGACACGCCGGGCCATGTCGATTTCACGTACGAAGTATCAAGAAGCCTCGCAGCATGTGAAGGCGCTGTTTTGGTCGTCGATGCGGCACAAGGCATTGAAGCGCAGACACTGGCCAATGTTTATTTAGCGCTCGACAACGATCTCGAGATTCTTCCGGTCATCAACAAAATCGATTTGCCTGCAGCCGACCCGGAGCGCGTGCGCCAGGAAGTTGAGGATGTTATCGGCCTCGATGCGTCTGAAGCAGTATTGGCTTCCGCAAAAGCCGGAATCGGCATCGAGGAAATCCTTGAACAGATCGTCGAAAAAGTTCCACCGCCACAAGGGGACCCGTCAGCACCGCTCAAAGCGATGATCTTCGATTCCTTATACGATCCGTATCGCGGCGTTGTCGCTTATATCCGGATCATGGAAGGTACCGTCAAGCCAGGCGACAAAATCAAGATGATGGCGAGCGGCAAAGAGTTCGATGTCGTTGAAGCTGGCGTCTTCACGCCGAAAGTGACATTGCGCGACGAATTGACCGTCGGCGATGTTGGCTTCCTGACCGCTTCGATCAAAAATGTCGCGGATTCACGCGTCGGGGATACGATCACGCTTGCGGAAAACCCGGCACAAGAAGCACTGCCAGGCTACCGCCGTTTGAACCCAATGGTTTATTGCGGAATGTACCCGATCGATACATCGAAATACAATGACTTGCGGGATGCACTGGAAAAATTGGAGCTGAACGATGCCGCATTGCAATTCGAGCCTGAATCCTCTCAAGCGCTTGGTTTCGGCTATCGCTGCGGATTCCTTGGCCTCTTGCATATGGAGATCATCCAGGAACGCATCGAACGTGAATTCAATATCGACTTGATCACGACAGCGCCAAGTGTTATCTACCACGTCCACATGACGGACGGGGAAGTGCTTAACATCGATAACCCGGCGATGATGCCGGACCCGCAAAAGATTGAATATGTCGAAGAGCCATATGTCAAAGCGACAGTCATGGTCCCGAACGATTTCGTCGGCGCCGTCATGGAAATCTGCCAGCAGAAGCGCGGCAATTTCATGACGATGGATTACCTCGACAACTCACGCGTCAGCATCATTTACGAATTGCCGCTTGCGGAAATCGTCTATGATTTCTTCGATCAGTTGAAATCGGGCACAAAAGGCTATGCCTCGTTCGATTATGAATTGATTGGCTACAAAGATTCCAAATTGGTGAAAATGGATATTCTCCTGAACGCTGAGAAAGTCGATGCGTTGAGCTTTATCGTCCATAGGGATTTTGCGTACGAGCGCGGGAAAATCATTGTCGATAAATTGAAGACATTGATTCCCCGCCAGCAGTTTGAAGTTCCGATCCAAGCCGCAATCGGCCAGAAGATCGTGGCACGCCAAACCATCAGTGCCATCCGGAAAAACGTCCTCGCGAAATGCTACGGCGGCGATATTTCCCGTAAGCGCAAATTGTTGGACAAGCAGAAGGAAGGGAAAAAGCGGATGAAGCAAGTAGGCTCCGTGGAAGTCCCGCAAGAAGCATTTATGGCTGTTCTCAAAATGGATGACCAATCCAAATAAACGAAAAAAAGGAGGCGGTTTTTCTGCCTCCTTTTCCTATTAGAAAGAAGGATTTTTTTATGGTAAAAGGCATGTATATCCATATCCCATTCTGCCACCAGATTTGTTTTTACTGTGATTTCAATAAAGTGTTCTTCAAAGACCAGCCAGTGGACGCCTATATCGAATCGATCGGCAAGGAATTGGCGCTGTGGAAGCAAGAAGGCACACTGGACCATCCGCTTGAGACGGTTTTTCTCGGCGGCGGGACACCAACTGCCCTGACGCCTGAGCAGCTGGAGCGTTTGCTTGAATTGATCCACCAGTATGTTCCGATGGCTGAAGGCGTCGAATGGAGCTCTGAGGCGAACCCGGATGAATTGACGCGCGAAAAGATGGAAGTGCTCTATAAAGGCGGCGTCAACCGGCTGAGCATGGGCGTTCAGACCTTCGACCAGGATTTATTGAAGCGGCTGGGGCGCACGCACGCCAATGACGATGTGTTGCGTGCCGTTGAAACTGCACGCGAAGTCGGGTTTGCGAATATCAGCTTTGACTTGATGTATGGGCTGCCCGGACAGACGATGGCGCAATGGGACGAAACGCTTGAGCGCGCATTCGCATTCAACATGCCGCATTTCTCGGCATATTCATTGATCATCGAACCGAAAACGGTGTTCTATAATTTGATGGTGAAAGGCAAGCTCAACACGGTGACCGAAGACTTGGAAGGCGATATGTACGAACGCCTCATGGATGAAATGGAAAAGCATGGCTTGCATCAATATGAAATTTCCAATTTCGCAAAGCCGGGCCATAAATCCCGCCACAATCTCCTGTACTGGGATAATGAAGAATACATCGGTGTCGGCGCCGGTGCCCATGGTTATGTGAAAGGGGTCCGCTATTCCAATCACGGGCCTTTGAAAAAATACATGGAACCGCTGGAGTCGGGTGAGCGGCCAGTGCTTGACGCGACGCAAGTGAGTGTCAAGGCGCAGATGGAAGAAGAGATGTTCCTCGGCTTGCGCAAGACGGCAGGTGTCGACATCGCTCATTTTGAAGAAAAGTTCGGCGCCCCGCTGGAAAAAGTGTACGGCGAGATTCTCCGCAGCGAAACGGCAAAAGGCAATCTGGCAATCGAACAAGGCCGTGTTAAATTGACGCATAAAGGCCGATTCGTCGGCAATGAAGTTTTCGAGCAATTTTTGCTTTCCTAGAAGCGCATCCGTTGACAAGCAAAAAAAGATTTGGTAATTTTAGTGTAGTCTTAGCACTCGAACTCATAGAGTGCTAACAGAGGTGATGATCATGTTAACAGAACGGCAGCTGCTCATTTTGAAAGTGACAGTCGATGATTATATCCAATCAGCGCAGCCGGTAGGATCGAACCAACTAGCTAAAAAGCCGGGCATCACTTCCAGTTCGGCAACCATTCGCAATGAATTGGCTGAGCTCGAAGGCCAGGGCTACCTCGAAAAGACTCACACATCCTCGGGCCGGATTCCGTCTCAAAAAGGCTACCGCTATTATGTGGACCATTTGCTGACGCCGAATCCAGTACCGCAACAGGACATTGTCCAGCTTCGTTCGGTTTTTGAGGAAAAAGTAACCGAAACCGAGGAAATCATCAAACGTTCGGCTGGCATCCTGTCCGAATTGACGAATTATACGTCGATTCTGCTGGGGCCGGATATCCGCAAACACGTCGTCAAGAAATTATCGATCGTGCCCTTGTCCCCGGGAATGGCGGTGGCGATCATCGTCACCGACTCGGGCCATGTGGAAAACCGGGTATTCTCCATCCCGCCGGATCTGGATCCATCCGACATCGAAAAGATGGTCAATATCTTGAACGAGCGGCTCATCGGCGTCTCGCTGCACGATTTGCACAAACGCCTCGAGCAGGAAACGCTCGCTCTCCTGCGCCAGCATATCGAGCGCTACGGGGAATTGTTCCGAACGTTCAAGCAAGCATTGCTGCTTCCTCGAGCGGATAATGTGTATTATGGCGGCAAGCTGAATATTTTGAAGCAGCCGGATTTCCATGATATCCAGAAAATCCGTGAGTTGATGGATGTGATGGAAGAAGGGAAGCACATTCCTGAAATCCTGCCGATCGGCGCTCAAGGGCTACAGATTCGCATTGGCTCGGAAAACGCGCTGGCGGCCATGGAAGATTGCTCGGTCATTACGGTATCTTATGATATCGGAGATGAGCAAATGGGCTCCATCGCAATTGTCGGGCCGAAAAGAATGGATTACCGCCGGATCGTCTCGCTGCTTGATTATGTAAGCGGCGATCTATCAAAAGAGCTGACACGGCTGTTTCAAGGAAAGTGAACCAAAGGAGGCACATATTTTGTCGAATGAAAAAGAAACACTCAAACACCAAGACCTAGAACAGGAAACTGCACAACAAGAGTCGGCGGAAACTGTGGAGGAAACAGCAGAAACCGCTGAAGGAACAGAGCCTGGAACTGTCGAATCATCCGATCAGCCACAAGCAGAAGAGCCAGTAGATGAGAAGGCTGAACTTCAAGCACAGCTTGAAGAAGAGCAGAACAAATACTTGCGCCTTTTGGCAGATTATGACAATTTCAAGCGCCGCACCAAAAAAGACCAAGAATTGGCAAAGCAATTCCGTTCCCAATCATTGTTGACGGATCTTTTGCCGGTCATGGATAATTTTGACCGCGCGCTTGCTGTTGAAGCGAAAAGCGAAGAATCCGCCTCTCTTTTGAAGGGCCTTGAAATGGTCAAGAAATCCTTGGCTGATGCTGTAGCGGCGGAAGGCTTGGAAGAGATCAAAGCGGTCGGCGAACCGTTCGACCCTCATTTCCATCAGGCAGTCATGCAGGAAAGCGATGCAGACAGCGAACCCGGAACGGTGTTACAGGAGCTTCAAAAGGGGTATACCCTGAATGGCAGAGTGCTCCGCCCGGCAATGGTAAAAGTGAACGAATAAGTGAAATTCAAGAATCTAATGTTAATGGAGGAATTTTAAATGAGCAAAATTATCGGAATTGACTTAGGTACAACAAACTCAGCAGTCGCAGTACTAGAAGGCGGCGAACCAAAAATCATCCCAAACCCGGAAGGCAACCGCACAACACCATCGGTCGTATCGTTCAAAAACGGCGAACGCCAAGTCGGTGAAGTAGCAAAACGCCAATCCATCACGAACCCGAACACGATTCAATCCGTCAAACGTTTGATGGGTACAGAGGAAAAAGTGACAGCTGAAGGCAAAGAATACACAGCGCAGGAAGTTTCTGCGATGATCCTTCAATACATCAAAGGCTATGCTGAAGACTATCTCGGAGAAAAAGTCACGAAAGCCGTCATCACGGTACCGGCATACTTCAACGATGCAGAACGCCAAGCGACAAAAGACGCTGGCCGCATCGCAGGCCTTGAAGTGGAACGCATCATCAACGAGCCGACAGCAGCAGCGCTTGCTTATGGCCTCGATAAAATGGAAAAAGACGAAACAGTCTTGGTCTATGACCTTGGCGGCGGTACATTCGACGTATCGATTCTTGAACTTGGCGATGGCGTTTTCGAAGTAAAATCGACTGCCGGCGACAATCGTTTGGGCGGCGATGATTTCGATAAACTGATCATCGATTACCTAGTGCAGGAATTCAAAAAAGAAAACGGCATTGACTTGTCGAAAGACAAAATGGCGACACAACGCCTAAAAGATGCTGCTGAAAAAGCGAAAAAAGATTTGTCAGGCGTAACAACAACTCAAATCTCCTTGCCATTCATCACAGCTGGCGAAGCAGGGCCGCTTCATATGGAAATGAGCCTTTCCCGCGCGAAATTCGACGAGTTGACTTCTTCTCTAGTCGAACGCACAATGGGGCCGACTCGCCAAGCATTGAAAGACGCAGGCGTTTCCGCTTCAGAACTTGATCGCGTGATTCTAGTTGGTGGATCTACTCGTATCCCAGCTGTCCAAGAAGCTGTTAAGAAAGAAACAGGAAAAGACCCTCATAAAGGCGTTAACCCGGATGAAGTTGTTGCAATGGGCGCAGCTGTACAAGGCGGCGTACTGACTGGAGACGTTCAAGACGTTGTATTGCTTGACGTAACTCCATTGTCCCTTGGTATCGAAACAATGGGCGGCGTGTTCACGAAATTGATCGAGCGCAACACGACGATCCCGACATCTAAATCGCAGACGTTCTCTACTGCAGCTGACAACCAGCCGGCAGTTGACATCCATGTCATGCAAGGTGAACGCCCAATGGCAGCGGACAACAAAACACTCGGCCGCTTCCAATTGGCTGATATCCCGCCTGCACCACGCGGCGTGCCACAAATCGAAGTCAGCTTCGATATCGACAAAAACGGCATCGTCAGCGTAAAAGCGAAAGACCTCGGCACGCAAAAAGAACAGACGATCACAATCCAATCAAGCACAACGCTTACGGACGATGAGATCGAACGCATGGTAAAAGAAGCGGAAGAAAATGCAGAAGCAGATGCGAAGCGCAAAGAAGAAGTAGAACTTCGCAACGAAGCGGACCAAGCAGTCTTCACAACAGATAAAACGATCGAAGACCTTGGCGAAGCAGTTTCTGAAGACGAAAAGAAACAAGCTGAAGAAGCGCGCGATGAATTGAAAACAGCGCTAGAAGGCACGGACATCGAAGATATCCGTACGAAGAAAGACAAACTGCAGGAGCTTCTTCAAGGCTTTGCCATGAAAGCTTACGAGCAGGCAGCCCAGAACCAGCAAGGGGCTGAAGGCGAAGCTCAGCAAGGAAATGACGACGGCGTTGTCGATGCTGACTTTGAAGAAGTAAACGACGATAAAGACAAGTAAGATATGCAAGGCCGAAAAAGTCAAAGCAAAGCAACTGCTTTGGCTTTTTCAATGTCTTTGCAAGCGCAATTTAAACCGTGTACAATTACAGTTGACTGCAAGAGGGAGAGTGACCTATGAATAAGCGAGACTATTATGAAGTCCTTGGCGTTTCTAAGGATGCTTCAAAAGAGGAAATCAAGAAAGCGTACCGGAAGCTTTCCAAACAATATCACCCGGACATCAATAAGGAAGCGGATGCTTCCGAGAAGTTCCAGGAAGTCAAAGAAGCCTATGAAGTGTTGAGCGATGAGCAAAAACGCGCCCAATACGACCAGTTCGGCCATCAGGATCCAAACCAAGGCTTCGGCGGCGGTGGATTTGGCGGTGCGGAAGGATTCGGCTTTGATGATATTTTCAGCACCTTCTTCGGCGGCGGCACGCGTCGACGCGACCCGAATGCACCAAGAAAAGGCGATGATCTTCAATATTCAATGACCATCGATTTTCTGGATGCGGTATTCGGCGAGGAGACGGAAATTGAAATCCCGAAAGATGAGACATGCGAAACATGCGACGGTTCAGGGGCGAAGCCCGGAACGAGCAAGAAGACTTGCCCATATTGCGAAGGAACGGGCCAGTTGAATGTCGCGCAAGATACGCCGTTCGGCCGCATGGTCAACCGCCGTGCTTGCCACCACTGTGAAGGCACCGGCCAGATCATCGAAGAAAAATGCACAACTTGCCGCGGTGCAGGTAAAGTGAGAAAAATGAAGAAAATCAAAGTGACAGTTCCAGCCGGCGTCGATGACGGTCAGCAATTGCGCGTATCAGGACAAGGCGGCCCAGGCTTCAATGGCGGGCCAGCCGGAGATCTTTATGTGCTGTTCCGTGTCAAACCCCATGCGCAATTTGAACGCGACGGGGATGATATCCACCTGGAATTGCCAATTACTTATCCGCAAGCCGCACTCGGTGACGAGATCGAAGTCCCGACTGTTTCCGGAAAAGTGAAACTGAAGATTCCAGCCGGAACGCAAAACGGCGCCCGTTTCCGCCTGCGCGGGAAAGGCGTACAAAACGTTCACGGCTACGGTGTCGGCGATCAGCACATCACCATCAAAGTGAAAGTACCGACCAAGTTGAGCGAAAAACAAAAGCAATTGCTGCGTGAGTTTGCCGAAATTTCTGGGGATATCCCAGAAGAGCAAAGCAGTTCATTGTTCGATAAGATTAAAAGAACCATTAAAGGTGATTCATAATAGGCATTCATAGCCTTGGACAAATGGAAAACTCCCGTGCAATAGGGAGTTTTCTGTCTGTTACATAATTGTTCAATAAAGGAGCTGGTCGTAAGTGAAATGGTCTGAGCTGTCGATTCATACGACGAACGAAGCAATTGAATCAATTTCCAACATTCTGCATGAAGCCGGGGCAAGCGGCGTCGTCATCGAGGATTCCGAAGATCTGACGAAAGATCGTGAAGATGTATTCGGTGAAATCTATTCACTCGATCCAGAAGATTTCCCAACAGAAGGCGTCATTTTAAAAGCGTATCTGCCGGTCAATAGCTTTCTCGGCGAAGCCGTCGAAGGCATTAAGCTGGCCATCAACAATCTTGCAGAATTCAATATCAATGTCGGGCGCAATGTCGTCACGATCAGTGAAGTAAATGAAGAAGACTGGGCGACGTCCTGGAAGAAGTATTACCATCCGGTGAAAATTTCCAAAAGATTCACCATCGTGCCGACATGGGAAACCTATCATCCAGTTTCAAGCGATGAACTGATCATTGAACTCGACCCGGGCATGGCATTCGGAACCGGTACGCATCCAACAACTGTCATGAGCTTGCAAGCACTTGAAAAACATGTTGGTAAAGACAATACGGTTATCGATGTGGGAACCGGATCGGGCGTACTCGCAATTGGTGCAGCCTTGCTTGAAGCAGCTTCAGTCAGAGCGCTGGACCTCGATGAAATTGCGGTCAAAGCGGCGGGATTAAATGTTAAATTGAACAAAGTACAAAACCGCGTCAATGTATTCCATGGCAATTTGCTCGAAGCGATCGACGACCCAGCGGACGTAGTCGTGGCGAATATACTCGCCGAAATCATCATGTCGTTTACGGACGATGCTTACCAGGCCGTCAAGCCGGGCGGCATCTACATCACGTCCGGAATCATCGCCCAAAAGAAAAATGACGTGAAACAGGCGCTTGAAGCTTCAGGCTTTGTCATCGAAGATATCATGATGATGGAAGACTGGGTAACGATCATTTCGAAAAAACCGCTATGATGGGGTGCGACCATGCAACGATATTTTATAGAAGATAAAAAGTCCGCAGATGGTTATTTGACGATTACAGGAGACGACGCCAAGCACATCACCAAAGTGATGCGTCAATCAGTTGGCGAAGAATTGATCGCTGTTGTTGCCGGTAAAGTTTACTTGGCGAAAATCACCGATATTGACTTAGATGTTCAAGTCAAGCTCATCCGTGAGCTCGAGGACCGAAGCGAATTGCCGAAAAAAGTAACGATCGCCTGTGGCCTCCCGAAAGGTGATAAGCTCGAACTGATCACCCAAAAAGCGACAGAGCTCGGCATGAATGCTTTATTGCCCTACTCGGCTGAGCGCTCGATCGTCAAATGGGACGGCGCAAAAAGCATAAAGAAAATCGAACGGTTAAAGAAAATCGCCAAGGAAGCGGCTGAGCAGTCGCATCGCAGCCACATTCCTGACATCCAGGCGGTACACAGCTTTAAAGAGTTGGCAAATGTCGTGAAAAATTACGATGTGGCCATTGTCGCTTATGAAGAAGAGGCGAAAAAGAGTGGCGGAAGGCGGTTTGCCGAAATTCTGGAATCATTGTATGATAAAGACTCAATCTTGCTTGTTTTCGGGCCAGAAGGCGGCATTTCGGAAACAGAAGCGGCCGCACTCAAGGAAGCTGGCGCATTGTTCACCGCGCTTGGCCCGCGTATTTTGCGCACGGAGACGGCTCCGCTTTATGCATTGTCTGCAATATCCTATGAATTTGAATGAAAGAGGTGGCCACCGATGTCAACTGTCGCATTTCATACTCTTGGTTGCAAAGTGAACCATTATGAAACGGAAGCGATTTGGCAGTTATTCAAAGAACAGGGCTATGAGCGTACTGAGTTTGAACGTCTTTCCGATGTTTACGTCATCAATACCTGCACCGTCACCAATACAGGCGATAAAAAGAGCCGGCAAGTGATACGCCGTGCCGTCCGCTCCAATCCCGATGCGGTCATTTGCGTCACAGGCTGTTATGCACAGACTTCGCCTGCTGAAATCATGGCAATTCCCGGCGTCGATATCGTTGTCGGCACGCAAGACCGGACAAAGCTCCTGGAATACATTGAACAATACCGCGCAGAGCGCAAACCGATCAATGCCGTGGGCAATATCATGAAGAACCGCATCTATGAAGAATTGGATGTCCCTGCCTTCACGGACCGTACACGCGCGTCGTTGAAAATCCAGGAAGGCTGCAATAATTTCTGCACGTTTTGCATCATTCCGTGGGCGCGTGGATTGATGCGCTCGCGAGATCCGCAGGAAGTCATCCGCCAAGCACAGCAATTGGTTGATGCCGGTTATCAGGAAATCGTTTTGACCGGTATCCATACCGGGGGCTATGGGGAAGATTTGAAAGATTATAATTTGGCGCAGCTATTGCGCGATTTGGAACAACAAGTAAAAGGCCTGAAACGCCTGCGCATCTCATCAATTGAGGCGAGTCAGCTGACAGATGAAGTGATTGCGGTCTTGAAACAATCCAATATCGTCGTGCGCCATCTCCATATCCCGATCCAATCCGGTTCCGATACGGTCCTGAAACGGATGCGCAGGAAGTATACGATGGCGTTCTTCGCAAATCGCCTGGAACGTTTGCGCGATGCCTTGCCGGATCTGGCGATTACTTCTGACGTCATCGTCGGGTTCCCGGGAGAAACGGAAGAAGAATTCATGGACACCTTCAATTTCATTCGCGACCACAGGTTCTCGGAGCTTCATGTATTCCCGTACTCGATGCGCACCGGCACGCCAGCCGCGCGTATGGATGGCCAGATCGATGAAGCGGTCAAAAATGAACGCGTCCACCGCCTGATTGAATTGAACGATCAGCTGGCAAAGGAGTACGCCAGCCGTTATGAAGGCGAGCTCCTGGAGATTATCCCGGAAGAAGAGTCGACAGACCATCCGTCAGGCGGCATGCTTGTCGGTTACACGGATAATTACTTAAAAGTCGCCATTTCTGGCGATGAATCGCTGATCGGAAAAATCGTCAAGGTGAAAATCACCAAGGCGGGATATCCGATGAACGAAGGGCAATTTGTCCGCGTGATGGACAATTTGACTGTCTGAAAGAAAACCTACTAGTAGAATGGAGAACTGAATCATGACGAATATTGCATCTTTAATCGACCATACATTATTGAAAGCGGAAGCTACAGCCCCGCAAATCGAACAGCTTTGCAAAGAAGCGGCAGAATACAAATTCGCTTCTGTTTGCGTCAACCCGGCATGGGTCGCGCTTGCTGCAAAACAACTCGACCAGAGCGAAGTGAAAGTTTGCACAGTCATCGGCTTCCCGCTCGGCGCCTCGACTTCTGAAACGAAAGCGTTCGAAACAACAGATGCCATCGAAAAAGGCGCATGCGAAATCGATATGGTCTTGAACATCGGCGCATTGAAGAGCGGCCAGGAAGATGTCGTGAAAGCGGATGTCGAAGCGGTCGTGAACGCAGCAAAAGGAAAAGCAATCGTAAAAGTCATCCTTGAAATCTGCTTGTTGACGGATGAAGAAATCAAATTGGCTAGTCGCTTGTCGAAAGAAGCGGGAGCCGATTTCGTCAAAACATCGACTGGTTTCTCTACCGGCGGTGCAACTGTCGAAGCAGTGCGTCTAATGCGCGAAACAGTCGGCCCGGATCTTGGCGTCAAAGCTTCTGGCGGCGTCCGCAGCCTTGAAGATGTGGAGAAAATGGTCGAAGCCGGAGCGACTCGCATCGGCGCAAGTTCAGGAGTCCAGATCATGCAAGGTCTCACTTCAGACAACGATTATTAAGTATTGACGAAGGCTAATTCATGCGTTATAATTTTCTAGTATATAACACTTGTTGTTATTTGCTTCAACGTGTGTTCGGAGGGAGGGAAAAAGAGATGTCAAAAACTACAGTTCGTAAAAACGAATCAATTGAAGATGCTCTTCGCCGCTTCAAACGCACTGTTTCGAAGTCCGGAACAATGCAAGAGGTAAGAAAGCGCGAGTATTATGATAAGCCGAGCGTGAAACGTAAATTGAAATCAGAAGCTGCGCGTAAACGTAAATTTTAATTGACTTTGATCTTAAATGACTTTTAAAAATAGCAACGAACAGCTAAGACCGGAAGCACAAATGTGCTTCCGGTTTTTTTATGTCTTAAAACGGTCACTTAATGATGAAGATGTAAGCGCATTCCATCGTAACTTGGAGAAAATTGCTTTATAATGAAAAAGAAGCCGGCTTTTGAAACCGCAGCTCGACTCATCCGTATACATAATTATCCTAAAGTTTTCATGAAGGAGAGGGGGAACTTGCCGTGCGGAGAAAACAAGCTTGGATCGGCTTTTTATTCCTGGTGATGGCATTTGCTTTAGCGATTCCGGCCATTTCGGCGGATAACGGAAAAGTTTATGTCATTCCGATTGAAGCGGAAGTGGAGCGGGGATTGCAGTCGTTTCTGGAGCGGGGCATTGATGAAGCCGAAGAAGCCGGTGCGGAAGCCATTGTCTTTGAGATCGATACACCGGGCGGTTTTGTCAATGCAGCAGATGGCATTGCCCGCCTGTTGGATGAAGCCGAGCCTGAAACACTCGCTTTCATCAACCAGGACGCCCTCTCGGCCGGTGCTTTTCTGGCCTTGCATAATGATGAAATTTATATGCATCCGAATGGGCGGATGGGTGCGGCGCAAGTCATCGACCAGTCGGGAAATGCGGCTGCCGATAAGGCGAACTCTGCCTGGCTTGCTTCGATGAGAAGCGCTGCGGAATCGTCAGATCGTGATCCACAGTTTGCCTTGGCGATGGCGGATGCCAGTATCGACCTTCCGGAATACCGGGCTGCTGAAGGTGATTTATTGACACTCGGCGCCCAGGAAGCGCTCGACGTCGGTTATTCAGAAGGGACCGTGTCGTCACTTGATGAACTGCTAGAAATGAAAGGCCTCTCAGGCGCTGAGGTCATCCAAGTAGAAGAAAACTGGTCAGAGACGCTTGCACGTTTTCTGACGAGCCCGATTGTGGTACCGATTTTACTGTCGGTGGCAGGTCTCGGATTACTGCTTGAGCTGTTCACGCCTGGAGTCGGGATCCCTGGATTCTTCGGCTTGTTTTCGCTAATGCTGTTCTTCTATGGCCATTTAGTGGCGGGGCTTGCCGGGTATGAATCGATTTTACTGTTGATCTTCGGTCTCGGTTTGATCCTGCTGGAATTTTTCGTTCCGGGCGGTATACTGGGGATTCTCGGGATACTGGCGGTCATTGGAAGTGTTCTATTAGCGGGTGAAGACGTCCAGTCAACAGCGGTCGCAATTTTGATTGCATTACTTGTAGCTTCAGCAGGGATGGTGATTTTAGTGAAATTTTTCGGGAAAAAGTTGAACATGTTCAAACGCATTATCTTGACCGATGCCACCGATACGGAACATGGCTATGTCTCAGCCGTCAACCGGCCGGAACTGATCGGCCAGATCGCTCGAACGACCAATGCCCTGAGGCCTTCTGGCACTATCCGGCTTGGTGACGAATACATCGATGCAGTATCCGAAGGCCGGTTTATCGACAGCAACAAAGATGTTAAAATTATCAAGGTAGAAGGGTCTCGCATCGTTGTGCGTGAACTCGAAAAACAAGAGGAGGAAGAATAAATGGGACTTGAAGCAATCGGCTTAGGCGCCGCGATAATTGGTATTATCGTTGTACTTGCCATCTTTTTCACATTCGTACCAGTCACATTATGGATCTCGGCTTTAGCTGCCGGCGTCCGCATCAGCATCTTCACATTGATCGGGATGAGATTGCGCCGGGTTATTCCATCGCGCATCGTCAACCCGCTGATCAAGGCTTCAAAAGCTGGTCTTTCCGTACAGATCAACCAATTGGAAAGCCATTACCTGGCTGGCGGTAACGTCGACCGTGTCGTTAACGCATTGATCGCAGCGCACCGTGCCAATATCGATTTGCCGTTCGAACGCGCAGCAGCAATCGATCTTGCCGGCCGTGACGTACTTGAAGCGGTTCAAATGTCGGTTAACCCGAAAGTTATTGAAACGCCATTCATTGCCGGTGTTGCAATGGACGGGATCGAAGTGAAAGCAAAAGCGCGGATTACCGTGCGCGCCAATATCGACCGCCTCGTCGGTGGTGCGGGTGAAGAAACAATCGTCGCCCGTGTTGGTGAAGGTATCGTTTCTACACTCGGTTCAAGCACGAACCATAAGAAAGTCCTGGAAAACCCGGACCTCATCTCCCAAACTGTACTAGGCAAAGGATTGGATTCCGGTACAGCTTTTGAAATCTTGTCCATTGATATCGCAGACGTGGATATCGGCAAAAACATCGGTGCCGAGCTTCAAACAGAGCAAGCAGATGCCGATAAGAAAATCGCACAGGCTAAAGCTGAAGAACGCCGTGCAATGGCTGTCGCTAGCGAGCAGGAAATGAAAGCGAAAGTCGTCCAGATGCGCGCGAAAGTTGTCGAAGCCGAAGCCGAAGTGCCGATGGCGATGTCAGAAGCCCTCCGTTCTGGAAACATTGGCGTGATGGATTATATCAATTACAAGAACGTCCAAGCTGATACAAGCATGCGTGAATCCATTTCGAAAAGCGGAACGGAAAAACAAGAGGACGAAAACTAAAAAATTCCGCCATAACTCAAGGGAGGTTTTGGAATGGAACCCCTCATCATGATGCTGATCATTGCGGCTGTCAGTGCATTGTTCAGTAAAAATAAAAAACCTGATGGCACAGAGCAGACCGCGCAGCAGCCGAAGCGTCAACAAGGGCCCGGCACACCTGCGCGGTCAGCGCAGCAGCGATCACAATCACCGCAACAACCGCAAAGAGGCGGACAGCGGAGCTTTAAGCGCATTGAAGATTACGCCAAGGAAATATACGGTGAATTTCAATCCCAGATGGAAAACGATCCAAAACGGGCAGAACAGGCGCGCCAAGTGAAGGAACAAGCAGAGCGAGCCAAGTCCCGGGCCATGGAAGAAGTGGAAAAACGGACTCCGGCCCAGGTAAAGCAAGCGGCTGAGCCGAAAAATCGCCCAGGAAGATTGAGCGCTCATCAAAAAGAGCCGTTGAAGCGGGCGATCACAAAAGAAAAAGAACGGGATCTATTGCCGTTGAATGAAGAAGATGTAAAAAAAGGCATCATCATGGCGGAGATTTTGCAGCCGCCCAAATCCAAGCGTCAAAAGCAAGGCCGGCATGTTTAATGCCGGTTTTTTTCTTTCTCTAAAATAATACATATTAATGTTATGTAAACTAAAAGTGCTTGAATTGATTTACATTTCCATATATAAAATGATAAAGTTGATGAGAAGTAAAAACACGATCCAAGGAGCGTCTAAATGACAGAAAACAACCTACTCGAATTGCATGTGAAAGACCCGAACGAAGCAGTCCTGCTTCTCGGCACATCCGACAGCCATCTGTCGCTGATCGAAGAGAGTTTTGATATACACATCATCACCCGGGGCGAAGTGATCCGTCTCGAAGGGTCCGAAGAAGGCAGACAGACCGGAAAATTGTTGTTGGAGCAATTATTGAAAGTTATTCGCAAAAACATCAACATCGACCAGCGCGATATTGTGTCGGCTATCGAAATGGCGAAAAACGGGACGATTGAATATTTTGCCGAACTTTACGATGAAGAAGTGGCGCGCAGTGCGACTGGGCGCTCCATCCGGGCTAAGACAATCGGGCAGCGCCATTATATTCACGCCATCAAAAAAAGCGACATGGTATTTGGAATCGGCCCGGCCGGAACCGGGAAAACCTATCTCGCTGTAGTATTGGCGGTACAAGCTTTGAAAAATGGCCATGTCAAAAAGATTGTCCTAACCCGTCCAGCGGTTGAAGCAGGAGAGAGTCTCGGCTTTTTACCCGGCGATTTGAAGGAAAAAGTCGATCCGTACCTGCGGCCTTTATATGACGCTTTGCATGATGTGATGGGACAGGAACAGACCAACCGCTTGATTGAACGTGGCACGATCGAAGTGGCACCGCTGGCATACATGCGCGGGCGCACACTTGAAGAAGCATTCATCATTCTGGATGAAGCCCAGAATACGACGAAAGCCCAAATGAAAATGTTTCTGACGCGCCTCGGCTTCAACTCAAAAATGATCGTCACCGGCGACAAAACACAGATTGACTTGCCTCGCGGGGCGGAGTCCGGATTGATCGCTGCAGAAAAGAATTTGCACGGCGTCAAAGGCATCGAATTTCAGTACCTCGAAAAAGGCGATGTCGTCCGGCATCCACTCGTCTCAAGGATCATCGAAGCTTACGAGAACCAGCCTAGCTAAGGCTGGTTCTTTTTTTGCCAAAATAGTTTGGGAAATTCCCCTGTTTGTCTTTAGATTGAAGAAGCTCGTTAGCGCAGCAAGGTCCAAAGAATTGTTATTAATTTGTAAGGGGCGATGAAAAAAGCACGAGGTATTGGTATGATGAAAGAAGAATAGTGAGGTGGTCAAATGGCGGGATGGATCAGGCGCATTTATTTGCGGTTCGGGGCTCCTGTAGTCTTGATCGGCATCAGTTTCATGACAGCGCTGCTCATGTTTGGATTCTTATACGATACGATGTCAACCGATACATATGAAGTGGAATTATTCCAATTGTCCGAGGAAACGATACGGGCAGCAAAGACCGTCGAAGACCCGGTAAGGACTGAGCTTGAACGCGAGCGGGCCGCAGCAGAAGTGCAGCCGAGTTACCGGTATATCGAAGAAATCGCCGATAATCAAGCGGCGGTTGTCGATTCGCTGTTCGGCTATGTGCTTGAAGCAAAGCGCGCCACTGAAACAGGTGGAGAGGATGAACCCGACCCTCTCAGTTCAGATGAAGCGTTAAGCAGCCTTCGCGAATCGATCCGCTTGCTTGAACAAAATGAAAACGGGCTTCGCTTGACGGATGACATGCTGTTATCACTGCTTGCTTTGGAAGAGGATGTGCTTATGCGCGTCGAACGTGAAGTGCGCAACCAAGTGTTGGCAGTTCTGCAGGATCCGCTCCGCGAAGCTGGGCTGACGCAAGCACGCAATTCGGCCGAACAGGAAATCCGCGGGGAAGACCAGGTGCCTGCTTCTGCAATTCCGGCGGCAGCAGCCATTGCCAGAGCCAATATTGTCCCGAATGAACTTATCAATGAAGAATTGACGGAACAGCAGAAAGATCAAGCGCGGGCTAGCGTTGAACCGACACGCATCTTGCAGGGCCAAGTGCTCATCCAGGAAGGCCAATTGATTGATCGTGAAGTTTACCGGCAGCTTGAACTTGCGGGAATGACCGAGCAACAGTCGAATTATCGTCCAGCTCTTGCCTTGAGTCTGTTTGTACTGATTGCAGCCGGCTTGTTACTGCTGGTGTTGCAGAGTGCAAAAGTCGAAGGCGTTAAAAAAGCCATCCGGCTGACGATTGTTTTTGTCGTCTTCGCATTGTCTCTTGCTATTATGAAGCTGCTCGAGATCATCAGCGGCAATTTCGGGGTAGTCATTGACTTTATCTACCCGACAGCATTGGCTGGCATTTTGGTGCGTCTATTAATCGATGAACGCACAGCAGTCTATGTGACGATTTTGCTCAGCGCCAGTGCAGGAATGATGTTGCAAAGCGGCTATGCCGGCGTTTTTCAGATGGATTCTGCTTTGTATGTGTTGTTTGGCGGTTTGACGGGGATATACTTAATACGCAATGGGCATAGAAGCATTCGCATCCTGCCGATCAGCTTGGCAGTCGGCGGCGTCCATTTGCTGTATGTGGCATTTTACCTGCTCATGAACCAAAGCCAGTATACTGTGGAAGAAATTGCTTTTTACGTAGCAGCGGCGCTCGCAGCCGGTCTATTGTCAGGGACGCTTGCGACCGGTTTATTGCCGCTGTTTGAAGTGGCATTCGGCATTCTGTCAACGATGAAGCTGCTCGAGCTGTCGAACCCCAATCATCCGTTGCTCAAGAAGATTTTGACCGAGACGCCTGGCACTTACCATCATAGCGTCATGGTGGCAAATCTTTCGGATGCGGCGTGCGAGGCGATTGGGGCGAATGGCTTGCTTGCGCGAGTCGGCTGTTATTATCACGATATCGGCAAGACCATCAACCCTCAGTTTTTCATCGAAAATCAATCCCATGGCAACCCGCATGACCATCTTAGTCCGGAACAAAGCCGCGACATCATCCTTGCTCACGGAAAAGACGGGGCGGCAATTTTGCGCAAGCAGAAAATGCCGAAAGAATTGATCGATATCGCAGAGCAACATCATGGCACGACGTTATTGAAATTCTTCTATTATAAAGCAAAAGAGCAAAACGAAGAGCTTCCTGAGGAACAATACCGCTACACGGGGCCGAAACCGCAGAGCCGGGAAATTGCCATCATCATGGTCGCCGACAGCCTGGAAGCGGCGGTGCGGTCGATGCAATCACCGAGTACAGAAAAAATTCGCAAGATGGTTGATTCCATCACAGAAGATAAATTGAAAGATGGACAGTTTGACGAATGTGATATAACGTTAAAAGAACTGAAACGGGTCAAGAGCGTCATGTGCGAAACCTTGAACGGGATCTTCCATTCGAGGATCGCCTATCCCGATGATAAAAAATAATGTATTGGAGGAGGGAAAGCGATGCTGACGATCGATTTCATAGATGAAACGGAACAATTGGACGACAAGGCGCTGGCCTTTGTGAACAAGGTATTGGAGCATGCGGCACAGCATGAGGAAACAGGAGAAGCGGAAGTATCGATTACATTCACGGACGATGAATCGATCCGTGTGATCAACCGGGATTACCGGGAAAAAGACCAGGCGACGGATGTCATCTCCTTTTCGATGGAAGAGCAAGGAGAAGATGAAGTGGCCATTATTGGTGAAACCGGCCCGCGCTTGCTCGGGGATATCATCATTTCGGTAGAGCGCACAAAAGTCCAGGCAGAGGAATACGGGCATAGCTTCGAACGCGAACTCGGCTTTTTGGCAGTGCACGGATTTCTGCATCTGCTCGGCTACGACCATATGAATGAACAAGATGAAAAGAAAATGTTTGGCAGACAGGAAGAAATTTTATCTTCACTTGGCGTTACGCGTGATGCGCATGAAGCTGAGTAGGTTTCTCTCCTCATTCCGTTTTGCTGCGCAAGGGATTGGCACCTCCATAAAACGGGAACAGAATATGAAAGTGCATGCGCTCTCGGCAGTGATTGTCTTGATCGCCGCAATCTGGACTGGCCTCGACCGCACGGAGTGGATGCTGGTGATTGTATTGATCGGCGGCATGCTGGCGCTTGAACTGGTCAATTCCGCCTTGGAGCGGACCGTCGACCTTGTCACCGCAGAGCGGCATCCCTTGGCGAAGCAAGCGAAAGACATGGCGGCAGGAGCCGTTTTGGTATTTGCTGTGACAAGTGCTATAATCGGTTTGCTGATCTTTTTGCCTAAATGGTTTTAAACATCGTCCGGCAGCTCGATGCTGCTGTGATCATAGAAAAGTGAGTGATGAAAATGGACAAACAACAATTAATGGAGCAAGCAATCTCGGCGCGCGGCAATGCCTACGTGCCGTATTCGAAATTCCCGGTAGGGGCAGCGCTATTATCTAAGGACGGTACAGTCTATACTGGATGCAATATCGAAAACGCCGGCTATTCCCTGACCAATTGCGCAGAACGCACCGCGGTATTCAAGGCGGTATCGGAAGGCGTCAAGCAGTTCGAGGCATTGGCAGTAGCTGCCGATACTAAGGGGCCGGTCGCGCCGTGCGGGGCATGCCGCCAAGTGCTGGTGGAATTTTGTGCGCCGGATATGCCGGTTTATTTAACGAATCTAGAAGGAGCGGTGTCTGAGACGACCATCGCAGAATTGCTTCCGGGCGCCTTCACAACGGGGGATTTAGACTATGCATCAAGGAAATAACGGATATAAATCAGGATTCATCTCCATCATCGGCCGCCCGAATGTCGGGAAATCGACGTTCTTGAACCGTGTGGTCGGGCAAAAAATCGCCATCATGAGCGATAAACCTCAGACGACGCGCAATAAAGTACAAGGCGTCGTAACGAACGAAAACAGCCAAATGGTCTTCATCGATACGCCGGGGATCAATGAGCCGAAGCATAAGCTTGGGGATTTCATGCTGAAAGTCGCAAAAAACACATTCCGTGAAGTGGACGTGCTGCTATTTGTCGTCAGTGCAGCGGACCGCATCGGCAAACAGGACCGTTACGTGCTCGACATGTTAAAAGGAATCGATGTGCCGGTATTTTTGGTGCTCAATAAAATCGACCAAGTGCATCCGGACAACCTGCCAAAAATCGTAGAATCCTACCGCAATGAATTCGATTTCGCTGAAGCGATTCCGATCTCCGCCTTGCAGGGCAATAATGTCGAGAACCTGCTCGCGAAAATCGAAGAGCGCTTGCCGGAAGGGCCGCAATACTATCCATCCGACCAAGTGACCGACCACCCGGAGCGTTTCATCATTTCAGAATTGATCCGCGAGAAAGCCTTGCATTTGACGCGCGAGGAAATCCCGCATTCAATCGCCGTTGTCATCGATAAAATTGCCAAAGACGAAGAAAACGAAAACATGATTCGGGTCCAGGCGACGATCATGGTCGAACGCGATTCCCAAAAAGGCATTGTCATTGGCAAAAAAGGCGTGCTTTTGAAAGAAATTGGCACGCGTGCGCGTAAAGATATCGAAAACTTGCTCGGCACGAAAGTATATTTGGAGCTTTGGGTCAAAGTCCAAAAAGATTGGCGCAATAAAGCAATGCATCTCCGTGATTTCGGTTTCAGAGACGACGAATACTAAGGAGCCTGGCTCATGCAGAACCAACTCGAAGCCATTGTTATCCGTACACGTCCCTATGGGGAAAATAATAAAATCGTCACTTTGTTCACAAAAGAAGCAGGGAAGATCACATGCATGGCGCGCGGGGCTAAAAAGCCCGCAAGCCGCCTGGCGGCCATCACTCAGCCGTTCACACATGGCGTTTTTTCGATCTATAAAGGCCGCGGCATGGGTACTTTGCAGGCAGGCGACCAATTGGAATCGCTGCGCTATATCCGCGAAGATATCATGGCCACTGCCTATGCGAGCTATGTCACAGAACTGATCGACCGCCTCACAGAGCAAGATGAGCCGCAGCCCGCCATTTACGATATGCTGTATCAGGCGCTGCATGCCATTGCGGACGGCTATGACCCGGAAGCGATCACCTTGTTTGTCGAATGGAAAATGCTGCGCGTGGCGGGGCTTACCCCGACTTTGCATGAATGCGCCAATTGCGGGGCGACGGAAGGGGAATTCGCATTCTCGTTCCAGGAACTCGGCTTTTTGTGCCACCGCTGCTTCCATCTCGACCGCTACATCATCCGCTTGAGCCCAGCACTCGTGAAATTGATCCGCACGTTTTATTTCGTGCCGATCGAACGGGTCGGGGCATTGACCTTGAAAAAAGAGTCGAAAACCTTGCTCAAGCAAATCGTCCGGACCATTTACGAAGAACAGGCGGGCATCCGGCTGAAGTCGCGTTCGTTTCTCGAGCAGCTCGAACGGACGCCGGAATTTTTCCCGGAACCGAAAAAAGACATCCCAGAAGGCGATTAGCCTCGGGATGTCTTTTTTTTTTTTAGAATTGGATATGCTGTTCGATATACGCTTGTACGTCTTTGATCGGCATGCGGACTTGTTCCATGGAATCGCGGTGGCGCACGGTTACTTCACCGTCTTCGACCGAATCGAAATCATAAGTGATGCAGAACGGCGTACCGATTTCATCCTGGCGGCGGTAGCGTTTCCCGATGGATTGGGATTCGTCGTAATCGACCATGAAATGTTTCGCAAGATCTGCGAATACTTCCGTCGCGCCTTCGGAAAGTTTTTTCGACAAAGGCAATACAGCAGCCTTGTATGGCGCAAGTGCCGGGTGGAACTTCAGCACAGTACGTGTATCATCATTGTCCAAGCTTTCTTCCTCGAATGCATCGACAAGGAAAGCAAGTGTCACGCGGTCAGCCCCGAGGGATGGCTCGATGCAATACGGCACGTAGCGTTCGTTGGTTTGCGGGTCGATGTAATTGAAGTCTTCGCCGGAATATTCCATGTGGCGCTTCAAATCGAAATCGGTGCGGTCAGCGATGCCCCATAGTTCGCCCCAGCCGAACGGGAATTTGTACTCGATGTCGACAGTGGCATTCGAGTAATGGGACAACTCATCAGCGTCGTGCTCGCGCAAGCGCATATTGTCTTCGCCCATGTTCAGCTCAAGCAGCCAGTTTTTGCAGAAGTCGCGCCAATACGCATACCATTCAAGGTCTTCACCTGGTTTACAGAAGAATTCCAGCTCCATTTGCTCGAACTCACGCGTGCGGAACGTGAAGTTCCCCGGTGTGATTTCGTTACGGAAACTCTTGCCGATCTGCGCAATCCCGAACGGCATTTTCTTGCGCATCGAGCGTTGGACATTTTTATAGTTGACGAAGATCCCTTGTGCCGTTTCCGGGCGCAAATACACTTCGTTGGTCGATGATTCAGTGACGCCTTGGAATGTCTTGAACATCAAGTTGAACTGGCGGATCTCGGTGAAATCAGCTTTGCCGCAAGTCGGGCACGTGATTTCATGTTCGTCGATCAATTCCTTCATGCGCTCGAATGACAGACCGTCAACGATCAGTTCGATGCCTTTTTCATCCAATGCATTTTCGATCAGCTTATCGGCACGGTGACGCGATTTACAGGCTTTACAATCGATCATCGGGTCGTTGAAGTTACCGAGGTGGCCGGATGCTTCCCATGTTTTCGGGTTCATCAGGATGGCAGCATCCAATCCGACGTTGTGGACGGATTCCTGGACGAATTTCTTCCACCATGCTTTTTTGATATTGTTCTTCAGCTCGACGCCGAGTGGGCCATAATCCCACGTATTGGCGAGCCCGCCGTAAATCTCAGAGCCCGGGAAGACGAATCCCCGGTGTTTGGCTAACGATACTACTTTTTCCATTGACATCTTCATTACCTCCATAAAATAAAAAAATCGCACACGCCACGGACAAATGTCCGAGGACGAGTACGTTACCCGCGGTTCCACCTCGATTGGCTGAAAGTCCAGCCCGCTCGCATTACCTATGGCTCCGGATTGCCGTTTCCCGCTTTGCAGGCTTTCACCATCCCTGCTCGCTTCATGCGCGGTACTTATCGATCCTTCATTGCCATTATTTGATTCCCGATTATTGTATCATGGCAATCTTTTCTTCGCAATATGGTATGTAATAGTATATAATAATTGGTATTGAGTATAACATATTTGAATTTGAGGCGGTGAGTCCAATCGAACTCAATAAGCGGCAAGAGGAAATTTTACAGATCGTCAAAGGCAATGGCCCGATTACAGGCGAGCAGATCGCAGACCGTCTGAATTTGACGCGCGCCACGCTTCGGCCGGATTTGGCTATTTTGACGATGGCAGGCTTTTTAGATGCCAGGCCGCGTGTCGGTTATTTTTATTCGGGCAAGAAACCGGGCCAGGATATTACCGATACGATGAACAATATGAAAGTGAAGGATTTTCAGTCGATCCCTGTCGTAGTCAGGGATGATGTCAGCGTATACGATGCCATCAGCCAGATGTTTCTGGATGACGTCGGGACGCTTTTTGTTGTGGATAAAAAATCCTGCCTCGCAGGTGTCCTGTCGCGCAAAGATCTATTGCGCACCAGCCTCGGCAATCAGGATTTGAATGCAATTCCTGTACATATCATCATGACGCGCATGCCGAACATCACCTATTGTTTGCGCAATGATTCACTCATACAGGCTGCAAACCGGCTGATCAACCAGCAAATCGACGCATTGCCGGTCGTCGAAGAACAACCGGAAGGGTATAAGGTCGTCGGCAGGTTGACAAAGACCAATATTACGCGGGCATTTTTATCCCTTTCGGAAAACCATGAACTGTGAGGTGCAGAATATGAGTTTATTGCGTGTTTTTATACTCTCCGATTCGGTAGGCGAAACTGGAGAGCTCGTCGCGAAAGCGGCCATCAGCCAATACTTGAATACAGAACAAAATGCCGTCTTGAAGCGGTTCCCATATATCGATTCCATCGAACACTTGCAGGAGATCATCAAACTGGCGGAAGGGCAGCGGGCAGTGATTGTCTATACGCTCGTCTCGAAGGAGCTGCGCCATTTCGTCGAACGCGAAACGGCGCGCCACGGCATCAAAGCGATCGATTTGATGGGCCCATTGCTCGATGCGCTTGAAGAGGAGCTGCATTCGGCACCGATCGGCGAAGCCGGGCTGGTGCGCAAGCTCGACGATGATTATTTCAAGAAAGTCGAAGCGATCGAATTTGCGGTCAAATACGACGATGGGCGCGACCCGCGCGGCATCTTGCTTGCGGATATCGTCTTGGTAGGAGTGTCGAGAACATCGAAAACCCCATTATCGCAATATTTGGCCCATAAACGGCTGAAAGTCGCCAATGTGCCGCTAGTGCCTGAAGTGGACCCGCCGGATGAACTGTTCGACGTGGATCCGAAAAAATGCTTCGGCTTGGTCATTTCACCAGAGAAGCTGAACAATATCCGCAAAGAGCGTTTGATTGCGCTCGGATTGAACGATGATGCCAATTATGCGAAATTGGACCGCATCCATGAAGAAATCGTCCATTTCCGCAAAGTGGTCGACCGCATCGGCTGTGAGACGCTAGACGTCACCAACCGCGCCGTTGAAGAAACTGCGAATTTAATTCTCGGTAAACTCCAGAAACAATAAGAGGATTCCGCCTATTAGGGCGGTTTTTCTTATGCTTGTATAATAGAAAGACCGTTTTTCTACGCCTTTCTATGGATTTTTACAAAAAAACGTTTTATAATGAAGAATTGTGGCTAAAGCTTAGTAACAACATGATGAGCTTTCCCATCTTTTTGTCGAAATTTGAAGGATTTTAATGGATTTCAACGAATAAAGTAAAGTAAGCAAATAAAGATGGTGATAAGGTGTCCAATCGAATTCCTGAAGAAGTGATCGAAGAAATCCGTTCCAAAGCGGATATTGTGGACGTCGTGGGCGAATATGTCCAATTGACGAAAAGAGGCCGCAATTGGTTTGGCCTCTGTCCTTTCCACGGGGAAAGCACACCGTCCTTTTCAGTGACGGCCGATAAGCAGATTTTCCATTGCTTCGGCTGCGGGGCTGGCGGCAACGCCATCACTTTCTTGATGGATATCGAAAACATCAGCTTCCAGGAAGCGCTGGTCAAACTCGGTGAGCGCTCTGGAATCGAAATCGATGTCCAGCCAGGAGAAGGCAAAGGGGCAGCTCAGGCAAGAAATGACGACCCGCTCATTTTGATGCATGAATTCGCTGCAGATATGTACCATCACATTTTGCTGAACACAGAAGAAGGGCAAGCAGCTCTTGACTATTTGGAGAATCGGGGATTCACCCAGGAGATCATCGAAAAATACCGGATCGGCTGGGCGCTTCCTGAATGGAACTATATGGAAGTCGCGTTGCGCAGAAAAGGGTACGACGATGAACAATTGGAAGCGAGCGGGCTGGCCATCAAGCGTGAGAAATCCGATGGCTGGTTCGACCGTTTCCGTGGCAGGATCATGTTTCCGATCATGAACGAAAACGGCAAGGCCATTGCGTTTTCGGGAAGGGTGCTTGAGCAGTCGAAGCAGGAAGCGAAATACATGAACAGCCCAGAATCACCGATTTTCCAAAAAAGCCAAGTTCTCTATAATGTCCATCTGGCTCGAGGCGCCATCCGGAAAAACCGGAAAATCGTCCTGTTCGAAGGATTTATGGATGTCATTGCTGCTGGAAAAGCTGGCATCGACAACGCGCTTGCGACGATGGGGACATCGCTGACATCGCAGCATATCCGCCAAATGAAGCGTTTTGCGCAGGAAGTGGTCGTTTGCTTTGACGGTGATGATGCCGGATGGGAAGCGGCTAAACGGGCGGCGGTGCCGCTTGAGGAAGCGAATTTCAAAGTCGGGATTGCGGTGCTGCCGAATGGCATGGACCCCGATGACTATGTCCGCCAAAACGGCGCCGATGCTTTTCGGGAGAACGTCATCGAAAAGCCGCAAACCTTTATCGCTTTCGCGATGATGCATGCGCGCCGCCATAAGAACTTTCAATATGAAAACGATCTCCTTCAATATATCCAAGAGGTGCTCCAGCTATTGGCCGGTAAATCCTCACCTGTTGAAAGGGATTTGTATATTAAGCAGCTGTCGGCCGAAACAAAGCTTTCAGAAGAAGCCATATTGCAGCAGTACAGGCGCTTAGAAACACGCAGCATCGAACGCAGCCGGCCAAAAGCTGCTGAATCGGTCCAGGCAGCCCCCAAAAGGGAGCAAAAGAAAATCACGTCGCTGCACCGCGCAGAACGTTTGCTGTTCGCACACGCGCTCGCAGACCCGGCCGTGATGGAGAAGCTGGCCCGTGAAGTGGAAACCATTCCGTTCATCAGTGAAGAATACCAAGCGCTTTATGTCCAGCTGCTCGGTTTTTACGAGGAATGGGAAAAAGCGGATTTCCATAAGTTCTTGGAAACCCTAACGGATCAGGAACTCCGGAAGTTAGTGATGGAGACGGCCTTGGCCGAGAGAGATCCCGAACACCCGGAAGAAGAGATCGAAGATTGCCTGAAGCACTTGAACAAGCACCGTATCGAGCAACAAATCAATTTAAAAATCCAGCAATCAAAAGAAGCGGAAAAACAGCATGATTTGAAGCGCGCTTTGCTTCTAGCACAAGAAGTGATTGCTTTACGGAAATCATTGTAGATTATTCCGGTTTTTTCTAAAGGAGGAAGTTGTATGGCTGAGAAATCTGAACGCCAAACAGAAGTCGTAACAAACAGCATCCCGATGCCTGCTGAAGGCCCGGAAGCAAGTGTAGAAGACGCGAAAAAGCAATTGATCGAACAAGGGAAAAAAACCGGAGAATTGAACTACGAACAGATTGCCGATAAATTGGCTATTTTTGAAATGGAATCGGACCAAGTAGAGGAATTCATTGATCAATTGGAAGGGCACGGCATCGAACTTGAACGCAAGAGCGATGATGAAGAACATTTGGACCGTCTCATGAAACCGACCGAAGAGAAGTTCGACTTGAACGACTTGAGCGTACCGCCAGGCGTCAAGATCAACGACCCGGTCCGCATGTACTTGAAAGAGATCGGGCGCGTCGACTTATTGAAGGCCGAAGAAGAAGTACGTCTTGCAAAACTCATCGAACAAGGCGACGAAGAAGCGAAAAAACGCCTTGCGGAAGCCAACTTGCGTCTCGTCGTCTCAATCGCGAAACGCTATGTAGGCCGCGGCATGCTGTTCCTGGATTTGATCCAGGAAGGGAATATGGGGCTTATCAAAGCAGTCGAGAAATTCGACTACTCGAAAGGCTTCAAATTCAGTACCTACGCAACGTGGTGGATCCGCCAAGCCATTACGCGCGCCATCGCCGACCAGGCGCGGACCATCCGCATCCCGGTCCATATGGTCGAAACGATCAACAAACTGATCCGCGTACAGCGCCAGCTGTTGCAAGACCTTGGACGCGAACCTTCACCGGAAGAAATCGGCGAAGAGATGGATCTATTGCCTGAGAAAGTGCGTGAAATCCTGAAGATCGCCCAAGAACCGGTATCGCTTGAAACACCGATCGGTGAAGAAGACGATTCGCATTTGGGAGATTTCATCGAAGATTCCGATGCACAGTCGCCATCTGACCATGCAGCTTATGAATTGCTGAAAGAGCAGTTGGAAGATGTGCTCGACACATTGACTGACAGAGAAGAAAATGTATTGCGCCTGCGTTTCGGCCTGGATGACGGCCGCACGCGGACACTCGAAGAAGTCGGCAAAGTATTCGGCGTGACGCGCGAGCGCATCCGCCAAATCGAAGCGAAAGCACTTCGCAAACTGCGCCATCCATCGCGCAGCAAGCGCTTGAAAGATTTCTTGGAATAAACTGAATGAATCCTTCCGGGTCAAAAGCCTGGAAGGATTTTTTTATGTTCAATAAAATCGCGATAGCGGCGTAGCCCTTGGTGAACAAGTATGTTTTCCATCCGCACAAAGGCATATTGGAATAACTTTCCGTTATGCCTTGCTTGTGTCGGAATTTTAGCTATATAATGAATATTGTAAGCGTATTCATAGCAAAGGGGATGTAAGATATGAATTTCGATTTGACACAAGAACAGCAAATGATCAAGAAGACGATGCGAGAATTCGCCGATAAAGTAGTGGCACCAGGTGCCGTCGACCGAGACCGCACGAAAGAATTTCCGAAAGAAGCATTCAAGCAGCTGTCCGACATGGGGATGATGGGCTTGCCGTTTGATGAAGCTTATGGCGGCGCCGGGGCAGACACCACAAGCTTTGCGATCGTCACGGAAGAGTTGAGCCGTGTCTGTGCTTCGACAGGCATCACGTATTCTGCCCATATTTCATTAGGTGGCGCTCCGCTCAGCTTATTCGGGACGGAAGAGCAGAAACAGAAATACTTGACGCCGATCTGTACGGGTGAATCGTTCGGCGCATTTGGGCTGACGGAACCGAATGCCGGTTCGGATGCTGGGGGGACGGAAACCCGAGCAGTGGAAGACGGGGACGATTGGGTCATCAATGGATCGAAAGTATATATTACGAACGCGAGCCACGCGAAGCATTTGGCGATCACGGCCATCACCGGAATGAACGACGGCAAAAAGGAAATCAGCGCCATCATCGTCCCGACAGATGCAGAAGGTTTCACCATCATCGATAATTACGAAAAGATGGGCTTGAACGCATCGAATACGACTGAATTGGTGCTCGAGAACGTCCGTGTGCCAAAGGAAAACCTGCTCGGCAAACGCGGCGAAGGTTTCAAGCAATTCCTCGTGACGCTTGACGGCGGGCGTATCGGCATTGCGGCGATGGCAGTCGGGATCGCACAAGGCGCGTTCAACAAAGCGCTCGCTTATGCGAAAGAACGCAAGCAGTTCGGCAAGCCTTTATCGGAATTCCAAGTGACGCAATTCAAGCTCGCTGATATGGCGATGAAAATCGAACTCGCGCGCAATATGGTCTACAAGGCGGCATGGCTGAAAGACCAAGGGCGCCCGTTCACGAAAGAAGCGTCCATGGCCAAATTGTATGCCTCCGAAATGGCGATGGAAGTGGCTGACGAAGCGATCCAGATCCACGGGGGGTATGGCTATATGAAGGAATACGAGGTCGAGCGCTATATGCGCGACGCCAAGCTCCTGGAGATCGGCGAAGGGACATCCGAAGTGCAGCGCATGGTTATTTCACGTCTGGTCGGCTGCTGATTGCTTTGCAAAACCGTGAAACTTTGACTGCCTGTTTATTGCCGTCAACAGAATCCTTCGAATTTACCGATTTTGTCACAATACGGCAATTATTATCCGTTATGGCTTTTCGTTTACTGGATAATACAGTACAATAATGAATGATACTTATACTATCATCAAGCAGAACACAGTAGAAGGAGGGGTAACGGATGCAAAAGAATGCAATTGTACCTTATATCTTAATCATGGCTTTCGGTATTGGCCTGATTTTCTTCCTGTCATTGGAAGGAGTCGGCAACGAAGCTGAAATCGCTGAAGAACAAGCGGCTGAAGAAGGCGGAGAAGAAGCGGCTGAAGGCGAAGGCGGAGAAGAAGCAGCTAGCGGCGACTTCGACCCTGAATCCCATGCACAGTCAAGCTGTGTTTCTTGCCACGGTTCAAGCTATGAAGGCGGAGTTGGCCCATCATTGGTAGCCACAGAACTTTCACAAGAAGAAATCGAAGAGATTCTGATCAACGGTAAAGGCTCAATGCCACCGGGTACGGTTCCAGAAGAAAACGTATCAGCAATGGCTGAGTGGGTACTGTCACTCGAATAGCATCAAAAACCCTTAGTTCTTCCGGAGCTAAGGGTTTTTTGTCAATTAGGAGGAACTTTATGAACGCGCAGCAATTATCAGTTCGATTAATGAAAGTGGCGGAATATGTCCAGGCAGGAGCTGTAGTGGCGGACATCGGCTCGGATCATGCCTATTTGCCATGCTACCTTCTCCATAACGGCACCGCCAGCCGTGCAGTGGCCGGTGAAATCGTCAAAGGCCCATATGAATCGGCGAAAAAGCAAGTGCGCGAAGAAGGGCTGGAAAGCAAGATCACTGTCCGTCTGGCGCCAGGCCTTGAAGCGGTCGAACCGGCAGACGGCATCTCGGCGGTGACCATCGCCGGGATGGGCGGTTCACTTATTGCTTCCATCCTGGAAGAAGGAAAAGGCCGGCTGCAAGGCGTGGAGCGTTTGATCCTCCAGCCCAATGTCCATGCCAAAGCGATCCGGCAATGGGCAGCCCAAAACGGCTGGCATATTGCCGCAGAGGATATCCTGAAGGAAAAAGACAAGATCTACGAGATCCTCGTGCTGGAACCCGGTGCTGAAGAAGTGCAGCTGGATGCGAAGCAATTATTGTTCGGCCCGGAACTATTAAAACAGCAAACGGATATTTTTAAGGAAAAATGGCAACGCGAGGCGACACAATGGAGAGCGATCGCCGAACGCTTGGAGAACGCACAACAAACCGAAGACATTCGTACGAGAAGAGAGCAATTGCTCGAGAAAATCGCATTGATGGAAGAGGTGTTCGCGGATGAAAATTCCTAACGGCCAACAGATCATTGAAGAATTCGAGAAATGGTCGCCGAAATATCTGGCGATGGAAGGAGATCCGATTGGGCTGCATGTCGGCACCTTGAATAAAAAGGTTGAACGCGTGCTCGTGACGCTCGACGTCGATGAGGCGGTGGCGGATGAAGCGATCGAAAAAGGTGCAGGGCTCATCATTGCGCATCATCCCCCGATTTTCCGGCCCTTGAAAAATCTCCAGACAGATTTTCCTCATGGCCAATTGATGGAAAAATTGATCAAAAATGATATTGCGGTATATGCAGCACACACAAATCTCGATGTTGCGTGGGGCGGCGTCAATGACCTGTTGGCGGATGCGCTTGGATTGAGCGACACGGAAGTATTGGTGAAAACCTATGAAGCGGAGCTCGTGAAGATTGCGGTATTCGTGCCTGAAAGCCATGAAGACCAAGTGAGAAAAGCGTTTGGCGAAGCGGGTGCCGGAGCAATCGGCGATTACGAATATTGCAGCTATACCTTGTATGGCACTGGGCGCTTCCGGCCAAATGCTTCAGCCGATCCGTATATTGGGGAAGCAGGGAAAATGGAAGAGACAGCGGAATCGAAAATTGAAGTCGTTGTCAGGAAAGCCGAAAAAGACCGCGTAATCCGTGCGATGATGGCAGCCCACCCTTATGAGGAACCGGCATATGACGTGTTCACCTTGGAAAACAAAGAGCTGCCGATGGGGCTTGGCCGCATCGGGCGCTTGAAAGAAAAGATGAACTTGGATACGTTTGCGGAGCATGTGAAAACAAGTTTGGATGTGCCGTTTGTCCGTGTCGTCGGAACTGGCGATGAAACGATCAAAAAAGTGGCGGTGCTTGGCGGCGACGGCAATAAATACATCCAGCAGGCAAAACGCGCGGGAGCGGATGTCTACTTAACGGGTGATCTTTATTTCCACGTCGCGCAAGATGCACAAGCAATCGGCTTGCCGGTAATCGACCCTGGGCATCATGTCGAGAAAGTGATGATCCAGGGAGTCGTAGACCATATGACGGAAAAAGGCGCAAACTGGCAATGCGAATTCCTGCCGTCTGAAGTAAATACAGAGCCGTTTCGCTTAAAGTGAAGATATAAAAAAGAGTGTTAAAGAAGTCTATAATCCGCCATAAATGAAAAAGGAGATACGATTTCTACATTCAAAAATCAATGTGCTATCTGAGTATTTGGAGAAGCGTTCGTTCGACTCCTGTGGGACTAGCGGGTTTGAGAGACCCCGCAGGAACGAAGTGACGAGGAGGCTCGATTCCCGCCCCATGGAAAGCGAGCGATAAGCTTCGGAAAATACGGTTTCCTGAGTTTCTCGACAGCCTGAAAAAAGAGGCCCCATTCAGGGCCTCTTTTTTACGTGTTATTCATTCACCGGATAGGGTTCGATGCGGTCCGATGGTTTCGGATGCTTGATCTTCGGCAAGATTTTATTAAGTGGTACGGAACGCTCGAGTGTGTGCGTTTCCGGATCTTCCGGATCGTATTGATCCAAGAACTTCATCACTTCTTTGACAATCGGTGTAGGCGTTGAGGCGCCAGCGGTCAAGGCGACCGTTTCGATGCCTTCCAGCCATTCCAATTTCAATTCAGACAAATCAGAGATGCGGTAAGCCGGCGTGCCTGCGATATCTTGTGAAACTTGCGCCAGGCGGTTGGAGTTATTGCTCATCGGGTCGCCGATAACCAATAAAAGATCGGTATCCCCGGCTTGTTCCGCGACGGCTTCCTGGCGAACTTGTGTAGCAAGACAGATCTCTTTATGCACTTCTGCCTGCGGGAAACGTTCTTTCAAGCGTTCCATCAAATGGACAACATCCCATTGGCTCATCGTCGTTTGGTTGGTGATGATGATTTTGTCTTCATTCAACTCTAGGGCATTGACGTCTTCGAGCTTTTCAACCAAATGGACTAGGTCCGGAGCGACGCCGATTGCGCCTTCCGGTTCCGGGTGGCCGCTCTTGCCGATGTAGATGATATGGTAGCCTTCTGCCGTTTTCTCACGGATCAAGTCATGCGTCACGGTAACATCCGGGCAAGTGGCGTCGATCGAAACGAGCCCTTTTCTTCTGGCCAGTTCGCGCACTTGTGGGGATACGCCGTGTGCTGTAAAGATGACGGTACCAGTTTCAACCTTCTCCAAAATTTCTAGGCGGTTGGTGCCATCAAGGGTGATGATGCCATCTTGTTCAAATGCATCCGTCACATGTTTATTGTGGACAATCATGCCCAGTATATAAATCGGGCGCGGCAAGGTTTCATCCATGGCTGCATTTTTCGCGATGACCATGGCGTCCACTACCCCGTAGCAATAGCCTCTTGGCGATATCTTTTTTACTTTCATTATCAAACCGCACTCCTTTCAACATCATGACTTCATTATAACGGAGACGCCGTCTCTTTACAAAAGATGCATCGCTAAGGAGAGCCATTTTATGCTATAATAGCTAGAGCTTAAGGAGGGAACTATATCCCATGACAAAATTCAACGAATACCGTCTCAAGCCATTTTTGCTTGAAGCGGTCGAAAAACTCGGTTTCACAGAACCGACAGCTATCCAAAAGGAAATGATTCCACAAATCATGAGTGGAAACAGTGCCATTGGCCAGTCCCATACAGGTACAGGCAAGACCCATAGTTTTATCATCCCGATCGTCGAACGCATAGATGTTTCGAAACAGGAAGTCCAAGCAGTAATCGCTGCACCGACGCGAGAACTTGGGACGCAAATTTTCAACGAAATCCAGAAATTGATTGGCGATTCCGGCATCGAAGTGAAATCGTTCATCGGCGGAACGGATAAACAGCGTTCGATCAATAAATTGAAAACGCAGCCGCATATCGTTATCGGGACACCAGGACGCTTGAAAGACCTCGTCAACGAAAATGCGTTGCTCGTCCATACCGCTAAGATCTTAGTCGTCGATGAGGCTGACTTGGCATTCGATATGGGCTTTATCGAAGAGATCGACCAAGTCGCAGGGAAAATGCGCGACGATCTGGAAATGTACGTATTTTCTGCCACGATTCCAGAGAAACTCAAGCCGTTCTTGAAGAAATACATGGCCAACCCGGCTCATATCAAAATTGGCGACAAACGCCCGACGGCTGAAGGGCTGGACTTTTATTTAGTGCCAGTGCGCAGCAAGAAAAAAGTCGAGCGTTTACAGGAAATAATGAAAATCATCAATCCCTACCTTGCGATCATTTTTGTCAACACGCGCACCAATGCCGACTATATCGCTGAAGAATTATCGAAAAGCGGCATCCGCGTAGGGAAGATCCATGGCGATCTGGCACCGCGCGAGCGCGTCAAGATGATGAAGCAAGTACGTGATCTGGAGTATCAATACATCGTAGCGACAGACCTTGCCGCACGCGGAATCGATATCCAAGGCGTCAGCCATGTCATCAACTACGAATTGCCGGAAGACCTGGAATTCTTCATCCACCGCGTCGGGCGGACAGCGCGTGCGGGCCTTAAAGGCGTCGCCATCACCTTGTTCAGCCCGGAAGATGAAGATGCCATTGTCCGCGTCGAGAAGATGGGGATCCCGTTCCAGCAAAAAGATATCGTCAAAGGCGAATTTGTCGATATGAAAGAGCGCCACGGCCGTAAAAAACGTGTGCGCACGGAGAATGAGGCCGATACTAAGGCGAAATCAATGGTCCACAAACCGAAAAGCGTAAAACCGATGTACAAGAAGAAAATGAAATGGAAAATGGACGAAATCAAAAAAGCGGAACGACGCAAAAACCGCAAAAAGTAAGGGGTTTTGTAAATGCTATTAGGATCGCATGTCTCGATGAGCGGCAAGAAGATGCTTCTCGGCGCGAGCGAGGAAGCCGCTTCCTACGGCTCTACGACTTTCATGATTTATACAGGTGCACCGCAAAATACGCGCCGCAAACCGATCGAAGAACTAAATATCGAGGCGGGACGGGCGCATATGGCGGAGAATGGCTTGTCGAATATCATTGTCCACGCACCTTATATCATCAATATTGCCAACACGACCAAACCTGCAACGTTCGAACTCGGCGTTGAGTTCTTGCAGTCGGAAATCGAACGCACGGCAGCACTTGGGGCGGAGCAAATCGTCTTGCATCCCGGTGCGCATGTTGGCGCGGGGGTGGAAGCCGGCACACAGAAAATCATCGAAGGCTTGAACGAAGTGCTGACGCAGGATTTTCCAGTTAATATCGCCCTTGAGACGATGGCTGGAAAAGGCAGTGAAATTGGCCGCAATTTCGAGGAGTTGGCAGCGATTATCAACGGCGTGACGCATAACGAGCGCTTGTCGGTATGTTTCGATACATGCCACGTCCACGATGCCGGATACGACATCAAAGAAGATTTCGACGGTGTGCTGGCGGAATTCGACCGCATCATCGGAATCGACCGATTGCAAGTACTGCACATCAACGACAGCAAGAATGTGCGCGGGGCAGGGAAAGACCGCCACGAAAACATCGGCTTCGGCGAAATCGGTTTTGATGCACTCAATTCGATTGTCCACCATAAACAATTGATGCATGTGCCGAAAATACTCGAGACTCCATATGTCGGACTGGATGCGAAAAAGAAAAAAGCGCCATATGCATACGAAATCGACATGTTCAAAAACGGCATCTTTGCGCCTGATGACATCGAAAAGATGAAATTGCCGATCGAATCACAATAACGATGGGAAAAGGCTGATCCGAAAAGTCATGAAACATGGCATTTCGGACAGCCTTTTTTCTATTTGAAAGCAAGGGCAGACGCCAGTAAACAATAGCTGCGCAAGATCATGCATTATGTGTCTTTACGATTTGCAATCTTCCGACCCAACTTATCAAAGCTTTATTTAAAAGCCCAAACGGTTTACAGGAGCGTGCAACTGCTCTATACTTTCTATAGTAAATCGTAATCATTCTTATTGGAAAAGGGGCGTCCCTATGGCAGCGCCATTGATCAACATTAAAGAAGTTAGCTATGAATATGAACAAACGAAAGCATTGGACCACATATCGATGACGGTGGAGGAAGGCGATTTCCTGGCGATACTCGGCCCGAACGGATCGGGGAAATCGACTTTATTGAAAATCATGCTCGGGCTCATCCGGCCATCCGAAGGCAGCGTGGAATTGTTCGGCATTGATTCGAGGCAATTCAAACACCGCGAATGGATCGGTTATGTGTCGCAAAAATCGAATTCATTCAACTCAGCTTTTCCGGCCACTGTGCAGGAAGTGGTGGCAGGGGGCCTGGCGAAAAAGGCCGGGCTGTTCCATAAATTGCCGAAAAACACATCACAGCGAGTCGAAGAAGCGCTCGATGCGGTCGGCATGAAATCATTTAAAAACCGCAGCATCAGTGAGCTATCGGGGGGCCAGCAGCAGCGCGTCTTTATCGCACGCGCGCTCGTCGCCAAGCCGAAAGTGCTTATACTCGATGAGCCGACAGTCGGCATCGATGTCCAGAATGTCCAAGCTTTCTACGACATGCTCGCTGCGCTCAATCGGGAACGTAATATTACGCTGGTGCTCGTGACGCACGACGTCGATACGGTGACCGATCGCATCTCGCACGTCGCATGCTTGAACCAGACCATCCATTTCCACGGCTTTAAAGACCAATTGCATATGATGAGCGATGAGAAGCGCGAAGCGTGGTATGGCCATTCCGTCCGGAAAATCCATCATACGGAAGGAAGCCATACGCATGCTTGACGCCATACTGTCCTATGAATTTCTGCAAAACGCATTCGCATCCGGCTTGATCATCGGCGTCATTGCGCCGCTGCTCGGCGTCTTCATCGTCGTGAGAAGGCTGTCGCTGATCGCAGATGCCTTGAGCCATGTGACGCTTGCCGGCATTGCCGGAAGCCTTTATCTAAGCCAAAGTGTCGGGGCACTGGCGTTACTGAACCCGCTGTATCTCGGGATCGCCTCGTCGGTGATGGGCTCGATGCTCATCGAGCGGCTGCGCAGTGTCTATAAGCATTACGAAGAACTGGCCATCCCGATCATCCTTTCCGCAGGCATTGGCTTCGGGGCCATTTTCATTTCCCTGGCGGAAGGATTTTCGAGCGATTTGTTCGGCTACCTCTTCGGCACGGTCTCAGCCGTCAGCCGGCAGGATTTATTTATCGTCGCAGGAATCGCCGTGATCGTGTTGGCGTTTATCCGTATCTTCTTCAAGGAATTATTTGTCTTGTCCTTCGACGATGAATACGCACGGGCATCCGGCCTGCCTGCAAAATGGATCCACTTCCTGTTCATGATCGTCACGGCCTTAGTCATTGCCGGTTCGATGCGCATCGTCGGCATACTTCTCGTGTCATCACTGATGACCATCCCGGTAGCGACGGCAATGCGCGTCGCCAAAAGCTTCAAGCAAACCATCTGGCTATCGATCCTATTCGGTGAAATATCGGTCCTGACCGGGCTGGTCGCTGCGTTTTACTTCGATTTAGCGCCAGGCGGCACGATTGTCGTCACATCCATTGCCATTTTGCTGGTCATTCTGGCTTATCGAAAAATCTCGTTATCTAAGAAAAGGGGGGCAGCCGCATGAATTTACAAAAAGCGTGGGGCATCCTGAAAGAAAACGGTTTTAAAGAAACGACAAAACGCAATCAGATCCTGGAAATTTTCGAAGGGGACGAACGCTATCTGACCGCCCGTGATATTTTGGATGTCATGCAAAAAGACTATCCAAGCATGAGCTACGATACCGTTTATCGCAACTTGGCGACCTTTGTATCGCTCGATATTTTGGAGGCGACCGAGTTGTCCGGTGAAAAGCATTTCCGCATGCATTGCGAAAGCGACCATCACCACCATCATTTCATCTGCATGGATTGCGGCAAGATCAAGGAAATTCCGCTATGCCCGATGGACTTGTTGGGGGCGGCGTTACCGGCCTATGAAATCGACAATCATAAATTCGAAATCTACGGGAAATGCCCGGACTGTAAATAAACGTTAGTAATGAAAAGGGCCTGACAGCTAATGCTGCCAGGCCCTTCGGTCGTCGAGAAAGTTAAAAAGTCGTATTTTCCGAAGCTTATCGCTCGCTTTCCGTGGGGCGGGAATCGAGCCTCCTCACCCGCTATCGCGGTCTGCGGGGTCTCTCAAACCCGCTAATCCCACAGGAGTCGAGCGAACGCTTCTCCAAATACTGAGACAATTCGTTGATTTTTCATTGCGGAATAGTGTCACACTCTTTTCATTTATAGAGGATTATAGCCTTCGTCAAGACTCTAAGGGCCTGACAGCTAATGCTGCCAGGCCTTTTTGTCTACTGACAACAGAAACGGGCAAATAAAAAAGAGCGCAAGTTAGACTTGCGCTCTCTGTTTACCGCTTGAGCAATTCCTGTTGGACGCCGAACTCTTTTTTCACCCATTGCTCGGCTTCGAGCCAATCATAGACGCGGACCACTTTGTTCGGCACCGGCTCACGGTTGTAAGGGGTGTCGAACAAGATGACCGGGATGTCCAGTTCTTCGGAAATCTCTACCGCATTGTCGTGTTTGTCTTCGAAGAACAAATCGACATTATGCGCTTTGGCGGTGCTGATTTTTTTATGCGTGCCAATCAATTCGATATGGTCGTAAGCAATGGCATGCTGTTCGAACCAATCGAATGTAACGCTTCGAACGTTATCTCCGCGAGCGGAGATAAAATAAAGTTCGTATTGGTCTTTCCAATTATTGATAATTTGCTTGGCGTCTTTCGAAATAGGAGAAGCCGCGTAAATTTTCGGTTCGTGCTTTTTGAACCAGGAGTAGAACTCTTTTTTATCGAGCTGCGGCAAGGCCGCTGTCAGGTCGTATTCCCGGATATCTTCGATGGTCAGCTCGCTGCCGAATGCTTCATTGATATGGGGAATCAATGAAGTGGGGCAGGTGACGGTGCCATCGATATCGATGCCAAATCGGTACATATGATCACAACCTTATGCTTGTTGTTGTTCAAGTTCCTTTTGCTTTTTCTCTTCAGCTTGTTTGGCGAAATATTCTTCTGCCAATTTATCGATCTCGATCTTCAATTCTTCGACCATTGTTTCTTCAGGCACTTTACGGACTGTTTTCCCGTGCATGAAGAGCAGGCCTTCACCGCGTGCGCCGGCGATGCCGATGTCGGCTTCACGTGCTTCACCTGGGCCGTTAACGGCACAGCCGAGAACAGCGACTTTAAGCGGTGCTTTGATGTGGGAGATGTATTCTTCCACTTCGTTCGCGATGGAAATCAAGTCAATCTCGATGCGTCCGCAAGTCGGGCATGAGATGAGCGTCGCTGCGTTTGAAGACAAACCGAAGACTTTCAATAGTTCACGGGCTACTTTGACTTCTTCGACAGGGTCTGCGCTTAAGGAGACGCGGAGTGTATTGCCGATGCCTTTAGCGAGCAATGCCCCGAGCCCGGCAGAACTTTTCACAGTTCCGGAGAACAATGTGCCGGATTCTGTAATACCGAGGTGGAGCGGATAGTCGAATGCTTTCGATGCTTTTTCATATGCTTCGACAGCAAGGCTCACGTCTGATGCTTTCAACGAGACGATGATGTCATGGAAATCAAGGTCTTCTAGGATCTTGATATGGTGCAATGCTGATTCCACCATGCCGTCCGCTGTCGGATAGCCGTATTTCTCAAGGATTTTGCGTTCGAGCGAACCGGCGTTGACACCGATGCGGATCGGGATGCCTTTCGCTTTGGCTGCATTGACGACCGCTTCGACTTTTTCGCGGCGGCCGATATTGCCTGGATTGATGCGGATTTTATCGGCACCTTGCTCGATGGCGATCAAAGCCAGTTTGTAATCGAAATGAATATCGACAACAAGCGGGATATTGATGCGCTTCTTGATTTCGCCGATGGCATAAGCTGCCCGCTCATCAGGACAAGCCACACGGACGACTTGGCATCCGGCTTCTTCGAGGCGGAGAATCTCCGCAACCGTTGCTTCTACGTCATGTGTTTTCGTTGTCGCCATACTTTGTATGAATAGTTCATTACTGCCGCCAATCGTTATATCGCCGACTTTGACGGGGCGTGTTTTTGAACGGTGAGTCATTTCGCTCATGTTAAAAATCTCTCCTTTTTGTGAGTTTCCGGTAATCCGGACGGTTACTCAGCTTACCCTTGCACGCAATTCACGTGCGGGTCTATTTCTCTTGCCTATAGCTATTTTAGCAGTGTCTCGTTTGAAAAGACAAGAAAGACGGCTGTTCCGTACAGATTCTTTACAGCGTTGCAACATTAGCTCGGTTTTTTTACAGGTGGGGCTTTCGGATAGAAACGTGCTGCACTATATAGAAGAAACAGCGTCCATAAACTCGTCAACAGCGAAATCCACAAGCTATTGACCCAGAAACTCGCTACATACGCAGCGATAGTCGGCACAGTAACGGCGAGTGCCGCCGTGCGCCACATATGCCGGTATTCCCCGCGGCGCTTGAGCCAGGCGAGAAAGCCATAGCCAAACGCTGCAAACACGCTGATTTTGATGAAATGGTAGAGCGTCGTCGAGACGAATAGAAAAACGAGCGCAAACGGGTAAAGCAGCCATTCGATTTCTTCTATGAATTGCAGCAAGCCTTCCAGTTCAGAGGAGCTCGAGCCGATGCCAAGCACGAACTCGGCAAATGAGATAAGTGAAAGCAAGGTGATGAACAGGAAAACGAATTTCAAGATGCGGCCGATCGGCATAATGCGGACCGCTGCCCGTTTTTTCGGTTCCATGAAGCTTGCTTTCAATAGTTGGTAGAGATTCACAGCAATCTTCCTTTCCGGTTGTATTGTAATATTATCATGCCTGAAACGGAAAAATTCGGGCTTATGTTACGGGTTTGTAAATTTTCAATAAAGGTATTTACATTTACTTAGCGAAGTCTTCATAATAGGTGAGGTGTGATTACGTTATAATTAGGAGTTGAATGTGAATCGTGGAAATGAATTGGCAGGAATTGCTGTTTACCTTCTTCGGGGGTCTCGGTATTTTCCTATTCTCAATCAAGTATATGGGTGACGCTTTGCAGAAAGCTGCAGGCGATAAACTGCGGGACATTTTGGACCGTTTTACGACCAATCCGTTCATGGGTGTCTTGGTCGGTATCGTAGTAACGATTTTGATCCAATCGAGTTCGGGCACGACCGTTATCGTCGTCGGCCTTGTAAGTGCAGGCTTCATGACGCTAAGACAAGCAATCGGCGTCATTATGGGTGCGAATATCGGGACGACCGTTACAGCATTCATCATCGGCTTGGACGTAGGGGCATACGCATTGCCAATCATGGCGGTCGGTGCATTCTTGATTTTCTTCGTCAAGAAAAACCAGATCCAAAATATCGGGCAAGTCATCTTCGGTTTCGGCGGACTATTCTTCGGGATGGAAACGATGAGCGGGGCAATGAAGCCGCTGCGTGAATTGCCGGCTTTCATCGACATGACCGTCAACTTGAGTGAATTCCCGATCCTCGGCGTTGCAGCAGGGACAATCTTCACGTTCATCGTCCAAAGCTCCAGCGGAACGATCGCCATCTTGCAAGGGCTCTATGCAGAGAACTTGGTTACGCTTGATGCCGCATTGCCGGTTCTATTCGGTGACAATATCGGGACGACCGTTACGGCGGTGCTCGCAGCACTTGGTACATCCATTGCAGCGCGCCGTGCAGCAGCTGTCCACGTCTTGTTCAATGTCATCGGCTCCGTCATCTTCCTGATCCTGCTCGTGCCGTTTACAGCGTATGTCGAGTGGCTTACGGGCGTTTTGGATCTCGAGCCAAAAATGCAGATTGCATTCGCACACGGGACATTCAACATTGCGAACACATTGATCCAATTCCCGTTGATCGGCGCTTGGGCATACCTCGTGACAAAAGTAATTCCTGGCGACGAAGTGCTTGTCGAATTCAAGCCGAAGCATCTGGACTTGAACTTCATCGAGCAATCGCCATCGATCGCTCTTGGCCAAGCCAAAGAAGAAGTATTGCGCATGGGTAAATATTCTGTGCAAGGACTGGAAGAAACGTATGAATATTTGAAAACGAAAAGCAAGAAACATGCTGAAATGGGCTATCAATTAGAAGATGCCATCAATAACCTGGATGGTAAAATTACCGATTACCTGGTACTCATTTCTGCAGAATCGATCTCAGCAGCGGATTCCACTCGCCACACGATGCTGATGGAAACGGTCCGTGATATCGAACGGATCGGCGACCATTTCGAGAACATCATCGAATTGATCGATTACCAGGAAGCCAATAAAGTGAAATTGACCGGGGAAGCGATGGAAGACTTGGACGAAATGTTCACATTGACCATTGCGACGGTGTCGAAATCACTTGATGCACTTGACACGACAAGCCATGAGCTTGCACGTGAAGTGGCAGAGCAGGAAGACTTGATCGACAAAATGGAACGCAAATTCCGTAAAAAACATATCCTTCGCCTGAACGAAGGCGCATGTTCCGCTCAAGCGGGAATCGTCTTTGTCGATATCGTCAGCAACTTGGAGCGGATCGGCGACCACTCCGTCAATATCGCGGAAGCCATACTCGGTAACCGTACTTGATCCACACTCCCTTTCATCCTTTACATTTCTTGAAATGTAGGGCACGATGAAAGGGAGTTTTTATATCGGAAAAGGAGGGCTCGTGATGCTCGAAATTGTCGGCTGGGTTTTTGTGCTTGTGTTTTTTGCCATCGGTTTCATCGGACTTGTGTACCCGGTCATCCCGGCGTCGCTGTTCATTTTCGGCGGATTTATCATTTATGGCCTGTTTTTCAGCTTTGCTGATTTGCCGTGGTGGTTCTGGCTCATCGAAATCTTATTCGTCCTGTTATTGTTCGGTGCAGACTTTTTGGCCAATGCGGTCGGCGTCAAGAAATTCGGCGGTTCAAAAGCAGGTTTGGTGGGCAGCACGGTCGGATTGATCTTCGGGCCATTCGTCATCCCGTTTGCCGGCATCCTCATTGGCCCGTTCCTCGGTGCCATCATTGCAGAGATGCTCGTCAACAAATCGTCGATTAAAAAATCGATCCGCTCCGGAATCGGTTCGGTGGTCGGTTTTATTACTTCCGCACTGACGAAAGGTATTATTCAGGCAGTGATGGTCGGCTTGTTCTTCTGGGTGATTTGACTGCCGCCTCCGACTAAGGTCTGAAAAAGGCAGGTCGATATGCTTTATATTTGTGTCGGTCTGAAAATTTTGATACGCTAACAAAGTAGAACAATAGACTCAAGGAGGAATTTAATCATGGCATACGAACTACCGGAACTACCTTACGCGTACGATGCGCTAGAACCGCACATCGACAAAGAAACAATGAACATCCACCACACGAAACACCACAACACGTACGTAACAAACGTAAATGCGGCCTTGGAAGGTCATGACGATCTTTCTTCAAAATCAATCGAAGAATTGATTTCTGACTTGAACGCAGTGCCGGAAGATATCCGCACAGCTGTCCGCAACAACGGCGGCGGCCACGCGAACCACTCGCTATTCTGGCAGCTTCTTTCCCCGAACGGTGGAGGACAGCCGACTGGTGCAGTAGCTGACGCGATCAACAACAAATTCGGAAGCTTTGACGAGTTCAAAGAAAAATTCGAAGCTGCAGGTAAAACACGCTTCGGTTCTGGCTGGGCTTGGCTAGTCGTTTCTAACGGCGAGCTCGAAGTCACGTCAACGCCAAACCAAGATTCTCCTCTATCTGAAGGCAAAACGCCGATTCTTGGAGTAGACGTTTGGGAACACGCATACTACTTGAAATACCAGAACCGCCGCCCGGACTATTTGGCAGCATTCTGGAACGTTGTCAACTGGGACGAAGTGTCCAAGCGCTACGAAGCTGCTAAATAATTGTTAAATATTGAAACCTCGACACACACTTTTTCGTCTGAAAAAGTGTGTGTTTTTTTATGTCCGGTGCTATACTAGCAAATGGATATTTTTTTGAAAGGAGCTACGCGCTCATGAAAACCCCTCAAAAACGGCGTGTTTCGCTGGCGAAGTCCAAACTCCAGTCCAATACGACCTTCCGGATGAACATCCTCTTTTTTGCTATTTTTCTGCTGTTTTCCATGCTCATCCTGCGCCTAGGGTATTTGCAGATCGTTAAAGGTGAGGATTACGCCCGCGCAATTGCCAGAACCGAGGAAGTGGCCGTGAACACCAGCGTGCCGCGGGGACGGATTTTTGATTCTGCAGGACGTTTGCAAGTCGATAACGAGCCCGTCAACAGCATTACCTACACAAAGATGCAAACGACGAAAAGCAGTGAGATGATGGAAGTGGCTGAAGAGCTCGCTAAATTGATCGAAAAAGATACTGAAAAAGTGACCTTGCGCGATAAGCAAGACTTTTACATACAATTGAATACCGAAAGTGCAACTGAAAAAGTAACCGCTGAAGAGCGCGCTGCGATTGAAGCGGAAGATATTCCTCAAAAGGAAAAGCAGCAGAAGCTTGATGCCTTGGTCCGTGAGAAAATCACGGATGAAGAACTCGACAGCCTGACGGAGGAACAATTGGAAGTTCTCGCGATCTACAGGGAAATGACCTCTGGCTATGCGTTGTCGCCGCAGATCATCAAAGGCGAGGGCGTTACCGACGAAGAATTCGCTGTCGTGTCGGAGCGTTTAACGGACCCGAAATTAGAAGGTGTCAATACGGTCACTGACTGGAAGCGCGTGAAAATGACCGATTTGACGATCCTCGGCAGCACGACGTCGCCTGACCAAGGGATCCCGGCCAACCGCCTCGATTATTATTTAAGCCGCGACTACTCACGTAATGACCGCGTCGGCACGAGCTTCTTGGAACAGCAATATGAAGATGTGCTGCAAGGGCAGAAATCGAGCGTCAAAAACGTTACCGACGGCCGAGGCCGCGTCATCGAAACGGTACCGGTTGATGAAGGCGAACCCGGAAAAGATTTGGTTATGACGATCGACAGCGAACTCCAGTATGAGCTGGAAAAAATCGTGGAAGAAAAGTTGCTCGCATTGAAGGCGGGGCCAAACTCACAGCTTGTCAAAGATGCATACTTGGTCATGATGAATCCGCAAACCGGTGATGTGCTGTCGATGGTCGGTAAACGCGTCGGCGAAGATGAAAACGGCAGACGCGTCGTCAATGATTATGCGTTCGGTACGTTCACGGCTGCCCATGAGATGGGTTCCACCATCAAAGGTGCCACATTGCTGACGGGATATGAACAAGATGCCGTGGAGATGGGGGAAGTGCAGATCGACGAACCGCTGAAATTTGCGGGCACCACCCAGAAAAACTCGATTTTCAATACGACTCCATTCAATCGCATCCCGATGAACGATTTGATGGCAATTGAACGGTCATCCAACGTTTATATGTTCAAAATCGCTTTGGATATCGCCGATCGGCAATATCAATACAACCGGCCGTTGAGCGTCGCCCCGGAAAGTTTTGCCGTTATGCGCAATTCCTTCGCGCAATTTGGGCTCGGTGTTGAGACTGGCATCGATTTGCCGAACGAAGGCACCGGCTATCTTGGCGGCACGTATCCTGGGCCGAAATTATTGGACCTTGCGATCGGACAATTTGATACGTATACACCGATGCAATTGGCACAGTATATCTCCACCATCGCCAATGATGGCTACCGTGTGCAGCCGCATGTCGTCAAGGAGATCCGCAAAGCTTCTCCAGATGGCGAGACGCTCGGGCCGATCGAGACGGTCATCGAACCGAAGATCATGAACCGCATCAATAATACGCAAGAAGAAATCGACCGCGTTAAAGAAGGCATGCGCAATGTGTATATCGGAAGCTCCGGCTCGGCGCGCGCGCAGTTCAGCGATACGCCGTATACCGCAGCCGGCAAAACTGGTACAGCAGAAGCTTATTTCTTTGAACGCGGCCATGAATTGCACGGTACGGTGAACGTCAATATCGCGCATGTTGGCTTCGCCCCATATGAAAACCCGGAAATCGCGTATGCGGTTGTCATTCCATACGTAACGACCGATCCAACCAAAGTGCCAAAGACCAATAATGAAATCGCTCGAGCTGCGGCAGACAAGTATTTCGAATTGAAAGAACAGCGCAGCGAAGACGAAGCGAATGAAATCAAGCCGCCTTTCAGCGGAACACGAATTGAATAAACAAGCTTTTTATCTAGATAAACTAAACCGCCCAACCAAAGTCCTGAAACGGACGCTGGTTGGGCGGTTTTTGTTTTTTTCAATAAGACTTTGGTCATTTACAATTTCTTAACAATGGCTTCATATGTCCTCAACAATAGAATCGTATAGTTGGTCTTGTAAACAACAAACCATATTAGGGGGAAACATTAAAATGAGAAACTGGAAGTTCGCTATGGCATCAACAATTCTTGGAACGGCATTTCTACTTGGCGCCTGTGGCAGCACGGAAGAAACTGCCACAGGCAGCGAAACGGCTGATTCCGCTTCAGACGAAGCAGTACTAGAAGGTTCGGTCACTGGTGACGGTTCTTCCACAGTCGCGCCAATCCTTGAAGGCATTGTTGAAGAATACGCAGCAGTTCAACCTGAAGTCCAAGTAACGGTCGGTGTTTCCGGTACGGGCGGTGGATTCGAAAAATTCATCCAAGGTGAAACAGCTTTCTCGAATGCTTCTCGACCAATTAAAGAAGAAGAAGCAGCTGCTCTAGAAGAAGCAGGCATCGAATACACAGAATTCCTTCTTGCTTATGACGGGCTATCAGTAGTCGTCAACCAGGAAAACGACTGGGTAGAGGATTTGACAGTTGAAGACCTGAAAAAACTGTGGGTAGAAGATGGCAGCACGAAAATGTGGTCAGACATCAACCCGGAATGGCCGGATGAAGAAGTCGTATTCTATGCGCCAGGAACAGCTTCTGGAACATACGATTATTTCAATGAAGTCATCCTAGAAGAAGAAGACATCGTCGAATCAGCGACATTGTCTGAAGATGACAACACGCTTGTTCAAGGAATCCAAGGAGATCCAAATGCGATCGGATTCTTCGGCTATGCATACTACATCGCGAACCAAGATACATTGAAAGTCGTAACTATTGATGGTGTCGAGCCAACTCCTGAAACAATCGAATCCGGTGATTATTCACCACTGTCACGTCCGCTCTTCACTTACGCCAACAATGCGAAAATTGCTGAAGATGAAGCGGCTTACGATTTCATGAAGTTCACTTTAGAGAACGCTGGTCAAATGGCTGAAGCTGTCGGCTACGTGCCATTGGCAGTAGAGGATTATGAACAAGGCTTGGCAGATCTTGAAGCGTTGAAATAAATCAAGTTGCAAGTTCAGTCTTAGGGTGAGCAGCTGCTGCTCGCCTTTTGCGGTTGAAAGGGGATTCTATTATGCGCACATCGGTTCAAGAACTGATCGCAAAGTCGAAAGATAAGAAAAGCAAAAAAATCATTGAGAAACTCATACCGGTTTTGTTGTTCCTGATCGCTTCTGTTTCGGTCTTGACAACCATCGGTATTGTCCTGACATTAATCATAGAAACGGTCACGTTCTTTACAAGAGTGCCACTGTCCGAATTCATCCTTGGCACGACGTGGCTACCGTTCGCCAATAGCGGAGCCCAGTTCGGCATTTGGCCGTTAATCGTCGGTACATTGAAAATTACCGGCATCGCGATTGTCGTAGCTGTGCCGATCGGCATTTCGGCTGCCATTTATTTGAGCGAATATGCTTCTGACAACGTAAGACGCGTCGTCAAACCAATTCTAGAGGTTTTGGCAGGAGTCCCAACTATCGTCTACGGCTTTTTCGCCTTGACGTTTGTGACGCCTGTATTGCAAAGCTTTTTCCCGGACATCAAGATTTTTAACGCGATTTCACCAGGGATCGTCGTCGGCATCATGATCATCCCGATGATCGCGTCGCTATCGGAAGACGCCATGTCGTCTGTCCCGAAAAGCATTCGCGATGGGGCGCTTGCCATGGGCTCGACAAAGTTTGAAGTCGCTTGGAAAATCACCGTTCCAGCCGCGTTGTCCGGCATTATTGCCTCGGTTGTGCTCGGCTTGTCCCGCGCGATCGGCGAGACGATGATCGTTTCGCTTGCGGCAGGTTCAACACCGAAGTTCGATGGCGATTTCACTGGTTCGATCCAGACGATGACTGCCTATATCGTGCAAGTATCCAAGGGCGACGCCGGTTATGGAACGACGATTTACTATTCCATCTATGCGGTCGGGTTTACATTATTCCTCTTCACAATGGCGATGAATATCCTGGCTGGGTATATGTCAAAACGTTTCCGGGAGGAATATTAAGATGAGGTACATTGAACAGGAAAAAGTTGTCCGTCGCATGAACGGCCGGATGGTCGTCAACCGTGTCTTCCAAGGGCTCTTCATGTTTGCGACGGCGCTCGCACTGCTGGCGCTGGTGATCTTGCTGTACCGGATCGTCAGTCAAGGTGCGGGGCATCTATCCATTGATTTCTTAACCAACTTCGCTTCACGGTTCCCGGACCAAGCGGGTATTAAAGCAGCACTTGTCGGCTCGATCTGGCTGATGGCAGTAGTCGCTCCGACATCCATTTTGCTGGGTGTGGGATCTGCGATTTATTTAGAAGAATACGCCAAAAAAGGGCGCATCACGACTTTTATCCAAATGAATATTTCCAATTTGGCGGGGGTTCCGTCAGTTGTCTTCGGACTTTTGGGATTGACGATTTTTGTCCGTGCATTGGCGCTCGGCAACAGCATCCTTGCAGCAGGCTTTACGATGAGCTTGCTCATCCTGCCGGTCATTATCGTGGCGGCACAGGAAGCGATCCGTTCGGTTCCAGGTGAATTGCGTGATGCATCGTACGGAATGGGTGCAACCAAATGGCAGACCATCGTGCGCATCATCTTGCCGGCAGCAATTCCCGGTATCCTGACAGGCAGCATCTTGGCCTTGTCGCGTGCCATCGGTGAAACCGCACCGCTGATCGTGGTCGGCATCCCGGTTATCATCCAATTTTTGCCGGAAGGCGTCATGGATACGTTCACGGCGTTGCCGATGCAGATTTACGACTGGTCAAGCCGCCCGCAAGCTGAGTTCCAAACGGTTGCAGCTGCCGGGATCATTGTCTTGATGGTCGTGTTGTTATTCATGAATTCAATAGCAGTCTTCATTCGGAACAAATTCGATAAATCCTATTAAAGTGTCATGCGGAAGGGGAGTTCATTATGAACACAGCAACAATTAAAACAAAAATCAATACAGCCCAGCCTACTTCGGTAGAACAAGCTGAAAAGGAAAGTGTTTATAGCACGCGTCAATTGAATTTATGGTATGGCAATAACCATGCTTTAAAAAATATTGACTTGGAAATCGGGGAAAATGAAGTTACGGCGATTATCGGGCCATCAGGGTGCGGGAAATCGACTTATTTGAAAACCTTGAACCGCATGGTGGAACTCGTGCCTTCTGTGAAAACTTCAGGAGAAATCCAATACCGTGGCCGCAATATCTTCGAATCGAGCTACGGAGTTGAAGAATTGCGCACACGCGTCGGCATGGTGTTCCAAAAGCCGAACCCGTTCCCGAAATCGATTTACGACAATATCGCTTACGGCCCGCGCATCCACGGCATCAAAAACAAGAAAATCCTGGATGAAATCGTCGAAAAAAGCTTGCGCGGCGCAGCCATCTGGGACGAAGTGAAAGACCGCCTGAACGAAAATGCATACGGCATCTCGGGCGGCCAACAGCAGCGGATCTGCATCGCGCGGACATTGGCGATTGAACCGGATGTCATCTTGATGGATGAGCCGACATCAGCACTTGACCCGATTTCGACTTTGAAAATTGAAGAATTGGTGCAGGAATTGAAAGAGCAATACAGCATCATCATCGTGACGCATAATATGCAGCAAGCTGCGCGGATTTCCGATAAAACTGCCTTCTTCCTGAATGGGGAAGTCATCGAATATGACCGCACGGATGCAATTTTCTCAAACCCTGCCGATAAACGGACAGAGGATTATATTTCAGGTCGATTCGGCTGACCCGCAACTCTAATCAGCAGGAACGAGCTTCCTGCTGGCCGTTAGAAATGGATGAATGGGAGGAACTTTAAATGGCAGTACGCGAGAAGTTTGAATATGAACTGCACTCAGCACAGGAACAATTGATTACACTAAGCACAATGGCTATCGATGCACTCGACAAATCGATGAAGGCGCTGATCGCCCACGATATCGACAAAGCGCTTCAAGTAATCGACAATGACGCCAATATCAATCGTCTCGAAGAAGAACTGAATGATCAGGTGATTTTGTTGATTGCCAAGCAATCACCGGTTGCGACCGATCTTCGGCGCTTGATCGTCACAATCAAAGTGGCCTCGGACATGGAGCGTGTCGGGGATTACGCCGTCAATATCGCTAAAGAAACGATCCGCATCGGGCAGCAAGACCTGCTTGAGCCAATCAACAAAATCCAGCGCATGCACGAACTCGCAACTTCCATGCTGCGCCAGGGCATTGATGCCCTTATAGAAGAAGATGTGGAAAAAGCCAAGGAAATCGCCGACCTTGACGATGAAGTCGATGATTTGTACGGTGAAGCGATCCGGCTGTTGTTCCAGCACAGCGCAAAAGAGCCGGAACAGCTCAGCCAAGTGACGCAATTGGCATTTGTTTGCCGCTATATGGAGCGATCTGCGGATTATGCGACCAATATCGCGGAGCAATTATTCTACCTCGTCCGCGGCCGCCATTACGATCTGAACAAATGACAAAAAACCACAGCGCCGGCTGTGGTTTTTTATTTAGGGAAATGATGGGGAAGCATCATTTTTCAGTGGACAATCACTGAAGGTATGCTATAATAATTAAGTCGTATAGATCACGCTTATTAATGAAATGGATTTTTTGAAAGAATTGGGAGGGATATCGATGCGTGTAAACATTACACTAGCTTGCACAGACTGTGGCGAAAGAAACTACAGCACTGTTAAAAATAAGCGCAACAACCCTGAGCGTCTTGAATTGAAAAAATATTGCTCACGTGAAAAGAAAATGACAACACACCGTGAAACGAAGTAAGTAATTGACTGCCAAAACCTCTCGGGGTTTTGGCTTTTTCTTTTGTTATGCGCAGTTTACTATAGAAACTATACATAGAGACAATCTACAGTACAGCAGAAGGGGCGTTTGCGTAATGGAAAAAGCAGTGTTGAGGAAATCGGTCATCGGCCAAATGAGTGAACTTACAAAATCACAACATGCCCAAATGTCATCGGCGATTTTGGAGAAACTTCTGGAAGATCCCGATTTTCAAAAAGCTGAAACTATCGGGGTGACCATCTCGCGCTGGCCGGAAGTCGATACGATTCCGCTTATCGAAACGTGTTGGCGGCTGGGCAAAAGAGTCGCCGCCCCAAAATGTTTCGCAAAAGACCGAACGATGGATTTCCGGCTGTTCAGCAAGCTTAGCCAATTGGAAGTGGTGTACATGGACCTCCAGGAACCGATCGAAGCCGAAACGGAAGCGGTCGGCCCCGAAAGCATCGATTTATTGATTGTGCCGGGTGTTGTTTTTACGGAAAGCGGCTACCGAATCGGCTTCGGTGGAGGCTATTATGACCGCTATTTAAGTGGCTTTAACGGCAATACGCGGTCGCTGGCATTCGACTTTCAGTTAGCTAGCGAATTGCCTATCGAAAGCCATGACATCCCAGTCGATGGCATCATCACGGAAAAACGAACAATTGATTCGAAGGCGGTGAGAGCATGAAAGACCTTTACGATGTAATGCAATTGCTGAAAAGGTACGGAACGATCGTCTATACGGCGGATTTTATTTCGGATCTCGATCTGATGGAATCCGATATCCGCGAGCTGTACGACCACGATTTCATCACGCCGCGTGAATACGCATCTGCCTTGATGATTTTGCGGCAGAAACGCACAGAATACGAGAAAAAAGGAAAATCATGAAACCGAAAGCGTTTTGGCGCGTCTATTAAGGGTAATTGCTTTCTCTCGAAGGTGATTTGTTCTATACTATAAGGTATTGAATTTCCGATTTACTTGAAACTGAAATTCGCGCGAACCGGACAAACGCTCCGGTAAGACGAGGAGGATGTGCGGCAATGAAAAACAAAGAATGGCCTAAGCATTCGGTCCTGGCCATCGCAGTCATCGCGACATGGCTGACGACATATGTCGTCTACAAAACGGCCTTTTCCATAACCATCGACAATGCATTGCAGGAATTCATCCTGTTCTTGAACCCATTAAGCTTACTATTATTCGCCTATGGAGGCGCGCTCTTCTTCAAGAGCAAGAAAGCACGAAACCGCTATATCGTCATAATCGCTGTCGTTACATCGATTATCTTGTACGGCAATGTGGCGTTTTACCGCTTCTTCACGGATTTCATCACACTGCCCGTATTGTTCCAGACGGATAATTTCGGCGACATTGGCAACAGTGCTGCCGCAAGCATCTATTGGAGCGATATTCTCTATTTTGCCGATATCATCATCATCTTATTGGCGATGCGTTTTGTGAAAGAAAAAGAATCGGTGCTGAAATCGGCAGCGACACACCGTAAAGCATACTTCGTCCTGTCGGCAGCTGTGCTGTTCTTTAACCTCGGCCTTGCCGAAGCAGAACGCCCACAACTATTGACGAGAAGCTTTGACCGCGAAATGCTCGTCAAGAACCTAGGGATGTACAATTACCATCTGTATGATGTCTATATCCAATCGAAATCACAAGCACAGCGAGCGCTTGCGGACGGCTCGGAATTGACGGAAGTGACCAACTACGTCCGTTCGAACCAGGCAGAACCATCTGAAGAAATGTTCGGGGCTGCGGAAGGGCGTAATTTGATCGTCGTCACACTCGAGTCATTGCAGACCTTTGTGTTGAACAATGAAATGAACGGCGAGACCATCACGCCTTTCATGAACGAATTGACACAAGACGAAGATACGATTTACTTCCCGAACTTTTACCACCAGACCGGGCTTGGAAAAACTTCCGACTCCGAGTTCCTGCTTGAGACTGGCATGTATCCGCTAAGCGGTGGCGCCGTATTCTTTACACACAGCGGCAATACCTTCAATTCCATGGCGGAAAAGATGGGCAACGAAGGGTATTCGACCAATGTCCAGCACGCCAATACGAAAAGCTTTTGGAACCGCGACATGATGTACGAATCGCTTGATATCGACAAGTTCTATGATATCCAGAGCTATACAGTAGGCGAAGGGCAAGCTGTCAACTGGGGCATGAAGGACATTCCGTTCTTCGAGCAATCCGTCGGCCATATGTCTGAAATGCAGCAGCCTTTCTACACGCGCCTGTTGTCGCTTACGAATCACCACCCATTCACATTGGACGAAGAAGACAAGCTGATCGAGGAATTCGATTCCAATTCAGGTACCTTGAACCGCTATTTCCAGACGGTGCGCTATTTGGATGAAGCCGTCAAATCCTTGTTCGAAGATTTGAAGGAACAAGGATTGTACGAAAACTCCATCATCGTCATGTACGGCGACCATTACGGCATCTCCGACAACCACAACGAAGCGATGGCGCAGTATCTAGGCAAGGAAATTACGCCGTATGAATCGGCACAATTGCAAAAAGTGCCATTTTTCGTCCATATCCCAGGTTATGAAAAGGGCTATGTCGATGAAGAAATCGGCGGTCAAGTGGATATGCGTTCGACGATCCTTCATTTGATGGGCATGGAAACCGAAAAAGACATTCAATTCGGCGGAGATTTATTCTCTGAAGAACACGAGGAATTCGTCATTTTCCGTGACGGGCGCTTTGTGACTGATGAATATGTCTATGCAGCGAATGTCTGCTATGATATCGAAACGGGCGAACCGGTGGAAGACCAAAGCGTATGCGACCCATATGCTGAACGCGCCCTAGAGGAGCTCCAGTACTCCGAATCGATCATCAACGGCGACTTGCTGAGGTTCTACGAAGAGGAAAACGGCCAATTGAAAACATTGGGCGAACAAGAACAACCGTAATTCAAAAAGGGCTGCCACAACCGCATCGGTTTGGCAGCCCTTTTCTTTATGGCCAGTAAAAAAACCGGCGCAATGAATGCGCCGGTTTCTTCGTTCTTAATGAAGGCCAGGTGGGTAACCGTGTGTAATGAGAGTTGCAACGGTGAAACCGCCGAAAATAACAAAGGTCCCAAAATTAAATAAGAATCCTAAAACTTCTTTGTTTTTTAGGGTTTGAACTGTACCGATTGCAGCAAGAACTGCTGTGAGGCCGAAAATAACCATCAAAATCCAACTCATCTTATGACACTCCCTTCAACTTTAACAGCCAGTGCCGTCTTCTACTCTTTATATTGTAAAGAAATTCTGCAAGTTTGTCGAGGCGTAAAAATGTCATTCTATTGAACAAGCAAAAGAATGTGTTCATGATATACTGCTAATGAGGTGAAAGTCATGTTAAAAATCGATCGGCTGGAACTAGGCCCAGTGCAAACGAATTGCTACATCATATCAGGGGAAGGCAAACAATGCGTCATTTTCGACCCTGGCGAAGAAGCTGGTAAAATCCAGGACGTGCTGAAACGCAAGCAATTGACACCGCTCGCGATTCTTCTGACACACGCCCATTTTGACCATATCGGGGCGGTCGACGAATTGAGGGAGAAATATAAAATCCCTGTCTATCTTCATCATAAAGAACGCGATTTCCTTGGGCGGCCGAATTTGAACGGCTCGGGTAAATACGCGGCATTGCCGGATTACCGAGTAGCGGATGCAGACGAATTGATCACCGATGAACAATCGCTTGAAATCGGTCCGTTCAACATGGAGTTGTTCCATACGCCTGGGCATTCGCCAGGCAGCGTAAGCTTTTATTTTCCGCAAGACCGCTTCGCGATCGTCGGGGACACCTTATTTTCAGGAAGCATCGGGCGCACTGATTTGGCGGAAGGCTCAGAACAGCTGCTGTTAAAATCAATCCGTGAGTCTCTATTGACGCTGCCGGAAGAAACCTTCCTGTTCCCAGGGCACGGCCCGGAGACGACCCCAAAACAGGAACAACAGCATAATCCTTTCCTGCGTATGTAAAGGGCATAAAAAAAACGGCCGAGATGGCCGTTTTTTTGCGTTCACATTCAATTTCTATTAATGACCTGCTCCTGGGACGTGGATGAACGTAGAGTAGTAAGTAAAGCCAACGAAAAAGACTGTCAGATAGGCTCCAAAAATATACATGTACATGCGTTCAGAAATGTTTAAGTATCCAAGAAGAACGAAGAAGCCGGTATTGGCAACCATCAACAATGATACTTCTACCATATCGCCGACATAAAATAAAATTGCAAAGATTCCAGTCCACCATCCCATTAATTTAAACATATTATCCATGGGTAATCCCTCCTTTGCCACAATACAATAATCTCCTATTCATTATATAGGAAGACGAGTCTATGTGTAAACAAGGACTTCGGGCTAGTTTGTGACAAAGCGGTGTAGGTGTATCCATAAAGCGGTCTAAAGCTATAGGTGCCTGCCCTGAAAGCCTGGATTTCAGGGCTTTGAGGCGTTCAAATAATTATTTTGGTATTTTCGATATTCAAAGGCCATCTGTGTGCTTATACTAATGGGGAACGGAGAGGCAGCCTCCGCTCGCAGACCCGGACAGGAGGTGACTATGCAAGATATCATTGAACGGCGATGCTTCGACCTATTGCATTCCGCCGTAGAAGAAAAAACCACCGATATCCACATCAGGCCAGAACCCCGCGATTACAGCATCACCTACCGCACGTACAACCATTTCAAGCCGGTGGCGAAAATCCCCTTCGATTTAGGCGATCGCATGATTGCTTACTTCAAATACCTCTCCCTTTTGGACATGAGCGAAAAACGAAAACCCCAAACCGGCTCATTCCATCTTCAGATGAATGGCCATACCCACCATTTCCGAATTTCCACATTGCCGTCCGTGATGACGAAAGAAAGCATCGTCATCCGTGTCATTCCAGACAGCACAGCGTTATTTCTTGATGAATTGGCGGCGTTCCGCGATTCAGCCAGGCTGCTCGAGAAACTTGCCGGCGAACGGCAGGGCTTGATGCTGCTGACGGGACCGACCGGTTGCGGCAAATCCACCACTTTGTATTCTCTCTTGCGCCACTGTTCCGAACGGCTCAACCGAAATGTCATCACGCTCGAAGACCCGGTCGAGCGCCAAAACCCTGCCTTTCTTCAAATCCAAGTGAACGAAAAGTCGGGAATGAATTATGCGACCGGCTTGAAAGCCATTTTACGGCACGATCCCGACATTATCATGATCGGCGAAATCCGTGACGCCGAAACCGCTGAAATAGCTGTCCGGGCTGCATTGACAGGGCATTTGGTGTTTTCGACGATTCATGCCAGGCATTCGGTCGGCTGCCTCCACAGGCTCCATGACCTTGGGATTCCTTATGAAGACATGCTTCAGACGCTCATCGGCATCGCTGCCCAGAAAATTGTGCCGATGTACGAGGATTTGGACCAGCTCGAAACGAAGCATCGCGCGTTATATGAAATTCTGTGCGATGCAAGTTTGGCCGATGCCATCCGTTCGGCGAGACAACAGCAGGATTATCAACTGCCCGAGCATTTATCGTTCGGCGGACAGATCCGGGAAGGGGTGAGGATCGGTGCGCTTCATTCCGGTTTCGAGTTCTAGGCGCTTGCCGTTTCGTGAGCGCGCCCAGTTTTTGACCAGGCTTTCGGTGTTGATGTCGGAAGGCTATTTGTTTCCCGTCGCCATGACGCTTCTTTTGCCGATGCACACAGAACGTGTAGATGAAGCACTTGCAGGCATGGACCGAATCTTGAAGGGTGGCGGCAATGCTGCTGAAGTCCTGAAATTTCTTGGGTTCCGTGAGCGGGTGTTGTTCCCGGTCGAGATTGCTGAGTTCCATGGCAAGCTCAGCGAAGCGATTCATGGCATCGCTGCCGGATTCAAGCGGACTGAAGAAGTGCAGAAGAAACTTCGCAATATCCTCGTCTATCCTGTCTCACTATTGATTCTTACCGCCGCTTTGTTCTTATTTTTCAGGACCAATTATGTGCCCAATCTGACTGCCCTGATATCTTCGCTGCAGCACGGCGAAGAAGGCGCCGGGGTTCCGGTTTATTTGCTGCGCATTCCGGACATAGCGATTGCTGTCTTCGCGGCTGCTGCGTTATTGGTTCTTGGCTTTCGTGAATACCTAAAGCGGCAGCCTGCCGAGCGCCAAATGGCGTTATTGATTAAGCTGCCGGTTATCGGGCCTGTTATGCGGCTTTATTGGTCGCAGCTCGCTTCTAGGGAGCTGGGCACGCTTTTGCATAGCGGAATTTCCTTGCAGGAAGCGCTGAAGCTTCTGCGCATGCAGCGTCATCATCCCATCATCAGCCAAATCGCTGAATCGCTGCATGACGAAGTCAAGACCGGTATCGCGCTGTCATTTGCTGTAGACCGCCATGCCTTTGCGGCGAACGATATGGCGGCGTTCATCCGCCACGGGGAAGCGACCGGCATGCTCGGGAAAGAATTGATGCTCTATAGCGAAGTGTTGCTCGACAGAATTGAACTGCAAGCCCAGCGTTCATTGAAAATCATCCAGCCCAGTTTCTTTGTGCTGATTGCCGTTTGTATCGTCGCCGCCTATTTGGCGATTCTTTTGCCGATGTACAATCTCGTCCATACGATATAAGGAGGAATACGATGAAACGATTAAAAAACCAACGGGGCTTTACACTTATTGAAATGTTGATCGTCATGTTGATCATCACGGTATTGATTGCTATCGCCATCCCGAATGTCTCGAAACAGACATCGGCGGTCGATGAAAAAGGCTGTAAGGCATTTGTGCAGATGGTCCAGGGTCAAGTGGAATCCTACCGAATGGATAAAAAAGCCGTGCCGGTGATGGCGGATTTGGTATCCGAAGGCTATTTGAAAACAGGAGAGACGAGCTGCCCGAACGGGGAAGTGATCAATATTTCAGTTGACGGCGTGGTGAGCTCATCAAAAGCATCTTAAAAAGCAGTTCAGGCTTTACATTAATTGAAATGCTTCTCGTGTTGATTGCGGTCGGAATCAGTACCTCACTTGTCGTGGCTTCCGCTGCGCCGCTCGAAAAAAAGCGCGAAGAAGACCGGTTTTTTGTGTTGCTGGAACAAGACATCCATTATGCCCAAAGCCAGAGCTATTTACTCGGGACATCGGTAGTCTTGACTTTCCGGGACCATAAGCCGGGCTATGAAATAATGTATGGCTTAAGCCATCCGGGATACATCAGGACCATGCCAAAGTCGATCAGCTTGAACGCATCCAGCAATCTTAGCGAAGTATACTTCATGCCGAATGGCTCGATCCGCCAGCCAGGCACCTTGCGCTTTTCGACCAGCAGCGGTGAAAGGGCGGTGACGGTCCATCTTGGAAAAGGGCGCGTGGTGGTTTCAAAATGACAAGGGCATCTCCGTGGCGGAAACGATGCTCAGCCTGTTTATGGTATTTCTAATCTTCGGTTCGCTCCTGCCGCTCGTCCATGATATGCAAGTGAGGCTCGAACTGAAAAAAGAGCGCCTCGCCGCTTATGAGACCTTGCACGAAGCAGCAAAAACCATTGCCGCTACAGGCAGTATTGAAGGCCAGCGCTCGGTGAACGGTACACTGTATTCCTGGCAAGCGAATGGCCATTGTGTTGACTACGTGGATTTTCAAGGAAAGCAGGTGCGCTTATGCATCGAGTGAACATCCGATCGTCAAACGGATTTACGTTTCTCGACAGCTTGCTGGAGTTATTGGCATTATCGATCATACTGCCGCTTGCCGCGATGTTCTATTTGTTCAGTTCGCATATGCTGGTGGATCTGGATTCCGGCGCAACGGAGTTCCGGCTGTTTGCGCTGGAGCTGCAGCAGTATCTGGATGGCAGCGAACAAATTTACATCATGCGCGATGGAAAAGGCGTTCGCATTGTTCGTGAAGGGGTTGTTTACGATATCGAATTGTATGGCAGCGTTGTGCGCAAGAGAAAAGACCAGCTTGGCCATGAAATCATGCTAACCGATGTGAAAAACAGCTTTTTTCAAATGGAAGGCAAGCGTTTAACCATCCAGTTGGAGTTCAGAAGCGGCGCAAAGGAGGAGGCCGATTATGCGCTCTCGCTTCCTGATTAGCCAATCCGGCGCAGTCTATCCGCTATCCCTCGTGTTCTTTCTGTCCGCATTGGCGCTGTTATCCCATATGGTGCTGCTTTATGCGATTGAATATCAAACTTATGATAGTTTGGAAAATGTTCATAGAAATGCTACTATACAACTACTGATGGAAATTGGGCAAAATAAAATCCCTGAGTAGGGTAGTACGGGTGGGAACAATGAACAGAATATATTTGATCGGTTTTATGGGCTGCGGCAAAAGTGCGGTCGGCAGGAGGCTAAGTTTTTTATTGAAGATGCCCTATTATGACATGGACAAAGAAATCGTCCGTCAAATGGGCATGACGATACCGGAAATCTTCGAGCGTTTTGGCGAAGAATATTTCAGGAATCTCGAAACGGAATTTTTGCAAAATTTGCAACAGGATCATTGCATCATCTCTACCGGTGGTGGCGTCACAATGCGCAAAGTGAACCAGCGCCTCATGCGCCAGACGGGGCTCGTGTTATTCTTGGATGCACCGTTCAAGGAAATCTGGCGGCGTATCCATAAAGACCCGAACCGCCCGATCGTCAGGCGCTCGACGCGCGAGGAAATCGAAGCGCTCCACAAATCGCGTTACCGTGATTACAAACGGACGGCGCACATCACCATACGGACCGAATACCGCACGCTGCGGCAGATTACCCAATATGCTGCATTTCAAGTTAAACGCCTGAAAACGAATGATTGGAACGCATAATAATAAAACATTCGTGTTTTAGGCGTTAAGGTAAAAAAGATTGCGCTTTCGTCATTTCAATGTTAGGATGTAGTCGAAGTTATACTATTCTGTATAGCGGGATGGACCAATTCAACATTGATTTGGGCGGATGATTGTACGGGGAGAGAACGCATTGGCGTCGCCGAAGGAGCAAATGATTACATCATGAATCTCTCAGGCAAAAAGACTCGTACAGGACGCATCTCTGGAGAATGCTGACGATGTGCAGCTACCGATGAGGAAAGCCGTTACGGTAAACTTTCAGGTGCCAGGACAGAGAATTCCCTTTTAGTTTAAAGGGAATTCTCTGTCCTTTTTTGTGCGCTTTGAAAACAGGAGGGAAAAAGATTGGGACAATTGAAGCGAACACCTTTGTTTGACTCGTATGCCCGCTACGGCGGCAAAACGATCGATTTCGGCGGATGGGAATTGCCGGTGCAATTTTCTTCCATCAAGGACGAGCATGAAGCAGTACGCACTAAAGCAGGATTATTCGATGTTTCCCATATGGGCGAGATATTCGTCTCGGGCCCGGACAGCTTGTCTTATTTACAGAAATTGCTGACCAACGATGTATCAAAGCTTCAGGACGGCCAAGCGCAATACACAGCAATGTGTTATGAAGACGGTGGCACGATCGATGATTTGCTCGTCTACAAACTCGAAGATGAGCGCTACCTGCTGGTGGTCAATGCATCGAATATCGACAAGGATTTCGAATGGATGCAAAAACATCTTGAAGGCGAAGTCGAACTGGATAACGCTTCTGAACGCTTTGGCTTGCTGGCGTTGCAAGGGCCTCTAGCTGAGAACGTGCTGGCTGCGTTGACGGAGGAAGACTTGTCATCAATCCGCCCATTCCGCTTCAAGGACCAAGTAGAAGTTGCTGGACAGCGAGTGTTGGTGTCACGCACTGGCTACACGGGAGAAGATGGATTTGAAATCTACGGCAGCCCAGAAGCTGTCACTGCACTATGGGACCGGATCTTGGAAACAGGTGAATCGGAAGGCGTCGTGCCAGCAGGACTCGGTGCACGCGATACGCTGCGTTTTGAAGCGGGCCTTGCGCTTTACGGGCAAGAATTGTCGAAAGACATCACACCGCTTGAAGCTGGCATCGGATTTGCCGTCAAATTGAAAAAAGACTCCGACTTTATCGGAAAACAGGCTTTGGTGGATCAAAAAGAAGCCGGGGTACCCCGCAAATCCGTCGGCATCGAAATGATCGACAAGGGCATCCCGCGCCATGGCTATGTAGTTTACAAGGGCGATGAGAAAATCGGCGAAGTCACCACCGGTACACAGTCGCCGACATTGAAAAAGAATATCGGGCTGGCTTTGCTGGATGCTAAGCATAATGAGTTGGACACGGAAGTGGATGTCGAAATCCGCAATAAGCGGCTTAAAGCAAAAATTATCGCAGCGCCATTTTATAAACGCTCTAAATAATCCGAATAAAGAAGGGGACTGCACACGATGAAACATCGCTATCTACCAATGACTTCCCAAGATGAAAAAGACATGCTCGAGACGATTGGCGTCCAATCGATCGACGAATTGTTTTCGGACATTCCTGAAAAAGTACGCTTTAAAGGCGAATACAACATCAAGCCTGCAAAATCTGAATCGGCCTTGACGAAAGAATTGGCACAGCTCGCCGGCAAGAACGCGGATTCTGTCCGCTATGCCTCTTTCCTCGGCGCGGGTGTCTATGACCATTACAAACCGATCATTGTCGATCACGTCATCTCCCGTTCTGAATTTTACACAGCCTATACGCCATACCAGCCAGAAATCTCCCAAGGGGAATTGCAGGCGATCTTTGAATTCCAGACAATGATCGCTGAACTCACCGGCATGGATATCGCGAACTCTTCCATGTACGATGGCGGAACAGCGCTCGCAGAAGCAGGCATGCTCGCAGCCGGCCAGACGCGCCGCAAGAAAATCCTCGTTTCCCGTGCTGTCCATCCGGAGTCGAGAGATGTTGTCCGCACGTATGCACTCGGGCAGTCAATCGATGTGGTGGAAATTCCGCTCAAAGACGGCCGCACGGATATCGACGCCTTGAAAGAAATGATCGATGAAAATACCGCGACCGTCATGGTCCAATACCCGAACTTTTTCGGTCAAGTTGAGAACTTAAAAGAAATCGAGCCGATCGTCCACGAAGCAGGCGCTTTGTTCACGGTATCGTCCAACCCTCTGGCACTCGGCGCATTTACGCCTCCTGGGAAATTCGGCGCAGATATTACCGTCGGCGACGCACAGCCGTTCGGCATTCCTGAAGCGTTCGGAGGCCCTCATTGCGGCTATTTCGCTGTAACGCAGAAATTGATGCGCAAAGTTCCAGGACGCCTTGTCGGCGAAACGACAGACGATGAAGGCAGACGCGGATTCGTATTGACTTTGCAAGCGCGCGAACAGCATATCCGCCGCGATAAAGCGACGTCGAATATTTGCTCGAACCAAGCCTTAAATGCGTTGGCGGCTTCTGTTGCCATGACAGCGCTCGGCAAGGAAGGCACGAAGGAAATCGCCGTGCAGAACATTACCAAGACCCATTACATGAAGCAACAATTGAAGAAATCCGGATTCGAGATTGCATTCGACGGTGCCCATTTCAATGAAATTGCTGTCAAGCTCGGCTCATCGGTCAAGGAATTGAATGCGGCTTTGTTTGAGAAAGGCATGATCGGCGGCTATGATCTTGGCTTGAGCTATGACGAGTTGCAAGGGCATATGCTGATTGCGGTCACTGAGCAGCGTTCTAAAGAAGAAATCGACGCGTTTGTACAGGAAATCGATGCATTCGTGCGAGAAACGGAGGCTTCCCATGCATAAAGACAACCAGCCACTCATTTTTGAAATGACCAAACAAGGCCGTGTCGGCTACAGCCTGCCGGAACTTGATGTGCCGGAAGTGGATTTGACTGAATTGCTCGGCCAAGAACTAGTACGCGAAGAGTTTGCGGAATTGCCGGAAGTCTCGGAACTCGACATCATGCGCCATTACACAGCGCTTTCAAAACGCAACCATGGCGTTGATTCCGGATTCTATCCGCTCGGCTCGTGCACGATGAAATACAATCCGAAAATCAATGAATCCGTTGCCCGCTACTCCGGGTTCGCGAACATCCACCCGCTGCAGGAAGAATCGACTGTCCAAGGCGCGATGGAATTGATGTATGACCTTCAGGAACATTTGAAGGAAATTACCGGCATGGATGAAGTGACGCTTCAGCCCGCTGCGGGTGCACACGGTGAATGGACGGGTCTCATGATGATCCGTGCTTTCCACGAAGCAAATGGTGATTTCAACCGCACGAAAGTCATCGTGCCGGATTCTGCCCACGGAACGAACCCAGCTTCTGCAACAGTCGCTGGATTCGAGACAGTGACTGTTAAATCGAACGAGCACGGCCTTGTCGACCTGGAAGACTTGAAGCGTGTAGTCGGCGACGACACCGCGGCACTCATGCTGACAAACCCGAACACGCTTGGCCTTTTCGAAGAAGACATCCTAGAAATGGCATCGATCATCCACAAAGTCGGCGGCAAGCTGTACTACGACGGGGCGAACTTGAACGCCGTCATGTCAAAAGCACGCCCTGGCGACATGGGCTTTGACGTTGTCCATTTGAACTTGCACAAAACCTTCACAGGCCCGCACGGCGGCGGCGGCCCAGGATCTGGCCCGGTTGGCGTCCAAGCGGACCTGATCCCGTATTTACCGAAGCCGATCCTCGTCAAGACCGATGAAGGCTATACATTCGATTACGACCGCCCTGAATCCATCGGACGCGTCAAGCCATTCTATGGCAACTTCGGCATCAATGTCCGTGCCTATACGTATATCCGCACAATGGGGCCGGACGGCTTGAAGAAAGTCACTGAATATGCCGTATTGAACGCCAACTACATGATGAGAAGGCTCGCACCTCATTTCGATTTGCCGTACGACCGCCATTGCAAGCATGAATTTGTGTTGAGCGGGCGCCGCCAGAAGAAACTCGGTGTCAGAACGCTCGACATGGCGAAGCGCCTGCTCGACTTCGGTTACCATCCGCCGACGATCTACTTCCCGCTCAATGTGGAAGAAGGCATGATGATCGAGCCGACCGAGACGGAATCGAAAGAAACGCTGGATGACTTTATCGATGCAATGATTCAGATTGCGCGTGAAGTGGAAGAAAATCCGGAGATCGTCCAAAATGCGCCGCATACGACGGTCATTAACCGGCTGGATGAAACGAAAGCAGCCCGCAAGCCGGTTCTTCGTTACCAGAAACCGACAGACAGCGAATGACATAAAAAAAACCCCGGAAGCATTTGCTTTCGGGGTTTTTGATTATTTGGATTTGATTTTGCCTGTCCATTTTTTGAAGCCGCCCTGCAATTGGAACAATTGCTCATAGCCTTTTTTCTTCAGGAACAATGCGACGCGTCCGCTTCTTGCCCCGTTCTGGTCGTACAGATAGACCGGTTTGTCGGCGCGGATTTCCTTGTAGCGCTGGCGCAATTGCGATTGCGGGATGTTGCGCGCCCCGAGGATATGGCCGGCTGCGAAATCTTTTGGTTCCCGGACATCGATGAGCTGCGCTTTTCGGTAGCCTTGGATAAATTCTTCCTGGTTGAGATCGGTGACCGCTTTGCGGATGCGGAGGAAGGAGACGACCGCAAAAATGAGGATGGCGATGACGACACCCAATGTGATATACAATAATTCCACTGTTCTTGCCCCTTTCTATACTTACTCATTATAAGAGATAAGGTGACGGATATTCAATGGCTATGTTACAGTAATCGGGGCAAATCAGAGGCAATCCTGTGAAGCCTGCGGGCAGGAAGCGCGCTGTAGCTGGACTTTCAGTTGTCAAGTGCTTTCAACAGGAAATTAAATCGATTTTTGCGCTGATTTATGCGAACATACGTGTCTTTCGTCTCATTTTAACAAAAGCCAAATCGCGAAACCCTTGTCATTGCTCGGTTATCTGCCGAGTCGAATTTTCCATCAGAAAAATGTCATTGCGAGTGAGTTTCAATATATAGTATCATGGGAATTGTAATAATACTATATATAGTGTTAACTCCATATAATATAAAGGAGGATTTGTCAAATGGTTTCCGCCACACAATCCGAATATACATTAAACGTCGAGTCCCTGAACAAAGACATTGAAGCTTTCCCGCAAGTCCACGCGGTAACGAAGGACATGAAGAAAACCCATAAAGGCGTATCCCGCCTGGTCATGATCGACCGCTATTCCTTCAAGGACACCAGCAAAAGCACATTGAAGCCGGGCGATTTCGTCGTGTTGACGGTCAAAGAAGACCCGAAATTCCCAGCACGCGGCCTCGGATATATCGTCTCGATCGACCAAGATGCGAACAAAGCACGCGTCTGGATCGAAGAAGATTACCGCAGTGCCATCGATAACCCTGAAGAAGTAGAACAAGGCATAGTCAACCGGCCGATCGATGTTATCGAAAAACCGCTCGAAGTATTTTACGAGCAAATCGCCAAACGCAATGCCACTGGCCTTTCTGCAGTCGAGAAAACCCCAGAAAAGCAAAGTGAATGGTTCACGAAATTCTATGAGCAGCTCGTCAACTTGAATTTCGTCCCGGCTGGCCGTGTGCTGTACGGGGCAGGCGCTGACACCGATGTCACGTATTTCAACTGCTACGTCATGCCATTTGTCGCCGATTCGCGTGAAGGCATCTCAGACCACCGCAAGCAAGTGATGGAAATCATGAGCCGCGGAGGCGGTGTCGGGACGAACGGCTCGACTCTTCGCCCGCGCAATACACTCGCTCGTGGCGTCAACGGCAAATCATCCGGTTCTGTTTCGTGGCTTGACGATATCGCGAAACTGACGCATCTGGTCGAACAGGGCGGTTCACGCCGCGGCGCCCAGATGATCATGCTTGCTGACTGGCATCCGGATATCGCGGAATTCATCATTTCCAAAATGCAAAACCCGCGTATTTTGCGTTATTTGATCGAAAACACAGAAGACGAAACGATCAAACGCCTGGCGAACGATAAATTGAAATTCAAACCTTTAACTGAGCAGGAAGAAGCGATGTACCAAGGCTTGCTCAACTACCGGACCATTCCGGGCATGGGTGGATTCAACGAAAAAATCATGCGCGATGCAGAAACGAAACTGCGCGACGGCGGCACGTTCTCCGTTCATAACGAAGAATTCCTCACTGGCGCCAATATTTCCGTCACCTTGACGAAAGACTTCATGGAAGCAGTCGAAAAAGACGAAGATTTCGAATTGCGCTTCCCGGCAGTTGAATCGTATTCGAAAGAAGAGATGGCGGTCTATAACGAAGAATGGCATAAGATCGGCGATGTCCGCGATTGGGAAAAAATGGGCCATAAAGTCCGCACATACCGCGTGATCAAAGCGCGCGAACTATGGAATTTGATCAATGTATGCGCGACCTATTCCGCAGAACCTGGTATCTTCTTCATAGATAATGCCAATGAAAAAACGAATGCCACTGCATACGGCCAAAAAGTCGTAGCGACGAACCCGTGCGGTGAACAGCCGCTTGCGCCTTATTCCGTTTGCAACTTGGCGGCTGTCAACTTGGCACGCTTTGCTGATCCGAAAACGAAGCAAGTCGATTTTGAAGCTCTCAAAGAAACGGTGCGCGTCGGTGTGCGCATGCAAGACAACGTCATCGATGCAACTCCTTATTTCCTGGAAGAAAACCGCATCCAGGCACTCGGCGAACGCCGTGTAGGCCTTGGCGTCATGGGCCTTGCCGATTTGCTCATCTATTCGGACCGTGAATACGGCTCCCCGGAAGGCAACGAGCTGGTCGATGAGATCTTCAAGACGATTGCAGTCGCAGCTTATGAAGCTTCTACAGAGCTCTCTGAAGAACGCGGCAGCTTCCCATTCCTCGTCGGCGAAACAGATGCAGAAACGGAGAACTTGCGCCGTGCATTTACCGAAACCGGCTTTATGCAAGGGATGCCGGAAGAAATTCGCCAAGCGGTGCTCGACAAAGGGATCCGCAACTCCCATCTATTGACGGTTGCGCCGACAGGCTCGACTGGTACGATGGTTGGCGTATCGACAGGCTTGGAACCATATTATTCGTTTACTTATTACCGCAGCGGGCGCCTCGGGAAATTCATCGAAGTAAAAGCGGATATCGTCCGTGAATACTTGAAGAACAACCCAGACGCAGATGAAGAGAATTTGCCGCAGGCGTTCATCACGTCAATGGACCTCGCACCAGAAGCGCATGCCGATGTTCAGTGCATTATCCAGCGCTGGATCGATTCCTCGATTTCGAAAACGGTCAACGCGCCGAAAGGCTATACCGTCGAACAGGTTGAAGGCGTCTATGAGCGTCTCTACAAAGGCGGGGCCAAAGGCGGCACAGTCTACGTCGACGGCAGCCGTGATTCACAAGTGCTGACATTAAAAGCTGAAGACAATACTTTCGAAGAAGACCACAAGGAAGAAGACACTGGCAAGCGCCCAGTCGTCTTGATCGACACGATCCAAGACTTGCGCTCGACCAATGTCACGATCGGATCGGAAGTAGGCAATACCTGCCCTGTTTGCCGTAAAGGGACAGTGGAAGAAATGGGCGGATGCAATACATGCACGAACTGTGCAGCCCAATTGAAATGCGGACTGTAACAAAAAACTTCATATAGCCGGAGAAATATTCTCCAGTGACAAAAAGCGGAAGCCAAATAGGCTTCCGCTTTTTCAAGCTGTTGAGAAAGGTAAGAAATCGTATTTTCCGAAGCTTATCGCTCGCTTTCCGTGGGCTCGCGCCCAAGCCTCCTCAGTCGCTTTGCGCCTTGCGGGGTCTCGGTCGTCTCGCTAATCCACAGGAGTCGAGCGAACGCTTCTCCCAATACTTAGAAAGATCATTGATTATTGAATGTAGAAAAAATGACTCCATTCTAGTTCGTTATGGATTAATAGACTTCTTCAACACTCTGAAAAAGCGGAAGCCAAAATAGGCTTCCGCTTTTTTGTTTGCATAAGCGTCTCCGTCTTCTGGCTTGCCGCTAATTGATCGTATGCTAAAATGGAAAAGGAAAGCCAAGAAAGGGGTGCAAGGGCATGAGAGTCCTGGTGTTGAACGGTCCCAATTTAAACCGTCTCGGCAAACGCGAAAAACAAGCGTACGGAAGCTTTACATTGCAGGAGCTGGAGCAGGAACTGGTGGATTTTGCTGACAGTGAAGGCTTTGAGTTGGTCTGCCGGCAGTCCAATCATGAAGGGGAACTGATCGACTGGATCCACGGTGCGGACGATGATGCCATTTCCGGCATCGTCTTGAACGCCGGTGCCTATACGCATACGAGCATCGCGATACGCGACGCCATCGCATCGGTCCAAGTGCCGGTCGTTGAAGTACATATTTCCAATATCCACGCACGTGAAGAGTTCCGCCACTATTCCCATATCGCGCCGGTAGCCATCGGGCAAATCGCCGGCTTCGGCAAGGACGTCTATCGGCTGGGGCTCCAGTCGCTCTTGCTTCGACAACAGAAAGGATGAAACTGATGAAATTGATGAAACTGCGCGAACAAATGCAAAAGCGGGAACTGGATTCCCTGCTGGTGACAAATCCGTATAATCTTCGTTTTATTACAGGCTTCACCGGAACGGCTGGGCTTGCGCTCATCACGCCGAATGATGCTTGGTTCATTACCGATTTCCGCTACACTGAACAAGCAGGAGAGCAAGTCAAAGAATTCAAAGTGGTCCAAGCGCAAAAAGGCTTGATTGACGAAGTGGCGCGAATCGCTAAGGAAGCGGCAGTCGAACGGTTGGCATTCGAACAGGATTATATGACCTTTGCCACATATTCGCAGTATCAGGAAAAATTATCTGCAACGCTCGAACCGGTTAGCGGTCTGATTGAAAAGTTGCGCATGGTGAAATCTCCTGAAGAACTAGAAGTGCTGAAAGCGGCAGCCAAGATTGCTGACGATGCGTTCGAACATATCTGCTCTTACATCAAGGCGGGAATGACAGAACTGGAAGTTTCGAATGAACTGGAATTCTTCATGCGTTCACAAGGCGCAACTTCTTCTTCGTTCGACATCATCGTCGCATCGGGCTTGCGCTCGGCATTGCCTCATGGCGTTGCATCCAATAAGAAAATCGAACAAGGCGACTTGATCACGCTCGATTTCGGCGCCTTGTACAATGGCTATGTATCGGACATCACGCGCACGGTGGCAGTCGGCGAACCGTCTGACAAGCTTAAGGAAATATATCAAGTGGTCTTGGATTCACAAGTGCTGGCGCTGGAGAAAATCAAGCCGGGCATGACGGGAATCGAAGCGGATGCCATCGCACGCGATTACATCAAGTCAAAAGGCTACGGGGAAGCGTTCGGGCATTCAACCGGCCACGGCATCGGTCTCGAGGTCCACGAAGGGCCGGGGCTGTCGTTCCGTTCGGAAACTGTCCTTGAACCCGGAATGGCTGTCACGGTCGAACCGGGCATCTATTTGCCGGGAATTGGCGGAGTGCGCATAGAAGATGATATACTGATTACCGAAACGGGGAATGAGCGCTTGACGCATTCTTCAAAAGAGCTTCGCATTTTATAACAAATGGAGGAACTATTATTATGATTTCAGTAAACGATTTTAAAACAGGATTGACCATCGAAGTGGATAACGATATTTGGCGCGTGATGGAATTCCAGCACGTCAAACCGGGCAAAGGTGCGGCATTCGTCCGTTCGAAGCTCCGTAACTTGCGCACTGGAGCGGTCAATGAAAAAACATTCCGCGCCGGTGAAAAAGTCGCGAAGGCGCAAATCGATAACCGTAAAATGCAGTATTTGTATTCGAATGGCGATATGCACGCATTCATGGATACAGAAACTTACGACCAGATCGAATTGCCGGAAAAGAGCATCGCCTATGAGTTGAAATTCCTGCAGGAAAACATGGATGTACAAGTTATCCAATACCACGGCGAAGTACTGGGCGTCGAATTGCCGAACACAGTTGTCTTGGAAGTGGCTGAAACAGACCCAGGCATCAAAGGAGACACAGCAAGCGGCGGATCGAAACCGGCGATTCTTACAACAGGGCTTTCTGTCCAGGTGCCATTCTTCATCAACCAAGGGGATAAACTAATCATCAATACGACCGATTCTTCATACGTCTCGCGTGCCCAATAAGTAGGAAAGGCCTCTTTTAAGGGGCCTTTTTTTAAAATGTCGGCCTTGCTATTTCAAAATGATTCAAAAAAGTCTAAAATGGTGGAGTAGCTAAAATTAAATACATAACAGGGGAGTAGGTATTATATGAAAATCCAAGAAATTCGCGAAATCATCAAATTGGTGGATCAGTCATCCATCGACGAGTTCAGCTATGAATTCGAAGGCGTTAAAGTGAAGATGAAGAAAAATTCATCCAACCCTTCACAATCAGCAGCCGTAAAGTCAAAAGCTGTTGAAGAGCCTGCACAGGCACCTGCACCAGCAGCTCCAAAACAAGTTGAAGCAGCTGAAGCTGCACCAACAGAACAGCCGGTGCAAACGGAAGCGCCTGAAACTGGCAACGCGTCAAACGAAGATTTGCACAAAATCCTGTCTCCGATGGTCGGCACGTTCTACCAATCGCCATCACCAGAAGAAGATGCTTATGTAGCTGTCGGAACGAAAGTTTCTGCAGACCAAGTCGTTTGCATCGTTGAAGCGATGAAGCTTTTTAACGAAATCGAAGCAGAAGTGGATGGGGAAATCGCTGAGATCCTAGTCAAAGATGGCCAATTGGTCGAATACGGTCAGCCTTTGTTCCTCGTAAAAGCAAACTAAGGGGGGCTGACGATGATGAAAAAAGTATTGATTGCCAACCGCGGGGAAATCGCCGTTCGGATTATTCGCGCCTGCAAAGAGCTCGATATCCAAACCGTAGCGGTTTATTCAGAAGCGGATAAAGAAGCGCTCCACGTTGAACTGGCCGATGAAGCTTATTGCATCGGGCCGAAACTATCAAAAGACAGCTATTTGAACTTTTCCAATATTATTAGCGTCGCTAAACTGACGAATTGCGATGGCATCCACCCAGGATATGGTTTCCTCGCTGAAAACTCGAGCTTTGCCGAATTATGCGAAGCTTGCGACATCATGTTCATCGGTCCGACAGCAGCAGCGATTTCGAAAATGGGCACAAAAGATGTAGCCCGTGAAACGATGCGCGCAGCAAACGTACCGGTCGTTCCAGGCTCTACAGGAATTGTCGGAAGTGAAGAGGAAGGCTTGGAAATCGCAGAGAAGATCGGTTTCCCGGTCATCATCAAAGCGACGGCAGGCGGTGGCGGCAAAGGGATTCGCGTGGCGAGAACACGCGAAGATTTCGTCAAAGGCTTGTATATGACGCAAAAAGAAGCAGCGGCAGCATTCGGCAACCCAGGCGTCTACATCGAAAAATTCATTGAAGATTTCCGCCATATCGAAATCCAGGTGCTTGCTGATTCGCATGGCAATGCCATCCATCTAGGCGAACGTGATTGCTCAATCCAGCGCCGCATGCAAAAGCTTGTCGAAGAAGCGCCGTCTCCTGCTTTATCAGCCGAACTGAGAGCGGAAATGGGCGAAGCGGCTGTCAAAGCGGCGCAAGCGGTCAATTACCGTGGCGCTGGGACGGTCGAGTTCATCTTTGATGTAGAAAACCAGAAATTCTACTTTATGGAAATGAACACACGCATCCAAGTGGAACATCCGGTCACTGAAATGATCACGGGCATCGATTTGATCCAGCAGCAGTTGAAAGTCGCTTCCGGCGAGACCCTCGCCTATAAACAGGAAGACGTGACGTTCAAAGGCTGGTCCATCGAATGCCGCATCAACGCCGAAAATCCGCTGAAGAACTTCATGCCTTCTGCAGGGCGTGTGGATATGTACTTGCCGCCAGGCGGCATGGGCGTACGCGTCGATTCAGCGATGTATTCAGGTTATACGATCCCGCCTTATTACGATTCAATGGTGGCTAAGCTCATCACATTCGCCGATACACGCGAAGAGGCCGTGGCCAAGATGAAGCGCGCGCTGGACGAATTCGTGGTGGAAGGCGTCTTCACGACCATTCCATTCCATCTTCGCCTTATGGACCATGAGGTGTTCAAATCCGGGGACTTCAATACGAAATTCCTGGAAAAATACGATGTAATGGGCTCCTGAGGAGGAACATTCAAATGGCAGAAAAAGTAATCCCATATGTAAAAATGAAATCACCCGGTGCTCAGGATCTCGGGAATATCGAAGTTGCCTCGGAAGTGCTGGAAATCATCGCCAGCATCGCTGCGACCGATATCGAAGGCGTTGCCAGCATGCGCGGCAATTTTGCTTCAGGCGTCGTTGAACGTTTGGGCAAAAAAGTCCATGGCAAAGGCATCAAAACCGAACTATCGGATGAAGGCCTGGCGATCGACGTATATTGCGTTATCGATTATGGCGTATCGATCCCGAATACCGCCAAGAAAATTCAGGAACAAGTCCGCCAGACCTTGGAGACCATGACTTCGCTGCAGACGCAGGAAGTGAATGTGCACATTACCGGTATACATTTCGACAATCCCCAAGTGGACTGATAAGCAGGCTGCCCGGACATGCTGATGCATGTTTCGGCCAGCCTTCTTTTTTATGGATGCGCTGCGCCAGCGGTGATTTGTTGGAACATTTCAAACTTGGAAGTTCCGCGCGATTACCTGTATAATGGGGGGATAATCAGCTTGAAAAAGGAGACCGGAATTATGATGAAACGACACGAAGCACGGGAAAAAGCGCTTCAGACGCTATTCCAGCTCGATGGAACCGAATTGACGATTGAAGAAGCGATGGAACATGTCATGGACGGGGAAACCGACCAGTTCTATAAACTGCTAGTAGAAGGCACCAACAGCAAGCAACAGGAAATCGACGAAAAACTAAAAGGCCATTTGGAAAATTGGTCGCTCGAACGCTTGCCGAAGGTAGAACGCACCATTTTGCGCATGGCTGTTTTCGAACTTGAATATATGGACGATGCGCCGAGCCGCGTCGTCTTGAACGAAGCGATCGAGCTGAGCAAAACTTTCGGGGACGATAAATCAAGCCGTTTCGTCAACGGCGTTCTTTCGAAATTCACTGACCAAACTGCGAACTAATCATTGGAGGAATCTACGTGACTGCTGAATTGATTGATGGAAAAGCCGTAAGCCTGAAAATTAAAGAGCGAGTGCAACAACGTGTAGAGAAACTGAAAACAAACGGAATCACCCCTGGCCTGTCGGTCGTTTTAGTGGGCGATGATTCCGCTTCGCAAACTTATGTCAAAAACAAAAAGAAAACATGTGAATCATTGGGCATGCGTTCGGATCTTCACTTATACCCTGCTTCACTGACCGAGCAAGAACTGCTCGAGAAAATCGATGAATTGAATAACGACCCGGACATACACGGCATTTTGGTGCAATTGCCGCTTCCTGCCCAGATCGATGAATTCAAGATCATCACGGCAATCGCTCCCGAGAAGGACGTCGATGGCTTCCACCCGATTTCCGTCGGCAATTTGATGATCGGCAAGGACACTTTTTTGCCATGTACGCCACACGGGGTGATGGTGCTCCTAGAGCATTACGGCATCGATCCTGCAGGCAAGCATGCCGTCGTCATTGGCCGCAGCAATATCGTCGGAAAGCCGGTCGGCCAATTGCTGCTGCAAAAAGATGCGACCGTGACCTATTGCCATTCGAAAACACCAGACTTGAAAGCGATGACCCAGCAGGCGGACATCATCATTGCGGCAATCGGCCGTGCGAAGTTCATCGGGGCAGACCATATCAAAGAAGGTGCAGTCGTCATCGATGTCGGCATGAACCGTGACGAAAACGGCAAGCTGTGCGGCGACGTCGATTTCGAAGCGGTGCGAGAGCGAGCCAGCTTCATCACGCCTGTACCGGGTGGCGTTGGGCCAATGACCATCGCCATGCTGATGGAAAATACATTGCTGTCGGCTGAAAAAGGATTATCGAAAGACAAAGCTGCCGAAAGCGTGTAAAATGAATAGCAAATAGAGCTGTTTTTCGAAAGAAAGACAGCTTTTTACTTTCTATAGACAGGGGTTGACATTTTGGCGACCGACCCGTACTTAAGTGTTGCAGCGTTAACGAAATACATAAAAAAGAAATTCGACGCCGACCCCCATTTGCGTGATGTCTACGTAAAAGGGGAGCTGTCGAACGTAAAAATCCATACAAGCGGGCATATCTATTTCACGTTGAAAGACCAGAAAGCACGCATGCCGGCTGTCATGTTCTCAGCGAAGGCGAAATCGATGAAATTCCGTCCGGAAAGCGGCATGACCGTCTTGATCCGTGGGGATATCTCTGTGTATGAAGCATCGGGACAATACCAATTATATGCCCAGTCGATGCAGCCTGACGGCATCGGCGATTATTATTTGGCATTTGAACAGTTGAAAGAAAAGCTCAGCAAAGAAGGCTTATTCAATGTTGCGCATAAACAGCAGCTGCCTGAATACCCTGAAAAAGTTGCGGTCATTACCGCACAGACCGGGGCAGCGGTGCGCGACATCATCACGACGCTCAGGCGCCGTTACCCGCTTGCTCGAATCGTGCTGTTTCCGACATTGGTGCAAGGCCAGGGAGCCGTCCAATCGATTGTCCAATCCATCCAGCAAGCGAACCGTACAGATAGCGACGTCTTGATTGTCGGGCGCGGCGGAGGATCGATCGAAGACTTGTGGGCATTCAACGAAGAAGCAGTGGCACGGGCGATTTATGATTCGCGCATTCCGGTCATCTCGGCGGTGGGCCACGAAACCGATACGACGATCGCCGATTTTGTGGCCGATTTGCGCGCAGCCACCCCGACAGCCGCGGCAGAGCTTGCAGTGCCGAGCCGCATTGAACTGCTCGAACGGGTCATGGGACAGCGCCAAGTGATGTTCCGGTTCCTATCGAATGATTTGGAACAACGGCGCATTCGCCTGACGCAACTGCAAAATTCCTATCCGATGGCATACCCGGACCGGCTCTACCGCCCTTTCATCGAACGCATCGAGCGGGCAACGGATGCGCTGCAGCGCGAGACCGTGTTGACGGCAAGGCGTTCAAGCGACCGGTTGGCCATGCTTTCACGCCAATTGGAAAATCGCAACCCGTCTGACCGCATCCGCCAGGCTGAACGCGATTTAGCCAGTCTCGGAGACCGGCTCGACCAGCGCATCACCCAAGTTTTCCGGCAGCGGGACCAGCAATTAAAGTCTGCGATCCGGACACTGGATGCGCTTAGTCCTCTGAAGATCATGGACAGGGGCTATGCGATTCCGTTCAAAGAAGGCGAAGTGGTGAAATCGGTCGATCAGCTGGAGCTTGGCGACCGGCTCAGCCTTTCATTGAAGGACGGAGAAATCGAAACCGTCATCGAAGCGATCAACCCAAAAGATAAGGAGCGCGACTAAATGGCAGAAAATAACATGATGTTCAACGACGCAATGGAGCAGTTGGAGGAAATCGTCAAATTGCTCGAACAAGGCGATGTGCCGCTCGAAGAAGCGTTGACGCTTTACCAGAAAGGCATGGAGTTATCGAAGCTATGCCACGATAAATTGAAAAATGCCGAAACCCAGCTGGTGACGATGATGAAAGACGGAAAAGAAGTCCCGGCTGAAATCGAAGGGGAAGGAAATGCGCAATGAACTTAAAACAATTCAGAACCCATTATGAACCGGTCATCCAGCAGGAGATGGCGGAATTGATCAGTGAATTGGCCATTCCGGAATCTTTAAAAGAATCGATGCATTATTCATTGCAAGCAGGAGGCAAGCGCATCCGCCCAATGCTCGTGCTCGCCACCATGCATGAACAAGGCGCAGCCCATCCAGATGCCTTGAAAGTGGCGGCTGCGATCGAAATGATCCATACATATTCCTTGATCCATGATGATTTGCCGAGCATGGACAATGATGATTTGCGCCGCGGCATGCCGACCAACCATAAAGTGTTCGGGGAAGCTGTCGCTATTTTAGCGGGAGATGCACTGTTGACGTTCAGCTTTGGCATCTTGGCACGTCTGGACGATGTTTCCGCAGAAGATAAAGTGCGGCTCATCGACTTATTGTCGACAGCGGCCGGTGCAGAAGGCATGGTCGGCGGCCAGGTTCTTGATATCGAAGGGGAAGAAAAGCAGCTGGGCTTGGAACAATTGGAGCAAGTACATCTATTGAAGACAGGCGCTCTATTGACCTATAGCATCATTTCAGGAGCCATCCTGGCAGGAGCCAGTTCCGAGCAATTGGTGGCGCTTTCAACATTCGGCCGCCATCTCGGATTGGCCTTCCAGATCCAGGACGATATCTTGGATGTCACAGGCACTTCTGAGGAGCTCGGGAAAACAGCCGGTAAGGATGAAACGAGCGATAAAAGTACGTATCCCGGCATTTTGACCTTGCCGAAAGCGAAAGAAAAACTGGATTATCACGCACAACAAGCGCTTAATGCGCTTGCGGAACTGCCTGGTGAACAGCAGCTATTGAAAGAATTGACCGAGCTGATCGTCCAACGAAAAAGCTGAAAATAGGGCTCTTGTTTGTACATTTGCCCTGTCTTGCTATAATATGGGGAGACAACAATACAGGAAAATATAGAAAAAAGGTGTGTGATGGCAAATGGATCTTCATTCGATAACTGGTCCATCTTTCCTAAAAGAGCTAAATCCTGAGCAATTGGAGCTCTTAAGTGAAGATATCCGTCGATTTCTTATAGAAAATCTTTCGAAAACCGGTGGCCATATCGGCCCGAACCTCGGCGTGGTGGAATTGACGATTGCACTTCACCGTGTCTTTGATAGCCCAGACGACAAACTGATCTGGGACGTCGGGCATCAGTCCTATGTCCATAAAATTTTGACTGGGCGTGCAGATCAATTCGACACGCTGCGTAAATTCAAAGGCCTGTGCGGATTCCCGAAACGCAATGAAAGCGATCACGATGTCTGGGAGACCGGCCACAGTTCCACTTCCTTGTCTGCGGCAATGGGCATGGCGGCAGCGCGCGATATCAAAAAAGACAATAATTACGTCATTCCGATCATCGGCGATGGCGCATTGACTGGCGGCATGGCATTTGAGGCGCTAAACCATATCGGGCACGCACAAACCGATATGACCGTTATCCTCAACGATAATGAAATGTCGATCGCACCGAATGTCGGGGCGCTCCATAGCGTACTTGGCCGCATGCGGACAGCCGGAAAATACAATAAAGTCAAAGACGATCTTGAATACTTGCTGAAAAAAGTGCCGGCAGTCGGCGGCAAGCTCGCTTCTACGGCTGAGCGCGTCAAAGATAGCCTGAAATATTTGGTCGTTTCCGGTATGTTCTTCGAAGAACTCGGATTCACATACCTCGGCCCAATCGACGGGCATGACCTCGAGGAACTTGAAGACAACCTGGAATATGCGAAAAAAACAAAAGGCCCTGTCCTACTTCACGTCATCACGAAAAAAGGCAAAGGCTATTTGCCGGCTGAACAGGATAAAATCGGCACGTGGCACGGAATTGGACCCTATAAAATGGAAACGGGCGATTTAGTGAAATCTTCATCCACTGCTCCTTCGTGGAGCGGCTTGATCGCTGAAACTACACGCAAGCTTGCCCGTACCGATGAGCGCATCGTCGCCATTACGCCGGCAATGCCTGTCGGCTCCAAATTGGAAGGCTTTGCCTCTGAATTTCCTGAGCGCATGTTTGACGTGGGCATCGCTGAGCAGCATGCGACCACGATGGCTGCGGGACTTGCGACGCAAGGAATGAAGCCATTCCTGGCCATTTATTCGACATTCCTGCAGCGTGCGTATGACCAAGTCGTCCACGATATTTGCCGCCAGAACTTGAATGTCTTTATCGGTATCGACCGTTCGGGCCTTGTCGGGGCGGATGGCGAAACGCATCAAGGCGTCTTCGATATCGCCTTCTTGCGCCATCTCCCGAACATGGTCTTGATGATGCCAAAAGACGAAAACGAAGGGCAGCATATGGTGAAAACGGCAATCGATTACAATGGCGGACCGATTGCGTTGCGCTATCCGCGTGGCAACGGCCTCGGAGTACCGATGGACGATGAACTGAAAGCCATCCCAATTGGCAGCTGGGAAGTGTTGGAAAAAGGAACGGATGCCGTCATCTTGGCATTCGGCACGACGATTCCGATGGCGCTGCATGCTGCTGAGCAATTGCGCGAAGAAGGAATCCAAGTGGAAGTCGTCAACTCACGCTTCATCAAGCCGCTCGACGAAGAAATGCTCGCATCGATTTTCGGCCGCAAAGTGCCGGTTCTGACAATCGAGGAAGCGGTCTTGCAAGGCGGTTTCGGGAGCGCGGTACTCGAATACGCGCATGACAACGGCCACGAAGGAGCTGTCATCGACCGCATGGGCATTCCGGATCTCTTTGTTGAACACGGTGATGTGGCCGAGTTGATGGACGAAATCCATCTCAACAGCGACGAAGTGGTCAAAAAGGTGAAAACACGCGTGAAGCAAAATTCACAACAGCAGGAGCGGTCGAACGCTCTATGAATAAAGTGAAAAAAGAACGGGTGGATGTCCTGCTAGTCGAGCGGGGCATTTGCGAAACACGTGAAAAAGCCAAGCGTGCCATCATGGCCGGGGTGATTTTCTCTGGAACTGAACGCCTTGAGAAACCCGGCGAAAAAATCCCTGAAGATGCGCCGCTTGAAAAAAAGGGCAACGATCTGCGTTACGTCAGCCGTGGGGGCTTGAAACTGGAAAAAGCGCTCGCTGAATTCGATGTTGCGGTAGAAGGCAAAATGATGCTCGATATCGGTTCATCGACGGGGGGATTCACCGATTGTGCATTGCAAAACGGTGCCCGCCATGGCTATGCGCTCGATGTCGGCTACAACCAGCTGGCTTGGAAAATCCGGCAAGACCCACGCGTCACCGTCATGGAACGCACCAACTTCCGCCATTCGAAACCTGAAGATTTTCAGGAAGGCTTGCCGGAAGTGGCGACCATTGACGTTTCCTTCATTTCTTTGCGAATTATCCTGCCGGTACTGAAGACCATTTTGGTCCCGGGCGGCGATTGCATCGCACTCGTTAAGCCGCAGTTTGAGGCAGGGCGTGAGAAAGTCGGCAAAAAAGGCATCGTCCGCGATCCGAAGGTGCATCAGGAAGTGCTGCAAAAAGTGGCTGCTTATGCGGTCGATTGCGGTTTTGAAGTCAAGGCCATGACCCATTCACCGATTACCGGCGGTGAAGGCAATATCGAGTTTTTATTCCATCTTGTTTCCAATGAACAGGCAACAAAAAGTGAATTGCCGGATGCGCATTCGTTCGCTCAAACGGTGGAGCGTGCCCATTTAGCATTCAAGGAAAAAAACACACAATCCGATTAACCGGGCAGGGGAATTCATTCCCTGCCCTTTTTTTCTGTCTTGCCGTTGAAAATGAGTGAAGCTAGCCTATAAGGGGTAAATAGTTCTAGTGGGGCAGGAAGTTTCCTTGTTTTCAAAGTGGTTTAGATGTACGATATAAAGTATATGGAATAATTATTCACTCAAGGGGGAGCACCATGAATAAAGGACAACGTCATATCAAAATCCGCGACTTGATTTCAAATCGCGAAATCGAAACGCAAGATGATTTGGTCGACTTATTGAAAGCTGCGGGCTATGAAGTGACGCAAGCGACCGTTTCTCGCGATATCAAGGAACTGCATTTGGTGAAAGTCCCATTGCAGGATGGGCGCTATAAATACAGCTTGCCGGCGGACCAGCGCTTTAACCCAATGCAGAAACTGCACCGTGCGCTCACCGATGCGTTCGTCAGCATCGATGGGGCCAGCCATTTTTTGGTCATGAAAACCTTGCCGGGCAATGCCCATGCGATCGGTTCATTGATTGACCATTTGGATTGGGAAGAAATTTTAGGGACCATTTGCGGCGATGATACGTGTTTAATCATTTGCCGTGACGTGGAACACCGCGAAGTGCTGAAACAGCGTTTGATTGAAATGCTTTAATTAAAGAGGTGGATGTATATGCTGCGAGAATTGGATATCCGCAATTTTGCGATTATCGATACATTATCGGTCAGTTTTACAGAAGGCATGACAGTTCTGACAGGGGAAACCGGTGCCGGGAAATCGATCATCATCGATGCCGTGCACTTACTAGCCGGAGGGCGAGGAAGCCAGGAATTCATTCGCCACGGGGCCCAAAAAGCTGAAATTGAAGGCTTGTTCCACATCGAAAGCGAAAAGCATCCGGTGCATAAAAAACTGGACGATTTCGGGATCCAGGCGAGCGAGGGCGATGTTTTGCTGCGCCGCGAGCTGAACGGCAAAGGCAAGAACGTTTGCCGCATCAATGGCAAACTCGTGACCATTTCCATTTTGCGGGAAGTGGGGGCTGCGTTGATCGACATCCACGGCCAGCACGAGACACAGGAATTGATGGATGAAAAGCAGCATCTTCATCTATTGGATCAATTTGCCGGGAAATTATTGACCAAAGCCAAGGAAGGCTATAGCCATACATTTGATAAATACACGAAATTGAAACGTGAATTTGCCAGCTATAATGAAAACGAGCAGCAAATCGCACAGCGCATCGACTTATTGACATTCCAATTGCGTGAAATCGAAGAAGCCCAGCTCGTGCCGGGGGAAGAAGAAACTTTGCTGGAAGAACGCAAACGATTGCAGAATTTCACCAAAATCTTCGAATCGATTTCACAAGCCCATGAAGCGATTCAAGGGGAGTCGAAAGGGCTGGATTGGGTCGGCAATGCGATGAGCGAACTAGAACACGCAGCCGCGGTCGATGAACAGTTCCAGGAAGCGTCGGAATCGATTGCAGGGGCGTTTTATCAGCTTCAAGACACGTCGACTGAAATCAAGCGCATTCTGGACCAGCTGGAGTTCGACCCGGAGCGGCTCAACGAAATCGAACAGCGCCTGGCATTATTGCAATCCTTGAAGCGCAAATACGGCGCGTCGGTTGAAGACATGCTATTGTATCAGGAAGAGCAAGCGGACGAACTCGATAAATTGCTCAACCGCGACCAGCGTCTGCGCCTCGATCAGGAGAAACTGAAGGAATTGACTGAGGATTTGCGCATCGAAGCGGAAGAACTGACGATGCTGAGAAAACAAGCGGCAGCCAAATTATCGAAAGCGATCATGGAACAGCTAAAAGAGCTCCATATGGGCAAAGCCTCTTTTTCGGTGCAATTCAACTTGTTGCCAAAAGGCAAATTCGACCGTTTCGGCCAAGACAGCATCGCATTCCATATCTCAACGAATGTCGGGGAACCTTTGAAGCCGTTGACGAAAGTCGCATCAGGCGGTGAATTGTCGCGTATGATGCTCGCGCTGAAGACGATTTTTTCCAAACACCAAGGTATCACATCGATCATTTTCGATGAAGTCGATACAGGAGTCAGCGGGCGCGTGGCGCAGGCAATTGCCGAGAAAATCGCTGCCATCGCCCGCCATTCCCAAGTGCTGTGCATTTCCCATTTGCCGCAAGTCGCCGCCATGGCAGACCAGCATTTATTTATCGAGAAAAAAGTATCGAAAGACCGCACGACGACATCAGTGAAAGAACTGGCAGGGCGTAAACGCACTGAAGAAATGAGCCGTATGCTGTCAGGGGCGGAAATCACCGAATTGACCTTGCAGCATGCTGATGAATTGCTGACTTTGGCGAGGGACCGGAAGCTGTTGATGAAATAAGGGACCGGAGCCTGTATTTTAGGAGAGAAAATTATGGAGAAAATAAAAATCGCCATTGCCGATGACAACCGTGAACTCGTGGAGTTGATGACTGAGTTTCTTGAATCGCAGCCAAATATGGAAGTGGTGGGCGTTGCGTACGATGGCAGGGAATGCATCGGCATCCTGGAACAGACCGAAGCGGATATTTTGCTGCTCGACATCATCATGCCATATCTCGATGGGATTGCCGTACTTGATGTCCTGCGTTCCGATGAGCGCATGAGCAAGATCCACGTCATCATGCTTTCGGCATTCGGCCAGGAGTCGATCATGAGCCAAGCGGCTGACTACGGGGCTTCCTATTTTATCATGAAGCCGTTCGAAACCGAGCGACTGGTCGTCCAGATTAACCACATTATGAAAAATGGAGACCAAACAGCGAAGAGCGGCATGGTGACAAAGGACGAGCTCATCACCTTGAGATTGAAAGACATCGGCGTGCCGCCGCATTTGAAAGGCTATATGTATTTGAAAGCGGCCGTGTCAATCGTCGTTGATGAACCTTCCGCCCTTGGCAAAGTGACAAAAGAGCTGTACCCGAAAATCGCCTTGAAATTCGATACGACGGCGGCGCGGGTGGAAAGATCGATCCGCCATGCCATCGGGCAAGTGTGGGTGCGCAGCGAGTCCGTCGCGCATATTGCTAGCGTGTTCGGCTATAGTGAATCGCACCTCCAGTCGAAGCCGTCCAATTCCGAATTCATCGCCATGATCGTCGACAGCCTTGGCACAAACGAATAATCATAGTTACCGACCGTCGCCTGTGAAGGGCTTCGGTTTTTTTTTTTTTTTTGCGCGACAGCGCATCAGTAATAAATGTATTAAACTACATAAGGGAATATAGAAAAATCAAAAAACGCCCACAAGAAAGCCCCACACTTGCAGCTAGTTCATGAGATGATAAAATAAATGATTAAAGATAGGTCCTATCCAGAAAAGGGGAGGAAGCTATGTCTGAAATTGAAATTTATGCGCATCGCGGGGCCTCGGGGCATGCGCTTGAAAATACATGGCAAGCATTTGAATTGGCGGATCAATTGCAAGTCGGCATCGAGCTTGATATCCAGATGACACGGGATGGCATCGCGATCGTTTACCATGACGATCAATTAAAGCGATTGGCGGGGACGCAAGCGGATATTCATAAAATGCCGTACGAATCGCTGAAGTCGTTATCGATCCGCAAAAGGTTCAAGCGTTTTGGGCGCCATTCGATTCCACTGGCCTTTGAAGTGATCGACTGGGCGAAAAAGAAAGGCATTCCGCTAAATGTCGAGTTGAAGTCATCGGTTTCCAGGCATCCCGAGGGCGCTGAGATTGTCTGCGCGTTGTTGGAAGGGGCAGAAGGTGTGCATCTCTCTTCTTTTGATGCGGAACTTCTTAAAAAGATGAAAAGTTTGATGCCGCATATTGAGATAGCGTGGATCTTGAAACGCGCCGTGCAGTGGAACGAGCTGGAGAATTGCCAGTGGCTCGACAGCTTCCACTTCCATAAGAGGTTTCATAAGCCAAAATGGATTGAACCAATTGCCGAAATGGGTAAACCGGTACGGCTATATGGCATATCGGGGCATGAACGCATTCTGCGTAAGCTTCACCCTTCGGTCAAAGGGATCATCACAGACTATCCTGCGCGCGTAAAAGCAGTATGGGCGCAGGAAACCACCAAATTACAACCGTAACAACGAAAAAGAACGCCAGGAACTAAGGTTCCTGGCGTTCTTTTTAATTTGTTCAAATGCCTGCAGTCATTTATCGCTTCTGGAACCGTTCAGACACATTGCCTTTTTTACGGTCGCGGTTCAACAGGAATCCGGCGAAGAAACCGATGCCAATTACTGTAAAAAGCGTCCCGAGCGTGAATTGCATCCAAAGAGCCGGATACGGTTCAAGCAATTTATTAAAAAGGGTATCCCGCATTAATTTGATGCCGTAAGCGGCCATGACGCCGGGAATGAGCAAAATGATAAATGCAATCAATCGTCCCATCTATTCCACATCCTTCATGTTCCATTGTTTCCAATCCACTCAAAGTTGTCAAGAATTGTCCCCTGCGGTAGGCTAGAAATATGTGTGCAGCTCATTGCACGAATCGGGACAGAAAGGTTTGAAGAGAATTGCAAAAAGTGATCATTATTGGTGGAGGGATTGGTGGGTCCGCGATACTAAAGTTGCTCGTCGAATCTGGATGGTTTCACGTCGAAGGTGTAGTAGATATTCACGAGGATGCGCCAGCGTTAAAACAAGCTGAAAAATTCCGCATTGCCATCGGCACAGATTATCGGGAATTGCCGAAAACGGTCGACATTGTTTTTAATGTAACCGGCGACGACGACTTGACGCAGCGGCTGCGCCGCTATTATCCCCCTCGGACGGTCATTATCCCTGGCAGCGTCGCGAACATCTTCGTCCGCCTGATGGATGAGAAAGAGCATTACATTAATCGACTGAGCAACGAAAGCCATAAAGGGTCGATCATTTTCAATTCAATCGATGAAGGCATGGTTGGCATTGATCTGGACAACCATATTAACTTCATCAACCGCAGTGCCGCACGCATGCTTTCGGTCAAGCAAGGCGAAGCCATCGGGCGCCATATCCATGAATTGATTTCGATGAGCGAATTGCCGAGGATCATCGAGACGGGCAGGACGGAATTGAACCGGGAGCTTGAACTGAAAGACGGATCGAAAATCGTCACGAGCCGTTTCCCGATGATCGATGAAACCGGCGAATTGATCGGTGCCTTCGCGGTGTTCAAGGACATCACGGAAGTGGTTTCGCTTGCAGAGGAAATTACTGACCTGAAAGAAATTCAGACGATGCTGCAAGCGATCATCCAATCCAGCGACGATGCCATTTCGGTGGTGGACGAAAAAGGTAACGGCTTGCTTGTCAATCCGGCCTATACAAGAATCACGGGTCTTGAGATGGAGCAAGTGATTGGCCGCCCGGCATCTGCAGACATTTCGGAAGGCGAAAGCATGCACTTCAAAGCCTTGCAAACCCGAAAGCCCGTGCGTGGCGTTAATTTGAAAGTCGGACCGGCCAAACGGGAAGTCATCGTCAATGTGGCACCGATTATCGTCGATAACCAATTAAAGGGAAGTGTCGGGGTCATCCATGACACGACAGAAATTCGCTCTCTCATGAAAGAGCTGGACCGGGCGAGGAGCATCATCCGGACGCTTGAGTCGAAATATACATTCGATGACATCATCGGCTTGTCCCCTGAAATGCAATTATCGTTGCAGCAAGCGAAACTAGCTGCACAGACGCTTGTGACGGTGCTGCTGCGCGGGGAGTCTGGAACGGGCAAGGAATTATTCGCCCATGCGATCCACAGCGCCAGCGAGCGCCAATTCAATAAATTTGTCCGCGTCAATTGCGCGGCGGTTTCGAGTGAGCAGCTCGATGCTGAATTGTTCGGCTACGAAGAAGGTGCGACGATTGAACACCGGACCGGAGCGAAGCGCGGATTATTGGAAGAGGCGAACAACGGCAGCATCTTTCTCGATGAGATCGGGGAGTTGTCACCGCAGATCCAAAGCAAATTGCTGCGCGTATTGCAGGAACACGAAACGATGCGGATTGGCGGGACCAAACCGATCCCCGTCAATGTCCGTGTCATCGCTTCGACCAATGCCAATATGGAAAAAGCGCTGCTTGACGGAACTTTCCGTGAAGATTTGTATTACCGGCTGAACCGCATGCCGATCTTGATTCCCCCGCTGCGCAGCAGGAAACAGGATATTCCGCGCATCGTCGACCGGCTGCTGTTGAAGCTTAACCAGGAATACGGGCGCAACGTCGAAAATGTTTCGGAGAAAGCTTTGCAATTTTTGAAAATGTACGATTGGCCAGGCAATGTGAGGGAACTGGAAAACATTTTGAGCCGCTCGATGATCTTCATGCAAATGAACGACAAAACAATGACAGAAGAGCATATCCCCTTAAATATGCTGAAGGCAAAAGAAGCGAAAAACGAAGTGGTCATTCCGGCATCTGCGCCATTGCAAGAACAGTTGGAAACGGTTGAACGCGGCATCCTTCATCGTGCACTCGAAGAGGCAAAAGGGAACAAATCAAAAACCGCCAAGCAGCTTCAGATTTCCTTGCGCACTTTATACTATAAATTGGAAAAATTCGGACTACTATAAGGTTTTGCAACTCTTTGCAAGGTTTTGCAAGAATTTGCAAATAGAACTGCCGTATTTTGCAAATAAAACGCTTACATCCCTTATATCTCAAGCTTTCTTCTGTTTTAATTAAAAAGAATGAGGTGATAGATATGACCACTTTGCAGAACATCGTCGATGAAATCGACTTGCAGGACGAGCATGCAGTCGCAGTTGCAGCAGCAGCTGACCACGCAGTAATGGAAGCCATTTCATTAGCGCTCGACCAAAACCTCGCAAGCTTTCATCTATACGATGACGAAGCAACATTGAAGCAACTAATCGCAGCTGATTTCCCACATTTGAAAGGGCATCCAAAACTGGCGCTCCATCATGTGAATGGCCCTCAGCAAGCGGCTAAAGAAGCGGTAAGGGCTGTCTTCATGAATGACGCCAGCGTCTTGATGAAAGGGCATATCCCGACCGCTACTTTGATGAAAGCGGCACTTAACGCGGATTACGGACTTCGCACAGGTTCGGTACTGTCCCATGTGGCGGCTTTTGAAGTCGAAGGCTATGACCGGCTCATTTTCGTCACCGACGCCGGCATGAACCTCGAACCGTCGCTTCAGGAAAAAGCCCAGATCATCCGCAATGCCGTCCAGGTGGCGCGGGCAACTGGTGTCGAATTGCCGGTCGTGGCGGCGCTGGCGGCGGTGGAAGTCGTCAATCCTGCAATGCAGGCGACCTTGGATGCTGCAGCACTGACCGCCATGAACAAGCGCGGCCAGATCACCGATTGCGTCGTTGACGGGCCGCTCGCCTTGGACAATGCAATCTCCGTCGAAGCGGCAAAGCATAAACGCATTGAAGGGGATACGGCGGGGCACGCAGACATTTTGCTAGTGCCGAATATCGAAGCCGGCAACATCCTCTATAAATCGCTCGTTTATTTTTCCAAAGCCAAGGTCGGTGGCATCATCGCGGGTGCTAAAGCACCGATCGTGTTGACATCGCGCGCCGACAGTTCAGAAAGTAAATTATTTTCCCTCGCTCTAGCCTTGCGCTCAGCGACTTTATAAAAAGCAGCATGTATCCAAGGGGAACCTTGCTAATTGACTGCTACTAACCGGATCTATAAAAACTATAAAGCTTACACTATTAGGAGGAATTTACGATGGAAATTTTCAAAAAGATGGAAGAACACGATTACGAGCAATTGGTATTTTGCCAAGATAAAAACTCTGGACTTAAAGCCATCATCTGTATCCACGATACAACGCTTGGGCCAGCACTTGGCGGCACGCGCATGTGGAACTATGAAACAGAAGAAGAAGCGATTGAAGATGCCATCCGCCTTGGCCGCGGCATGACATACAAAAACGCAGCAGCCGGACTCAACCTTGGCGGCGGCAAAACCGTTATCATCGGCGACCCGTTGAAAGACAAAAACGAAGAAATGTTCCGTGCTTTCGGCCGTTTCATCCAAGGTTTGAACGGACGTTACATCACAGCTGAAGATGTTGGAACGACTGTTGCTGACATGGACATGATCCATGAAGAAACAGATTTCGTCACAGGTATCTCACCGGCATTCGGTTCATCAGGTAACCCATCCCCAGTGACTGCATACGGCGCATACATCGGCATGAAAGCGGCCGCTATGGAAGCTTACGGCGACGATTCACTAGAAGGCAAAACAATAGCCGTGCAAGGCGTCGGAAACGTCGCTTACCCGCTATGCGAATACTTGCACAAAGAAGGCGCGAAATTGATTGTCACTGACATCAACAAAGAAGCGGTTCAACGTGCTGTTGAAGCATTCGGCGCTACGGCTGTCGAGCCAAACGAAATCTATTCGGTAGAGGCGGATATCTTCGCGCCATGTGCTATGGGTGCCATCATCAACGATGAGACGATTCCACAATTGAAAGTGAAAGTGGTCGCAGGATCTGCCAATAACCAATTGAAAGAACAGCGCCACGGCGATGAGCTCGAAGCGCGCGGCATCGTTTACGCACCGGACTTCGTTATCAACTCAGGCGGCGTCATCAACGTAGCGGATGAGCTTTACGGCTACAACAACGAACGTGCGATGAAACGCGTTGAAACGATCTACGACAGCATTACACGCATTTTTGAAATTGCCAAACGCGACGGAATTCCAAGCTATATCGCAGCTGACCGTATGGCGGAAGAACGCATTGAGCGCGTACGCAACTCAAGAAGCCAATTCTTGCGCAACGGCCACGGCCATGACATTTTAAGCAGACGCTAAGTTTGAAGGAAGAAACGGAGGAATCGATGTGCAAAAACAGCTGAATCGAATTCTGGTCATTAACCCCGGCTCAACTTCGACAAAGATCGGCGTTTTTGACAACGATGTCCAGATCCTTGAAAAAACTATCCGCCACTCGACAGAAGAGCTGGCGGATTTCCCTGCCATTATTGACCAGTTTCAATTTCGGAAACAAAATATATTAGAAGCGCTTGATGAGGAAGGCATGAACGTCTCGAAACTTTCGGCGGTATGCGGAAGAGGCGGATTGCTGCGCCCGATCGAAGGCGGTACTTACGCTGTTAACGAGGCGATGCTAGAAGACTTGCGTGAAGGCTATTCCGGCCAGCACGCTTCCAATCTCGGCGGCATTATCGCCCATGAAATTGCCGAAGGGCTCAACATCCCGGCATTTATCGTCGATCCTGTCGTTGTCGATGAGTTGTCGCCAATCGCACGCATTTCCGGCTTTTCATTGATTGAACGAAAATCGATTTTTCATGCCTTGAACCAAAAGGCCGTAGCCAGACGCTACGCCAAAGAAACAGGGCGTGCTTATAAAGACTTGCGCCTTATCGTTACACATATGGGCGGCGGCATAACGGTCGGGGTCCATGAAGATGGCAAAGTCGTCGACGTTAATAACGGCTTGCATGGCGACGGCCCTTTCAGCCCCGAGCGGGCAGGAACCGTTCCGGCGGGCGATTTGGTCGAATTGTGCTTTTCCGGTCAATATTACCGCCACGAAATCATGAAAAAACTAGTCGGGCAAGGCGGATTAGTTGGCTATCTTGGCACGAATGATGCCGTGACGGTCGAAAAACGCATCCAAAAAGGCGATAAAGAAGCAGCGTTGGTTTACGATGCGATGGCTTATCAAGTCGCGCGGGAAATCGGTTCTGCAAGCGCCGTATTAAAAGGGCAAGTCGATGCCATCATCTTAACGGGTGGCCTTGCTTATGGAAAAGACTTCGTTAAAGCGATTTCAGACCGGATTTCCTGGATTGCCGATGTCGTGGTCCATCCCGGAGAAAACGAACTGCAAGCGCTCGCAGAAGGCGCTAGCCGGGTTCTCGACGGCGAAGAACAAGCGCGAATCTATCCAAACGGTTAACATTCCAAAGGAGGAATTCCCAATGGCTCAAAATTACGATGTCGTCATTCTAGGCGGCGGTACGGGCGGCTATGTAGCGGCAATCCGCTCAGCCCAGCTCGGCCTTAAAACTGCGATTGTCGAAAAGGGCAAACTGGGCGGTACATGCCTGCACCAAGGCTGCATCCCGAGTAAAGCATTGCTCCGCAGTGCAGAAGTATATGCAACGACAAAAAACCATGCTGCCGATTTTGGCGTCAACACCGGTGAAGTATCGCTCGATTTCTCACGCGTGCAACAGCGTAAACAAGGAATCGTCGACCAGCTTCATGCAGGGGTACAAGGCTTGATGAAAAAAGGCAAAATCGATGTTTACGAAGGCATCGGCCGCATTCTCGGCCCATCGATCTTCTCGCCAAACCCAGGGACCATTTCAGTTGAAATGAACAACGGGGAAGAGAACGAAATGCTCATCCCGAATAACGTCATCATCGCGACCGGTTCACGCCCGCGGACATTGCCGGGCCTTGATATCGATGGAGAGTTGGTCATGAGTTCTGAAGAAGCACTTGCGATGACCGAACTGCCAAAATCCATTTTGATCGTCGGAGGAGGCGTCATCGGAATCGAATGGGCTTCAATGCTCAACGATTTCGGCGTCGAAGTGACGGTTCTCGAATACGCAGACCGCATCGTGCCGACTGAAGACAAAGACATTTCCAAAGAAATGCAGAAGTTATTGAAGAAAAAAGGCGTAAAATTCGCAACTAGCGCGAAAGTCTTGCCAGAAACCGTTGAAAAAGGTGAAGGCCAAGTGTCGATCCAAGCCGAAATCAACGGCAGCAACGAAACCTTCACTGCTGAAAAAATGCTGGTATCGGTCGGACGCCAAGCCAATGTCGAAAATATCGGGATTGAAAACACGGATATTCTCGTTGAAAAAGGCTTTATCCAAGTGAAGAACACGTTCCAGACGAAAGAATCCCATATTTACGCAATCGGTGATGTCATTGGCGGCATGCAACTTGCTCACGTGGCTTCTCACGAAGGCATTACTGCGGTTGAGCATATTAAAGGCAATGCGCCACATGCCATCAACTACGACCTTGTGTCACGCTGCATCTACTCGAATCCGGAAGCTGCAAGTGTGGGCATTACGGAAGACCAAGCAAAAGAGCAAGGTTATGAGGTGAAAACCGGAAAATTCTCATTCAAGGCGATCGGTAAAGCGTTGGTCTATGGAGAGTCGGATGGTTTTGTGAAAATCATTGCAGACAAAGAAACAAACGATATCCTTGGCGTCCATATGATCGGGCCGCATGTGACGGACATGATCTCAGAAGCCGGGCTTGCCATGGTACTTGACGCAACGCCTTGGGAAATTGCAGACACAATCCACCCGCACCCGACGCTTTCAGAGGTCATGGGCGAAGCGGCATTAGCGGTAGACGGCAAAGCGATCCATAGTTAAAGGAGGAAATTCAATGGCTACGAAACACGAAGAAGTAGGTTTGACGAACGAAGATGTCTTGAAAATATATGAAACGATGTTGACGGCACGCCGCGTTGATGAGCGCATGTGGCTCCTGAACCGTGCAGGGAAAATTCCTTTCGTCATTTCTTGCCAAGGGCAGGAAGCAGCGCAGGTCGGAGCGGCTTACGCACTCGACAATACGAAAGATTATGTCGCACCGTATTACCGCGACCTCGGCGTGGTCCTTCACTTCGGCATGACGCCGAAAGATCTGATGCTATCGGCATTTGCCAAAGCAGAAGACCCGAACTCCGGCGGCCGCCAGATGCCTGGGCATTTCGGGCAAAAGAAAAACCGCATCCTGACAGGTTCTTCACCTGTAACGACTCAGCTTCCGCATGCAGTAGGTGTTGCGCTTGCTGGGAAAATGAAGAAAAAGGATTTCATCACATTCAACACGCTTGGTGAAGGTTCTTCCAACCAAGGTGATTTCCATGAAGGCTTGAACTTTGCCGGTGTACATAAATTGCCGGTCATCACCATGGTTGAAAATAACCGCTACGCGATTTCCGTGCCGTTTGAGCGTCAAGTGGCGAGCAAAAACGTTTCGGATCGTGCAGCAAGCTACGGAATGCCTGGCGTGACAATCGACGGAAACGACCCGATCGAGGTATATAAACACGTGAAACAAGCAGCAGACCGCGCACGCAACGGCGAAGGCCCGAGCTTGATCGAGACGGTTTCAGAGCGCATGACAGCCCACTCATCTGATGATGACCATCGCCAATACCGTTCAGCGGATGAACTCGCTGCACAAAAAGAAAAAGACCCAATTCTGTTGTTTGGTGCTTATTTGAAAGAAAACGGCATCATGGACGACGAACTTGAAAAAGAAATCAACGACCGCATCATGGCGCTTGTTAACGAAGCGACAGATTATGCAGAAAACGCAGCATACGCACCAGCAGAAAGTGCAATGAAATACGTCTATGCAGAAGAAGGAGGAAACGAATAATGGCAGTTATGAGTTATATCGATGCCATCACGCTTGCCATGAAAGAAGAAATGGCGCGTGACGAAAACGTTTTCGTACTCGGGGAAGATGTCGGGAAAAAAGGCGGCGTCTTCAAAGCGACACAAGGGCTTTACGATGAATTCGGCGAAGACCGCGTAGTTGACACGCCGCTTGCTGAATCAGCTATCGCAGGCGTTGGAATCGGAGCCGCGATGTATGGCTTGCGCCCAATCGCTGAATTCCAGTTTGCGGATTTCATCATGCCGGCAGTCAACCAGATTATTTCGGAAGCTTCGCGCATCCGTTATCGTTCTAATAACGACTGGTCTTGCCCGATCGTCTTCCGTGCTCCATTTGGCGGCGGCGTCCACGGTGCACTTTACCATTCGCAATCCGTCGAAGCGGTATTCGCTAACCAACCGGGACTTAAAATCGTCATCCCATCCACACCGTATGACGCGAAAGGCTTGTTGAAAGCAGCGATCCGCGATGAAGATCCGGTCATGTTCTTCGAGCACAAACGCGCATATCGCCTAATCAAAGGCGAAGTGCCGGAAGATGATTACACAATCGAAATCGGCAAAGCCGACGTCAAGCGCGAAGGCGAAGACATCACTGTTATCACCTACGGATTGGCTGTCCATTTCGCATTGCAAGCTGCAGAACGCCTGGCTGAAGATGGCTACTCCGTCCACATCCTGGATTTGCGCACGATCTATCCATTGGATAAAGAAGGCATCATCGAAGCAGCGAAAAAGACCGGCAAAGTCCTTCTGGTCACTGAAGACAATAAAGAAGGAAGCATCATCGGCGAAGTGGCAGCTATCATCGCTGAAAACTGCCTATTCGACCTTGACGCACCGATCAAACGCCTTGCAGGACCGGACATTCCGGCAATGCCATACGCACCGACCATGGAGAAATTCTTCATGATCAACCCGGACAAAGTAGAAAAAGCCATGAGAGAACTAGCCGAGTTTTAAGAAGAAAAGCGGAAATGGCCGTCTAGCTTCGACAGACATAAAGCAGGCTGGCGAAGCGGCGCTTTTTGCCGCACAGCCGGAATGGTTTATGACCCGAGAAGCTGGCCATTGCAGCTAGACAGAAGAAAAGCGCAGTTGCCCATCTAGGCCCGACAAGCGCTGGAGGGGTGGCCTGAAATGGCGATTTGTGCCATTTCCGGACAGACCGAAGCGACCTCGAGGGACTGGGCAACGGAGCTAGACAGAAGAAAAGCGGAAATGGCCGTCTAGCTTCGACAGGCATAAGCCCGAGAAGCTGGCCGTTAACGCATAAACCTTATAAATGAATATGCATCACAGATTGAAAAGGAGGAATCCCTTTGGCTATTGAAAAAATCACGATGCCCCAACTTGGCGAAAGTGTAACAGAAGGCACGATCGAAAAATGGCTCGTCCAGCCAGGCGACCATGTAAACAAGTATGATCCGTTGGCGGAAGTCAATACCGATAAAGTAACGGCAGAAGTTCCTTCATCGTTTACGGGGACGATCAAGGAATTGATCGCTTCTGAAGGCGATACATTGGAAGTCGGCGAAGTGGTCTGCACGATCGAAACTGAAGGCGGAGATTCTGCCCCAGTGGAAGAAGCAAAACCAGCTGAAGGCGAAAAAGCCAATGAAATGCCAGCTGCAGGAGCCGCACCGACCAAAAAACTCGAAGGTGAAAAAGGCTCATCAAAACCAGCTAAACCACAGGGCGGCAAAGCACGTTATTCACCAGCCGTTCTTCGTCTCGCGCAAGATCACGACATCGACTTGAACCAAGTCGAAGGATCTGGAAACGAAGGCCGCATCACCCGCAAGGATTTGATGCAATTGATCGACAGCGGCAACATTCCTCAAGCGGGCAGCGAGACTGCACAAGCGCCACAAGCGGCTGAAACAGCAGAACCTGTTCAGCAAGCTGCGCCGCAACAAACACCGAAAGCACCAGCTGCTAAGGAAGAATCCATCGAATCAGCTCCTGGCGATATCGAAATCCCCGTCACCGGCGTGCGCAAAGCGATTGCAGCGAATATGCTCAAGAGCAAGCATGAAGCGCCGCATGCGTGGATGATGATCGAAGTCGACGTGACGGATCTTGCGCAATTCCGCGATTCCATCAAAGGCGACTTCAAGAAAAAAGAAGGATTCAACATCACGTATTTTGCATTCTTCGTCAAAGCGATCTCCCAGGCATTGAAAGAGTTCCCAATGATGAACTCGATGTGGGCAGGGGACAAGATCATCCAGAAAAAAGACATCAACATCTCGATTGCGGTCGCTTCAGACAACGCCTTGTTCGTTCCGGTCATCAAAAATGCCGACGAGAAATCTGTTAAAGGCATCGGCCGCGAAATCAACGAACTGGCGCAAAAAGCGCGCACAGGCAAGTTGAAGTCGGCAGATATGCAAGGCGGCACGTTCACCGTCAATAACACCGGGTCGTTCGGTTCTGTCCAATCGATGGGCATCATCAACCACCCGCAAGCTGCGATCATCCAAGTCGAGTCGATCGTCAAGCGCCCAGTCATCATGCAGGGTGGAATGATCGCTGCACGTGATATGGTGAACTTATGCCTATCGCTCGACCACCGTGTTCTTGATGGCCTCGTTTGCGGGCAGTTCTTGGCACGCGTTAAGGAAATACTTGAAAAAATGAACAAGGACAATACATCAGTTTATTGATGAAAAGTTTGGAGTCTTCGGACTTCAAGCTTTTTTTCCTTTCAGTAACTTGCAACGTCAGGTAAAATGGAGACAGAAAGCTTTGAGGAGGGAATAGTTTGACGATTGAATCGATGAAGAACATTCAGTTTCCTGAGCGTACATACGAAGAATGGAAACAAGCGGCAGAAGCTGCACTGAAAGGAAAAGATTTTGAAAAGGTGATGAAAACCAGCACCATTGAAGACATCACCCTCGAACCCCTCTATACGAAAGACATGTTGGAGCGATCCGTATCCGATGTGGAAGCACAAGTAGCCGCTGTCCAGAGCGGCAAGTTCGGTCCTTCCTGGATCGTGGCGCAGGAAATCACAGCGCATGATGCCGAGGGATTTTTGGCTGTGACAGAAGATGATCTGTCACGAGGAAATGAAGCGGTCGTCTATTCCGGTGCACAGCCATTCGACTGGACCGAAGCGCAGCTCGAACAACTTGCGGATTTGATCGTCCGCTATCCGATTTATTTCAAGGTAACTGAAGACAACGATCCCATTTTAAAGGTGTTCGATATGCTTCCAGCTGAACAGCAGGCAAAAGTACAAGGCGTCATTTTCACGGAAGAGCCAATTCAGGCACCAGAAAATGTCCGGACTGGCTTGATTGATACTTTGCCGACGCATAACGCCGGCGGGACGATCATCCATGAACTTGGTGTGGCGCTTAGCATGATGGCCGAATCGCTGGACCAACAGGATTTCGAATCAGCAGCGAAGAGCTTTTGGGTCCGTTTTGCAGTCGACACGCATTTCTTCCAGGAAATTTCCAAAATACGGGCATTCCGTGTATTGTGGCAGGCATTCTGCTCCGCTTACGGAAAACAAGCGCCACGCATCCCGATATTTACGGAAACGTCGGTGCGCTCGTATTCCAAACTGGACCCTTACGTCAATTTGCTGCGGGCAGGCAATGCCACTTTTTCCGCCGTGCTAGCGGGAACGGACGGGCATACTGTGCATCCGCATGATTTCCTGACAGTTCCGACTGGTTCCAGCCGGCGCATCGCACGCAATGTACAATTGGTCATTAAAGAAGAATCCCATGTTTCGCACGTCACCGATGTTGCAGCTGGATCTTATTACATCGAAAGCCTAACGCGCGAATACGTCGATGCCGCATGGAACTATTTCTTGGAAATCCAGGAAGCAGGAGGCTATTCCGAAGTGAAGCGGACTGGCTGGCTAACAGACGACATTCAAGCCAAATGGCTCGATCGCGAACAGCAAGTGGCCAACCGCAAAGCTTCCTTGATCGGCACGAATATCTACGCCAACCCGCAGGAGCCGGTGAAAGACGCCAAAATCGATACCGCCCATTTGGAGTATATGACAGCCAAACGCTTGGCGACGCCGTTTGAGAAATTACGTGCGAAAAGCCGCGAAACGAGCGTCAAATCGGCCGTTATCTTGTTGGAGCCGTTAAAAGCCGTGAAACCGCAGGTGGATTTTGTGCAAGGCTTCTTATCCGTCGCAGGAATCGAGCCCGAAATCAGCCCGTATCTTTCCTCCGCTGACGAAGTAAACCGTTATATCCGTTCTGAAGAGCTCGACTACGCCGTTTTATGTGGAAGCCGTGAAACACTTGAAAAAACGATTCCGCAACTCGATGCGAAAGCGGCAATTGATGTAGCCGGGAAAATCGATAAGGAAACGTTAAAAAGTTGGGAAGCAAACGGGATCCGCGATTCTCTCTATGCGGGCAAGCCGTTGATCGATAAATTAGAAGCTGTTTTGTCACTTGGAAAGGAGGCGCTGTAAATGACGACACCTGATTTTACGAAAATTGACGTCACAAAACTCGATACGGCTAAATTGGGCGACCGGGATGAGAGCGCTTTTATGACCAATGAAGGCATTGCCGTGAAACCATTTTATTCTTCGAAAGACTTGAATGAAGAACAAACGAGCTATCCTGGATTTGCGCCGAACGTCCGCGGGCCATACCCGACGATGTACGTATCACGGCCTTGGACAGTGCGCCAGTATGCCGGTTTTTCGACCGCTGAAGAAAGCAACGCCTTCTATCGCCGCAATTTGGCAATGGGCCAAAAAGGCTTGTCCGTGGCATTCGACCTCGCGACGCACCGTGGCTATGATTCCGACCACCCGCGCGTTGTCGGCGATGTCGGTAAAGCCGGGGTAGCCATCGATAGCGTCGAAGATATGAAAATTTTATTTGACGGCATCCCGCTTGACCAAATGTCGGTATCGATGACAATGAATGGCGCAGTTGTGCCGATTATGGCATTTTTCATCGTCGCTGCAGAAGAACAGGGCGTCTCGCCAGAGCAATTGGCGGGCACAATCCAAAACGATATCCTCAAAGAATATATGGTGCGCAACACCTATATCTATCCTCCGGCGATGTCGATGCAGATCATTGCGGATATCTTTAAATACACATCTGATCATATGCCGAAATTCAACTCGATTTCCATTTCGGGCTACCATATCCAAGAAGCGGGCGCTACGGCGGATATCGAGCTTGCCTATACGCTTGCAGACGGCTTGGAATATGTCCGTACCGGTTTGGATGCAGGAATCGGCATCGACCAGTTCGCGCCGCGCTTGTCATTTTTCTGGGGTATCGGCATGAACTATTTCATGGAAGTCGCAAAAATGCGGGCTGGGCGCGAAATCTGGGCGAAGATGATGAAGAGCTTCGACCCGCAAAACGCTAAATCCTTGGCGCTCCGCACGCACTCCCAAACTTCGGGGTGGAGCTTGACGGAGCAGGACCCATTCAATAACGTGACACGGACGCTGCTCGAGGCGAATGCAGCGGCGATGGGCCATACGCAATCCTTGCACACCAATGCACTCGATGAAGCGATTGCCTTGCCGACTGATTTCTCCGCTCGTATTGCACGCAATACGCAATTATTCCTTCAAGAAGAGACTTTGATGAATAATACGATCGATCCATGGGGTGGTTCGTATTACGTTGAAAAGCTGACGGAAGAATTGATGGAAAAAGCGTGGACATTGATCGAAGAAGTCGAGGAACTCGGCGGCATGGCAAAAGCCATTGAAACGGGTCTTCCGAAAATGCGCATCGAAGAAGCGGCTGCGAAAAAACAAGCGCAAATCGATTCGAATGAAGAAACAATCATCGGCGTCAACCGCTACCGTCTCGATGAGGAAGACCCGATCGATATTTTGAACATCGACAACACGATGGTGCGTAAAAAGCAGATTGAGCGACTCGATCGGATGCGCGACACGCGCGACCAGAAAAAAGTAGAGAAAGCGTTGCTGGAGCTGACAAAAGCGGCAGAAAGCGGCGAAGACAATATTCTCGCCTGTGCAATTGAAGCGGCTCGCCACCGGGCATCACTCGGCGAAATTTCGGATGCCATCGAAAAAGCTTCCGGCAGGCATAAGGCGGTGATCCGTTCCGTGAGCGGTGTATACAGTTCTAACTTCTCCAACCAGGAAGAAATGCAGATCGTCAAACAAATGACGGAGGAATTCATTGAAAACGAAGGCCGCCGCCCGCGTATCCTGATCGCCAAGATGGGCCAGGACGGACACGATCGCGGCGCGAAAGTCATCTCGACCGCATTTGCTGATCTCGGCTTTGATGTAGACATCGGGCCATTGTTCCAAACGCCTGCAGAAACAGCCCAGCAGGCCGCGGAAAACGACGTCCATGTCATCGGCGTCAGCTCGCTTGCAGCTGGCCATATGACACTTGTGCCGGATCTCGCGGCAGAGTTGAAAAAAGTGGGGCGTGAAGACATTTTAATCGTCGTCGGCGGCGTCATCCCGGCACAGGATTACGAATTCCTGCGCAATAACGGCGCAAGCGCGATCTTCGGGCCAGGGACAGTCATCCCGGTTGCCGCCCAAAAAGTCATCGAAGAAATTTACGCGCGCCTCGGGTACGAGGAAGAGGCAGACTGATGGATCGCGAGAAGCAGTCCAGACAAGTCATGTCGGGTGTTTCGGACAAGCATGATGGCATGAAAGCATTGCCAAGGAAAAAATTTAAAAAGCCGGCTGCCAACCAATTTGATTTGGGCGAGCTCGCACGCGGCGTGGAAAGCGGATCGCGCTTGCATTTAGGTAAGGCGATCACCTTGCTTGAAAGCACTAACCCCGATCACAAAAAGCGCGGCCAGGAATTATTGAATGCACTGCTGCCAAAAACGGGCAATAGCATACGCATCGGCATCACCGGCGTTCCAGGAGCCGGCAAAAGCACATTCATCGAAACCTTCGGGACGATGCTGACAGAGCTCGGCCACCGGGTAGCGGTGCTTGCGATCGACCCCAGTTCCTCGCGAACGGGCGGCAGCATACTCGGCGACAAAACGCGCATGGAAGAACTGGCGCGAAACCCTAAAGCGTTCATCCGGCCATCGCCCACTGCAGGAACGCTCGGCGGCGTCCATAAAAAGACACGTGAGACGATGCTCTTATGCGAAGCGGCAGGCTACGACGTAATCTTGGTCGAAACGGTCGGTGTCGGGCAGAGCGAGACGCTCGTGCGCGGCATGGTTGATATGTTCCTGTTGCTTGTGTTGACGGGTGCTGGAGATGAGTTGCAAGGCATGAAAAAGGGCATCTTGGAATTGGCGGATGCGATGATTGTCCATAAAGCCGACCAGGACAATTTGCCGCTCGCAAAAAAAACCGTGCGGGAATACAAACAGATGCTGCATTTTTTGCAACCGGCGACCGAAGGATGGACGACACGCCCTTTGGCGGTTTCGTCCATTGAAGGAACCGGCATGCAAGAGATCTGGGATATGGTCAAGGATTTTGAACAAACGGTGAAAGAAAGCAGCTATTGGGACACGAGGCGTCAGGAACAGACGCGCGATTGGTTCCATTCGATGATCACCGATGAATTGCTTGGCCGTTTTTACGGCGATCCTGAGCGCAAACAGCAGGTTAAAGACATGGAACAGCGCATTCTCAATGACCGATTGACGGTCTCACAGGCGGTCACGGAACTGTTCAAGTAAGCTTTTTTGCAACTGTGCCGCCGTCCTGATATGATAAGAACAGCAATAATGAAGGAGTGGTACAGATGAGCATGGATTTTAATTTCCTGATGAATGATATTGTTACACAAGCCCGCCAAGAACTAACTGACGGTGGCTATACACAGCTCGAAACGGCAGAAGACGTGCAAGAGGCATTCGCAAAACCCGGCACGAGCCTTGTCATGATCAACTCGGTTTGCGGATGTGCAGGCGGCATCGCACGCCCGGCTGCTCTTCACTCGGTCCATTACGACAAACGCCCGGACCACTTGTATACGGTATTTGCCGGCCAAGACAAAGAAGCGACGGCGCAAGCACGTGATTTGTTCGGCGATGACCATTTGCCATCGTCACCATCGTTCGCTTTCCTGAAAGATGGTAAATTAGTGGATGAAATCGGCCGCCACGAAATCGAAGGGCACGATCCGATGTCGGTCATTACGCATATCCAGTCAATTTTCGAAGAGCATTGCGAAGAAATGTAAGAAAAAATGTAAGAAAAAATGCCCCCGGCAGCGGGGGCATTTTTGTATTTTGAGGGGAGACGCCTATGAAACTGAAACCATACCGCATCGGTTACCGGACCATGAAAACAGCACTCGGCGCCGCCATCGCCATTTATTTGGCCCAGTTGATCGGACTCGAATATTATGTATCTGCCGGCATCTTGACGATCTTGTGCATCCAGCCGACAAAAAAGAAGTCGGTCCGTGCCGCGTTCTCCCGCTTTGTCGCCAGCATGATCGCCATCGTCTTCGCATTCATCTTTTTTGAACTGGGCATGTATCATCCCATCACGCTCGGCATTCTAATCTTGCTGTTCATCCCGGTGCTCGTCAGCCTTGGGTTTTCGGATGGCTTCGTCTCCAGTGCGGTCATTTTGCTTCATTTATACGATGCCAAAAATTTGACCGGCGCATTGTTCCTGAACGAAGTGATGTTGATGATGATTGGTTTCGGTACAGCGTTGATCGTCAACATGTATATGCCGAGCATCGAGAAAAAACTCGACCGCTACCGGGAAGAAGTCGAACGGCTGTATTCGACGATTTTTCGTGAAACGACTATTTACTTGCGCCACGGGGAATCGGATTGGACCGGTAAGGAATTGATGGAATCGGAAAAGCTGATCGATAAAGCCAAAGCGCTCGCTTATCAGGATGTTGAGAATCACTTGCTGCGACACGAAAACAAGTATTACCATTATTTCGATATGCGCGAGCAGCAGCTTCAAATTATCGAACGCATCTTGCCGAAAATCACGGCGCTCCCGGTGATCGTCGGACAGACCCAGCTTGTTGCGGATTTTTTGGAAGACTTGTCCGAACATGTGCATTCCGGCAATACCGCCGACCAATACATCACCAAATTGGATCGGCTGAAAGCGAATTTCGCCGAGATGCCGCTGCCGGATACGCACGAAAAATTCCTTGCTATGGCGGATCTGAATGCCATCATTCAGGAAATGGAAACTTATCTCGAGATCAAGCAAAGTTATAAAGGCTTCCACAATAAAAAAGGGCTCAACCCAAGCCTAGCCTAAAAAACCGGCCAGAGAAATCACGCTCTGGCCGGTTTTTGTGTGCGCACGAAAAAAAGGGCCCTCTCAGCGCGTAGTTCATGCGCGGAAAGAAGCCCTTCAGCAGATTTCAAATTAAATGACGAAGCTTAAGCCCATCATCAGGCTCGATAGCAGCATCAATCCGACCATTGCGTAGACAATGACTTTACGGAAAGCTTGGTTTCTCATGGATAGCATAGCTCCTTTATTCCTGTACTTTGAAAGAATCATACCACATATGGGCTGATTTTTAAACTGGCAGCGTCGCCATTTTCTTAATATTCGATAACAACTAGAGTTTTTGGCTTTGAATGGGTACAATAAAGAGGAAGCCAAAAAAGGAAGTGAATAAGGATGAAGAAAGTAGATCATATCGGAATCGCTGTAAAAGATTTAGAGCAGGTCCTGCCTTATTACACAGAGACACTTGGGTGTCCGTTGATGAAAATCGAAGAAGTGGAAGGGCAGAAAGTGAAAGTGGCCTTTATCGATGCAGGCAACATCAAGCTGGAACTACTTGAGCCGATGAGCGAAGACAGCCCGATCCACAAATTTATCGAGAAAAAAGGCGAAGGCATCCATCACATCGCGTTCGGTGTCGACGGTATCGAAGAACGCATGTCGGAACTTCGTGAAAACGGTGTCAAATTATTGAGTGACGAACCGAAACCGGGAGCAGGCGGGGCAATGGTTGCCTTTTTACACCCGAAATCGTCAAATGGCGTTTTGTATGAACTGTGCGAAAAGAAGTGACGGAGGAGTGGGGAAATGGACATTTATGAACGCATCAATGAGTTGTATGACAGAAAAAGAGAAATCGAACTAGGCGGCGGTGAAGCCCGCATTGATAAGCAGCACGAAAAAGGCAAATTGACCGCCCGCGAGCGCATCGACTTGTTGCTCGATGAAGGCAGCTTTGTCGAATTAAGCCCGTTCGTCGAACACCGCACGACCGACTTCGGCATGGGCAAAGGCCCAGGGGAAGGCGTTGTCACTGGCTATGGCAAAGTGAATGGCCGCCCGATCTACCTGTTTTCTCAAGATTTCACCGTTTTTGGCGGTGCATTGGGTGAAATGCATGCGAAAAAAATCGCTAACGTCATGGACATGGCAGCCAAAAACGGCGCTCCGTTTATCGGTTTGAACGATTCCGGCGGCGCCCGCATCCAGGAAGGCGTGTTATCGCTTGATGGCTATGGCCATATTTTTTACCGCAATTCAATTTATTCGGGAGTCATCCCGCAAATTTCCGTCATTATGGGGCCATCTGCAGGCGGAGCGGTCTATTCGCCGGCCATTACCGATTTTGTTTTCATGGTCGACAAAACGAGTCAGATGTTCATCACAGGGCCGAAAGTTATCGAAACGGTCACGGGAGAAAAAATCTCCTCTGAGGATCTCGGAGGATCACGTGTACATACTGCGATTAGCGGAAATGCCCATTTCCGTTCAGGTTCAGAGCAGGAAGTTCTCGAAATGGTGCGCCAATTGGTCAGCTATTTGCCACAGAATAACCAGGAAATGCCGCCACGCCTTGAAGTCGACAACGAAGACGATTACCGCCCGGATCTGGCTGATATCGTCCCTTACGAAGCGATTCGCCCATACGACGTCCGAAAAGTCGTTGAACAAGTCGTCGACAAGGACAGCTTCATGGAAGTGCAACCGGAATTCGCCCGCAATATCGTGATCGGCCTTGCCCGCATTAAAGGCGAAACGGTCGGGCTTGTGTGCAACCAGCCGAAAGTAATGGCAGGCGGCCTCGATATCGATTCTTCCGATAAAGCAGCGCGTTTCATCCGCTTCTGTGATAGCTTCAATATTCCGCTCATTACCTTTGAAGATGTCACTGGGTTCTTCCCGGGCATTAAACAAGAGCATGGTGGCATCATTCGCCACGGGGCGAAAATTCTCTATGCTTATTCGGAAGCGACGGTGCCAAAAATGACCGTCATTTTGCGGAAAGCTTACGGGGGCGCCTATGTGGCACTCAACTCGAAATCAATCGGCGCGGATTTGGTGTTCTCTTGGCCGAATGCCGAAATCGCGGTCATGGGCCCGAACGGCGCAGCGAATATCATCTTCGCCCGTGAAATCGACGCAAGCGACGATCCCGAAGCGACACGTGCAGCGAAAATCGAAGAATACCGCGAGAAATTTGCGAATCCTTACGTCGCAGCGGCACGCGGTATGGTCGATGACGTCATCGACCCGCGTGAAACACGCATCAAACTCATCCAGGCTCTCGAGATGATGCGCCACAAGAAAGACGAACGGCCGAAGAAAAAACACGGCAATATGCCGCTATAAAAGACTTTTTGACCAATCTCTTCCTGTCACAGGGAAGAGATTGATGCGTTTTGCATGAAGTCGACAGGGGCTAAGGCTATAATAGGAACTGGACTAAATGGAATAGAAGAGGAGTTTTTGGAATGAAAACCGATCGCTTATTGGAAGAATTTTTGGAGCTTGTGCAAATTGACTCCGAAACAAAAGAAGAAGCCGCCATTGCGAAAGTATTGACGGAAAAGCTGGAAGCTCTCGGCTTTAGCGTCGTCGAAGACGATTCAAAACAACGCACAGGACATGGTGCAGGAAACCTGGTGGCGACACTTGAAGGCACGAAAAAAGATGCGCCGCCGATTTATTTCACCGTACATATGGATACAGTTGTTCCCGGTAAAGGCATCAAGCCGGAAGTCCGCGACGGCTATGTGTATTCAGACGGCACGACGATTCTGGGCGCTGATGACAAAGCTGGTGTTGCGGCATTATTGGAACTTGCACGCCATTTGTCAGAAGAAAATGTTGAACACGGGGATATCCAATTCCTGATTACAGCTGGTGAAGAAAGCGGTTTGGTCGGGGCGAAAGAATTCGATGCATCCCTATTGAAGGCAAAATTCGGCTATGCAGTCGATAGCGACGGCCAAGTCGGCGGTATTGTGACATCTGCGCCGAACCAAGCGAAATTGTGGACAACGATCTACGGCAAGACGGCGCATGCCGGCGTTGCGCCGGAAAAAGGCGTATCTGCGATCACCATCGCATCAAAAGCGATCGCGCGCATGAAACTCGGGCGCATCGATGAAGAGACGACCGCAAACATCGGCCGTTTCGAAGGCGGTAAAGCGACCAATATCGTTTGCGACGAAGTCCATATCTTGTCTGAAGCCCGCTCGATTAGCGAAGACAAATTGGCAGACCAAACGGCTCACATGGAATCCGTTTTCGAAGAAGTTGCCAAGGAAATGGGCGGACGTGCGGAAACAGACGTCCAGCTCATGTACCCAGGATTCCGTTTTGATGAAATGGACCCTGTCGTAGATATCGCGAAAGCTGCCGCTGAGCGCATCGGCCGCCCATCGCCTGTCCTCACAAGCGGAGGCGGAAGCGATGCCAATATCATCAACGGCCACGGCGTTCCGACGGTCAACCTATGTGTCGGCTATGAAGAAATCCACACAACGAACGAACGCATGCCGGTCCTAGAGCTTGAGAAACTGACCGAGCTCTTGGTCGAAATTGTCAAAGAAGCAGCCACGCGTTAATCAAACCATATCAACTGCCTTCGAAGACCATTCAATATGGTTTTTGGGGGCAGTTGTTTGTGTGTAGAAATGTTCTGGAGATTGCGCTGCAAGGGGCACGCTTGGGGCTCGCAGGATGCGAGTCATGCAGCTGATGCGACAGGACGTCGCGCTTTCAGCTGCCCGGGGATGGGGCGGGTGTTGAGACGCTTCTCTCACTGATATGGAAAGCGTTGCTCCCACATCTGCAAGCAGATGCGTCGCAAATGAATGGACTCGGCTTCCCCTCGCCATCCATTCGCCCCTTTCCGCTTCATCTCTAGTTTTAGAAAGTAAGTCAAATGCATCTGACAATGGAATTAATTTGAATAGTTTTGTTCAGCTTTGTAAGTTCAAATTGAATAGTCACGGCAACTTCATAACCATCAAGTCTAGCTAAGCGTCCCCACCAGTGGATGAATTCAAACGAAAAGACACATCATCGCATGCAATATCCAATGAAATATTAAAGCCGAACCGCGCACACGGGCGAGCCGAAGCAATAAGACAAGTGTTCTTCTTGGCTTATTGTGAGAGGCCAGCCCAAAGCGGGAGGCGGCTATTCAAAGATGAAAAAAACAACGGTCAGCACACCACGCTTACAAGTCCAACTAAGCACTAATTTTATTTAGCAAAGTTTAATAAATCTAGCACAAATCCATTGGAACTGGAAAGGGTGAACAGGATGCCTGTTCGCCTTTTTTTTGATACACTGAAAGAAAAAGGAAAGCGAAGCGATTGTTATGGCGGGGCGAGTTATTTTCCACATTGATATGAATAGCTTTTATGCATCCGTCGAGCAGGCGCACGATCCGTCGCTGAAAGGAAAAGCTCTGGCGATTGCGGGAAATCCGAAAGAGCGCAAGGGCATTATCGTCACCTGTTCTTACGAGGCGCGGGCGCATGGCATTTATACGACGATGCAAGTGCATGAGGCGAAGAAGAAATACCCCGGGCTCTTGCTGATGCCGCCGAACTTCGATCGCTACCGGGAAGCATCGCGGCAAATGTTCGAGATCTTGCGCACCTATACCGATGCCGTCGAGCCAGTGTCGATCGATGAAGCCTATATCGACGTGACGGAACTCTCGGCTGACCAGCATCCGGTGGACATTGCAGAAGAGGTGCAGCAGCGCATCCTGAAAGAACTCGACTTGCCGTGTTCCATCGGCATCGCGCCGAATAAATTCCTGGCCAAAACGGCGTCCGATATGAAAAAGCCGCTTGGCATCACTATCCTCAGAAAGCGCGATATCCAGCGCATCCTATGGCCAAGAGAAGTTATTGAAATGCACGGCATCGGTGAAAGTACCGCGAAAAAGCTCAATAGCTTGAAGCTTTATACAATCGGCGATTTGGCGAATGCGCCGGAGGGCTTGATTAAGGAGAAGATGGGGAAAAACGGCGTGCGGCTGCAGGCGCGTGCCAGAGGAGAAGATAGCCGCGAAGTCGACCCGGATTCAATCTATGACCGCAAAAGTGTCGGCACGTCGACAACTTTGCCGTTCGATGAAACCGACTTGGAAAGCTTACAGAAAATCTTCAAGACTTTAAGCTCGAAAGTCGCCGCCAGGCTGCATGCGAAAAACTTGGCAGGCCCAACCGTCAGCATTCAAACGCGCAGCGCCGACTGGAAAAACCGCACCCGCAGCGTCACCTTGAACAATACCGTGTGGAAAGAGCAAGACATCATGGTACAGGCGTGGCAATTATTTGAGACGCATTGGAACGGCGAACCGCTACGGCTTGTTGGCGTGACCGTCTCAAATGTCGTCGATAAGGGCGACATGACCGAGCAATTATCACTCTTTAATTTCGAGGAGCATGCGAAAGATGAACCGATTCTGGATTTGGTTGCCAAACTCGAAAGCCGTTTTGGCAAAGGCTCTGTCTCTAGAGGAATTCCGTATCATCAGTCGAAGCATGACGCACAAACCAGCTTAAGCAAAGATTTTTTGAGTGACCATGAGAGGAAGAAACGCTAATGCAAGTATTATTTTTAGGAACAGGGGCGGGCATGCCGTCGAAACAACGCAATACTTCGGCGCTCGCCTTGAAATTACATGAAGAACGGGGAGCTGTCTGGCTGTTTGACTGCGGGGAAGCGGTCCAGCATCAGATCCTCGAAACGACCCTCAAGCCGAGAAAAATCGAGAAGATCTTCATTACCCATATGCACGGTGACCATATTTTTGGCTTGCCGGGGCTATTGGGCTCGCGATCGTTCCAAGGCGGCGATGAGCCGCTCGACCTATACGGCCCAAAAGAGCTGAAGGAATACGTGGAAATGACCTTGCGCTTGAGCCGGACGCATTTGACTTACCCGATCCGTTTCCACGAAGTGAAGGAAGGCGTCATCTTTGAAGACGACACGATGACCGTCGAAGCGGGCCTCCTGGCGCACGTCATTCCGACTTACGGCTATCGCATCAAGCAAAAACCGCTATTGCCGAAGCTCGATATGGACAAAGCAAAACAGCTCGGTGTACCGAAGGGCCCGCTGCTTGCCAAGTTAAAGGCGGGCGAAACCGTAGAACTTGAGGATGGCCGAAAAGTGGAATCCAAAGAAGTGACCGACCCGGCAGAACCCGGCTTTACGGTCGCGATTCTCGGTGATACCCAGTACTGCCTTAAGTCGGAACAATTATCGCAAGATGCCGACCTAGTCGTCCATGAAGCGACGTTCGACGGCGAAACGGAAAAACTCGCTAAGGAATACGGCCATTCGACGACTTTGGATGCGGCTAATGTGGCAAGACGAGCCCGAGCTCAAAAACTCATCGTCAATCATATGAGTGCGAGGTTTATGCCGGAACATGAAAAAGAGTTATTGAAAAGCATGCGCCAAGTCCACGAGGACAGCGAAATCGCCCACGACTTTGACGAATTCGGGTGGAATAAAAAAGAGCGCCAGATGGTGAAGATAATAGAGGATTGAGTATCAGGCGTTTTCCGGTTGTTTCGATAGCATCGAATGAACAGCAAGGAAAACGTCTTTTATTAGCGAAAGGAAGTGCGGAACATGGATTTTCAGACTGTCATGCAAGAACTCGAAGCGCTAGGGAAAGAACGCACGAAGAAAATGTACTTGTCGAGCGGGGCGAAAGAGCCAGTATTCGGCGTGGCCACAGGTGCAATGAAGCCAATGGCTAAACAAATCAAAATTGACCAGCCTTTAGCAGAAGAGTTATATGCGACGGGCAATTACGATGCTATGTATTTTGCAGGCATTATCGCTGACCCGAAAGCGATGACAGAAGCTGACTTCGACCGCTGGATGGACGGGGCTTATTTCTACATGCTGTCTGATTATGTCGTGGCAGTTACCTTGTCGGAATCCGATATCGCGCAGCAAGTGGCCGACAAATGGATAGAAAGCGGCGATGAGCTGCGCATGTCTGCCGGCTGGAGCTGTTATTGCTGGCTGCTTGGCAACCGTAAGGACAGTGAATTCTCGGAAGACAAAATTTCCGCCATGCTGGATACAGTGAAAGAAACGATCCACGCATCCCCTGAACGGACGAAAGCATCGATGAATAATTTCCTCTACACAGTCGGCATTTCCTATAAGCCGTTGAGCGACAAAGCGGCCGAAACCGCAAAAGCCGTTGGCAAAGTCGAACTCAAAAGGGAAAACAAGAAACCAACACAGCTTTATGCCTATGACAGTATCCAGCAAGGCTTGGAGAAGGGGCGTCTTGGATTTAAGCGCAAATTTGTTAGGTGTTGATTGCAGCGTTTAGGGTTGAATAAACAATAGAACTGCAAGTTGTTTGTGGTACAATATGATTTAAATGGTAATTTAAAGGAGAATATAATCATGGCAAATGAAACCAAAACACTGGCAGGACTCAATTTGAACTTCTGGAAACAGGATGAACATACGATTCATATGTCTATCAAAAACCCGCATGCCGGAAAAGATTCATGGCTTACGAGCATTGAACATACCGATAAGCATGAAGGGACGCAAATGGCTCGTACACATAATAATTTGTTCAGAGACTTAAAATCAATTCTTGAAGAAAACGGCAAGTGGTAAGAAAACCTTCGTGATGAGTAAGCGAAAAACCTAGATGGCTGGCATGATAAATGCCAGCCATCTAGGTTTTTTTCTTTGCTCTCAATTCTCTCTGTCATTTGCCGACCATAAGCGCTGTGGGGCCATCTCTTTTTTCATCACTTTGATTTCCAGAATGTGTTATATGGTAAAATAAGTTGACATAAAATTCTTACATATCAATAGACCATTCAGAAAGCAGGAAAATCGATGGAACTGCGCCCGCGATTTTCAATATATATACAAAAGGGGAAATAGTGTTGGCGGATTTGGTTTTTGCGTCGCTTGGCGCTTTATTGTGCAGTTCAACGGTTGTTTACTATATAAAAAGAAAAGCCGAGGATTTTTATTTAGTGGTCATTACCACTGCACTATTTGGTTTGCTCTGCCTAATGCTTATATTTTGGACCGTACAAGACATGATTGCGATTAAGAACGGTGATTTCGAAACTGAAAGTGGCAATTGTAGCATTACAAAATTTGAAACGAGCGGAAGAACTCATATAGAAGAAATCCATATTGAATTAAATGGGAAAGTGATTTTTGGAGACTTTGCAGAATTCGACTCTGTCAGACTTGGTGATTACCCCTGTAAGGTTGAATACATTGAACAAACGATGACTTTATACTCTATTGAAGAACTGTCCGCAGATGACTAAAAAACCCATTAAGACTTGGTGGTAAGGAGTGACATGCTTTGAAGAGGGGAATCAGTTTTGAATTGCCGAATGACTATGGAAGTTTTTTTAAAGACATCCTTCATCCAATAAACATTAAAGCCTTTAAGTGGCACATAGACAATGTAGAAGCTTTTGCAAGCAGGAATGGAAGTCATACGAACGATCTGTTTCCACATAATACAGAGCAACTGACAGGTTCAGAGCTGAAGGAAGTAATCGAAACCGAACGAGCTTACGTGATCTTTGCAGAACTTCGCGCTTTTCAGGGGCCTGTTACTTCACATCCAGAAACTTACGAGGAGTTTGCTGCAAGCGACTGTCAATTGGTCCTGCTAATTGTCGATACAATCTATACGACGATCTATTGCAAAGATCAGCAAATGCTCCATGCGCTCTATGAGAACGCACACAGTTTTGGTTTTCGGGATTTGGAATATTTAAATGAACAAAACGATGCGCGTACAAGACTTTCAGTGTGGTGAGTGAGGAGGGTATCGATGGCTGAGCGAATTGAGGAACAAGTTCTATATACCATAGAGAAAAAAGAAACTGGGTCTGTGCAGATAGTTGATGCAGATTGGACAGAAGATGATGGGTTAGCTATTATTTTTGAGAAGAACAAACAATCATGGATTCAGTTAAATGGCGTAGATGTAAAGCTAGGCATTCAAAGAAACTTCCACAGTATTCGATGGATTGATTCAGCAAATTTAATCGTGAGTGCGCTTTCTGACTTCCCCATCAAAGAAAGCAGCAGATTGGAACAATTGATTATAAATAGAGAAGGCAAGATTATAGAAACCCTTTACGCAGGGGAATATGTGGCAGATCAAATTGCCTGCAAAGAAGGCATCTGGTTCAGTTATTATGATGAAGGAATATTTGGCGGTGGGATTGATAAAGAAGTCTTGATATTGAAGGATTTATCGGGTAAGACTGTTTTCAGGTATCATAGCGATTTACTTGATCGGCCGGATATAGATGACTGTTATGCAATCTGTGAAGGGAAGGGCAGGGAACTTTGGTTGTTCCCATATCCGACTTTTCAATTAGTTGCCGTTGACCCACATAAGCGGGGCTTGTGGTTGTTTAATGTTCCGGAAATGCTCCACGGTTCAGCTGGACTTTGTGTTCGCGGGGCTTATGCGTACTTTTATAATCCTTACGATAGCAACGGGAAATTGTATCAGCTGAAAATAGGAACTAGTCAATTAGAGTTGCTAGGGACATTTTCAGGGCGTCTTAGAGGAATGCCTCCTTCAGAACAGGCCCACTTTATTTCAATTGAAGAGAGCGCCGTGAAATTATACGAAATACAAAACGAGGATGAATACATATATTCATAAAAACTTCATCATAAAAGGAGGACCATTATGAACGCATTAGTGATCGGTGCAACAGGAGCGACAGGAAAAGACCTTGTAGAGCAATTGATGAAAGATGATTCATTTGAAAGAGTCGATGTATTCGTAAGGCGTCCACTGGATATTCAGCATGATAAATTAACGGTCCATGTCATCGATTTTGACCGGACGGATGCGTGGCACAACTTGGTGAAAGGGGATGTGCTGTTTTCCTGTTTGGGCACGACAATTAAAGCGGCAGGAAGCAAAGAGGAGCAATGGAAAGTAGATTATGGCTATCAATATGAATTTGCAAAAGCCGCAAAAGAAAATGGAGTCGACCGGTATGTATTGGTATCAGCTGAGTTTGCTTCGCCAAAAGCCCGCAGCTTTTACTCAAAGATGAAGGGGCAGTTGGAGGAAGCGGTCAAAGAGCTAGGCTTTCCCAAGTTAACCATCATCAAGCCGCCGATCTTAATGAGGAAGGGAAGCGACCGCACCTTCGAAGTGCTGGGCTTAAAAGCTATTCAATTCATGAATAAAGCAGGATTATTCCGCTCCCAACAGCCACTTCCCACTGAAGAATTGGCTATGGCGATGATCAACTCTGCGAAACGAACACAAGGTGATAATGAACCATTGATAGGGACAGTCATACGCGAACGCGCGTCTTTAAAATTCGATTGAATATAACCACTTAAAAACGGAAATAAATATCTTTATTCAATTTCTCATTGAGTGAAGGAGGTGTGCTAGTGAAAAGGAAAATCGGGTTCTCGGCTTTTCTGTTTTTCATTGCATTTTTTATTTATTTTGTTATTCAATATTATTCAGATGAACCGAGTGAGCAAACGGGAAATGCTAGCATTCCACAAAGCAACACTAGCTACGACATTGAGCTCGAAATGAGAGAAGCAGGAATTTTCCAGGTTTCTGCAGACATCCTAATTACAAATAACTCACAGGAAAGTTGGGCAGACATCGCGTTCCACTTTGTCCCCAACGCTATGAATACAGAAATGACTAATGCTTATTCAGAAGAACCAGCGGATGTAGAAGTGAATTCAATCACTTCGAGTGAAGATGAATTGCGATATGAATTGGATAGTGGTGGTTTATTTATCGAACTGGTATCGGATTTAACACCAGGCGAGCAACAAGCTGTCACGATTGAATACACCCTCACCTTACCTGAAAACGGCATGCGCTTGGCTCAGGTGGAAAACAATTATTACTTAGCTCATTGGTATCCGATGCTTGCTGAATATGACGGGGGCTGGCAAATCAATGACTATGATCCCAAAGGAGAATCCTATGAAACGGGGTACGGCGATTATACGGTCACTTATCAATTGCCAGAGGATTACCTGATCGCCACTTCTGCACCAGACGGTCCGGCAGAGGCCAGTTCATCTGGAACCTTAACTGGAGAAGCCATCAAGGATTTTTATGCGGCGTTTTTGGATCCAGCCGATTGGCAAGTCGCAGAACGCACGTCTGGAAATACCGAGTTGCGTGTGTTTGTGCCGGCTGAGTCGGAAATCCTGGAGAAGACGGCTGAACTGTCAGTCGAAGCATTTGCTTATTTTGAAGAAAACATTGGCGATTATCCGTTTGCTGAACTGGATTTGATTGCGAATGACGGCTATATGGAATACCCAAATATTGTGGAAGTACCGATGGACGAAGACTTGCTTGATTCGATCTTGGTACACGAAATAGCCCATCAATGGTTTTACTATTTGGTCGCCAATGACCCATACGAAAACGCTTGGCTCGATGAGAGTTTGACCGAGTTTAGCACCGGTTTGTTTCTTAGCGACTATTACGGTGATGAGGATAGCGGTTTTCAAAATGCAAAGGCTTATGAAGAATCTTACGAAACGGAAACCTATGCTGATTTGGCGCTTGATGAATTTGACACTCCGGCCTATTATGCGACCGTCTATGGCAAAGTTCCTTTATTGCTGAAAGGCTTTTTCGACGAGCGCGGCGGAAACGAGGCCGCGCTGGAGTTTCTAGCGGATTATTACGAAGAGTTTCAATTTCAGCGGGTGACGAAACAACAATTCAGGGAGTTCTTTGAGGATTCTTTCGAAGGGGACCAGCAGGCATTTTTGGATAGTTGGCTTCAATAAGATAATCATGCTTTTGAAGACGGGGAACTTAGCTAAAATCGGGTGGGTTCTCCGTTTATCGTTTATGGAATGTCCGTTTAATGAAGCAAAGGCCGGGTATTTGGAGAATACATGAAGCATCCGGAGGGGATTTGAAATGCTGGATACGATTTTATTCGATGGCTGGAAAAGCGTGCTGCGCATCGCGATCATGTGTATGCTGGCGTATCCTTTTCTCATCGTCATGTTGAGGGTTTTTGGAAAACGCAGCTTAAGCAATGTGAACATCTTTGATTTCGTTATCACCGTCACCTACGGGGCCACACTCGGCAGCATCATCACCAGTGACAAAATGTCTTTTGCAGACGGCGTGGTTGTCTTGTTTATGCTCACATTGCTGCAGTATATCGTTTCAAAACTGTCGGTGAATTCCAAAGGGTTCGCTGATTTGATCAAGGCCAATCCGAGTTTCATTTATCATGACGGTAAGTTTTACGAGAAAAGCATGCACAAGCACCGCATCCGAAAAGACGATTTGCGCGGAAAAGTCCGCCAGCAGGGCTTGAGCTCCTTTGAACAAGTGGAAGCGATCGTGTTGGAAGGAGATGGTTCATTGTCGATTATCAAAAAGGAGGATACTCAGTCAAAAGATGCCCTCGAAGGCGTTGAACGTTCCAATGCTTGAAACTATCCCTATATAAATGGAGCTATTGCTCATCATCCCGCTTTTGGACACGAGAGCGGGATTTTTTATGGTATGATGAATTGAGAATTATTATCAATTAAAAGAGGTGAATGCCGTGCTGGGGAAATTACATACCTTTCAAGTGCTGGCTGAATGCGGATCCTATACCGAGGCGGCGAAACAGCTGTATTGCTCGCAGCCTTCCGTCAGCCAGCACGTTCGCTATTTGGAAGAATACTACGGCGTGAAACTCATCATCCGCAAAAAGCAGCAGATTGAGCTGACAGAGCGCGGCATTCTCTTACAAAAACAAGCCAGGCAGCTGCTCGACTTGTTTGAGGCGACACAACAACTCATGGCCACGCCTGCCGCCCAAAAGCCAGTTGCCATTTATATGAGCAACCACATTGCCGAAAATTATTACGAAGAATTATTCGATGTCCACGCTGCTTGTTGCAAGGCTTGCCCTTTTGAAATCAACGGCCGTTGCTATACGGAATTGCATGGGCAGTTAATGGCTAAGAAAGCCAAGTTCGCTGTCATGCCGATTTATCCTGAAGATGAGAAATTACACCAATCGTATGACATCCAAGGCTTGTTTGAGGAAGAATTCCAGTTGGTCTTCTCCGCGAGCCATCCTTTGGCGACCCGAAAAGTGATCTATGCCAAAGACCTCGAACATGCAGCCGTATTGCAGACACAAAGCAGGCATATGCAAACACTCATCCAGCAGGCGCTCGAAGCAAAAGGTGTCGAGGCTTTATATATGCAGATGACCGATTTCAAGATCATCAAAAAAGCGCTGAGGCAAAGTGATTCGGTTTCCTTTCTTCCGCTAAAAGCGCTCGATTCAACGGACGCTTCCTTGGTTTACCGTTCCGTCAAAGGGCTGCGCATTGTCCGGCAAAACGGGCTCGTCATTGATCCGGAACAACAATTAACCTAAGCAGAACAAGCCTATTGCGATCACATTTCGGAAAAGCTCTCTTCATTTTAATGAGGGGAGTTTTTCTATTATAAGAAATGTTTATGGCGCCATCACGAACAATAATGTAACTGGCCGCAGCGTATGGTGGAAAAGGGAAAAATCAGTTATGGCTATCAACCACCTAGTTGATAACAATTCTCAGTGATGGTAGATTGAAGTGGCACAGCGATAGAGAAATCTCGGTTTATGCCGGGTTCTTTTAAAAGGCGCTGAGTTCCACTGGAGAAATGGGGCGAGCAGATGAAAAAATTCCTCTTCTTGCTGATCATCGGCCTGTCGCTTTCCGGCACAGCCGCTGCCGAAATGCTGCAGGATACAAGGATCGAAATTGGAAGCCATGAAACTGCACATAACCCTAACGAAGCGGCGGACCGACTGAAGTGGTTCTTTACTTCAAGTGATTTGAAGTCTGCGAATACTGAGCAAGAGGCGAACGTTCTTATCAAAGAAGAAATTGATGGACAAGCAGGAAAGGTAAACAAGACGACGCTTGCCGTTATGGCAGCCGCTGTTATATTCGCCTATTGGCTGAACAAAAAGAAAAAGCAGGAATTTGATTGAGCTAGAATAAGGAATTCGGAAAAGTCTTATATACACATCATTCATTGCAGGAGGTATTGGAAATGACAGCTATTCAAATCTACGATGAACAGGAATTGGTCCATATCGCTTTCGACGATATCCGTAAATACCACGGAGCCAAAGAAATGGCGTCTGTCGGCGTCGCTTACCGCATGGCTGAAGCCGCATTCGAGGCGCTCTACGGCATGGATGTGCCCGAGCGGCAAGAACTATCCATCCAAGCAGGACAGGGGTGCGCGGGATTCCGAGATGCCTTCGAATTCATCACAAGAGCCGAAACGCGCGGAAAATACTTCGTAGATCCAGACTATCCCACTGCCAGGTTCGATCCTTACACGAAAAGTTCCTATGCATTCATCTTTTCGCGGGCCACAGGAGAAGAAGTGGAAGTCAGCTTGAAAAAAGATTTCCTGCCTGCTTTGTTTTACGACTTGGTGAAAAAAGAAAGGGACTGCCTGCTCACACAGGAGGAAGCAGAAACCTTGGAAACGCTCAAGAAAGACTTATGCCTTCGCGCTTTGGAATTGCCTTTAGACAAAGTGGTGGAAGTGCGCTGAAGAATTGAGTTTGCTATAAAATAGTACTTATAAAACGAGGATGGCAAATGAAACTCTCAATAAGCCCACACAAATAAGAGGAAATGCTGAGACATTCAGCGTTTCCTTTTTTCCATTTATACATATGCCTTTCATCCTGCATAGAGCTGTTTTTAGTAAATCCAATATTTCCCTTTATGTATAAGGATAGAGATTCTCCAAAAATTACTAGGTAGTATTTTTCAAATATACCAAATAATCTGTAATCTTATTGCTTGTCTAAATTTACTTCGGTATACTAAATTTTATCAAAGTCGAGGAGGAAAAAATTTGAAGAAAAAATATATTGTACCTGTCATTTTATCATCTGCTCTCGTCGCAAGTTCTTTCACAGCCAGCACCACATTGGCAAATGGTCAACAAGGAAATGGTGCGCCAGATAAAACGTGGAATGAAAATGCCAATGTCCCTGTATTCGTCAAAGAGAAAATCGCTGAGAAGCGGGCTTCAAGCAATGCGTCAAATGCGCTTGATTACCTAGCGGAAAACGAGAACAAGACCGGACTGAAAAACCCCAAGAAAAACTTAAAGCAAAAAGAGATTGAAAAGGATTCACTCGGCATGACGCACGTCCGCTTTAGCCAGGCAGTCAACGGCGTCCCAGTGGAGGGAGCAGAAGTGGTTGTTCATTACAACGAACAGGACGAATTGGTTTCCGTTAACGGCGGTCATTTCCCTGAAGCGTCCGCCAGCAGTGTCGACACGACGCCGACTGTGAGCGTCGTCAAAGCCATTCAAACAGCGAAAGGCGCAGTTGATGCTCCAGAAGAACTCGAGTATGCTCCAGAATCGGAAGTCGTCGTCTATCCGTTTGACGGTGAAAATCATCTAGCTTATAAGGTAAACGTCAACTTTCTCGGGGACAAGCCCGGCAACTGGTTCGTCTTTGTGGATGCGAAAAGCGGTGGGGTAATTGACCAGTATAATGCGATCATGCATGCTGAAGACATCCATCAGTCTGTCGGAACCGGCGTACTCGGCGAGCAGCGCAAAATTCACACAACGAAGAGTAAAGAAGCCAAAGAAGGCACGACTTTTAGCCTGTCGGATGAGTCTCATAAAGACTTGGAAGGCATCTATACGTTTGATGCCAACGACGGGGAAATTGTCACGAACCACAGCGCTTCGTGGAAAGATGAATATTTACGCCCAGCTGTAGACGCACATTATAACTCGGAGCAAGTCTATGAATATTTCCATGATGAACACGACCGCAACTCGCTCGACGACAACGGCATGGCGATTATTTCCTATGTGCATTACGGCGAAAACTATAATAACGCATTCTGGAATGGCCGCCATATGACTTACGGCGACGGCGATGGCTCGTTCATGGTGCCATTATCAGCCGGCTTGGACGTCGCAGCGCATGAAATGACGCACGGCGTGATCTCCAATTCGGCGAATCTCCAGTACCGTTTTGAATCCGGCGCGTTGAATGAATCCTTTGCGGATATTTTCGGGGCCCTGGTTGATGAGGACGATTGGGAAGTCGGGGAAGACATCATGGGCCCTGATGCTAAAGAAGACGGCAGGGCCTCGTTGCGCAGCTTAAGCGACCCAAGCAAATATCCAGTTAATGCGGCTTACGTGGAGTACGGCGACGGTGAAGGAAACTACCCTTCCCATATGGATGAGTTCTATGACTTGCCGAGAAGTTTGGATAACGGCGGCGTCCATATCAATTCATCCATTACCAACCACGCAGCTTACTTGATCGGCGAAGAGATCGGCAAGGAAAAACTTGGCCAGATTTTCTACCGTGCATTGACGGTCTATTTGACGCCAACTTCCAACTTCAGCGAAGCCCGCAAACTCATTGTCCAGTCAGCGGCTGATATCTACGGAGAAGGCAGCGCAGAAGAAAAAGCGACGGCTAAAGGATTTGACGATGTAGGTATCTACGAATAAGCATTTTAAAACTTGCTAGCCGTTTGTCTACCTGGACAGGCGGCTAGTGCTTTTTAGTTTGGAGTGGAAGATGGCACTGGCACTCGAGCGATTGATTGTGTACGGAATACCGGGTTTAGTTAAGGATGATGCGATCGGTAACGGGACTTTATTAGATTGAAGAAAAATAAATTCAGGCTTGGAATTTTGGCGGAACCCGTATTTAAAAAATAGCGTCTTCATATTGTCAGTCTACTACGTTTAAAGGGAGCAATTATGGAGATCATCGAAATATTGAAAGCGTTGGTGCTCGGGATAGTGGAAGGCCTAACCGAATTTGCGCCCATCTCATCAACAGGGCATATGATCATCTTTGATGACTTATGGCTTAACACGGAAGGCTTTTTAGGAGGGCCGTCAGCCAATACCTTCAAAATCGTCATTCAGCTCGGTTCCATTCTTGCGGTCGTTTTCGTCTTCTGGAAACGCATGCTCAGCCTTGTCGGTTTATATAAAATCGAGCAAGACACACCCACGACATTCAATATCCTGCACGTTTTGATCGGTATTGTGCCAGCAGGGGTTTTCGGCTTGCTGTTTGAAGACTTTATAGATAAGCATTTATTCAGCATTGAAACCGTGCTGATCGGATTGGTCATCGGGGCATTCTTCATGATCCTCGCCGATAAATTCGGCCCCCAAAAAAAGTCGATCAATTCACTGGATGAAATCAGTTACCTTAAAGCCTTAACTGTGGGCACCGTTCAAAGCTTTTCCTTATGGCCAGGCTTCTCTCGCTCAGGTTCGACCATTTCAGGGGGCGTGCTGCTCGGGCTGGATCACAGAACTGCAGCTGATTTCACTTTCATCATGGCCGTCCCGATTATGCTCGGAGCTTCGATCGTCTCGCTCGTGAAAAATTGGGAAGCCATTTCATTTGATCATCTCAGCTTCTATGCTGCAGGGTTTGTCACGGCATTTATCTTTGCGTTGATTTCCATCAAGTTTTTCCTGAAATTGATTTCACACATCAAGCTGGTGCCCTTTGCCATTTACCGTCTTGTGCTCGCCAGCGTTTTGGCGTTCATTGTGTTTCTTTGACCAACAGTGCAATGGCATGGGAATAAATAGATGTAGTTGAATATAGATAGAACCAGTAACGAAAAAGAATTTCTTATGAGATTCTTTTTTTTGTTGAAGTATGCTGCTACCGTGTTTTAGCAAAAACAAGTTCCCCAGACAAACCTGCTTTGTCACACGGCAATTCAAAAGATTACAGCTAGTATTTTCTATTTTGATTCGAAGTCGAAGTTGCAAATAATATAGAAAAACCAGACCTATGAATGAATTTAACTTGAAAATCTTAGGATATACTAATTTTAATAGAAACTTATAAATCGGAAGGATGAAGGAAATGAACAAGTTCATTTGCAACACATGTGGCGTACAAACCGAAAGTGCTGGGACAGTACCTGAGCATTGTTGGATCTGTACCGAGGAGCGGCAATACGTCAATCCAAAAGGGCAAAGTTGGACGACATTGGAAGAGATGGTCGCATCCAATACCTATAGCAATGAGATTTTGTCAGAAGAGGAAGGGCTTTCAAGCATAACGACTGTACCGAGTTTTGGAATTGGGCAAACTGCGTATTTGGTTCAAGGGGAAAACTTCAATATCTTGTGGGACTGTATAAGCTATCTTGATACCGCGACAATCGAAACGGTTAAGGAGCTAGGGGGAATCGATGCTATCGCCTTGTCCCATCCGCATTATTATTCGACTCAAGTGGAATGGGCTGAAACTTTTGATGCGGTAATCTATATTCACGAAGATGACAAGCAATGGGTGACGAGACCAAGCGATCGCATTATCTTTTGGTCAGGCGAAACGCTCGAAGTTGCAGAAGGGTTCACGCTGCACCGGATCGGTGGCCATTTCAAAGGTGCAGCTATCCTGGAATGGAAAGATGGAAGTGCCGGCAAAGGCGTGTTATTGACAGGCGATATCGTCCGTGTCGTAGCAGACCGCCAGTGGGTCAGTTTTATGTATAGCTACCCGAACTTCATTCCGTTGCCTGCGCCCACTGTTGAAAGAATGGCGGCACAGTTAAATGAAATCCGCTTCGACCGAGTGTATGATGCCTTTCACCGGATCGTAATGAACGAGGCGCGGGAAGCCGTACAAAACTCGGCGAAAAGATATGTAGATGCATTAAATGGAGTGCTGTTCAAGACCTGATATCCCGACTTGCGTTATATCTAATTTAATAAACCGGACATTAGAATAAACCAAATATAAAAGGAGCAAAAAATGCATCAATCATTCTATCTTAAGAAACCGAGTACTTTTACATTCGATAAGAACTATAAAGTGTTTATTAAAGAAGGGAAGCTTTTCTTCTTTAAAATTGACTATAAATTCGATAAAGACAATGACGTTTGGTTTTCCTATTCGGGTTTGATTTACATGTTGCGTGATATGATTTACAAAAAATCAGCTAAGCGCAGCGAAAACAAGATTGACCAAGCAGTTCAAAACGATCAACTAGAACTACTAAAGCATAAAAATAATTTTCAACTCAATATAGTTGATATCAAGAGCGTCGAAGTAAATGAAAAACCCACTTCTCATTCATTTTTGCAGGACAACGGGACATTGTTGTTTATTTTAGATGACAATAAGCGTTATCGGTTTATTATGCCTTCGAGTATATCGAGAGAACTTATCATGAATTTACTGGAAGAGGCAGGGGTTTCACTCGAAATTCAACAATTTAATAAGTATTAACGTAAATTTTTAAAAGGTATGGCTAAATTGCCATCACCGCAAAATTTACTTGATTTCTGTATGGATTTGCTTAAAAGGAGGGATTCTGTGCCAAGAACGAACATGGGCAAAATCTCTTTTGCCATGCTTTTGATTCTCATCATTCAAATCATCTCGATCGTAAACATGTTGTTCATCAATGGCTTAGGGGCTTTAACGATTATTTTGTATTCATTTGTTACCGCACCTCTCGGACTGCTTTTTGGAATAGGCGGCATAGTAAAAGAAACCTGCAGCAGCCTCATCGTACCTTGGTTGACCACAACCGTTAGCGCCATTATGCTTGCGCTATTTTTGATTACTTTATTTGGATTTTCTTTTGGAGGGTAGATGCTCAAGGTCATTAGTGAAACTTTTCTATATCAATCGATGTGAAGATAGAAACAAGTCATTTAGACTCAATTTAGGCTTTCCATGAAGATCATTGTAACTAGTAATGAAATATTTACTAATAAATATTTACTTTCCAAATACTAGTGGTATTCTATTAATAGCTAAAATAGTAAACGAATTCCTTTAATTAAGTTCAATTTTAGTTGCAGTCTATTTAGGGAGCGAAGGCCGGGTGTCTCGAGAAAGCGTGCAGTTGATTTTATCCGTTGTTGTCATCATTTTAGTTGTGGGGCTTGGCATTTACCTCCAGAAAGTGGATGCTCCTATGTATGGCATTCCGGGTCTTCTAGAGTCTGTCATCAAGAACTGAAGCATTAAGCTGCAAACTCATTTCATTAGATTTTCATAACTGATGAAATGAGTTTTTTTATTGCAGCTTACCTATACCGTACTCAGTTTCAGTGAACTGAAATTGTCTCAGGAAGAACTGCAGAACCTAATTGATCCCGCGGCCCCGCTCCAGCTTATTAACGAAGGAGAAGATAGTGCTTATGTTGTTTATTAGTTTGAAGCGGTCGTGACTGCCGATATTGAAGAAGATGGGGAAACGATAGAAGTGAATTTGAATGTGGCTGAAGAAGGGGAGATCTGATCTGAGCAAACCATCTACAAATTAACCCTCGATGAAGAACACGAAATCATTGAGGTTTTTGTAAATGATGAAGCTACACCGATTGATGTGGCCTCAGGGATTTAACGCAATTCACGCCATCATGTTATCGCAGAAGTGGAACTGTTTTGGAAGCCATATTGGGGGAGGCTAAAAACGCAAATGATGAAACCATTTGTACCTGTTATGTCGATAATGATGAGTATCTTCCTATGTAGTGGCTGTTCTAGTGCTCCGGACGGATTAGAAGAAGTAGAGGGGACTGGGCTGGCGTTCAGCGAAAATTTCAATGCTTATGACGGGTTGAATGAGAGAGAACATGTGGAGTTTTATAAACCTGCAGAAGCACATCAATTGCCTCCGTCGATTTTAGGTGAACATCACCTGCTCGAAAAAGGGATCGATTCTGATTTAATGCCTTTTGAAGTAAATGAGGAAAATGCGTATGTGGTCACTTCCGAAGACCGAACCGGAAAAGTGACTCATCAAGTCCAGTTAAGCTACCTCGGTAAATCGGAAGAGGGCATTGTAGATGAGTTTTTTATTATCTCTGTAACTGAAATGGAAAAAAATCCGGTTGAGAATTATGAAGTTGCAGAAGCAACTGATTCGGTTGGAAATCGATTTGAAAAACAAGAGCTGAGCGGAGATGATTTTATTTTCCAGCAAGTGCTGACAACAAATAGTGCTTTATTGTACCGATACTATGAATATGATGCAGAGGAAGAACAGTTGAATGTGGTCGGTACCGCCGCAAACGAATTTTATTCCTACCATGATGGCTTCGTTTACCACATTGGTTATTTAATTGAGCGGAAAAGAAATACGGAGCAGGTTCAAGATAATATGCTCAACTTGACGCGTACTATTATTTTAGGGAAAGATCTCGCACATCAAGGAAGATGACCATAACTAAAAAAGGGGATAGATTATGATAAAAAGTAAATCGGGGGTCTTTGGTTCGCTTATTATTTTCGCTATATGCATGTCCTTGTTTTTTCCATTCCCCAACGATGTGATGACAGGGGCACAAATTACTTTTATGTCCTTTGCAATCGAAGATGAAAATGGATACAATCTATTGGGAATTATAGGTTCCCTTTTATTTGTTCTTGCTATTATTCTATTGTTAAACAGCTTAGAGAAATACCAATTTCGCGCACTAATTGCAGTAGTCATTATCTATATGTTTTTACCGAATCTATTGATCACGGCGTATCAGGAAACCCTGGCAAGTGGCGCCGCAGCTATTTCGTACGATGGAAATGGTCAATGTGGCTTTGAAACAATGGATGACACCATGGACGGGGAATGCAACCTGGTATTACAGAATCACAGCAATGAGGCTGTAACAGTTGAATTGGAATTTATCGATTCATTTTTTAGTGAGGAAGATGTGCGGATGGAGTCGCTGATGAATTTAGCTGGCCCTTATACCGTTACACTAGCAGCCAATAGCAAAAAGCACATTCATTTAAAAGAATTAATCGACTTATCAGGTGTTCCCGCGCATATCGACTCTGGAACTTCATTTGGTATAAATCTAAAAATTAAAGCCGGGAATAAAACGAGAATTTTATAGAACTTACATAATGAACCGGTAGGATCTATCGAGAGGAGTTACGTATGGAACATAACGAGAAGGTTTCAATAAAGCGGTTACAGAAGGAATTAATCCCTGTTGTAAACCAAGCAAATGAGCCTTTTTCTATTATCGGCAACATTCTCCCGAGCTTTTCGAATGGAAAATGGTCATACAAAGAACAATTATACGACAATCCATCGGAAACGCGTTTTCCTGATGACCAGCTCAATTGGGAAGAATATATCGACAGTGAGAAGAAAGTGGTGTTCCTGGCGATGAAGGGGAAGGAATGCGTCGGGCAAATTCGCTTGGTGAAAGACTGGAACCGCTTTGCATACATCGAGAATATCGCCGTCCGCAAAAGTTTTCGAAAAAAAGGGGTTAGTCAGCTCCTGTTAGAAGCTGCACAAAAATGGGCAAAGGGACAATCATTGATTGGTCTATCTCTTGAAGCACAGAACGATAATGTAATCGCATGTCGTTTCTATGCAAATCAAGGATTCGTATTGGGTGGTGCTGATACCTTAAAACAAAAAGCGAATCCCAATATAGATATTACTTTGTACTGGTACAAGGTGTTTGAGCTTTAGGAAGCATTATGGAGAAAAGTATCCTAGCTAACAATCTAAGCTCATAAAATCCAGGATTTAATTGAAATGCTTCAGCGAAGTGAACAGTACGGTTTATTCATAAAAAAGGGGAGAAGCTGCGCTAAAATAAATGCGCATCTTCTCCCTCTTCATTTCCGTAAAAGGCTTTTTTTACGAATGCTCGGGTTTTGCAGTGTACCCAATGTACAAAAAGACGAACCCAGTGATGCATGTGGCGGCTCCAAATAACAATCCTGCAGCAGCGGAACCCATTCCAGCTCCTGTTAAAGTGCCTAGAATGTTAAGAAGGAGAAAGAAGACGACCAAGGGCAGGACAAAAGCGGTAAGAAATCCGGCATTGATCCACTTCTCCCTGTTTTTTCCTGCAAACTTATGGACTGCAAAACTTAAAATAGCGATATAGGCAGCTAAAATCAAAATCATGTAATTCCTCCTTATTCCTCAAGGTTCCTGTATCAGTGAGCTCATCTTCTCAAGCCTTTCATAGGTATCTGCATAGACCTCGGCTCTTTCTTGTTCGGTTTCGATCTCATCGAAGTTCATAAGGCTGTTTTCCGTCTCGATCACCCATTGTTCTAAGGGTTCAAAGTCATTCAGTTCTTTGATCTGCTGGAGCCTGTTAAGGATAGGGTCGACTTGTCCTGCGGCATTGCCTTTTGTCCGATTCTCAGGCGTCGGTATTGCCGAAGCATCTTGAAGCCAGCCCATAACGACACCCGTATTTTGGCCATCCGTTGGTTCAGCGGGGCCAGACTCCGAATGAATTCGGGCCACCATGGCTTTCGTGTCTTGATCGAAGGTATAGCCATTTTCGTATTCAACCGCATTCACAAATTCACTGTCCGCCAAACGACCTTCCTCAGGCAGTTCGTAACTGTCGAAATGCTCCTTGATCTCTTGATAAGGAGATTCCAGTTGCGCATCTTCTTGTTCAGGAGTCTCTTCCTCAGCCGTGACCTCAGTTGTGGATTCCTCAGGCGTTGTTTCACTTTCATTACCACCAATATTAGCCGAGCCTTCAGAATCACTGCATCCTGCCACCAGCAAGACGGATGAGATTCCTAATCCTATGGCAAATTTCTTCATTGTATCTCCTCCAATTAATCGCTAATGTATTATAGTATAAAGAACATACATTTTTTATCCAGATAAGTAATTTTACGTCATACGAATTTCATTCATAAAACAGGATGACTATACGACGCAAAACTCTCGATGTTTTTAGCTGTTTTCCAATATACGAGTGTGAAAAAAGATAAAATCGTGTAACAAATATAGCCCCATTAAAGGAGATGTCACCAAAATGAACATCCGAAAAGCGGATCACAGCGACTTGAACGCTATTTTAACCTTATCGCCACAAGCTATTTACGATGGGACTTTGGGTGAAGTGATGCCTTCAAATGAAAAAGTCGAAAGTTTGGTTCAGCCTCTATTGGAAAAAGGCGGATTTTATTTTATTGCGGAAGAACAAGATAAAATCCTTGGCTGGGTACTAGTAGGCACGACAAAAGACCAGTTTACCGAAAAGCCGAACGGGTTTATCTACGAACTGTATATCCGACAACCATATCGTGGCAAAGGACATTCAAAACGTTTGATGAATGCAGTCATCGAGCATTTTCAAGAGGACGGATATACAGAAGTCCGGTTAAGCGCAAAAGCTGAAAATCCAGCCGTGCATATGTATGAGAATATGGGTTTTACAACAAAGACTGTCAGCATGAGCTTGAGTATAAAATGAAAAAAGCGTGAAAGAAATGCTGATCCTCCCACACTCTATCAATCCTACTAAAATTAAGATCGGCTTCTTTTTTTAACGAAAAATCGGATTACAATGAGCAATACCATAAAAAATACAAAGGTGAAAATCATATCTCCCCAGTTAAGAAATTCAAAAGACTCCATAATTATTCGCTCCTCAATATATTTATATCTATATGGTTATACTGACAAAATAAGGAATGGTTTCACATTTCCCAACTAAACATATAAAAGTTTTCAAAGTATGTAACGAAAGGAGGTTCACCATGAAAATTGAAAACCACTTAAAAGACATGCCATCATTCGAAACGGAGCGTCTTCTACTAAGAAAAGTAACGCAACACGACCTAGATGATGTGTTCGAATTCTCTTCCGACCCCGAAGTGGCGCATCGCATGACCTGGGAGAAGAACGATTCCAAAGAATAAACCCTATCCAACTTCCTGCAGCCGACTGTGGACGGATACAAAGATGGCCAAAGCGGTGTATGGGCGATTGTTTATAAAGAAAGCGAGAAAGTCATCGGAACCTGTTCGCTGGTCGGGTGGTCAAATGAACATCAAAAAGCAGAAATAGGTTATGTGTTAAATCGTGAATTTTGGGGAGCGGGAATCGCCACAGAAGCGTTAAAGGAAGTCCTAAGCTACGGTTTTGGCGTGCTTCAGTTGAACCGGATCGAAGGCGGCTGCGATGTAGACAATATTGGATCTGAAAAAGTTATGCTAAAATCCGGCATGGCCTTCGAAGGTGTTTTGAGAAAGAATGAACGCATCAAAGGAGAATTTCGAGATACCAAAATCTTTTCCATTTTAAAAAGTGAATTTGATTCTTTGACCAGAGGAGGTAGACAATAATGAACTCAGGCACAATCTCGGTTGCAGCGTTTTTGATTTCTTTGGCTGTTTATACAGTTTGGTTCTTTAATGAAAATCTATTCTCTAATTCAGCTATGATTGTATCTGTTGCTCTGCCGCTAATCGGAATCGTGGCAGCACTCTTTGCCAAGAACAGATCGCTCAGAGTAGTGGGCTTAGTTGGAAATTCATTGGTTCTTCTTTTAGCTGTCATTATTCCATTTATCTCTACATTGTTTTGGAGTACACCTTAAACTAACAAGATTTTTGTTCATAAGAAAAGACTGCTTTATCAGCAGTCTCTTTAGCGGATTTTACGAATGCCTCATTCGGTAATCTTTCCGCACTATAAACAGAACGTGAAATCCAATTAACGCAGGGACTAGGCTCGTGTTTACCAATTCAACATCAGAAAGTATAAAGACCCGGAACATCACGAAGAATACGAGGCTTGTAAACAAAACATATAAGACAAGCTTGCAGCAATAGGTGACTATCCAATTACTGGACGGTACGAACCGCGTCAGGAAGTCCACTAAATACGACATCGGAATGCCCAGCACAAAAAATGCCGGGAAAATAAATACGTAAGTTGACCATAACACTTTAAATAATGTGGTATCAGACAACAGCTCCTGTTCATTCATAATGAGGAGCTGCCACAAGAACATCAACATTACGTAAAGCGGGGCAGAAATAACCGCAGTGAAAAATCGTTCGAGAAAGCTTTTTATCATATCATGGCTCCCAGTATCTAAGAATCTCCTACCTACATAATCTAATTATACCAACCCGGAGTGAAGGGGCGTAATAATAGTTAGGAGGTGAACTTTGAAGAGGAAATTTCTAGTATTGCTCGCTGCATGTCTTTCAGTGAGGATGGTAATAGGATGTTCTGAAGAGGAAATAGTTCGTGTAGGTACTCCTTTTAACGATGAAGGCACGACGGGAGCGGAGTTTAATACAGGTTTCACGGATTCAGAAACAATATCTGAGTTGCGGGCGATTATTGAAATGGAAGAGAAAATAGAACCGCCCAAAGAGTTAGCGCCAGTCGCGGATCTCGTTCTTACATTGGATAAACCGCAAGAAAATGTTTCTGAACTTTGGCGGTACATATGGTATATGGATGATGGCAGTGCCGTCTTGTCCAATAGAGAAAACGCAGTGGTAGGAGAAGAAAAGCAAGAGTTCTATACTCTAGATCAAGAACAAACAAAAGAGTTGAAAAGCATACTGGAGTAAATGAAATATATAGAACGTAAAAGAAGCTGATGATGAGAAGCTTCTTTTTTTGCATGCTCATTAATAGCTCGAGTTATTTAATAATTATGATTTTAGTACTGTATTTAAAAACATTAAATGGTAAAATAAGTATGTATAAAAAGAGGTATCTTATGAAAAAGGAAATCATTAAATTTGAAACTGGATTACAGATAGGCCTGCGCTCATGGGGGAATGCGAGCCAAACAACGCTTCTTTTTCTTCACGGCCTGGGGAGTTCGGCAGCAAGCTTTATTGAACTGGCCAACTTACTTTCTCCAGAATACAGAATCATCACATTAGATTTGCCTGGCCATGGTTCATCAACAGCTGAACAAGCAGAAGAATCCTTTTCAGTGGCATCTTTGGCTAGGTGGGTAAAGGAAGCAATGGAACAACTTAATATTAAAGATCTTCATGTAATTGGACATTCTATAGGCGGAAATATAGCGTTGGCATTTGCTGAAATTTTCTCGGTTCAATCGGTTGTTCTCTTGGATGGCGGTTATATACGCTCAAGCAGTATTCCGGGTAGTTCAATCACTGAAGAGATTCGATTTGCAAAAGAGCATTGTAAAAATTACACCTTTGCATCCTGGGTTCAGTTCGAGGAAGAGGTGGCCGAGGAAGGCTTGGCTGAACGATTGATTGAAATGATGAAACCGAGTATGAAAACAGAAAATGATGCCATTAAGTTGATTTTAACGAGTGAACATGCCGGATATTATGTGAAACAACATTTCAATGAGCCAAGCATTGATACTTTAAGTGCTGTCGAAGTACCGGTCTTGCTGCTTAGAAGCACTTTGCCGAAGGCGTTTAATTCCCATCGTGAAAGTGAAACTGCGAGACTCAAACAGTACTTAGCTCTCTCTGTGGAAGAAGTGAAAGATACTTCCCACGATATCTATTGGGAGAACCCGGAAGTGGTGAGCCAAAAAATCTCGCAGTGGATCAGCCGCAAAAAATAGACCTGATAAATTAATAGTATCTCTACCATAATGAGCGGGGGATTCAAAGATGAAAACATGGGAGACGCTCTCTGCAGAATATTTGTATAAAAATCCATTCGGAAATTTGAGGAAAGAGCAATGTAAGCTGCCAAACGGAATTATCATTGATAACTTTTACGTAAACGAGTATGCGGATTGGGTGAATGCCGTAGTCCTTACAGAGAGAATGCAACTCGTACTTGTAAAGCAGTACAGGCATGGGACGAGAGGTTTTTATTTAGAAATTCCTGCAGGAAAGCTTGAAGAAAACGAAACAAGTAAGCAAGGAATTCTAAGGGAAGTTCTTGAGGAGACCGGATTCACTTCAAACAAAAATCCGATATTGCTAGGAGAACATATGGTGAATCCGGCCGTTCAAAACAATAAAATTTCTACATACCTAATCACTGATGCATTCATAACAAGCGATCAGCAATTGGATGATACGGAAGAGATCGATGTTAAACTGATCGATTTCGAAGAGTTTGATGACTTGATACTGAATCGGACTATCGAAACACAGTTGTTTACAGCGAGCGCTTATTATATGGCAAAGTCGTTTCTAAACAAATAAGAGTGCAAGTGAGAACTGAAAGGGGACCGATTAAATGATCAAGCAGAAAAAGAAGAATACGAATAAAAGTGATTTTTTCGATGTAGTCTTATTTTGGATCCCAGAACTGTTATTTCTTCCCTTCAAAATCTTCTTTATGGCGGTAAGGGGAATCGGTAGGTTAATTGGAGGCTTTTTTAATGTCGTCTAATTGCCGGCTTACATGGGTCTGATAAGTTCTTTACGTATTTAGTAAAGTCGAGAAGTGATGCGATGAACCGGTTGTGGAAAGTATTGAATAAGTGGATTTTTGAAAAATACGACCAGTTTTCTAATGAATTAGGCTACACGAATTGGAAGAATACTTCAGAAAACACTTTTGGAATTTTTCAAATGGAGGGGGATGCGTTTTATCATGCCACACAGCTGCCTAATAGCGAATGGGCAATTTGGAATGATAATGAAGGAGACCCGCCGTATGCCTTCCAAGTATTTCCGACTTGGGTTGAAGCGATCAACCATCTCCGCACATTGTTTGAGGAAAGCCAATTGCCTGAAAGCCATTGGTATCCTGAAGGATTTGATGTGGGAGAAGATGTTTTTTCAAAAGAGCCAGATCAAGAAAAAATGCTGTAAAAGCATTGATAGAGAATGGGGAGTTTAATTTGATGTTGCTTGAAATAATTATCGTCTTACTCGTTGTGAGCTGCTCTTTATTTATACATGAAATGGGACATGCTGTAGCAACAACAGTCACAGTGAGCAAAAATTCCAAAGCTGAAGTATTTATGGGTTCATCCAGCAAAGCGAAAAAGCTAAGGCTATCTTTTGGAAGAATTACTTGCTATCTGACCGTCGCCATATCGGGCTTCTGCGAGTACTCCATCCCTAAAGAGTCAACGCCGTTTACATATAAACAAAAACTCGTCTTCTACCTTGGCGGGCCAATCGCATCATTGCTTTGTTTTGTGACATTATTCATCGCTTCTCATTTTGTTTCCGGAGTAGCGGGGAATATAATCATTAATAGCGCAGGAGCAAACTTTTTTCTCTTCATCACATCATTGATTCCGTGGACTTATCCCCGCTTTTTAGGTGGCCTTCCGAGTGATGGCTTACAGACTTTGAACTTGATGAAAGCGAATAGAAAAGAGCGAAAGTTTATTACGTAATAAACTGTTGCTTACCTGATCTTTAGAACAAATCATTAAAGTGGTAAGAGTGGTCGTTCAAAATACATAAGTAGTGTGTGAACGAGGGAAACTCAAATATGAGTTTTTCCTTTTTTGATTAGAAATAAATTTATAGTGGAGCTTACTTAAGAATTTGCTAGTTATCTCTAAACGATATCCGTATATTTATAATATATCGAACTAGTGCTGTTACAGGAGGGTATTATGCAAACGATCCATTCAAAAATTGAAATAATGACCTTAGAAGATCGATTTGAAAACGAATTTGCCCTTATGTATGAAACAAATGTAATTCCTGAATTATTAATTGAAACGACAGGAACTTCATATACCAATATCATTAATACTTTGATTGCCCAAAAATATTCCTTAATTGTTTGTTTACCTCGACTACCGGTCTATAAGGAACTAAAGAAAGCGGAGGTGCTTAGAGAAAACCAGGCTTTTAAATTGTTGCGAATTCCTGCCGAAGACTATTCTTCTGCACTTGATGAGTTTCTAAAAGACTTTGAGTATGCTTTTACGTTTTTATGGATAAAGCATGCTTATGAAATCTCTTATGTATTGCCTAACACGAGCCAGGAAAGAATCAAACTTTTAAACTTAGTAGATAACGGAGTATATAGTTTCTGGATAGAAAATGAGGAATGCATCAGAGCTGTATGGATCGGAGAACCGAAATGAAGAAACATTACTACAATGGAAGAAACTTTTGGCAATGCGATACCAACAATACCAGACCTCTTTATCCATGCAATGATAAAGTCATCGAAAAAGCTGAGTTAGTCTTGGGGATCCGTTTTCCTAATTCTTTTAAAAACTTGATGAAAAAGCGAAATGGGGGAGAACTTCGTTACCCATACTTTACTGTTCCCGCATCTAGAGCAAATAGCAGATCAGGTGAGGTATATCATTTGCCAAGTATTGAACCTATACATTTTGAAGTGGAAGACACCGGTATTTTATCATCCAAAGAACTGATTACCTCTACAAATGATGAGCGAGGTAGTACAGCTCTTTCTGACAAGCTCATCGTGCTTTGGACTGATTTTCATCATTGGCTTGTATTTGATTATAAAAATCAAAAAGAAAATCCATCGGTATTATTGATTGTTGAGAATTACGATTCACCCGAAATAGTTTGGGAGATCATTGAGCTCGCCGAGTCTTTTGATCAATTCCTGGACCAATTGTTCCGGGAAACGAATTAAAGCGGTGACTCCCGAATGCTCGCTATATGTTTAGGATTTAGATAGGGCAGTCTCGTGGTGAGAAAGGAAGATTAGGGAAAATGGAAATTACTTGGAGGCCGCTTTGGTATGGGTTAGATCAAGCTATTGTGGCAGGAGATATTGATTATTATTACCTGTCCGACGACGTTGCAGAATTTGCGAATGGTGAAGTAAGCGCTGAGGATCAGGAAGTGTACGCTAAAATAGTGAAGATTATCCATCAGGAGATTGGTAAAGTGCGAGGCATCCTTACAGATGAATTGAGTTATAGAGTGTTTCTTGAAGATGGAGATATTATCCGGATCGATGCAGAAGAAAATATCGGATTGGTAGAATATCCAGCCGATTGCGGAATAAGTGAATGGACTTTCGAAGTGGAAATCGAGATCCTGAAGTTTACTGGATACTCATCTGAGGAGCGGATGACACTTATGACGGATAAGGAGTTCCAGGTTTGGCAGGCAGCAAGGGAAGCAAAACACAATTGCATGTTAGACATCTAGAGAGTCACAGTATTCTAAGGAACTGCAGGCAGTGAAACGGAGCGATGGACAATGGAATACTTTTATTTGTTTTTAAAGATTTCACTCGTAGGTTCGACAATTTTATTCAGCGATTTTATTTTTGGCCAAATTGGCTGGTGGTTCGCAGTTGTCATGATTCTCGCATTATGGGCATCAGGTTATTTCGATAAAAAATCGATTCAAATAAAAAAACAAAAACTGACTGAAAGGTTTTCGATTCTAAAAACCTTGGACAGCGGACAATCAGTCAATGTCGAACTAAAAAGTGGCGAGTTGTTTTCGGATTACAATTTCAGTTCTTTCAATGAGGACGAAATAACTGTCGCTAAAAAACTAGAGCGAGAACAAATTACGCAAGGAGAAGATAACGTTCGGGAGATCAAGTTCACAAAAATTCAGTCAATCACGAGCCCTGATGTTCAAGTTGCAAGAAGAAGACGGCGATTTTAAAAGATAGTCTTAAAAAATCTACTGATTGTTACGGCTAAACCAATCAACCAGGTGAAGATAGAAAACGATTGATACGTATTATGCGAAAACTTTTTCTTAAATAATTAAATTTAAAAGTTCGTAAAGGTGCCTTCAATTTTACGAACGTTCGTAAAGTGTTTTAATACGTTTACGAACGCTAGTTTACTTGGTTTTTGCACTTTTAAAGGTGTTCGCAAAGGTGTACTTTTACGAACGGATTTTAATAGCAAATTGCCCTAAGGTTTAATAAATATGTAATATTCAGCAAATACATTTTTATATCTTTGCCAAATACAAAAATACGAGCTTCCTTTGCCAAAGGAGCTCGTATTTTTGTATTTCGCCATCAAATCTGCAGCTGTCGGCAGCCGTCGTTAAGCAACTACCGGATAACCCAATTTCTCAATGACTGTTCTCAATTCTTCCGGCGCTACTTTGTCCGCGTCGTAGACAGCTTTCACTTTACTGGAGTTGAACAGCACTTTCACTTCCTCGACGCCATCTATTTTCCCTACTTTTCCTTCGATTTTTTTGATGCAGGAAGGGCAAGTGAGCGGTTCCAATTGGAATTTTACTGTGGTCATGTCAATCTCTCCTTTGTTTTTTTCTACCTTAAGTATAGGACGCCCATCCATCCAGTTCCTTGACGGCCATCAATCTTTTGAACGGAATAAGCTTCACGGTAGTTATAGAAATGGAAGAAAGAAAACAAACAGAAAAAGAAAACGCAAAAAAGCTTCAGGGCTTGATGAAGGTCAAGTTATTCTGTCTCGAAACCACTTAAGATAAGGGTGTAAAGAAAATAACAGTCGAAAGAAAGAGGAGTGGAACAAAATGATTGGGTTCATTCATAAACACAAAAAAAGCATCACTTTTCTAGCCGGTTTCTTACTGGTCCTGGCGCTGGTCTTGAACTTCACGGGTCACCATGACCTGCGGCAGTTCACATTGATCACCGCGACGGTCATTGCCGGGATTCCGATCGCGGTCAAAGCGTTCCAGGCGTTAATGATGAAAGCGTTCAGTATTGAAATGCTGGTAACAATCGCCGTCATCGGTGCGCTTTTTATCGGGGAATACGTGGAATCAGCAGTCGTAACGTTCCTGTTCTTGTTCGGGGATTATCTGGAAGCCCGCACACTGGAAAAAACACGTTCTTCTCTAAAAAGCCTGGTGGATATGGCACCGCAGGAAGCGACCATCATCCGTGATGGCGTCAGTGTGACCGTGCCGGTGGAAGAAGTCGTCGAAGGGGATCGTGTCATCATCCGGACGGGCGGAAAAGTGCCGGTGGACGGCAAAATCGTCACGGGGCAAGCGTCGTTGAACGAAGCGGCCATCACAGGGGAATCGGTCCCGGCGTCCAAAAAATTGGGAGACAACGTGTTCAGCAGTACGGTCATGGACACGGGCTATATCGAAATCATCGCTGAAAAAGTCGGCGACGATACAACATTCGCGAAAATCATAGAGCTGGTGGAAGAAGCGCAGGAATCGAAATCGAAAACGGAAAAATTCCTGAACAAATTCGCCAATATCTATACCCCCGCAGTCGTCGTCCTGTCGGTTGTGGTTTATGCCCTTACAAGAGATCTTCATCTCGCCATTACGTTTCTCGTCATCGCGTGCCCAGGGGCGTTGATCATCGGTGCACCGGTATCGAGTGTAGCGGGCATCGGCAATGGTGCAAAAAATGGCGTGCTGGTCAAAGGCGGCGAAGTGATGGACCGCTTCGCGAAAGTCGACACACTGGTCTTTGACAAAACCGGTACATTGACAAAAGGGAGACCAGAAGTGACGGATATCAAGGTCTTTCATTCGCACGGGGAACAGGACTTGCTTCGATTGGTGGCACAGGCGGAAACGGTGTCTGAACACCACCTTGGCCAAACGATCGTCAAAGAAGCGAAGAGTCGTGACATGGCTCTTGATCAGGAACCGGAAGCCGTCGACGTGATCAAAGGCAACGGTTTAACGGCTACAGTGGAAGGACGGGTTTTGGCGATCGGGAACCGCAAGCTTATGAACACGCAAAACATCGTCATCCCGGCGGAAGTGGAAGCGTATGCGGTAAATCGCGAGAAAGCCGGAAACACAGCGATCTTCGCGGCGGTGGACGGGGAAGTCGCCGGCATCTTCTCGATTGCCGACCAGATTCGCGAAGACGCGGCTCCCGCACTCGCTCAAATGAGAAAAAATGGCGTCAAGAACATCGTCATGCTGACGGGCGACAACCAGCACACAGCGGAACTCGTCGCGACAAAATTAGGGCTGGACGAATTCCATGCCGAACTGTTGCCGGAAGACAAAGTGGCTTTCGTGAAACAATTGAAACAACAAGGCCATGTCGTGGCGATGGCAGGGGACGGTGTCAACGATGCGCCGGCGATTGCCACAGCCGATATCGGACTCGCGATGGGTGAAGGCGGCACGGACATTTCGATGGAAACGGCGGATGTCGTCCTGATGGCCGATAAGCTGATGCAATTCTCACACGCTTACTCCCTGTCCAAAGCGACCATCCGCAACATGAAACAAAATACATTCTTCGCTGTCGGCATCGTCGCTGTCCTGCTTGTCGGTGTGCTAATGGGTTCCGTTCATCTGGCGTCCGGCATGTTCATCCACGAAGCCAGCGTCCTGATCGTCATCCTGAACGCCATGAGACTGATGGGCTTCAACCGGAAACAGATGCAGCAGCGGGAAAAAGAATTGGAACCCGTTCAAGTGTAAAAAATATAGGTGAAAATGAAGAGAAGGGAGGAATCCGCTACTTTCTCCCTTTCCTTTCTACAGCTATTGCGTAAAATCCGGAGTTAAAACCAAAACATTTAGGAGGAATCTTATCATGACTGAACATACTAACCACGAACACCATCATGCAACTGCAGCTTTTATGGTCAATCATTTAATCGCCAATCAAAATGTCTTATTCGTGAAACTTCACCAATTCCATTGGTACTTGAAAGGACCAGAATTCTTTCCGCTGCATGAGAAATTCAATGAACTTTATGACGAAGCCAACGAATACTATGATGCTTTCGGAGAACGCTTGATTGCCATTGGCGAGAAACCGTATTCGACTCTCGGTGAATATCTGGAACATGCATTTATTAGTGAAACACCTTATATTGAGCCGCTTTCTTCCCAAGATATGCTTGGCATATTAGTGGATGATTACCGGGTCATTCGGGATGTAACAGTCAAAGCCATCCATCTTGCGGCGAAAGAGAAAGACGATGTAACGGTGGATATGCTGACCGGATACAAAGCCAGCCTCGATAAAAACATTTGGATGCTGCAGGCTTATCTGGGCAACGATGCTTTAGAAGGGGAAGATGAAGAGTAGGAGAAAATAAAACGCGTTGCAGAAATATAGTCTCTCTAAATCAGTAAACCATCATACGATAGAGACACATTCGTTTCTATTGTACGATGGTTTTTTAATGTATTTATCTGAAGCTCTGAACAAGAGTCATCACCGTTTCACTCTGATCTCGACAGGGTAAGCAATGGTTGTGAATTTACTTCAAGAAAGGGTGGTTTTCATGGTGGAAAAAACAGCGGAAGAAAAACCGAAACGCAATTTAAGACCGGTCTATATTTTTTTGGCTTTTGCCATTTTAATTATCATTGTTTTATTGCCAACGCCGGGAGATTTATCAGTGGTGGGGCAAAGCACACTTGCCATTTTAGCATTTGCGGTCGTTTTATGGATGACAGAAGCGGTTTCGTATCCAGTCAGTGCCGCCATGATTATCGGGCTTATGGCTCTGTTGTTGGGTCTTTCCCCAAATCCCGAAAATCCAGGGGAGCTACTCGGTACGGGAGATGCACTCAGTCTGGCATTGGCGGGTTTCAGTAATTCGGCAGTGGCGCTTGTCGCTGCAGCCTTGTTCTTGGCAGCTGCCATGCAAGCGACGAATTTGCATAAGCGCTTGGCGTTGTGGATTTTATCGAAAGTCGGTACAAAAACGGGCGCTATCGTTTTTGGTGCCATCATTGTTTCAATTGTACTTGCATTCTTTGTGCCGAGTGCCACAGCCCGTGCCGGCGCAGTCGTACCGATTCTGCTTGGTATGGTCGCGGCATTCGGATTGCCTGTCAACAGCCGACTCGCAGCGCTATTGGTCATCACTGCGGTCCAATCGGTATCCATCTGGAATGTCGGCATCAAAACAGGTGCTGCACAGAACCTGGTAGCGCTTGGTTTCATGGAAAATGAGTTTGGAGAGACTGTGTCATGGAGCGCCTGGTTCCTTTATGCGGCGCCATGGTCCATCATCATGTCGGTTGTGCTGTATTTCGTCATGATTAAACTGATCAAGCCAGAGACGAAAGTAGTGGAAGGCGGCACCGAGTTGATTCAGAAAGACTTGAATGAATTGGGGCCTCTTAAGCCGGCTGAAATCCGGTTGATTGTCGTATCTTTGGCATTATTGCTTTTGTGGTCGACAGAAGAAATCTTGCATCCCTTTGATACAACAACGGTCACCATCGTAGCAATCGCTATTTTACTGGCTCCAAAAGTGGGTGTCTTTGACTGGAAGACGGTAGAAAAAATGATTCCATGGGGTACGATTATCGTTTTCGCTGTCGGAATTGCGCTCGGCTCCACTTTGTTGAGTACGGAAGCGGCCCAATGGTTGTCCGATAAAGTATTTGGGGCGATGGGATTGGAAAATATGCCGCTTCTTGCGACGATCGCCTTGCTTTCTTTATTTAATATTCTCATTCACCTTGGTTTTGCGAGTGCAACGAGCTTGTCATCTGCGTTGATCCCTATCTTTATCGCTTTGGCCACGACTCTGCAGCTCGATGGCAATGAAATCGGTTTTGTCTTAATCCAGCAATTCGTCATTTCGTTTGGATTCCTGCTTCCGGTCAGTGCGCCGCAAAACATGCTGGCCTACGGAACAGGGGCTTTCACAGTGAAGGACTTTTTGAAATCAGGTGTGCCGCTGACCATCATCGGTTACTTGCTGATATTGCTTTTCAGCGCGACCTACTGGAAATGGATCGGATTATTGTAAGAAAGAAAAAGAGGATGCCCCGAGTCTGCTGAAGAACTGACTTGGGAACATCCTCTTTTATCTATATCTGTAACTTTTCTGCTGAGCTAAGGCATCAAGAACGGCGGCGATCCCGGATTATGGCCCGAAGCAAAGCCGATCAGCGGGATGATATAAGCAATGGCCACTGATACTGTCGCCAGTGCCACCCAAATCGACCAGCGGTCCATGAACAGCGGTGATGCATCTGAAGGGCTGTAATCTTCTCCGATCGGAAAGTCTGTCTTTCCTTTTGGCGCGAAAAAGGCGAGCTGTGCCCAGATATAAACCAGCAGAATGATGCCGACGACCAGGATCACTCCGCCCATCGCCATCAACATTTCGTACATCGCCCAGTCCGCAGCGGCGCTGTGGCCATTGTAGGACGTATTGGCCGTCCGGCGGGGGCTTCCGAGCAGCCCGTTAATATGCATGGCACCCGACATGAGCAGCATGCCGCTCGCCCAAATGACCGTTTGGGCAACGGCCAGCCGGTTGATTGTCGGCGTCATTTTTCTGCCGGACAAATAAGGGATCAGCCAATAGGAAATCCCAAAAAATGTCAGGATGACCGTAGTGCCAACGGTTAAATGCAAATGGCCGGTGACCCAGATGGAATTATGGACAACCTGGTTAATTTGGTTGCTGGCGTTGATAATTCCGCCGAGCCCCGCTGGGATATAGGCAAACATGGCGACAATCAATGCGAAGAAACGGGCATCAGACCAAGGCAGCGTTTTCCACCAGCCGAGCAAACTCGTAACGCCTTTTGCTCTTCCGGTCCGTTCCATAGTGGCGAGCATCGCAAAGGCGGTCATGAGGGAAGGGAAAATGATCATGAATGTTTGAATCACGTGCAGAAATTTCACATTGACGGACAAGCCCGGATCAAGGATCTGGTGGTGGAAGCCGCCGGGTACATTGGCCACCACAAGAATGACCACAGCGACACGCGCCAGTGAATCACTGAATACTTTTCCGCCGATGATTTTTGGCATCGCCACATACCAGGCTGAAATGGATGTCAGCATCCAAATATTCACGAGCGTATGGCCGAAAGCCCAAAATAAGGTGCGGCCCATCATCGGATCAATGGTTGCAACCCATCCGAATGCCCACGGAATGACCATCGCTATGACAAAAACAGCGATGAACAGGGAAGCGAAAACCCAAAGGACGAAAACGGCATTTGCGAAAAAGGCGAAAAGCGGCGTTAGTTTTCCGGGATTTCGTTTGCGCCAGCTCTGATAGGTGATGAACATGCCGATGCAATTTAACAGGATGCCGACGACAATAAGCGCAAGCCCGATATAAAACCAGGGATGCGCCTGCATCGGAGTGTAAAACGTATAAAGCACATTGGCGTTTCCGGTAACAATAAGAAACGCAGCGATCAGCGTGCCGGTTGTCATGAGAGCAAAGCCTGCCCATCCGAAAGCGATGGTTTTATTGGCCAGTCCGCCAAGCACCCGTGAAGTTCCGGCATACAGGTAGCCGATGCTGAAAAAAGAACTTAATACCAGGATGAACATGACGCCGTGGGCAGTCAGCAGTGCATAATAACTGATCCACGAAGGGAGTTCAAAAAAACCGCTGCGGACCAGGCCCTGCAATAGACCGGCAAATCCGCCGATTAATAATGCAATAAATGCGATGAATAAATTCGCGGCCGATAGTCGGATATCCCGTCCCGTAATGCCGGCAGCGGCATCGTCGTTAACGGCCGTCCCTTTATGCAGAATCGGTGTTTCATTGATGTGAGCCATTTCTTCCCCTTCTTTCTTCTTTATTTGACGGTGATGGTGTTCGCCATGAACTCGTGCCCGAGGCCGCAATATTCATTGCATAGGATCAGGTATTCCCCTGGCTCGTCGAATGTATGGCTGACTTTCGAAATATGACCGGGAACGACCATGACATTGACGTTCGTGTCTGTAATTTTAAAGCCGTGGGTGACGTCAGGTGATGCCAAAGTGAAATGGACTGTCGCGCCTGCCGGAATTTCCAAATCACCCGGCTGGAACGCAAACATTTCCGCGATAATGGCAATTTCGTATTCGTTATCGCCGATTTCCTTCAGCTCAGTGTCCGCAAAAATCTCAGACTCGCGGACCGTTTGCGGATCGATCATTTCCGCATGGCTCGGCGGCCCCATTTCCAGGAAAAAAGTTTGAAATGCTAAAATCCCGAGGAAAACGGCTAAAATGAGTGAACCGATAATCAGCCAGAGTTTTTCATAACGATGGATATGCATACGTCGAATCTCCTCTCAAATTTCTATAATAGTTGCCCCGTTTCAGTTGCGCTCCAGGAATAAAAAGAAAACGCTGAACCAGGACACAAGCATGAATACCGCGATGATCAGAACGGAAGTAAAAGTGCCTCGCAATGAAGTTTCCTGAGCGTCTTCGCGGTCTTTCTTTTTGGAAGCTTCCTTCATTTTGATTTCCTCCTTTCTTTTCCGGATGAAGCAGAGAGCAGCTTCAGTTCTATTCAAGTTGCTTCATTAAGGAATGAAACCAACTTAAATTTTTCGAGTAAAACTCAAAATTGGATAATGCCGCAAAATACCAATAGAATGGAATTGCAGGAATATTGAAAATAAATCTGTTAAGACAGTATACGCGAATAAAAAATTGGATTGCTTGATGCCTGTCAATGCAAAACCAATATGGAACATTTCTCATTCACTTTTACGAATAGATGATTTGGGTATGCTTGCATATCGTATAAGTTTTTAGTCTAATTAGACTATACCTCTTTTGTATTATTCACTAAATTTTATTTTTTAATCCTTTTAAGGGTTAATTTCTTTAAACTACTATCATCCTTGACGGCCATCAAGGTTAAAGAAACAGGCACCCCTTATAATGAAGATGAATATAAGGAGGAGAGCAATATGAGAAAAGCGGTATTTCAAATGGAGCCATTCAGTTGTCCGTCCTGCATCAAAAAAATCGAGAATGCTTTGGGGAGACAGGCTGGTGTAAAGGATGGCAAAGTTCTGTTCCATTCCGGAAAAGTAAGAGTCGAGTTTGATGAAGCGCAAATTTCGGATCAGCAGATCGAAGAACTGATTGTGAAACTGGGTTATTCTGTGTATTCAAGGAAAGTTGCCTAACTAGGAGGGAAAGTATGAAGTATCAGGAAGCATGCCGGCATACAAAAGGAAACAAGGGAGCACATCAATTATGTGTTTCCATCGTTCCGATCTTTAATCATCTTCAAAACGAAGAAATGGAGGAAGTCGCCAAAACGACGCGTTCCATCTCCTTGAAGAAAGGGGAGCTGCTGCACAGTGCCGGCGATGCCTCGGATTCCCTGTATATCGTCCATCAAGGGAAAGTGAAAGTTTACCGCCTGTCGGAAAACGGCAAAGAGCAATTGATCCGGATTCTGCAGCCGGGCGATTTCACGGGTGAACTCGCCTTGTTTAAGGAATCGATTCATGATGGTTATGCGGAAGCGATGGAAAAGACCGACATTTGCAGCATCCAGCGCGGCGATCTTCAGGAATTTCTGCAGCGGTATCCAAATATTTCATTGAAAATCCTAAGTGAATTTTCCAACCGGCTTGGCCAGGCGGAAAGCCAGATGACCAGCTTTGCGACAGAAGACGTGGAAACACGGATTGGGCTTTATCTGGCTCAGCAGGTGGAAGAGAACAAATCAACGGAGTACCATTTGCCGATGTCCAGAAAAGATCTTGCATCTTTTCTTGGAACGACTCCCGAAACCATCAGCCGAAAACTTGCCAAGTTCGAAGACGAGGGATGGATCGAGCAGGAAGATCAGCGCCGAATCCGTGTTTTGGATCTGGATGCTTTGCTGCTCATCTAGTAATCGGTACGATATTTGATGGTAATTATGTGTAATGTGAAAGGATTTCAAAATTAAGTAAGACGATAAATCATTTTGGAGGAGATTCTTATGTTGTTGGTTATGTCTCTTGTTCTTATCATTACCGCGATTCTGACTCTTATTATATCTGTCGAAGTAAGTGGGACGGACGAAAATAACTGAAAATAGTTCATTAAAGATTAAACTGCCTGAAGTAATAGGATAATATAAAAACCCTTCGAAAGGATGCACTCGAAATAAGCACTGAAATCGGAGATGGTTTTGCATGTGCAAAACACCTAGTCACATGTCTCGAGATGGGCTGTTCGATTGCCACAGATAAAATGAACGACAAGTGTATAGGGAAAACTTGAGAATGCTTTAAGCAATTCTTTTTAAGGGAGTAGGTTACACTGGCAAAACATGAGGGAAACCATCACAATCACCATGAACATTTGCACTCAACTGGTCAGAACGGTCATCAGTCAGAACAGCATCAGGACGAGACTACGATACAGGAAGAACAGACGCATCCAGAACATGAACATCATGAACATCATGGGCATCACGGACACGGCGATATGGTGGAGGATTTCAAGAAACGTTTCTTTGTTTCCCTGCTTCTTACTATCCCTATCCTGGCATTATCGCCGATGATCCAGCATTTCATGGGAGTTGATTGGCGCTTCGATAATGATATGTATATCTTATTCGCCTTATCGACTGTCGTCTTCTTTTATGGCGGATGGCCATTTTTAACTGGTGGAATCAGCGAATCAAAAGAAAAAAATCCCGGAATGATGACCTTAATTGCGCTGGCCATCACCATTGCGTATGGCTACAGCACATTAGTGGTTTTCGGATGGGACGGCAACCAGCTTTATTGGGAACTCGCCACATTGGTTGTCATTATGCTGCTCGGCCATTGGATTGAAATGCGTTCCATCATGGGGGCTTCAAATGCTCTCGAACAGCTGGTGAAGTTAATGCCAAGCGAAGCGCATAAATTGGATGAGCATGATCAAGTTCAGGATATTCCCTTATCCGAAATCCGGAATAGAGACCGGGTATTGGTCAAACCGGGTGAAAAAGTTCCGGTTGATGGATTGATTGTGGAAGGAAAATCGACAATCGATGAATCGATGCTGACAGGGGAATCTATTCCGATCGATAAGCTGGAAGGCGATGCTGTAATCGGCGGATCGGTAAACAAAGAAGGTTCGTTGACCATTGAAGTGGAGAAAACAGGCGAAGAATCGTACTTGTCCCAAGTCATCACGATGGTCAAAGAAGCACAGGAATCCAAGTCCCGGACACAGGACTTAACGAATCGCGCAGCCAAATGGTTATTTTATCTGGCTTTGGTTGCCGGGTTTGTCACGCTGTCTATTTGGCTGGCGCTGGGCTACTCGTTTGATGTCGCCATTGAACGAATGGTCACTGTGATGGTCATTACGTGTCCACATGCTTTAGGATTGGCAGCGCCACTGGTCGTTGCCGTTTCCACTTCCATTTCTGCAAAACAGGGTCTTTTGATCCGGAATCGTGTGGACTTTGAAGGAGCGCGGAATCTGAATGCGGTGGTATTCGATAAAACCGGTACACTGACGAAAGGTGAATTTGGTGTTACGGATATTGTTTCCAACGACGATTATACTGATGAAGAAGTGTTGCAGCTGGCTGCGGCCATCGAACAACATTCGGAGCATCCGATTGCGACAGGCATCGTGAAATCTGCCAAAGAAAAAGAACTCTCAATCGGGAGAGTAAATGATTTCGAATCAATTACCGGAAAAGGCATTCAAGGACAAGTAGACGGACAGAAAGTCAATGTGGTCAGTCCGGGTTACGTAAACAGCAGCAGGATCAGTTACAATCAGACTCAATTTAACGAACTATCTGAAGAAGGAAAGACGGTCGTCTTCGTTCTTGTGGAAGATCAGCTGGCAGGAATGATCGCCCTCGCGGATATCGTCCGGGATACGGCAAAAGAAGCCGTGGCCGCCTTGAAGGAAAAAGGCATCCATTCGATCATGCTGACAGGTGACAACAAAAAAGTGGCGAATTGGGTAGCGAAGCAAGTGGGAATCGATGAAGTGTACGCGGAAGTACTGCCGGATGATAAAGCTCATCAAATCAAGAAAATCAAAGAAAAGGGCTGGAGGGTGGCAATGACCGGCGATGGCGTAAATGATGCGCCGGCACTGGCAACAGCCGATCTTGGAATCGCCATCGGGGCTGGAACGGACGTAGCGATGGAAACGGCTGATGTGGTACTTGTGAAAAGCAACCCGAACGATGTGGTGGCGTTGATCGATCTTTCGAAGAAGACCTACCGAAAAATGGTCCAGAATTTATGGTGGGCAACAGGGTACAACATCTTTGCTATTCCGTTAGCTGCAGGGGTTTTAGCACCTTGGGGAATTGTGATCAGCCCAGCAATCGGCGCTGTCTTCATGAGTTTGAGCACCATTATTGTGGCGATTAATGCCAAATTGTTAAGAGCATGAGTCATGACAAATAAGTCGGTTAATTGTTTCTTTTTAAGTTTACATATCATGAATTTATCGGAAGCTGCACAAAGAGGAAGGGACGGAAGATGCGCTTGGAATAGCATCTACTCTCCCTTTTCTCTATTGTTGTACTTTAAAATACAGTTTCGCAATTGTGTGGATATATCAATTTAAGCTGCAATTCAAATGTAGGATTCACCCCAGCAGAACGACTTATCATTCGCTGGATAAGTAACGTTATTCAGTGAAAAGCAGGAAATAAAACAATTAAAGAATTAATTTACGGAATGAAGGAGTTTTCTAAGTAGGAATAGAAAGATATGAAATGAAAGTCGTGCAATACTTGTAATAACTTAGTAGAATCGGGCTGCCTGTTTATTCGAGCTAAAAGATGTCTGAATCTATATTAGAGGAGGAAAATAAATGACCACTAGATTAGCTATTAATGGGTTTGGACGTGTAGGAAGAACAACATTAAGAAGATTAGTAGATACAAATTCGGAACTGGAACTGGTTGCTGTTAATGATTTAGCTAATATTGAAAACTTAGCTTATTTATTAGAATTTGATACAACTTATGGGCGATTAAAGCATGATGTTCAGGTACATGAAAATGTCTTGGTTGTTGGTGAGAAGGAAATTAAATTCTACCAAGAAGCTGATGCAAAAGATCTCCCGTGGAATGAGTTGCAAATTGATATCGTGTTAGAAGCAACCGGTATTTATAAAACGGCTGATAAGGCTCAGGCACATCTTGACGCAGGTGCTAAAAGAGTAATTATAACTGCTCCAGCAGATCAGGAAACGAAGATGATTGTTTACGGTGTTAATGAGAGCATTGTTACAAAAGACGACATGATCATTTCTTCAGCTTCTTGTACAACTAATGATTTAGCTCCAGTTGCGAAAGTATTACATGATAACTTTGGAATTATAACTGGTTATATGACTACAATTAAAGCCTATACACCTTCGCAAAAATTACATGATAGCCCTAATACGGATATGAGACGCGGACGGGCAGGAGCGATGAATGCAATTCCGACTTCTACTGGAGCAGCAAAAGCTGTCGGAAGAGTCATTCCTGAATTAACCGGAATTATTGACGGAACGGCAGTGAGAGTACCACTTTTAGGTGGGGCAATAGTGGAGTTTTATACAAACTTAGAAAGAAAAGTAACAATTGAAGAAGTGAATGAAGCCATGAAAGAAGCTGCGAGTCCCTCGTTTGAATACTCTGAAAAGTTAATTGTGTCCTCAGACGTTGTTGGAACTTCAGCCGGAGGTATTTTTGATGCCACATTAACTGATATCGTTGAAAATGGGGATAAGCAGCTTGTTAAAACTGTTTCTTGGTACGACAGCGAATATGGATTTGTATCTAATCTGGTTCGTTTGACTGAACATTTTGCTCAAGTCATTAAATAAATGTCAATTGAAATAGCCGGTTTTAAATCTTCAAAAAGGAGGTGAGAAAACATGCAAACCAAAACTTTAGATGTTAGGGGAATGACTTGTGGCCACTGCAAAATATCAGTAGAAGGCGCGCTAAAAGGTTTAGAAGGAGTATCTGCTGCAGAGTTAGATCTAAACTCTGGTAAAGTGAAAGTTACCTATGACGAATCAAAAGTTTCCTCAGAGAATATGAAAGAAGCTGTTGAGGAACAAGGCTATGACGTAGCATAAAAATAGATGATATAAGTGAGTTCCCTATATTGGAAGCTCGCTTTTTTTGAAATTTGCTTATTTGAGGTGGACGCCATCCAAACATCACCATCTGGGATGCCGGTTAGCAAAAGAGACCTCACCATCCGGTACGTTTTGCCTGCCTAGTTCCGTGACATTTAGGTTTCGATTTGCAATCTATTTATGATTTGGTAAATTTCCATAATTTCCGCACTTGTATAGTTGCCGTTGCGCTTCATCTGGATGACATTGGATTTCTTTCTCAGGATAGAGTTGTTTCAGTACCCTTTTTTGACCCTTTTTTGAAGCTATACAGAAAAACGCCTTGCATAGAATTTTGGTATTTTCATACCTTTTTTCAATGCAAGGCGTTTTTTAGTTTTATGTTTTTAGGTTAATGTCCAAAGTGATACCGAATTAATTTATGCTCTTTCTTGCAAGTTAATTTCTATCAGCGACTTTCATGACAAATGGAAAAGCGAGAACGCCCGCGTCTGAGAATTTGAATTCAACCCATAGTTTATAAAAACCAGGTGAAGGGAACTGAGCTTCAAATACGGGTTTATCTTCTGATACTGGATGGACATGGATAAATTTTTCTCCTTGTTCATCCAGCACAACTACATGGCCTAATGCCCCTAAGTAAGGCAAAGGAGTTTCGCCGTTTAAATCAAAAGATAGAGCAGCTGATTTTCCGGCAGTCAGCTTTGGATGGTGAAACGTAACGGTTTTACCCTCGACTTCTTTTGTAGCACTATCCCTTTCCGCAAGCATCTCCCAATCGATGCTAGGAGTTTCAGTGACTTTGCCAACTGTTATCGTAATTGGCTCGATAACGTAAGTCATTCCTACCGGGGTGATATCCGCGAAAGCAAGGTAACGACCCGGAGGCAGTTCTACCTCCACTTCGAAATCTCCAGAAGCATTTTCGATGGGATGGACATGTAAAAAAGTTTCTAAACCTGCACTGGTAATAACCAGGTGCATTCTTTTTTCGTGAGTTTCAGTTAAAGCTACAGCATTGTTTTCTTTATCACGGACTTTAATCGTCACTATCCCGGAGTTATAAGTGGTATTTACTTGGACTTCAAGAAGTTTTTCATCCATATCATGATGTTTATGATTTTTGTGATGTTCATGTTCCAAAAGAAACTCCTCCTTTTTTCTCCATTAGTAGTTGTTTGCATTTGTAGACATGTTTTCTTTAGTTGTTTGTGGATGGCATTGTGCCTCAGGTTCTGGTGCTTTCTCAAGTGCCATCCATCTTCCGCGACTGAATTGAATTACTAATACTACTGCACGAAAAGCAATATCAATGCCTATCGCCAGCCACACGCCAGCCAAACCCCAGCCTAACTGTATTCCTAACAAATACACGAGCAGTGTGCGGATGGCCCACATCCCAAAAGCGGTCAAGTACATAGGGAATTTCGTATTGTTCGCGCCTTGAAACGCTCCGGTCAAAACCATGAGCACGGCAAGGAAAGGCTGGAAAAGGCCCGATATTTTTAAAGCGGTTCCGATATCTCTGATCACCTCGGGGTCTTCCGTAAAGAAAGTGGCGGCCCATTCTCCAAAGAAGAACAAGACTCCCCCCAATAACGTCATACATACTACCGTGAACTGAGTGGAAAGCTTCGCATACTTTTTGGCTTCTTCCAGATTGCCGGCACCGATCTGCTGGCCAACCAAAATCGTTGCCGCGGTAGCAAAGCCATATCCGATCATATAAGAGAACACTTCAACATTTCCAGCAATTTGATGAGCCGCAAAGGCATTGGTTCCAAGTGCGACGACGAAACCGAAATAGACAATCTGTCCGGCCCGCATGACCAATCGTTCTCCTGCTGCAGGAGCGCCAAGAGTAGAGAGTTCCATTAGATGTTGTTTGTCTGGCTTCCAATATTCTTTTCTGAATGCCAGCACTTTTTCTTTGTTGATGTAATAGAAAAGGGCTAGAGTGCCGATTAAACGGGAAATGACCGTGGCTATGGCAGCACCGGCAATTCCAAGTTCCGGAATGAACAGGAAACCGAATATCAACACATAATCAAGCAAAGCATTGATGCCGTTAATGACTATACTGATCTTCATAGGCGTTTTGGTATCACCGGCTCCACGCAGAATTGCACTCATTACAAACATCAAAGACATGATGACAGAAGGAATTCCGACAATCCGAAAATATTGCGAACCCAATTCCAGGACTTCATCTTCGATGCCCATGAGCCGAAGCAGCGGTTCTGCAAAGAACCACGTAGCCAAGCCGGTGAGAATCCCAAAAAGGATTGCCAGAATAATGGACTGCTGGGAAATGTGCCTGGCTTTTTCTGGTTGGTTTGCACCCAGGAAGTTAGCAATTCGAACATTGGCAGCGACACCGATTGCCATAAAGACGGCAAAGTAAATCGCAAGGACCGCATTCGTGATCCCGACTGCTGAAACGGCTGCCAAACTGATGTGTGAAACAAAGTACGTATCCACAAAACCCAGCAATGTTTGAAAGAAATTCTCTATTACAGCAGGTATAGCTAAAATGGCGATAATCTTCAGCCGTTCTCGATCTGTCTTAGGTTGGAGAGGTTGGTGGGCCAGCAACTGCTCGTTCATGGATTTCTCCTTTCCGGATCTCGCCCCTATAAAACAAAAGCGCACGTTAAGAGGAATGCGTGACCTTGCATAGTCTTACGTTTCGCATTAAGTGATTGATAAAAAGACGGTTTTTTACTTGAATTAAGAGCATCTTATTATTAAAAATGCGCCTGTCCACCAAACTTAGATTAGAAGGGTGTACCCCTGAATCTGTAGTCAGCAATAACACAATGGAATATCCATTCATCTGGTATTTATTTGATGCTATACAAACTTCTACCCATCCGTTCTCTTCGCAAACTCCATAGAAAATGCACATTTGCTTTTGACTGACCAGCTATGATTCATCTTCATTGTAAAGGGGCTGACTGTCTGCCTCTAAATCGATAATGCTGAGGCGGCGAAAGCCTAAAGCAGTTTTGTTATCAATAAACATACCAGAGGAATCAGGTCCACGGTGTATGATGGTGTTCATCATTTGTTCCAAAACGGCTGACGAATTACTCGTTTCGCCGATAAATCCAGTAAATCCACACATAGTTTGTTGCTCCATTCAGTGTTTAATTTTTTCGAACCTCCGTATTATAAAGTTTTTAAGTGCAGATTTTATGCATAAATAAAAATGTAATTTTAAAACAATTTATGGGGGTGTACTTTCATTTCATTGATTTTCATTTATGAAAAAGAGGAAGTGTTTATCGTAGTTTTCTCAAACAGTGGGTAAAATTACAAAGATTTTTTTCTTTTGTTCTTTGCCCAGATCAGCAGAAACGATAGAAAGATCAAAATAAATAAGCCGTACTGATAACCGGGAGGTATGGATTCTACAAGGCCATAAACAACAGCCACTTCAAGAGAAACGGCCGGAATTTTACCGATGGTGCTGGCAATGATGAATAAGCCACCTGGAATGGGCGTCAAGGCCGCCCCTGCTGTCACCAAACCTGATGGAACAAAAGGAATTAAGCGCAGCAAGATGATTGCCCAGAAGACGCGGCTTATTGAAGAACTCTGGATGTACCTCCAGAACGGCCGCTTTAACCACTTTGGATTAACTTTTGAAAACCCATATCGATATAGGTAAAATCCGACGATAGCGCCAAAAATCTCCCCCGACAAAGAAAGGATGACGCCAATGGTTAACCCTAAAGAACTGATATTGAGAGACGTGAGCAAAAAGCTTGGGAAAAAGCCAACTGCACCCATACTTATGTTGAAAATGAGAAGCAGCAGAAATTCTAAAACGGGGAATTGAGTATTTATGGTATGATCCGCCTCCTGTGCTGTTTAAAAAATGGTGGTATATAAAAGTTCAGTTGAATGAAAATTTACGATAGAGAAGTGCGTTCTATATCCGTTTTTTTCGAACTCGGTAATACACTAATCCTGATAAGCCAACGACGAGGATTAACAAATAGATTGAACTTAAAATCCCAGGTGGGAAAAATGAGCGAACGTCTTCAGGGTTAGAAGGACGGTTTGTCTCAGAAGCACTGACAACGGGAAACTGATAAGAAGACAAAAGAGTGCCATCCTGATCAGTAATCCTTAATAGTCCATCTTCTTTTACAGCTTTCGTCACTTGCTCATCTGTTTGGTGTGTATAAAAGAAATCGCCTGGCGTAATGTATTCCACATCACCGGCAAAAAAGCTGCTTTCTTTCGGAATGCTTACTGTTTCAAAATTTTCTAATCCAAAATCCAAAAGTTGAACAGTGTCAGCATAAGCTTCTGCCTCTGTGTCGCTTTTTAAGGTGACGACAATTAAATTCAAGTTTTCTCTTTTGGCTGTCGTGGCCAGCGTGACGCCTGCTTCTGGCACAAACCCGGTTTTACCACCCGTAACGCCTTCATAAGGTTTTTCCCTTAATAGTTTGTGGTGGGTATAAAGCGTGGTATCCCAGGATTCACCGTTCCAGGGCAGTTCTTTTGTTCCAAATATTTTCATGAATTCATCGTTCTTCATCGCATATCGGGTTAACTTCGCTAAATCTTCGGCTGTCGTAACATGCTCGGGATCAAAAAGACCGTGGGGATTTTCGAAGTTCGTATTCCGCAGGCCAATTACATCTTCTAAATATAAATTCATATCAGCAGAAAATAACTCAACGCTGCCGCTGATGTGTTCAGCAATGGCGACGCCGGCATCATTTCCAGAGTTGACTAAGAGGCCCAGCAACAGTTTTTCTAAAGTCACTTGTTCTCCCTCTTCCAAATAAACACGGGTGCCTTCCGTATTGCGTGCTTTTTTACTGATGGTTACAACATCATTTAATTTTCTGTTTTCAATTGCATAAATGGCTGTGGCAATTTTTGTTAGGCTGGCAGGATACATCTGCGACTGTGCATTTTTTTCATAGAGGATTTCTCCAGTCGTTGCTTCCATGACAATAGCTGCTTCACTGGATACGTTTGGCAGGGAAGGGTCATCAGTTTTACTGAAAACGGACGAAACGATTAAAGTGTTGATCATGATTAAAATGGTTGAAACAACACTTAGTTTTTTCATAACTACTCCCTCCTGAGTGATTATTTTAGTTCTGCTTTATTATATAATTGACGGTTTCCCGGTCCGAATCAGTCGGTAAATGAAAGGTTTGCTGGTATTTCTCGTGTCCTTTACCGGTAATCACAATCCAGTCGCCTTCCTTGCTTTCATGGATTGCTTGCTGAATGGCGAGTGTACGGTCTGGAACGATGCTGCCTTTTGAGTTGCCGTATGTTTCATTTAGTTGGTTTAAAACTTCCAGCATATCTCCTGGAGAAACATTGTTCAGGTCGTCCAACGTTAAAATGTAGCGGTCACTCATTTCAGCAGATATGGATAGCATGTGCTTTCTCTTGCTGGCATCTCGATTTCCACGAAAGCCGAAAATATGGGTTATTCGTTGGGCCCCTTGTGATTTTGCAGTTTCCAGGCAGTAAGAGATGGCATCCGGAGTATGGGCATAATCCACAATAACGATCGAGCCCTTGGCCAGTTTCGTGATCTCAAAGCGTCCATCGACTCCCTTGAAATGGTGAATGGAGTTTAAGAGCTTTTCTTTGGGGATACCCAGCAACAATGATGTTCCGTAGGCCATTAAGGTGTTATACATATTGTGCATTCCGGTCATCGCAGCGACCATTTGATACGTTTCGTTACTTTCAATCACCCGCATAGTGGAGGACAGTGAATGAAATTTTGCAACACGCAGGTTGCATTCAGTGGATGTGCCAATTGCATAAATCGGTTTTCCCTTTGTTTGCAGGATTCCACAGAGCTTTCGTCCCCACTCATTATCTGTATTCACTACAGCAATCCCATGTTCTTTCATCTGATTGAACATTGTAAGCTTCGCCTGAAAATATTCTTCCATGGAACTGTGATAATCCAGGTGTTCATGGTGAAGATTGAGGAACAAGCCGTAATCAAATTCAATGCCTTCTAACCGATACTGGGCCAGTCCATGAGAAGAAACTTCCATAATGACGACCTCATCCTGACTGAGGGTCAACAGTTTATGGAGAGCGAGTGAATTTGGTGTGGTGTTCGAGCTTTTCATTTTTTCGCCATTGATAATATTTTGGTTGGTACCGATGACAGAACAACTCATACCGTTGCTTTCCAGAAAGTGCTGGAGCATATAGCTCGTCGTCGTTTTTCCGTTGGTGCCCGTAATTCCAATCATTATTTTCTGGTCAGATGGACGGCCATAAAAATTCCTGGCCAGGATGCCAAGCGCTTTCCGGCTATTTTCCACCTGTAAATAAGGGACACCTAACCGGGTAATTCCTTGTTCTCCGATGACAAGGGCTGCCCCTTTTTCAATTGCCTGGTCAATAAACCCGTGACCATCAATTTCAAATCCTTTAATAGCAACAAACACAAAACCTTTTGCCACATCGCTTGAGTTATCGGCAATCCCCTTGATGTCTAATTCTAATATTCTGGAATCTAATCGGGAGATCAGACCGGATTCGTTCAAAAGCTGATTTGTTTTCATAGATTCGGTGACCTCTCTAAAACTATTTAAATTTGATTTATTCTATTACAAAAATGTTGAAAAAATGTGCAGAATTTATACGGGAAGCCGAACTACTAAAACTTAATGTTTTTGTAATACAAACGAAATCGAATCCTGTATGAACCATCACAGATAAAAACCCGGGATCTTGTTGACAAGATCCCGGGTATTGGCGCTTTTATTCGGGTGACAGTTCGCTTTCAGTCACCCATTTATGATTGGTGACTTCCTCGCCTCCGGTGGTCGGGACGAAATCAACCATATAGACGGTCGTTTCTTCGGCAGAATCAATCGTAGCCGTTGCGCCGTCCATTCCTTCCATATGGTCAGCGGCAATGGCCGCTTCATCGCCCGTTTCTAATGGTTCATCACCTGGATTTTCCAATTCTTCGTGAATCACCCATTTGTGATTTTCAACCGGCTCGCCTCCGTCCGTCGGCGTATAGGTCACTGCATAGGCGGTTGTATCATAAGCCCCGACAATTGTGGCTTCAGCACCTTTCATGCCTTCCATGTGATCGGTTTCAATAATCGCCTGGCTTCCAACTTCAAAGGTTGGATTTTCGGCTTCCTGCAAATCATCCGGGACTTCACCTGAACCGGAATGGTCCATGTTCATATGGCCGGAACCTTCACTCATATTTTCTTCATTGGCATTATCCATGTCCATCGATTCGTCGCTCATGTCATCGCCTGTATTGCAGGCACTTAGCGTGACAGCTGCTACAAGTGACAGCATCCCCATCATCCATTTGTTTTTCGGCATTGCAATCTCCCTCTTTCTGCGGTTGTCTGTAGTTACTCTACCCCTTAATTTTGCATATTGTGTGCAGGAATCATGACATTTTCTTATTCTGGGGTCCGGGTCGCCGGATTGTGGCAAGTTCGTGAACCGATAGGAGAAGTTCACAGTTTAATAGAAGAAACTGCACAGAAAGTCAAGAATTAATCGGTAAACTGGATTGGTTGACGTCTTCTGGAACGGTTAAGCAAGCACGGGGAAGTAGAAGTTAAGAGAGGGGCTGTATTTAATTTTACATACCTTGAAATTCCCCGAGTCTTATATAGAAAATTTCATTTGATTCCTAAGGGATACAAAAATGATAAAGAAGAGGATTCAACTTACTGTAATAGGAGGTCTACAAGTGGCGGAAATTAGTTTGTATCTTGCGTTTGGCGCAGGGCTTTTATCATTTATCTCTCCATGCTCCCTTCCTTTGTATCCGGCTTTTTTATCCTACATTACCGGAGTTTCAGTCAATGAGTTAAAGACGGGCAAGGGAATGATGAGGAGCACGGCTTTGATTCATACGGTTCTATTTTTAATAGGTTTCTCCATCATTTTTTTAGCGTTGGGCTTGTCGACTTCGCTTATCGGAAACTTCTTCTTGGAATATCAAGTTCTTCTACGTCAATTGGGCGCTATTTTGATGGTGTTTTTTGGCTTAGTCCTAACCGGTATTCTGAAATTCGACTTCCTGCTGTCGGATAAGAAATTACAGTTCCAGAAAAGGCCCTCCGGATACGCGGGTTCTGTTCTGATCGGCATTGGCTTTGCAGCTGGATGGACACCGTGTACCGGTCCCATACTTGCAGGAGTTATTGCACTCGGAGTAGCGGATCCGGACAGTGGCTTACTCTATATGCTGTTTTACGTTCTGGGATTTTCAATTCCTTTTCTCTTAATGTCGTTTTTTATTGAGAAAATGACTTTCTTGAAGAAGAAGAGCGCTCTTTTCATGTCAATAGGAGGAGCATTAATGATTCTGATGGGCGTTTTGCTTTACTTTGACATGCTGACAGAAATCATCGCTTTTTTATCGCAATTTACGGGTGGATTTACAGGGTTTTAATGGACTCAACCCAGCATCTAGGAAGGACGTGACATTGTATGGCTGCTAAAAAGGATAAAAAGAGAAATCGCTTGATTATGAGGACAAGTATTTTGTTCATTCTGGTCGTCGCTATTGCATTTACTATCTACAACGGATTAACCAAAGAGAAAAACGAATTGCTGCAAGTTGGAGATTGGGCACCCGATTTTGCTTTGACGGATTTGAATGGGGAACAGCATCAGCTGTCTGAGTACAAAGGGCAGGGGGTGTTCGTGAACTTTTGGGGTACTTGGTGCAAACCGTGCGAAAAAGAGTTCCCGCTGATGGAAAAGCAGTACCAAGTATACAAGGACCAAGGTGTAGAGATACTCGCTGTCAATATTGCGCAATCCGATTATGAAGTGAGACAATTTGCTGAACAGCGAAATTTAACGTTCCCGATTGTTATTGATAAGGACAAAAGTGTTATGGAAGCCTATAATATTCGTCCATTGCCCACTACATTGTTGGTCAATCAAGAGGGAAAAATCGAGAAAATCATTACGGGTGAAATGTCCGAAGAGGATATTGCGAGTTATATGGAACAGATCAAACCGAGCTGATACAACTGAGTTCCCCAGAATAGTGCGAGCCACGTATTTTGAAAATTGATGCAAGGAAAAAACGAGAAAAAGACATTTCTTTAAAGTGGACTAAACCACAAGAAAAGCAATGTCAGGTGTAGAAAATATATAAACAAAAATCAGGTAAAGATCCTACACCGGACTGATTGGAAGGTCTGTTCTTTTAGGGCAATTAGTAAAGGGTATGAATTACCTGTTTGAAATCAAGATATCTGCACAAAAAGTCGAAACTTTTTCGTTAAGCTATAAGAGGTTGATACTTATGGAAAGTATAGAAAATTGACATATTCGGAGGGCATCTACATGAAAAAAAAGAGAATGGGCATAGCGGTACTGTCGGCTTTACTTTTACTGGCCGGCTGCAGCAATGATACAACGGATTCATTTGAAGTGCCGTTTGAAGGGGAACTGAACCATGTCCATGGGATGGGTTATGCAGGAGAAGAGAACGGACTGTATTTTGCATCACATACTGGGCCAAAAATTTACCGCGATGGCGAGTGGTTTGAAACAGCGGATAATTTTTACGATTATATGGGCTTTAACGCCGTAGATGAGGGCTTCTATTCTTCAGGACACCCGAGTGCAGATTCAGATTTGCCCAATCCACTTGGGATTCAGCGAAGTATAGATGGCGGCGAAACTTTGGAAGAGATTGCATTCCAAGGAGAAACGGACTTTCATGCGATGGCGGTAGGGTACAACAGTCACGATATCTTCCTGCTCAATCCGGCAAAAAACTCTTTGCTGGAAGCCGGATTTTACAAAAGTAACGATAAAGGAGAATCGTGGGAACCTGTGAAGGCTGAAGGGTTGAATGGGGAAGTGACTGCGCTCGCCCTTCACCCGACTGATTCGAACTTCGTCGCTGCGGCTACGGCTGCAGGGGTTTATTTCTCGCAGGATGGCGGCGAAGTTTTTGAAGCGATTACAGCCGGAAATGAAACAGGCACAGCGGTGCATTTCACCGAAGACCAGTTGTATTTCGGAAGCTACGGGACAGCGGCGGCTCTGGTGAAGTATACTATGGAAAATGAAGAACTCGAGCCGGTGGATACACCGGACCTTTCACAAGATGCCATCGCTTTTATTGCACAAAACCCGATGGATGGAATGGAACTGGCGATCTACACATTTGAAGGAAATGCCTACTTGTCGGAAGACGGATTACAGACCTGGAAAACGCTGCTGGAAGAGGGGAAAACCAAGTAGAAACCAGCTAGCCGTTTGAAAGACGAACCGAATCCAACAGCTTTCGGCAGCAGTCTTTGTCTTGATTGCTGCTAACCAATCGACTTAAAGAGGGATGCCATGTTAAACAGGCTTGCATTGAAAATAGGTTTGCTGTTTTTTGTGTTTATTATCATCATTGAATCGGTTTTGTTTCTAACCCTGTACGTTACTTTTGTCAATGAACGGGTGGATGAAGTCATGACCAACCTGCTTGCAAGAGGGAACACCCACAGCGAAGTATTGGAAGACAGTTTTGAACCGGCGACATTGAACCATGTGGCGTTGATGGAATCGGCCTCCGATTTCATCGTCATCATCACGGATGCAGATGGCAACGAATTGACCCATTCCGATCTGATTGAACCTGAAATGAGGGAAGTGTTGGAACACACCGATTTTGATGAGGTTCTGCAGGGAGGGAAGGTCGTGGAAGAGCGATGGGACAAAAAAGAGTTTATTGCGACGGACAGCCCAATCACCATTGAAGGAGAACATAGAGGCCACGTGTTCATGTTTGCGGAAACCAATCATATCAAAGGGATGGTCAGTCATTTGCGAAACCAATTCCTGATTGTTGGCCTGATTGCTGTCGGGTTGACCGTCATCACAATTTTTCTGCTATCCCGATTGATTACGTTGCCGTTGATTCGGATGAAAGAAGCGACGGAACAGTTAAGCGAAGGGCACCACGAGGTCAGCCTGAATATTGGCCGAAACGATGAGTTGGGAGAGCTGGCGAACGCCATCACTGCCCTATCCAGTGACTTGGAACATTTAAAAAATGAGCGGAATGAATTTTTGGCGAGTATTTCGCACGAGTTGCGGACGCCGTTGACCTATATCAAAGGATATGCCGATATCGCGAGCCGGCCGGATGCATCCGAGGAAGAGAAAAAGGAATACATTGGCATCATCCGGGAAGAGACGGCCCATTTGACGGAATTGATCCGGCAGCTGTTTGAGCTGGCTCAGATGGATCATAACCAGTTCGCCATTCAAAAAGAGGGATTTTCACTGGAGATGCTTTTTGCATCCGTCGTTGCCTTGGTTCGGCCAGCTTTTGACGAGAAACAGATTTCATTGGCTGTCCATTGTGAACATGAGATTGTCGCCTTCATTGATCCCGAACGTTTTCAGCAGGTATTGCTGAATGTCTTGGACAACGCCCGCAAGCATTCTCCTGAAGGAACACAAGTGGTATTACGGGGAGTCCAAGATAAAGGTACCATCACCATAAGCATCCGTGATGAAGGAGAAGGCATACCGGAAAAAGATCTTCCTTTTGTCTTTGAACGATTGTATCGGGTCGATAAATCCAGATCCAGACAGTACGGAGGAAGCGGTCTTGGCCTGGCGATTGCGAAAGAAATCGTCGAATCGCACGGTGGTCTCATGACGCTTCAAAGTGAGTACGGACAAGGGACAACCGTCCTGATAGAATTGAAAAGGGGGGATTCGCTTGCAGAAAGTGCTGTTGGTTGATGATGAACAACGAATGCTGGATTTAGTGGCTTTATATTTGAAGCCGCATCAGTACCTCTGTAAAAAAGCACTGGGAGCTCATGAAGCCCTCGACTATTTGGAATCGGAACCTTTCGATCTCGTCTTACTGGATATCATGATGCCGGAAATGGATGGCTGGGAACTGTGCCGCGAAATCCGGAAATTTTCGGATGTGCCAATCATTATGCTGACGGCGCGGGAACAACAGGAGGATATTGTTAAGGGATTGAATATCGGGGCGGATGATTACATCACAAAGCCGTTTAATGAAGATGAGTTGCTGGCCCGGATGGGGGCGCTGCTTCGCAGGAGAACTCCGAAAAATACCATTGAAGTGGACGGTTTGGTGTGGGACGAAGACCGGTTTGAACTTACGTACGGCAAACATATCATCAAATTGACGCCAAAAGAATTTCTGATGGTGGGCCACCTGATGAAGAATGCCGACAAAGTGTTTACGAGGGAGCAGCTGATCCAGTTAATTTGGGGATTCGACTCAGAGACGGAAGGGCGGACCATCGATTCGCATGTGCGAAATGTTCGGGAAAAAATCCGCCAGTCCGGTTTTCCGGTCGATGATCATTTTCTCACGGTTTGGGGAATCGGCTACAAATGGATCCATGAAGCAGAATGATGCTTGATAAAAGAAAAGGCCCGTCGGAAAATATTTCCGACGGGCCTTTTTGAGTAAGGTTATGCGGCGTTACGGCAAGCTTCTGCACATCTACGGCAAGCTTCCGCACAGCGTCTGCAATGTTCATGATGATCGGCGTGCTTCTCACATTCCTCTGCGCAAGCTTCGCAAATGGTTGCGCAAACGGCTGCCAGTTCGGAAACGAACGGTGAATTGCGAGTAATGGCATGTTCCAAAAATGCACAAATGTCCGCGCATTCCCGGTCTAATCGAATGCACTGTGCTAGCATCTTCACATCGTCTTCCTGCAGACAAGCGTCAAAACAATGGTTACATTCCGCTGCACAATCATGTAATGCCCGAATCAATTCCTGATGTTGTTCATGAGCCATGTTAAAACCTCCATTTCTTATTTTTGCTTCATTTACTGGATTTCCCTCTCCTTTCCAAACTAAACAGAAATACCGAAACTCCATAGAAACTGCACATTTTATAGACAAGTAATCAAATATTAAAATCAATGGTGCGGTTTTTTTGGGGGGTCATTGTGAACTTCTAAATTAGAGTCATGGAAACAGCGATAAAGTAAAATGATACTAAACACTTGATATACCCTATATGGGTATGTTAAGTTTAAGGAAATATTACTTTAGGAGGAATAATAATGATTGAAACATTAAAAGTACAAGGTATGTCCTGCGGCCACTGTGCAAACTCGGTTGAAACGGGCGTCGGTGAACTCGAAGGGATTTCATCTGTGACAGTTGATCTTAAAAAAGGCGAAGTGGCAGTAGACTATGATACTGCCAAGACATCATTAAACGAAATTCAGAAAGCGATTGAAGAACAAGGGTATGACGTCGTATAAGGGTGCTTTCACAGCACTCTTTACTTTTAAATGAAATATACCCCCGCGTGGTATATTCGGCAAGAACTTTGTGAATGTTAAGAATGTAAATAGGGTTAAATAGGATAAGAACCACTAGTTTGGAGGAGGCGCACTGAATGGCTAAAAATGATAAAGACCATCACCACCATCAAGACGAACAGGTAGATCACAGTAAAATGGATCATTCCAAACATGTTGGGCATTCGTACCATGAAGACCAAGTGAAAGAAGGCATTCAAGACGACAGCAATCCTGCCAAAATTCATGATGATCATGCCCATCACAATCATGGTGGCCACGATCATAGTGACCATGGACATCACCATCATGGGAATTTCAAAGAAATTTTCCTGAAGTCGCTGCCCTTGGGCATTGTCGTTCTATTATTGTCGCCGATGATGGACGTTCGGCTTCCTTTTCAATTTACTTTTCCATACTCGGATATTGTGGTCGCTGTATTAGCAACTATCTTATTGGTTTATGGCGGAAAACCCTTCTATCAAGGTGCAATCGCTGAATTTAAGGAAAAAGCACCGGGCATGATGGCCCTTATTTCATTAGGGATATCCGTTTCCTATTTGTACAGCATTTACGCCGTGCTGGCACGCTACGTAACCGGCGATCACATCATGGATTTCTTCTTTGAATTCGCGTCCTTGCTGTTGATCATGCTCCTTGGACACTGGATCGAAATGAAGGCTGTCGGAGAAGCAGGAGACGCGCAAAAATCGCTCGCCGAATTGGTGCCGAAAGATGCACATGTGGTATTGGAAAATGATTCGATCGAGACGCGTCCCGTAAATGAGCTGAAAGTCGGAGACCTTGTACGGGTTCAGGCCGGAGAAAACGTCCCTGCCGATGGCATCATCAAAAGAGGCACCTCGCGGATCAATGAAGCTTTGCTGACGGGGGAATCTAAACCCATTGAAAAAGGAGCCGGAGACAAAGTGATCGGCGGTTCCACGAACGGTGCAGGCATCTTATATCTTGAAGTACAGGAAACCGGCGACCAATCGTTCATTTCCCAAGTACAAACCCTGATAAGCCAGGCGCAGGATCAACCTTCAAGAGCTGAAAATCTGGCTCAAAAAGTAGCCGGCTGGCTGTTTTATATCGCCATTGCGGCGGCTTTCCTCGCTTTTGTCGTTTGGCTGTACATTGCTGACATTCAAACCGCTGTTCTTTTTACGGTTACGACATTAGTCATTGCATGTCCACACGCTCTCGGCCTTGCCATTCCGCTGGTTATTGCACGAAGCACCAGTTTAGGTGCAAGCCGCGGGCTGTTGGTGAAAGACCGCGAAGCATTGGAGCTGGCAACTAAGGCTGATGTAATGATACTGGATAAAACGGGTACATTGACTACTGGCGAATTTAAAGTTTTGAACATGGAAACACTGGATGGTCAACATACCGAAGCCGAAATCGCGGCGTTAATGGCAGGGATTGAAGGCGGGTCCAGCCACCCAATCGCCCAGTCAATCGTCCAATACGCTGAGAAACAAGGGATTCAGCCTGTCCACTTTGATTCGATTGATGTTGTGTCGGGTGCGGGTATAGAAGGAAACGCCAATGGCCGCAAATACGAATTGATCAGCCAAAAGGCACTTGGAAGAGATGTAGCGGTGGATGTTCCCAAAGGGGCAACATTAAGTATACTAGTTGAGGACGGGAATCCGATCGGTACGGTCGCATTAGGCGATGAATTGAAAGAAACGAGCAGAACGCTGATACAGGCATTGAAGCATTACAATATAAAACCGATTATGGCTACAGGTGACAATGAAACGGCTGCCCAAGGAGTAGCAGAGGAACTGGGCATTGAATACAGAGCCAATCAATTACCGCAAGATAAATATGATTTAGTGGAATCACTGAAAAATAATGGACAAACGGTTATCATGGTCGGCGATGGCGTCAACGATGCACCATCCCTTGCAATAGCAGACGTTGGGATAGCAGTCGGTGCCGGAACTCAAGTCGCCATCGATTCCGCTGATGTGATTTTGACTCAGTCGGATCCAGGCGATATTGAATCCTTTATCGAATTGGCCAATAAAACAACCAGTAAAATGAAACAGAACCTCGTGTGGGGAGCCGGTTATAACTTTATTGCCATTCCCATAGCGGCGGGTGTTCTAGCCTCCATTGGGATTACGTTGGCTCCTGCCGCAGGAGCAGTTCTGATGTCCGTGTCCACGGTTATCGTGGCTATCAATGCGATGACATTGAAACTAAGAAATAGAGCTGTTTAACACCGTGTTTAATTGTCGTACACGAAAAGTGCTGCCTCCCAAAAGTTGAATTTTCTTTAACCTTGGGGGCACAGTTTTGTATTAGGTTAAAGTCAAACGGAGGTTTGAAGACTTTGGATAATTAAATATATTTTTATAGTTAACATATGAGAAATTATCGGAAGAAGGAACTTCATTTGAAGTTCCTTTTCTTTTTCGTTTATGAAGTTAACCTTTGTGAACACTCTGAGACTGTGACTTTTGATAATAACCAGCGTATTAATAGAAAAAAGTACAATTTGAATAAAAAGAATTTTCACTTTACTTTGTTCGAGTCCATAATGGTATTAGTAGCTCGAAGGGAAGATGAAGTGGTGATACCTATGGACGAATTGAGTGAACCTAAATCTAATAGCGAGAAAATCAAAATCATCTTGTTGCTGGCAGTGCCGGCGATGGTGGAATATTTTTTGCAGACGGTGGTTGGCTTTATCGACACATTGTTCATTGCGCGGATCGGGCTGCAGGAAGTTACAGCGGTAGGAATAGCTGGTGCTGTGCTGGCCATCTATTTGGCACTCTTTATGGCTTTAGGCGTAGGAACTTCTTCGCTCGTTGCCCGGAAATTGGGAGCCGGTAATCTTGACGGTGCCAGGAAAGTTGCACAGGAATCGCTCGGGTTTTCCACGGTAGTAGCAATAATATTAAGTATTCTGACCTGGTTCGGTTCAGAGTTTTTTATGTCTTTGTTCGGCGCTGAAGAAAATGTGGTCCAAATAGGCGCCGTTTATTTAAAAATAGTCGGGGGCGGCGCGTTGTTCCTTGCTTGGATGACTCTACTTAGCAGCATACTTAGGGCAGGTGGCGATACCAAAAGCCCAATGAAAGTTGCGTGGATAATCAACATCATCCATATCCCACTAAATTACGTATTGATTTTCGGTATGGGGGCGTGGAATGGATGGGGTGTTGAAGGGGCTGCATGGTCTACACTTCTCGTCCGAGCAGTCGGAACGTGGCTGCTGTGGCGTTATTTGAAGAAATCTGTTTTGGCTATTTCACTCGGCACCTTATTTTCATGGGACAAGAATACAAAGGAAATGATTTATTTAGCCATTCCGGCTGCTGTGGAAAGAATGATTATGCGGCTTGGCCAAGTTGTTTATTTTGGCTTGATTGTAGTGATTGGGACAAAGACATTTGCTGCCCACACCATCGCAGGAAATATTGAGATGTTTTCTTATATGCCAGGGTATGGGCTGGCGCTGGCCGCGACAACTTTGGTCGGACATAGTTGGGGTGCGGAAAATTGGCGTGAAGCTTATCGCTATGGTATTTTGACAGCTGCAATCGGAGTGGTTTTTATGAGTTTTATCGGTCTTGCGATGTTCATCTGGGCTCCGTGGTATGCCTCGTGGTTTACAAAAGATTCCGAAGCGATAGAAATGGTTGCTATTGCTCTTCGCATTGATGCTTTTGCTCAGCCTGCGCTAGCTATAGGATTGATTTTAACAGGGGCGTTGCAAGGATTGGGAGATACGAAGTCGCCGATGTACAGCACGGCAATCGGCATGTGGGCAGTCCGGATAGTGGGTATTTATTTTCTCGGCATATATCTAGAAATGGGGATTGCAGGAATTTGGCTGGCGATTGCGGCGGACATTGCTTTGCGTGCGGTCTACTTATTCTTCAGGTTCAAGTCACAAACAATGCAAAAGATAAAACTAGAACAGGATCGTGACGAGAATATCTTCAACTAATTTGTAATCAGCTCTATTACAAATCGCAATGTATTTTAAGTAATATGTTATTCTGAGTAAAATTACGTACTTCACTTGAAACACGGGATTTATCATGATCAGGCGGTTTTCGCGGCAAACGTGTTAAGGCCCCGTGTTAGTGGGAAAGGAAGAAGCGAATGAAGCGCATTCTGGTAGTGGAAGATGAAAAATTGATGTGTGACCTTATCCGTATTCATCTTGAAAGCGAGTTCGATCTGGTGTTTGCCTACGATGGCGCTCAGGCGCTGCAGATAACAAAAGAGCAATCTTTTGATCTATTGGTATTGGATATCATGATTCCTTTCACGAACGGGTTTGAAGTGTGTAAAGAAATCAGGCGCAACTCCAATACACCCATCCTTATGTTGACGGCCCGATCTGCGATTGAAGATCGTGTAAAAGGGCTTCAACTCGGGGCAGATGATTATTTAGTAAAGCCTTTCGATTTCGAGGAATTGAAAGCGCGCGTCTATGCCTTGTTGAGAAGGAGCGCTCAAGTTAAAGAGAACGTAGCCAATGATTCGATAATTGTTTTAAAAGGTAAAAAATTAATGGTCAATAAACAGAATAAACAAGTAGTTTTCTGTGGACGGAGTATGGAGCTTACAGCGAAAGAGCATGCCATCATTGAGTTGCTCGCAGGGTCACCGAACAAAATCTTTACACGCGAAGAAATACTCGATTTGGTATGGGACTACTCAGAAATCCGGGATGTGCGGGCTATCGATTCGCACATCAAGAATATCCGGCTGAAATTCAGGAAGCTACAGCCAAACGTGTCGGTTATTAAAACGGTGTGGGGTTTAGGTTATCAAGTGGATTTGAAGGAAACTGCAGATGAGGCGTAAAGGGATTGTATTAAAGTTGGGTTTGCTGATTATGGCCCTATTTTTGAGTATCCTGATTCCGTTTGCATTCTTGATCGACCGAATATTCTTGAATGTTTATTCCATTTATCTAAACGATAACGTCAAGTCTCTCGCCCAGAGTTTGGAAGTCGAATGGGTAGAAAAAAATCAATCCCCTGAAGAAATTTATCATCACTTGGATCTTTTCTTCGAACATGAAGTGATTTTTTTAAATCAGGGTGGTCATATAACGCATGGCAATATCATGGAGTTCAATGAAGGGAACCATATCCCGGATGAATGGATCGCCCGGATGCAAAAAGGGGAGACCTTAGAAGGCGAACGTTACAACTCAGACACTGAAGAAAATTTTTATTATTTCGTAGCGCCAGTTTTTGACGATGAATCCTTTCAGGGTGGAGTAATGATTTTCTCTTCTATTGATGAACTGCATAATAAGATGCACAACGTAAGAGACTGGATGTTTCGGGCAATCGCGGCGACAATCCTGATTGCAATAGGTTATACGTTTTTCATTGTTTGGTATCTATCCAGGCCACTGGTCAGTATGGAGAAAGCGACACGCGAAATCGCAAAAGGCAATTTAACTACACGGGTAGAAGTGAAGAGCCAAGATGAACTTGGCTCTTTAGGCAACGCCATCAATGATTTAAGTGTGGAGCTTAATAATTACCGGAAAACCCGAAGTGAATTTTTAGCGAATATTTCTCATGAATTGAGAACCCCGACTTCCTATCTGATTGGCTATGCAAACCTTATTAAACAAGGAAAGTACGAAACACCCGAAGAGTTGGGCCGTTATGCATCGGTCATTGAGGGGGAAGCATCAAGACTTGCGAAATTGATCCAGGAGTTATTCGCTTTATCAAAAATGGAAGAAGGGGAATACACGCTTCAGATCCAAGAAGTGGATATGGAAGACTTTGTCCAAACCTTGCATGCGAAAATGAAACTGAAAGCCGCAGAGAAAGGGCTGGCTGCAACTGTACAGTTGCATAGCAATGACCGCGCATTCTTTACGGATGGCATGAAGCTCGAACAGATTTTGTTGAACCTCCTGGAGAACGCAATCAATTATACAGAACAAGGATCGGTCAGCCTGCAAGTCGAGATGGGAGAGGAACATATTGAGTTCATTGTCGAAGATACAGGGGCAGGAATACCGGAAAGTGATCAGTCTCTAATATTCGACCGATTCTACCGAGTGGACAAATCTCGATCCCGTGCGACCGGTGGGACGGGGCTTGGCTTGGCCATAGCCTCTGAACTGGCCAAACAAATTTCAGGAACCATCCAAATGGAAAGTGAGGAAGACAAAGGGACTCGTTTTATTGTAAAGTTTCCATACAGTATCGATAATCAGGATACAATGAACTGAGGTTTTTGGCTGAAAAGACACATTTTCTCTCCATATTTTCTCCATAATTCATTTCTATACTCATGTGTAACGAAATGGAAATGGGGAGATGTAGTATGTGTGGATTTATAGGGGTTATTCCTGGTTCTCCAGGGGCTAATGAAGAAACTGTGCTGAATGCTATGCTGAACCCAATTGTCCACCGCGGGCCGGATAACCAGTCAGTGTACAGTGATGGTCAAGTTGGACTAGGGTTCGCCAGATTGAGCATATTGGATCTACGAAGTGCTGCCAATCAGCCTTTGGAAGCTGAAGAGGTGGTCCTTGTCTTTAACGGGGAAATTTACAATTTCCGTGAAATCCGGACTGAATTGATGGAACTGGGGTTCGAGTTTTCAACGACTTCCGATACAGAAGTGCTGTTAAAGGGCTATCTGCATTTCGGGGAGAACATCATCGGGAAATTACGCGGCATGTTCGCGATCCTGATTTGGGATAAACCAAACGGGAAGTTCATTGCGGCAAGGGATCCGTTCGGCATTAAGCCTTTGTATTACACAAAAACCTCCGACGGCTCATTCTTGTTTGCCTCCGAGATCAAATCCTTCATGGAGCATCCCAGATTTTTGAAAAAGCTGAACAAACGGGCGTTGAAGCCCTATCTGACTTTCCAGTACTCAGTGTTGGAAGAGACCTTTTTTGAAGGCGTCTACCGTGTGCAGCCAGGAACTTATCTCGTGATGAAAAAAGGCGAAGAGACCCGGACGGTCGCTTATTTCTCCCGTGAATTTAAGGAACAACGTAAAAGTTACGGGGAATACATCGAAGATATCCAGCAGGCTGTCGCCGAATCTGTTGACGCGCATAGAGTAAGCGATGTCCCGGTAGGCTCCTTTTTGTCAGGGGGGATCGACTCGAGCTACATCACCTCTTTGCTGAAGCCGCAAAAATCCTTTACCGTGGGATTTGAAGATTATGAGGACATGTTTGATGAGACCCAACTAGCGGTAGAGTTAGCGGGACAGTTGGGAGTCGAGATTGAGCAGCGGTATGTAAGTGCGCAGGAAAGTTTTGACGTCTTTCCCAAAATTCAATGGCATATGGACGAGCCGCATTCCGATCCGTCGATTATTCCATTGTACTTTTTGAATGAAATGGCCAGCAAAGACGTGACCGTTATTTTATCCGGTGAAGGGGCGGATGAATTATTTGGGGGATACGAATGGTATCAGCCTTCTAAAAAGCTGAATTCGTACCGGCGATTGCCGAAAGCTGTCCAACATACGCTTGCACAAGTATCGAATGCCTTGCCGCAATCAAACCCGTATCGAAAGTTTTTCCAAAAAGCCATCCAGCCGATTGAAGAGCGTTTCATTGGCCATGCGCTTGTGTGGAGTGAGAAAGATGCGCTTGGAATTTTGAAAACCGACTATCAAGCTGGCCCTTCTGTACAGGAAGTGGTGGACCCGCAGTATTCGAAAATGAATTATTACAATGAAACGGATAAAATGCAGGCGCTTGATTTGGAGTTGTGGTTGCCTCGAGCTATCCTTCTGAAAGCAGATAAGATGAGTATGGCCCATTCGATTGAGTTGCGTGTGCCTTTCTTGGACAAGAAAGTATTCGAAACGGCAAGGCAATTGCCGGAAAGCATGCGGGTTGATTATGGCAAGTCGAAAGTCGCTTTACGGGAAGCAGCGCTTAAGAATCTTCCGGAAGACTGGGCAAAGCGGAAAAAGTTAGGTTTTCCCGTGCCGATCCGCCACTGGATGAGAGAAGAAAAGTTTTATCAAATGATTTATTCGACCTTCCAACGAGAGTATGTCCAAGAGTTTTTCAATCAAGAGAAACTGTTGGAGTACCTCGAACGGCATTATAAAAATGAGGAAAATCATGCGCGGTATATTTGGACAATCTATAGCTTCTGCATTTGGTACGAGCAGTATTTCTTGGACGAATCAAATAGACAGGAAGCCAAGAACCAAAATAAGCACCCAGTCTTGCAAGGACAGTAAATGAAACTTCAAATGTGCAGGAAACAACTTTCATTGGTCTTCCAATCAAAATTAGTTTGGACATCAAAAAACACCACGATTCATTATCGCGGTGTTTTTGTTATTTTAGCATCGTTTCTAAAGTTTTCAGGTTCTTTTGCATCAAAGTGAAGTAAGTTTTGTTATTGTCTTCATTTTCCGGAATGAGAACGCTTAGGTTATGAAGCTCCACAGCTCCGACTTCATTCTGAACCACTTCAGGCAGCTTGGAAGACACGTTTTACTCAAACGCAATGTGTTCGATGTTCTTCTCTTTTGCCAAGTCCACGATGGCCGTCAAATCTTTCTGCGAATGCTCATCTTGGCTATTCAACCCGGCAACCGGAACGTGTTCAAATCCGTATGTGTCCGTTATATAGCCAAAAGCATCATAGGAAACGAAAAATGTCATGTTTTCTGTGTTGCTGCCTAGTGCTTGATCGGATTCAGCCACTTGCTGCAGCTCGATAATCAGTTCCTCGTAATTTTCTTCATACGTCTCGGGACCTTCTGCATCAGCTTACACAAATAAATCTTTACAACGCGGTATAAAGGTAACTGGCAGTCATTTTAGGCGAGGCCGAATACAGACTGAGAGGAATATAAACCAAAGTTTATTCTTCTTTATAGTAAAAGAGTTAGTGATTGAAGAGGCAAATATTTCGCTGAAACAAACCGCTGAATTGGCCCAGGCCAATGATCGCGTTTGATTTCCACGTACTCGTTATTTGTATATTCAGATATGGTTTTTCGCCAAAACTTCTGTGCGGGAAGGTTGGTTTCGAGCTCAGCCACTTCCCAGACCCCTTGAAACAGGTCAAAAAGTTGAAATGCGGCTTGCTTGCCGATACCTTCCTTCCGGTATTTTTTCATGATGAAAAATTCGCATATCTTTAAATAGGAAGAACAACTTGAATCCTCAGACGCTATCTCGCGCACCAATGCAAATCCGGCAAGGTTTCCATCCACCTTGATTAGGAACGGGAAATGCGTAGGAATTGTCCAATAGTAATCCAGGTACTTGTAGCCAAACAAACCGTTTTCATCCACATCTTCGGATTCGAACTCGGAGAAGTCGTATTGATACAGTTCCATCAAGTTTTGCAATACATGCTTTTGTTCGATAGTCGGCTGAAAGATTTCAAGTTTCATGTTCCTTCCTCCATTCTGTCGATTTATTTATCTACTATAAATGTGAAATGTGTAAAAAGAATGGAGAAATGATTCTGAAGAATAAAATAATAGAAAAATTAAGAGTGGACTCTATAAAATTCGAAGTGGTGTAGAGATTGATGGGCTAAATTATGGTTGAGAGTAACGTTAGCATATTAGGGGATTATCGGTAGAAAACCTTCACTTGGAGCTTTTCTTTTTTGTAAATGACTTCTTTAGTAAAGATTTAAACCTTAACTATTGTATCTCGCCGAGTATTAAAATATGCAGTTTGTGTGGAATTCTTAACTTTCTGTTTAGCGGAACAGGGTCTAGGGAAAAGTCAAGTACTTGTTATCGATTTGATACTTAACATAAGTTAGCAATGTTTCTATACAGAATGGAGGAGTTGAGGATGGCAGATTATAAAAAGAATAGTATCTCCTTAATCGGTGCTGTAGGATTAGGAACCGGGGTGATGATTAGTGCAGGAATCTTTGCCTTACTAGGACAAGTCGCGCAACTTGCAGGATCATGGTTTCCTCTGATGTTTATAGTAGGGGGGCTTGTTACAGCTTTTAGTGCCTATTCTTATATAAAGCTAAGTAATGAATTTCCATCAGCCGGTGGAATTGGAATGTTTTTAGTTCAAGCTTACGGTAAAGGAACAATTACAGCTGCAGCTGCTTTGTTAATGGCCATTTCAATGGTCATTAATCAAAGTCTGGTTGCCAGAACATTTGGTACCTACACTCTACAACTTTTTGATATCAATCAATCAAGTTATCTTGTTCCGTTATTAGGAGTGGGGTTACTGACTTTTGCATTCTTGGTAAATATTTCTGGAAATAGCTTCATACAGTCGTTTACATCTATAGCTTCACTACTCAAGATTGCAGGATTAGCTGTTTTTGGGATAGGTGGATTAAGCGTAGCGGGATTTTCGTTTTCATCTGTAGAAAGTGGGGGAGATTCAGCAGACCCCACCATAGCAAGCTATATTGCTGCGGTAGCATTGACAATTTTAGCGTTTAAAGGGTTTACTACGATTACCAATAGTGGTTCTGAAATAACAAAACCGAAGAAAAACGTTGGCAGAGCCATTATGATTTCGATTTCAATTAGTTTGCTTGTGTATTTATTAATTGCATGGTCAGTTTCAAGTAATTTACCATTGGACCAGATCATTAAAACAAAAGATTATGCACTTGCTGAAGCAGCAAGACCTGCGTTTGGTGATTACGGTCTTTGGTTTACTGTCGGAATTGCCATCATCGCAACCATTTCCGGAATAATTGCAAGTGTCTTTGCCGTATCACGAATGTTAGCGATGTTAACAGATATGAAACTGATTCCTCATAAACACTTCGGTATGCCTGGTGATATACAAAAACATACCTTGGTTTATACAATCGTATTAGCTATGTTTCTAACCATCTTTTTTGATCTGAGTAGAATTGCTTCAATGGGTGCTATTTTATATTTGGTAATGGACATGATCATTCATTGGGGAGTGTTCAAGCATTTGAGAGAAAAAGTGGGAGCCAATTCAGTGATCGTATTGACCGCTTTGACACTAGATGCCATCATACTCGCTGCATTCATTTGGATTAAAATGAATTCCGACTTATTTGTGGTCGGTGTCTCCTTTATATTCATCCTGCTAATCTTTGCAGGAGAGCGTTTCTTTTTAAAACGTACAGCATAAACGATTTCAAAATGTTTTAAAATCGAGTTGAAAGACACCCGCAAGAAGTTCCCTAGGAACTTCTTGCGGGTGTCTTATTCTTCAATAGATTTCAATTTGTCCCATCATGCCACTATCTTCATGCTCTAAGATGTGACAGTGAAAAACATATACACCTTTCTCTGGAAACGTCACGAGCAATTTCACTTTTTCACCTGGATTAACTAATACACTATCTTTCAAGCCTTGTTCGCTAGGGTCTACTTCCTTGCCGTCACGAGAAATCACTTTAAATTGCGTCCCATGAATGTGAAACGGATGAATCATACCACCCATCATATCCTTCTTATTGTACACTTCCCATACTTCAGTAACGCCTTGTTCTTGGCGTAAGTCAATGCGATCGGCATCAAATTTTTTGCCGTTAATCGTTACCATATCCATCATGCCAAACAATTCAATGTTTTTTTCAATAGGCATTTCTTTTTCTTCCGGCGTTAAGAATGGCTCCTCTGTCGTCCACTTTTCCGTTGGATTTGCAGTAGCATCTTCAAGTTTCACATCAAATGGCAATAATTCAACGCCTTCATCGTTTATGATAGCGAGTGATTCTTCGGCTGTTAGTTTTGAAAAATCTATCAAAATTTCTGCGCGCTCTGATGCCGCTAATGTTAATTCTTGTATTTCTACAGGTTCATCGAGCAAACTTCCATCAGAAGCAATTTGAGTAAAGCTAGCGTCATTGCTTAAACTAAATGTGTAGTTTCGTGCATTCGATCCATTTAATACACGGAAACGCATAATTGGTTTTGTAATCGTTAATTTAGGATTGATTGTGCCATTCACGATAGAAACGTCTCCTAATGTGCCATCTTCATCCATAAGTTGGTTGTAATTCAACTGTTTGTCTTCACTAAAAAGGCGATCTTGGAAAATCAAGGGAATATCGTTAACTCCATAATCGTTAGGTATAACTAGTTCTTCCTTATCGGAGCTATCGATAAGCAACATACCAGATAAGCCTCTATATACTTGCTCAGCGGTCATTTCATGAACGTGTGGATGATACCATAAAGTTGCCGCTGGTTGATCTGCTTCGAGCGTTATAATCCGACTTTCTCCAGGTTGGATTTCATCAAGAGGTCCTCCATCTATCTCACCAGCAACTTCAAGTCCGTGCCAATGAAATGTAGTAGGTTCGTTTAAGTCATTTGTAATTTTAACCTCCACTTTTTCGCCTTCTTCTATTGTGAGAGTGGGGCCTAGTAAGTCGCCATTATATCCGTAAGTTTCCGTTGATATTCCTTTGTAAAACTCGGTAGTTCCTTGTTGGGCAACGACTTCATAATCATAATTTTGACCCTGCTGCTTTTCAAGCAATGGAGGTATAGTTAATTCATTGGAACCCTCAGAAGAGGCAAGGGAAGGTACATTCCCATGATCCATCATTGAACCCATTCCCCCTTGATTCATCCCTCCCATACTTTGGTCAGAATCTTCTCCGTTCATCATATTTGAATCCATTCCACCACGATTACCAGAACAAGCAGATAGAATTAGTAACAAAAAAACCATGAGCCCGATCAACTTAAGAAATGCACGCATTGTTTACCCTTCTTTCGTATTTATTATATTGCTACTGTAAACCTAATATGTGAATATCTTGTGCAGAAATAGTGACACAGTTATGGATAAAAGTTGAAAAAATTTATCTGCACAGAAAATCAAAACTATTCTTTTATACTTATTCTAGAATCGAATGGTAGAAAGTAGGAATACAGCAATGTTGAAAAATTTAGGATCAATAATTATCATGAGTGCGGTAATTTTGTCGGGATGTAATGAAGAGAAAGAACCAACAAAAGAAATTCCATACAGTGGTGAACTCAATCATGTCCATGAAATAGGCTATGCTGGAAATAATGATGGATTGTATTTTGCGAGTCATACGGGTTTGAAAATTCACCGCGAAGGAAGTTGGTATACTATTTCGGATAATTTTTTCGATTACATGGGGTTCAGTCCTACAGACGAAGGGTTTTATACATCTGGACATCCGAGTGCCGATTCAGATATGCCAAATCCACTTGGGATTCAAAAGAGTACAGATAGTTGGAAATCTTTGGAGCATATTGCTTTTGAAGGAGAAACAGATTTTCATGCATTGGCCGTAGGATATGAGAGCCACGATATCTTCCTGCTAAATCCAGAAGTGAACTCTGAATTAGCAGTTGGGTTTTATAAACGTAAGAGTACGCAAGATCAATGGGAGTCTGTAAATGCAGCAGGATTAGAAGGAGAACTTTCAGCGATTGCTTTGCATCCTAGCAACTCCAATTTAGTCGCAGCAGCAACGTCTACGGGGGTATATGTCTCTAAAGACGGTGGAGAACAATTCGAACGAATTACAGAGGAAGCAGTTCGAGGTACAGCAGTTTTCTTTAATGAAACTGAATTGTATTACGCGAGCTACGAAGAAAATGCAATGTTGACCAAATATACAACAACTAACCAGGAAGAACAAGTCAGTTTGCCAAATTTGAAGAAAGATGCGGTAGCTTTTATTGCTCAAAACCCTGCTAATGAGGAAGAATTGGGATTGTATACACTGCAAGGAAAAGCTTTTTTAACACAAGACAATGGAGGTACGTGGTCGTCTTTACTCCAGCAAGGCAAGGTAGATTAACCAAACACCGGTTATAGCTGAGGATAAGTCAATTAAAAGGAGTGATTAAGATGAACAATAAAAACTCACATCATAATCATGAACAACAAGCTTCGGAGCATGAGCATGATAAAGGGAAGGCAAATCATTCAAACCATAATCACGATGGCCATGGCGGTCACGGAGATATAGTAGCAGATTTTAAAAAGCGATTTTATATATCAATGATTCTAACTATACCCATCTTAGCCTTGTCTCCAATGATTCAAAATTTTTTAGGCGTTGATTGGCGATTTGATAACGACCTATATATTTTATTTGTCTTATCCACTATTGTTTTCTTTTATGGCGGATGGCCGTTTTTAACTGGAGGAATTCAGGAACTTAAAAAGAAAAATCCAGGTATGATGACCTTGATCGCATTAGCAATCACCATTGCCTATGGGTATAGTACGATGGTTGTTTTTGGGTGGGACGGTAATCAGTTGTTTTGGGAGTTAGCTACGTTAGTTGTCATTATGTTACTTGGCCATTGGATCGAAATGCGTTCAATTATGGGAGCGTCCAATGCTTTAGAAGAGTTGATTCAGCTCATGCCAAACGAGGCACATAAACTAGACGAAAATAACAACGCTCATGATGTACCATTAGCAGAAATCCAAAACAACGATCGCTTATTAGTCAAACCAGGCGAAAAAGTTCCAGTAGATGGATTAATCATTGAAGGAAAATCAACAATTGATGAATCTTTACTCACAGGAGAATCGCATCCTGTTGAAAAAGAAGAAGGCGACCAAGTTATTGGGGGATCTGTAAATAATGAAGGGTCCTTAATAGTCGAAGTTGAAAAGACAGGGGAAGCCTCTTATTTATCACAAGTAGTTAAGCTAGTAAAAGAAGCCCAAGAGTCCAAATCTCGAACACAAGATTTAACAAATCGCGCAGCTAAGTGGCTATTTTACTTAGCCATCGTAGCAGGACTTGTAACCTTTTCTACTTGGATTCTCATAGGCTACACTGTTGATGTAGCAGTGGAACGAATGGTTACGGTTATGGTAATCACATGTCCTCACGCATTAGGTCTAGCGGCACCACTCGTTGTAGCCGTTTCCACATCGATATCAGCTAAAAAGGGCTTGTTAATTCGCAATCGGGCAGGGTTTGAAGATGCACGCCATTTAAATGCGGTAGTTTTTGATAAGACAGGCACGTTAACAAAAGGAGAATTCGGCGTTACCGATATTATGCCGAGTAGATATTACACAGAAGAGGATGTTCTACAACTGGCTGCTGCGATCGAACAAAACTCAGAGCACCCCATTGCGACGGGTATTGTAAATTCCGCGATGGGTCAAGGACTTGAACAGAAACGAGTAACCGACTTTGAATCGATTACTGGAAAAGGTATACAAGGGCGAGTGGGCGATCTGAAAATAAATGTGGTCAGTCCGAGATATGTGAATGAAAATAATTTAAACTTTGATGAACAGCAATTTAATGAGTTATCGGAAGAAGGAAAAACAGTTGTATTTATTTTGGTTGATGACGAACTTGCCGGTATGATTGCTCTCGCTGATATCGTACGCGAAACTGCTAAAGAAGCCGTATCAGCATTAAAAGCACAAGGAATAAATTCAATTATGTTGACCGGGGACAATCAAAAAGTAGCTGATTGGGTAGCGAAACAGCTTGGCATTGACGAAGTATACGCAGAAGTGCTTCCAGATGATAAAGCCACCCAAATCAAAAAGATCAAAGATAAAGGATGGAAAGTAGCGATGACTGGAGACGGGGTTAATGATGCGCCGGCACTGGCAACAGCCGATCTTGGAATCGCCATCGGGGCTGGAACGGACGTAGCGATGGAAACGGCTGATGTGGTACTTGTGAAAAGCAACCCGAACGATGTGGTGGCGTTGATCGATCTTTCGAAGAAGACCTACCGAAAAATGGTCCAGAATTTATGGTGGGCAACAGGGTACAACATCTTTGCTATTCCGTTAGCTGCAGGGGTTTTAGCACCTTGGGGAATTGTGATCAGCCCAGCAATCGGCGCTGTCTTCATGAGTTTGAGCACCATTATTGTGGCGATTAATGCCAAATTGTTAAGAGCATGAGTCATGACAAATAAGTCGGTTAATTGTTTCTTTTTAAGTTTACATATCAGCGGTTATCGGAAGGGAAAAAGCTTAGATGTAGCTTCTTCCCTTCTTTTTGTTCATGTAAGTGTCCTTTTGCGAACGCTTTTTTTCAAAAATTAACTAGTTATCTTTTAAATAGCTGAGTATATTAAAGCAGCAAGAGAAAAGAATAGCAGATGAAGTTATATCAGGCGCTTTTGCAATAATTCCTACGTGATAATAAATTCCTCATCATTCTGCATGACCGCTTAGCGAGGTACTAAAGCCCCTTTACCTAGCATATTTTATTATTTCTCGGGAATAGAATACTAACCATACAAAGAGTTAGTAAAGGATAAGGCACAAGAAACAATTCTTTTATTAATTTTGATCTTAGAATAGAGAAGATAAAAAGTACCTAAAGAAAGGAGAACTATAATGGCAAAAGCTCATAAATCCACTAAGAATATTAAGTTGGCTTTCGCGATTAACCTTCTATTTTCGATAGGAGAACTCATTGGCGGCTTTTTGATTAACAGTGTCGCCATCATGTCGGATGCCATTCATGATTTAGGGGATGCCATTGCTTTAGGGATTTCCTGGTTTCTCCAAAACTTTTCAAATAAAGAAGGGGATGAAAAGTTTTCGTTCGGCTATAAACGTTTTTCCCTTTTGAGCGCATTAATTAATGCAGCTGTTTTGATTGCTGGCTCTATTTATATCTTTACTCAAGCCATCCCTTTGCTGTTTAATCCCGAACACTCCAATGCCCAAGGCATGATTTGGTTTGCTATTGTAGGCGTTCTTTTAAATGGTTATGCAGCTTTCAAGTTACACAAAGGGAAATCTGTAAATGAAGGAATCTTGTCCTGGCATATGCTCGAAGATGTTTTGGGATGGGTGGCAGTGCTGATTGTCGGTATTGTTCTGCTTTTCAAGGATATCCATATTCTAGACCCAATCTTATCTCTTGCAATTGCCTTGTTTATTTTGGTAAACGTTGTACGCAATCTGACTAAAACTATGAAAATTTTGTTGGAAGGCGTACCCGAGGGAATTAATATAGAAGAAATACAGGTGAAAATCGAAAAAATTCCCGGAGTATTAGCGGTTCAGGAGTTAAACATTTGGTCAATCGACGGAGAAGATAATGCCCTGAATCTACATCTTTCTGTTAAAGGAAATAGCCTTGCAGATTCAACCGCTATAAAAGAAAACGTAAGAAAGGCCACTTCCAACCTGAAAATTGCTCACTCAGCCATTGAATTGGAATGGAAAGACCACTAATACCCCTTCTTTTAATTCATGAGATTTCTATGTAAACCTTGATGGAATTTAATACAGACCTATCAATTGATTATCAGCTGTTTTAACAGACTTTTAAAAAGGAGGAGGCGCATCTTCTAATAGAAATGCAAAAACAGCGTGCATCTTTTCAGGTGCACGCTGTTTCTTTTTATTCTTTTACGCGCATCAGCCGTAAACTGTTGAGGGCAACTAGGAGGGTAGCGCCCATATCGGACATAATCGCGATCCACAGGGTCAACCAACCTGGAATGACCAACAGCAGCGCAATCGCTTTGATGCCAATAGCAAACGCAATGTTCGCTTTAATGATGTTCAATGATTTCCGGCTCAACTTCACCGTGAACGGCAGTTTGCTCAAATCATCTCCCATCAAGACCACATCAGCGGTCTCCATCGCGGTATCAGTTCCGGCACCGCCCATGGCAATTCCGACAGTAGAAGCAGCGAGTGCCGGCGCGTCGTTCACGCCGTCTCCAATCATCGCCACATTGCCGTACTCGGCCCGTAAGCGTTTGATAACATTCAATTTGTCTTCGGGCATCAGTTCGGCTTGGATTTCGGTGACACCGACCTCTCGGCCGATGGCCTGACCGGTCGCTTTGTTGTCGCCCGTCAGCATGATCGTCTTCTTGATGCCCATTTGATGCAGCTTCTGAATGACTTCCTTGCTGGATTCACGGACTTCATCTGCCACGGCAATGACCGCCAGGATATTCTGTTCCGTTCCGATGATCATCGCCGTCTTGCCCTGATTTTGAAGAGTTGTGACGGTTTGTTCCAAGTTCTTATCGGCACTTGCGGCGCCCAGCTCATTGAAGAGAATGGGGCTGCCGATGTAGTACGTGATCCCTTCTACGGTCCCTTTAATCCCTTTGCCGGTAATGGATGAGAAGTCCTCGACCAAGACCGAAGAATAAGAAATGTTTTCTGCGTCCGCTTTTTTCATGATGGCCGAAGCAAGGGGGTGCTGTGAGCGATACTCCAGCGCTGTGACGATGGAAAGCAGTTCTTTTTCATTGATGCTCTTGTTCAATACCTCAAAGTCCGTGACGACGGGAACCCCTTTGGTCAAGGTGCCGGTCTTGTCAAACGCAATCGCTTTGATGGCACCCATTTCTTCCAGGTACACACCGCCTTTTACCAAAACGCCTTTTTTCGCTGCATTCCCGATAGCAGATACAATAGAAATCGGAGTCGAAATGACCAACGCACACGGACAACCCACGACTAGCACAGCCAGCCCTTGATAGACCCAGGTTTCCCAGCTGGCGTCAAACAAGAGGGGAGGGACAATGGCCACGAGTGCCGCAACGGCCATGATGATCGGTGTATAATATTTGGCGAATTTATCGACAAACGCCTGTGAAGGAGCCCGTTCGCCTTGCGCTTCTTCTACCAAATGGATGATTTTTGCAATGGTCGTGTCTTCGACCAGCTTAGTGACTTTGACTTCGAGCAAACCTTCTTCGTTCAGCGTGCCGGCGAAGACTTCATCATTCACCGTTTTGGCGACAGGTACGGATTCACCGGTAATCGCTGCCTGATTGACCGCCGAATAGCCGTTGACCACCATGCCGTCCATCGCAATCTTTTGTCCGGGTTTGACGATCATGGTATCCCCGACGGCAATGTCGTCCACCGAAATCAGCTGTTCTTGTCCATTTCGTCGAACCAGTGCCTCTTTCGGGGCAATGTCCATCAACGAACGGATAGATTGTCGGGCCCGGTCCATGGAATAGCGTTCCAATGCTTCACTGATGGCGAAGAGAATGACCACGATGGAAGCTTCCGCCCATTCGCCGATGATGGCTGCCCCAATGACGGCAACCGTCATCAAGGTTTTCATGTCGAAATCCAGGCGTATCAAATTCTGAAAACCGACTTTAAAGAGCGAGTATCCGCCAATGACGATGGCTGCCACGAACAGGAGGGACGTCATCAGGTTTTCTTCCCCGTTGACGAACTGGGAAATGTACCCGAAGACAATCAACAGGGTGGAGTAGAGCAAGACGCTGTACTTTTGGTAGAACGGCACTTTCTTCTCTTTTGCAGTCGTCGTTTTTTCGGTTTCCATTTTCGGACCAGCTTGCCGACTTGTGATTTCAGGAGCGACCTTCAAATTTTCAAAAGCGCCGGCTTTTTCCAATTCTTCAACCGAGGCCTTCCCGTAAACAGAAATTTTCGAAGCCCCGAAATTCACTTTTGCATCTTGGACACCGGGAATTTTCTTGACGTTGTTCTCAAATTTTCCGGCACAGTTGGCACACGTAAAGCCTTCCACACGGAAGACATTTTTATCTTCTTCTCCCACGTTCACTTCGGGTGCCGTCTGGCGTTTCGGTTTTTCGGGTGCTACTTTCAAATTCTCGAAAGCACCTGCTTTTTCCAATTCCTCAACTGTCGCTTCACCGTAAACAGAAATTTTGGAAGCGCCAAAATTCACTTTTGCATCCTCAACACCGGAAAGATTTTTGACGTTCTTCTCGAATTTCCCGGCACAGTTGGCGCACGAAAATCCTTCAATACGGTAGACGGTTTTTTCTTCTTCTATCTTTGCTTTCTCAACCAACGCTGACACCCTCTTTCTGGTGAGTGAAGGCCACTTGCACGAGATGTTTCACATGCGCGTCATCCAACGAATAATAGACCAATTTGCCTTCTTTGCGGTATTTTGCCAACCCCATATTTTTTAACAGTCGCAGATGGTAGGAGGCGGTCGCCATAGAAGAGCCGATGATATTCGCAACATCACAGACACAGAGCTTGTCCTCCAGCGATAAGGCATAGGCAATTTTGATTCTCGTATCGTCAGATAATGCCTTAAAAATTTTCGCCACTTCCAACGGATTTTGTTCCGAAAGCTGTTGCTGGACTCGCTCTACTTTTTCCTCATCCACACATAAAATTTCGCACGTATCTTTGCTCATTTTATTTTCCCCTTTTCATCAATTTAATTTTTTGCAGCAAGCTTTTCTTCTATAAGAATAGAAAAAGAGAAAAATCACTTCAGCTCACCAGACTCCAAAGGAAACGGAATGTCCCGTTCTCCACCATAATCAAGATGCCGAGTCCGATAAAGACAACCGGCACAATCCAACGTTCCCATTTCTCGATGGTTTCAGAGACCGATTTAACGGATGCCAAGCGGTAACTGAGGTAACACAAAATAGCGATCATAATGGCAAAGACGACAAGCATCACAACGGTTTCACTTGGATTCAAGGTTGAAAAGTAGGGTATGTAGACGCCGATGTTATCCCCGCCGGCCGCCAGTGTAATGACCGTTATGGTGACAAACAAGCGATTGGACTTTCCGGAAGACAAGCGGGACAGGAGATCCTCTTCGTCGTTCTCTTCTTCCTCTCGCTTCCAAACCTTGACTCCCAAATAAATCGGTATGAGACCGAGCAGACCGACCCAGTGAGTCGGTACGAGCGTCAAGCCATACGCAGCCAATAGACTGACACCCACTAATATGGCTGTTCCCAAATATTGACCGATGACAATGGATTTTAACTGACCTTTTTTCATCGTCTGCGAAAACAGGATCAACAAAATGATGACATAATCGATGCTGGTCGCAACGTAAGCTGCAACAGCGGAAAAAATTGTCGTAATCAGCTCCACCAACTCCTTTATGGATATCAGAGCCAACTAATATCCTTCTAATAGTTATACGTTCAAACGAACGTTTGATTAATACAAGTGTACAAAGATTTCGTTAGATTGTCAATTATACATTCAAATGATTGTTTTAATATTTGAACAGGCTTGTTAGAATGAACAGGGAGTGACAAACGGCAAGGCGAATCGGAAAATAGGTGTAGCTAATCCGGACTTGTCTTGTTAAGCATTCTATTTCTATGAATGCTAGAAAATGTATGTGGGAACGATGACGAGTAATTGATTGATAAATCACGATAGGAAAGAGGATTACTATGAAGAAAAACAATAAGAAGAAACAATCGGGGATGAAGCTGGCGGTTCTCTTAACCATTTTGGCTCTCGGAATTCTAGCGGCAATCGTAGTATTGACAAACCAGCAAAGTGCCTCGACAGTAGAGACCACAGAAGTGGATATCACGGGTCAGCCAACACTTGGCGAAAGTGATGCACCGATCACGGTTGTTGAATTTGGCGACTTCAAGTGCCCATCTTGTAAAGCATGGGGGGAAATGGTGTACCCGCAATTGGTGGCGGACTATGTCGATACGGGCGATGTGAAATTCTCCTATATCAACGTTCTTTTCCACGGCAATGAATCGGTGGTGGGTTCTTTGGCTGCCGAAGCCGTTTACGAACAAAGTCCGGAATCCTATTGGCATTTCCACAAAGCCTTATTTGCGGCGCAGCCAGCTGCAAATCACGATGCCGCCTGGCTGACACCGGAGAAAGCTCTGGAAGTGGCCGCCGAATTTCCAGCCATTGACCAAGTCCAGATGAAAGCGGACATGGAAAAGCAAGAGACAATGGATAAAGTGGATGCGGATAAGGCCTTGGTAGAAGAGCACAGTGTGGCTTTGACACCGACGATAGTCGTCAATGGACAGACATTGGAAGATCCGTTTGATTACGATGCCATCAAAGCACTGATCGATGAAGCATTAGCGGAGGACAACTAATGGAAGAGACCAACAAACAATCGGATAAAAGTGGCTTCTTGCTGTACGGGGCTTGGTTTGTCTCGTTAATTGCGACGCTCGGAAGCCTGTATTTTAGTGAAATCAAAGGGTTCATTCCATGTGATCTGTGCTGGTTCCAGCGGATTTTCATGTATCCCCTTGTTTTCATTTTGGGGATTGCGACGTTTCAGAACGATTGGAAGGTTGCCCGTTATGTTCTGCCACTATCTGTTATCGGGGGAAGCATCTCGGCCATGCATTACATGGAACAGAAAATTCCAGGGTTCGGCGGGGTCCGGCCCTGTGTGAGCGGAGTTCCTTGCAGTGCGGAGTATGTCAATTGGTTAGGATTCATTACTATCCCTTTCCTTGCATTTGTTGCTTTTCTTTTGATTACGAGTGCGATGGTGTTGCTGATTGTGAAGAAAAAAGCAAATTAATATAGTAATTGATAGACAGTAAAAAGCGCTTTTCTCCGAATGAGAGAAGCGCTTTTCAAATTCCTTCATTTACTACCGTCTGTCTGTTAAAGATGCTTTCACGCTCTTCTGGTACTTGAATACTTTCGACCACAGATAGATGGCTAGGCCGATGAATAAGATAGGCATTTGCCAGCCAATTTTATCAGTTACTATAAAATCATATATGGACCAAATAAATAGAGCTCCACTATAAAAAAGAAAACCGATAGTAGAAGACCAATCTTTTGAGACATGTTTAGTTCGTGTCACCTATTCTCCTCCTTTTGATGTTGAAGTAGCTAAGTGCTCATCATTGATACGATATCAGAAGAAACACCAGCAAAAATTGAATGAATTGGTACGTGTCGTTCCTACACTTAACTTTAGTATACCTGCCTAAGATATCAAACATTTTTTGATATATTGACGAATGAAGATCCTGAATGTATAGGATTTACGGCAAGTATAAAATGAATTTGGGTTTACGTGTTATGGGATTATCGGAAGCTGTATAAACACAAAGAGAGAGAAGAGGCTGTTCAAAGCTTGTTTTCTTTCTCTTTTGTTTGTAAAAGTGCTGGCTTAAGTTTTTTGACTTAGTTAATCTTAAGAGGCAGTCGCTCATATAGTTAGTTTTCTCTTTCCGTAAAGGAGTGCCATCATGAACGTATTCGAAAAGTTTCAAACTGTTATCATTTTATCGGCAGTAGGAATCGGACTATTACTGGGACAGGTTGTTTTTTTTGAAACGTATGCAGAGTCTTTCATCGTTCCGTTTTTACTACTGATGCTTTACGGGTTATTTCTAAACATTCCATTGCAGCACTTGAAAGATGCTTTTGAAAATCGCAAGTTCTTAAATACCAGCATCTTTATCAATTTTATCTGGACACCTTTAGTAGCGTGGGGGCTGGGAGCTATCTTCCTTTCTGAGCATCCAGCTCTTTGGATTGGTTTTATCATGCTGATGGTGACGCCTTGTACCGACTGGTACTTGATGTTCACTTCCATAGCCAAAGGGAATATACCCTTGTCCACGTCTGTTTTACCGATTAATTTGATCCTTCAGGTAGTGCTTCTGCCCGTCTATCTATTCATTTTTGCTGGTACGATTCAATCCATTCCGTTATCGACCATTGGAGAAAGTATTCTATTGGTACTGGTAATTCCTTTCGCTCTTGCACACTTGACCCGTTATAGCTTGAGGAAGAAAAAAGCCTTCTTAAATAAGAAGTTGGTCCCTTTTTTCGCTACTGCACAAATCATTTTTTTAGCCATAGCAATCATGGCCATGTTCGCGTCGCAAGGAAATTATTTAATCAATAATCTTGAGGCCATTTCTGTACTAGTCATACCGGTGTTACTTTTCTTCGTTGTTAACTTCGTACTTGCCCAAACTGTAGGGAAAGCCATGAAATTTTCATACGAAGATACAGTGAGCCTAAGCCTTACCATCATTGCACGCAATTCGCCCGTTTCGTTAGCGATTGCGGTCATCGCCTTTCCGGATCAACCCTTGATTGCATTAGCCTTAGTCATTGGTCCACTTATTGAATTGCCCGTGTTAGCGATTGTTTCTCAAGCATTGCTCACTTTAAGGAAAAACAAGCCAGTAAATAATTTCAAATAGCTGTTTGCCGAAAAGCTGTTACTGGCATTTGAGGAATGTAGTGTTTGGCAATTAAGGGAATGCATGAATTACCGCATATTCAACGCTTTATACGGAGTGGCGGGTATGATAAGCTCGTGTGCTATGCAAAGTCACATAGCTCATTCCTTTGCGTGAAATCGTACCCGCAGAGGCTCCGTGTCAAGCGACATAGGGCAGAGAATTTATACATCTAACCGAATATTCTTAATTGCCATTATATACATTTCTTATCTGCCAAATACAGAAAAGAAGAGAGTGATTGGGAAGATAGCTAAGTTGAGTTAACATATGACCCCTTATCGGAAGTCTTTCTAAATGAAATATATAATTATAAAACCAGTAATCCTTATAGAAGGCTACTGGTTTTTTAAAACTCCGGTAAAAAATATAGCTTGAAATTGGTTCATATTATCTCTTGAAGTGACACCTAAATAATCGATGTCACGAAGAAGTTATATTAATTCATAAAACTCTATAAGTAGCAAAAAACCATATGATGAATGGTCAGAGCTCCTAAATAAGGAACTTTGAGAAAACCTTTTGTCTAACCTGGGAATTCGATTTGCTTATCTTCTTAGTAGGCTAATCATGCAGATATAAAGTGACCATTACCATATCGCCACCACTTTTGCCAATTGCGTCTCTAACTTCTTGATTGATTGAAATAATCTTGTCTTCATTTTTTCTTGGAGCCAAATTAATGCTTTTTATTTCAAAGTCATCAATTGTACCAGACACCTTTAGGTATCCCCATTTCCCTTGAATACTGGCCGTGCCAGGAAGTCTAATATGATACGTCCACGCTCCAAATCCTTTTTTGTACTGCAATTCGAGTTTCTGATTATCAATTATTTTGATCATAATAAGTCACCTCGTTTCTCATTAAGTTTACCAATAATCAAGGATTAGCAGTAACTGTCGCTGCTTACCCTTAAATAGTATCCAATAAGATGAGCATAAAGCAGAAGTTTCAGTAGACTTTCACGTTCCAACGAGAGCTCAACATGCATGCTTAAACAGTTTACATATTGCCGAATTATCGGAAGCTACAGATTAGAAGGGAGAGAAGAAGGCGGTAAGCCGAATCTTCTCTCTTTTTGTTATTGTTTCCTAAAAAAGTATATTTACGGCCGCTCTTAATATGAAAAGAAAGATTGTGTTCCATAGTTCTGTAACTAAAATAAATCCAACATGGTGGCAAACACATCTTGTTTCATTTTAAAGTGCACCCGCACAAACACGTAATAGAAATACCCACCTTCGTATTGACTGCCATTTCGTTCTGAATAAGCCATGATCTTGAAATCATTATCGTAACCTCTGACACAACAAATATATATAACAATGATTGTAGATGTGATTTCTTTGTCATAAACTTCTTTTTTTCCTCTAACCATAAAAAAAATCACATTACTTTTCATTTTCAAATAATTATGATGACATTATTTTCAAAGGAGTTTCATATATTACTTAGGAAATGGAATTCTTAACCAAGTTTTAATACTGGGTTTTTGGGGAAAGGAATATATAGTGTGTTAAATAGAAAAAAGGGGAGGAACACTAATGACGAAAAATTCGTGGTCAAGATTAATGTCCCTCACAGTTCTAAGTTCTGTGTTGGCTTTAGGAGCATGTGGCAATGAAGATGCTTCAGAAGAAGAGTCAACAAATGACTCTGATGCTACAACAGAAGAAAGTACAGATGAGGGCACTACAACAGAAGAAGGTGCAGACGAGGGCGCAAATGAAAGTGCAGAAACTGAACCCAAAGTCACTGAGTTTGAACCAGCATTTCCAGAACAAACTAGAGCACCTGCAGTAGAGACTGAAACAGAACTTAATGAGGAAGTTGTGGTTGAAGGTCTTGGCGTGACTTGGGGTATGGTAGAGTTTGAACCAAACCGCTTACTTGTGACGCAAAGAGATGCAGCAGAACTTCTTATTGTAAACCTTGAAGATGGTTCTGTTTCAGATCCAATCGAAGGTACACCAGAAGTGAATAACTCAGGTCAAGGCGGTTTGCTTGATGTAGCCGTTGCACCTGATTTTGACGAATCAAGAGCAGTATTCATGACGTTTTCTCAAGATCTTGAAGACGGTACCGTCACTGCTGTCGGTAAAGGTGTGTTATCAGAAGATGAATCCTCACTTGAAGATTTTGAAGTCATCTTCCAAGCAACACCGGCATATGATGGCGACTTACACTATGGCGGTCGTATTATCTTCGATGAGGAGGGCAACCTATTCCTAACAACTGGTGAGCGTTCAGACGATCCAATTCGTGAACGTGCACAAGACTTGGACGCTTACTTAGGTAAAGTCATTCACATTACACAAGATGGAGAGCCAGTAGATTCAAATCCATTTGTCGAAGATGAAGACGCACTGGATGGTATTTACAGCTATGGTCACCGTAATATTCAAGGCATAGACTACAACCCTGAAACAGGAGACTTATGGATTGTTGAATTCGGTCCACAAGCTGGGGATGAACTGAATATCATTGAACCAGCGAACAACTATGGATGGCCAATTGTTTCTTATGGTATCGAGTACACTGGTGAATTAATCAATGATGGTATTTCAGAGCACGAAGCGCAAGGCTTTGTGGAACCAAGATATTATTGGGATCCAACAAGTGCACCAAGTGGTATGTCATTCTATGATAATGACGCAATCCCTGAATGGGAGAACAATTTGTTTATCGGTGGTTTAGCCCCGAACTATATTGTACGTGTCGTTATTGAAGATGACATCATCGTTGGAGAAGAACGACTATTGACTGATGAAGCTCAACGTTTCCGTGACATTCTTGTAACTGAAGATGGCGCGCTTATTGCGAGCACTGATGGCGGTCTGATTTACCAGATTACTGCAGCAGAATAATTTATTATCCTCTAAAAGCATCTACTCTCATATCAGCGTCATTAATTTGAGTGGTATGAAAATATTAAATAAACAGGCATTCATGTATTCTCATGAATGCCTGTTTATTTGCTGTTTGAATAGATTGAAAGTGTAATGGCTGTAGAAGAAGGGGCTTGAAACCATCAGCAACTCTCATTGTCTTTTATGGTATAATTACCCAAATTACCAAGGGGTTATCGATTGCTTAAATACGAAAACATTTCATTAATAAGGTTATTTATGCTTCGTATTCAGTTTTATGAAGAGGAGGTTTCTTTATGAAATTAACCATCATACTTCTGCGTATTGTATACCTTCCTATAGCTGGACTTTTTATACTTCCCATATCTTATTGGTTTGCAGCTGGCTTCATCTCCGAATATGGACCGGAATCACCTGAAGTTATCTTTCCACTCTGGCTAATCCCCGCTGCAGTGTTCTTGCTCGGCGTCGTCATACAATGTTGGAAAAAGTATTTTTGGTTAGGAATAGGTATTACGGTGTTCTCGTTTATTTTGTTCTTTACAGACATCATTCCTTATAGAGCAATCAATCTGTTTTGAAATGATGGAACCGGTTTATGAAAAAGAGAAGCGAAAATAAACAAGCCCGGCTCAGTTCATAACTGTGCCGGGCTTATTTTGATATCTACCATTCGAACACAAATTTCAGTGTAATCGTAATCGCAGAGTATAGGATGACGGAAATAAGGAAAGTCGGGAAATGCGTGTCCTTTTCGCTCGGCAATTCGTGCTTGAATACGGTGAAGATCATGGCGCCGGAAACGAGCGAGAAGACGATCGATTTGAACAGCGGCGTCAGTTCAGTCGTCAAAGCGACAATCCAGCCGGCGACAATGCCGACAGCCAGTATATAACGACCGTATTTATTGTACTCCACAGGAAACTTCCGCCACATATCATGGGCGACCGCCATGAAATGCGGACCGATCGCGACGCAGTAGAACAAAGCTTGAATGGCTGACACTTCAAATGATAGGACAGAGTAGGATACGAGCGCGTTATAGAAAGCATAGAACACGATGACCGACCAGAAAGTAGAGGTGTGGGAAATATAATTTTGCTGAATGACGATTTGAATGCCGACAAACAAGACGACACCGAGAAGGCCGATGAAATAGATTTCCGACTCCATCGTTAGCTGCCGGTACGGTTCTTCGATCGCCGCTTGCTGCTTATGAAGTGTGGGGAGCAGGTAGATAAAAATATACGAAACAGCTAACCCGCCTGAAAACGAGAACCACTTCACTTGCTTCAGTTTATCTCGAGGCACCAGGACGCTCGCGAAGAAATGGATCAAGATGAATACTATGCCGATCAAGAACGGTATCAACAGCATGACCCAAGCCTCCTGTCAGATGAAATGATCTGATGAAATGGCGAGCTTTTGTTAAATTAAAGGGTACTATAAATAACGTAAATTGATTTTCTATATTGTACTGCTTCGTTTAGAAATAATGAAGCCGCTTTTACATAATTTTAGCAAAGAACTAACCGACTTGGCCTTGGCGATTCGATTTGTGAAACTTTCTGGTTGCATTTTTTCTTTAACGGCTTTATATTATGTGAGGCATCAATTAATGAGGGGTCAATTAATATTTCTCAAAACTATTAGGGTAGAAAAAGGAGCAATTAAGATGAACACATTACAAAACAAAAAAACCAATGATTTCAATGAAATCGTCAATGGGCGCCGTTCCATTAAGCAATACGACCCGGATGTGAAAATCAGCCGCGAGGAAATGACCGAAATTTTGGAACAGGCATCCACGGCCCCTTCTTCCATCAATATGCAGCCTTGGCGTTTTGTTGTTATCGACAGCGCAGAAGGAAAAGAAAAGCTTGCGCCGCTGGCATCTTTCAACTTGGAAAAAGTGATGAGTGCATCAGCTGTCATCGCCGTGTTCGGCGACCTTAACAACATTGAATACGCAGAAGAAATTTACGGAAAAGCTGTAGAACTCGGCTATATGCCGGAAGAAGTGAAAGAATTCCAAGTCGGCTACTTCAAACCTTTGTATGAAGGCATGTCCAATGAGCAGATGAAAGACATCGTGCTATTGGACTCAGGGCTTGTGTCCATGCAATTGATGCTCGTTGCCCGTGCATTCGGCTACGACACCAACCCGATCGGTGGCTACGACAAGGAAAAAATCGCTGAAACGTTCGGCCTGGACAAAGAGCGTTATGTGCCAGTCATGCTTCTCACGATTGGCAAAGCCGCCAACGACGGCTTCCAGTCGTACCGCTTGCCGGTCGAGACGACCACAACCTGGAGCTAAGCCAGCCAATCTTGAGTATTCGGGATTTATGTATTATATTTGACTGGTCAATGAATAGTGGGCACAGCTATCAATTGACTTCATCGATTATTTAGGAGGTCTTTCAATGCCGTGTTCATTTTCAAAGCAGGAACAAGTGCTGCACCAGTTTAAGGGCCTGACCAATCAAATCAGCCCGAAGTTCGAGCGTTGCACAGGCATCAGTGCGTCGCGTTATGAGTTATTGTCGCAGCTTTATAAAGTTGACGAAATCAACCAGTCAACGCTACAAAAATTGGTCAATATCGATAGCGCCGCGGTCACGCGCCATTTAAAACAGCTTGAAGCGAGCGGCATGGTCAAAAAGCGCAGAAATCCAGAAGACAATCGCGTCATTTTTGTCAGCCTGACCGATGAAGGCCGCGAGCGCATCGTCGAATACCGGAAAGAAAATACAGGCTTCGTCAAGCAAATGCTCCACGATTTCACCACTGAGGAAGTGGATGCGCTTAGCGATATGCTCCGGCGCATGCAAGACAATATCGTTGATTATTAAAAATACACATTAAAGGATGGCGAAATGAAATGATGATTATCCATGCACATTTGCAAGTAAAACCTGACCAAGAACAAGCGTTTTTAGATGAAGGCAAAACTCTTATTGAAGCATCGCGTCAAGAACCAGGCAATGTACAATACGATTTGATGAAATCGGTCGAGAAGGACGGCCATTACACGATGGTCGAAGTATGGAAAGATGCGCAAGCAATCAAAGCCCATAACGCGAGCGAGCATTTCACGGCATTTTCAAAAAAAGCAGCCGGATTCATGAGCGCGCCGATGGAACTGAAAGTCTATAGCGGTGAAGCTGTCCCAATGTAAGAAAAACTTGATGGTTTAAACGAGATATCAGGCAATGCTTGAACATCTCGGTGAACTGTGACAAGATAGACCTTGAAAGACAAATGCTAATTTCATAAAACACATGTGGGGGAATCGGTGTTGCCGATTGAGAGAATATCCGTGAGATATTGACCCTTGGAACCTGAACTGGCTAATACCAGCGGAGGGAACATATTCAAATCGGTCTATTCTGCGATGATATGCGCCCAAGGTTTCTATAACCTTGGGCGCTTTTTTGTATCCGCAATTGGATATGTCCCCTGACTCGGCTCCTGAAATCATCTTTTATGAATTCATTCAGAGGGGGAAACAAGATGAAAAAATGGTCGATTGCCATTGCACCGGTATTGCTGCTGGCGGCATGTACAGACGAAGCGGAAAATCCGGGCAGCGATGTGGCGAATGAACAGCAGGAATTGCAAGAAGTGACGATGGTCTTGGATTGGACGCCAAATACCAATCACACCGGATTGTATGTGGCACAGCAAAATGGTTATTTTGAAGAGCAAGGGCTCGATGTCGAGATCATCTTGCCGGGTGAAGCGGGCGCCAATCAATTGGTCGCTTCCAACCAGGCGGAATTCGGCATCGGCGCACAGGAAAGCTTGACGGAAGCGAGAGTACAGGACATTCCAATCGTTTCGATCGCGGCGCTCATTCAGCACAACACGTCCGGATTTGCATCACCTAAAGACAAAGGAATTGAGTCGCCGAGCGATTACGAAGGGAAAACTTACGGCGGCTGGGGAGCGCCAGTCGAAAAAGCGGTGCTTGGGTCCATCATGGAACAAGACAATGCCGATGTTGAAAAAGTCGACATCGTCAATATCGGCAATAGCGACTTTTTCACGGCGGTCGAACGCGACATTGATTTTGCGTGGATCTATTACGGCTGGACGGGCATTGAAGCAGAGTTACGCGGCGACGAATTGAACATGCAGTATTTGACGGACTACTCGGACAAACTGGATTATTATACACCGGTCCTGATGACCAATGAAAACTTGATTGCAGAAGATCCGGAAACCGTTCGTGCATTCACCAAAGCAGTCTCGCAAGGCTATGAATTCGCCATCGATGAGCCGGAACAAGCAGCTGAGATCTTGATCGAAGCGGTCCCGGATTTGGATCCGGAACTGGTGAAAGCGAGCCAGAAATGGCTGTCGCCGAAATATCAGGACGATGCTGCGAAATTCGGCCAACAACAAGAGCAAGTGTGGGCGGATTACGCTGCCTGGATGTTCGACAACGGGTTGCTGAATGAAGAATTGGACGTGGAGCAGGCGTACACCAATGAATTTTTACCGGAGGAGGAAAATTGATGGGCAATGCACTATTAAGTATTCAAATCATCCCGAAAACGAAAAACGGGGAAGACGTCATTCCGTATGTGGACAAAGCAATCGCCGTCATTGAAAAGTCAGGCGTCCCGTACCAAGTCAATCCACTGGAGACGACGATGGAAGGGGATATGGCGCAGTTGTTTTCGATCGTTGAGGAAATGAACGAGGCGATGATCGAAAACGGCAGCCCGAACGTCATCTCGCAAATCAAAGTGCTGTATCAGCCGAGCGGCGCATCGATGGATAAATTGACGGAGAAATACCGGCCGTGATGATTGTGCGGAAAGGATGGAGACCGGTTCTGGTCCTCATCCTTTTATTAATCATCTGGCAAGCGCTGGTGCCGCTGTTTGAAGTGCCGGACTGGCTATTGCCGACCCCTTATCAAATCGGGCTGGAAGCGGTAAACAGTTGGCCAAACTACAGCGGGCATTTGTTTGCGACGATCCGGTTATCGATCCTCGGCTTTCTCATCGGATCGTCGATCGGCCTTGGCGTCGCGATAATCCTTCATCTCGCGCCGAAACTGCGGGAGACCTTTTATCCTTTGCTGATTTTATCGCAAAACATTCCGATCATCGTGTTGGCGCCGCTATTGGTCATTTGGTTCGGCTTTGGCTTATTGCCAAAACTGATCATCATCATTCTCGTGTGCTTTTTCCCGATCACCATCGCGGCACTTGACGGGTTCAGGCAGACGAGCGGCGAATTGCTTCATTACATGAAAATGGCAGGAGCCAACAGACGCCAGATTTTTTGGAAGCTCGAATGGCCGCATGCGATGGCGTCGATCTTCTCGGGATTGAAAATTGCGGCGACCTATAGCGTCATGGGTGCCGTCATTTCCGAATGGCTCGGGGCGCAGGAGGGCATCGGCGTCTATATGACGCTCGCCTCGTCGTCGTTCCGGACGACGCAAGTATTTGTCGCGATCTTATTGATCATGTGTTTGAGCATGCTGTTTTTTGCGGCAATTGTGTTACTCGAAAAGCGAGTCATCCGCTGGAAAACGAGTGGGGGAGGGAATCCGAATGGCTGAATTGGCGATTGAGCAATTGATGAAAAGCTTTGAGGGGACCGAAGTGCTGAAAGAGTTATCATTGAATATAGCAGACGATGAATTTGTCGCCGTGCTCGGCCCTTCCGGCAGCGGTAAAAGCACGTTATTTCATTTAATTGGCGGGCTTTATGAGCCGGATGCAGGAAGTATTCTATTGGGCGGCGAGAACATCAACGGCCAAAAAGGCTCCGTCAGCTATATGCCGCAAAGCCCGTCGCTGCTTCCGTGGCGCACCGTGCTGGACAATGTTTTGTTAGGGGCTGAGATCGCTGGACACAAAGATCAGCAAGCAGCTATTCAAATGATGGAAAAAGCAGGACTGGCAGGGTACGAGCAATCGTATCCGCATCAATTGTCCGGCGGCATGAAGCAGCGCGTCGCTTTTATCCGCAGCCTCTTAAGCCCACAGCCGCTCATTTTGCTGGACGAGCCGTTTTCAGCGCTGGATGAATTCACCCGTTCGGAAATGCAAAAATGGCTCCTTGATATTTGGCAGCACAATAAACGCTCGATTCTTTTCGTCACGCATAATATAGAAGAAGCTTTGTTTCTCTCAGACCGCATTCTGGTGTTATCGGAAAAACCTGCGCGTGTCGTCGCAGAATTTAACGTGCAATTCAAGCGGCCGAGAGTACAAGGCATCACGTTGACAGATGAGTTTCTCCAATACAAAAAGGACATTTATAAAGTGTTGAAGAAAGAGGAACCAAAATAGAAATAGAGAAGGCCGTCGAGATTTCCCGACGGCCTTCTCTATTCACTTAGCGAATTTTTCTCTTCGTTTAGATCGCTTGTTATCCATTTCCGTAATAGGCGATTGAATTCTGTTGCTTGCTGAACAGGCCAATCATGTCGAGCGCCTGGAATAAGCATTCCGACCGCATTCGGCATGACAACAGGAGCCATTTTAGTCGAAGCGATTATGGCGAGCGATTCGTGCTCTCCAGCCGCAAACAGTGCGGGCTTGCGGAAAGAACTATACGATGCATCGAGACGGAAGCGAATGATTTCCTTAAATATGGCTTCATATGTCTCGCGCGTTAGCAGTTGATAATTGGAGACGAAGTCAGGGATCTTTTGAGGTGGCAAGCGGTAACGTTCGCGGGCCATCTTTTTGAGATGCGATGTATTGTGTATGTTCCGCTGCACAGCGCATGATTGCAGTTTCAATAAAAACCCGTAACGCAACGGCTGGACCGTGATGCCGCTAATAAAGAGGCTCAATACTTTTTCTGGGAAACGCTTAGCCAATTCCAAGGCGACATGGCCTCCTAAAGAAAGTCCCACTATATGAACAGCTCGATCCTTAATAACTTGATGGGCAATTTGTTCGGCACTATCCGCTAAACTGACCCAAGGTATCGCGGCACTTTTTCCGTGTCCAGGCAAATCAACCATAATCAATTGATGATCGGAAAATGTGTATTCTTGTTGCCACCATATCCAACTGCTTGCGCCAAGCCCGTGGATGAAGAGTATGGGTTCCGCTTCAGTAAACGTGGACTCTGAGTAAGCGATCATATTGGACACTCCTCGGTTTCTTTTTTTAAAACCAATCGATCAAATGCTTGATACCTAAAAAATGCGGCAGAATTTTTAGGGTCTTGAAGTGATCAAATAGCACAGTAGGGTTATAAAACGGTAACACAAAGCATATTGATTTCATCATTCCCCAATTTTAAGGCTTTTATCGTTTTACAGAAATACTGAAATTTTTAATGCCTGAGCGAAATTGGAACTGAGCGTTTGGAGTATAGATTGCCAATAAGCTCAAAAATAAACCTAATTTAAGCGATAAAAAAGTGAGTTCCGTCGAATGAGAAAAATGATAAAATATTATCAAAATACTTTTCGGGAGGGGCAGCGATGGATACGTGGTTTGGTGCAAGATCCGATTATCCGTTCGAGCTTTTTTCCATAAGCCATCTAATCGTATTGGCAATCGCCTTAACAGGATTCCTGTGCCTGGTCCTTTTAAGAGACAATTTCGCCGCTAAAGATTCCTTGTTCCAGCAATTGCGCTGGCTGCTGTTTCTTGTGCTGCTCATCTCTGAAGTGTCCTATCAGTATTGGGCCGTCAGCCACGAGTATTGGAGCTTCGATCGTTATATGCCGCTTCATTTATGCGGTGTCGCTTCTATCACCGCCATGATTGGCTTAGTCACTTTGCATCCATTTTGGATCCGTGTATCGTTTTTCATCGGCATCGTGCCGGCGGCTTTGGCACTGGTGACGCCGGATATGCCGTATGATTACCAGCATTACCGGTTTTGGAAATTTTTTGTCCATCATACTGCCATCGCCTGGGCAAGTCTGTTTTTGGCTTTAGCTATGCCAAGTGCACTTAAGTGGCGCTCGGTGTTTTCGGTTTATGGCCTTTTGCTCGTCTATGCCGCGTTCATCGGCTTTTGGGTCAATCCACAGACCGGCTCGAATTATCTTTACCTGTCGCAGCGGCCATCTACCGTCTCGCCCTTGGATTTCTTCGGGGACGGCGTTTGGTATTATATCAATTTATGCTTAGCTGCTTTCCTGTTATTTGCGGTTCAGTACGGGATATTCCGCTGGATCTTTTAAAAAAACGGCCATGAAGAAAACTGAATGCGACTAACAACCAGCTGCCAGGTGCGGAAATGCTTTCGTCTCGGGCAGCTTTTTCGATTTTCAATAGAGGACTATTTGCATATTTAGAGAATAGAAGGGGGACATAGCGAAAGGGGTGGCGGGGATGGATTGGGTAGTCGTACTGAGCTGGACATTGAACTCTTTGTTGCTGTTGAACATCGTGCTCGCACTTGTCATTATCTTCAATGAAAGGCGGGATGCAGGGACTACTTGGGCATGGCTATTGATTTTGTTTTTCTTGCCGATTCTCGGATTTATTGTCTATTTGTTTTTCGGCAGGCATTTGACCAACAACAACTTTTACAATCTGAGCGAAGACGAACAATCCTATTACACGCGGCAAGTCGAATCACAAGTCCAGCGCATACAGACAAGGGAAGCGGAGTATGATGAAGAGCTGCTGAACAAATACGAACAATTGCTGATCATGAATTTACGATCTTCCAAATCACTCGTCAGCTTCTACAACGAAACCCGGATATTCTCTGAAGGCAACGAGAAATTCGACACGATGATCCAAGACATCAGCAACGCGCAGGAAGAGGTCAATGTCCAATACTACATCATTAAACGGGATGCACTCGGCCAGCGGCTTTTCGATGCCTTGCTCGAGCGTGCCAAGGTAGGGGTCAAAGTGCGGCTTCTCTATGATGCAGTTGGGTCAAAGAGTTTGAAACAGTCGGATTTCAAGGAATTGATCGAGCACGGGGGCGAAGTGGAAATCTTTTTCCCGTCCAAATTGGGAATCAATTTCCGCCTCAATAACCGAAACCACCGGAAAGTGTGCATCATCGACGGGAAAATTGGCTATATTGGCGGGTTCAATGTCGGGACGGAATATTTAGGCGAAGTGGAGAAGTTTGGCTATTGGCGCGATGTCCATTTGCGCATAGAAGGGGATGTCGTCCAACACATCCAAGACCGTTTTGTCTTGGATTGGAATTATGCCAACCAGTATAAGAGCCGCGATGATATTTTTTGTTTCCCAACGCACCAAATCAAGAACTTCTCGCCTATGCAAATCGTTACGAGCGGGCCAAATTCCCATACCGAGCATTTGAAAAACATGAAAATCAAAATGATTTCTTCGGCAAAACGTGAAATCTACATCCAGACACCGTATTTCATTCCTGATAAAAGTTTTATGGACGCCTGTAAGATGGCCTTGCTGAGCGGTGTAAAAATGAATATTATGATTCCCGGCAAGCCGGACCATCCATTTGTTATGTGGGGATCCTGGTCGTTCCTTGGCGAATTGCTCGATTACGGAGCGGACGTCTATTTATACGATCGTGGTTTTTTGCACTCCAAGACGATGACTGTGGACGGCGAGATTTCAACTGTCGGGACCACCAACCTGGATGCCCGCAGCTTCCGCCTGAATTTCGAAATCAATACGCTGGTGTTCAACCGCCGGATTGCGCTGGAACTGGAGTCTTTGTTCGAGTCGGATACGGCCGATTGCCGCAAATTGACGAAAGAACTCTACGCAGAGCGCGACTGGACCATCAAGCTGCGCGAAGGTTTTGCCCGCTTATTGAGCCCGATCTTATAATTTGTGATAGTTACGTGTGGAATGTGGGTTGAAGAAGTCTACTATTCCAGTACGAATTAAAATAGAATTGTTTTTCTACATTCAAAATTCAATGATCTATCTAAGTATTTGGAGAAGCGTTCGCTCGACTCCAGTGGATCAGCGAGACGACCGAGACCCCGCAAGCAGCGAAGCGGCTGAGGAGGCTTGGGCGCGAGCCCACGGAAAGCGAGCGATAAGCTTCGGAAAATACAACTTCTTATCTTTCTCGACAACCTGAAAAAAGCTGGAACCTAAAATGGTTCCAGCTTCTTTATTTGCCCGAAGTTTTCAAGGCCTACAAGCGCTTCTGTGACATGGCTTCGCGCATATGGCGGAGTGCCGTCTTGCCTTCGTCTCCACGGGCGATCATGACGTTCGTGTAGAGCGCATCGATCAAGCTGAGTTGCGCGATGCGGGAAGCGAGGGCTTCCGAGCGGAAATCCGTTTCTTCCGACAAAGTGTACAGGACAATATCCGCCTCTTTGGATAAAGGTGATTTAGCGAAATTGGTTACACAGACGATCGTCACTTCTTTTTCCTTCAAGACGTGAAGCACTTCCAGGACATCGCGCGTGCTGCCGGAGTGGGAGATGACAATGGCCACATCGCCTTTGGTGAGCTGGGATGCGGACATAAGCTGCAAATGGGCGTCCATATTCATCGCCACATGAAGGCCGAGGCGGACAAATTTATGATAGCCGTCCATAGCGATCATCGCAGACCCGCCGTTTCCGAAAAACTCGATCTTGCGTGCAGACAGCACTGCAGCGACTGTTTGTTTCAAGGCTTCTTCGTCGATAATCTGCAAGGTATCTTCGAGTGTCTTGATATTGGAGCGGAACACTTTTTCCGCCACTGTTTTAACTTCGTCGCCTTCTTCGATCTGTTCATGGATATCTTTTAATGGTGCTACAACTTCGGCAGCCAAGGCGATTTTGAATGCCTGGAAGCCTTTGAAGCCGAGGCGCTGGCAGAAGCGGAAGACGGTCGATTCTGCCAGCCCGAGCTCATCGGCAATTTGGTTGATCGTCAAATGGATGATGTTGCGGGGGTCATTCAAGATGTAATCGGCGATTTTCTTTTCCTTTTCACTGAAATTGCGGTAACTGCCACGGATGGCTGCTAATGCGAATTGTTGTTGTTTCATTCTGCCACGCCTCTTTCTGCTACTTGGAGTTTTTTTATATTTCTATCATAACATGCTTGTATGTGGAAAAATATTTGATATACTGAGTTCATTAAGGAAAAATATTCTTTTATTCAACAGGAGGTTATATGATGGAAATCGGAATTATCGGTTTGGGCAAGATGGGGAAAAACTTGGCACTCAATTTAACAGATCATGGCCATACAGTGGTAGGGCATGACGCAAACGCCTTGGAAGTAAGCGATTTCAAAGTGGCAGGATCGCTCGAGGAATTGGTGCAGAACCTTCAGGCGCCTCGTACGGTGTGGTTGATGGTGCCGGCTGGAGAAATTACGGAATCGGTCATCGAACAATTGGTGCCGCTTTTGGACAAAGGCGACGCTATTATTGACGGAGGCAACTCGAACTACAAAGAATCGGTGCGCCGTGCCGAGGAATTGAAAGCGAGCGGAATTTATTTCTTCGACTGCGGCACAAGCGGCGGGACAGAAGGCGCGCGCCACGGCATTTGCGCAATGATCGGTGGAGATGAAGAGAAGTTCAACGACATCGAACCGCTCTTCCGCGACATCTCAGTCGAAGGCGGCTACCTCTATGCCGGCAAATCAGGCAGCGGGCATTTCATGAAAATGATCCACAATGGCATCGAGTACGGCATGATGCAATCGATTGCTGAAGGATTCGATATCCTCCACAAAAGTGATTTCGACTACGACTACGAAAAAGTTGCGGGTGTCTGGAACAACGGCTCAATCATCAGTTCTTATTTGATGGGCTTGACGCAAAACGCCTTCTCGAAAGATGAAAAGCTCGATGGCATCAAAGGGGTCATGAACTCTTCAGGAGAAGGAAAATGGACAGTGGAAACGGCACTTGATTTGAATGTGCCGGCACCGGTCATCACAATGTCGCTGATGATGCGCTACCGTTCGCTCGAAGATGATACCTTTACAGGAAAAGTCGTCGCAGCACTTCGCAATGAATTCGGCGGGCACGCAGTCGTCAAAAAATAAACCATTGTTTATCGGATAGGGGGAAGTCAAATGGCTGGTTCAACATTGATCATGATCGCGGTCGCAAGCATTTTCGTTTTGCTATTTTTGGTCATGCGCACGAAATTGCACGCGTTCGTGGCGTTATTATTGGTAAGTTTACTGCTCGGCATCGCGGCAGGCATGCCGCTTGGGGATGTTATCCAATCGATTCAAAACGGCATGGGCGGAACACTCGGCTTTGTCGCAGTCGTGGTAGGCCTTGGCGCTATGTTCGGGAAAATGCTTGAAGTTTCCGGCGGTGCTGAGCGCTTAGCGGCAACGATGATCGGCAAATTCGGGGAAGATAAAGCACCATGGGCTCTTGGCGTGACAGGCTTCATCGTTGCCATTCCCGTATTCTTTGATGTCGGCTTCATCATTTTGGTGCCGATCGTCTACAGCTTGGCGAAAAAGACCGGCAAATCGCTTTTGCATTACGGGATTCCGCTATTGGCGGGTCTTGCTGTTACACATAGCTTCATCCCGCCAACTCCGGGACCGATTGCGGTTGCGGAACTGGTCGGGGCAGAACTTGGCTGGGTTATCCTGTTCGGGGTGCTCGCGGGGATTCCTTCCATGATTCTAGCGGGACCTGTTTTTGGACGCTACATAGGGAAGCGCATTCATTTGACGATTCCGGATTACATGGATATCAAAGAACAAGAATACGATAAAGAATTGCCAAGCTTCGGCATGATCATTTCCTTGATCTTGATACCGCTTGTGTTGATTCTCTTCAACACCTTGTCAGCCGTCGTGTTGGATGAAGGGAACCAGATCCGTGAGATCTTGACTTTCCTTGGCCATCCATTCGTCGCCTTGACAATCGCTACGATCCTGACGTTTTTCTTCCTCGGCACACGCCGCGGCTATTCACGCCAGGAAGTTCAAGACATTGCAACGAAAGCACTTGAACCTGCAGGGATCATCATCCTCGTTACAGGGGCTGGCGGCGTGTTCAAACAAGTGCTTATCGACTCAGGTGTCGGTGATGTGCTTGGCCAAATGATGGGCGATTCTGCGCTTCCGCCGATTGTTTTGGCATTCTTGATCGCTTCTGCGGTCCGTGTGGCACAAGGGTCCGCTACCGTTTCCATGGTAACGGCTGCAGGATTGATCGCACCGCTTCTAGAAATTACCGGAACCACTGGCCCAGCACTTGGTTTGATCGTTATTTCCATCGCTGCAGGCGCTACGGTTTTGTCTCACGTAAACGATTCCGGCTTTTGGCTTGTTAACCGCTATTTCGGAATGAACGTCAAAGACACCTTGAAATCCTGGACCGTGATGGAAACCATCATCGGCCTCACCGGATTCGTGGTAGTATTGATTTTGAGTTTCTTTATCACATGAGTACAGAAAAAGAAAAAGGGATTCTCCTTTTTCTTTTTCTGTTATAAGGAAGGAAGAAGAACATGCCTGAACAATCCTATTATTTAGGGGTCGATATAGGGACCACTTCCACAAAAGCTGTCCTATTCAATAAAGCGGGGCAAATCAAAGACAGCCATACTGTTTTCTATCCTTTGCACACGCCGAACCAATTGACCGCCGAACAGGACCCGGAAGAAATTTTCCGCGCCGTCCTGACAACTGTCCGGGAAACCTTGAGAAAAAGCGACATCAGCAAAGAGTCATTAAAGCTCTTGTCGTTCAGTTCGGCCATGCACAGCCTGATTGCGGTGGATACTCAAGGAGAGCTTTTGACCAATAGCATCACTTGGGCAGATACGAGAAGCTCGAAGCACGCGAAACACATCAAAGAAAACTTGAACGGGCATGACATTTACTTGCGGACCGGTACGCCGATTCATGCGATGTCACCATTAGCAAAACTTTTGTGGCTGCAGGATGAAAAACCGGAAATCTGCCAAGCTACCGCGAAGTTCATCAGCATCAAGAGCTATATTTTCCATAAGTTCTTCGGAGAATACGTCGAAGATCATTCCATCGCCTCCGCTACCGGTTTGTTTAATTTGGAACAGCTCGATTGGGACCAAGGCGCATTGGATGTATCTTGTGTAACGGCAGAGAAATTGCCGCGCCTCGTGCCGACGACCGAGCAGTTCACTGGAGTCGCACCGGAGTTCGCTGCGTTCATGGGTGTCCGGGAAGACATTCCGTTTGTCATCGGGGCGAGCGACGGCGTATTGGCCAATCTCGGCGTCGATGCCATCGATCCCGGTGTCATTGCTGTGACCATCGGGACGAGCGGTGCCATCCGTACAGTGTCCCCGGTGCCGAAAACCGACCCGAAAGAGCGGACTTTCTGTTATGTATTGACGGAAAATCACTGGGTGATCGGCGGGCCGGTCAACAATGGTGGCATCATTTTGCGCTGGCTTCGCGATGAATTCGCATCATCTGAAGTGGAAACGGCGAAACGCCTCGGGATCGATACGTACGATGTGTTGACGAAGATCGCCGCAACGGTTAAACCAGGAGCTGACGGGCTCTTGTTCCACCCTTATTTGACAGGGGAACGGGCACCGCTCTGGGATGCCAATGCCAGAGGGTCGTTTTTCGGCCTGAGCATCCATCACCAAAAGCAGCATATGATTCGCGCTGTATTAGAAGGCATCGTTTTCAATCTCTATACCGTGCTTCTCGCCGTTGAGGAATTGACGGGAGAGCCGGCACGCATACAAGCATCCGGTGGTTTTGCCCGCTCCGAGTTGTGGCGTCAGCTATTGGCAGACGTCTTCGACAAGCCGGTCATCATCCCGGAAAGCTTTGAAAGTTCCTGTCTTGGCGCAGTGGTCCTCGGCATGTATGCCACCGGCGAGATCGAGGATTTCAGCATTGTTTCCGAGATGATCGGCAGCACCCATACGCATCACCCTGAAACGGAAGCAAGCAATATCTACCGCGAATTGCTTCCGATTTACATCCGTTTGTCGCGTTTACTGACAGAGGAATACGAAAGCATTTCCGATTTCCAGCGCAAACATATGAAATGAACCAGAACCCGAAGCTTAACGGCTTCGGGTTTTTCTAATTCCTCGATTCATTTTCGTGATGTAGTCGATCTATCTTTTGTAGAAAAGTTCTGAAAACGATCCGAATTCGAAGGGGCTTTTGATATACTAATATTTACAAGTACAGGTGGTTGCTGGGATAAAGGAGGGAGAATTCCATGCTTAATCAGGTGTTGAAACAATTCAAAATACAAGTGATTTCCGCCAACGAAGTCGAAGATTCTTTCAGTTCAACGGTGTACAAATGCACATTACCGAATGGCGAATCGGTCTTTTTGAAAATCCCGTATACCCGTGTGAAATACGAGCGTGAGTTGGCCGCTTATGAAATCCTCGCAGGGCATGTCCCGATTCCAAAGCTGCTCGATTATTGGGGAGGCGACGATAGCTGCCCGGGGGCCTTGCTGCTGTCTGAACTGAAAGGAAAGCCTTTGTCCGCAACAGCTTCTCCGGAAATCGCGCATCAAATCGGTACAATGCAAGCATCTATGCATCAAATCAAACCTTCTAACAAAACAGCACACGGCGCCATACAAAATGAATTTCCCAATTGGCATGAATTCATCGAAAGGCAGTTTTATAGCTTTGCGGAAGATGCAAAAGAAGTATTGGATGAAGATTTATATATGGCCAGCTTGCGCAAGTTTGAGCAAATGAAGTTGGAACTTCCAGCACCAGACGGGCCGAGTTTTGTCCATATGGATTTCCGCCCAGCTAATATCATTGTGGAGGAAGGCCAGGTTTCCGGCATGATCGATTTTGAAAGTGTGCGCTTCGGTTCGACGGAAATTGATTTCACTAAAATTTACCGTGATTTTTTAAAGTCGGATCCTGCCCTGCTGAATGCTTATCAGATGGGCTATAACAGCATTCGGCCGATGATCGATTTGCGAGCCGTCTTGCCCTTTTATCGCTTCATTGATGCCTTTAACAGCATCGGCTGGAGTCAAAGACGGGGCCTGGAGAAGAATTTTGCATTCTATGAAACCAATTTGGGGATTTTGAAAAAGATGGTGGAGTAGTTCGGTTATTTTTGAAACAGGTTATGTAGAAATATAGGAAGGAACTCAGTCTTTTTTTCAAGGTGATCTAAAAAAATAAAGAAGGCAAATCAATGATTAAAGGCCTTTACGAAGCGCATTTACCGGTCAGGGATTTAAAACGTTCCATTGAATTCTATATTAGTTTTGAATTGGAACTCGCTTATAAGACTCCAAAATTGGCTTTCTTTTGGATTGTCAAAGGGCAAAGTTGGGTGGGCTTATGGGAAACGGATAAAGTGGAAACGCCTTATCATCCTTCGCTTCGCCATATCGCTTTTCATGTGGATATAGGAGCGATCCGCAACGCGAAGGTTTGGCTGGCCGACAGAGGAATCGAAGGGCGAACGGCTTTCGGTTTTCACCGGAAGAACAACCAGTGATCTTGCCGAACCGGCCATATGCCCACGCAGCAGTTTATTTTCATGACCCGGATGGCAATTCACTGGAATTTATCGCACCGCTAGATTTCAAGGTTGAGGAAGAATTCGACATGATGTCTTTGGCACAATGGGATCAAAAGCACGTATAGAAAATGTTTAGCTGAGCAAGCAGAAAACTACGGGAGGGCATCACATGTTGAACTATATGTTGTGCTTGATTCGAAATGGTGATAAGATTCTGCTCCTGAACCGGGAGAAGCCGCCGCAGATGGGGATGTGGAATGGCGTCGGCGGAAAAATCGAGCCCGGCGAAACGCCGCTTGAAAGTGCCATCAGGGAAACCTTTGAAGAGACCGGCATTCGATTGACAGATATGCTGCATGCAGGAAATGTTCTTTTCACGAATGAAAGCAGCCGTCAAGGAATGTACTTGTTTATGGCGGATTTGCCGGAAACACAAGTTTTGGCTATGCCTCTTGGAACCCGTGAAGGCATATTGGATTGGAAGTCAATCGACTGGATTCTGCAAAAAGACAATCGCGGAGTAGCCGCTAATTTACGTGCCTATCTGCCTTCGTTGCTAAATGGTGATTTGAAATTGGAACATTGCTTCATTTATAAAAATAGGGAAATCGCTGAATACACAGCGGCAGCACTTTCAGAAGCAATACAAGCGTAGAGAGGAGTGGATTCGATGAATTTCAAGCCGATCAATTTCAATGAAAAGCTTTTGAAATTCGACGATCTATGGTCGCCGAAAGTCATCGCAGAAATGAATGATTATCAATTCAAAACCGTGAAAGTGCAAGGGGATTTCGTCTGGCATAAGCACGAAGAAACTGATGAAGTGTTCATTGTGTTAGAAGGAGAACTAGCCATTGAATTTCGGGACGGAAAAGTGGAATTGAAAGCAGGCGAAATGTTTGTCGTTCCAAAAAATACAGAGCACAAGCCATTTGCGAAAACGCAAGCGAGCATCTTGCTGGTTGAACCTAAAGGCGTCGTCAATACAGGCGATATTCAAAGTGGGCAGACGGCAGAAAATGATGTGTGGATCTAAACGGGTTTTTCATGAAATTTACGCTTTCGTTGCGTAAAATGCGGTAAAATAACAGCATACTTTGTTTTAGGACGTGATTTTCTTGCCGGATTGGACTTATCATACGATGTTTGAACCCGCACTTTCCCGCTTGCCGGCAAAAACCGGGAGAGAATTTATCCATAAAGGCATGCATCGGATCGCCTCGATTCCCGGCGGAAGCAAACTCATCGAATATTTGGGGCACACGGCTCCAGCCAAGCAGCTGGAAGCGGAGATTTTCGGGTTCAAGATCGCCAACCCCGTCGGCTTGAGCGGGAAAATCGATCCCTTGCTTTCCGGAACCAAGGCATTCAGCCATTTGGGAACGGGCTTTATCGAGATCGGCCCGGTGTCGTGGGAGCCAGTGGAAGCAGGTTCGCCGGCATTCACCGACTCAAAAGATAAGTTGCTGTTTCCATACCATCTGGAATCACCCGGTCTCAAGCGAACGATCGAGAAGCTCGAGAAGCTAAAGCCGTTCAGTAAGCCGATTTTCATCCGGATAGGGAAAAGCGGTTCTTTTGAACAAACGCGTTCTTTATTGAACAAGCTGTCTGCATATGGAGAAGCTTTTATCATTGAAGAGCCGTTCAGCGAGGAGCAGCGGCAGTCTTTAAAAGAAGCAGTCGGCAGCAAGCCGCTATTATGTGCCAGTTCAGCGGATGAAATCGATTCAGCTGTTATGGGACTGGCAGCTAATGAAACATACATAGACGGAATCGTCATCGATGAACTGGGAATAGACACGGGCGAAGGCATAGAATATCCGATCGAACAAACTGGACTGCTGGCTGAACAAGTGTCTGCCATTCGGCAGCACAGTACAATTCCGATCATCGTCTCAGGCGGAATCGCTGAACCGAAAGACGCCCTGGCTTTATACGGGGCAGGAGCGGATTTGGTGATGCTCTCTAGCGGTTATGTCAGGACCGGCCCCGGTTTGCCGAAGCGCATCAATGAAGGGTTGCTGGATCAACGAATAACGGCGCCTCCTGTGTACGATGGCTGGATTTGGCATTGGCTATTCGGAATGTTCATGTTCCTCGGCGGGGCAGTGGCAATGCTTGTCAGCATGACCATCGTCCTTATGCCTTATGACGAGGCATTTTTGAATTTATCGCGAGAAGAACTCATTGCGATCAATCCGAATATTTACCATTTCATGCAGCATGACCGGATGACCGTAGCCGGTACGATGGTTTCGGGCGGCATTCTTTATATGCAATTGGCAAGGCATGGCGTCCGTTACGGCCTAGAATGGGCAAAACGCGCCATTCACATCGCAGGGGTATTAGGGTTCCTCGGTATTTTATTATTCATCGGATTCGGTTATTTCGACTGGCTCCACGGCATTCTTTGGCTCGTTTTACTGCCATTTTTCTGGAAAGGCTACCAGGCATCCAAAAATCATGGCGAACATTCAGCTTCGCGAAACCGCACGAACCACCAAGCCTGTAAACGCAGCTTGTGGGGCCAGCTGGCGTTTGTCGCACTTGGATTTGCGCTCGCAGTAGCCGGGCTTGTCATTTCGACAATCGGCGTCAACGGCGTTTTCGTCCAAACCGACATCGCCTATATCTGCATGAGCCCTGAACAAATCGCTGCCATCAACGAACGGCTCATTCCTGTAATCGCGCATGACCGGGCGGGACTTGGCAGCGCCTTGATCAGTGTTGGGCTGCTCGTGTTGATGCTCGCGCTTTGGGGCTTTCAGGAAGGGCAGCGGTGGGTCTGGTACACGTTCCTGTTCGGCGGGCTGCCGGCGTTTGGGGCGGCCATCATCATTCATTACGTAATCGGCTATACGAGCTTTATCCATATCCTGCCGGCGTACGTGGCCTTAGTGCTGTTCGCAAGCGGGTTGATAATGTCCCGGAAGTTCTTTTTTTACGGATCATAATTTAGCTCAAAAAAAGACAGCCAAGTGGCTGTCTTTTTATATTCCTGACCATTGAAAGTGCCGAAGAAGTCAGCAGATTCGTAAATTTAAAAACGGCTACGTTTCAATCGCCGTCTTCCCGCAACTCTTCACGTTCTTCTTTCGCTTGATCTCGTGTTTCTTTTCTATGTTCATTGCCGCCACTGCGGAGTTCATTGCGCAAATTCGTGGCAGTGTCTCTTGCAAATTGCCTCAAATCAATGGCCGTTGCACTAATCAACTTGCGAACTGCCGCCCCGTCGATTTTCGCGGTATCTTCCAATTCATAGGTCAGTTCTTTGAATCGGGTTTCTTCGTCATATGTCGCATTGATGAATTCGGTCTCCTGGTCGTACAATTCGTTGATCCGTTCGGTTTCGGATTTGTACACTTTATTTAGATTCTCGGATTCCCATTGGTACCATTCGTTAATGATTCTCGTCGTTTCCTTCTCAAAAAATGCTTTTAGCTCCTGGTCATTGCGCACGGTGGAATAAGTGCCGTCGCCAGCATCAGCTACATCTTTCAATTGTTTCTGCCCATCATTTTCTACGTCGAAACCGATGATGTTGACAATCGCTTTTGCGCCGGACTGGTTCAATTGTTCCGCCTGTTTTACCGGGTTGCCATTGCACGTCTCCATGCCATCGCTCACCACATAGATCAAGTTTTCAGACGCTTGGTCACCAAAATGATTCTGTGCGGAGGCCAAAGCAGAGGCAAGGGGAGTCCAGCCGGCGGGTGAGAACGAATCGAGCGCAGCGGTGAACTGTTGTTCATCGAATTCGCCCAATTCGTACACTTCTTCAATCGCTTCGCAGGACTGTTCTTTATCCGCGGCTTTATCTGTCCCTTTATGGCCATATACGGTGAGAGAGACATTTGCCGAGTCAGGCAGTCCACTAACGAAGGAACTGACTGCCTCTTTTGCGGATTGAATTTTAGGGATACCACCGACATCGCCTGCCATGCTACCGCTGGAGTCAAAAAGAACTGCAATATTAACTTGTTGTTCAGGGGATCCTTGTCCATTCACTTCGCCCGGTTGTGCGCTTGCCGATTCAAAAGACGTATCGACATTGGAGATAAATTCCTCGAATTCCCGGTAATCTTCGCCGGCCAGTGCCAGCATTTCCAAATAAACAGCTTCTGCTGATTGGTCTTCAGTCTGATCTGCCATTTGTTCCATCACGGCGTCTTTCTCATAGTGTTCACCGCTATACGGTGCATTTGCTAAGTCTAGCTTCAATCGCTCTTCAATCGTTGAAAATTGAAGCGAAGCCGTATTATCGCCTGTATTGTTTTCTGCAGCCGCATCTTCCGTGGCAGAAGGGGAGTCGCCGGCCGTTTCTTCTCCTTGCTGTGCATTGTCATCTGCTGCAGAGCAGCCTGCCAACCAGATAAGCGTTGCGGGAAGAATAAATAATTTGTTCATTTTTTTGATCATGTGTACAGAAGCACCTCCAGGTCAATGTGAAAAATCCATCAATGCCGCTAATAGAGTGGGCGGCGTATTTGTATAATGTAAATGGTAATATATTCATATTATCTTTTTATTAATATGTATTGTCAAATTAAGTATGGATAAATAAACATTCGTTTAGTCGTAAAACATTAAAAAACCCCTTTCCGTAATCGAGACGGAAAGGGGTGAGCTGTTTGCAAAACAATTAATAGGTTTTGATTTGTTCTTTTCGGACGGTGGATTCTGGATTATAAGCTTGATCCTGGCTTTTCTTCTTATCCAAGTATTTCATCAAGCCGGCTGCGTTATTACTGTACTGGTTGACTTGGAAACGGTTGGCAGGGTCGTCTTCGACTTTTTTCGAAATGCCCGACGTGATGCTGCGGACTACCGAATTCATATCGATGACTGAATTGATCGTTCCTTTCGCCCCGTCGACCAGGACGGCCACTTTCTCGGATTTTTGTTGGATGTCTTCTTTCAATTCATTTGTCGTGTGCTGCAAATGAGTCGTTTCAAGCATCAGCTTGTCCATGCGGCCTTTCAAGTTATCTGCCGAACCTTTCATTTCTTTCATCGGCTCCTTGATGCCGGATAGCAGCATCACGACACCGACGACGGCGACGATCAGGCCAAGGACAATGATTCCTAGTGCTATGTAAAGCCAAATTATCGGGTCCATATAAACTTCCTCCTTTTTCGTTTGTGTATTAAGCCATACCCGTTTTAGGCAATCTTTAACACAAAACTAAGGAGAGCGTTTAATCTCGGCGGATCCAATTTTTTGGGGGAAAACTTTAAAGTTGTATGTACCAACCGCTTATTCATAGAGAAGATTTTGCTTTATTTCAATTACCGAGGGTCAGCGGATAGGATGAACGCAATGTATCCGACGTCTTGGCTGAAATTCCAGTCCATGAAAACTTCATCGATGTTCCTCTGTAAAGAGTGGTTCAAGGGGGCAGCTTTGAGAAGCTTCCGTTCAAGAGGGCGTTTGGCCAATTTGAGGATTTCAGAGAAGCCCCCCTCTATTAAAGCTTTTTCAATCCCTACCAAAATGCCGCTGCGCTTCAACAGCAAGGTCCGATTGCTCATCCATAAAGTTTCAATGCTATCCGGGATGCGGCCGGCTTCTTCACTGACACGTTCCAGTTGTTTATGGAAGATGTCCCGTTCTCCATCTTCCGGCCATCCTAATGGATCCGCGATGTGTTCTTCACCCATTACCCCGATAAAAATCCCGCTTTTTAGCGGCAAGTTCCAATCGGCGTATAACTCGGTAAATTCCAATTGCGTGATAGCCAAGAGCTCATTTAAAATTTCAGGCTTTAAGGCATTGAACATGAAATCCCTGGTTTCCAATACACGTTTGCCTTCTTCTTGATCGAGTAGAATCTTTTCCATGGGACTGACAAATCCGCGGAAATGTATGGTGATATAAGGCCTTTTAATTGTGACGTAAACAGAAGCAGGCCCTTTTCCGAAATGCTTTCGGAGTAGGTTTGAAATATAGCCCGAAACCTCTGATTGAATAGATCTTGCTTCCTGCATAATAACTGGCTCCTTCCCGGCATGTGACGACCGGCTAGTTCTTTGCTTTTCAATCGCTCTTTTCAGCGTCCAGAAAAATGGTTCTTTAACTGTAGTTCTTCATTCCGTTTAAAATCTTTAGTCAAAACCAAACGGGGGAAGGGGCATTATTGGGTAGATGGAAATGAAAAATCCAACTGTTGCTGGTATTCGGCCGACTCAAGCCGGGGATATGAAATAAAAAAAGACGCCAAAAAGAATGATTCATTCTCTTTGGCGTTATTCCCAGCTCTATTGTCAGGTATATACTCTGCGCAATTCCAATATGGCAGCCCGTGCTGCATTTTTAATTTCCACTCAACTGTTCGATGAAGCCCGCTAGATGTTCGCGGGAGATGATTCAACTACTGTATAAAGAATTATAGCGAGAAAGGGAAAAAATTTCAAGATGCTATTCCGGAATGGGCACATGCCTCACATGAAGATTTTCGCCAAGCGATATTAAGTGAACAGGTTTTCCGCCAGTTTGGCCCCATCTTGAATGCGGGATGGACCAATTTACTTATAAATCGCTTGATAGGACTTCATGAACTTCTTGTCGATAAACTGCTTAAGTTTCCATGGGAGTTTGCCATGCATGCTCCAATGTCCATAAGTCAAGAACGCTTCGCCACCGCCCGTGGAGAGGATGGCGACATAGCGTTTTTGCGGAATGAAGGCCGATAATGGATTTCCATCGAGGAAATTCAGTAGATTGCCCCACAACACGGGTCCTTGGCGAACCGCATAGACGCCGTTTTTCGCAAGGTCCGGATAGCGGTCGATCGAGACGCAATCGCCGGCACCAAAGACTTCGGGGAAACGAATCGATTGAAGTGTCTCACTGACAGCCAAAAATCCGGCACGGTCGACCGGCATGCCTGAGCGCTCGAATAAGGCAGGGCTTTTCGGGCCAGTCAGCCAAAGCACGTCTGACTGGGGATAGGAGGCACCGTTGCTTGCAATGACGGACGTTTCGTCGATGTCTTCTATTTTTACATTTGTGAAAAAAGGCAGCGATTTTTTCCGTGCAATCGCCTCGAGTTTTCTGGAAGCGGCCGCTCCGTGAGCCGATAGCAGCTCACCAGAACTGAACAGTAACGCATCGCTAAAATGCCGCCTCATTCGCCAGGCGTTTGTAGAGAAGGCCAATTCTACGCCCGATGCGCCGCCTCCGACAATAACGGGCTTGGCGGACTTTCGGAACTTCATTAATTGGTCCGGAAAATGATAATTGGGCTTGATTGGCGAGATGTGTTTCTTCAGCGCTTCCGGGCTATCCGTCTGCGACCCGATGTCGAAGGACACTGCATCATAAGGATAGATCTCGCCATGTTGGCCCGTCAGTGTGCGGGAGTCCGGATCGATGGCGCAGATTGCATCTTGATAGAAAGCCGCGCCGATTTTTTCAGCGAGCTGATTCAAGTCGATGCGGATCTCATCCAACCCGTAAACCTCTTCAGTGAATCCTGAAAACATCCCTGAATAATATTGATGCTCCGCAGGCGAGATGAGCACCAATTGTACATCTTCCCGCGGCTTTTTTGCGAATTGTGCAAGGGCGTGCAAATGTACATGGCCGCCCCCAACCAAGACGACAATCTTCATGTTAAACACTCCAATCTAGGACAAAATCCGCTTGGCTTCGGCCATGCGCTGAAAAATGGTGAAAATCTGAACGGCGATAAATAATAGGGTGATTGCCGTCAAATAAGGAGAAAAGACGATCATCAACGTAAACAAGATAAACCCTTCTGTCCGTTCCGCAAGCCCGGCTTGATAATAGAACGATTTCATCCCTTGTTTTTCGGATAATGCCCCGACGGTCAAGAAGACAGTCATGGCGACGATGATCGATGCGCTCAATAACAATAAAGCCCACATCGAATCCGGAAAGCTGAAGGCAAGGCCGAGGATAACGCTGATTTCCACCAATCGGTCAAAACTGATGTCGAGGAGCGTTCCCCAAGGAGAAGGTTTTGTTTTTCTCGCCATCGTCCCGTCGACTACATCCAAAAATCCGGATAGCCAAAGCGCAATGAGTGCCAAAACCGGCTGGTCCAGATAGATGAAGACACCCGATGACAGACCGATGGCAAATGCCGTCTTGGTCACGCCATCAGCTGTCAATCCTTTTTTCAATAGATAGTCGGCAGTCTTGTCGACTGCTGGTTGTACATGTTTTCTGGCATATGTATCGAGCATATAATTCACCTTTTCATGTAAAAGATATTCTAAGTATAAAGCATATCACCGTTTACACCCCCCACAGAACTCTTTAGACTGAGAGGATTTTTTATAAGCAGACTATTCGAGGGTAAATAAGGGTAAGTGTATAGAAGTCTTTGTTAAGATATATTTAATTCAGGATTAAGAAAGGATTTGACGGATATGACCAAGAAGTATGATATCGCAATTATCGGAGCGGGAGCAGCAGGCCTAACAGCCGCTTTTACAGCCGCTGGATTTTCGAAAAAGACCGTGCTGATCGACAAGAATCTGCCAGGCGGGGAATGTACGTGGTCCGGCTGCATCCCGAGCAAATCGCTCATCAATATCGCGAAAGAAGTCCATCACGCCAAAAAATATTCACCTGAGCTGAAAGTCGATACATCAGAAGTATTGAAAGATATCCAAAAAGTCATTCAAAAAGTATACGCCGGTGAATCGCCGGAAGTGCTGAAGGAATCCGGCATCGATTTTATCAACGCTTATGCCATATTTACTGGGCCGAACACCTTGGAAGTGGAAGGGGAAACGATTGAAGCGAAAAAAATCATCCTCTCCACTGGCTCCACTCCACTGGTGCCGCCGATTGATGGCTTGAGTGAAGTGGATTACCTAACCAATGAATCGATCTTCAAATTGGCCTCATTCCCGGAAACGATGACCATTCTCGGCGCAGGCCCGATCGGTGTCGAAATGAGCCAAGCGCTCAACCGTCTTGGCGTTAAAGTGACGCTGGTGGAAAAATCGGATCGCATCTTATCCAACGATGACGAAGAACTCGCGCTGATGATTCAGCAGCGGCTCATCGAAGAAGGCGTCACGATCCATGCTGGCGCAACAGCGGTAAAAGCTGCTCAACATGGCGGTCAAATTGAACTGACAGTCGAAAAAGACGGCAAGGAGATCACTGTTTCAAATGAAGGGCTTCTCGTTGCGCTCGGCCGCCAAGCGAATGTCTCCGGCTATAACCTGGAAACTGCCGGTGTCGAGTACGATAAGAAACGCATCCAAGTGGACGAACATATGGAAACGACCGCCAAAGGCATCTATGCCATCGGCGATGTCGTCGGCCCTTATCAACTATCGCATATGGCGAACGCCCAAGGCATTACCGCGACGCAGAACGCCATTTTGCCGATCAACCGCAAAATGAATTACGACCATGTGACCTGGTGTACATACACAGACCCGGAACTCGGCCACTCTGGCTTGTCCGAAGCACAGGCACGCGAACAATACGGCGATTCAATCCGCGTCTATGAACATGATTATGCGGATATCGACCGTGCCAATACGAAACAAGGCTCGATCGGCAAAGTGAAGATCGTTCTCGATAAAAAAGGCTATATTCTCGGGGCGAGCATTCTGGGCGATCGCGCTGGTGAAATCATCAGCCAAATCCAGACACTCAAAACACTTGGCATCAATATGGGTAAATTATCCAGTGTCATCCACCCATATCCGACCTATAGCGAAGTACTGGTGAAAATCGGCAAGAAAGTCTATGTCGATAACCTGCTCAACCAACCAGTCGTCAAAACCTTCAATAAAGCAAAAGCGGGCGAGTTGCCTGTCGAAAAAATCGGCTTGTACGGGGCTGCAGCAGCGGCAGGGCTCGGCATCGCCAATATGGCCATCCAAAATAACACCAAACCAAAACTTGGCGTTAAAAATGGCCGACTTAAGGAAATGCCTTCCACGCCTAATGCCGTTTCGTCGCAAACGACTGTACGGGACAAATTCGTTCCAGCATGGCCGTATAATGGCAGCAAAGAGCAAGCGAAAAAGAACTTGATCGGCATGTTGAAAGGCTATGAAGGCATCCGGATCGTACAAGTGAATAATGATTATGTTTATGCAATTGCCACGACTAAACTGATGAAATTCAAGGATGACATCGAATTTTACTTTAATGACGCAGCGCAGCAAATTGAATTCCGCTCCGCCTCACGCGTCGGTTATTCAGACCAAGGGCTTAACCGCAAGCGCTATGATGAGATGAGAAAACGTTATTCAAGTATTTCGACACACACCCGTAATTCATGAGTAAAAAGCGCATTGCTAAATGGCTGCTGGTGGCTGTGGCCATCGGCTTGGTCATCTGGCTCAGCCGTTCCGTTTTTGACGTGGAAGCGGAAGATCTTCGCAGCTGGATTTTATCGTTCGGGTTATGGGCGCCTGTCATTTACATTATCGTTTACACCATCAGGCCGCTGATTTTCTTCCCGGCCTCGGTGCTATCGATTGCCGGTGGCTTGGCTTTCGGTGCTTGGATGGGAACCTTTTACACCATCATTGGCGCGACTTTGGGGGCAATGCTGTCCTTTCTTGTCGCAAAGGTGGTCGGCAGAAGCATCGTTACAAAAGAGTGGACAGGAAACGCTGCCAAATTTCAGAGGCAAATGGAACAGAATGGCTTTTTGTATGTGCTGCTGTTCCGTTTGATCCCGGTCATCAATTTCGACTTGATCAGCTATATGGCGGCGATTGCCAAGGTGCGTTTCGCTTCGTTTGCCTTGGCGACTTTGATCGGCATCATTCCCGGAACCTTCGCCTATAATTTTCTCGGCAGCAGCTTTGTCAGCGGCAACCCGAAAATCATTGTAGCGGCGGTCGCCGTTTTCATTATCTTGACAGTCGTCCCGATTTTGATCCGCAACCGCTGGAATCAAAAAAACGGCAGCAAACCGGATTGATTGCTCGCGATAAGCGAGGCTCCCTGTTGATGCTTGATTGAAGATACAGAGAAGTAGCATAAAAGGAATTAGGAAGTGGAATTAATGAAAAAATATCCAATAGCGTCATTGGGCATTCTGGCACTCGCCTTGTCAGCTTGTTCATCCGGAGATGCAGGAAACGCAACCGATGCAGACAGCTTATTGACAGATGACTGGGGCGTTATTCAAGACGCGGCGCAAGGGCAGGAAGTCAATATGTACATGTGGGGCGGAAACGATAACATCAATACTTATTTGGATGAATGGGTCGCGCCGCGCATGAAAGAACAGCACGGCATCGAGTTGACCCGTGTGCCGATGAATGACGCGCAAGACATCATCAACCAATTGCTCGACGAAAAAATAGCTGGGAAAAGCGACGGCAGCATGGACATTATCTGGATCAACGGCGAGAACTTCAAAGCCGCAAAAGACAACGACTTGCTGTGGGGAGATTTCACCGGACAATTGCCGAATTTCAATGACTACATCGATTCCGATGCACCGGAAGTTTCACAGGATTTCGGAGAACCGGTGGAAGGCTTGGAAGCACCATGGGGCAAGGCGCAATTCGTGTTCGTGCATGATGAAAGTAAACACGAAACCCCGCCGAAATCGATGGCTGAACTCGCCGATTGGGTACAGGAACATCCGGGACAGTTCACATACCCTGCACCGCCTGATTTCACAGGAAGTGCTTTTGTCCGCCAGGTATTGTATGAAACGACTGGCGGACACGAGCAGTACCAGCAACCCGCTGCCGAGATTGAAGGTTTGGAACAACGCCTCGAGCCGATGTGGCAATACTTGAATAGCATCGAGCCGTATTTATGGCGCGAAGGCGAAACGTATCCGGAAAGCTTGGCGAAACAAGACCAATTGTTTGCGAGCGGTGAAATCGGCATGACAATGAGCTACGATCCAGCGCTCGCTGCGAGTGAAGTGTTGAAGGGACGTTTTCCGGAGTCGACCCGCACCTATCTATTAGACGGGGGAACGCTTGCGAATACGCACTTCCTGTCAATTCCGTTTAACGCATCAGATAAAGCAGGGGCGCTTGTCGCGATCAATGAACTAATGTCGCCTGCCGCCCAAACCGCCAAATTGTCCCCAGAAAATTGGGGCGATTTGACGGCGCTCGAATTGGAAAAACTATCGCCTGAACAGCAACAGGCGATGAATGCAGTGGATCTCGGGGAAGCGACACTTTCAATAGAAGAATTGGAACAAAACCGCTTGCCTGAATTGTCTTCAGATTATATCGACATCATTGAAAAAGGGTGGACGGAACATGTGGCGAAAGAGTAAACCGTATCTTTTGCTACTGCCGGCCGCCGGTACGATCATCCTCCTGTTTTTCGGGGGGATTTTTGATGGGCTGCTGAAAAGCTTCGGCTATTTTCCGGCAATCGGGGAGACGGAATTGACCTTTGCAGCCTACGACAGTCTCCTGCATTCAGGCTCTTTTTGGGAATCGATGGCGCTCACGTTGCGGATAGCGGCGCTGTCTTCATTGCTGTCGGCAGTCATCGGGGCGCTCGTTGCCTTGGCTTTGTTTTTTCTCAATGATTCCATGAAATCCGCGTCGCCGAAGGCTTGGCATCGCTTATTCCAATTGCCGTTGACCATACCGCATCTGGTCGCTGGCTATATCATCGTGCTGCTGTTCACCCAAAGCGGATTTGTATCGAGACTCCTTGCGGCATTTGGCTGGATTGACGACATCACGGATTTTCCGGTGCTCGTCAATGACCCGTTCGGTTGGGGAATCATCCTCACTTACGCTTGGAAAGAAGCGCCTTTTGTAGCACTTATGCTGTATCCGGTGCTGTCACGGATCCATGGCTCCTGGCGTGAAGTGTCGCGCGTTTTCGGTGCGGGCAATTGGCAATTCGTCCGGGAAGTGGTCGTGCCGGTCATGATGCCGGCGTGGGCGATTGCGACGTTTATCGTCTTTGTGTTTACTTTTTCCGCTTTTGAAGTACCTTATCTACTAGGTGTCACTTATCCAAGTGTGCTGCCGGTTTATTCGTACCAGCTTTACACAAGCGGCACGCTTTCGGATCGCCCCGAAGCGCTTGCGGTCAATATGATTCTCGCGGCTATCACGATTTTACTGGGTCTAGTGGCGTATTACTTCAGTAAGCGCTGGAATGTGCTAAAGGGGTGGGGCTAATGAAAAGACATCCACGCCTTCTGTCCTTGTTTGTCTTCATTACATTAATCATTTTCATCATCGTGCCATTTGTTCCCTTGCTATTGTCGAGCCTGTCATTCGGCTGGCGCTGGCCGGATGTGTTGCCTGAGTCATGGAGTTTTCGTGCGTGGGAATATATATTAAATGACGGGCGAACCTGGCAAGCGGTCGGGATCAGCTTATGGATTGCCTTGATTGTAACAGCCGTGAACATCTTACTGGCGATCCCGGCGGCCAACGCGTTGGTGCGTTATCCAGTCCGCGGCAGATGGTTGTTCGAAGCGATCATTTTTGCGCCGATCATCATTCCGCCTTTTATCTCAGTCATGGGGATCCACTTGACCTTTTTGCGGCTCGGATTGACTGAAACCGTTGTTGGGGTTGTGTTGGCGCATATCGCGCCGACTTTGCCGTATATGTTCCGTGCGGTCATGATTAGCTATCAAACTTTATCGGTTGATTGGGAAGACCAAGCGCGCATGCTGGGAGCGCGTGCGCTGCCGCGATTCTTTCACGTCGTGCTGCCGCATCTGTTGCCAGGCATAATGGCAGGTGCAAGTTTGAGCGTCTTGATTTCCTTGAGCCAATACTTGATCACCATCATCATCGGTGCCGGTCAAGTAGTTACCTTGCCGATTTTGCTGTTCCCGTTTGTCAGTGGAGGAGACCCAGGCATTGCCTCGGCTTATTCATTGCTCTATGCAGCCCTTGCCATTGCGGCTTTGGTTGGAATGGACGCCGCTTTAAAACGTTATTATCAATTGAATAAAGACTCACAGGATCCCGCGAAAGGAGTGAAACCGTGAGTGATTTACGCATCATCGATATAGAAAAGCGGTACAGAGCCGTAAAGCCAAAAAACGATGCGTCGTTCATGCTTCGCCCGGTCCGGCTGTCCATTCGCGAAGGAGAGTTCTTCTCGCTGCTTGGGCCTTCCGGCTGCGGTAAGACGACTTTGCTGAAATTGGTTGCTGGCTTATTGGAGGCAGATGGCGGGGAGATTTGGATAGGGGATAAAAACCTGACAAATGTGCCTCCTGAATCGAGACAATTCGCGATGGTGTTTCAGCAATCCTTGCTGTTTCCGCATAAAAACATTGAAGACAATGTCGCTTTTGCCTTGAAAATGCAGAAAGTCGGCAAAAAGCAGCGCTTGAAAGCTGCCCGCGATATGCTCGAACATGTGGGGCTCAGTGGATTCGGCAGCCGTTTTCCGGATGAACTAAGCGGTGGGCAGCAGCAGCGCGTGGCACTCGCCAGGGCCTTAGTGGCGAATCCGCGCGTCTTGTTGATGGATGAACCATTCAGTGCGCTCGATCCGGGCTTGCGGGAAGAAATGCGCGAACTGTTAAGCCGAATCCAAAAAGAATTTCGTGTCACCATTTTGTTCGTGACGCACGACCGCGATGAAGCTTTTGCGTTATCCGACCGGATCGCGGTCATGGGCGAAGGGGCATTGCGCCAAGTCGGCAATGCGAGAGAATTATACGAACGCCCCGACACGACAGCGGTCGCTGCTTTCCTTGGCTTGCGAAACATCTTGAGTGGTGCCCTGGAAAATGGCCGTTTCGTCTCTTCGGACGGATTTCTTGAAGTGGATGGCATCAGCCAGTTGGCAGATGGCGATTATTTTATGGTCATCAGGCCAGAAGCGATCAAAACGGCGGAAAGTGATCAATCAGGCCATGTCCGGATTCAAGGCATCGTCCAGGAAATGAAATACTCGCGCGGCATGTACAGCCTGAAAGTGAAAGCAGGAAACCAGCTGCTGGAATGTTTGTTTACTACTGCCCAAGCGGAAAAAACAACCGTCGGGGAAGCGATCGATTTGCTGGTGGATATGAAGGCAGTCCGTTTTTTAAAAGAATAGCATCACTCAAGTTAAAAGCCCCTTGCCATCAACGCGGCAAGGGGCTTCATGATTTTCTAGCTAACGGAAGCCTCTGACAACATAGGCGTCATTCCGGAAAGTGCTGAGTTCAATTGGGTTATTTTTACTGATTATTTTTACAGTTATCAATAGAACAAGTGTTCTGTTTGTGGTAAAATAAAGGTACAGCTGCATGAGGGCGGTTTGGCCATTCCCTATAGAAAGGGGGTGGTAGCATGACCATGGCAGAAGCATTTTCGCTTGTGTTCACGAGTGTCGGGTTGACGATCAGCGCATTGACGCTTGTCATATCCTTGATTCTGGTCATTCCGAAAAAAAAATAACCGTCCCATTGGCGTGGGCTGACGGTTATTTGATAAACCTATAGTGTCCAGCCGACCGCCCTCGAAAGGCGGCATGCAGCTGGCCGGATGCATACAGCATCCGGTTTTTTTCGTTACTTTCAGTATACTAAATTACAGCTATTTTGCAACTGTCTCATATCCAACCCCGCTCATAAGGCACAGGAGCTTCGATATCGGCTCCGAGCGTCTGAGCGGCAGTGTAGGCCCAATACGGGTTGCGCAGCAATTCGCGTGCCAGGAAGATGAAATCGGCACGGCCGTTTTGGAGAATTTCTTCAGCATGGCGCGGCTCCGTGATCAAGCCGACAGCGCCGGTTGCGATTGGTGTCTCTTTTTTGATCGTTTCCGCAAAATTCACTTGATAGCCAGGGAATACTGGAATCTGTGCCGGCACGACAGCCCCTGAACTGACATCGATCAAATCGACGTTCTGCTGTTTCATCCATTTGGTCATCTCGACGTATTGTTCAGGCGTCATGCCGCCGTCTGAGTAATCTTCTGCCGAAATGCGCACGAACAAGGGTCCGTCCCAAACCGAATTCACTTCATCCAATACGCGGCGCAGCAGACGGTAACGGTTCTCGCTGCTGCCGCCGTACTCGTCAGTACGTTGGTTGGTCAAAGGAGATAAGAACTGATTGATCAAATAGCCATGGGCTGCGTGGATTTCGATGACGTCGAAGCCGGCTTTTTTGGCGCGTACAGCGCCATCCCGGAACGCTTGGACGGTGTCATCGATTTCTTCGATTGTCATTGCTTTCGGTGTTTTGTATTTATCATTGAAGGCGATCGCGCTCGGTGCCTGGATGTCGCCATCGACTGTCGCTTTTCTGCCGGCATGCGCCAATTGGATGCCGGTTTTCGCGCCATTCGCTTTCATCAAGCGGACGATTTCCGCCTGTCCGTCGATATGGGCATCATCCCATATGCCGAGGTCGCGGGAAGAAATGCGCCCGATCGGCTGGACGGCAGTGGCTTCAGTGATGATCAATCCAACGCCGCCAACTGCGCGCGTCGGGTAATGGACACGATGCCAATCGGTCACATGCCCATCTTCTTTGTCGCTTTGGTACATGCACATCGGGGCCATGACGATGCGGTTTTTGAAAAGGACGCCCTTGAGCTCAAATTCTTCGAAAAGTTTTGCCACGTGAAATTCCTCCTTCAGTCTCTATACAAGAGATTAGTATACCGGAAATCCCGCGGGCGTTCGATTCGAAAGCCTTGCTTGACCTGCTTCTTTAGCGATGAAAACATCAGGGTAAACAGAAACACCCCGCAAAAGCTGTCGCTTCTGTGGGGTGTGATGGGGTTTTATTCGAATTCTTTCCCGAGTTCGCGGGAGCGGTTAGCAGCCGAAGTGACGCAGTCTCCGACGATGCGCTTGAAGTCGTTATCATAGAGGGCTTGAAGACCGGCTGCTGTTGTGCCGTTCGGGCTCGTGACGCGTTTGCGCAATTCGCCGAAATCTTCCTGCTGGAGCATTTCCGCTGCGCCGTCGAATGTTTGGCGCACCAGTTTCTTCGCATCGGCAGAAGACAAACCGTTGTCAATTCCAGCTTGCACCATGGACTCAGCGAAATAATAGAGATACGCCGGGCCGCTTCCGGCAATGCCGGTCACTGCATGCAATTGGTCTTCTTCTACGACCGTCACGCCGCCGATCGATGACAAGAGCTTTCTCAGCAAGTGTTGCTGTTCTTTGGTGACGAATTTGCTCCAGGCGACGCCTGTGGCCGACTTGCCGATTTGCGCAGAGGTATTCGGCATGGCGCGGGCAACAGCGAAATCGCCGACATGTTTTTGGATCGTGTCAATCGAAACGCCTGCCGCAACAGAAACGATGACGGTATCCCCGGTCAATTTTTCGCGGATGCCTTTCAATGCCACTTCGACATCTTTCGGTTTCATCGCGAGCAGGATGAAATCAGCATCTCTCAGTTCGGTCTTGTCGTCGCACACAATGTTAACGCCGTATTCATCATGCAAAAATTCCAAACGGTCCTGATCTGACCGGTTCATGACGGAGATTTCATCGGGTTTCATAATTCGCTTATTGATCCAGCCGTGGATCATGGATTCGGCCATCGATCCGGCCCCTACACATACAATTTTCATACATTCCACTTCCTTTTCTCAAAATAAAAAGCGCAATCATCCCTGTTATTCCAAGGACGAAAACGCTTGTTTCCGCGGTACCACCTAAGTTTGCACGTTTGCACAACTCGATATCCTTATCGCGGACAGACGGCCGTGTTTGCACGGCAGCTCAGAAGCAGGTTCAGGAAGGGAGCGGGGGTGCGGCGTTTCAGCGTTGGCGGCACTCTCTTGTACCCATCATCTTCCGTACTAATCTTCATCTACGCTTACATATGTTATTAAATTATAAGTAAAGAAATTTTATTTGTCAAATCGGCCAGCTGGCGTGACGGGGCTTGCCATTCAAGGTATGATAAGTGAATAGACATTCATTTTAAGGGAGTGGGAATGATGGAACCGATCAAAATCACTATCCCGACGCCATTTGCCGTCGGAGATGTCAATTCTTATTTATTGAAAGGCGACGCGTTGACGTTGATCGATGCCGGACCGAAAACACCCGAAGCCTGGGAAGCGCTCAAGGCCGGACTGAAAGCGGCGAATGTCGCTCCTGAAGACATCGAGCAAGTGGTTTTGACGCACCACCACCCGGATCACGCAGGATGGGTCGACGGCTTCGACGCCGCCAAATTGTACGGCCATCCATATAACGATCTATGGCTGCGCCGGGACGAAGCTTTTTTCGATTATCATGATGCGTTCTATCAGGAGCGTTTGAAAGAAGAGGGAGTGCCGGGCGATTTGATGTTCTGGATGAAGAAGATGAAGCGGCCGCTCAATTTAATGGGCAATCGCCCGCTCGATATGGCGATCAACGAAGGCGATACGATTCCGGGTCATGCGGACTGGCATGTCATGGAGACCTTGGGGCATGCCCAAAGCCATCTGTCGTTCTGGAATCCGGAAGAACGCACGATGATTGGCGGCGACCACGTCATCGCGAAAGTGTCATCGAACCCGCTCATCGAACCGCCGTATAACCCGGAAGAAGGACGCCCAAAGTCTTTGCTGCAATACAACGCCTCCCTCAGCCGGCTATTGAAGATGCCGATAGAGGTCATTTACAGCGGCCACGGGGAAGACGTGCGCAATGTTCATGAACTCGTTTCCACACGGCTCGAAAAGCAGCACTTGCGGGCGATGAAAGTGCTCGCCATGCTCGACCGGTCAAGCGAGCAGTCGGTTTACGAATTGACACAGCAGCTGTTTCCGCATGCCTACGAAAAAGAGCTCGGCCTGACGCTTTCCGAGACGATCGGCCAAGTCGATTACTTGCTCGAAGACGGCTTGATTGAAGAGCGATTGAACGACCGGGGCATTTTCGTCTACCGCCAGGCTTAATGTACAGAGTTGCATGCCTAAGCTTCAGCAGGTAAACTGAAAATTAAGAGTTGCAACAAGAATCTAAGCGTAAAGGATTGGGATAAAGTGAAAAAAGCTAGTTTATTTCTTGCAGGATTCCTGCTATTGGCAGGTTGCTCAGATGATGCCGCACCGACAGAACCGGCGGAGCCGGCAGGCAATGAAGAAGAACCGGAAATTGCAGTTGAACAAGAGGGCATGACGGAAGAAGGATTCATTACGCAGATCGGGGATGGACGCATTCTCATCAATAGCATTTACTTCGCTATTCCGGAAGACGTCGAAGTCCAGTTTGCAGAAGGCGGGGAAACAACAGAAGCCGTTATCAGCGACTTGCGCACCGGCATGAAAGTCAAAACCGATTATACAGGGCCGCTAGAAGAGTCTTACCCGATGCAAGGCGAAGCAGAAAAGATCACGATCTTGCAGGACGAAGAGTCCCAGCGGCAATCGGAAGCTTTGCAGGCCTTTATCAATGAAGAGCAGTTGTCCAAACTCATCATTTTGGGACAACCCATCGTGCGCGGCGACGAGATCGGATTTTTATTCAATAATATGGAAACTGGTGATTTAACGGAAGTGCGCATCGATATGAATACATTGGAATATACAATGGGCAATGAAGAAGATGAAGAACAAGCAGAAGACACCGAGGAATAAGCCGGCAGATCCCGGCAGCAGAAAACCCGGACGGCAGCGAGCCGTCCGGGTTTTTGCATGCACAGAAGTTGTTCTTTCTATAGAAGAAACACGGTTTTTTTGCATATTTCCTAAAAAACATGAAAATTTATGCGCGTCTTCCCTTGCGTTATAAAAAATGCCATGTTATTATGTGTATATTCATCGCATATAACGCATAAAAATACAGGAGGTCATATTATATGAACAAAAAAATTGTACTCGCATACTCAGGTGGACTAGATACATCGGTGGCCATTCCATGGCTCAAATCACAAGGCTATGACGTCGTCGCTGTTTGTCTCGACATTGGAGAAGGAAAAGACTTGGACTTCATCAAACAAAAAGCGCTGCAGGTCGGAGCGGTCGAAAGCTATATGATCGATGCCAGAGACGAATTTGCTGAAGACTATGCACTCATTTCGCTTCAAGCCCATACATTATATGAAGGCAAATACCCGCTCGTTTCTGCATTGTCGCGTCCGTTGATTTCCAAAAAACTCGTGGAAATCGCAGTAGAAAGCGGCGCAACTGCTGTTGCCCATGGCTGCACAGGAAAAGGCAACGACCAAGTTCGTTTTGAAGTTTCCATCAAATCCTTGAACCCCGACCTTGAAGTCGTCGCACCTGTTCGCCAGTGGGGCTGGTCGCGTGATGAGGAAATCGCTTATGCCAAGCAGCATGACGTGCCGGTTCCGGTCAACTTGGATTCGCCATTCTCCATCGACATGAACCTATGGGGCCGTGCCAACGAATGCGGCATCCTCGAAGACCCTTGGGCAACACCGCCAGCAGATGCATATGATATCACCAATGCACTGGAAGACACGCCGGATACGCCGGATATCGTCGAAATCGAATTCGTCAAAGGTGTACCGACGAAATTGAACGGCATCGACTATAAATTGACGGATCTGATTTTCGAATTGAACCACGTCGCAGGCAAACATGGCGTCGGCAGAATCGACCATGTGGAAAACAGACTGGTCGGCATCAAATCCCGTGAAATCTATGAAGCGCCAGCAGCGATGACTTTGATCGCCGCGCATAAAGAACTTGAAGATATAACTTTGGTAAAAGAAATGGCTCATTTCAAGCCGGTCATCGAGAAGAAAATGACGGAATTGATCTACGAAGGGCTTTGGTTCTCACCTCTACGTGTCGCACTTGAAGCGTTCTTAAAAGAAACGCAGGAGTTCGTCAATGGCACAGTCCGTGTCAAACTGTTCAAAGGCCATGCCATCACAGAAGGACGTAAGTCACCAAACTCCTTGTACAGCGAAGAACTGGCGACGTATTCAACAGACGATACGTTCAACCACGAGTCTGCAGTCGGATTCATCGAGCTATGGGGCTTGCCGACAGTCGTCAACTCGAAAATCAACAAGAAAGAAGTTGCGGTCACGGCACAAGTCAAAGAGGAGGTACAGCTATGACCAAACTGTGGGGCGGTCGTTTCCAAAAGACAGCTGAACAGTGGGTCGACGAGTTCGGGGCTTCCATTTCCTTTGACCAGAAATTAGTGCTCGAGGATCTCCAAGGCAGCATGGCGCATGTCACCATGCTGTCTTCCTGCAAGATCCTGCCGCAGCAAGACGCTGACTTGATCTTGTCAGGGCTTCAGACGCTGCAGCAAAAAGCGGAGAATGGAGAACTCGAGTACAGCGTATCGAACGAAGACATCCACTTGAATTTAGAAAAACTCCTGATTGATGAAATCGGCCCAGTCGGCGGCAAACTGCATACCGGCAGAAGCCGCAACGACCAAGTAGCGACGGATATGCACCTGTATCTAAAAAACCGCGTGACGGAAATCATCGAGCTGATTGAAGCCTTCCAGTCGGCGATCGTCGAGCAGGCAGAAACGCATGTTGAGACGGTCGTGCCGGGGTATACCCATCTTCAGCGCGCGCAGCCGATTTCATTCGGCCATCATTTGATGACCTATTTCTGGATGTTGCAACGCGACAAAGAACGCATGCAGGAATCCTTGAAACGCATCGATGTGTCGCCTTTAGGAGCAGGAGCGATGTCCGGGACGAGTTTCCCGATCGACCGCGAACTGTCCGCTGAACTGCTCGGCTTCTCAGGGGTCTACCAGAACAGCTTGGACGCCGTCAGCGACCGCGACTTTATCCTGGAGTTCCTCAGCAACTCATCGATGCTTATGATGCACTTATCACGCTTTGCAGAGGAGATCATCCTTTGGTCGAGCGAAGAGTTCCGTTTCATCGAACTTGACGATACCTTCTCGACCGGCTCGAGCATCATGCCGCAAAAGAAAAATCCGGATATGGCGGAACTTGTCCGCGGCAAGACAGGACGCGTCTATGGCAATCTATTCGGCTTGCTGACGACTTTGAAAGGCTTGCCGCTTGCCTATAATAAAGACATGCAGGAAGACAAAGAAGGAATGTTCGACACGGTCCATACCTTGATGGGATCTTTGCCGATCTTTGAAGGGATGATCCGGACGATGAATGTCAACACCGCCTCTATGGAAAAAGCGGTGAACTCCGACTTCTCGAATGCGACGGAGCTCGCGGATTATTTGGCGGCGAAAGGCATGCCGTTCCGCGAAGCGCACGATGTGACCGGCAAGCTGGTCTTCACTTGCATACAGCGCGGCTATTATTTGAAAGACCTGCCGCTTGAGGATCTCCAGGCAGCCAGCCCGCTCATTGAAGACGATATTTACGAAACCTTGCTTCCGCAGACGGCCGTCAAACGCCGCAACTCACTAGGTGGCACAGGATTTGATCAAGTACATCATCAATTGGGACTAGCCAAGAAACTCATCGGGTGATCATTAGTCCATTTATATGCGCGCTTGTTCTGTTCGGTACAACAGGCAAGTTACTTGCGCCCGGCTCTCTTCCCCCTAAAGAGAGCCGGTTTTTTTATGGCGTTATGGCCCTTTGCGTGTATCCTTAACATATAGGGCGAAAGCGTGAAGATTATGGAAATGTCCATAAAGATTTCACAGGCAATTTGGCGGTTTTTGCGCACTATCTCTGATAAGATAGAGTTCGTGAGAGAGAGGAGCGTGTTCGAATGGCAACCGATATTAATTTACTTTTGGCTTTCGGTGCCGGATTCTTGAGTTTCATCTCGCCATGTACATTGCCTTTGTATCCTGCCTTTTTATCTTATATTACAGGCATGACCATGGATGAGATTAAAAATGACCGAAAAGTAATGCAGCGCCGTGGAATGTTCCATACTTTATTTTTCCTATTGGGCTTTTCCACCATTTTCATCGCGTTGGGCTTTAGCACATCGTTCTTTTATGAATGGTTTGTACGCTACGATGAATTGATTCGCCAAGTGGGCGCTTTGTTCATCATCATTTTCGGACTGATGATCGTTGGGGTCTTCACGCCGAAATTCTTGATGCAAGACCGCAAGTTCTCGTTCAAGAATCGGCCTTCCGGATTTTTGGGCACTTTCGTTATCGGCCTCGCGTTTGCGGCTGGCTGGACGCCATGTACCGGACCGATCACAGCGGCAATTTATGCGCTCGCTGCGGCCAATCCCGGATCAGGCATTTGGTATATGCTCGCCTACGTACTCGGCTTTGCGATTCCATTTTTTGTTTTGTCGTTTTTCGTTACCCGCCTCGGCTGGCTGCGCAAGCATCACAGCACGATCATGAAAGTCGGCGGATTCATCATGATCGCGGTAGGGGTCTTGTTGTTCTTTGACGGCATGACATACATTATCCGCATTTTGAGCCCGATTTTCGGGGATTTCCAAGGATTCTAAAAAGTAGGTGACGAGATGGAAACCATTTCTTCAATGGATCAATTCCAACAGAAAATAGAAAGCTGCGAATCATTTCTGCTATTCGTCAAAACCGACCATTGTTCGGTATGCGAAGGGCTGAAACCGCAAGTCGAAGGATTGGAGCAGGATGCATCCATTCCGTTCTATTTGGTCAATGCAGCGCGCGTTCCGGAAATCGCCGGGCAGTTGATGCTGTTCACGGCGCCTGTGGTCATTCTTTTCAAGCAAGGGAAAGAACAGCTACGTTTCGCCCGTTTCGTGCGCATGGATGAACTGGAGAGCCGCCTCGGCGAATTGGAGGCAGAATTGGATGGATGAATTATTCAATAGCATCCCGCCAGCCGTTTTCTTGGCCGTGACGACCATCGGCGCGCTCATCATGGGTACGCTCGCAATTATCGTCCGCTCGAAATCGGCAAAAAAACCGGTCTCGGTCAAAAAAATCATTTTGCCGCCTTTGTTCATGTCGACCGGCGCCTTGATGTTCATTTTCCCGTTTTTCCGGGTGGCGCCGCTGCAAATCGCTGAAGCGCTGCTCGTCGGTGCTTTGTTTTCGATCATCCTGATCCGCACGTCGAAGTTCGAAGTGCGTGATGGGGAAATCTATTTAAAGCGCTCCAAAGCGTTCGTCTTCATTTTGCTCGGGTTATTGCTTGTGCGCCTGCTGGCGAAAGTCATCCTGAGCTCGTCGATTGATGTTGGGGAGCTTGGCGGCATGTTTTGGCTACTCGCTTTTGGCATGCTCGTGCCGTGGCGTCTTGCGATGCTGCGCAAATACCAATTGATCGCAGGACAAAAAAACGCTGTTCCCGAATAGGGAGCAGCGTTTTTTTAGTTTGTCGAGAAAGGTAAGAACTCGTATTTTCCGAAGCTTATCGCTCGCTTTCCGTGGGCTCGCGCCCAAGCCTCCTCAGCCGCTTTGCGTCTTGCGGGGTCTCGGTCGTCTCGCTAATCCACTGGAGTCGAGCGAACGCTTCTCCAAATACTTGGAGAGAACACTGAGCTTTAAATATAGAATAAGTGATCTCCTTTTTATTCACAGCAAATCACAGAATTCATAAATACTTTGAAAAAAACGCTGTTCCCGAATAGGGAGCAGCGTTTTTTTATGGTTATTGTTCGAAATATTGCTCATAGGGCGTGACATCGATTTCGAGTTCGGCCATTTTTTTGCGCAAAAATTTGTGGTCGCGTTTTGGCGTCGCTTGGATATAGCCACGGATAATGTGTTGCATTTCCATTTTCTTGGCTTTTTCCTCCAGCAGGATCTCGCCGATGCGCCCTGCGATTTTTTGTTTCGCTACCGGGCGGAACAGGTCCGGCACCGGCTGTACGAGTTCGTTCAATAGCTCTTTTTCTTCGGCTCCCCATAGGTGGATCGTCTTTTCTACGTAGTATTCTTCCCAGTTCAGATCCGATAAGCCGTCTTCTTTTGGCATCGATTTCAGGAATTTCCGGAACATAAAATAGCCGCCGATCGCGAACAGCCCGACCAGCACAACGACCCAGAACAATATGAACCATAAAAACCAGCCTTCTAATTCCACTTCGTCTCACCTCAATCATTCTCTCTACCATTATAGAAGCCCACGAAAAAAAATTCACCTGAAATGTATCCTTTTTTCGTGTTTATGTCTATATAGCGAATGAAAGGGGGTGAGCAATATGGCATTCAGCGATTTTAAGAACGCAAGCATGCGCTTGACGTTTGACAACGGGCTTGATGAGCAAGGGCGCTTGAAGCGCAAAGTGAAGGCGTACCAAAACGTGGCGGAAGCGGCTACTGCTGATGGGATTTTCCAGGCAGCGCAAGTGTTGGAAACATTCGGCACGAAACCGCTTATGGAATTGGAGAAAATCTCCGGTTCAAGCATCTACCAATAATGAGGAGGAGTGGGACACATGGCAAAAACATTGGAATTGATTTTTGAAACGGCCGCAAACAAAGCGGTCACCTTGACGGTCGATGAGCCGAGGGAAGACTTGACGGCGCAGGAAATCATCACCGGCATGCAGACGATCGTCGATCAAAATATCTTTGAAGTCGGCGGATCGCCGTTTGCGCTCGCTAAAGGCGCACGTGTCGTCGAACGCAACGTCGTCGAATACGAAGTTTAATGAACAGGGCCTTCCCGCAAATGCGGGAAGGCTTTTTTTAGAAAGAAAGGAGGCGCTTCGATGCAGGAGTGGATGCAATGGATACAGGAACTCGGATTTCCGATATTCGTTTCGTTTTACCTGATGCACCGTGTGGAAGGCAAACTTGTCGCGATACATGACGCGCTCATTACGATGAAGACGCCGTAATTCACAAAGTTGTGATTTCTGAAGTGGTAACCTGGATTGTTTTCAAGCCCTTGTTCGGCTATGATATAGGCAGTTACGAGAGTGGGGGCAATCATATGAAGTGGAAATGGGCGGTGCTTCTGTCAGCGCTGATGCTGTTTCTCGCAGCATGCGGCGCGGATGCGGTCGAAGATTTCAATTATACCGACCACCGCGGCGAACAAGTAAGCAAGCAGCAATTGGAAGGGACGCTTTGGCTGGCGACATTTGTCTTCACGAATTGTGAGACGGTGTGCCCGCCGATGACTTTCAATATGGCTGACTTGCAAAAGGAAATGGAAGCGAAAGGCTTAAGCGACTACAAAATTGTCGCATTTAGCGTAGACCCAAAAGAAGACACGCCGGAAAAAATGCAGGAATACTTGTCGCATTACCCGATTCCGGATGAAAGCAAATGGCATTTGCTGACGGGCTATTCGCAAGATGAGATCGCGGAGTTTGCGACGAAAAATTTTAAATCCTTGGTCAAGAACGACCCGAACAGCGACCAGGTCATCCACGGCACGTCTTTTTACCTGGTTGACCAAGAAGGGGTAGTCGTTGGCAATTACGACGGTTTTGAACAAGTTCCGACAGCGGAAATCATTGAAGACATGCAGAGACTCTCACAATGAAAAAAGAAAAAGCTACCGATAGACTCGGCAGCTGAAGGGAAACCGGTCATTGGCCGGTTTTTTCTTTTGACAAAAGATCGCGAATTTCGATCAATAGCTCTTCTTTTTTATCGAGCACTTCCGGTTCTTCTTCCGCCGGCACATCTTTTTGGCGTTTCATACGTGTAAATAAACGAATCACCATGAATATAGAGAACGCAATGATGAAAAAGTCGATGACGGATTGCGTGAATGCGCCATAGCGGAGTTCGGCCCCATTAAAAGTATAAGTCCAATCCTCGACACTGAATCCGCCAAGCAGAATCCCCACGGCCGGCATGATGATGTCTTCGACAAGCGAAGTGACAATCTTCCCGAACGCCGCACCGATGACTACCGCAATCGCCAAGTCCAGCACATTGCCTTTCAAGGCGAATTTCTTGAAATCTTCCCACATAGGCTGTTCCTCCTTTCTGCAGTTGTCATTATATATATTCTCTTCAACTAAAATTTCTCCTGCACCGGCCTCTAAAAACTTTCAGCAAATGGGCAAAGACCTGCGGGCTATGGTAAACTGAGGCAAATGAAACTATAGGTGTGAACATATGAAACAGAAAAAACGAAAAAAACCTTCGCTTCTTTTGAGGTTCCTCTTTTTATTGATGCTATTTCCTGCGGCGATCGTAGCTTTCACGCTTGTCGCGGTGGTGGCGTATTCCTATTACGGCGATACAGTGAAGGAAACGGTGCAAAAAGGGCAGGACCGCGTATTTGAAGTGCCGTTTCCGGAAGATAATATTACGCTCTACCAGGAAGCGGCAGACCGTTACGGAATTCCTTGGACATTATTGGCCGCACACCACCGAATTGAAACGAAATTCTCGACGATGGATCCGTTGTTGTCGCCGGTCGGGGCAGAAGGGCATATGCAGTTCATGCCCTGCACGTTCGTGGGCTGGAGCCACCCGACCTGTTCTGGACAGGGGCAAGGCGAAATACCGGAAGCGGACAAGACCGACCCGGAAGTCATCGCGAAATACGGGGGATACGGGGTGGATGCCGACGGCGACGGCGTAGCCGACCCGTATGACCTGGAAGATGCCCTCCACAGCGCCGCCAATTATCTGGCGCAAAACGGTGCGGCAGAAGGGGATTTGGAGCGGGCGATTTACCGCTACAACCATAGCGATGAATACGTGGAAGACATCCTTCATTATTACGGGCGTTTTGAAGAACAATATAATAATTCATAAAAAAAAGAGCGGACCGGAGTCCACTCTTTTTTTAAATTGTTGAAGAATTCTATGAAACGCTATAAATTAGAACGATGATTGCTTCTCTACATTTATAAATATTTGGAGAAGCGTTCGCTCGACTCCTGTGGGACTAGCGGGTTTGAGAGACCCCGCAGTGAGCGTAGCGAATGAGGAGGCTCGATTCCCGCCCCACGGAAAGCGAGCGATAAGCTTCGGAGGATTCGCCTTCTTAACTTTTTCGATAAAAAAAAGAGTGGACCGAAGTCCACTCTTTTTTTATTATGCGCGTTTGCGTCCTTTGTTCATTGATCCAAGGATCAAGCTAAGAACGAAGACGAAGATCAATGCGCCGATCAATGCCGGGATGATTGCTACGTCCCAGATGACTGGCCCCATGTCTCCTAGGAGCAAGCCGCCTAGCCATGCACCGATGATACCTGCAATGATGTTACCGATGATGCCGCCAGGAATGTCTTTCCCGAGGATTAGGCCGGCTAGCCAACCGATGATACCGCCCATAATTAGATATAAAATGATTCCCATGATTTTTCCAGCTCCTTCAAAATGTTTTATTGTTATGAGTGCTACACTCTAGGTATAACCACATTCAGGACTTTTAAAACATGGAACAGTAAAAATTATCGTATTTGGGCGCCTAAAATAGTTTCAAAGTGCCGCATGGCATAGCGGTGGCCAGCATCATCGAAACTTGCGACGGCCTGTTCGTGGATGACAATTTGGAATCCTTCATTATAGGCATCAATCGCCGTATGCAATACGCAGATGTCTGTGCAGACACCGATGATATGCACTTCTTCGATACTGCGTTCCCGCAACATCAGTTCAAGGCGTGTCCCGGCGAACGCACTATAGCGGGTTTTATCCATCCAGACGATATTCTCGTGATGGCGGTCGTATACATCCTGGAGACGGCCGTATAACTTGCGGCCATCCGTCCCTTTGATGTTATGGGGCGGAAACAGCTTGGTTTCAGGATGATAGGGGTCATTTTCTTCGTGTAAGTCCACAGGCATGACCACAAAATCGCCGTTTTCAATGAACTGTTCCGTAATGAAGCACACCGCTTCCTCGATTTCCTGCCCCGGGGCACCGCATGTCAACGCGCCGTCTTCCGCGACAAAATCCACTGTATAATCCACTACCAGCAATGCTTTTTTCATTTCAATCGCCTCCTGTTTTTTCTAGTATACCTGTTTCCATACGCACTGTTAACGAATGTGAAAATGAGAGAGGATGTTGCGGTTAAATATCTTGCCAATATTCTGAAAACTAATTATAATAAACAAAACAGAAAAGGGGTGTGTTCCATGCAATATGAAAACTTGGAAAACTCAACAAACAAGGGCTGTGGTTCACGGTCATCCACACACTCATCATTTTCAGCTTTGCGCTAGATTTTGGTTTTTTGGCCTAACAGGCGCATAAACAGAAAAGCAGCACACGAAAATTAAAACGAATCGATAAAAATCCACCCGTTCCAATAGGAGCGGGTGGATTTTTATGCGGGCGGATGGGCTTGGCGTTTCATGCGCACGAGTGAATCCTTCAACATGCGGGAAGCGGATTCGAGGGAGACGCCGAGGATTTCCTGGATCTCCTCCAGATTCTTGTGTTCGACCGCATACAGATGGTGGACGTAGGCAAAGCGGATGTCACCTGAACGCATCGGGGCGCCGACAAATTCGGCAAGTGCTTCCGTGTAGTCGGATAGCGAGCCCATCTGAAAATTGGTGAATTGGTCTTTTACTTTCGATGACAGCAGAAAGGAAGTGCCGCGCGTTTTCGCCCGTTCGATCCCTTGTTCCATCACTGCTTCTTCGTGTTCATCGAAATGCAGCGTGCAATGATAACCGTCTTTCTTTTCGACGTCCAGATGGAGGCCGTCTGCGTCATTTAGGAAATTATCGATGTCGATTGTCACCATATCGCGAAGGCGTAACCCTCTTAAATAGAAGACGTAGAGCAGTTTGGCATTGAGCGGCAGTTTTGCGGACTTCAACACGTCTGGTTTCTTATCCAAAAGATGGCCGTAGTCGACTTCGATGTCATGGGGCTTTAAATCAAGCTTATGGTTTAATTTGAATTTCGGCATGAAGTCATTCGGGATCTTGCCAATCTGCCACATATAATCGAACCAGCGGCGGATGTAGATCAATTTGCGGTTCAAGGTGCTGTCTTTGATGCCGGCTTCTTTTTGTTCCAATAGGAATTGCTGGATGTCGGAGGGACGGATTTCATGAGGCTCCACCGATTTTTTATATGTCTTTCGCAAAAAGGCAAAAAGCGCTCGGATCAATTGGACTTCATGGACAACCGTGTTGGGGCTGATGCCGTTATCCAATCTGTATTTTTCATAACCGTATGGCATGGACATTCACCTCTCTAACTAGGTTTTATTCATTGTACCAGTTTTTAGGCAGAATAGAACGCACTTTCCCTTGTGGCACAAGGAAATGACTGAAAAAATTCTTTATTCATTCATAAGTAACAAACTACTTAAGGGTATTACAAAAAAATCAAAAGCAGCCAACAAGGAATTCGAAATGGAAGTGAAAAAACGAATGATAATCGACAAAGCGGGTATAAAGAAAGATAATGGGAATTAGAAATGAGGTGCAGTAATTGCAAAACGAAGAAAACGCAAGAATACGCCATACCATCTTGAAGAAAGTCGAATCATTCGATGACAATGCGCTGAATGAAAAACCATCGGAAGGCGAATGGTCTGCCATGCAGATTTTGGATCATCTCCTTAAAATGGAGGAGGCGATTACAGCAGGCGTTGCAAAGACAGCGAAGAAAAACGAACGCAAGAAAGCCATGAAGAAACCGATCCAATTATCGGTCAGCCGCAAAGTGAAAGTTGACGCGCCAAATCATACGGTGCCTGAAGAGAAATTTTTTACCTTAAAGGAAATGAAAGAGAAGTTGAATGAATCAAGAAATCGCCTGTATGAAGTCTACACGCATACAGACGAAGAGACGCTCCAGAACAACTCCATGCCGCATCCTGTTTTTGGCGACGTGCCGCTTGTTCAATGGTTTCCATTTATCGGCTATCATGAGAAACGTCATCTAATTCAACTGGAAGAGACCTTAAGAAAAATCGATGAGAAAAAGAAATAGTCATTAGAAAAACTTATCGGAATGTATAATTTTAATGTAATTTACTTATGCACGTTGTTTCGGTATGATGGAAGAGGAGAAAAGACGCGGTAACACGCCTTTTCAGAAGATTTAAAGGAGGAACACGATTATGGCAAAGAGCAGTTTGCACAACAGCCGCACGTCGTTCGAGCTCAACGGCAAGACGTATAATTATTATCGTCTCGCTGCACTCGAAGAAGCGGGGATCGCGAAAGTATCTCGCCTTCCGTACTCTGTAAAAGTACTATTGGAATCCGTATTGCGTCAGCACGACGGATATGTCATCAAAGACGAACATGTAGAAGAACTAGCAAAATGGGGCAAAGACGCGAACAAAGAAGCGGAAGTTCCATTCAAACCTTCCCGTGTCATCCTTCAAGACTTCACCGGCGTACCGGTAGTTGTCGACTTGGCGGCGCTTCGTTCAGCAATGGCTGAAATGGGCGGCGACCCGGACAAGATCAACCCGGAAATTCCAGTTGATTTGGTCATTGACCACTCGGTGCAAGTTGACCGTTACGGCACTGAAGATGCACTGCGCGCGAACATGGAACTTGAGTTCGAACGCAATGCAGAGCGTTACCAGTTCCTAAACTGGGCACAAAAAGCATACGACAACTACCGTGCAGTTCCACCAGCAACAGGTATTGTCCACCAAGTAAACCTTGAGTACTTGGCGAATGTTGTCCACGCTCTTCCAAACGAAGATGGCACATTCGAAGCCTTCCCGGATACACTTGTCGGTACGGATTCCCACACGACAATGATCAACGGGATCGGCGTTCTTGGATGGGGCGTCGGCGGAATCGAAGCGGAAGCAGGCATGCTCGGACAGCCTTCATACTTCCCGATTCCTGAAGTTATCGGCGTGAAAATGACTGGCGAACTGCCAAACGGCGCAACTGCGACGGATTTGGCACTCAAAGTCACTGAAACTTTGCGTAAAAAAGGCGTAGTTGGCAAATTTGTCGAGTTCTTCGGCCCTGGCGTTACGACATTGCCGCTTGCAGACCGTGCAACGATCGCCAACATGGCACCGGAATACGGCGCAACTTGCGGATTCTTCCCAGTGGATGAAGAAGCATTGACTTACATGCGTTTGACTGCCCGTACAGAAGAGCAAATCGCTGTCACAAAAGAATACTTAAAAGCGAACGATATGTTCTTTACTGTCGACAACGAAGATCCGATCTACACGGACCTCGTCGAAATCGACTTGACGACAATTGAACCGAACTTGTCCGGCCCAAAACGCCCACAAGATTTGATTCCATTGTCGCAAATGAAAAAAGAATTCAACACGGCAATTACCGCTCCAGAAGGCCCGCACGGCTTCGCGTTGGACCAAAACGAAATCAACAAAACAGCGACCGTTAAATTCAACGACGGCAAAACAGCTGAAATGAATACGGGCGCTTTGGCGATCGCTGCGATCACATCTTGCACAAACACGTCCAACCCGTACGTTATGCTCGGCGCTGGATTGGTTGCGAAAAAAGCAGTTGAAAAAGGCTTGACGCCGCCGCCATACGTGAAAACGTCATTGGCACCAGGTTCGAAAGTCGTTACAGGCTACTTGAGCGATTCTGGCCTTCTTGACTACATGAACCAAATCGGATTCAACTTGGTCGGTTACGGCTGTACAACATGTATCGGTAACTCCGGCCCGCTCCTTCCTGAAATCGAAGAAGCGATCGTTGAAAACGACTTGCTCGTTTCATCCGTATTGTCCGGTAACCGTAACTTTGAAGGACGCATCCACCCGCTTGTAAAAGCAAACTACTTGGCATCCCCAATGCTAGTTGTAGCTTATGCACTTGCCGGTACAGTGGATATCGACTTTGAAGTGGACCCAATCGGTCAAGACCAAGATGGCAACGATGTATTCTTCAAAGACATCTGGCCTTCAACTGAAGAAGTGAAAGACGTCGTGCACAACACGGTAACGCCTGAATTGTTCCGTAAAGAGTACGAGCATGTCTTCACTGAAAACGCAGAGTGGAATGCCATCGAAACAAACGACGATTCATTGTATGCATTCGATGACAACTCTACGTATATCCAAAACCCGCCGTTCTTCACAGGCATGTCGAAAGAACCGGCACCGATCCAGCCGCTATCCGGCCTTCGTGTCATGGCGAAATTCGCTGATTCGATCACGACGGACCACATTTCTCCTGCAGGCGCAATCGGCAAAGATACACCAGCTGGATTGTACTTGCGTGAAAACGGCGTTGAGCCGCGTAATTTCAACTCTTACGGCTCCCGTCGCGGTAACCACGAAGTCATGATGCGTGGTACGTTTGCGAACATCCGCATCCGTAACCAAGTCGCACCAGGCACTACTGGCGGCTTCACGACATTCTGGCCGACTGGCGAAGTTATGCCGATCTACGATGCATGCATGAAGTATCAACAGCAAGGCACTGGCCTTGTGGTTCTAGCCGGTAAAGATTACGGCATGGGCTCTTCCCGTGACTGGGCTGCTAAAGGAACATTCCTTCTAGGCGTCAAAACAGTCATCGCGGAAAGCTATGAGCGTATCCACCGTTCGAACCTTGTGATGATGGGCGTCTTGCCGCTTCAATTCGTCAACGGCGAAAGCGCTGATTCTCTTGGTCTGACAGGCCACGAAACAATCAGCGTCAACTTGTCCGACGATGTGAAACCGCGCGACGTACTGACGGTTACAGCTACTGCTGAAGATGGCAAAGTAACGGAATTCAAAGTCCTCGCACGCTTCGATTCTGAAGTGGAAGTCGACTACTTCCGTCACGGCGGCATCCTGCAAATGGTGCTCCGCAACAAATTGCTAGAAGCATAAAAAATAAAAAGGCTGCCTTCGGGCGGCCTTTTTATTTTGAGAAGAAATCCCCACAAAGGATCTCGCAAGCTGCGAGAAAAACAGCTTCAGGGCCTTGTGCTTTTTGATCGCAAGGCATGTCCTGTATACTAGAGGAGAGGTGAAGGAAAATGTACATAAGCGAAAAAGAAATTGAGATCCGCTACGCGGAAACTGACCAGATGGGTGTCGTCTATCACGCCAATTACTTGATCTGGCTCGAGCTCGGACGCACCCAATTGATCGAGGATCTCGGGTTTACGTATGCGGGCATGGAATCGCAAGGATTCTTGTCCCCGGTGACGGACATCTCCATCCAATACAAAGCAGCGCTGCGCTACGGGCAGAAAGCGCGCGTCAAGACCTGGGTGGAGTCTCACGGCCGCTTGCGGACGACATATGGCTACGAAGTGCTCCACGAGGATGGCACACTGGCTGCAAAAGCGACGTCAGAGCATGTCGTGGTGAAAAAAGACAGCTTCCGTCCTGTTCCGCTGGCGAAAGTGGCCCCTGAATGGGATGCCAAATACAAGGAAGTGGTGAGGGAGGCAGAAGATGGCATTCGGAATCCGACGACCTGAATTGGAGCGCTGGAAACAGGATGTGCAAGACGGCCAGATCTCTTTTCTTACCCATTACTGGGTAGACCACCGATTCCCCGGCTGCAGCACAGTCACGAAAGTGGGCTGCAGTGACATCGATAAACTTGCCGACTGGGGCAGCCGCTACGGCTTAAGGCGTGAATGGCTGGACTTGCGCAATGACTATCCGCATTTCGACTTATTCGGCGACCGGCAAGCGGAAATCCTGGAGGCGGAAGGCCGCTTGGATCAATTGAATCGATTAATCAAAAACGAAAATGAATAGATTTGAATAAAAAAAAGAAGCATGACGCAACTTTGCGTCATGCTTCTTTTTGTTCGTATGAATAACTTAATTCACCCAATTCGTCATCAACGGTGACGTGCAGGTCGTGTTCGTCGAAATACCAATGGTCGGCTTCTTCTATAAAGTACAGCACGTCTCCTTCTTCGAGGCGGACCACCGCTTCGTAAGGACTATCTTTCGTGACGCCTAGCGAAAAGCCCGGCTGCAAACCAGCGCCTCCGTAGCGGACGAAAAACCGCACCGCTTCACCGGCCTCGACTTCCATTTCGTTATGGAACCAATCTCGTGCATCTTTGCTCAAATGGATCTCCATGCAAACACGTCCTTTCGGGTTCTACCACTTGATCTTCGGTTCGGTGCCTGCGCGTATACGCGCAATGTTCGCGCGATGCCGGTAAATGATGAACGTGGCGAGTGTGAAAATGACAGCCATGAACAGGTAATCACCGGTATTGATCGTGTAGAAGATCGTGTAGATAACCGAGACGACAGCCAAGATGATTGACGACAAGGATACCATCTTGGTGATCTTCAACGCAATCAACAAGACCGCGACGGCCAGTAAAAACAACGGCCATTGATACCCAAGCAAAATCCCGCCGGATGTGGCCACCGCTTTGCCGCCTTTAAAGCGCGCAAACAGCGGGAACATGTGGCCGATGACCGCGACGACGCCGAGAATCAGCGGGTGGACATCGGTCACCATGACGAGCGGCAGCAGCGTCGCGGCGGTGCCTTTTAAAATATCCAGGATGGTGACGACAAAACCCGCTTTCGGCCCGAGCACGCGGAAGGTGTTGGTCGCCCCTAAATTGCCGCTGCCCTTCGTCCGAATGTCCGTATTGTAAAAAAGTTTTCCGATCCATAGCGCTGAAGGGATGGATCCGAGTAAATAAGCGATAATTACCGGAAGCAAAATGTCCATGATTGACTCCTTTGACGTACACTGTTTTCTTTTCTACAGTTTACCATGACCGAAGACACAGAAACAATAGATGGCGGATTATTCAACAAACGGCCCACTTTCATGTATGATAGACTAAAAGGACAGGTGATTTTGTTGAAAAACCCAGACCGCACAGAAATCAAAGAAGTGCTCGACACGGCTAAAACCATTGCGGTGGTAGGCTTGAGCCCGAACCCGATGAGAACCTCGTATATGGTATCCAAAGCGATGCAAGACGCCGGCTACCGCATCATCCCGGTCAATCCGATGGCGGATGAAGTGCTGGGGGAGAAAAGCTACGCGGCGCTTACGGACATTCCGGAACCGGTCGACATCGTCAATGTATTCCGCCGCAGCGAATTTTTGCCGGCCATTGCCGAAGATTTTCTTAAGATCGAAGCCCCGGTGTTTTGGACGCAGCTGAACGTCGTTGATGAAGAGGTCTTCAACCGCCTCCACGCCGCCGGGCATACGGTCATCATGGACCGTTGCATCAAAGTCGAACATGCCATCCTGAAATAGCAGTTTTCACGAAGGGCGCCTAGCGCTCTTTTTCTATGAACATTGACAGGAATGCCTGGAATGGCATACGATTAAAAGAAGAGAGTATACGAACAAATGTTTGTTGGAGGGAAATAGATGGCTAAAACGAACAGCAATGCATACAACGAAGAAGCGATCCAAGTTCTAGAAGGGCTGGATGCTGTACGCAAACGCCCAGGGATGTACATCGGTTCGACCGATGCCCGCGGGCTTCACCACTTGGTCTACGAAATCGTCGACAATTCCGTCGATGAAGCGCTTGCGGGATTTGGCGACCGCATCACGGTGACCATTCACGAAGACAATAGCATCAGCGTGCGCGATTATGGCCGCGGCATGCCCACCGGAATGCACAGAAGCGGCAAACCGACACCGGAAGTCATTTTGACGGTGCTCCATGCCGGCGGGAAATTCGGCCAGGGCGGCTACAAGACGAGCGGCGGGCTTCACGGCGTCGGCGCATCTGTCGTCAATGCCTTGTCGAGTTTTTTGGAAGTGACGATCCACCGCGACGGGCGCAAATACCGCCAGCGTTTTGAAAACGGCGGCAAACCCGTCACGACTTTGGAAGAGATCGGCAAAACGAAAGAATCGGGCACCTTGATCCACTTTCTGCCGGACGAAAGCATCTTTAGCGTATCCAAATACAATTACGACACGCTGAGCGAACGCTTGCGTGAATCCGCGTTCCTCATGAAAGGCATGAACATCGAGTTGATCGATGAGCGCAGCCAAACCGGCGAGAGCTTCTTTTATGAAACCGGTATCAAAGCCTTCGTCGAATACTTGAACGAAGAAAAAGACGTGCTCCACAAAGTGGCGTATATGGAAGGGCAGAGCGACAGCCTCGAAGTCGAATTCGCGTTCCAGTTTAACGACGGCTATTCCGAAACGATCCTGTCGTTCGTCAACAACGTCCGCACACGCGACGGCGGGACGCACGAAACCGGCGCAAAAGCGGCAATGACCCGCGTATTCAACGATTACGCACGCAAAATCAATTTATTGAAAGATAAAGACAAGAACTTAGAGGGCTCCGACATCCGCGAAGGCTTAGCGGCCATCGTCTCGGTGCGCATCCCGGAAGCGTTGCTGCAATTTGAAGGCCAGACCAAGAGCAAACTCGGCACAAGCGAAGCCCGCGGTGCCGTTGATGCGGTGATCTCCCAGCAATTGATGTATTTCCTCGAGGAGAACGCCGAACACAGTGCATCACTCGTCCGCAAAGCAATACGGGCGTCTCAGGCGCGTCTCGCCGCACGAAAAGCGCGGGAAGATGCCCGAAATGGCAAAAAACGCAAGAAGTCCGATACTTTATTGTCCGGCAAATTGACGCCGGCGCAGTCGCGCAACGCCAAAAAGAACGAATTGTACCTAGTCGAGGGCGACTCGGCCGGCGGTTCGGCCAAGCAAGGCCGCGACCGGACATTCCAGGCGATCTTGCCGCTGCGCGGAAAAGTCGTCAATACCGAAAAAGCGAAACTGGAAGAAATCATGAAAAACGAAGAAATCGCCACCATCATCCACGCGATCGGCGGCGGCGTGTCTTCCGACTTCTCCGTAGACGACATCGCTTACAACAAAGTCATCATCATGACCGATGCCGATACCGACGGCGCGCATATCCAAGTGCTGCTGTTGACGTTCTTCTACCGCTACATGAAGCCGCTCATCGAAGCGGGTAAAGTATTTATCGCGCTGCCGCCGCTCTATAAAGTGTCCAAAGGCGTCGGCAAAAAAGAAGTCGTCGATTACGCCTGGACCGAAGCGGATCTTGACGAGTCGATCAAAAAAATCGGCAAAGGCTATATGCTCCAGCGCTATAAAGGTCTCGGGGAAATGAACGCCGACCAATTGTGGGAGACGACGATGAACCCGGAATCGCGCACCTTGATCCGTGTGACGATCGAAGACGGCGCGCGCGCCGAACGCCGCATCACGACTTTGATGGGCGATAAAGTCGAACCGCGCCGCAAATGGATCGAAAACAATGTCGACTTCGGTTTGGAAGACGACAGCAATATTCTAGAAAATGATTTGATTCACGCTGAGGAGGAACTCGTATGACACAAACCGAACGTTTCCAAGATCTGCCCTTAGAAGAAGTCATCGGCGATCGGTTTGGCCGCTATAGTAAATACATCATTCAGGACCGCGCGCTGCCGGATGCCCGCGACGGGCTCAAACCGGTACAGCGCCGCATCCTCTATGCCATGCACCACGAAGGTAATACCAACGACAAAGCGTTCCGGAAATCCGCCAAGACGGTCGGGAACGTCATCGGCAACTATCATCCGCACGGCGATAGCTCCGTTTACGAAGCGATGGTGCGGCTCAGCCAGGACTGGAAAATCCGCCACATGCTCGTGGAAATGCACGGCAACAACGGCTCGATGGACGGGGATTCCCCGGCCGCGATGCGTTACACGGAAGCCCGGCTTTCCGCGATTTCCGGCGAATTGTTAAGAGACATCGAAAAACGCACCGTCGAATTCATCCCGAACTTCGATGATGTGGACGTCGAACCGACCGTCCTCCCGGCGCGTTTCCCGAACTTGCTCGTCAACGGCTCGACTGGGATCTCTGCTGGGTATGCAACCGACATCCCGCCGCATGCGCTGCACGAAGCACTCGATGCTGTCCTCATGCGCATCGACAAGCCGGATGCGACAATCGATGAATTGATGACCGTCATCAAAGGCCCGGATTTCCCGACCGGCGGCATCATCCAAGGCGTCGAAGGCATCAAAAAAGCCTATGAAACGGGACGTGGCAAAATCGTCGTCCGTTCGAAAGCGGCCATTGAACCGCTCAAGGGCGGCAAAGAACAGATCGTCATTACGGAAATCCCGTTTGAAGTGAACAAAGCGAGCCTCATCAAGAAAATCGATGACCACCGCTTCGACCGCAAACTCGACGGCATTTCCGAAGTGCGCGATGAATCCGACCGCACGGGCCTTCGCATCGTCATCGAATTGAAAAAAGAAGTGCAGGCAGCCGGCATCTTGAACTATTTGTACAAAAACACCGACCTGCAGATCAGCTACAACTTCAATATGGTGGCAATCCATCACCGCCGCCCGACGATGATGACCTTGCCGACGATGCTCGATGCCTATATCGAACACCAAAAAGAAGTCGTGACGAAACGCTCGGAATTCGACTTGCAAAAAGCGAGCGACCGCATGCACATCGTTGAAGGCTTGATCAAAGCATTGTCGATCCTCGATAAAGTGATCAAAACGATTCGTGCCTCCAAAGACAAACGCGACGCGAAAAACAATTTGATCGCGAAATTCGAGTTTTCGGAAGCGCAGGCAGAAGCGATTGTCTCCTTGCAGCTTTACCGACTGACGAATACCGATATCACCGAGCTCGAAAAAGAAGAGGAAAGCTTGCGCAAATTAATTGCCGAGCTGACTGGCATCTTGACGAGTGCGACGAAATTGAAAAACGTCATCAAAAAGGAATTGCAGGCGATCCGCAAGAAATTCGCGGAACCGCGGCGCTCTGAAATCGAAGAAAAGATCGAAGAATTGACCATTACGCGTGAAATCATGATTCCAAGTGAAGAAGTGATTGTTACCGTGACGAAAGAAGGCTATGTCAAACGGACGAGCACCCGCTCCCATGCGGCTTCGAACGGCAAGGATTTTGCCATGAAAGACAGCGACCACCTGTTGTTCGAAGGCAATCTCAATACGCAGCATACGGTGTTGATCTTCACGACCGGCGGGAATTTCGTGTTCCAGCCCGTCAATGAACTGCCGGACATTAAATGGAAGGACCTCGGCCAGCATTTGTCGAGCATTGTCACGCTCGATTCCAACGAATCGGTGCTCGCGGTGTTCCCGTTCGAAGATTTTGAACAGGATGCGACCATTTTGACTGTCTCCAAATTCGGCCAAGTGAAGCGTTCGGCGCTAAAAGACTACCACGTGCAGCGCTATTCACGCGCCATCAAGACGATGAACCTGAAAAAAGACGACGACATGATATTCGCAGGGCTCGCGACGAACGAAACCGAATTGTTCCTGGCGACGAAAATGGCGTACGGCGTCCGCTTCCCGCTTGAAGAAGTGCCTGTAACAGGGCTTCGGACTGCCGGCGTCAAAGGGCTCAACTTGAAAGAAGGCGACGAAGCGGTGTCTGCGGTCATGATCGACGCGGAACAGCAGCCAGATCTCGTGCTCGCGACGCAGCGCGGAGCCGCCAAAAAGATGAAACTTAGTGAATTTGAAAGCGGCAGCCGCGCCAAACGCGGCGTCATCATGCTGCGGGAATTGAAATCCAATCCTCACCGCGTGGTTGCAGTCATCGGCACGACCGGCAAAGAAGAGATTCTGCTCGAAACCGCCAAAGGCTTGCGCATCTCGATTGCGCCTGGCCGCCTGAAAGCGGTCGACCGCTATTCCAACGGGTCGTTTATCGTAGACGAAGCAACAGACGGCGCCGTCACGGCAGCTTACTTAGTGCCCGCTACTGAATAATTTTGAAAGGCGTTGAATGAATAATTCATTCAACGCCTTTTTTGTTGTAGGTTTATCCATTCATTGAAAAATGCTGAAATAATTACTGAATAATGTATTGAATTCATTCTTTTTAACCGCACCAAAGCCCAGATGAATCACCAAAAAGGAGGCGTGTATATGACGATACTGGAAACCGAACGGCTGTGGTTGAAGCCTTATCAAGCGAATATGGCAGATAGCGTTTACGCCGTAATTAAAAAACGCGAAATTGCCGATACGATGCTGATGATCCCGCATCCGTATCCAAGAAAGCAGCTCGATGGCTGGCTCGACTATGTCCAAAAAAGCTTTGACATCGGCCAATCCTTTGAATACGCGGTCTTTACGAAAGACCAGCCCGCACGCTATATCGGCAATTGCGGATTGGTCGCCGTGTCAAAAGCCCATCACTCGGGCGAAATCGGTTATTTTATTGATTCCGCCGAGTGGGGACAGGGCTATGCGACAGAAGCATGCCGAAAAATGCTGGACCAGGCCTTCACCGAACACGGCCTGAACCGCGTATTCGGCCGCTGCCTCGTGCGCAACCCTGCCTCGAGGCGAGTGCTTGAGAAGGCGGGCATGGCCTTTGAGGGCCGTTTCAAACAGGAGTTTTTCATGAACGGTGCCTATGAAGACATCGATTATTTGGCGCTGCTGAAACAAGACTACGGTGCGCAGAAACAAGACATGCCATTTTGAATGCCGCCGCTCCTCTCGAATTGGTTAGTAGCTGATGGGAAATGGATTAGCTCGTCGTGAAAGAAATTGTGCTATAACACAAAATGTGTATTGTTTAATTTTTCCGCCAATTCCGAAACTTCCGTTGACAGCCCCTGTCCGGCTTTCTATACTTGATATATAACAGTTGGACACAAGAGACACGAGAGGGGTTTTCGAAATGATCGTACCATTGACACCGCTGGACTGGAAACGACGCGCGGTAAAGTATTACCCGGAGAAAGTAGCCGTGATCGACGGAGACAAGCGTTTCACGTACAAGGAGTTTGCCCGCCGCTCCGACCAGTTGGGGATTGCCCTACATAATGCAGGCATCAAGGAGAAAGACCATGTTGCCGTGATGCTGCCGAATACCCATTATATGCTCGAAGCGTTCTATGGCATCCCGCCGCTCGGAGCGGTCATCGTGCCGCTCAATTACCGTTTGTCTGCCAAAGACTTGGGCTATATCATCAAACACAGCGACGCGAAGATGCTGATCGTCGATGCGGAATACGCCAAGATCATTGAAGACATTCAAGGCGACTTGTCGATTGAGAAATACATTATCGTGCCGGCTGAAGGGCATGAGACAAGTCTTGCGGGCGTCGGCTACGAGGAATTTATCGGAGCGGTCACAGACGATGAACAATTGCCAAACGTCGAACTCGACGAGAACCAGATGCTGTCGCTCAATTACACGAGTGGCACGACCTCAAATCCAAAAGGCGTCATGCAGACGCACCGGACGAATTATTTGAACGGCGCGAACTTCCTGCATCATTTGGAGATCAAATTTGACGATGTTTATTTGCATACTTTGCCGATGTTCCACACGAACGGATGGGGCGGTGTCTGGGCGATCACAGCAGCAGGGGCCACACATGTGTGCTTGCGCAAAGTCGACCCGCCGCTGATTCTCGATCTGTTTGAAAGCCATGGCATCACCTCACTATGTGGCGCGCCGACGGTCGTCAATATGCTGGTCAATGAACCGAAAGCCAAACAGATCGAATTGAAGACCAAAATCCGCATGGGCACGGCCGGTGCGCCGCCTGCTGCGGCACTCATCGCCAAGGCCCAACAAACGCTCGGCCTCAACATGATGCACGTTTACGGGCTGACCGAGACTTCGCCATTCATTTTGTATTGCGAATGGAAAAACGAGTTCGACACGCTGGATGCCGATCAACAAGCGAGCATCAAGGCGCGCCAAGGCATTGAACTGGCCTTTAACGGCGAAACGAAAGTCGTCAACCAGGAAGACGGCCGGGAAGTCGCCTGGAACGGCAAGGAGCTCGGGGAAATCATCACCCGCGGCAATGTCGTCATGGCAGGCTATTACAAAGATCCTGAAAAAACCGCGGAAGCGATCCGCGACGGCTGGTTCTATACCGGTGACCTCGCCGTGACGCATCCGGACGGGTTTATCGAAATCCAAGACCGCATCAAAGACATGATCATCTCCGGCGGTGAAAACATTTCGTCCACCGAAATCGAAGGCGTGCTCTATAAGCATCCGGCGATCGCAGAAGTGGCGGTCATTGCCGTACCGGACGAGAAATGGGGCGAAGTGCCAAAAGCGATCATCGTCTTGCACAAAGGCGCAGAAGTAACCGAGCAGGAAATCCTCGACTACACGCGGGAGCACATGTCGCGCTTCAAAGTACCGAAATCGGTCGACTTCGTGGAAGCCTTGCCGAAGACGGCAACCGGCAAGCTGCAGAAGTTCCAATTGCGTGAAATGTATTGGGGCGGCGGCAAGAAAGTCAATTAAGGCATCTAAAAAAGCGAGAACTCCTCAACCGGGAGCTCTCGCTTTTTTTAATGGGGCATATTCTTTTTCGGGCTGCGTTTACGGATCAACGCAATCAATAGCAAAATCACCAAGCAGAGGCCGAGTGTGCTATACAACAGGGAGCGCGGCAGCCACAACACCAGCCCGAACGCGACCGCAATTTCAATGGCCACTGCCGGCAATTTCCCGAGCGAACTCGCCGCGAAAAAAGCGTGCGCCGAAATCCGTGTCAAGGCAGCGCCTGCCGTGACGGCACCGGATGGGACAAATGGCAAGATGCGCAGCGCCAACACTGCCCACCAAATGCTTACAGGGGATTGATTGCGGAAAAACCGGAGCCAGGAACGCTGTTGCCACGCATCCGGGATATGTTTCGCCCCGTAGCGGTACAGCCAAAACCCGAACAGCGCGCCGATCATCTCCCCGCTGATGGACAATGCACTGCCGCCGATCAAACCGAAGCGGTCGAGGTTGATTGGGGTGATGAGAATGCTCGGGATGAACCCAAGCGTGCCGATGGCGATATTGGCGATTAACAATAAGACGAATTCCAAAAAGCGCAGCAGTCCTTCCATTAGCGCGTCACCTCATTATTTACGGACAAGAAAGAGGTGCTCATCGCTTGGCCTCGAGGTTTTTCCGCTGCTCGCGAAACCGTTTCGGCGTGCTGCCGCTATGGCGTGTAAAAGCAGCGTGAAACTATGTCGCGCTCTTATAGCCGCAGAGCCCGGCAATGTCCGAAACCGATTGCTCTGAAGCCAGGAGCAGCTGCCTGGCGCGCTCCATGCGGCAGCTGATGACAAATTGCAGCGGCGTCTGGCCGACCGACTCCTTGAAATGGCGGCTGAAATGGAATTTGCTGAGGCCGGAAGCGGCAGCGATGGATTCAAGTGAAAAGGGTAAGTGGCAAGTTTCTTCCATTTGGTGCAAAATGCGTGCCGTTTTGGAAGAAGCCGCCGTTTGAATCGGGGCGCTTGGTGGTTTGGCTGCAGCATACAACCAGTTCAGCAAAAGCTGCACTTGTCTTGACGAAGCAGGGCTCACTTGTTGCAATTCACGGTTCAGTTCGTCCATCACGGATGCGAGAAAAGCAGGATGCGCAGGATAAGTGAAACAGATCGTGTCATTTGCTGACTCAAGGGGATGCGTAACCAGCAGTCTTTGATAGCGCTGTTCACTGCTTGAAGCAAAAGACAGTGCGTGCCATTGGCCAGGAGGAATCAGCGCAAGTGCTCCTGTTTCAAGTGTCAAGCATTCAGCGTTTGCGGTGATTTCGAGTTCACCTGACTCCACCCACAGCCATTCTGCCAGTTGCTGGTGGCGGTGGAGCGGGATATGCACGGACTGTCCGGTCGCGACGGTCTTCGATTCAATAGCATGCAATTCAAAATCACGGGTCATGTTCAGCCAACTTTCAGGGAAAGAATATGTTTATTATAGCAAGAAACAAGAAAAAGAACGGAAAATTTTCGGGGGATATACCGAAATCCGCTCCATGAACCGCAAGAATTGATAATCCGGGTGAATTTCATTTAATAGACTGGCCCATTTTCTAAAAAAGCAAGTCATGTTGCGTCCCGTTTCGCTTCATGCCCATAAAAAAGAGGCTTCCGATGAACGGAAACCTATATAAAAAGCAAGTTGTAAATGTCTAGCACACCGAATCGTTGGATTTCGGGACGGACAGGCCGAACAAGGGCCGCAAGTACAAGGCGAAGAACGTACCGGCGAGTGCGAGAATGCCCCAGATATAGCCATGGAGGCTAAATGAAGCGATGCCGCCGAAGTATGCGCCGATGTTGCAGCCGAACGCAAGACGCGCCCCGTAGCCCATCAGCAAGCCGCCGACAACGGATGCCCAGAAATTGCCCATCGTGATTTTGGTGAACTTGAACAAGCCACCAGCTGCTGAAGCGAGAAAGGCACCAAGGATGACCCCGAAGTTCAACACGGTCGTGGAGTCGGCAAAAATGGACGATTCGAGCATCGCTGCGTTCGCCCCTTGCCAGTAGCCCCAGCTTGCGACGTCCACGCCGAAGAATTCAGCAATTTTCGAGCCCCATAACGCGAATGCCGACGTGATGCCCCAAGGCGTTCCGCGCGTCATTAAGGTCAATGCGTTCAATACCGCAAGTGCGATCGCTGCGGCGAACAACGGCCAAGACCCGCGGAAAATGCGTTTCCATCCCGTAGTAGTCGGAAGCGGCGCCATTTTCGGTGCGCGTTTCTTTTTCTCGATAATTAAGGTGATCCAGGCGATGAGCCCGAATAACGTAATTGACACGAGCCATGCGCCGCCGTAGCCAAGCCCTGTAGACGTGGCCAGTGACACCGGTTCAAAAGCCGGCAAATCTTCTGTCCAAAACGGCAAGTGATACGCGCCGATGGTCGTTCCGATAATAAAGAATAATAGCGTAATAAACATGACCGAACGCCCACCGCCGATCGCATACAGCGTACCGGAAGCACAGCCGCCGCCGAGCTGCATGCCGATGCCGAAAATAAACGACCCGACCACTAAGCTCACACCGATCGGGGAGACGTAGCCTGATACACCGGTGCCGAAGAACGAATAGCCATACGCCAGAATCGGCGCGAACAAAGTCACGGCCACCGCCAGCATGAGCATATGCGAGCGCATCGCCTGGCCATTGCCGACCGACATGAAGCGGCGGAACGCAGAAGTAAAGCCGAACCGTGCATGGAATAAGGTATAGCCGAGCAACAGCCCGATGCCAAGCAGCACGGTTTGTGCGATATGCTGCGTGGCGAGTAAATACACCGTCAACAACGCCGCGACCGCAATACCTCCGGCAATCAAGGCTTTCTGCGGTGCGTTCAAGGCGGTCGTGTCGCGGTAGACGGGATCGTTCACTTCATTGACGGGTTGGACCCGTGTGCTAGTCGTCATATAAAACATCCTTTTCTGAGTGATATAGTAGGGAATAAAACATTATATTATAGGAGCGTTTCGGGAAAGTCAACGGAGCGGCTCGCATCCAGCAGGTGGTCACGAGGTTTGCTCGATACGGGCCAGGGAATAGAAAGATAAGTCGAACTGCGGACCTAGACTGGTACTGGAGAAGAAATATGAACATACTTATTAGAAGTTGTTCGATGATCCTGTCAATTGTTGTTTTAGGAACGAAAGCGAGGTGAAGCACCGTGGACAATCGGTTGTGGATCAATTTGCCGGTGAAGGATTTGCAGGCAGCCCAGGCCTTTTATGAACAAGCCGGATTTTTGCTGCCCAAAGCGGATGCCAGCAATGCCCAGCAGGCGGCGTTTTATTTAGAGGGCCAGCAACTCTATGTAATGCTGTTTCCTGAAGAAAGCTTTGAAGCTTTTACGCAGCAAGCAATCGCCGATACATCGATCGGTTCTGAGGTATTGTTTTCATTGTCGGCGAAAACCCGCGAAGAAGTCGATAACTTCATGTTTCGCATCGAACAGGCAGGCGGCACCGTCTTTGCACCTCCGGGTGAACGAAACGGCATGTACGGAGCGGGGTTTTCGGATGTTGACGGACATCGCTGGAACTTTCTAGTGATGGATGTTTAATTCGTACTATTCATAATGATGTAAACCGGAAGCGCCTCCTCGTGTGCGGTTCCGGTTTTTGCTGTGGGATGGAATTTAGCTGCAAATGAATAGCGGCAGATTTTAAAGAAAGGGAGGTAAATGAAACGGAATTGCGGTACGATGGATGAATAGACTAAAAGTTTTGACTAATTCTGGATGAGTTTTATCATGCAGCTAGGAGCGGGTGTCCTGTGAACAATAAATTCCTTTTCGCGTTTCTCGTCATCGTCACCACCAGTTTGATGGGTTCTTCGTTTGCGGTCGGCAAAATCGGCCTCGAACACGTCTCGCCGTTGCTGTTGGTCGGGATCCGTTTTACGATTGCGGGCATCTTGATGGCCACATTTGTCAAACTGTTCAAGCGCAAGCACCCACGGCAGCGTTCCGAATGGCTGCACATTCTCGTCATCGGCTTTTTCCAGACCGCTGGCGTCATGGGTTGTATTTTCCTGAGCCTTCGGACGATCACGGCCGGGGAATCCGCCATTCTGACGTTCACCAATCCTTTATTGGTGGTGATTTTTGGCACAGTCGCTCTCGGCATCCGCTACCGCATCGTTCAATGGGGAGGGGTGCTGCTTGGATTTTTCGGTGTCTTCATTACGATGGGCAGCCAAGTGAACTTGGAAGTCGGCACCTTGTTCGGCTTTGGCAGCGCTGTTTCCTGGGCAATTGGCACGTTGTTGATCAAGCATTGGGGCATTCGGCTCGATACGTGGGTGCTGACGGCGTATCAAATGCTGTTTGGCGGTTTGATTTTGCTGATCGCAAGCAGCTTATTGGAAACCCAGCGACTGGCTATCAATACTGAATCGCTGTTCATCATTTTTTGGCTGGCAATTCCGGCGTCGATCATCCAGTTTGCGATTTGGTTTTTCCTGCTGCAAAACGGCAATCCAGGGAAAGTAAGTGCCTTTTTATTCCTGGCACCATTTTTTGGTGTCATATCGGGATGGCTTGTTTTAGGGGAGCAAGTCGGGGTGTCGCTGATCATTGGCGGCACGTTGATCTTTACAGGCATATTCTTGGTGAATTGGCCGGAAAAGCGGCAGGAAGCGGCAATTCCTGGAAAAGCCATATGAAGGAGTACGATAGCGGATTTATGCGAATAACAGATGCTGTGGATCGATAACAGGCGGCAACCAAATCGAAACTGCAGCTAGGAGTTAGCCGGAGCGGTTTATGGCAACTGAAAACCGATGGAACCAAAAGACACTGAAGGATTACGGAAATACAGAGATGCATAAATGAACCGCGGATTCATCAGCAGGCTGACGACTTACGAGTCGAATTGATTTGCGAGAAGCTGACAATCAATTAAACCCAAACCGGAACGGCTGATCAACAGCTGAACCGGTTTGGGTTTTTAAAATTCGTATATCATTTTAATGAACACAGCGTACTTAGATAAAAACCGATAAAATCATTCAAACAAACGAATCGCTCAGCGAATGGAAAAACAGTCGGTTTCACTGTAAATCTCGGTTTCGTCTCACTATTATGAGTATACTTATTAAATGAAACACAACTTCCTATAATTTATATTATGTAAACTAAAATTTAAAAAAGGTTTAACGAGTGTTCAATCGGTCTCCCTCGTCCGTATCTAGTGTTGCCTGAAACTGGTTTGAGTTTATATCAAATTCTCGTTCTGCACTCCGGATTTCTCTCGATGTACTTTCTCGGTTTGTGTCTTCCCCAAACGCTGCAACGAATCCAAAATGCCCTGCAAGCTCCAGCCGTATTCGATTAGTTCGTATTCGAACTTGGTTGCAGACGATTCGATTTATGACTTCATCAGCTTCAAGTTCACGCAATTGCTGCGTCATCATCTTCTGTGTGATTTTGGCATCAAAGCCAAAGTTCACTCGTTCTTTTCGTGCCGTGCGTCAAATGATAGAGAATCACCTTTTTCCATTTGCCGCCAATCACTTCCAGCGTGGCTTCCACTGAAATTGTCTCCTTTGCTTCAGCAAGTCCCTAGCTTTGCAGCTGGAACCGTTACAATCGTTCTCTTCGGGTATGGCATCGCCATTGCAGCTGGCAATACAATTGGCGGGAAATTGGCCAATCGCAACCCTATTCGGGCATTATTCTATATGTTCTTGATTCAAGCTGTCATCTTGCTCATTTTGTCGTTTACAGCCCCTTTCAAAATCGCCGGTTTGATCACCATTTTCTTGATGGGCTTATTCGCGTTTATGAACGTTCCAGGCCTTCAAGTCTATGTGGTCATGCTCGCTGAGCGTTACGTGCCGAGCGCTGTAGACACAGCTTCTGCCATCAATATCGCTGCCTTTAATGCGGGCATCGCCATTGGAGCGGTGCTTGGCGGATCTGTAGCAGATTCGATTGGCCTGATCCATACGCCTTTGATCGGTGCGGTTATGGTCTTTGGCGCAGTGTTGCTGAGTGCCTGGAGCCGCAGCTTGGAGCAAGGTACTGAGCGAAAAGCTTCAGCTGTTGTCCGGAAATCCGCCACGACGTAAAAGAGTTCATCCATTCCATAAAAAACCCCATCCCAGAAGCAATTCTGGGATGGGGTTTTTCGCTTTATTTTCATTAGACAAATACGATTCAACAGTTATTTGTACTGATTGCTGCGTTTCATGTCCCGAATGGCTTGAATCGACAACCTAACGAGCAAAATGACGCATAAGAACAGCCCTCCATATGCGGCGGTATTCAAATAAATCGCGTACACCGTATCGATGAATTGGGCGATGGCCAATAAGGCAGCCGAGATAAACCCGAATGTAATCCCCGACATCAACAAGACAAACCTGGAGAATAACTGCATGACGAACCCCGAGTTGTGCTTATCGGAAAACACGTCGTGGTGCAAAATGATCTTGCCGCCTTCTACGCGCCGGATCAATTGATCGATGCGTTTCGGCAATTTGGCGACTTCCGGCAAAATCAACACTAATTCCTCTTCGATCCGTTCTTTTGTTGCGAGCGGCTGTTTGAATGGTTTTTTCAACACAGATGTCTTGTATTCTTTCGCAAAGCTTTTCGCTTCCGTGAACATGTCGAATTTCGGGTCAATGGTGTGCAAAGTGCTGTCTAGGCTGATCAACGACCTGAGCGCGATTCCAACGGACGGATAAAACGCCAAGCCGAATTCACGGGTGACATCAAATAAGGAATGGATCAATTCTGCGGTCGGTATGCGGTCGACATAGGAAATCTTTAATAAAATTTCCCCGATGGCTTGTTCAAATTTCGCCCCGTCGAGCTTCTCGCCATTTTCCACCAGCTTTCTGACGGCATCATGGACGATGCTTGCATCGTTTTGCTGGATGCCGATGATGAAATGATTGAGCGCTTCTTGCTGAGGCGCTGTCAAGCGACCGACCGAACCGAAATCAAGCAAAATCGGTTGGCCGTCCGTTTCATCAATAAAGATGTTGCCAGGGTGCGGATCGGCGTGGAATATGCCCGAAAACAGCATTTGTTCCAGAAATGAAAATAGCACCGTGCGCCCGAATTTTTTCGGCTCGACAGCAAAGTGACGAAACACCGCATCTCCTTTGGAAATGCTTTTGCCTCGGAAATACTGCATGACGATAATCGTTGAGTTGCTGTATTCCCTATAGACTTTCGGGATCTTGACTTGATTTTTGCTGTCTTCTAGGGCATTGCTCACTTGGATCATATTGCGCATTTCGATTTCAAAGTCAATTTCCTCGCGCAAACCATTGGCGAAGCCGACCGCCAGTTCACGGAATCCGATGTTCTGCGCCCATGTGGATTTGCTGGACACCCACTCGGCAAATTCCACTAAAATGTCCAAATCATCCCGCATGATGGCGCTCACTTCCGGGCGCTGCATCTTGATGATGACTTCTTCATTGGTCTTGCGCAGCACGCCCCGGTGAATCTGGCCGATCGATGCTGAGGCGAGTGGTTCTTTCTCGAGTTTGGAAAACACTTCTTCAATGGGCTGTGTCATGGATTTTCTCAGGATTTCGGTCACTTGTTCTTTCGGCAAGGCTTTAACATTTTGTTGCAGCTGGCTCAGTTCCTCGATGAAGACCGGTGCGAACAAATCCGTCCGCGTCGACAATACTTGGCCGAATTTGATGAACACGCCCCCGGCTTCTTCAAGCGTCCTGCGGAAAGCGACCGCAAGCTCCCGGTTGTTTTCGCGATGCCGCGCATACTTCAAGGTGCTGGAAATGCCGTTCTTGACTGCAATCTCCAGTACTTTGCTTAAGCGTTTCTGGCGTCTCCAACGGCTGCGCAGCCTTTTCCAGATAAATTTGCGGTTCGTGATGCGTTCACCGCGGTCGCCAAGTTCGATCGGGTCGAATAATTCGAGGATCAAGTAAAACAGCATCGAAATCATCAACATGCTGCCGATCCAAATGACGGTGCTGGTATCTGTCAACATCGTCGCGAATGCATCATCCATGAATTCGGTATAACGTAAATAGGAATACCAATACACAAATGTTGTCAAGACAATCCCTAACACAACAGATAATATCCGTTTTGTGAAATTCACTTTCGACCCCATCAAACGGCCGCTGACGAAATAGATGAAAATGGCGATGACCAGCATTTCTGCAATCATCCGTACATATATGACCATTCGCGGACTCCTTTCCCTGCGCCACTAAACCTGCAATGAATTATCGGTTCGTCTTTTGTTGGAACAAAACTATTGTCCGTCTATATAAGTAGTTTCGAGGTATCGTCAAGCCCTTCCTGCTTTTTATCCTCAATGAATGGATTTTGATTGTTGGCGGTTTTTTTCTTTTTTACGTTAAACCTTATGTAGTTAATTACATTTATATTTTTTATTCGTCCATTTCCTCTTCAAACCAGGCTTTTTTAGCTTTCACGTTCGGCTCGTTCCTTGACCCTGTTCATAAAATTCAACACGGTATTCCGTGCCGCCTTTTTGCTGCCTGCCAAAAGCATCATCTTCCCTGTGACGCTCATCCCTTTGTTTTGCCCTTCATAAATAAAACGCGTGCTTTGTGATGACTCTTTTTCCAAACTGAACGCATAGCGCACTTTGAACATGTGCCCCATCTCAAAAGCCGTCTCCCGGTATTTTCTGTCGGGTTCATCCACATAGGATAAAGTTTCAACAATATAGCGCTGCTGCTGTTTGCCCTCTGTATACACTTGCGCGTGTTTAGCGCCTGTGGCATTATTCTCCCCTTCGAGCAGGTCATGCGATTCCACTTTTGGCATAATGCGCTGGATTTGCTCGTCCTGGAACAATCCCCAAACCCTTTCGATCGGTGCATTGATAATCATTTGCTCTTTCCATTTGACCATTTTTCTCATCCTTTCATGAACTCTTTTCTACAATTCCCGTAAACACTTACTGCTGCCCTTTGATTCCGTTACAATGGAAACAGCAAAACGATTATGGAGTGATTTGATGAGAACCTCAACGATTCTGTTTATTTTTATACTGGTGATGCATCTATTGACCGTCCTCAACACCTTATTGTTCGGCGGCAATTTAAATGATCTTGTGTTCTGGTTCAATTCCGCCTTATTTATGGCGGCGCTGGCTGTGTTTGTTTACCGTCGCGGCATATTCGATGCCAAGGAAGCGCCTCCGTCCGAACCTGCCAAAAAACGCAAATGATTTGGTGCCATCAGCAATTCATCGATACCCTGTAAAACACCGCCTGAAATGGGCGGTGTTTTTCCATTCAATTCTTTTCATATGACTGAAGAATTTCTTCACATTTACCGGATAGCACGCCCGACCCAGCGAAGCCTTGCAGCAAGCCTTTGACAGTCAAGTTCGTGAATTTATGGCCCAAGCCTGCTGCCTGCTGTTCAAAAGCCTTTATGTCGCCGCTATAGCCGCGGATCAATTGAGTGAATTCCTGGAGTTCAGCTTTTGATAAATCATGCACCACAATGGCTTCATGGATAGTCGGCTCACGCATTTTATCTTCCAATGCATCCCCAAGCAACGCCAATAAAGTCCGGTTGTGAAACTTTAGTTTTTCAATTTCCTGATGCAAGCTTTTCAGTTCAATTTGTTCCATGCGTCAAGCTCCTTTTAGCTTTTTGCAATCACTTTGCCTTCGCATCCAACACTTCAAGATGGTCAATGAAGTTATATTTTTGGATCTCCCAGCGCTCGCTGGCATACGCCAAGTGGTTCATGCCCCCATTTTGCAAACGGGCTTCACCGTCGTATTCCCCGTGCGCCAATTGTTCAAGGATGGCATTGATGACGCCTCCGTGTGCCACGACGAGCACACGTTGGTTCCCGAAGCGTTCATTGAGCTGAGAAAGCCCGCTCGACAGCCTGCCGTGGAATTCTTGTGGCTGTTCCTGGCCAGGGTAATTTTTGTCGGGATACAAGCCGTAACGCTCCTCTGCTGTCATGCCTTCTGCTTTGCCAAAATGCTTTTCCTGGAACTCTTCCATTTCAAATACCGGCAAACGCATCGTTTCATTGATGATCGCCGCGGTCTGCTTCGCGCGCTTGAGCGGGCTCGTCACGATGACGTCCCACGCTTCTCCCGTCAGGTGAGATCCACACGCGCGTGCTTGCTGCTTTCCTGTCTCGTTCAGCGGCACATCCGTCGTCCCTTGGATGCGGCCGATTTTATTCCATTCTGTTTCTCCGTGCCGAATCAGGCAGATAATCGTCATCGTACTCTACTTCCCTTCCGTTGCTAATTGATTCATTACTGCTAGCCATCAATCTTCGCGTTGTTTTGTTTTGCGTTGTTTGCTCCAGCGCCAGAACATGATCGCTTCCCCGATTACCACACCGATTGCGCCTGCCGCGACCAATGTCGATGTATCCGGGTCATCGTTGATCAAAAATGCAATGACGATGCCCAAGACAAGCCCGCTCAGTAAAACGGCATATGCATTTTTGCGTGATTTCAGATAATCCACTGTCTCGCACCCTTTCTTGTTGCTATTATTCCATCTTGCCGAAGTTTTCCTGAGAACGCAAGAATTGTCAGCACCCACTTGCATGTACTTCTCTCTTATCTTGTAGGCTTGTTTTTTTTATTATTGAATTTCCTTATGTAGCTTAATACATGTTAATTAAACTAAAAGAAATTAAAAAAATAGAGCCCTTTTCGGCTCTATTTCGTTTCAACCACAAACGATGTCATTTTTGTTATTTGCGGCTCACCGTCTCCTTGCCATTCATAAAAATCGCAATAGCAGTATTTGCGTTCCCGATCATTGCCACCTTTGGCAGTCATAACGCCTTTTACCGCACCTTCCTGCCCTGCCGCAATGACGGTGTCGACCTCGAACGCCATCTGTGTATAATCCTGCATCCCAAAAGCCGCATCCACTAATGCCTGCCTTCCCTTTAAGGGCATCGTTCCGACCATGATCCATTCCACATCGTCCGAAACATGCTGTTCAATGAATTCTTTCTTGCCGTTGAAAAAAGCATCATTGAAATCCCTTAAAAAGTCGGTGGTGCTGCTCGTCTTCATTTTTTTCCCTCCCCTTACGAAAGTCAGGCTCTTTTTCTTCAAACTCGCACCTATTTATCCGAATATTCAACTTATTTACAGTTTACTCTCTTTGCTGCATCCTGCCTAGTCTATTGTTTCCGATTTCCCCTGTTTCTGTTCTTCAAGCTTGGTTTTTTCATTGCTTGTCTCCCTTAAATGGTTATAATGGAAAAATGCATTGTTACACTAAGCACTGAGAGGATACATTCATATGGCCAAAAAACAATTTTTCATTACCGCAGAAGAAGGCTTGCATGCGCGTCCCGCTGCAGCACTTGTCAGTGAAGCGAACCGCTTCCAATCAGAACTATCGCTCGAATTCAAAAACCGGACTGTCAACTTGAAATCCATACTCGGCGTCATGGGGCTTGGGATTCCGACCCGCTCCGACATCACGATCCATGCGGATGGACCGGATGAACAAGAAGCAATTGCCGGCACATCCGCCCTGTTGTTTGAAAAAGGCATGATCGATGCCGATCAATGAACACTTTTGGCTTTAAAGAGAACTATCGCTTGCTGTTTCCTCTCCATCAAAAAATGCCATCCGGTGATAGACCGGATGGCATTTTTTCATTTATGCAGCTGCCGTAATATTTTTCTTCAACAAGCCGACGAGGATCGCTGTTACAAACGAACCAGCGAGGATAGCGATCAAATACATCAAGATGCTTGCCATTCCCCCATCCACTAAGCCGATGACGAAGACGCCGCCGTGTGGTGCACGAAGCCCGATATCAAACAGCATGACCAGTGCTCCGGTTGTAGCCGCCCCTGCGATGGCCGACGGGATGACCCGGGCCGGATCGGCTGCAGCAAACGGGATGACGCCTTCAGTGATGAAGCTCGCGCCAAGAACATATGCCGTCTTGCCCGCTTCACGTTCTGGCTTGGTGAATTTCTTCTTGAACATCGTCGTTGCAATGGCCAGTCCAAGCGGTGGGACCATGCCCGCTGCCATGACCGTCGCCATGAAATTGAAGTTCTGTGCATCAAGCATGGCGATGCCGAATGTATAAGCGGCTTTGTTGACCGGTCCGCCCATATCGACTGCCATCATGCCGCCAAGGAGAAGTCCGACGAGAACCAGGTTGGTGCCGCCAAGGCTTTCAAGGAAAGCGGAGATTCCAGTATATATTTGAGTCAAAGGAGGGTTGATGAGCATCATGATGACCCCAGTGATCAGAATGCTGAATACCGGATAGAACAACACCGGTTTCAATCCTTCCAAGCTTTGCGGAATGCCCGAGAACACTTTCTTCACGAGCAGCGTTACGTAACCGGCAAGGAAACCAGCGATCAAACCGCCGAGGAAACCGGAACCGCCGCTAGCTTCTTCAACGCCTGTGACCGTGATTGCAAGCAAGCCGCCGATCATCCCTGGAGCAAAACCTGGACGGTCAGCGATGCTCATCGCGATGAATCCGGCAAGGACAGGAACCATTAAGAAGAACGCCGTGCCGCCGCCGATGGTTGACAGCATCGCAGCAAATTCATTGTATTGCGGGCTATCCGGATCTGCCGCGTTGATGCCAAAGAAGAACGATAGGGCAATCAAGATCCCGCCGCCGACAACGAATGGCAGCATGTTCGAAACGCCGTTCATCAAATGCTTATAGAATCCGGATTTCGGTTCTGTGCCGGCATCTGCGTCTTTTGTGCGGTCATGCTTATAAACAGGCGCATCTTGTGCAAGTGCGCGGTCCAATAATTGGTCCGTTTCATAGATTGCTTTGCCGACTTGCGTCTGGATGACGTGCTTGCCATCGAATCTCGCCATTTCGACTTTCGTATCGGCTGCGACGATGATGGCATCCGCTTCAGCGATTTCTGCATCGGTCAAGCGGTTTTTCACGCCGCTCGATCCGTTCGTTTCCACTTTCAAGTTGATGCCGCGCTCTTTCGCACGCCCGTTAAGCTTCTCAGCCGCCATATAGGTATGTGCGATGCCTGTCGGGCAAGCCGTAACAGCCAGGATCTTGCCGCCTGCAGCGGGTTCTGCTGTGCCGGCAACCGTTGCACTGTCATCTGCTTGTTCCGGCCCATCCACTTCCGCTTCTTTCGCAGAGACGATATCGAGCACTTGCTGTTTCGACTCGGCTTCCAAGATATTGACGCGGAATTTCTCATCCATCAGGAAAGTCGCCAGGCGTGATAAAGCTTCCAGGTGATCATCATTTGCCCCGGCTGTTGCCGCGATCATGAAAAACAGCTGTGCAGGCTGTCCGTCCAGCGATTCGAAGTCAATGCCGTCAAAAGAACGGCCGAACGCAATGGCAGGTGTTTTGACCGCTTCGGATTTTGCGTGGGGAATGGCAATTGTATCACCGATCCCCGTCGTGCTTTGTTCTTCGCGCGCCAGGATATCTTTCGTGAATTGCTTTTTGTCGTTCAATTTCCCGGCCCGGTCCAGTTGCCCAGCCAGTTCGTCCAATACTTCCCGTTTGGAACCGGCTTTCAGATCCAGAATGATGGTGTTTTCCGTCAATAATTGTGTAATTCTCATTTTGTCACATCCTTTTCTTCGAATGGGGTTACGGTCACTTCTGGGAGCAATTGTTCCACATCTGCCTGCTCGCATAAATCGGTCCGAAAAGCAGTGGCGCTTCCGCTGGCGACGCCGTATTGGAACGCTCTCTCAGGGTCTTGATGCTGAATATAGGAAGCGATGAATCCAGATACCAAGGAATCTCCCGAGCCGACGGTGTTGACGACTTTGCCTTTTGGCACTTGGGCTGTATAGCGATATTCACGGGAAGCATAGATGGCTCCCGCCCCGCCCATGGAGACGACGACATGCTGGACGCCTCTTTCCACCAGCCGGCTGGCATAATGGAAAGCTTGTGCTTGGGTAGTGATTTCGACTCCGAACATCTCTCCCAGTTCATGCTCATTCGGTTTAATGAGGAAAGGCTTCGTGTCCAGTAATTCCTTCAGCGCAGGGCCGGACGTATCGAGCACGAAATGAATGCCCCGCTCCTGGCAACTGTCTGCCAGGTCCTTGAAGAATTGGGTCGGCACCGATGACGGCAAACTGCCCGCCAAGACGAACCAATCGCCTTGTGCCATAACGGCAATTTTTTCTTTCAGTTGTTCCAGCTGCGCTTCCTTTAGCACCGGGCCAGGCCCATTCAATTCAGTTTCTTGGTCGGTCTTGATTTTGACATTGATCCGCGTAATAGCACCGGTGTCGATAAAATCGGTCTCGATGCCTTCTGCGTCCAGGAACTCTTCAATAAAGCGCCCTGTAAAACCACCAGCGTATCCGAGCGCCCGGCTTTTTAGGCCCAAACGGCTGAGTACGCGCGAAACATTGATGCCTTTGCCGCCGGGGTAATAATACACTTCATCCGAACGGTTCAAGGCGCCGCTTTCAAAATGCGTTAAATACGCTGTGTAATCAATGGATGGTGCGAATGTGCATGTGTAGATCATTGTGTCACCACCTTAATAGTCGTTTGTCGTTCGATTTCTTCCAATGCCTCATCCGTCAAGCCGTCGATGATGAGTGCAGACCGGCTTAAGTCGAAGATATGCGCAAAACTGACTTTGCCGTATTTTGATTGGTCCGCAAGCACGTAACAGCTTCTGGATAATTCCCCGGCCCTTCGTTTGACGGCCGCTTCTTCGGGGTCCGGTGTCGTGAAGCCATGGTCCGGGTGGATCCCGTTGACGCCGAGAAAGCTTTTATCGAAACGGTAATTCTCCAGCGATTGGGTGGCCTGCGGACCAACTAAAGCACCCGTGCGCGACTTGATGAATCCGCCCGTCAAATAGGAAGTGATCCCATGCTCGATCAAGGCTTCCAGGTGGCTCAAGCCATTGGTGACAACGGTTACATCTTTATCTGTTAAAAAAGGGATCATTTGCGCCGTCGTCGTGCCTGCATCCAGGAACAGCGAATCGCCTGTCTTGACGAGCGAGGCCGCATAGCGCGCAACCAGCTGTTTTTCCTTGAGGTTCTTTGCCGCTTTATCCGACAGACTCGGTTCCGGCACATTCGGGGCGATTCGGCTGGCGCCGCCAAAAACGCGTTCCAGCTTCTGCAATTCCTCAAGTTCCGTCAAGTCCCGGCGAATGGTGGATTCGGAAGCCGCGGTCAATTCAACCAACTCCTGGATTTTGATGCTCTGCTTTTCTTTTAAAAGGTTTAAAATCAATTGATGCCGCTCCGTCGTCAGCATTCCTTCACCTTCTTTTCTTTTCTGATTAAATAGATAATACTTGAAATCGTTTTCAAAATCAATCATAATCATTCATAAGCAGTCAAATTCATTCAAAAAATGAATGAATCCCGCTCAAATACACGCATATTATAGGAGGAACTCATCATGGTAGAAAAACAATATACAATTACAGACGAAGCAGGCATCCACGCTCGCCCGGCATCCGCACTGGTCGGTTCGATCTCGAAATTCCAATCGGACATCACGCTCGGCTTCAACGGCAAGCAAGTCAACTTAAAATCGATTCTCGGCGTCATGTCGCTCGGCATTGCTTCCGGGTCAACCGTGACGATTGCTGCGGACGGAACGGACGAAGAAGAAGCGATGGCTAAAATCGACGAAGTGCTGAAAGCGGAAGGGATCTCCAACCAATGACAAGCCCTCTCTCCGGTATCGCAGCCTCCACCGGGATCGCCATCGCCAAAGCGTTCCGACTGGAAAATCCGGAATTGACCGTCGAACAGCTGCAAGTGGGCAATCCTGCAGAAGAAATCGCGCGCTTTGATGCGGCCGTTGCTCAATCGGCCGCCGAACTTGAAGTCATCCAGGAAAAGACCGCACAGCAGATCAGCGACAAGGAAGCCGCGATTTTCGGCGCTCATTTGCTCGTCTTGAGCGACCCTGAACTGATTGGGCCGATCAAAGAGCGCATTGTAACTGATAGCGTCAATGCGGAATTTGCGTTGCAGGAAACAAGTGATATGTTCATCACGATGTTCGAAGCGATGGACAATGACTATATGAAAGAACGCGCAGCCGACATCCGCGACGTCCGCAAACGCCTGCTGTCCCATCTGCTCGGCGTGAAGATCCAAGACCCGAGCATGATCGATGAGGAAGTCATCGTCATCGCAGAAGATTTGACACCTTCCGATACCGTCCAATTGAATGCCCAGTTCGTCAAAGGCTTCATTACCGACATCGGCGGGCGCACTTCGCATTCGGCCATCCTTGCACGCACCTTGGAAATCCCGGCAGTGGTCGGCGCACAAAACGCCATGGCCACGATCCTCAATGGCCAAACGGTAATTATTGATGGCTTGGAAGGTAAAATCATCATCGACCCCGATTCAGCGACTATCCAGCAGTTCGAGCAGGAAAAGTCAGCCTATGACGCCCAAAAAGCTGAATGGGCCAAGCTCAAAGATGAGCCGACGCTAAGTGCCGACGGGCAGCATGTGGAACTTGCCGCCAATATCGGCACGCCGAAAGACCTTGCCGGCGTGCTCGAACATGGCGCAGAAGGCATCGGCCTTTACCGCACCGAGTTTCTCTATATGGGCAGAGACGCCTTTCCGACAGAAGACGAACAGTTTGACGCCTATTCTAAAGTCTTAAAAGGCATGAACGGCAAGCCGACTGTTGTCCGGACGCTCGACATCGGCGGCGATAAGGAACTCACGTATCTGGACTTGCCGAAAGAACTGAACCCATTCCTCGGCCTGCGCGCGATCCGTTTGTGCCTGGAGATGCCAGAACTCTTCAGAACGCAACTGCGTGCCCTATTGCGCGCAAGCGTACATGGCAATTTGAAGATCATGTTCCCGATGATTGCAACGGTAGAAGAATTCCGCCAAGGAAAAGCAATGCTTGCAGAAGAAAAGGCCAAATTACTGGAGGCGGGCATCGCAGTGAGCGACTCGATCGAAGTCGGCATCATGGTGGAGATTCCTTCTACCGCCGTCATGGCGGATGTCTTCGCCAAAGAAGTGGATTTCTTCTCCATCGGCACGAACGACTTGATCCAGTATACGATGGCCGCAGACCGCATGAACGAACGCGTGTCGTATCTGTACCAGCCGTTCAACCCCGCGATTTTGCGCTTAGTCAAAATGGTTATCGATGCCGCTCATAAAGAAGGCAAATGGGCAGGCATGTGCGGCGAGATGGCCGGCGATGACATCGCCATCCCGATCCTTCTCGGGCTCGGCTTAGATGAATTCTCCATGAGCGCTTCTTCGGTCCTGAAGGCGCGTGCACAGATCAGCCGTTTGTCAAAACAAGAAATGGCTTCGCATACCGACCGCATACTTGCGCTCTCGTCATCTCAAGAAGTGGAAGCGTACGTCAAAGGAATCAGCTAAAAAAACCCCTGAACGCCGAAAAGGCATTCAGGGGTTTTTCGTGTGATCAAAATGGGTTGGTCGCCCATTGTTTCGATAAAGGGATAAAGATGCGCGGGTTCAATTTCAATTGCGAAACGATGTATTCCGCGATGTCTTCCGGCTGCATGAACTTCTCTTTTTCCTGTTCCGTTTCATTGCCGGAATCAGTCATGCCCGTCACGACGCGGCTCGGTGCCAAAGCGAAGACACGGATATTGTCAGGGCGCACTTCCTGCATCAAAGCCTCGCTCATGCCGAGCACCGCGAATTTCGATGCGCTATAGGCGCTCGAGCCTTTCGTGCCTTTGAGTCCCGAAGAAGAGGAGATGTTGACGATATCGCCTCCCTGTTTTTCCACCATCTGCGGAAGCACCGCTTTGGTCATATGGACCATGCCCATCAAATTGATATTGAGCATATTTTGCCAATCCTCGGTCTCGAGTTCCATAAACTTGCCGTATTTCCCGATTCCTGCGTTGTTGATGAGGATATCGATCGTGCCGAGTTCGTCGGTCAATTTCTGGACGGCCGCTTCAACTTGCTTTGGATCCGACACATCCGCAACCGCAAATGCTGCGCGGCCACGCAACGAACGGATCTCCTGCGCCAATTGTTCGATTTCTTTTTCGGTTCTGGCGATCAGCCCGACGGCCACGCCTTCATTGGCCAGTGCTAGGGCGGTTGCCCGGCCGATGCCGCGCCCTGCTCCTGTAATGATTGCTGTCTTTTCCGTTAACACTTGTGCCACTTTATTTTCCGCCCTTCAGGTAAATGAATTTTCTCTGCCCTAGTCTTTGCCCCTAAACGGGCGGCGGTAAACCGGCTGTTTGCCTGAGGGCGACATTTTTTCTCCAGCCGCCTTAGCCTTGTCTATGGAAATAATCCAATAGGCCCTGTGCGCTGACCTGTAAGTCCATCTCGATATAAGGCATCACGCGGTGCGGCTGTTTGGCGCCTTTTTCCGCCAGCTGCGCCATAACCGGTGCCAGCAGACGTTTTGCCAATTGATCTGCGGATTCTTTGTTCTGATAGGCCACCGCTCCTTCTTCAACAAACAGCTCTAGCCATTCCAGCACCTGCTCTAGTGCTGCATCAGGGTTATGCGCAGCGCCGAAATGCCCGAAATAAAGCACATCGAGTTGCTGACTTTCCATTCGTTCGATGGATGCCTTCATCGCCTCCGGGTCGAATTGGTTCGGTGAGGTGGACGGCAAGTAAAAGTCGATGCCGTCTTCAATCAGCTGTGCATAACGGATGCCGGCCGTATCCCCTACGAAAAACCCATTCGATACCGGGTCTAAGATGCCGAAATGATGCTTGGCATGGCCCGGCGTATCCCAGAACTCAAGCGAACAGTCCGGACCGATTTGCAGCCGGTCGCCTTCCGTTTTGATAGCGATGCGGTGTTCGGGCACCGGAACGATCGGATTGAACAGATCATCGAATTTGTCGCCGTATACTGCGCGTGCGCCGGCGATGAGTCGGCTCGGGTCTGCCAGGTGCCTGGCGCCTTTCGGGTGCACGATGAGCGTCGCGTTCGGGCAGTCCTGCAATAATAAGCCCGCTCCACCGGCGTGGTCGAGGTGGATATGGGTCACGATGATGTAGCGGACCTCATCGAGTGAAATGCCGAGTTCTTTCAATCCTTGTTTCACATGCTCCACCGACGGGCTCGGACCTGTTTCAATAATGGTCAGCTGCTGTTCCATGATGACGTAGCTGCCTGTTCGGTGTTCGAGGCCGAGATCGAAACCGTCGATCAACTGAATGCGGTCGTTCAACTTGCTGATGGCCATACTGGCACCCCTTTCTGTTTGTCTTCAGTCTACCAAAGCCCGAGCTTGCTCTACAACTCGGCACATAAAAACGCCGCCAGAATTTGGCGGCGTTCCTCATCAATTGCTGGATGGGCTATAGGAAGTCAATGGAATGTCTTCATACTCTTCCGGGTCCAATGAATAGACGCTGTCGTCGGCTACCCCTTCGACAATCGCCGTCAATCCGCGCTCCACCGATTTGACCAATTGGCCTTTTTCTTTCTGCCCAAGCGACTGGGTTTGGCCGCGTACTTCAAACAACACGGTGCCGCTGCCGTTCAGTGCATAACTGCCAAGCGCTGTGCCCGGCAAATCGAGCCCTTGTGAATAAAGCGAGATATTGGTGAATTTCGAATTGCCGTAGGACTGCAGCTCCTCATACGCCGCCACATTCAACTGGCGTGAAAAATCATAATCGTACTGGTCTGCATAGTCGCTGTATTTCGCCCCTTCAGCACTGGATGGGTCCGGAACGAATTGGGCAGACAACGACAATGTAACTGGATCTGGCGTGCCATCGACATAATACATCCCTTGGTGATGCAGGTCGATAAAGACGTCGACGGTGCCATATTCCGCTTGCAATGATTTATAGACGTCGCGTGACACTTGGGCTTCTTTCGTGATAAACCAGCCCGGTTCGTTCGATGCGCCAGGGAAATCTTCCGCTTGTGGCACATAGTCCAGGTCCGGATTAAAGTCGCGGTTCACATCAAAGCCTGGATTGGCGCCGTAATCATAGCTTTGGCTGACGCCGCGGTCCAAATAATTCCATGATGGCGTTGCAGCGGCGAGTTCGGGATAATCCGCCACGACATCGCTCCATGTCATGCTATTGCGGCGCTTATCGCCTTCTGAGGCATCCGGATTCATCATCGGCATGAAGACGATCGTCACTTCGTCGCGCAAGGCTTTCGCCGCTTTCGAGTTGCCGGATAGCGATTTCAACATATTCAAAATGGCCACAGTGCCTGTTTTTTCGTTTCCGTGAATCTCACTTTGGATTAGCAGCACTTTATCGCCCGTGCCGACAGTCGCCGTATAAATATCACGGCCTTCGAAGGATTGGCCGGCGACATCCACGGAAACAGAGCCTTTGCTATTTGCTTCGATGCGCTGAAGTTCTTTTTTCAGCTCATCATAATCGATAAATCCGGAAATGGCGTTGTCGTGATGGTGTTCAGTCGGTTGTGCAGGCTCTGATGCTTGCACCGGCATCGCAAGCATCGCACAAAGCCCCGCCATGGTCATTGTCTTGAATATGTGTTTTTTCAACTATCCCCACTCCTTTTCATTTAATAGGCTGAGTATAGCAAAGCTTGTTAAGCTTGCCTATAGTTGTCAGAAATTTCAGTTCTTTGGATATATAATCCACAGCGCTAATCATCCTTCGCCCATTACCATTGCCGGAGCGCAAATTTTGAGCTTGCTGATTTCCATTGTTTCGTGGGACGAAATACCCTCAGCGTCCAGTTAACGGCTGCAGTCATTTATCAGGACTAAAACCCTCCCTCTGTCAACTTGTCTATTTAGCGCTTTTGGGTTTGCCTATTGCCTTAGATCGGCTACAGTTATACCATCAAGGAAGAAACTGGAGGTTATCATATGAACGATCCACAAATCCCGCAAGACAGCATCATCTGGTCGCAGGAAATGGTGCGCAGCACATTGCCAAAACGCGCCCAAGACAGCCATAAAGGCGTATTCGGAACGGCGTTATTAGTAGCTGGAGGCCCCGACATGCCCGGAGCCGCCTTGATTTCCGGGCTCGGCGCGTTAACAAGCGGCGTCGGGAAATTGGCAATCGGGACTTACCGCGAAACCATCCGCAGCATCGCTCACGCGGCCGCCGAAGCGACGTATGTGCCGGATGCGCTGATCCATATCGCCAACGGCACCCATTCACTCACTTCCTATAAAGCCATCGCCTGTGGGCCTGGCACCTTGCCGGATGCATTGACCGAAGCGGCTATTGACAGTTTGCTGAAGTCTTCTGCCCCACTCATTCTCGATGCCGGCGCATTGAGCGAACGAAGCTATGCCAAAAGAAGCGCCCCTCTTATCTTGACGCCGCACACCGGTGAATTCAGCCGGATCTCTGGTTATTCAATGGAGCAGCTTAGCGAGTCTCCCGATTCATGTGCTTCTGCATTTGCCGCGGAACACAATTTGACGATCGTCTTGAAAGGCTCCCGAACAACTATTGCGTTTCCAGACGGCGAACTGTACCACAACCCGACAGGAAATGCCGCGCTGGCAAAAGGTGGCACGGGTGATATGCTGACCGGCATGATGCTTGGTATGCTGTGCTGCCATGAAAACTGGCGCCACGCCGTTTTGAATGCTGTTTACTTGCACGGAGCGTGTGCGGATGAATTCATCAAAACCCGCTCCCCCCATACAATGTTGGCACGCGATATCGCAGAGTTGCTGCCGGAAGTATGGAAACAATTCGAGTGATCCGTTGTTCGGAAAATCGTCACACGCGCAATAGCCTGGCTGTGAATTAGTTCACAGCCAGGCTATTGTTCATTTATTGGATAAAACTGCTCACTATTTTGACAATCAAAAGAGATGAAAAGCTCATACTTTCCGCTATAATGGAAATCGCCAGGCATAAGATTTTCAATACGGACGGAGGTATCTTTATAATGAATAGACACCGGGCGGGACAAAGTTAGTGAACTATGTTCGGATACTTCACTTGACGGTGCCTGCGGTATGGGTTTCTGTGCTGTTGGCAGCCGCTGCAGTAAGCTTGCTGATGCGCGCCGCGATTGGGCATAAACCTGGCGAATGGTACTGGAACGCTTTGGCGCTTTACATCTTGACGTGGAAGCTCAGCTACATCGTTTTCAATTTACAGCATTTTCTTGACATGCCTTTATCGATTCTTTATTTCAACGGCGGGTTGTACGGCCATTTGCTCGCCATAGCATTGCTTATCGGCTATTTGGCCCTGGCACAAAGAAAACAGGCTGCTGTGGCGGAACAGGCTGCCACTGCCTGGTTATTGTTTTTTCTGGCGTATCAGTCCATCCTGCAATATTTTGACGCCGAGTTTGTGCAAGCAGCCCTTCAAACCGCTCTTTTCGCAGCAGCTATCGTGGCCATCCGCGTGCTGGGAAAACGGCCAGACGTTCCGAACAGCTTATTGCTTGCCGCATTTTTCACAGTGGAACTGCTCATCCTAAGCGCATTCGGCCCGCTAGTGACTTGGCAAAATGCGACGCTCATTGTTGTTGCCGCATTCACGATCGCCATGTACATACGTTTTGAACAGAAAGGACCGAGCATATGATAAAAAAAGCCATCATCGGCATATTGCTGCTTGCAGCGATCGCCATCATAGCCATCAATTTCTTTGAAGAAGATGCTCAGCCAATCGACACGAGCGAATCCGCCACTTCCGCAAGCGCACAAGACGAGTCACTTGCCGAAGGCCTCTCACAAGGGCAGGTAGCTCCCGATTTCACATTGACTGACCAAAATGGCGAAACGGTCAAACTATCCGATTACCGCGGTAAAAAAGTCATCTTGAACTTCTGGGCGACCTGGTGTCCCCCATGCCGAGCTGAAATGCCGCATATGCAGGAATTTCACGAAAACAACGCAGGCGGCGATGTCGTTATCCTGGCAGTTAACCTGACCGCACAAGATAACGGAGATGAAGCGATTCGCTCGTTTATCGATGAATTCGGTTTGACATTCTCCATTCCAATGGACGAAACCGGAAGCACCGCCCAAACGTATCAAATCCGTACTGTGCCGACAACGTACATCCTCAACACGAAAGGCGAAATCGCCCAAAAAATTGTCGGCCCGATGGATGAACAAATCATGAAAGACCAGACAGATAGCATCGACTGAGTTTCTCTACAAGGCTTGCATGAACTTAAGGGTTTAAAGAAAAGCCATTTGCGGAATACAAGTAGCAGGACTTGCAATGAAATGGAGGATTTTTTCATGGAACTTGATTTAGCTAAAGAACAATTGCCATCGACACAATCTAAAGTGAACGACCACACACCTGACCACATCAATCAGCAAATCGAACGGGAAACGGAAGCTTCGGTCAATTACTACAAGCGCCAAGGCGAAAGTGAAATCCGGGCGCGCATTAACGAGTTGGACAACGAATGGGACATTGAACGCCTAATGAAAGTAAATATGGCGTCCGTTGCAGCCCTTTCAACTCTTTTGGCAGTAAAGGGCAACAGAAAATGGGCGCTTCTAGCGGGAGCGTCAAGTGCAGCCATCATTCAGCACGCGCTGCAAGGCTGGACACCGGCGATCGTCATTTTCCGCAAATTGGGCGTCCGCACCGTCGATGAAATCAACCGTGAAAAGAAGGCTTTGCAAAATTTATTGAATAAACCTGAATAAGATAAAATCCCCTAAGCCTTAGCGCTTAGGGGATTTTTAAGTATTTTTCGCCGCAGCGTCTGTATCACTTGGCGCCACAACAGGTGTTTTGTTTCGCTGCAGCCAGCCTTTAAAGATTCGGTGCAGCGGCAGTTCGAGCTTGAAATGCGCCAAAATCCCGAAAAACATCATCAAAGCCACGAGCACCAAGCTCATGCCGACATTGCCCAATACTTCATGCAAACCGGCTTGATCCATCCATTCAGAGAATACATCGAGCACTACATTATGGACGAGATAAATCGCAAATGCGGCATTGCCAAGTTGATGAAACGCGTTCGGAATATGGATATCCTTTTTCAAATCGACCACGCCAAGCCCAATCAACAACAACATGATTGAAATGCTGGAGCTCATTTCAAAACTGACTTCCATAAACGGATTTATCGCATTCATCCATGTCACAGGAAAACCAACCAACCCACAGGCGATGAACAGATACCCGGTGATGACCGGTATGTTGGCGTGGAGAATGAGCCAAGCACAAAATACACCCGCTATGAACATTAAATTATAGGAAGCAAACAGAAAATCGAACAGAAAATGATCGATATAGACAATGCCGATGACACCTACAAGTGAAAGGATGCCCCAGGCGGCGAACAGTATCTTCCCGAGCAGGCGCGGGCTTAAAAACAACACGGAAAACATCAGATAAAAATAAACGGTATATTCTAATGACCAGGCCACGATCAAGAACGGGTCTTGCCATCCAGGATTCGGGACTAGGAAAATCGAAGTCAAAATGACAGCCATGTCCCGCTCCGCCCCCGTTGCAAACCATGGGAAGAGAAATGCCAGGAGTAGAAACACCAAGGTCACAACCCAGTACAGTGGATAGATTCGAATGAAGCGATTGATCAGAAAATCCGATAATTGGCCTCTTTTTCCGAATTTTCGTCGGTAAATATAATAAGCCATGAACCCCGACAAGGAAAAGAAATAATAGACGCCACCGGTCAGCGGCAAATACGCCAGGTTCCAAATGTTAAACCCGTAGTAATCCATCATGGTCGTCGATAAATGGTGAAGCATGACCAATATCGGCACCAATGCCCTGGACAATTGGATCAGCACCAGCTTTCTTCTCATGCGCCCCACCCCTCTATTGCAAATTCAAACACTCGACAAAAGACCTGATATAAATCATGAGACTCATCGGAATTTAAAATTTATAGACATAATATACCACGTTCCTTTAAAACCACAAGCATTTTCTCCCACTGTCTGCTAGAGCATCTAGCGCTGGCATATTTCAAGCAACAAAAAACCCGGAAACCATTAATGGCCCGGGTCTGGTCGTTATCGACGGTCTTTTACAACCGCTATGCCGGTTGTCTGCAAGGTTTCCAGCAGCAATTGATGCATGATCGCATAGCCTTCTTCATTCGGATGGATCGAATCCAGCCAAATGGACGGCACTTTCCCCATTTTCCGCGTGTTCGTGACGATGACGCCTTTCGTGCCGATTGCCGAATTCCACATGCGGAACAGCAGGTTGGTGAAACCGAAATACTGCACTTCTTTTTTCATCGAATTATATAAGCTATTTTGGACAATCAATACTCGATCGTTGCCAGCTTGAATATGTCCGTAAATCTCCAACAAATTGCGGCGGTATTTCTTTTTCAATGCAGTAAACTGGCGAATCAATTCACTTGCGCCTCCATCCTTGTATTGACGCAGCAAATCGTTGCCGCCGATATTCAGCAGCACGAGATCGGCTTGAGCCAATTCCGACTGCCAATGATCGGCCCGCAGCCGTTCGACGAGGCCATCACTCGTCAATCCATTGATGCCGAAGTTCAGCACCTCGCTAGCCGGAAAGCTGTCTTCCAAATGTCTCGCAATTCCGCCCTTTGTCCCGTAGCCATACGCTACGGAATCGCCAAGAATGACGATCTTATCTATGTGTCGCGGCCTTGCCGCATTGCGTTGTTTACGTCTGAGTGCCTTTTGATAAAGGGCACTCGACCGGAAATTCTTGCCCAATCTTCTGCACGCCCCCCTCGCTTTCGTATCTCTTCATTTTAGCATATCTGCTTGTTTCTTTTCCCTTTTCACGCTTATATGCATAACCTATAGGGGTGGAAGGGTATGGACAAGTAGAACATAAAGGAGGGATGTTGGTGGATCAGTTTTATCTACTTATCGGCATCATCATCGTCGTCCTCACACTGATCGATTTCATCTGGACGACTTTATGGGTCGATGGCGGCGCCGGCCCATTGACCCACAAGCTCACTTCCGCCTACTGGACACTCCATAAGCAAGTGAGCCGGAACAATTCGAAATTCCTGAGCCTCGCGGGGCCGATTATTTTGGTCTCCACCTTGGCGACATGGATTTTCCTATTATGGGCGGGCTGGACGTTCATTTTTGCCAGTTCCGACATGATCGTCGATACCAAAGACGGCGGGCCTTTGTCGTGGGTTGAATATGCCTATTATGCAGGCTACTTGATTTTCACGCTCGGCAACGGTGAGTTCTCCCCGGATGACGGCATCTGGCAGATCGTAGCAACCTTTGCGACCGGCACCGGCATGCTATTCATTACCTTCGGGGTGACTTATTTGCTGCAAGTGCTGAGCGCCGTGTCAGAAAAACGCTCGCTTGCATCGAGCATCAGCGGCATTGCAAAAGATCCCGCTTCCTTCGTCAACAATTCATGGAACGGGAAAAATTTCGACAACCTTAATCTATTGCTCGATACGTTCGCGAATGAATTAAGCAATGCCGTGTCGAAATACAACGCCTACCCCGTACTCCATTATTACCGCAGCTCGACGCATGACCGATCGTTGCCAGTCAATATCGTTGTGTTGGATGAAGCATTGACTTTTTTACAGCACGGCATACCAAAAGACATTCAACCCAATGCCTTATTGATGCAGGAACTCTCAAGCAGCATCACCAGTTATTTGGACACCTTGCATAGCTCCTCAATCGACGCATCCACGGTAGTCCCGCCCCATCAAGTGCTGGCGAATCTCGATGAATCGATTCCGACCGTTAACGCAGAATCCTATGAAAAGACAATGGAATCACTCGAACTACGCAGAAGAAAGCTTCTGGGGCTTGTGGAAATGACGGGCGAATCATGGCCAGGCACAGCAAACGATCTTGAATGAATCGATGAATGAATCACAACGCCTTGGCTAAATAATCGGATAGATCGACGTGAAGAAAGCGCAAATTCCTGGCGCTTTTTTCATTTCCTATTTTTGTCGTTCTTCCCAATAAATTAAAATAAGGTGTTTCAATTAAAAGCATTCAGGGAACAATTTGAAGGATGAGATTTTGAAATTGGAGGCTAAGTAATGCAAACGACGATTCCTGCTTTATTGACAAAAGAAGATTTCACAAACCGCAACGACTTGCCTGACTGGTTGCTGCGCGAATATAAAACCTTTCATGAGACGGTGACGGATAAGACTTTCCCGTGCTATTTCGGCAGAAGCGGCGAGTTGAAAGGCGAGCTGCGCTATGCATACATAAGCCAAGACGATTGGTCAAACCTGCCGGGAGCCGTGGCGGAATTCTTGACTCTGTTCGAAGATCCGAAACATAAGCGGCATGGCCTGTTTGTGTTCGTGGAACCATTTGAATCGGAAGCGCCACTGGATGCTTACCGCAAGCAGTTTTGGGAAATCCTGCAGTATCTTCATGATATGGATGATACTGAATGGCCCGAACAAGCGCCGCGTGATCCTGATCATTATTTATGGGATTTCAACTTCAAAGGGGAACCCATTTTCATCTTCGGCAACGCGCCTGCCTACAAACAACGGCGCACCCGCCACCTCGGCAATTCGATGGTGCTCGGGTTCCAGCCGAGAAGGATCTTCGAAGGGCTGACAGGGACTGAAAAAGGCGGCATCATGTCGCGTGAAAAGGTCCGGGAACGGGTCGAGAAGTGGGATGAATTGCCGACCCATCCGGATATCAGCCATTTTGGCGACCCTGAACACAATGAATGGAAGCAGTTCTTCATCGGGGATGATGTTGAGCCGGTCAAAGGCAAATGCCCGTTTTCGCATAAGGAACTTTAATTAAAAAAGCGCCTGTACAGTTTGCTGTACAGACGCTTTTTTTATGGTTAAGCTTTGCTTTTTTGCCGCTCTTTAAATTTTTTCACCGTGTTGCCCTTGCTAAGTTGCAACTCGTCCTCGGCAGCTGGCATCGCCGTTTCGCTTCCTTCGATCTGCTGAAGCAGGCGATCCACCACTTGCTGGGCAAATGGCTGTGCAGCGGATGGCGGCTTGACGGCCGTCAATTCAGCGTCATCCCCTTCAGGTTCCCCCACTACCACGATGCTGATGTCTTTTGGCACTTTGAATCCAGCGCTTTTCAAAGAATCGAGTAATTGCAGCCCGTCTTCATAGCTCGCGGCAACAAACGCACTGGTCGGTTTTTTAAACGCACGCAATTCAGCCGCAATGGCATCGAAATCCGTTGGGCTTTGTGTCGAATGGATGCGTTTTTTGCGCAGTTTCAATTGATGATGCGCCAATGCTTCATAATATCCTTGAAGCCTTTCGCTGCCATCCGGCAGATCTCCCCCGACCCAAGCGATCTGCTGGTGGTCTTTTTCAGCAAGATGGCTAGTGGCAAGGTATGCCGCTTTACGACCGTCAAATGGTTTCCCTTCATCCACTGCTTCTTCGGCTTGCAAATAAGGACTTGCTTCTTTCAAATATTCCTTCAGTTCAGCAGGAAGGCTGCCGATGCCGATGACGCCTGCAACTCCTTTTACTAAAGCCTTGCTGTCTTCCATCGATTCATTTCCAGTCAATGCATGGCCAGTCAGCTCGTAGCCCGATGCCTGTGCCGATTCGGTAAATTCGCGCAAACGGGCGAATTCAGCAGGCGCGCAATCCTCTGCAAGCAGGACGGCGATACGTTTTGCTGGCTCTGCGTGTTGTTCACTAGCGGCGCTCGCATTTCCGTAATCCAATTCAGCTAAGGCTTGCATCACTTTGTCGTAAGTTTCCTTTTTAACTTGCTCTGGCCGATTCAATACACGGGACACCGTCGTTTGAGAGACTCCTGCATGCTTTGCAACTTCTGTGGTCGATACCATTTCTGTCACCCTTCCCATTCATTCATTTGTTGAATATACTATAACACATTTAACCAAGATATTCAGGGGTGGTTCCAAAAAATAACGGAGATGAATGGCTCGAGGGATGCGCCGAATAACCGAAAGCTCCTGGTGAATTTAAAATATTTACAAACGAATAAAGTTATTCATAAAATATGGCGAGATTATTTTATTCATTATTATTCAATAAGCAACCGCTTAGTCATTTATTCATATATAGTTTTTTGTCTAACTAGATTTTTATTCAAGCCTTTTAGATAAATAAAAATGAATGGAAAAAGACGCGCAGCACTCGCTGCACGCCAAATTCATTATTCACCTACGAAAAAATTATTTCGATGCCATCTGAAAAAAGCCGTATTCGAATCCTTCGCTGCGATGCGCATATTTTTCTTCAAACCATAATGGCTCGCTTGTGGTTGAAGGGTTGCTGACATTCTCAGCGTACCTACGCCGGTAAAGGAAATTTGGCCGCTTTCATAAAGCGCTGCGTGATTGGCGCATAATAGCACCCCATTCGCTGGATTGATCCGTTCTGCATCAGTGCTGTCTTTCCATGGCTTGCTGTAGGCCGCTTTCAGCAATGCAGGATTATCAAGGCTGCATAGGGCACATTTATTTCCCCACCGCTCCAACTGCACTGTTTTAAACTGCCCCTTCAAGTCCCTGAACTTTCGCCGCAGCAAGTATTCGGAATCCATCATCCAAGCTGTTAAAGAATTGTATTTCTCTTCACGCACAGCGTCGTAAACAAATTCCAATTGCTCGATATTGCGCCATTTTGAAGACGATAATAATTCCAAAAACACCAACGCCAACGCTTCATTGCACGGGTATACATAACCGGAGTTGCCGTTGCCGTCCGGCTGGAAAGCGGAATACTTGATTGGCAAATGTTCCGCTACCATTTTGATGCACGACGCAATTTCCAATGGGTCATCCAGTTCCAAGTATTCACAAGGCGCAATCCACTCAGCTTGTGCAGTACCTGATGCCTGCTCGCGCGCATCTTCCTGGATGGTGCCTACCGCAACCAGTGCCCCCCGGACATAATGAAAGGTCCGATCCCCTTTTTGCAATGATTTTACCCGCTCCCACGAATGTGGCGTGGTTCCCGATTTATCTTTCATAGGCGCCCGGACAATTCCAAGTCGCTTTTCTTCTCTGTAGGTTTCCCCCTGCATAACGATGTAGCTATTCATTACGTGCCTCCTGACAATTGCTTTCTTCTATTCTACCATCATTTTGCCGTTTTCGCCCGGTGCCACGGCAAACAAACCAAATCATGGCCAAGAAAAAAACCATCTCCTAGAAGGAAATGGTTTTCAAATCGTACGGACGATTCGACCAGGGGCGGTGGCTTTATACCAGCTATAGCAAAAAAGGATGATAAGGGCCAGGTCGATAACATCTCCGCCATAGTACATGATTAGCGCTCCCATTTCTCCGTCACTGGTCGTGATTCCAGCAGGTGGCATGGCGTAAAGCGATTTCGCTAACACTTTATGGCTTGCTAGCGCCATAATCAAGACCGCTGCGCGCAAACGGAACGAATGTCGATGGGCAGTCAGGTCGGTATATAGAATCGACCACGTGAACATATAGCCTGCCAACAAAATATGAATATGGACCAAAGCGTAAACCCCTGTCGATTGATGCATCAAGACGAATAAATCCGTTCTGTACAGAATAAACAAGCCACCGAAATTCAACAACGCGGTGCTGGCGGGATGGCTTGCGACTGCAATGAATCGACTATTCAATAGGCGGCTCAGGCGCCGTGCGGATGTGGTCGGCAATCCTCTCATCACCAAAGTCAATGGTTTGCCGTGCAACAATAATAACGGCGCCAGCATGCCGAGCAGCAAATGCCCGGTCATATGGGCGGAAAAGCTGGTATGCGCTTTGTCCGCTAAAGGACCGACTAATGAAGCGCCTGCTGCGATCACGCCAGCAAACCAAAATATGTAACGGTGCATGGGCCATTTTCTATAGCGTTCGTTGGTCCATATCGAAAGCATCGGGTAAAACATCAGGGCCCAGGCAAGCAACAACGCCGCTGTTAGTTGAAACCAAGGTTCTATGGAGCCGAGGTAATGATGTATCATCGCTTTATGCGGACCGCCTTTCCTTGGCGGATTTTGCAAGGAACACCCCCGCAATGAGCAAAGCAGCGCCAAACAAATTCCAGCTCAAGTCATAAGGCCACAATTCGACCTGATAGCGGACTTGGTGGGTCCTGAACACCTTATGGTCTATGATCCCGTCAAATAGCTGGAAAGCCCCTGCGCCCATAAGGACTGAAGCAATCCAATACCGCATGCGGACCGCTTGCCGCCTTCTCAAGTCTGCAAACATGAAGAGCCCGCCGATTGCTGCAAACCAGGCAAAAGAATTCAACAAACCATCTGCAAAAATACCGATTTGCGGTGTCGCCAAATCATAGAAATGATGCCATTGAAGCAATTGGTGGAAGATGACTTCATCGACGAAGGCCATAGAGCCGATCCCGAACAAAATGCCGGACCAAAAATTCCTCTTTTGGAGTGTTTGGGCCGTTTCATCTGTGATTGCTTGTTCCTTACTTGCCATATATGCCCCTCCTTTTTACTCCGCTATTCTTAGCTCAATGAAAAAAGAGCCTCTGGCTGGGCTCTTTACTCGATTTCGATGCGTTTGCCATTGCCGGAGTCTTTTTCTTCCGGCTTTGGCACAGTTAATTGCAAGACACCGTCTTTGAAGTTTCCTTTAATGGCTTGTTCATCGACATCGCCGACGTAAAAGCTGCGCTTGAACGAACCAAAAGAACGTTCTTTACGGATGTAATGGCCCTCGTCTTCCGAAGTTTCCGAGCTTTCTTCTTTTTTGCCGCTGATCGATAAATAACCGTCTTTAAAATCGACCTGGATGTCATCTTTTGAGAAACCCGGCACGTCGACCACCACTTCATACTGCCCATTCGCTTCTTTTACATCGACTTGCGGGTAATTGCTTTCCTTGAAGAATCGGTCAAAGAAATCCGAATCCAAATCGCTTTGGAACAGTTTCGGGAAGAAATCCTCCCGTTTTCTGGGCATGAACTTCATCAGTCTTCCTCCTCGATCGCCGATTATCTAAAACAAGGCCAGAGACTCTTCGCTATAATTGGTGCTGTTACTGTGAATTATAGGGGGTTTTTACAAAAAGTCAACCAATTTTTTACCAATTACCAATAGTTTGACGAAAGCTTTCATAACTCTCCTCCACTGGCAAAAACGGCCGCATTATTCCTTGTCGCAGACTCGGCAGCACAGTATTTGCGCTAGTCTTTTATCCCATTTGGATTACTTATAGGTTTTGGACAGATGATGGGTTTAAAAAAACACGATTACAGGAATACTACAGAAAGCATATGTGTACTACTCATAATGATTTCCCTGTTATAATGGGAGATATTACTGAAGGAGATGATAGCGATGGAAATGGGTACGATTAAAGGTTCGAGCATGATGGTGAAAGTAGTGCGTTCCCTTATGGAAGAAGGCTGGTCTTTTACACCAAACGAATTGGACATCATCGTCCGCGCCGAGCATCCTGAAACTGGCGAATCCATCTCCTTCCCTTCATTCGGGAGCTTGAAAATGTGGCTTTACGAAAAAGGGCTTAGCTACTAACTGAAAAAGCTGCCCCTCTGCCGAATCGGCAGCAGGGACAGCTTTTTTTGTTGGTCATTTTAAGTTGATTGGTGGCAATTCGGGTCGTGTACAGGTTAGACAGACGGTTGAAGAATTGCCGGCTTTTTGCATAGCGAAGCATTGACGCCTTGTTTTCGCAGTTCGGAAACGATGGCGTCGTTGGTTTTTCTGCACGCTTCATACGATTCATCGAACATCCTTTTTAAGTGCTTCATTTGATTGGATTGACGGTTCATTCGACACACCCTCCACTCGGATGACTTCCTAGACCAGTATACAGGGCAACTATGAACAAACTATTAACAAATGGAAAAAACTTTTTAAATAAGTGGTTTTTCTTAATCCGCGCCACGCAAGTCCCTGCCTATTCACCTTCTCGAGTCCTGGCTTTTTAAAAAAATCCGCCTGCAAAAAGGCGGATTTTTTCTTTTACATACGCAAGCTGATCCCAGGACCGATTGGCAGCCCAGTCAATGCAAAGATGATCATCATGACCAGCCATACCCCGAAGAAGATGAGACTGTACGGCAACATCAAGGAAATCAAGGTGCCGAGTCCCGCTTTTTTGTCGTATTCGCGCATGAAGGCGAGCACAATCAAAATATACGGATTGAGCGGCGTAATGATGTTCGTCGATGAATCCGCAATGCGGAATGCCAATTGGACAAATGCGGGATGATAATCCAGCAGCATGAACATTGGGATGAAGATCGGCGCCATCAACGCCCATTGTGCGGAGCCGCTGAAAATCAATAGATTCAAAAGGGCTGCAAGGACGCTGAAACCGACCATGACTGGCAAGCCCGTCATATTGATGCTCGTCAAGAATTCCGCACTGTTGACGGCGAGCCAGATGCCCAGGTTGCTCCAGTTAAAATAACTGATAAACTGGGCTGCGGCAAAGATCAAGACGATATAACCGGACATGTCCTTGATGGCATCTCCCATATAAGCAGGAATATCTTTAGATTCAGTGATTTTCTTGACCGTGATGCCGTATGCGACAGCCACTGTAATGAAGAAGAACAGGATGATCGGCACGATGCCAGATAGAAATGGCGACGGGATGATGCCGCCGTCTTCGTTTCGGACAGGCGAGCCTGGGAAGAACAGCAGCAAAGCGATCAAGCCGATGTAAACGGCACCTGCAATCACGGCATTCAATAAGCCTTTGTTTTCCTGTTTCGTCACCGGTTCAAATGAATTATCGGCTTTGCCCGTGTATTTGCCAAGGCGTGGCTCGACCAATTTTTCGGTAATGATCGCCCCGACGATCGCCATGACGATGACCGATGCACTCATGAAATACCAGTTATCGACCGGCGTTACGACCATGGTATCATCGATGGTTCTCGCAGCTTCTGTGGAAATCCCGGATAGCAGCGCGTCTGTACCGGTAATCAGGATATTCGCGGTGAATCCTGCGCCGGTTCCGGCAAAACCTGCCGCAAGTCCTGCGAGCGGATGCCTCCCGACAGAAGCGAAGACCATTGCCGCAAGCGGCGGCACCAAGATAAAGGCAGCGTCTGAAGCCAAGTTCCCCATGATGCCCGTGAAAATGACTGCGTAAGTGATCAGTGATTTCGGTGCATTCAAGATGGATTTTTTGATGGCGGTCTCCATCAGCCCGACTCTTTCAGCCAAACCGATCCCGAGCATCATGACGAGCACGAGCCCGAGCGGCGCAAAGCCGGTGAAGTTATTGATCGTCTCTGCCAGGATATAACGGATCCCTTCCCCTGAAACGATGCTTTGAATCGCCAGTTCCTCGCCCGTTCCCGGATGGACGACGGTCGTCCCGAGTGAACTGACCAGCCAGGACAGCAAAACGACAAAAACTGCTAAGTATACAAAAATGAAGAATGGATCGGGCAAGCGGTTGCCCCACTTTTCAATAAAATTCAAAAATCCTTTTTTGTCTTGTTGTTCTGTCGGTGTCGCCATTCCCATTCCTCCCTTTTCGTTTTATGCACCGAATAACAAACGGTACAATTTCCGCGGCCGGCCGCGACGCCCGGCTTCTTCCCCCGCCACTTCGGCGAGGCCGATGTTCTCGAGCTCCGTTAAGATCCTGCGCGCATTGCGTTCTGTACTGTTCATCCATTGCGATAATTCCAACGCGGTAAGTTCGTCTTTCGCATAATGCCTAGACAAGGATTCAATGCGGGCGATAACGGTCTGGCTGATTGCTGCGCCTTTCAGCGATTCCTGCCACTTCGATTCGGAGCTGCGGCGGCTGTAGCGGAGACGCTCGCCTGATGAGTTGATTTCCGTTACTTTTCCACCTTCGTCGATATTGATGACCACGCCGTTCTCTTTTTCTCGGGCGTAGTCAAGCGCCAGGCGGACATTCTGCTCCGAGTCCGTGACGGTCCGGCCATAGCCGATGCCGATCCGCACCTGGAACTTGCTGTTGGCAAAAATCTCTTCCTTCAGCTCTTCCGGATGATGTGATTTGCTGTAAAGTTCCAATTCTCCGCGAGTCGTATAGATGAAGTAGATGCCATTGCCCATCCCGACTTTTGAGCCTTTGACTTCTTCGGCAAAATCGATGAGCACACGGTTCATCGCCAGTTCCTGGCGTTCAATCTTGAACGGCGTCTTGCGTTGCTGCGCTTGGCTCGGGTAGATTATTTCGATGCCAATCATCGCCAATTGCTTCATGCGGTACAAATCCGACAAGCTTCTTTCCTTGATGACTGAAATCGCGCGGTGGGCAGCCAGTTCCGATACGCTAATCCGGTATACCGGCACGCCGCGCTCCTTCAAGCCGCTATAAGCGGCGTGTACGCAAGTGAGCGCTGCTTGAATGTGCCCGGAGCGGTACAGTTTCTCGTGGTAATCGATCAATTCTTCTGCTGGGATATAGCCGAGCTCCGGCGCGGTATGGATCTCCAATTTTTCCAGATCAAAATCCTTGAGCATTTTCAGCACTTCGCGGCGTGGAACCGAATCGACGCTGATGCTCGATAACACAGCGCCTTCTTGCATAAAGGCATCGAGCATCGTTCCGAGCAGGCTTGACCCATGCAGCAAAATATAATCCGCATGATCCGCATCGATTAACTCTTCTTTTAAAGCAAAATGATAAGGCGCTGGGCCTGAAAAAAGCCAATGGCCGATGCGCGCAGAATGTTGGTTGATGATGTTTTTCGTTTCTTCCGTGTGCTGGTAAATGAAGGGGATGAGCTCGATGCCTTCTAAGCTGCCCGCCGCTTTCATCGTTTCATTGACCGAATCGTTCGGCCCGATCAGCCCGACTTTAACGTTTTCCGTCATGTCCAGTGGCCTCCATCAAGAAGCGGGACAATAATTCGACGCCCATCTTCAAATCTTCAGCAGTGGCAAATTCGTCAGGGTGATGGCTCAGCCCATCCTGGCAAGGGATAAACAGCAAGCCGCTTGGCCAAACTTGCGCCATGTTCATGACATCATGGCCTGCGCCGCTGTCCATCCGATGCGCCAAATAGGCTTCGTGGTCGCCGGCATCGACCAATTGCTGGGCGATACCGTCATCGAGCAACACGGATGGATTGTCAACGAGCACTTCGATATCGATCTTTACGCCTGTCGTTTCTTCAATGCGCTTCACTTCGCTCCGTATGGCATCTGCCATCTTCTTTTTCAGTGAATCATCCACACTGCGGATATCGACGCCTGCCGTGACGGTTTGGGGAATGACATTCATTGAATTCGGCGATGATGTCAAGGTTGACACGGTCGCCACCAATGATTTGTCGTAAGCATCGTTCATTTGAAGCGCCGTCTCCTGGACGAACGAAATGAACGGCGCGGCAGCTGCCAGCGCGTCTTGCCTTTGGCCCATCGGCGTCGTACCCGTGTGTCCCGCTTTTCCATTGAACGTGACCGCTAAGCGGACGGGGCAAGCGACGCCTTTAACGACTCCATAATCTTTTTCATGGTTGACGATATGCATCCCTTGTTCGATATGCAGCTCGACAAAGCATTGCAAGTCGTGTTTCGAACGCTTCGCATTTACTAGGTCTTGCCACACAAACCCTTGGCTTTCGACCGCTTGCGCGAGCGTGATGCCGTGCTGGTCTTCGAGTGTGCCGATGGACGGATCCAATATTCCGCTCATTGCTTTGCTGCCGATTGTCGAGACCCCAAAACGCGACGATTCTTCCGAACGGAAGCAAATGACTTCGATCGGGCGCTGCGGTTTAAAATCGGCTTCCTTCAACATCTTGATGGCCCCGAGCCCGCATACGACGCCTGCTCCGCCATCGAACGCACCGCCGTTTGGCACAGTGTCGAGGTGGGACCCTGTTGCTACTGCCGCATGCCCGCCTGCAACATTCCAGCGGGCGATGGCATTTCCTGCGGCGTCTTCTGAAACAGCGAGCCCCAGTTCTTCGGCGATCGCTTTAAAGACTTCGATAGCCTCTGTTTCTTCCGCTGTATAGCCTTCCCGCGTAAACCCTTGCGGCTGGATCAGTACATCACTTAAATTCATCCGTTGCAATTGCTCAACCAGCCAGTTATTCACGGGTTTCGTCCTCCTTCAGCAAATGATCGGTCGTCCGGATCAATGTTTCCAACCCTGCCGTCAATGCCTGTTCCTCGTAATCAAAACGCGGGTGGTGATGGCCGGCCGGCAAGGGGCTGGCGAAAATCATGAAAGTCGCTTTGCCGCCGCGTTCACGGACGCGCTCGATCATATACGTGACATCCTCGGAGGCGCCGATTGGCAAGTACGGCACAATATTCAATTTAGACGCGGCGCAGGCACGTTCCACGATGGCGGCGAACTCGAGATCTGCGTCAGCAGAAATCGCTTTTCCCATATGCTCGATTTCCAGTTCGACATCAAACATCGCTGCACTCGCCTGTAGGATGCGCAATGCATTTTCCTGCATGTATTCATCCAACTCGTTGGTCTCGCCCCGCGTCTCGATTTCCATCAGCGCTCGATCGGCGATGATATTGCGTCCCGATCCTGCGTGCAAGGTGCCGACATTGACGCGCGTCGCCCCGTCTTTATGGCGAGAAATGCCGTGCAAATGCATGGTGGCGGATGCCGCTGCGAGCAAAGCATTGCGCCCTTCGTTCGGCTCCAATCCGGAATGCGCCGATTTGCCTTTGAATTTCGCATTGATTTTGGAACTTGCCAAAAACTTGGACGTGGCTGCGGCGACGGTCCCGGACGGCAAATCGTGTATGCCGACATGGCCGCTCAGGAAATAATCGGCATCGTCCAGCCAGCCTTTATCGACAACGGCCTTTGCACCGCGTCCACCTTCTTCTGCCGGCTGGAATAAAATCGTATATTTGCCCCGAAGATGTTCTTTTTCTTTTACTAGGTATTCAGCGAGTCCGAGCCCGACAGCGGCATGCCCATCGTGGCCGCAGGCATGCATCATGCCCGAAATATCCGAGCGGAAATCTTGCTTAGCCGGAACATGGCCTGAGGTATCGTCTTCTTCAATCGGCAAGGCATCGATATCAAAGCGATAAGCGAAATTCGGCCCTGGCTTCCCGGTATCGAGTACAGCAGCAAGCCCGGTATGCCCGCCTTTCATCCGTTCCAGAAAATCAAGCGGGATGCCATAGTCGAGCGCGCGTTGTTCCTGCTGTTTCAAAAATTGCACGTCCGGCACGCCCATGCGTTCATCGCTCGTTAAAAAATCGGTGCCATAAAATAATTCAAAGCCTTTACCGGCCAATTGTTCGCTTAACTCATACGTCGTCACATATTCCGCAAATCCAATTTCGGGATATTGATGCCGTTTGCGCCGTTGTTTGATGAGATGCGGTTCGATTTCTTCCATAAACCGCTCGATAGCATCTGCCATGTCCATTCCTCCTAGTTATTCAATTCCGCGAGCACATCAAGCGCCGCCTGAGCCATCAGGCCGGTCCCGATCGACAATGCTTGTTCATCGATCATAAAGCCCGGGTCATGAAGGGGCTTTTGGGTCTCTCCGACTGATGTGCCGAGCCAGTAGTAAACGCCTTCGTATTTTTTCAAGAAGCGCCCGAAATCTTCGCCTGCCATGCTTCCGATCACTTCTGGAGCAGATTCAGTACCTAATTGCCTCTTGGCAGAGTCACGAACCACTTCAGCCCAGCGTTTCGTATTGACAGTCGCCGGATAGCCATCCGAATAATCAATTTCACACGAGCCGCCCATCATTTCAGTTGTGCCTTTGACGACTTCGTGGAAGCGTTTTTTCAATAATTTCTTCGTTTCGTCTGATAAGGAACGGATTGTGCCTTCCAACACCACACTATCTGCCACGACATTATAACGGTAGCCTCCCGAGATTTTTCCGATCGTGATGACACCAGAGTCCATCGGGTTGGCGTTTCGGCTAATGATGGTCTGAATGGCAGACATCACTTGGTTGGCGATGACGATTGCATCAATCGTTTGATGTGGCATCGATGCGTGGCCGCCCGCTCCATGAATCGTGACGTGAAAACGGTCAGAATTCCCCATGATCGCCCCGTCAATGACGCCGACTTGACCGGCCGGAAGTCCAGGCCATACGTGTTGTGCCAATATGACGTCCGGCTGGTACCGTTCGAACACGCCGTCTGCCATCATCTGATCCGCACCGCCAGTCGGTGCATTTTCTTCGGCTGGCTGGAAAATGAGCAATACCGTTCCTGCGATTTCGTCTTTTTGTTGCTGGAGCAGTTTCCCAACGCCCAAAAGCATCGCTGTGTGCGCATCATGTCCGCATGCATGCATTTTTCCATCAACTTTGGATTTGAATGGAACATCCGCTTTCTCCGTAATGGGCAAGGCATCGATATCGGCGCGCAAGCCGACCGTTTTTCCTGGCTTGCTCCCTTCGATAACGGCCAATACACCCGTTTTTGCATATCCAGTAAAGTAATGGATGCCATATTCATCGAGCTTTTCTTGTATTTTTTTCGAAGTTTCCATTTCTTCGCCGCTCAGTTCAGGCTGTTCGTGGAGATCCCGGCGAAACGCGCGTATTTCTTCAAATAACTCTTGTGCTTGTTGTTTCATGGCTGTCACCTACTTTTCGTATTTAAGGAAATAAACCTTAATCATTCCGTTAATAAAAAGTGTACCGTACTTAAGCAGTAAAATGCTACCACCATTTTGATTTTTCTGAATATCCTTTCAATAAAAAAGAAGCCTTCGCTACTGCAAAGGCTTCTTCAGAAGTCGAGCTATCTTAATTTTACTGAAAGGTGTTATAGTATCGAATGAAATTTAGCCGTATAATGCGGCGAATTGACTTTTGCGCTGCTCGATGGCAGTGAAAATTGCACAATCGTGCACTTCATTGTATTTGATGCCGAGTGTTTCCAAATATTCAGCCAGTTCGGCGTAAAGCTTCTCATAGATTTCCATGAATGCCGGGTCGGTGAGTTCGCTGACCGTTTTCGTATAGTCATCCGCCTGTTCCGTTTCGCCCGCTTGCCTCATGACATACAGCTCGCTTAAGGTATGGATCAAATGGCGGAATGTGCCTGTAATGTATGGGGTAGAAAAACTTTCTTCCTTTTTCGCCAAGACAAACGGCAAGCTTCTCAAGAACAAATCTGCCGAGCCTTCCATCTCGTGTCGGATCACTGAACTATGGACCTGACAGAAATACGTCTGCCAGCATTGGTAGCTGTCACTCTTGTCCAAATCCTGCCACTCGGCATGCCGCCGGATGTCCATGTTCTGCTTGAAATGCTCAATTGCCTGTCCGATGACAAAGGCAATCAAGGGAATGGTGTCATCTCCCGATATTTCGATTCCGATGATGCTTTTGACGCCAAACGGATGATGGACGGCTTTCTTGCCGTCAAATTCATCGTCGATGATGCCGTATTCAGTGAAGATCGCATGGCTGAAATCTTTGCGCTCATTGTAAAAGAAAAGAAGTTCAATTTTATCTTTGAAATTAAACGGTTTATACGCTGTTTTCGCTTTTTTCACCATCGCCGGAATATCAATTCCCGGCTCTCCATCCATTAATTCAATATAGCGGATCCCTTGTTCCGTAGTTTTCAATGGTTTAACTCCTTCTGTGTATGTCCATCTTTCTCCATTTTTCAAGTCATTTCCATTCTCATATGGTTAGCCCTATTATAAGAAAAACCTTTTCAAAAACACAAGCAAGAGCTTTTTCCCTTTTTTCACACCGCGTAAACATTCCGATAGCTGACCCGCTGGCATCCTTGTGAATTTCTTATATGCTTTACTGTACCATTTGATGCGCATAAATTATAATTCCCCTGTCTCTCAGCTCATCAATTAACTGCCTCAAGCCGTTTTTCCGTGTTTCAGCTCCCCAATTCCTGCGACTTGCCAATTTCCTGTAAACTTACATAATAATCAGTTAAATCCGGTCGTGAAAGCGCAGGCTTTATTTTTTGAAACCAGATGAAAGCGCTTTAAAAATAGCGCAACTTAAAGCCCCTGACCGGCAACCAGAATGATCAAAAAGGAGAGATTTTTTATGACAACAACAACTAAAGGTTTAGAAGGTGTAGTCGCAACACAATCGGCGATCAGCTCGATCATCGATGATACCCTTACATACGTCGGCTACAATATCGACGATCTGGCGGACAACGCCAGCTTCGAAGAAGTGATCTACCTATTGTGGCACCAGCGTTTGCCGAAGGCAGACGAACTAGCAGAGCTGAAACAGCAGCTTGCTGACAACATGGCGGTGCCGCAAGCGGTGCTCGACCACTTCAAGACATACGACATCAAGAACGTCCATCCGATGGCGGCACTGCGCACAGCGGTCTCCATGCTCGGTCTCTTCGACGAAGAAGCGGAAGTGATGGAAGATGCAGCGAACTACCGCAAAGCCATCAAAATCCAGGCGAAGATCTCGACGCTCGTCACGGCATTCGGCCGCATCCGTGCAGGCAAAGAACCGATCCAGCCGAAAACGGATTACAGCTTCGCAGCGAACTTCCTGTACATGCTGTCTGGCGAGGAGCCAAAAGACATCGAAGTCGAAGCGTTCAACAAAGCGCTTGTCTTGCACGCTGACCACGAACTGAACGCATCGACGTTCACGGCACGTGTGGCAGTGGCGACATTGTCCGACGTCTATTCCGGTGTGACGGCAGCGATCGGCGCCTTGAAAGGCCCACTTCATGGCGGCGCCAACGAGCAAGTCATGAAGATGCTCACAGAAATCGGGTCGGTCGACAACGTCGAGCCGGTCATCAACGAAAAACTGGCGAACAAAGAGAAAATCATGGGCTTCGGCCACCGCGTCTATCAACAAGGCGACCCACGTGCGAAGCACTTGCGTGAAATGTCGAAAAAGCTCACCGAGCTTCGCGGCGAATCGAAGTGGTACGACATGTCCGTCAAGATCGAAGAAATGGTGACAAGCGCCAAACCGCTTCCACCAAACGTCGATTTCTATTCGGCATCTGTATACCACTCGTTGAATATCGAGCATGATTTGTTCACGCCGATCTTCGCGGTCTCCCGTGCGTCGGGCTGGCTCGCGCACATCTTGGAGCAATACTCGAACAACCGCCTGATCCGCCCGCGTGCGGAATACATCGGGCCTGGCATGCAGACTTACGTGCCGGTTGAAGAACGTTAAGACGATGACCAAAAGCTTGAGCCGCAGCACCTTTTAATAGGTGTACGGCTCAAGCTTTTCTATTTGCACGAGCCAGCCCGCTATGGTTGTTTCAAGGATTTCATTACGGCTATAATAATATAAAGACATGCCCGACAAATTGTAGATAGGAGGCGCTCTCATGAATTACACAGAAACCGGCTGGAAACTGCAGAATAGTTATGCAGGCCTGCCGAAAACTTTATATGCCCCGATGGAGGCCAATCCGGTTTCATCGCCTGAACTCGTTATCGCAAACCGAGCATTGGCAAAATCACTTGGCCTGGACCCAGCACGGCTAGACAGCCCTGAATCACTGCAAATATTTGCAGGCAATCAATTTCCTGAAGGCAGCTTCCCGCTCGCCCAAGCCTATGCCGGCCATCAATTCGGCCAATTTACGATGCTCGGCGACGGCCGTGCCATCTTAATCGGTGAACAGCAAACACCGGATGGCGAGATTTTCGATGTCCAATTAAAAGGCGCCGGCATCACGCCTTTTTCCAGAAGCGGAGACGGCCGTGCGGCACTCGGGCCCATGCTGCGGGAATACATTATCAGCGAAAGCATGCATGCGCTCGGAATTCCAACGAGCAGAAGCCTTGCAGTTGTGTTGACAGGAGAAAAGATTCAGCGCTACTCTGCAGAACCTGGAGCGATCCTGACGCGGGTGGCCTCAAGCCATATCCGTGTCGGCACTTTTCAATTCGCAGCGAAATACCGTTCGACTGAAGATTTGAAAGCTTTGGCGGATTATACGATCAAACGGCATTTCCCAGAAATCTCCGGTCCAGACCGCTATATCGAATTATTCCGCCAGACAGCGCAGCGGCAAGCTTCACTCATCGCGAAATGGCAGCTCGCCGGTTTTGTCCACGGCGTCATGAATACGGACAATATGGCGATCAGCGGCGAAACGATCGACTATGGCCCGTGCGCTTTTCTGGACCGCTATGATGAATCCGCGGTCTTCAGCTCGATTGATGCTGGCGGCCGTTATGCTTATCGCAACCAGCCGCTCATCGGCGGATGGAATTTAGCGCGTTTTGCAGAGTCCCTGTTTCCTCTTTTAGATGAGATTCCGGAAAAACAGGCCTTGTCGTCTCTCCAAGGAGCGCTTGAGGAATACGTAAGTTCAGAAAAACGATTTTATTTAGCAGGCATGCGCGAAAAATTGGGCTTGTTTACCGAAGCGCCAGGAGACGAACAATTGATCGATGACTTGCTGGCATTGATGCAGGAAAAGCAAGCGGATTATACCAATACATTCCGTTTCTTGACTTTCGAAGCAGTGGAAGAGCCCCAACTGGCAAACGACCCGGCTTTTAAAGAGTGGCATAGCCGCTATAAAGCCCGTCAGCAGCAAGAAGGCCGCTCGGCACAAGAAATCCTGGAATTGATGAAAAGCCGGAATCCGGCCGTCATCCCGCGTAACCACCGCGTGGAAGCGGCACTGGAAGCGGCAGCGCAAGGCGATTATGAAGTGATGGAAAATCTTTTGGATATCCTTCGAAATCCATACTCCCATTCCGAAGAACAGCAGCCCTATACGGCCCCTCCACCGCCTTCGACGCCTCCATACCAGACCTATTGCGGAACATGAACCAAAAAATCCCCTGCCTTTTCATCGGCAGGGGATTTTCTCTATTGCGCTTGTCTGTTCGATCACTGTCCGTCTGTGACTTCAGTGACACTGACCATTTTCACTTCGTCCATCTTGAATTGGTAATACGTATCGTTGTCGCCGATAAATTCGCGGAAATCATCCGCATCCAGACCGCTGACCGCTTGTTTTGGGGTATCTGCTTCGACGGTGCTGACCGCTTCGACGCCTGCGCCGAAATGATAAACGACGCGGAATTTTTTTGTTGATGCCATAATAATTGGATTCCTCCTCAAATGCTTGTCTGCTTTAGGTTTACCCGATTTTTTAGGGAGTATTCACCTCAGCCATCACTTTCTCATTGTCGTTGAAAATAGGAGAACCCCTTTACTTGGAAAAGTATTTGGCTTAGACTTTAGCCATCGGGCAAACCCGACACTTAAAACCGCATACAGTTTTTCTGCACTGGGGGTGCATGTTTTGCTGAGATGAGAGCTTTCGCTCCGATCCCTTATGACTCGATCAGGTTAGGACCTGCGTGAGGAAGTGCGGTGACTTTCCGACATGACTACGAAGTAAGGTAAAGTGGCTGCATCTTCACGGATGCGGCTTTTTTGTGCATATTTTTAGGAGGGATTCTAAATGGAACCAACTTCATGCGGCAACAGCCCGATCGTCGGATTTCGCTTTTCCTTGCATCCGATGAGCGGAAATTTTATCAAGATCATCAAAAGCGCGTTAAAGGATACCGATACATCCCATGTGTGGATGCAAACCGATGATGTCTCCACCGTCATCCGGGGCAAACAACAGCATGTCTTCAATGTTGCGAAGGCGCTCACTCTTCATGCGGCGAAGACAAAGGAACATATCGCCCTGTCCGGCACCTTTTCAGCTGGATGTCCTGGAGATACCGCGGGCGATGTGTATTTGGAGACACCCGCTAAACCGGCAAACCAAGACCGTACCGAGCAATATGTTTCATCGCAATTCGCGCTTTACCCGATGAACAACCCCGACTATATGGATGTCATCTACCGCGAAGTGGAACGTGCCAAAGAGTTCGGCGTGTGGAACGATTCCATGCAATACGCTAGCGGCATTCACGGGGATATCCATGAGGTCTTTTCTTTTTATGAAACCTGCTTTTCGAGCGCACGCTCTGATCAATATCCCCATCTAGTGATGACCGTTTCCATGAGCATCAACAGTCCTTCACATAAAACGGGCGCTGAAAATTTTTCTTAAAGAATAAATTACCTTGTGACCCTAAATGTTGGTCATACAAAAACAACACCCCGCAGTTGGATCGTTCTCTGCTGGGAGTGTTGTTTTGGTTAACATAATAAGATTATCTTCAAACTGTTTTCAACTCTCGATTTTGCCGTAAGTGATTTCGTCTTCATCCTGTACATCAACGCCGTTTTTGACGTGGACAATGGTCCGCAAGATCAATTTGGCATTTACGTTTTCCAGCACCCACCGCTCATCTGGGACAATCTCGAATTGCTGCATGACGGTGTTCTTTGATTTCACGGCCCCCGCAAATTCCAAGCTCTGCTTGGCAACTGGCGTTTCATAAAAATCAAAATCGCTGTCTTCCCGGTAATCTTCCACTAAACGAATCACTTGCAGTTCGATATAATCGATTTCCTGATCGCCGCTTCCACCGTCTAAATAGACAGTCCCATTCAATGTTTCGCCTTCTTCAAGATGCGGCCTTTCCACTACAGTGTCCACTTTGATCGAACCGATGCCGATTGAAGATAAAAAGTCTTTGAATTTCATAAAAATCTATACCCCCAAAATTTGATAATTCTCCATACCACTTTTTCCTTGCCTTTAAACGGCACTCTTAAAGCTCAGTATAATCGTATTGTTTATCCAAGTCTGTCTCATAGCGGTTATAACGCCGTTTGAACAACTTGTACAAATGGCTGACGATGACCCGCAGCAACGCGTACATCGGGATCCCCAAAATGACTCCGACGACGCCAAACAAGGAGCCTGCCGTCAATAGGACGAAAATGATCGTGACAGGGTGGATGTACATCGTCTTGCCCATCACTTGCGGCGAGATCAAATTACCCTCCACCAGCTGCACAACGGTCCACACAATCGCCAGTTTCACGAGCATGAACGGCGAGGTAACAAGTGCAATGATCGCAGCGGGCGTAATTGCGATTGCTGGACCGATATAAGGAACGATACTGGTCACCATCGCCAAGGCGCCAAGCAGCAGCGCATAATCCATGCCGATGATCAAAAAGCCGATATAGACCATTACGCCGATGCAGAATGCCACGATGAGCTGGCCTTGAATATAGGCCCCCAATTGTTTGTCTGCATCCTTTAAAACTTCTCTTGTATCGTCGCGGAACCTCGGCGGCAACAGTTTCAGGAAATAGTCCGGAAGCTTATCGCCGTCTTTCAATAAATAGAACAGGATAAACGGAACGATGACAATCGACAAGATAACGCCCGTAATGGTTGAAATCCAGCTGGTGACGCGCGAAATGATGCCTGTCACTGTCGCTTGCAATGTATCCGCGATGCTGGTCGGCAAAGTGGCAATCAACGCTTCGATATTGAAGCTTGAATCCCGGTAATAATCACCGACAAAGGAATTGCGCAAGAACTGGTCGATATTATTCAATAAGCGCATGAAATAATCCGGAAATTCCTCGATCAAGTTCTGGAACTGGTCCCTTAAAAATGGAAACACAAGGACGCTCAACAACGTCAAGAGCCCGATACCCCCAAGGAAGATAATGAGAATGCCCCAAATTCTCGGGATCTTGAACCGTTCCAGTAACCGCAACACTGGCCGCAGCAAATAAAACAGGATAAGCGCCAGGACGACCGGCAAGACGACCGTTTTCATGAATACATTGAGTGGATTGAAGATGAACGACACTTCCCTGAAGATGAACACGACAAGCCCGATCAAAATTAAAATCAATAAAGTAAAGAACGTATTCCTTCCGCCCAGAAAGCGGATATAGTTGGTAGCGAAAAACGGCGGTCTATTGTCATCTGGCGGCATGGCGATCCCCTTCTTTATACAGGCTTCTACCTGTAGTTTACCATATTATCTGAAAAATTAGTTGAGTGGCTGAGACAAAAATTCTTCCAGCGCACGGCGGTTTTGCTCTATATCGATTTCCAGAACAGAGCCCGCTTGCGGATAATTCGCATAGCTGTAGCCGCTTTCAACCGGAATCGTCAAGCGTTCGATTTCGCCGCTGCCACCGGTTCCGAGCTGTGTCGCCAATTTGATTTGGTCGACCAAAGGCATATCGGTCTGCACATAGCCTTGTGCCGCTCCAGCTAGTTTCGGCAGTTTCGGGATTGACGATACGCTGATCAATTCATCTTTCAATGCGGCAATTACTTGCTGCTGACGGCGCACACGGCCGAAGTCGCCTTCATTATCCGAACGGAAGCGCGCGTAGCCTAGCAATTCCTGGCCGTTCAACTGCTGGACGCCGGGAGACAAAGTCACGCCGATTTTCTCGGACATTTCTTTTTCAACGTCGATTTCAACACCGCCTGGCGCTGCGATATCGACGAGCGTTTCAAAGCTCTTGAAGTCAACCAGCGCGTAATTATGAATTTCGACGCCAAACATTTCACGCAAAGTCGATGCCAGCAAGTCGACACCTCCCAAATAATACGCTGTATTCAATTTATAGGATTGATAGCCAGGGATATCCGCATAAATATCTCGCATGAACGACGTGATCTTCACTTCATTGTTTTCACGGTCGTGGGTCACCATCATCATCGTATCCGTACGGGACTGCTCTTCCCCACGCGAATCCACCCCGAGTACGAGGATATTCTGGTACCCGCTGTTGTCTTCATCTCCTGAAAATGGTTCCGGTTCAATTTCGGTTTCGCCGGCTATGTTCTGTCCCTGTTGATATTGGATGAAAAAGTAAATTCCCGCACCGAGCAATAAAATGATCAATAATAAGAAAAGTTTGCCTCTCGGGCGGAAACGTTTGCGTTTTCTGGTCTGCCTCGTTTCGTATTGTTCTTCCATGATGTTTACATTCCTTTCTGAGCTGTAGCAATTGATTAGACGCACATGAATGAAGCAAGGTTTCCCCTTGCAACACGTTTTTATTGTCTGTGCTTGGCTGGAGTGGTAAAATTCTTCTTATTCTCAGGCGCTATTTCCCATCCCCAGTCAAACATCCAGCTGGCTGATGCCCAAAGCTGCATGCATTGTATAGGGATGGTGGCTGCCAGTATAATAAATAGAGGGAGGCAATCCGATGTTTGAAAAAGCAACATTCGCTGGTGGCTGTTTTTGGTGTATGGTCAAGCCTTTCGATCAATTCGATGGCATTGAATCCGTGGTTTCTGGATATACAGGCGGCCATTTGGCGAATCCTTCATACGAGCAAGTGAAAAACGGCTATTCCGGTCATTTGGAAGCGGTCGAAATCACTTTCGATCCAGCGCTCTTCCCGTACGAACAGTTACTGGACATTTTTTGGCAGCAAATTGACCCAACCGATAATGACGGCCAGTTCCAAGATCGCGGGGCTTCCTATCGCCCGGCTATTTTCGTCCACAATGAAGCGCAGCGGCAAATAGCGCTTGCTTCCAGAAAACAGCTCGACGCAAGCGGCCGTTTCGATAAGCCGGTCATCACTGAGATCCAAGATGCTGAGCCTTTCTATCCGGCAGAAGACTATCACCAGGATTTCTACCTGAAAAATCCTGAACATTATGCCCAGGACCGCGCCGAATCCGGTCGCGATGAGTTTTTAACTGCTGTGTGGAAGAAAGCCGACGCCTAATGCGCCGGCTTTTTCTAGTTGTATAAAACTGTGAAAAAACCTAAATCATTTTCACGCTCCACATGGCTTCCATATTTTTCATTGACAGATTATTCACTTAGTTTAAAATCAGGATACGCGGGTCTTCCCGCCATACTGCGTTAAACAGGAGGCTCCCTTATGAAATGGCTCAGCACATTGGACATCTTTTTCGTGCAATTAATCCTTTTTCCGCCGTTTGTCATTCTGCTTGGCGTCGCATCCGCTATCCTAGCCAGCCGGATATTCATCGGGCCCCTCATCACGCTCGTTACAGCGCTTGAACTGAATTATTGGTATTTCTCAACTATCCTTCCAGAGGCGGAGATCCCCCTGATGATGATTGCTTCATGGGCAGTCCTGTTCCCGCTTTTGTCGCTATATTTTTCATGGATGGCGCTGGCCCTGCCCAATAAACAAAGCATTAAGGCTCTCGATTGAGCAAATAAGCAAAAAAGATCATGAAAAAGACGAATGCCAAGAACAACCATAAAGTAATATCGTGGTTCCCTGTCTGGTCATAAACCACTCCGATGATAAAAGGCATGAATGCCGAAATTAAATAACCGCCGGACTGGGTCATGGCAGCCCAACTATTGGCTTCGTCAGCAGAATCCGTCGCATCGAGCGGCAAAAGCAACGCGATCGGGAATAGACCACCAAGCGCCACGCCTATTAAAGCGGCTGCCAGCCACACCGACCAAGTTCCTGCAAACATCAACAATAGGATGCCGGCAGTCCCGAACGCAAGCACTGCCAATACCCACAGGAAGCGATTCGGATAACGGCTGAATAGCAGCGGGATCGAAATATTGCAGATAATCTGCACCGCCGTCATGACGGTAACGACAGCTCCTGCCGACAGCACGCTCAAGCCCTTGTCGATCGCAATGGGCGCGAGCCATGTCAGCATCGAGAAAAAGAAAGCAGATTGGAAGCCGAAGAACAAAAGCATATACCAAGCCTTCACATTTTTCCACGGGCTTCCGCTGATCGGCAATGAATCATCCGGCAGTTGTTCTGACTTTGCGCCCGCTTCAGGCATTCTCAACCATACGATAAGTGCGGCGAGTGCCAAGCCTGACCAAACCGCAAGTCCCGCCGGCCATCCAGAAGCCGCATAGACAACACTCGTCAATCCTGCGGCTAATGTCGCACCGAGCCCCATGCCGAACGAATAGACCCCGATCAAGGAAGCTGTCCGGGTCGGGAAGTCCCGTTTGATCATGGCAGACAACATCGGCCCGATGATGGCGATCGCGATGCCGATGAAAAACGAACTAAGCAATAAATTGAAATAGCTTGGCCAAAAGCCGCGCCCTAAAGTGAAAATGCCGATAACTACCAGCAAAAAGCCGATGGAACGCTTCAAGCCAAAGCGCCGGTTGAAGACGATCGCAAACGGCGCGAACACCCCCATGCATAACACTGGCACAGCGGTCAATAAACTGACTTGTCCATTGGTCAGCATGAGATCCGAGCGAATCGGCTCGAGCATCGGGCCGATTGAAGAAATGGCCGGCCGCAAATTGAGCGCCACTAAAAGGATGGCGAAAATGATGCCGGTCAAAGCAGATTTTTTTCCAACTTCCTTCATATTTTTCTCTCCTTATCCCCCGACACCAAACTTGTGTTCCTGCCGTCGCTTCCCTTAAAATAAGACTGGAAAGGCGGGTTGCTGGATGAAGCTCATAAATTGGAGCTACGCAAAACGATACAATATTAAAGCCACTTTTGATGAATTTCCGCACGTCGTCGTGCTGTTCCGCCAGATCGGCGGCTATTACTTTATTTTCTCGATGAAAGGCCTGACGCCGGAACACGTTCCAGGCAGGCGCGAATATGTACAGATGGAATACCTTCTGAATAAAGAACTCGGCCAATTGGATGCTTATCTCCGCAGAAAAAGCCGTTAACACTTGTCCTTTATTAGTTTAGCCGACACGGGCTTTGAACGCTACCGGTTTAGGGCGTATTCGTGTTATACTATTCATATTGTGAATTTTAGGAGGACGAATAATAATGATAGCAGTAAATGATGTATCCTTGCGTTTTGGCGACCGCAAATTATTTGAAGATGTCAACATCCAGTTCAACCCGGGCAATTGCTACGGCTTAATCGGGGCGAACGGCGCCGGTAAATCGACGTTCATCAAGATTCTTGCCGGCGAACTTGAAGCTCAATCCGGCAATGTCTCTATGGGCTCTGGCGAACGCCTCGCCGTATTGAAGCAAAACCACTTTGAATACGAAGAATATGCAGTTCTTGAGACAGTCATCATGGGCCATAAAAAGCTCTACGAGGTCATGTCCGAGAAGAATGCCATTTATATGAAAGAAGACTTCTCTGACGAAGACGGCATGCGTGCAGCTGAACTTGAAGGCGAATTCGCGGAACTGAACGGCTGGGAAGCTGAATCCGAAGCCGCCATCCTGTTGCAGGGCCTTGGCATTTCCGAAGATCTCCACGATAAGAAAATGGCGGAACTCTCCGGATCCGATAAAGTCAAAGTTCTTTTGGCACAAGCTCTATTCGGCAAACCGGATGTTCTTCTTCTGGATGAGCCGACCAACCACTTGGATTTGAAAGCCATCCAATGGCTTGAAGAATTCCTGATCAACTTTGACAACACTGTCATAGTTGTATCGCATGACCGCCACTTCCTTAATAAAGTATGTACCCATATCGCCGACCTCGATTTCGGGAAAATCCAGCTCTATGTCGGCAACTACGACTTCTGGTATGAATCCAGCCAATTGGCAACTCGCTTGGCATCCGACCAGAATGCGAAAAAAGAAGAAAAAATCAAAGAGCTCCAGGCCTTTATTGCCCGTTTCTCTGCCAACGCCTCGAAATCCAAGCAAGCGACCTCACGGAAGAAAATGCTTGATAAAATCGAGTTGGACGATATCCGCCCATCTTCCCGTAAATACCCATTCGTCAACTTCACCATCGGCCGCGAAATCGGCAACGATGTATTGACGGTAAAAGACCTGAGCCAAACAGTCGACGGCAATCAATTATTGAACAACATCAGCTTCAATATGAACAAAGACGACAAGATCGTCTTGATGGGCGACCCATTGGCGAAATCGGCGCTCCTTCGCGTACTTGCCGAAGAAGACGAGCCGGCTTCCGGTTCTGCCCGTTGGGGTGTCACCACTTCACGCGCCTACTTGCCGATCGACAATACCGAATACTTCGAAGGCAGTGAAACTTCCTTGGTGGATTGGCTCCGCCAGTATTCACCGGAAGATGAAAGCGAAACATTCCTTCGCGGCTTCCTTGGCAGAATGCTATTCTCTGGCGAAGAAGTGAAAAAGAAACCTTCTGTTTTGTCCGGTGGCGAAAAAGTACGCTGCATGCTATCAAAAATGATGCTGTCGCATGCCAACGTGCTGCTATTGGATGAGCCGACCAACCACTTGGACCTTGAATCGATCCAAGCCTTAAACAATGGCATGATCGCATTTAAAGGCGCCATGGTCTTCACTTCCCATGACCATCAGTTTATCCAGACGGTTGCTAACCGCGTCATCGAAATCCAGGAAGATGGCTCGATTCTCGACAAGCAATTGACTTACGATGAATTCTTGGAATGGAAAGAAACACAAGGCATCGCCAAATAATTCCCAGACATAGGAAAGCCCTTCAGAAATTTTATTTCTGAGGGGCTTTTTTTGTTTTGGTTTTATTTCAGGAAGCGTTTCACGGCTTTTCCGGCTGGCAACTTCGCTGCCCAACGGTCCCCGGAATTCGCCAGTTTGCTGAGCACTTTCAACAGGTCTTCGTCTCCCGCCCAGTGCTCGGTCACAACTTCTTTCGGGAATCGGTTCAAGACCGTGTTGATGACGTATACTGCGACAATGACATCGTCCATGAATCCGCCTGGCCCGACTAAAATTTCCGGGAGAAAATCAATCGGCGCCATGAAATAAAGCACGCCAGCACCGACGTAGGCTTTGCTTTTCTTATCGATCCGGCTGTCCAGCAGCAAGCGGGTCAATAAGTGGAAAAGGTCTGGTGCAAATAAGACGAACTGGCCAGCGGAATCCAGTTTTGATGATTTGCTCTCGAGCCAATTGTGTACCCTAACACGAAGCTTTTGATAGAAATCCTGTTGTTTCTCTTCACTTGGCAGTGGCTTTTTTAAATATTCGTTACCCATATGCGTTCCCCTTTCATCCGGCAGTTAGAAGACTAATGTAACGTTCGTCGCTACCCGTTCCTTGCCGGGAGCACCGTCGTAAATGGTAAATTCAACGTGTTGGTTCGGCATGAAGCGGCGGAAGCCTTCTTCATTGATGTTGATCGTTTCGAAATAGAACAATTCGCCAGTATCGCCTTCGATATAGCCGAATCCTTTGTCGTCATTAAATTCTTTGACTTTTCCTTGCATGGATAAATCCCCCTTCAATGTTCTTGGTATTCTAATTTAGATATACCCGACTAATACCGGAGATTAAACAATGGAAACCGCCTAGGAAAAAATCCATCAAAAAAGAACTGCCATTACGGCAGTTCTTGGATTGGAGAATTAAAGTTTAGTTACGTTAGTAGCTTGAGGTCCGCGGTTGCCTTCCTCTACTTCAAATTCTACGCGCTGTCCTTCGTCAAGCGTTTTAAAGCCTTCGCCTTGAATCGCTGAGAAGTGTACGAATACGTCGTCGCCGCCTTCAACTTCGATGAAGCCAAAACCTTTTTCTGAGTTAAACCATTTTACTGTACCTTCTTGCATGTTAAATTACCTCCTGTGGTAAGAAAAATTTTTCAATATGCGAACTTTCATAAAAAAATTCACATATTCCCAAAAGTACCGACACTTGCTGATCACTTTTGGGAATATGTGAATAGCTGTTGCGGAAGTTCGTATGTTGAATTACCTTAATTATATCAAATTGACTATAAAAGTCAAACAAATCTAAAAACTTTCTGAATTTTTTCCAAACTATTTTTTTGGCCTTCTAAAAAATCCTTATAAGCATTATGCCAAATTAATGGGAATTTGTAAAGCGCTAATGTGTCAGGCTGCTAACGGTCCGGAAGTTTGTATTGGCTCTCCCGTTCACGTAAAATAAGGGATAGAGACGCGCGCGATGAAACTTTTTCCTGCGCCGCACGTATAGTTTAGTAGCCGTTAAGGAGGTTAAAGCATGAAACCCATTAAGCCGATCGAAAACTTCATTAAAAGACAATCGGTCAGCCTCCCTCTCATGTCCGCTATGTTTCCGATCCTTTATTTAGGCGCGGAAATCGGGCTGCTTGCTTCTGGTGCAGTTGCTGCCGGCACCTATTTTGCCAGCAATACGTCGATGAAGCAATACCAGCTGTCGAGCGATTCCAAGCAGCTCGGCATGACCAGAAGCGAATACCGGAATATCCGCGTGCAGATCAAGGAAGGCAAAGAAAAAATCAAAACCTTGCAAAGCCAATATTATAAAGTGCGTTCCATTTCCTCTTTCAAGCAATTAATGGATATGGTCAAAATCGCCAATAAAATTCTACTTATCGTCCAGCAAAACCCGCGCAAATTCTACTTGGCAGAACCGTTCTTCTATTCGCATCTGGATTCAGCCATCGAATTGACCGGCAAATATACATTATTGGTCGGGCAGCCCGTCAAAGACATGGAAATGCGCATTGCGCTCCAGGAAACGCGAGAAATGCTTCGTTCATTGCAGCAAGTAATGGAAGCCGACTTGAAGCGCGTGCTGTCTACGGATGTGGAGCAATTGCGCATGGAACTCGATTATGCGCGGCTCGCTGTCGACCAGCACAATACGAGAACGATCGACCAGCAACAGCAAATCGAACATAAAGGAGACATGGAAAATGACCAACAATCAGACGAGAAATGAGTTGGATGAGCTTCTTGGAACCCCTTTTGGTATGGAGCAAGCATCCCCGCAAACGCAGTTGGCGCAGACGGAAGGACAGCCTGTCGCGCTGCTCGACCGCCTGAGTGCCGAAGAACAGGAAAAAGCACGTGAATTGGCCAAGCAGATCCCGACCGGCAACCGTGAAGCCATCCTCACATACGGTGCCAATGCCCAAAACCAACTGAGCCAGTTTTCGCATAAAATGCTCGATCATGTACAGCGAAAGGATATCGGCCCTGTCGGCGATGTGCTGCATGATCTCATGAAAAAGCTCGAACAGCTGAACCCGGAAGAACTGACGCAGAAAAAGCAAAAAGGGCTGCGCAAAGTGTTCAACCGCGCGAAGTATTCCGTCCAGGAAATGATGAGCAAATACCAGAAGTTAAGCACGCAAGTCGACCGCATCAGCATCCAGCTTGACCATTCAAAACGAGGCTTGTTGGAAGATGTCCAGATGCTCGAGCAATTATACGACCAGAACAAGACTTATTTCCAGGCTTTGAACGTCTATATCGCAGCAGCGGAAATCAAACGGGATGAGATCATGAACGAAACGATTCCGGCACTGCGCAAGAAAGCCGAAGCATCCAACGACCAGATGGCCTATCAGGAAGTGAACGATATGGTCCAGTATGTCGACCGCTTGGAAAAACGCCTGTATGACTTGCAATTGTCGCGCCAAATCACCATTCAAAGCGCGCCGCAGATCCGCATGATCCAACAGACCAACCAAACGCTCGCAGAAAAAATCCAATCATCGATCATGACATCCATTCCGTTATGGAAAAACCAGATTGCCATCGCTTTGACCTTGAACAAGCAGATGAAAGCGGTCGAAGCGCAAAAACAAGTGACCGCCACCACAAACGACCTGCTATTGAAAAACTCGGAAATGCTCAAGATGAATTCGATCGAAACCGCACGTGAAAACGAGCGCGGCATCGTCGAAATCGAGACCTTGAAGCAGACCCAGGAGAATTTGCTTGAAACGATCGAAGAAACATTGAAGATCCAGGCAGAAGGCCGACGTAACCGCAAAGCGGCAGAGCTTGAAATTGGCCGCATGGAAGAAGACTTGAAGCAACGCCTGCTTGCCATCCACGACGGCCAGGAAAAGAACTGATAAAAAACCCCTTCGCATTTTTTGCGAAGGGGTTTTTACAGAGTGTTGAAGAAGTCTATAAATCCATTGCGAAATAGAATGGAGTCGTTTTTTCTACATTCAATAATCAATGATCTTTCTAAGTATTTGGAGAAGCGTTCGCTCGACTCCAGTGGATCAGCGAGACGACCGAGACCCCGCAAGGAGCACAGCGACTGAGGAGGCTTGGGCGCGAGCCCACGGAAAGCGAGCGATAAGCTTCGGAAAATACGACTCTTAACTTTCTCGACAAGCTGAAAAAACCCCTTTGCATTTTTTGCGTAGGGGTTTTTAGGTTCTTCATTACAATGCCTGTACAACTAAATGCAAGGTACGTTTCAATAAGCGCAGCGTCTGCTCGACAAATTGCTCCAACGAATCAGCGCTTACCGATTTATTGCCATACAGCATCCGGTAGAATGCAGCTTGTTCTTCGCTCGTCGATTCACCGCTCAAGAACAGGTGCATCACTTCCATGCCCATTTTCTCGGTTTCCGAAACGGCTTGTGCCGTATCGATGATGCCGTTGTCGGCATAATTATAAGCAGATGGCTCGCCGTCCGAAAAGACCAGCATAAAGCGGTGTTTTTCCGGGCGCTGTTTCAAGCGTTCGGCCATCCAGCGAATCGCAAAGCCATCGCGGTTGTCCTCATGGGCATCGAGCGAGAGAATCTCTGCCGCATGGTCGGTCATGCCGTCGGTAAATTTATGCAGCCATTCAAAATAATTGGGCTGTTGAGCATCCCCCGCCTCATAGGCATCTTCATAAAACACCGCAATTTCATGAGGGATCTTGAGCGCCCTGAGCACATCGTGGAATAATAGCACTGCTTGTTTCGTCTCGTCGAGCTTGTCAACCATCGATGCAGAACCGTCTATCATCAAGCTGAATACCGCATCCAATTGTTTCGATGGGGCGGTTTTCCGGTAGAAAGGCTTTGGCCGTTCATCGGTGATGAGCGGCAACAGATTTTTCGATAATCGCCCGGCATGCAAATTCGTCCGTTCGCTTTCGATACGCTGCTGCATGCGCTTTTGCATTTCCTTCAGCAAGGCGCGCACAAAGGGTGCTTGCTCGCTGCGCCATTGCTGCAACTGCTGGCGGTCAAAAGGCAAAGCCTCGATGCGCGATTCATAATATACGACGCCATCGTTCGCGGAACCGAAACGGCCATTTGCTTTTTTCGGTTTCTTTTCGTCTTTTCTCTGTTCATCAGGCAAATTATCTTCCCGGTGTTCACCTTGGGATTCCCCGGTCCCGGTTTGTTCAACTTCCCCGGCGCCTTCTTCTTCCCTGCCCCCATCGGCAAGCTTCGAATCACCCCGTTCAAGCTCATATTCCAGGGCGGCGGCATCATTCAATTCCGTTTCACGGTGCCAGGATTGAAACCATTCTTCGATCGTGTCGATTTCCTCTTGTTCTTCGGACTGCTCCGCCTCGATGCCTTCATGGTACCTTGTCGGCGGCGTTTTTTCAGCCGGCTCCCCGAAGGTATAATACGTATGGAGGGCGTCAGAGCCCAATAAATACTCCAGGCGCGGCAACACTTTGGAGACCGTACGCGCAGAGTCTTCAGTGGAATCCGCACTGAACAATTCCGTCCATGTCAAAAACAAAGGATCCAGTTCATCACTTAACGAGACTTCCCGGCCGCGTAATTTTAAATAAGCGGCATTCAGGAAAGCATCCGCCCAAAACCCTTTTTTGCGATTTTGTTCCAGTTGGTCGGAATGAAAACCTGAAACGATGTTCTCCCTCACTCCAAAAGCATGCTTGGTCCCGGGGCGTTCCGCAGTGATGCGGTCACTTAAACGGAATTCTTCTGCCATTAACAGCAATTGCGCTGCCAGTTCCGGCAAACTGGTCTCCGTCTGCTCGAAACGGCGCCAGGAACGCAAGCTGAAATGGCGCCAAAATCCGGCGCTCACCAAATAAATATCCGAAAGATAACCTGCTTGTTCGACCTCTTTTGGGCGATGGCGCCAAAATACACTCATGGAAACAGCGCCTTCAGATGGCCTGAATTCCCAAAGCTTCCTTGTCGTCAGGCTTAGGTAAGGCGCGGATGACAATGCTCTCGCAAGCTGCTGCATCCGGTTGAGGAGCCTCGTATCAACCGTTTCGTTATTGAATTGGATAAAGCGATTGATTGAAGTCATCCTGCATCCCTACTTTCGCCACGTATTCGCCAAATCCATCAGCAACTCCCGTTCACTTTCGTCATCCAGCTTTTCGGCGATGGCGTAGCGGACGGCGCGCAGGGGGTCGATATGCAATGCGAGCGCTGTGGCATCGAGCAAGCTCCGGATCGAAGCGGCTTCTTCTGACATCAGGCCCGTTTCCACTTGCTTCATCAAATCCGCTGCCAAGTTCAGCATAAACGTTTTCAGTTTCGGGTCGGCATCCGGAAATTCCCGGTCCCATAGGCCCCGCAGCTGTTCTCCGGATAAATAAGGAACCGAATAAGAAATAAAGCGGTTTTTCAGCGCTTCATTCATTGGCGAGGTGCCGATATACCCTTCATTGATGGCAGCCATTACCGAAAAGTCAGGATGCGCTTGGATCACTTCACCGGTAAACGGATTGGTCAGCATCCGCCGATAGTCGAGCGCACTGTGAAGGATCGGCAAGGTTTCAGCTTTCGCCATATTGATTTCATCGATGTAGAGGATATGGCCATGTTTCATGGCGGTCACGACTGGGCCTTCAACAAATTCAATCGCGCTCTGGCCATCACGCTGCACCAATGTCTTAAAGCCAAGCAGCGCTTCCGCATCCAAGTCGACGGAACAGTTGATGCTCTGGATCGGCTGTTGGAACAGGTCGGAAACGCTTTCGGCGAGTTTCGTTTTGCCTGCTCCAGTCGGCCCTTTCAACAGCACCGGCTTCTTCAACACGACAGCTGTCAGGATATCATTCCATAAATTTTCATCAGGCGAGATATAGCCACCTTCCCCAATCAGGTTTGAATCTTCTGCATGGTCCCGTTGCGTCCGTTTCTTGATTTCTTCATCAATAATCGTCATTTGCTCCACTCCTGTCTCCATAGAAAAAACCGATGGATTCATCGGTTTTTTGTCATCACTCGAAATAAGTTTTGTAATAGCCGCCGACTTTACCTGTGTTGTCCACGACAAACAAAAATTCTTCAGTTTCATTTTTCACGTCGTATTGCTGTCCAGCTGTCAGCACGTTCGACACTAAAAATTTGTCGGCATCGGTATGCTTACACGTAACGGTGCGAACGGTTTCTTTTTCGAGCCAATTGGTATGTATCATCGGTATCATCCTTTTCTGTCAATGTGAATGTGATGTTCTGCTACTCTATTCAGTATAAGGAAAATTGTACGGGAATTCAAACTTGCCCTCCCTTGCCGCCCTTTCGCGTGATTGCCAGATACCCAATCAACCCGATGACCGCGATACTCGATAAAGCGATCAAAAACCATTGTAAATTCCCAAGAATCGCTTCATAAGCATATGGAAAACTGCGGCCTAATGTGAAATACGTGATGGTCCAGACAAATCCGGCAGGCATCGCGAATAGCAAATAACGGCCAAGTGGAAAGCGGTCGGCCCCTACGACATAAGGCATCGCCCAGCGCACACCGGGCAGGAAGAAGCTGAATGCAATTGCCCAATTGCCTTTATGGGCTAAAAATTGCCGGAAGCGTTCAATGCCATTCTGCAGAAATGTCGTTTGCAGCCATTCAATTAAGCGATGGCCGAACAGCCACCCGAGCCCGTAAGCAAATAAATTGCTCGTGACCAACCCGCTATATGCTGATAAAAAAGCTGGAAGCGGCTTGAAATCGCTCGTTTCTGTCACGACACCTGAAAACGCTGCCGCGAATTCATTCGGAATCGGCAGGCCAAACAACAAAAGCCAATTCACCAAGAACATGCTCAAGTACCCGTATTCCATCGCCATTTCCCATAAAAAATCCAGCTCCATCCAAATCCCCCGTCTCTATGCCACATTATCCCATAACAAAAGGCAGCCCCGCAATGGAGCTGCCTTCTGGAGTGGTCTTAAGATTCAAGCAATAGGTCTTCTGGGTTCTCGATCAATTCTTTCACTGTTTTCAAGAAGCCGACAGAATCGCTGCCATCGATGACACGGTGGTCATACGATAGCGCTACGTACATCATTGGACGGATTTCAACATTGTCGCCCACTGCGATCGGGCGCTTCTGGATCGTATGCATGCCGAGGATCCCGACTTGCGTACCGTTCAAGATCGGTGTAGACAAGAGTGAACCGAAGACACCGCCGTTTGTGATCGTGAACGATCCGCCGGTCATATCGCCGATCGACAATTTCTTGTCGCGTGCTTTTGTTGCCAATTCGCCGATAGACGCTTCGATTTCTGCAAAGTTCTTTTTATCCGTATCGCGGACGATCGGCACTACAAGGCCTTCTTCAGTCGATACAGCGATCCCTACATCATAAAATTGCTTCAAGAGCACATCCGTGCCATCGATTTCAGCATTGACGTATGGGTATTTTTTCAATGCAGCAGTTACTGCTTTTGTGAAGAATGACATGAATCCAAGCTTAACGTCATGGTCTTGCTGGAATTTGTCTTTCTTGCGCTTGCGCAGTTCCATTACATTGGTCATGTCGATTTCGTTGAACGTCGTCAGCATGGCAGTCGATTGCTTCACTTCAAGCAAACGCTTAGCAATGGTCTGGCGGCGTCTTGTCATTTTTTGACGGACTACGCGGCCGCTTTCTTCATCAGAAGAAGGCGCTGCAGGTGCAGAAGCTTTTGGTGCTTCCTGTTTAGCTGGAGCCGCTGCCGGTTTCGAACCGTGTGCTTCAACGTCTTGGACGCGTACGCGGCCCATTGGGTCTACTGGGGTGATAGAAGCCAGGTCGATGCCTTTTTCACGAGCCAATTTGCGGGCTGCTGGGCTTGCGATTGTGCGGTCAGAAGAAGTGCTTTCTTCTTCTGTAGGCGCAGCTTCCTGGTCTGCAGGAGCTTCTTGCTTCGCTTCTTCTTTAGCAAGATCTTCTTTTGGTGCTTCTTCTTTTTTCGCTTCTTCTTTCGGTGCTGAAGCTGCCGCTTCGCCAGAGCCTTCTCCGACTGTTGCGATTACTTGGCCGACTTCAACTGTATCGCCTTCTTCAGCGAGCAATTCCTGAACGACGCCCGCTTCTTCAGAGATGACTTCAACATTGACTTTGTCTGTCTCAAGTTCAACGATGAATTCCCCTTTTTCTACTGTATCGCCTGGCTGTTTCAGCCACTGGGCGATTGTTCCTTCTGTAATCGATTCTGCTAATTCCGGTACTTTGATCTCTGCCACAATTAATTCCTCCTTAAAAGTTCATCATTTCGATTTAGCTAGAGCTTCATCGATGATGCGTGCCTGTTCGACTTTATGTGACTCGCCGTCGCCTTCTGCAGGGCTTTGGCGCTTCATGCGTCCGTAGTATTTCACTTCTTTGCCATCTGCGAGTTCGCGCAAGTAAGGGTCGGCAAATGACCAAGACCCCATATTTTGCGGCTCTTCCTGGACCCAAGCCAATTCCTTGGCATTCGGGTAGCGGTCGACAATCGCTTTGATTTTTTCAGCCGGGAACGGATACAACTGCTCGACGCGGACGATATGCGCCCACTCGTAGTCTTTTCCGTCTTTGACGCGTTCCGCCAAATCGATGGCCATCTTACCGCTAGCGAATAGCAGGCGTTTCACTTTCTTCGCATCCTGCCCCATGCCCGGCTGTTCGATCACTGTCTCGAACTTGCCTTCTGCCAATTGATCGACTTCAGCCCCGACGAGCGGGTGTCTCAGAAGTGACTTCGGCGACACGATGATCAATGGGCGGATCGCTTCTTCCCCAAGCATTTTCGCCTGGCGGCGGAGAATGTGGAAATAGTTTGCTGCGCTGGATAGGTTAGCGACTGTCCAGTTATTTTCTCCAGCCATCTGCAAATAACGCTCGAGACGTGCACTGGAGTGTTCCGGGCCTTGCCCTTCATAGCCGTGCGGAAGCAGCATAACCAGGCCGGATTTTTGGCCCCATTTTGCGCGGCCGGACGAAATGAATTGGTCGAACATGACTTGTGCCATATTGGCGAAATCTCCATATTGAGCTTCCCAAATGACTAAAGCTTTGTCGTTCTCTACGTTATAGCCGTATTCGAAGCCAAGAATAGAAGCTTCACTTAACGGGCTGTTGTAGACGACGAATGATGCTTTCGAGTCGGAAATGTGGTGAAGCGGAACAAGTTCGTTGCCGTTCTTCTCATCATGCAGCACAAGATGGCGGTGTGCAAAGGTTCCGCGCTGTGCATCTTGCCCTGTGAGGCGGATCGGGTTGCCTTCTTGCAAAATGGCACCGAAAGCCAAAGTTTCTGCATGGGCCCAATCGATTTTGCCTTTTCCTTTGAATGGCTCTTCGCGGCGTTTCAGGATGCGCGCCAATTTGCCGAATGCGGAAAAGTCTTGTGGCCATGACAATAGTTCATTGTTCATCTTTTCAAGGACGTCTTTGCCGACGCCCGTTTCGATTTCCGGGAAACCATTCAAGACAGCTTCCGGCATCTCTAATTTCGGATGATCGTCGGATTTGTTTTCTTTTACTTTGTCATACGCTTCCTGCATCACTTTTTGGATGTCTGCATCAAGCTCTTTGACTTCATCTTCTGAAAGCACGCTTTCGGAAGCTAATTGTTTTCCGTACAATTCACGGACCGTATCGTGCTGGTGAACGCCGTGATACATCATCGGGTTCGTCACTAACGGCTCGTCCATTTCATTATGGCCATAGCGGCGATAGCCGATCAAGTCGATCAGGATGTCCTTGCCGAATTTCTCGCGGTATTCAAACGCGAAGCGGGCAACAGCTACAACAGCTTCCGGATCGTCTGCATTGACATGAAGTACCGGAACTTCAAAGCCTTTTGCAGGGTCTGATGAATAATGCGTCGAACGGGAATCGTGCTGTTCCGTTGTGAAACCGATCAGGTTATTGGCGATGATGTGGATCGATCCGCCCGTCTGGTAACCTTTGATGCGGCTGAAGTTCAAGGTTTCCGTCACGATGCCTTGCCCTGGGAACGCGGCATCGCCGTGTACGAGGATTGAATAGGCTTTATTCGCGTCTTGTGGTGCCAAGCCGCTCTGTGCTGTCATTTCCTGCGCAGCGCGTGTTTGCCCTGTCACAATCGGGCTCACGACTTCCAGGTGGGATGGGTTATAGGCAAGTTTGATCTTAGTTCCTGCTTTGGAACTGTGAGCAGCACCCATATGGTACTTCACATCGCCGAACCAACCTTTGGTGATCTCAAGTGACCCGTCTTCCGGAAGGAACGCTTCATCGCCGACATGCGCGAATCCAGCGAACATCATTTCGTACGGTTTATGGAGGATGTGCGTCAACACATTCAAGCGACCGCGGTGGGCCATGCCGATCATGATGTTTTCAGTGCCTGCCGATTCAGACATGCGGACCAGTTCATCCATCAAGACGACAAGCGAATCGACACCTTCGATAGAAAAGCGCTTTTGCCCGACGAATGTGCGGTGGACGAACTTCTCAAATCCTTCAACGCGCGTCAAAAGATCCAATACCTGTTTTTTCTTGTCGGCATCGAGTTTCGGCTTCATATCGCCCGCTTCGATTTTCGACTGGATCCAGCTGCGTTCCTGCGGTTGGATGACGTGCGCGAATTCGTAAGCGATTTTGTCCGTGTAAAGCGATTTCAGGTAATTGATTGCATCGAGGCCGTTTTTCACTTCGGCTGGAGGATTTTCCAGGATCAAAGATACGGGAACATCTTTCAAATCGGCTTCAGTCAAGCCATATTTCGAAATTTCCAGTCTTTCCGTATCACGCGGCTGGTCTTTCAACGGATAGATATCCGAAGCCAAATGGCCATGTGCACGGATAGCTTCCGCCAAATTAACCGCTGCCAATACTTTTTCAAAACGGTTCGGTTCGACTGCTACACCAGAAGCAGCGCCAGTAGCATCGCCTGTCTGTACGGCAGGCTGCTCTGTAGGGGGGCCGTATTGTTTGAATAGCTCTGCAAACTCAGGATCGATCAATTCAGGGGAATCCTGGTAAAGGTCGTACATCTCCATCACGTACCCTAAGTTCGGGCCGGTTATGGAATTCCATGGGGATTTTGTGTCCGGTTGATTGGTAGACATTGAATAACCTCCAACTATTTGCCTTATGGCATTCACTTTTATTTATAGGTCTTTCCTATTTTAGCACGCCCCTCGCCCGACTTAAAGCGGCAGGGCTGTAGCGGTACTGAACGAATTTCCATATCAATCTTACTACTTCCACTGAAAAAAACAATGCTTTTGGTTGAAAAGATTCAGCTAAAGCGCATTGAAGCGCTTACATGCCTGCAAGGTGGCAGAATTTCCATCTTTTAATGGAAGAAACTCATGATTCGCCATGAAAACAAACAATGCCTCCGCCTTTTTTCTTGGCCTCATACAGCGCATGGTCGGCTTTTTGGATCAGCTCCTCGAAATCGCTCCCATTTTCCGGATACAAAGCACTGCCAATTGAGCACGTCGGCGAGAAATGCTGGGCGTCGATTGCCCATCCATCTTTCAATGTTTGCTGAATTCGAGAGATGATGTTCTCAATCTGGCTCCGGCTATTGATCGCGGATATGCCGGGCAGCAGGATGAGAAATTCGTCTCCGCCGATGCGCGCCGCTACATCGTGTTTTCGTATGCTGCGTTCAAGCGCCCGGGCAAATTGATGAATGAATTCATCCCCGATTTCATGGCCATGCCGGTCGTTGATTTCCTTGAAATTATCGCCATCTATGTACAAGACAGCGACTTGGTCTCCTGTCCGGTTGCTTTTGGCTTCCATTTCACGAAAATGCTTGACCATCATCCGGCGGTTCGGCAAATTCGTTAACGGATCGTGATACGCCATATGATGCAATTGCTCTTCCATTTCTTTGCGGTCGGTGATGTCAAATAAGATGGACAGCATTTGATAGATGCGCCCTTCGACATCAAACAGCGGAATGATTGTGGCATCTACCCAAAACGGCTGGCCATTCTTTTTTAAGCTGCGCACTTGCCCACGCCAAATCTCGCCTTTTTTCAGAACCGACTGGAGATGGGCAAGTTGTTGGCTGGACATGATCGCCTGTCCAATCGACTGGATATTCATCCCAGTCAATTCACTGCTGTCAAAGCCCGTCAACTTCTTGAAATTTTCATTGGCAAATTCAATCATACCGGAGTTATCCCAAATGAGGACGAGCGCTGCGTAATTCAGTGCATCTTTGTAGCTTTCCAGAATATTCTCCGTCCGTTTCAGTTCATGCTTCAATAATAATTCATTCGTTAGCTCACGGAACACGACATGAAAAGCACGGATAATCCCGTTTTCCTTGATCAATGAATAACTGGCCGAAAACTTCGCTTCGCGGCCATCGCTTTTGATGCGGGTCAAAAAAATCGAACTCGCCTTATGAGTGCTTGTGCTGTTTTCAAGAAGAAGCTTGCCCATTTCAAAAAATTTCTGTTTGTCCTGCGGGATATCATCGTAATTGTGGCCGAGCCATTCCTTACGGTGCACGCCAAACGTTTTTTCGTAAGCCGGGTTCATATCGAGGATCGTGAAATCCGCTGAAATCATCAACATCGGGTCGACTGAATTTTGGACAAGCGATTGATAGAACAAATAATCCTCTTCGATTTTCTTTTGTTCGGTCACATCTCTCGTGACCGCCAACACATATTGCGTGCCTTCATGGCTGAAAGGGGTCAGTTCGGTTTCCATCGCGGTTCCGCGGTCGGAGAACAAGCTATAATCCCTGTATCGATGGCGTTCATTGCGCTTGATCGCAATCCGGTATTGCTTATGGATTTCAAGCGCCAATTCCCTCGGCATGCATTGTTCTACGCTGCGGCCCGTCAAATCGATCCCGAAAATCTCCCGGCAGACCGGATTGACCCAAGCATAAACGAAGCCGTTGCCCTGCTGCTGCATGAAATAGACCGGGTCGGCCGCTTTCCCGTACAGCATATCCATTTGCTCTTTCGTAAAAGGTCCCGACATCGAATCCACCGCTTTCTGTTATCTCAGCCCTGCTGTCGCACCGCTGATTTTCTCAATGAATTTTTCATAAGCCGGCTGCTCATCCGACTGTTTCACCAATTCCAGCTCGCTGTCTGCTAAAGCCGCGCCGGCATGGAAGCGATAAACGCCCAAATATGTCGCATTGCCGCTCAACTTCAATCGATAGTGGCCACCTTCGGATTTTACCGAACAGTTAACCATACCACCTGGGTTAAAGACGGAAACGTCCCCGAATGGAACAAGCCCCGCAAGACAGCTGACCAAGGCGGAAGCCGTCATGGCCGTACCGCAGGCATCCGTAAAGCCGACGCCTCTTTCATAGGTCCGGACAAAAATCCCTTCTTCTATTGGTGTCACATAGCTTAAATTGACGCCATCCGAGAAATACGGGTTATCGCCGTTAAAATATGCCGCCCATTTTTCCTGATGTGACGGATCTTTCTGCAATTCCTTGCCGACGATCCCGATCAAATGAGGATTCGGCACAGCGACAGCCGTAAACGGAATGTCAGCATCGATAAAAGGCAGCGCTTGCTGGCGCCATTCCGTATGCGTTTCGAGCGTCATCGGCAAATCGGCAAGCTGGAAAGATACCGGCGAAATTTCCACGCCGTACATGTTCACGCCAGCGTCAATCTCCGGTTCTTTCTGCACTGCCAAATCCGCTTTCATCGTTTCGATCACTGCCTGATCGATGCCTTCCCGCTCGCAAACAAAGCGCGCCACGCAGCGCAAGCCGTTGCCGCACATGGACGCTTCAGAGCCGTCCGTATTGAAAACACGCATTTTCGCATCAGCGTGTGTGGATGGCGAGACCGTCAAGAGGCCGTCTATTTGCTCATCAAGTGTCGCCAGTTGCTTCGTTAATTGCGGAAAATCCTTGCGGTCGTTTCCTTCATAGAGAAAAAATGTATTCATTGAACCATGTACTTTCAGTAATTCCATAACGACACCTCTTCAGCTCGAGTTTATTTTGCGTGGGCAGCTACCAATTTCGCCATTTCATAAGCAGTTTTCGGCGGCTCTGCTTCTGTCATTGCGTGGATCAATTGCTCTTCTTCAGCTACCAGGCGCTCAATTGCCGCCATGAAGCTTTCAGCATTCACTTGTTCTTCCTCAAGCACATGGGCAAAGCCTTGCGCTTCGAACAAATTAGCATTTAAGATCTGGTCCCCACGGCTTTTTTGCTTCGATAAAGGAATGAGCAGCATCGGCTTTTTCAATGCCAAAAATTCAAAGATCGAATTCGATCCTGCCCGGGAGACGACCAGGTCCGTCAAATGCAAAAGATGCGACAATTCATGCGTCACGTATTCAAACTGGCAATACTGTTCGTGGCCTTCAAGACGTTCATCGATATTGCCTTTTCCGCATAAATGGATGATGTTGAATTGCTTGGTCAATGTATCCAGATTTTCGCGCACTGCATCATTGATAAGCGCAGACCCTTGGCTTCCGCCCATGATCATCAATACTTTATGGGTGTTGTCGAAATGGCATAATTCCCTGCCGCTCGCAGCTGAGCCATCGAGCAATTCGCTGCGGATGACCGAGCCCGTGCAAGTCGATTTCTCTTTCGGCACATGGCGCATCGTTTCCTTGAAGACCGTAAAGATATGGTCCGCAAAAGGAATCGCCAATTTATTTGCAAGGCCTGGCGTGACATCGGATTCGTGAATGATGACAGGCACGCCTGCGAGACGCCCCGCCATCGCAACCGGCACCGAGACGAAACCTCCTTTTGAAAAGATCGCGACCGGCTTCACTTTGCGGATGATGTTCAAGGCTTGCGTCAATCCTGCCCCGACACGGAACGGATCCGTGAAGTTCTTCATGGAGAAATAACGGCGCAGTTTGCCGCTGGAAATGGCGTGATAGGTGATCTCCGGATACGAATCGCTGATTAATTCGTTTTCAATTCCTTCTTTGGAGCCGATATATTCTACACGGAACCCGAGTTTTTCCAGTTCCGGAATGATTGCCTGATTTAGAGAAACATGGCCGGCTGTCCCGCCGCCCGTTAAAATGATTGTCTTGTTTTCCATCTGTTGTCCTACTCTCCTACTATGCACATATGTGTCTTCATCACTTTGCGCGGTTTGTGTGATATACTCGTTTTATTTGGTATTGCAAGTGTATTGGGAGGCTATGTATATGTACGAAACAGAAACGACTCAAGAAAAACTCAAATTGTTAATGAAAATCGTCCTGCCGATTCTCATCACCCAAGTCGCTATGTATATGGTGACTTTTTTCGATATTTACATGACCGCCCGCTACGGGACCGAGGATCTTGCCGGCGTGTCGATTGGATCCTCTTTTTGGGTTCCGGTGTATATCGGACTTGCCGGCATCCTCATGTCCATTACTCCAATTGTAGCACAATTGATGGGGGCCAAGAAAAAAGATGGCGTGAAAGACGCCGTGCAGCAAGGGATTTACTTGGCGGTCATCCTGGCGGCGATCGTCTTCGCCTTTTTCTTCTTCGGCATCGATTGGATGCTCGGCTTCATGGATCTCGAGCCCGGCGTCAACGATGTGGCCAGCCGCTATATTTTCGCGATGAGCTTAGGGCTGGTGCCCCTATTCGCTTATAATGCGCTGCGCTCGTATATCGATGCGCTCGGCGCCACGCGCGTAACGATGTTCATCACTTTGATGTCGGCGCCGATTAATGTGTTCTTCAATTATTTGCTGATTTTCGGAAACTTCGGCTTCCCTGAACTGGGCGGCCCGGGTGCCGGTATGGCTTCAGCGATCACGTATTGGCTCGTGTTGGCGATTGCCGCGTTCATCATCCACACGAATGAACCGTTCAAGTCATTTGGGATTTTCCGCAAATGGGCTCGCCCTTCCTTAAGCAGATGGAAAGAAATCACCGGCATCGGCGTGCCGATCGGCATTTCGATCTTTGCCGAAACGAGCATCTTTTCTGCGGTGACGTTCATGATGTCTGTGTACGGGACGATCACCATCGCCGCCCACCAGATCGCCTTGAACTTCGCCTCGCTCCTCTATATGCTGCCACTCAGCATATCGATGGGCGCGACGATCCTGGTCGGTTTTGAAGTCGGGGCAAAACGCGCGTCACATGCTAAGCAATACAGCTGGCTTGGCGTCGGCGCTGCCGTGACGCTCAGTGTCATCTCGTCGGGCATTCTCTATTTCCTGCGAGAACCGATCGCCGAGTTGTATTCATCCGACCCCGCCGTCATCGGGCTCGCTGTCCAATTCCTGATCTTCGCTGCCTTGTTCCAAGTGTCGGACGCCGTCCAAGCTCCGGTTCAAGGGGCGCTGCGCGGCTATAAGGACGTCAATATCACGTTCATCATGGCGCTCATTTCCTATTGGGTTATCGGGCTGCCTTCCGGCTATTTGTTCGCCACGTTTACCGATCTTGGTGCGTTCGGCTATTGGGTCGGCCTAATCGTCGGACTCACGGCAGGCGCCGTCACTTTATCGATCCGCCTGTTGATCATCCAAAAAAAACTTGCCGCTCATTGAGCGGCAAGTTTTTTGTATAGCTGGATCAATTGTGTTTTTTCCTCTTCCATAAGCGCAGACTCCCCAATTCGTTCGACCGCCAACTCCAGCTTTTCTTCCACTGATTTGCGGACACGCGGATGCGTCAGTTCGTCGTTCAGCTCCACGCGTATGCTTGCCTCCAACTCGTCTTGTGTCGTGATGCGTTGCACCCCTTGCCTGTGCGGCCATAATCGTTTATACGCCTCAATCATGGCATTGACAGCTCCTCAAGGTTTTCACCGATCAGCACAATCTGGTTGCGCAGCTTCATGTATTCTGGCAGCCACTGCACCATGCCATAAGCATACTGGAAAGAATGCGGATAGCTATGGCCAGAAAGCGTAAGATAGCCTTTGATGCGGTAAACCGTATCCGGCAAATTGCGCAGCCATTCCTCAAACGCTTCGCGCTCGATTGGCTCATCAAATGACACGATCTTCGTCTGCAAATTCAATTTTGACACCGGTGCTTGTTCGACCGGCCCGCGCTGTGCAGGGCTCACAGATTCAAGCAATTTTAGCGGCACTTTGGCATGGACCGTCTGGACGATGCGCGCCGTCGGATTGATTTGCTGAATCTCGAAAATGGCTTGGCTTTGTTCCGATTCGCTCAGCAAATCCGTTTTATTCGCCAATAATAAATCGGCGTGGCGGATTTGCTCGATGAACAGCGAGCGGATTTGCGGAGACAATTGCTGGCGCTCTAAAAAGCGTTTGCTGTCCGCCACGGTGACAATGCCACGGAAGTTCAAGCGCTCCGCAAACAAAGGCGAGAAAATCGCGTCGAGTGCTTCGACGGGATGTGCCGCTCCTGTCGTTTCGATCAGCAACACATCGAATTCAGACTCCGCGAGCAGAGTCTGGATCTGCGCTTCCGATTTTTCCGAGCCGCTGCAGCAAATGCAGCCATCCAGAATTTCCTTAAGCGGCACCCCGTCCCCGACTTCTTCCGAATCGAAATTCATCGATCCGAGTTCATTCATGAACACTGCCGGCTTCAAGCCTTTTTCTTTAAATTCCATAATCATCTTTTTCAGCAAGGTCGTTTTCCCGCTGCCGAGAAACCCACTGAACAAATACACATCAACCATCAACTCACCCTTTCTCTCATTATGCAAGAAAAGGCCCGCCGGAAGCGGGCCTTTTCAACAAACTTATTCTTCTGTGTCAGCTTCTTCATCCGCCGGTTCTTCCGTTGCTAAGCCAGCCTGCTCCATCAGGATATCTGTTGCTTCCTGGAGCTGAGGATCTTCCGTATTGATCTTTTCGCGCAATTGGTCCATGACTGCATACGTCGTGTCTTCGGTCAATACACCGTCCGCTTCCAGATCGTTCGCTTCCTGGAACTCAGTTACGGCCTGCTCCATCTCTTCTTCGAACACGCCGTCGATTTCGCCGACTTCATAACCGAGTGCATCCAGCATTTTTTCTGCCGTCTGTACTTGTTCGGATATGCTGCCATCTTTCAATTCCACTGACGGGTCAAGGAACGGTAAGGATGCATATTCTGGATATGGAACCACTTCATCCGGCTCGATGCCTTCTTCGTGGATCCAATTGCCATCCGGCGTCAACCATTTGGCGGTTGTGAACTTCAAGTTTGAGCCATCCGAAAGGTCATTCGCTGTTTGGACGGTCCCTTTCCCGAAGGTTTTCTCTCCGACCAAAGTAACATCCGCGGATTCGCTCATCGCTCCTGCCAAAATCTCAGAAGCCGATGCACTGCCTCCATCGATCAATAATGTGACCGGGATATCCAATTTATCGCCGCCTGTAGCCAAATACACTTCCGGCTCTTCGCCTTTTGCCTGCACTTCGAACATTTCCTTGCCTTCTTCAATGAACAAGTTCGAAATATCGAGTGCTGTATTCAACAAGCCACCTGGATTCTGGCGCACATCGAGGACTGCTGCTTCCATGCCTTGTTCTTCCATTTCAGCGATGGCTTTCTGCAGTTCATCATATGTGTTTTCAGAGAAACTGGTGATATTGATGTGGGCGACTTGGTCATTGACCATTTCCGCATACACCGTTTCGATCGGGATTTCATCACGGACAATCGTAATTTCGATCGGATCTGCATTCTCGCCGCGCTGGATCGTTAAGGTCACTTCGGTTCCTTTTTCACCGCGAATCAACATGACCGCTTCAGTCGTAGAAAAACCTTGAATGCTTTCTCCATCAACTTCCAATATCTGGTCATTTGGCAAGACACCTGCTTTTTCTGCCGGTGAATTTTTGATCGGCGAAACAACCGTCACATAACCGTTGCGCTCTTGGACTTCTGCACCGATTCCTTCAAAGCTGGAGGAAATGCCTTCCATGAACTGGGCAGCTTCTTTTTCATCCATATAATCGGAATACGGGTCGCCAAGTGCATCCACCATGCCATTGATGGCACCATTGATTAATTCTTCCTGTTCCACTTCCTCGAAGTATTCCTGCTCAATCTGGTCATAAGCCGAATATAACTTCTGGAATTCCTGGCGCTCAGGGCTATTCACTTCCACTGCTTTATCTTCTCCGAAAGTTAAAGCGAAAACGGTGATGCCCGCTGTCGCGATAATCAAGAAGAAGACGAGCATAATGAAATAGAAGGTTTTCATTCGAATAAAATGCGGCTTCGGTTCCTCTGCCGCCTGCGCTTCGGGTTGTTGTTCTTCGCCCGGTCGCTTTTCGTCCATATGTTTCACCACTTTCTTCATTCACTTGACAGCAAGTTTCAAACACTCTTCCGAAACTTGGCGGGGTTAAAAGAAAAAGACTGCCTCGACAGTCTTTTTCCTGTTAGTCTTGGATCGCTGCGTCCAATGCCACAACAATCATATCGTTGAAAGTTGTTTGGCGTTCTTCTGCAGAAGTTACTTCACCAGTCAATAGATGGTCGCTGACTGTTAGAATCGATAGCGCTTTGCGGCCGAATTTCGCTGCTAGCGTGTACAATGCGGAAGATTCCATTTCCAGGCCTAGAATTCCGTATTGCGCCCATTTTTCGTGCTCTGCGTGTTCGTTGTAGAAGACGTCTTCTGTAAATACGTTCCCGACGCGCAAGTTCAAGCCTTTTTCCTGCCCTGCTGCATAAGCTTTTTGCAGAAGGTCGAAGTTGGCGATCGGCGCATACGTGATGCCGTTGAAGATGATGTCGTTCATTTTCGAATCCGTCGAAGCTGCCTGTGCAAGGATGACATCGCGCACTTTGACATCTTTGTGGATCGAACCGCAAGTGCCGACGCGGATCAATTTCTGCACGTCGTATTCCTGCATCAATTCCGTCACATAGATCGAGATCGACGGGACACCCATGCCCGTTCCTTGAACGGAAATGCGTTTGCCTTTGTATGTACCCGTGTAGCCGAACATATTGCGGACTTCGTTATACAATGTTACGTCTTCAAGGAATGTTTCCGCGATGTACTTCGCGCGAAGCGGGTCTCCAGGAAGCAGAATTGTATCGGCGATATCGCCTTTTTTAGCATTAATGTGGACACTCATCATAAAACCTCACTTTATTTTAGTCGATTTAATCATACTGTTTTTTTTAGCTAAGTGCAATGAAGAGCCTCAACCTGCCTCGTATTCTTCCCACATGCGGTCGAATGTGGAAGCTTGGAGAACGGGATGCGCCTTTTCTTCGACGTATTGCGAAATCTCCTGGAAATCCGTACTCGTTTTCGGAAAGCTGTGGTCCAAAAACATCGCCTCGGCAAATTGGGAATATTCATCCTGTACAAGCTTGCCGCGGTATTTCAATGCAAATTGATAAAACGAGCGATTCACGAGAGGCCCCTCCTTTCAGCAAAAAGCCCGGACCGGAGTCCAGGCTGCCTTTTTATTCAAATAGCTGCAAATACTCGCTATAGCCTTGTTGTTCCAATTGGTCTTTCGGAACGAAACGCAATGCTGCGGAGTTGATGCAGTAGCGCAAGCCGCCAAGTTCAGATGGCCCGTCCGGGAATAAATGGCCGAGATGCGAATCGGCTGAAGCAGAACGCACTTCAGTCCGTCTCATGCCGTGGCTCGTATCGAAGCTTTCTTTGACTTCTTCGCCTTCGATCGGCTTAGCAAAACTCGGCCAGCCGCAATGTGCGTCGAATTTGTCTTTCGAGCTGAACAAGGGTTTGCCCGAGACGATGTCGACATAGATGCCTTCTTCGAAATGCTGGTCGAATTCACCTTGGAACGGCGGCTCAGTACCGTTTTCCTGCGTGACGTGGTATTGCATCGGCGTCAATTTCGCTTTCAAATCGTGTTTCATTTTGATTCCCCCCAATGGTTTTGGATAAATGCCTTGCGACCGGATCCTGTCGCATAGCGGTTATAATGCGTTGGGTTTTTCTCGTAATAATCTTGGTGATACGTTTCGGCTGGATAAAATTCCTTCGCCGGTAAAATATCCGTTGCAATCGGTTTAGTGAACTTGCCCGACTGCTCCAATTGCTGTTTGGATGCTTCAGCAGCGATCCGCTGTTCTTCCGTATGGTAATAAATGGCGGTTTTGTAAGAATCACCGCGGTCGAAAAACTGGCCGCCCGCATCGGTCGGGTCGATCTGTGACCAATACACTTCTAGCAGTTGCTCATAAGGGTAAAGCTCCGGCTGGAACGTGATTTCAACAGCTTCCCGGTGGCCGGTCAAGTTTGTGCAGACTTGCTCATAGGTCGGATTCGGCAAATCGCCGCCTGTATAGCCACTGACGACCGCTTCGATACCTTCGAGTGAATCAAAAGGCTGTACCATGCACCAAAAACAGCCGCCGGCAAATGTCGCTTTTTCTGTCTTCATCTTACTCCTCCTCACATTATGGCTGAATCGTTACTAAAAGACGGATGTCGTCTTCTTCAAGGTCGAACGATGTTGCGCGTACTGAAACGCCGCCGTTGATGGGAATTTCGGTGAGATTCAACACGACTTCCTCTTCTTTCGGCAGTACTTCCATAAATTCTGGAAGATCCACGGAGTCTCGAAGCAATTTTAACGCTGATTCCGGTGGTATGTCGAGCCGTCCGACTTCGACCGAACGCTGTTCCAACAGCAAATTGCCATCCGGCAGCACGACCGGGTCGAATGTCAACAAGATCGGCAAGGTCACCCCGAAGACCGTTAACTCGGTCGACAAACTGACATTGTCAGTCACCGCGAGGCGCAAAGGCATCGGCTGGCCTTCCATCGCATCGGCGATATAGGTATTCGCAATGCCTTCAAAATCGGCTTTTGTCGTATTGACGACGACGGTATTGCCTTCAGGCGGCGGGCTGCTTTCCGCTTGATAGGTTTTAAAGTTATCGGATGGTGTTGTAATGAACAGGAAAAATCCAATGACGGCAATAAGGTTCAACACCAATAGCACGAAAAAGGCAAAACGCCATTTCTTCATCTTTCCACCTCCTATCCTTGGAAGCTGATTCCGCATTGCTCCATTCTTTCCGATACCCGCTCAGCCATCAAGTCATAGCCTTTGCTATTTGGGTGGAAAAAATCGGTATGATATACCAAATTCTCGTTGCCGACGAATAAATCGCTGACAGGGACGAAACAGGCATGCGGATCGTCTTCCACTGTTTCTTGCATGACTCCATTATAGGAGGCGATGATTTGATCGAATTCCTCCACTTCATCCGTCACCAGTGAAAACGGATTGTACAGGCCGACGACGATGAGCGGCGCAGATGGATTCAATGAACGGATGGATGCATAAATGGTCTCGAAGCGGTTCTGGTAAAGAATTAACTCTTCGGTGAATGCATCGATATTCAGCGAAAACAAATCCCGTTTCACGATGCGCATGACGTCGTTGCCGCCGATTGTCATGAAAATGTAATCCGAAGCGAGCAACGGACCGGACAGCTTGCCTTGCTGGAACAGCGCCAATAATTGGTCGCTTCTTCTGCCGCGCTTCGCTGTGTTTTCAAGGGCGATGCCTTCCACCCCCGGCCATTCCGCCATTTCGATCGCCAGGCGGCCGGCATAGCCCCCGCGGTTCTCCGTATCACCCACTCCTTGTGACAAAGAATCGCCAAGGGCCGTGATGATGACAGTTTGCGGGATGAAGTTCGGCGGGACGGTGTAAGGGGTGAATTCCACCGGCAAGCGCGGCGCCGCTTCTTCTTTACCGAAATTGAACGTTGAAGCACATCCCGCAAGCACAATCGATAAAGCGATGACAATATACAGGATGCGTTTCACGTCCGTCTCTCCTTTATGATTCTTTTAATTTACTCCGTGTAATACATGAACCCGATGGCGCCAATTCCCGTATGCGTGGAAATGACCGGAGTCGTGAAATCATAGCGTACGGCGGTAAAGCCGGTTTCCTTGATTTTTTCGCGCAGCGGCTCGGCCATCGACTGGCCATTTGCCTGGGCGATGCCGACACCTTTGACCACTTTGCCTTTTGTGCGTTCAGCAAAATCTTTCACCAAATAATCGACCACTTGCTTATGGCTGCGCATTTTGGCGACAGGGGTGTATTCGCCGTCGTCAAGAGAAGCAATCGGTTTGATCTTCAAGAACGATCCGATCATCGCACGGCCTTTGCCGATGCGCCCTCCTTTGACTAAATTATCGAGCGTATCGACTACGACATACAGTTTCGTATTGCGCCGCACCAGCTCCACGCGTTCGACGATTTCCTGGACGGTTTTGCCTTGCTTCGCCATGTTTGCAGCTTCGAATACCTGGAACGTCAGGGCATGGGAAATATAACGGGAATCGATGACGGTGACATCGGAAGCGGTCAATTCCGCAGCGGTTCGAGCAGATTCCACGGTGCCGCTCATGCCCCCGGTCATATGGATTGAAATGATTTGGCTTCCGTCCTTGCCGAGTTCGTCATAGAGCTCCTTGAAAACGCCTGGTGCCGGCTGGGAGCTCTTCGGGAATTTATCCGAATTCTTCATCAGTTCAAGAAAAGCTTCCGGTTCCAAATCGACGCGGTCGAGATAGGTCTTGCCCCCGATTTGGATCGACAACGGAACGACGTGTAGCCCGTATGCTTCTATTTCTTCTGCTTTCAAATCAGCAGTCGAATCCGTTACAATGTGAATTTTCGACATTCGATCACTTCCATTTCATCTGCTTATAGGGTGTTAATGGGATTAACTTTTCACACAAACGATTTACTGAACATCAGCCAGCGCTTGTTCAATACGGCTTCTGACCAATTGCACCGCTTTCACGCCCGCAGCGTCCAGCTCTTGCGGAGTTAAGGGTTCAAGCACTTGAACCCTTACACGGGCCGGGCGGATTTGGTTATTGTTGTTTTCCATTATGCGCGATGTGCCTTCGATGGCGATCGGCACAACCGGTACGCCAGCTTCTTTTGCGATGCGCATGAATCCTGCTTTAAACTCCTTGAGCCCTTGCCCTTTGCTTCTCGTGCCTTCCGGGAAAATCAAAATGGAATGGCCTTCGTGAAGCTTTCCGATGGTATCGGTGATGGACTTGAACGCGCTGCGGCGATCGGTGCGGTCGAGGAATACGCAATTCATCTCTTCCATATAAGACGGGATGATCGGAAATTTCCTCACTTCTTCTTTGGAAATAAAGCCGAACGGTTTAGGGATCGACGACAACAGCACTGGGATGTCGAAGTTGCCTTCGTGGTTGCTGACAAATAACACGGGCCCTTCCGGTAAGTGTTCGAGCCCGCTCACTTCGACCTGGCTGCCCGTCCGCTTCATGATGCCTGCCGCCCATTTCTGGGGTTCGCTATGGATCAGCTTGCTGTATTCCTCTTGGCTCATGCCCGCTTTACGCTTTTTGAACTTCGCCAGATTGGTTGCAGCAATCGGCAAATAGCCGAATAGATAAGAAAATGTTCGGGCGGACTTAATCACCTGATTCTCCCCCTGTGTTTCGTTCGTACACCAAATACGAATACGGGATGCCGTTCGAGTGTTGGCGTTCAGACTCCGATACTAACTTCCATTCCCTTCCGTATTCAGGAAAAAACGTATCTCCCTCGAACGGTTGATGAACCAGTGTAATATACAGCCTGTCGGCGATCGGTAAGGCTTCACGGAAAATCTGCTCGCCGCCGATAATCATTACTTCGTCGTGCTGCTCTTTGGCCAATTCGATGGCATCTTCCAGGTTATGGGTGATGTCGGCGCCTTGTGCTGTGTATTCCGTGTTGCGCGTCACGATGATATTGCGCCGCTTTGGCAAGGGACGGCCAATCGATTCAAAAGTATTGCGCCCCATTACCATGCCTTTTCCGAGGGTGTGTTTTTTAAAATAGGCCAAATCTCCCGGAATATGCCACGGCAATTGATTGTCCTTGCCGATTACGTGATCCTGGTCATGCGCCACCATCAATGAAATCATAAGTTCTCCTCCTTGGCCGTTATACAGCAACAGGCGCTTTGATCCGCGGATGCGGGTCATAGCCCTCGATTTGAATGTCTTCCATGTCCATATCGAACATCGATTTGCCTTCTGTTAATTTCAAAATTGGCAAAGCTTTCGGTTCTCTGCTCAATTGCTCCTGCACTTGTTCTAAATGGTTCACATAAAGATGCGTATCGCCGGTCGTATGAATGAATTCACCAGGCTCGAGCCCGCATTCCTGTGCAACGAGATGCGTCAAAAGGGCGTAGGACGCAATATTGAACGGCACGCCGAGAAAGACGTCCGCGCTTCTTTGGTATAGCTGGCACGACAATTTGCCGTCTGCTACGTAAAACTGGAACATGATGTGGCAAGGCGGAAGCGCCATATCATCGATGAATTCCGGATTCCATGCCGTTACCAAATGGCGGCGCGAGTCTGGATTGTTCTTGATCGATTCAACGACATTTTTTAACTGGTCAATCTGGCCGCCGTCAGTCGCTGCCCACGATCTCCATTGCTTGCCGTAAACCGGCCCCAAATCACCGTATTTTTTTGCAAACTCGTCATCTGCCAGTACTTTTTCCTGGAACAGCGTCATTTGCTGTTTGTACAGTTCTGCAAATTCCGGATCGCGCTGTGCCCGCCTACCGAAATCATTCATGTCCGGTCCGTCGTATTCATCGCTTTCGACCCACTGGGCAAATGCCCACTCATCCCAAATGTGGTTATTATCTTTCAATAAAGTTTGGACGTTCGTATCGCCTTTGATGAACCAGAGAAGTTCAGAGACGATCAGGCGAAACGCTGTTTTTTTGGTGGTCATGAGCGGGAAGCCCTCTGCCAGGTCAAAGCGCATCTGGTGGCCGAATACGCTGAGCGTCCCGGTCCCCGTACGGTCTTCTTTTTTGGCTCCTTGATCCAGAATATGTTCACACAACGCTAAATATTGTTTCATGCAATTCCCTCCATTATTAGTATCATCATAACAAAAACAAATCGAATAAGAAAAACTTTAAGAGTATCACATCCGAAGAAAGAAATGGGCGCATTAAAAAAAACCGTTATGGTGATAACGGTTTCAGGAAAGCCATTTAGGCGGTGTATTTTTTGACCAGTAGATGTCCCCGATGCTGATGTGACGCTGGTACTGATCGCTTGCCAAATGGTAATGGAAATTGAACGAATAGCCTTCAAGCGGTTTTTTCTCAGTCCGGACATGGAAGCGGATTTCATCTTGCCCGCTGTCTTTGTCATAGACGTGAAAGATTTTCTCGGCGTGGTCGCCGGACGGTTTTTCGGAAATCGCCAAATTGCGCAATCTGTCTTTGCCGTATGCAGCCAGTTCCGTGTCGATGACGTCCTGGATCGTCGGCAAAATGCGCGTACGGAATTCCGAGTCGATCACCGGGCCAATGCGCGAACCGAATTTCATATAGGACTGCTCTTCAGCGGCTTGGCGGAAATCGGCCAAAATCGAGTCTGCCGTCACATAATACTCTTCCGGGTCGATCCATTCTATCGTATATTGTTTCGTATCCCCTTGGCTTGCATGTGATTTCGGTTCCCCTTTTTCATCGAGCAAGGACTCCCAAATCATATGGTTCGGTGTAATTGCGCCCAATGTTAGGACCGCCACTACGACCATCAAGGATTTTTGCCACCAGCTTTTCACATTCATCACCTTCAATTTTGAACATTTTGTCAAGCTTACTATTGTAATAAACGATTTTTATGTGGAAAGGTTTCATCTTCTTCTAATTCATTGTACAATAAAGCGAGTAAGCACGCCTTGTTTTTTTCAAAAAGGAGGAATTTTCATGGACGCGTCATTATTGATTGGATTGGGTCTATTGTTTATGCTTGTGTATTTGACTTCGCTATCCTTTACAGACTAAAAAAATCTCCCGCTTTGGGAGATTTTTTTATTGTGTCGAGAAAGGTAAGAAGCCGTATTTTCCGAAGCTTATCGCTCGCTTTCCGCGGGCGGGAATCGAGCCTCCTCGATCGCTACGCTCTCTGCGGGGTCTCTCAAACCCGTCGCTTCGCTGCTCCCGCAGGAAAAATAAGATCGAACTACGTGAGAGCTTATCTTTGCGAAGTAATGCGCAGCATTATTGAGCAGAAGGGTTTACGAACGAACGCTTCTTTAAACACTAAACCACATCATTGATTTTTGAATGCGGAAAAGATAATCTTCGTTTAATTTATAATGGATTTCAGACTTCTTCAACACTCCGAAAAAAATCTCCCGCTTTTGGGAGATTTTTTATTGGGTCTTATTCATTTGGATGACACCGAAATGGAATTTCGTATTTGGGCGCACGCGCCGCTTGAAGCCGAACGCCTCAAAATCAGTCGAGCGGAAATGCGCTTTCAAGACGACGCTTTTCCTAGCGACGCGCTTCGCTTCCTCTACCCATTCCTCCGTCAATTGCCCGTGGTCCGCATTGTTCCGGAGCGGCGCGAAGTTCGACGCTTCGGCAATCTGTTCCGTGAACATCGGATCCATGTAAACGACATCGAAGGCATCATCATCAAGGCCCTTCAAATAATCGACCGCATTTTGCGGGACGACTTGGATGCGCCTCATCGATTCGTGCAGCTTCGGCATGTCCTGATAATTTTTCAAGCCTTCCCGGATGACATGGGCGATGACCGGGTCGCTTTCACAACCAACGACTTTTCCTGTGCCTCCAACGACAAGCGAAGCAATGAGCGCATCACTTGCCATGCCGAGCGTGCAATCCAGATAGGCATCTCCTGGCCCGAGTCCGGACACTTCAACAAGTGGATCGTTTTCTAATGGCCGCTTCGAGCGAAATGCCGCCGAATTGGGATGAAAAAAGAACGGCTCGCTTTGTCCGACTGGATAAAGCTCGAGCCGTTCTTTTTTGCAGACGATGATGTCCGCAGCCAGTTCTTCGTGCAGTTTGTAGATCGGCCGCTTATTGCGCTCGACTACCTGCAGACCAAGGAGCTGTGCGGTCTCTTGTGCACAGCGCTTAGTCGCATCAGTCGGCCGGTAAGCGGTCGTGACGACCGTCTTCACTGCGCTGCTTCCTCGATCGCTTGTTTCACGGCATCACGCACTTGTTCCATCTCAAAGCCTTCGATTTCTTCGCGCGGAATGAAATGCGCAAGCTGCCCGTCTTTCAAGACTGCGATTGAAGGAGACGATGGCGGCACTTCCTCAAAATACTGGCGCATCTGCGCTGTCGCTTCCTTGTCTTGCCCAGCAAATACTGTCACCAAATGATCCGGCTTATGCTCAGACAGTTCAACCGCTTCGCGTACTGCCGGGCGTGCAAGCCCTGCGGCACATCCGCAGATTGAGTTGATGATCACGAGGCTCACGCCTTGTGCCGTGCTCATATGTTCATTGACATCTTCAGCCGTCGTCAGCTCCGTGAATCCGGATTCCGTCAATTCTTTGCGCATCGGGACGACAATGCCCTTCATGTATTCATCGTATGCGTTCATATATATCCCTGCTTTCTTTAATTTTTTATAAGAATGGTTTTACTTCTCCACTCTTTATTCTAACTTACTTGAAGGTTAATTTCATTTGTTGACATGTAAATGATTTTAATCACATATCCTGGACTGAAATCATCTTTCCAAAATTGGACATCCAAAAAATCTTCTTGCGTTTTTTTCAGACTCCACGAAATATCAAAAAGTTATTTATTATCATTTTTTTAACATAAAAAATTTACTTATATGTTATAATTAATTTAACTTTTATAATAATTTACCATTGATGATATCAATTTTCAGTGTTTCAAAAATTGGTTTACCATAGTCTCTCTCTTCCGCTGTTATAAACTCACAAAAAAGGTTAAGGGGGGAGTTTAATGCAAGCGTTTTTCATCCTACTGGCTGTGGCTGCTGGAATCCTTTTTGCTGTTTTTGGTATTCAATGGTTAATGGTCAAATCAACTAAAAAAGCCCATGGGCCACAGGGCTATGGGCGAAATGCTTTTATCGCTTTTGCTGTATTGGCGCTTTCCATACTCATTTTTGATTTTCTAGGGACCAGGCAAATGGAAGCCGAGCGTGATAATTTACTGGTGTTAAACGATGAACTTGAATTCGAGAACAGGGAAATTGCCGCTGAAAAAAACGACTTAGAAACTAAATACAATGAATTACAGAGCGATTGGAACGACAAAAAAAATGAATTGGCTTTATTGAGTGAAGAAAACACTACGAATAAAGAACTGATTGAAGAGATGACCGTAAAAATGGCGGAAAATGAAAATGCAACTGACGAATTGAAAAAACAAAAAGAAACATTCAATCAAGAAAAAGAAGGTTTGACGGAAAATATAAGCGCTCTCGAAAAACAGCTCGCTGATGCTCAAGCTGAAAATGACGCGTTAAATGACACCATTTCAGGTTTAACAGCACAGGCTGAAGACTCGACTCCTCAAGTTTCTAATGAACCATCAACAGCTGCCGCAGCCCCGGCTTCATCAACTGCTTCGGTAGAGTATGACAATTGCACTGCGGCCCGGGAAGACGGGGCCGCCCCTGTTTACCGTGGCGACCCCGGATACGGTAAGCATCTCGATCGAGACGGTGACGGTGTCGGCTGTGAATAAAAATCATTGTGATTTTTCTCAGCATTGGTCATCGCTAACTAATCCCAGTAAAAAAATGGCAGCAAACTGCATACATGCAGTTTGCTGCCATTTTTTTACTGGGATCCAACTAATGTTTTTCTTTATAATGTTCATTAATATACGCCAGCATATCCCCGAAACTATCGTAATGGAACCAGTCATAGCGCATTTTCTGGTCCACTTCGCCTTCCTCATCGATATGCATGGAATTGGCGCTCAGCTGCAGGATTTCCGTATCTTCCACATCCGTCGGCTCTTCTTCGAACGCATGATCGGCGAATTCTTTCTTCACCGACTCATAAAACCTGTCGCGTTCGTCTTCCTGCTCGAATTCCCACGATTCGTACTTGCCTCGGCAAAGCACTTCTATCGAATACACTTGTTTTTCAGCCATTTTCTATCTCCTCCAAGTAAAGCGTCGTATTGCTCTTTACCTCAAGGAAGGAGGCGGGAAACATTTGCCTCTTACTTATTGTCTTTCATCGTCTGGCGGGCTTCGGTCATTTGCTTCCATACCGAACCGCGCGCTTCTTCGCCTTGTTCGATGCGGGCAATCGCCATCTTGATCTGAAGCTTCACTTCGAACTCAGGGTCATTTTCCGCTTCCTTAAGTGCCGGAAGCGCTTTTTCTGTCCCGGTTTCATACAAGAACATCGCGGCACGCCAGCGCACGAGCTTATTCTTGTCTTGCAAGGTTTCGATCATGATCGGCTCGAACGCTTCGAAGCCAAGGTCGCTGATGGTATCACCAGCTGTGCGACGGACCGCCCATGACTTGTCTCTCATCGCCTGTTCAGCGTAAGGTACGACCGCTTCGTCGTCGATATCGCCGAGATAGATGGCTGCTTGGCGGCGGATCGACATTTTGTCGTCTTCCAATGCCTTTCCTAACAACGGCAAATCCTCAAGATCCGCTTCAACCAATTGGCCGAGCAATTGAAAGCGCGTTTCCCAATCCGGTGCGTCGAATTCTTCCAGCGATACTCTGCGTTTGTCGATTTTGCCAGCCGATTCATTTGATTCGGTTTTGCTGGTCAAGGATTCCAAACGGTCGTCAGGGTAAGCCGCTTCGATTTCTTCGACGATGCTTTTGCCGATTTCCTCTTTTTCGCCGTAGCGGACGCCGTAATCTGCCCATTTGCGCTGGAAAATGAAGTTTTCATCAGTTGGGTCCATGACTTTGTTCATCGCCTGCACAAAACGGTTCGGCATCGCAAAGCGCTCTTCCGATTGCGAATCGAACACTTTTACTTGCAGCGGAATGCCTTTGAATTCCTGGACATGGACATACACTTCACCGAAATGCTCATCGATCTCGAGTTCTTCCTCGGAGCCATTGCCTTCGCCGAAGACGCGCCGGACATCAGCAAGAATGCCTTCCCAGTCGGATTTTGCGTTGCGTTCGACGGCAAGGAAATCCGCCACATGGTAGACGCCTTTGACGCCATCGATCTCTAAGATTTCCTGCACTTCTTTCGGCGCGCCTTCCGTCTGGTCTTTCTTGTAATTATGGCTTTTCCCGAACGGCAATTCCTGGTCGATGATCACTTTCATCGTATTCGGGCTTGGAGTCGGTTCAATAGCTACTATTTTCAAGATAATCCCTCCTGTGTAAATTACGCTTCTGCCAGTTCCTGCAGATAGCTCCACCGTTCGATCAATTCATCGTACTGGGCGGTGTAGGCATCGATTTGGTCGGTCAATTCCTGCAATTTATCAAAATCAGACCCGGCTTTGGACATTTCCGCCTCGGTCTGCTCGATTTTGTCTTCCACTTCCGCGATTTTGTCGAGTATGCCATCATATTCCTTTTTCTCGAGGAAACTCATCTTCTTCTTTTTTTCCGGTGCTCGCGATGCAGAGTCTGCAGCCGGCATGTCATTTGCCACAGTAGCAGCTTGCGGCTCAACTACCGGCTTCTTTTCTTTCAGCCAGTCCGTGTACAATCCTTGATACTCTTCGACCGTGCCGCTTCCGAGCGTCCATAGCTTTTTCGCGATCCGGTCAAGGAAAAAGCGGTCATGGGAAATGGTCAAGACGACGCCTGGGAAATTCTCCAAAAAGTCCTCTAAAACAGATAAAGTCTGGATATCCAAATCATTTGTCGGCTCATCGAGCAATAAGATATTCGGTTTTTCCATCAATAATTTCAGTAAGTACAAGCGCTTGCGCTCGCCTCCTGACAATTTGCCGATCAAAGTACCGTGTGCATTCGACGGGAACAGGAATCGTTCAAGCATTTGTGTCGCGGACAAGCGTACGCCTTTTTCCGCTTCAAAATCACTTGATACTTCCTGGATGTACTCGATCATGCGCTGGGATTCGTCCATTTCCGGCAAACGCTGCGTGAAATGGGCAATCTTGACGGTGCTGCCGTAGTCCAACGTGCCGCTTGTCGCTTCCAAGTCGCCAGCGATCAATTTCATAAGTGTCGATTTCCCTGCGCCATTCGGGCCGACGATGCCAATGCGGTCGCCGCCTTGCAAGAGGAAGTCAAACGAATGGAAAATTTCATGGTCGCCGTATGAAACGCCCAAGTTTTCCCCTTCAATAATCTTCTTGCCGAGTCGCTGGCTCTGCATTGATAATTCAAGGCTCGTATTATCGGACGTTGATTGCAGATCTTCCGACAATTGGTCAAAACGCTGGATGCGCGCTTTTTGTTTCGTGCTGCGGGCTTTCGCGCCACGGCGAATCCATTTCAGCTCCGAGCGGAAACGGTTGTGCATCTTCTGTTTCGTCGCTTCGGCCATTTCTTCGCGCACGGCTCTGGCTTCCAGATAATCGCCGTAGTTTCCTTTATGCGTATACATCGTCTGGTCCGCCAACTCAAAGATATGCGTCGAGACAGCGTCAAGGAAGTAGCGGTCATGCGTCACGAACAGCATGGCGCTGTTCATGCGCAAAAGTGTTTCCTGCAGCCATTCCGTAGAGCCTGCGTCCAAATGGTTGGTCGGCTCATCCAAAAGAATTAAATCAGCTGGTTCGATCAATGCTTTTGCAAGTGCTACGCGTTTGCGCTGGCCGCCGGATAATTCACTGATCTGCTGGTCGTACATATCGATGCCAAGTTTGGTCAAAGCGGTTTTCGCCAAGGCGTTGATGTCCCAGGCATTTTCGCGTTCCATGCCTTCCTGGATTTTCATCAATTCTTCCTGCAATTGTTCAGATCCAGAGTCAGCAATCATGTTTTGCAGCGCTCTTTCATAAGAGCGGTTGAGCGCGAGCAGCGGCGAGTCGCCGGAGAAGACAGTCTCAAGGACGGTCAACGATTCATCGAACTCAGGCTCCTGCATCAAGTAGGTAATCCGGTATTTTTTCGGATGGTCCATTTCCATCGTGTCGGATTCGAGATCCCCTGCGAGGATCGACAAAAGAGTCGACTTGCCGGTGCCGTTGACGCCGATCAAGCCGGCGCGTTCTCCCGGATACAATGAAAATTCGACATTGGTAAAGAGGGTCTTGACCCCCACTGATTTGCTTAAGTTTGTTACGTGTAAGTGGCTCATTTTTTCCCATCCGTTTCGTTTTGTAGTTGCTCTAGAAAGGATAGCATAAATCGGTGGCGTTCTTCAGCCATTTGCTTTCCGCTATCCGTCACCATGCGCTCTTTCAAAAGCAAAAGCTTTTCGTAAAAATGCGTCACGGTGCTCGTATCGCCGTTCCGGTATTCGTTTTCAGTCATCGCTGTGCGCGCTTGTTCATTCCGGTTATATAATTTGCGGCCTTTTGCGCCGCCGTAGGCAAAGGCGCGGGCGATGCCGATGGCGCCAATAGCATCGAGCCGGTCAGCATCCCTCACGATTCTGCCTTCAAGCGTTTCCGGCTCCTCGTTCGTCCCGCCTTTAAAGGAAACGGTCCGGATGATTGAGTGGATGTCACTGCGCTCTTTGTCCGTCAGCTCGAGCTGCAAGAGGATTTCTTGTTCCGGGTCTTCCCCTGCTTTTTTGTATTTCGGATCGGAGACGTCATGCAACAGCACGGCAAGCTCGATCAGCGCCAGATCGCCGCCTTCTGCCTGTGCAATGTGGCGGGCATTCTCCAGTACGCGCTCGATGTGCTGCCAGTCGTGGCTCGCGTCAAACTGTTCATAGATGCTTTTTACTTTCATGCGGCAGTCCGCTATTACTTGGGGATTCATGGATTCTCTCCTTTAAGGTGTCCTGACTCCATTATAACGTGAAACCGGCTGAAACGGCGCCCCATCGCCGTATTGACCTTATATGCACCATCATGTATAGTTAAGCCATCCATTGGCTCTAAGGCTGAGGGTTCGACAATCTGAATATTAGGGGGAAGGTCCATGCACCACGGAATTGTGAAATGGTTCAATTCAGAAAAAGGCTATGGCTTTATCGAATGTGACAACGGTGATGATGTTTTTGTCCATTTTACCGGCATCCAAGGTGATGGTTTCCGCTCGCTGCAAGAAGGCGCAGCCGTTTCGTTCGATATCATCGACGGCAATCGCGGGCCGCAAGCAGCAAACGTCGTGCAGGACCAACCATAAAAATTGAAACAGCAAAAGACCCAGGAATTTTTCCTGGGTCTTCTTTTTTATTCAAGTAAATCTGTGCATACTGGATTGCTATGCTAATGAAAACACCCTGCAACTGCTCAAGGGTTTACTTACCGCCCGTGCCAATTTTATTTAATTCCTGCCCCAAAAACTGCAATTGGGTGCCGACTGTGCATTCGCTGATGCAAAAGCGGTGCGCCGCCGTTTTTCCTTCGTCCTTGCGGAGTTGGGCTTTGACAAAGCAGCCTTCACAATACGTATTGAGCATTTCATCGATTTCGTTGATGATGGATACTTTTTTCATTCGGGTCCCTCCGCAAAATGTCATTCTATTATTCTACTATGAATTTGTTTTTTTCTGCAACAATCGGTATACTGGCTTGGGACATTTTCGTCCTTAGCGGTTCGAAACTTCCCGCTCTACCAAAACTAAGGAGGAAGCAGTTTGTTTAATGAATTCTTAGGGCTCGGCTTCGCCCTGTTCAATTTTGTGTTATTGCTCATCATGTATAAAGTGTTCGGCAAGACCGGGCTGTTCGCCTGGGTCGCGTTCGCCACCATCCTGGCGAACATTCAAGTGACAAAGACGATTGAGATCATAGGTTTGACCGCAACGCTCGGCAATAGCTTGTACGCCTCGACTTTTCTCGCAACCGATATCCTCAATGAAAAATACGGCAGAAAAGAAGCGAAGAAAGCAGTATGGCTCGGCTTTTCCTCGCTTTTGATCATGGTCGTGACGATGCAGTTCGGCCTTCAATTCATTCCGGCGGACAGTGATTTTGCGCACGAAGCACTCGAGACAGTCTTCGGATTGGTGCCGCAAATCGCCATTGCCAGCATGATCGCTTACTTGCTCGCGCAGCATATCGACGTCATCGTCTTTTCGGCTTTGCGAAAAATCTTTCCGAAAGACAGCCAGTTCTGGATTCGCAATAATGGCTCGACTTTGCTTAGTCAATTGATCGATACCTTGATCTTCACATCGATCGCTTTTTTCGGCGTCTTTCCGTTCGATGTCTGGATCCAGATCTTTATTTCAACGTATGTATTGAAATTCATCGTGTCGGTGCTGGATACGCCGTTCGGCTATATCGCGAAGAAAATTCGGCCGCTCGATGAACAGGAGGCCGTGCGATGATCGAATTGTTCGTGGACGCATCGACTGCTGGCGGTGTCAACGTCAGCGCAGTCGGCGTATTTTTAAGAGGCGAAGGGCATTCCATCAAATGGAGTGAATACGTCGGCGAAATGGATAATCACCAGGCCGAATTCACGGCGCTATTAACAGGGCTGGAGCTCGCTCGTCCGCTCGCGACCGGCATGGTGTCCATCAAATCGGACTCAAAACTCGTCGTTGACGCCTTCGAAAAACGCTTTGTGAAAAATCCGGTCTACAAAAAATTGCTGGACGAGTCCTTGTCGATTGCGGACGAATTCGATTATTGCTTCATCAAATGGATCCCCGATTCCCAGAACAAGGCGGCCCACGCACTTGCCAACGACAAACTAAAAGAGCATAAATAAAGAAAGCAGCCGTTCAACTGAGCGGCTGCTTTCTACTTTGGGATGCCAGAAGTCGCGCGATTCTGATATGATGGTGTCATACTGATTTACTGGAGGCTATTTATGAGATCGAAACTAGGCACCGCACTCGATATTTTCATCATCCTGATCGGCCCATTCATCATCTATGCACGCATCGTGGACATCATGCAAAACGGTGTATCGCTTTATCCGTTATTGTCGGTGATCATTGTCGGCCTCGCACTCGCTTTCGCCGTCTTCAATTTGGTCCAGCTGTTGAAAGAAAGACAAAACAGCACACCGCGCAAAAAATAGCAGAAATGAGGATATCCCTTGAAAACGCTTTTATTGTATCTCGTTCCATTAATCGTTTATGCACTGATGAATAATCTGGTCAACGACAGTTTTACTTGGCCGCAATACTTGCTTCTGTTATTCGCGTTCCTGGCGTTTCAGCTCGGCCGGCTGCGCTATCCGAAAAACGAAGTGCCGCCTGCTGCCAAAGTGACGCAGGCTGTCTTCTACGTTTTGACGGTCGCCATCATTTTCCGCGATAAGTATTTGGACGCCGGCCTGATTAATTTGATGATTGTCCTTGTAGCAGTTTTTGTCATCGTCGAGTGGATCATTGCCAAACCGCAGCAAAAAACAAATGCCTAACTATAAAAACGCGAAGCCCAGACTAAGGGCTTCGCGTTTTCCTATGCATTCCCTTTAAATTACATACCACAGGATGAACAGTACGACCGCGATGCTGATCCACGTGATGATGCGGACCAAATTGCGTTTTTTGCGCAGTTCTTCTTGTTCTTTGACGTCTTTTAGCAGCGGCATTTCTCACCCTCCTTGCTGTATTTCATTTCCCAACGCTTCCTGCTTCGATTATGATGAATAAAAAGGAGGTTTTCAAGTTGAAAAAATGGCTTTTCCCCGGGATTCTCGCAGCAGCACTTGCCGGATGCAGCAATGGGCCGGCGAATCCCGATGAAGCGACCGCACCTGCAGATGTGATTGCGACAGACCTTGAAGCCCCTTGGTCAATCAACAAGCAAGGAGACGCTTTCTATATATCAGAACGCCCAGGCACAGTCGCTTATATCGATGCCGAAGGAAAGTTGGAACGCCAGGATGTCAATTTCTCTTCGCCTTTGTCTTCGGCTTCTGAAGCCGGATTTCTTGGATTTGTGCTGAAGCCGGATTTCGATGACTCACAGGAAGCTTACGGCTATTATGTCTATGAAGATAATGGCAATACTTATAATAAAATTGCAGAATTCCGGTTGGACAGCGGCAGCTGGTCGGAAACGGCCGTCCTCTTGTCAGGCATTCCAACAGGCAATGTCCATCACGGCGGCCGGTTAGAATTCAGTGAAGACGGCACGCTGTATGCCACAATCGGAGACGCATCCGAACCCGATCTTGCCCAGGACCCCGCTTCAGTCAACGGGAAGATTCTCCGCCTCAACGAATTCAATGAATTTGAAATCTACTCGCTCGGCCACCGCAACCCCCAAGGCTTGGCGTGGGACGGGGAGACGATGTTTGCAGCGGAACATGGGCAATCCGCGAACGATGAAATCAATATCATCGAACAGGACGCCAATTATGGCTGGCCCGATATCGAAGGGGAAGAAACTGCTGATGGGTTAGAAGCGCCGTTTGTCACGAGTGGTGGAGATGATACGTGGGCACCTAGCGGGATCGACTTTCACGACGGTGCGCTGTATATCGCAGCACTTCGCGGGACAGCGATCAAAGTGATGGACCCGGAATCGGCAGAAATCACCGATTCCATCGAAGGATACGGCCGCATCCGCGACGTCCATTCTGACGGCGACGATTTGTATTTCATCACGAATAATACTGATGGCCGGGGAACCCCGACAGAAGGCGACGACAAATTGTATATTTTAAATGAACAATAAAAAAGCGGAGACCAGTGTCTCCGCTTTTTTCTGCTTTTCTAGAAAGGTAAGAAGCCGTATTTTCCGAAGCTTGTCGCTCGCTTTCCGTGGGCTCGCGCCCAAGCCTCCTCAGTCGCTATGCGCCTTGCGGGGTCTCGGTCGTCTCGCTGATCCACTGGAGTCGAGCGAACGCTTCTCCAAATACTTGGACAGGACATTAATTTTGATATATTGAATAGGTAATCTCCTTTTGATTCATAGCCGATCACAGACTTCTTCAACACTATTGTTCATTACTACAGCTTCAACACCATCAACAACTCATCGATATAACGGTTGTCCGCCTTCTGGGCATTCGGCGTGATGCCGATGCGCTGAAAGCCGGATCGTTCGTAAAAACGGATGGCACGCAGGTTGGCAGAATTGACGGCGAGTTCGAGCTGCTCAAGCCCATCCCATTCTCTTGCAAATGCCAGCAACTGATCAAAAAGCGTGGACGCAACTCCTGTCCCTCTCGTTTCTTCTGCTGCATAGACGGCAAGTACTTCAGCTCGATGGCTGGTCTTCTTCCCCGACAATCTGAGCAGCGTCATCATGGCGAGCAAACGGCCTTCATCGTATGCACCGAATGTCACAGCTGAAGGATTGGCGAGATTTTTAGCGGTCGCACTTACCGGCCTTTGGCTTGCTTCATTGAAATCAGTCGAAAACGCATCGGCATCTGTCTGCAATGCCGTCAAGCGAAGTTCCCGGTATTGTTCAGCATCTTCTTCTGTTAATCGGCGATAGTCCATGGCATTCATCCTTTCTTTAACGGAATTCCTGGACGACACGCCCTTTTCCATCGTCAACGTGGAAAATCGCGTGCGCCCCGTTGACCAATATCACTTGCGGAGGCTGATGGCCGATGTCGGCATCATATACAATGGGAACTTTTAATTGCTCCGCCAGTTCTTGGTACACCATCTCCGCGGTATAGCCTTGAACGGCATCGTTCGCTTCGCTTCTGCCGAAGACGATTCCTGAACAATTGTCGAACCAGCCTGCATATTTCATCTGCAGCAAACTACGCTTTAAATCCGGTGTGTTCATTTCGCAGTTTTCCAAGAACCAGACGACTGGCTCCCCTGAAATGAATTTCTTCCGGAAAGCATCCACGTCACCGTATGGCGTACCGATCAGGTGGCGGATCACGTCGATGCATCCGCCGAGAAGACGGCCTTCCAGTCGTTCAGCTTGTCCCGATACGGTTTTCCATTCGGTCGGCTCGGTCAAATTGAAAACGCCAGGAGACGGCTTGTCATGGCTCCAATTTTTTTGGTATCGCTCAGAAGAGACTTGTTTAATGACCGTGCCTTTCGTCGAAGACAGCACATCCACCCAGCGCGCAGTAGTCGGATCGGTTTCACTGCCGCGCAAGTCGACGATATTGGTGCCATGTGCTGTCGCGATCCCGGTGTTCAAGGTGATTGCCAAGGCCAGCAAGCTGACATCCGAATACCCAAGAAGCCATTTCGGCGTAAACTTCTTGAAGTCCAGATGCTCCAGCACTTCCAATAACAGCTCCCCACCCCACGGCGGGATGATAGCGTCGACTGTGGAATCCCGCCAAATGCTGAGGAGTTCTTTTGCGCGGATGGCTGCAGGCGACGACTTCGCTTCTTTTTGTGTCCAGGCATTCGCCGTAGTTTTGATAGCAAATCCTTGCTTCTCCAACTGGGCTGTAGCTCCTTCAAGCAAATGATGAAGTTCTTCGGACACCCCTGAAGAAGGTGCCGTGACGCCGATGGTTCTTAACGCTCGATCGGGATAGCGGATCATCGTCTCTCCTCCTTACCAATTGATATAATTGAACAATACATAAACGATGCCCAGCAGTAAAGCGGCTCCAAAACCGGTTAATACAACATGGACCAAACCGTCTACCAATAGATTCGGCTGCTTGTCGAGACGCTTGCCTTTGAACTGTGAAAAATCCGGCGGCGTTTCTTTTAAATTGCGTTGCTGTATGGACAGGTCATTTTCCTCGAATTGTTTGCTCATATATATACACCCCTATAATTTAACATTTTTAAATTATTTTTCTTTTTACAATTATACTAAAAATTGTGCCAAGAAAACATGCTAGTTTTTTGCATCATATCCTATATTTTGGCTATAGCCCGATTTTTCGGGTATAGAGTTTAGGTAGCCATATTTTAAGGAGGAAATTGAAATGAAAACACTCGTAATCGGAGCAAACGGCAAGATTGGACAGCATTTGGTGCGCCTGCTTGCGAAACATCCGGATCACTCAGTGAAAGCGATGATCCGCAAATCCGAACAACGCCCGTTTTTTGAAGAGCTGAAAGCGGAAACAGTGGTGGCAAGCCTCGAAGGAAGCGTGGAAGAACTGCAAAAAGCGATGGCTGACTGCGATGCAGTGGTCTTCACAGCTGGCAGCGGCGCTTCGACCGGTGCAGACAAAACGATGACCGTTGATTTAGACGGCGCGGCAAAGGCGGTTGAAGCCGCAGAACTAGCCGGCATCGATCGCTTCATCATGGTCAGCGCCATCCATGCCGATGACCGCTCCCATTGGACCAAGGAAATGACGCCGTACTATATCGCTAAACACCATGCCGATCGCATCTTGCAATCGAGTAGCTTGGCGTATACAATCGTCCGACCCGGCTTATTGACAGACGATCCGGGAACTGGGCAAATTGCCGCCGCCGGGAAACTCGATCCCGGCAGCATTCCGAGAGAAGACGTCGCAGCTGTTATCGTCGCGTGCCTCGAATCCAATGACCTCACAGACAAAGTATTCGAGTTGACTTCAGGCGACAGCCAAATCGAAGACGCCTTGAAAAATATTTGATAAACCGCAAAAGCAGGTGAAGAATTTCTCTTCACCTGCTTTTTTCACGCTTTTGTATACTCCTGGCCTTTCCAATTGCGATAGCCGATCACCGCTTGGAAAACGAATGCGATCGAACAGACCACAATCGCGATATAGCCGAGCATCGTAATCGGCTGCATCAAAATCGACTGAACGACAAGCAATAGCATCAAAGCCGCGATTCCGAAATTGACGATATAGGGTTTGTTGTAAAATTTCTTCGATGCGATCCCGACAAAAACCGCCACCCCGATAATTGCGATAAACAACAACATATCCATTGAATTCCATCCTTTTTTGAAAGATTAAGTCATTTTCTAACATCAACTACAGTTACTATAGCATAATTCACATCCGGAAAGCGGCTTGCTTTCGGCTGAAACGACAGCCAAAAACCCCCAATCCATAAATATTGGATTGGGGGTTTTTAGCTCAATGCGCTTTTAATTCCGCTACAAGCTTCCGGTAGTAGTCAAAATCGAATTCGACGCTTCCTTTTTTATAAAACCATAGCACGGCATCTTTATCGCCGCGTTCGAGCATGTGCGTAACGACAGCTTTTGGGCTCGACACATCGACGCCTGCTTGGTCCGCTTCACGCAATTTCGTTAGCATTTCCTGTTTCGTAGCCATTTGGGCTTCCCCCTTTTTCATTTCGGCAACGCCCTCAAATCAAGCAATACCGGCAGTTCATTGAAATCAGGGCGCTGCATCAATTGGATCAAGCCTGATGCTGTGTCTTCCGGGCTGCTGAGTTTGCCGCTGCGCTTATAATCGCGGAAATGCTCGATCTGCGGAAAATCTTCTTCCCCGCTTTCCCGGATTTTTTCTTGCATACCGGTATCAATAATGCCCGGCGCGACCGAAACCGCTTTAAGGTTTTCATATTCAGCATCCAGACAGGTCGTGTAATGATCAAGGCCCGCCTTTCCGGCGCAATAGGCGCTCCAGCCTTTGACCTGTTTTCTGCCGGCACCTGACGAGATATTGACGATGCGGCGCGTCTTTAAGGACTCTGTCCCACGCAAGAAAGCGGAAGATAAAGCCATCGGCGCCGTCAAGTTCAAGGTGATGCTCTTCTCGATGTCCTGTCCATCATTCGCGGCGGCAAAGCCGATCGGTTCGACCGTTCCAGCGTTATTGACCAAAGTGACCGCTTCCGCCTCAAGTGCAATTTCTTTTGCCGCTCGTGACATGACTTCGGAAATCCCGGCGATATCGGTCAAGTCATGGCTGATGAACAGTGCACCTGTCCAGTCTTCAGGTTGCGTACGGGCAATGCCGATCACTTGATGGCCGGACGCTGCCAATTGCTTGCTGAGTGCAAGGCCGATGCCTTTCGAAGCACCGGTAATGATAAACGTTTCCATCTTCACACCTCCACTCCATTTTTCTCATACATGACTTCACCTGCAACGACCGTCATTTCCACTTCGGCGTTAAGCAATTGCTCCTCAGGCCCTTCAAACAAGTCGCGGTCAAACACGGTGAAATCCGCATCGAAGCCTTCTTTGATCAAGCCGCGGCGATGCTCCATGCAAATAGCTTGTGCACTGCCGTACGTATACAAGCGGATCGCTTCGAAGCGGCTGAGTTTTTGTTCCGGCAAATACCCTTCATGCGTCTCTTCAGGCTTTCTGCGTGCAACAGCCGCAAACAAGCCTTGGCGCGGGTCGACTTCTTCAATCGGCGCATCGGAGCCACCTGCACAGATGATGCCCTCATCCAATAGGGTCTTCCAGGCATACGATAACGCGAGACGGTCATCGCCGAGGCGCTCCACTACCCACGGGAAATCCGAAGGCACAAAACTTGGCTGTAGATCAAGCGCAACATCAAGGCGCTTCAAGCGTTCGAGTAAATCTTCTCTCAGCACCATCGCATGGATGAGCCGGTCCCGTTTGCCTTCAGGGGTTGGATGAGCTTCGATCGCATCGAGCGCTTTTTCCATCGCAAAATCCCCGATGACGTGAATAGCGACCGCTTCCCCGTGTTTTCTTGCTATGGACACGAGGCGCTTCAATTCTTCGTCGGAATGAATCGCCACCCCGCTAGTCGATGGGTCATCTGTATAAGGGCGGCTAAGTAATGCCGTTCTGCCGCCTATCGAACCATCAGCAAATAATTTCATCGGGCCCGGATCGATAAACGGTTCCAAATACTCGGCGTCATCCATCATTTCTTCAAAAGCCACGTGGGCGCGCAGCAAATGGGCGCGGAATTTCGTTTCCTTGCCGATGACATTATGGAAAGCTTGCAGCGGCCGTGAGTAATGGCCGTAATACCCCATATCTTCTGTATGGCCTCCTGTCAGCCCAAGCTTGAGCAAATCGTCGACCGAGGTTTTCAGCGCTTTCGTCAAATAGTCGACGCTCACTTCCGGCACGACTCCTGCGACGAGATCCTGTGCTGCATCGAGCAAATACCCTGTCGGTTCGCCGTTTGTATCACGCACGATGACGCCGCCCTCTGGATCTTCAGTTTCTTTCGTGATGCCTGCTAGTTCAAGCGCGCGCGAATTGGCGAGCACTGCATGGCGGCACACGCGTTTTAGCATCATCGGCGATTCGCAGATGGCATCGAGTTCGCTACGGTGGAAAATTTTCCGGTCGGGGAAATTGTTTTCATTCCATCCTTCTCCAATAAACCATTCATCTCCGGAATGGCCTTCCGTTGAGCGGATCAATTGCTGTTTCATTTCGTCTGAACTGTCGATTTTCGATAAATCGACACGCATCAACTTTTCTCCGTGCTGGATCAGATGCAGGTGGCTGTCAACAAGCCCCGGGTACATAGTACGTCCAGCCAAATCGATTTCCTTATCGGCTAGTTGACGCAATTCTTCGTAAGACCCTGTTTTTTCTATGCGATCGTCAGAGACCAGCACCGCTTCTACGGTCTCGCCTTCTGTCGCCATTGTATAAATTTGTCCCCCATAAATAAGCACCTTCATCTAAAACCACTCCTTTTCTCTTTGTTCATCATAAATATATTTTTCAGTGCATTCAATAAGTTTGGCTGGAAACGGCTAAATTTTTCTACGCCTGCCCGCTGATACAAGATTCCCCATTTATGATATACTATGCACAACTTTAGAAAGCTGAGGTGAGCTCCCGGACATGGGGGACGAATTGGACAGTATATTTTATCTTTATATCGCAACCGCAAGTATTCTTTTATTTTTTACCGCTTTTTTTGTTGGAGCGGAATTCTCCATCATCCGGGTGCGCTTGTCGCGCATCGAACAAGCCTTGTCGGAAGGGCGTAAAAATGCCAATTGGCTGGAAAAAATCAGCAATAATCTGGATTATTATCTATCCGTTTCGCGCTTTGGCATCGCAGTGACGGCAATCGGTCTTGGCTGGCTGTCTAAAAACATTGCCGAATTGCCTTCTGTACGTGCAGTGGCTGACAACGCTGGACCAAATGCGGCAGGCCCAATCTCTTATATCACTGTGCTCGTGCTGGTCTTTTCCATCCGGGCGATCATCGGGGAACTGGCGCCAAAAGCTTTGGCGGCCCAGTACGCAGAACGCGCGGCCTTTCGTCTCGCCCCTGCACTGAGCCTTGCGGGCAGTGTATTTGCACCGATTCTATGGCTGCTAAACGCAGCGGCACGGCTCCTCTTGCGGCCGCTCGGCATCCGGACTTTACAGCCGGAATACGGCCACTCCGAAGAAGACTTGAAGCATTTGATGCATGAAAGTTACCAAAGCGGTGAAATCAACCAGAATGAATTGGCGTATATGCAAAACATCTTTTCGTTTGATGAACGGCTAGCGAAAGACATCATGCTGCCGAGAACGCAAATGATTACTATTTCACTGGAAATGGATCATGATGAATTAATGGAAATTATTGAAGAACATCAATATACACGCTATCCCGTAACTGAAGACGGCGATAAAGACGCCATCATTGGCTTTGTCAATATCAAGGAATTGCTGACGAGCTACACGACAGCAGGAGATCTCTCGAAAAGCTTGACGATCCATGACTTGCCGTTCGTCCACGACCAGGCGCCAATCCAGGATGTTCTGCTGCACATGCAAAGCCAGCACGTCCATATGGCAATCGTTGTCGATGAATACGGCGGGACAGCCGGTGTCATCACTATGGAAGACATCCTAGAAGAAATCGTCGGTGAAATCCGCGATGAATTCGACCATGACGAAACTGATGATATCAAACGGATAGATCATCATAATTTCCTCGTCAACGCCCGGGTGTTGCTTTCAGAACTCGAAGCCCGCTTCCCAATCGAATTCGAAGAAAGTGAAGACATCGACACTGTCGGAGGCTGGGTCCAGATGATGGACACGGACATCGCAGAAGGCGGCGTCATTGACTTGACTGACTTCCGCTTTATCGTGCGCGAGATGGAAAACCACCAAATCATCACTGTCCAATTGAACAAGAAAAACAAATCATAGAAAAACGGCATTGCTAATGTAGCAATGCCGTTTTTTAAGTTCTCGAGACAGTTAAGAAGTCGTATTTTCCGAAGCTTATCGCTCGCTTTCCGTGGGCTCGCGCCCAAGCCTCCTCAGCCGCTGCGCGTCTTGCGGGGTCTTGGTCGTCTCGCTGATCCACTGGAGTCGAGCGAACACATCTCCAAATACTTGGATAGAACATTGATTTTTGAATGCGGAATAAGCGGTCTCCTTTTTCATTCATAACAGATCACAGACTTCTTTAACATTCTGAAGAAAAGGCATTGCTAATGTAGCAATGCCTTTTTTTCATTTACTTTTTGTCTTCCAAAAGTGATTTCTCGTATTCGAATTTCTTCATCAGCATCTCGCCGGTGTAGCCTTCTTCGATCAATTTCGCCAATACCGCTTTCGTCTGGTCATCAGCCGCTTCCGGATGCTCATTGCGGTCGATTTCCACGACACTGTCCTCATCGGAGATCCAGTCGGAATAGCTGCCGACATACAATTTCAAGTCTTCGTATTGTTTTTCGGCAAGCATGGCATATAGCGCAGCCGCCGTTACGCCGCTGCCGCAATATACGACAGCTGGTTCTTTTGGCTGCAGCAAGCTGCCGAACTCTTCGTCGGTCCGGAATGCGCCATTTGACACCAGTTGCGACCAATCGTAATTGCGTGCACCCGGGATGCGCCCGGCGACGGCGTCGATCGGTTCGTTGATGCCGGCATAGCGTTCCGCAGAACGGGCATCGATCAAGACGCCCAATTCTTTGCCATCGACGATTTGCTGGACGTCTTTACGCGTCGCAAGCAAGCTATCGTCAAACTCCGGCGTAATGGATGAAGCTGAATAGGATGTTGATTCTGTCGAAGTGGCAATGCCTTGCTGCTTCAGTTCGTCAAAACCGACACGGCTGATAAAAGCGTGTTCGAATCCGGCATAAGAAAGCAGCCACCATGCCCGCGCGGCATAAGGAGAGCCGCCCTGGTCATAGACGACGATCGAATCGGTCAATTCCAAACCTGCTGCTTGGAACAATTGCGTCAGCTGTTCTTTACTTGGCATCGGGTGGCGGCCGTTTTCAGACGCCATATCGGATAAATCGTTCTCCAAGTCCCAATGGATCGCCCCTTCAACATGTTCCGCCGCAAAGCTTTCGCTTCCCCATGCGGAATCCTTTAAGTCAAAGCGTGCATCGATCCAACGGTATTTCTCTGTATCTATCGTTTCAATAAAAACAGTCATATTATCCCCTGCCTTCCATCAATTTTTCGTGCAATTGCTTCCATTGAGCCAAAATTTCGCTTTGCTGCAACAAGCTGCGCTCCGATTCGATCTGCTCGATCGCCTGGCGCAACAGATGCTGACGGAGCCCTTCCGCTTCCTGTTCAATCCAGAATTCCGCCCATTCGATCAACGCGGTTTTTTCCTGTTCCAAGTAACGGCTTGCGTCCGGTTCCATCATTCCCTGTAGGGCGTCGCGCATCGCTTCTTTTTCATTTTTCTCAAAAAAGCTCTTGTTGTTTTTATAATACGATTTAGCCGTGGAATAATCGGCATCGTCAAACGGCTGGCCCGCTTCCAGTAACTGTGCTTCTTTCACTTCATATGGAAGGAACGAAAACTCCGAATTCCAGTCCTTCAGTTTGGCAGCATCGTCTTTAAAGCGTTCCGTCAATTTCTTCTCGACAAATCGTGCAAGTCGCAGATTGGTCACTCTCATCTCCTGTTGGAAATCAAAAGCGGTCATTTCCTGCAAATCGCGCAATGCCGTATCAAGCGCTTGCTTCGAGGATTCTCTTGCGAATAGCGAAGGGTTGAATGCTTCCTTGAAGAAATCGTTGAAGCGGTAAAATACGCGTTGTTTCACATAATACAGCAATTCGCCGAGTTCTTGGCTCGCTTCTTGCTCCAATACCGGCGCCATCGTTTCGCTATAGCGTTTGCGTACTTTCTGTTCCAATTGCTTTAATTCTTCCAAGCGTTCGTTTTTGCGTTCCAAGTTCTTTTCGGTCGACTGAATCAAATTGCGGAAACGGTCCACTGTCTTCTGTTCTTCTTCCGACAATGACTGGACCGCCATTCCTTTCAATTCTTCTTTCAGGAAATGCTGGAAGTTTTCTTCGAACTCCGGCATGCCGGAAATGTCGCGGTCTTTCAAGGCTTGCAGGCTCGAAACACCGAATAGGCGCGGGAAGCGGATGCCGAAACGCTGCAATTCGTTGCCGACATAGTCGATGACTGCCTGTTTTTCCTCTTCATTATTCGCCAAATCGATGGCGTTGACGACAAAGAACATCTTATCCATTTCGAACGCGTCTTTCACGCGGCCAAGCTGAATCAAAAATTCGCGGTCCGCACGGGCAAAGGCGTGGTTGTAATATGTGATGAACAACACAGCATCAGCATTACGGATATATTCGAATGCGACATTCGTATGACGCGCATTGATCGAATCCGCACCTGGCGTGTCCACTAGGGTAACACCGTTTCTTGTCAGCTCGCAATCGAAATAAAAGTCGATTTCCTCGACAAAACAACTGCGTTCTTCCTTAGCAACATACAAGCTGAATTCTTCGCGGTTTACGCGCAAGGTTTCGCCAAGATGTCCGGAAAAGGCTTCATAGCCGCCTTTAAAGGCCAGCAGGAACGATTTGTGGATTTGCTGCTCGGTCGTTGCATCGTCTGGCAGCGCATCGGTTTTCGCATAGGCTTGTTCCAATGTCTCCACTTTCACACCGAACACGGCAAATGAGTTTTTAACATCTTCGGTCATCGCCGAAACGGTTTTCAAGCGCACATCAGCGGTTTCATGCGGATGGGCGTCGGTCACCGGGCGGATGCGGTTGATGGTCGCAGTCGTCGGGTTCGGGGAGACTGGCAGCACCGTCTCGCCCATCAATGCATTCGAGAACGATGATTTCCCCGCACTGAATGCGCCGAACAAAGCAATGGTAAATTCCTGGCCTTTCAGACGCTTCGCTTTCCGCTTCAAATACTCGACCGTTTCCGCGAATCCACGCACCGGCTCCAAAATATCGGCGGTTTTTTTCACGCGTGACAGTACTTGCTGTTCATCAAAAGATGCCAGTTCGTGTGTCGGGGCACTTTCGCCATCGTCCCATTGCTGCTGTTCTTCCTCTTCGAGCATCGATGGCGTGAATTCCACCATGTCTTCAGCTGACAAATGAAACGCATCTTGCCATCCGGCCACTTGTTTTTCTGCCGCATCCATCTGTTTTGGCAAAATGGCGGTGAAGGATTTTTTCACTTTATCGATTGCTTCGTCCATTTCCTCGAGCGTGCGGATCGCAAGCACCTTTTGTTCAAGCGACTCGGATTTCATGTCGATCTCTGTTCCCGCATCGTCTGGAAGCCCTTCGAAGCCCTCCTTTTGGCGAGCTTTCCATGGATCGGTTTCCTGGATGAGCCAGCGCTGCACTTGGGCAGTCAGGCTCTTGCTGACATTGAGCACCGTATCCGCAGTCATCGTAGCCGTTTCGGGAACATTCTCCTCGACAACCGAGAACGGCAAGTCGAATTGCATCTTGTCGATTTCAAGCGACTCGGTGTCCGTCAAAAGGCCGGCTTCTCTGAGGGAGGTCTTCATCAATTTTTTTAAATGACCGGACATTTGTGAGTCGATCGTTTTCGACAGCTTGTCCTGCAAGTCTTGTTTACGTTTTTCCCGCTCTTCTTCGGTTTTCTTGCCGCTGAACAACAAGCCCACTTTGAATCCAGGTTGACGCGCTTCTATATAAGCACTGAGCGCATCCCTCACTTCATACGGCATGATATTGGCGTTTTCAAGCAGCTCTTTGCGCTTTTTCTCGAAATTCGATCGCCAATTGTCGTAATCCTGGACAGAACTGCGGCGCTTGATCAGTTCGTGTTCTTTTTTCAGGTCTTCGCGTGCAGCCCATTCTTCCTCTGACAACACATTTGCGAAGGCTTCGAGCCGCTCCGCTTTTTCATCTTCCAAAAAGCCGATGTGCTCATCTTTTAATTGACGAAGTGCAGACGCCGATGCTTCGCCGAGATGCCCTTGCCAATTGTCCATAACTGAGGAAACGAGCTGTTTCACTTCTGGAAATTCATTGCCCGGGAAGTCATGGACTTTCAATGAAGTGAAAAAGATGCCTTTCGGTTCAACGCCCCAAGCGGCAAAACTATCCGCAACCGATTGCTGGAATTCCGCGAACGACATCTCGCTTTCCTGATGCTTATCGATCTGGTTAACGATCAAATAAAGATCCGTGTATTTCTGCAATTCCTTTGTGAAATTGAAATTGAGTTCGGATTGCACATGGTTGTAATCCATCACGTAAAACACCATGTCGGCCACGTGCAAAGCCGATTCAGTCGACATTCTGTGGGCATCATCCGTTGAGTCGACGCCTGGCGTGTCCATGACGGTGATCCCTTCAGGCAACACAGAAGTCGAATGCCCGATGTCGATTTGCGTGACGTCCCCGCTCTTACAGAAATCCTTCACTGCCTGGAAATCATAGTTTTCAGGGAAATACACGGGACGGTCTCCCCTGCGGTTGACGATGGCATAGTCTTTTTCTGCCTTATGGACATTGACGATGTTCGCGCTTGTCGGAATCGGGCTCGATGGCAATAATGTCTCGCCCGTCAAAGCGTTGATCATGGACGATTTTCCGGAGGAGAAATGGCCGGCAAACCCGATGATGAATTGGTCTTTTAAGATTTTGCGCGCAAATAATTCCGCTTTTTCTTCACGTTCCGTATCTTCATTGTCTTTGAAAATCCGGTAAAGATGCGCTGTTTCGATTAATTCCTGTTTATGGTCTGTCGCTGTCATATGTATATCTCCTTCACCGTTACTTCTATTCATCATATCATTTTTTCAGCAGAACGAAAAACATCCTTCCATTACTGGAAGGATGTTTCTTCATAAAAATCCGTGGATCGACATGCCACCATCGATGAACAAAGTCTGCCCGGTGATATAGCCCGCTGCATCCGATGCAAGGAACACGACAGGCGAAGCGACTTCCGGCAACTCCCCGACGCGCTTCAGCGGTGTCACTGCAAGGATCGAATCCAGGTATTCCTGATCCGACAGCAAATTCTCCGTAAGCGGCGTACGGAAATACCAAGGGCCGATTGCATTGACGCGGATGCCCCGCTCGCCCCATTCCATCGCCATCACTTTCGTCATTTGAATAATTGCTGCTTTGGAAGCCGCATAGACGACACCTGTTTTCAACGCCCGGTCGCCGCCGACGGAACTGACGTTGATGATCGAAGCCCCTTTAGTCATGTGTTTCGCCGCTTCCTGGGAAAACATGAATACGCTTTGCGCGTTGGTATCCATGATTTTATGCCACTCACTATCGGTCGCATCATCCAGTTTCGAACGAATATTCATTCCTGCATTATTGACTAGGATATCGACCTTGCCGAACCGCTCAACTGCCGCTTCGACTGCTTGTTGGATATCGCCTCGGTCGGTCACATCAGCCACTGCATAGGATGTCCGATCGCCAGCCATTTCCCCCATCACTTGCTCGAGGTCGCTTTCGGTCCGTGCGACAAGCAAGACATTCGCCCCTGCTTCACCGAGTGCCAATGCAATCGCACGCCCGATGCCTTTGCCGGCTCCGGTGACGATCGCTGTCTTGCCTTCTAAACGAAAAGATGCCAACACAAGTAACCCCCCCTTTTAGTCATTCCTTATTCATCTTTTTGCTTTAATCCAATTGATAGATTTTTGCATATTTCGATTCCAAGTATTCGGCTAGATAATTTCCATTCAAGCCTTCGCCTGTCGCTTCTTCCAAAAGCTCAAGCGGTTTCTTGACAGCTCCGTGTTGGTGGACTTTTTCAGTCAGCCATTCGGTCACCGGGCCGATCTCTCCTTTTGCCAGCAATTCATCATAGTTCGGGATGTCTTTTTGCATCGCATTCTTGAACTGCGCTGCATATAGAAGCCCCAATGCATAGGAAGGGAAATAGCCGAAGCTGCCACCCGCCCAGTGGACATCCTGAAGTACGCCTTCTCCGTCATGTTCCGGGCGGATGCCTAAATATTCCTCGTATTTATCGTTCCATAAAACCGGGAGATCCTTCACTTCATATTCGCCGTCAAACAAGCCTTTTTCCAATTCATAACGAATCATGATATGGAGTGCATAAGTCAATTCATCGGCTTCGATACGGATCAATGAAGGCTTTGATTCATTGATGGCTTCTAAGAATTCATCGAGCGCCACGTGCTTGAATGAATCTGGTGCGTAAGATAGGAATTTTTCGTAGTTATGGCGCCAAAACGATTCATTGCGCCCCACAAAGTTTTCAAAAAACAATGACTGTGATTCATGGATGCCCATCGACGATCCACCGTCGACCGGCAAGCCGCTTAAACTACTGCTGATGTTCTGTTCGTACAAAGCATGGCCCGCCTCGTGAATCGTGCCAAAGACGGCCGTGCGGAAATCCTCTTCATCGTATTTCGTCGTTACCCGGACATCGCCACGGTTCACTGCGATCATGAATGGATGGACTGTTTCATCCAGTCGTCCGGCTTCGAAGTCATAGCCCAATTGGTTCAGCACATCCAAGCTGAAATCCTGCTGGGCTTGTTTCGGGAAATGCCCATATAAGAATTCGGTGTTCGGCTGGTTTCCAGACTCCTGGATTTGTTTGACGAGCGGCACGATGCGCTCTCTCAATTGCCCGAATACCTGATCCAGTTGTTCGGTCGTGACGCCTGGCTCATACTGGTCGAGCAAAGTATTATAGACACTGCCGTTTTTCATTCCCCAATAGCCGACAAAGCGTCTAGTCGTTTCCACGAGCTGCTCAAGGTATGGTTGGAACATGGCGAAATCTTCCTGCTCTTTCGCCTCTTCCCATACGGATTCCGCTTTGCTCGTCAAGATGACGAAATCGCGGTATTCTTTTGGCGGAATTTTGGCGTTCAATTGGTATTCACGGTCGGCTTCTTCCACAGAACGCTGCATTGCAATTGATAAACCGTCCTGTTTTTTCAGCTCAGCGATTAGCTTGCCATATTCCTCAGATGTCGACATCGCAAACAGTTCTGAAGACAAGGTCCCGATTGTCTCTGAACGCAAGTCTTGGCCTTTTTTCGGTGCGCCTGTCCGCATATCCCAATACAGCAAGGAGATGGCTTCGTTATAGCTTGTCATTTTCTGATGTAGTTCCTTGAATTGTTGTTCCATTGACACAATATTCCTCCTTCTTTACCGGTCTATTGTATCATAAGGAGTCTTTTCCCTGCCCCATCAGCTTTTGAAAATTTCAGTTCTATAGGCAGCTTTTCGGAAAAAGACAAAAAATCAGCGGGGAACTTCCCCGCTGATTCGTCACGTATTCTATTTAGCGATTTTTCGCCGGCACTGGCAAGACATTCTGCCAGAGGTGTTCAATGCGCAATTCCTCTTCGGTCAATAGCAAGTGGATTTCTCCATGGTCGGAAGAAGAACGGATGAGTCGTCCGACGCCTTGCTGCAGGCGCAGCTGCATGAACGGCAAGTCGATCTCTTCTAGCGGATGTTCGCTGAATTTACGTTTCGCGTCGAATACCGGATCACTCGGCGGCATCGGCAAGTCGACGATGATGACTTTCGTCAAGGCATCGCCAGGCAAATCCATCCCTTCCCATAGATGATGGGAACACAACACTTGGAATTTGCCTTCCTGGAAATCGCGCACGACGGACGATAGCTCACGGTCGCCTTCGAACTCGATGGCAAGTGGAGAGTCTGTCGGCACTGCGCGTTTGAAAGATTGCATGGCAGCTTTTGATTTGAACAACACCAAGGTTTGTCCGCCTTCCGCTGCCAACTCCAGTACTTTTTGCGCTTTTGCCTGCTGTTCAACCGGATGCTTGAAGATCTCCATCACTTCTTCGTATTCAAACGGAGACGGAACCGAGAACGATTCGAAATTGTCGATCCCCAAGGTATCCGCCAGATAAGTAAAATCCTTCGCGACGGACAATGTGGCGGAAGAAAAGACGATCGGCAGTTTGCCATCGAATAATTTCTCATCAAGAATATCCGTCACAAGGCGTGGCATGATGACCAAGGTTTCAATTTCATCTTTTTCTTCAAGCCAACTGATTGCGTCGCCATTTTCGACAAACAAGCCCATCGAGAAGTTATACTGCTCGAAATACTCCTCAGCCAAATTGAGTTCATATTCAGGAATGCTGAACAATTCCCCTTCAAAGACGAATTCTTCCAACAGGCTGTCGACGGTGCGGATCAATTCGGTCCCGATGCGTTTCAGCAACGGGTCTTCCTGGATTGCTTTGCGGTCTTCTTCGCTTGGGATCAAGTTACTGCGCAGTACACGGAAAAACTCGGTATGCAAATCGATGGTCCGTTCAATGAGGCCAAGTGTCTTTTCACGGACGCCGTCGACCATGACTTTTTCCGTCACATCGTAAAGCGAACTTTCCTGCACTTCATAAGTAAGCGCGCGCTGTGCCGCGAATTCCAGTAAGTGGCCTTCATCGAGCACGATTTGTGAAACTTCCGGAAGCAATGGCGCCTGGCCTTCGTGCTTGCGGTTTTCCTTTGTCCAAATATGCTCCATCAGGAAATCATGTGAGCAAATGACGAGGTCAGTCGCTTCCCGGTAATGGTTGCGGTGCAAGGTCAATCCGCATTTATTGCGCATATCGCAAGCGTTGCAGTTTTGGATCGGATGGTAATTGACTTGCTGCCACTGGTCATCCGTGAGTTCCGGATAACTTGAGCGTTCGCCATACGGATACATTTGCTGCATCGAATAGGTTTTGTTGACGAATTCGGGAAGCGTGTCTTCGATATGGTCGAGAAAATCCGCTTCGCTGCGTTTTTTCGCCCCTTCGAAGCGTTGCAAGCATAAATACTGGTCGCGCGATTTCGCAAGGCGGACATCCAGGTTCAAATTGAACAATTCATCCAACCGGTCGATATCGCCGCCTTTTTTCACCAATTGCTCGATCAATGCCTCATCGGCACAAGAAATGAGCGCCGGCTTGCCTGTATAGCGGGCATAGGCAATCGCTGGTAATAAATACGCCATCGTCTTGCCTGTTCCTACGCCAGCTTCTGCAAATAGCACTTGACGTTCTTTCAACGCTTTTTCCAATTGAAACGACATGAAAATCTGTTCATCGCGAAGTTCATACCCTTTTTCAGGCAGAATATCGTAGAAGATATCCCCGATCCAGTCGTTCAATGAGTCAAAGAACGTTTTATCTTTGGATAACGGAAATGGCAATGCTTGTCTCATATAAAACCCCTCACAGAGAAACGGAAGGGCTGGCGCCCTTCCGTTTTCCTCATTTATTTTTTGGACGTTCTCCCCAGAATTGGAACAGGTCCGTGCGGATAAAGCCATTATATAATTTGCGTTTTTTCGTCGCTTTTTGGCCGTAGAGTTTTTCAAAGCCTTCCATCGAAGACAGCATATAAACAGACCATGTCGGGTATTTCGAGAACATTTGTCCCATATCCCCAATCATTTCTTCGATGACTTCCACTTCACCGATCCGCTCGCCGTACGGCGGGTTCCCGATGACAACACCGTTCTCTTCAGTTGTTGTGAAATCTGTCACTTGACGCTGCTGCAAACGGATAATTCCTGCAAATCCAGCTTCAATGACGTTTTCTTCGGCAATTTGGATCATCCGGTGATCGATATCCGTGCCGAGAATATTAAGCGGCTGGTCGTAATCCGCTTGTTCTTCAGCTTCAGCGCGGACTTCTTCCCAGATCTTGGAACCGATCCATGGCCATTGTTCGCTATCGAATTCCCGATTATAGCCCGGCGCGATGTTCTGGCCGATCATTGCTGCTTCGATGACGATTGTCCCTGAACCGCAGAACGGGTCGACAAATGGGCGATCTGGGCTCCAGCGCGACAATTTGATAAGCGCTGCCGCTAAAGTTTCTTTTAGTGGTGCTTCGCCTTGCCCGACGCGGTAGCCGCGTTTATGGAGTCCGGCTCCGCTTGTATCGATCGATAACTGCACTTTGTCTTTCAGGATCGATACCTCAATCTTGAAGCGCGGTCCCGATTCATCCAAAAAGGCGTTGCGGTGATATGCTTTTTTCATGCGTTCAACAATCGCTTTTTTGACGATCGATTGGCAAGTCGGCACGCTGTGAAGTTTCGATTTGACCGATTTCCCTTGAACCGGGAATTCTGCATCGACAGGCAAGTATTTCTCCCATTCGATCGCTTTTGTCTGTTCGAACAGATCATCGAATGTCGTCGCTTCGAATTCGCCGGCGATCAATTTCACGCGGTCAGCGGTGCGCAGCCAGAGATTCGTTTTCGCAATATCGCGGGCAGTTCCTTCGAAAAATACTTTGCCATTGTCTGTCGTCGTTTCGTACCCAAGTTCTTTTACTTCATTCGCCACGATGGATTCAAGTCCCATCGCTGCAGTGGCCAGTAATTTATAACTAGTCATAACAACTTCCTTTCCGTCTTTCTAATACCTGTTTTAGACATATGGCAATGACTGCTGAAAATACCGAATGTTGATAGGCAGCAACTTGAACCATATATAATTTTTCACTTCAAACTTTTTTCATTCATATGAAGAAAGGCTCCCCAGCAGGAGAGCCTTTCAAAGATAATAAGTTAAGACCATTCAAAATTCTATAAGCCATGTTTTGTCTCCACGTACTCAAACAGCCAAAGCCTCGTACTAGCGGATGGCAATCATCTATCTGCGGATTCACTCCGCCTCTTCCGTCGGTTCATTTCCCTTGGAAAAGTGCCCCTACCATAATTTGGGTTTCTCACTCGCGGGGTTTACCTCGTTCCACCTGCATAGTTTCCTATACAGCTCCGTCACTGTGGCACCTTCAGGGTATTTCGGCCATATCCGAAGACTTAGGCGTTCTACCCGCCGTCAGCATAAATGCTGCCCCAGCTTATTGTTTCGCTGGGCGCGATCACTACGGTCATCGCAGATCCGTGTGAGCATGGACTTTCCTCTCCTGCATCAAGTGCAGGAGCGATTGCCAGAATTTCAAATGGCTAACTAAGTATACGCTATTCGGCTGCCGTTGACAAGCTTGTTATCGATTGTCGAGCTTATTGCCGAAGACGTGATTTTCCAAATGGGACAATCTGCGCAAAATATCAAAATTGGTGGTTCCAGGCGCGGGAGTTGCTTGCTTTTTTGGCGATTCCTCCAGCTCCGCGCGCAATCGGCGGTTTTCATTTTGCAATTGTTCGATTTTTTTGTTGTACAATTCATAGTCTTGAATGATTTCATCCAGGAAATGGTCCACTTCGTCCTGGTTGTAGCCGCGCATGGCTGTTTTAAAGTCTTTTTCAAGAATGTCTTTTGCTGCGTATTTAATATCCATTCGAATCGTCCTTCCATTAAAAGAAACTTCGTAAAATATGTCTATTCCTTACGGCTAGTATAGCATAAGCGATATTTAACGTGTTCTGTGAACCGTGGATTCGGCGGCTTTTTTTCGTTTTTTCTCCTCGAGCCGCAATTCACGCTTGGCCAAGTCGTCCACTATCGACTTCCTGACTTTCGTATGGCTGGCTGCTTCTTTTGCAAAGCCGGTCATGACGAGTGCCTGTGCCGGATCTTTGAATTGATGTTCGTGGAGTTTCGCTAAATGCACCCACGCCTCCACTTCCACCGGGCCACGCAAATGAGGCGCCGCTTCTTTGAACAATTGAAGCGCTTCCTCAAATTCGCCTTTGCGCTTTTTTTGCACTGCCAGCAAAAAGCGGGCAAGCGCACCGGCATCTCCGCGCTCAAGCGTGACGTGTTCTAGATAAGCGGCGCTTTGGTCGAATTGTTTCAAGTCTGCATACCATTTGCCGATATTCGTATAGGCGCCGCTCGATTCGCTCGAGAGATCCTCCATCAGTAAATCGGATGAACGGATGTACAGCGACACGAGCGACAGGATGTCCAGTTCATTATGGTACAGCACTTTCGCCAAACCTTCCGGAAAGCCGCTTTTGACCGCATCGAGGTAAATCGCGGGGATCAAATATCCCGGCACGTCCCCGCTGCGGGCAAAGCCGAGCTTTTCTTCTTCGATGACGCTGAGCTTGAGCCGCTGCAATTCGTTTTTCCAGATTCGTTTCGTGCCGTGGAATAAATCGATTTGCTTCGGGTCCGGCAGTTTCGGCAATGCCCCGCGGTGCATCGTCCAGCGCGAATGAAGCTGCGGCCAGTCGAAACTTTTGCCATTATAGGAGAAAATGATCGAGTCTTGGGCCTGCCATAAATTCGACTCATAGAGAAAAGCCGCTTCCTGCGACGGATCCGGCATGATCCATTGAGTCATTTCAAAGCTGTCTTGTTTACGTTCCAATACGCCGAGCAGGAAAATATACGCCCCCGTCCCACCGAGCCCCGTCGTTTCCGTATCGAAAAATACCAAAGGGGCTTCTTCAGAGAGTTTGAACGGATGATCATACTCAGTGTTCTTCCATGCTTGAAGCACACGGTCGAGTTCGCCCAGGACGACATTACCATGGCGGTAATCAAGCGGATATGCGATTTTCTTCTCAAACACAAAACCGAATTTATTTTCCTTCAAGGTCAAACCGATTTCTTTCCATTGCGTTTCGTGAGGCGGCCTTACAGGAGTCGTTTGCGCTTTTCGGGCTGCCGGTTTTTTATTCAGCATGCCTTTCATCTGCATCAACTTGTTCTCAAAAGACATACGCTCACCCCTCTTTCTCCAATTCCACGAGCAATTCGATGACGCGCCCTTTCATATCCATCGCCGCATCCTGAGCCCCTATGCACGACGGGCAACCGTCAAAGCATGGGCATTCCGTGACGTGCTGGCGCGCTTTTTCAAGCAATGGCTGCCATAACTCATAGATGCGTTCGCTGATACCGATGCCACCCGGGTAGGAATCATGAATGAAAAACGATGGCTGGTCGTTATGCGGCGATTTCACTTGCGATACGACGTGGACGTCCCTCCGGTCACATTGCACGAATATCGGGATAAAGCTTTCGATTGCATAAGCCGCACCGGTCATCATATCCGACAAATCCGAATCGCTGAAATCGGCTGGCTTGTCGAAGCTGAGCCAAGTCGATGAGGTATGCAATTCTTCAGCTGGAAGTGAAATCGGCCCTGAGCCAATATTGTCGTGTGTATCAAAGCGGATTTTCTTGAAAATCGTCGGCATGGCAAGAACCGCCACGTCGCCGTAATACACATTGGACTGGTGAAGCTTGCGATGCTTGTCTTCGCTGATCACTTTCAGTTCGATCGCCAAGTTCGCGTCCGTGAAATAATCGACGTCCACTTCGCGCACATACGCTTTTTTCTCTTCCCAATCCAAGATCTCCACTTGGAACTGGGTGCCTTGGTGAAGGTAGATCGCTTCTTCGTGCAGGAGCGTCATGGCACTGAAGCGGTCCATTTCGCCGATGACTTTTGTGTCGGCCGGAACCGATTGGTCGACGATGACGACGTTTTCCTGTGTCGCCGAACGCAAGGAAATATCGTGCGCCGGAAAACGGTCGCTCATCCAATGCCAGCGGTCTGATGTGCGGACGAGCACCCCTTCTTCCTGAAGGTATTCAAGCAATGACTGGACGTCAAATTCCCCGTACATATCATCTGTCGAGAATGGCAATTCAAACGACGCACATTTCAAATGATCCATGAGAATAATAATGTTCTCTGGATGGATGCGCGCTTCCTCCGGTGATTGGTCAAGAAGATATTCCGGATGGTTAATGATGTACTGGTCAAGCGCAGTCGACTGGGCGACATAGACAACGAGCGATTCATCCTGGCGCCTGCCTGCACGGCCTGCCTGCTGCCAGGCGCTCGCGATATTGCCTGGATAGCCGGTCATGATGCATGCCTGCAATTGGCCGATGTCGACACCGAGTTCGAGTGCATTGGTCGATACGACGCATTGAATGGAACCGTCGCGCAAACCTTTTTCGATGGCACGCCGCTCCGAAGGTAAATAGCCGCCGCGGTAGCCTTTAATCGATTCGTCCTGCAACTTATATTTCGTAATTTCGTTTAAATAAGTTACCAGCATTTCCACACGCACGCGTGATTTAGCGAACACGATTGTCTGGACGCCTTGCTTGACGAGATATGTCGCCAGATCACGCACTTCGAGCACCGCACTGCGACGGACGCCGAATGTCGGATGGACAATCGGCGGATTGTAGAACAGGATATGCTTTTTGCCTGCTGGCGCGCCGTTCTGGTCGATCAGCTCGTGGTCAGTGTTGGTCAAACTTTCAGCCAGCTGCTTCGGATTGGCAATGGTCGCCGACGTACAGATAAAGACCGGATCGCTGCCGTAAAAGTTGCAGATTCGTTTCAGGCGGCGGATAACGTGTGCCACATGGGTGCCGAACACCCCTTTGTAAGTGTGCAGCTCATCAATCACTATATAATGAAGGTTCTCAAAAAGAGACACCCATTTCGTATGATGCGGCAAAATGCCGGAATGGAGCATATCGGGATTGGTCATGACGATTTGTCCGGCCTTCCTTACCTTGGTGCGGATCGACGGGGACGTGTCGCCGTCATAAGTGTAGGACAAGATCGACTGCTCAGTCTTTTCAATTAAATCGTGCAAATCGCTTTTTTGGTCTTGGGCCAAAGCTTTCGTCGGAAACAAGTACAATGCCCGCGCATTCGGGTCGTTCAATATTTTGTGCAGCACAGGCAAATGATAGCAATACGATTTGCCTGATGCGGTTGGCGTCACAGCTGTAAACGAATTGCCCGCCTGCGCCAAGTCAAACGCCTGCCGCTGATGGGTATACAATTGTTCGATGCCTTTTTTGCGTAAAGCTTGTTTCAGGCTATCGTGCATCGCTTCCGGAAAATCGGCATAGCTTGCCGGTTTCTCAGGCTTCGTATGCCAATGGTAAATGCGCTCCATCATCTCCGGCTCCACTTTCCATTCGGCGAGGATTTCCGGTATTGTCTTTTTAATTCTCATTGTTTCTCATCGCCCTTTTCATCTATCGCTGTAAGCAAGGTCTGTATCGTATACTGAGCCGCTTGAATCGTCTGGACAAAACGTTTTTTGCTCGTATCTTTATAGAAACTTTGGACGAATACTTGCCCCATGCCTTCTGCCGCATTGTCGATTTGCAGCTTATGGACGTATTTCGGCCGTTCGTTCCGGATAAACATAAGCGAAGCATCTTTCCATTCATCTATGGCTGCATGCCATTTATCGGCATACGGTTTTACATCTTGAAAAAAATCAGGATCTGCATCCAGCTCACGCATTTTCTTGAAGCGTGCGAGACACATATCGCATTCGTGGTAAAGATCGGTTGATAATTGCTTGAGGTCCATTTTCTTCCCCCTCCATAGCCATTAGTTTATCACAATCCGGCAACCCATATACAGTTTGCCGAACAAGCATTCTTTTCAGTTGGAGATGGCTCAAAAATCCGCTATTATTAGGAATAAAGTTCGGAAACCTTTCATCATATTTATCGTCTAGGTGCGTGTGATATGATAAAGTAAGCGAGGTGTATCACAAATGGCAATCAATTACCCAAATGGGAAGAAATTTTCTCCACCGAAAGATCAGCCGGTGCAGAAGAAGAAAAAAGATGTTTCATTCAGCAATCGCGGGAAAACCCTGGAGGATGAACTGAACGAAACCAATAGTTTTTATTTACAGCGCGGGCTCGCCGTCATCCACAAAAAGCCCGTGCCGGTGCAAATCGTGCGTGTCGAATACCCGTCACGAAGCGCTGCAGTTATACGGGAAGCTTATTTCCAAGCCCCGTCTACGACCGATTATAACGGCATCTGGCAAGGCCGCTACGTCGATTTCGAAGCGAAAGAAACCGAAATCCGGACTTCTTTCCCGTTGAAGAACATCCACGAACATCAAGTGCACCATATGGCAGACATCATCCGCCACGGGGGCCTGGCCTTTTTGATCATCCGATTCTCTTCCCTCGACCGCTATTTTGTCTTGCCATTCGAAATACTGGAAACCTATTGGAAGCGAATGGCCTCTGGCGGAAGGAAATCGATGACTTTAGCGGAAGTGGAAGAAGCTTCGGTTGAAGTAAAGCCAGGTGCTTTCCCGAGAATCGATTATTTGTCCGTGCTCCATCAGCTAATGAAATAGCATATACATGAAAGTGAGGAAGCGCATGTGAGTGATAAGAAAATATCGCGTGAAGAACGCAGAAAATCAATTGAACGGCAACGGAAAAACTCGAACAAACAAAAGAAATCCGGTGCAAAAACATGGATTAAAAGAGGGTTACTGGCTATTGTAGCCTTGGCCGTCGCCGGCTTTCTATTCGGGGTCGTCTTATTCGCTGTCTATGCGTCCAGTGCGCCTAAACTCGACGAAGAACTGTTGAGAGACCCGATCAGCCCTGTTTTCCTGGCAAATGACGGTGAAACTGAAATCCCGTATTTCACCGCCCAAAACCGTGAATATGTCGAATATGACGACATTCCGCAAGTAATGGAAGATGCGATTCTTGCAACTGAAGACAATCGCTTCTATGACCATTCCGGAATCGATTTGATCCGCCTCGGCGGCGCGGTCGTCGCCAACATCACTGGTGGCTTCGGTTCTCAAGGTGCCAGCACCATCACCCAGCAAGTCATCAAGAACTCCTTCCTGTCCAATGAAAAAACATTGAAACGTAAAGCACAGGAAGCTTACTTGGCTTTCAAGCTCGAACAACAATATTCCAAAGAAGAGATTTTTGAGATGTATTTCAACAAAATCCTGATGTCAGGCAATACTTATGGCTTTGGTACTGCTGCTGAGCAGTTCTTCGGGAAACCAGCAGCTGAGCTTGAACTTCACGAAGCTGCCCTTCTTGCCGGAATGCCGCAAAGCCCGAACCGTTATAATCCGTTCAAGAACCCGCAAGCAGCTGAAGAGCGCCGCGATGTCGTCTTGAACTTGATGGAACAGCACGGGAAAATCGATGCAGCTCAAAAAGAAGAAGCGTGGAACACGCCAGTCGAATCCACCCTTCTTCCTGAAGATCAGCGCACCACAACGGAAGAAAGCACGGAATACACAGCATTCATGGAAATGGTTGTCGATGAGCTCGAAGCCCTCGAAGGCGATTATTCGCTCGATGAAGGCTTGACGATTTATACGACACTCGAACCGTATGTACAAGAACGCGTCAATGAAACGATGGAATCGGATCTCTTCTTCGATGACGAAGTTGAATCTGCCATGACAGTCGTCGATACTAAAACCGGCGGCATCAGTGCAGTCGGGGCGGCCCGTGAATACGAAGGCGATGTGCGCAGAAACTTTGCAACTGCTAGAGACCGCGTCATCGGTTCTACGATCAAGCCGCTCGTCAGCTATGGTCCGGCCATCGAGTACCTGGATTGGTCAACCGGACAGACATTGGTCGATGAAGAATATTCCTATAGCAGTGGACAGGAAATCCGCAACGTTGATGGCCAGTTCCTCGGGCCAATGACAGCGCGCGAAGCCCTGTACCGCTCACGCAATATCCCTGCAGTTAAAGCGCTGGCGGAAGTTGGATCTGACAACGCAACCGACTTTACAAAAAAACTTGGCTTGGATTTTGGCGGTATTTATGAGTCAGCAGCACTTGGTACGCCTGAAAAACAAATCTCTACCGTAGAAATGGCTGGCGCATTTGCAGCATTCGGCAATAATGGCGTATTTACCAAGCCACACACCATCAAGAAAATCGTCTTCCGCGACGGTTCGACGGAAGAAGTCGTCGCTCCTGAACCGGTGACAGCGATGAAAGACAGCACTGCATATATGGTGACAGACATGCTGCGTGATGCAGTCGATACAAGCATTGCCGGTGCGACTGGCAAAGAAGCCGCCATCAGCGGACTCGATATGGCCGGTAAAACCGGGACATCTAACTATTCTGAAGATAAACTTCAAGAATATAATCTTGATGCGACTTCTGCACGTGATGTCTGGTTTGCCGGGTACACAACTGATTATTCAATCTCAGTGTGGAGCGGCTATCCTAATGTTGAAACACCGATCGACACCGCTTCAAACGAACGCCTGCTTGCACAGCGTTTGTTCAAGCAAGTGATGAGCCAGATTTCTTCACCGGAAACGGCAAGCTTCCAACAGCCGGACTCGGTATCCCAGGAAGTGATCGAAGTCGGCACTGAACCACTTCGCCTGGCGAGCCCGTTCACCCCGTGGAGCATGCGCAGTGAAGAATTGTTTGCAAGGGGGACGGAGCCCAGTACAGTATCAGAGCGATTTGTGGCAGACCCTGACCGACCTTCTGGATTAAGAGCAGACGTCAGCGGCTCAACAGCTAACTTGAGCTGGAGCCATGGTTCGGATGATGTATCATTTGAAGTTTCCGTCAACGGCGAAGTGCTGACGACAACAGATGACACCAGCTATTCTTATGATGGCCTGGAAGAAGGCGTCACATATACATTCCGCGTCGTCGCCACTCAAAATGGCAGACGCAGTGACCCGGCTTCCACGACCATCGAGATCACGCCTCCTCCTGAAGAGGAGCCTGAGGAAGAGCCGGAAGAAGAACCTGTTGAAGAAGAACCAGTAGAAGAAGAACCGGCTGAAGAAGAGCCAGCTGAAGAACAACCGGCCGAGGAAGAACCTACTGAAGAAGAGCCTACTGAAGAAGAGCCGGTTGAAGAGGAACCGGCTGAGGAGGAAGAAGCCACCGAAACTCCAGATGATCTCGTAGACATTCCTGAGCAGCCGGAAGAACCAGAAGAAGGTAACCAAGAAGGATCAGGCAGCAATGCCTCATCCAACCAAAACGGCAATCGCAATGGAAACGAGAATGGCAACGGCAGTGGAAGCGAGAACGGTAACGGCAATGGTAATAATAACGGTAATAACTCAAACACCGAGGACGATGAAGAGGCATCTTGATTTTTCGTCCCAATTTTAAAAGGCCAATCCTAGAATTCTAGGGTTGGCCTTTTTTTACGCAAAAACCCCGGGCAGAAATGGTTTCTGCCCGGGGTTCAATCATTCACTCAGCTGGGTAGCCGATCTTTATGCGTGCTATTTTCTTCTTTAGCTCCATGAATAATTGCTCCAGCTGTCGTGAAGCTGCGTGTGCACTTTTGGAGTTTCTCACAAACTCAAGCCGCTCGCGTTCATTCAATGGAGATGGTGCTGCACTTCCGAACAGGCCATCCAGCGTTTGTCGCAATGCTTCGTAAACCTTATAGCCTTGTGCAATGAGCTCATGGCAGTCACCCGCATGCTGCTGAACACAGGATTGGATCTCCTGTTTTAGGTCAGCCCAGTCATCGTAAAACGGCGAGACGGACTGATCAATTGATTTCCGTGACAGCATCATGTTTCACTAGCCCTTTTTTATCGCGTTTTTTCCCTTCCCGGCAACGGTCGAATAACGGGCATACGTGACAGCCGGGGTTTTGCGCCTTGCAGTGGTAGCGCCCGAAGAAAATGATTTGGTGATGGGTTTTCGACCAATCCTCTGCAGGGGTTTTCTTCATGATCGTCTCTTCCACTTGCAAGGGAGAATCTTTCCAACGGCATAAGCCGAGCCGTTTCGAAACACGTTCGACATGCGTATCAACAGCTAGCGCCGGTTTATTGAAGGCAACAGAAACGACCACATTGGCGGTCTTTCTTCCGACGCCTGGCAAAGTCATGAGCAGGTCGCGGTCTTCCGGCACACGCCCGCCGTGCTGCTCAATCAGTATCCGGCTAAGAGCCTGGATATTTTTCGCTTTATTGCGGAACAAGCCAATCGACCGGATGTCCTGTTGCAATTCTTCCAAAGGAACCGAAAGATAATCTTCCGGTGTATGGTATTTCTCAAACAGGTCTGCCGTCACTTTATTGACGAGCTTGTCGGTGCATTGTGCAGATAACAATACCGCAATGACTAAATCGAACGGATTGCGGTGGATCAATTCACAATGTGCATCGGGAAACATATGGTCCATTTCCTCAAGGCAAGCCAGCCATTCCTTTTTCGTCATCATCCTATCACCTGCTAATTCCGTTCCTCCAGCCAGTTGTAGAATTGCACTTTTTTCGCGGTGCTTTCCTGCGGCTGGATGCGGATGTTTTTTTCCCTAAACGAATTTGCATGCCGCGTTACTTGGCTAGACGTCCGGATATTCTTTTTCTTCCATTCGAACAGGATGCGGTCAACATAGCGCAAACTGATTTTCTGCGCGATGACAGCTTCTTTCAATGCCATGCGGATAACTTCCGGTGTATGGCCGTCCTGGTCCATCCACATGGAAATCGTCTCGATCTCCATCGGCGATAGAAAACGTCCGAATTCTTGTTCAAACAGCTGGAAGATCTCGCCTTCCTGTTCTTTTTGCGTATGCTCTTTTTCGGTCTGCGCTTGAACTTCCAGGCAATCTACGAGTTTGTCCCATAAGGGCTGGAGCGAAATGGTCTCCGTCAGCATGCCGTCAGCCGTTTCTTGGCTAATCGATAAATAGCCTTGCTGCATCAATTTCTGCAGCATTGTCGTTACGCTGTTCTGGCTTGCAGACATCCTTGAGGCAATTTCATCCGGTGTCGGAAACACGTTCCCTGCCTGTTGGAAAGAGTGGATTTGCAATAGCATGATCGCTTCCTCGTCACTGATTTTCAAGCGCCGGTAAAACTGAAAAAAAAGCTGGGAAATGGTCACATTTCCCTGCTCAATCCATTGCTGCAATCGGTCAGACTGTTTCATATCCCAACCACCTTTCTGTATGCAAATTTCTAGCTGTCTAAATCTATTAGGATATTTCAACTTGTCGAGAAATTTAAGAAGTTGATTTTCCGAAGCTTATCGCTCGCTTTCCGCGGGCGGGAATCGAGCCTCCTCGTCACTAAAAACGTTGCTCAACTCTCACTGCGTTCGAGCATCGCAAAGGAATGTGCTCAGCGATGCTTCGCTCATTCATTGCCTGCGGGGTCTCTCAAACCCGTCCCTTCGCTGCTCCCGCAGGAGTCGAGCGAACACTTCTCCAAATACTTAGAGAGAACATTGATTTTTGATTGTAGAAAAAGTGATTCCCTTTTTGATCTACAGCAAATTATAGACTTCTTTAACACTCTGATTTTTCATCCACCGCGGCAGAAATCCTGTTGAAGGGATTTGCCGGGCAGCTTCTTATTGTCTTGTTTAACTTTTTTAAGGGTATAGACGGTTCAACAAACGCGGGAATGGAATCGATTCGCGGACATGTTCTGCCCCGCTGATCCAAGCGACTGTGCGTTCAAGGCCCAAACCGAATCCTGAATGCGGTACAGCTCCGTATTTGCTAAGATCCAAATACCATTCATACGCAGCTTCGTCCAGGTTGTGCTCTTGGATGCGCTGTTTCATCAACTCGTAATCGTGGATGCGTTCAGATCCGCCGATGATTTCACCGTAGCCTTCAGGTGCGATCATGTCAGCGCACAGCACGACATCGTCGCGGTCTGGATGCGGCTGCATATAGAACGGTTTGATGCCGATCGGGTAATGCGTGATGAAGATCGGCATATCGTAGCTTTCAGCCAAAGCAGTCTCGTGAGGGGCACCGAAATCTTCCCCCCATTTGATGTCGTCAAACCCGTTATCATTCAACCATTTGATGGCTTCATCATATGTGACGCGCGGGAACGGTGCTTGGATTTTCTCCAATTTCGTTGTATCGCGGCCAAGACGCTCGAGTTCCAGCTTACAATTCTTCAAGACGGATTGCACGATATGCGCCACGTACTGCTCTTGCACTTCCAAGCTCTCTGCATGTTCCACAAAGGCCATTTCCGGTTCGATCATCCAGAATTCGATCAAGTGGCGGCGGGTTTTCGATTTTTCGGCACGGAAAGTCGGGCCGAAAGAGAACACTTTACCTAATGCCATCGCAGCCGCTTCCATATAAAGCTGGCCGGATTGTGACAGATACGCATCTTCATCGAAGTATTTCGTCGCAAATAGTTCCGATGTGCCTTCCGGCGACGATCCCGTCAAAATCGGCGGGTCCACTTTGACGAATCCGTTGTCATTGAAGAATTCGTAAGTGGCACGGATGATTTCGTTGCGGATTTTCATGATGGCGTGCTGTTTTCTTGAACGCAGCCATAGGTGGCGGTTGTCCATCAGGAATTCAGTGCCGTGTTCTTTTGGGGTGATTGGGAAATCTTTTGCTTCCTGGATCACTTCGATCTCTGAAATGGCCAACTCGTAGCCAAACGCAGAACGCTCGTCTTCTTTCACTTCACCAGTCACATACAATGAAGTTTCTTGCGTCAATGCTTTTGCTTTGGCAAAGATTTCTTCGCCTACTTCTGCTTTAACGACGACACCTTGCACGAAGCCGGAACCGTCGCGCAATTGAAGAAAGGCGATTTTGCCGCTTGAACGTTTATTGGCGATCCATGCGCCAAGCTTGATAGTTTGTCCGTTATATTTTGCCATTTCGGCGATAGTGATTTTTTTCATCTGTCAAATAGCCTCCAAATGTATAGTGCTTATTCTTGCCAATGCTTATGAACAAATTGGCTGATGCGTTCGACTGCTTGTTCCAATAACTCGAGTGATGTGGCATAGGACAAACGGATCGTCGAATGCGCGCCAAATCCAGATCCCGGAATCACTGCCACGTTTGCTTCTTCGAGCAATGCTTTCGCAAAATCATCCACTGAAGAAAAGCCGGTTTTCGCTGCAGCTTCTGAAACATCCGGCAATAAATAGAATGCCCCTTGAGGACGCAAAACGGTGAATCCTGGAATTTCTTCCAGTTTCGGGAAAATAGCTTCCAGACGGCTTTCAAATGCCTGGCGCATTTCTTCCACGGCATCTTGCGGGCCATTATACGCTTCGATGGCCGCGTATTGGGATGTGGTCGTCGGGTTTGAAGTCGAATGGCTCGCAAGATCGGTCATTGCTTTGATCAATTCCTTAACACCGGCTGCATAGCCGATGCGCCATCCGGTCATCGAATGCGATTTCGACACGCCATTGATGATGACCGTGCGGTTTTTAGCATCTTCTGACAGCTCTGCTACGGAAATATGGGTGGCATCACCGTAAATCAATTTCTCGTAGATTTCATCGGAAACGATGAGAATATCCGCTTCGCGGCATACTTCAGCGAGTGCTTCAAGCTCTTCTTTCGAGTACAGCATGCCTGTTGGATTGCTTGGCGAGTTGATGATGACGGCTTTTGTGCGGTCTGTAATCGCTTCGCGCAATTGTTGGGGAGTGATTTTATATGATTGACCGGCTGTCGCTTCTATGTAAACCGGTACCCCTCCAGCCAATTTCACTTGTTCCGGATAGCTGACCCAGTAAGGGATCGGGATAATGACTTCATCGCCTTCGTTCAACAATACTTGGAATAGCGTATAAAGTACATGTTTTGCCCCGACGCCGACCAGGATTTCATTTTTTTCGTAGCTTAGACCCTGGTCGCGCTGCAATTTGTCCTGGATCGCTTGTTTTAGCGCCGGCAACCCGCCCGCAGGCGTATACTTCGTCTTGCCTTCTTCCATGGAGCGCTCGGCTGCATCGAGAATGTTTTGAGGCGTATTATAATCCGGTTCTCCTGCCCCAAGCCCGATGACGTCAACGCCTTGCGCTTTTAGTTCATTCGCTTTTGCCGTAATCGCCAATGTCGTGGATGGCGTTAAGGTCTGTACGCGGTTTGCTAATTTCAACAAATTGATCAACCCTTTCACAAATTCAATATGCGTTTCCACCAAGTGCCGTCTTCCGCCAAGAGATAGACGTAGTTCAAGCGCCCAGCTTCATTCAAAAAGGCGATTTCCCATACAGCCCCGGCCTCTTCCATGCCAAGCTTTGTATGGAGGATTTCCTCGACTTCCATATCTTCTTGAACGATTTCGCGCGCTTGTTGAGCGGTCAGTTGGTCTTCAAGCATCAATGCTTCCATGTCCCCTTCTTCAGGGACGAAGGCGGCTTTTATCTGTCCTTCCCCGTCCGTTCCAAGAACCGTCACGGATTGGGTCGAGCTGGAATAGACGTATGCCCGCTCCACTTCATCGAGCAGCCCTTCCGCCTCCACTTTTTCTACGGCTGCTTGTTCCGCTTCCGAGAACGGTTTATTGCCGAGGAATAAAATGACCAGCACAATAGCTACAGCCAAAAAAGACAGAAAAACGATGATGAATTTCATCCATTCTTTCATATAATCACCTAGGTTTTATAAATTGTGAAAACCGCTTTTGACTGATCGTCTTTATCGAGCGCCAGTCCAAACATCAAATCACGGTCTTTCAATGTCCGGTTCAATGCATCGACCACTTTGTACAGGTCGGATTGATACTCGACTTGCACAGTATTTAATACTTCGATCTTGGATTCCATTGTTCGGCACTTCCTTTCGATTGAAGGAACCGTTCTTCCCTCTTTATCCTTGCTTATTATACCAATGTTCAATATCGGTTACCATCTTTTCCAAAGACACTTTGGCGACCGGCACGTCCGGCAAGGCATGAAGGAATTCCTCGCCGTATGATTTCGTTTCAATGCGGCGGTCCAGCACGATAAACAAGCCCTTGTCCTTTTTCGAGCGGATCAGCCGCCCGAACCCTTGGCGCAAACGCAGCACAGCTTCTGGCAAGGCATAATGCATAAATGGATTAATGCCTTCTTTCGAGATGATCCGTGATTTCGCTTTAAAAACAGGCTCTTCGGGCGAGGTGAAAGGCAGCCTCACAACGACGACGGCGCGCAACGCATCACCAGGCACATCGACACCTTCCCAAAAACTATTCGTCCCGAACAACACCGATTTCTGGAATCGCTGGAACGATTTCAATAATTTCATGCGGCTGCCTGAAGACATGCCTTGCGCAAACAGCATATAATCATCGAGCAGCTGGGAATCCTGGATCAAATCGACCGTTTTCCTCAGCATGTCCTGTGACGTGAACAACACAAAACAGCGCCCTTCGGTGACAAGCACCGTCTGGGTGACCGCGTCCGCCACGGATTCGATGTATTCCTGTTGGGACACTTGCTGGATGTCCGGCATGTCTTCAACGATATAGACTTTTGCGCCGCTGTAAAATTGATCGGCAGGTTCAAACTTTTCGATCGGCACCTGATTCGGTATGCCGAGCTGGTTGACGATAAAGCGTTCATTCGACGGAACGCTCATCGTGCCCGACAGCCAAATGACCGCTTTTTCGCCTCTCGCCTGGCCGATGACTTTATCGACAAGCGACGCGACTTCATAGGGGCGTTTGTACAGCGACAAGCTCGTCGGCATACTGCGCAAGTCGCCTTCAATCCAGGAAACTTCATCTTCTTTCGGGAACAGGAAAATCTCACTGAACTCCACCGATTTCAGCATCAACTCTTCAGTCCAATAACGGAAATCCGCGAGCACGAGCCGTTCATTCATCGTCAGTTCCGTGAAGCGTTCTGCTTTTTGCAGGATGGTCTGGGCGATGTCGATCCAACTATTCAAGAATCTCAGGAAATCCATGAAACTTTCCCGTTCGAAATCCAATTCATCCAATAAAGATGCACATTTCCGCGTGTGGCTATTATGGAATTTGTTCTGGAAAGCCTGCGCAAGATAGAGCGTCACTTCATCGAATAAACTCGTGTACTTCAAATACAAAGATTCCATTTGCAATAGCTCAGGTACCCTGGCAAAGCCGTGCGATTCAGCGACGCGGTAGAATTTTGAAAACAGCTGGTTTTCATCAAAGCTCCCCAACTGGCCGAATACATAGCGCCATTGCGTGTAGACGAAAGTTTTCTCTTTATGGGCAACTGCCGCCTGCACGACTTGATGCGCTTCATCCCATATATAGGCCTCAACGTTCTTCAATATTGCGCGCTTTTGGTTATGTGGATTCAATAGGAATGCGTGGTTGGTCACAATGACATCGGCATGTTCGGCTTCTGTCAGTGCGTGTTCGTAGAAATCGACGGTTTTTTCAAGCTTCGTCAATTTCCTCAAATGTGAACGGCGCACTTTGTCGACCAGCAACTGGCCGCCGCTTGACACGTTCAACTCATTTAAGTCGCCCGTCTTGGTCGAAGTCAGCCAGACCATGATCTGCATGATCGTGAACGTTTCATCATAAGACTCATCTTCCCCGTGAAGCAACTCGAAAAAGCGTCCCAAATCGATATAATGCGACAACCCTTTAATGAGCGCGACGTGGATGTTTGCGCCGAGAAACTCTTCTGCGAGCTTGACTTCCTTGGAGACGAGCTGGTCCTGCAGGTGGGTCGTATACGTACTGATGACCACTTGCTTGCCGGATTCCTTAGCATAAGCCGCTGCCGGCAACAAGTAGCCGAGTGTCTTGCCCATGCCTGTCGATGCTTCAATTACCAATTCACTTCGCTCATGGATTGCCCGCTCCACCGCTTGCATCATCGCGACTTGGCTCGGCCGCTGTTCGTATTCCGGCTTGACCATTTCCAGCCCTTTTCGCCAAGCGGACTGCTGCGGCGAATCGTCGGAGACTTGCGTGCGCTCCGCTTTCGGGACAATCGGAATGCCGCGGAAACGGCCATATCGATCGGCTTGGCCGTTGCGTTTTTGCTGCGTAATTTCAAACAGCAAGCGCGACAGGTCCGATTTTAATTGGAAAGAGCGCTTATGCAAAAGGACAAGCGTATCATAAGGAAGTTCAGCCAGTTCCTGTTTCGCCCGTAAAAATAGTTCAGCTGTCGCCAAGGCATCATCATCAGCGCGATGCGCATTGTTCAAGCGAATGCCTTGTTCTGCCGCAATGTCCTGTAATTTGTAACTGAAGGCCGTCGGATACACAAGGCGTGAAAGCTCCACAGTATCCATGGCCAGCCCCTGCCATTTCGGCATGCCGGCACGGCTCAGTTCCGCTTGCAAAAACGGTAAATCAAAATGGATATTATGGGCAATGAAAATAGCGCCTTCCAATTGCCTGTAGATTTCCTCGGCGTACGCTTCAAAAGGCTCTGCATTTTCCACGTCCCGCTCCGAAATATTGGTCAGATCCTGTATAAACGCCGGAATTTTCCGTTGCGGATTGATGAATTTCGTATATGTATCAACGATTTCTCCTTGTTCGATCGCCACCATCGCCAATTGGATGATCCGGTCACCTTTTGCAGGGGAATGGCCCGTTGTTTCGATATCGACAACGACATATTTTTGGGAATTCATGATAACCCCTCTTTCTCAGGTGATTCTCTCAGGAAAAATTGTAACATATTCGCCCGCTGTTCGCCGGCGGGAACACGCCAAAAAAAGAAACACTCCAAAAGGGGAAGCTTTTTCCTTTTGGAGTGTTCAAGGATCGATCCCTACATGACCGTCGCTTCCGGTTCGTAATGGATGATTTCTTTGATGGAATTGTCTGCGTCCATAATCGCCACAGTCGGTTTATGGCTGCGCGCATCTTTGTCCATGACATAGCCGTAAGACAAGATGATGACGATGTCCCCGCGCTGCACGAGACGCGCTGCTGCCCCGTTGACACAGATAACGCCGCTTCCGCGTTCCCCCGCAATGATATACGTCTCGAAGCGTGCGCCATTATTATTATTGACGATATGGACTTTCTCATTCGGCAGCATGCCGACTGCATCCAATAGATCCTGGTCAATCGTGATGCTGCCGACATAATTCAAATCGGCTTCAGTTACCGTTGCACGGTGAATTTTGGAATTGAGCATCATTCTAAGCATAGGTCAGTTCTCCTTTAAATTGAAAATAATATTGTCAATGAGGCGGGCTTTTTGGAATTGGACAGCGAGTGCGAGGATCGCTTGCCCGTTCGGCGCTTTGGTCAAGTCCGGGTAAGACAGCAGCTCGATGTAATCGATTTTGCCGGAAGTTTCCGACTGGATAAACCGGGTCATTTCCGGAATTGGATCTTTGCCGTCGCGAGCGGCGGTCACTCCCCGTTGCAAGGATTGATAAAGTTTTGGCGCTTCGGCGCGTTCTGTTTCACTCAGATAGACATTGCGCGAGCTTTTGGCAAGCCCGTCCTGTTCACGGACTGTTGCGATGCGGCGGATTTTCAGCGGGAAATCGAAATCCCGCACAAGCGACTCAATGATCGCCAATTGCTGCGCATCTTTCTGGCCAAAATAGGCCGTATCGGGTTGAACAAGATGGAATAATTTCGTCACCACTTTCAGCACACCATCAAAATGTCCCGGGCGGCTTTTTCCGCATAAGACATCCACAAGCGTTCCCGCTCCCATCGTGATTTGCGATTTGCGCGGGTACATCTCTTCTACACGCGGGGAGAATATCACATCGACGCTCGCTTGTTCAGCGAGCAGGCTGTCCCGTTCGAAATCGCGTGGATAGCGGTCAAAATCTTCATTCGGGCCGAATTGCGCCGGGTTGACGAAAATGCTCATGACGACCACGTCGTTTTCCGATTTCGCGGATTCAACAAGTGCCAGATGCCCTTCGTGCAAAAAGCCCATCGTCGGCACCAATCCAATCGACTGCCCGTTTTCTTTTGTGCTCAGTACCCAGTTTCTTAAGTCCTTCACCGTGTTTACGACTTGCATGTTTTCCTCTCCTTTTTAGGAGAAAACCATATAAAAAACCTTCTGTCAGAAGACAGAAGGACAGAAAATTCCAATTCGGTTTCCTCCGTCCCTGTCATGTAATGATCAAGGCAGAATCGTATTCAGTTATTGCTTGCTGTTGCGTGCCACGGTGCAGTTCGCATCGGATACTGCCCGTTATTTTCACTATAGCAGAATTTCTGGAAAATGCCTATATGCTTTACTTTAGCTCGATATCTGCGGAATAAATGCCATGAAGCTTGCCGTCTGCCGTACGCAGCTGCAAGACGCCGTCTTCTGTAATGCCTTCCGCGACACCTTCAAGGGTTTCACGCGACATGCGGGCGCGAATGGCTTTGCCGATTGTCGCGGAATGCCCTTCCCATAATATTTTTAACGGTGCAAATCCTTTTTCAATATAGAGCTCTGTATAGATTTCAAGAAAGTGCAGGATTTCCTGCACTAATTCCCTGCGGTTTATCGGCTGGCCAGACTCAAGGCGCAAAGAAGTGGCGATGTCCTGCACGGCAGCATCAAAATCTTCCCGTTCTTGATTGACGTTGACCCCGATGCCGATGATCAAAGCTTGGATGCCATCCGCATCCGATTGCAGCTCTGTCAGGATGCCTGTCGCTTTTTTCGTGCCGAACAGGATGTCGTTCGGCCATTTGATAGATGCTTCTAAACCCGTCACCGATTGAATCGCCCGGACGATCGCTACCGCAGCGACTAATGTAAACTGTGGCGCTTTATGGGGCGGGACGTCGGGACGCAAAATGATGCTCATCCAGATTCCTTGCCCCTTCGCCGAATCCCACTTTCTCATCAAGCGGCCTCTGCCTTCTGTCTGAAGCTCCGCAATAACCACCGTTCCATCCGGCGCCCCTTCTTGTGCCAGTTGGTGCGCAACGATCTGAGTCGATGCACATTGTTCCATATACTCGATGCGCTTGCCGATTTTTTTCGTCTTGAGATCGGCCTGGACAAGAAAAGCTTCCAGGCTGTCCGGGCTTTTTTGGATGCGGTAGCCTTTTTTGCGCACCGATTCGATTTCATAACCCATTTCCTCAAGTTCTTTCATATGCTTCCAAATCGCCGTTCTGGAAACCCCGAACTCGTCTGCTAATTGCTGGCCGGACACCGGTTCCGTTCCTGCTTCTAATAGCCGTGTCGCCAATTTATGTGTGACGGTGATATTCATCTATGAACCAGTCCTTTATCTGTTCTTTATCATTGGCCAAGCGGCGTTCGACCACTGCTTTTTCAATATGCAAGGTCCATTCTTTCAGCCATGGCCCCGCCTTTTTTCCAGTCCATTCCATCAAATCACGCCCATTGGCCGCAAGTTCTGATTTCGATTGGATTGGCAACGCCTGTTGCCGCTCTTTCACCGCTTGCGTTTTATGCGATGTGGCCTGTGCAATCGTCAATTGGCGTTCGGTGAAGCTATAATAAACCCAGTCGTCCCAAAGTGGCAGCCGGCTCGCTTCAAGTGCATGTTGAAGGTCTTTTTTGTCCTGGTTGGAGAAACGGTATTCACGTATTGCACTGAAAGGCTCGCCATTTTGATGCAATAGGTAAAACCAGCCCGACAATGGATCTTTGCTGGCTGTATATCCAGACCAATCCAGCTCGAATAATCCGCCTGAGGGCAAAAAACGGTTCAGCTGTGTTTCGATCAAATACACCATGCTGATGCGCGGAGCTGGAGAAACCATGACTTTGTCCAATTCCGCCTTGATGCGCTCCATGGCGACGGACTGTATCTTCTCTGCGTGTTCGATGATGGCTTGTTTGGTCGCGGACTCGATATGGAAATTCAACTGTCCAGAAAAGCGGATTGCCCGCAGCATGCGCAAAGCATCTTCTGCGAAACGCTCTTGTGGAACACCGACTGCACGGATGATGCCTGCACTTAGATCTTCCTTGCCGCCAAAAGGATCGATGATTTCCATTTGTTCAGTCATCGCCATTGAATTGATGGTAAAATCACGGCGTTTTAAATCTTCTTGCAACGAATTGACGAATTCCACTTTATCCGGTCTCCGATTATCCGAATAGCCGCTTTCTGTTCGAAATGTGGTGACTTCGGTTCCTTGGCCTTCGATGAGGATCATAACCGTCCCATGCTCGATTCCTGTATCGATCGACCGTTCGAATAGGGCTTTCACTTGTTCGGGTGACGCCGATGTCGCTACATCGATATCATGAGGCACGGATCCGCGCAAATAATCCCGCACCGCGCCGCCAACCATATAGGCTTCAAATCCCGCTTCTTTTAAACGCGCGATAATCTGCTTGGCCCGTTTCATTGCTTATCGGCCTTTTTCAGCAAGCGCGCGTATAGCGTTTCGTATTCGGCGAGGATTTTCTCTGAGCTGAAGCGTTTGGTCGCGGTTTCCAAAGCCGTCACCGACAATTTTTCATGGAGCATATCGTCGGTCAATATGCGGATTGCCGCGTCAGCCGCAGCATCAATATCGCCCAGTTCCACCAAAAAGCCGTTTTCGCCCGGTTCGATGATTTCCGGAATGCCTCCGATTTGCGTACCGATTGCCGGCACGCCGCAAGCCATTGCCTCAAGCAACACAAGGCCAAACGCCTCTTTTTCCGACATCAGCAATTTCACATCGCTCATGCTGTAAAGCTCGGATAGATTGTCTCGCTTGCCGAGGAACAAGACCTCCTGTTCAATATGGAGGTCTTTCACTTGCTGGTGGATGCGGCTCATTTCAGGGCCGTCGCCGACCAGCAATAATTTGGCGCCGACCGTCTTTTGCACTTTTGCAAAAGTGGAGACGACATCTTCCACGCGCTTCACTTTGCGGAAATTCGACACATGGATCAATACTTTTTCATGCGCTTCAATGCCTAGCTCTTCCTTCAACTTGGCTGAATCGTGCAGATGATATTCCCGTTCGTCGACAAAATTATGAACGGTTTCAATCTCTTTGTCCGGTGCGATCATCTCGTAGGTCTGCTGTTTCAATGAATCCGACACTGCCGTCACGATATCGGATTTCTCGATGCCGTAACGGATTGCATCTTTCAATGAGCTGTCTGTACCGAGGACTGTAATATCGGTGCCGTGCAAAGTCGTGACGATGCCGATATCGGACCCTGCCATATCGCGTCCCAATATCGCACAAACGGCATGAGGGATTGCGTAATGCACATGCAGAAGGTCAAGTTCTTCGTTTTTGATCACTTCCGCAATCTTCGTTGCCAGCGCGATGTCATACGGTGCATATTGAAACACTGAATAGCTGTTGACATCCACTTGGTGGCTGAATATATTCGCATACAGCCGGTTTAGCCGGAACGGCGTACTCGAGGTGATGAAATGGATTTCATGGCCTTTTTCAGCCAGCATTTTTCCCAGTTCCGTCGCCACTACGCCAGATCCGCCGACTGTCGGGTAACATGTAATTCCGATTTTCATTTTTCGCAAATTTTCTCCTCCTATTTCCGGCGGTCGCTGAGGAGCCGCCAATCGACCAAGCCATTTTCCAAACCTTTCAGGAGGACTTCGGCTGTTCCCATATTGGTCGCAAGCGGGATTTGGTATACATCACAAAGGCGGATTAAAGCCGTAACATCCGGCTCGTGCGGCTGGGCTGTCAGCGGATCGCGGAAAAAGATGATCATATCCATTTCATTCTGGGCAATCATCGCCCCGATCTGCTGGTCACCGCCAAGCGGCCCGGATTGAAAACGATGGACCGATAACCCTGTTCCTTCAACTAAACGGGAACCGGTCGTTCCTGTTGCGTACAATTGATGCTTCGCCAAGATAGGCTTATAAGCTAGTGCAAATTGTATCAAATCATCTTTTTTTCGATCGTGCGCAACCAATGCGATATTCATCCAATCGCCTCCATTATTTTAGCCTATGATATGTTCCAGGCCGTAAATTAATTCTTTGCGTTCTACCACTTCGCGAATCGACAAACTGACGCCTGACATGAATGAACCGCGATTGAACGAATCGTGGCGCAATGTCAAAAGCTGTCCTTCGCCGCCCAGCAGCACTTGCTGATGCGCCACTAACCCCGGCAGGCGGACGCTATGGATGCGCATACCTTCGTAGTCTGCGCCGCGAGCGCCTTGCAAAGTTTCCTTTTCATCCAGATGGCCTTGCTGATGTACTGGCCGCGTTTCACTCATCATATGCGCCGTCTTCATTGCGGTACCTGACGGGGCATCCAGTTTTTGGTCATGATGCATTTCGATGATTTCCACATCCGGCAAATATTTTGCCGCCTGTTCTGCAAATTTCATCATCAAGACTGCCCCCACCGCAAAATTAGGCGCGATGATGCAGCCAAGCTCTGAGGTTTTGGAAAGTTCTTTCAATTCTTCCAATTCCTCAGTGGAAAATCCTGTTGTCCCGACGACCGGGCGGATACCGAGCTGCAGCGCTTGTTTAGTATGCGCATAGACATGCTCGGGCGTCGTCAAATCGACGAGGACATCCGGTGCATGCTGGCCGTGAAGCTTTTCTAGATCGGTAAAGACCGGCACTTGAAAACTTTCAGGAAACAAGCCCGTCTCCGCCAACGTTGCACCGATGTCTTTATAATCCAGTGCTGCCACGAGTTCCATATCGGCATTTTCCATTACAGTATGTACAGCTTCTTTGCCCATTTTCCCGCGGGCTCCGGCAATCGCTACTTTTATCGTCATCATTGTTCTTCCTTTCTTGTCCAGCGGTCTTTATCACGGGTCCGGAATTTTTCCATGACCCCGTCGTGGGCTTCCTGCAAATCGATTTCCATAGAGTTGGCCATGCAGATCAAGACGAAGAGCACATCGCCCATTTCCTCTTCGATCAGCTTTTCGGCTTCTGACTCTTTTTTCTTTTTCGGCCCGTATACATGATTGACTTCGCGTGCCAATTCCCCGAGTTCTTCGGTCATTCGCGCAAGCATCTCCATCGGAGCAAAATACCCTTCTTTAAACTGCCCGATGTGGCGGTCCACTTCTTCCTGTAATTGCCTCATGCTTTTATCTGCGTTCACTGTCATCACACTCCCATTCAATCGTAAAGAAAACGGGGGGTGTTGTCAAAAACGGCAGCATGGCAGATAATACAGAAGTTAATGACAAAAAAGGGAGGCTGATTTTTTATGAAAGATCTTCAGTTGAAAAATATCTTTTTCATCCTTCTCGGCTCAGCTATCTATAGTTTCGGCTTTGTTCATTTTAATATCCAAAATGAGCTCGGTGAAGGCGGCTTCGCAGGGATCACGCTGATCCTGTATTTCCTTTGGAACTGGGATCCTGCATTGATGAACCTGTTATTGAACATTCCTTTATTCTTTATCGGCTGGAAATTGCTCGGGCGCAAGGTTTTTCTTTATACGATCATCGGCACGGTCGCCGTTTCCGTCTTCTTGAAAATCTTCCTTGTCTACGAAGTCCAAATTCCTTTGCGCGACGACTTATTCCTTGCCGCTTTGTTTGCGGGCGTCTTTGTCGGGATGGGGCTTGGCATCATTTTCCGCTACGGGGGAACGACGGGCGGTGTTGATATCATTGCAAGGCTCGTTCAGAAATACATCGGTTGGAGCATGGGCAAGACAATGTTTCTATTCGATGCATTGGTCATTATGCTGTCGTGGTTGACCTTCCTCGACTACCGTTCCATGATGTATACGCTCGTCGCAGTCTTCGTCGGCGCCCGCGTTATTGATTTCGTCCAAGAAGGGGCCTACTCCGGACGCGGCGCCTTGATCATCTCTAATTCCCAAGAGGAGATTGCAAGCCGCATCGCCATCGAAATGGACCGCGGCATTACCATCCTTCGCGGCTATGGCCATTTCACGAAAGAAGAGCGCGAAGTCCTTTACTGCGTCGTAGCGCGCAACGAACTCGTCAGATTGAAGAATATTGTCAATTCCGTCGATCCCCATGCATTCGTCTCGTTAATTGAGGTGCATGACGTCATGGGTGAAGGGTTTACGCTCGATGAACAAAAACAGCCTCTTTAATGCAATTATGCCAAATAAAAAACGGGCAGGAAAAGCAAATGCTTTTCCCGCCCGTTTCGTTTTATTATGAACGGTCCATGCTTGTGTAAATCAAGATCAGACGAGCAAGTTCGATCACTGCAACTGCAGTAGCTGCTACATAAGTCATCGCCGCTGCGTTCAATACTTTTTTCGCATGTCTCTCTTCATCGTTGCGGATGATGTTATGCGACAACAGCTGGTCCATCGCACGGTTCGAAGCGTTAAACTCTACCGGCAAAGTGACCAATTGGAACAACACACCTACCGCTAGAAGCGCGATACCGATCAACAAGGCGCCGCTCATCTGTGCGAACAAGCCGATCATGATGAACACCCAAGACATATTCGATGAAATATTGACCATTGGCACAAGGCGGTGGCGGAAGCGCAAGAACGAATAATCCGTCGCATCCTGGATCGCGTGCCCCACTTCGTGCGCTGCGACAGCAGTGCCGGCTACCGATGGCTCATGGTAGTTATGGCTGCTGAGCGCAACCGTTTTGGTCATCGGGTTGTAATGGTCGCTAAGCATGCCGCGGCTTTCGACGACTTTGACATTGTTCAAGCCATTTTGGTCGAGAATGATGCGAGCCACTTCGGCCCCTGTATGCCCGGAAGTCGACCGGACTTTGGAATATTTCTTATACGTGCTTTTCAATTTCATTTGAGCCCAAATCGGCACAATCAACAAGACGATAAAATAAATCAAATAGCCGCCCAATCCCATTTTATTGATCAACCTCTCTTTTTGTTTCTATACGTCTATTTTACTTGTTTTTCTGACTTTCGGTCAACTAATACGCCGCGGTTCTAGATGGCGGTTCTGTGACGCCGTGAACCAGGCAAACGCGATGCAGGCAATCGACAGCCAGAAAGTGAAATAGCCGATTTCTGCACTGAATTCGCTCAAGCTCGAATAGATCGGCATCTGCCCGAACACATAATCGATGACATCGTTATGTAAAGTCCAAATAGCGGTGAGTGCAACGGAAATATAGCCGAAGCGGTAATGCTCGAAATACAGCACCGCTTGAAGCGCCATGGCAAAATGGGAAGCGACAAGCATCCACCCCAGCCAGCCGATCGATCCGGTTTGAAGGAGCGTCAAAAGATTCATGACGACTGCCCATAAACCATATTTGATCAAGGTGACAAAAGCGAGCGCTTCAATCAGCGGGCTATGCTTGCCGATGATCCATAAGCCGAGCACTACCGTGAAAAACAGGCTGGCCGTTGGGCTATCCGGCACGAATATGAGAAATATCGGTTCGGTGATGCGCAATTGCCAGCCATACCAAATGTATCCGTAAATCGTGCCTCCTAGATTGACGAAGAACAGCAATATCAAAAACGGACGGAACATCAGCCATGCAGAGATTTTTGCTATGAATCCCACCATCCAATCGTCCTTTCCTGTGCAGAAAAAAAGAGCCGGTTTCCCGGCTCTTTTTCTGTAAGTTTATTCAGCTTCAAGCCCGGAGATAAACTCTGTCATGACTTGAAGGTCTTCATCTGATCCATCCCATGATGGCGGCATCAATTGAGTGCCTCCATCTTCGATACCATTTACAGCGATTTCAGCGATTTCTTCAGGTGACAAGCCGGTTCCGATCAAGCTCGGCCCGACTGCCCCTTCCAAGTTGTCGCCGTGGCAGCTGATACATGCAGAAGCAGAGTAGATTTCATATCCAGGGTCCGCTGTATCGATTTCAACTTCTTCCGTGATTTCCCCTTGGCGAGCCGCTGCTTCCCAGTCATGGTTGGCTACGGATTCCCAAGTCAAGAAGACGATGGATGCGACCGCCAAAAGCATAAAGCCTGTCGGCAATGGGCGTTTTGACGGACGGCGTTCCGGTCCACGGTCAAGGAACGGAGCAAGCATCAAGGCACCGAACGCAAGGCCCGGCATGATGATTGCGCCGACGATGTTGAATGGGCCGGACGCGAATTCATATTTCAATAATTGATATAAGAACAAGAAATACCAGTCTGGCAATGGAATATATGCCGTGTCTGTCGGATCAGCCTGGCCTTCAAGAGGCGAAGGGTGGGCGACAGTCAAGAGCAAATAGCCAATTAGGAAGACAGAACCGATCATCCATTCTTTCAAAAGGAAGTTCGGCCAGAAGGCTTCTGTTTTGCCAGGATATTCGGAGTAATCTTTCGGGATATTCGGTTTCCGAAACTCCTTGCTCGGAACACGTGAATCCCCTACAAATTTCATCCCTTTTCCGCGGTGCATAGTGTCCCCTCCTTAAAATCCTTGGTCAAGGATGAATTACAATGGTCCTGAAATACCTTGTCTTCTAATCATGATAAAGTGTGCTGCGAGCAACCCAAGCAAAGCAGCAGGCAAGAAGAAGACGTGGATCGCGAAGAAGCGTGTCAAAGTTTGTGCGCCGAGAATCGTTGAATCCCCTGCAAGCAAAATTTTGATCGTTTCGCCGATCACCGGTACAGAAGCTGCAATTTCAATCCCAACTTTTGTTGCGAACAATGCTTTCATATCCCATGGAAGCAAGTAACCTGTGAAAGATAGGCCGAGGATTACGCCAAATAGCATAACGCCGACTACCCAGTTGAGCTCACGAGGTTTCTTATAAGACCCTGTGAAGAATACGCGCAGTGTATGAAGGAAAATCATAACTACTACTAAAGAAGCTCCCCAGTGGTGCATCCCACGCACGATTTCCCCAAAAGCGACTTCATTCTGGAGATAATAAACCGACTGCCAAGCATTTTCAATATCTGGCACGTAATACATGGTAAGGAACATGCCAGACAGGATCTGGATGACTGTGATAAAGAACGTCAGTCCTCCGAAACAATAGACAAATGCTGAAAAGTGGTGTGCGGGGTTAACGTGTTCCGGTACTTCATGGTCTGCAATATCGCGCCAGATCGGCGTGATGTCCAATCGCTCGTCTACCCAATCATATAACTTGTTTAGCACTGGTGTCGTACCCCCTAACTATTAAACTAAAGTATTTGGTTTTACTTGTCCGATGGCTACAAAACCATCCTGCTCTTGAACGTCGTACTCATCAAGAGGTCCGAGCGGTGGCGTACCTGGAATGTTCTGGCCGTTTTTCTCATAGCGTCCAGCGTGGCACGGGCAGAAGAACTGTGTTGGCTGTTCTGGGTCCCCGCCCCAGTTGACTGTGCATCCCAAGTGTTTGCAGACAGGTGAGAGTGCGATTAATTTATCGCCTTCTTTGTAAACCCATGCAGAATTCGTGACTTCAGATGTATACCATGCGTCCACTTGTTCAAATGTAAAGTCGACACGTACAGGTTCTTCTGTGATATCGGCAACAGCCTGGTCAGTCAAAACATAATCTCCAGCGTCTTTTTGCTGCAACACCGGATCGACTGCAAAACGCACCATCGGCATTAACATTCCAGCTGCCATGAAACCACCTACACCAGTCAGTGTGTAACCTAAAAATTGGCGTCGTGATACACGATTATTACTCATTCTTTTCCCCCCTCTAACAGTCAAGGTCAGTCCAATGGACATACTCATTCAAATATAATTACTAGGACAACCTAATGATATATCAATCAAAACTTAAGGTCAATATCGCATTCAGTCTAATGGAACAGTTTGTGAACATTTCATGAATGATGTGTCCATTCTTTGGTAAACAGCGGCAGCACTTGGCGCAGCTGGTCTTCCATGACCGATTTTTTGAAGGATTGGTCCATATCCCCCGTTGGAATGGCCGGCAGCCAGAGAACATTGTCAAGTTCTTCGACAGAACGCCATTTCGGATCAGTCGTCAGGTAAAAAATGTGCTTGAATCCCGTTTCCGACAGCTCTTTTTTCAATTGTTCGCCCAGCTCTGTTCGGTCTGCCGCCCGGACATAAGAAATAGGCGGAAGCAAAAGAATCCGCCCTTTGAATTGTTTTTCCAGTATAACAGTTAGAGATTGCAAATATTCGGACGCACCTGCACTCGCCTTCATGCCCGAAGCAGTCAAGTCCAATTCGATCAGCGGCACGACCGCCGTATCGACATAATCTTTTTGGCTTACGTATAAATCGATATCTTTGCTGTTGAAATGCATGTATTCAGTCACTCTCCATTTTTTTGGCCGATTTCACTATAGACAGCAAGGCAGACAGTTCAAAGAACCGCTCTTTATCTCCTGCATCCAGTGCTTCGTCAATTTTTTTAAGGATCGTTTCTTCCTGGTAAGACGACAAACTCTCGTTTAATACCTTTTCTGCTATCAAGCGGTCCTGTTCGCTGACCGATGCCCCTTTTGGCATATGTGGATTCTCTTCCAACACCGCCAAGTAAAGCGGCGCAGGCGGAATGCTCGGGAAATTCAATTGCACATACAAAGGTTCATCGGGATGGAGCCTGAGATCGTGGAAAGACTTTTCAGCATCAGCGGTCATCAGCTTGCCTTTATAGAATTGGAACGGGATTTGTTTGGATTCAGTCGTCGACATGACCATGGCACGGGGACAATAATGCGCTTCTTCCACAAAATGCGTTTTCTCCAGCAATTCATCATTGCTCAACAAGTAGTTGAGGATCCAAATGCATTCACGCCTTTTCATCTTATAAGACCCGAGGAACCAGCGGACAAATTGTTTTTTCTCCCCTACAGAAACAGATGCAGTCATATCGTCTCCCCCTTTCATTCAAACGATTGCAGCCAATCGAACCACTGCGGGTTTTCCGGCTCCAGCGCTTGAAGCTGTTTGATTATTTCGAGAGCGCGGTCGCGTTTCCCTTCCTCTACCAAAAATAAGGCGTAGGATTCGAGGAATTCGGGGTCGTCGGAAAATGCCGGATAAGCTTTTTCATAATACTCCAGAGCTTTGCCGAATTGTTCGGTCCGGTCGTACGCTTTAGCAATCATTGGATACAGCGCATGCCAGTCATTGCCGCTTTCCACAGCCATAGAAGCGAGCTCGAGCAGCTCCTCGTCCCGTTCTTCTGTATGGAAATAAGAGATTAATGCATATAAAGCCTCCATGTATTCGGGATCGAGCGCGATTGCCTGGCGCAGCATTTCGACTCCTTCTTCCCCTTTGCCGAGTTTCAGTGCAAGCTTCCCTGCAAACAAATACAATTCCTTGTCAAACTCGTCACGCGCGAGCCCTTCTTTGATGGCATCGTAAGCACGTTTGTAATCTTCCATCATGTTGAAGCATTGCGCTTTCAATAAATAAGCAGAGAAGTAATCGGGGTCGGCACCTAGAAGTTCATCGAGCCGCTTGACCGACAATTCATATTGTTTCGCCTGGAAAGCGGCAAATGCAGCGCCGAATAATACGTCAGGCTGGGCTTCGTCTTCCAAAGCGCGCTCATAATAAGGTAAAGCTTCCTCGTAAGCCGCACCTGCGCTATAGACTTCAGCCAAGCGTTCGTTCAGGTTAACGCCATCGATTTTGACATTGCGGCTTTCCAGTTCTTGATAGATGCGTGCAGACTCAAGGTAGCGCCCCGAGTCAAGCAAAAGTTCCGCTTTTGCCTGCTGCAGCAGCGGTTCGTCGGGCATCAGGCCGATCGCTTCGTCCAGCCGCAGTTCCGCTGCCTCAAGAAGCCCCTGCAGCTGAAACAGGTCCGCTAGCGTGACCAGTGCCTGAGGGTATAATTCATCGTCTTTCGGGATCGCCATCAACTCATTGAGCGCCTCGTCTTCACGGTCGGCATCAATCAGCAGTTTAGAACGGTCGACACGCAATTGCGCCTCTTCCGGAAACATATACTGAAGATGCTCCACCACGCGGAGCGCTTCTTCGATAAAACCGATTTCCTGCAGCCATTCCATAACTGCATATTGTTCATCGGGATTGCCTTTCAGCAAATATTGTTCGAGCATTGTATCGAGCGCAGCCGTATCTCCAGCCTGCACCGCTTCTTGGATCTTTTGTAAAGTTGCCATTTGCATCACCTATTCTTTGCCGTTATATAGTTATCGTACACGAAACCATCATGCTAGCATAATAAAAACTCCCCCGAAGGAGAGTTATTGTGTCAGCTTATCCAGATGTTCAAAAAAGTTCGGGTAAGAGATCGAAATACAGCCCGGATCGTCAATCGTTACTGGGCCGTCTGCGATAAGCGCAGCGACTGCGGCCATCATGCCGAGACGGTGATCGCCGTAGCTATTCATCGCTGCGCCAGTCAATGGAGTCGGCCCTTGTATGACCATTCCGTCTTCTGTCGCTTCGATATCGGCCCCGAGTTTTTTCAGCTCGGTGACGACCGCCTGTATGCGGTCGGTTTCTTTGACGCGCAATTCTTCCGCATCGCGGATGACCGTTTTGCCGTGAGCTTGCGTCGCCACAAGCGCAATCAATGGAATTTCATCGATCAACCTCGGAATGACATCGCCCCCGATGTCCGTGCCCCTCAAAGAAGTGCTGCGGACCGTCAAATCTGCAGCTTGTTCCCCTTCGGAAGTATGGCCGCTTGCTTGGATGTCAGCGCCCATGGCTTTGAACACATCAAGCAAGCCTGTACGCGTCGGGTTGACGCCGACGTTTTCTAATTGGATTTCACTGCCTTCAGCAATGAGTGCCGCCCCGATCATAAAAGCAGCGGAGGAGATATCGCCTGGCACCTGGACATGCGCAGCACGCAATTCCTGTCCGCCGCTCAATGAAATGACATCGCCATCGCGGGAGATGTCCGCTCCGAAATGCTTCAGCATAATCTCTGTATGGTCCCGTGACGGAACCGGTTCATGGACAGTCGTGGTACCTCGCGCCGATAATCCCGCAAGCAGCACCGCTGACTTCACCTGTGCGCTTGCAACAGGCATCGTATAGTCGATTGCCTGAAGAGCTGTCCCTTGAACGGCAATCGGCGTAAAATGGCCATTGGCGCGCCCGCGGATATCCGCTCCCATCAAACGCAACGGTTCAACGATGCGCTTCATCGGGCGGCGTGCGATGGATTCGTCCCCTGCCATGACCGAATGGAAATCAGTGCCCGCGAGCAAACCGAGCATCAAGCGCGTCGTCGTGCCTGAATTTCCGGTATCCAATACGACATCCGGCTCTTTCCAGGCTTTCCGGCCGCCGCTTGTCACTGTCACGTGTTCGCCGTCTATTTGGATATCGATTCCGAGCGAACGAAAACAGCTGATGGTGCTTAAGCAGTCGTCTCCCATCAGGAAACCTTCGATGGTCGTCGTTCCCTGTGCCAGTGCGCCGAACATGATGGCCCGGTGTGAGATAGACTTATCCCCGGGCACTTGAACACTGCCCGTTAGCGCAGGTTTTGCGTAGCAGATCGTTTTGGACATGAATTTCATTCCTTTCAGGAGATATACGTATCATAAGCGGTCCGTTCGGAAAAGACGCGTTGCGCACTTTCCCGGTCTTCCGCAGTCTGGAAACTAAGGACAAGAATCCCGAAGACATCTTCACGAGTCTCCAAAATCCTCAAATTGACGATGCTGATGCCGGCTTCCGCCAGATAGCCCGTCATTTCCGAGATGATCCCCGGCACGTCGGGGATATCGATATACAAATCAAATACGGAATACATGGCACCGTGCCCTGCAACCGGCAGTTCATCACGCGTTTCCTTCGCTTTCGCGAAAAAGCGGTGAATCGGTTCGGGCTCGTTCTTCTGCAAGATCTCGCGCAAATGCGTCATCTGGTCCATCCAGTGGTCCAGCTGTTCGACAATCATCTCATTGTTTTGCGTCGTGATGTCACGCCACATATCCGGGTTCGCCGAAGCGATTCGCGTCGTATCGCGGAAACCGCCCGCTGCGAGCTGCCGCGCGAACGGAAATTGCTCTTCACGGTCCAGTTGATGGACCAGAGCAGCTGCGATCAAATGGGGGAAATGGCTGACAATCGCCGTCATATGATCGTGTTCTTTCGCTTCGAGCACTTTGATCTTCGCTTTGGTGACCGACAATAGCCCAACCAGTTTCTCAACGTCTTCCTCAGCCGTCTCTTTGCCGGGCGTCAAGATATAGAAGGCATTTTCAAAGAGCACTTCTTTGGCGGCTTCGACACCGCTTTTATGGGAACCGGCCATCGGGTGGCCGCCGATAAAGGTATACTCCAACTTTTCTGCAGCTTCCATAATTTGGACTTTGGTGCTGCCAGTGTCTGTCAAAATGACATTTTCTTTTAAATCCCAGTATTTACTTCGTTCCATTAATTTGACAGTTGCTCCGACGGGCGTAGCAAAAACGATGACATCAGCCGCAGCCGCTGCCTGCTCGAGAGAAGGCGGCGAGCTTTGGATGATGCCCATTTTGAAAGCTTTTCTGGCAGTCAATGCGTCCGCATCATAGCCCGATACATGAACATCTTCATTGCGCTGCAATGCTTTTGCTAACGATCCGCCAATCAATCCGAGGCCGATAATGAGGACTTCTGTTTTCACGCTTGGCTCACCTGGCTTTTCTGGGATAGATCAGGACGCAATTTCACAGCATCATTCATGTAGATGTGCTGGATTTTATCCTGTGCAAGTTTCGTATTGACGTGCATCATCACGCGAATGCATAGCGGCATGCTGCCTGGTACATCCATTTCATGAGTACACATGACCGGCACATACGTCCAGCCTTCGATAGTGCGTACGGCCTTTGCAGGAAAAGCTGCAGAAATATCCGTCGTCGTCGATACGATGACCGAAGCCACTTCATCCGGTTCGATGCCGTTTTCTTTGGCCATTTCCAAGACCAGGCGACGCGTTTGCTCCAAAATTTCGGGCGCTTCATCTTTTGTGATGGTGATGGCGCCTCTGACTCCTCGAATCATCAGATCATCTCCTTGATCGTTTTTCTCAGCTTGTCGTAAGCCGCTTGTGCTCGTTGTTCTGGAACCGTTTCAATATATGGCCGGCCCACTGCGCCAAGCAATACGAAGTTCAGTGCAGCAGCGGTCGATTTTTTGTCTTTTTTCATATAAGGCAATAGTTCATCGAATGGCATATTAACAAATAGCTCGAGCGGATAACGGTTCACTTTCGCCCAATTCAAGAAACGCGGCAACTCGGGGCTTTCGGACAATTCAAGTGCATAGGCCATGCCAAGCACGACAGCTTCTCCATGGGTCAGTTTGCCATAACCCAAATGTGCTTCGATGGCATGGGCCAGCGTATGGCCGAAATTGAGGAACTTGCGGACACCGCCTTCAAACTCATCTTCTTCAACAATCGCCGATTTGACGGCGATCCCTTTTTCCAGATGCCCTTCGAGTTCCTGTCCGGGCATCGTGCTGAAATCTTGATACCCCATCAGTTCATCCAGCCAGCCTTCATTCGAAATGAATGCATGCTTGATTACTTCAGCCATCCCTGAACGAATTTCATTTTCAGGCAATGTCTGGAGAAAGTCGCCGTCGTAGATGACCGCACGCGGCTGATAGAAGGTGCCGATCATGTTCTTGCCGAGCGGATGGTTGATCGCGGTTTTGCCACCCACAGCGCTATCATGGGCCAAGATTGTTGTCGGCACTTGGATAAAAGGCACTCCGCGCATGAAAGTCGATGCGACAAAGCCAGCCAGATCCCCGACTGCGCCTCCCCCAAATGCGAGAATGACCGTATTTCGCGAGCAATTCTCCGAAAGCAAAAAGCTATGGCAATCCATAAAACTTTCGGCTGATTTCGCTCCTTCACCTGCTGGAACGCGGAAAACTTTCGGCTGAAAATCCTCCAGCGCCTCGAGCATCTGCGGCAAATGCAGTTCAGCCACTTGGCTATCTGCGATTACGACGACTTGGTCAGCTGCAGCGAGCAAATCACGATAGTGCTTTGCCAGCAGCTTGACCGCCCCTTGTCCGATATGCACCGTATATGGATGTTCAGTCTCGACCCGCAACTCCCTCATGGATTAAAACTCCTTTGTATAGGCTTTATAGCTTTCGATGTTCTCTTTCAGCCGCGGCAATTGGTCCGCGTCGAATTGTTCAAGCAATGCATTTGCCGCTTCAAAGGCGACGACGTGTTCTGCCACGATCGACGCTGCCGGAACCGCACAGCTGTCTGAGCGTTCGATGCTTGCCTGGAACGGCTCTTTTGTTTCGATGTCCACGCTCTTCAAAGGTTTATAGAGCGTTGGGATCGGCTTCATGACACCGCGGACGATGATCGGCATGCCCGTCGTCATCCCGCCTTCAAAGCCACCAAGGTTGTTCGTGCTGCGGGTATAGCCCGCTTCTTCATCCCAAATGATTTCATCATGGACTTCACTGCCCGGGCGGCGCGCCATTTCGAATCCAAGGCCGAACTCTACGCCCTTGAATGCGTTGATGCTCATGACGGAAGCTGCGATTTTCGCATCCAGTTTGCGGTCATAATGCACATAACTGCCAATTCCGGCTGGCATGCCTTCCACGATGACTTCTACAGTACCGCCGATCGAGTCGCCGTTTTTCTTCGTGGCATCGATCAAATCAGTCATTTCTTTTGTTTTTGATGAGTCTGCGCAATAAACGGCATCCTCTTCGACGATCGCACGGATCTCATCTGCGGATTTTCCTATGTAGCTTGCCGGGTCGACTTTAATGCCGCCAATTTCTGTCACGTGTGACACGATTTTGACGCCCAGTTCCGAGAGGAGCTGCTTGGCTACTGCGCCAACTGCTACGCGCACTGTCGTTTCCCGTGCAGAAGAACGTTCCAATACATTCCGGAGATCACGGTGCCCATACTTCATGCCGCCGTTCAGATCAGCATGCCCAGGGCGCGGGCGTGTTAATTGGCGTTTCACTTCATCGGTTTCTTCGATCGGTTCGATCCCCATGACATTCGTCCAATGCTTCCAGTCGTCGTTCTTGACGACAAGTGCGACAGGAGAGCCCAAAGTCTTCCCGTGGCGGACGCCTGAAACGATCTCTACCGTATCTGTCTCGATTTGCATACGGCGGCCGCGGCCATGGCCTCCCTGGCGCCGTTTCAACTCTTTATTGATCATTTCCGCCGTCAAAGGCAATTGCGCTGGCAACCCTTCAATAATGGCGGTCAATTGTGGACCGTGAGATTCTCCTGCTGTTAAGTAACGCATGTACGCTTTCTCCCTTCAACGTGCTAAAGTATTTAAGTAACACTATACCATATGGCATTTGTTCAATTCTATCCTAAATATGAAGAAAACTAAACATTCGAATAGCAATAAACCCCTGTCACCAAAAGTAATCGCTTTCATTTTTCTATTTATTTGTGCACTTTTTGTTTCTCCACTCGCTCCTTAAAATAAAAAAATGCGGCCGATTGCGCGGCCGCATTTTCAATAGTTGGATCAGTTGACCCAGCTGTTCATTGTTTTTTCGTAAGATACCAATTCTTCTTCTTTGAAGAACAAGCCGATTTCGCGCTCAGCGCTTTCAGCTGAATCGGAACCGTGGATCATGTTTTTGCCGACAGTGACTGCGAAGTCGCCGCGGATCGTTCCTGGAGCTGCATCTTTCGGGTTAGTAGCTCCCATCATTTGACGCGCAGTCAAGATGACGTTTTCGCCTTCCCAAACCATTGCGAAGACTGGTCCGGAAGTGATGAAGTCTACAAGTTCGCCGAAGAATGGGCGCTCTTTGTGCTCACCGTAATGCTGTTCAGCAAGCTCAGTCGGGATTTGCATCAATTTAGCGCCTGCCAAATGATAGCCTTTTTTCTCAAAACGGGAAACGATTTCACCGATGACATTGCGTTGGACACCATCAGGTTTTACCATCAAAAATGTTTTTTCCATTATAGAACACTCCTCTGTTAAAAAGCTCGGGCACATTGCCCACCTTAAAAAATACTATCATTGTCCGATCATTTGTCAACTGGAAACTAAAACTTTCGCTTGCCGATGAAGAAGGCGATTTTGCGCATCGTTTTCATCGCGGGGCCTTTCGGCAAATAGTCCAGTTCTTTCAGCGCCTTTTCCAAATAACGCTCACTCATCCGCTTCGCTTCATCGACCGCACTGCTTGTGCGGATCGTGCGGACGATTTCCAGGCGTTTTTCATCGGAAATGTCCTGGTTCAAATTGTCACGGAGCATCTGATAGATCTGCGGATTCTGGCGCGCATATAAAATCGGCAAAGTAATATTGCCTTGAATAAAATCGCTGCCAGCCGGCTTGCCCAATTCCTGGTCGCTGGCTGTGAAATCGAGGATATCGTCGATAATCTGGAACGACATGCCGATGAAATAACCAAAACGGCGCAAATGCGCTGCAGTTTTCTCATCGGTTCCTGCCACCAAGGCCCCCAATTCACAGCTGGAAGAAATCAATAATGCGGTTTTGCGTTTGATGCGCCGCAAATAATCCCGCAAGCTTTGGTCAAGCCTATACTTGTCTTCGATCTGAATAATTTCGCCGCGGCACACTTCGATCAATGTCTTCGACAGAATATCATGGATTCTTGGCGATTCGATTTCCGTAATGCGTTCCAGCGCCCTGGCCAAAATGAAATCGCCTGTATACATCGCCACGCTATTATTCCATTCCGACTTAACGGTCGGGCGGCCTCTGCGAATCTCCGAATCATCTATGACATCATCGTGGACCAAAGATGCCATATGTATAAGTTCCAAAGGCACAGCGACCCGCTTCAGCAATTCGATATCATAATCCCCGAATTTTCCGGCAAGCAAAACAAAAACAGGGCGGATACGTTTTCCTCCGGCCTGCAATAAATGAAGAGAAGCATCATTTAATAGAAGGGATTCGGAATCCACTGCCTGTTCCAGTTCTTTTTCGATTAGTTCTAGCTCCGGTTTCAGGTCGGAATAGAGCAATTTCAACTTCATCTTTTCCACTTAATAACCTTCTCCCGCTTGTTTACTTTTTCAATCCCATATGGAGGGCAGCAGCCCCTCCTGAGTACGGTTTGTATTTGACTTTGTCGAAACCGACCTTGCTGAACAGTTTCGCAAGCTCTTTCATGCCTGGGAACGTTTTTGCTGATTCCTGAAGCCACGAATACTCTTTATAGCTTTTCGCAAAAAGCTTGCCGAATACTGGCATGACAAAACGGAAATACATCCGGAAAAACGGCTTGAATACAATGCTTTCAGGCTGTGAAGTCTCCAAGCAGGCAATCATGCCCCCAGGTTTCAAGACTCTGTGCATTTCTGATAGCACCTGTTCGTAGTCCGGCACATTGCGCAGCCCAAAACCGATTGTTGCAAAATCGAATGAGTTGTCAGGGTAAGGCAAAGACATCGCGTTTCCTTGCACCAATTCGACTTGAGGCATATGGGCTGTTTTTTGATGACCGACATTCAGCATGTTCTGGCTGAAGTCCAATCCGACCACACGACCAGTAGGCCCTGCAGCTTCTCCAAGCGCAATGGTCCAGTCCGCCGTGCCGCAGCAGACATCGATGCAGGACGCGCCTTTTGCTACTTGCATTTTGTGCATCGTGTCGTTGCGCCATTTATTGTGTTGCTGAAAGCTGATGACCGAATTCATCTGGTCATAGTTTTCGGAAATTTTTTCAAACACTTCGTGAACTCGTTGTTCTTTCGTTTTCTGCATCATCGTCATCCTTCTCGCGTCAGCGGTTCAGCGCTATGCCGATGCGGAATAATTTGGTGGAGCAATATATTCTTGAGTTCAAAATCCAGTTCGCAATCATTAATGGACTCCAGGATTTCATTGCCCAAAGCCTCCAGGCGGTCAACGAGCCAGCGCTCGATAAATGTCGAATGAATCAATGATCCACTCAGCAATTTCAGAAGATAACTGAACTCGCCTTTCTTCAGCGCTTCCAGCTCTTCTGTGTAGCGGATATACAATAAGGATTGTTCCATGAGCTGCTTATAGTGGCCAAACCCATTCTCTTCATAAAACGCATTCAACAGAGCAGTTTCAATCACTGTCGCTGTCTCTTCCACTTGTTCCGGTTGCTGGATCGCAAGTTCGTGGAAAGAGGCTTTCTTTTCGCTCACCTGGATAATTGCCGTAGCAAGCTTTTGAACCATTTCGATATTTTTCCCTTCAGCCAGCAATTGGTAGTAGATGCCGCTGTAAAAATCACCGGCAAGTACTGTCAGCTGCTGTTCTTTGCTGATGGGCATTTCTTCTTTCACCCGGTCGTGTGCGTGCAGCGCAGCGTAGACGATTGCCACTGTCCGGGCGCTTGTCTCCATTTTGTCCGACCATTGCTCTCCGTTAAAAAACGGCAGCAGCAAGAAAAACAGGCGCGCTTCCTTAACAAAAGGCCCTTCCGTCAACTGGTCTAGCGTTCGTTGGCGGACTGCTTTTAGTACGTCGATTTCCATGGAGATGATTTTGGATTGTATTTGTTGTCCGTTCATACTGCCTGCTCCATTCATAGGTTAGCCATAGCTCATATTATAGCATATTGCCCTTATGGCCTTCACCATTAACGCTTATTTTTTCGCGTCGCTCTCAATGATGCCATGTGCGGAATGGATTTCCGCTTTGCCGCGAATTTTCATCGCCGATGTATGTTCGGTGAATTGGGCGATCATCACTTCGCCGCGGTCGAGCTTTTCGGTATGATGGAATTTCGTGTCATTTCCGCGCGTCAGCCCGATGACGTTGACGCCGTCCTCTTGTGCACGGATCACCACATATTCAGTTTGTGCCATTGTCTACACCTGCTTTTCTAGTTTATTAGTCCATATTGATATAAGTAATGACTTCCGAACGTTTGATGTCGTCTGTCTCCAATATCCCTCTTGACACAGCCGTAACGGTCTTCGAGCCTGGCTTCTTGATGCCGCGCATCGTCATGCACATATGTTCGGCTTCGACCATGACGTATACGCCGTGGGGGTTCAAGGTTTCCATCATTGAATCGGCAATGGTGGAAGTGATGCGCTCCTGCAACTGAGGGCGTTTTGCGACTGTTTCAACAGCTCTCGCCAATTTACTGAGCCCTGTGACCACTCCGTCACGCGGGATATAGGCGATGTGCGCTTTCCCGAAAAATGGCACCAAATGATGTTCACACATCGAATAGAACGGGATATCCTTAACCAATACAAGTTCTTCGTGATTTTCGTGAAACACTGTGCGGAAATATTCTTTCGGGTCTTCCTTTAATCCCGCAAAAACTTCCGCATACATTTTCGCGACGCGCTTCGGGGTATCCTGCAGCCCTTCACGGCCGACGTCTTCTCCGACTGCCTCCAAAATCATCCCGACAGCTTGCTCTATTTTATCCAGATCTACGTTATGGCTTTTCATATCTATCACATTGTTTCCTCCTGTAGAAAAATCACTCTATTTGGGGCAGCGGGTGAAAGCAGCCATTGAACATTGCAGTTTCACGCGCCTATTTCTGCTGAGCCGAGAGACAACTCCGCTTTTCTCACCTGAATTGTAGCATTTACGGGGGGTATTGGCAAAAACGTGGCCGAAAAAAAGAATGGCCTTTGCAAGATTAGATCTCGCAAAAGCCATTCTATGTACAGTAGCCGAAGCTTATTTCACTGCGTCTTTAAGTGCTTTACCTGGCTTAAAGGCAGGAACTTTGCTTGCGGCGATCTCGATTTCAGCACCTGTTTGTGGATTGCGTCCTTTACGGGCCGCGCGCTCACGAACTTCAAAGTTACCGAATCCGATCAATTGTACTTTGTCACCTTTAGTTAGAGCATCTTGAATCGCTTCAAATGCAGCGTCAACTGCTTTCGCAGCATCTTTACGAGAAAGTTCAGCCGCTTCTGCAACAGAGTTCACTAATTCTGTTTTGTTCATGCTATTCACCTCCTCTCAAAGGGGATGCTTGCCATCAATCCTGTAAAAAGAGTATCACAACGAAAATCGCATAGCAACAACAAATAGGCCGCATTTCAAAGAAAACCACCAAATACTCCCAATATTTTCAAAAACATGTGGATTTCGGGCAAATCCGTGCTGTATCAGGCTTTTTCATCCGTCAGAAAAATGGGTTCACCATTTTCATCGATGGTATACGGAAGCGAATAAGCAGGCACTACGGGACTGTTTTCGTAGAGGATAAAACGGATATCCTGGCCTTGCTCGAGTTCGCCCTCATAGTTTTGGATCGCTTCATACAAATCAATGGAATAATCGATATACACATCGCCTTGCCCAGTGATGACCATCGGCAGCATCTTGCCGCTATATGGGCTTTGTACCATCGGTTCTTCACTGAAGCCCATCGCTTCGTGATTGAATTTGTAGACATTATCGGCAATGATTTCGGAGATTGGGGCCCTGCCGCCATTCGCGCTCTTTCTGACATTGACAGAACGGATGCCTTCCGCTACCCGCAAGTCGACGAGCTTGACGGTCGGATTTTCCTCGACATCCATCAAGACGTATTGGTAGATCCCGCCGACTTCAAATGCGTTGCTCGGGATTTCCGCTGTAAATTCCGGTACGACTTTCGAAAAATCGATAGGGTATTTGATGAATTGGTCAACGTCCATATCTCGTGTCTTGATGGGCAATAAGCCACTATTGGCCTCTTGGTAGCGTTCAACCGCTTGTTGCGCAGTGGCTAACTGATCTTCATAGGGAATCTGATTTTCCGCCCGCTCGCTGCTGGGATACGCACAAGCCGTTAGCAGGCTTGCCGTCAGCAGGACGAGCAGCAACGCTGTTGTTTTTTTCATTATGTCCATCCCCTCAGGCGCCACCGGTCGGTCCGCTGAATACAGTGAAAACCATAATAAAGAAGCCCAGGATCAGCAGAACGTACGCGATCAGCGCAAATAGAAATTTCAGGATGCCGTTTTGCAATTTGTACCGGCTCAAATAAATCATCCCCATGGAAATGATCAAAAAAGCGATGCCTGCAAACGATACCCACATTTTATCCAAAGAACTCATGAATAAGCCGCCTTTCGTGGAGTTTCAGTCCATAGTATAGCATAAAAAAAGAAGGGGCAGCAGCAAGCAGCCCCTCCGTTTGTGACAATTACAGCAAGTCGATTAAATCTTCCATTTCATTTTTCTTCATGCGTCCCATCAGCTCTTCCACGGCATTCTCCGGCTTGACGCCTTCAAACAACACCGCATACAAGGCTTCCGTTATCGGCATGGGCACTTTGTATTCAGCGGCTAATTGATGGGCAGCTTTCGTAGTCCGGATCCCTTCGACGACCATGCCCATTTCAGCCAGCACTTCATCGACGCTCTTGCCTTTGCCGAGCATATTGCCTGCCCGCCAATTCCGTGAATGGACGCTTGTGCATGTAACAATCAAGTCACCGACTCCTGACAACCCTGAGAAAGTCAGCGGCGTTGCGCCCATCTTGACGCCGAGGCGTGCAATTTCAGCCAGGCCGCGAGTCATGATAGCAGCTTTCGCATTATCTCCATAGCCGAGGCCATCTGTAATGCCCACCGCTAAAGCGATGATATTCTTTAATGCCCCGCCAATCTCCACTCCGATCACATCGGTATTCGTGTAGACGCGGAAATAGGAGTTCATGAACAGATCCTGTACACGGTTTGCCGCTTGCGTATTTTCGCACGCTGCGGTGACCGTTGTCGGATGCTCCTGCACAACTTCTTCTGCATGGCTTGGACCGGACAAAATGACGACTTCCTCGATCAGCTCAGCCGGGATTTCTTCACGGATCATCTCGCTGATCCGTTTGAGTGAATCCGGTTCGATGCCTTTAGAAACATGGACGAACAAGCCTTTTTTCGTCATCCGCCCGCGGATATCCCGCGAAACTTCACGAATGGCTTTTGTGGGTACCGCCAATACGAAAATATCGGCATGTGCCACTGCTTCATCCAGGTTCGCTGTCGCTTTTAAAGACTCCGGCAAAATGGTCTCTTTTAAATAGCGCTTATTCGTATGTTGATTGATCTCATCCGCTTGGTCTTGGCGATGGGTCCATAATAGAAGATCATGGCCATTTTGCGCCAGTACATAACTGAGCGCCGTTCCCCAACTCCCTGCCCCAAACACAGTGACTTTTTCCATCTTTATCTCTCCTTTATCCTGCTTTAGCAGAAAACCAAACTCCCACCTCTTCAAGTGGGAGCCATGATATTCCGTAAAATCCGATTGGATCAATTAACATCAGCAGGAAAGTAGAAACACCTGCTGATTGAATTTAAGTACGTGCGCGCGTAATCAACCGCAGCGGCGTGCCTTCGAAATCAAAGCTTTCCCGGATGCGGTTCTGCAAGAAGCGCTCGTAACTGAAGTGCATCATTTCCGGTTCGTTGACGAACACCACGAAAGTCGGCGGCTTGACTGCCACTTGCGTCACATAGTAAAGACGCAGACGTCGCCCTTTATCGGACGGTGCCGGGTTCATCGCTACGGCATCTTCAATCACTTCATTGAGTATGCTCGACTGGATGCGGCGCGAGTGGTTGTCGTTGACACGGTTGATGATATCAAGAATGTTGTGCACGCGCTGCCCGCTGAGTGCGGAAACGAAAATGATCGGGGCATAATCCAAGAACAAGAAATGCTCACGGATTTGTTGCGTGAATTTGTTCAAAGTCTTGTCGTCTTTTTTCAGGGCATCCCATTTATTGACGACGATGACGATTGCTTTCCCTGCTTCATGGGCATAACCCGCAATTTTCTTGTCTTGTTCCTGGATGCCTTCTTCAGCGTTCAGGACGACCAGGACAACGTCGGAACGTTCAATCGCGCGCAAAGCGCGCAGTACGCTGTATTTTTCCGTGCTTTCATATACTTTCCCTTTTTTGCGCATGCCTGCCGTGTCGATGATGACATATGGCTGTTCATCATATTCATACTGTGTATCCACGGCATCACGTGTTGTTCCGGCCACTTCACTGACAATGACACGGTCTTCGCCAAGGAATGCGTTGACCAATGACGATTTCCCGACGTTCGGGCGCCCGATCAATGAAAACTTGATGACATTGTCCGGATATTCTTCTTCGTCCTCTTTCGGGAAGTGCTTCGCCACTTCATCCAAAAGATCGCCCAAGCCAAGCCCGTGCGATCCTGAAACCGGGTAAGGTTCGCCGATTCCAAGGGAATAAAAATCATAGATCATGTGGCGCATATCGGGATTGTCAATTTTATTGACAGCCAACACCACAGGTTTTTTCGTACGGTACAGGATTCTCGCTACTTGCTCGTCTTGTTCCGTCACGCCGTCCCGCCCGTTGACGAGAAAGATGATGACATCCGCTTCATCCATCGCCACTTCTGCCTGGCTGCGGATCTGTTCAAGGAACGGCTCGTCGCTAAGGTCGATGCCTCCTGTATCAATGATATTGAATTCATGCGTCAGCCAATCTGCCGAGCTGTAGATGCGGTCACGCGTAACCCCTGGAATATCTTCCACGATGGAGACGCGTTCTCCTACCACGCGATTAAAAATCGTGGATTTCCCTACATTCGGCCGGCCAACAATTGCTACTACCGGTTTTGACATAATTAATTCATCCTTCCACTTCTGATAAGCCTATTATACACGAAAAAGAGGATGGCATCTGAATAATGTCCATCCCCTTAAATTGTCCAATATTCAGTTTTTCAAAGGAACTGCAAAATGTTCCGTCTCAAAGCCTCTTTGCTGCAAATAGGAAAGCAATTCCCCATTGATGACAGCAGGGGCGGAGCGGATATCTTCAATTGTACGGGCGCCGAGTGCGGTCATCAGCATGCGCAAATCTTCGTGGAGCCCATTGATTTCTTCGATCAAGCCGGATTCCCCGAGACTGACTGCATGCTTCAGGAAACTGCCTGCAATGCCTGCAGCATCTGCACCGAGCCGCAATGCCCGGACCACGTCTCCGGCGTCCTGGAGGCCTCCTGAAGCCAATACCGTGCGGTTGAAGCCTTGTCGGCATTCAACGATTGCAGCAGCCGTCGGGATACCCCAATCTTCGAAATAAGCCAGCTTGCGTTTCCTGCGTTCATTTTCAATGCTCGCAAAATTGGTGCCGCCGAAGCCGCTTGCATCGATGGCCGCCACTTGAGTCTTTTCAAGCGAGATGGCAGTTTCTTGTGAAATGCCGAAGCCGGTTTCTTTGACGATGACCGGCACATCCAATGCTTCTGCTATCATGGCGATGCGCTCAAGCGCCCCGCGGAATTGCCGGTCGCCTTCTGGCATCGTCAATTCCTGGACGACATTCAAGTGAATCTGCAGCGCATCCGCTTCAATCATCTCGACCGCTTCGAGCGCCTGCTCAACAGTCGCTTCGCTCCCAAGATTGCCGAAGATGACCCCGTCCGGATTTTCTTTCCGGACGATGCTATAACTTTCACGCTCTTGCTTGTCTTTCAGCGCGGCCATTTGTGAACCGACGGCCATGGCGATTCCTGTTTCTTTCGCAGCCCGCGCAAGCATCGCGTTCAGCTGCAAAGTTTCAGAACGACCGCCACCGGTCATGGCATTAATAAAAACAGGTGATTTTAGTTTCAAATCACCTGTTTTGGGTTCCAACGATACATCAGCGACGCCGATTCCCGGCAGTGCCTGATGGACAAAACGGACGCAGTCGAGCCAAGTAGCCCGACATTGCCCGGTGGACAGTGCGTAATTGATATGATCCATCTTTCTTTTTGCCCGTGACATTTATTCGGATTTGAACCCTTTTAATTTATCTCCGATGACATCACTAATCGAGAATCCGGATGCTTCTTCCGGCATATCGTATTGTGAGAAATCCTGTTCCGCTTCTTTTTCCTGAAGTTCTTTGATGCTGAGGGACAAGCGCTTGTCTTCTTTATTGACTTCCAGCACTTTCACTTCAACTTCCTGGCCTTCCTGAAGCACTTCATGAGGCGTCGCGATATGCTTATGCGCGATTTGGGAAATGTGCACAAGGCCTTCTACTCCCGGAAGCACTTCAACAAAGGCTCCATAGCTGACAAGGCGTTTCACTGTTCCTTGATGGACAGAGCCTTTCGGTGCCTTCTCGTCGATGGCATCCCATGGCCCTGGCAAAGTATCCTTGATCGACAGCGAAATGCGTTCGGAGTCACGGTCAACAGAAAGGACTTTGACTTTCACTTCCTGGCCTTCCGTCACGACGTCCGACACTTTGTCGACATGTTCGTGTGACAATTGTGAAATATGGACAAGCCCGTCCACTCCGCCGATATCGACGAATGCGCCGAATGATGCGATGCGCTGGACTTTGCCATCAAGCACGTCTCCTGCATTGATCGAATCCATCACTTGTTCTTTCTTGGATTCTTTCTCGCCTTCCACGACAGCGCGGTGGGAGAGGATCAAGCGGTTGTTCTCTTTTTCCATTTCGACAATCTTAAAGGTCATGACGCGGCCTTTGTAATCCTCAAAAGATTCGACGAAATAATCTTCCACGAGTGAAGCCGGCACAAAACCGCGCACGCCGAGGTCAATGACCAAGCCGCCTTTAACGACATCCTTCACTTCCGCTTCGATGATTTCACCGGATTCGAATTTCTTCTCGAGATCGTCCCAAGCGGATTCGGCATCGACTTTGCGTTTCGACAACACAAAGTTCTCGTCTTCCACTTTGGTGATGATCAATTCAAGCTCGTCTCCTTCTTGGACCGAGTCTGAAGCTTTTTCGATATGGAGGCTCGATAACTCGCTGATCGGGATGATCCCGTCGAACGGCGCTCCGTCAATTGTCACCGTCACCGCTTTTTCCTCGATTTTGGCGACTATTCCTTTTACGCGATCTCCTGTTTGGAAGTCACGGTTTTCCATCAAATTCATATCCTCTGACATAAGTAGCCCTCCTTCACAAACTATCCATCTTCTATTTTATTCGAATTCTCTAATAAAAACAAAAATAATCACTTATTTTCAGTGTTTTCATCCAGAATTTTTTGAATACTGGCCATGATGGCTTCTGTCACTTCTTCTGCGGAAGCTTTTCGTTCGCGATAAGGGTCCATCAAAATCGGGTCGCCGTAGACTACTTTCACTTTCCCGAACGGCTTATACGGCCCGATGATGGCGCATGGCATGACGTCTGCATTGCCGCGAAGGGCAAAGAATCCGGCGCCGCTCAAGCCTTTTTTCAATACGCCGTCAGTCGAGCGCGTACCTTCTGGAAACAGCCCGACGACTTCCCCGCCTTTCAGCAATTTCAACGCCGTCCGCAGCGCTTCCCTGTCGCTCATCCCGCGTTTCACCGGAAAGGCGTTGACCTTCGGCAGGATCGAACCGAGCACCGGCGCTTTGAACAATTCTTCTTTCGCCATGAAATGAACGGTTCTCGGAGCGGTCATGCCGACTACCGGCGGGTCGAGTGCATGGATGTGATTACTGCAAAGAAGCACTCCGCCTGTTTTCGGGAACTTTTCAGTTCCGCTGACCTGGAAACGATACATCGGGCTCAGCGCAGTCTTTACGAGCGTTTTCCCTACTGCATACAAATTCATGATGCCATCAGCCTCTCTTCTGCTAATTTCAAGATGGCTTCCGCCGCTTCTGCGATTGTCAAAGGAGTCGTATCTAAGAACACGGCATCATGTGCTTGCTTTAAAGGCGCAACTTCACGCTCAGAATCCATCTTGTCGCGCATGGCGATTTCCTCCTGCAGCTCGACAAGCGGCGTCAAGATATCGCGTTTTTTATTTTCCTCAAAGCGGCGTCTTGCGCGTTCTTCGACCGTGGCCGACATAAACACTTTAAGTGCAGCGTTCGGCAAGACATGCGTGCCGATGTCGCGGCCATCCATGACGACGCCGCGATCTTCAGCCAGTTTCTGTTGAAGCTCGACCATACGCTTTCTGACCAGTTCGTGGGCAGCCATTTCGGACACGGCCTTCGTCACGTACTGGGAGCGGATCGCTTCCGAGACATCTTCTCCGTCGAGCAGCACTTTCTGTCCCCCTTCTACCGGGATCAAATCGATTTCAGTTGCCTCAAGCAAAGCTCCGGCTTCTTCATTGCTCGCCAAATTAATGCCTGCGTTCAACGCCTTCAGCGTGATGGCGCGGTACATCGCGCCAGTATCGATATAAATATAGCCCAATTTTTCTGCCACTATTTTAGCGATTGTGCTCTTGCCCGCAGCAGCCGGCCCATCAATCGCGATTTGTATAGCTTTCGTCAAAACAGTCACCTCATCTTATGTAATGATTTCATTTTATCACAATATGCAAAAGGTTTTGGGCAAAATCAAAGCGCCTGGCGAATAGTTCAGAAGCCAAAGCAGCACAAAAAGAAAAAGCCCTCCAGCGGAAGGCTTTTGATCTAATCAACTAGGGGTGTGCTTATGGTAATGGCTGACCGATAACTGGTGGGCTTGGCGAACTTTGCGCAAACCGAACCACCACAAGAACAGCATAAACGGGACAGCGCCGTACAATAGATTATCGTAGGCGTAAAGAGAAGCATTATAGGCGATGTGCAAAAGTGCCCCCGCAAATAAAGCTGCCACAAGCCACCATTTACTCTCCCTTTTTTCGGTGAATTTCGCTTTTCCGTAATAAAAGCCCATGACTACACCGAATAAGGCATGGCTCGACACTGGCAGGAATGCCCGCAGGAAAGCTGCTCCTAGCCCGAACTCCAGTAGATATAAAATGTTTTCGACTGTGGCGAACCCGAGCGATAAACTCGCGCCGTATAAAATCCCGTCGTACGGGTCTTCAAAATCGATATGGCGGAATACTGCCGCAAGCAGGACGATCCACTTAAAGAATTCTTCCAACAAACTCGAGAACAAGACGGATTTCACGAAGGTGTTCTGAAACACATTTTCAGCTTCAAACACATATTGGATAAACAGAATAGGGAATGTCAGAAGAGCGCCGTATAGAAAGCAATGAAAGATCAGTTTCGACGGTTCTCCTGCAAATTGATCACGCAAATAAAAATAACTGAACAATGCGAGCCCGGGCGCAATAGCTACCGTCAACAGCTCTAACATAGACGCCCTCCTCCATTCAGACGGTGCTGTTAAATTTCAAACGCTTCCTTGTCGATTTCCTCATTGCCCGACAGCAAGATTGCCAATTTAATGCGCGCTTTCTTGCTGTCGTAGTCACTGCCCAAAATGACACCGCGCGTCAGCAAATCGTGAGCGCTTCCGGGATAGCTGTAAGCCGGATAGGCATTGCCTTCTTCGGCGCTCGTCGTCAACACGACGGGGATGCCGGATTTTACGGCGCGTTCGACCGCCTCCACCATATGGGGTGATATCTGTCCGCGGCCAGCCGCTTCTAGGACGATGCCTTTCGATCCGCTTTCAGCCAGCATATCGACAATCGATCCTTCTTGACCTGAATAGCATTTGACGATATCGACGCGCGGCATCCCTCCTGGCACGCGATGCACTTCACGCAGCACCGGCTTTTGGTAGATGCGGACCTTATCGTTATCGATGATGCCCAAATAGCCATGGCCAAATGAATCGAAGCCCTGCAAATTGCTGGCATGCACTTTCTTGACGTATTTCGCACTGTAGATCCGCTCATTGAAGACGACGACCGTCCCAACGCCTTTGATCACCGGATCGACAGCCACATAAATCGAGTTGCGCAAATTAGAGTAGACATCCGTTCCGACTGCTTCTGGCGCACGCTGGCTTCCTGTCACTACGACCGTCCGCTCATCGCCAACAGTCAAGTCCAGGAAATAGGACGTTTCTTCCAAGGTGTCAGTGCCATGCGTAACGACGACGCCCTCCACTTCCGGGTCTTCCAATTCTTTCAAAATCGCTTCCTTAACGATATTCATTTCATCGAAGCCGATATGCATGCTTGGCAATTGATAGACATCGATCACTTTCACTTCGATTTCAGCCGGCAATTGGCAAAGCTCCGCCAAATCTTTTCCTGAAATGGCGCCGGATTTCAGCAAGCCATCGTCTGAAATGGCTTTACTTGCAATGGTTCCTCCTGTCGTAATTAACGATACTTTCTTTTTCATGATGCACCTCTTTTGGATAATCTAGTCTGTTGAATTTTTAAGCGCTTGTTTTTTCGCAATCGCCGCTGCGATTTGCTGGCCATGGAAACGGCCATTCTCGATAAAGATTTCATTAGCGTTGTTACCGGCCGCGATGACACCAGCGATAAACAAATCCTCGACATTGGTTTCCATCGTTTCCTCATTGAAGGATGGCCTGCCGCTTGCCACATCGATGTCGATTCCCATCTGACGGAGGAATTGGTGATCCGGATGATAGCCGATCATGGCGAAGACAAAATCATTCGCAAAGGTTTCTTTCGTATCATTCACGGTCAGTTCCACTTCATCTTCACGAATCTCGTCGACGATGGAATCGAACAGCATGGTAATTTCACCTTGGCGCACGAGCCCGTCGAACTCCGGCAAAATCCACGGCTTGACACTTTTCGAATAGCTCGTGCCGTGATAAGACACCGTCACCCGGCTGCCAGCTTTATGTAGCTCAAGCGCTGCATCTACCGCCGAATTCTTGCCGCCGATCACCAACACGTCACGGTCGAAATATGGATGCCCTTCCTTGAAATAATGCATCACTTTCGGCAAGTCCGCACCCGGCACCTCTAGCTTGTTCGGGTGGTCGTAATAGCCTGTTGCCACTACGACATATTTCGCCTTGTAATCATTTTGGGTCGTTTTCACGAGAAAGCCGTCCGATTGTTCGATCGATAAGGCCGTTTCGTACGCCCGCACATCCAACGCGTGCCGCTTCACCACTTCCCGGTAATAAACGAGCGCTTGATTGCGCTTCGGCTTGCGGTCTTCGGTAATGAAGGGCACATCCCCGATCGATAATTTTTCGCTGCTGCTGAAAAACGTCTGGTGCGTCGGGTAATGATAGATGGCGTTGACAATATTCCCTTTTTCGAGAATGACGGGGTGCAGGCCCATTCTCTGTATTTCGATGGCGGCCGATAAACCACACGGCCCGCCTCCTATGATGATGACATCTGCATGTTCCATTTCAACCACTCCTGTAATAATGTCCATATCCATCTTAGCCGATTGAAGAGCTTTGTGCCAAATGCTTCCTGCCTGGTGAAGGGTGAATTTCAAGCACATGGTATTCTGCTTTTGCGCCGAGCCGGAGCGGCAAAGTCGTCGTGCCGAACCCGTTACTGATGAGTTCGGTAATTCCTCCCGACACAGTCAAAGAGCCCCGGTCGAATATCCCATATGGTCCCAGCCTAATTTGCCCGCCGTGTGTATGACCGGCAATCAACAGGCTGACTGGATAATGTTGTTTTACGTGCTTAAAGACAAAAGGCGTATGCGAGATGAAAATGACGGAATCGCCTTTCTCGACAGTGCGGAAAGCATTTTCCACACTATGCTCCCGAAAAGCGAAATAATCGATCCCGGTCAATTTAAGCTTAGCATTGCCGAACAATTCAACAGATTCATCATCAAGGATAGTAGCGTCTTGTTCTTCGAGCAACGCCCTTAATCGCTCTTCGCCGATTTCCCTGTCGTTGTTTCCGAATACATAATATACCGGAGCAAGTTCAGTTAGAATCCGCAAGTTTTCGCGGATGCGTCGTTCCGGAACCTCCCGTTCGACAAAATCCCCACCGATGACAACGAGATCGACTTGATCGTTGAACATATCAGGCCGAAGCTCGCGCCGGTGAACGTCGGAAATGAACAGCAGTTTAAAAGGAGAAAACTCAGCGTCTCCCAACAAGCGGATGACCGCGGTCTCTTTATGCTCACTATGGGCGGAGCGGAACATCCATGCCAGTAAAACCAAGCCCGCTAATATAATACGTAAAATCCACTTCATCATGTACATCCTTTCCGAAGCAACAAAAAAACATAAGCTGCGCTTATGTTTTCCTGTTCAAGCCGCTATTCAATCTTCAGTGATATCTAGAATACGGAAGCCGGATTTTTCCAGTTCCTTCGTGAACTTGTCGATATTGTTCTTTTTCTTCACTTTCAAAACGATGCGGCGCACCATTTTGTCGGTTTCATCGAAAGTAACCAGTGAAACGACGGATTCTTTATGTTTTTCAATGATTTCACCTAGCCGGCCAATGCGGCCTTCTGATTCGACCGATGTAACGGTGATGCGAACCCCTGATTGCTTCATGCCGAATGCACTTTGCAATTGGTTAACAACATCAAAGCGAGTGACGATTCCGAGAAACTTCTCTTCGTCGACGACAGCGATGATCGGGAAATCACGTAATTCGACTAAGGCTTTTTCATACACATCGTCGATATTCAAGTAAACATCTTGGTTGACCATGATATCTTTCACTTTTGTCGAACGCACAAACTCGTCTTTCTGGGCATCCGAATAGAAGAACGCACGGTATGCATGATACCAGGTAAAGATCCCTTTGAATTGGTCGCCATCGACGACAGGCAATGCATCAATGGAATGCTGCTCCAATAGCTTGAGCCCTTTTTCCATCGTATCTTCCGGTGTTACCGTAAAACATCTTTCTTTTTTCACTAATGCACTTTTGACAAACATTCGCTCACCTCTTTTTAGATTCTTCCTACCTTTTCCCTAACAGGAGGCATTTAATCCCTCCTTAAGGCAAAATCAATGTTTGTCCGGGGCTGATATCGTTAGATGCCAATCCATTCGCCTGTTTGATCTTCTCAACAGCGGCGGCTGCACCGCTCGCACCGTAATTATTGACGGCAATACGGTAAAGCGTTTCACTCGATTGGACGGTTACCGTCTTGCCGCCGGCAGTCGGTGTCTCTTCCTGCTCTTGTTGCTGCTCTTTTTCTTTTTCTTCAGCTTGCGCACGTTGTTCGGCTTCGGCTTTTGCTTTCGCTTCAGCTTCCTCACGCGCTTTTTGTTCTGCCAGCGCCGTTTCCTGGGCTTTTTTCTCTGCTTGCTGTTCCGCGGCCGCCTGCTCTTTCTCTTTCGCTTCTGCAGCCGCCTTTTCTTCACGTTCACGTGCTTTTTCTTTTAGCTCTTTCTGTTCTTGTGCTTCTTTTGCTTTGGCGTTTTTCTTTTCTTCTTCGTCTTTCTCCTGGTCGTCTGCAGCAGCAAGTACCGTGCTGTCAGAAGGCGGCTGGGAGTTCAGTTCAAAGCTCACTTCATTTTCGTTTATTTTGGCAGTTAGCGTGTCATCCGGTTCATAGTAAAACGCAACATAAATCAACAAAGTGACCGGAATCAAGATAAAGATAAAAAACAAAGAAGGCAATAATAAGCCCCTGCTTTTCGGCTTGGGCATTTGGCGTGCGCGCCTCGTCAATTCTGCCATGCGTTCCTGTGACAATTCCTGGCGATTCTTTTCCATTGATTCATGATAATTATCGTTTCCCATTTCACGACTACCCCTATCTGTACTAATATATCTATTATGACGAAAAAAGGCTTATTTGTAAATAATAGAAATAGAGATTTTCATATAGGAAGAAGGACCTTCAAACGCTCTTTCCAAGAGCCTTGTGTCGATGCTTTCGGCTCGCTTCGACTACCTTTGAACAGGCTGCGGTCAATCCCATGAAAACTACAGCAATTAGGCGGTATAGCAGGGTTTTCTTGATCGAAGCTCATGCTGATGTATTGCCGGATGCAGCCGCTTGAATGAACCAGCCCGCGGACGGAAGCCGCTTGCCGTTGTTTTTCTTTTTTCAATTGCTCGATCTGGTTCAATGTGCCTTCAAGGGGCAGACGCTCACGCCAATAGGAAATGATGCGATACGCTGTCTCCCTCATCATCCCCTGCTCAATCAATTGCTTCGCTTCTTCCCCGCGCTCATAGATCAGCTCGATTTCATGGCGTTCGGGCAAATCATCCATGATCAAACTCTCCACTAGCCGCTCGTCGCCGGCGGCATACAATAAAGTCGCAAGTGAAGGCAAAGAATCCCGGCCAGCACGCCCGACTTCCTGGACATATCCTTCTATAGAGGACGGTAATTGGAAATGGATGACGTGGCGGATATCAGGAATATGTACCCCCATGCCGAACGCATTGGTCGCACATACCCACTCCAGCTCCTTATTGGCAAATTGCTGTTGCACAAAAATACGGTCCTGCTGTTCCATTCCACCATGGTAAAATGCCGCACGGATGCCGAGTGCGAGGATACGCTCCGCCAATTCCTGCGATTTCCGGCGTGTTCCGGCATAAATGATCCCAGGTCCGGCATATGTTGACACCAAATTCAATAGTTCTTCCAATTTGTCACTATCATTGTCGAATTTGCGAATGTCGTAGCTGATGTTCTTTCGGTCCATCGGATGTGAATAGACGAATGGGTCACTCAATTTTAAGTAACGTTTGATTTCATCTGTGACTTTATCGGTCGCCGTTGCGGTTAGCGCCAAGGTTTGCGGATTGCCAAGCTTTGGCAGAACCTCTGCAATGCGCAAATAATCCGGGCGAAAATCGAAGCCCCACTGAGAAATGCAATGGGCTTCATCCGCGACTAGCAGCGAGATGCCGAGTGATTTCAATTTGCCGAGCACATACGGCTGTACAAGCATCTCGGGAGCCACGAAGATGAATTTATAATTGCCGAGCGTGTTCCACGCCCTTTCGCGATCTTCCGGTTTCATGAAGGAATTGATGGCAATGACCGATTTTTCCCCCATCTTCTTCAATTGGGTGACTTGGTCTTGCATCAACGATAAAAGCGGCGAAACAATGACAATGGCGCCAGGCAAGACTTTGCCAGGAAGCTGATAACACAGCGATTTCCCCATTCCGGTCGGCAGCAGCGCCAAAACGTCACGCCCCGCCAGCACTTGTTCGATCACTTGTTTTTGACCGGGGCGGAATTCCGTGTAGCCGTAAGCTTCGTATAATAGCTTTTCAAGATTCATGTGACGCCACCTCTCATCGCCAGCGCCAACCGGATCTGAAAATAGCTGGCTTCAGGCAATCGCTCTTTAATGTCCCGCAGGCGCATCGTCTTCAACTCCTTGCTGATGTGATGGATCGACTCGAATAACTGCTCGTCCATAAACGGTGCGGAGCTGAACGCTGGGTCGTTCATGGCCATCTCCACGAAATGATCCTCGATCGTACTTGTTTTCAGCTGCCGGAGCTCAGCAATCTGCTTGAGTGAAAATCCGCGTTCAGACAGATTTTGCGTCCGCTTCGCCGATTCTGTCAAGGCAGATTGCTGAATGATGCCTTCAAGCATACCCGCGAGCAATGGATATTCCATGCCTTCGAGCACATCCAGCCAAGCATGCATGGCTTCAACAGCCGCAATCTTTACATCTATCGGCAAAACGCCATGCTGCATGGCCAATTGATCCCAGGTAAGCCCCCCGACACCATAGCCCGACAACCGTTCCACCAGGATATCTTTATGCGTTTCGGTTGTTTTTGCCATAGCCAAGCTGGTTTCGAGCTGGTTTTTAAAAGTTTCTTGAACAGCGGGTGAGCGAAAATCGACGCGTTTCAAATAAGCTTTGGCCCACGCCTGCACCGTTTCATCGGTGACGACTGGATCAAAGCGCTTTTGGCCTTGCATAAAATTGGACATCGTCTGGACCACCAACGATAGGCGCGCAAAGAACCGATTTTCATTGCCCCTGTACTTCCAGCCATTCAAAAGCGTAGGTGGAATTTCCAGATTGAATGCGGAGCGATGGAGCTGGACGATCTTGTCATCTGGGATCAAATAGCCCTGCGCCTGCAACCTGTCAATGGACGCTAGATACTCTTGCTTATCCAGTTTTGGAAGCACTGCAAAATAAGGATGCAACCCGAAATAGCCGATATCCTGAATCGTTTGCCCTGATTTCTTTCCTTTAATTAAATGATAAGGGGAAGATACGGTCCGTTGACCGTCTACCGCTTTCATAATCGCTAAAACGACTTCATCGAATCGCACTGAATTACCCTCCTGGCGGTTTTGGGTTGAAAAAATCATGAAATATCTATAGAATAAACACGATAGTATAACTGAACTTGTTCGGAGATAAAGGAGAGGAACTGGAATGGCTAAATATACCATTGTTGATAAGGATACGTGTATCGCATGCGGAGCTTGCGGAGCAGCGGCACCAGACATTTACGATTATGATGATGAGGGCATCGCCTTCGTTATTCTTGATGATAACACGGGGACTGAACAAGTGCCAGATGAGCTGATGGAGGATATGGAAGACGCATTTGAAGGATGCCCAACCGATTCCATTAAAGTTGCAGACGAGCCATTTGAAGGGGATCCACTTAAATACGAAGACTGACCAAATTTTGGTCAATAGAAAAAGCGGCCGGAAGAATCATCTTCCAGCCGCTTCTTTTATGATAAATAATAGGAACGTTGTTTTTCAATCCAGGTATGCATGCTGCCGAAGATCAATAAGACGACGGTCGTAAGCGCCAAGCCTTTGATCAAGTTGAACGGCAGGATCCCGAGGACAATGGTCGTGTACAATGCGTTTCCGGTCTGTTCTGGCATGTTCAGGAAGTACGTGTACATCGGCAAAAAGACGAAATAATTCAGCAAGCTCATGCCGATTGCCATCGAGAATGTCCCGATGACCAAACCGAATGCGATTCCTTTTTTTGTGGAAACTTTACGGTAAATGGCGTAGACCGGCAAAATGAACAATAGGCTCGTCGCGAAATTCGCCATATGCCCTACAGGGACGCCAGTCGGGCTTCCTGAAAAAATCCAGTCCAATACGTTCTTAAAGAATGCTACCAAGACGCCTGCGACAGGCCCCATCGTGATCGCCGCGATTAGTGCAGGCACGTCACTGAAATCCACTTTCAAAAATGCTGGCAATGCCGGCAGCGGAAAATTGAATAGCATCAACACAAATGAGATGCTACTCAGCATACCGATGACAATCATCGATTGCAATTTCTTGTTCTTCATGTTCCTCTCTCCTTGTCGTGATTCACCAGAAGAAAGGTTCGGATCGCATGCTGCCATAAAAAATCCCTTAAGCAAGGTTCACTTAAGGGAGAGTTAGGCACACTGAAATAAACGGCCCGCCATTAAAAACGGCATGCGTCCGTACCTTCACCTTCTCCCATCCAGACTATACTGTCGGCTTTGGAATCTCACCAAATCCTGCTTTTTACGGCTCGCGGGCTGATGGACCATTATGTCCAATTACCGCCGGTAGGGAATTACACCCTGCCCCGAAGATGAATCGATATTTTTTTATACAAGTTAATCTTATAAAAAAAAGACAGCAATGTAAACCATACTGCTTACATTGCTGTCTTTTTTTATTTTTCTGGCCAGTCGATGCGGTTGGGCGAAACGGGCAGCTCAAGTTCTTTGGAGAAATCGAATTTTGCCCATTCCACTTGTGCCGTATTGGATACCGTCAACGATGAGCCGTAGGATTGAGCCGTGAGCGCCATGCTTTCAATCATCTGCATCGCTTCCATTCCGTCAAGCGCCTCCAAGTCCATTGGCTCTTCGAATATCAATGTGGCGTTCATTCCATCCACTTCAACGCGGTAACTGACCCCGTTAGGAACCGGCGATCGGTAATCCTCATTCGGCGATTGCTGAAGTGCCATCAGCGCATCTCCTACATTTTCCGGCGACATGCCGTAAGCGGGAGCCAAATGCCATTCACTTGTTGACGAAGCAAGCAAGTAAAAGCTTTGCCCTTGCTCGCCCGGAACGAGTGGTTCCGCTGTCCCTACATGGGATAATTGCGCTGCTTCCCCGTCTTCATTCAATACACGAATTTCCTGCTGACCCATGAACGTTTCCTCCAAACTGTTCAGATACAGCAAAGTGGAGGCCGAACCTTGATCATAGGAATGGCCGTCCGGCAAGAAATGGCTGATCGTCGAACCGTTTTGCTGGAGCTCGCCTTCATATGGATGATACTCATCAAAACCCAAGCCGGATTCATCGATTTGACCGGCGAATGTTTCATATAGTTCGAGAGCGTTCGGCTCTGCCGTATCGGCTAGCTGTTCAGGAATGACGAAACTTATGGGCACAACATAGCCATGATAAGCAAGCCCGATGCGCAACACATGCGCACCTTCCAGTTCGCTCTCATAAACTGCGCTCCGCTTCACTTCCGGGCCATCCGTGGCCAAACTCGCTGCCCCTTCGGATTCTTTTGTGGACCCGTCTGCTGGCTCTGTTTGTTCCGTCGGTGCCTCATCTGTTGCCATCGTCGACTCCGCTTCACTGCTTTCACTCTCGCTGCTTGAGTCGGTTCCATTCTGCTGCAGCAAAGAGGCGACGAGCACCGAGATGCTCAGGAATGCGACGATGGCAACTAATAGCGGCAGCCAGCGCTTCGGCTGTTTGGGTGCTTGTTCTTTATGGGAAAGCTTTTTATACACTTCGGCTTTGGGCCGCCTGTCTTGTATTTTGGGGAAATCCCGCAACAAACTTTCGATTTCTTCATCGTCCCATTTGTCATTCGGCATATTCTCCTCCCCCTTCTGCTTCTAGTAATTTTTGGCGGAGGGACCGGATTGCCCGGTGCTGTGTCGTTTTGACTTTGCCTTCCGACCACTCCAGGACTTCAGCAGTTTCCGCAATGGAGAGATCTTGGAAATAACGCATGATGATGACCAGCTTCTGGTCGCCTGTACACAAATCGAGCATTTGGTATAAGCGGATCTTGTCTTCATTGAGCAATGAAACTTCTTCCGGTATTTTTTCAGTTGAAACCAATTGTTGGGTTTCCCAGTCGAAGAAATCCATCGAATGCTTTTTCCTTACTGCGGTCTTGCGGAAATGGTCGATGGCGACATTTTTGGCGATCGAAAAGAGCCAGGTCTTTTCCGAACTCTTTCCTTGGAACCGGTCATAAGCGCGCAGTACCCTCACATAAACTTCATGCATCAGATCTTCTGCCACATGCCGGTCCTTCACTAAATACACCAAAAACTGAAAGACATCCTGATGGTATTGATCGTACAGCCGATGAAACACGGAGTCATTCACGCAACTCCCCCCGTTCCTTGGATTAGTCGTCACGACAGCAGAAAAGTTACATCGCCTTCAGCGGCAATGTGAAGATGAACGAAGTGCCTTCGCCGAATTTGCTTTCGGCGCGGATTTCTCCCGAATGCGCTTTGATGATATTGCTGGCAATCGCGAGCCCGAGCCCTGTGCCGCCTTTGCCGAGCGTCCTTGCCTTATCGGCTTTATAGAAACGCTCAAAGACGAATTCCAGGTCTTTCTCTGTAATTCCGGCCCCGGTATCGTTGATCGAAACTTTTGCGTAGTCTCCCATGTTTTCGACATGCACATGCACTTGCCCTCCCTGCGGAGTGTGGCGAAGTGCATTATCGATCAAATTCGTCATGACCTGTTCGATGCGGTCTTCGTCGAGTTCGGCTGCCGCCCAGTCATCGAGTTCTGTCGTGAAGCTCAGTTCGATGCCTTTTTCTTTCGCGGCTTGGCTGAATTTCAAGCTCATCCGCTCGATGGCATTATTGAACTGCACCAATTCTTTGTAGAGGCGCATATGGCCTGATTCCAATCGTGCCAAGTTCAATAGGTCCGTGACGAGTCGGCCCATGCGCTGGGATTCCTCGTAGATGATCTTGGTCATTTCGTTGCGCTCTTCTTCGCTTGCACCGACGTCATCCAATAAGGCTTCGCTATAGCCCTGCAGCATGGCGATTGGCGTCCGCAGTTCGTGGGATACATTGGCGATGAAATCTTCACGCAGCTTCTCAAGGCGATGCTGTTCCGTCATGTTATGGAGCACAGCCACCGCCCCGCGTACGCTTTCTCCGCTGTATAGCGGGCTGAAATTGACCGCATAATAGGCGCCTTCGATTTCAAGCTCTTCCTCAATTTCCTCCTGGAATGTCAGGACATGGTCGAGCATATGGAGCATTTCCGATGGCAGCGCATTGGCATCGGTCGTGCCGTCTTTGAAGAGCCATTGCTGCAGCAGCTTCTCTGCTGGCGGATTGTTCAACAGGATCGTCTTATCCTGATTGAAGGTGATTACGGCATCCGCCATCGAGGTCAAGATGCTCGATAATTGCTCTTTCTCCTGGTTGATCACTTCGAGATGATGCTTTAACTGGCGGCCCATCTGATTAAAGGCGATCGCCAATTGGCCGATTTCATCTCCGGAAGATACTTTCACTTTTGTGTCGAAATTCCCTTTCGCCAATTCAAATGCCCCTTCGCGCATATTGCGCAGCGGGGAGGTGATCCGGGTCGATAGGAAAAATGCGAAAAACGTCGTCAATAATAACGCGATAAACGCGGATAGGAAAACGATATTGGTTGTTCTTTCAGCAGTGCGGTCCATAACTTCCAATGATTGGTAAATGAAAACCGTGCCGTGAAGCTCATCGCTTGTTTGAAGAGGCGACGCCATGACGATATACGATTCCATGCGGTCTGCTTCCGACAAGGATGGCAGCAGCATTTCTTTCGTTACCGTATCATCGCTTTCAAATACTTTTTGAAATTCGTTTTCGCTGACGATCTTTTCCCTGATTTCCTCGCCATTCAAGCCATCATGCAAATAATACGAGATTTCCCCCGGTTCTTCGGCGATGACTGCATTGGTTTCGGGCCCTAATACTTCGTCGACGATCGATAAATTGCCTTCCCCGGAGTGGTCATTGAAGATCCGGGCTATCATATTCGCTTCGTTGTGAAGCGCTTCTTCCACTGTCTCGCTATGGAAGTTCCCGAGAAACTCCAACAGCAGCACCGTCACGATAAAAAGGACAAAGGAAACGAGAAGCAAAATGGTTACCCACAGCTTCCCGACGATGCTATTCCATATTCTATTCATTGCCGACCTCGAATTTGTATCCGACACCCCATACGGTGACGATCATCTTAGCGGCGGATTCGGAGACGCGGTTCAATTTTTCACGCAAGCGTTTGACATGGGTATCCACGGTACGCAAATCGCCGAAAAAGTCATAATGCCATACTTCTTTGAGTAAATGTTCCCGGTCGAACACTTTATCCGGGGATTTTGCCAGGAAATATAAAAGTTCGTATTCTTTCGGCGTCAAATTCACTTCCACGCCGTCTGCTGTCACGCGGTGCGCATCGTGGTCGATCGTCAGATGAGGAAAGACGACCAAGTCTTTTGAGACAGTCGAACTTGTAGAAGGCGAATAAGCAGACGACCGGCGCAAAATCGCTTTTACGCGCAGCACGACTTCCCGCGGGCTGAACGGCTTGACGATATAGTCATCCGCTCCGGATTCAAACCCTTCCACGCGGTTTGCTTCCTCGCCTTTGGCCGTCAGCATGATGATCGGCGTCATTTTCGTCTCCCGAAGTTCGGTTGCCACTTCGATGCCGTCTTTTTCCGGCATCATGAGATCAAGCAGGATGCAATGGTAATCCTTCTCCACTGCTTTTTCCAATGCTTCCACGCCGTTTTCGGCTTCTTCCACCATATATCCTTCACGCTCGAGATACATCTTCAACAGGCGGCGGATCCTCTCTTCATCATCCACTACAAGAATTGTAATTTCTTCAGACATCCTAATCCCTCCAACTTTCATCTCTATACCTTTCATTGTACCGATAAGGGTTCCAAAAATAAACGAAAAGCCTTTTCCTATAGAAGGAAAAGGCTTTTATCGTCAGGCGTATGAATGCAGTCCGGCAATAATCAAGTTGACTGCCACCAAGTTGAACATGATGATGACAAAACCGATTACCGCGAGCCAAGCAGACTTTTCGCCTGCCCAGCCTCTGCCAAGCCGCAAGTGCAAATACGCTGCGTAGAACAAGAATGTAACGAGCGCCCAAACTTCTTTCGGGTCCCAGCCCCAGAAGCGCGACCAGGCGATTTGCGCCCAGATCATGGCGAAGATCAATGCCCCGAGTGAAAAGATTGGGAAGCCGATGATGATCGAACGGTAATTGATCTCATCCATCAGCTGCAGATTGACGTTTTTCGTGAACGGCTGCAGCATTTCGGAAATTCGTTTACGGAAGATGAGACGGATCAATGCGTACAGCACCGTCCCGACCATGACGGACCAAAACACGGTCGTCAGTTTTCCGGCGTGGACGATCGGCGGCATTTCCACCAGCGGCGTAAATGCCCCGTCTGTCATTGACTCAAATTCGTTCATCCCGAAAATTGCCGGCATATTGTAAGTGATTTCCGACGGCTGGCCGTCTTTATTGACATAAGCGAAATCCGCTTCATAATTCGTCAAGGTGAAGAATGTGCTGGTCACGACAAAGCCAAGAACCAAGACGAGCGAATACATGATGGCTTCAAGCCAAAAGCGCTGCTTGGACTTTTTCTTTTGGTCGACGACTTTGAGCAAATAAATCAACCCGGCCGCTGCACTGATCGCAAGAATTCCTTCCGCAATGACGACCGTGATGACGTGAATCGCCAGCCAGTTCGTTTGAAGGGCCGGAATCAACGGGCTCACTTCACTTGGGAACATGCTTGCATAAGCGATGATCAATAAAGCGATCGGCAAGACGATCATCCCGAGCACAGCGGTTTTGTACAACGCGTAGATAATGATGAATCCGCCGACAAGCGTCATGCCAAATGCGGTCGTGAATTCGAACATATTACTGATCGGTGCGTGTCCTGTGACCATCCACCGTGTAATAAAATACCCTAATTGCGCAAGGAAGCCGATGACCGTAATAGTGATGGCAACTTTGCCCCAACGCTGTTCAGATCTGTAAGTGCCTTCTTTATTGCCTTTTACAGCGCCCCCGAATACGAATGTTGCAATCAGGTAGGCGATAAAGGCTACGTATAATAAATTGGAACTGATGTCGACTAATGTCATGTCAATTGTTCACCTTCCCTTTTCTCCTGTGCTTCCATGTCTTCCTGTTGGTCGCGATATGCCGGAAGAGAAGCGTGTTCAGTCACCTGGTCCAGATCCTTTTTCAGACCGAACCAGTTTTTATTCGTATGGCCCGCAAGCAAAATGCTGCCATCCGCTTGCTGCTGGATCCAGAAACGGCGGTGATTGAAGTACATCCCTTGCGCCACGCCGATCATGAAGATCAAACCGCCGAGCCCAAGAATTGGCAAGGTGCGGTCTTTGCGCACAGTCAAGCCGGATGCATCTCGCGTCTCGACTCCCTGGAAGGCCAGTTTATAGTCGTTATCGCCTAATGGCTCAACCGTGTTCTGGATGGTGATGAAACTTGTTTCACCGTCCGGCGTATCGGGAGTCGTCATTTTCACGAGGAATCCCGGGTTTTTCGGCAGCGGTGTCGCTGTTTGCGGTTCACCGTTTTCAAAACCGGAGAAGTCAGGATAATAGCCGAGCAGCTCCACAACAGAGCCGTCTTCGAGCTCATAATTGGTTTCCGGATTCACCAAATCGATGGTCAAATCCCCGCGGCTTTCGCCTGTTTCTTTGTTCTCAAGCGCGAAGCTCATCGTTTTCAGCTCATCCTGTTGGAAATCCATCTGATACAAGGCGTAGCCATCGAATTTGAACGGTTGGTTGACGCGGATGGCGTGTTCTTCCACCATTTCCATATCGGCTGTATCGCCAGGCAATGCGCCTTCCGGAATTTTGTAGAGAACGACATCCGTTTGGTAATTTTTCGCTACCGTTCCGACGCGGTCGATCGCTTCACCGAATTTCTCTTCTTCACCTTCACCTGTATAAGTCTCCAAAGTGAAGCCTTTGCTTTCTAGGACGTAACCTGGCGCATCCGGGATCGCACGCGTTTCGCCTTCACGGATCCACAGCGTTTCGTCTACATAGAAACCGGGCATCATGCGCAGCATGACCCCGAACAGGAAGATGATCAATCCGATGTGGTTAACATAAGGGCCCCACCGCGAAAAACGGCCTTTTTCAGCAAGCAAGCCATTTTTATCGGTCGACACCTTATATTTCAAATCGGTCAATTTCTCTTCGGCTTTTTTCAGCGTATCCGCTTCACCTGGCCCTTCCGCCAAGATGCGCTGTTTGCGCATAAAGCTGGAATGGCGCAACACGCGCTGGTTTTTCAAGGATCTATAGAGCGGTACAAAACGGTCGAGGCTCGCAATGATCAGCGAGATCGCGAGCATGCCCACCAGCCCGATAAACCAGAAGGAATTGTACATATCATGAAAGCCAAGCGCATGGTAAACGGTCCCGACACTTCCATAGATATCGGTGTAATAAGCTTCGATATCTGCATCTGTCGCAGCCGGGACGTATTGTTTCTGCGGCAGGATCGTGCCGAGGGCGGCTGCAACCAGTAAAACGATGATGATTCCGACGCCTACTTTAACGCTGGAAAAGAAATTCCAAATTTTGTCGATGATCGACTTATTATACGTCTGTGAACGCCTTGCCGTTCCTTCATAGCGCATATCCGCCAATTGCTTGTTTTGTTCTTGTTCATTGAGCGGCCGGCCGCACGATTCACAGAGAACCGTACCTGGCGGGTTTTCATGGCCGCATTTGCAAATCAATTTGTCCATCCCAAAAATCTCCTTATTCAGGTTTGATTTCTTCCATAAAACCTGCGATATCCTGCTCTGTCATTTCACCGGTTACGATGCGCTGGATTTCGCCTTGCGGATTCACCAGCATGGTCGTTGGAAGCGGGCGGATATTATATGCAGTCATGACGCTTTTATCGCGGTCGATGACAATCGGGAAATTGAGTCCGTATTGACGGGCGAACGTCTCTACTTCAAAATTCGATTGCGCAATGTTCACCGCAAGGATCTGGACGCCTTGATCTTCATATACTTCGTACTGGTTGGCCATCGCAGGCATTTCCTTGATGCACGGTTCACACCATGTGCCCCAGAAGTTCAGGAACACGCCCTGCCCTTTATAATCGGACAGCTTATGGGTTTCACCGTCGAGATCCGTCAGCGTAAAATCCGGTGCCGGATCTCCCACTTTCAGCACTTCCACTTCGTCAGCCGTCACACTATTGTAGATCGTATAACCAATGGCCGCGACCAATAGCAGCAAAATAACGGAGCGCATGATCGTCCGGTTTTTCTTTTTGTTTCTTTTTTTCTCCGTACTCATAAAGATCCTCCTTCGAAGGATTGGATGCACATCAATTATAGCAAAGATTTAATGGGCGCCTGCCCACAGTTTTGAAGGGTTTGTGAACGTTAGCGGCGTTTGCCGGTATCCGCAAGCACGCGCAATTGCTTCACTTCGTGGGGGCTGAGCTCTCGCGATTCCCCAGCGTTCAAGCTATGCAATGTCAAAAAGGCGAATTGCTCGCGGCTTAGCTTCTGCACCGGGAAGCCGATCGCTTCGAACATGCGGCGGACTTGGCGGTTGCGTCCTTCGTGGATTGTAATCTGGACAATCGCTTTTGCCGCTTTCGTGTCGGCTGACAATAATTTCACTTTTGCCGGCGCGGTCATGCCGTCTTCCAATTTGATGCCGCGTTCGAGTTTCTGGAGATCTTCCTTGTTTGGAATGCCTTTTAAGCGCGCGACATAGGTCTTGTCGATCTCGAATTTCGGATGTGTCAGGCTATTGGCGAATTCACCATCGTTCGTCAAAAGCAATAATCCTGAAGTATCGTAATCGAGGCGTCCGACAGGATAAATGCGTTCTTCGACATTCGGGAAGAAATCCGTCACGACTTTGCGATTCTTGTCATCAGACACTGCTGAAATGACGCCGCGCGGCTTGTATAGCAAAAAGTATACTTTGCGTTCTTTTTCCATTTGAACGCCTTCCACTTCGATTTTATCGGATGGTGTCACTTTGACACCCAATTCCTTGACCGTTTTCCCGTTGACTTTCACTTTGCCATCCAAAATCATTTGTTCTGCTTTGCGCCTAGATGCAATTCCTGCATGCGCCATTACTTTCTGTAATCTTTCCATTTCCTGTTCACCCCATCTAATTAAATACCGGCTGCATAGGTGGCCGATTCACGTTCTTCGCGGTCTTTCTAACCGGAATTATGGCATAATTCCGGTCAAAGAGAAAGCGCATCGCTCAAAAGAAAAGAAGACTGTTAATGCGTCCCAGTCTTCCCAGTAAGCTCCTATGCATTTACTTCTTCTTTGAATGCTTCTTGAAATTTCGTCATGAAGAGATCGGTGTCTTCTTCCGGTTCCTGTGCCATCTCTTCAGGCAGCGGAGGCAATTCCTCCAAGTTCTTCAAACCGAAATAATTGAGGAATTCGCCGGTCGTGCCATACAAAATGGCACGGCCCGTCCCTTCAGCGCGCCCGCATTCCTGGATCAAGCCCTTGGCTGCGAGAGTCGCCAGTGCTTTTTCGCTCTTCACGCCGCGCAAATCCTCCAGCTCGACTCTGGTGATCGGCTGTTTGTACGCCACGATCGCAAGCACTTCAAGCGAAGCCTGCGACAGTGATTGGGGAGTCGGGTTCTCAACCAGCTTCTGGATGGTTTCCGCCATTTCCGGCTTGGTCACCAATTGATAAACGCCCGCCAGTTCTTTCAGCGTCACCCCGAAACCTTCTCCGTCATAGCGGCTCTTCAGCTCCGTGAGCGCCTGCTCCACTTGTTCTGCATCGGCTTCCGTCAAAAACTGCAATTGGCTGAAACTCAAGCCATCGTCTCCTGTGACAAAAAGCAATGCTTCAATTTGGGCCAAAAGGTTCTTCTTCATCTTGCCACGTTTCCTTTCTTAGTTCCACCGACAATTCGGTGAAATTCTTTTGCTGTTCGACCGCAATCACTTGCCGCTTCATCAATTCAAGCAAGGACAAAAACGAAACGACGAGCACCGCCTGGTCATCAGAGGGGAAAAGTTCGGAAAAATTAGCCCGCCCTTTGAATGATTTCAGCCGTTCGACCATTGAGCCCATCTGTTCTTTAATGGATACTTCCTGGCGTGCGACACGTGTCGAAAGCGGCGCCCTCAATTGCTTTCGGCGCAGCATCTTCTGGAATGCCCCAAGCATATCATAGGCATTGGCATCATAATCCATGGCGTCGGGCTGCTGCTGGAGTTCCGATAAATCAGCAGGCGCTTTCGAATAAAGCACTGCCCGTTCATTTTCCAGCTTCTTCAGTTCGCCGGCCGCTTCTTTGTATTTCTTGTATTCGATCAGCCGCGACACCAATTCGTCGCGGGGGTCTTCTTCATCAAATTCATAATCGACTTCATCGATTTCCCCTTCATGCACCGGCAGCAGCGTCTTGCTCTTAATCGCCAGCAAAGTCGCCGCCATCACCAAGTATTCGCTCGCTTCATTGAGTTCGAGCACTTGCATTGCGCGGATATGCTCCATATACTGTGTAGTGATTTGAGAAACGGGTATATCGTAAATATCGATTTCCAAACGATGAATTAAATGCAATAATAAATCAAGCGGGCCTTCAAAGGCGTCCACTTTCACTTCATAAGACATGTGACTACCACCTGACTGTTCATATTCCTACTATACTTGATTATAAAAGAAAGGAGATTGAAATGCATCCGCTTAACCATCCCTTATTCCTTCAGTACATCATCCACTTCAATGATGAAAAAGATTATTTCGAATGCCATGAAGTCGGGGAAGAGTATTGGAAACAAATCGCCCCGAAAGACAAGACGCATCCATTGACTGGGTGGATCCAATTGGCGGTCGGCATGTACCATTGGCGCCGCAGCAATTATCCCGGCGCGCTCCGTTCGCTCATACGGGCAAAACCGAAACTCGCTGAAGCAAGCATTTGGACCGAAGGCTTCGACCAGCAGCAACTGACGATGCTTCTTACTGAATCGATACAAGGAGTCACTGACCGCGAGCCATTCGAGCACCGCGACCTGCCGCTTTTGCCAGGCGAGCTGGTTCAAGCGATCGAAGAACGGAAGCAGCAATACTTAGCCCCTGCGCATGATGAATATTATTTGATGCACAAGCACCGATTGCGTGACCGGACGGAAATCATTGCGCTCCGGCAACAGAAAAAAAGGCGGAACCTTTAAGAATTAAAGGCCGCCTTTTTTTACTGGGCATTTATTCAGGAAAGCTTCGGTTTCGTCTGTAGCCCGCATTTCCCGGTGCTGCATCATGTCTTGAATCTTATCGATCATCTGATGGCCGATCCCGTCGCCCCGATGGGATGGATTCACCGACACATGATGGATGGTGTAATGATCATCTGCGACTTCCACACCTAACAACCCGACAAAATCGTCCTCTTTTTTCCATAGGAACAATTGCCATTCTGGGTTTTCTTCATAGATGTGCATCGTCTGCTGCAGCTTTTTCAGTTCGCGCTCTTTGGGCATGAAAGATAACAACCCCATGGCGATTTTTTCAAATGATTTTTTGTATCTGTATAACATAATTGATCCCTCATTTTCATCTTAAAAGCAGCTTTACCCATACTACTATAAACTCCCCAATAACTCAAGTTTACGCAGGATCAGCCGCCTGTGACATTGTCTGCAAAGAACAGCCAGTAGGCGATGCCCCAGGCGAATGCCATCAACAGGACGAATAGGAACAGCATGATGTTCTGCTTTCTCAACGCTTAGCCCCCTCTTGCATATAACCCTCTTCATTCTTGATCAAATCTTCAAAACTTTCCCGATGGATGACGAGCTGATGCTTGCCGCCTTCCGCAAAAACGACTGCCGGCCGTGTGATCCGGTTGTAATTGCTTGCCATGGAATAGCCATATGCGCCGGTGCAGAAAACAGCCAGAATGTCACCAGCTGAAACTTCCGGCAACTGTGCTTCTTCGATGAGCTTATCGCCGGATTCACAGCACTTCCCTGCGATTGTATAAACTTGCCCTGCCTCTTCCTGAGCGCGGTTGGCGAGCAGGGAACTGTATTTCGCACCGTACAGAGCAGGGCGGATATTGTCGGACATTCCGCCGTCGACCGCTGCATAGCGACGAGTGTCGGGCACATCTTTTGTCGATCCTATCGTATAGAGCGTCGTGCCAGCATCACCGATCAATGAACGGCCCGGCTCGATCCAAATCTCCGGCACCGGGAACCCGGCCCCTTCGGACGCGGTTTTGACCGTGCGGATCATATCTTTCACATACACGGCTGGCTCAAGCGGAGCATCTTCTTCCGTATAGCGGATGCCGAATCCGCCGCCTAGATTCAACACGCTGCATGTGTAGGAATGGTCTTGTTTCCATCCTGCCATTTTCAACAGCAATTTTTCAGAAGCCATCTGGAACGCCGCGGTTTCGAAAATCTGTGACCCGATATGGCAGTGGAGGCCAATCAACTCGAGATGTCCGTGAGCATAGGTTTCCTCAAAAGCACGGTCTGCCTGGCCATTGTTCAAATCAAAGCCGAATTTCGAGTCTTCCTGTCCGGTCGTGATGTAGTCATGGGTATGGGCTTCAATCCCTGGCGTGACGCGCAGCAAGATGTTCATCTTCTGCTGGCGCCGCTCCGCTGTTTTTTTCAGCAGCTCGATTTCATGGAAATTATCGACGACGATGCAGCCGATTTCCTCATCAAAAGCCATGTCGATTTCGGCTTGGCTCTTATTATTGCCATGGAAATGGATTTTCTCTTTCGGGAATCCGCTTTGGATCGCCGTGTAGAGCTCCCCGCCGGACACGACATCGAGCGACAGCCCTTCTTGTGCTGCGACTTGATAGATGGCGATGCCGGAGAACGCTTTGCTGGCATAAGCGACTTGATAACCGACTTGTTCGTTTTGGAAGGTTTTTTGGAACGCTTGAGCGCGTTCGCGGAATAGCGCGATGTCATAGACGAAAAGCGGTGTTCCGTATTGTCCTGCAAGGTCTATTGTGTCTACTCCCCCAATCGTCAAATGGCCTTTTTCGTTAATTGATTGTGTCCCGTATAGATGCATGTCGACTCCTCCTGAATGGGCTATGTATAGTAAAAATCTTGCTGAGCCTAGACCCAGCAAGATTCGTTTAATCGGTGATCAAAGCAGAGACGAGTTGAATCGCTTCAACTGGCTCGTTTGAATACTCGATACTATTGTATAACATTTCCTGGCATTCCGCGAGGTCCTGTGTATTGGAATAAATCGTCGCCAAAGCTTCGCCTTTTTTGACGAAATCGCCGACCTTCTTGTGCAGCACCAAACCGACCGATAGATCGATGACCGAATCCTTCGTCGCACGGCCTGCGCCGAGCACCATGGCCGCTGTTCCGATTTCATCCGCTTCCATAAAGGAAATATAGCCATCCTGCTTAGCCGGCAGTTCAGTAACGAATTTCGCTTGCGGCAATAGGCTGAGATCATCCACTACAGCCGGATTGCCTCCCTGGTCTTCGATCAATTGGCGGAATGCTTCGAGTGCTGAGCCGTCTTTGATGACGCCTTCTAGCATGGTACGCGCCTCTTCTAACGTTTCTGCCTTGCCGCCGACGACGACCATTTGGCTGCCGAGCACGAGGCATAGTTCCGTCAGATCTTCTGGGCCTTTGCCTTGTAGCGTTTCAATCGCTTCTTTCACTTCCAGCGCATTGCCGATCGCAAATCCGAGCGGCTGGCTCATATCTGAAATGATGGCCATCGTTTTGCGCCCTGTCGCATTGCCGATGCCGACCATGGCGTGCGCTAGTTTTTTGGCATCTTCTTCGGTTTTCATGAATGCGCCCTCGCCTGTTTTCACGTCAAGGACGATGGCATCGGCGCCGGCTGCGATTTTCTTGCTCATGATCGAACTTGCGATCAGCGGAATGCTGTTGACGGTCGCCGTTACATCGCGCAAGGAATACATTTTCTTATCGGCAGGCGTCAAATTGCCGCTTTGCCCGATCACCGCCAATTTGTGTTCGTTCACTTGGCGGATAAAATCATTCGTTGACAGCTCAACGTGGAAACCGTCGATCGCTTCAAGTTTATCGATTGTTCCTCCGGTATGTCCAAGCCCGCGTCCGCTCATTTTCGCAACTGGCACGCCGCACGCTGCGACAAGCGGCCCGAGGACTAGCGTCGTCGTATCGCCGACGCCTCCTGTTGAATGCTTATCCACTTTAATGCCTTCAATGGCTGACAAATCGATTTGGTCTCCAGATTCTGCCATCGCCATTGTCAAATCTGCCCGTTCACGTTCACTCATATCCTGAAAAAACACAGCCATCAAGAATGAACTCATTTGGTAATCGGCAATTTCGCCATTCGTATAGCCGGAGACGATAAAACGGATTTCTTCTGTGGACAGCTCATGGCCATCCCGTTTCTTTTCGATCAAGTCCACCATTCTCATTGGTCATTACCGCCTTTTCAGTTTAGTTTCGTTAGGAAGCTTGTGCCGAATTTCGGCAATTCGCAAGCGAAATTCTCGGCAATGGTCGCACCGATATCCGCAAATGTCGATCCTGTTCCAAGGTCAGACCCGCCGTTGAAACGAGGAGAGAATGCGAGAAGCGGAACATATTCGCGCGTATGGTCGGTTCCCGGGAAAGTCGGGTCGTTTCCATGGTCTGCTGTAATGAGCAGCAAATCGTCTTCTCTTAAGCCTTCCAGCACTTCCGGCAGGCGCACATCGAATGCTTCGAGCGCTTTTGCGTAACCTTCCGGGTCTCTGCGATGCCCGAAGAGCGCATCAAAATCTACGAGGTTCAAAAAGCTCAAGCCGTTGAAATCCTTGCCGACCACTTGAACGAGCTTATCCATGCCGTCTGTGTTATCCGTTGTTCTCAAAGCTTCTGTCACGCCCGCGCCATTATAGATATCGTTGATTTTCCCGATGGCGATAACATCTTTTCCAGCATCTTGCAGTTCATTCATGACAGTGCGGTCAAAAGGCGTCAACGCATAATCATGGCGGTTGGATGTGCGTTTAAATGCCCCCGGTTCACCAAGGAATGGGCGAGCGATGACACGCCCGACCAAAAATTCCGGGTCCAATGTCAATTCACGGGCTGTTTCACAAATCCGGTACAGCTCATCCAATGGAATTACTTCTTCGTGTGCTGCAATCTGCAGAACCGGGTCAGCAGACGTATAGACAATCAAGGCGCCCGTTTCCATGTGTTCTTGGCCGAGTTCGTCAAGGATTTCAGTGCCGCTTGCCGGTTTATTGCCGATAACTTTGCGGCCCGTCGCCTGTTCAAGCTTGTCGATCAGTTCTTGTGGAAACCCTTCTGGATAGACTTTAAACGGCGTATCAATGTTGAGCCCCATGATTTCCCAGTGGCCTGTCATCGTATCTTTTCCGACTGAAGCCTCCTCGAGACGCCCGAAATGGGCAGCTGGTTCATTTTGTGCTTCCAGTCCTTTAACGGGAACGATATTGGCTAGTCCCAGCTTCTCCATATTCGGCATCGAGAGTCCGCCGACAGATTGCGCGATGTGGCCGAGCGTATCGGCTCCCTTGTCCCCAAAAGCTTCAGCATCCGGCGCTTCGCCGATGCCGACCGAATCCAGTACGATTAAATGTATGCGAGTAAACGGTTTCATTGTCATGTGATTTCCTCCTTATTTGCCCTTTTATTCTATCATATGATTGGTCCATGTCGGAAGTCAGACCTCTGTTAGGCACGCGGATGAAATTGCGAGTACACGTCTTTCAAACGCGTCTTGCTGACATGGGTATAGATTTGGGTCGTTGAAATATCTGCGTGCCCAAGCATTTCCTGAACGGCCCGCAGATCTGCCCCATTTTCGATTAAATGAGTAGCGAATGAGTGGCGCAATGTATGCGGCGTCAACTCTTTTTGGATGCCCGCTTTCTGGGCGTGCTGCTTGAGCAATTTCCAGAACCCTTGGCGCGTCAAGCGTTTCCCTCTTTGGTTAATGAACAAAGCATCGGTTTTCTCAGACGGATTTCGCAACACAAGACGCCCCGATTCGATGTATTGGCGGTTCGCCTCAAGCGCAGCCCTGCCAAGCGGGATGATCCGTTCCTTGCCGCCTTTTCCTGTGCAGCGCACGAACCCCATCGTCAAATGGACATCTTCCATATCCAAGTTGATGCATTCACTGACACGCATGCCGCTCGCATAAAGCAATTCCAGCATGGCCCGGTCGCGCAGCCCGCTGGCTTTTGACGTATCCGGTGAATTCAATAAGGCATCGATTTCTTCTATAGATAAGATGTTCGGCAGCTTCTTGTCCATCTGAGGCATTTCCAAGTGAACGGTCGGATCTGAATCACTCCGCTTCTCCCGTATCAAGAATTGGTGAAAACTGCGGATCGAAGAAATATGCCTCGCCACTGTACGCGATGTTTTCGCCATTTCCTGCAAATGGCGCAGGTGATTCAAAATATGGACCCGCTCAATTTTCCCGAGCCGTTCCAATTGTTCGACTTCACTCATATATTGTATGTAGCCTTTTAAGTCGCGTTCATATGAAGTCAGCGTATTATCAGCCAGTTGCCTCTCCACGCGGAGAAAGTGCAAATAATCATCCAGTGCATCTTTCGCGTCGTTCATCGGGATTCCTCCTTTTGCGCTGTTTTAATTGAAGATGAAAAAAGACGGCCTTCGACAGGCCGTCTTTTATGCGTCTTTTTCCGGCTTATTGGGCCCCGAATCATGGCAGCGCCAGCAAATGCCATGAAAAGTCAAACGGTGGTCTTTGATCTGGAAGTTCCAGCGCTTTTCCACGACTGCTTCGACATCTTCAAGCAAATCTTCCTGTATTTCATCTACTGCCCCACACTCTAAGCAGACCAGGTGATGGTGGAAGTGTGCTGCGCCTTCCTGACGCAAATCATAACGGGAAACGCCATCCCCAAAATTTATTTTATCGACAATTTTCAATTCGGTCAGAAGTTCCAATGTACGGTATACCGTAGCTAAGCCGATTTCCGGTGCGATGTCCTTGACCAAAAGATAGACATCCTCAGCACTTAGATGGTCTTCTTCATGATCCAATAAAATTCGTACCGTTGCTTCACGCTGTGGCGTCAGCTTATAACTCGCAGCGTGTAATTGCTTTTTTATACGATCTATCCTTGTTTCCATGCGACGCCCTCCCTCAAACTGTATTCATTATATCAAAAGGGCGTTCTCGATTACAACAATCGATGCCGTTTATTATTTAGAATCATTCTTAACTGGTAATTGGATTAATTCTTATCTGATAAGTAGTTTTTAACCCATTGCACAGCGTAAGCGGTTTTCGCGTCAAAAATCCGTTCGTTCTCAATCAAACCTTGCGCTTCCTCTACCGTCACTTCGAGCAATTCCACGAATTCGTCCTCATCCGTCACTGCGCCATTCTCTGCACGGTGCAAGCCGCTCGCAAAGAAAACGTGCACCACTTCATCGGCAAATCCGGGAGACGTCGAGAAGCTGATCACTTTTTCGAGCTTATCCGCTGAATAGCCTGTCTCTTCTTCCAGTTCACGCATCGCCGTGTGCTCCGGTGCCTCCCCGGGTTCCAGTTTTCCGGCCGGAATTTCGACGAGTGAACGTTCAAGGGCTTTACGGTATTGTTCAACCATGATGATTTTCTTGTCACCCGTCAATGCGATGACCGCTACCGCTCCCGGGTGTTCGATCAATTCGCGCTTCGACTGTTTGCCATTTGGCAGTGTCACATCATCGACTTTCAAATTAATGACCTTGCCCTCATATAAACGTTCACTATGAATTGTTTTTTCTTCAAATTTCTTCATACTGGCCCTCATTTCATTTGTAGTTTCAATACCGCAAAGTATACCATAGAGGAAACAAATTTTTACAATGAGGTGAAATGATGAAATACAATACACTGGGAACTAGCGGGCTTGAAGTCAGTGAAATTGCACTCGGCTGCATGTCATTGCCGGAAGACCCGAAACAGGCAGGAGCCATTATCGACGAAGCGATAGACAATGGCGTCACTTATTTTGACACAGCTGATTTTTACGGCAAAGGAAAAAATGAGGAAATCGTCGGCGATGCACTTGGCAACCGGCGCAAAGACATCATCCTCGCCAGCAAAGTAGGGAATGAATGGTCGGAAGACTCGGATGAAGTGAAATGGAATCCGACGAAAGCTTATATCAAAGAACAAATCCACAACTCGCTGCGCCGCCTAAAAACGGATTACTTGGATTTGTATCAGCTTCACGGCGGAATGATTTCCGATAACTCAGAGGAAACGATCGAAGCGTTCGAGGAATTGAAAAAAGAAGGCTTGATCCGCGCTTACGGGATCTCGTCCATCCGGCCGAATGTCATCCGGCGCTTTTTGAACAATAGTGAGATTGCTTCCATCATGATGCAGTACAGCCTTCTTGACCGGCGCCCTGAAGAATTCCTTCCGGAGATCGGTCAAACCGGCCGTTCTGTCGTTGCACGCGGCAGTTTGGCAAAAGGCTTGCTGACGGCTGAAGGATTGAACCGCGCTGAGAAGATGATCGACTATCTGCAGTATGGGCCAGATCAGCTGACGGCTACGTTGAAAAAGCTTTCCGCCATCCACGACAATATCCATGCACTCGCCCTGCATTCGGTGCTGTCAGACAGCACCGTAGCTGCAGCAGTAACCGGCGCAAGCAGCCCTGGGCAATTACGTGAAACGCTGCGAGCTTATCAACAGACTGTCACTGCACAACAGATTGAAGAAGCCAAGAAAGCGACGCGGCTGGACCGCTACGAACAACATCGCGATTGACCTGTTGCTTTAGAATAGCGTCCCGCCTGCTGCGGGGCGCTTTTTCATTTCGTGCGCGCCTCTTCAAAAATCCGTATAATCCCATTAAGGACGTTTGTACCTTTTTTCAAAGGCAAGTCTTATACATGTAAATTACGCAGTTATGTGATTTTAAGCTAACCCCATCTATGTCGCGGGTTTGCTTATTTTTATCGGGTGTTTTTTCGAGAAAAACAGAGTTTGTACCTAGAAGATTTTATTTATCGAAAAGGACTTTTGCAGGTTTGAAAGAATACCCAGAAGTGAATATACTGATTACGACTGAAATTTTCAAACCTTAATTTCAAGAAATCGGGGGCGTGCAAAATGATGAATTTTTATTTGACCCAATCCAAAAAATCTTATCAGTCAGCAGACGGAGATGCCATTTCGATGCATTCATACCTCGTTGTTGAATCTGTGACTAGATCCCTTGGACAGGAGTTTAAAAATCATAAGCTGGCATGGGAAGCAGAAGACCGCTGGCTGCTTGCAGACGCCCCGGAGAAAATCATCCATATGCCTGAAGGCTATCAGCGTTTTGAACTCTCAGAGCCGGTGTTTGCCTCCTTGCGCTTGCTGGCCGAAACCCAGCCAAAAGAGCTTCATACCTTGACGCCTTTTTCCAGAAAGCGCACTTCCGAAACATTCATCGAGCAGCAGCAAGCTGAAGCGCGGAGGGAATTTCATTTCAACGACGTCGCCAAGAGCTTAAAGCAGATGTTCAAAGACATCATGACGGTCTAGAAGCTCTGCATATAAAAAAGACGGAGAACAGAATCTGTTCTCCGTCTTTTTGTGTTTAATTCGCTTTAAATTTGTTCCGGGTCTTCTTTGGCAGCTTCATCTACAGGCTGTTCATTTACCTGGTCATCAAGTTGGTCATTGGCTGGTTGGCTGACCGGTTCGATAGTTCGTGTATTTCTCGATGTGTAGGTCTTCAGCATGTCAGCAATATCAATGCCCGTCATTTCCTTCAATGGTTCTTGCATGTCGACCATCGTGCGTGTCACGCTTCTGCCGAATGACGGAACGCCTTGGCCGTTACCGGAATCAATGATTTTTACGGAATCGATATTGTTAAGCGGCTGCGCTACTTTTTCAGCGAATACCGGCAGCATATCGATCAGTTTCTCCGCAATGATGACATCGCCATGTTCTTCCATGGCTTCCGCGAGCAATTTGCGGGATTCCGCTTCTGCTTTACCGCGTTCACGGATGACTTCGGCTTCGGCAGCACCTTCATCGCGTTTGATCTTCGCTTTCGCTTCCCCGTCGATCACTGAACGTCTTGCTTCCGCTTCTGCCGTACGTGTCGTTTCGTAGTAGCTGGCATCCGCTTTTGTTTTGCGGACTTTGCTTTCTTCTTCTTCAAGGCGGACCGCACGTTCGCGTTCCATGAACTGCATATTCAATTCTTCTTCCTGGATTTCCATTGCGAGTTTCGCTTTTTCAAGCTCATATGATTGTTCAGACTTGGCGCGTGCGCGTTCGGTTTCTTCCTTGAAGGCCGCATCTTTCAAGTCTTTCTGTTTGCGCGACTCGGCAATGGCGATTTGGCGCATATATTCTTCTTCTTTCGCTTCTTGGTCGGTCTGGGCACGGTGGATGCGTGTTTCCCGCTCCGTGTTCGCTTCTGCGATTTCCGCTTGCTTGCGGACTTCAGCGATGCGCGGGCGCCCGAGGTTCTCGAGATAGCCATTGTCTTCATCGGCGTCGCGAAGGTCCGTCAATCCGAGTGAAGTGATTTTAAAGCCCATTAAATCAAGTTGCTTTTGCGCGATTTCCTGGACATCGGTATTGAATTTCTCCCGGTCGCTATTGATGTCTTCAACGGTCATCTTCGACAAGATGGCACGCAAATTACTGCCAAGGACCTCGATAATCTCGCGTTCGATTTCATCTTGCTTTTTCCCAAGGAATTGCTCGGCGTAATTAGCGATGCCATTCAAGGTATCTGCGACTTTGACCATCGCGACAGCATCTGCTACGATCGGCACGCCGGCATTCGTGTAGACACGCGGCGTCGACAGTTTCAACTGGAACGACGTCAAATTGACCGGTGTCGAAGTCTGGAAGCGGCGCAGCAAATACCCGCCGCCGCGGATGATCTTCATGGATCGCCCTTCATCGTCCGTAAAGATGTTCGTGTCTTTTTTCGGATCCCCGAGTTTCGGCCCTGTAATGATCAAGGCTTCATTCGATTTGGCGGTGCGGTAGCGTATTTTCATCCAAAAGAAATAGCCGACGCCGGCAACTGCCGCCAAAATAAGAATCACAATTAAAATTGAAATAATTCCGATTGACTCCATCTTATCCCATCCTTTTCAATAAGCTGATTTTCTCCTGCACTATTCTATACGGTCGAATCAGTAAGATGTTTCAAAAAAAGGGAAAGAATAGCCATTCTTTTTGCAAACTAGTCCGCCATCACTTTAATCAATGAAAAAGTGACGGATAACACCATCAACACAAACACAAAATATCCGAAATGAATCCACGGTTTCGTATGCGGCTGGATGAGCCTGGGTTTCCTTTGTTCCGGCTCTTTCTCCAGCGCCGGGTTTGGCGGCATCTCTTCATCCCTCATCTTCTAATCCTCCTGTAATCATGTTTTTCCCTATTTAAGCTTCAATGCTTCGTTGAATAGTCTTGATAGTAACGTGCACTTCTTTCATTATATCAATTGACGGTAAATGGAATATAAAAATATTTTGGAAATTATTTACTAAATTCAATTAAACAAGCCGATGAACAGCTTTCTTTGGTAAAATAAAAACAATAGCTGCATTGTACAAGGTGGGTATTCTCTCAGAAATGGGGTGGGCAGGCCATGAAACTTATCGACGATCTGGCTGGCGCGATTTATGATGTCTTGAGCTGGCTTTTATGGGGTTTTTCATATTTTTCTGCAGGGATTATTATTGTAGGCATCCCGTTATATTTAATCACTTATCTATTCAAATGGTTAGCCTGAACGAAGAACCCCCTGCCACATTTGTGACAGGGGGTTTCACCGTTAATATTTAGTTCCTGAATCTCCATGCCGCTCAAGTAATTCGGCAAACGACAGGTTCTTCTCGCGTTCTTTGCGTTCAAACTGGCGCTGCGCTTCTTTTTCTTCTTCAAGCTTCTGCTGATCTTTCACTAATTCTTTTTTTGTGGCTTTGAGCTTCAATAGCTGCTCTTCTGAAAAAAGGCCGTTATCGTTGAGTTTATCTTTCGCCATACTATTCTCTCCTTATGGGCGTTTTACGATCGTTGCAACGCCTTGTCCGCCGCCGATGCAAAGTGTCGCAAGGCCTGTCTTGGCGTCGCGCTTTTTCATCTCGTGCAGAAGCGTCACGAAAATCCGTGTACCGCTCGCGCCGATCGGATGGCCAATTGCGATGGCTCCTCCGTTGACGTTCAATTTTTCGTGATCAAACTTCAATTCACGGTCAACTGCAATTGATTGCGCCGCAAACGCTTCGTTCGCTTCAATCAAATCGATGTCGCCAAGCGTCATTCCCGCTTTTTTCAAAGCATTTTTCACCGCTTGCACGGGTCCGATGCCCATGACAGCAGGATCGACGCCTGCGTTGCCGTTCGCAGAAATGACCGCAAGAGGCGTGATGCCAAGCTCGTCGGCTTTTTCTTTTGTCATGACGATCACTGCCGCTGCGCCGTCGTTGATGCCGGAGGCGTTCCCCGCTGTGACACTTCCTTCTTTTTTGAAAGCCGGGCGAAGTTTCGCCAGTTTTTCTTCAGTGGAAGAAGCTTTCACATACTCATCCGTTTTGAAGACGACGGGCTCGCCTTTGCGCTGAGGAATTTCGACAGGCACGATTTCTTCGTCAAACCTTCCGCCTTCGATGGCCGCTGATGCCCGGGCTTGTGAACGGGCCGCAAAACGATCCTGTTCTTCGCGTGAAATCTCATAGCGGTCACACAGGTTCTCGGCTGTTACACCCATGTGGTAATCATTGAATGCGCACGTCAAGCCGTCATGGACCATGCTGTCGACCACTTTCTGGTCTCCCATGCGGTAGCCCTCTCTTGCGCCTTCTAATAGATACGGGGCACGGCTCATATTCTCCATGCCGCCTGCCACGATGATATCGGCATCGCCCGCAAAAATCGCCTGGTACGCCAAATGGATCGATTTCAAGCCGGATCCGCATACTTTATTGATGGTCATCGCCGGCACCGTCTCCGGAAGCCCGGCTTTGATGGAAGCCTGGCGCGCCGGATTTTGCCCGAGCCCAGCCTGCAGGACATTGCCCATGATGACTTCCGATACTTGGTCGCCCGCTACCCCTGCGCGCGATAGAGCTTCCTTGATGACGATGGCCCCGAGGTCTGTCGCCGGCACATCTTTCAGCGCCCCCTGGAACGAACCGACCGCGGTTCTGACAGCGCTTGCAATTACGATTTCTTGTGACATTTCTTTTATCCCCCTTGTCTGCTTCTTGCTCTTTTATCCCCCCTATCGCTACAATAAAGCTGAGGGGGGATAGTATGTTTAGTTTACCAAAAACAGCTACGATTATCGAGGTTGGGCCGCGCGATGGCCTGCAAAATGAAGCCAGGACCGTCAACACCGAAGACAAACTGGATTTTATCAAGGCCTTGCAAGAAGCAGGATTAAAGGAAATGGAGCTGACTTCGTTTGTGTCGCCTAAATGGGTGCCGCAAATGGCCGATGCACGGGATATCGTTGCCGGTGCAAAAAAGACCGGCCGCCAAATGGTGCTGACGCCGAATGAACGCGGCATCACATCTGCCTTGGAGGCAGGTGCTGATTCGATCGCCGTATTTGTCGGGGTTTCCAATTCATTCAATGAAAAAAACATCAACAAGACGACAGCCCAGTCCATGGAAACGTTGAAGCCATTGATCGAAAAGGCCAAACAAGACGGCATCTTCGTCCGCGCCTGTATTTCAACAGCGTTCTACTGCCCGTTTGAAGGAGCAGTCGATCCACAACGAACGATCGATTTATGCCAGCAATTTGTCGATTGGGGAGTCGATGAATTGAGCGTCGCCGATACGATCGGCCTGGCGAATCCGCAAGAAAGCCATGAGTTGTTCAGCCGATTGAAAGAGCAATTTCCGGATGTACTGATTGCAGCGCACTTCCACGACACGAGACGTATGGCGCTCGCCAATGCCTATGCAGCACTTGTTGCCGGAGTCGACCGGTTTGACGCTTCTGCCGGCGGGCTCGGCGGCTGCCCATTTGCACCGGGGGCTACCGGCAATGTCGCGACCGAAGATTTGGTCCATATGTTCCACCGCATGGGCGTCGACACCGGGGTCGATCTCGAGAAACTTTACGAAGCGATCTCGCTCATTGAACCGCATGTATCGAACCCGCTGCAAACAGGCATGTATACGTTGTACAAAAACAGAAAATGAGGTGTGTGCGCCGTGAAAAAACGACTCTTGATGACAACAGCCATCGTCTCGAGCACATTGACTGCTTCTTTTGCCGCATTGGGTTTTGCCGCAAGCAACCGTCTCATGTATGTAAAGAATAAAGACGCATCCTTGATTTTGGAACGGGAAACGAACGCCAAACGCTATGATGAAGCTTGGTATGCCAACGCCAAGAAAAGCGAACAATGGATCGAATCCGCTAACGGCTATCCGATCAAAGCGATTTTCCTGGAGCCGCACACCACAAACCGATACGTCATCATTTGCCATGGCGTCACCGAAAGCAAAGTGAACTCGTTTAAATATGCGCGCATGTTCGAACGCCTCGGATTCAACTCTGTCGTCTATGACCACCGCCGGCACGGCGAGTCCGGCGGCAAGACGACGAGCTTCGGGCATTATGAGAAGCTGGATTTGCAAGCAGTTGTAAAGGCCTTACAACTCCATGTTGGGCCATCTTTGTTCTTTGGCATCCACGGCGAATCGATGGGCGCCGCGACGACGCTATTGTATGCCGGAATGGAGGACTCGGCGGATTTTTACATCTCCGACTGTGCCTATTCCGATATCAGCGAACAGATTCTGCACGTCATGCGCACGACGACGCCGATGCGCACTTCTTTGGCGCTTCGCCTTGCCAACGTATTCCTGAAACTGCGCGACGGCTATTCCATCACCACCGTATCGCCCCGGGAAGTCGTTAAAAAGATTGCAAAGCCTGTGCTGTTCATCCATAGCCTGCCTGATGAGTTCGTCTTGCCGAAAATGACGAAAGAATTATTCGAATTGAAACAAGGCGCCAAACAGCTGAAATTGTTTGATGAAGGCGAGCATGCCCAGTCTTTCAATAAAAATCCGGACGAATACGAAGGGACGGTTGCAGAGTTCTTGACGGCCTATGATTTATTAATGCCTAAACCTGCTGCCGGCATTTCACAGATTTCCAGCTAACCGAAGCACAAAAAAGACCCACCGTTCAGAAGCGAACGGTGGGTCTTCTTGTATTCATCACCTATGGGCGAATAATTGCATAAGCGTTTATTTTTTGCCCGGTTTTGTCGAGGCTTTGTTCATTTGAGCCATCATTTGGTTGATTTTCTTTTGAGATGGTTTTTGTCCCATTTGCATCATCATAATCCGCAGCATCTCTTCGTTGATTGGTGGGTTATCCTGCAAATATTTCATCATGTATCGGCGAGCGATAAAGAATCCAAGTGCAACACCTGCGAGTAAAGCCACAATAACGATAACAATCCAGATCCATGTATCCATACAAATTACCTCCTTCGTGTTGCCAATTAAATCATGCACCAAAAAGGATTATACTATAAATTTCAGGACGTGACTATATGAACGGCATTAAAATTGCGGAGAAACAAAGACTGCCTCCCATCATACACTGAGCAGCCGCTGCACGGTCACTCGCGGGACGAATCCAAGGGTACATATCCCGCTGCTTCAACCAAGCGCTGCCCTTGACCGGAAGTGAACCATTGTGCCAATTCCAAGGCTTCCGGGCTGCTGTGCTGCGTGGTGGCGATATAAAACTCCGAAGTTAGGGGATATTCATCATTTCGAATGGCGCCAACTGACGGAATAACGCCATCGATAGCCAAGTATCGAATCACTTTATTGCCGGCCATTTCCTCCCCGTAGAAACGGAATGTAAAGCCGAGCGCATTTTTGTGGTTTTTATATTCTGCCACCTGATTGATGATGCCGCCCATGCCTTCTTCTATGTTTTCACGTGGAGCCTCCATCACCGGCACGTCTCCCATGAACTGAATCAGCGCTGTTTGGCTGCCGCTATCTTCGGGACGCTGGAAAGCCCTGATCTCTTCAGCCTCTCCACCAACTGAAGACCAATCGGTGATTTCGCCGCTATAGATCATGCGCAGATCTTCAGAACTTAATGACTCGACCGGGTTGTCTGCATGGACGAAAAAGACGAAAGCCTCTTTCCCGATCGGCGTCAGTGTCAGCTCGAGCCCCTTGGCATCTGCTGTTTTCAACTGCCCCTGTGATGGCGCAGCGGCAAAAATTGCATCCACCTCTCCTTCAAACAAATTGGAATACGCAAAAGGCGTTGTATTGACCATCACTTCGCTGTCGGATGGTTCATACCAATCTTCCGGGTAGAGCATTTCTGCAGCGGCTGCATATATGGGGTAAAGTGCAGTCGCCCCGTCGAGCCTTGGCAAATCCCCTTCAAACTGGAGTTCGGGTTCCTCGTCCAATACATTCAGCTTGGAGTCTTCTTGAAACGGCATATATGAATAGATGTCCACTTCAGCCGAAACGCTAGGGATGGAATCTAAATAAGCTTGGTAAAGCGGCCAAACCGCAAGCGTGATGGCAAGAACAACGAACACTACTCCTGTCTGTTTCCATCTCTTCGCGTCGCCAATTCGCTTGGATAGCAAAAAAATGAAAAACAAAAACAGGAGGACAAAGAAAAACAGCGGTAGCCACGCCCTTTCTCCTGAGAGTAATAACATGATGCCACCAAAAAAGCCGACAATGCTTATAGCGATGAAAATAGCAAAAACTGGTATTAAACTCCATAGTTTCTTCATAATTCCACCTCTTAAACCGATTATAACCGGGCAGGGCTATAAAATGATCGAACTGAAAAAAATTCACAAGAAAAAGCCGCCAGAATTATTTTCTGACGACCATTCCTTATATTAAGACTTTAATTTCACTTTCAAGAACCGAGAACTAAACCGGAATTCACCCGTTGATCAATTGCTTCACTTTGGATGCAACGTTTTCAGGCGTGAAACCGAATTCTTCCATGATTTTCTCACCAGGAGCACTTGCACCGAAGTGATCGATCGCGAGGACATCGCCTTCAAATCCAGTGTAGCGATCCCAACCGAATGATGAGCCCATTTCGATGGCGAGGCGTTTTGTGATGTTTTTCGGCAAGACGGATTCTTTGTACTCTTTATCCTGCTGTTCGAAACGATCCCATGATGGCATCGACACAACAGACACCGAGATGCCTTGTTCTTTTAATTGCTTCTGTGCATCGATTGCTAGGCTGACTTCAGATCCAGTCGCTAGAAGCAATGCTTGTGCATCTTCAGCTGGAGACACGACGTAAGCGCCTTTTTCGACTCCTGCTTCCGCTTTTTCGCCAGTTGTTTCGAGGACTGGCAAGTTTTGGCGGGACAATACGAGCAAGGTCGGCTTGTCTTTAGACGTGAGCGCCAAACGCCATGCCGCTTTTGTTTCGTTCGCATCGGCTGGGCGGATGATGCCCAAGTTTGGCATTGCGCGAAGTGAAGCAAGCTGTTCGATCGGTTCGTGTGTCGGGCCATCTTCTCCGACCGCTACGCTATCATGCGTAAACACGTAAGTGACTGGAAGTCCCATCAAAGCGCCTAGGCGGATCGCTGGGCGGACGTAGTCACTGAACACGAAGAATGTACCGCCGAAGACATGCAAGCCACCGTGAAGCGCCATTCCGTTAAGTGCAGCGCCCATCGCGAATTCGCGAACGCCGAACCAGATATTGCGGGCTTCTGGATGCTCAGCATCGAAGTCGCCGCCGTCTTTGATATTGGTTTTGTTCGAACCAGCAAGGTCAGCGCTGCCGCCGAAGAACGAAGGAACCGTCTTAGCGATGGCATTGACCATATCACCGGATGATGCACGCGTTGCTTGCTTTTTACCGACTTCGTATTGCGGGAACTGCGAGTCGAAATCAGCCGGCAAGTCACCACGGATCGCTGCTTGCAGCTGGGAAGCAAGTTCAGGATGCTGCTCTTCGTACTGCTTGTACAGTTCATTCCAAGCCGACTCCGCTGTAGCGCCAAGTGATTCTGTCGCTTCTTTGAAGGTTTCGTAAACTTCTTCAGGAACATGGAAATCTTGATCGAACGTCCATTTATAGTATTCTTTCGTCAATTTCATTTCATCTTCGCCAAGTGGAGCACCGTGCGAATCCGCTTTACCGGATTTGTTCGGGGAACCATAGCCGATGACTGTCTTGACTTCCACCAATGTCGGTTTGTCAGTAGATTTTTTCGCTTCAGCGATTTTTGCAGACAAATCGTCCATGTCGTTGCCGTCATCTACACGGAGATAGTTCCAGCCGTAAGACTCGAAACGCTTCTGGATGTTCTCTGAGAAGCTCATCGACAAATCGCCGTCGAGTGAAATGTCGTTGCTGTCATACAAAACGACTAATTTATCCAGTTTGAGGTGCCCTGCAAGCGAAATTGCTTCTCCGGCTACGCCTTCCATCAAATCACCATCTCCACAAAGAGCGAACGTGTGGTGGTCAATGATGTCGAGACCCTCTTTATTATATGTAGCTGCCAAATGGCGTTCTGCCATTGCCATGCCGACTGCCATGCCGATCCCTTGGCCAAGCGGTCCAGTTGTCGCTTCGACACCGACAGTGTGCTTGTATTCAGGATGTCCTGGCGTTTTGGAATCCCATTGGCGGAAGTTTTTGATTTCCTCCATCGGCAATCCGTATCCGCTTAAATGAAGCAGGCTGTAAAGAAGCATGGAGCCGTGTCCTGCTGACAGCACGAAACGGTCGCGGTTGAACCAGTCTGGGTTGTTCGGGTTGTGGTTCATATGTTTTGTCCAGAGTGTATACGCCATTGGAGCGGCGCCCATTGGAAGTCCCGGGTGTCCGGAATTGGCTTTTTCGATAGCATCGATAGAAAGTGTACGAATGGTATTCACTGCAAGTTGATCTGCATGGTTTGACATAGTGACATCCTCTCTGAAACTAAATTTAATCCTATTCTAGTTTAGTCAACAATAGGACAGAATACAATGAAAAAGAGAATAAGTATTAATTCAAATACTTATTCTCCCGTTTATTTTTAATTTTGTCTGGCGTTACGTCTTTTCCTTCCGGATCGATGACGGTAACATTTTCTATCGTTCCACGCATTGACTTGCGGAAACTTTGCAAGTATTCCTGGCGCAATGCTGATTGTTCTTTTGCTTCTTCTTGCGACAGCCCGTCACGCTTGGACTTTTTCGATAGTTCATTGATACGTCCGATCTTATCTGGAGATAGCATGTAAAGTCCCCCTTTCCACTGCTCCATCGTACAAAAAAAGGCGGGACAGTGCAAGGTTTCAGCTTTCTTTCATTTGCTGGTACTCGCGGAAACGGCGGTGCACCGTCGCTTTGCTTGCTTGGTAGCCGAAGCCTTGCAGCGTAACCGCGATTTCATGGAAGGTCAAGCCGCTCGCTTTCAAGCTGACGATTTGGTCTACCGGAAGATCCAAGCGCTCACGGCCGTCCGGATTGCCTTTTCCTTTCAAATTGCGTTCTGGCTTGTAGCCGTTCTCCACAGCACGCTTCATGCCCCGTTTGATCTTGGCATTGTGGATTTTGCGTTGGTATTCTTCAACTATAGCCAAGATTTCGAGCACCATGTCATCCATATCGTTCAAAGCGATCGGGCCGTGGTCGGACAGGGTGTAGACATCGACTTCATGCTTTTTCATGACATGCAATAAAGCGATGCGGGCATGCCCCCTGCCTAAACGCGTTTCATCCTGGATGAAAACGGCATCAACTTTTTCGCTTTTGACTTGGTTGAGCATCTCGAGAAGCCCTTCACGGTCCATCTCATAGCCGCTATGTTGGTCAATGTAAACGTCTTCGACCAGGTAGCCTTGCTCGAATGCAAATGCCAGCAATTCTTCTTCCTGCCGTTCAAGTGAAGTTTCCTGCTCGTCTTTAGTGGTACTGACACGGCAGTAAACTAACGCTTTTTTCTTCATTCTGCATCACCTGCGTAGTATTTAGTTTCATCCGGAGAAAAGTTCAACTGATCTGCAGGAATCTTCAACGATTGCCCTGCTACGATTTTTGTCGTCTTCAAATTATTCACTTCCATAATCTCTTCTATCCATTCATGGTGGGGAGTTTCGCCGCTGAACGATTCAGCCAGCTCCCATAGCGTATCACCTTTTTCAATTTGCAGCTCACCCAGTTGCTGCTTTTCGGCATTATGGCTGATCACCGCGTAAAATGTAAACACTACAATGAGTGAGAAAAAGAAAACCAAATATGAGTTCCGTCGAAAGAATGTCATTCAAGCCGCCTCCTTTAGAATATTTGTTCGGAATGTATGTTCTCATATTAAAGCGAACAAGCGTTTCTTGTCAAGATTAAATTCGAACCTATGTTTGCATTTCAATGCCCGAGTTGCTATACTATAGATAGTTAATCTTAAATAAATCCTATAAAGAGGTGAAACTGGTGAAAAAAGTATCTAAGCGTCAGGAAGACATCCTGAATTTCATAAAAGATGAAGTCCGTGCAAAAGGCTATCCACCCTCCGTCCGGGAAATCGGCGAAGCGGTCGGCCTAGCATCCAGTTCGACTGTCCACGGCCATCTAGCGAGACTCGAAAGCAAAGGCCTCATCCGCCGTGACCCAACTAAACCGAGAGCAATCGAAATCATCGGCTCCGAAGAAGCACTGATCGATAAGAGCCCTGTACTTCATGTGCCGCTGATCGGTAAAGTTACAGCAGGTATGCCAATCACTGCGATTGAAAACGTGGAAGAGTATTTCCCGCTGCCTCAAACATATGGCACAGAGGAAGATCATATTTTCATGCTCGAGATTATGGGTGAAAGCATGATTGAAGCCGGCATTCTAAATGGCGATTACGTCGTCGTCAAACAACAGCAAACTGCCAACAACGGAGACATCGTCGTCGCGATGACCGAAGAAAATGAAGCCACGGTCAAACGCTTCTTCCGTGAAGATAATTACTTCCGCCTGCAGCCTGAAAATTCATCGATGGATCCGATCATCGTTGACCAAGTGAGCATTCTCGGCAAAGTCGTCGGCGTTTACCGCCAAATCCATTAAGAACGCCGCTTCAATTCAAGAAGCCATAGAAAAAAGGAGGAACGCATGACTTCCTCCTTTTTTCTACGGCTTTTTTATCGGTAATAATCTTATGTAACCTTAAAAATATGAAAACAGCTGGGGAACTATCACCAGCTGTCTATATTGTGTTTTTTAACTTGTTTGCGTTTCCGTTACGACGATGTATTTGACCAAGTTAATGGTAATGCGATAAATCTTGCCATTCGCTTCGTCAGTCAATTCATAGGTGCCGTTCGATGGCACTTGGCTGATGGCCGATTCCTTGTCGATCGCTTTCACTGTATGCACGATGGTATTCCCTTGATCAAAGAAGAATTCTACTTGAAACGTTTTCACCGAGATTCCTCCCTTCGACATGAATGGATATGCATTTATTAGTGTAGCATAAACTGCCGCTTAGTTTCGGTTTTGCCATTCCTTGAAAATCATAACTTTTAAAGCCAGCATTTCTTCTTCATTCAAATCATCGTCGAGTTCCTTCATGACTTGTTCAGCTGTCATCGTGTCGTTTTCGACGGCATTCTTCATTTTCAACAAATTGCGAAAACCGACTTTCTCCATCATAACGCTAGCCGCATCCTCTTTGGTCTCAAAAGCCAGTTCCTGCTCTTCTGGCGCTTGTTGAGGGTCGATTTCAATAGAATCCCCTTCATCTATGTTTCCTCCTTCAAACTGCTCGTCCATGCCGCTGCCTTGAGATTCTTCCGGAATCTCTTGCTGGGACTGCCATTCTTCCATATAGCGGCTGACTTCCGGGTCCGCCTCGATTTGCTGGACCATTTCCTCCATCTTGCCGCTTTGCTCGAGTTCTTCAAATGCTTTTTGCGCTACTGCCTCCGAAGATAGATTCGGCCCCACCGCATATAAGGTGATTCCTGCGAATGAAAAGGCAATGAGAAAGACGATGATGACATTCATAAACCGCATTTTATCCCTCCAGATATTAAAAGTTCTTTCATATAAGTAAAATCTTACCACGTTTTCTTCGCTCAGCGTATGTGTGAAAGGGCACAATCTTAAGACTGTTTTCCTTGAGTGGTCCTTATATCTCTTACCGTATGGCCTAAGTCATTACCAACCATAAAAAAACCGGAGCGCTGGGCTCCGGTTTTTTCGTTATTAATACATTTTCAAGTATTGCTCGCGCTCCCATGGGTGGACGCTAGTTCTAAACATATCCCATTCGATTTCCTTCGCTTCCACGAAGTTATTCAAAATATGTGAACCGAGAGCTTTTGTCATGACTTCATCGTTTTGCAGCTCATCAAGCGCCGCATACAATGTGCCCGGCAGATCTTCAATGCCGACTTCTTTGCGTTCTTTGCGGTTCATCGCATAGATATTGCGGTCAACTGCTTTTGGTGGAGTCAAGTCACGCTTGATACCGTCAAGGCCAGCGCCAAGCAATACAGCCATAGCCAAGTAAGGGTTCGCAGCAGGGTCAACAGAACGCACTTCTACGCGCGTAGACAAGCCGCGTGAAGCAGGGATGCGGATCAACGGGCTGCGGTTCTGGCCAGACCAAGCGATATAGCAAGGTGCTTCATAACCAGGAACCAAACGCTTGTAAGAGTTGACTGTCGGGTTTGTCACAGCGGTGAATCCTTTTGCGTGCTCAATAATGCCAGCCAAGAATTGGTATGCTGTTTTGCTCAACTTCATGTCGCCGTCTTCGTCAAGGAAAGCATTTTCGTTGCCTTTGAACAAGGAAACGTTCATGTGCATGCCCGATCCATTGACGCCGAACAATGGTTTCGGCATGAATGTTGCGTGAAGGCCGTGTTTACGGGCGATCGTTTTAACAACCAATTTAAACGTTTGGATATCATCGCAAGCTTTGATGGCATCTGCATATTTAAAGTCAATTTCATGCTGTCCTGGCGCTACTTCGTGGTGGGATGCTTCGATTTCAAAGCCCATTTCCTCCAGCTCAAGTACGATGTCGCGGCGGCAGTTTTCGCCAAGGTCCATCGGTGCCAAGTCAAAATAGCCACCGTGGTCATTCAGCTCAAGAGACGGTTCGCCTCTTTCATCAAGTTTGAACAGGAAGAATTCCGGCTCTGGCCCTAGGTTGAAATGAGTGAATCCAAGTTCTTCCATCTCTTTCAAGACACGCTTCAAGTTTGTACGTGGGTCGCCAGCAAATGGCGTGCCGTCCGCATTGTAAATATCGCAGATCAAACGTGCAACTTTACCTTTTCCTGTAATCCATGGGAATACAACCCACGTATCAAGGTCAGGGAACAAATACATATCGGATTCTTCGATGCGGACGAAGCCGTCGATAGAAGATCCATCAAACATCATTTTGTTGTCGAGTGCTTTTTCAAGCTGGGATGTTGGGATTTCTACGTTTTTGATAACGCCGAGAATGTCGGTGAATTGCAGGCGGATAAAATTGACGTCTTCTTCTTTAACCAATCGAATAATGTCTTCTTTTGAATACTTGCTCATGTACTGTTCACTCTCCTAGGTTATATTATGTAGCCCGCTTATTTAAAGAAACGGGATAAATCACCGTGTCGTTGGGATGCCTGGCTAAACGGCCGTGCCTGATGCTTCATCTCCTCGCGCAGCAAGCTGCGGAGTTCTGCATCACTCAATGTCTTCGGCTCGGCTTGGTCGTTTTGCGGCATCTCTTTTGATTCGTACAGTTTTCTGATGCCTGCAACGTTAAGTCCCTGCTCCAGATAATCCTTGATCTCGAGCAGTGCATCGACATCATTTAATGAAAACATGCGCTTATTGCCTTCTGTCCTAGCCGGACTGATCAGCTTTTGCTCTTCGTAATAGCGTATTTGCCGTGCTGTCAAATCCGTCAGTTGCATTACGATGCTGATCGGGAGAATGGGCATGGTGCGGCGAACCCGATTTGTCATAAGTTTCACCCATTTCACTAATTACTACATTTTCAGTTTATTACATGTCAGGTTATTTGTCAAACAGATGTTAGATTTTCTGACATGGTTTTTTCAAACTATTTTTAATAGCTCTTATAGCAACTGTTCTTTCTCCAAAGCTTGCAATGCGTTGACGACCGCCAGCTTTACATGCTCATAAGTCAATCCACCCTGCACAAAAGCTGTAAATGGCGCCCGAATTGGCCCATCAGCTGTCAATTCGATGCTCGCGCCTTGAACGAAGGTACCGGCTGCCATGATGACATCGTCTTCGTAGCCAGGCATATAGGCCGGTTCAGGCAGAAATTGTGCATTAACTGGAGAATTCGCTTGGATTGCGCGGCAAAACGCCACCATTTGCTCAGCTGTCTGGAACGATACCGACTGGATTAGGTCTGTCCGCTCTGCACTATAATGAGGGCTGGTTTTCATGCCGGCCGTCTCCAATAAAGCTGCAGTGAAAATCGCACCTTTCAAAGCCTGCGACACGACATGCGGAGCCATGAAGAACCCTTGATACATGTCAGCGAGCGCATTGAGCGAAGCTCCAGCCTCCCCTCCTATACCCGGAGAGGTCATGCGGTAAGCGCATTTTTCAACAAATTTGTGTTTACCAGCGATGTACCCGCCGATTTTGGCAAGTCCGCCTCCCGGATTCTTGATTAATGAACCCGCGATGAGATCTGCACCCGCTTCAATCGGTTCTTCGGTTTCCACGAACTCGCCGTAGCAATTATCGACGAATATGACAGCGTCCGGCTTGATGTCCCGGATTTTTTCGACCATGCCCTTGATTTCACTGATGGTGAAAGAAGGACGGTTATCGTAGCCTCTCGAACGCTGGATCGCGACCATCTTGGTATTGACTGAGATGGCTTGTTCAACGGATGGCCAATCCACTTGGTGTTGTTCGTTCAGGCCCACGTGCCGGTAGGAAATACCAAAATCCTTAAGGGAACCTGTATCTTCCTCTCCGCCAGAGACAATTGAAGCAAGCGTGTCATAAGGCTCGCCTGTGATATATAGTAGTTCATCCCCTGGCCGCAAGATGCCGAACATCGAGATGGTAATGGCGTGCGTGCCTGAGATGATCTGCGGGCGGACCAGCGCCGCTTCTGCCTTGAACACATCAGCATAAACACGCTCCAACGTATCTCTGCCTTCGTCATCATAACCATAGCCTGTAGATGGATGGAAGTGATGGTCGCTCACTTTCTGCCGGTGGAAGGCTTCAAGTACTTTTTGCTGGTTGTGCAAAGCGATGTCATCGGCCGCTTCTAATTGCGGTCGAATCATATCTTCTGTCTTTTTGATTAGGTTATACATAGGAATCTCCATTTCTCTTCGGTGGTTGATTGCTCATTAAGCTATTTGAAAATGTCTCCAATTCTGCTACAATTCATAGAGTTGTTTAAGTTAAGGAGGGCGTCGAATAATGGCTTGGGAAGTACTAAGCGCCATCGGGACCATTGCTTTCGCGGTATCCGGGGCGATCATTGCCATGGAAGAAGAATACGATATTTTCGGCGTCTATCTGCTTGGCGTCGTTACGGCATTCGGCGGCGGAGCCATCCGCAATCTATTGATTGGGGTGCCCGTATCCGCTCTATGGGAACAGGAATTCATGTTCCAATTGGCGCTCATCTCCATCACCATCGTGTTCTTGTTTCCGCATAAGACACTGGGCCACTGGAATCGCTGGGGCCATTTCTTCGATGCAATCGGCTTGTCCGCATTCGCGGTGCAAGGCGCTTTATTTGCGGTCGAATTAGGGTTGCCGGTCTACGCAGCCGTTGTGGCTGCAGTGCTGACGGGGTCAGGCGGCGGCATGGTGCGGGATCTTCTCGCAGGAAGAAAGCCCCTGGTGTTAAAGGCGGAAATATATGCTGTCTGGGCAGCAATCGCAGGGTTGCTGATCAGCATTGATGTCATCCGGACCGATTTTATGCTTTACGCCTTGTTTTTCGCCATTACACTGCTGAGGATCTTATCCTATACGTATAAATGGAAATTGCCAACACGAAAAATTCTCACCACATCATAAAAGCCGACCGGCAAATGCCGATCGGCTTTTTCTCATCCGTAAACAGTAACACCGCGCCATGAAGACATGCCGCCATCGACATTGACTGAATGGAATCCATTAGACTCCAAGTATTCTGAAGCTTTCGCGCTGCGGCCGCCTGCCTGGCAGACGACATAGTATTCTTTCGAGGAATCCAATTCCCCTGTACGCTCCGGCAATTCGCCGAGCGGGATGTGCTGTGCTCCCGGAATCATGCCGGCAGCCACTTCATCTTTCTCACGAACGTCGATGATGTGGAGTTCGTCTCCGGCATCCACTTTCTGGTTCAGTTCATCTGTGCTGATTGATTTCATTCGCTATTCCTCCCATTGATTATTTGCGCTATTGCATTGTTTATTCCTGATGCTCGATCGATACCGGTTTTGACGGTGAAAAAGTCGAAATGGCATGTTTGTAGATCAATTGTTGCTTACCTTCCGTTTCCACCAGCACCGTGAAATTATCATAGGATTTGATGGTGCCTTTCAATTGGAAGCCGTTAAGCAAAAACACCGTGACGAAAATATTGTTTTTGCGCAGCTGGTTTAAGTATACATCTTGGATATTAACCGGTTTCATGGAACTCCCCCTGTTTCTCTAGCGTATAGTTTTGGCCATTTGTTCAATTCGACGATTCCGGTCGCTTTCCTGCCAGAAGCGCATAATTTCTTCCAAATTGTTTTCTGGATCTATTGTTGCATCCAGCCAAAGAATCGGCATTTTATTGCGAAAATAAGTAAATTGGCGCTTAGCGTATTGTCTTGAATTGCGTTTCAGTTTAACAATTGCCTCTTCCAATGGATACATGCCATCGAAATATCCATACAATTCCTTATACCCGATCGCTTTAATGGACTGAACATCACGCAACCCACTGTCATGCAAGCGCCGAACTTCATCCAGCAAGCCGGCTTCCATCATCCCGTCGACGCGGCTGTCGATGCGCTCATACAATTCGGCCCTTGGCACATCGAGGCCGATGATCAATTCATCATACATCGGCGTCCTTGCCAGACTGCCGTCTTCTTTTTCCTCGCCGCTCAATAAAATCTCCAGCGCACGCAAGACGCGTCGTGTATTGTTCGGGTGGATGTCGATGTCCGGATCCAAGGCCATTAATTTGCTGTGCATCGCCTCGGGCCCAAGGTGTTCGAGCTCAGCTTGCAACGCGTGCCTGAGTTCTTCATCGACTTGCTGCTTGGAGAAGCGGTAATCGAACAGCACCGATTGGACATATAGCCCCGTCCCACCGACAATGATCGGCAGCTTGCCGCGCTGTTGGATTTCTGCAATCTTCTCGCGGACCAGCGATTGGTATTCAGCAACTGAAAACGATTCGTCCGGGTCCCGGATGTCGAGCAGATGATGCGAAATGCCGTCCATCTCCTCCGGCCGGATTTTGGCCGTTCCGATATCCATTCCCCGATAAACCTGCATTGAATCCCCGTTGATGATCTCTCCGTTAAAACGTTTGGCAAGTTCGATGCTAAGTGCGGTCTTGCCGGAAGCGGTTGGGCCAACAATGGCGATTACTTCAACCATAATCATTTATCCAATCGATAATGACTTGCTGATACGTTTCAGCGTTCAACTCATGCAGCACTTCGTGGCGGCCTTCTTCTGCCATATAGACTTTCACTCTTTCAATGCCCGCTTTCTCGAATTGGGCAGCCGCTTCGAATACGCCGCTGCCTTTCGCGCCGACCGGGTCCATCGATCCGCTGATGAACAAGACGGGTAGCTTTTTGGGGATTCGCCTGACTTCACCCATCTGGTGAATAATCTCCAAGCCTTCGAACAAGTCGACATAAAATTGGTTGGCCATTTCAAACCCGCACCACGGATCCGCTTCGTATTGTGCGACCGTTTCTGTTTTGCGGCTCAACCAGGAAAACTTGGATTTTTCATCCAGAAAATCTTTATTGTAACTGCCGAAGATCAACTTCCCGAGAATCGGGTTGATCGCTGTCTTCCCCTCGAGCCTGCTGAAGCTTTTCGCGGCAGCGATGCCTGCAGACAATGAAAATCCAGGATGCCCGCCGGTCCCAGACAGCACAGCACAGTCCACTTGCTTTCCATAAAGCTGCAAATAGCGCCTGGCGACAAATGATCCCATCGAATGGCCAATCAACGTGAACGGCAGCTTTCCGATTTCATGTTGTGCATGAACAATGGCTTCGTGTGCATCTTCAACGACGCGCAAGAAGCCCTCGTTTTCCGCAAAATATCCAGCTGCTCCATTGTGTTCCGCTGTTTTGCCGTGGCCTCTTTGGTCATGTGCCGATACTGAATATCCTTGTTGGTTCAGTGAACGGATAAAATCTTGGTAACGGCCGCTATGTTCAGCCATCCCGTGGATAATATGCACATGGCCTTTCGGATTTTCCGCCCTATGCATGCTGCAGTAGAGTTCGTGGCCATCCGACATTCGAACGAATGAACTTGTCATGTCCATCGATTCACATCCTTTCTATAACCTTATAATGATATATCTTTTGCCATTCCCTTAAGTAGTTGCCGATAAGTCTAAGAACTCAATTCATGACGCGCTTGAACATTTTTTCGATATCGTAGGTTTTAAAATGAATGATGACCGGGCGCCCGTGGGGGCAAGTGAATGGCTGTTCTGCATTTTTCAAATCAGCCAATAAACGTTCCATGTCATGCTTTTGCAGAAAGTGGTTCGCTTTGATCGAACGTTTGCAGCTCATCATGATCGCCGCATCTTCACGCATTTTCTTGATATCGACTTTGCGCTCGGCCAACACTTGCTCAATCAAGTCCTCAATGACTTCCTGTTCAAAGCCTTTCGGGAACCAGGTCGGGTATTCCCTGACAATGAACGTCGTATCGCCGAATTCCTCGAGAAACACGCCGCTTTCTTCCAAGGCATTCAATTGATCTTTCAAATGCAACGCCTCATCGCGGCTGTAATGGAAGGTTAACGGCAGAAGCAGCGACTGGCGTTCGTTCGAGTCAGTTTCGCCGACTTTTTCACGGAAAAACTCATACTTGATGCGTTCTTGAGCTGCATGTTGATCGATCAAATAAAAGCCGTCAGAGCTTTGTGCCACAATGTAAGTCCCGTGGATCTGGCCGACCACTTCCAGTTCCGGAAATTGCGGACCCTCGTCAATCGCTTGACGGCTTTCGGGTTCATCAAATGGCCCTTGCACGTCTTCTACCGGTTCCTGGGCCGGTTCAATGACCGGTTCAAGCCTTGGCTCCAGCTTGAAATCCTCGACCCGCTCTTGCAGTTTGTCCTGTTTCCAATCCATCGATGACAGGGGTTCCGGTTGATGGCGCGCCGTTTCTTCAACGGGGCGCTTCCACAAATCCAATTGCCGGCTCGGCGCCTGCTTGGCCGGTTTCGGCTTCTCGATGACCGGTGCGCGAACGGCGGTCTGGATGGCACGTCGAATCGTGTCATGGACCAGTTCGAGCAATTCCTTTTCTTTGCTCAGCCGGATTTGCTGTTTCGAAGGATGGACGTTGACATCGGTCAAATACGGGTCCCCTTTGATATTCAAGACGACAATCGGCTGGCGCTCAAGCGGCAGGAATGTATGATACGCTTTGTGCACCGTATTGGCGATGGCGTAATGCTTGACCCAGCGGCCATTGACGAACAGCGAGATGTAATTTTTATTGGCGCGCGTAATTTCAGGCAATGAAGCAAAGCCCTCGATTTGGTAATCAGGCGATTCGCCTTCAAACGCGACCATTTTCTTGGCAATGGCCACTCCGTAAATATCCGCCAGCACACGGCGGATCTCGCCGCTTCCTGCAGTCTGGAGGAGTTGCTTGCCGTCATGGACCAAGCGGAATGAAACCCCTGGATAACTGAGCGCGAAGCGGTTCATCAAATCGATCGTGTGCCCGAGTTCTGTCTGCAAGGTTTTCATATACTTCAATCTTGCCGGCGTATTGAAAAACAATTGGCCGATGCGGATATCTGTGCCTTGCCGCAATGCCCCTGCACGCTGAACGGTCAATCGCCCGCCTTCAATCTCCAGATGGGTCCCTGTCGTTCCGTCGGAAGTATGCAATACCACTTTCGAGACGGAGGCGATACTTGCCAGCGCCTCCCCACGGAAACCGAGCGTGCGGATGCGAAATAAATCATGTTCATTCTCGATTTTGCTTGTGGCATGTCTTGAAAAAGACAATAACGCGTCTTCTTCGTCCATTCCCGCCCCGTTATCGATAATTTGTATCGATGTCAGCCCTGCTTCCTGCAAAAGCACTTCAATAGCTGTGCTGCCGGCATCAATCGCATTTTCCACCAATTCCTTAACGACAGAAGTCGGCCGTTCGACGACTTCCCCTGCCGCGATTTTATTGGACAGCGGTTCGTCCATCAACCGGATTTTGCCCATGGGATCAGCCTCCTCCGCTTATTTTCTCCTGCAAGTCGTTGATCAGCTGCAATGCTTCAAGCGGCGTCATTCGTGAAATCGACGCATCTTTTATCGTTTGCAGCACTTCTTCATTCACCGTATCCCGTTCATCAAAAAACGATAATTGTTCTGCCTGCTGCTGCGTTTTGTGGTTATCTGCCTCGAAACTAAGCAATAATTCGCGCGCACGGCGCAAAATCGCTTCCGGCAAATTGGCCAGTTCCGCCACATGGACGCCGTAGCTCTTATCGGCCGGCCCGCGTTTCACTTTATGCAAAAACACAACTTTTCCGGATTGCTCCATTGCCGAGACATGGACATTGCTCAGCTTCGGCAAAGTTTCTTCCAAAGCCGTCAATTCGTGGTAATGCGTTGAGAACAAGGTATTGGCGCCGATCTGTTCATGGATGTATTCAATCATCGACTGTGCCAGCGCCATGCCGTCATAAGTGGAAGTGCCGCGGCCGATTTCATCGAATAATAACAAACTGCGTTCCGTCGCATGGGTGATAGCGTATTGCGATTCCATCATTTCGACCATGAATGTACTTTGGCCTGAGACGAGGTCATCCGCAGCGCCGATGCGCGTGAAAATCTGGTCGACAATCGGCAATTCCGCAGAAGCCGCTGGGACGTAGCTGCCGATTTGTGCCAGGACGATCGTCAAAGCGACTTGGCGCATATAAGTGCTTTTCCCCGACATGTTCGGACCAGTGATCAATAGCATATTGCCGTCGTCGCCGAGTTCACAGTCGTTCGGAACATAATGCTGTTTATTGAGCATTTTTTCGACGACTGGATGGCGGCCTTCGCGGATCGAAATTTTCCGCCCGTCGTTAAATGCCGGTTTCGTGAAGCGGTATTTTTCCGCGACTTCCGAAAAGCTGATATAGACGTCGAGTGCGCTGACTTTTGAAGCTAATTGCTGAATTCGCGAAATGTATTCCTTTACTTGCTCGCGCACACTGACGAATAATTCGTATTCCAGTGTCAGGCTCTTTTCTTCAGCCGTTAAAATCAAGGTTTCTTTTTCTTTCAATTCCGGCGTAATATAGCGCTCAGCGTTTGCCAAGGTCTGTTTTCTTTCGTATCGTTCAAGGTCCGCCAAATGCATATTGGCTTTTGAAATTTCAATATAATAGCCGAAAATCCGGTTATAGCCGATCTTCAACGAACGAATTCCGGTTTTGGCCCGTTCTTTTTGCTCGAGTTCCGCAATCCAGTCCTTGCCGTTTCGTGAAGCGTCCCGGTATTCATCCAATTGCGCGTTGAAGCCGTCGCGGATGATGCCACCTTCTTTGGCGGATAGTGGCGGATTGTCGCTGATCGCTGACAGCAACTCGCAAACTTCCGGGCACGGGTCCAAACCGGCGCTGAATTGCTCGAGCGAGGCATGGCCTGAATCTGCGAGCTCGCGTACGAGTTCTGGAATCTTCTCCAAGGAATTGCGCAGCTGCGCCAAATCCCGCCCGCTCGCGCTGCCGAATGCCACACGTCCAGACAAACGCTCCAAGTCATACACTTGTTTCAATAATTGCTGCAATTCCACGCGCACGAAATAGCGGTCCATTAAAGCTTCGACCATTTGCTGCCGTGCTTCGATTGCAAAGCGGTCCGCCAAGGGCTGATGCAGCCATTGCTTTAACTTGCGGCTGCCCATGGCCGTGACCGTTTCGTCCAATAGCCATAATAACGTGCCTTTATTGTCTCCGCCGCGAATGGATTCAATCAACTCCAGATTGCGTTTCGAGTAATAATCGATGCCTAGGATGCGGGCATTTTCACGGAATGTGAAGGGCTGGATATGGCCGAGCGATTGCTTTTGGGTCGCTGCGATATACGCAAGCAATCGCTTGCCGCACATTTCCAACTCGCTCGGGCATTCGGCGAACAAGGCCGGTTCCGCCGTAAAAGGCGCTTCCATATGCTCGACTGATAAAATCAGTTGCTGATCTTCTTCTGCTAGCAATAAGCGTAATTGCTCCGAGACGACCAGTTCACGGATGTGCAGCGCCTGGAGTTCGTTGAGCAATGCTTTTTCGTTGCCTGCTATGTATGTGGCGGTTGATTCGCCCGTTGAAATGTCCAAATACGCCAGGCCGAAACCGCCTGCTACTTCATCGGCCGCCGCTATGAAATTATTCGCCTTGGCATCGACGCTCTTGCCTTCGGTATGCGTTCCAGGCGTGATGAGGCGGACCACTTCGCGCTTGACTACGCCTTTGGTCGTTTTTGGGTCTTCCACTTGTTCGCATACCGCGACTTTATGCCCTTTTTGGATCAGCTGGTCAATATAGTTTTTCGCGGAATGGTGCGGCACCCCACACATCGGAATGCGGTCTTCTCCGTTGCCGCCGCGGCTCGTCAATGTGATTTCCAGCAACTGGGACGCTTTGATGGCGTCGTCGTAGAACATTTCATAAAAATCGCCTAAACGGAAAAACAGGAATGCATCCTGGTACTCTGATTTCACTTGCAAATATTGTTGGATCATTGGTGTCGGTGCCATTGTCTACCCTCTCTCATTCAATCAATTGTCCGTTTCCCCATTATAACAAACTCGCAGTCAGAAACGAAAAAACTGAAAGAGCTGGGCTCTTTCAGTTTCTATAAGATTACCGCGCAATTCGTTCCGCGCTGTGGCTTATGAGCAGCTTCCGCCGCCATCGTTTCTTACTTTGGATCCTGTTTCGCCGCGCAGCAAGTCGCCGCCGGTATCCGTGATGATGTTGTTCGTCACTTGATTGGCGATCGCCGTAGAAACCATCTGCAATAGCGAGTTAACATCGCTTTGTGATTGCTTGAATTCCTGAACGATCGGCACAGCGTCGATTTCATCTTCGATTTTCTGGATTTTCTTCTCGATCAATTCAAGCGCGCGTTCTTTTCCGTAATGCTGGAAATTGACGGCTTGTTTTTGAAGGCTTTTCAAGCTGGCGATTTTTTCGCGGATCTGCTGGTTTTCATTGATCTGTGCTTCTGCACGTTTAAAGAAGTCCACTTCTTCTGTTTCAGCGATCATGTCCGCCACTTCACGCGCTTTATCGACGATTTGTTGTTTTGTATAAGTCATTACCGTAGACACCCATTTCCTGGTCCGGTACCGAGAGCCGGCATCAGACGCTGTATTTTGATTTTCTCTATCTGTCAGAACACTTTCGCTTACGATTGTACAGTGAATCCGCTAAGCCCGACAAGAATTTCGTCTCAAGCCAGCCATTCGTCCATCTCTAACCATTATACTGAACGGATGGGGCTTGATACAAGCTGTCCGGGCAATTGTCGTTAATTCGACACCGGGATCATGCCTGGAAAGGGTAATCCTCATTGATATAGATTCTCTCGCAACTCAAAGCTTTCCCTGTATTGTCGTCAATCTCCGTGAAAAATCCGCTGACGACCGAACGGCCCGATTTAGGCACTTCAAAGCGCGTCGGCATATTCGTCTTGAAACGGTATAGAACCGAGTCCTTTTTCATGCCAAGGATTTCGTCGTACGGGCCAGTCATGCCGACATCCGAAATATACGCCGTTCCGCCAGGGAGAACACGTGCATCCGCTGTTTGGACATGGGTGTGCGTCCCGACAACGACAGAAGCGCGGCCATCCAAATGCCAGCCCATCGCAATTTTTTCGCTTGTCGCCTCCGCGTGGAAGTCGACAAAGACGAGCGGCGACACTTGCTTGGCTTCTTCGATCAATTCGTCTGCCATCTTGAACGGATCGTCATGTGCAGGAAGGAACACGCGGCCGTGCAAATTGATGACCGACAAAGTTTTGCCGTTTTTCGTGACAGTTCCCATGCCGCGTCCAGGTGCCTCTTCCGAAAAGTTCGCCGGGCGGATCAAGTAATCCACATCGTCGATAAAATCAAAAATTTCTTTTTGGTCCCACGTATGGTTACCCATCGTCACCATGTCGACCCCCATGAACAATAGATCCTGGTAAATCGATTTGGTAATGCCGCGTCCTGCAGCGGCGTTCTCGCCGTTTGCGATGACGACATCGGGTGCATATTTGCGCTTCAGCCGCGGCAAATAACTTTCGAGTGCTTCTCTCCCGATTGACCCTACAATATCCCCGATAAATAAAACTTTCATGCAATCACCTTTCTCCATAAGAAAAAGGCTTCTTTGAATGGATATTCAACGAAGCCTTTTTCGTTTTTTTATTTTGCGTATTCAACGGCACGCGTTTCGCGGATGACCGTCACTTTGATATGTCCTGGATAATCCAGTTCTTCCTCAATGCGCTTGCGGATATCGCGTGCAAGGCGGTGAGCTGTCATATCGTCGATCTGCTCTGGGCGAACCATGATCCGGATCTCGCGGCCTGCTTGGATGGCGAACGATTTCTCGACCCCTTCGTAAGACTCCGAAATCTCTTCCAGCTTTTCAAGCCGGCGGATGTAGTTCTCGAGCGTTTCGCTTCTGGCACCTGGGCGTGCTGCGGATAATGCATCCGCAGCTGCGACGATGACCGAAATGACCGAAGTCGCTTCTGTGTCGCCGTGGTGGGAAGCGATGCTGTTGATGACGACTGGATGTTCCTTGTATTTTGTGCCGAGCTCCACACCGATCTCGACGTGGCTGCCTTCAACTTCGTGGTCGATGGCTTTACCGATATCGTGCAAGAGACCTGCGCGTCGTGCAAGTGTCACATCTTCTCCAAGCTCTGCTGCCATGAGGCCTGACAAGAACGCCACTTCCATTGAGTGTTTCAAGACGTTCTGGCCATAGCTCGTGCGGTAGCGGAGTCGACCGAGTATTTTGATCAAGTCTGGATGCAAGTTATGTACACCTACGTCAAATGTGGTTTGTTCCCCAATTTCACGAATTTGTTCATCGACTTCACGTCTTGACTTCTCAACCATTTCCTCGATTCTCGCTGGATGGATGCGCCCGTCCGACACCAGTTTCTCAAGTGCCAGACGCGCCGTTTCGCGGCGGATCGGATCAAATCCGGAAAGAATGACCGCTTCCGGCGTGTCATCGATAATCAAATCGATACCGGTCAAGGTTTCAAGCGTCCGGATATTGCGTCCTTCACGCCCGATAATGCGGCCTTTCATCTCATCATTCGGCAAGTTGACCACGGAAACGGTCGTTTCCGCTACATGGTCTGCAGCAAAGCGCTGCATCGCCAGCGACAAGATGTTCTTCGCTTTTTTGTCCGATTCTTCTTTGGCACGGGCTTCCGATTCTTTGACCATGACCGCGATGTCTGTCGACAATTCATTCTCCACTTGCTCGAGAATGATGCTTTTCGCTTCTTCACGCGTCAACGATGAAATCCGTTCCATTTCGGTTTGTTGCTGCTGAACCAAATTCTCAGCTTTGCTCTCCATCTGTTCAATATGCTGTTGTTTTTCGGCAAGAGCCTGATCCTTGCGTTCAAGGCCGGCCTCACGTTTGTTTAATGCATCATCCTTGCGATCCAAATTTTCTTCTCTTTGCAACAACCGATTTTCGTGTTTCTGCATTTCCGATCGGCGTTCGCGAATTTCAGATTCAGCTTCAGTACGCAATTTATGATTTTCGTCTTTCGCTTCCAGCAAGGCTTCTTTTTTCAGCGCCTCTGCTTCCCGTTTTGCATCTTCGACGACTTGCTCTGCGGAATGTTTGGCGCCTGCCATTTTGGAATCGTTTGCCTTTTTCAATGCAAAATACCCAACAACTACACCGACGATGATACCAAGCAAAGCGAAGATGAACTCAGTAATACCCATTCGGACACCTCCTCTTGCTATTGATTTTTTACATTTTCAAAGGATGAATCAATAACTCTTTGTCTTTCATCATTCGTTTAAAAATTAGTAAATAATACAATTTTAATTGTATAGATGGACCTATGCGCTGTCAACCCTGCCAAGCCGGCGCCCTTTGCTTGTAAAAAGACTGCGAAGCATTCGCTTCGCAGTCTTTACAGAAAGTCATTATAAAGTTCCAGGAACAGCCTATTCCTCTTCGTCAGTGAGCAAGTTAAAGTCTTCTGCTTCTTTCTTGTCACCTTTAGGAACGGATACTGAATAGGAAGCTGCGGTCATGCCGTAGTGTTCACGGACTTTGCCTGCAATTTCATTACGGATGTCTTCATGCTCGCGCATGAATTGCTTGGCATTTTCACGGCCTTGCCCAACTCGTTCGTTATTGTAGGAGTACCATGAGCCGCTCTTTTGGACGATATCGAGGTCTGCTGCAAGGTCAACGATCTCACCTTCACGCGAAATCCCTTGCCCGTACATGATATCCACTTCCGCTGTGCGGAACGGCGGAGCTACTTTGTTTTTGACGACTTTGATCTTCGTGCGGTTACCGATGATGTCGTTGCCGGACTTCAAAGCTTCTGCACGGCGTACTTCAAGGCGCACGGATGAATAGAATTTCAACGCACGGCCGCCCGGCGTGACTTCAGGGTTCCCGAACATGACGCCGACTTTTTCTCGGATTTGGTTGATAAATACAGCGATGGTGTTCGATTTGTTGATGGCGCCCGACAGTTTACGGAGAGCCTGTGACATGAGACGAGCCTGGAGCCCGACGTGTGAGTCGCCCATTTCGCCTTCGATTTCAGCTTTTGGCACAAGTGCCGCTACGGAGTCGATAACTACGATATCTACTGCGCCGCTGCGCACGAGCGCTTCTGCGATTTCAAGTGCCTGCTCGCCTGTATCCGGCTGGGATAGCAATAGCTCATCCAAGTTGACGCCGAGTGCTTTTGCATACACCGGGTCAAGGGCGTGCTCCGCATCGATAAATGCAGCCGTGCCGCCTGAAGCTTGTACTTCAGCGATGGCATGAAGTGAGACTGTTGTTTTACCTGAGCTTTCCGGCCCGTAAATCTCGATGACTCGCCCGCGCGGATATCCGCCTATGCCGAGTGCGATGTCCAGTGACAACGAACCACTTGAAACAGTTGAGACATTATGGCCTGTGCTTTCACCCAATTTCATGACAGACCCTTTACCGAATTGCTTTTCTATTTGTTTTAGCGCCATATCCAGCGCTGCTTTACGATCGCTCAAAAGAAATCCTCCTCTTATGTGAAAACCAATTTTCTAACTGATTTCAGTATACTAGTTTATTGAGAAATTTACAAGAAAAAAGCGAACGTTTATTCGTGTTCGTATTATTGTTTCACGAATTTGATTCTCGCTATCCTATCATTCCCCTGAATTGGGCATGAAAAAACACGCAAAATTAAATTTTGCGCGCGTCTTCATCTGCCAGTGTCCGTATCAAGTAATACAATGCCAGTTTCACCGCTCGTAAGCGATTCGTGTTTCTTAAGCCGGATAATTCGAGCCGGTAAGTATGTGTACCTTGATCGCTATCGATGCCAATCCAAACCGTCCCGGCCGGCTCTTCTCCGTGAGCATCAGGACCAGCTGCGCCGGTGAGGCTCACTGCGATGTCAGTGCCGAATTTCTCCCTGGCGGCCTTTGCCATTATGGCTGCCGCTTCTTCGCTGACAACAGAGTGCTTTTCGAAAAACTCAGGCGCTATGCCGAGCTGCTGAACTTTCATTTGCTTATTATAGGCTACGACGCCCCCATTCAATACAGCACTCGCCCCTGTAACGGATGCGAGTTCTGACTGGAACAATCCTGCCGTCAGGCTTTCTGCTGCCGAAATGGTTTTGCCTTGCTGCTTCAACAGGTCGATTGCTTTCGAAGCGAGCGAATCGTCATCATAGCCATATAAGTATTGGCCGACGCGCTCCAAGATTTCTTCTTTTGCACCGTCGATCAATTTCCATGCCTCATCCGTGGTGTCCGTTTTTGCCGTGATGCGCAGCGTGACTTCGCCGGCGGATGCCAGCGGTGCAATCGTCGGGTTGGTCTGTTTGTCCAAGATATCCTGCAGGCGGTCTTCGATTTCCGCTTCCCCGATGCCGTAAAACCGCAAGACATGCGATAGGATGATATTTTCTTCATTTAGCATCCGCACCAATTTCGGTTTTGCCTCGAATTGGAACATCGGCTCTAATTCATGCGGCGGGCCTGGCAACAACATATACATATGATCGCCGTTTTGATACATCATTCCCGGCGCCATGCCATTCTCGTTGACGAGCACTTCACTGCCCTCAAGGACAAGAGCTTGTTTTTTATTGTTTTCGGTCATCGGGCGCCCTGCCCGTTCGAAAAAGGCAGCGATCGATACCATTGCATCATCATCCATTGATAAGGTCGTGCCTAGATGGTTGGCAATGGTCTGTTTGGTCAAATCGTCTTTCGTCGGCCCGAGCCCTCCAGAGAAGATGATCAGGTCTGCACGCGATTCCGCGACAGCGATCGTTTCCTTCAAGCGCTCGGGATTGTCTCCTACTACTGTATGGTAATAGACATTGATCCCGATTTCAGCGAGATGCCCGGAAATGAAGCGGGCATTCGTATTGGTAATCTGGCCGAGCAGGAGCTCCGAACCAACTGCGATAATTTCAGCGTTCATAGCAACCTTCCTTTCATGTGGCGCTTATTTGGATGTCATAAGCCCTTTGCGGTTGGCATAGAAATAATCCCATCCGGACCATACCGTAAACAGCAAAGCGATATAAAGCATGATCTCGCCGAATGGAATGCCGACCAAGGCGAAGAGCATATTGTAAAGCAATAGCGAAATGATCGCGAATAGTTGTGTGACGGTCTTGATTTTGCCCAAGTTGCCGGCTGCCACGACTTCCCCTTCACCGGCTAGCACTAAGCGAAGGCCTGTGACGGCGAATTCGCGGCTGATGATGACGATAACGACCCATGCCGGCGCGAAGCCAAGTTCGACCAGAATGATCAATGCCGCAGAGACGAGAAGTTTATCGGCAAGGGGATCCAAGAATTTGCCGAAAGTCGTGACTAAATTGTATTTGCGTGCATAATAGCCATCGACCCAGTCGGTAGCGGACGCGAAAATGAAGATCAATGCACCGATGAAATGCGCAACCGGCAGTGTTGCACCCAGAAGCGTCATCTCTCCCCAGCCGAAATCGATAAGCATGAAAGCCATGAAAATCGGGATGAGCAAGATGCGTGAAATGGTAATTTGGTTAGGAATATTCATTTGTTTTTCTCCTTTCAATCCTTGCAGAAAAATAGCCATCGGGTGATGGCTATTCAGCATCATCAAAACGGATGACGATGTTTTGCGGTTTTCGCTCTTGTTCATACGGCACCGTTTCGCCGTTCAATTCGATTGACAACATCGAGTAATCCCCGACGCGCATAAAGATTTCCGTTTCATCAGACACATCAACGGCTTCCGTTTCTCCTGCCTCGAAAACGCGGGCGAGGCTCAGTAGTTCCACGCCGCCTTCATTCAAGACGGTCAGCCATGATGCCCCCTCTGCCGTGAATTCAAGCTCCCGGTCAGCCGGTCCAGAGAACGTATAAGTCGTCGTTTCACCCGAGACGCTCTCAAGTTCCAATTGGGCTTGTGGCTCTTCAGGTTCCGGTTGTTCTTCCGGTTCATCAGCGGGAGGTGCTTGTTCCTCGGCCGCTTCCGGCTGTTGTTCAGGTTGTTCAGCCGGTGCCTCGTATTCCACATCGCCCCCGCCTTCTTCTTCCTGTTGGACATCGTTCCCCGACGTGCTGAGCAGATAGAAATACCAAATGACCAATAGTATGAATACGATAAATAATGCTACCAACACCTTCGGCATAGATTCTGCGACGGGGCCGGAGCTGCGTTTTTTCTTCTCGGGCCTGCGCGTCAAATGCTCTGCAGGAACGGCTTCCGGTGCATCTTCCGGCAATTCGTTTTTGTGCTCCATCAACAGCGAATCGCCATCCAAGCCGACCGCTTGCGCGTAGCGCTTGATAAATGCACGCACATAAAAGCCGCCGGGGATGGCCGAATAATCCCCTGTCTCGATGCCTTCCAAATGATGCTTTTGGATTTTCGTCCGCTCATTGAGCTGTTCAAGGCTTAAGCCTTGCTCCAGCCTTGCCTGTTTCAGCTTCGTGCCCAATTGTCCCATCGTCATCACCTGCCTGGTTAAAAATTGAAACCGTCGCCGAACATATCCATCTGGTCTTTATTGTCCATAAACGTGTTTTTCTCCAATACTTCATACGTGATCTTTTCTTCCGGATGATGGCGCAATTCGATAATGTAATCGAAATCATCGATGCTGTACTCAGAATGCTCAACGAATTTATCGGGGTGCTCAACCACTTTGATGGTCGGCATGCGCATCATCTCCCGCACGAGCTGCAAATGGCGCTCATCGGCTGAACGCCTTGTGACGATGCCGTCCAAGATGAAAATATTATTGTCATTGTGTTCATCGCCCATCAATTGGTTGCGGACGGTTTGCTTGATCATCGTGGACGACAGGAATATCCATTTCTTGTTGGCGCTGACGCTTGCGGCGACGATCGACTCGGTCTTGCCAACACGCGGCATGCCCCGCAGCCCGACCAGTTTATGGCCTTCCTGTTTGAAGATTTCTGCCATGAAATCGACGAGCAGCCCGAGTTCATCCCGCACGAAACGGAAAGTTTTGCGGTCGTCTGCATCGCGCTGGATATAACGGCCATGGCGCACCGCGAGAATGTCCCGTAATTTCGGTTCGCGGAATTTCGTCACCGCTATGGTTTCGATTGTTGAGAGGATCTGTTCAAAGCGTTCGATCTGCACGTCATGCTCTGCACGCAGGAGCATGCCGCGGCGTCCTTGGTCTACGCCGTTGATGGTAACGATATTGACGCGCAGCATGCCGAGAAGCGACGCGATGTCCCCGAGCAGGCCCGGCCGGTTGACTTGGATTTCATACTCAAAATACCATTCTTTCATGCTTCACTCTCCCTCCCATATATGTGTCATCCTATGGTCCATTGCCTTTATGATAGCCTAGATTAACAACGATGAAAAGCTGGCGTACGCTAGATCAGCCAGCCGCCGTTGACACGGATTGTCTGTCCGGTAATATAATCCGCCTTGCCGCTGGTTAAAAACGCAACCGCATGGGCGATATCTTCTGGTGAACCAGCCCCAAGCGGAATCTCTTCTTCAAGTTCCAGCCAGTCTTCATCTGTCAACCCGTCATTCATTTTCGTGCGGATCAACCCGGGCGATACGGCATTGACGCGTGTGCCGGACGGCGCCATCTCTTTGGCATAGGCTTTCGTGAATGCGAGTTGTGCGCCTTTTACGGCCGAATAAGCCGTTTCCATCGAAGCCCCCGTTTCACCCCAAATCGATGCAATGAAAATGACATAGGATTTTTCATGCCTCCTGAAATAAGGCGACAACAGCCGCACCGTCTCAATCGGATTTTTTACATGGACGCGCCATAAAGCATCCTGGTCGGCGCTGCTGGTGTCCTGCAATAGGCCTGACAGCGCGTGGCCGCTCGCACAGACAACGCACGAGCTGTCGAACACTTGGTTTGCGACTTGCTGGGCGCCGCCGTCTTGTGTGAAATCGCCCTGTACCGGAATAAATTCCTGCTGCGGGTAGCGCACGCTGAGTTCCTGCGCAAACGCTTCAAGGGCTGTTGAATGGTAATGAAGATAAAGCGACCAGCCTTCCTCCGCCATCTGCTGGGCGATCGCGCCGCCGATGTCTCCCGATGCCCCGAGAATCAGAGCGAATCGCTTCACGCCTGTTCTTTCTCCGGTGATTTGATCGTGAAGACCGATTGCTGGCTTTCTGCACTGACTAAGGCGAACGCTTCCTGCAAGTCGGCCACTTCAATTTGTTCAAGCACCGGCACGACATCGAAAAGGTTCATCCCGTTGAACGCATATTGTGTAAATTGGTTAGCGATGTATTCCGGTGAATTTAGGGCGCGCATGAAAAACCCGATTTTCTTGCGTCGCACGCGATCCAGGTCTTCTTGACCGAACGGCCATTTTTCCACTGCCTGATGAATTGCTTTTTTGACTTCTTGCGCAAACTTTTCAGGATGATTCGTGTCCGTACCGATTAGTGCATAACCGAATCCGCTTTCCAACGAATAGTCGAATGAATACGATTCATCGATCCAGCCATTTTCGTAAGCTTCATGGTAGAAATTCGAAGTTCTGCCAAACAATAATTCGTAAGCGAGCTGCGCGGACAATTCATGCTTGAGCATTTCCGGGCCGTGCAAATCAAGCCGCTCCGGTTTGATTCCGACAAAGACTTTCGGTTTTTGGACCGCCATTTCCAATGTGCGTTCCTTGACCGCCGCTTCTTTCGGCTCATCCGGGAAAATGCGCTCAATCGGTGCAGGCGCATCGAATGTTTTCGCCGCCTGGTTGTCTTTGACGAATTGCATCATGCTTTCAGGCTCAACGTTTCCGACGATGAACAGCGTCATATTCGACGGGTGGTAGAACGTATGGTAGCACGTGTAGAGATGTTCCGCCGTGATGTGCTGAATCGACTCAACCGTCCCTGCGATATCGATTTTGACGGGATGGTTCTTGTAAAGATTCTCGATCATGCCAAAATACAGGCGCCAATCGGGCTGGTCGTCATACATGGTGATTTCCTGTGCAATGATGCCTTTTTCCTTTTCTACCGTCTGCTCTGTGAAATATGGGCTTTGGACAAAATCCAACAAAGTGGTGACGTTTTCCTGGATGCGCCCTGTCGCTGAAAAGAGATACGCCGTCCGTGTGAACGAAGTGAACGCATTAGCGGAAGCCCCGTTTTTGCTGAACTCCTGGAAAATATCGCCTTCTTCTTTTTCGAACATTTTATGCTCGAGGAAGTGGGCGATGCCATCCGGCACTTGAATCGCTTGCTTTTCACCGAGCGGTACGAAATGGTTGTCAATCGAGCCGTATTTTGTCGTGAACGTGGCGTAGGTTTTCGAAAAACCGCGTTTTGGCAAGATGTAAACCGTCAAGCCATTTGGCAATTGTTCTTGATAGAGTGTTTCTTCGAGTTGATTGAATTCCATTTTATTCATCACTTGCTTCCTCCTTGCCAGACAAGAAATACGTCATTTGCAAACTCATATTGTTTGCGGCCTGCGCAATCTGTTCTTTTGTCACGCTTTCCCATCTTTCGATCAAATAGGCAGGTTCAAAGTCTTCCGAAAGTTCCATGTATTGATCGTAAATATCGATTTGGCCTCTTGCCGAATCGAGCGCTTCTTTTAACTGGTTGGTAAGCAATGCTTTCGTCTGCTCCAACTCGGTATCGGTAATATGACCTTGTTTGATTTCATCCAATTGGCCAAGGATCAGCGAAACGGCTTTTTCTTCCAGCTTACGGTCGATCCCGGCAAGGACGAACATCAAGCCGAACTGCGATGCATAGGAACTCGAGACGTAATACGCCATGCTTTCCTTCTCACGGATATTCGCGAACAATTTTGAGTGCGCATATCCACCGAAAACGCCGTTCATCAATTGCATGACCGGGAAATCCTCATCGCGGAAGGTGACCGGCGTGAAGAACATCATATGCAATTTCCCTTGTTTCATGTCCTCATATTCCAGCACGCGGGACTGTTCAGGCGGCTGCAATTGGCTTTCTGCTTTTTCAGGAAGTTCTTTGCGGTCGGTAAAATGGAAATAATCGCGGATATGCGAAGAGATCAATTCCGGTGAAACGTCACCCACCACATAAATCTCCACTTCGTTATTTTCCAACATATGATGATAAGCAGCGACAAGCGATTCATTCGTCACTTGCTTGACTTGATCGATCGAACCGTTCGAAGTGATCGAAGCTGGATGGCCGGGAAGCCCCAGTTCCATCATGCGCTGCTGGGCGTAACGGGTTTTGTCATCAAATACCGATTCGATGCGCTGCACGATGGATTCCTGTTCGCGCTTGAAGATGCTTTCCTTGAACAGGCCATTCTCGAAATTCGGCTTGAACAGGACGATATACATCAAATTCATCACTTTTTCAAGAACGCCTTCATCCGATAGATATTGGTCGTTGACAGTTTCGACATTCAAATTGACGATATGGTCGTCTCCGCGTTTGGTGGAATCTATGTATAAGGAAGTTCCGTATAAATCATCAAGCACCATGCGCAGTGCTGTATGGGATGGGTACATTTCATTGCTGTGCTGCAAAACATTCGCCAGGATTGCGCGCTCGGAAGCATTTTTCACGGTGAGCCGGTCCTTGAAGCGGATCGAGAAATTAATGGTCTTGAATTGCGTCGTTTCATGTACGTGGACATGGACGCCTTGTGCAATCTTCTTTGTTTCAAACATGTTGGATCCCCTCTCGTGATTCTTACACTAACTATACCGGACTTTTTCCTTTAAATGCAATGAAACCGGAGGAAACAGCTGGAAAAAAGCAGGTGAATATCAAGCGCCTGCCCGATTATGCGATTTCCGTGCAAAATCTTGGCTTCCTGCGCTTTATTTAATGAAGGGTTTTTACAAATCGCCTATAGCCGTTGCTTGATTTTCTCCATAAAAAAACTGGCGGGGAACTCCCCGCCAGTTGCTTTTTCCCGCTGATTCGCGGTGTTGTTTTTAACGCTGACCTTTGATATACGGTTTGCCGTTCGCTTTCGGCGCATTGGCGCGGCCGATAAAGCCAGCCAGTGCGAAGATCGTCAAGACATACGGCAAGATCAACAGGAAGACGTTCGGAATTTCCTGGATGTATGGAATCGAAGAACCGACGATGCTCAAGGATTGTGCGAAGCCGAAGAACAAAGCTGCGCCCATCGCACCGAGTGGATGCCATTTCCCGAAGATCATCGCAGCCAGTGCCATGAACCCTTGGCCGTTAATTGTCGCATGACCGAAGTCCCCAGTAATCGTCTGCGCGTAGATTGCGCCGCCGATTCCCGCAAGAGCGCCGGAAATCATGACCGCAACATAGCGCATTCTCGCGACGTTGATCCCCATCGTATCAGCTGCCATCGGATGCTCCCCGACTGCACGCAAACGCAAGCCGAACGGCGTCTTATAGATGACGAACCAAGCGAGAAATGCAACGCCGATCGCGAAGAAGGACGTATTGTACACCGACGTGAAGAATAATGGGCCGATGACAGGAATCTCAGATAACACCGGCACGTTATAGCGTGCAAAGCGTTCGCTGATGAAATCCGTCTGGCCTTTATCGAAAATGCTCTTAACCAAGTAAAGCGCAAGTGCAATCGCCAATAAGTTGATGGCAACCCCTGAAACGACTTGGTCTGCGCGGAATGAAATCGATGCGACGGCGTGTAGCAGCGACAATAAAAGCGCTGCGACCATCGCGGCAATCAATGCCAGCCAAGGCGTCATTCCGCCGAATGTATCCGCGAACAGCAAGTTGAACAATATCCCGACAAATGCACCGATGACCATCAAGCCTTCAAGGCCGATGTTGACGACGCCCGAGCGTTCAGAGAACACTCCGCCGATTGCGACAAGAATAAGCGGTGCTGCGTAGAAAATTGCCGAAGGGACGATGAAATATAGGATTTCCAAAAAGCTCATATCACTTCGCCTCCTTCTTTTTGCCGGCCGCTCGGAGCAGCAGCAAACGAATGATATAGCCGGATGCTACAAAGAAGATGATCACGGCGATGACAATTTCAACAATCTCAATCGGAATGCCCGCAGCATTCGGCATGTTGAGTGCGCCGTATTTCAAGGAACCGAATAACGTGGCCCCGAAAACGACACCAAGCGGCGTATTCATCCCAAGAAGCGCAACGGCGATGCCGTCAAAGCCGATTCCGGTGAAACCGCCTTTGGACGAAACATACTCAAACGTCCCGAGCGCTTCCATCGCGCCTGCAAGACCGGCAAATGCACCGGAAATGACCATAGCCATAATGATATTTTTATTGACATTCATCCCTGCATATTCAGAAGCGTGCTGGTTAAAGCCGACCGCTTTCAGCTCGAAGCCGAGCGTCGTCTTCTCCAAGATGAACCACATGACGGCGACCATGATTAGCGCCAGCAATAAGCCCAAGTGCAAACGGGAAAATTCCGTCAAGTTCTCCAGGAATTCAGAACGAAGGGAAGCACTGGCGAAAATGCGCTCTGTGCGGTCTCCCCCTTCGGATACCGTTCGGATCAAAGCATTGGTAACGTGAAGGGCAATATAGTTCATCATGATGGTGACGATAACTTCGTGTACGCGGAACTTGGCTTTCAATAACCCCGGAACAAAGCCCCATAATGCCCCGGCTACAGCCGCTGCCAAAATCGCCAGCGGCAAATGAATGATTTTCGGCAGTTCAACCGCTACGCCGACATAAGCTGCAGCGAACCAGCCGACGATCAATTGCCCTTCGACCCCGATGTTAAAGAGCCCTGAGCGGAAAGCAAATGCCACGGCTAAACCAGCCAATAGATAAGGTGTAATTTGGCGAAGCGTTTCGCCAATTGTGTAAAGGTCTCCAAATATACCGTTCCATAATGCGGCATAGCCTTCAATCGGGCTATAGCCGCTGACGAGCATGATGATTGCGCCTACGATCAGGCCGAGCACGACGGAAACGATCGGGACCAGCAAGTTTGTCGCTCTATTCGACACGGTGCTTCCCGCCTTTCTTGTCTTTGTCCGCATGTCCTGCCATGAGAAGACCCAGTTGTTGTTCAGTCGTTTCTTCCGGAATGACCACATCTACGATCTCACCGTCATGGATGACGGCGATGCGGTCTGAGACGTTCATGACTTCATCCAGCTCGAAGGAAATCAATAGGACCGCTTTGCCGTTATCGCGCTGTTCGATCAAGCGGCTATGGATAAATTCGATAGCACCCACGTCCAAACCGCGCGTCGGGAGCGCTGCAATGAGCAGATCTGGATTGCGGTCCACTTCACGGCCGATAATCGCTTTTTGCTGATTCCCCCCAGACAACGCGCGTGCCGGCTCATGCGGACCTTGCGTCCGGACATCGAAATCCTTGATGATTTGCTGGGCTTTTTCTGTAATTTTGTTATAGTCCATGATTCCCGACTTCGAGATCGGCGCAGTATAGTACGTTTGCAGCGCAATATTATGGCCGATCGGGAAATCAAGTACCAAGCCGTGCTTATGGCGGTCTTGTGGAATATGGCCGACGCCGGATTCAGTCACTTTCCTTGGCTTCATGCCGGTTACGTCCTTGCCATGAATCAGCACTTTGCCACTTTTGACTTTGCGCAGTCCGGTAATCGCTTCGATTAATTCCGATTGGCCGTTGCCATCGATTCCCGCAATTCCGACAATTTCACCTTTGCGGACAGTCAGATTCAAATTCTTTACCTTGGCGATGCCACGGTAGTCTTCGACGACAAGGTCTTGAACGGTCAAGGTTTCTTCTGTCGGGTGTGCCGGGCCTTTTTCGGTCTTGAATGTCACTTGGCGGCCGACCATCAAAGCAGCCAATTCGTTCGGGTTCGTTTCCGCCGTGGTGACAGTGCCGATCCCTTGGCCTTTACGGATGACCGTGACGCGGTCTGAGACGTCCATGATCTCTTTCAATTTATGGGTGATGAGAATGATCGATTTGCCTTCAGCGATCAAACGTTTCATGATCTGGATCAATTCCGTAATTTCCTGCGGTGTGAGCGAAGCTGTCGGCTCGTCGAAAATCAGGATTTCCGCACCACGGTAAAGTGTTTTCAAAATTTCCACCCGTTGCTGCATGCCGACTGAGATGTCTTCGATGATGGCGTATGGATCGACATTCAATCCATATTGCTCCGATAACTTCGCCACTTTCTGAGCGGCATCTTTTTTGTTCGTCACGCCCATCTTTGTCGGCTCGCTGCCGAGAATGATGTTTTCGGTGACGCTGAAATTCTCGACCAGCATAAAGTGTTGATGCACCATGCCGATTCCGAGATCGTTCGCTACGTTCGGGTTGGAAATGTCCACTTTCTTCCCTCTGACGCGGATTTCCCCGCCTTCTGGTTGATACAATCCAAACAAGACGTTCATCAAGGTGGATTTTCCTGCCCCGTTCTCACCGAGCAGTGCATGAATTTCCCCTTTTTCAAGCTGCAGGGTGATATTGTCGTTGGCGACAAAGTTCCCGAACTCTTTGCGGATATTCAGCATTTCAATAACATATTCCACGGTTCTCACTCCCTCGGAGACTGGTTAGTTCTTTTTTTAAATGAATTAATACATGAAAGGCTTCTTTTGTCAGAAACCTTTCATCTATTAATCTTTCGAAAAATAGACGAAAAAAAATCATAAAGACCGGATACCCGGTCTTTATGATGACCGTATTTAACTACAGCTTATTCAGAGACTGTTTCAGGAACTTCGATTTCTCCTGAAATCACTTTCTCTTTGTATTCTTCAATCTGGCTCATGACATCTTCTGGAATCGCGCCGCGTGAATCCGCAAGAGCTACCCCTTCATCAGACAAGCCGTAAGTGATAGTTTCCCCGCCTGGGAATTCACCGTTCATTGCTTGTTCTGAGATGTCGATAACTGCATTGTCAACGCGTTTCAATACAGAAGTCAAAGTAACGTTCGCATCGCCAGTTTGGCCCTCTTCGTATTGGTCAGCATCAACGCCGATAACCCATACGTTTTCGTCAGGATTGGCTTCTTTGCGTTCTTTGGCTTCAGTGAATACGCCGTTACCAGTTCCGCCTGCTGCGTGGAAAATAATATCAGCTCCAGCGCTGTACATACGGTTTGCTGTCGTTTTACCCAATTCCGCTTTATCAAAAGCACCTGTATATTGAACATCGACTTCGATTGAATCATCAACAGCTTTTACGCCTTCAAGGAATCCAGCTTCAAAGCGCTCGATAACCGGGATTTCCATACCGCCGACAAAACCGATTTTGTCGGTTTCAGTTATCAATGCTGCAGCAACACCTGCAAGGAATGCGCCTTCTTGCTCTTTAAACATGACACTTGCCACGTTTGGAGCATCCACTACTGCATCGATGATAGCGATTTGTGCATCCGGCTGCTGCTCAGCGATTTCCTTAACAGCACCTTCCATCAGGAAGCCGATACCGAAGACGACATCAAAATCACGGCGGATCAAGTTGTTCAAGTTGGTGTTGTAATCAGCGTCGGAAGCCGACTGGAGGTAATCAAACCCGCCATCGCCTTTTTCAAGGCCATTGTCTTCACCGAATTTTTGGATGCCTTCCCAAGCTGATTGGTTGAAGGATTTATCATCCACACCGCCGACATCTGTAACCATTGCTACAGAGAAATCACTTGCTTCTTCAGTGCCTTCTCCGCCTTCAGCAGAGTCGCCGCCGTTTGAAGTGTCTTCTTCGCTTCCGCATGCTGCAAGAACTCCAGCCGCCAGCATTAATGATAAACCTACGCCAAATTTACGTTTAATCAATGTGATAACCCCCAAGGTTTTTTTGATAATAGCAGGAATCAGATGTTTACAGCCGTTTGCGAACTACGTGGAAACTGAATTTATCAGCCCGGAAATAGTTCTTGGAATACAGCACCAAGCGATCGTTTTCATCGTAATGATGCTGTTTTAATACGAGTAATGCAGTTTCTGGATCGCATTCAAGAATCGGCGACGCTTCTTCATGATACCCTGTTGGGTCAATGAAAGTTACCGCATACGAGATGCGGATATCGCCGGATTCTTCAAGCGCCGAGAAGATGGAACTTTCTTTGCGCCCGAGAAAACCTTCTGGCATATAGACCGAAGGCACTTTGTCGATGCAATAGACGACAGGCTCCCCGTTTGCCGTTCGGACGCGTTCAATGGAAATGACAGTATCATCCGGATTGCAATGAAAGCGGTTAACATCTTCTTCAGAACAAATGGACTCCGAAGTGCTTAAGTAGACCACTCCGGGTTCCATTCCCGCCTGGCGGATCATATCGGAAACGCTTGTCAATTCCTCGATGCCCGATGAAAAGACCGGTTTCGAATTGACAAACGTCCCGACTCCGTGGCGCCTGACGATTACATTATCTTCTTCCAGGAGCCGCAGCGCCTCGCGTAGAGTCGCACGGCTCACTCCAAGTGATTTCGATAATTCGAACTCGGATGGCAATTTCTCTTTCTCTTTATAGACACCCGAAGCAATATCCTGCTTCATTCGATCGATCACTTGGAGATACAATGCACGGTGATCCGATTTGATTGTCATACGATTCACCACCCATGACAGAGATCAGACATCTGATGTAAAACATTCCTACTAATCAGAATTACTATACCATTTAATAGAAATGAAATAAATAGCAATTTGTCGAATTCTGCGAATTTTCCTCCACAAGCTTTCTCAAATACTAAACATTTTGTCACAAATCAGCCATTGGCGGGTTAGTATTCTTCCTGCTTAGGAACCAGGACATGCCGTGGCTTACTGCCTTCATAAGGTCCGACGACCCCGCGCTGCTCCATTTGGTCTATAATCCGGGCGGCACGGGAATAGCCGACACGGAAACGGCGCTGCAACATGGAAACGGAGGCTGTCTGCATTTCTGTCACCAATTGAACCGCTTCGTCGTATAATTCATCAGTTTCTTGGTCGACGCTTACTTCTTCGACATCCGACGGGATCATGTCTTCCTGGTACTGCGCTTTTTGCTGTTCGATGGAAAAGTCGACGATTTTCTCCACTTCAGTATCCGACAAGAACGCCCCTTGCACGCGTACCGGTTTTGACTGTCCGGCACCAAGGAACAGCATATCGCCGCGGCCGAGCAATTTCTCTGCCCCGCCCATGTCGAGAATGGTGCGTGAATCGATTGCGGATGATACCGCAAAGGCGATGCGCGACGGGATGTTCGCCTTGATGACGCCCGTGATGACGTTGACGCTCGGGCGCTGTGTAGCGATGATCAAATGGATGCCGGCAGCACGCGCCATTTGCGCAAGCCGTGTGATGGCATCTTCTACTTCGTTAGACGCGACCATCATCAAATCCGCCAATTCATCGACGATGACGACGATAAACGGCAGCTTCGGATGTTTTTCATCATTTTCTGCATTGAATGTGTCGACATAATCATTATAGCCTTCGATATTGCGTGTGCCGGTATGGGAAAACAGCTCATAGCGCCGTTCCATTTCCGAAACGATTTTCTTCAAGGCTTGTGCCGCTTTGCGCGGGTCCGTCACGACCGGCGCGAGCAGGTGGGGAATGCCATTATAAACATTCAATTCGACCATTTTCGGGTCGATCATCATCATCTTCACTTCATGCGGCTTGGCGCGCATGATGATGCTCGTGATGATGCCATTGATGCACACCGATTTCCCGCTGCCGGTAGAACCTGCTACGAGCAGATGGGGCATTTTATTGAGCTCGGTCATGACTGCCTGGCCCGTCACATCGCGGCCGAGCCCGAATAATAGTTTCGAGTCGGGACGATTGTTTTCTTCCGATTCCAATACTTCCCGAAGACTGACGACTGCGACTTCGGTATTTGGCACTTCAATGCCGATCGCCGATTTCCCGGGGATCGGGGCTTCAATGCGGATATCTCGGGCGGCAAGCGCCAATGCCAAGTCGTCGTGAAGGCTGACGATTTTGCTGACTTTCACGCCGACATCCGGCAGCACTTCGTATTTTGTGACGGCAGGCCCTAGATGGACTTGCGTCACTTTAGCGCGAACGCCGAAACTTTGGAAGGTTTTCTCGAGTTTTTTGGCGTTTTTCTGGATGCCCGAATACTCGCCACTTTGGTCGCTATGCGGCGGCAAGGTCAAGAGATCGATTGGCGGCAACGCATAATCTTCATTTTCCGCCTCCTCTTTCATCGACATGACCGGCTCTTTCAAGATCTCTCCCGTTTCTGGGTCAACATGCCTGATTTCCTCAGAAGCTTCGGTTTTCGGTTTTTCCTCTTCCGGATTCTGGCGCTTCGGCTTGACCTTTTCCGTAAAGGCCGAAATGATTGGCTCTTTTTCCGTTTCCTCTTCCGGCTCGCGCTCGGTCTCCTGATCAAAGACCAGCGTCGTCTCTGTCTCTTCCAGCGCGTCGTCGTAAGCCAATTGCTCGTTCATTTCCAACACTTTTTCAGGCGCATTTTTTCTGCGCGGCTGTTTTTTCGCCGGCTTGCGTTCCGGCTTGAAGCGTTCTGCGAGTGACCGCATCGCTTCGCCGACTACCGGCAAGCGCTCTGCAATAACGGGCGCAGCCGTTTTGCCGGTCAAGATGATGGCGCCAATCGACAATAAGATGATGGCGATGACCCATGTGCCAGCTGTCGCAAATAGCACGTGAAGCAACGCATATAGCACAGCGCCGAAAAATCCGCCGCCAGTTGCTTCGTAATTGCCCCAGATCGTGCCGGTCATTTGCGTCATTTTCGATGTTTCCGACAAGACATTTGCAGTAGTGATCGGCAAGATCGAACCTGCTGCCCAGATTAAATGGCTGATCAATAAAGCACCGGCAAGGAGAAACATAGAGCCGGCTGCAATTTTTGCGCGGATTTTCGGCAGCCCGCGTTTGACCATGATGTGGAGTGCGGCTGCGATCAATGCCAGTGGTGCGAGAAAAGCTAAATAGCCCAGCAGATACTCAGCCATATTATTGAACATGCGGCCGACCAAGCCGAGCCTAAAGACCATCAAGATCGCGATGCCGATCATGATGAGGCCTGTCACTTCATAGGCGATCATCGGAACCGGCTGGCGCTTCTTCTTCGCTTTCGGTTTCGGTTTTGTGCGCGGCTTGGTACGCGGCTTTGTGGTAGTGGTTTTTTTGTTCGTACGGCTTGGCGCCATGGGATTCCCTCTTTTCTTACGTAATGAAAAAGGATTCCTGCCGATAAAATCGGTATGGAATCCCTTTACTTGTATTCTTAGTATTCCATGATGATCGGAATGATCATCGGACGCCGTTTCGTCTGCTGATACAGATACGAATTAAGCGTGTCGCGGATTTCCTGTTTGATGTTGTTCCATTCGAACGCATCGCGCGTCACGTATTTATCGACGACTTTGCGCACCAATTGGCTCGATTCATCAAGCAATTGCTCCGATTCGCGAACATAGACAAAGCCTCTGGAAATGATCTCAGGCCCTGAAGCGATGCGTTTTTCCTTGCGGTTCAAGGTAACAACGATGATAAAGATGCCGTCTTGAGACAAAAGCTTACGGTCGCGGAGCACAATATTGCCCACATCCCCGATGCCGATTCCGTCGATCAAGACATTGCCTGTCGTGACACGGCCGCTCATGCGGACTTTTTCTTTTCGGTATTCGACGATATCACCTTTATCGGCGATGAAGATATCCGATTTCGCGATGCCGACTTGTTGTGCCAATTTCGAGTGGGCGATAAGCATTTTGTATTCCCCTTGGATCGGGACAAAATACTTCGGCTTCATCAAGTTCAGCATCATTTTCAAATCTTCCTGGCTGCCGTGGCCGGAAACGTGGACTTTCTTGTTGGATGTCAGCACTTTCGCGCCGGCTTTCGCCAATTTGTTCATAGTCTGGAACATCGGCACTTCCATGCCTGGCGACGGTGTGAACGTGATCAATACCGTATCCGTTTCATTGATGCGGACATCTTTATGCTGGCGTCTGACCATTTTGTCGAGCGCTTCAAGCGGTTCGCCCTGGTTGCCGGTCACGATGATGACGACTTCATCGTCATTGTATTTCTCCAAGTCTTTCAAGGAAATGACTGTGTCTTCGTCGACTTCCAGATACCCGAGTCGCAAGCCGACTTCATAGCTCTTCTCCAGGCTTTTGCCGATAACGGCTACTTTCTTGCCCGTTTGATGCGCGATATCGAACACTTGCTGGATACGGATGAAGTTTGATGAATAAAGTGATACGAGAATGCGCCCCGGTGCCTGGTGGAATGCCGTCAAGATATGATCGGCAACGACCGTTTCAGACGTCGTATAGCCTGGGCGTTCGGCTTCGGTGGAATCCGACAACAGCATCAAGACGCCGTCTTCGCCAAGCTTCGCCATTTTGGCATAATCCGGGCGGTAGCTGCCTTGCATCGACTGGTCGAATTTGAATTCCCCGGTGTGGACGATTGCGCCTTCCGATGTATGGAAGACGATTCCGAGCGCATCCGGGATGCTGTGTGTCGTATGGAAAAAGGTGACGTGTGTTTTATCGAAATTCATGCGGCTCTTGTTGGTGACTTCAAAGAATTTATGGTGCTTAAGCGAACCGAGTTCTTTCACGTGTTCTTTGGCCAGCGCGATGGTCAGCTTCGAACCGTAGACCGGCGCTTGGACTTTCTTCAATAGATAAGCAATCGACCCGATCGCATCTTCATGGCCATGCGTCAGGAAAATCCCTTTGACACGGTCTTTGTTTTCTTCGAGATAAGTGACGTCCGGAATGACGATGTCGACGCCAAGCATCTCATCTTCCGGGAACATCAACCCGCTGTCGACGACGAACAGGTCATCGTCGATATCGATGACGTACATCGCTTTCCCGATCTCTCCTACTCCGCCAAGCGGAATGACTCTAATGACTTCGTTTTTAATTTTACTCAATTGATTTCCTCCTAAAAATATTTCACCCGTACAGATCCATAAACTTCATTATACGGTAATCACCGGTAACAGTCCAAAGAAAAAATATCCGCAGCCATTCCCCCCACATGGCTGACGCAAAACCATCCGTTCGTGAAACAAAAAAAGCCACCCAGAGACACGAGGAAGACATGACTTCCAAGCGGCACCGGATGGCCAAAGATTTCACATGCGCCAGCAGATCACCCGCTACCGGATGATTGCCTGACAGCTTACAGCAATTGTTCTTCGATGAGCGCTTCGGCGATTTGAACCGAGTTCAACGCCGCGCCTTTGATCAAATTATCGGAGACGATCCACAAATGATAGCCGTTCGGGTTGTCGAGATCTTTGCGGATACGGCCGACGAACACCTCGTCTTTCCCGGCTGCCATCAACGGCATCGGGTATTCCTGATTGGCGGGATTATCTTGTAGCACGACGCCTGGCGCGCCGCTCAGCGCCGCTCTCACTTGCTCGAGGGACGGTGCGTCATCCAGTTCCACATAGACGGATTCGGAGTGGCCAGTTACGACCGGCAAGCGCACACATGTCGCCGCGACTGCCAAGCCTTGGTCGCTCATGATTTTCTTCGTTTCGTTAATCATTTTCATTTCTTCCAACGTATAGCCGTTGTCTGCGAATTGGTCGATTTGCGGCACTGCGTTGAAGGCGATCGGATAATGGCGATCGGCTGACTTCACAGGCAAGACCTTCGCTTCGGCAGTGGCTGCGTTCTCAAAATCCGCTGACTGTTCTTTCAACTCATTGATTGCATCAATTCCTGCACCAGAAACCGCCTGGTAAGTGGAAACGATGATTTTCTGCAAGCCGAACTGCTCTTTTAGCGGCTGCAATGCGCACACCATTTGGATCGTCGAGCAATTTGGGTTGGCGATCACGCCGGAATGGCCTTTTAGCGCTGATTTATTCACTTCAGGGACGACGAGCGGTACATCTTCATTCATGCGGAATGCGCTCGTATTGTCGACGACGACTGCGCCGCGTTTTACGGCTTCAGGTGCAAACTTTTCCGAGATGCTGCCGCCTGCGCTGAACAAAGCGATATCCACACCTTCAAATGATTCGGGCACTGCTTCCTCTACTGTATAGGATTGTCCGTTGAATTCGATTTCCTTGCCGGCAGAGCGTGCAGAAGACAGGAATTTGATGTCCCCTACAGGGAAATTGCGCTTCTCCAGCTGGTCTTTCATTTGCTGACCGACGGCACCGGTTGCGCCCATGATCGCTACATTATAGGTTTTCACTCGACTCTCTCCTTCTTGGCTAATTTGCGTTATTGTAACATAATTTATCGCGTTAATGTGACAAATTGTCGCAATTCCTGCTCTTTCATTGGGAACGGATGATGGAGACGGCAGGCGCAGTGGCAGTCAATTGCATCAAATCCAGCACATGCTCACGCTTCACTGCATCGATCAAGTGGATGATGTCATCCGCGGACTGGTGTTTGCCGTGAAGCAATTCATATTTGCCGTTGCGGCTCATTCTGGAGCCTGTGCTTTCTAGCCCAAGCAGCAAATTGCCTTTCAATTGCTCACGGGAATCCGTAATTTCCAAGTCGCTGATGTCCCCTTCTCGCATGCGCTGCAATGATGTGCGAATCAATTCTTCTACTTCTCCAACTTGATGGTCGGCAGTGCCCCCGTAAATGGCGAGCGTACCGTGGTCCGAATAAGCGGAATGGTAGGAATAGACCGAATAGGCAAGACCACGGTCTTCTCGGATTTCTTGGAACAAGCGGGACGACATCGAGCCGCCGACGATATTGTTCAATACCGCCAGCGCAAACAGCTGATCATCCTGTAGCGACAGCCCAGGATACCCGAGGCAAATATGGGCTTGTTCCGTTTCTTTGTGCTTGATCGATTGGCCGGGCACGAAAGTAGGCATGACATGGGCATTTTCCGGGCTTTTCCGTTCAAATGACCCGAATAAAGTTTCGATTTGGCTGAGCAATTTGCCATCGATATGGCCTGCCACGGAAATGACCGTGTTCGATGGGGTGTAATGGCGCTCCATATAATCCAAAATCTGCTGTCTTGAAAAACGGTCCAGTGTTTCGGCGGTACCTAAAATCGGTGCGCCGATGGCATTGTCGGGATACATGACCCGCCATAATTGTTCATGGACATCGTCATCCGCCATATCTTCGGTCATGCTGATCTCCTCTTTGACAACAAGCCGTTCTTTATCGATCTCTACTGGATCCATCACTGAATTGAAAAACATATCCGCCAAGACTTCGACTGCGAGCGGCGCATGATGGTCAAGCACTTTGGCGTAATAGCACGTATATTCTTTTGAAGTATAGGCATTCAAATCGCCGCCAATGCGGTCGAATTCCCGCGCGATATCTTTGGCGCTGCGTTTTTCGGTGCCTTTGAACAAGAGATGTTCAATGAAATGCGTGATGCCGTTTTCTTCCGGGCGCTCATCACGTGACCCTGTATTGACGAATACCCCGACCGATACGGAGCGGAAATGCGGAATATGTTCAGAAACGATACGCAAGCCATTTTGGCAAGTATAAGTGGTAACCATTGAAAGCCCTCCTGTATATGAAAAAAATTGCCGGCGAGTGCCACCGGCAATTTTTCCAATCTGTTTTCATTTACTGTTTCAAGCCTTTTCGGCTGCTTCTTTTTCTTCTTTCAAAACCGTTTTGCGGGACAAGTTGACGCGTCCTTGGCGGTCGATTTCGATGACTTTGACTTTGATGATATCGCCCATCTTCAAGACATCTTCCACTTCTTTCGTCCGCTCTTCCTGGATTTCGGAAATATGGAGAAGGCCGTCTTTGCCCGGGAACAATTCAACGAATGCACCGAATTTTTCGATGCGCTTGACTGCGCCTTCGTAATATTCGCCGACTTTCGCTTCGCGTACGATATTCTCGATCATCGCTTTCGCTTTGGCGTTCATTTCTTCATCAACAGAAGAAATGAAAATCGTGCCGTCTTGTTCGGTATCAATCTTGACGCCTGTTTCATCAATGATTTTATTAATGACTTTTCCGCCAGGCCCGATGACGTCACGGATCTTATCCGGATTGATTTTCACCATGATGATCTTCGGCGCAAATTTCGACAAAGTCGTGCGCGGTGTATTGATCGTAGCGATCATCGATTCGAGAATGTGCAAACGGCCGATTTTCGCTTGCGTCAATGCTTCTTCTAAGATCTCGCGGGACAAGCCGTCGATTTTGATATCCATCTGCAAGGCTGTGACGCCTTCTGCGGTTCCGGCTACTTTAAAGTCCATATCGCCGAGATGGTCTTCCATCCCTTGGATATCGGAAAGAACCGTGTAGTTCTCGCCTTTTTTCACAAGGCCCATCGCAATTCCGGCAACAGGTGCTTTAATTGGCACACCTGCATCCATCATCGCCAAAGTAGATGCACAGATACTTGCTTGTGATGTGGATCCGTTCGATTCCAATACCTCGGAGACCAGGCGGATCGTATATGGGAAATCTTTTTCATTTGGAATGACTGCTTCAAGCGCACGTTCGCCTAGAGCGCCGTGGCCAATTTCGCGTCGGCCGGGGCCGCGCAGGAAGCCGGTTTCCCCAACGGAGAACAACGGGAAATTATAATGGTGCATAAAACGCTTCGTCTCTTCCAAGCCGAGGCCATCGATGATTTGCACATCGCCGAGAGCGCCGAGCGTACAGATGCTCATCGCTTGCGTTTGGCCGCGCGTAAACAGGCCGGAACCGTGAGTGCGCGCAAGGACGCCAACTTCAGAAGAAAGCGCGCGGATTTCAGATGGGCCGCGGCCGTCCGGGCGAATCTTTTCATCTGTGATCAGGCGGCGCACTTCATCTTTGACCATTTTATCGAGCACTTGGCCCGCTTGTTTCTTGATATCGTCTTCTGAATCTGCATATGCTTCAAGCGCACGTTCGCGGACAGCCGCAATGGCTTCATTGCGCGCCTGCTTTTCGTTCACTTGAACGGCAGCATTCATGTCTTTTTCCACAGCCGTTTTCAGTTCAGCCGTCAAGTCAGCGTCCAGTTCGTACAATTGAACTGCTGATTTCTCTTTAGCCACTTCCGCAGCAATTTCTTCCTGGAAAGCGATCAATTTCTTGATTTCTTCGTGGCCGAACATGATTGCTTCAAGGATCACTTCTTCGGACACTTCTTTGGCACCGGCTTCTACCATATTGATGGCGTCTTTTGTGCCGGCAACCGTCAAGTTGATCGAGCTTTTCTCCATTTGCTCGCCTGTTGGGTTGATGATGTACTCGCCATCCACCATCCCGACGATGACGCCCGCGATCGGCCCGTCAAACGGAATGTCTGAAATCATCAATGCTAAGGAAGACCCGAACATCGCTGCCATTTCAGATGGGCAATCCTGGTCGACTGACATGACCATTGAAATGACTTGCACCTCGTTGCGGAATCCGTCTGGGAACAACGGACGCAGCGGACGATCGATCAAGCGGCTGATCAATGTCGCTTTCTCGGATGGGCGCCCTTCGCGTTTAATGAATCCGCCCGGGATTTTCCCGACAGCGTATTGGCGCTCTTCGTAGTTCACCGTCAATGGGAAGAAATCCAAAGGCTTCGGTGATTTTGATGCGGTTGCAGTGGACAGCACTGCTGTATCGCCATAACGGATCAATGCCGCTCCGTTTGCTTGTTTTGCCAGTTGACCGACTTCGACCTTCAGTTCGCGGCCAGCCCAGTCAAATGTGTAAACCTTTTTTGTTTGCTCCATAGTCGAGCTCCTCTCTTACCGTGTTTCGTGTAGTATGTATCTTTAAATAGTGTATCAAAAAAGCACATCAAGTGCGATTCAATGATAAGTTTTAAGCATAAAGAAAAAGCGGGACGAATCCCGCTTTCTCTGCTTGCTATTATCGGCGTAGGCCAAGTCTTGCGATTAACTCACGGTAGCGTTGTACATCGTTCTCGCGTAGGTATTTAAGCAAGTTACGACGGCGTCCAACCATTTTGAATAGACCACGACGTGAATGGTGATCTTTCTTGTGGGTACGCAAGTGCTCGTTCAAGTTGTTGATGTCTTCTGTAAGAATGGCGATCTGAATTTCTGGAGAACCAGTATCAGTGTCATGCACTTTGTATTCATTGATCAATTCATTTTTACGTTCTTGAGTGATTGCCATGCTGTTCCACCTCCTAATCTCTGATAGCCCCTATTACCTAGCAAACGTTGGTGATTCGATGTGCCAAGCAACGGTTAGTACGTTCAGTACTTTGATATCATAGCACAGTGATTTCCTGAAATCAACTGTCCAACTTATACTTCGAAATATTGCTTTGCGGTATTTTTGTCCTGCCCGATTTGGGTTTTCAGTTCATCAATGCCGGAAAATTTCTGTTCGTCGCGTATGCGCTTATGCCATTCAACGACGACTTTTTCACCGTAAATCGACTTATCGTAATCCAGGATATGGACCTCGATGACCAGGTTTTTGACATCGGGATTGTTGAATGTCGGCTTGTAGCCGACATTGCAGACGCCGTCGAAGTAAGCGCCTTGTACTTCAATCCGCACAGCATAGACGCCGCGCTTTGGAACGAATGTCCCGAGTTCAGGTTCGACGTTCGCTGTCGGAAAGCCGATCGTCCGCCCGCGCTTGTCGCCGTTGACCACCGTCCCGGAAATCCGGTACGGCCTGCCGAGCAGATGATGGACCGGTTCGACCATCCCATCTTTCAATAGATGGCGGATGCGCGTTGAACTGACTTTTTCATTTTCCGCTTCGATCTTGCCAACCGTCGTGACATTATAGCGCCCTCTGCCGGCCGACTCCATCAATTTCATATCGCCGCCGCCTTTAAAGCCGAACGAAAAATCAAACCCTGCCACGACTTCCTTGACGCCGAGGCCGTCGATGAAGTGCTCAATAAATTGTTCAGGGGAAAGTTTGGCAAACTCTGAAGTGAATCGGACGATATAGCAGATGTCTACGCCCATCTCCTGCAAGATCTCCATTTTCTGGCCAAGCGGCGTGATATAGAAGACTTCTTCTTTCCGGCCGCCGAGCACGAGCGACGGATGCGGATCGAAGGTCATAACAGCGGATTTCATCCCGCCTGCTTGCGCCTTGTCAATTGCCGTGCCGATCACTTTCTGGTGCCCGCGGTGAACGCCGTCAAAAAAGCCGATCGCCATCGACAGCGGGCCATCTTCTTGTGCTTTCATCTCGTGAGGATAACTCAAGTGAATAATTTTCATACTACACCTCGTCCGTTGGAGGAAATCCAAACATTTTTTCGGGTTTCATTTTGCCCGGCTTATCCGGATGCCGTTTATACAAAGCTGCCGGCTTGCCTTGATGGGTAAAAACGACGAATGCTTCCGTCTTTAAGACCGGATGCTCTTCGAGAACTTGGCCGTTTTTAATGCCGAACAATAGATCCGGCGTGATTTCTTCAAATGGAAACGCACTTAAGCCATAGGCAAGGGGCTGCAAAATAGAACCGATATCTCCATTTTGCGCAATTTCCTCCACTTCGGCAAGCGTCACACATTGTTCTTTCGTAAAACTCCCCGATTGCGTGCGCGTCAGCTGTGACATATGAGCCGGATAGCCAAGTGCTTCCCCGATCTGGACAGCGAGCGTCCGGATATAAGTCCCTTTTCCGCAGCGGATGCGGATGCGGAAATGGATATTCTGGCCTTCCCACATCTCTGCTTCATCCAATAATTCAATCGAGTCAATATGCACGGTCCGCACCGGGCGTTCCACCGTTTCGCCTTTACGGGCATATTCATAGAGCTTTCTGCCGTTCACTTTGACGGCGGAATACATCGGCGGAATTTGTTCAATGTCGCCGGTCAGGCTTTGCAATACATCTTCAAGCTGCTTGCGTGAAATCATTTTGTCGCTGGCGTCTTGTTCCACTATAGCGCCTTCTGCATCTTCTGTTTCCGTTGAAAACCCGATCAATACTTCCGCTTCGTACGTTTTTCCTTGATCAGTGATATACTCTGCCACTTTGGTCGATCGCCCGAGGCAAATGGGCAATACGCCGTCCACTTGGGGATCGAGCGTTCCGGTATGCCCGACTTTTTTCGTTTTCAGGATTTTCCGCAAGCGGAAAACACAATCATGCGATGTCATGCCTGGTTCTTTCCATAATGGAAGAATTCCATTCGGTTCCATATTGAAAGCCCCTCTCTTTATCGGTTCTAGGACCGAACGTATAGTATGTAGAAAAAAGCCTGCTGTCTAAAAATAGACGGGCAGGCTTTCGGTTTACTCTTCTGTTGGATCTTTGATATCCCGCAGCAATGATTCAATCCGATTGCCGTATGCGACAGACGAATCGATTTCAAACGCCAATTCAGGAGTCTTGCGCAACCGGATCCGCTGCCCGATTTCTGAGCGGATGAATCCTTTGGACTTGGCAAGGCCGAGCAAAGTTTGCTCTTTTTCCTTGTCATCGCCCAATACGCTAATATAGACGGTTGCCTGCTGAAGGTCGCCCGTCACTTCGACATCTGTCACTGTGACAAATCCGATGCGCGGATCTTTCAGTTTTCTGCCGATAATCTCGCCGAGCTCTTTTTTCATTTGCTCAGCTACACGATTCGAGCGCATTGATGACATTTCGAATCCACTCCGTTCTTACAAATATTCTTTCTCTATTTCCATGCATTCCCACGACGGATTACTTTCCAGAAAGCGCAGCACATGCTCCATTTCACGCTCCGCTGCTTCTTTTGACGAAGAAACGGTAACAAACGCAAGGCGCGTGCGCTGCCAAACTTGCTGGTGATCGACTTCCGCCGCCGACACATTGAATTTTTGCTTGGTGCGCGTCATCATGCTTTTGACGACGGCGCGTTTATCCTTCAATGAATGCGCGGTAGGGATGAAGAACTCGCATTCCATTGAAAGGATCATTTTCTTTCGATTTCTTCCATGATGAACGCTTCGATGATGTCGCCTTCTTTAACATCGTTGAAGTTTTTGATCGTCACACCACATTCGTAGCCTTTTGCAACTTCTTTTGCGTCATCTTTGAAGCGTTTCAAGGTATCGATTTCGCCTTCGAAGACCACGATGCCATCACGGATGACGCGCACGCCGCTGTCGCGGGTGATCTTACCTTCCGTTACATAGCTTCCGGCAATCGTTCCGACTTTAGACACTTTGAACGTGCTGCGGATTTCTGCTTGGCCGATGATTTTCTCTTCGAACTCTGGGTCCAAGAGGCCTTTCATCGCTGCTTCGATTTCTTCGATCACTTTGTAGATGATGCGGTGCAAGCGGATATCGACGCCTTCTGCATCTGCTGCGCGCTTGGCGTTAACATCTGGGCGGACGTTAAAGCCGATGATGATGGCGTTAGAAGCTGCCGCCAGTGATACATCAGATTCGGTGATCGCCCCGGCGCCTGTATGGATGACTTTTACGTTGACACCTTCTACATCGATTTTCAAGAGTGAAGCAGCCATGGCTTCCACTGTCCCTTGAACGTCAGCTTTGACAATCAAGTTCAACTCTTTCATTTCACCTTGTTTCAATTGGTCGAATAAGTTATCCAAAGTAACGCGGTTCTTCTCAGAACGCATTTCCTGCAACGCTGTAGCCGAACGGGCTTCACCGATTTGACGAGCAGTTTTCTCGTCTTCAAACACGACAAAACGGTCGCCGGCTTGCGGTACATCACTAAGTCCAGTAATTTCAACAGGCGTTGATGGGCCAGCTGTTTTCACGCGGCGGCCAAGGTCGTTGACCATCGCACGGACGCGTCCGAACGTATTACCGACAACGATTGGGTCGCCGACATGCAAAGTGCCATCCTGCACGAGCAAAGTCGCGACAGATCCACGGCCTTTATCCAGCTCCGCTTCAATGACCGTACCGATTGCACGGCGGCCAGGATTCGCTTTCAATTCCCCGACTTCAGAAACAAGAAGGATCATTTCAAGAAGCGTATCAATGCCGTCTCCAGTCAATGCGGAAAGCGGTACGAAAATCGTATCGCCGCCCCATGCTTCAGGTACAAGACCGTGCTCGGTCAATTCCTGCATGACGCGGTCCGGGTTAGCGGACGGTTTATCCATTTTATTGACTGCGATGATAATCGGAACTTCTGCAGCTTTTGCATGGTTGATCGCTTCCACTGTCTGCGGCATGACGCCGTCGTCAGCAGCAACAACGATAATAGCAATATCAGTTACTTTCGCACCGCGCGCACGCATCGTCGTGAACGCTGCGTGGCCTGGTGTATCAAGGAATGTGATTTTTTTGCCGTCTTCCTCGACTTGGTAAGCACCGATATGCTGCGTAATCCCACCAGCTTCTCCAGCAGTCACTTTCGTGTGGCGGATTGAATCCAGCAAAGTCGTTTTCCCGTGGTCGACGTGACCCATGATCGTAACAACAGACGGGCGTTCTTCTTTTTTGGCTTCTTCTTCAGGTTCGAAGTAGACTTCCAAATCAGTTTTATCGACCAAGATTTCTTCTTCTACTTCTACATCGTATTCTGCACAGACAAGCTCAATGGCATCTTTATCCAATTCTTGGTTGATTGTTGCCATAACACCAAGCATGAACAATTTTTTGATGATTTCTGAAGGCTCGCGGCCTAGTTTTTTCGCCAAATCGCCAACAGTCAAAGATTCACTGAATGTGATTTTTGACGGCAATTCTTTTTCTCTCTTCGGCATTGGCGGCATCGGGTTTACCGGACGCTGCTGTTTGCCTTTACGGTTGCGGTTTTGCCCGCCGCGTCCCGGGCCGTTCGAACGGCCGCGTTGGCCAGGTCCTGGAGCTGGTTTTGCAGCTTTTGGCGTGAAGTTGGAACCGCGCCCTGCTTGGCTCGTTCCTTGCTGCGTGGATGACGTACGGTTCTGGCTGCCTTGTGTGCGGTTTTGGCCGCCCTGGCTGCTTTGTCCGCCTGTGCGGTTCTGGCCTTGTCCGCTTTGGGGACGGGATTGGCCGCCTTGCGTACGGTTTTGGCCGCCTTGGCTGCCTTGTCCGCTTTGCCCGCGGCGCTGGTTTTGGCCTTGTGGGCGGGATTGTGAACCTTGAGCACGGTTTCCTTGTGCAGGTTTTTTATAAATGCCGTCCAATTTCGTTACAGCAGTATCTTCTAATGTCGCCATATGGTTATTGACTTTAATATTCATTTTTGACAATTCGTCGATGATGTCTTTGCTTGGTTTATTTACTTTTTTCGCGTATTCATGTACTCGAATTTTGGTCATCTGCTCACCCCCGGTTAGTTTTCGTCAAACAAGCTCGTCATTTTCTTGGCAAAACCGTTATCGGTAATCGCCAGAACGACGCGTGCTTCTTTTCCTATTGCGTGACCAATCTCATAGCGGCTAGCGCCTATGCGCACTGGCACGTTATAGGAATTGCATTTATCGTGCAGTTTTTTTCTTGTGTTTTCAGACGCATCTTCAGCCACAATGACTAATTTCGCGTTGCCGCGGCGCACTTCGCTGATGACCAATTCTTCACCGGTTACCAGTTTTCGTGCACGTGTAGCAAGCCCTAAAAACTGCAGGATTTTTTCTTTATTCATGATTTCAGCTGCTCTCTGCGTACGGCATGGACGAGCTCTTCGTAGATTTCGCCTGGAACTTTCACTTCAAGCTGCTTGTCCAAAACCTTCTTTTTACGTGCCAATTCGATGGCATCTTCCGATTTGGAAACATATGCGCCTCTACCTGACTTTTTGCCGGTAAGATCGACGAATACTTCTCCTTCTTTGGAACGCACGACGCGGATCATTTCCTTTTTCGGATGCATTTCACCGGTCGCGACACATTTTCTCAGCGGAATTTTCTTTTGCATAGCCAACGGATATCACCTTCTCAGCTTATTCTTCTTCGTCGTAAAAATCAAAGTCATCTGTGTCAGTTTCAGCATCCGACTTCACGATTACCGCGCCTTCAGGCGGATAAATCCCTAGTTCACGGGCATCCGTTTCACTCTTGATATCAATTTTCCAACCTGTCAATTTCGCCGCCAGACGGGCATTTTGACCGCGTTTGCCGATCGCAAGAGACAATTGGTAATCAGGCACGACGACTGTCGTCGATTTATCGTCTTCACTCACTTGCACATCCAACACTTTAGATGGGCTAAGGGCATTCGCTACAAAAACGACTGGATCTTCCGACCATTCCACGATATCGATTTTCTCGCCGCCTAATTCATTGACGATGGTCTGTACACGGCCGCCTCGTGACCCGACGCATGAACCGACTGGATCCACTTCTTCATCGTTTGCGTGGACGGAGATTTTTGAACGGTCTCCCGCTTCACGCGCAATTGACTTGATCTCGACAATGCCGTCGTAGATTTCCGGCACTTCGTTCTCGAACAAACGGCGCAAAAGCCCTGGATGTGTGCGTGAAACGAACACTTGCGGGCCGCGTGTTGTGCGCTCGACTTTAGTGATATAGACCTTGATGCGGTCATGCGGCTGGTAGCTTTCGTTCGGCATTTGTTCCGTCTGCGGCAATACCGCTTCGACTTTGCCTAAACCGACATACAAGTTGCGTGCGTCCATGCGTTCGACAATTCCGTTGACGATATCATCCGCACGGTCCACATATTCCTCAAAAATCAACCCGCGCTCTGCTTCGCGTACGCGCTGTGTGACGACTTGTTTCGCCGTTTGTGCAGCGATGCGGCCGAAATTGCGCGGTGTGACTTCCTCTTCCACAATATCGCCGATTTCATAGACCGGGTTGAGTGCATGCGCATCTTCCAACGAGATTTGCAGGCGGTCATCTTCGACTTCCTCGACTACATCCTTGCGGGAATAGACCAGCATTGTCCCAGTATCAAGGTTCAAATCGACACGGACGTTCTGCGCTTGGTTGAAATTGCGCTTATAGGCGGTGACGAGTGCTGCTTCGATTGCTTCGATCAACACATCGCGTGAAATCCCCTTTTGTTTTTCCAACACTTCTAAAGCATCCAATAGCTCACTGCTCATAGTTATTCACTCCTAAATTCTTCTATTCAGCTTGCAGAAAAATCGATCGCCAGACGAATCACGGCAATTTTCTTTCTCGGGATGCTGATGGTTTTTCTGCGGGTCTTGATCTTGATCTCAATCTCCACTTGTTCTTCATCATATGACTTCAAATAACCTTCGAATTCTTTCGTATCTTCAATCGGCTCGTACGTTTTGATATAGATGAAGTTTTCCAAAGCTTTTTCGAAATCCTTCTCTTTCTTCAACGGGCGTTCCGCTCCTGGCGAAGATACTTCCAGGAAATAGTTCTGCTCGATCGGGTCGGTCGCGTCAAGCTCTTCGCTTAAGCGCTCACTGACGATTGCGCATTGATCGATATCGATCGGCTCTTGTGGATTGTCCACATAGACGCGCAAGAACCAGTTCTTGCCTTCCTTCACAAACTCGACATCGACTAGTTCAAGTTCCAGTTCATCGACGATCGGTTGTGCCATTGCTTCAATTTGTTCTGTAATTTTGCTCATAAAATGCCTCCTGCCAATAATATGCCATAACAAACAGAAAAGAGCGGGAGAACCCACTCTTCTGCGACAGAGCTATCAGTAAATGTTATTACAATAATACCATGCTTAGCGGCACGGCGCAACTGACTAGAACAAGGACAGCTGATTGGCGTCAGGCATCCCCTCTAGGCAGCCGTGGTCATCCATGTACTCGATGATCGTTTTCGAAACGCGGCCGCGCTGCTGTAAATCTTCCTTCGACAGGAATTCGCCTTCCGCCCTTGCGGCAACGATCGACTTCGCGGCATTGGTGCCGAGTCCTGGAATCGCGTTGAACGGCGGGATCAAGGTATTGCCTTCGATCAGGAATTCATCCGCAGAGGATTTATACAAATCGACTTTCTGGAATGAATAGCCGCGTTCGACCATTTCAAGCGCAAGCTCCATGACCGTCAGCAAGTTCTTCTCTTTCGTCGAAGCTTCCAATCCTTTTGAATTGATTTCGTCCACTTTGGCACGGATCGATTGGGACCCTTTAGCCATGGCGTTGACATCGAAATCTTCCGCCCGCACCGTAAAGTACGCTGCGTAATAGAGAACCGGGAAATGGACCTTGAAATAAGCGATCCGGACTGCCATCAAAACGTAGGCCGCGGCATGTGCTTTCGGGAACATGTACTTGATTTTCTTACACGACTCGATATACCAGTTCGGGACCGCTTTCTCTTTCATCGCCGCTTCCATCTCCGGCGTCAGCCCTTTCCCTTTCCGTACCGATTCCATGATCTTGAACGCCAAGGAAGACTCGAGCCCTTGATAAATCAAGTAGACCATGATGTCATCCCGGCAGCCGATGACATCGGACAGTTGGCATGTGCCGTTATGGATCAATTCCTGGGCATTGCCAAGCCACACGTCCGTGCCGTGCGACAATCCGGAAATCTGTACGAGTTCCGAAAATGTCGTCGGTTTCGTATCTTCAAGCATTTGGCGGACGAAGCGTGTCCCGAACTCGGGAATACCGAGCGTTCCGGTTTTACAGCCGATTTGCTCTTTCGTGACGCCGAGCGATTCGGGACCTGCAAAAATCTTCATCACTTCCGGGTCATCTGTCGGAATCGTCTTCGGATCGATACCGGACAGATCCTGCAGCATGCGGATCACTGTCGGGTCATCATGCCCGAGAATATCAAGCTTCAATAAATTATCGTGGATCGAGTGAAAGTCGAAATGGGTCGTCTTCCATTCGGAATCTTGCGCATCCGCTGGAAATTGAATCGGCGAGAAATCGTAGATGTCCATATAATCGGGCACAACAATGATGCCTCCCGGGTGCTGGCCTGTGCTGCGCTTGACGCCGGAACAGCCTTGCACCAAACGGTCGATCTCCGCGCCGCGCATCGTCATATCGCGGTCATTGGCGTAGCCGCGCACATACCCGTAAGCTGTTTTTTCTGCTACGGTGCCGATTGTGCCGGCCCGGAAGACATTGTCTTCACCGAACAGCACTTTCGTGTAATTATGCGCTTGCGGCTGATATTCGCCACTGAAGTTCAAATCGATATCGGGTACTTTATCGCCTTTAAATCCAAGGAAAGTTTCAAACGGGATGTCCTGTCCGTCTTTTTTATACGGAACCCCGCAATCCGGGCAATCTTTATCTTTCAAGTCAAAGCCAGAACCGACAGAGCCGTCATCGAAGAACTCGGATTTTTTGCATTTCCGGCACACGTAATGAGGCGGCAGCGGGTTGACTTCCGTAATCTCCGTCAGCGTCGCGACAAGTGACGATCCGACAGACCCTCGGGAACCAACGAGATAGCCGTCGTCAAGCGATTTTTTCACCAGTTTATGCGAAATCAAATAGATGACCGCAAAACCGTGGCCAATAATAGACTTCAATTCTTTCTCGATGCGCGCCTCGACGATTTCCGGCAAGTCGTCTCCGTAAATCGAACGCGCCATCGTATAACTGAGTTCACGGACTTCTTCATCCGCTCCTTCAATTTTCGGTGTATACAATTCGTCTTTGATCGGTTTGACGACATCGATCATATCGGCAATCTTCAAGGAATTGTCGACTACGATCTCACGTGCCGTCTCTTCTCCGAGAAAATCGAATGCGTCGAGCATTTCATTGGTCGTGCGGAAATGCACTTTCGGCAATGTGGAACGGTTCAATGGATTCGCGCCGCCTTGTGAACCGATCAGCACTTGGCGGAAGATGGCGTCCGTTTCATCAAGGTAATGGACATTGCCTGTAGCGACCAGCGGCTTGTCGAGCTTACGGCTCACTTTGGCCAGCTTGCGGATGATGTCTTCTAGATTCCATTCGTCGCGAATCAATTCGCGGTCGATCAATGGCTGGTACACTTCTTTCGGATGCACTTCCAAATAATCATAGAACTGCGCCGTGCGCTCTACTTCTTCCATGGATTTCTGCATGACCGCTTCGAACACTTCGCCTTTATCGCAGCCCGAACCGACGAGCAAGCCTTTTCGGTGGCGCTGCAACAATGAGCGAGGTATGCGCGGTACACGGTAGAAATAATTGATATGGGATGCCGAAACAAGCTTGAACAGGTTTTTCAGGCCTTCCTGATCTTTTGCCAAAAGCGTGCAATGCGTCGGCCGTGAGCGCTTATAGGAATCGCCTGTCCCGACATAATCATTCAATTGATCATGATAGAGAATGCCTTTGTCGTCCGCTTCTTTCAATAAGTGCGTCAATAGGTAAGCGGTCGCTTCCGTATCGTAGATGGCGCGGTGATGCTGAGTCAGTTCGATATTGAACTTTTTCGCCAGCGTGTTCAAACGGTGGTTCTTCATTTCCGGGTGGAGCATGCGGGCAAGTTCTAGTGTATCGATCGTGGCATGTGTTTTATCGATGCCGTATTTCTTATAGGCAACATACAAAAAGCCCATATCGAATGAAGCATTATGCGCGACCATGATATGATCGCCTGCCCATTCATGGTATTCGCGGATGACGTCTTCGACTTCGGGTGCGTTTCGGACCATATCATCCGTGATGCCTGTCAAGTCGATTGTCGTCGCCGACAAAGGATGATGCGGATTGGCGAAACGCTCGAATTTATCGATGATATTCCCGCCCTTGATCTTGACCGCTGCCAGCTCGATGATCGTGTCATAGACGGCGGATAATCCAGTCGTCTCTAAGTCAAAGACGACGAAAGTCTCTTCCTCAAGCAACGCATGCCGTTCTTCGTAGGCGATTGGGACGCCGTCATCAACTAAGTTCGCTTCTAAGCCGAATATCGCCTTGATGCCATGCTTTTGGCTCGCGGCATAAGCGTCCGGAAATGCTTGGACGCCTGCATGGTCCGTGACTGCGATCGCCGGATGGCCCCATTTCGCCGCTTGGGCGACCAATGATTCAATGGAAGAAACAGCGTCCATCTGGCTCATCGGTGAATGCAAGTGCAATTCCGCCCGTTTGGTTTCAGCGGTGTCTTTTCGGACAGACGGGTTGATTTCGACCATGTCATTCGACATCATGACCAAATCCCGGACGAATGTATCGGTTTGGATCGAGCCTCTCGCTCTCAGCCACATGCCTTTTTTCGCCTGGGCCATGAGCTCTGCGTCTTCTTTATCGCGCGAGAACATTTTGACGAGGATCGAATCCGTATAATCGGTCATCTTGACGGTCAATAGCGAACGGCCGCTGCGCAGCTCACGGACTTCGACATCAAACACGAAGCCTTCGATAGTGACGCGGCGTTCTTCGTCGACGATCGAACGGATCTCGACAATCGGCTCATCCGGCTTGATGGCAGAGCCCATCTGGAAAGGACCGGATGGCGCGCCATTTTCTTTGCGTTCGGTTTCGCGTTTCTTCATGTCCGCGACAGCTCTTTTGGCCATCGCTTCTTCTTCGGCTTTGCGCTCTTCCATAAAGGCAGCGCGCGCTTCCTGTTGGTCTTCTGCCGATAGCTGGAAATCGATTGAAAACGCAGGGAACCCGAATTGCTGAAAAACCTGGCTCAGTTTTTCGGTATACTTGGATTTCAATGCCATCATTTCATGTTCATGGCAGCAGTCGACAATCAATTTATTGCCGTTCCACACAGGTGCTTGCGACAGCAGGCGCTCGCGTAAAGGCGGTGCCATATCCGCTAGTTCATCGACGACATGCCGCCAGTAGGCGGAAACTTGCTCGCCGTCAGCTTGTTGCGCGGGTGTTTCTATATGCACTTGAACGCTTGCAATCGATGAAAACTTGGCTTGCAGCCGCTCGCGGAAAATAATAAATAATTCAAGCGGCAGCACTTGCTTGAGTTTGACGATAAAACGCCATGCCCGGTCTTTCTTATGAACGGTCATGCGTGTCAATTCCGCCCCTTCAAAATATGGCATATGGACATCGTCGGTTAACTCCAGATGCTGCAGCAGCAATTTAAATCTCATTTTGGCGTCTTGCTCATTTATCATGATTATCCCCTTCGCCATTTATTTCAGAAAAAGAAAGGAAAGTACGTTTGTACTTTCCTTTTATCATATCAGATTATTATTCATTTCTTAAAGAATTCGCGTACCTTGTCTTGCACTTCATCTTTATGCCATTCGACTGTTTCGTTGGTTTCGCGGATTTTCACTTCCAGGATTCCTTCAGCGGCACGTTTGCCGACAGTGATGCGGAGTGGCAAGCCAATCAAATCGGCATCGGCGAATTTCACGCCGGCGCGCTCTTTGCGGTCATCAAGCAGCACTTCGAATCCTTGGGCTTTTAGTTGTTCATAAATTTCTTCGCCGGTTTCGCGTTGCACGTCGTCTTTGACGTTGACCGGCACGACGTGGATTTCATACGGTGCGACTGCAGTCGGCCAAGTGAACCCGGAATCGTCCTGGAATTGTTCAGCGACAGCCGCGACAATGCGGGAAACACCGATGCCGTAGCAGCCCATGATATAAGGCATCGCTTTGCCTTGGTCATTGAGGAATGTCGCTTTCATCGGCTCGCTGTAAGTCGTGCCGAGCTTGAAGATATGGCCGACTTCGATTCCTTTGGCGAATTGAATCGTGCCGTTTCCGTCTGGTGAAGGGTCGCCTTCTTTTACAAAGCGCAAGTCTCCATATGCTTCTACCGTGAAATCTTCATCAGGTGTAACATTTTTGAAATGGACACCGTCTTCATTAGCGCCTGTGACGCCGTTGACGATCGATTTAACAGCATTGTCCGCAAATACGCGGACGCCTGCAGGTAAGTTCACTGGCCCGATTGAGCCGATATCGCAGGACAACAATTCACGCACGTCTTCAGGCGTCGCCATATCGATCAGCTTAGCACCTGAAATATGCTTGACTTTAACGTCATTCACTTCATGGTCGCCGCGCGACAATACGACAATCAGCTCATCATCCGCTTTGAACACAAGCGTTTTAATGCAGTTTTCCGGCGTCGTCTCGAGGAACTCCGCCACTTGTGCAATGGTCTTCTGATCAGGCGTTGAGACTTTTTCAACTTGACGCGCTTGCTCATCGGATTTCGAATAGTCCATTTGAACGGCGGCCATTTCAATATTCGCGGCATATGGTGAATTGTCTGAATACGCAATCGTGTCTTCGCCGATTTCCGACAGCACCATGAATTCGTGGTTGTCCTTGCCGCCGATTGCCCCTGAATCCGCGATGACGGCGCGGAAATTCAACCCGAGGCGTCTGAAGATATTGCTATAGGCCTGCATCATATCGTCGTAGGTCTTATCCAGGCTTTCCGGCGTCGCATGGAAGGAATACGCATCTTTCATGAGGAATTCGCGTCCGCGCAGCAAACCGAATCGTGGGCGTTTCTCATCGCGGAACTTCGACTGGATTTGATACAAAGTTAGCGGTAATTTCTTATAGGACTTGATTTCGTCGCGCAGTAGGCTCGTGATGATTTCTTCATGAGTTGCACCTAGTGCAAATTCACGGTCGTTGCGGTCTTTTAAACGCATCAATTCGTCGCCGTAAGAATACCAGCGTCCAGTCTCCTGCCAAAGTTCAGCTTGCTGAAGCGCAGGCATGAATACTTCTACGCTATTGATCGCTTCCATTTCCTCACGGATGATTTTCTCGACTTTGTGCAGAACGCGTTTGCCGAGCGGAAGGAATGAATAGATCCCGCTCGTATTTTGGCGAATAAATCCTGACCGCAGCAATAATTGATGCGATTTCACTTCCGCATCAGCTGGAGTTTCCCGTAACGTCGGGATAAAGCTTAATGTTTGTCTCATATCCGAATACACCTCGACTGGTTATTGTATTTGTAAATCCCTATGTAGCAGAGAAAGGAAAGCGTTAGACGCTTCCCTTTCTCTCATTAAAAGAAGAATCGCTGAATGTCATTCCATGTGACGACAATCATCAAGAGCATTAACAGCATGATCCCGACAAAATGGACCATCCCTTCTTTTTGCTTATCGACCGGCTTGCCTCGCAATGCTTCAAGGACAAAGAACATGAGGCGTCCGCCGTCAAGCGCTGGCAGCGGCAACAAGTTCATGATCCCTAAGTTGATGCTGAGCATGCCAGCCCAGCTCATGAGCGTAAAGATGCCATACTGGGCGACTTCTTCAGTGGTTTTGTAGATACCGACAGGACCGGACAAAGCATCGATGGTGAATTGGCCTGTCACAAGCATGCCGAGCAAGCGGAATATCTCTTTAAACCAAAACACTGTTTGTTCAGCCCCATACGCGAATGAACCGAAAAAGTCTTTTTCCACCGGGCTTTGGTACAAGACGCCGATGACGCCGACTTCTTCTCCAGCTTGCTCAGACAATTCGGGCGTGATCGTGAAATTCAGAGGTTGACCATCACGCTCTACTTGGAAATCAAGCGCTGTTCCTGCACTGTCTTGTACGGACTCCACCAACTCGTCCCACGTGCTGATCGATTGGCCTTCGATTTCCGTCACCAAATCGCCGTCTTGCATGCCCGCCTCTTCAGCAGGGCTGTCTTCTGTCACTTCGGAAATCACTGGTTCGAAAGTCGGAACCCCCTGCAGCATGCCGATGGCCGTAAAGATGAAGAATGCCAGGATAAAGTTGAAGAACGGCCCAGCAAAAATCGTCATGAAGCGATTCGGCAAATTTTTTGCATCGAATGTGCGGTCATAAGGCGCCAAGATCGTTTCACGGCCATTTTCTTCCACTACCGCATCACGGGCAACTTTGATATTCACCAATTGCTCGTCTTCGTCGTATCCTTTGATGAAAAGATCTTTTTCGAGATCTGCTTGTTCTACTTCCAGAAACAGGATATCGGGATAGACATGCTTTTGGTTAAGGATGACTTTCTTGGCCTGTCCCTTTTCATCCAACAGCAATCCGATGCGATGGCCTGCCTGCAGATGAATGGCATCCATTTCTTCACCAGCCATGCGGACATATCCGCCAATCGGTAGCAATCTAATCGTATACAGCGTCTCGCCTCTTGTAATGCCTAAAATCTTAGGGCCCATTCCGATAGCGAATTCACGAACGAGGATTCCGGCCCGCTTAGCGAACAGGAAATGGCCCAGCTCGTGGAAAAACACTAATGCGCCGAAAATGATAATGAACGCTAATACTGTCTCCATATTGAACCCATCCTTAATAAACCTTATTCGGTTTTAATCTGTCGCTATTTTAGCATGTTTTCCACAGTTTTTCTCGTTTCAGAATCTGCCACAAGAATCGTTTCGAGATCTGGCGAAGCAATCGTCTGATGGGCAAGCATAGCCCGTTCAATAAATTCCTCGATTTGCAAAAAGCTGATTTGACGGTTCAAAAACATCGCAACTGCCTGCTCATTGGCAGCATTCAAGACAGTGGTCATCGTGCCGCCTTCCCGCCCGGCATCGAACGCCAACTTCAAAGCACGGAAGCGTTCGTAATCCATCGCCCGGAAATTCAACTGTGCGATTTCCGCCAGGTCCAGCCGTTTGGCAGCTGGTCGCGGCAGGCGGTCTGGATAGGAAAGCGCATACTGGATCGGCACTCTCATATCAGGTGTCCCGAGCTGTGCCATGACACTCGTGTCCTGGAATTCAACCATGGAATGGATGATGCTCTCACGGTGCAATAGCACATCGATATCATCATAGGCAAAATCGAACAGCACATGCGCTTCGATCACTTCCAGGCCTTTATTCAACATCGTCGCGGAATCGATCGTGATCTTGGAGCCCATCGACCAGTTTGGGTGATTGAGTGCATCTTCCACTGTGACATCTGCAAGTTCATTGCGCGTTTTGTCACGGAAGCTGCCGCCTGAAGCCGTCAGGATCAACCGACTTGCCTGCTCGAGCTTTTCTCCGTTGAGCGCTTGGAACAGAGCTGAATGTTCACTGTCCACCGGCAAGATATCGGCACCGTATTTTTTAGCGCTTTGCATGACGAGATGCCCCGCTGTCACAAGTGTTTCTTTATTGGCGATTGCAATCGTGCGGCCGAGTTTAATCGCTTCCAAAGTCGGTTCAAGCCCGACACTGCCGATCACTGCATTGACCAATACATCCGCTTCATATGTCGAAACATCAATCAGGCCTTTATTGCCATGGACGAATAGAATGCCCTTGTAATCCTGCTGCAGCTGCCGCGCATCTTCAGCGAGCTGGGCGCAGACGATTTCTGGCTGGAACTCTTGAATTAGCTCGCGTGTTTTTTCCATGTTTTTACCGGCTGATAATCCGACTAGTGAAAATTCTTCGGGATGTTCCCGGATGATATCGGCTGTCTGGATGCCGATTGAACCGGTCGCGCCGAGCAATATGATTTTTTTCATCTATGAAACAACCCTCTCTTAAATAAAATGCAGGAAATGTAATAGCGGCATGACAAAAAGGATACTATCGAAGCGGTCTAAAATGCCTCCATGCCCAGGCAGCATCTTGCCGGAATCTTTAACATTAAAATGACGCTTCAAAGCCGATTCCACCAAATCGCCCAATTGTCCGAAAATCGAAGCAACAATTGCGACGATGATGACCAATACGATAGGCTGTTCCATGCCCGCAAAATAAGCGAAAATAAGCGCGATGCCAACAGCCCAGATAATGCCGCCGACAAACCCTTCAATTGTTTTATTCGGTGAAATTTCCGGCCATAGTTTGCGCTTTCCGATTTTGCGCCCTGTAAAATAAGCTCCGGAATCGGTGAACCATACAACCAGCAGTGCAAAAATCAATACCGCAAGCCCAGATTCCCGTGTTTCGATTAAGTAATAGAACCCTAGCCCCACATAAAGGGTGCCGAGGATAGCGAACGCGGCATCGTCAAAGGTAAAGCTATTTTTAACGACGACCGTATGTATTAACAGTAAGATGACCGCCATGAAGACGAACTCCACTTTCAGATAGCCAGTCCATTCGTATACTTGCTGGGACCAATCTCCTGGCAGCATGAAAGCATACAAGGCCACAAGAGAAATAAGGCCGGGCACGCTCATGAGGCTCCGGCCTTTCATTTTAAGCAATTCCTGAAAACCGATAGTTGCTAGGACGTAGACCAAAAGAATAAACGGAATCCCGCCGATGATGACAAATGGAATAAATAGGGCAGCTGCTATAGCTCCTGTAATAATGCGTTGCTTCAATTTGCTTCTTCCCCCTTCAACCCACCATAACGCCGATTTCGTTTCTGATAAATCTCGAATGCCTCGAGCAAGCAATCTTCACCGAAATCAGGCCATAAGGTGTCGGTAAACCAAAATTCGGTATAAGCCAATTGCCATAGCATGAAATTGCTCAAACGAACCTCCCCGCTCGTTCGGATCAATAGATCAGGCTCCGGCAAACCGCTCGTCATGAGACGGCTTGTGATCATGTCTTCTGAAATTTCGGATGGCTCCAGTTCACCTGCTTGTACCAAAGCAGCCAAGTTTTTCACGGCGTCGACGATTTCCGCGCGGCTGCCGTAATTCAATGCAAAGTTCAACACCAATCCGTCGTTGTGCTTGGTTGCCTCTTTCGCTTTTTGGATCGCCTGGATCGTATGGGCTGGCAGATCATCTACATAACCCATCATTTCCACACGGACGTTCTCTTCAATCAGCTCCGGTAAAAAACTCGATAGAAACTCTTCCGGCAAACGCATCAGAAAGTCGACTTCCATTTTCGGGCGCTTCCAGTTTTCCGTCGAAAACGCATATAACGTCAATACGTCGACGCCGAGATGGCTTGCGAGCTTCGTTATTTTGCGGACGGTCTTCATTCCCTCGTGATGGCCTGCCACTCTCGGCATCGAACGCTTTTTCGCCCAACGCCCGTTGCCGTCCATGATGATCGCCACATGGGACGGTACGCCTGCACCGGCTACAGCCATGGCACGCTCTCCGTATTCCACCACTACCGGCTCTATATTTCTCTTTAATAGTTTATTGAACATAATTAATCCTCCACTTGTAACCAATCGGAATGTCTATTGCTTATCATATCAAAAAAATGCGCGTTGTGCGTGAACTTTCAAGGCACTTCCGAAATTTTGGCATGAAAAAAGCGTCCTGTTATACAGGACGCCCGGGAACAGATGAAGTTCGCTTAAACTGCCATGATTTCAGTTTCTTTGTCTTTGACCATGTCATCAATTTTAGCGATATGCGTGTTTGTCATATCTTGCACATCGTCTGAGTAGCCACGCAAATCATCGGTTGTAATCTCGCTTTTTTTCTCAAGCTTTTTCAAATCGTCGTTGGCATCGCGGCGAATATTGCGGATGATGACTTTAGCATCTTCCCCTTCTTTCTTCACTTGCTTGACCAAATCTTTACGGCGCTCCTCTGTAAGAGCTGGAACCGCAAGACGGATGACGTTGCCATCGTTTGAAGGACTGAGTCCAAGATCCGATTTCATGATCGCTTTTTCGATTTCAGGCAATACGGTTTTGTCGTAAGGCTGGATCATGATCAAACGTGCTTCCGGGACTGAAATGCCGGCAACTTGGTTGACAGGTGTCGGGGCACCGTAGTACTCGACGGTAATTTTGTCGAGCAATGAAGGGGTCGCACGCCCCGCGCGGATAGAAGCCAAATCACGCGAAAAAGCTTGAATGGCATTGCTCATTTTCGTTTTCGTATCGTTCATGATTGTTTTCGGCATTATAATGATCTCCTCACTACTGTCCCGATCTTTTCACCAAGAACAGCTCGTTTTATGTTTCCTTTTTCCATTATAGAGAATACTACGAGTGGAATATCATTGTCCATACATAATGTGGAAGCTGTCGAATCCATCACTTGAAGTCCTTGTTGAATGACGTCGAAGTACGACAGTTCATCGTATTTGACCGCTTCAACATCGGTTTTTGGATCGGCAGAATAAACGCCGTCCACGTTGTTTTTCGCCATCAAGATGACATCTGCTTCAATTTCTGCAGCTCGCAACGCAGCTGTCGTATCTGTCGAGAAGTAAGGGTTTCCGGTTCCGGCCGAGAAAATGACGACACGTTTTTTCTCGAGGTGGCGGATCGCTCTTCTGCGAATATACGGTTCTGCGACTTGGCGCATTTCAATTGAAGACAATACGCGTGTTTCCACGTCTTGCTTCTCGAGCGAATCCTGCAAGGCCAGTGAGTTCATGACAGTTGCCAGCATCCCCATATAGTCGGCAGTCGCACGGTCCATGCCCATTTCCGAACCGACTTTTCCGCGCCAGATGTTTCCTCCGCCAACCACTACCGCTACTTCTACGCCAAGGTCTACGATTTCCTTCACTTGCGCTGCGACAGATTTGATGATTTCAGGGGAAAGACCGAAACCTTGTCCGCCTGCCATCGCTTCTCCACTTAATTTCAGTACAATGCGTTTGTATTTTGGAACACTCATCGGTACCCTCCGTTACACGTTTATTGAAAAACAGGGAACACAACATTGTGCTCCCCGGATAACTCTTATAAAAGTTGGATTATTTTTTGTTGACTTGGCTCATGACTTCGTCAGCGAAGTTGTCTTCGCGTTTTTCGATGCCTTCGCCCACTTCGTAACGGATGAACTCTTTCACAGTGCCGCCAACAGATGCTGCGAACTCGCGGACTTTCTGATCAGAGTTTTTGACGAATGCTTGGTCAAGCAAGCAGATGTCTTCGAAGTATTTCCCAAGACGGCCTTCAACCATTTTTTCAACGATTTTTTCTGGCTTGCCTTCGTTCAACGCTTGCTCAGTCAATACTTTGCGCTCACGCTCTACTTCTTCAGCAGACACTTCGTCGCGAGAAATGAATTTCGGGTTAAGTGCAGCGATGTGCATAGCGATATCACGTGCAGCTTGTGAATCGGAAGAACCTTCCAAAAGAACGAGAACACCGATGCGTCCGCCCATGTGCAAGTAAGGGCCGAAAGCGTCATTGTCTGATTTTGTGCGGATTTCGAAGCGGCGCAAGGTGATTTTCTCACCGATTTTAGCGATAGCGTTCGAGATGTGGTCCGCTACGGACAATCCGTTTGACATAGTAGAAGCATTTGCTTCATCGATTGTCGCTGGTTTAGTTGCAAGCAAATGCTCGCCGATTTCTTTAACCAAAGTTTGGAAGCCTTCGTTTTTCGCTACGAAATCCGTTTCAGCGTTAACTTCGTAGATGACTGCTTCGTTACCTTCTTCAAGGATTGACGTGATTCCTTCAGCTGCGATGCGGTCTGCTTTTTTAGAAGCGCTTGACAACCCTTTTTCACGAAGGAAATCTAGAGCTGCGTCAATGTCACCGTCAGTTTGTACCAATGCTTTTTTGCAATCCATCATACCTGCGCCTGTTTTTTCGCGCAATTCTTTAACCATTTGAGCTGTAACTGCCATGATTAAATTCCTCCTTCAACTTGTCTGTGTTTTCTCAAAAAAAGGTGATAAGTGGGGTTGGCCGCTTATCACCTGTAAACATTGCGAATTACTCAGCAGTTTCCGCTGATGCTTCTTCGTCTTCTTCCGGCTTAGACTCAAGAAGAGCGTCAGCCATTTTGCCAGTCAATAGTTTGACCGCACGGATAGCATCATCGTTTGCAGGGATTACGTAATCGATTTCGTCCGGGTCGCAATTTGTATCAACGATACCTACGATTGGAATGTTCAATTTCATAGCTTCTGCTACTGCGATGCGTTCTTTACGAGGGTCTACGACGAACATTACGTCTGGAAGACCGTTCATGTCACGGATACCGCCTAGGAATTTCTCCAAGCGTTCGTGTTGTTTTTTCAATTGGACTACTTCTTTTTTCGGAAGGACTTCGAAAGTGCCGTCTTCTTCCATACGCTCGATCTGTTTCATGCGGTTAACACGTTTTTGGATCGTGCCGAAGTTAGTCAAAGTACCACCCAACCAGCGTTGGTTGATGTAGTAGTTGCCAGAACGTTCTGCTTCTTCTTTGATCGCGTCCTGAGCTTGTTTTTTTGTTCCTACGAACAAGACTTTACCGCCTTCTTCGCCCACTTGCTTCATGAAGTTGTAAGCTTCCTCAAGTTTGCGGACCGTCTTTTGAAGGTCGATGATGTAGATGCCGTTACGTTCCACGAAGATGTATTTTTTCATTTTCGGGTTCCAACGACGAGTCTGGTGGCCAAAGTGAACACCAGCTTCGAGCAATTGTTTCATTGAAATTACTGCCATGATGTGTTTCCTCCTAATAGGTTTTTGTTTGCCTCCGCACTCTTCGCTTCTGAACCGTTACCAATAAAGGCACCTGCGGAACAGATCGGAATGCGTGTGTATTTAACACCATTTGAAATTATACCACGCAGTTGCTGGTGCCTGCAACTGATATTTATAAAAACAACCGATTGCAATATTGAACGGCGATCGGGAACACTGCAGAACGCAAAAGCCACCCCGGAACTATTGGATAGTCCGGGGCGGCGTGTGGGTTTAATTCATTTTCAATTGTTCAAGCTCTGCAAGGAATTTCGTATTCAATACTTTGATATACGTTCCTTTCATGCCCAGTGAACGCGATTCGATAACGCCGGCACTCTCGAGTTTGCGGAGTGCGTTGACGATGACCGAACGCGTGATGCCGACGCGGTCAGCAATTTTAGATGCGACAAGCAAGCCTTCGTTGCCGTCAAGTTCTTCAAAGATATGCTCGATCGCTTCAAGTTCGCTGTATGAAAGCGAGCTGATCGCCATTTGCACAACAGCTTTGCTGCGTGCTTCCTCTTCGATGCGGTCGCCTTTTTCACGGAGGATCTCCATGCCGACAACTGTCGCGCCGTATTCGCCAAGGATCAAATCGTCGTCGCCGAACTGGTCGTTAACGCGTCCTAGCAACAAAGTGCCAAGGCGTTCGCCGCCGCCGATGATCGGAACGATCGTCGTCAAGCCGTTTTTGAATAGTTCGCGCTCTTCCACTGGGAAGATTGTGTGCTCACTGTTCACATCCATGTTAGCGGATGTTTCTGTAACGTTCGAAAGGTTTTGTGTGTATTCGACCGGGAATTGGCGTTCTTCGAGCATGTTCTTCATGCGCTCGTTTTCGATCTGCTGGTTGACAGCATAGCCAAGTACCTTACCTTTGCGGCTGACAACGAAGACATTCGCTTCGATGACTTCGCTCAATGTTTCAGCCATGTCCTTAAAGTTTACCGGCTTGCCGGCTGCTGCTTGCAGCATAGAGTTAATTCGTCTTGTTTTTCCCAATAAATTCATAATTATGAACCTCCTACATGATTCGTACGTATTTCGCACCGTTTATTCAATATTCTAAAGGTTTTTACACTTTAATGAAACCAATACGCCTTGTTCTACAAGATAAATTGTGACAAATCTTTGTTTTTCGCCACATTTTCAAGTTTTTCGTTAACGTATTGAGGAGTGATATCGATTTGGGCAGGTGAAATCTCAGATGCCTCAAATGATAGGTCCTCCAATAAGCGTTCCAATATTGTATGAAGTCGGCGAGCGCCGATATTATCCGTCTGTTGATTTACTTCATAAGCAATTTCCGCAAGTCTGACGATTGACGCATCAGTAAAGTGTACCATAACTCCCTCTGTTTCGAGAAGGGCTTTATACTGATTGAGCAAGGAATGTTTCGGTTCCGTCAAAATTTTCACGAAATCATCGACTTCCAGCTTGGTCAATTCGACACGGATCGGGAAACGGCCCTGCAATTCCGGGATCAGGTCGGATGGCTTCGACATATGGAATGCACCAGCCGCGACGAACAGCATATAATCAGTTTTCACCGCGCCATATTTTGTCGATACAGTCGAGCCTTCAACGATCGGCAAGATGTCGCGCTGGACCCCTTCCCTCGATACATCGGCAGAGGAAGTGGAACTTTTGCTGGCGATTTTGTCCATTTCATCGATGAAGATGATGCCATGCTGTTCAGCGCGGCGAATCGCTTCGGACGAGATTTCCTCGCTATCGACCAGCTTTTCCGATTCTTCAGCCGTCAATACGCGCCGTGCGTCTTTCACTTGCATGCGGCGCTTTTTCTTTTTCTTCGGCATCAAGGAAGACAAGGCATCCTGCATGTTTTCGCCCATCTGCTCCATCCCCGATCCTTGGAAAGCGTCAAACATGGAAGCCGTGTTTTCCGTCACTTCCACTGTTACCCACTCGTCTTCCAACTTGCCAGCTTTCAGGTCAGCGGCAATTTCGCGGCGCTTGACGCGCACTTCCACTTCAGCTTCAGGATCTTCCTCTTCCTGCTCTTGTTTTTGGCCGAAGAACATTTCAAGCGGATTTTGCGCAGTCTGCTTTTTCTTCATCGACGGCGCCAGCAATTTCACGAGGCGGTCGTTGGCAGAGGATTCTGCGCGTTCTTTTACGGCTTCGTATTTTTCTTCTTTGACGATGCGCACGGATGCTTCCACTAAATCACGCACCATCGACTCCACGTCGCGGCCGACATATCCGACTTCCGTAAACTTCGTCGCTTCGACTTTGATGAATGGCGCCCCGGTCAGTTTTGCGATGCGGCGCGCGATTTCCGTTTTCCCGACACCGGTCGGGCCGATCATCAAAATATTTTTCGGGATGACTTCATCCTGCATTTCTTCATCGAGGCGGCTGCGGCGATAGCGGTTGCGCAGCGCAATTGCGATTGAGCGCTTGGCATCTTTCTGCCCGACGATGAAACGGTCCAAGTGATCGGTAATCTGCCGGGGAGTTAAATCGGTTTGTGTTTTCATTCTGACAACTCCTCCATGATAATTTGGTGGTTGGTGTAGACGCAAATATCTGCAGCCGTTTCAAGCGCAGATTGGGCAATTTCGCCCGCCGTCAGTTGGTCGCCTGCATATTTCTTCAATGCCCGGCCAGCCGCAAGCGCGTAATTGCCGCCTGAGCCGATTGCCAGGATCCCATCATCAGGTTCGATGACTTCTCCGGTGCCTGAGACGAGCAATAGTTCATCTTTGTTCATGACGATGAGCATCGCTTCCAGCTGTCGCAGCATTTTATCGCCACGCCATTGCTTCGCAAGTTCGACAGCAGCGCGCTGAAGATTGCCATTGAATTCGGTGAGTTTGCCTTCAAACATTTCAAACAGCGTGAAAGCATCCGCCACAGAACCAGCAAATCCCGTCAGTACTTCATTGTTGTAAAGCCGGCGCACTTTTTTCGCAGTATGTTTCATGACGACGGCATTGCCGAACGTCACTTGCCCATCTCCGGCCATAGCCGATTTGCCTTTGTGCTTTACTGCAAAGATCGTGGTTGCATGAAATTCCTGCATGGTAAGGTTCTCCTCCTTATGCCCTTGGATGGGCTTTTAAATACGTATTGCGCAAATGGTCTTTCGTCACATGCGTATAGACTTGCGTGGAACTGAGATGCGCATGTCCCAGTAATTCCTGTACGGTGCGCATATCCGCTCCATTGTTCAATAGATGCGTAGCGAATGTATGGCGGATCATATGGGGATAGATCGATGAATTGAGCGACGCCTTTTTCATGCATTCGTTCAGGATATGGCGGACGCCACGGTCCGTCACCCCATCACCTCGGCTATTGACGAATAGCATTTCGTGCTCTTTCGACTTCATTAACCTTGGACGGGCCGAGTCGATATAAAGTTCCAACGCGTCGTGTGCAAACTGGCCGTAAGGGATGTAACGTTCTTTCCTGCCCTTGCCGAGCACTTTAACAATATGCATATGGCGGTCCAAATCTTTCATCTTGATCGATACACATTCACTGACGCGCATGCCGGTCGCATACAGCAACTCCAATAATGCACGGTTCCGGAGTGACAGCGCATCTTCACCCGTGAGTGAAGCGAACAGCTGCTCAAGCTCTTCCTCGTAGAAAAACTGCGGCAGCCGCTCTTCTTTCTTCGGATGGAACAGCGAACGGAACGCTGCTTCACTGAGCCCGAATTCGCGGTTGCCGTACCGGAAAAACGACCGGATGGCGGAGATTTTCCTTGAGATTGACGTTCTGGATAATTCAGCTTCATATAGTTTCGTTACATAATTTCGCGCATGAAGGTATTCGACTTCGTGCAGATCACTCACGCCTTCTTGTTCCAGGAACAGAAAAAAACCCTCCAGATCCTGTAGGTACTGGTGGACAGTGTGGGCGGAATAATTCTTTTCCAATTGGATATAGCTCATGAACGATTCGAGCATCTGTTCTTTCGTCATCTGGCACGCCGCCTTTCAGGCAATTAAAAAAGCCTCTAAAGTATACCAATACTTAGAGGCTTTTTTCAATTAAACCGTCACTGAATTCATATAATTTTGAATTGACTCCAACGCACGGTTGGCGTGGCGTTCAGCGCGCTCCTGCTTTGACTTGATGCGTTCGCCGAGATCCGGGAACAAGCCGAAATTGATGTTCATCGGCTGGAAGTTCTTCGAATCGGCTTCAGTGATATAACGCGCCATGCTGCCAAGTGCCGTTTCTGCCGGCAATACGACCTGCTCCTCGCCAAGTGCCAGCTTCGCCGCGTTGATGCCCGCGAGCAAACCGCTTCCCGCAGATTCCACATAGCCTTCGACGCCTGTCATTTGGCCGGCGAAGAAAATGTTCGGGTCGGCTTTTAGTTGATAGGTCGGCTTCAACACGTTCGGTGAGTTGATGAATGTATTGCGGTGCATGACGCCGTAACGGACGATTTCGACATTCTCGAGCCCCGGGATCATGCGCAGGATTTCTTTTTGCGCTCCCCATTTCAAATGCGTCTGGAATCCGACGATATTGTACAGCGTGCCGGCTGCATCGTCCTGGCGCAATTGCACAACCGCGTAAGGGCGCTTGCCGGTTTTCGGGTCTTCCAATCCGACAGGTTTCATCGGCCCGAAGGTCAAGGTCTTATCGCCTCTGGCAGCCATCACTTCGACCGGCATGCAGCCTTCGAAATAGATTTCTTTTTCGAATTCCTTAAGCGGCACGACTTCCGCTTCGACTAAAGCCGTATGGAAGCGGCGGAACTCTTCTTCTGTCATCGGGCAGTTCAGATAAGCGGCTTCGCCTTTATCGTAACGCGATTTCAAATAGACTTTGTCCATGTCGATGCTGTCTTTTTCGACGATCGGCGCTGCCGCATCGTAGAAATAGAGGTATTCTTCGCCAGTCAGCTTGCGGACTTTCTCGGCAAGCGCCGGCGAAGTCAATGGGCCGGTTGCGATGATCGTGATGCCTTCCGGGATTTCCGTCACTTCTTCATTGATCACTTCAACAAGCGGGTGATTGCGGACATTTTCCGTGACCATCCCTGCAAACTCGTGACGGTCGACTGCAAGCGCGCCACCAGCAGGCACCGACGCTTTATCGGCTGCATCAATGATGACCGAATCCAGTTTGCGCATTTCTTCTTTAATGACGCCGACCGCATTGGTCAATGAATTGGCGCGCAACGAGTTGCTGCAGACCAATTCCGCAAATTTATCCGTATGGTGTGCCGGCGTTTGTTTGACCGGGCGCATTTCATAAAGCCTGACATTGACGCCGCGTTTGGCGATTTGCCATGCCGCTTCGCTTCCTGCAAGTCCGGCACCGATTACATTTACAATTTTCGTCATGATAAAACACCTCTATATTATTATTGAACTTCTTCTTTGTAGTCGCAGGCTGTGCAATTGATCTGCACGCCTTTTTTCACTTTCTTTTCGACCATCAAGCTGCTGCATTTCGGGCAAGGGCGTTCGATCGGCTTGTCCCAAGAAACGAATTCACATTCCGGATAGCGTTCGCAACCATAGAATACGCGGCGCTTCTTGCTTTTCCGTTCGACGATCTCGCCTTCTTTACAAGTCGGGCATTTGACGCCGATATGCTTGACGATCGCTTTTGTGTTGCGGCATTCCGGGAAGTTGCTGCAGGCCATGAACTTGCCGTAGCGCCCAAGCTTGAACACCATCGGCGAACCGCATTCCTCGCAATCTTCTCCAGCGGGCTCGTCTTTGATCTGGACTTTCTCCATTTCGTTCTCTGCCACTTCGAGATCTTTGGCGAATTCTTTGTAGAAGACATCGATGATCGCACGCCAGTCGACTTCACTTTCTTCGATGCTGTCCAGATCGTTTTCCATTTTCGCGGTAAACTCGATGTTCAAAATATCCGGGAAGAAATCACGCACCAATTGATGGACAATTTCCCCAAGTTCGGTCGGGATGAAACGCTTCGCGTCGAGTGCAACATAGCCGCGCTTTTGGATCGTATCCAAAGTCGGCGCATAGGTTGACGGTCGGCCTATCCCGAGCTCTTCCAAAGTACGCACCAGGCGCGCTTCCGTATAACGCGGAGGCGGCTGGGTGAAATGCTGGTTCGGCGTAATTTCAGTCGCTTTGACTTTGTCGCCTTCCTTCATTTCAGGGAGAATATTGTCTTTTTCTTCTTTCTTATCGTCGGTCCCTTCAATATAAAGCTTCATGAAACCAGGAAACTTCACTTGAGAACCGTTGGCACGGAAAATCGCTTCGCCGTTTTGCAGCTCGGCCATCACCGTATCCAGGACGGCGGGTGACATCTGGCTCGCTACAAAACGGTCCCAGATCAATTTGTACAAGCGGTAAAGATCGCGGGACAAAATGCTCTTCAGCGATTCCGGCGTGCGGTGTACGCTAGTCGGGCGGACAGCTTCGTGGGCATCCTGTGACTTCTGGGATTGTTTGGCTGCAGGCTTCTGCGTCACATATTCTTCGCCATATTTATCAAGGATGAAACCGATCGTATCTTGCTTGGCCGATTCGGAAATCCGTGTGGAATCGGTACGCATGTAGGTGATCAACCCGGTTACGCCTTCTTTTCCGACCGAGATCCCTTCATAGAGCTGCTGTGCGAGCATCATCGTTTTCTTGGCACGGAAATTCAGCTTGCGCGCTGCTTCCTGCTGGAGAGAGGATGTGGTGAAAGATAGGGAAGGATTGCGTTTGCGTTCTTTTTTGACAACGCTCTTCACAAGGAAATCCTTGCCTTTCATCGTAGCCAATACGGCTTTGACATCTTCTTCATTGGAGAGCTTCAGTTTCTTTTCGGGCGTTCCGTAAAACTGGGCCTCGAATATTTTTTTCGCTTTTTCGAACTCGCCTGTAATCGACCAATATTCTTCTGGTTCGAAATTCTTGATTTCGTTCTCGCGGTCGATGATCAGGCCAAGTGCAACCGATTGAACACGGCCGGCTGACAAGCCTTTTTTCACTTTTTTCCATAGGATCGGGCTGATGCTATACCCGACAAGACGGTCTAGGATGCGTCGCGCCTGCTGGGCATCGACCAAATCCATATCCAATTTGCGCGGTTGCTTGAATGCATCTTTTACTGCGTCTTTTGTAATTTCGTTGAACACGACACGGCAATCCGAATCGACGTCCACTCCGAGCGCGTTCGCCAAATGCCAGGCGATCGCTTCGCCTTCTCTGTCGGGGTCAGCCGCGAGAAAGACTTTTTTCGCTTTTTTCGCTTCTTTTTTCAGATCCTGTAGAATCGGGCCTTTTCCGCGAATCGTGATATAGCGGGGCTCGTAATTATTTTCGACATCTACCCCCATCTGGCTGCGCGGCAAATCGCGCAAATGGCCGAGAGAGGCTTTCACTTTATACTTTTTTCCCAAATACCGTTCAATTGTCTTCGCCTTTGCGGGCGATTCGACAATCACCAAATAATCCGCCATTCATACTCCTCCTCATAGAGGTCTCTTCAAATTGTGTAAAGAATCACCTGATGCAAAATGTATAACAGTTTTTGGCTGATTGCAAGGCTTTTCGTCGAACCGCGAGTTTTCAGCTTCTCAATTGGCGGTATTCTTCCAGCACTTGAGCCCCGTTCCAGACGGGTTTTGCGCCTTCTGCAATTAATTTATGCGGACCGGCGGAAAGCGGGGAAAAGATATCCCCAGGAACGGCGAAGATATCTTTTCCGTGGTCCAACGCGTGCTCAATGGTGCTTAAAGTTCCGCTTTTCACTTCCGCCTGTGTGACGATGACCCCCTTCGACAATCCACTGATGATGCGGTTGCGCATCGGAAAATTCCACTTTCTAGGGGGCATATACGGCGGGTATTCACTCACCAGCAATTGAGTTTCTTCTATTATAAAAGACAGCCCATCGTTGATTTTTGGGTAGCGATGCAAAAAGCCGCTCCCTATGACAGCAATGGTTTTGCCGCCCGAATCGATGGCACACCGATGCGCCATTGCATCAGCTCCTTTAGCCAAGCCGCTGACGATGACAAAGCCTTCCGCCAGTAAAGGCGGAAGCAATTGTTGGATAACCGATTGCGAATAGATTTCGGCTTTTCGCGAACCGATAACCGCTATTTTCTCTGGCGCATCCAGTAAAGCGGTATCACCTTTCAAGTAAAGTACAGCAGGCGGATCGATCAAATCGTGCAAAGAGGATGGATAAAGGGGATCACGATAAATAAGGGGGCGTATTCGTTGGTGGCCGTAGATTTTCAGGAAAGGGGTATTTGCATAATGGAGATATGAGCGCTTCAAGGCATTCGCTTTCTCCAAGGGGATTTGCATCGTTTCTGCAAGATCGACAGGGCTTCGAAAACGCAGGTATTCCAGGTCTGGATCATCTTTCATTAAGGGCGACAATCGGTTCAAAGGTTTTGGGTACACATAATGCAGGGCAAGCAAACGTTGAGTGAATTCGTCGTTCATGACAGTCCTCCTCCATTAAAGGTCCGCGCAAAAAAGCTGCGTCTACACTTATCATAGAGCTTCAGTCACAATCCGTAAATATTTTTAAAAACGGATTTGCCCTTTATTGCGATGAGTATACCGTTTATTATAATGTTCATGGAATTGCTCGACTGCTTTCAGCTCCACTTCCCCTTGCGCTTCCTTTTCGAATGCCTGGAAAATGATGCGGACAAAATTCCCCCGTCGCTCACTGCGCAATTCATCATCTGCCATCATTTCACGGAACACACCGGCTTCAATTTCTCTCAATGCATTGGAAAAATAGGAACTATGATGGATCAATTCAAGGACGCTGCCTGGCGCATCGGCCTGTAATTCCTCATGGCAAATACACCACACCGCCAATTGTTTCTCAAGCAGCCTGGTTTCCCGCAGCAAAGGGTTCGATTGAGCCAGCACATCCTTTAATATGGCGTTCGAAAAATCAAGGTACCAAAACAAGAACTTGAGCAGCTCCTGCTGGCTGTTTTGTGCAGCTGGCGCCAAATCCTGTAACTGGTCCAGCGCATCATGGCGGTCAAAACGGCGATATTCCTCGACGAGGCTCTGTCGATAAATCCCCTCCACCAACTTTTCCCTGTCTATAGCTGAAAGCGTATCTTTCCCTAACACTTCCAAATGATAAAACCCCATCACGTCCGGTAGAAACGGCACGACGAATTCATCCATGATCGTCTGTTCTTTTAATTCCTGCTTCTTGCTTTTCGTCCTATTGTTCGCAATCTTCATTCCAGAGGCCGCAGCGATTGCCCCTGCCGCTATCCCCAAGACCCATTCTGCTTCCATTCCGTGCCCTCCTACTTGCGCATGATGCTATTCATTCCATTATAGATGAGGATTGGCAAAAACTGCTGCAAATTCGCTCGATTTTTTCTTTTGATTGCCGGAAAACAAAAAAAATCCCCGAAACATCTAAAAGATGCTTCAGGGATTCGTGTATTAATGCGTTTTGCAAGCGTCGTAAAGGCCTTTTTCTTTGATCACTTTGATCAAAGTTTCGCCAATTACAGAAGGTGTGTCTGCAACTTCGATTCCAGCAGCGTTCATTGCTTTGATCTTGTCTGCAGCTGTCCCTTTGCCTCCGGAAATGATCGCACCGGCGTGGCCCATGCGTTTTCCTTCTGGAGCTGTTTGGCCGCCGATAAAGCCGACAACAGGTTTCGTCATGTTCGCCTTAACCCATTCTGCCGCTTCTTCTTCAGCTGTTCCGCCGATTTCGCCGATCATGACAACCGCGTACGTATCTTCATCTTCATTGAATTCCTTCAATACATCGATAAAGTTCGTGCCGTTGACCGGGTCTCCGCCGATACCGACAGCAGTTGACTGGCCGATGCCTTCTTCAGACAATTGGTGAGTCGCTTCATACGTCAAAGTACCAGAGCGCGATACGACGCCGACATGTCCTTTTTTGTGAATGTAGCCAGGCATGATGCCGATCTTACATTCGTCCGGAGTGATGACACCCGGGCAGTTCGGTCCAACAAGACGTGTTTTCTTGCCTTCCATATAGCGCTTCACTTTTACCATGTCCAATACTGGAATGTGTTCAGTGATGCAGATTGCCATATCCAACTCAGCTTCTGTTGCTTCAAGAATTGCGTCAGCAGCAAAAGGAGCCGGTACATAAATTACAGATACATTGGCACCTGTCGCTTCTACGGCATCTTGAACTGTATTGAAGACAGGTACGCCTTCAACTTCAGTTCCGCCTTTTCCTGGTGTTACACCCGCAACGATTTTCGTTCCGTATTCAAGCATTTGCTTTGTGTGGAAAAGGGCAGTTGACCCTGTAATTCCCTGTACAAGCACTTTTGTGTCTTTATTAATGTATACGCTCATTTTTGTCCCTGCCCTTCTTTAGCCTACAAGTTCTACGATCTGTTTCGCGCCATCTGCCATAGTGCCAGCAGCTACGATGTTCAGACCTGATTCGTTCAGCAGTTTTTTACCAATTTCTACGTTTGTGCCTTCAAGACGGACGACTAATGGCACTTCCAGGCTGACTTCTTTAGCCGCTTGGATAACGCCTTCCGCAATGATGTCGCACTTCATGATTCCGCCGAAAATGTTAACGAAGATTCCTTTGACATTCTTATCAGAAAGAATGATCTTGAATGCTTCTGTTACTTTCTCAGCGGTGGCACCGCCCCCAACGTCAAGGAAGTTAGCGGGTGAGCCGCCGTAATAGTTAATCGTATCCATTGTTGCCATAGCAAGGCCGGCACCGTTAACCATACAGCCGATGTTTCCGTCCAAAGAGATGTAGCTCAAGTCATACTTGGAAGCTTCGATTTCTTTAGCATCTTCTTCATCATAATCGCGCATTTCCATGATGTCCTGATGACGGTAAAGAGCGTTTGCATCGAAGTTGAACTTCGCATCCAAAGCTACTACCTGCCCGTCGCCTGTAACAACCAATGGGTTGATTTCAACGATTGCTGCGTCTTTTTCCACATAAGCCTGGTAAAGGCCTAGCATCAATTTCGCGGCTTTGTTGACAAGCTTAGCCGGGATGTTCATGTTGAATGCCATGCGGCGAGCCTGGAAGCCAGTCAAACCGACAACAGGATCGATAGCTTCATAGAAGATACGCTCCGGTGTGTTTGCTGCCACTTCTTCGATGTCCATGCCGCCTTCTTCTGATCCCATCAAGTTGACTAGGGAAGTTTCACGGTCAAGAACCAATCCAAGATAGTATTCCTTCTCGATGTTGCTGCCCGCTTCGATGTAAAGGCGTTTAACTTCTTTGCCTTCTGGGCCTGTCTGATGCGTTACGAGGACCTTGCCAAGCAATTCCTTCGCATATTCACGCACTTCGTCCAAGTTTTTCGCCAGCTTGACGCCGCCTGCCTTGCCTCGTCCACCTGCGTGGATTTGGGCTTTAACAACGACAACATCCGAACCAAGTTCTTTCGCTGCTTTGACTGCTTCTTCAGGTGAAAAAGCAACATGGCCTTCTGGTACTGATACGCCATATTGTTTCAGGACCTGTTTTCCCTGATATTCATGGATATTCATCTGTCATCCTCCAATCAAACATCTGTCTCTTAATTTTATTGCCTCTACCATTGTATTAAAGTTGCCACAGAATGTCCACAGCTGACAGCCACTCTGCATAAAACTTCGAATTTTCTATCTCTTACGGTCTTTCAGCCATCGATTTCACTGGCTCAAAGCTCTTGCGGTGGATTGGGCATGGGCCATGCGCTTCAAGCGCCGCGAGATGGTCTTTCGTACCGTATCCCGCATGCTTCGAAAACCCGTATTGTGGATACATCTCGGCATAGTCATCCATTAGGTCATCGCGGCCGGTCTTTGCCAGGATCGATGCAGCGGCGATGCATAAACTTTTCGCATCGCCTTTGATGATCGCTTCAGAAGGCATCGAAAGCGTCAACTTCATGGCATCCGCCAACACCACATCAGGTGGCGTGCCCAAATTGTTGGCTGCTGCTTCCATCGATTGTTTTGTCGCTTGGAAAATATTCAGCCGGTCGATGGCTTCAGGCGGCTGGATATGGACCGACCAACTGATCGCCTGTTGCTTGATGAGCAGCGCCAATTCATTGCGCTTCGCTTTCGCTATTATTTTTGAATCGTCCAATCCGATGAATGCGCTGCAATCTTCCGGCAAAATGACGGCTGCCGTTACGACCGGGCCGGCAAGCGGACCGCGCCCTGCCTCGTCGATGCCGGCAACGAGCGAATCCGGATGTTTCTTGAACTGCCGATCAAAGCTTTGCTTGTCTTCCAAGTCCCGCAGCAAAGAAAGCTTTTTGTCGAAACGGCGCTGCCAGGAGGCAAGCAATTGCTGGACGCTTTTGCGCGAATCGCTTTTCAACTCCTCCATCCACGGCTCGAATGTTTCTGCCTGCAATAATTTTTCCTTGATTGATGCTGTCGTCTCCAAGTAGCCACTTCCTTTTCACAAAGAAATAGCGGGTCCTGTTTGAGGACCCGCTGTGTTATGCCAATTCGTCTTGTTCCGCAATCATTTCATCCCGGTAATCGAATGTGATGCGCCCGAGATGCTGGTTGCGGATATCACGGATGATGATCTCGGCTGTCATTTCATAATCGACTTCGTTGTCCGGTCCGATCATATAGCGTTTTTTGCCGATATGGTCGAAGGTCTTCACCAAGTCTTCATCGATATGGTCAATGCCGTAACGGTCCATCAAACGGTCCGGATAGCGCTTTTCCAAAAACTTCAGCGCATAGATCGCCAGTTCCTGCATTTGGATGACCGAATCTTTGATCGCCCCCGTGACTGCAAGTTTCTGCCCGGTCTCCTGATCCTCGAATTTCGGCCAGAGGATCCCTGGCGTATCGAGCAATTCGATTTCTTTGCCGACTTTGATCCATTGCTGTGCTTTTGTGACGCCTGGCATATTGCCCGTTTTCGCTAGGCTTTTCTTGGCGAGGCGGTTGATCAACGTCGATTTCCCGACGTTCGGGATTCCGACGATCATGGCCCGTATAGCGCGCGGCTTGATGCCTTTCGCTTCCATGCGGTCCCACTTCTCTTTAAGGATCTCCTTCGAAGCTTTCGTGACTGCCTGAAGCCCTTTTCCTTCCAAGGAATTGATCGCCACGGCGCGTGTCCCTTCTCGTTCGAAATGCTCGATCCATTTCTTTGTTTCCCGCTCGTCTGCCATATCCATTTTATTGAGGATGATGAGGCGGGGCTTTTGCTGGATTACTTGGTCGATCATCGGGTTGCGCGATGACAACGGCAAACGTGCATCCACCAATTCGAAGATGATATCCACCAACTTCAGTTTTTCTGTTACTTCCCGGCGCGCTTTTGCCATATGCCCGGGAAACCATTGAATCGTCATGCTACCACTCCTTATTTTACGATGCCGGCTTCATCCACCGGCCAAAAAACGAAATTCGTATTGCCGATCACTTCATCGATCGGCACCAGCCCGATATGGCGGCTGTCTTTGCTCGCCCTGCGGTTATCCCCCATGACGAATACATAGCCGTCCGGGATGGTGGAATAGCTGGTGATATCCTCAAGCACAAAATCTTCTGTCAAGGTGCCGGTAATGCCGGTCTTGTACTGGTCAAGATAAGGTTCTTCCACTGCTTCTCCATTTATAAAGAGCTGGTCTTCCTCATAGGCAACATGGTCGCCCGGTAATCCGATGACCCGCTTGATATAGTCTTTTTGTTCCGGCGCATGAAAAACGATGATGTCGAATCGATCCGGTTCGCCGATATTATAGCCGATTTTGTTGACGATCATCCGGTCGCCATGTTCAAGAGTCGGCATCATCGATTCCCCGTCCACCACAATGGGGGTGAATAGGAAAAACCGGATAATTGCCGCAAGGCCGAACGCGATCAATAGAGCTTTGGACCATTCCCACACTTCATTTTTCTGTTTCCCTTCAGCTTCCATGCGTGTTCCTCCCCGCGCTTAATGCTTTAATTGTACAGCGAAACAAGGTGTTTAGCAAAGAAAAGAAAAGCTATCTCCCTGCATTCACTATGCTCTTTACGCCCTGTAAACAGCATAGTAAAAGGCCCAGGCGATAAGCCCAGGCCTTTTAAATGCAAAAGAAGAAGGCGTTAAGCCTTCTTCCTTGTTTGCGATATTAACGGATTTCTTTGATACGAGCTGCTTTACCGCGTAGGTTGCGCAAGTAGTACAATTTAGCACGACGTACTTTACCACGGCGAGTAACTTCAAGCTGAGCGATTTTCGGTGTGTGTACAGGGAATGTACGTTCAACACCTACACCGTAGGAGATTTTACGGACAGTGAATGATTCACTGATTCCGCCTCCGCGACGGCTGATAACGACTCCTTCGTATACCTGGATACGTTCGCGAGTTCCCTCGACAACTTTCACGTGGACGCGAACAGTATCTCCTGGACGAAAATCTGGAAGATCCGCACGAAGTTGTTCTTTAGTGATTTCAGCAATGATGTTTTGCATATTTTTTCTCTCCTTCTACAGATGCTCTTGCAATCCGTAATCTTTGCAGCGGAACACCGTGATTCGTGTACTTTACATAAAAGTACATTCTCCATACTATCACTTCATTCGTCTGTCTGCAAGAGCTATCGTGATTTATTTTTCGGCTTGTAAACGAGCCAATATGGTTTTCTGCTTATCGCTAAGTTCGACATGGTCGAGAAGGTCCGGGCGGCGTTCGAGCGTGCGCTTCAAGCCTTGCTCTTCGCGCCAGTCTTCAATTTTAGCGTGGTTGCCAGAAGTCAATACGTCCGGGACGGCCATGTCTCTATAGATCGCTGGACGCGTGTAATGCGGATGCTCCAAGAGGCCGGTCGAAAAGGAATCGCGGACCGGTGAATCGCTATTGCCAAGCACACCCGGCAACAGCCTTACAACGCTGTCGATCACGGTCATGGCCGCCAGCTCCCCGCCGGTCAATACGAAATCGCCGATGGAGATCTCGTCAGTGACCAAATGTTCCCGGATGCGTTCATCGTAGCCTTCGTAATGGCCGCAAATGAACACCAGTTCCTCTTCAAGGGCAAGTTCTTCCGCCTTCTTCTGTGTAAAGCGCTCGCCTTGTGGGCACATCAAGATGACACGCGGTTTCTTGCCGTCATTTGTAATGCTTTCGACCGCATTGAACACCGGTTCGGGTTTCAGCACCATGCCAGCGCCCCCGCCGAACGGGTAATCATCCACTTGGCGCTTATTGTCGGCAAATTCGCGGATGTCAACAACCCCTAAAGTTACCGCACCTTTATCTTGTGCTTTTTTCATGATCGAATGCTGGAACACCCCTTCGAACATAGGCGGAAAAAGAGATAGCACTTGGATGTTCATCATGATAACAAGCCATCCAAAACATCGATGGTGATTTTCTTTTCATCGATATCGACTTCTTTGACCACGTCTTCGATATAAGGGATGTAATGCTTTTTGCCTTTTGCCGGCGTTACTTCCCAGACATCATTGGCGCCTGTCTCCAAAATCTCCGTTACTTTTCCGATCTCTTCACCTTCAACAGAAAACACTTGGCAGCCGAGAATTTCGTGATGGTAAAAAGCGCCTTCCTCCAAATCGCCGAGGTCGTGTTCAGCGATCTTCAGATATCCTTCCTTGAACGGTTCGACATCATTGATGTTCGGATAGCCTTCGAAAGATAGGAGATTGAAGTTTTTATGTGTACGATGGCTCGCCACTTTCACCATGATCGGTTTTTTAGCGCCTGGCGTAAAAAGGCCGAGCTTATTGCCGATAGCAAACCGTTCTTCCGGGAAATCGGTACGGGACATCACGCGCACTTCACCGCGGATCCCGTGAGTATTGACTATTTTTCCTACGTTAAACCATTCCACGCATAAACACCCTTCCTGTATTTTTTCCTGAAAAAAAAAGGAAGGAACCGGGGCTCCTTCCTTTCAATCCACAATATCAAGGTACGTTTTCTTCTTATGATAATTCCCTGCTGCTGAATAGACGACAGAGCGTACAGCTTTCGCCACACGTCCTTGCTTGCCGATCACTTTCCCTGTATCGCTTTGATGCACGGAAAGCTTGTAGACGACTCGGTTAGTGTTTTCGTCTTTTTCAATACGAACTGCTTCCGGATAATCAACTAGCGGCTTGACGATCGTTTCAATCAGCTGCTCCATAAGAACGCTCCCTTACTTGTTTAGTTTTTCGTTATGGAATTTCTCCATAATGCCGTTCTGAGAGAACAAGTTGCGTACTGTGTCAGATGGTTTAGCGCCATCGTGAAGCCATTTCAACGCCAATTCTTCGTCGATTTTAACTTCAGCTGGAACTGTCAGCGGGTTGTAAGTACCTACTGTTTTGATTTGACGGCCGTCACGTGGAGCACGTGAATCAGCGACTACGATACGGTAGAAAGGAGACTTTTTAGCTCCCATACGTTTTAAGCGAATTTTTACTGCCATTTTATAAAGCACCTCCGAATAGTTTCACACAAGATATTATATTAGCAAGCTTTAAAAGGTTTGTAAAGTATTTTTTCTTAACACTACTAAATTTACTTGAAAAGCGAGTCCAGGCCTGGCATCGACATCTTTTTCTTGCCCTTTTTGCCGGCCATTCCGGACATTTGTTTCATCATTTTCTTCATGTCTTCAAACTGCTTGAGCAGCCTGTTGACGTCTTGGATGGACGTTCCGGAACCGCGTGCAATCCGTTTTTTGCGGTTTGCATTGATGATTTCGGGAGTCGTCTTCTCCTGGATCGTCATCGAGCGGATGATCGCTTCGACGCGCCCCATTTGGCTCTCGTCCACTTTGGCGTTTTCAAGGCCTTTGATTTTACCCGCGCCTGGGAGCATCTTCAAAATTTCATCGAGCGGCCCCATTTGCTTCACTTGATCCAATTGCTCAAGGAAATCATCGAATGTGAACGAAGACGTCCGGAATTTCTCTTCCAATTCCTTCGCCTTGGCCTCATCGACGTTCGTTTGCGCTTTTTCGATCAAGGAGAGCATATCGCCCATGCCGAGTATGCGGGAAGCCATGCGCTCTGGGTGGAATGGTTCAAGCGCGTCCATCTTCTCGCCTGTACCGATATACTTGATCGGTTTTTCGGTGACGGTCCTGATAGACAATGCCGCACCGCCGCGCGTGTCGCCGTCAAGTTTCGTCAAGACGACCCCTGTGATGCCGATTGCGTCATCGAAGCTCTGCGCGACATTGACTGCATCCTGACCGGTCATCGCATCGACGACGAGGAAAATTTCATCCGGCTCTTTGATCGAACGGATGTCCTTCAATTCCTGCATCAATTGCTCATCGACATGCAGGCGGCCTGCCGTATCGATGATGACTGTATCGAGATGTTCCGCTTTAGCATGTTCGATCGCTTCACGGGCGATATCGACAGGGTTTGCTTCCGTACCTTTGGAGAACACCGGCAGCGATAATTGCTTGCCGATTGTCTCGAGCTGGTTGATCGCAGCCGGGCGGTAGACGTCCGCTGCGACGAGCAATGGCTTGCGGTTGTTCTTTTTGCGGAGCACGCCTGCAAGCTTACCGGTCGTCGTTGTCTTACCGGCCCCTTGCAAACCGACCATCATGATGACAGTCGGCTGGCGTGTCGCAAATTCAATTTTGCTTTGTTCGCCGCCCATTAATTCAGTCAGTTCATCTTTGACGATTTTTACGACTTGCTGGCCTGGTGTCAAACTCTCCATCACTTCAAGGCCGACAGCGCGTTCGCTGACTTTCTTGATGAACGATTTGACGACTTTCAAGTTGACATCCGCTTCGATCAAGGCAAAGCGGACTTCGCGCATCATCTCTTTTACGTCTGCTTCGGACAATTTCCCTTTGCCTTTAATTTTGGTCATCGTTCCTTGCAGGCGTTCAGATAATCCTTCAAATGCCACTATATACCGCCTCCTAGTCCCATTCCTTCAACTCGTCCAAAAATTTCTGGACATTATCATCTGTGAATGGCTGTTTTTCAAAAGTCGAGACGAGTTGCTGACGCCGCTGGAATTTCTCGAACAGCTGCAACTTCTCCTCATATTCTTCAAGCATCGCTTCGGTCCGGCGGATATTGTCGTACACCGCTTGGCGGGTGATTTCATATTCTTCGGCAATTTCGCCGAGCGAATGGTCGTCCAGATAATACAAGCTCATATAGCTGCGCTGTTTGGGCGTCAGCAGCTCCTGATAGAAATCAAAAAGATAGTTCATTCTTGTCGTTTTTTCCAGTCCCATCAATGACGCTCACCCCATTCATACTCCTGTATACCATACTGAATCCCGAAGCCTCCGTCAAGTAATTTTACTTGTCTGAGCCCATTTCTTCCTGCTCTTCCCGGTCCAAGCCTTCAGCAAATAAACCGTAGACGTATTTCTGCGGGTCGAATGGCTGCAGGTCATCGAGTTTTTCGCCAAGCCCGACGAATTTCACCGGGATATTGAGCTTGTTGCGGATGGCCAAGACGATGCCGCCTTTTGCGGTCCCGTCGAGTTTCGTCAAGACGATGCCTGTCACTTCCGTCACTTCTTTAAAGGTTTGGGCTTGAATCATGGCGTTTTGCCCTGTCGTCGCATCAAGTGCAAGCAGCACTTCATGAGGCGCCCCTGGAATTTCACGGGCAATGACGCGATGCACTTTCTGCAATTCATTCATCAAATTGACTTTGTTCTGCAGGCGGCCTGCCGTATCGCAGATCAAGACATCGATATTGCGCGATTTCGCGGCCCGCACAGCGTCGTACATGACCGCTGCCGGGTCGGAGCCTTCACTTTGTTTGATGGTTTCAACGCCGACACGCTGCCCCCACACATCGAGCTGGTCGATCGCTCCGGCACGGAACGTGTCACCCGCAGCTAGCATGACGGACTTGCCTTCATTTTTCAGGCGCTGCGCCAATTTTCCGATGGTTGTCGTTTTTCCGACGCCGTTGACGCCGACCATCAAGATGACAGTCGGGCCGGATTCAGCAAAGGTCAATTCGCTCAATTCCTGATCGCCTGCCTCATATATTTCGACAAGCTTTTCGGAAATGACAGACTGGACATTGGAAGTGTCTTTGACATTCTGTCGCTGCACTTCATAACGCAGTTCTTCCATCAGTTCGATGACCGTCTCAAATCCGACGTCTGCCTGCAATAGCACTTCTTCCAATTCTTCGAAAAAGTCTTCGTCGACTTTGCGGTAACGAGCGACCAAATCATTGATCTTCGACGTGAAGCCGGTACGCGTTTTGCTTAAGCCTTCGCGGTATTTCTCGGTTGATTGTTCTTCTTCTACATTATTGCTGAATTTATCTTTTAATTTTTTAAAGAAACTCATCGACTCACTCCTTATTTGATGTCTTCCTGCAATTTTACGGAAACCAGTTTGGAAATACCGGATTCCTGCATCGTGATGCCATATAGCACATCAGCGCCTTCCATCGTGCCTTTACGGTGGGTGATGACGATAAACTGTGTGTCTTCACTGAATTTTTTCAAGTATTGACTGTAACGCACGACATTTGATTCATCAAGCGCAGCTTCGACTTCATCGAGAACACAGAACGGCACGGGGCGCACTTTCAAGATGGCGAACAGCAAGGCGATCGCCGTGAGTGCCCGCTCCCCGCCGGACAACAAGCTCAAATTCTGCAGCTTCTTGCCTGGCGGCTGTGCGATGATATCGACGCCTGTCATGAGCAAGTCAGATGGTTTGGTCAACACCAGATCCGCAGAACCGCCGCCGAACAGTTCACGGAACACATGGCGGAAGTGGCTGCGGATGGCATGGAAGGTTTCGTCAAAACGCAAAGTCATCTCCTCATCCATTTCTGCGATCAAGGTGCGAAGCGTGCCTTTCGCTTCATTCAGATCATCCCGCTGCTCGCTCAAGAAGCGATGGCGTTCCGCTACATGTTCATATTCTTCGATGGCGCCAATATTGACGCTGCCGAGCTCTTCAATCGATTGTTTCAGAAGCTTCACTTGCTTTCTGACAGCGGCTTCCTCCCCTTCTAGCGGGTAGCGGCTTGCCGCTTCAAGATCCATTTCGTAATGATCTTCGAGCTGTCCGAGAATCCCCTGCAATTGCACTTCAAGGCGCGTCGCCTTCACTTCACAGATGCGCACAGCTTCTGTAAAGCCTTTATGGATACGGCTTTGTTCACGCAGCTGCTGTTCTTCCGCATCGAGTGCTTGCTGCAATGTGTGGCGCTCTTTGCGGGAAGCATCGACGGTGGCGTTCGCTGTCTGTCGTGCATCAGACCATCTTTGGATTTCTGTCTCGATTTCTTCGTCCGAAAAGTTTTTGGCCGCTTCTTCCGATTGAATCCATTCCAGCTCGCGTTCAAGCTCACCGAGCCTGTTGCGGCTGGCTGTGCGGCGTTCCAATAATTCATCCACTTGCGCAGTGAGCTGCTGGATGCGCTCTTTGCGGACTGCCATGTCTGATTTGAATTCGGCGAGTTTAGCCAGCAATTCGCCTCTGGCTGTTTCTTTTTGCTGCTTGAAGCCGGTCAATTCTTCAATTTCGCCGTTCAAGCCTGCCAATTCGCTGGCGATTGCGTCCATGCGGCCAGCCGCTTCTTCCCTGCGTGTAGCAAGGCCGGAGAGATCCTGTTTGTTCTGCTGTTCTGCACGGAATAGCGCAAAGCGGCTGTCGGTCGTTTTCCACACCGCCTCGATTTCCCGCAGATGCATCGCACTTTCCGCCTCAAGCTCTCGGTAGCGCTCTCCTTCTGTGCGAAGATGTTCTAATTGCTCTTTCGCGATTTCTGCACGCGATTGCAATTCACGGACTTTCTGTTCGGCTTCTTCAATAGTGCTTTGAAGTTCAGTTGCCTGCTGCTGCAATTGCTCCAGTTCTGCTTTTCTCGTAAAGAACGAGGCTTGGTTTTTCGTTGCGCCGCCTGTCATGGAACCTCCGGCATTAATAACATCGCCATCCAATGTCACAACGCGGTACCGGTGGCCGATTGCTTTGGCTATCGATGTCGCGCCCTCGAGATCTTTTGCCACAAGGACATTGCCGAGCAGGTTTTGGAAAATCATCGCGTATTGTTCGTCATAGCTGGCGAGCTGTGAGGCGATATCCACAAACGAAGGATGTGCCGAAACTGATTGCACTACTTGCTGGGAGATCTGTCTCGGTTTCATGACCGTCATCGGGAGGAACGTAGAACGCCCTGCGCGTTTGGTTCTCAAAAAACGGATCGCTTCGCTGGCACTTTTTTCATCGCTCGTGACGATATGCTGGCTAGCTGCGCCAAACGCGGTTTCGATCGCTTTGGCATATGGCTTTTGGACATCCGCCAATTCTGCCACAGCGCCGATGATGCCATTTAATTCGTTGCGCTCCCTTGCCTGCAATACTTCGCGCACCCCATGGAAGAATCCGGAGTAATCGGCTTCTAAATCCTGCAAGGTCTCGATGCGTGCAGATAGTTGTTTATGGGATTGGTACGCCTGGAATAATAGGGATTTCTTGTGATCGTAATCCGCGGCTAATTGTTTTGCGCCGGTTTCCTGTTGTTTGAAATGCTGGCGTTTGCGGTCAAGGTCCGCATGAATTTCTTCATACGCTTTTTCCGCTTGCTGTTTTTCTTTCAATAGGCGGGCAAGTTCTTTTTCGAACGATTGTTGTTGCGCGGCAATGCGGCCGCTCGATTCCGTCATTTGCTGCTGTTGGAAATCGATGTTTTTCAGTTCATTTTTCAAGCCTGCCTGTTCGTTCATCAATTCGATATAGAGGGATTTCTTCGCTTCAATTTCATTGTCGATATCGGCAGGCGTCAAATTCAATTGCGCTTCTAGCTGCTGAATCGACTTGCGGGTCTTCTGCTGATCCATTTTCTGCTGTTCGAGGGAAGCGCCTTGTTCTGCATGGCGCTGTTCGAGCTTGGCAGTTTCTTCACGCTCAGCCTTGATCGACTCTTCCAACGCCTGGCGCTGGCGGTCTGCATTATGCTTTTTCTCGTGCATCAGCAATTTGCGGCCTTCCCATTTTTCGGCTTCCGAACTCGCTTCAACGAGCGCCGCTTGTGCTGTGTCGATTTTTTTATCCAGCGCATGCACCGACCGCTTCGAAGCCGCAATCAATTGTTCCGTTTCCGAAATTTCGCCCGCCAGACGCTGCTCTTCCGCTGCGTGCTGCAAAGCTTCTTGCGACAGCTCTGATAGTTGTGCCTTCAAAGCATTCGCATCGTATGCCAATAGCGCAATATCCGCGTCTTTTAATTGGGCGCTCATATCGAGGTAATCGCGTGCTGCGGATGCTTGCATCTGCAACGGCTCCATCCGCCCATCGAGCTCATGCAGGATATCGAGCACACGGTTCAAGTTTTCGTCCGTTTCGTTCAATTTGAATTCGGCTTTCCGTTTGCGCTGTTTGTATTTCAACACTCCGGCCGCTTCTTCAAAAATGGAACGCCGCTCGTCCGCTTTACTATTGAGGATTTCATCCACGCGCCCTTGGGAAATGATGGAAAACGCTTCTTTTCCTAATCCCGAATCCATAAACAGATCGGTGATATCCTTCAATCGGCACGGCTGCTTGTTCAAGAGATATGCACTTTCGCCACTGCGAAAAACCCTTCTCGTTACGCTGATTTCGCTGTAATCGAGAGGGGCTTTGCCGTCCGTATTATCCAACACCAATGTGACTTCCGCAAAATTAAGCGCTTTCCTCGAATCGCTTCCGGCAAAAATTACGTCTTCCATTTTCGCTCCGCGCAGCGATTTTGCGGATTGCTCGCCGAGGACCCAACGGATCGCATCGGTTACATTGCTTTTGCCGCTGCCATTCGGCCCGACAACGGCGGTGACGCCAGGGACGAAATCGATGCCGACACGGTCGGCGAACGATTTAAACCCGATTACTTCCAATCTTTTCAAAAACATGTTCAATCCTCCGCTGTTTCCTGCAATTTAAGGATGGCAAGCTGCGCTGCCTTCTGCTCCGCTTCTTTTTTGGAGCGCCCGTCGCCTAGGCCCAGTTCCTGGTCGCCCAAGGAAACGCGCGTCACAAAAATCCGGCTATGTGCAGGACCCTTTTCTTCGATGATTTCATAATTCAAGGTGCCGGTATTCTTCTGCTGCACCAGCTCCTGCAATTGGCTTTTATAATCCATCGCATGAGAAAAAGCACCGACTTCCACTTTCGGGAATAGCACTACCTCTAAAAAGGCCACGACCTTCTCAAGCCCCTGATCCAGATAAAGCGCGCCGACGAATGATTCGAAGACGTCCGCAAGAAGTGCCGGGCGCGTTCTGCCCCCTGTCAATTCCTCGCCTTTGCCGAGCAGAATGTATTTGCCAAAATCCAGTTCGTTGGCAAATAGCACAAGAGACGGCTCACAGACGATCGAGGCGCGCAGTTTAGTCAGTTCGCCTTCAGCCATTTCGGGATATTTCATATAGAGGAAATGCGATACCGACAATTCCAATACGGCGTCGCCTAAAAATTCCAGGCGTTCATTGTCCGTAAATTGTCTTCTTCGATGCTCATTCACATAAGATGAATGGGTAAATGCCTGCTGCAGAAGGGCAGGTTGTTCAAACTGGATATCCAGCTCTTTTTGCAATTGCTCAAATGCCTGTTTCGCGCTTTCTTTCAGCGCCATTTGTTTGGTGTGTTTCGGTTTTCGTTTCATCGCCATTTTTATCTGCCTTCCTCTATTGTTCTCTTGTTGATTTTACCTGTTTTTCGGGCATTGTGCAAAAAGAGAATTGACGCACAGCTAGGCTGTGCGTCAATCATTTGTGCTATCAAGCTGGGACGGATCCCGTTTATTCAACTTAAGCTTGTTTTTTTTCGATGTAAGTTACTGCGTCGCCTACCGTTGACATTCCTTCTGCGTCTTCATCGGAAATTTCCATGTCGAATTCGTCTTCTAGCTCCATGACCAATTCAACTACATCCAATGAGTCTGCCCCAAGGTCGTTTGTGAAAGATGCTTCAGGTTTCACTTCGCTCTCTTCCACACCAAGACGATCTACGATTACTTTGGTTACTCGCTCCAATACTGTTGACAATGCCGTCACCTCCCCTCAAATCAGTATACATAATTGTGAACTACATGACCATGCCGCCGTCCAGATGCAAAGTCTGGCCGGTTACATAACTTGCTTCATCGGAAGCCAGGAACAATGCCGCATTCGCCACATCTTCCGGCGCGCCGAAACGGGCGAGCGGAATTTGGGCAAGCATGCTCGATTGTACATCATCGCCGAGCTTTTCTGTCATGTCGGTCGTGATGAATCCAGGGGCTACCGCATTTGCCGTAATCCCACGGCTTGCAAGTTCTCTCGCCGTCGTCTTCGTCAAACCGATGACGCCCGCTTTTGCCGCCACGTAATTCGCTTGTCCTGCATTGCCCATGACGCCCACGATCGACGCGATATTGACGATGCGCCCTGCGCGCTGTTTCATCATTTGGCGGGTTACTGCTTTGGTGCACAGGAAAACGCCTTTCAAGTTCGTATTGATAACGTCATCCCATTCGTCTTCTTTCATGCGCATCATCAAGTTGTCGCGTGTGATGCCGGCATTATTGACAAGGATGTCGATCGAGCCGAATTCCTTCATCGCCGCATCCGCCAGCGATTTCACTGCATCAGCATCCGCCACGTTTGCCTTGATGGCGATGGCTTTGCCGCCTGCTTGTTCGATCTCGGCTACGACGGCTTCCGCTTTGTCCTGGCTGCCGCTGTAGTTGACGACGATATTTGCGCCTTCTTCAGCAAAGCGGCGGGCAATGGCTGCCCCAATGCCGCGGGATGCCCCTGTAACGATGGCTGTTTTTCCAGTTAATTTGCTCATGTTGTCAACTCCTCTACCGCTTTTTCGAATGACGCCAGGTCATGGACCGGAATAACAGTGACTGAACGGTCGATTTTTTTCACCAAGCCGCTCAGCACTTTGCCAGGTCCGACTTCGACAAAAGTGGTGACGCCAAGTTCGATCATCTTCCGCACGGATTGCTCCCACAAAACAGGCGAGTACAATTGATGGATTAACATGTCCTGCAATTGTGTCGCGTTCGTTTCCGGTTCGGCCCTGAAATTTGTCACAACAGGAACTTTTGCATCGAGCAGGAATGAATCACTTAGCACTTTTGCCAAGTCATGTGACGCGGAACGCATCAATTCCGAGTGGAACGGGCCGCTGACGTCAAGCGGGATGGCACGTTTTGCGCCGCGCTCTTTTGCCAGTTCACACGCTTTTTCCACTCCCGCTTTCGTTCCGGAAATAACGATTTGCCCCGGGCAGTTCAAGTTGGCCAATTGGACGACTCCTGCGCTATTGGTCGCGTCATCCGTCACTTCTTCCAGCTTGTCTGCATCCATCCCCAGAATAGCGGCCATTGCGCCTTCACCTGCAGGCACTGCTTCATTCATGAATAATCCGCGCTTATGGACCACTTCCACCGCTTTCGGAAATTCCAGGACATTCGATGCGACAAGTGCACTGTATTCACCAAGGCTGTGCCCTGCTGTATAATCCGGTCGGATGCCTGCACGGATCAATCGTTCCGTGATCATCGAGCTGACAGTCAAAAGTGCCGGCTGCGCGTGATAAGTCAAGGTCAATTCTTCCTGCGGGCCTTCGAGCATCAATTTCGACAAACCCATCCCAAGCACTTGGTCTGCGCTGTCGTAAAACTGGCGGCTCTTGTCATCTTCCAGAAAGCTTTCGCCCATGCCCACTGCCTGTGAGCCTTGCCCTGGATAAATAAATGCGATTTGCTTTCTCATGACGATTGTTCCTCCTTCAAGGTGCTGTAAATCTTGCCGGCAACATCATGCTCGACCATCGTCCGCGCTTGGCGGATCGCGTTATAGAATGCAGTGCCGTTGGATGAACCATGCGCTTTGATGACTGGCGCCTTCAACCCGAATAATCCAGCACCGCCGTATTCGCTGTAATCCAGCATGCCTTTTAACGCGCTCAAATCATTTTTCACGAGCATCGCCGCTATTTTAGTTTTAGTTGAAGCCATAAAGACATCTTTGATCATCGCGAATACGTTCATCGCAGTCCCTTCGATCGTCTTCAAGACCATATTGCCGGTAAAGCCGTCTGTGACGACCACATCAGCAGCGCCGTTCAGCAAGTCGCGCGACTCCACGTTTCCGATGAAGTTGACGGGCGCTTCTTTAAGCAGCGGAAATGCCGCTTTCGTCAGTTCATTGCCTTTTTTCTCTTCTGTTCCGATATTCAGCAAGCCGACTGTCGGATTTTGGACGCCGCGTACTTTTTCGGCGTAAATGCTGCCCATGATGGCGTATTGCACAAGGTGCTCCGGCTTGGCATCGGCATTGGCGCCGAGGTCCAGCATGAGAAAGCCTTTTCCGTCCATCGTCGGCAAAGTCGGTGCAAGCGCCGGGCGGTCGACACCGTCGATGCGGCCGACGATAAACAAGCCAGCTGACATAAGGGCTCCTGTATTGCCAGCAGATACTGCCGCGTCCGCGGTTCCTTCTTTGACCGCTTCGGCCATACGGACCATCGATGCATCTTTTTTGCGTCGCACCGAACGGACCGGATCGTCTTCCGATTCGATCACTTCAGCGCAATGGATAATGGTCAAACGGTCATGCGGTTTTATGTATTCGTCAATTTTGTCCTGTTGCCCGTAAAGCAAAATCTCCACGTCGCTGAACGCTTCGAGTGCTTGTTTGACACCTTCGATAATTTCTTTCGGGGCGTTGTCCCCGCCCATTGCATCGATCGCTATTTTCACGAATTGTCACCTTCACTTTGTTCAGTCATGCGGTACATTTCAAATGTCCCGATAAAAACTACTGCCTGGTCAACCGTCGACACCACTTTGACAAATGCGCGGTGCTTTTGCGGCTGCCTGTCGGTCACTTGCGCTTTCGCGACGACCCGCTGCCCGGCTTTAACCGGCTTCAAAAATTGCAATTCCGATTTCACCGTCAACGCCAATTCCTCGTTCATCACCGCTACCGCCAAGGAATTCGCCTGTGCAAACAGATGATGCCCCCTGGCAATTCTATTGCGCTGGAAAACGTGTTCCGGCTTGACATCAAAAATCGAAATGGCTTTATTGTCCAATTCTATATCGATAATCTCGCCAATCACTTCGTCAATCGGCAAGGATTTCACTTCATCATCAATTGTCTTCTCGGCAACATGTTTAATGCGCTCCCGAAGTTCAGGAATCGAAAGCTCCATCCTGTCGAGACGGATGGTCTGGACACTCACCCCGAACTCGGCCGACAATTCTTCATCGGTCACGAACGGATTGTCTTTGATAGAGGATTTCAGCGCAGCCTGCCGCTCTTTTTTAGGTTTTCTCACTATGTCACCGCCCGCTATTAGCACTTGGTACTAATATGAGTATATAAACAACAAAAAAAGAATGCAAGGAAAATCGGTCTCCCTGCATCCTAATCAAGCCTTCCGCCTTCGAGAATGCCGGACTCTTCAAGCATCGCCCGCAGGCATTTCGTTTCATCCGAGACCCAAAATGACTCGCTCGCGATCAATGCTTCCGCGTCTTTTCTCGCCGCTTCCAGCGCACGGTAATCATGGACCAAATCCGCCATGCGGAATTCCGGGATGCCGCTTTGCTTGCGGCCGAAGAAATCGCCAGGGCCGCGCAGCTCCAAATCCTTTTCGGCAAGGATAAAGCCGTCGTTCGTTTCCGTCATCGAATTCATGCGCTCTTTGCCGATCTCCGTTTTCGGGTCCGCCAATAGCACACAATAGGACTGATCGCTGCCGCGGCCCACACGCCCACGCAATTGATGGAGCTGGGACAACCCAAAGCGTTCCGCGTCATAAATAAGCATGAAGGAAGCATTCGGGACGTTGACGCCGACTTCGACGACGGTCGTCGATACAAGCACTGCAATCTTTCCTTCCGCAAATTCGCGCATCGTTTGCTCTTTTTCGTCAGGATGCAGACGGCCGTGCATCAAGCCCACGGTATGGCGGCCTTCGAAATATACCGTCAATTGCTGGTACAGCTCGACCGCATTCTGATATTCCAAAGTTTCGGATTCTTCGATTAGCGGTGCGATGACATACGCCTGCCGCCCGGCGAGAAGTTCTTTTTCCATTCGGCCGACAATCTTGCCGAACATTTCTTTTTTCATCCAATAGGTTTCGATCTCTTTTCGCCCGGCCGGCATTTCATCGATGATCGAGACGTCCATTTCACCGAAAGCTGAAATCGCGAGCGTCCGTGGAATCGGCGTGGCGGTCATGAACAGGACATCCGGGTTCAAGGCTTTATCTTTCAGCACACGTCGTTGATCCACACCGAAACGATGCTGTTCATCGGTGATGACCAATCCTAGGCTTTTGAACAAAACTTCCGGCTGGATCAATGCATGGGTGCCGATCAAAATGTCGATTTCGCCATCCACTAGACGCTTCAATACTTCCTTGCGCCTCTTACCTTTAACGGATCCCGTCAATAAGGCGACGCTGACGCCGAAGGGCCGGAACCATTCCTCGAGCGTATTGGCATGCTGCTCAGCGAGGATTTCCGTCGGTGCCATGAGCGCCCCTTGTTTGCCTGCTGTGACGGCGGCATACAAAGCGATTGCGGCGACGACAGTCTTGCCGGAACCGACATCCCCCTGCAATAGGCGGTTCATCCGGAACGGTTCTTTCATGTCGCGGCAGATTTCATTGACGACGCGTTTCTGGGCACTGGTCAAATCGAACGGCAAGGCATCGATGAACGCTTTCAAGCGATTCAAATCATAATCGATGAACGAACCGCCCTCCGCTTCCCGGTTCTTCTTGCGCAGCGCCTGCATCTTCAATTGAAACAGCAATAGCTCTTCATACACAAAGCGCCGGCGCGCCTGCTTGAGCGAAGCCGCATCTTCCGGGAAATGGACGGTTTCGAGCGCTTCTTCAAACGGCAGCAGCTGGTATTCTTCGCGGATGGAAGCGGGCAGGCAATCCTGGAGGCCGCCTTTTGTGGCATCTAGCGCCTGCCGCATCAGTTTGCGGAACGTTTTCTGGTGCATAGAACCTTTCAGGCTGTAAACCGGTTCGAAATCCGCGCCATCTGTCCGCGGGCCGATCGAATGGCTGGAAACCGTGATCAATTGGCGGCCACGGTCCCATTTGCCAGTCAAAGTGACAATCGCGCCGATTTGAAGCTTGGCTTTCACGTAATGCTGGTTGAAGAATACCGCTTTGACGAGATGGCGACCGACGAGCACCGTCACAGTCGTCCGCGATTTATTTTTTCCTAAAAAAAGGACGGAAGGTTCATTTTCGACCCTTCCCTCCACCGTTACCCGTTCATTATGGGGCGTTTCAGCCAGATCTTTGAGCTGGAAATCCTCGTGGCGATACGGGAAGGTCATGATCAAGTCTTCAAGACTTTCGATTTTCATGTCCCGCAAGGTTTCAGCCGCTTGCTTCCCGACCCCCTTCAATGAAGAGACGGGTGCTTTATTGTCCACTGCCGACTACCGACCCGCCGAAGATTTTCGATTCTAGCCATTTGCCGGTCGGTGTTGCAGCCAATCCGCCTTTTGCCGTTTCGCGGAACGCGCTAGGCATTGCTTGCCCGATTTCGAACATCGCGCTGATGACTTCGTCGCACGGGATGCGGCTTGTGACACCAGCTAGCGCCATATCGGCTGCGACAACCGCATTGGATGCCCCCATTGCATTGCGCTTAACGCATGGCACTTCCACGAGCCCCGCCACAGGGTCGCAAACTAGACCAAGCATATTCTTCAAGGTAATGGCAAAAGCTTCAGAACTTTGCTGAGGCGTGCCCCCTGCCATTTCAATGATGGCAGCAGAAGCCATTGCCGCTGCAGAGCCGACTTCCGCCTGGCATCCACCAGCGGCTCCGGAAATCGAGGCATTATTGGCCACGACAAAACCGAAAGCACCAGACGTGAACAGATAACGGATCATCTGTTCACGTGTCGGGTTCAATTTATTCTTGACGGCAAACAAGGTGCCTGGGACAACCCCTGCAGATCCTGCGGTCGGCGTCGCGCAAATCGTGCCCATCGCCGCGTTCACTTCATTGGTCGCGACGGCTTTGCTGACGGCATCGAGCAGCAGATCGCCGGATAGGCTATTGCCTTGCTGCATGTATTTTTGCAGCAGCACCGCGTCGCCACCCGTCAAGCCGGAAACGGAATGAACGCCTTGCAAGCCTTTTTCGACCGCTTCTTCCATGACAGTCAAATTGCGCTCCATCTGCTGCATGATATCTTCCCGCGAACGGTCTGTGATGAGCATTTCCTGTTCGATCATGATCTCGGAAATGAGCTTACCTTCTTTTTCTGCCCGTTCTACGAGCTCCCTTACGTTTCGGAATAGAACATCCATTTCTCTTACCTCCTGTTTAGTCGGCGATGCGTGTGACTTGCGTAATATTCGGTAACTCGCGCAATTCGCCCATTACTTCTACATCTACCGTCTGATCGACTTCGATGACCATCAACGCCATGTCCCCGCGCTCTTTGCGGGATACTTCCATATGGCCGATGTTGATGTCGTATTTATATAAACAATTCGCTACGTTTGCGATACAGCCCGAGCGGTCGTCGTGGACGACGAGGATCGCCGGGTGGTTGCCGGATAACCTGAGCGGGAAACCGTTGAGTTCCGTAATTTCGATTTTGCCTCCACCGATGGAAATTCCCATCATCGACATTTCGGATTTTTCATCCCCGATGACGAGGCGCGCCGTATTCGGATGATCGACATTCCCCGTTTCTGGGATGAACTCATAGCTCATGCCGAGCTTTTCCGCTTCTTCAAAAGCGGTTTTGATGCGTTCATCGAATGTATCGTAATCCAGTAAGCCGCCGACAATCGCCACGTCGGTCGAATGCCCTTTATAGGTTTCTGCGAAAGATCCGTATAAATGGATCTTCGCCCATGCCGGCTGCCTGCCGAACAGGTCGCGCGCTACCCTGCCGATGCGTGCGGCACCTGCAGTATGCGAAGATGATGGACCGATCATTACCGGGCCGATTATATCAAAAACAGATTTGAACTTCATGCTCAAACCCCTCACTTTCCGTCTCGTATAATTTCATTTTACATGAAAAGCGCCGCGGAAACAAAAATAATAAAGCGCATACATTGTCTTAACCGTGGGCTTTTCCGGCTATTCGCCGAGGTTTTTACTGTTTTGCGCCATTCCGCACTTCGCACGGTGCTTTTCTATTGTGAAAAAATAAAAAAGCGGAAGCCCGGTGTCTTGTTCCCGGACCTCCGCCTAACATTATTCAACTGCGAGAATATATGGATAGAGCGGCTGCTTGCCGTTGTGGATTTCAACTTCGGCGTCGCCGTTCAATGATTCGATGAACGCGCCGAGCTTTTCGGCATCCGCTTCACTGACATCTTCTCCGAAGAGGATCGTGACGATCTCTGCATCCGCATCGACCAGCGTTTTGCATAGTTCTTCTGTGACTTTTTCAAGGCTTTCATCCGACACGACGATCTTGCCTTCTGAAATTCCCATGAAATCGTCTTTTTTGATGGAGACGCCGTCAATCGATGTATCGCGCACCGCAAAAGTGACCGACCCTGACTTGACGTGCTTGATTGCATCCCCCATCGCTTGTTGGTTGTCCGCAACAGCCGCTTCCGGATTGAAAGCGAGAAGTGCTGACATGCCTTGTGGGACATCTTTTGTCGGCACGACAGCCGCTTCGATATCGAGAAGCTCTGCCGCTTGTTCTGCTGCCATGATGATGTTTTTATTGTTCGGCAAAATCAGCACGCGCTCTGCGCCGATCGAACGGACCGCATTGACGATATCTTCCGTTGACGGGTTCATTGTCTGGCCGCCTTCGATGACGTAAGAAGCGCCGATTGAACGGAGCAATTCCGCTACGCCTTCGCCCATTGCGACCGTGACGATCGCATATGGATGCTTCGCTTCTTCAACTGCCGCAGTCTTTTTATGGCCTTCGCCGACAATGTCGGTATGCTGCTGGCGCATGTTCTCGATTTTCATGCTGATCAGGCTTCCGTATTCCTGGCCGTATGTAAGGACTTTCCCAGGCTCTTCGGAGTGGATATGGATTTTCGCGATTTCATCATCTGAAATGACCAGAAGTGAATCACCGTAAGCGCTCAAATCTGTACGGAACGCGGCTTCATTGAATGAGCGTTTGCCGTCTTCAAATTTGACCATGAATTCCGTGCAATAGCCGAATTCGATATCTTCGGTGTTCATGAAGCCGGCGATGTTCTTATGGTGCTCGGCACTGACTAGGTCATCCATTGAATTATCGACATGCTTCTCCGGCAATGCTTCGCCTTTCAATGATGCAAGAAATCCTTCGTAGACATAGACGAGGCCTTGCCCGCCGCTGTCGACAACTCCAACTTCCTTCAGCACCGGCAACAGGTCCGGTGTTCTCTCAAGCGATGCTTTTGCTTCTGTGACAATCGCTTCGAACAATACGATGATATCTTCTTCACTGTCTGCTAGGCTCATTCCTTTAGCCGCTGCATCTTTCGCGACCGTCAGAATCGTGCCTTCGACCGGTTTCATGACCGCTTTATAAGCTGTCTCGACCCCATGCTGAAAAGCTTCTGCCAATTTTTTCGCGGATAGTTCCGGCTCATCGGCGATAAATTTGCCGAATCCGCGAAACAATTGGGACAAAATGACTCCTGAGTTGCCGCGCGCGCCCATGAGCAAGCCTTTTGATAAAGCGCTTGCTGTTTTCCCGATATGTTCTTGTGTATGGGCTTCTGTTTCTTTTGCACCGGATGTCATCGATAAATTCATGTTCGTCCCAGTATCGCCGTCTGGCACTGGGAAGACGTTCAATGCATCTACATAATCCGCATTTTGGTATAGATGGTGCGAACCCATCTGCACCATTTCAGCGAATTTCACTCCGTTTAATGACTTCATAACCGAATTTTCCTCCTCTTACGGGTTCGTCACACGAACGCCCTGGACATAAATGTTTACCGCACTAACCGGCATGCCCAATGTTTTTGTAATTGTATATTTCACTTTGGATTGGACTTGATACGCCACTTCCGAAATTTTCGTTCCGTAGCTGATGATTACGTACATATCAATGACCAAATCGCCATCTTCTTGGCGCACAAGGACTCCTTTGGCAAAGTTCTCTTTGCGGAGAATGTCCGTGAGGCCGTCGCGGATCTGGTGTTTCGTTGCCATTCCTACGATGCCGTAGCATTCGATCGCAGCACCGCCGGCTATTTGGGCTATCACATCATTGGAAATATCGATTTGACCATATTCATTATTCAACTCAATCGACATTAAAATTCCTCCTCGAGTCCTATTTCACTCTTTTCATTCTACATGAAAGCCCTTTATAAGAAAAGCCAACGTTTTAGCCTGTAAAGGTTTTTTTCTTGAAAGGCTGTGAATTTCACTTGCGCCTGTCTTTTTTCTATGGTAAATTATTAAAGTATGTGAAACGAAAAACGAACTGAAATTCTATTATAATTTTCAGCTTCACTTGTGAGGAGGGACTTACATGCCAAAAGTATGTGCAGTATCTGGACGTAAAGCTCGTGCAGGAAACAGCCGTTCACACGCGTTGAACTCGACAAAACGTACATGGGGAGCAAACCTTCAAAAAGTTCGCATCCTTGTAGACGGCAAGCCGAAACGTGTATGGGTTTCCGCGAGAGCATTGAAATCAGGAAAAGTTGAGCGCGTCTAAACCGCTCATGAATAATGCCAGGTCTGACAATTGTCAGCCTGGCATTTTTTCGTGCGTTCAATCGGAACTTTCGATGACGATTAGATGACCGCCCGTGAATTCAACCGTTCCATCCTGTACTAATTCATTGCTGATAAAGCGCGTCGAACCGAACGGAATCCGCTCATCGTTCACCGGATACTTGAATCCTTCTATCGTAAAGCCGCTCACTTCTTCCGCGAATGGATAAAAGGAGACGTATTTGAAAGCTTGATCGGCTTCCATAGGATATGTTCCGGGCTCCATGAACCGGATGCGGTTCTGCTTGTTCACGATCATGAAATCGATATACGGATAGCTTCTTTGGTAGGCAAAGACGATGTGCAAGGCAGCCATATAATGGTCGAGCCTGCCGCCGGTCACACCGGTAACAATGACAGTGTCCGGATTGTAATGCATCGCTTTCTTCAAGGCAAGTTCCGTATCCGATTCATCTTTTTCCGCCGGCGACCGTTCAAGTAACGGAAATGCTGAGCGGATTTTTTCATACTCGCTGTCTGTCACCGAATCAAAATCCCCGACCGCTTCCACTGGTTCAATGCCGAGCCCAAGCAGCGTCATGACCCCTGCATCCACCCCGATATAGGATGCCCCTTCATATGAAGAAAGGTCCGGCAGTTCGTCTGCCGGACCTCCTGCTGTGATTACGATAATCACGAGATAACTCCTTGCCCCGCCTTTTTGATCGCCTGCAGAGCTTGCGTGCGGTCTTGTTTGCCGAAAATGGCTGACCCGGCCACGAACACATTCGCCCCTGCTTGCGCGCACGGAACAATCGTTTCTTCATTGATACCGCCATCGATTTGGATATCGACAGACAAGCCTTTATCTTTGATCAATTGCGACAATGCCGCAACTTTCGGGACGACTGAATGGATGAACTTCTGTCCGCCAAATCCAGGGTTAACGGTCATGAACAGCACCAAATCGATATCTTCCAAAACATGCTGGATCGTTTCGATCGGCGTGTGCGGGTTCAAGACGACACCCGGTTTGACGCCGAACGAACGGATCAATTGGATGGTGCGGTGAAGATGTGGGCACGCTTCGACATGGACGGTAATATAATCCGCTCCTGCTTTGGCGAAATCCTCGATGTAGCGGTCTGGGTTCTCGATCATCAAATGTACATCGAGCGGAAGCTGTGTCAACGGGCGCAGCGCGTCGACCACAATCGGCCCCATCGTGATATTCGGGACGAAATGGCCGTCCATGACATCGATATGGATCCAATCGGCTCCGGCTTTTTCGACTTCCTGTACTTCTTGTCCAAGTTTCGCAAAATCTGCTGCTAGAATAGACGGTGCAATTTTAATCATGTGAATACCTCGGCTTTCGATTCATTATTTCTTCCAAAAATTTCAAGTAGTGCTTATAGCGGTATTCAGGGATGTCCCCTGTCTCAACCGCTTTTTTGATAGCGCATTTCGGTTCATTCAAATGCAGGCATTCGCGGAATTTACAGCCGCCTGCGCGTTGTTCCATTTCCGGGAAGCATGCCGACAATTGTTCTTTCTCGAGCTGTTCAAAGTCGAACGAGCTGAATCCCGGCGTATCCGCCAGCAAGCCGCCATTCACTTCGATCAATTCCACATGGCGCGTTGTATGCTTGCCTCGGTTCAAGGCTTGCGAGATGTCATCGGTCTTCAACTTCAGCGACGGCAAAATCGTATTCAGCAAAGTTGATTTCCCGACGCCAGACTGCCCGGCAAGCACGCTTGTCTTGCCTTCGAGGACCGGCATCAGCCTTTCCTGTAATGTCGGGTCATCTATGAAAGATTCAATGACATCGTAACCGATTGTCCGGTAATCATCGGCATAACGGTCCAGTTCTTCGCGCTCCGCACCCGACAATAAATCGGTTTTCGTCAAGCAAATGACCGGCTGGATATCAAACGATTCAACCGCTACCAGGAAACGGTCCAATAACAGCGGATGGAAATCGGGCTGCTTGGCTGAAAACACTAGAATCGCCTGATCAATATTGGAGATGGGGGGGCGCACCAGTTCATTTTTGCGTTCATCAATATCCAGTATCGTCCCTTCGCGATCGTTATCCGCTTTGTACTCGACAAAATCCCCGACAAGCGGCGTGATTTGGCGGTTGCGGAAAACTCCACGGCCCCGGCACTGGGTGTAACGTTCACCGTCATCATCCAATACATAATAGAAGCCGCTCAACGCTTTTCTGATCTGACCTTTCGGCATAGCACCACTCCTTATCCATTCATTGTAGTTGTATTAATCTGCGTTCTCATAGTCCACTGTCTTTTCCAGGATGATCGTGGCATCCCTGACGATACGGTAGGAAGCGCTTGCGCCTTCGACAATCTGCATTTCAATCTGGTGTTCGGTCGTTTCCGTGATTGTGAATTCCTCAACCGGTTCGACCATGCTTTGGTTCTGGTCCTGAATATAGACGCGGATGGTCTGCTCGACCGGGTCTTCACCTTCTTCTGCAGGCTCTGCCGGCTCATAAGGGATTTCCACTGTTTCGACGTAGGTATTCACCGGAAGTTCCGCACTGCCAGAAGACAACACGACTTCAATCGTGCTTCCGACTTCAAGCATCTCTCCGCCCGCAACGTTTTGCGACAGCACCAACCCTGCTTCTACGGAATCGGATTCTTCTTCACGGACGATGCGGATATTGAATCCCGATGAACGGGCATACTCATTTAATTGTGCTTCTCCATAGCCGGTCAAATCTTCCACTTCGCGCATGTCCGGTCCTTTGCTGACGACGAATTCGACAGCGGTCTCGCTGATGGTGACCTCGGTTCCCGCTTCAGGACTTTGGCTCAAGATCGTGCCGGGCGCTTCATCGGAAAATTCCTCACGCACATCCGGCGAAGGAAAATTCGTTCCGTCTAGCATACGCTGTGCCTGTTCAAGCGAGTCACCGACATAATCACCAAACTCGGTTGTTTCTTTGCCCATGCTAATGAATAGGCTGATGCTTGACTCTGGATCGCGCATCTTTCCTTCTTCCGGTATGGTACGAATCACATGATTCTCTTCGACATCTTCAGAGAACTGTTCCGACTCTTCTGCGACAACAAAGCCAGCAGCGGTCAGCTCTTCGTGTGCCGCTTCTCTTTCCATCCCGGAAACATCCGGCACGGCCACTTGCCTAGGCTCAAACAATCCCGGGAACGCAAAGGCCGTGATTAACCCAATCAAGATCAAGGCGGCGAAAATCGCCAAGACAATCGGCGTTTTCTTTCGTTTTTTCTTCTCAGGCGGCTTGTTCTTCTCTTTTTTATCCTCTTTGACAGGAAGCGCCATCGTTTTGGTCGCATCGGCCTGTTCGTAAGTGCCCGTATCTTTGATTGCCGGCATGGCGCGTGTTTCCCCTTCGTCTACCGGCACGGCAAATTTCGGTTCGTTGATTCGTTCCGGAGTGAGCGCCGTCGAAAGGTCTTCTGCCATTTCATCCGCTGAGGCATAACGGTATTGCGGATTTTTGGCGGTCGCTTTCAATACGATATTTTCAAGGCTTTGCGGCAGGTCCGGTACGGTTTCTTTTAATGAAGGCGTTTCCGTTTGCAGATGCTTCAAGGCGATCGCGACAGCTGATTCACCTGAAAACGGCAGCTTTCCAGTCAACAATTCATACATGACGATGCCGAGCGAATAAATATCGGATTTCTTATTGGCGGTGCCGCCTCTCGCTTGTTCGGGAGACAAGTAATGAACAGTCCCGAGCACCGAATTGGTCTGTGTGTAGGAAGTGGCACTCAATGCCATGGCAATGCCGAAATCCGAGATTTTGACGTTGCCGTCTTCGTCCACCAGCACGTTCTGCGGCTTGATATCCCGGTGGACAATATGGTTGTGGTGGGCATGCGCAAGGGCAGATGCCAATTGCTTCATGATTTCCACGGCGCGTTCCGGTTCAACCGGGGAATGTTTGATGATGTATTCTTTCAACGTATCACCCGGCACATATTCCATGACGAGATATGGCAAGTCATTGTCTTCCCCGACATCGAAAATACTGACGATGTTCGGATGGCCAAGGCTTGTCGAAGACAGCGCTTCCCGTTTGAAGCGGCGGCGCAATTCCTCTTCATTGTTGAAGTCGTAGCGCAGCACTTTGATGGCGACATCGCGGTCAAGGATCATATCATGCGCCAAATAAACATTGGACATGCCTCCGCTGCCGATCGCTTCTAGCACCTTATAGCGGCCGTTGATTCGTTTTCCAACTAACATCGCTACACCTCCTCACCAAGCGCCGTCAACAATACAAATGAAATATTGTCTTCTCCGCCGAGGTCATTGGCCAGCGCAATTAAGGCTTTGCCTTTTTGTGACAATGAAGCTTTCGAGCGGACAATCGACGAAATGTCCCGCTCGTTCAATTTATTGCTTAAGCCATCAGTGCATATCAAGAAATAAGAAGTGCCAGCGAGAGAAAAATGGTGCATTTCCCGTTCGATGTCAGGTTCTGTGCCAAGTGAGCGCAGGATCCAGTTTTTCTTCGGATGATCTTCCGCCTGCTGTTGCGTAATTTCCCCGTTATCGACCAGCACGTTGACATAGGAATGGTCCCGTGTCACTTGCGCCATCGACGGGCCGATGACATACGCACGGCTGTCGCCGATATGGCACAGCACGCAATCATCCTCTTCGATCAATGCGGCGATCAGAGTCGTGCCCATCCCTTTGCATTCACTATGGGTGATGGAATGTTCATACACAAGCCGGTTGACTTGCAATACTTGGCCAGACAGCCAGGCCGTCTTTTCTTCTGTGTTCTCGAACCTTGCTCCGTCCGCTTCCATGAATCTTCTGCCGAGTTCATCGACTGTCATCCGGCTTGCAACGTCTCCTGCATTATGGCCGCCCATGCCGTCTGCGACAAGTGCGAGCAACAATCCGCCAGGGCGTTTGAGCACAGCGACGCGGTCTTCATTGACTTCCCTTTTTCTACCGGTATCGCTTTCAATTACATACTGAAACAATAGTGTACACCCCGCTTTTTAGCTTTCGGCAACTTGGCCGTCGGTTTTTCTGAAGCTTGCGATAAAAAATCCGTCACTCCCGAAATCCTGCGGGAAGACTTGGACAAATCCTTTGCCTTTGCTTTTGAAAGCAGCAGGCAATTCAGCAGGGATCTGTTCCATTTGCGGATGTGTGTTCATGAATTTCTCGGCAGTTCCGCGGTTCTCTTCGGTATCGACCGTACACGTGCTGTAGACGAGAATGCCGCCGGGCTTCAACAGCTTCACCGCTTCATCGAGAAGCGCAAGCTGAATCGTCTGCAAGCGCCCGAAATCATCCGGCGTTTTCGTGTATTTGATATCCGGCTTGCGCTTGATGACACCAAGCCCGCTGCAAGGTGCGTCCACCAGGATCCGGTCGAATTTTTCTTCGCCGAAGCGCTCGCTGCTTTCACGGCCGTCTCCGACTGTGGTTTCGATTGTCTGGTGTCCCAAGCGTTTTGCGGTTTCTTCAATCAATTTAACTTTATGGGCGTGCAAATCCATCGCCAGCACCGCCCCATGTCCTTCAAGCTTTTCGGCGATATGGGTCGTCTTCCCGCCAGGCGCCGCACACATATCGAGCACGGTCATGCCAGGCTCCACTTGCAGTGCATAAGCCGGCAGCATTGAACTTTCATCTTGTATGGTGATGAAGCCTTTTTCGAATGTTTGTGTGCGAACCGGTTGCCCGCCCGTAACGACAAGGCATTCCGGGATGATCTTGCTCGGTTCGGCAGTCAATCCTTCCGACTCAAGCATTTCGATTACTTGTTCCGGCGTCGCCTGCACGGTATTGACACGCACCGTCTGGAGTGGCGCTTTATTGTTCTCGAGCGCCATTTCGCGGGTTTTTTGCAAGCCGAATTGTTCCGACCAGCGCTTGATCATCCACGCCGGGTGGCTCGTTTCAATGGAAATCTTTTCGATCGGGTCGGCGATTTCATTGAATGAACGCACGCCAGACCGCTGGACGGAGCGCAGAATGCCATTCACCACAGATGCAATGCCCCCATGCCCGCGCCGTTTGGCGATTTCCACCGCTTCATTGATGACGGCATGGAACGGGATGCGGTCCAAATAAACGATCTGATAAAGCGATAGGCGCAAAAGCGTCCGTACCCATGGATCGAGCTTGCCTTTAATATACGGTTCCAAATAATAATCCAAGGTCATTTGATGCTGCAGCGTGCCGTAAGTGATTTCCGTCAATAAGCCTTTGTTTTTGGCGGAAATGCCGTAGCTGTCCATCGTTGTATTCAATAAGAGGTTGCTATATGCCTGTTTGTTTTCCACGGCATAGAGAATCGACAATGCTGCATCTCTTACATTGCCGTGGATTTTTTTGTTTTTCATTCGAATCGGTCCCCTGCCTGTAATTTCGGCCCACGTAAATAATCTTCAGCCGTCATGCGTTTTTTCCCAGCCGGCTGCAATTCTTTGATGGCAAGTGCGCCTTCGCCGGTTTGGACGATAATGGCATCTTTTGTCAATTCGATGATTTCACCCGGCGCGCCGGTTTTCTGGCTGTCGGCAATTTCCGTCCACCACAATTTGACATTGGCGTCTGCTAAAGTTGTGAACGCGACCGGCCATGGATGCAACCCGCGCACTTGGTTATAGATGTCACGTGCGGATTTGTTCCAGTCGATGCGTTCCTGCTCTCTTGAAATATTGCGAGCAAACGTGACAAGCTCCTCGTCCTGCGAAATCCGCGGATTGGTCCCGTCAATGATTGACGGCAAGGTTTCTTTCAATAAGTCCATACCGGCCGCACTCAATTTCTCGAACATGCTGCCGGTATGGTCCGTTTCTTCGATCGGTATCGATTTTTGTGAAATGATATCCCCTGCATCCAGACGATCCACCATATACATGATCGTCACGCCGGTTTCTTTTTTGCCGTCAATGATCGCCTGGTGGATCGGCGCACCTCCACGGTATTCCGGAAGCAGTGAGGCGTGCACGTTGATGGCGCCCAGTTTCGGGGCTTCGAGTACCGATGTGGGCAAGATTTGCCCGAATGCCGCTGTCACAATCAAATCCGGCTTTAGGTCGAGAATTTTTTGCGCTTGTTCGGGATCTTTCAGTTTTTCCGGTTGGTAGACCGGCAATCCAAGTTCCAATGCTTGCTCTTTCACTGGCGTCGGCGTCAGGATTTTCTTTCTGCCGACAGGGCGGTCGGGCTGTGTGACGACCGAAACGATGTCGTATCCCTCATCGGCAAGCATCTTCAAGATTGGAGCCGAAAATGCCGGCGTTCCCATGAAAACAATTTTGGTCAAAGCGAATCCTCCTCTTCCTGCTGGCGGATCAGTTCATCCAATTCTTCTTGGGTGACATATTTCTCGATTTTGCTCGTGAACAGCACGCCGTCCAAATGGTCCATTTCATGAAGGATGGCACGCGCTTCGTAACCTTCCGCCTCCAGTTCATACCACGAGCCGTCGCGTTCCTGGGCTTTGATTTTGATGCGGCCGTGGCGCTCGACTTCCCCGAAAATACCCGGGAAGCTCAAGCAACCTTCGATATCCGTCTCTTTCCCTTCGAATAGCGCGAGTTCCGGATTGATCATTTCAATCGGCTCCTGCCCTTCTTGGAAATCGACGATCGCGACGCGCAGTGAGACACCCACTTGCGGTGCGGCAATGCCGACACCGTCCGCTTCGATCATTGTCTCGTGCATATCGTCCAATAAAACAGCGAGCTGACGGTCGAATTCAGTGACCGTCTTGCAAGGGGTTTCCAATACTTCGTTCGGATGTTTCACAATTTTACGGATTGCCATTTCTATTCCTCATTTCTGCTACATGACTGTTGTTGGATTCATGTCGATGGACAAAGTTGCACCCGTTTTAATCCAGTCGCTGCGGTAGATTTTGATCAATTGCTGCAGCGCTTCAGCCAGCTTCGGTTCATTTTTGTATTTTATCAAACATTGATAGCGATATCTATTGTTCACACGCGCAATGAGCGATGCGGAAGGCCCGATAATAATGGTTTTGGGCGACAGGCGGTGGCGCAGGTATTCAGTCATCTGCTGGGCATAGCCCGACACCGTCATCAAATCCTCATGGGTGAACTGGATATTGACGACATAATAATACGGAGGGTATCCGCTCGCCCGTCGCATGGCCATTTCCTGCTCATAGAATGGTTCGTATAATTGGTCTTTTGCGAGCGTGATCGCATAATGCTCCGGCGTATAGGTCTGCACATACACTTCTCCCGGCAATACGTCGCGTCCTGCACGCCCGCTCACTTGCGTCAATAATTGATAGGTTTTCTCAGCTGCCCGGAAATCCGGCAAATGCAAAGTCGTATCCGCTGACAAGACTCCGACCAATGTAATATTCGGGAAATCCAAGCCTTTGGCGATCATTTGCGTGCCGAGGAGAATATCGGCTTTGCCCTCGCCGAATGCTGACAAGATCTTTTCATGTGCGCCTTTATTGCGGGTCGTATCGACATCCATCCGCAACACGCGCGCATCCGGCACGAGCTTCGCCAGTTCCTCTTCAACTTTTTGGGTCCCTGTGCCGAAAAAGCGGATATGGTCGCTTTCGCATTCCGGGCAAGTCGTCGGCACGGGTTCATCATAGCCGCAATAATGGCATTTCATGCGTTCGCTCGCTCGGTGATAGGTTAGCGAAATATCGCAGTTCGGGCATTGCAGCACCGTTCCGCAATCGCGGCATAAGACGAATGACGAGTAGCCGCGCTTGTTCAAAAACAGTACGACTTGCTCTTTCCGCGCCAGGCGCTCCCGTATCGCTTCTGCCAATTCCACAGAAAACATCGACCGGTTGCCGGTGCGCAGCTCTTCGCGCATATCGACAATATGAACCTCAGGCAGCGGCTGGTTTTTCGCCCGGTTTTTCAGCGCCAGTAATTCATAGACGCCTTTTTGGGCGCGCGCATACGATTCAAGTGATGGCGTCGCGCTTCCAAGAATGACGGGGCATTGATGCTGCTGGCTGCGCCAAATCGCCACATCCCGTGCGTGGTAGCGGGGCGAATCGTCTTGTTTATAGCTCGATTCGTGCTCTTCGTCGAGGATGATCAAGCCGAGATTTTGAAACGGCGCAAAAATCGCCGAACGGGCCCCTACGACGACTTTCACTTCCGCACGCTGGATTTTACGCCATTCATCGTATTTTTCCCCTGCTGATAAGCCACTGTGCAGCACTGCGACCAAATCGCCGAAACGTTCCTTGAAACGGATGGTCATCTGGGGCGTCAAGGAAATTTCCGGGACGAGCATGATCGCTTCCTTGCCTTCTTCAAGCACTTGGGCGATCGTCTGTAAATAAATCTCCGTTTTCCCGCTGCCGGTGATGCCATGAAGCAAAAAGGTTTTTTCCGTGTTGAGCGAGGATTGAATAGCATCGAATGCCGTTTGCTGTTCATCCGTCAAATCCAAAGCGATCTTTTGTTCAATAGCGGTCAGAAGGGAAGGGTCCCGATACGATTCCATGGACGAAAAATTGGCCATGCCTTTTTCCGCCAGTGCGTTGATTGTCGGGAGCGAAACACCCGCCAGCTTTTGCAGTTGGGAAGATTCAAAGCTTTGGCCCACGTGTTTCAAGAAAAACTCCTGCAGCTTCAATTGCTGCTTGGCGTTCGCTCTTATGGAGATATTTTCTATATCTTCTGCAGAATCTGTAATATGGACCATGCGTATTTTTTTCACGCCGGTTTTCTGCTGGATGTTCGTATCCGCAAGCACCGTACCTTTATCCATTTCCTTTTTCATAAGCCCATAGACCGCTTCCGCTTCCTGGGCACGGACAAAGTCACGTGTGCCGAAATACGGATGCAGCTCTTTCGGCAGCTCGTCGATAGCAGCATTCAACACGAACCGCTTCTCGTATTTGGCGCGAAGTGCTGCTGGCACCATGACTTGCAGGGCATCGATTTCAAAACACACCGTCTGGCGTTTCATCCATTGTGCAAGCTCGAGCATTTCTCCGTTCAATACGGGCACGACATCCATCAATTCGTGGATCGGCTTGAGCCGTTTTGGGTCAAATTCAGATGTGTCTTTGATAGTTGTAATAAAACCGAGCACTTTGCGGTTGCCAAAAGGCACTTTGACGCGCATGCCCGGCTCGGTGAGTGCCTGGAATTTTTCCGGCACTGCATAATCGAACGGCCGGTCAATCGGATGTGCGGCAACATCGACGATGACTTCGGCAATCATTTTGCAAATTCCTTTTCAGTGATAAGCGTTAACAAATCGAGCGCAAGCGCTTTTTTCGGCATGACCGGGAATGCCCTTTCGAATTCCCCGCGGCCGTAGACCGTCACTGCATTCGTGTCATGGTCAAAGCCCGCCGAATCCGCACTGACATCGTTGGCGATGATATAATCAGCATTTTTCCGCTCGAGTTTATCTTTGGCATATTGCGCCACATGATCGGTCTCTGCCGCGAAGCCGACCAGGATTTGATGGTTCTTCATTTGGCCGAGCTGCTGCAGGATATCTACCGTGCGCTCCAGCTCAAGAACCGAATTGCCTTCTTTTTTCTTAACCTTCTGCCCCGCGATGGCCGCCGGGCGGTAATCAGCGACAGCTGCTGTCTTGACGACCAAGTCTGCGCTGTCGTATTCACTAAGCACTGCTTCTAGCATCTGCTGTGCGCTTTCCACGTGAATGCGTTTGACACCGCTTGGCACCGGCAATGACACCGGGCCGCTAATCAAAATTGTCTCAGCGCCGAGTTCCGCTGCCGCTTCTGCCATGGCATAGCCCATCTTGCCGCTTGAAAAGTTCGTCAAAAAACGCACCGGGTCGATTCGTTCCCGAGTCGGCCCAGCCGTCACGACCACTTTTTTATCTTTTAATGGCTTGTTTTTCGTGAAATGGCCGGCCACCAGTTCAGTGATTTTCTCTGGTTCTTCCAAACGCCCTTTGCCTACATAGCCACAGGCCAAAAAGCCTTCAGAAGGCTCGATGAAACGGATGCCGTCATGATGCAAACGGTCGATATTGCGCTTGACTGCCGGATGGTCGTACATATGGACATTCATCGCAGGCGCGACCCAAATCGGTGCTGTCGTTGCAAGCAATATCGTCGAGACCATATCATCGCCTAGGCCATTTGCCATTTTAGCGATCATATTGGCGGTAGCAGGCGCGACGATCACGAGGTCCGCCCAGTCCGCCAAATCGATATGGGCGATGACTGAAGAATCTTTTTCATCGAATGTATCAAAATAGACATCGTTTCTGGACATGACCTGGAACGATAAAGGCTGGACGAATTGCTTCGCTGATTCTGTCATGACGACTTTCACTTCCGCCCCTGCCTGGGACAACTTGCTGACGAGGGCGACCGCTTTATAGACGGCGATGCCGCCGCTTACACATAATAGGATTTTTCGATTTGCCAACACCGCTAAACACCCTTTCTAAACAACAAACTCCCAAAGAACAGGTTCGCTCTGGGAGTCGTCAATTGAGATCATAAGTTAAATTTCGTCTTCGTAAATCGCGGATGCATCTTGCTGAACCGGCGTCAATGCACCAGCTGCAATCTCTTCAAGCGCTTTTCCAACCGCTTTGTGGGATACGTAGGAATCCAGTTTTTCATCGCCATGTTCGTGCAATTGGCGGGCTCTCTTGGACGCCAAAGCGACCAGGGAGTATTTCGAATCGATGCGGCTTTTCAGTTTATCAACAGATGGGTATAACATCAGGCATTCTCCTTTAGCATATCTAAGTATCTTTTTTCGACGCGTTCCCGCTTGCAATGTTCTGCGATGATGATGGCATTGATGCGGTCGCATGCGTGTTCGACTTCATCATTTTCGACGACGTAATCGTACAGGTTCATCATCTCGAGTTCTTTCCTGGCGGCATGGATGCGGGAAGCAATCAGTTCATCCGACTCCGTGCCGCGGCCGACCAAGCGCTCTTCGAGTTCTGAGAGGCTAGGCGGCGCAAGGAAGATGAACAAGCCATCCGGCACTTTATCGCGCACTTGCGCTGCCCCTTGCACTTCGATTTCCAAGAACACATCACGCCCGGCATCGCGCATTTTATTGACGTATTCGAGCGGCGTGCCGTAATAATTGCCGACGTACTCGGCATATTCAAGCAATTGTCCCTGGTCGATCAGTTCTTCAAACTCATGACGGGTCTTGAAGAAATAATCGACTTCATCCACTTCCCCTTCACGCGGTGAGCGCGTCGTCATGGAAATGGAATATTCATAATTTGTATCCGGCTGTTGGAACAGCTCTTTTCGCACCGTGCCTTTGCCGACGCCCGAAGGCCCGGACAGCACGATGAGCAGTCCACGATGTTTTCTCATTTTATCCCTCGCTTGCCTCATCATCATTTTCTTCAATCCGCGCAAGGGCCGTCTCGACCGACAAGGCGGAAATGACCACATGATCGCTATCCATGATAAAGATCGACTTGGTCTTCTTGCCGCCTGTCGCATCGACGAGCAAGCCTTTGCTGCGCGCTTCCTGCATCAAGCGCTTGGAAGGCGCCGAGTCCGGCTGGATCATCGACACGATGCGGTTCACTGACACCGCATTGCCCGCCCCGATGGATATGAACTTCGGCTTTCTCTTCATCTTCCTCACCGCCATTGATGCTCAAGTAATATATTCACGCTTAAAACTAACTGTCTTATTATATCATATTCTTCCGTGAAAATGATAAGATGGAACAAAACGATTTGAAAGAGGGATTTTTCATGGCATTTGATGGATTATTTACGAAAGCGATGACGAGCGAATTGCAACAGCTCATCACCGGAAGGATTTCAAAAGTTCATCAGCCTAATCAGCTCGAACTGCTCCTGCACGTACGCGCACAAGGAAAAAACCATAAATTGCTCATCTCGATCCACCCGTCTTATTCGCGGATTCATTTGACCAACACGGCAAACGTCAACCCATCGGAACCGCCGATGTTCTGCATGCTCTTACGCAAACATATTGAAGGCGGCGTCATCACGGGCGTCGAGCAGCACGGCTCCGACCGGCTGATCATCTTGCGCATCCGCGCACGCAACGAAATCGGCGACGAAATCGAACGCGAGCTCCATGTCGAAATGATGGGCCGGCATTCGAATATCATTTTAGTCGACGCCGAGCGCGACATGATTCTCGACAGCCTCAAGCATTTGCCGCCAAGCGTCAACTCCTATCGGACGATTTTACCGGGTCAGGATTATATTTTCCCGCCTTCCCAAGACAAACAGGATCCATTTGCGGCGGATGCTGACTTCACCGGGCTTACCGACAAGGAAATCGTCTCACAGTTTGCCGGCTTTTCCCCGCTGACGGCGAAAGAGTTGAACTACCGGCTCGAACGAGATCCTGATAGCGCTGCTGCCTTTTTGCAGGACTTCAATGATCCGGAACCGACCGGCTATTACGTCGAACAGCAAGGAAAAAGCTATTTTTCCGCGACTGAATTGACGCACCTGGGGCAGGACAATATGCGTTTTGATAATTTATCCGAACTGCTCGACCGGATTTATTACGCCAAAGCCGAGCGCGACCGCGTCAAGCAGCAGGCGGGTGACTTGGAGCGCTGGCTGCAGAACGAAATCGCCAAACTGAAATTGAAGCTGAAAAAATTGCAAAAAGAGCAGGATCAGGCACAAAAACGCGACCAATTGCAATTGAACGGCGAATTGATCATGGCCAATCTGCACACCATCAAAAAGGGGATGAAACAAGCGGAAGTCGTCAATTATTATAATGAAGAAACAGTGACGATCACTCTCGACCCGCGCAAGACACCGATCGAGAATTCCCAGAAATACTACTCGCGTTACCAAAAAGCCAAAACAGCGGTTGTTAAAACGCATGAACAAATCGAAAAGACGGAAGAAGATATCCGCTATTTCGAATTGCTCATGCAACAAGTGCAACAGGCGGGACTCTCCGATATCGAAGAGATCCGCGAGGAATTGGCGGAACAAGGCTATATGAAAGCACAGAAATCGAAGAAAAAGAAAAAGCCGCAAAAACCGAATGTCGAGCATTATGTATCCAGCACCGGCATTCCGATTTCAGTCGGCAAAAACAATAAGCAAAACGATTATGTGACTTTCAAGGTCGCATCGAAATCCGATACATGGCTGCACACGAAAGACATTCCAGGGTCCCATGTCATCATCCATTCGCAAGAACCGGATGAAGACACCATCCTAGAAGCTGCCAGCATCGCCGCTTATTTCAGCAAAGCGCGCGAATCGGCCTCCGTCCCGGTCGATTACACCGAAGTCCGCCAAGTGAAAAAACCGAGCGGCGCCAAGCCCGGTTTCGTGATTTATTTCGAACAGAAAACCGTCTACGTCACGCCGGATGAAGACTTGGTTTTGAAATTGAAAAAATAAGTTTGGACATGCCCGTACTGGCTTTTGCAGTGCGGGTTTTTTCTTACTACAAATTAAGTTTACATAATAATATTATAAAACAAATAATGCGGCAAAGCATTGCCCCAAGCTATAGTTAATGCTATCTTTTTATAGGACATCAATTAAGGGGGCCTATCATTGAATATCATGACGAAACGAACATACATAACTGCCGCCCTGTTCGGTACGGCAGCAATTGCATTATCAGCTTGCGGAAATGAAGCTGCTGAAACCGAACAGCCGTCAGAATGGGACCGCATCCAGGAGGAAGGCGTCTTGACTGTCGGTACATCCGGCACACTGTTGGCGACTTCATTCCGCGACGAAGAAAGCGGCGAATTGACGGGCTTTGAAGTAGAAGTCGTACGGGAACTCGGCAAACGCCTGGATCTTGACATCGAATTCCGCGAACTCGGATTCGACGAAATGCTGACAAGCGTCAGCACAGGACAGCTCGATATAGCAGCGAATGATATCGAAGTGACGGAAGAAATGACCGATCAATTCCTGTTTTCTACACCGATCAAATATTCCTACGGCACCGCCGTCGTACGTAAAGACGACCTGTCCGGAATCGAATCACTCGAAGACTTGGAAGGCAAAAAAGCAGCCGGCGTCTCAACATCCGTCTATATGCAGATCGCCCGCGATTATGGAGCGGAAGAAGTGACGTATGACAATGCGACGAATGAAATCTATTTGCGTGATGTCTCTATCGGACGGACCGATGTCATTTTGAATGATTATTATTTGTCGAAATTCGGCGTGGCCGCTTTTCCGGAATTGAACATAACCATCCATCCGGATATCAAATACCTACCATCTGAAGTCGGGCTGGTCGTCAATGAAGACAATGAAGAACTTCTTGAACAAGTCAATACCACACTTGAGGAAATGCTTTCCGACGGCACCATCAGTGATATCTCAGCCGAATTCTTCGACGGGGCGGACGTTTCCGTCGAACCGGATGTCGAAGAGGCAAATTAAAGGAGGGCCATCTGTATGAGCGATATCGAATGGGGGCTGTTGTTCGATCCCGAACTTGCCATCAATTCCTTGCCCTATGTGCTTGAAGGCATTTGGTTGACGCTGTTGATTTCGATGGGCAGCATGCTCGGCGGACTGGTCATCGGCTTTTTCATGGCGCTCGCCAGAACGTCAAAACAGCCGCTGCTCCATCTGCCGGCGCGCCTTTATATATCATTCATGCGCGGTGTGCCGATTCTCGTCATCTTGTTTTTGCTGTATTTCGCACTTCCTGTCATCGGCCTCGAATTCACCGCCTTGCAGGCAGCGCTCATCGGCTTCACCATCAATAGCGCCGCCTATATCGCGGAAGTGTTCCGCTCGGCTCTTGCCTCTGTCGACAAAGGCCAATGGGAATCGTCCACCGCACTTGGCCTTAGCTATTGGCAGACCATGCGCCGGATCATCTTGCCGCAATCGGTGCGCATTGCGGTGCCACCCTTATCGAATGTCTATTTGGACCTGATCAAGGCCTCGTCGCTCGCAGCCATGATCACGGTCCCGGAGATTTTCCAGAAAGCGCGCATTGTCGGCGCACGTGAATACGACCTGTTGACATTGCTCATCCTGGTCGCGCTCATCTACTGGGCCATCTGCACAGTCATGACCGTTCTTCAGAACTACCTGGAAAAACGCTACGCTGAATACTTATAAACATAAAACCGCACCGGAAATCTATCCGGTGCGGTTTTCAGAGTGTGGAAGAAGTCTATAATCCGCTATGAATGAAAAAGGAAAGCACCATTTCTACATTCAAAAATCAATATGCTATCTGAGTATTTGGAGAAGCGTTCGTTCGACTCCAGTGGATCAGCGAGACGACCGAGACCCCGCAAGGCGCATAGCGACTGAGGAGGCTTGGGCGCGAGCCCACGGAAAGCGAGCGATAAGCTTCGGAAAATACGGTTTCCTGAGTTTCTCGACAGCCTAAAAACCGCACCGGAAATTTCCGGTGCGGTTTTTTTATTCGAATGCCTCGTCTTCCATATACATGACTTCCCATAAATGGCCGTCCGGGTCGTGAAAACTCCAAGAATACATAAACTTATTGTCCATCGGCTCGTTTGCGGAACTGCCGCCGGCTGCCATCGCTTTTTCCACCCATTCATCAACGGCCTCCCGGCTAGACGCCGATAAGGCAATGATCGCCTCTGCACATTTGGATGTGTCGGCAATGTCTTTATGGGTGAAGCTTTTGAAGAAGTCTTCCACCAGCAGCATGGCGTACATATTGTGGCCGATGATCATGCAGGTTGCGTTATTGTCCGTCATCCGCTCATCGAAATCAAAGCCCATCTCGCCAAAGAACTTCATCGATCTCTCCAAATCCTTAACCGGCAAATTAACGAAAATCTGGTTCGCTTGAATGGCCATGTCTCCGCTTCCCTTCTTTTTCGTTTATCGTTCACTCTTCTATTCGTGGAATGAACTGAAAATCCTCCCTATCGTTTCAGTTTCTTTACCCTTCTTCCATAAAAGCCGGCCATCTCTTCCTCGGGGACGAGCGCCCCTCCTGTCAGCCAAACGATATGTGTCGCTTTTTCCGGATCGATGCCATGGTCTTCAGTATAGTTTGTCGCTGCCATCATGAACGGCCCGGCAAACCCGGCTGCTGCGGAAGGTTCGATTTTGATTTCTTCGCTATCCTTCAGCATGGCGAGCAGCGGAAACAACTCTTCATCTTCGACCGTCGCAATCCCTGAAATCAATTGCTCAGAACTTGTCGACGCGAAGCTCGATGCCCTGCCGACTGCGAGCCCGTCCGCTTCTGTCCTGTTGTCGATACCAATGTCCTGGACGCAGATGCCGCTCTTCAAGCCCGTCATGAGACCGAGCAAGACAGCCGGCGAATGCGTCGGTTCGATGAACACCGGGTGGACGTGATCGCCGAACATGTGGCGCAGCCCGAATGCGATCCCTCCTGGTGCACCGCCGACACCGCATGGCAAGTAGACGAATAGCGGATGCTCTTTGTCTACCGGAACTTTATTTTGTTCCAATTGCTGTTTCAAACGAAGTGCCGCCACGCTATAGCCGAGAAACAATTCGCGTGATTTCTCGTCATCGACAAAATAACCGTTCGGCAGATGAAGCGTCTCTTCGCGACCTGCCGTGACCGCTTCACTGAAGTCCCCACTGAATTCGACGACGCGGACGCCTTTTTGCCGAAGCAGCTCTTTTTTCCACTCTTTGGCGTCCGCCGACATATAGACGGAGACCTTGAAACCAAGCTCTGCGCTGATGATGCCGATGCTCAAGCCTAAATTCCCGGTCGATCCGACGCCGATGGAATGGTGTCCGAAGAACTTTTTAGCTTCGTCCGTTGCAAACCATTCATAGGAATCCTCCCGCGTGACAAGCCCTTCTTCCAGCGCCAGCGTTTCTGCATAGCGCAACACTTCGAAAAATCCGCCGCGCGCCTTCACCGATCCTGCAACAGGCAGTTCATTGTCGCATTTAACGAATAACTTCCCTGGCAGCTGCTCGCCGTAATACACTTCCAGTTGACGTCGCATGCGGCTAACTTCCCGCAATTCCGATTCGATGATTCCTCCCGTTTCAACCGTCTCGGGGAACACTTTCATCAAATACGGAGCGAAGCGCAGCCATAATTGTTCTGCCTCCTCCAAATCATGCATTGTCACCGGCAAGCCTTGTACCTGATTCATTTCCCTGCGTTTCGGGTTTAGCCAGACGACCGGCTTCAAGTCGAGCAAATCTCCCATCAGCGGATGTTCATCCGTCCATTTGTGGATTTCATGTTTGGTAAGTCCCATGTCTACCGCCTCCTTATCGTTAGTTGTACCATACCCCTTTTTGCTTTCTTTATTTCCTTAAGCAGATGAAAAAACCTTCACACATCCTGTCGATGTGCGAAGGTTTTCTTATGAAGTCAATGCGCCGGCTTTCAGTTTTTCGTGCCATTCGCTGAGCATCGGCAAATCCTCTGCCGCTATCGCTCCGCTTTCCCTGGCTTGTTCAACCAGTGCCGGGAAATCCGTCAAGGTGTGGAAGATAAAGCCCGCTTCCTGTATCGCTTGCTGTGCTTGAGGCAGCCCGTAAGTGAAGATCGCGGCAATTCCCGCCACTTCAAAGCCGGCATCTTGCAAGGCTTGTGCCGCCTGCAGTACGGATCCTCCTTTAGAGATCAAGTCTTCGATGACGACGGCTTTTTGGCCTGGCTCGATTTTTCCTTCGATCAAATTCGATTGTCCGTGGCCTTTCGGTTTCGAACGCACATAGACCATTGGCAGATCCAGGCGTTCGGCCACCCACGCCGCATGCGGGATGCCCGCCGTCGCGGTTCCCGCAATCACTTGCGCGTCCGGATACTCCCTGCGAATCGTTTCCGCGAGCCCATCAGCGATTGCCTTGCGGACGGTTGGATAAGACATCGTCAGCCGATTGTCGCAATAGATCGGCGATTTGACACCTGATGCCCAGGTAAATGGATCGTTCGGGCGCAACTCGACTGCCCCGATGGATAATAACTGTTGTGCGATTTGCTTTTTCATGAACGACCGCTCCATTCTCCGTTGATGTAATCATAGCTTTTTTGCGGGTTTTCCGAGCGGGTGATGGCTCTCCCGACGACGATATGGGTCGAACCTTGTGCTTTTGCATCGCTTGGCGTCGCGATGCGCTTTTGGTCATGGCTTTCCGATGCAGCCGGGCGGATGCCCGGTGTGACACGCAGGAAATCGTCGCCACATGCCACGCCGATTGCTTTCGCTTCATGGACCGAACAGACGACACCATCAAGCCCCGCCTGTTTCGCTAGTTTCGCGTAATGCACGACCGATTGTTCCAGGCTCACCGAAATCAATTGCTCTTGTTGCATCTGTTCTTCGCTCGTCGAAGTCAATTGCGTCACCGCAATCAATTTTGTCCCACTGCCGGCGAGCCCGCGTTTTGCGGCTTCCATCATGGCAAGGCCGCCTGCTGCGTGGACATTAACCATATCAACGCCGAGTTCTGCGATGCGGCGCATGGCAGCTTCAACGGTATTCGGGATATCGTGTAATTTTAAATCCAGGAAAATATCATGGCCGTAGCGATTCAATGTATGGACGAGTTCCGGCCCTTCCTGGTAGAACAATTCCATTCCGACTTTCACAAACAGTGGTTCTGTGAACTCCGATAAAAATTCTTCCACATCGAGCTTCGACGGGAAATCGAGTGCAATGATCGGTTTGCTGGTCATAAGCGATGGCTCCTTCCGGTGAGTTCTTGAACGGATTCATAGCCCAGTTCATGCAAGCGTTCCGGCAGCTTGTCGATCAGCTCGGGGCATACGAACGGATTGACGAAGTTCGCCGTTCCCACTGCGACAGCATTCGCTCCCGCTGACAGAAAGTCGATGACGTCATCCACTTCCGCGACGCCGCCCATTCCGATGATCGGCAGCTTTGTATGGCGCCGCACTTCGTAAACCATGCGAAGAGCGACCGGTTTAATCGCGGGGCCTGACAAGCCGCCTGTGATATTGGCAATGACCGGGCGTCCCGTTTTCGGGTCTAGCCGCATGCCGAGCAGTGTATTGATCATCGTGATCCCATCTGCCCCGCCTTCTTCGACCGCTTTGGCGAGCTGGACGACATCGGTGACGTTTGGCGATAGTTTCACGTAAACCGGCACGTCCGATACGTCTTTTACCATGCGCGTCAATTCTTTTGCAACATTCGGGTCCGTCCCGAAGGTGATGCCCCCTTGCTTGACGTTCGGGCAGGAAATATTCAATTCCAGTGCATGGACATTCGGTGCCTTGGAAATGGTTCTTGCGACTTCTACATAATCCTCTGCAAGTGAACCAGCCACATTAGCGATAATGGGAACATCGAATTGTTCGAGCCAAGGCAATTGTTCATCGACTACTTTTACAAGTCCGGGATTTTGCAGACCGATCGCATTGAGCATGCCGGATGAAGTTTCCGCAACGCGCGGCGTCGGATTTCCGAGACGCATCTCGGCAGTTGTCGCTTTGATCATGATCGATCCGAGTTTCGATAAATCATAGAGCTTTGCGTATTCTTGTCCGAAACCGAAGCAGCCGGATGCGGGCATGATCGGGTTTTTCAAATCGAGGCCTGGCAATTTCACGCGTAAATCCGTCATGAAATCACCACCCCTGCTGGAAATACGGGGCCATCTGAACATACTTTGATGTAATCCGTTTCGCTTCTAGTCGTCCGGCAGACGCAAGCAAAACATGCCCCGATGCCGCAGCCCATGCGTTGTTCATAAGATAAAAACCCTTTTTTCTCTGGGTACGCCCATTGCACCGCTTCGAGCATCGGCGTCGGCCCGCAGGAATAATAGGTATCGAAATCGTTCGGTAAGCCATTCAAAATATGGGTCACGAAACCTTCCGTCCCGTGCGAACCGTCGACTGTCGCAATATGCGTATCGCCGAGAGCCCTGAATTTATCTTCATAAAACACCGCTTCACTGCTTTCGAAGCCGAGAATGTGGACGGTTTCCACACCTCTCGTATTCAATTGCAATGCCAGTTCGTATAGCGGTGGCACGCCGATTCCCCCGCCGATCAAATAAGCTTTTTTTCCAGCTTCTTCAACCGGGAAACCATGTCCGAGCGGCCCCAAGACATCCAGTGTGTCGCGTTCTGTCTTTTGGGACAATAAGCTCGTCCCGCGCCCTTCCGAACGGTAGATCATCGTGAAGCTCGATGCTTCCTTGTCGATTTTCGCCACCGAGATCGGCCGGCGCAATAGCGGTTCAAAGCTGTCCGCCACACGCACATGGACAAATTGCCCCGGTTCGTTCATTTCCTGCACCAAAGATCCTGCTACGGTCAGTTCAAAAATGTTCTTTGCGATTTCAGTTTGGGAGACAATCGCCATTTTCTCCTGTTTGATCATACACCTGCCCCCATTTCCTCTGCCTGGAATGTCATCGATTCGATGACTCTGAGCATCGCTTCCGCTGTATCGAGTGAAGTCAAGCATGGTACTCCGTTTTCAACCGATTCCCGGCGGATGCGGAATCCATCACGTTCTGGCTGCTTGCCTTTTGTCAACGTGTTGATGACGATTTGTGCGTCGCCGTTTTGGATGACATCCAGCAAAGTGCGTCCTTCCGCACCGATTTTCCCGACTTGAGCAACGGCAATTCCGGCAGATTCGAAAGCTTGAGCCGTACCGCCAGTTGCCATAATTTGGTATCCGATATCCCGGAAGCGCTTCGCCAGTCCAACTGCTTCTTCTTTATCCTTATCCGAGACGGTCAGAAGTACGGTGCCATGGTCTTTTACTTCCATGCCAGCTGCAGCTAGCCCTTTATAGAGTGCTTTTTCAAGCGTGACGTCTTTGCCCATCACTTCTCCGGTCGATTTCATTTCCGGCCCGAGCGTAATATCGACGCGGCGCAGTTTTGCGAATGAGAACACCGGCACTTTGACATAGACGCCTTTTTTCAGCGGCGCTAGCCCCGTCGTATAGCCTTGTTCAATAATACTCTGCCCCAAAATTGCTTTTGTTGCGATGTTCGCCATCGGAATGCCGGTGATCTTGCTGAGGAACGGCACCGTGCGGCTTGAGCGTGGATTGACTTCGATGACGAACACTTCGCCTTTTGAAATGACGTACTGGATGTTTAACAAGCCGACAATTTTTAAGCCTTTGGCAAGCCGTGTCGTGTAATCGGTCAATGTCTCGATTTGCTGCTGCGAGATGTTTTGCGGCGGATAGACGGCAATCGAGTCACCAGAGTGCACCCCTGCGCGTTCAATATGTTCCATGATTCCAGGAATCAAGACATTCTCGCCGTCGCAGATGGCATCGACTTCAATTTCCTCGCCTGTCAAATAACGGTCGACTAATACCGGATGTTCCGGGCTTGCTTCAACGGCGTGTTCCATATAATGGATCAAGTCGCTTTCGTTGTAGACGATTTCCATCGCACGGCCCCCGAGTACATAAGACGGGCGGACCAGTACCGGATAGCCGATGTCCGAAGCGATGACCACCGCTTCTTCTGTCGATACCGCCGTTTTGCCGAGCGGCTGCGGGATGCCGATTTCATGGAGCGCCGCTTCGAATTTATTGCGGTTTTCCGCTCTGTCGATGTCTTCAAGCGTCGTGCCAAGAATCTTCACGCCATTTTTTTCGAGCTTGTCGGCCAAGTTGATCGCCGTCTGCCCCCCGAACTGGACGACAACGCCTTTCGGTTGTTCGAGGTCAATGATGTGCATGACGTCTTCAATGGTTAAAGGCTCAAAATAGAGCTTGTCGGAAATGGAGAAATCAGTCGAGACCGTCTCCGGGTTGTTGTTGATGATGATTGCCTCGTAGCCCGCTTCTTTGATCGCCCAGACGGAATGGACCGTTGCGTAATCAAATTCGACGCCTTGGCCGATGCGGATCGGGCCTGATCCGAGCACGATGACGCTTTCTTTGTCGGTGCGGATCGATTCGTTTTCGTCTTCGTAGCTGGCGTAGAAATAAGGCGTTTCCGATTCGAATTCTGCAGCGCATGTGTCGACCATTTTATAGACCGGCATCAAGCCTTGTGCTTTGCGCCATTCGTATACTTTCGCTTCTTCCGATGACCATAGCTTGGCAATCGTTCTATCTGCAAAGCCCATGCGTTTTGCTTTTCTCGTTGTCTCATAATCAAACGGATTTTGTTGTAAAACGTCTTCAAAGCGCACGATTTTATCGAACTTCTCCAGGAAGAACAGGTCGATTTGGCTCCAGTCGTGGATTGTTTCGATCGTCACCCCGCGGCGGAGCGCTTCGCCGATAAAGAACAGCCGCTCGTCGCCGGCTTTGCGGATGCGTTTTTCGATCCATTCATCGCTCATGTCCGTGCCGTTTTTCAGCTCGAGATGGAATTGTCCTGTTTCGAGCGAACGGACCGCTTTCAGCATCGATTCCTCGAACGTCCGGCCCATCGCCATGACTTCGCCGGTTGCTTTCATTTGCGTGCCGAGGTTACGTTTGGCTGCTTCGAATTTATCAAAAGGCCAGCGCGGGATTTTCGATACGACATAGTCGAGCGCCGGTTCGAATGCGGCGTAAGTACGTCCTGTCACCGGGTTCATCATTTCGCCAAGCGTCAAACCGACCGCGATTTTGGCCGCCAGTTTGGCGATCGGGTAGCCAGTCGCTTTGGATGCCAGTGCAGAGGAACGGCTGACGCGCGGGTTCACTTCGATGATGTAATAATCGAAGCTATGCGGGTCGAGCGCGAGCTGGACGTTGCATCCGCCCTCGATTTTCAAGGCGCGGATGATTTTCAATGATACGTTGCGGAGCATTTGGTATTCACGGTCCGACAAGGTTTGGCTCGGTGCGACGACGATTGAGTCGCCGGTATGGATGCCGACCGGATCGATATTTTCCATATTACAGACGACGATGGCGGTATCCTCCGCATCGCGCATCACTTCGTATTCGATTTCCTTGAAACCGGCAATCGATTTTTCCAGCAAGCATTGTGTCACTGGACTGTATTTCAATCCTGATGCGACGATTTCATGCAGTTGTTCGTCGTTATGGCAGATGCCGCCGCCCGTTCCGCCAAGTGTAAAGGCTGGTCGGACGATGACTGGATAGCCGATTCTCTCCACAAAACGTTTCGCTTCTTCCATATTGTGGATGATATCAGAATCCGGTACCGGTTCCCCGAGTTCGTTCATCAAGGTGCGGAACAAATCGCGGTCTTCCGCTTTATGGATCGCTTCCAGCTTGGTTCCTAAGATTTCAATATCCAGTTCATCCAAAATCCCTGATTCGTCCAATTCGATGGCCATGTTGAGCCCTGTCTGTCCGCCGAGAGTCGCAAGCAAGGCATCTGGCCGTTCTTTTCTTAAGATGCGGCTAACGAATTCCAAAGTGATCGGTTCGATATACACTTTATCGGCGATTTCGGTATCGGTCATGATCGTCGCCGGGTTGGAGTTAATCAAAATGACGCGGTAGCCTTCTTCTTTCAAAGCGAGGCAGGCTTGTGTGCCCGCGTAGTCGAATTCTGCAGCTTGGCCGATGACGATCGGGCCAGAACCAATTACGAGGATGCTTTTGATATCTTGTCTTTTAGGCATGTTGTTGCTCCTTCCGCTGTGCGTTCATCATTTCCAAAAATCGGTCGAACAGATAGTTTGAGTCTTCCGGTCCCGGTGAGGATTCCGGATGGTACTGGACGGTGAAGGCTGGGTAATCAAGGTGCGCCAGCCCTTCGTTCGTTCCGTCGTTGAGTGCGGTATGCGTCACTTTCAGGCGCGTGCCTTGCAAGGTTTCTTCATCGACTGCATAGCCGTGGTTTTGTGACGTGATTTCGATTTTACCGGTGACAAGATCGCGCACCGGGTGGTTGCCGCCGCGGTGTCCGAACTTCAGCTTGAACGTCTCGGCGCCGCAAGCTCTTGCGAACAATTGATGGCCGAGGCAAATTCCGAAAATCGGCACTTGTCCAAGCAATTCTCCGACAACATCCACACATTCCGGCACGTTTTTCGGGTCTCCTGGTCCGTTTGACAGCATGACGCCATCCGGTCCCCAAGCAAGGATCTCCTGAGCGCTCGTATTATGCGGCACGACAATAACATCGCATTTGCGTTTGTTCAGCTCGCGCAAAATCCCGTGCTTCATGCCGTAATCGATCAAGACGACGCGCTTGCCGCGTCCCGGGCTTGGATAAGGGCGTGTAATCGACACTTGCGCTACTTGGTCAGTCGGCAAAGGGGTTTCTTTCAGCTTCCCGACCACTTGTTCCACATCCGGCTCTTCCCCAGCAGCCGTCAAAATGCCTTTGATCGATCCGTTGACGCGTATCAATCGTGTAAGCTTTCGCGTATCGATTCCCGCGATGCCCGGGATGCCTTTTTTCTCAAGCAATTCGCTCAAGCTCATGGTGCTTCTGAAATTCGACGGAAAATCAGCAGCTTCCCGGACGACCATGCCTTTGACGGCTGGGTCGATCGATTCGAAGTCATCGCTGTTGATGCCGTAATTGCCTTGCAGCGGGTAAGTCATCGTGACAATCTGCCCGCAATAGGATGGGTCGGAGAGGATTTCCTGATAGCCGGTCATGCTCGTGTTGAACACCACTTCCCCGAATGATGCCGTTTGTGCGCCGAATGCTTCCCCTGCGAATACTGTGCCGTCTTCTAAGATCAAATAACGTTTCATCAGTTTTCCTCCTGCCATGCGATGTCACCGCCGAAAATGGTCATTACTGGCCAGCCGGTGCAAGTTTGTCCGCCAAATGGCGTGTTCGTTCCTTTGGAAAGGAAATCTTCCGTGCGGATTTCCTGCTGTTTGTCCAAGTCGAGCAGCACCAGGTCGGCTGCTTGTCCTGCCTCAATCGTCCCGTATGGAAGGCCAAACACATCCGCCGGCTTTTTCGTCAACCAGCCGATCAATTGCCCGAGAGTCCATTTGCCGCTTTGGACAAATTCCGTATACAGGAGCGGGAACGCCGTTTCGAATCCGACGATGCCGAATGGCGCTTTTTCCATGCCGTTCGCTTTTTCTTCCGCCGCATGCGGGGCGTGGTCCGTCGCAATGAAATCAAGTGTGCCGTCGAGCAGCCCTTCGTGAAGCGCTTCGTAATCTTCTTTCGCGCGAAGCGGCGGGTTCATTTTGTAATTCGCGTCGTCGCCTGGGATGTCATCTTCCGTTAGCAATAGATGATGGGGCGTCACTTCCGCCGTGACGCGGACGCCTGCCCGTTTTGCGTCGCGGATGACGCGAACCGACTCTTTCGTGCTGACGTGGCAGACGTGATAATGTGCGCCTGCCGCTTCAGCAAGCAGGATGTCGCGCGCGATATGGACCGACTCTGCAACAGACGGGATTCCAGGCAAGCCCAACTCGCGGCTTCGCTTGCCATCATGCATGACGCCGCCGTAGATCAGGCTATTGTCTTCGCAATGTGCGACGACAGCCATATCGAGGTCTGCGGCTTCTTTCATCGTCTCGAGCATCATTCCTGCTTCCTGGATGCCAACACCGTCGTCTGTGAACGCAAAGGCGCCATGTTCTTTCAGTTCTTTCAAATTGGTCCGTTCTTTGCCCGCTTCGCGGATCGTGATGGATGCATACGGCAAAACCCGGATGAGCGCATTTTTTTCGATCAAGCTATTGACGTGATCGAGATTTTCTTTCGTGTCGGGTACCGGCCGTGTATTAGGCATGGCGCAGATGGTCGTATAGCCTCCGCGTGCCGCTGATTTCGTGCCGCTTTCAATGGTTTCCTTTTTTTCTCCCCCCGGTTCACGCAGATGGACATGGACGTCCACAAATCCTGGTGCGATCATTCGGCCTTTGCCGTCGATTTCCGTTTCTCCCTGCCCGTTCAACTGTGCCCCGATCTCCTCGATGCGGCCATCCTTGACGCGGATATTCGTTTCCTCCAATTGTTCCCCGTTCAACATCTTTACGTTCTTAATGAATAATCCCATTTTATTCTCTCCCTTTCATTGCATATTCAAGTACAGCCATCCGGACGAAAACGCCGTTTTCCATTTGTTTGAAGATTCTTGAACGCTGGCATTCGACGAGCGAATCCGCGATCTCCACTCCCCTATTGATTGGTGCCGGATGCATGATGATGGCGTCTTTTTTCATTTTGCGCTCGCGTGCTTCTGTCAATCCGAATTTAATATGGTAGCGTTCTTTGGAAAATAATGCGGAGACGGCGTGCCGTTCATGCTGCACGCGGAGCATCATGACGACGTCCGTTTCGCCGATCAAGGCATCCAAATCATCGGTTGTGTCGTAGTCGCCGCTCCACTCTTCCGGACACACGAAGCTGACTTTCGCACCGAGTTGTTTCAGTGCGGCTGCATTCGACTTGGCGACACGGCTATGGGCGATATCCCCGACAATCGTTACATGGATGCCATCGATGCGGCCGAACTCCTGATGGATCGTGTACAGATCGAGCAGCGATTGCGTCGGGTGCTGGCCCGAGCCGTCGCCGCCGTTGATGACCGCTACTTTGCAGCCTGCTAGCTGCTGGTAATATTCTTCTTCCTCGTGGCGGATGATGACCGCCTTGACGCCTATCGCTTCCATCGTTTTCACCGTGTCGTAGAGCGTTTCGCCTTTTAGAATGCTGGAAAAGGCCGTTTCGAATGGCAGTACGGATAGCCCAAGACGATGTTCAGCCATCTCAAAGCTCATTTTTGTCCGTGTGCTCGGTTCGAAAAATAAATTGACGACCGCCCCCTCGAGTGACGCTTTTTCACCTTTTTCGAACTGCTCGGCTCGCTTCAGCAAATTCATGATTTTGTCGTTTTCAAGATTGTTCATCGTTAACAGATTCGGCAATTTGCTCACGCCCTTTCGTTGACTGTACAAAAAAACACCTTCCCAGGGGCAGGAAGGTGTAAGGAAATAAGGGTAGACTGCACCCCTATCCATAACCCTTTCCATGCCTCTCTGGACATTCCTTAAAAGGTAAGTTTATTCAGTTCCATCATCCAATTCCTGTTTGTTGAGCCCAGGCAGGATTAAGTTCAAGATTACGCCGACGATGGCGGCTAGCGCCATTCCTTCGATCGCGAACGATTCGCTGAACTCGAGTTTCGCGCCGCCGATCCCGATGACCAGGATGACCGACGAGATGACCAAGTTGCGGTTATTGCCGAAGTCGATGCCGTTATCGACCAGCATCCGTAGTCCGGACGAAGCGATGATGCCGAACAACAGGATCGAGATGCCCCCGAGCACTGCTGTCGGAATCGTGTCGATGACTGCCATCAATTTTCCGAAGAACGAGAACAGGATGGCGAATACCGCAGCACCCAGAATGACATAGACGCTGAACACTTTCGTGATGGCAAGTACGCCGATGTTTTCGCCGTAAGTCGTTTTCGGCGGGCCTCCGACAAGCGAGGAGATGAACGTCCCGATGCCGTCGCCCAAAATCGAGCGGTGAAGTCCCGGGTCTTTTATGTAGTTGCGGTCGACAATCTTGCCGAGTACGAGCTGATGTCCGATATGCTCAGAGATTGTGACGATGGCGATTGGCACCATGACGAACAACAAAGTCGGTGTCACTTGGAAAGAGTAATCAATTCCCGGCAGCAAAAATTCCGGTACTTGGAACCAGCTAGCCGCTGCCACTGGAGCAAAGTCGATAATGCCGATGAGTGCCGAGTAAGCGTAACCCGCGATGATGCCAATCAAGATCGGCATAAGCGAGATGATGTTCTTGAAGTAAATATTGCAGATGATGGCCGTGGCGAGCGTGACCAAAGCGGCTGAGAAATGCAGCAGGCTGTATTCAGAGCCGCCGTCTGCTGTCGGGATGTTCATGGCCATGTCGACCGCTGTGCCGGACAGTGCCAGCCCGATGACAATGATGACCGGGCCGACGACGATCGGTGGCAAGAGTTTCATGAGCCATTTGTAGCCGGTCTTCCAGATGACTAGCGAGACGATGGCGTAGACGAGCGAGACGAACATCGCGCCGATCATCGCCGAACCGATGCCGCCTGTTTCCGTGGCGATCTGTATCGGGACAATAAAGGCGAATGAAGATCCGAGGTAAGCCGGCACTTTGAATTGCGTGATGAGGACGAAGATGATGGTGGCGATGCCGCTCGTCAATAGCGCGATCGCGGGGCTCAAGCCAACTAGCTGCGGCACCAGGATCGTTGCGCCGAACATGGCGAACATGTGCTGCAGGCTAAGGGAAATCCATTGCCCCGTTTTTGGTTTATCGTGTATGTCTAGAATGGCATTGCTCAAGCTGTTTCTCCCCTGTCTCTGTAATGATTCTTAGTCGTTGATGGTGACGCGGTCGGTGCTGTCGCTTTCTGTCATCTCGACCACGATTCGTTCTTCACTCGAGGTCGGGATGTTTTTCCCGACATAATCGGAGCGAATCGGCAACTCCCGGTGTCCACGGTCGATCAGGACGGCGAGCTGAATCTGCGCCGGACGGCCGAGATCCATGACCGCATCCATTGCTGCTCGGACAGTGCGGCCCGTGTAGAGAACATCATCGACCAGGATGACTTTCTGGTCTTTAATGCTGTGTTCGATATCGACTTGCTGGACAAGCGGTTCCTGGCCCGGGTTTTTCTGGCTTAAATCATCCCGGTAAAGCGTGATGTCCAGTTCGCCTGTCAGAATGGGCTTGCCTTCGATTTGTTCGATTTTCTCCGCCAAACGCTTGGCGATGAATGCGCCCCTTGTCTTGATGCCGACTAAGATGCATCCGTCGATTCCTTTATTGCGCTCGATGATTTCGTGGGCGATGCGTGTAATCGCGCGCCCGATTGCCTTATCATCGAGAATGACCGCTTTTTCTGCCATGTGTTCCACTCCTTTATGATTGCATCGAAATTTCTGCATAAAAAAACCCTCCGCCGAAGAGGCGAAGGGTGCATAAGCGCAGAAAAAAACCTTCCGGAAGACACACTTCCGGCTTTGCGAATATCCCTTTTCAGCCTCTCTGGACTGTTCTTAAAGGTGATGCGTATTCAGTTGACTGGTCTAAGTATAAAGAACAGCCATTTCGTTTGTCAACCCCCTTAGCGGAGAGTCTCGAGAAGTTCTTCGAATTCTGCTGGCAGTGGAGCAGAGAATTCCAGGTATTCTTTCGTTCGCGGATGGATAAAGCCGATGACGCCAGCATGCAAGGCCTGACCGCCGATATCCATCGTTTTTCTCGGTCCGTATTTCGGGTCTCCGACAAGCGGGAAGCCGATATAGCGCATATGGACACGGATTTGATGCGTGCGTCCCGTTTCAAGCCGGCATTCCACTAATGTGAAATCGCCGAAACGCTCAAGAACGGTGAAATGAGTCACCGCATGCTTGCCTTTATCGACAACAGCCATCTTCTGGCGCTCTTTCGGGTCTCTAGCGATTGGGGCATCAATCGTGCCTTTGTCGTGGGCGATATGCCCGTGGACAAGTGCGATGTATTTGCGCGTCACCGATTTTTCGACCAATTGATCCACTAAAGATGCATGGGCGAGATCGTTTTTCGCGACCATCAATAAGCCAGAAGTATCTTTATCGATACGGTGGACGATTCCCGGGCGCACGATGCCATTGATGCCCGAAAGATCGGTGCAATGGTACATGAGGCCGTTGACGAGCGTCCCGCTCGCATGTCCTGGAGCCGGGTGGACGACCATGCCTTTCGGTTTGTTGACGACGAGCACGTCTTCATCTTCATAAACGATATCAAGGTTCAGGTTTTCCGGTTCTGCATCCAATTCTTCCAATAGTGGCGGCGTGATGAGGATCTCATCTTCCAAACGCACTTTGTAATTCGGCTTCACCGTTTCACCATTTACTTTGATATGGCCATCTTTGACCCAATTGCTGATCTGCGAACGCGACCATTCCTCATCGATGGCAGAGATCACTTTATCGATCCGCTCGCCTTTTTGTTCTTCTGTAATGTTTATCGTCAGTTCTTCCATTAAGACACCTTTTTCTTTTGTTGTTTTTCATCCATGATCACGTAAATGACCATTAAGACGACACCAATGGTCAATGCAGCATCCGCTACATTGAAGATCGGAAAATCATAATTGATTACTGGAATCAGCACATCGACAAAATCGACCACTTCCCCGCGGTACATCCGGTCGATGAAATTACCGATCGCGCCTCCTAGTAGCACCATCAGCGCTAATTGAAACAGCGGCTGCCCTCCAGCATGCTTATGGAAATAATACAGAATCGCCACGATCACTACGACAGTGATGATGGCAAATAGCCACATCTGCCCTTCTAACATTCCCCAAGCCGCGCCGCGATTGCGGTGGGAAAGCCATCCCAGATACGGTTCGAGCACAGGAATCCGTTCCCCGAGCTCCATATTTTTGACGACCAGCCATTTGGTCCATTGATCCAATGCAATAATTAGTAGAGCAATCCCATAATAAATCACTTGTATTTCCTCCGTCATTCATCAGTCTATTCATTTTAACACAGAGCGGGCGAAAAAAGAAAAAAGTCCGAAAACCGGATAACCGGCTTTCGGACCGTTCAAACTTAAGCGTATTCGATTTCAACGACTTCTGCACAACGTGGGCAAAGCTCAGGATGTGCTTCCGATTCGCCGACATGCTTGGAGATCGTCCAGCAACGGCCGCATTTCTCACCTTGTGCTTTTTCTACGATGACTGATACTTCATCGAGTGAAAGCGCATTTTCCGGCGCTTGTTCTCTCGCTCCGCCGAATTCATATTCGGAAACGATGAACAATTGCGCGAGATTGGAATCGATAGCTGGCAATAAGTTCGCCAACTCGTCACTTGCATAGACCGTTACTTTCGCTTCAAGCGATTTCCCGATCGTTTTCGCAGCACGCGCTTCTTCCAAAGCTTTCAAGACATCGTCACGGACGTCCATGAAACGGCTCCATTTCGCTTCAAGATCCTTGAATTCAGGACGCTCTACTACTTCTGGGAAGTCGGTTAACTGGACGCTTTCTTCTGAAGCGGCTTCCAGATACGACCACATTTCATCCGCTGTATGCGGCAAGATTGGGGATGCAAGCTTGACGAGTGCCATCAAGCTGTCGAACATCACTGTCTGCATCGCGCGGCGGTGCGGATGGTCAGCGCGTTCGATATAGACGACGTCTTTTGCGACATCGAGATAAAACGAGCTGAGATCATTGGCGCAATAACTGTTCAATGCCAAATAGACAGATGCGAATTCATAATTCTCATAGCCTTTAGTCGCTGTTTCGATCAATTTATTCAATTTCATGACCATGTACTGGTCCATTTCACGCATGTCTTCAAACGCTACACGGTCTTTTGTTTCATCGAAATCAGCCAAGTTGCCGTGAAGGAATTTCAGCGTGTTGCGGATTTTGCGGTACACTTCAGATACTTGCTTAAAGTTATCATCCGATACGCGCACATCCGCTGTATAGTCGACAGAAGAAACCCATAGGCGCAGGATGTCCGCTCCCATTTGGTTCATGACTTTTGCCGGCACAATGACGTTGCCAAGCGATTTACTCATTTTGCGGCCATTGCCGTCCAATGTAAAGCCGTGGCTCAATACTCCTTTATACGGAGCGATGCCGTTGATGGCGACGCTCGTCGTAAGCGATGAGTTGAACCAGCCGCGGTATTGGTCAGAGCCTTCGAGATAAAGGTCAGCCGGGTATTGAAGGTCTTCGCGCTCATCGAGCACTGCCTGATGGGACGAACCGGAATCGAACCAAACGTCCATGATGTCCATTTCTTTCGTAAAGATGCCGTTCGGGCTGCTCGGGTGCGTAAAGCCTTCCGGCAATAATTCCGCTGCCGTGCGCTCGAACCAGATGTTCGATCCGTGCTCGCGGAATAGCTCGGCGATATGCGCAATCGTTTCTTCTGTAATAACCGGATCGCCGTTTTCCGCATAAAATACCGGAATCGGGACGCCCCATACGCGCTGGCGGGAGATGTTCCAGTCGCCACGGTCGCGCAGCATATTGTAAAGACGTGTTTCGCCCCATGCCGGAGTGAACGATGTCTCATCGATTGCTTTTAAGATTTGGTCGCGGAACGCATCGATCGATACGAACCATTGCGCAGTCGCACGGTAGATGACCGGTTTTTTCGTACGCCAGTCATGAGGGTACGAGTGGGTGATGAACGACAAGGCTTCTAGTGCGCCTGCTTCATCTAATGCTTCAGTGATCGATTTATTCGCTTTGTCGTAAAACTCGCCCGCAAATCCTGGCGCTTCTTCTGTCATGACGCCGCGCTCATCGACTGGACACAATACATCCAAACCATATTTTTTGCCGATCAAGAAGTCATCTTCCCCGTGTCCAGGAGCGGTATGGACACAACCTGTACCGGAATCGGTCGTAACATGGTCGCCAAGCATGACGAGTGACGTACGGTCATACAATGGGTGTTTCGCCTGGATATACTCCAGTTCCTGGCCTTTCACTGTGCGGACCACTTCATAATCCGCCCATTCCAGCTCTTTTGCCACTTCTTCTAGCAAATCTTTCGCAACGACGAACTTTGAACCGCCGTGAGAGACTTCCACGTAATCCAGATCCGCATGAACGGAGATTCCGAGGTTGGCAGGGATCGTCCAAGGCGTCGTCGTCCAGATGACCAGCTTGACGCCTTCATCCAAAACGCCTTTTCCGTCTGTAACACGGAAGGATACATAGATCGATGGTGATTTTTTATCGTGATACTCGATCTCCGCTTCAGCAAGCGACGATTCACTGGATGGGGACCAGTAAACCGGCTTCAAGCCTTTATAGATATAGCCTTTATTGGCCATTTTGCCGAATACTTCGATTTGGCGCGCTTCATAAGAAGGCTTCAATGTAACATATGGGTTTTCCCAGTCACCGCGTACGCCGATCCGTTTGAATTGTGAACGCTGGCTGTCGATCTGTTCGTATGCGTATTCCTCACATAGCTTGCGGAATTCCGCGAGTGACAATTCTTTGCGGTTCACGCCTTTATTGGTCAATGCCTGCTCGATCGGCAAACCGTGTGTATCCCAGCCTGGGACATAAGGGGCGTGGAAGCCCATCATGCTGCGCGAGCGGACGATCATGTCCTTCAATACTTTGTTCAAAGCGTGTCCCATGTGAAGGTCGCCGTTCGCATATGGCGGCCCGTCATGAAGCACGAAGAACGGACGGCCTTTTGTCCGGTCCTGGACTTTTTTATAGATGTCCATTTCTTCCCATTTCTTTTGCATTTCAGGTTCCCGGTTCGGCAAATTGCCGCGCATCGGAAACTCGGTTTTTGGCATCAATAATGTATCTTTATAATCCATTTTCCATTCCTCCTGTAAGCATAATAAAAAGCCCCCATCCCTGGAAAGGGACGAGAAGCTCGCGGTACCACCCTTGTTGCAGCTGTGCGCTGCCAACTCTACACCGTAACGTGGCGGGGACGGGCCCGGTTACTTGCGTTCACCGGTCCAGCTCAGGAGTGATTTTCCAAGACGGACCCGCGCCAGGCTTCCACCGCCCCCGGCTCGCTCGATCGGATTTCCGTTTTGTACTGTCTCCATCAATGCGTTTGTAAGTATGTCGTAATTATAGAAGCAGAATGGGCCTCAGTCAAGAGCGGGCTTATTCCTTCGCCGCGCTTTCCGCTTCGTTCTTCTCGATCTGGTCAAGGTTTTCCGTGTCCAAGTCGTATTCAAGCAATGTGTTCCAGTCTTCCGTTTCAATCAAATCAAGCTGCGCTTCCACAAGCATCTTGAAACGATTGCGGAAAATCTTCGACTGCTTTTTCAACTCTTCGATTTCGGTCGCGATGCGGCGCGCTTTCGCCAAAGATTCATTGACGATGCGGTCTGCATTCTTCTCCGCTTCCTGAACGATCAAATCCGCTTCTTTCTGGGCGTTGCGGCGGACTTCTTCTGACGCTTCCTGAGCGACGAAGATCGATTTTTGCAAAGTCGTTTCCAGATTGGTGAAATGGCCCATGCGCTCATCCGTGGATTTCATGCGCTCTTCCATTTCAGTCCGTTCTTTAATGACTTTTTCGTAATCTTTCATGATCTGCTCGAGGAATTCATTGACCTCATCTTCTTGATAACCGCGGAATGCGCGGCTGAACTCTTTATTATGTATATCTAATGGTGATAAAGGCATCGTATCTCTCCTTACTCTCTGCATGTTTACACTCATTATACCTGTCATGGCGAGAAATTTCAGTAATATTCACCACATTCGCAGGTGTTTTATTTTTTCAGTTCCAATTTGCCGACCTGCAGGCGGATCTTGTCCTTTTTCGTTCGTCCTTCGATTGCGATGATTTGCACGCGACCGAGCCCTCTCGCTGAAATCAAATCGGATTCGTGCAGTTCAAACGAGACACTTTCTTGTGCTGTCCAATTGACTTTCACTTTACCGCCGCCGATCAATGCGGCTGCTTTCTGGCGGGAAATCTTATAGACCGAGCTCATGACCGTGTCGAGCCGCAGCGAACTGACCGTATGCGCCTCTTCCGTCCACTCCTCGATGACCGGGAGATAGTCGGCGGGGTCGGTCACTTCTTCGAGCTGGACTTTCACTTTGCCGGCGCTGATAAAATTGGCGCGCAAATACGGCGCTATTTCCTCCATCACTGCGAGCTGCACGGTGCCTTCACCGATCCGGATATCCCCAAATTTCCCCCGTTCCAAACCGAGCGACATGAGTGCGCCGAGAATGTCGGGATGCTTCAAGGTAACGAATTTCACAGGGTAGCGCAGCTCGAACATAGTCACTTGGAAATCACTTTCTTCCGGAACGTAATATGAAGGATGCAGCAAGACGCGCTGCCGCTCTGCCTGGCTGAACAAGCCGGAAGCAGCCATTTCCACTTCCCTGCCGCCGATCAGCGATTTGACGATAAAGCGCTGGCGCGGGTCCAGAAAATCGGTGAGCTTCGGCGCATACATATCTTCTACATCTCGCAGCCAGTCCGATGCCTGCTCGATAAATTGTTGTTCGTCTTTGCGAAAATGCTGGAATATCTCTTCCATAGGCCGTTCCCTCCGGTTCTTGGATTCGTTCTTTGTTTAACAAGCATTCTACAAACAGCAGAAAAACCCTTTCGCAGTTTGCCGCAAATAAAAAAGACAGAGAAATGGATTCTCCGTCTTCCTATATCAGCTGTTCTTTATTCAGCTTCTTATCAGAGAAGGTACTCAGCCAATGTAATGATTCCTTGGCTTGCGAGACTTAATGTGAAAATAGCCACAATCGGCGAGATATCGATCATGCCGATCGGCGGGATGAAGCGGCGAAAAATATCCAAATAAGGATCGGTAATCCGGGAGATCATCTGACCGAATGCAGATTCCTTGATGCTCGGCACCCAGCTCATGAAGACGCTGATAATCAGGATATAAAAGTAGATGTTAATAGCGCTCAATAATAAATTTACAAGAAGATACATTCGATTTTTAGCACCTTTCTATTGTTGATCGTCGTGATAATAATCGGAGATGGCGCCATCCACTTCGACCGTGTCCGGCACGCATAGGAAAATGTCCGTCCCGATACGTTGAATGTCCCCACCTAGTGCATAGACAGTGCCGCTCAGGAAATCGATGATCCGAAGGCCTTGGTCCCGTTCAATGCGCTGCAAGTTGACCACGACGGCCTGTTTTGTTTTCAAGCTTTCTGCAATGTCCTGCGCTTCCGCATAGACGCGCGGTTCCGCCAAACTGACTTTCGATGAAGAAGCAGATGAATTCTGCAAATTGACTAAATTCTGCACGGTAGGTTCCTCCAAATTCTCACGGCGTTCTTTCACTGGCTTTGGTGCTTTCGGTGCTTTCTTCTGCGGCTGTTCGGCAGCTGCCGGGGCAGGCTTCTCATAACGCTGCACGGGCCGCTGCTTGCGTTCTTCCTGGACGGGCTCTTCCTCGTACTCGTCCAGATAAAAGAAATTCTTGAATTTATCTTTCATGCTCATCTTTCCGCCTCACTTTCCGACCCTACCAATGCGGTCCCGACGCGAACGAACGTCGCGCCTTCTTCAGCCGCAATCAGGTAATCATTGGACATGCCCATCGACAATTCTGTGCAAGGGGCGTGCTCCCAGTTGTTCGCTGCGATTTGCAGCTGCAAGTCTTTCAAACCTTTAAAAGTCGCTCTCAATAAAGCTTCATCTTCTGTGTTCGGGGCCATGGTCATCAAACCGACCACATGCACTTTATCGAAATCCTTTAGGGATTCGATAAATGCGGGAACTTCCTCAGCAGAAAAGCCGCTCTTGGAATCTTCGCCGGAAACATTGACTTGGATAAAGCAATTGACTGGCTTATCGGCACGTTTTTGGATTTCTTTCGCCAGGCTCAGTCGATCCAGCGAATGAAGATAATCGATCAGACCGATCACTTCCTTGACTTTCCGCGACTGAAGCGTACCGATATAATGCCAAACGACATCGCCTTTTATCTCCCCATGCTTCATCTTGAGGCCTTCCGGACGGTTTTCACCGAGATGGCGGATGCCCGCATCGACGGCTTCCTGGGTTCTATCGATTCCGACTTGTTTTGTGACTGCGACGATTTCAATGCCGCTATGGATTTGATTTAATGTATGGGCCATTTCTTCAAACTTCGGTTTAATCGCTTTCATCTGCTCACAACTTTTCTATAGAAGTTCACTTTATTGTACCAAGCCGAAGCTGATTTATCAATTCAGCCTGGCATTAAAACAATAAAGCCGCCCATTTTTCAACAAAATTATGAAGGAACCGTGGCAACCGCCGTTAAAAGAAATTCTACAGCCTTCCAAAAACAAAAAAGCAGCTGCCAAATTGGCAGCTGCTTTCGTATTAACGGCGTTTTTGTCTGTTGCGAAGGAATGTCGGAATGTCCAACGCATCTTCACTTTGCTTATCCTGGCGCTGAGGCTCCTGGTTGTAATAAGGAGTTTGTTCTTCGCGGCGCTGGGACTGTTCTTCGCGGCGTGCTTCACGAATGGAAGGAGCCGGGTTTTGCTGCTGGATCGATTGGATACGGTTTGCGTTCAATCCAGATCCGCGTGGTGCACGTCCAGCAGGGTTCAATTGTTCTTCGTTGAATCCAGTAGCAATAACCGTAACGACGATTTCATCTTTCAAGTTGTCGTTGATAACGGAACCGAAGATCATGTTCACTTCTTCATCAGAAGCGGAAGCGACGATATCGGCTGCTTCTTGCACTTCATACAAGCTCAAGTTCGAACCGCCTGTAATGTTCATCAAGACGCCTTTCGCCCCATCGACAGATACTTCAAGCAATGGGCTCGATACAGCTTTTTTCGCTGCTTCGGCAGCACGGTTTTCTCCAGAAGAGACACCAATGCCCATAAGTGCTGATCCTTTGTTCGACATGATCGTTTTCACATCGGCAAAGTCAAGGTTGATAAGACCAGGAACTGCGATCAAGTCAGAGATGCCTTGTACACCTTGGCGAAGAACATTATCCGCTTCACGGAATGCTTCTAGCATCGGCGTATTTTTGTCGACGATTTCAAGTAGGCGGTCGTTCGGGATAACAATCAATGTATCGACTGACTCTTTCATCGTCGCGATTCCGCCGATAGCCTGAGTCGAACGCTTGCGTCCTTCGAATGTGAACGGGCGAGTAACAACGCCAACTGTCAAAGCGCCAAGTTCTTTGGCGATGCCTGCGATGACAGGTGCCGCACCCGTACCAGTGCCCCCACCCATACCGGCAGTGACGAAGACCATATCGGCTCCACGCAAAGCTTCTTCGATCTGTTCTTTGCTTTCTTCTGCTGCTTTTTTCCCGACATCCGGGTTAGCGCCAGCGCCAAGGCCGCGCGTCAATTTTCCGCCGATTTGCAGGCGTGTTTCCGCTTTCGAAAGGTTCAAGGCTTGCGCGTCTGTGTTAACAGCGATGAATTCCACCCCTTGAACTCCATGTTCGATCATCCGGTTGACTGCGTTGTTTCCGCCGCCACCGACACCAATGACTTTAATTACGGCTAATGCATCGATATTTGTATCAAATTCCAACATTCTTTTTTCCTCCTAAGATTGCTCAGCTTTTGAACATAAGCCGGACACAATGATGATTTTATTCAAAAAAACGATCAAACATTTTTTTGGCTTTGCTTACGACACCTTCGTTATCCTGTTTCGGTTGTTTCGGCTGCTTCTGCTTTTTCGGCTGCTGCTCCACATACTCAGGTTTCTGCGAATGTGCTGCTGCTGAACTATGGCCGACGTTTCCGTAGAACAAATCTTCTGCGTAAGCGTATTGGATCAATCCGACCGCTGTTGTATACTGCGGCTCGCGAACTCCGATGAATTCAGGCGTGAACAGGCGCACACGCGTTTGGAGAATGCTTCTTGCCAGTTCTGGAAGGCCATCCATTTTGGCCATTCCGCCTGTCAATACGACACCACCAGGCAGCTCATCGACGCCGAGGCGATATAACTCATCCAAAATCAATTCGAAAAGTTCTTCCATGCGAACTCCGATTATTTCAGATATGTATTTTTGGCTGTATTGTTCTCTTGAGTCCGAACCGATCACCGGCACTTCGAATACTTCTTCTTCTGAAGCATCGTCGAAGAATGCGTGGCCATGTTCGAGCTTGATTTTTTCAGCCTGCTCTGTCGGCGTTTTCAAAACGATCGACAAATCTTTCGTTACGTGATCCCCGCCCACTGGAATGACGGATGCCGCACGCAAGTGGCCATCGCGGAATACTGCGATTGAAGTTGATCCACCGCCGATATCGATACAGGCCGTTCCGTGGTTCTTTTCATCTTCCGTCAACGCATAGCTTCCGGCTACTAGAGGCTGGACATAAATCTCACGGATTTCGAGGCCAGCACGCTCAACACAGCGAAGCACATTGTGCAAGACCGTTTTCGAAGTCGTCACCATTGTACCATCCATTTCAAGGCGGATGCCGATCATGCCTCTAGGGTCTTTGATCTCGCCTAAGTGGTCGACGACATATTCTTCAGGAATGATGTTGACTAGCTCACGTTCTGGCGGGATCGACATGACTTGTGCCGCTTCCAAAACGCGTTCCAAATCTTCATCCGTGATTTCACGGTTCTCGCTGTTTACTGCAACGATTCCCTTAACCGGCTGTAATGCCACTTGGTTGGCTGGAATTCCCAGCACGACTTCATGGATTTCTTTGCCGATCATGCGCTCTGCCTGATCGACAGCTTTTTTAATGGACTGGACAGTTGCATCTATATCAACAATCGCACCTTTTTTGATTCCATTAGATTTGACGTTGCCAACGCCGATGACGTGCAACGATTTATTGGTCATTTCCCCGATCAATACTTTGACGGAGGAAGACCCGATATCCAAACTTACATATAATTCTGATTGACTCAACTCGTGGCACCTCCTTATAAAACTTCTCTACATTACATTCTATTGTAAAATACACACCTTGTCTAAGTAAAATAGCGAAACTTAGAAAATTTTCCTGCAATTCGTCAATTTGCCTCACCAAGCTTCTTTTTTTCGGCCCATTTCGCAAGCAGAATGCGGCGAATCACCGCTATATTCTGGAATAGCCGCACACCGAACGCGAAAATGGCTGCCAAATACAAATCTACACCTAAATGGACGCCGAGAAAAGCGAGGCCTGCAGCCAGTACGATATTAAAGAAAAAACCTGAAACGAACACTTTATCATCGTAAACTTGCTGCAAGTGGGCCCGTATACCACCGAACAGCGTATCCAGTGAAGCCAGCACTGCTATTGACAAATAACTGGCATATTCAGGCGGTATTTGGATATCTGTCAACAAGCCGAGCGAAATGCCCAACAGCAATCCAAGAATCGATATCCACATTCCTACTCCCCCTCCTCGGCTTGAAGATGATCTATGTTGATTTCTTCATCGAAAGCCGGCAGCGTCAATTCTTCCTGCGGCTCCGAAATAGTGATCGTCAAATCGTCTATGTAAAAATCATCGTGAATTGCAGAAGCCGTTAAATAACTAGAAAGTTTCCGTGCTTCTTCCATGCTCGTTGCCGTAATAGTAATCACAAACGGTGGCGTCGAGATAGGCTCAGTATTCACTGTGGTGTAGCCATTGATATCGCGTATCGCGGTCGTGTTGATGACACGCTCCCCAGCAATCGCCAGCTCGATGCCGTCAAAGCGGTTGATTTCATTCACCAAGCGGATCAATAAATCCGGTGGAATTTCTGTTATTTCGGTTCCTAGCGCAATCGCTTCAAGCGAAGGGCTGATCTCGAGTTCAATTCCCGGCCCGCTCATTTGCGAAAGGCCGGCAGTGATCCGCAAATCTTCGACCGTCTCTTTCAAAACCGCCTCCGGATCTTGAGTCGCTTCATCGCTATACTTGCCGAGTGTCTCATCCAGTAGGCTGATTTCCGACAGCAATTCCGAATGAAGTTGCTTTTCCCGCGATAATTGCTGACGGATTTCCCATGTATCCCGGGAATCCCGGCTGTCATCCGTATTCACAGTATTGTATTGTGTTGCAGTCATAAAACCGATGACAAAAAGAATGACCGTAAAACGGCCAGTAATGCGTTTTTTCATCGTCATCCCCCTGTATCCAACTCCGACAAAAGTGCCGGCATGCGGATGGCTTGCCCTGAATCAAGCGTTACAATGATGTTATCGTTGACGAGCTGGTCCTGGACGCCGCCTGACAGCTGCATGGAGGCAGCCAATACTTCCGGACTCCCAATCGCTTCGATGGTAAAAGGCGCAGGATGCTGGATGCCATCGACTGTAATGACAGGGCCTGTACAAACTATATGGGAATTGCCGTGAATCCGCTGGCCATTCACCGCAATCGCCTCGGCTCCTGAAATATAGAGTTCGTTGATTACTTGAAACACATGGCTTTCGTGGACAATATAATCGTTCGGGTTCACATGGTCAGCCGTGTACTCGCCGTCCTCGAGAGTCACTTTCAAGCCTTGCCCTTTAACCGGAACAAGCCCGAGGAAGCGTCTCAATTCTTCTGCTTCCCGGGCGTATGCCGTATAGTTTTCCTCGCCATCCACCACTGACCGTTCGAATTCCTGGACGGCTTTTTGCTTATCATCCAACTCTGCGCGTAATTCTTTATTACGCTCTTGCTGTTCGATTAATTCTTTCCGGTATTGTTCTTTTTGCTCGAAAAAGCTGGCTCCCGTAAAATCATTTTCCGCTTCCCGCTGGTTCGATAAACTATAGGAATAGGCCATGAGAAACCCGAGAACTAAGAAAACGAGCGAGAAGATGATCGACTTGCTGATGCTTTTGCGGTCATTGTTCTTCGACATTTTCAAGTTCCTCACCCGCTTCCGCCAATCCAAACACATCGTTATAGGAACGGAAATAGATGCCCACTTCCATGTCGATGATGCCTTTGCGGTCTTCTAATTGAGCGGTAACAGACGGATAATAATTTATCTTCTCTGCTAAAGTCGATAAAATCGCCTTGATTTCGTTTCCGTCATTCATATAGATTGTGATGTAATCCGCACGTTCCTGTTCTGTATCCAAAATAACTTGCGAGATGAGATTCTGCACTTCCGGGTCGGTTTTGACCAATTGTTCAATCAGCGCTTCCCGTTTCGCTTCATCTTCGAAATTCGAAAAGATCGGTCCTTCCACAACGCTGATTGGCTGATTGAGCACGACGCCATTCGACAAGACCACCTGATAGCTATTGCCTTGGTCCAAATACCCCATCTCGACAAATTCCTCGATTTCGATTTCAACAGAGCTCAGCCATTTCTTTTCGACAGTTGCCGATTCAACCCACTCTAGCGATTCGATTTCTTGTTCGATCTCCCCGCTGTCAAATGACCACATCGATTCCCCCACAGCCAAAGTGCTGGCCTGCTTATAACTCTCGCCATCGAACAATTCAGCACCTGTGACTTTGATGTCGCGGATTTCGCTGTAAGTGGACTGGCTGTATAAAAGAATGAACAGCAACGAAACGAAAACGGTCAATAATGCCGCAAACTTGCGGTTCGACCTTTTTCTGCGCCGCTCCCGGAGCGTTGGTATGCGTTCTTCGATGTCTATAACTTTGTCCATATCCGCCGCTCCTTCGCCTTATTCGTTCGCTTCTGTATATTTCCGTACCGCTTCGATGAACGCATCGCCACGGACTTCAAAACTTTCGTATTGATCCCAGCTCGCACAAGCAGGAGACAATAGGATTGTATCCTCCGCAGAGGAGTGGCTGACCGCCTTTTCGACCGCGTCGTCCATCAATCCAGCTTTGATGACCGTCGGGACATGGCAGCTTCCTGCAAATTCAGCAAAACGGTCTGCCGTCTCGCCGAAAGTGACGAGCACTTTCACGCGGTCCATATAGGGACGCAATTCTTCTAGGGAATGCTGGCGCTCCAGTCCCCCCGCAAGCAAAATGATGTTGTCGTTGAAAGCTTCCAGCGCACTCTTGGTGGCAAGTTCATTCGTTGCCTTTGAATCGTTATAGAACCGTCTTCCTTGCCATTCCCCAACGAATTGGGAACGGTGCTTAACCCCAGTGAAAGAAGTCAATACGCGAATGATGGTTTCTTTCGTTCCTCCTGAAAGAAGCATTGCCGCAGTGGCGGACAAAATGTTCTCAAGATTATGCTCACCTGCCAGCATGATCCGCTTGCGCTCGATCAGCGGTTCGCCTTGCCAATAAATATAGTCGCTGTCTGCGCTGATGCTTTCTTCGGTGCGGCCTTTCAAGGTGAAAGGAATGCCTTGTGCTTTAACAGTCTTGGCATGGTCCACGAGCATTTGCTGGTCGGCATTGTAAATGAAATAATCATCAGCCGTCTGGTTTTCCGTGATTTTCTTTTTCGATCCGATATAGTCTTCCAGCGATCCATGATAATCAAGATGCGCTTCATATAAATTGGTGATAATCGAGATATGCGGGCGGAACGATTCCGTCCCTTTTAGTTGGAATGAAGAAAGTTCTGTGACAATAACGTGGTCAGCTGTCGCTTTTTCTGCCACTCCGCTTGCCACTGTGCCGATATTCCCCGCAATAAGCGGTGATTTACCATCTTGATTGAGCATATGGAATAACAAAGTCGTCGTCGTGGTTTTGCCGTTCGACCCCGTGATGCCGATAAACGGCGCTTCGCTGATGCGGTAAGCCAGTTCGATTTCGGTCCATACCGGGATGCCTTTTTCCAATGCTTTCTGGATCAGGTGGTTGCGATAAGGAATCCCCGGATTCTTGATGACCAGCTCAAAACCTTCATCCAATAAATCTTCCGGGTGACGCCCGCAAATGACCGTGACACCCAAATTCAATAGTTCCTGGGCTTCAGGGTTTTCTTCAAAGGGCTTGGAATCATTGACCGTCACGAAAGCCCCGAGTTTATGTAAAAGGCGTGCAGCGGTAAAACCGCTCTTCGCCAATCCGAGCACAAGCACTTTCTTTTGATGCAGTTGCGGCAAATCTTTCATTTACATGACCTCCAATAAAACGGCAATCGCAGCGCTGATGAAGCCGACACCCCAAAATACGGTGACTACTTTCCATTCAGACCAGCCGCTCAATTCAAAATGATGATGGATCGGGCTCATTTTGAATATGCGTTTTTTCCGTAGTTTAAAACTTCCGACCTGCAAAATGACCGAAGCGGTTTCAATGACGAACACCAAACCGATCAAGAGCAAGAGCAATTCCTGTTTCAGTAGGATCGAAACCATGGCAAGTGCACCGCCAAGAGCCAAGGAACCTGTATCGCCCATGAATACTTTTGCCGGGTATTTGTTGAAAACGAGGAATCCGATCAGCCCGCCTGCAACAGCAAACGTGAACAAGGCAATCCCGGTTTCCTGCTGGACGATCGCCAATATGCCGAATGCAGCAAAAGCGATGGATGCCGTTCCAGCGACCAGCCCGTCAAGACCATCCGTCAAATTGACGGCGTTTGAGAAGCCGACCAACCAGAACACGATGAACAAGACATATACCCAACCAAGTTCGATGGATACATCCGTAAAGGGAATGCCGAGTGCCGTATCAAAGCCGTTTGCGCGCAGTAAAAAGAACGACAAAACGGCAATGACAATTTGCGCCAGCAATTTCTGCAGTGACGTCAGCCCAAGATTGCGCTTGAGCACCACTTTGATGAAGTCATCCAAAAATCCGATCAATCCGTAACCGAATAGAACAATCAGCAAAATGACCACTGGCGTTGTCAATTCACCATTGAAAGCGGCGACCAATAGGACCGTGACGATGATGGAAATAAGGAATACTAATCCGCCCATCGTTGGTGTCCCTGTTTTTTTCAAATGGGATTGCGGGCCTTCCTCACGGATGCTTTGCCCGAATTTCATGCGTTTCAATAGTGGGATGAATACTGGCATCAATGCAACGGTCATGACCAATGCAATCCCAAATCCAAATATATTTATACCTTCCATAATAGAGCTCCTTTAAAGACGAGTACACTCGTTCATTTATTCATTATTCACAGGTTGTTCCGTTTGTTGTTCTGTTGGTTCTGTTGGTTCTGTTGGTTCTTCAGTTATGGGTTCTGTTGTAGTTTCAGTGGTTTCCTGGCTTTCTGTTGCAGCTTGTTCAGTCTCAGTCTCCTGCGCTTTTTCAGCATTCAGCGATTGCTCCGGATAAAATATTTCCGGTGGCTGCAATTCGATGATTACCGATTCGCCTTTATCCGGTACTGCTCCTTGTGCCACACTTTGCGTCATGGCAAAACCTTGGCCTGCAATTTCAAGCGGCAATCCGCTGAGCGCCTGGAACGCCAATAGTTCCCGCTTCGACCAGCCCGTGAAATCTGGAATGGCCGTGGTACCGCCAGTTCTCAAAATGATATTTTCACCAGCCACCAATTTCTCGCCGGCTGCTGGATATTGATCACTTATTTGAGAATTATCACCAGCGATAATCGGGTTCACCTCCTTGGCTTTTAGCTGAGAAACCGCCTCTTCCATAGGAAGCCCTTTATAGTCTTCAATTTCAACAGTCTTTGCTTCCACTGAATTCTCAGGTGCGATGTTCAAATACTTCAATCCGTTTTCCATGACAGACGTGAAGATTTTGGATACCGGGACAGAACCGTATTCATCCGCAGGCAATTGAGGCTGCTGCACGCCGATGTAAATCAATAGTTCCGGGTCATCTGCCGGGGCCATTCCGAGGAATGAGAACAAATAATTGTTCGAGCCCGTCATATACCGTCCGTCTTCTCCAGGAACTTGTGCGGTACCGGTCTTCCCTGCTACAGAATAATCCTGCAATGCGAAGCCTTGCGCAGAGCCGACTTCCGATGTGACAGTGGAAGCCATGATTTCACGCACTTTTTTCGCGGTTTCTGCTGAAATCGGCGTACCGGCTTCTTGTGGTTCAGATTTCACAGTTACATCGCCTGTATCCGGATTCTTGATTTGATCGATGATATACGGTTTCATCATCGTGCCATCTCCAGCCACGGCTGTTGCTGCCTGGATCATCTGAATCGGCGTAACGGTCGATCCTTGTCCATAGGAAGTGGTCAATTTATTGATCGGGTATTGATCCAGGATCTTTCCTGCCGCTTCATTCGGCAAATCGATGCCGGTTTTTTCGCCGAAACCGAAGGCATCGATGTAATTCATGAAATTATCCGCACCGAGGCGCTCAAGTAAATAACCCATCGAGACGTTGGAAGAACGCTGGAAGCCTTCAAGGAACGTGATGCTGCCCCAGCCGCGGCCGCTGTTATGGTCGCCGATTGTGCGGTCCAGCAGCGTATAGGTCCCGGAATCATAATAAGCATTCGGATCCCATTTGCCTTCTTCGACAGCTGCCGCCAATGTGAATACTTTCATCGGCGAGCCAGGCTCGATTGTCAGTTCGATGCTCTCGTTTAACCAATTGTCCGATAAGCCTTCACGCGTGTTCGGGTTGAAGGTCGGGCGCTGGGACATGCCCAGGATCTCGCCGGTATCCGGATCGGCGATCACAGCGATCATGCGTGCCGGGTTGTATTCTTCCTGGACGCTCGACATGGCATCTTCCAAAAAGTTCTGAAGCGTGCGGTCCAGCGTCAATTGCAGATTGGATCCGTCGATAGCGGGAGTGACAGCTTCTTGGCTGTTCGGCAATAGATATCCCCATTTATCCGTATCAAACTCCATTTTACCGTTTTTGCCCGTCAAGACTTCGTCATGAATGGACTCTAAGCCCATTTTGCCTTTGGTCTTCACTTGGCCATCCTCGACTTCTTCTTTCATGGCGAAGCCGATCAGATGGGAAGCGAACACACCGTTCGGGTAAAGGCGTTTAAGGTCCTTGACAAACAATAAGCCCGGCAGATCTTTTTCCTTCATCTCAAGCATCTGTGTGTGGCTGATTTCGCGTCCGGCTGCGCCGAACTCCACCTGATAACGGTCTATTTCGATTCCATTTTCCAGAATGCTGACTAACTCTTCTTTCGGCGTCCCCAATTGCTCAGAAAGGTACGCTGCCGTTTCTTCGGCATCGATCACGTGATTCGGTTCTTTTGGATTCGTCGTTACCGATTCATCCAGCACCGCCACTAATTTATACGTCAATGTATCTTCTGCAATGACTTCGCCGTTGCGGTCCAAAATCTTCCCGCGTTCTGCGGTCAGTACTTCTTCCTGGCTGTATTTGGCAGCTGCTCTCGCAGCCAATTCCTGACCTTCCACTTTGCCCGTCGCTTGAATTGTGATTATTCTGGCCATTAAAAGGAAAAAGAGCCCTGCAAATAGTAAAAATAGCAGAAAGGCTCCTCCTTGAAAACGAAATTTTTTCTTCATTGTCCCGGCACTACCTTTACATTTCGCTCATTTAATTTTAAGCCGTAATCCTTTGCTTTCGACCAAATGCGCTCATATGAAGACAGTTCACTTACTTGCACGGACAAATCGGTATTTTGTTTCGTCGTTTCATTGATTGAATTTTCAATTGTCTGGATTTCCTGCGTGGAAGCTTGGATTGTCGACTGATTTTGCAAGACGAGCAATGCGCACATGATGCAGACAGCCAGGAAAGCTGTGTAAAGGATTTTCTCGCCCTTCGTAATGCGTTTTTTCTTTTTTGCCGGCTGTCTATTCGGACTTTGCGGAACGGCCGGCTGCTGGATGTAGGTTTGGGTTCTCGCATTCAACGCCATTTAAACACGTCCTTAGAGTTTGATTTTCTCCGCAATCCGCAACTTGGCGGAACGCGACCGATTATTATGCGCCAATTCTTCTTCCGATGGCAATATTGGTTTTCGAGTAATTAATTTCAATTTCGGTTCAAGACCGTCCGGGATGACCGGCAAGTTCGGCGGCAGTTCCGGAAGTGATGAAGCTTCCTTGAATAATGCCTTCGTCAAGCGGTCTTCGAGCGAATGGAAAGTGATGACGCTGATTCTTCCGCCGATTGCGAGCATGTCGATCGCATCCTGCAAAGAAGTTTCAGCAGCCCCAAGCTCATCGTTCACCGCGATGCGGATCGCCTGGAATACACGTTTTGCCGGATGCCCGCCTTTACGCCTCGCTGGCGCCGGAATGCCGTCTTTGATGCATTCGACCAGTTGCGCTGTCGTTTCGATTGGTTGTTTTTCTCTCGCAGCTTCGATTTTACGTGCAATCTGCTTGGAGAACTTTTCTTCTCCATAACGGTAGAAAATGCGTACCAAATCTTCGAAGCGCCATTCGTTCACGACATGGTAAGCGCTCAGTTCCGCACTTTGGTCCATGCGCATATCGAGTGGGGCGTCATGATGATAGCTGAATCCGCGTTCCGGCGTATCGAGCTGCGGCGACGAAACGCCCAGGTCATATAAGATGCCGTCCACGTGCTCGATTCCGCGTTGTTCTAATTCTTCCTTTAAATCTTTGAAGTTTGCATGGATAAAAGTGATCTTATGTAAATGGTCTTTCAGTTTTTCTTTTGCATGTTCGATTGCTGTTACATCCTGATCAAAGCAGTACAGATGTCCCTGATCGGATAGCTGCTGGGCCAAATATTCGCTGTGGCCGGCACCGCCGAGTGTACAATCTACATATATGCCATCAGGACGAATGTTCAGCCCATCGACAGTTTCATGCAGCAAAACTGTAGTGTGATTGAACAACCCAGTCCCCCCATTCGCTAATTAAAAATCAAAGTCAGTTAAGTTTTCGGCAATTTCATTAAAGGATTCTTCGGATTCTTCGAAATACGCTTCCCATGCATCTTTCGACCATATTTCAAAGCGGTTGGAGACGCCGAGAATGACGCACTCTTTTTCGATTTTGGCATATGACAAAAGGTTGGCAGGTATATTGACGCGCCCCTGCTTATCAAGTTCCACTTCCTGGGCCCCTGAGAAGAAAAAACGGGTGAATGCGCGCGCATCTTTTTTCGTAACTGGCATTTCTTTTAATTTTTCTTCAATTTTATTCCATTCATTCATCGGATAACCAAATAAGCACTGATCCAGGCCTCTGGTGATCACAAAATGCTCACCAAGCAATTCACGGTATTTTGCAGGAACGATTAATCTGCCCTTAGCATCAACATTGTGTTGAAATTCGCCCATGAACATGCCTTTCACCCCACTTATTATAATTAATGTACCACATTCCCCCACATGCCACCACTTGTTTTTGAAATATTTCACTATTGTTACAGCATTTCATCTCAAAGAGTTTACTTCACATAAAAAAAGCCTGCATATGCAGGCTTTTCCAAGTTAAAGAATGACAATTTTGTGGGTGTTATCGTATTTCATCGGCAGCGCTAATAGGTCTTCCACTAAAGCTTTGCCATACTGGTTCAAATAAGGGACCGGGTTATATATCCGCTCCTGCAACCCTGATTCCGGCAAGAGGGCATTTTCGATCGTTGCAAGTTGATTGAACTGCGTGCTGTTCTGGATCGCCACTTCATCTTGCAGTTTGTGTTTCAAGAAGTCGAGCTGAGCCAAGTGGATGCGCAAGTTCTTCTCGGCCAAAGGCGTGAGCCCGGCACTAACCGCTGTAAAACGGCTGATCAGTTCTTCGTACTCTTTCGCCAAGCCTTGTTTGACTTCATCAATTTTCGCTTCCGTTTCTTCGTCTCTTATGTGATCGAAAAGTTCATTGCGCAATTGGGGAATTTTCCGCTCCACGACGACCTCTTCAAAACTCAAGTTCCGCTTCTCCAAAAGTGCTGCAGTCCGGCGGTCGACCAAGCTGACACTGAGCCTTGGCATGACAATCGGCATCTCCATTCCCATGACTTCGAATGCGCCTTTTAACGCCGCCCAATAGGCGATTTCGCCTGGCCCGCCGACAAAAGCGAGCACCGGAAAGACGAGATCCTGCATCAACGGCCGTGTTACGACGTTATTGCTGAGACGCTGGGGTTCGTTCTTGGCAATCTCCAAGAGTTCCTGTTCCGTATAGCTGATTGCCGTATTCTTGACGGCATAACGGCTACCATCACGCTCGAGCAATAGGCGTTCGCCTTCGATCGTGATAAAGAGATGCGCCGCTTCCTCTCTGGCATCGATCCCTGCTGTATAACCGTCCTCTTGAAGCGCTATTTCAGTTTCCACAACTGTTTTCGCTATCGCTTTGCTGTTCCCAATGATCTGTGAGAAAAAGCTTGATTCATAGGCGCGCAATTGCTCATAGGCTGCGTCAATATAAAGCAAGCCTTCCTGGTTGAAGAAATGATTGAGCAAACTTGCGAAAAATGCGGTAAATGTATCGGCTTTCTCGAGATGGCCAAATACTAAGGAATGGATTTCCTTCGTATGCACGGTCTCGGGCAGGCTGCGGAAATATTCTTCCAAAAACGCCTCGATTTCATCTGCTTTAAGCGGTGCGTGTGAAGCAGCGCATTTCCCAAGTTTGGCATGCGGGTAATTCAGCTTTTCGACACGTCCGTTCGTTTCGCGGTAAATATGGCAAATCTCGGCCAAGTCATGGTCTTCCCCGGCGATCCAAAATACCGGCACGACCGGTGTATCTAGCTTTTCAGAAGCTTCTTTCGCCAATAAAATCGAAGAAATTGCTTTGTGCACCGTATACAAAGGACCGGTCAATAACCCGGCCTGCTGGCCTGTGACGACGACCGATGCGCCTTTTTCGAAACGCTCAAGATTTTGCCTTGCCGCTTCAGAGATTCCGAAAGGTTCCATATAACTTGCGATGATGGACACCAGCTTTTCGCGATCGACCGGATGGCTTTCAAGAGTTTCAAGCCTTTTACGGGCTTGTTTCAAGGAAGGCCCATAGGAAAAGTATCGCAAAATCGTTTGTTCTTCGTTCGTATAATCAGCCATCAGTTTGGAGGATGGCGGTATGTATTTCTCCTCTAATTTCATGAAGTTGAATCCCCTTTTCGCTTTACATTCAAAGACTACTATAACAAAAGGAGGATTGCTTGAGAAAAAATCCGCCTAGCGGAATGATTGGATTGCTAAAAAGATGAGGCCGGCAAGCCAAGTGACGGCATAAATGGCAGACAAAGCCAAAAAACAAATGCGCCAGACTTTGCGCAGGAACTTGATCACTTCGAGCTCTTTTTGAGTCTTCCATTCACGGATCAGCAGAAAAATCGCAAACAGTAAAGCTGCCATGAGGATAAAAGGCTGAACTTCCAAGCCAAACAGCAATTCAATCGATGCCGGCACTGAAAAGAACAACAGAAAGGCAGTGACATCAGCCGCAATGCCAAGCGCTTTGCGTTTTTGTGATTTATAGGTCAATGCGTAAACAAATAAAAACAAGATAAACGGGACGTAAAGCAGCACGTTCCCGGCAGTAGATATCCATTCCATCAGTTTTCCTCAACAGTCTTCAATAAGTGGTAGAACGCTTTGAACAAAGGCAAATCCAATTTCGAAATCTGCAGGATGTATAGCATCAGCCCGTCCACATCCATCGGGTCACCGGCCATTCGGTCTGCAAGCATGGAAGATATTTCTTCCGGGCGTGACGCGCAATAGGCAGCGACGCGCTCGATTGGCTGCAAGCTTTCGATTTCCGGAAATGCTAAGTACAATTCATTGTACAGATTGCGGAACAGTTCGTAGGCATTCGGATCAGTAATCAAACGCCCCTTTTCGATTTTCATCAGCGCCGTCAACGGATTGATGAGGCTGTCTCTCAACAGCTGTTCGAACAACCGGCTCTCGATATCCTCTGTCCATTGCACCGCCATGTGGCCCACATTCGTGAGCGCTTTGAATTGAGCCGGCTCGCCTTTTATTAGACCAAGGCTAAGCTGAGGCGTTTTCGAGTAATTAATTTCGTGTGCATTGATTTTGAACGCGTCGCAGTCCAATGTGGCAGCCGCGATTTGACGATGCGCCAATAAGCGGGCTTTTTCGATATAGAGCATCCCTTGCTGGACGAACACGAGCGGATTGCTCGGCCGGCGAATTTTCAGCAGCCTTAGGATAGGCGGCAGTTCATCTGAATGAACCGTAATAAATATATAAGCAACCGGGTCCACCTGTTCAAAATCATTATAAACGGCGATTTGCTGTTGTTCTGTTCCATAAACGAGGCCATGCGCGTTAAGTTCAGCGGCTTGTTCTTCATTCGTGATGATCAGCTGCACATCGCCTTCTTTTTTCAATAGATGTGCCAGCAGCAATGCCTGGGCGTTTCCGCCAATAATTGCGAATTTCATGGAAACCCCTCCTTTTTTAAAGAGCAATCGTAGGTAGCAAACGGTCTCTTGTCTTGGGCGTCTGCTAAAAAAGAAGCCTGCCTTATAAGGCAGACTCCACGTCTATTACTCATTATACAGGAATGATCGGATGTTTTCGATATGGCAAAGGCAAATCTTTCGTCGCATAAATCGACAAGCGCTTGGACAGTTCCTCGCGAAGTGCATATGGCGCGACGATTTCATCGACAATGAGCTCTGATGCCAAGCGGTAAATATTAATTTCTTCTTTATATTCCTGATGTTTTTGCTGGACATAGGCCAGGCGTTCTTTCGGGTCTTCAATCGCTTCGATCTTGTTGGAGTATACTGCGTTGACTGCCGCTTCAGGGCCCATGACGGCAATTTGCGCTGTCGGTAGCGCAATGCACACGTCCGGCTCAAAGGCAGGGCCCGCCATCGCGTACAAACCAGCACCGTATGCTTTACGCACGACGACTGAAATCTTCGGCACAGTAGCTGCACTCATCGCAGAGATGAACTTGGCGCCGTGGCGGATGATGCCTGCGCGTTCCACTTTCGTGCCGATCATAAATCCAGGCACATCGGCTAAGAACAAGAGCGGAATCGAGAAGGCATCGCATAGATTGATGAACTTGGCGCCCTTGTCGGCAGAATCACCGAACAAGACGCCGCCTTTTACTTTCGGCTGGTTGGCGATGATGCCGACTGCTTGCCCGTCGATGCGCGCAAGACCGGTAATCAATTCCGGCGCGAACAGCTTCTTGATATCGAAGAAGCTGTCTTCATCGATCAATTGGTCGATTAATTCATACATATCGAATGGTGCGTTCTGATTTTCCGGAATGATCTCTTCCAGGCTGCGGCCCGCTTTTTTCGCTTTCGCTTCGAGCACTTCAGGCTTGCCGGCAAAATTCGCCGGGAAAAATGCCATATAACGGCGCGCTTCTGAAATTGCTTCTTCTTCAGTGGAAACGAGAACATCGCCAACGCCGCTCACGGTACAGTGCATGCGGGCGCCGCCCATTTCCTCGAGCGATACTTTTTCGCCGATGACTTTTTCGGCCATGCGCGGCGACCCCAAGTACATCGAAGCATTTCCTTCGACCATGATGACGATATCGCAAAACGCAGGGATATACGCCCCGCCAGCTGCAGACGGGCCGAACAATAAGCAAACTTGCGGCACCATTCCGGACATGCGTACTTGGTTGTGGAAAATACGGCCTGCGCCGCGGCGGTTCGGGAACATCTCCAATTGATCGGTGATGCGGGCGCCTGCAGAGTCGACCAAATAGAGCATCGGCACTTGCATCTTTTCAGCCGTTTCCTGGATGCGGATGATTTTTTCTACAGTCCGTGATCCCCACGACCCGGCTTTAACGGTCGAATCGTTCGCCATGACGCAAACGGTTTCGCCGTTCACTTTGCCGATCGCCGTGACGACGCCATCTGCCGGAAGATCGCCCGCTTCCACATTCGCGAAACGGCCGTCTTCAATATAGTCACCGTCATCAAAAAGTAGATTCAAGCGGTCTCTGACAAATAGTTTATTGCTTTCTTTCAATTTCTCATGGTATTTCTCTTGCCCGCCCGCGAAAATCTTGGAAAGCTTTTCTTCGAGCCGTGTATTATATCCCGTTGTTTCAGTCGTTTTCGTCATTTCTTCCACCCCTTTGGATTCAAATGCCTTATTCGCCGAGCGTCACCAATGTGTCCCCTTCGTTGACAAAGCTGCCAACTTCCACATCGACTTTTTCAACGTTTCCGCCGAATTCCGCTTCTACCGGAATCTCCATTTTCATTGATTCAAGAGTCATGACGGTTTGTCCCGCAGATACGGAATCCCCTTCGGATACTGCAATGTTCAAGACCGTTCCGGCCATAGATGCTGTTAGTTGTTTCATACTGTTTTTTCCTCCTTTTGTTGTGTAAGCCACTGAGCCAATACAGCGGTCGCATAATTTCCTTCTATAAATGGTTTCGATTCAATGAATTGGTCGAAGAGCGGCAAATTGGTCTTCACGCCTTCAATCGCCGTTTCGTCAAAGAACTTCCTGGATTTCTCCAAGACCTCTTCTCGCGAAGCTCCTGTCAAAATCACTTTGGCGATCATCGGATCGTAAAAAGGCGTTACTTTATTGCCTTCTTCGTATCCAGTTTCAATGCGGGCGCCAGTACCCCATTTCAAGACAGCTAGCGTCCCTGGTGACGGGAAGAATGTTTTCGGGTCTTCCGCATAAATGCGGTATTCGATCGAATGGCCGTTTGTATGGATCGTATCTTGCTCAGGCAAAGTTTCACCCTTGGCCACATTGATTTGCCATTCGACGAGGTCGACGCCTGTCACTTCTTCAGTAATTGGATGTTCCACTTGCAAACGGGTGTTCATTTCCAGAAAATAGAAGTCATTATTCTCATCAACGATGAACTCAACAGTTCCCGCATTGGTATAATCCACCGCGCGAGCCGCTTGAACGGCTGCTTCGCACAATTTGGTTCTGGCGGATTCCGGCAAATCCGGTGACGGCGATTCTTCAATGACTTTTTGGTTGCGGCGCTGCACAGAGCAATTGCGCTCATACAAATGGACGATATTGCCCGACTCATCGCCGAAAATCTGAACTTCGATATGGCGTGCATTGGCAATGAATTTCTCCAAATAAACGATATCGTTCCCGAAGTACGCTTTAGCACGGTTTTTCACCGAATCAAACTGTTGAGTGAGCGCTTGCTCATTTTCACACAGCACCATGCCGATGCCGCCGCCTCCTGCACTCGCCTTCAACATCAGCGGATAACCGATCGCTTTCGCTTCCAAGACAGCCGCATCAATGTCTGACACCCCTTCAGCTGTACCTGGCACGACCGGCACACCGGCTTGTTTCATCGTGTGCCGAGAGCCGAGCTTATCGCCCATCGTTTCGATGACTTCAGGTTTCGGGCCGATAAAGATTAGCCCCGCTTCTGTGACTTTGCGCGCGAAATCCGCATTTTCCGATAGCAGGCCATAGCCTGGATGGATTGCTTCAACATTGCGCTTTAATGCTTCTTCAATGATTTTATCTGCTTGTAAATAGGATTGCGCGACCGGATTCGGGCCGATCGCTGCCGCTTCTGTCGCTTCACTCACATATGGCAGTTCCCCATCCGCCTCGGAGTGGATCGCGACTGTTTCGATGCCGAGGCGGTCGCACGTGCGGATAATGCGCCGTGCAATTTCGCCCCGGTTGGCAATCAGGATTTTTTTCATGTATGAAATACCCCCTAAGTTTTCTCCCTTCTCTAGCATATACGAATTTTGTAAGCGATTTCAACTATTGAAAAAAATATTTTCCATAATGTTCCGTCTGTTCGCTTCTATTACGCGGCGAAGCTGTTGTCAATCCATAAAAAATAAGCCCCCTTAGGAGCCTTATTTTTTGCTTTTATTCAAAAACCCATCGACGGCTTGATGATGGGCTTCTTTGGCCCACAATCTAGCACACTCACGGATCTCCTGATCGACCCGCTGTTTCAAATTCGTTTCCTGCCATTTACGGATCGCGATCTCTTTATAAGCACGGTGTACGGACGGCAGCACACGGTTCATTGATGCCAGGAATTGTTCGATATCCCCGTCCTCTTCGATGATGGCACTAGCCCATCCGTTTTCAAGCAATTCGGTCGCTGTATAAGCGCGCGCATCGCTGAGCATTTTGAGTGCCGCGTCATGCTTCAAAGTTTCAAAAAGATAGGTGCCGCCTCCCCACCCGCTCGTGATGGCCAGCGTCCCTTGAATAAAGCCGCATTTGGCGTGGCTCTTCACCAGCCGGTAATCGCACGCTGTCGCAATCTCACAGCCCCCGCCAACCGCGGTGCCGTTGACGAGCGCAATGACCGGGACAGGAATTGTCTTGATGCGATACAAGGCTTCGCCCATGCGGCTGAGCATCGGCCAAGCCTGCTGTTCTGTTTTCAGTTCGTGGAAAACGGACAAGTCGCCGCCTGAACAAAATGCCTGCTCGCCTGTTGCCGTGATGATGACATAACGGATGTCTTCTTCCCTGGCGCGGTTAGCGAGTTCTTCAAACCCTTCCATCACTTCGTTGTTGATAGCGTTGCGGATATGGGGCCGGTCGATCGTAAATGTCATTACCTGATTTTTTGTTTCGATTATGTATGCCATGTTTTGACTCACCTCTGGCTCTAGTTTACCTGTTTTTCGGCAAATGAAAAAGGTTATCCGGAGCCATGGCCTCCAGATAACCTTTTTCTAAGCAAATACTGTTTTATTTGCTAGCTACTACTTCTTTGCCTTTGTATGATCCACATGCTTTGCAGACATGGTGAGCCAATTTACTTTCGCCACAGCTTGGGCACGCTACCATACCAGGTACGGATAGCTTGAAATGCGTACGGCGTTTTCTTTTAGCGGTTTTGGATGTTCTTCTGAACGGTACAGCCATTGGTGACACCTCCTTACAATGATTCTATTCATCTGTCTGATCGAAATACTTGGCTAAATCAGCCAGTCTTGGATCCGGTTTTGATTGTGCTTCTTCCTTCTCGGCCTGAACTTCTTCGTCTGACAAATAAGACCAGTCGTTGCCGCCTTTGATGACGGTTTGTTCTGAGTCTTCCTTGAAGACCTGAATAGGGACTTCAAGGGCGATCAGCTCTTCCAATATCGGCTGAAGATTAATGACTTCAGTCGTTACCGTGTGGACATATTCGTCCTCGCCTTCTTCACGGCCTTTTTCAGACCAATCGAAGATTTCCACGGTGTCGATGCTGATCGGGTATTCGACATCTTCCCAAGTTCGTGCACAGGGCAGCGTAAGCGTCCCTTCAAGATGGAGCATGCACGTCATTTGTTGCGAACCAATCGTACAGTGTCCTGTGACGTGTATAGGAGATACGGCGCGAATATCGCTATTGCGCTTTTTCGCCTCATCCAATTGAACATACTGGTCAATTGGCATCCCGTCGTTACGATACTTTTGTAGCTGTTGAATCGCTATTTTCATAAGTAATCACCTCAAGACAACAAAGTTGATTATATAATGTAGAACAAACGATGTCAAGAAAAAATCTTGTCACCATAATTCGCTCATCGTTATACTATATAAGTTGAACAAATGCTTTAATAATTTAATATAAAACGATATTCCGCAAAACAGCTAGCTTTCCTGGGGGCTTGCGCTGAACTAATTCGGGCTAGCCGCCCGAATGGATTTCAGCACTTCGCTAATCCCCAAGGAGTCTGCGCTATTTTGCTCCATATCTGCTAAATACCTCAAATGAAAGAGTGGAAAGCGTCCGTCTCGAACGGTTTCATTTCTAACTTTTACGGATTATAAAATTTTTGTTTAACTTATATACAACCAATCATACCAAAAGAAGGTGCTGTAATGAAAGCGACAGGAATCGTTGTTGAATATAACCCGTTCCATAATGGCCATTTGCATCATGCGTCGAAAGCAAAAGAGCTGTCAGGCGCCGATGTGGTCGTTGCCGTCATGAGCGGCCAATTCCTCCAACGCGGCGAGCCGGCGTTTGCCGATAAATGGACGCGCACGGAAATGGCGCTGTCGGCTGGCGTCGATGTGGTCATCGAATTGCCTTATGCTTTCGCGACCGCTCAGGCATCTGAATTCGCGCGCGGCGCCATCCATTTGCTCGACGCAGCAGGATGCGATTCTTTTTGCTTCGGCAGCGAACAAGGCGAAATTGAACCGTTCTTGAACAGCCTGGAGTTATTGAACACCAAAAGAGAGCAATACGAAACAATCATCCATGACAGGGTGCAGACCGGAATCAGCTACCCAAAAGCGTTGAACGACGCTTACCTTTCTTTAACGAATAACAGCAACCGCTATGCCGACTTAACCAAACCGAACAATATCCTCGGCTATCATTATATCGAAGCCGCGCATGCGATCAACCGAGCAATAGCGCCGCTGACGATACAGCGCATCGGTGCAGGCTATCACGATCCGCTAGAGCCTGGTGTCGCGATTGCCAGTGCGACCGGCATCCGCAATGCCTTTTTCGAAGGTGAGGAGCTCGGGGAACTAGCACCCTATTTACCGTCGAGCAGCATCCGTTTGCTCGAGCGGGTTCACGCGGAACAGCAAGGATTTGTCGACTGGCAACGATTCTATCCCACGTTGCGCTTCACGATTTTACGCGAAGGGCCAAAAGCACTTGCACGTTTTGCCGAAGTAACGGAAGGCATCGAAAACTTGATCCATGAGTCGGCTAAGCGCTCGGAGACCTTTGATGTCTTCATCAGCCGCGTGAAGAGCAAACGCTTCACACGGACGCGTATACAGCGCATGTTGACCCACATCTTCACGGGGTACACGCAACAGGAAGCACAAGCGGCCAAACAGCCGGAATACATCCGCTTGCTTGGCATGACGCATAGCGGCAGGCTTTATTTGAATGAACGAAAAAAAGCCATCCCGCTCCCTGTCATCAGCCGCGCAGCGGATTTGACAGGAAACATGGGACAGCTCGATATCCGCGCATCGGCACTTTACCTTCAAGCGATCGGCGCAGACTCATTGAAAAAGGAATACACAACACCGCCTATTTACCTGGGCGATAGTTCCGACAAATAATCAAGTGCCGCATCGATATCGGTGACGGGGACGATATCCATCTCGGTGCCGATTTCTTCTGCGGTTTCCATCGCGACATCAAAATTGCTCGGCGTTCCGGATTCGCCCTCATTGTCCGGTGCGAAGAAAACGTCGATGCCGGCACGGTCTGCCGCCATGACCTTTTGGTCGATCCCGCCGATAGGCCCGACCGTCCCGTCGCTTTCCATTGTGCCGGTTCCCGCGATGTCATACCCGTGGGTAATGTCTTCATCGAGCAATTGGTTCAGGATTTCCAAGGTGAACATCAACCCGGCGGACGGCCCGCCGATGGTGTCGGAATCGATCGAAACATCCGGAGTCGTTTCGATTTCTTTGTCTTCCACAAACGAAATGCCGATGCCCGCACGCTCAGGCTCTGTCGGCAGCGGGGCTAGCGTGACCGTTTGGTTAATCGTGCGCTCATCGCGCTCGATCACCAGTTCCACTTCATCCCCCACCTTCTTGGTGCCTAAATAATCAAGGAAATCTTCCATCGAATCATAAGCTTGCCCATCGATTTCCAATAAACGGTCGCCTGGCGACAATAAACCGGCAGCCGCCCCGTCTTCCAGCACGTTTAGGATGAACACGCCGTTACTCGATACTTCATAGGGCTTTCCTGCTTCTTCAAAGGCCACTTGCAGCGCATTGAACTGTGAATCGGACATCAGCTTTAATTGCCTTACATTATATTCCTCATCGCTTTCATGAGGGCTTCTCACTTGTTCCGGGTCGAGCACTTTATAACCTTCCTGAAATTGCGCCATGATGTATAAAGCTGGAGTCGCATTGAACATCGTCACCGTCATCAAGCTGAGCGTACCTGCATCATCTTCATCCCGTCCCTCCACTTCCACCAGCGGCGATAGCTCATATGCATCGCCTGGGCGTGAAATATAGGCATCCAGCCGGTAGGAGCTGACAAACACGACGAGCGCCATCACCAGCACAAAAAACCATAGTTTTTTATTTTTCATCGCATATCCTCTCCTTTTCGTTCGAACCACAACAAAAAGCCACGTGTCACGTGACTTATTTGAACTTTTCTATTAATGCTTGTTCCACCGCTTCCGGGACTAGCCCGGAAATCTTGCCTTGATATTTCGCCACTTCTTTGACAATGCTCGAACTGAGGAAAGAATATTGGTTGTTCGACACCATGAACAAAGTCTCGATGTTTTCATTCAAGAAACGGTTCATGGACGTGATTTGCATCTCGTATTCAAAATCCGATACGGCCCGCAAGCCGCGGATGATCGCATTCGCTTCTGCTTCCACCGCGTAATCGATCAGCAAGCCGGCGAAGGAATCGACCGTCACGTTCGGAATGGTTTTGGTCACTTCGGCAATCAAAGCCATCCGCTCATCTACATCGAACAATGGATTCTTCGACGAATTGTTCATGACTACCACTTTCACTTCATCAAAAATCGATGACGCCCGTTTGACGATATCCAAATGGCCCATCGTAATCGGGTCGAAACTCCCCGGTACTACTGCAATTTTAGTCAATGCGTTCTCCCTCTTCCCCCTGGTAGCGGTAAATTGAAATGATCGTATTTCCATATAATTCCTTTTTAAACCGAACACATCCAGCTGTTTCGTCCGGCAATTCAATGTCCCGCTCATGTTCACACACGATGATTGCCTCTTCTTCAAGCAAGCCGAATTCAGCTGCCTTCCCCATCAATCCGTAGGCTTTTTCCATATGGTATGGCGGATCGAGAAACAGCAAGCGAGCTTTTACGCCATTTTTCTTCATGGCTTTCAACCCGCGTTCAGCATCGGCGCGGTATACTTCCGCTGATTCCGCAAACTTGGTTTTTTCCAGATTCGCCTGGATGGTCTCTACGGCTTTTTTGTCTTTATCGGTAAAAATCGCATGGTCGACACCACGGCTCAAGGCTTCAATCCCGAGCCCGCCGCTTCCGGCAAACAAGTCCACTGCCGTTCCGCCATCAAAAAATGGGCCGATCATATTGAAGATGGATTCTTTTACTTTATCAGTCGTCGGCCTCGTCGAATTCCCGGGAACCGCTTTCAAAGGCAGGCCTTTCGCCTGTCCTGCTACTACACGCATACTATCGCCTCTTACTTTATCATTTTAGTACTGCAAATACCGCCCATAATGTTAGAATGGATTCTGGAAAGGACGTGTTTTAGATGATACAACGTTTTATCGAGCTTGGAGAAGGGTACGGCGATATATATGAACTTCGCCAATTGATGGAAAGCAATCAAGAACGGTTTATGCACGGATTCGTCTTCGTTTCAAAAACAAAAGATGGCCATCCAGTCGTTTCCGTTGCAGCTGCATTCCGACCAGCCCAAGAAGGCAATTTCATGCCGATCTATTTATGCCGCGAAGGCGTACCGGACGGGTCAAAACGATTGGCCGTGTTTGAGGACGCAGTAAAGCAATTGGGCCATGAGCCGATTCGCATGGACGTCAAGCATTCTTCACAATACGCAGACACCAAACTTTATTTCGGCCATCTCATCGCCATTCTCAGGCTCAACCATTATATTCCGCCAATGCAATGATCACAAGCCGATTTTATAATCGTATTCCTTCGCTTTATCGGGCTTGGCATTTTCATATTCCGTCTTAAGGAAAGGACGCTGGGACTCCAGCACTTTCTTGACATACGGCAGCTTGGATAGTTTTTCTTTTGTGGCTTCGATTTTGTCCTGGTCCATATAGACGACAACATATTTCAATTTGCGGGAAATAAAATGGACGTGTCCATACTTCCGCAGCGATTTTGCTTGTTTCAGCTGATGCACATAGACAATCAGACCTTGGCGATCATGCATATCTATCCCTCTTTTCTAAACTCTAGAATACCATAGGTCTAAAAAAAGCCGCAACCGAATAAACTGACAGCAAGTGAAGCGTTCCGCTATAATGTGGATACTACCAAAACAGGGGGTAATACATATATGGGTAAGAAAACGAAAATCGGACTGGCCGCAGCCGCTGTTGGCGCAGCCGCATGGGCCGGCTCTAAAGCATTTACGGAACCACAGCAACGGCCTCAAAAAGCCGTGCTCGATTATAAGCATCCGATCGTACTGGCCCATCGCGGCGGCAGCTCGCTCGCGCCCGAACATACGATGGCGGCTTTTGACCGCGCCGCAGAACTCGGCGTGCACGGCTTTGAAATCGATATTCGCATGACCAACGACGAAGAAATTCTGGTTTTCCATGATGAATTTGTTGATCGCACGTCCGGCTCAGCCGGCCGCGTAGCCGAAATGACACTCGAAGAATTGCGTGAGCTTGACCTTGGCTATCATTTCGTCGATGACAAGGGCGAAAATTCCTACCGCGGAAAAGGCGAAAAAGTCGTCCTGCTTCGTGAACTGCTGGAGAAGTTCCCGCAGATGTATATCAATATCGATATCAAAGACGCACCTGATACGTATGAAGGCAGTCTGGTGCCATCGAAGTTGTGGCGCTTGATCGAATCACTTGGCGCGGAAGACCGTGTCGTCGTCACCAGCTTCTTCGACGAACAAATCGACCGCTTCAATTTATACGCCCAAAACCGTGTGGCTCTTGGCGCTGGGGAAAACGAAGTGCGCAAAGCTTTCACTTCCTTCAATAGCCAGTTCGGCCATCTGTATGCACCGCGAGCGGATGTTGTGCAGATTCCGGTGAAGCATTCGGTTTTCCGCCTCGACTCCGCACGGTTCATCGCCTTCCTGGACCGACTGAATGTACCGGTTCATTATTGGGTCATCGACAACAAGGAAGCGATGGAGAAATTGATCAACGCCGGAGCCAAAGGCATCATCACCGACCGGCCTGATATCGCCATCGAATTGATTTCGGCATTAGAAGAAAAACGCCAATAAAAAAGTGCAACCTCAATGGGTTGCACTTTTTTATTATGCGGAGCAGGAACAGCCGCCGCCTGTGCCGCAGCCGCTTCCGCACGAGGAATCCGAAGAAAAGAACGGATTGCTCGAAGGAATCTTAACGGCTTCTGACACCGAACGGCCCAGGATAAAGCTCACTTGGTCCATCAAATCCTGCAGCTCATTTTCCGCGAGCCGCAGCTCTGCTACCTTTTCATTAAGGTCCAGCCGGCGTTTATCCACGCGGATTTGCTTCATCACCCGTTTGTAGTCAGGGTGGTATTTGCCGAAGCGCTGCACTTCTTCGTACAGCTCCTTCAGCCTGGCGAAATCATGGATCTCCCTTGCCAATAGTTTATCGCTATAGACAGAGTCATAGGCATCGCGGTATTTCGCAGCCTGCTCTGATTGCAGTATCATTTCACTCAGCTCGTCCGCAGAGTCAGTTATACCGACCCATTCGTAGGTCATGATCACTTTGCATTCCTCCTCTACGCTTTCATCATATCAGATTGTTTTCCAGATTCATACACCGATTACTCCTGAAAATAGCTGAAAATGAAAGCTCGCCCTATTGGCTTTCGTAGACGCCCGGATCTTGCTTCAACAGGATCTGGCTATAATACTTGCCGAACACGCCGACGCCGACCTGGTTGTATTGTGTACTCAATAAGGTTCCCCTGTGGCTCGGGGAGTTGAACCATCCATGCAAGGTCTCCGGTGCATCATAATAGCGCGAAGCCGTATTGATTGCCGCCAGATCAAACGGAATATCCGCACCTTGCAGGCGGGCTTCCAAATCCGACACTTCCATCTCAACGGAAGTGAACTCCATGCGTGCCATTTCTTCGCTTGTCTGCTCTGCCAATATACTGATGCCGACATTTTCCTTGACCAAGGAGCGCTGATGGCGAAGCCGGTAGACATTGGTCAAATCGACCAGTTGTTTAGCGTTCGCATCATCAATCGACCGCTGCAAGGTCGACGACGGCCTTGGAGTCACCAATAAATCGCCTGAATACATCATATCGTAAGGCTGATGGCGGATCAGCGTTTCCGCATCCATGAACCTAACCGCCTCTAATTGCTGGTCTTCAGCGTCAATATACAATTGCGCGTAGAGGTCTTCAAACCTGACCAAGATCCGTTTATCCATATCCTGCTCACTTAAATTAAAAGTATACGTATTGGTGCCATATTTTACGGTCACTTCATTCTCGACGATCGTAAACCTGTACAAGTCAGCGAGCGTCTGCCCGATCGTATAAGGTTCGACATCTGTAGACTCACCAGCTGCATAAACTTGGACAACGCGCCCTTCCTTTACTCCCACCATGACGAAATTGGAATATGCGGCATCGTACACCCACCACTCATAGCCAAAAGCGGATGGCTCGATGCGGTCGGGCTGGCCATGCTCTGCCAACCAGTCTTCCGATGGCTCCCCAATGTGGACGGAAAGCCCGCTCGTTGGCCGTTCAACATCAAGCACAGATTCCGTCAAGTTATCGGCCGGTAAAGGATCTGCTGGCCGCGGTGCTTCAAGTAATTCATTTTCACTGATTGACGGGTCCAAGTAAAACAGTCCAATCAGGACAATCGCCAAGAAAATCATGATGCGTAACAAGTCCTTCACTGAATCAGCTCCTGACACCCATTTTCCCCATTATAACAGCCGCCTGCATTCTGACACAATCTAGCCATTGCATGTACCTAAAATATGATCTATTATTAAAGGAGCATTCAGTCTTTTTTTGTTATAGAGGAGGAGATCCCATGTATTTTGAAAATACAGGACTAGAGAACATCGAAGTGGATATTACATTGCTTGAAGACATCATGAACAAGCATGGCTTAACGAAAGAAGGCCAGTGGGATTATGAGCGTGTCACATACGACCGCAAATTCATCGTCCGCGAAGGCACTTATTACTTGCGCGTTTTCGCATACGCGATCGACGGAGATGTTGATGCCAACGATGCGACTGTCCGCGTCTTGAAGCCGGTCATCGGCAAGCACTACTACCCGCATGGCGTTGAATACGGTGAAGACGAGCATTTCCCGGATCACCTATTGAAAACTGGCGCTGAAATTTTGGCTTCCATCAAAAAAGAAATTTCCGAGTTCGAAATCAAAGCGTAAAATTTCCGCAGTTCAATACGAACTGCGGTTTTTTTAAACAAATGCTTTGCCGTGGAATTTCACGCAGTCAATTGAAGGAGGTTTATTGTGGGCAAGTGGTTTAATAAAAAATTGGCGACCATATTGCTGGTCATCGCTATCGTGGCTTTAATCTCTATATACATATTGCCGATTGCTGTTCCGTTAATCATTGCGTTGCTCACCGCCATCTTTCTTGAGCCTTTCGTCAAATTTATGCAGAGAAGGTTCAAATGGGAGCGCAAAGGTGCAGTCATCACGGTATTCATCCTATTCCTCGTCATCGCTTCCGGCTTGGTTTACTGGATTATTACGCAGTTGGTTGGGCAAATTATACAATTCTCAAAAATGGTTCCAGAGTATACAAATTCCCTCTCACATATGTGGGGCGAAGTGGAAGCCTTCTTCCTGCGTTCTACCGCCGAAATGCCTGTTGAAGTCGTCAATTCATTTGAAACGGAAATGATCGCTTTTGCAGAAGGCATTCGCGACTGGATCTTAACATTCGTCAACTACGATACAGTCACTAATTTATTGACGGGCATCCCTTCTTTTTTGGTCAGCTTCATCGTCTTCCTCATCGCCCTATTCTTATTCATGCTTGATTTGATGGATTTGAAAGGCATGCTGTTCAACCGCTTGAAGGAATCGACAGCCGAGAAGGTACGCTTTATGAGCGCACGGTTGAACAATGTCGTTTTCGGCTTCCTGAAAGCGCAATTTCTCGTCAGCTTGATCATCTTTGCGGTTTCATTGATCGCCTTGTTGTTCATCGCCCCCGAATATGCCTTGGTCATGTCGCTCGTCATCTGGATCATCGACTTTATCCCGATACTCGGGTCGATTATCGTATTGACCCCTTGGTTCATTTACATGTTCATCGTCGGCGATATCGTCCAAGGAACGCAGCTTGCGATTTTGGCCTTGGTGCTATTGGTCATCCGCAGAACTGTTGAACCGAAAGTGATGGGCACTCAAATCGGGCTGTCCCCTCTTGCCACATTGATCGCCATGTTCATCGGCCTTCAATTGATCGGCTTTCTTGGCTTTTTCATCGGGCCGCTATTGGTCATTCTCTTTACTTCGGCACGCGAAGCCGGAATCATCAAAATGGAGTTTAAAGTTTAAAATGCACAAAAAAAGCACTGAGCAAATTATGCTCAGTGCTTTTTCAGAGTGTTGAAGAAATCTGAAATCGCTATAAATGAAAAAAGAGACCACTTATTCCACATTCAAAAACCAATGTTCTATACAAGTATTTGGAGAAGCGTTCGCTCGTAAACCCTTCTGCTCAATAATGCTGCGCATTACTTTCGCAAAGATAATGTCTCCCGTAGGTCGACTTTATCTTTCCTGTGGATCAGCGAGACGACCGAGACCCCGCAAGCAATGAATGAGCGAAGCTTCGCTGAGCGCATTCATTTGCGACGCGTCTGCGTGCAGATGTGGGAGCAAGCGGGTTTTCGATAGCGGCTGAGGAGGCTTGGGCGCGAGCCCACGGAAAGCGAGCGATAAGCTTCGGAAAATACGGTGTCTAACCTTTCTCGAAAACCGAAAAAGCACTGAGCAAGTTATGCTCAGTGCTTTTTTTATCCACCCAGAATCGCTTTGAAAACCGAAGTCGTGTGTCCGCCTTCGTAGAATACATAAAGCAGTAAATAAACGGTAACTCCTGTAATCGCGGTGAAGAACCACACAACACTCGTGAACGGGCCGATCTTGCGGTGTTTATCGAGGCGGTTTTTCAAGCCCCAGTAGATGGTCACCAGTCCCATCACTGCCCCGATAGTTGCAAGCGTGATATGGAAAATCAGAAAGACGGTATAGTAGATTTTCAATTCATCCGGTCCCCCGAATGCCGTATTTCCTACGAATAATGTACGCGAGACATAGATGATGAAAAACGTCAGTGCAGCGGCACCGGCGCCAAGCATCACTTTTTTATGTGCTTCGATGCGGCGTTTGAGGATCAAGTTCCATCCGATCGCCACCAATACGGCGCTCAAGACGATAAAGAATGTACTAATGGTTGGCAATAGCGGCAAATTCATTTAATTAAACTCCTTTTGGGTCATTGCCCATTATGTCTGTAATACGCCATATCTTTGCGGTCCTGCAAAACTTTAGCGGTGATTTCATCGGCATTGGCTGTTTCATTTTTCAGCCATTCATGGAAGACTAGCCAAATGAACACAGTAAATACCAATTCCTGGATAATTTTCATTGTGATGCCGCCGGTGCGTTGGTCTTCGATCAGCGACATATTCGTGAAGAGTTCAGGGCCTGACAAGTTAAGCTGGGCCAATGTCCCTGCAGGTACGCATAAAGCCATCGCCTGCATCCAAGCTTCCCCGTCTGAGTACGTTGCATAAAACGGTGTCGTGCTGAAAATGATCAAAGCACAAGCAGGCGTCATCAAGACGCTCAAGCCGAATAAATAGCCCAATTTCTTCAGTCCGTGGAATTTGTGCATGCCTTCTAGATTATTGACCACCGGCCACCAGTAAAGAAGTGCCGACACGAATAACAATGTGCTGACGATGCTGTGGATCAGCATGTCCTGCTTGACGAAATCGAAAACAAGCGGCAAATGGTAAACGGAGAAGAACAAACTGAATAGCAGCAAGGCGATCAATGGTTTAGTGAAGAACATGAACAGAGGGTTGATAATTGGCAACTCGATGAATGCCCGCCAAATATATGAAGGAATCCCCATGATCACAAGAGGGGCAGCCAATAGCAAGAGCAGCGCCATCTGAACCATATGCATCGTCAAGGTGATGTGTCCAAGCAAATCGACCGGCGAGCCTTTCAAGATGTAGATCAAGGCCATCCCTGACACGAAGAGCAAGGCCTGCTTGGTTTGAAGCGGTTCACTATCCGTGAATTTATGTCTCCACTTTGTGGTGACTAGAAAATATAAAAGCGTAATCAGTACGAGAAATCCAAAATACCAGGGGCTCCATAACGCCTCGAAGCCAAAAATGCTGATTGGCATTAGACCGTACCTCCTTTTTTCCTTAAGTACCCTCATTATATAGGTGATGCCTTGCCATATCAATGAACGAATCATGACATTTGCGAGCCGACACAATGCATCCACATAAAAAAACTCCGGACTTTTTACAGTCCGGAGTTTTTTAGTTTACCACCAAACGATGGTGACCATCGTAAGAACGATAGTGAATGCGACAAAGATGCCGCTGAACATGAAGAATGCCATCATGCCATGGCCTTTATTGCTCATGTGCATGAAATTATAAAGCTGAAGCACGACTTGAATTGCAGCCAATAGCAAGATAATCGGCACGATCAAGTAATTCGAAAAATCAGCTGCCACTAAAGTGAACGCGATCAATGTCAAGAAAATCATCATAGCGAATGATGTCAACTGGCCGCGCATTTCGTTAGCACGTTTTTTCTTGATAAATTCAAATTCCGTTCTGGATCTGTGAATATCGTGAGTATCGTGTGCCATATTAACCGATCACTCCCATCAAGTAGACTACAGTGAAGATGAACACCCATACTACGTCAATGAAATGCCAGTAAAGAGCGGCAAGATAAAACTTCGGTGCATTGTACATGTTCAAGCCGCGTTTAGCGTTACGGAGCATTAACGCGATGAACCAGCTAAGCCCGAAGACTACGTGAGCTCCGTGAGTTCCGACTAATACATAGAATGCGGAACTAAAGGCACTATTGGTAAAACCAAAACCGAGATGTACATAGTGATTAAACTCATAAATCTCCAGACCTAGGAACGCAAGCCCCAATAGCACGGTAATTCCGAGCCATGCCTGCATGGCCTTGAAATTATGATTCTTCATATGATACATCGCGTAGACACTAGTCAACGAAGAGGTCAAAAGAATCATCGTCATGGCAAAAACAAGCGGTAGTTCGAACAGACCGGAAGCGGAAAATTCCATTCCGCTTGGGCCTTTATCTTTCAACGCAAGATAAGTTGCGAAGAGAGAGGCGAAGGTGACGGTCTCAGCTGCCAGCAGCAACCAGAAACCAACGAACTTGTTCTTCCCTTCGAGCGTCGCCGTTTCAGGATGATCGGGCCAAGTTTGTGGGGTATATCGTTTATTTAAGTCCACCTTTTTTGCCTCCTTCCAGCGCTCTTGCTTCTCTTTGAATGCGTTCGTTATCCGCAATCAATTCTTCTTTTGTTACATGGAAACCAAGGTCATCTTTCAAAGAACGCACGAGCATTGAACCGAATGTGATCGCAAGACCGCCGATCAATACAGGAAGCGCCCACGCATGCCCATCCATATGGTACATTGCGCCAAATGAAGCAATGAACATGCCAAGTGAGATAACGAAAGGAATGAATGATCCGTTCGGCATGTGGATATCGCCGAGTGGCTCAGCATAGACCATGCCTTCTTTATTGCCTTCCATTTTCTCGATCCAATACGGGTCAAGTCCACGGACAAGCGGTGTTTGTGCAAAGTTGTAGAATGGCGGTGGTGACGGGATTGCCCATTCAAGCGTACGTCCGTCGCCCCATGGGTCGTTGCCGACACGTTCGCCTTTAACAACTGTCATGACAACGTTAACGAGGAGAATGATAACCCCGATCGCCATCAGTAAGGCACCAGCCGAGCTGATTGCGTTAAATAGATCCCAACCTTGGTCTGCTCCGAACGTGTAAACACGGCGAGGCATACCCATGAGGCCGAGGAAATGCTGGATAAAGAATGTCAAATGGAATCCGATAAAGAAGAACCAGAATGTCCATTTCCCAAGTTTTTCGCTCAACATCGTACCGAACATTTTTGGCCAGTACAAATGCGTACCTGCCAAAATGGCGAGCACGACACCACCAACGATTACGTAGTGGAAGTGGGCAACGATAAAGTAAGAATCGTGCAACTGGTAATCCAGCGGCGCAATCGCCTGCATAACGCCCGTTACCCCACCTGCTACGAATGACGGGATAAACGCGACTGCGTAAATCATCGGCACTGTGAAGGAAATGTTTCCTCCCCAGATTGTAAGTAGCCAGTTAAAGATTTTAATCCCTGTTGGAACTGCGATAATCATCGTGGCAAGGGCAAATACAGCGTTAGCTGTCGGTCCAAGACCAACTGTAAACATATGGTGAGCCCAAACCATGAATCCGTAGAAACCGATCAAGATGGTCGCAAAGACCAATGCCGTGTAACCGAATAGGCGTTTGCGTGAGAAAATCGCAAAAATTTCAGAGAAAATACCAAATGCTGGCAAAATCAAGATGTAAACTTCGGGGTGACCGAAGATCCAGAAGAAGTGCTCCCAGATGATGGTGTTACCGCCCATTGTTACATCAAAGAAATTAGCCCCGAACAAACGGTCGAATACCATAAAGAAGATACCAACAGTTAGTGGAGGGAATGCCAGGAGAATCAAAGCGGACGCTACGAAAGTCGTCCAAGTGAATAGCGGCATTCTCATATACGTCATACCCGGGGCACGCATATTGATGATCGTAACAAGGAAGTTAATCCCTGCAATCAATGTACCGAAACCGGATATCGTCAAACCGAGTGAGTAGAAATCGATTCCGTGTCCTTCAGAGGCAAGTGCCAAAGAAGCGTAGTTTGTCCATCCTGCATCCGGTGCTCCTCCTAGGAACCATGAAAGGTTCAAGAACACACCACCGAAGAAGAACAGCCAGAACCCAAGTGAGTTCAAGAAAGGAAACGCCACATCACGCGCACCGATTTGCAAAGGTGAGACCGCGTTCATGAATGCCAAAAGAATCGGCATGGCTGCAAGGAAGATCATGGTCGTTCCGTGCATCGTTAAAACTTCGTTATACGTTCCTGCGCTAAGGAAATCGTTTCCGGCTTTCATCAGCTGAATCCGGATCATCATCGCTTCTACACCGCCGACTAGGAAGAAGAATCCGCCGGAGATCAAGTAGAGGATCGCGATTTTCTTATGGTCTACCGTTGTCATGTAGTCCCAAATTGTAGCGCCGAAACCCTTTTTCTGAGAGTTAGAACTCACAATAGTTTACCTCCTTTTTTAACTTTTACTCTTCAACTTTCAAGCCCATCAAATATGCAGCAAGTGCATCAAGCTCTTGATCAGAGAATGGCTCTCCATTGTTGATTTCTTCTGGATTAGGCATCAAGTTGCCCGGCTTATACTGCTGAGGGTCAGCAATCCAGTTTTTCAATGTTTCTTCATCATGCTCCATGAATCCGGCGATTGTTGTACGGTCGCCGAATGTTGCAAGGTTCGGTCCTACTCCAGTAGCCGCTCCTGCTGCGTTAGTTGCGTGGCAGGCGATACAGCTTTGCTCAAAGATTTCCTGTCCTTCTTGAGCAACAGTTTCTGAAGGCGCAGCTTGTTCTTCCTGCATTGCAGCTACCCATGCATCAAAGTCTTCGCGATTAAGCGTTTTGACTTTGAAATCCATCAAAGCGTGGGAAGGGCCGCAAAGCTCGGCACATTTACCGAAGTAAACGCCTTCTTCAAGTTCTGAAGATTCTTTATCGAATTCCAAATAGAAGGTGTTGACGTTTTCAGGGTTGACGTCGAGTTTACCGCCAACAGAAGGAATCCAGAACGAGTGCTTAACGTCTGCAGCAATCAAATTGAAGTAGACGCGTTCGCCAGTCGGGACGACCAGTTCCTGTGCAGTGATGATTTCCTGTTCAGGATACTCGAATTCCCACCAGTAAAGTTTCCCGGTTACATTGACCGTCAAGTTTTCGGCCACGCCGTCTTCATCCTGTGCGTCCATCGCCGTGACATCAGCCAGGTCGAATGTTGAGTAGACCGTCGGAACAGCGAGGATCAAAAGCAGGACGATTGGAATTGCTGTCCAGATAAACTCAAGACGCGCGCTTCCTTCGACTTGTTCAGGGATCATGTCCTCCCCTACTTTTGAACGGCGGAATTTCACAATTGCCAATACATAGATGATAGTGACGACGACGATAACGAATAACATGACAATGGATGACAAAATCAGCAAGTTGAACTGATCTTGTGCAACCTTACCAGCCGGTATCAGCGTCGAGATCTCTTCGCGCCCGCAGCCTGAAAGAAAAACAAGCAATGCGGTCATCAAGGCGAAGAGGCGCCATTTCTTAGGTCCTTTCATCATAGCTTTTCATACCCCTCTCTGAATAAAATGTTTTACAGTTAAGTAAAAGAGAAATTTAGACGAATACTGCAAAAATGATCATCGAGACAAATAGAATCGTCATATAGTTCAACGAATAGATGAACATTTTCTTCGCCCATTTCAAATCATCAGCTGCTTTGAAGCCCCGGATTGCAAGAACAAGCCATCCGATATTCAACGCTGTAGCTAAGATGATGAAGCCTATCCCAAGTTCCATAAGCAGGAACGGCAATGGGAAAAGCAGTAAAACCCATGCAAGCATCGATTTTTTTGTCCGGTGGAATCCTTTGACCACCGGAAGCATCGGTATATTTGCAGCCCGATACTCTTCCGTCCGTTTCATGGCAAGCGCATAAAAATGCGGCGGCTGCCAGATGAACATAATCAGAAACAGCGCCCAAGCGCCCGTACCGAGCGTCGGCTCCACCGCAGCCCAGCCGATAAGCGGCGGAATTGCGCCGGAAATGCTGCCGACGATCGTATTGCCGACATGCCGTCTCTTTGACCACATCGAGTAGAGGACAACATAAGCCAAGATGCCGGCGATTCCAAACAGACCTGCTGAAACAGAAGCGGAAAACAAAAAGAGTTCGCCTATAACGATGAAAGAAATGGCGAGTGCCAAGACAGCGGATGGCTTGAACCTGCCCGTAACTGTCGGACGGGCTCTCTTGCTGGCCATCAATGGGTCGATATCTGTGTCGATATAATTATTCATCGCCGCAGACCCCGCAATGATCAATGCCGAACCGACGATGGTATAGACAAGAATATCCATATGGTCAAGGAAATTCTTATCCGAAAACTGGAAAGCGAGCCACAGTCCCGTAAAGACGGTAATTAAATTGGAATTCACGATCCCAATCTTAATAAGTGCCAGAAAATCTTTAGTGAACGTGCTCGATTCTACAGCATCGGTCGGTTCTGCAGACAAAGACCGGCCGTTTGACATATAACTCCCTCCTTTCAAAGTTGTAAGCATATTCCGCTAACCATAACTATATCTAAATTCCAGCTTCTTTTCTACATATTACTGAAATTTCCTGATATAAAGTGATGATTTCACGCAATTGGTCTTACAAATATTCATCTCTAATCATACAGTAGCCCCCTCGTTATTTTAAGATAGAAAAAACGCTGTTTTTGAACAGTTTGTGAAGGTCTCTATTATTATGTCCAATTCTTGAAAGTTTAGGGGAACGCCCATTTCTCGTTGTATTTTAAACGCAGTTTCGCTATCATCGAGTATGCAGGTTATCGTTAACGCTAAAAGTTTTTCTAAAAAAAGTAGGTGGCATTTTGAAAAGCAACATTTATATAAAAATATTCGGGGTTCTTGCGTCTGTCGGCATGCTGCTCATCCTCCTCGGCGGGGCTTTGGTGACCAAAACCGATAGTGGCATGGGGTGTGGCCGCAACTGGCCGGACTGCAACGGCAATTTGATTCCGCGGGAAATCACCCCTGAAGTGCTGATCGAGTTCTCCCACCGCCTGGTAACGGGCGTGGTCGGAATTTTGATCGTGGTGTTAGCGGTGTGGGCTTGGCGCAAGTTCGGCCATGTACGGGAGACGAAGTTCCTCGCCTTTATGGCGGTCTTCTTCCTCGTGTTGCAAGCATTGATCGGTGCCGCGCAAGTTCTATGGGGCCAAGGCGATTTTATCCTCGCGCTTCACTTCGGGATTTCTCTCCTGTCGTTCGCAGCTGTCCTGCTGTTGACCTTGCTCATCTTTGAAGTGGACCGCAAGTTCGATGCGGACCGTGTACAAATCGGACGCACTTTGAAATTCCATACGCTTGGCGTCGCGCTGTATTCTTATGTCGTCGTCTACACCGGCGCTCTTGTCCGCCATACAGAATCAAGCTTGATCTGTTCCGATTGGCCATTGTGCCGCAACGACCAGTTCGCGCTGCCAAGCAATATGTATGAATGGGTCCAGATGGGGCATCGCTTCGCAGCTGCGCTCATCGTGATCTGGATCGGCGTTATCGCACTCCATGCGTATCGCCATTACCGCGACCAGCGCGTCATCTATTGGGGCTGGCTCATCGCTTTCACCATCGTGCTTCTTCAAGCCACGTCCGGCATGCTCGTCGTCTTGACGAAGTTGAATCTTGTGGTTGCCTTGCTCCACTCCTTGCTCATCTCAATGCTTTTCGGATTATTATGTTATATGGTCCTTCTCGTATCCAGAAGCAAGTACATCAAATCCAAATAAAAAAAATCCGGTGCAGATCGCACTGGATTTTTTTTATTTTATTTTGATTCCATTTCAATGAGCAAATCGCCCGTTGAAATGCCGTCTCCGGCTGTTACATAGATTTCCTGGATCGTGCCGTCAAATGGCGCTTGAACAGTTGTCTCCATCTTCATTGCTTCCGTGACCAAAAGATGGTCGCCGCGTTTTACTTTCAGCCCTTTTTCCCCGACTACTTTCAGGACAGTGCCAGGCATTGTCGCTGCAATATGATTTTCTTTTGTCGGGTCGGCTTTCGGTTTTGCTGCTGAATCGGTTTCAACTGTCATATCCTGGATGCTGATTTCACGTGGTTGGCCGTTCAATTCGAAATAGATAATGCGCGTGCCATCTTTTTGCGGTTCGCCGATGGACACGAGCTTGATCATTAAGGTCTTGCCTTTTTCGATCTCGACTTCGATTTCTTCGCTAAGGCGCATGCCGTAAAGGAAGGTCAAGGTATCAAGGACCGATACATCCCCGAAGGTTTGGTTCGTCACGCTGTACTCTTCGAATACTTTCGGATAAAGCGCATAGGCCAGCACTTCGTGGCTAGTGACCGGGCGCTTCAGGCGTTCGAATAATTTCTCGCGTATCGCCTCAAAATCAGCAGGTTCAAGCAATTCGCCCGGACGTACCGTGATCGGCTCGCGTTCTTTCAAGATCACTTTCTGCAATTCTTTCGGGAAGCCCCCGTGCGGTTGGCCGATATAGCCTTCGAAGAACTCGATAACCGATTCAGGGAAATCGATATTCTCACCGCGTGTCAGTACTGTTTTTTCATCCAATTCGTTCTGGACCATGAACAAAGCCATGTCCCCTACGACTTTCGATGACGGCGTAACTTTTACGACATCGCCGAACAGCATGTTGACGCGGGAATACATTTCCTTTACTTCTTCCCAGCGCATGCCCAGGCCGACCGCTTTTGCCTGCTGCTGCAGGTTGCTGTACTGCCCGCCTGGCATCTCGTGGACATAAATCTCGGAATGCGGGCTGTTCATTCCGCTCTCGAAATCACTGTAATACTTGCGGACATCTTCCCAGTAATGGGACATGGTCTCAAGAGACTCAATATCCGCTCTGACTTTCCGCTTGCCGCCGCTCATCGCATAATAAAGCGAGTTGGCGCTTGGCTGCGACGTGAGCCCGGCCATTGTGCCAAGGGCAGTATCAACGATATCGACTCCGGCTTCAATCGCTTTGGAATAAAGGTAGATGCCGTTTCCGCTCGTATCATGCGTGTGCAAATGGATCGGCAATGAGACTGTATCCTTCAGTTCAGAAACAAGACGGTACGCTGCTTCTGGCTTCAAAAGGCCTGCCATATCTTTGATAGCGAGAATATGCGCGCCTGCCGCTTCCAGCTCTTTCGCCATATCCTTATAGTATTGAACCGTGTATTTATCGCGGCTCGGGTCGAGAATGTCTCCTGTATAGCAAATCGCCGCTTCTGCGACTTTTCCGGAGTTGCGCACTTCATCGATGGCAACTTCCATTCCTTTAATCCAGTTAAGGCTGTCGAAAATGCGGAATACGTCGATTCCAGCTTCAGCCGATGTCCGGGCAAACTCGCGGATGACATTATCCGGGTAGTTTTTATAGCCGACCGCATTCGCTCCACGGAACAACATCTGGAATAACACGTTCGGGATGTCTTCGCGCAATTTGATGAGGCGCTGCCACGGGTCTTCTTTCAGGAAGCGGTAAGACACGTCGAATGTCGCGCCACCCCACATTTCCATCGAGAACAAATCGCTTTGGAGCCGGGCAGTTTCTTTCGCGACTGCAAACATATCGTGTGAACGCATGCGCGTTGCAAGCAGCGATTGATGGGCGTCGCGAAGAGTCGTATCCGTCAGTAGCACATCATCTTGCTCAATTATCCACTTCGTCAAACCTTCTGGGCCGCGCTCATCGAGGATTTGTTTTGTGCCTTGTGGAACTTCCGTAATGATGTCAATTTCGGGTTTGCGCGGTGCTGCATAAATTGGTTTCTTTTTCTTCTCGATTCCAGGGAAGCCATTCACCGTCACATTGCCGATATAGCTAAGCAATTTCGTTCCACGGTCTTGGCGCACAGGGAACTTAAATAATTCTGGTGTGCTATCGATAAAGCTGGTATCGAAATCTCCATTGATGAAATTTTGATGTTTTACTACATTTTCAAGGAACGGGATATTCGTTTTGATACCGCGAATGCGGAATTCCTGCAAGTTGCGGTCCATCTTCGCTGCGGCTTCTTTGAACGTTGTTGCCCACGTAGATACTTTAACGAGTAATGAATCGTAATACGGGGAAATGACAGCCCCCTGGAAACCGTTTCCGGCATCTAGGCGTACACCAAATCCGCCGCCTGAACGGTAGACCATCAGTTTTCCGGCATCCGGCATGAAATCATTCAATGGGTCTTCTGTGGTCACACGCGATTGAATGGCGAATCCGAACAAAGGGATATCTTCTTGTTTCGGAATAGCTATCGTTTCGCTATGCAACATATGCCCGCGGGCGATATGGATCTGTGCATGGACGATATCGATGCCTGTGACCATTTCAGTGATCGTGTGTTCAACTTGGATGCGGGGGTTTACTTCGATAAAGTAAAATTCATCTCCCGCCACCAGGAACTCAACTGTCCCGGCATTTATGTAATCGATGTTTTTCATTAATTTAACGGCAGCGTCGCAAATTTCATTTCGCAATTCATTGCTGATCGAGTTGGATGGGGCGATTTCCACGACTTTCTGGTGGCGCCGCTGAATGGAGCAGTCACGTTCGTACAGATGGACGACATTGCCTTCTGCATCGCCGAGGATCTGCACTTCGATGTGCTTCGGTTTGTCTACGAATTTTTCCACATACATTTCGTCGGAACCGAAGGCAGCTTTCGCTTCGGATTTCGCACGTTCGTAAGATGATGCCAGTTCACTTGCGTCTTTGACGATGCGCATGCCGCGTCCGCCACCGCCTAGTGATGCTTTGATCATCAACGGGAATCCGGCTTGGTCAGCAAATGCCTCTACTTCAGCCAATGATTCGACAGGTCCGTCCGTTCCCGGAATGACAGGAATGCCTGCAGCGATCGCTTGGTCACGGGCTTTGACTTTATCGCCGAACATATCGAGATGGCGGGATGTTGGCCCGATGAATACGATGCCTTCTTCTTCACAGCGCCGCGCAAAATGCACGTTTTCGGATAGGAATCCGTACCCTGGGTGAATGGCGTCCACTCCTGAGTCCTTGGCGATGCGGATGATGTCTTCGATGTCCAAATAAGCATCAATCGGCTTTTTTCCTTTGCCGACTAAATACGATTCGTCAGCTTTGTAACGATGAAACGAACCGCTGTCTTCCTGCGAATAAATCGCAACTGTCCGAAGATTCAGTTCTGTACAGGCGCGGAAGATCCGAATTGCAATTTCTCCGCGGTTGGCTACTAAGATCTTGTTAATCTCTTTCACTCCGACGCACACCCTTTACTTTTTCGTTTTTTCGTATTTATTGAACATGGAAACATTCATTAATACTCCCATAGCTAACGATAACAAAATTACTGAAGTTCCGCCATAGCTTATAAATGGAAGTGTAACGCCAGTCAGCGGTATGATGCCCGACAGGCCGCCCAGATTGACGAACGATTGGATGCCGATCATGCTTGCGACGCCCGCTGCAAGCATGCGCGCAAGCGGGTCGCTAGTCGTCATCGCGATCCACAATCCGCGAAGGACAACGAATCCCAATCCGCCGATGACGACGAAGACGCCCAGAACGCCGAGTTCTTCCGCAATGACCGACATGATGAAATCGGTATGGGGCTCGGGCAAATAGCCGAGCTTTTGGATGGACTGGCCGAGGCCAAGGCCGCTAAGCCCACCTGAGCCGATTGCCAAATAACCGTTGACGATTTGGAAACCGAATCCGAGCTCATCAGAAAATGGGTTAAAGAAGGCATCGATGCGCCCCACCCGTTTTTCAGTGAAAATCAAGTCTTTGGCGAAAATCATCGCCGGCACGATGAAGACGGCGGCAGCTGCAACGACGATTCCTGCCAATTTCACGAACGGTTTCAGGCGGACGCCTGATGCTGCCATTACCGACAGGCCGACCGCGCCAATGATGACCATCGACCCCAAATCAGGCTCAAGGAAGACTAGCAGCAAAACTGCGGTCAAAATGATGACCGGCGGGATGATCGATTCGTTCAGTTTATTGATGGACCCGTTACGATATTTATTCGAAAACACACCCGCCAAATAAAAAATCAAGCCGACTTTAGCGACTTCCGATGGCTGGATATTGGCGAAGCCGAGGCTGATCCAACTTTTCGCACCGCCTGCCGCAAAGCCGATAAAATGGACCAAGATGAGTCCGGTGAAGATGACTGCGAGTACGGTCGCCATCATCCACTTTTTCTTGAAATGCTTATAGGGGAATACGGCTGCAAGCAGAAATACAGGGTACGCGATGGCCAAGTTGATCAATTGCTGTATGTAGAAGCGGTCCGGTGAGTCATTGTAATAGTTTACAGACCAAGCCATGCTCGAGGAGTAAATCATGATCAGACCGAAAATGGTCAATGCCAGGTATGTAAAGAGAAGCGGGTAGTCTATGTACTTGCCGTATTTCTTGATGTAGGATTTCATTGTTTTTTATACCTCATTCAATTGGATTCATTAGTAAAAAAACTCAAACTGGAATCGTTTGAGTTTTGGGTCATTTATTTGTATACGCGTCATGAAGGATGGACAGTTTCTTCTCCAGCGTATCCATTAAATTTTTACCGGTCTCACGTTCGATCAAGCCGAGTTTGACGGCAAAATCGATTTCCCGTGATAAGCCAAACATTTGCGTATCAAGAACTTCTTCATATAAAGGGCAGGAAGGCAATGTAAGATGATCCATCTGCACCTTGATCAATTGCTCGATTTTCTCTGCATCAGCTTTAAGGAGTTCCAGCGCTTTTTCCTGATAAGTCTGTTCTTCTGTATGTTCCATGAGGACTCCCCCATCACTTGTATTTCTGCTCCATTAGCCTGTTTAAAGTGTATCTTTTACGCTGTCAAATTGCAAGTCTCTCATAAAAGGGATTAAACCCTTTGGGAATTGTATGTGAACAGTTATACTGAAGAAGAGAGATACTATAATGGAGGGTTTTATTTATGGAATTCATCATACCGTTCAAAGGGAAAGTCACATACAAACTGACCTTGGATCCAACCGTGTGGATTTTTGATGACCGCAAACTGGATCTTAAGACGTTTTTCACAGAAGAGCATGTCGATAAGGATGATCTAGAAGAATACAAGCGCGGCATGGGCGAACATTGGTCACGTGAAATCATGGAAGGCGCTACCGTTCCGCCGACCTTGAATTCAGAGAAAAAATACAAGCGCCAGGAAAAAAAAGACATGCTTACAGGCACATTCGGCATGCGATTCCAGCCATTCTTAGAGAACGCCGAGCCAACAGCTGGCTCGTCCAAAGTCGTGTTCGAAACGGCTTCAGGAGACCATGCTTTCGAAATTGAAAATGCCAAGCAATTGATTTTCAAATTCAGCCAGGATGGGAAGCCTCTCCGTGAAGATGGACCCGTCCATATCCTATTTCCGGATGGCTCGAATACCGATCAGCCGATTACCCATGTCTCCGCTATCCGGGTCGAATAGGAGGAATATCTATGCGTGTTCAATGCGTCATCTGCGATAAAATCGAAGAACTTGAAGACGATACGTTGCAAGCCAAGCGCCTTCGCAACCGGCCGATCCACACCCATATGTGCGAAGAATGCCACGACCGGATCACCAAACGGACAGAAGAGCGTCTAGCGACGGGACATTTTCATTTCTTCCGCAGCTCCCGCAGCATCGAGGATGATTTCTGATGAAAATCCTAAAAGGTTTGTGGATTGGTTTCTGGAGCGGCCTCATTCTCGGATTGTTGCTGAAATGGATGCAGGCAGTGACCGGTGTCCGGAATTACGAATTGCTATTGAACGTCGATTTCATCCCGCTGGTCAATCAAGTGAACTGGTCGGAGCTGACTGAATTCGTTTTCCATTTAATCATCTCACTGATAATCGGCATCGTTTATGTGTATATTGCCAAACGCCGCAACTATACATTCGGCCAATTGACGATCATTAGCTTGGTGCTTACCATACCGACCTACATCCTGTTTTTCCCACTGGCAATGCTCGCGGTAGAAGCCGATGTCCCGGAACCGACCGATATGGGGGCTTTCCTCTATTGGATCTTGGCACATCTGACATATGCGCTGCTGTTGCCGATACTTTACAAAACATTTGAACGCAAAAACGCTGCCTCTCATTGAGAAGCAGCGCTTTCGCGTTTTTCGCGCCAAAGGCGGATCTTATAAAGGATGAGAATCAATGCGGCAATGACCAAGCCCTCGACAACGGGCAGGAAAAAGGCCAGGAATGTCAGGCCCAATCCTCCCGCAGCCAAGAACAAAATGATGACTGCATTTTTTCCGATCGATAATTTTTTGGCAAAGCCCAGCTTATACACAAGTGCCGATAACAGGAAGATGACAGCAAACAGTGCATATCCCGCCACATCGAAATTAGGCATGTTCTGGTAAAGAATGCGGGCTACCGGATACATATTTTCATAGACAAAAGCCTGCTCGTCCACGGATTATACATCCTTCCAGTTGTTTATTCTTCGATGGCTACTTTCTTTTTCTTCGCCATGCGTTCGCGCTCATTCTTATCAAGAATTTTCTTACGCAAGCGGATCGACTGAGGAGTGATTTCGCAGTACTCGTCATCGTTCAAGTATTCAAGTGCTTCTTCAAGGCTCATCAAACGCGCTTTTTTCATCGTAGTCGTCTGGTCTTTGTTGGCAGAACGGATGTTAGTCGCCGCTTTGATCTTGACAATGTTGACTGTCAAATCGTTGTCGCGGTTATGTTCACCGACGATCATGCCTTCATAGATTTCAGTTCCGACTTCAACGAATGAAGTTCCGCGGTCTTCGATGCCCATCAAGCCGTAAGTTGAAGATTTGCCGCGTTCCATTGAAACGAGCACGCCTTGGCGACGGCCGCCTACGCGTCCTGATGCAACTGGCTGATAGCTATCGAATGTGTGGTTGATGATTCCATATCCGCGTGTTTGCGTCAGGAATTCAGTTGTGTAGCCGATCAATCCGCGTGCAGGGACATTGAATACTAAACGTACTTGTCCACTTCCGTTATTGATCATATCGAGCATTTCACCTTTACGTTCACCAAGTGACTCGATGATCGCGCCAGTGTATTCTTCGGGAACATCCACTTGAACGCGTTCAACCGGTTCGCAGCGGACGCCATCCACCATGCGGACGATAACTTCAGGTTTCGATACTTGAAGCTCGAATCCTTCACGGCGCATATTTTCGATCAAGATCGATAGATGCAACTCGCCGCGGCCCGATACGACCCATGCATCCGGGGAATCCGTTGGATCAACGCGCAAGGAAACATCTGTCTCTAATTGAGCATCCAAACGCTCTTGGATTTTTCTTGATGTAATGAACTTACCTTCTTTACCAGCGAACGGGCTGTTGTTGACAAGGAATGTCATTTGCAGCGTCGGCTCGTCGATACGCAGAATCGGCAAGGCTTCTTGATGATCTTGAGGACATACCGTCTCACCGACGTTGATATCTTCTAGACCAGAGATTGCGATCAAATCGCCTGCCTCGGCTTTTTGGATCTCAATACGCTTCAAGCCCATGAAACCGTGGATTTTTGTAATACGGAAGTTTTTGACAGAGCCGTCCAGTTTCATCAAGGAAACGGATTGCCCGACTTCGATCGTGCCGCGGAATACGCGCCCGATACCGATACGGCCAACATAGTCGTTGTAGTCAAGAAGCGCCACTTGGAATTGCAATGGTTCTTCGCGGTTATCGATCGGTGCAGGTACATGGTCCATGATGGCATCATAGATGACCTGCATGTTTTCTTCTTGGTCGGATGGGTCAGATGAAAGACTTGCCGTTCCGTTCATGCCTGATGCAAAAATGACAGGGAATTCCAACTGGTCATCGTTTGCTTCTAGTTCGATGAACAATTCGATGACTTCATCGACAACTTCATCCGGACGCGCGAAATCGCGGTCGATTTTGTTGACGACTACAATCGGTTTGAGGTTTTGCTCAAGCGCCTTTTTCAAGACAAAGCGTGTCTGTGGCATACAGCCTTCGTACGCATCGACAACGAGCAAGACACCATCAACCATTTTCATGATACGCTCAACTTCACCACCGAAATCGGCGTGTCCAGGAGTATCCAAAATGTTGATTTTAGCGTCTTTATATTGAATCGCGGTGTTTTTAGCTAGGATTGTGATTCCGCGTTCTCTTTCAATGTCGTTTGAGTCCATCGCCCGCTCATCAACATGTTCGTTTGATCGGAAGATTCCTGATTGCTGAAGCAACTGATCCACCAATGTCGTTTTGCCGTGGTCAACGTGTGCGATAATTGCAATGTTTCGTAAATCGTTTCTAAGGTTAGTCATACTTTCACTCCAATATTCTTTTTTCGAGCCTATAACTGTGCTAGTATAGCACATATAGGGGAAAAACCCTACGATTTTATTTTCTTGTATGCAGGAGGTTAGATGGGATGAAAGAAGCGATCGTAGAATCATGGCATAATATAAAATGGATTTTTGTACTATATTCATTGGCGGCAATCGGGGCGATGGTGCTCATCGGCGTCGCAGTGGCACTTCGCAGCGTGACCGGTATTTTGCTTTCCATTCTATTGTTGTTGGTCATCATGGGCTTTGGGTTCAAACGCAAAAAAGAAATGCGCGAAGCAGACGTATTATAGACAAAAAAAGGGGCTGCCCAAAAGGTCATTTTTCATGACCTTTTGGGCAGCCCCTTTTTCCTTCTAGCAAAGCATAAAAAAATCGTCCTTTCTGTTAAATGGGCATTGCCCCACTCCTGCAGAAAGAACGATTTTATGCGCAATCCATTTTCAGCTTTATTATGCTTGCTTTGGCTTGATATAATCCTGGAGCAGTTTTCCGTGTATGGACGGGTTAGCGGCGACGAATGTATCCGACTTCAGCAGGTTTGCAGCTGCGCCCGAAAAATTGCTCGCAACAGCACCTACTTCTTTTGCCATGACCAATCCCCCGGCGATGTCCCACGGCGATAGCCTCATGGAAATATAAGCATCGATTCGCCCGCTCGCCAGATAAGCGAGCTCAAGCGCCGCGGAACCGTACGAACGCATGCCACGCGCATCATGAACGAGGCGTATCGTCGCTTCATGCTCCACGTGCCGGTTCGGCGTTGCCCACATGGCGTTCATGCCGATGATCGATTCGCTAATGTCCGTCTCGATGAGCGGCTGCAGGCGTTCATCGTTATAATAAGCGCCGCCTCCTGCTATTGCATGATACAAATCGTCATTGACGACATCATAGATATAACCCATTTTGCCGACACCATCTTCATAAATACCGAGCGAAATGGCAAAATTGCGTCGTTGGTGCACAAAATTCATAGTGCCATCGATTGGGTCGAGCATCCATACCGTGCCGCTTAATTCTTCGATTGTGTCTCCAAATCCTTCTTCACCAAAAACGCGGTGGCCAGGAAAATCTTTTCGGATGTTTTGGATGAAGAATTTCTCCACTTCCTTATCCACGTTTGTGACCAAATCATTTGCATGGGCTTTCGTATCCACCGAGATGTCACTAAGAAATGAATTACGGATCCGGTGCCCCGCTTCTTTGATCATTGATTTTATGTATCGGTCCATTGCGTGCTGGTCCATGTATGAGCTCCCCCTTATTTCTTTCCAGTATAACGAAAAAAGCATCCACTGTCTTTAGCCAGCAGATGCTTCTACGGTATGGTCGTCTGTTTACAATGCATGAAGAGCCTCCAGTTCTACCTGTATTTCTGCAAGCCGTTTCTTGCTCTTGTCTTTTTGGCTGCTGTCATTTTGCTGCATTGCATCATACAAGGTGGCCAATTCGTAATCAAGCTCCAGCTTCAAGGTATTGATATACTCTTTTTCTACATCCGCTTTCCGGATAATCTGTATCATCTGCTTCATAAGTGAGCGCCCCCCTTCCCTCATAATCGGAATATTCCGATTGCGATGTTTGTTACACATCTTTACCCCGTTTTTTCTTCTTGAAAACTTATTTATATTCATTCTTCCAAAACTTCGTTAAAATAAACCGTGATGATTATTTAAGGAGGGGATGTCCGTGAATCCATACTGGACTGAACAGGATTTTGAAGTATTTGAAACTCCAGGGCTCGAGGAACGCATGGAAGCATTATCGACTTATGTACGGCCAAAGTTCGAAGCATTGGGCCAAGACTTTTCCGCTTATTTCTCTGGAGAAACCGGGGATGAATTTTTCCCCCATGTCGCGAAACACATGCGCCGGACTGTTAATCCGCCGAATGACAGCTGGGTGGCATTTGCACCTTATAAACGCGGCTATAAAGCCGTCCCGCATTTCCAGATTGGGCTTTGGGAAAGCCATGTATTTGTCATTCTTGCTGTCATTTACGAAGCGCCCGGCAAACCGCAAATGGCGAATCAACTGATTTCCACTGCGGCTTTAGCCGACATGCCGGAAGAATTTGTCGTTTCAGGCGATCATATGAAGCCTGAAGCCGAAACCATCGCATCGCTTGGCGAAGAGGGCATCGAAAAGCTGCTCACGCGGCTGCGCGATGTCAAAAAAGGGGAGCTCGTCATCGGCAGGCAGTTGGCACGTGCTGATGCTGCTGCGCTCGATAAAGATGGATTCTATGCTTTTGCAGAAGAAACATTCCGCGAGCTGCTTCCGATTTACCGGAAGTTGCTTCAAGCAAACGAAAAAACCGCCGTTCATCGCTGAACGGCGGTTTTTCTATCTTTTGATGCGGATCAATTCATCGCCTGAAGCTTCTTTCATCTTTTTGACGACCGTAAAACTGACATAGCCGCTTTCTTCTTCAAACTCACGGAAGTATGTCTTTTCTTCTGCCATCGATGGCACAACTTTTTTAAACTTACGGTATTTGTCCATCAATTCCTGACGTTTGACCCCTTTTTCATAAGCTTTTTCTATCGCTTCGAAAAATTCCACGACATCGACGATCTCATCGGTCGTCCAATCGATGGAAAATGGATATGAATATTCCATGGCCTTCACCTACTCTCTTTCATTAATCCCCCAGCGTTTGCGGATTTCTTCAGTTTGCTGGATCATTCTGTCGAACAATTCCTGGACAGTCGGCACATCCCGGATCAAGCCCGTCACTTGCCCTGCCCAGCCGAAGCCCTTTTCTTGTTCTCCATCATAAATATAGCGTTTATTGGCGGTTCCGCTAATATAATCTTTTAGCGCTTCATAGTTCGGCGTCTCTTTTTCGATTTCCAAGATGCGATCCGTCCATGCATTGGACAATGTACGGGCCGGTGCACCGATACTGCGCTTGATAATTACTGTATCGTTTTCTGTGCTGTCAATCAACTGCTGCTTATATAGCTGGGACGCGTGAATGCATTCTTTCGTTGCGATGAAGCGCGTTCCCATTTCAATTCCTTCAGCTCCAAGCGCATGCGCCGCCATCCATCCGCGCCCATCGCCAATGCCCCCAGACGCGATCACAGGAATCGACACGGCATCGACCACTTGCGGAATCAGGACCATTGTCCCGATATCATCACGGCCGAGGTGCCCACCACCTTCATGCCCGACGACCATAACGGCATCTGCCCCAAGCGTCTCCGCCTTTTCAGCTTGGCGCCTTGCTGCCACCAACACCAATTTCTTGATATCGGTGCCTTCCAATTGTTCAAAAATCGGTGTCGGGTTGCCGCCAGTCATCGACACAACAGGCACCCGTTCTTCGATTGCTACATCGAGCATATGCGAAAATGCACGCCCATGCTCACCGATCGCAAAGTTCACGCCGAATGGCTTATCTGTCAATTCCCGGACTTTGCGGATTTCTTCGCGCAACTCATCAGGCCCCGGCAGGCTCATCGCCGTGATTTGGCCAAGCCCTCCGGCATTCGAGACCGCTGCGGCCAGGTCTGCATAAGCCAAATATGCCAAGCCCCCTTGTATGATCGGATAGTCGATTCCAAGTAATTCAGTGATTCTTGTCTTAAACGCCATTATCCCACTCCTTTTTTGTCCTCTATTTGTCTATTCGCTTCAATTTCGAAATTCCCTTTTCCATGCGTGCAGCTTGTTCCATGCGGACGAAAATAAGTCAGACATCCATACTATAAGTATAGTAACGAGGCGTCTTGCATGCTATAATTTCTCTTGTTTTCATTTTGATAAAGTGAGGTGCACGTCCCATTGTCACAACTCGAAACTCCGCTCTTTGATGCTTTATTGAAGCATCGAAACCGGCATCCTATACAATTTCACATTCCCGGCCATAAAAAAGGCCAAGGAGTCGATCCCGCATTCCGGGAATTCGTCGGCGATAATATCCTGTCGATCGACTTGATTAATATAGCGCCACTAGATGACCTGCATTCTCCAAAAGGCGCCATCAAACAAGCGCAGGAATTGGCAGCGCAGGCGTTCGGCGCAGACCACACCTTTTTCTCGGTCCAAGGAACGAGCGGTGCCATCATGACGATGATTTTGAGCGTCGTCGGGCCGAACGATAAAATTCTCGTCCCGCGCAACGTCCATAAATCCATCATGTCCGCCATTGTTTTTGCCGGCGCCATCCCTGTCTTTATCCATCCGGAAGTCGATCCGGAACTCGGCATCTCCCATGGCATTTCGCCTGAATCAGTAGAGAAAGCCTTAATTGAATATCCCGATGCCAAAGCGGTGCTCGTCATCAACCCGACTTATTTCGGCGTGGCGGCTGATTTGAAGCGCATTGTCGATATCGCCCATGACAAATCCATTCCTGTGCTCGTCGATGAAGCGCACGGCGTCCATATCCATTTCCATAAATCCTTGCCGATTTCCGCGATGGCAGCAGGAGCGGACATGGCTGCCACATCGGTCCATAAACTGGGGGGCTCCATGACGCAGAGTTCTGTGCTGAACGTACGTGAAGGCTTGGTGTCGCCGAAGCGCGTCCAAGCGACTTTGTCGATGCTTACGACAACATCCACTTCCTATCCGATATTGGCATCGCTCGATACGGCACGGCGCCAGCTCGCGATACACGGCTTTGACCTGATCGACCAGACGATTCGGCTGGCACAGGACGCACGCAAGCGGATCAATAAGATCCCCCATTTAGTATGCGTCGGGAAAGAGCTGCTTAATTCTTCTGCGACTTACGATATGGACCCGACTAAGTTATTGATCAGCGTCAAAAACCTTGGCATTACCGGGCATCAGGCGGAAGAATGGCTGCGCGAGAACGCCAATATCGAAATTGAACTATCCGATTTGTATAACATCCTCTGCCTCGTCACGCTCGGCGATAGCCGGAAAGAAATCAACTTGCTCGTCAATGCCTTGCAGCGTATGAGCGAAGCCTTGGAGACTGAGCATGCGGTTTCGGAACCGATTGTCTTATTGCCGGAAATTCCACGGCTAGCGATGACGCCACGCGATGCTTTTTACGCAGAGACGGAAATCATTCCAATCGATGAAGCGGTAGGACGCATCTCGGCCGAGTTCATTATGGTCTATCCACCAGGAATCCCGATTTTCATCCCCGGGGAAATCATTACCGAAGAGAACATTTCTTATATCCACACGAACGTCAAAGCCGGGCTGCCGGTGCAGGGGCCTGAAGATGATTCGCTCCAAACGCTTCATGTCATCAAAGAACATCATGCATTCCGTTAACGATATACAGTAAAAAGGATCCAGCGCAATCAGCGCCGGATCCTTTTTTTACGGTTGGATCTCTTCTATTTCATCTGGATCTACAAATTCATAGCCTTTATCGCGCAGCCCTTCGATAATTTGTGGCAGTGCCTCATTTGTCCACTCCCTATCATGCATCAGCAGATTCCCGCCGCTATTGAGTTCAGGAGCATTGACCATGATCTCTGTCAATGCTTCCGGTTCCATATAGCCCTGCATGAAATCATAGCCGTAGGTCCAGTTCATGCGCACCATGCCCTGTTCTTCGGCAAGGGCTTTACTGAACTCGGTGTTTACGCCAAACGGGGCACGGAAAAACTTCGGCGCCTCCCCGATGATCGCTTCCACACGCTCATTCAGCGAAACGATTTCATCTTGCTGGACGCTTTCTGTGGACTGTTTCAAGTTGACATGGGTATTCGTATGGTTGCCGATCGCAAAGCCCATGTCGTGAATTTCAGACAAGGTCTGTTGTTCTTCCTCTGTATCGAGGAAATGCCCATTGACGAAAAAGATAGCCGGTACATCAAGCTCTTTCAAGGTTTCGGCCATTTCAAGCGAATATGTATCCGGTGCATCGTCGATCGTGATCAAGACCGCTTGTTCGTTCGCATCGCCGATCGGTTCGACTTTCGAGTTTTGCGGATTGATACGGTAGCTCGGCTCGGCAACCTTTTCGCTGTCTTCTTCAGCCCCCTGCTCTTCCGCATTTTCCTGCTCTTCTATTTCTGCTTGATCTGATTGCTCACTTGCGGATCGCTCTGATGCCACGTCTTTCTCGACATCATCCGTTTGCGCTGATTGTTCTTGTGCTGTATCTTCCGGCTCTGAAGCAGTCTCATCAGAACAAGCCCCAAGCAGAAACATCGCACATGCTGGCAATAGCCAATTCTGTTTTTTCATAATCAACCTCCTTGTGTAAAATTTTAACATACGCAGTACGTACAAAGCATAGAAAAAAGGACCGCATTTTGCGGTCCTTTTGCAATTATTTATTTAATGATGTGAATCGGCGTACCTAAAGCTACTTCGGCAGCTTCCATTGTAGTTTCAGCCAAAGTTGGGTGAGCGTGGATCGTCATTGCGATATCTTCCACTGTCATGCCCGCTTCGATGGCCAAGCCAATTTCTGCAACCATATCGGAAGCGCCTGCTCCGACGATTTGCCCGCCTAATAGCAACCCATCTTCTTTACGAGAGACAAGTTTCACGAAACCTTCTGCAGCGTTCAGTGACAAAGCACGGCCGTTTGCGCCGAATGGGAATTTAGCAGCTGTTACTTCAAAGCCTTCTTCTTTTGCCTGCTCTTCAGTCAAACCAACACTTGCAAGTTCAGGGTCTGTGAAGCAAACCGCTGGAATTGCCAAGTAATCGACTTCTGATTTTTCGCCGGCAATCGCTTCAGCAGCGATTTTACCTTCGTATGAAGCTTTATGCGCCAATTGAAGTCCTGCCACAATATCACCGATCGCATAAATGTTCGGGATGCTTGTACGGCATTGCTTGTCGACTTCGATAAGGCCGCGCTCGCCCATTTTGATGTTGAGCTCTTCAAGGCCCATTTCATCCGTGTTCGGACGGCGACCGACAGTAACCAATACATAGTCCGCGTCGATTGTTTTCTCTTCGCCGCCAGCTTCGTATGAAACCGAAACGCCTGAATCTGACTCTTCTACGCCTTTAGCTGACGCTTTTGTGATGACTTCGACGCCTTTTTTCTTCAAGCCTTTTTTGACAATTGATGTCATTTGCTTTTCGAATCCGGCAAGGATATCCGGTGCACCTTCAAGGATTGTCACTTCAGAACCCATGTTCGCATAAGCCGTTCCAAGCTCAGTCCCGATATAACCGCCGCCAATGACAACAAGTTTTTTCGGAACTTCTTTCAACGCAAGGGCGCCTGTTGAATCGATGACGCGCTCTGAGTATTTGAATGTTGGGATTTCAACCGGGCGTGAACCCGTTGCGATAATCGCGTTTTTGAACTTATACGTTTGGGCAGAGTCCGCGTCCATGATGCGAACAGTGTTCTCGTCCACGAAATATGCTTCGCCGCGTACGATTTCCACTTTATTGCCTTTTAGCAAAGATTCGACGCCGCCAGTCAATTTCTTGACGACGCTATCTTTGAACGCTTGTGCTTTTTCGAAGTTCAAGGAAACTTCTTTTGCCACGATGCCCATCTCATCGGAATGCTGGGCTTCTTCAAAACGGTGGCCGACAGAAATCATCGCTTTTGAAGGGATACAGCCGACGTTCAAACAAACGCCGCCGATGTATTCTTTCTCAACGATGGTAACTTTTTGGCCAGTCTGTGCTGCACGGATAGCTGCGACATAGCCGCCAGGGCCTGAGCCGATGACGAGCGTGTCTGTTTCGATTGGGAAATCTCCTACTACCATAAGTTTTACGCCTCCATTAATAGTAATTCTGGTTCACTTAACAAACGCTTGATGTGATTTAATGCGTGTTGTGCGGTTGCTCCGTCGATCATGCGGTGATCGAAGCTCAATGATAATGCTAACACAGGAGCTGCTACAATTTCACCATTTTTCACTACCGGTTTTTCAGCAATGCGCCCGATGCCCAAGATAGCAACTTCCGGGTGGTTGATGACTGGCGTGAACCATTGGCCGCCTGCAGAGCCGATATTCGTGATCGAGCATGAAGCGCCTTTCATTTCTGCAGATGATAATTTCCCTTCGCGAGCTTTTGTCGCGAGCTGGTTGATTTCATCGGAAATGGCGAAGACGGATTTGCGGTCTGCATTTTTGATGACCGGAACGAGCAAGCCTTTATCCGTATCTGCAGCAATCCCGATATTGAAGTAATGCTTGTGAATCACTTCGCCGGTTTCATCGTCGAACGACGTGTTAAGCGCAGGGAATTCGCGCAATGTGCTGACTAAAGCTTTGACTACGTACGGCAAATACGTCAGCTTGATTTCTTTTTCTGCAGCGATGTCTTTGAACTTTTTGCGGTGTGCAACGAGTTCTGTTACATCGACTTCGTCCATCAACGCAACATGAGGAGCCGTGTGCTTCGAATGCACCATCGCTTTGGCGATCGCTTTGCGCATGCCGGACATTTTCTCGCGAGTTTCCGGGAACTCGCCTTCTGGAGCGGCTTTCGCTGGTGCTTCTTTTGTTTCCTGTGTTTCTTGTGAAGCCGTTTCTTGATCTGCTGCCGGTGCTTCTTGCTCCTGGCCGCCTTCCAAGAACGCTTCGATATCTTGTTTCATAATACGCCCGTTGTCGCCGGACCCTTTGACTTTCTTGATATCGACGTCTTTTTCACGAGCGAATTTACGCACAGATGGCATTGCGATGACGCGTTTATTCGAGTCGCTGTCTGCTTCATCTGCTTGCGGCTGGTCGCCTGCGCCGGTTTCGCCTTCTGGCTTGCTTTCCGGAGCCGGCTCTTTTTCGACGTTTTCGCCGGATTCAGCTGTTCCGGATTGAACTTGCTCTTCTGTTTCTTCTTGCTGCTCTTCTTGCTTCGCTTCAGGTTCAGGTTTTTCTTCGTCGTCTTTTCCGCCCTTGAAGTGGACATCATCCGCATCCGGAGAATCGATTTTCACGAGTACATCTCCGACGACTGCGACGGTTCCTTCTTCTACGAGCACTTCCTCGATGGTTCCTGAAACAGGAGACGGGATTTCTACGACCGCTTTATCATTCTGTACTTCACATAGAATATCGTCTTCTTCGATCGTGTCTCCGGCCTTGATAAACCATTTTACTATTTCACCTTCGTGGATACCTTCACCGATATCCGGCAATCGAAATTCAAAAGCCATTCTAGTCACCCTTTCTATTGTACATTCGATACGGCGCACCATACGGAATGCTGCTGTTTAGCAATGATTCAGTACCGGCTTTCATTACGCGAAAGCCGGTTCAACTGAATTCAAGCTGTTTTTCTAATTTCACGCTGGAAAGAACGGCGTGTTGCTTCCGCTATCCGGCAATTAGAAATTCAGTACTTTTTTCGCTGTTTCTACTATATCCTTTGCATTCGGCAGCCAAACTTGCTCAGCTTGCGAGAATGGGAAGACAGAGTCCGGTGCTGTTACGCGGAGTACTGGAGCTTCAAGGCTCAAGATTGCACGGTCGTTGATCTCAGCTACGACATTCGCTGCAATTCCAGCTTGTTTTTGTGCTTCTTGTACAACGATTGCACGGTTTGTCTTTTCAACGGATGCGATAATCGCTTCGATATCAAGCGGCTGAACTGTGCGCAAATCGACGACTTCCACTGAGTGGCCATCTTTTTCCAATTCTTCAGCTGCTTTCATGCTCTCCTGCACCATAGCACCGTAAGTGATGATGGAAAGGTCTGTGCCTTCACGTTTCACGTCGGCTTTGCCGAGTGGAATCGTGTATTCTTCTTCCGGCACTTCTTGGCGGAATGAACGGTACAATTTCATATGCTCAAGGAAAATGACCGGGTCGTTGTCGCGGATTGCAGAGATCAACAATCCTTTTGCATCGTATGGTGTCGATGGGATGACTACTTTCAAGCCGGGCTGTGAAGTCATAAGCCCTTCGAGTGAGTCAGCGTGCATTTCCGGCGTATGTACGCCGCCGCCGAATGGTGAACGGATTGTCACCGGCGATGTCAACGTGCCGCCGCTGCGGTAGCGCATACGCGCCATTTGGCCGCTGATGGAGTCCATGACTTCGAAAACAAAGCCGAAGAACTGGATTTCCGGTACCGGGCGATAGCCTTGCAATCCAAGACCGATCGCTAGGCCGCCGATGCCTGATTCAGCGAGTGGCGTATCGAATACACGATCTTCGCCGAATTCTTTTTGCAAACCTTCAGTTGCGCGGAATACACCGCCGTTATTACCTACGTCTTCACCGAAAACCAGAACATTTTCATCGTTTTTCATTTCTGTTTTCAGAGCGTCCGTAATCGCTTGGATCATCGTCATTTGTGCCATGGCTTACTTCGACTCCTTTGCTTTATAGATATCGAGTTGTTCCTGTACGTTAAATGGAACTTCCTCGTACATAATTCCGAGAAGGTCGGATACTTTTTGTTTCGGCGTGCCATCTGCTTCTTTGATTGCCGCTTTGATTTCTTCTTTTGCTTTCTCAATCACTTCGTTTTCTTTTTCTTCGTTCCATAGCTTTTTAGCTTCAAGATATTTACGGAAACGTACAAGCGGATCTTTCTTTTCCCACTCGCTGTCAATGTCCGAAGTACGGTAGCGCGTCGGGTCATCCCCGGCCATCGTATGGGGCCCGTAGCGGTAGCACATCGTTTCGATCAACGTCGGCCCTTCGCCTTTCACGGCGCGCTCACGTGCATCACGAGTGACTGCGTATACTGCAAGCGGGTCCATGCCATCAACAAGCACTCCTGGGATCCCTGCTGATACAGCTTTTTGTGCAATCGTTTTTGCTGATGTCTGCAATTCACGCGGTGTCGAAATCGCGAATTGGTTGTTTTGTACGATAAAGATCGCCGGTGCGCGGAATGCGCCGGCAAAGTTGATGCCTTCGTAGAAATCACCTTGTGAAGATCCGCCGTCGCCTGTGTAAGTGACTGCGACTGCTTCTTTTTTGCGTTTCTGCATGCCAAGCGCAACACCAGCTGCCTGGATGAACTGTGCGCCAATGATGATTTGCGGAGGCAAGATGTTCAAGCCTTCAGCCATCTGGTTCCCTTTGAAATGCCCACGGGAGAACAAGAACGCTTGGTGCAACGGCCAGCCGTGCCAGATCAATTGCGGTACATCGCGGTATCCTGGCAAGATGAAATCATCTTTTTCCAACGCGAAATGGGAAGCCAATTGAGACGCTTCCTGTCCGGCAGTCGGTGCATAGAACCCAAGACGCCCTTGGCGGTTCAATGAAATCGAGCGCTGATCCAGGATGCGCGTGTAAACCATGCGCTTCATCAATTCTTCCAATTGCTCATCGGATAGATTCGGATCGTAATCCTTATTAACAATTTCGCCTTCTTCGTTCAATACTTGAACCATTTCGAACTTTTCTTCGATCGCTTGAAGTGTTTCCACCGGATCGAATTGCTGATTCTTTTTCGCAGCCATAAAAGCAACTCTCCTTTATCTGTATTAAAATTTTAACACTAGCTTAGTGATACAATTGCCACATTCTTTTTCAGTATACGCCACCACAATATTACGGTCAATCATAGAAGAACATTACATTATACGTGTATACCCGTTTTTGCAGAACTTAAAAATAATCGTAACTGTACTATAAGAATAATTGGTACTGTGTTATAATACGAAAAGAAAAAACCACTCTTTTATAGCACAGAAAAAAACAGCCGGGGCGGCTGCTCAGTCGTTTTCTGCATTCATTTTTTCTGTGGTTTCGTTTTTTAGCTCATTGAACTGTTCCGTTTGTTCGTTGAAGGCTGTTACGGCTTCTTGGACCAGCTCATTCTGCTCATTCACTTCATTTGTCTTATCTTGAAGAGTGGCAAGATCCATATCTTCCTCTGCCACCATTGCATACAATTCTTTCTGCCGTTCGATCAAAGTCTCATAAGCGTCCGTGAATTCGGCGTGCTTTACAAAGCGTTGATTCATCTGATCTCTCAGCGCTTCGAGATCTGACTGGACAGTTTCGTCTTCCGTTTGTTCGATCAATTGGTCGATTTCCTTGAATTCCTCAGCTGCATTTTGCATCGATTCACGTTCTGTTTCCAAAAGTTCGAGTCGTTCATCGGCTGAAGTGATCGCTTCCTGAGACTTCTCTTCCACTTCTGCCTGTTGCTCTTTGGTCAAAGCCATAATCGATTCGAAGATTTCTTGCTCGTTCTGTTCATGACTTTGCAATTCGCTCTGCACATCACGGTACTCGGCTTCCTCTTCGAAAGTCGTCTCCAATATTTCGTTCAGTTGCTCCTCTGTCGATGCCCCTGAACATGCCGAAAGAAAGAGAGTGCCTGTCAAAACCGTGGCGATGGTTAGTTTCTTCACAATAAAGTCCCCCTTGATTTCCATGAATTAACTATAGAATGAATATCGGCAAAATACAATAACGGCAAGAGCTTTTTCTTTTTTCAAAAATGCGATCATACGCTACAATAGAGATACTAGTGAGCACCATGAAAGGATGAACATACGTGATTTTGATGAATGACATTATCCGTGAAGGGCACCCCACTCTTCGCCAGAAAGCCGAAGAGGTCAAGCTCCCGCTTTCTGCAGAAGACCGTAAGCTCGGTGAAGAGCTTTTGGAATATGTAAAGAACAGCCAGGATGACGAGCTGGCGGAAAAATATGATTTGCGTCCGGGCGTCGGAATCGCCGCTCCCCAGATCAATGTCTCCAAACGGATCTTCGCTTTGCATTTTGACGAACATTCCGGCGAGAATTTGAGCCTGGTGGCAGTGAATCCGAAAATTGTCAGCCATTCTGTCGAGAAAACCTATCTATCCAGCGGCGAAGGCTGCCTGTCTGTCGACCGTTCAGTTCCTGGCTATGTTCCGCGTTATGCCCGCATCACCGTCAAAGGCCATACGCTTTCCGGCGAAGAGTTCAAAATGCGCTTGAAGGGCCTTCCAGCCATCGCTTTCCAACACGAACTTGATCATTTGAACGGCATCATGTTCTACGATCACATCAACCCGAACGACCCGTTCCAGGAAGTCGAAAATGCTTCACCCATCGACCTTCAAGCTGAAACCGTGAAATGACAAAACCCCGCCTCCATTTTTTGGAGGCGGGGTTTTTCTATGGAAGTTAAAACTTCTAAACTAGCTAAAAAATTACCGGCTCAAGCCAAGGAACTCGAATGCGCTGGCCAGCCCGCCTTCGTCGACGTGCCCTGTAATGTGGTTGGCGCGTTTTTTCGTTTCTTCGTGGCCGTTCGCCATCGCAACGCTGAAACCGGCGATTTCCATCATTTGAAGATCGTTCAATCCATCGCCGAACGCAATCGTATCTTCCAAGCGATGGCCAGTCGCGCGGATCAATTGCTTGATGCCTTCCGCTTTGCTGCCGCCTTTTGGAAGAATGTCGCACGATACACGGTGCCAGCGGACAAAATCCACGTTCTGGAATTCTTCATGGTATTGGCTTTCTTCGTGCTCTTCACAGAATACGAGCGCCTGGTACACATCATTCGTACGGTAGAAATCTTTGTCCATTTCCGGATGAGGGAATTTTAAGCTCTTGATGCTTTCGTCGATGTCCGGATGAAAATCGATGGAAGACACCATCTTATGCTCGTTCAAGAAGACTAGCGGATGGTCGCGCTGCTCTGCAAACGCCAACACTTTTTCCAAGGTTTCCGAATCAATAGCCTGTTTGTGCACCGCTTCATTTTCAAATGCAATGTACTGGCCATTGAACGTAATATACGTATCGATCGATAATTCCTCGAGAAGTGCACCGATCATAAACGGCGCACGTCCCGTCGCGATGGCCAGCTGGTGCCCGTTCGCGCGGGCTGCAATCAATGCTTGTTTGGTAGCTGCCGGCAATTGTTTGTTCGTATCAAGCAAGGTGCCATCGATATCCAATAATAATAATTTCGACATAATCCTATCTCCAATCTTTTGGGGCATTTCTCAATACACCCTCTTTGCTTTTGTCAGAAAAAACAGTATACTATACATAAGGAGTGGTGAGCCATGCTGAAACGGTTGAAACGCAGACTACTCAGACAGCTCAACGGCATTATGAACAAAAAGAAGATAGCATAAGGTTTGTTTCGGCCCTTCTTAATAAATAGGAGGGCTATTCTTTATTTTAGAACAATGACATGATAATATAAAGAAAGTGCATTTATATTGAACGTGGAAAAAGGAGAGCAAAATATGATTTTTAAAGTATATTACCAAGAAAACCGTTTTGAAGTACCAGTTCGCGAAAACACACAAAGTTTGTATGTAGAAGCTTCCACCGAGCGGGAAGTCCGTCACCACCTGAAGGACCGCAACTTCAACATCGAGCTCGTGCAGCTTCTAGAAGGCCAGCACCTCGAATATGAACAAGCCTCCCAAGATTATAAAGTGGAGTCTATCGACGCATAATGAAATTCGTGAAAAATGATCAAACAGCTGTTTTCGCGCTCGGCGGACTGGGCGAAATCGGCAAAAACACATACGGTGTCCAATTCCAGGATGAAATCATCCTCATTGATGCCGGCATCAAATTCCCGGAAGACGATTTGCTCGGAATCGATTACGTCATTCCGGATTACACCTATTTGGTTAAAAATGCCGATAAAATCAAGGGCCTGTTTGTTACACATGGCCACGAAGACCATATCGGCGGCATTCCCTACCTGCTCAAGCAAGTGAATATGCCAGTTTACGGCGGTAAGCTAGCACTTGGCTTATTGCGTAAAAAACTGGAAGAACACGGCTTGTTGCGCCAAACGAAAATGATCGAAATCGAAGAGGAAGATGTTATCAAATTCCGTAAAACTTCGGTCAGTTTCTTCCGCACGACCCACAGTATTCCCGATTCATTCGGCGTAGTCGTCAAAACACCGCCCGGCAGCATCGTCCACACGGGTGACTTTAAATTCGACTTCACACCAGTCGGCGAACCGGCCAACCTATTGAAAATGGCCCAAATCGGCAGCGAAGGGGTATTGTGCCTATTGTCTGACTCGACTAATGCTGAAATCCCGAATTTCACGATGTCCGAACGCAAAGTCGGCGAAACGATCAAGGAAATCATGCGGAAAGTCGAAGGGCGTTTAATTTTCGCTACGTTCGCTTCTAATATTTACCGTTTGCAACAAGTGACCGATGAAGCTGTGCGCCAAGGCCGCAAAATCGCCGTTTTCGGCCGCAGCATGGATAATGCCATGACGATCGGACGCGAGCTCGGCTATATCACGGCTCCTGAAGATGCGTTTATCGATACGCAAACCTTGAACCGGATGCCTGCCGATAAAGTTGTCATCCTATGTACAGGTTCACAAGGCGAACCGATGGCTGCACTGTCACGTATCGCCAACGGTACACATCGTCAAATCCAGATCCAGCCAAACGATACCGTCGTCTTCTCGTCTTCCCCGATTCCGGGCAATACGAGCAGCGTCAATCGCACGATCAACCTATTGTTCCGTGCAGGGGCTGATGTCATCCATGGTTCATTGAATGATATCCACACATCCGGCCACGGTTCACAAGAAGAAAACAAATTGATGCTGCGCTTGATCAAACCGAAATACTTCATGCCGATTCATGGCGAATACCGGATGCAGGCTCAACACGCAGAACTCGCAGTCGACTGCGATGTTCCGCGCGAAAATACCTTCATCATGGAAAACGGCGATGTTTTGGCTCTTGGCCAAGACGAAGCTTCGGTTGCAGGCCGCATCCCTTCCGGCGATGTTTACATCGACGGCAGCGGAATCGGCGACATCGGCAATATCGTCCTTCGCGACCGCCGCGTGCTGTCTGAAGAAGGACTAGTCATCGTTGTCGTCAGCGTCGACAAGAAGAAAAGCCGTATGGTGTCAGGACCTGACCTCATTTCGCGCGGGTTCGTCTATATGCGCGAATCCGGTACGATGATCTACGAGGCACAGCAGATGCTGAACCGTCACTTGAACAAAAAAATCCACAGCAAAAATACCGACTGGGCTGAACTGAAGACCGAAATTTCAGATGTCCTCGGACCGTATCTTTACGAAAAAACGAAACGCCGCCCGATGATTCTCCCAGTGATTATGGAAGTATAAAAAAAAGAAGCCCTCTGCGGCTTCTTTTTTTATTGCCTTATTTAGTTCATGACTTTCTTTTCAAAACGGTTGATGTCGGCATCGGATCCGATGATGATCAGGATGTCCTCCCGTTCGATTTCCATATCGGCTTGCGGGGATACGATGATATCGTCACCTCTTTTGATTGCGACGATATTGATGCCGTATTTGGCGCGGATATCCAATTCGATCAAGGTATAACCAGCCAGTTTTTCGTTTGCTTTGATTTCCATGATTGAATGCTCGTCAGACAGTTCCAGGTAATCGAGCACATTGTTCGATAGGATGTTATGGGCGATTCGGATACCCATATCGCGCTCTGGATGTACGACTTTGTCCGCCCCGATTTTATGCAGCACTTTGGCATGGTAATCGTTTTGGGCTTTGACGGTGATTTTCTTGACGCCAATTTCCTTTAACATGAGTGTCGTCAGGATACTCGCTTGGATATTCTCCCCAATCGCAACGATGACCTGTTCGAAATTGCGGACCCCAAGAGATTTCAATACTGATTCGTCTGTCGTATCGGCAACAACAGCTTGTGTCGCGATTGAGGCGAATTCATCCACCCGCTCATGGTCTTTATCGATAGCCATCACGTCGGCGCCTTGTTCGATCAGTTCCCGGACGATGCTTCCGCCGAAACGCCCTAAGCCTATTACCACGAATTCCTTTTTCATGTCCATCCCCCATATTCTTGTTTGCTCTTCTTCATCATATCCTTCTTTCTTCTATAAAAAAACCCCCGCTTATTTACGGGGATCTAGTGGCCTTGCAGGGCGATTTTCACAGTATTCGCAACTGATGTCGCTGCAGCGCTCTTCGCGCCATTCATTACAGCTCGCGCAATAGCTTGCGTCGAATTCATTATCGAAAGTTAAAGGATCCATGCACGTATGGCAAAACGTGTGGACGTCCATCCAATTGATGAACTTTTTGTCGGCCAATAAATAAAGCCCTTTTTCGTCTTGTTTGTAATTCATGATGGATGGTTTTTGCGCTACCCGATTTTTCGGGTCGAGGAAAAAATTCATCTTTCCGTTCAAGTTGATCACTCCCGTAGTTGGTTGGGCTTTTATGTCCCTGTCATCTGTCAATTTTGCACAACCGAAAACTTCTATATCAGTCTTTGTGGACTTTATGGTTTTTGCACTTTCTCTATAATAGTAATTGCCTTAGCTGATTGCAATAGATTCGGATTCATTTCCCAAAGTTTTTTTCCCTTGAATTTCAGCGCAGGTTTTGTATAATGAATAAATACTTTAACTAAACTAAAAGTATATTTTAACTAAACTACCCTCTGTTCATTCAATCATTCAAGCCATTTGCATTTATTTCACCTGAATGACAGGGTTCACATCACCTATCGCAATTTCTTTCTATATTGTACCACTACTGAAGAATCGAGGAGACTGTATGGAAATCGGCAAAAAGATCAAGAATTTGCGGCTGAAAAACGGTTTGACACAAGAAGAGCTCGGCTCGAGGACGGACTTGAGCAAAGGATTCATTTCACAGCTTGAACGCGACATGAACTCCCCTTCCATTGAAACGCTGTTCTCTCTCCTTGAAGTTCTCGGAACGACTCCAAAAGAGTTTTTCACGGATGCTGAAGAGACAAAGCTCGTCTTCAAGGAAGAAGATCATACGGTCCACATCGACAGGGAAACTGGCTATGAAGTCGATTGGCTTGTCCCGACATCGAACAAAAAGGAAATGGAACCGGTTTACCTGACCTTGGAATCGTCGGGGCATTTCAAAACTTTCGAACCCTCGGCATCCGAAACCTTCGTCTATGTCCTAAAAGGTGAAGTTCGCCTGAATATTGGCAGCCGGTCCTATACAGCTAAAGCCGGCGATTCCATCTACTATAGCGCGGATCATGAACACCAATTAGCGAACCATTCAACGGACCGTTCAGAAATGATCATCGTTGCAACGAAATCTTATTTATAATCCAGGAGGTATATTATGACGGACCAAGCGATCATCCGCTTTGATAATGTTGTCCAAACTTTCGAAGGCGCGGGCAATGTTTTGAACAACATCAGTTTTGAAATGGAAAAAGGTAAATTCTACACCTTGCTCGGCCCTTCCGGCTGCGGCAAAACGACGATCCTGCGATTGATCGCGGGATTCAATCAGCCAACGAGCGGTGACATCTATATCAAAGGCAAAAAAGTCAATAAGATCCCGGCAAATGAGCGGCAAGTGAACACCGTATTCCAGGATTATGCGCTGTTCCCTCATTTAAATGTATTCGAAAATGTAGCATTCGGCTTACGCATCAAAAAAATCAAAAAAGCGGAAGTCGAGCGACGCGTCAAAGAAGCCTTGGCATTCGTCAATTTGAGCGGCTATGAAAACCGCGAAATTCACGAAATGTCCGGCGGCCAGCGCCAACGCGTCGCCATCGCACGGGCCATCATCAATGACCCGGAAGTGATTCTGCTCGATGAACCGCTGTCCGCACTCGACTTGAAGCTGCGCACCGAAATGCAATATGAATTGCGGGAGCTGCAGCAGCGCCTCGGCAAGACTTTCGTCTTCGTTACGCATGACCAAGAAGAAGCACTCGCGATGTCTGATGAAATTTTTGTCATGAATGCCGGGGAAATTCAGCAGAGCGGCACGCCGATGGATATTTACGATGAACCGATCAACCGTTTTGTCGCCGATTTCATCGGGGAGTCGAATATTGCCGAGGGCGTCATGGTCGCTGATTACCGCGTGCGCTTTGCCAATAAAGAGTTCGAATGCGTCGATAGAGGCCTAAGTTCGAACGAACAAGTGGAAATCGTCATCCGCCCGGAAGACTTGGAAATCACCAAGCCGGAAACCGGCAAAATGGCGGTTCATGTCGACAGCCAATTGTTCCGCGGCGTCCATTACGAAATCTCCACTTACGACGAAACGGGTAATGAATGGCTAGTGCATTCGACAAAACGCGTGGAAGTCGGCGCACAAATCGGGCTCGATTTCGATCCAGAAGCGATTCACGTCATGCGCTTGAACGAATCCGAAGAAGCCTTCGATGCAAGGCTTGAGTCGTACGGAGCCGTTTCCAATGACTAATCGCTCATCGCGCCCATGGTACTTGGCACCTTATTATATATGGATCTTGTTATTCGTCATTGCGCCGATCGCACTCGTCGTCTATTTTTCTTTTCTTGACTTGGCCGGCAATTTCACTCTGGAAAACTACGCGAATTTCTTTTCATCAACGTATTTCCGCATGACGCTCAGCTCGTTCTGGTACGCCTTCCTCATCACCTTTATTTCGGTGCTGATTGCCTACCCGACAGCTTACTGGCTGACGAAAACAAAGCATAAGCAACTCTGGCTGCTGTTGATCCTCATTCCATCGTGGATCAACCTGTTGCTCAAAGCCTATGCGTTCATCGGTATTTTCGGGCTGTACGGGCCTGCCAACCAATTGATCCAATTTTTCGGTGCAGGACCGCTTCAGATCCTGTTCACCGACTTCAGCTTCGTTTTTGTCGCCGTCTATATTTTCATCCCGTTCATGGTATTGCCGATCTTCAACTCGCTCGATAAAATCAATCCGGCTTTGATTGACGCATCGCGCGACCTCGGTGCATCCCAGTGGACAACATTCCGCCGCGTCATTTTTCCGCTGGCGATCAACGGCGTCAAATCCGGCGTGCAGGCCGTCTTTATCCCGGCCTTGTCCTTGTTCGTCATTACACGGCTTATCGCCGGCAATAAAGTGATCACGCTCGGTACGGCCATCGAACAGCAATTCCTGGTGACGCAAAACTGGGGCATGGGTTCGACGATTGCCGTGTTCTTGATCTTGTTCATGATTATCATCATGCTGCTCACAGGCCCGAAAGAGAAAGGAGGGGCATTGAATGGCAAAGCTAAGTAAACCCGCCAAAATCTATTTGGCGTTCGTCTTTTTTATTCTCTATGCCCCGATTTTCTATTTGATTTTCTATTCCTTCAATAGCGGCGGCACCATGTCCGGCTTTGAAGATTTCACTTGGGAACATTACGCGGCCGTATTCAATGACACACGCCTGCTCATCATTGTCTTGAACACGGTCATCGTCGCTTTGCTGTCTGCACTCATCTCGACAGCGATCGGCGTGCTTGGCGCCATCGGCATCATTTTCCTGCGCAACCGGAAAATGCGCAACGCCGTCTTGTCCTTGAACACCGTGTTGATCGTCAGCCCGGATGTCATCATCGGGGCATCGTTTCTGATTCTCTTCACGATGGTCGGCGTCAAGCTCGGCTTTGCGTCCGTCCTGGTATCGCATATCGCCTTCAGCATCCCGATTGTCGTCATCATGGTATTGCCAAAACTGCAGGAAATGAGCTCAAGCTTAATTGACGCGGCGACGGACCTCGGGGCATCACAGCGCGATATTTTAACGCGCGTCATTATCCCTTACATCAAACCGGGGATATTCGCCGGCTTTTTCCTGGCGCTGACGTATTCGCTCGATGATTTCGCTGTCACGTTCTTCGTCACCGGCAATGGCTTTGCGACATTGTCCGTTGAGATCTATTCGATGGCGCGAGCAGGCATCACGCTAACGATCAATGCCTTGTCCGCTTTGATTTTCGTTGTGACGCTTGGTCTTGTCCTCGGATATTATTTCTTTAATCAGCGCTCCGGGGCAAATGCTGGAACAGGAGGGACACGACCATGAAAGGCATCATTAGAGCAAGTGCAGCGATCGTAATCATTTCCGCCGTCCTTTTCTACGCCGTCCATCTGTTGGAGAGCAGTTCTGCCACCAGCGGCAGCGGCTCGATATCGGTCTATAACTGGGGCGAATACATCGATCCCGAACTGATCAGCCAATTTGAAGAAGAAACCGGCATCCAGGTCATCTACGAGACATTTGACTCGAATGAGTCGATGATGACAAAAGTCGAGCAGGGCGGAACGTCTTATGACGTCGCCATGCCTTCGGAATACGCCATTGAAAAAATGAAGGAAAACGATTTACTGTTGCCGATCGACCACAGCAAAATCCCGAATCTCGAAAACATCGATCCGTATTTTTTGGATTTGCCATTCGACCCGGGCAACGAATATTCCATTCCCTATTTCTGGGGAACCGTCGGCATCGCCTACAACCCGACACTTCTCGAAGGGCAGACTTTCGAAAGCTGGGATGACCTGTGGAACCCGACGCTCGAACAGGAAGTCATCTTGGTCGACAGTGCCCGCGAAGTTATCGGCATGGGCTTGAACAGCCTCGGCTATTCGCTGAACTCCACCGATCTCGGGGAATTGCGCGAAGCGACCGATAAACTAAAAACGCTCGGGCCCAACGTCAAAGCGATTATCGGCGATGAAATCGTCGAAATGATGCGCCGCGAGGAAGCGGCAGTTGCCGTCACCTGGTCGGGGCAAGCTGCAGATATGATGTGGATCAATGAAGACATCGATTATGCAGTGCCGGAAGAAGGCTCCAATCTTTGGTTCGATAACATGATAATCCCGTCGACAGCCGGCAATGTCGACGGCGCACATCAGTTCATTAACTTTATGCTCGACGCTGAAGTAGCTGCGCAAAATGCGGATTATGTCGGCTATTCTTCCCCGAATGCAGCCGCACTCGAGTTGATGGATCCTGAAGTGACAGGTGATGAGCGTTTCTATCCGACAGAAGAAATGCGCGACCGCCTCGAAGTCTATGAAAACCTCGGGCTCGAAATGCTCGGCATCTACAACGAACTGTTTTTGGAATTCAAGATGGATATGGAAAAATGACAGGCAGAACTTCTGCCTGTTTTTTTCCGTTTAAATAAGGTATAGTAAATAAGTTCATAACACCAAAATTTAGCCACACGAAATAAAAACGAGGGAAGGTTAGCCTCATGGCCGTCAAATCAACTAAATTCGCCTTATATATACTCATGTTCAATATGTTCATCGCCATGAGCGGAATTGGCCTCATCATCCCGATCATGCCCGCTTATCTGGAAACATTCGGTGTCGCAGGCCAAGCGCTCGGTACCTTGATCGCCACTTTCGCTTTTGCCCAATTTCTATTTTCGCCGATTTCCGGAGAACTCTCCGATAAATACGGGCGCAAGAACTTGATCATTTTCGGACTGGTCGTATTCGGCTTGTCGCAGCTGCTCTTCGGCATGGCAACCGAATTATGGGTCCTCTACCTTGCACGCTTCTTCAGCGGCGTCGGCGGCGCATTCCTGATCCCGCCGATGATGGCATTTGTAGCCGATATCACAACTTACGAAGAACGCGGCAAAGGAATGGGATTGCTCGGCGCTTCGATGTCTCTCGGTTTCATGATCGGGCCGGGTATCGGCGGCTTCCTCTCTGAAGTCAGCCTGCAATTCCCGTTTTATGTCGCGACCTCTGTCGCTTTGCTGTCCGCCTTGCTCTCCTTCTTCGCCTTGCCGAATGTCAAACCAGCGGTGCAGGCTGTGGATTATAAACGAGAAAATTTATACCAGCAGATGAAACGTTCTGTCTACACACCGTATTTCGTCATGCTGCTGGTGATGTTCATCTTTGCATTCGGGCTGTCAAATTTCCAGTCGACAATCGCCTTGTATGTCGATAAGCAATTCCAATTCACACCGAAAGAAATCTCGGTTGTCATCACTGTCGGCGGCTTTGTCGGCGTCATCGTCCAAACTTTCGTCATCGACAGTTTGTTCAAGCGTTTCGGTGAGATGCGCGTCATCCTCGTCAATCTGCTCATTTCAGCCGCTGCCATGATCGGCATTCTCTTCGTCAATACATTCTGGACGATTCTATTCGTGGCAGCTGTCTTTTTCACAGCCGCCTCCCTCCTGCGCCCGGCAATCAACACGCTCATCTCAAAACTCGCCGGCGACTCGCAAGGATATGCGGCTGGGATGAACAATGCTTACATGAGCCTCGGCAATATGATCGGGCCTGCGCTTGCCGGGATTCTCTTCGACATCGACATGAGCTTCCCGTACATTACAGGAACCTTCATCCTACTCGTCTGCTTCTTCATCGCCTTTAACTGGTCGGCGAGAAAAAAAGAGCTACTTCAGGAAAGCCGCAGTACCTGATTCATCGATTAATCTAAATGCAAAGAAGCGAGGCGCCATAGCGGCGTCTCGCTTTTTTTATCGTTGCTTAAAATAATCGTAAATGAATTGTGGCATGAACGATAGGATTCTCTCGTCCGGCATCAGTTTTGAATGATGCAAGCCGTAATCGGAGCCGGCCCCTGCCCAAAACATCAAAGACGGCAGCCGTTCGGTGAAGTAACCGAAATCCTCACCTGTCATGGCCGCTTTGCTGCGGACAGCTTGTATCTCCGGAACATCCTGTGCATAGCGCAAAAATGACTCAGCAAGCTGTTCATCATTGTCCACTTGGCGATAGTTCGCTCCGTAATCGATCGACACTTGGCATTCATAGCCTTCTTCAATCGACCGGCACAGCGATTCGACGCGTTTTTTTACGCTTTCCATCGACTCAGGCGTCAAGGTGCGGATTGTCCCTTCCAGGCGTGCCCGTTCAGCGATAATGTTCTGCACAGTGCCCGCAGACATTTTCCCGACCGTCAAAACGGCCGAATCCATCGGGTCGACATTGCGGCTGACGACTGTCTGCAATTGCATCAATAAAGCCGCTGCTGCCACAGCCATATCGCGCGTCTGATGCGGGTATGCGGCATGGCCGCCTTTGCCGTGCAAATCGATGAACAATTCCGATGTGTTGGCAAAGAGAAGACCAGGTTTCGTCGAGACAGTGCCGACCGGCAGTTCAGGTGCAATGTGCAAGGCAAAAAGTTCATCCGGCAAGAGATCCGGACGCTCTTTTTCAAGCCATGCCAAGAGCGGCTGTGCGCCGCCCGGCCCCTCTTCTGCAGGTTGGAACAAGATCACTGCATCGTTATCAAGCGGATGTTCAACCAACTGTTCCAGCAAGCCGAGCGCGACTGCCATATGGATATCGTGCCCACAGGCATGCATGAACCCTTCATGGCGTGAGGAAAACGGCAATGCGGTTTCTTCAAGGATCGGCAAACCGTCGATATCCGTGCGCCAACCGATTGTTTTCTCAGGCGACCTGCCCTTGACTTTGACCACGAGTCCTGTGCGCCATTCAACCAGCTCGATGCGGTCTGGGGCCATTTTGGAAATGATGTCTATTAAGTAACTTTGTGTTTTGAATTCCTGAAACCCGATTTCTGGAATTTCATGCAGTTCTCTCCTGATTTGAATAAGATCCATAGGAAGGCCTCTTACAGCTGGCGAAGTTCTTGCTTGATTTCCGTTTTCGAACGGGTTTTTTCATCCATTAGCTTCAACACACGTGCTGGCGTGCCGCCGACAACTGCGTTTTCAGGCACATCTTCGATGACGACAGCGCCTGCTGCGACGACGGAGCCTTTGCCGATGCGGACGCCTTCCAATACGACTGCGTTCGCGCCGATCATGACATCGTCCTCAACGATTACCGGTGTAGCAGATGCAGGCTCGATTACGCCAGCAAGTACAGCGCCAGCACCGATATGGCAGTTTTTCCCGACTGTCGCGCGGCCGCCCATGATGACGCCCATGTCGATCATCGTGCCATCGCCGATGACAGAACCGATATTGATGACAGCGCCCATCATGATGATGCAGTTGCTGCCGATTTCTACGTTCTCGCGGATAAACGCACCTGGTTCAATGCGGGAGTTGATGTTTTTCAAGTCAAGCATCGGGATCGCTGAGTTTCTGCGATCGTTTTCCACTACGGAATCTTTTATGACGGAGGCGTGCTGTTCAAGTGCTTTTTCCACTTCAGCCCATTCGCCGAATACTGTTGCATGATTGCCTTCTCCGAATACTTTCGAGCCTTCGCCAAAATTAAGCGCAGCTACACCCTCACCTTTGACATATACTTTTACAGGCGTCGATTTCTTCGCATTCTGTATGTACGAAATAATTTGATTTGCATCCATTTGTTCCATTGATTAAAACCTCTTTCTCTCGTGTAATGGTGTTATTATATCTGATTCAGTATAATAATACATCCTTTAGCTTAACAGAGTGGCATGTTTTTTGACAATATCGACAAATGCCTCGACCTGCCTTAACTGGAAAGATGATTCATAGCCGATCAACCATGTATCCCGTGTCAACTCCAGTTCCTGTTCACTATTCGTCAGCGGCATCGTGTGAACATCTTCTGCCCCTGTCAAGGTAATTGAGGGCAGAATCGCATAGCCGATGCCATTGACTGCCATCTGCTTGCACGTTTCGATTTGGTCCACCGTGATTTGGCGTTTCGGGTTGGAAGCGAAATGCTTTTGCCACCATTGCTGAATTTCTTCATAATAGGTCGAATCGCTTTTAAATTGGATAAACGGCCGTTCAGTCTTCATCACTTCTTCCAGCGAACTGATTTCTTTGTCGACCAAGTACAAAGTGTCTTTAAATAAATGGATCTTCGGGCCTTTCCAGTCGGTCTGTCCCCGGACGATGCCGATATGAGCTTCGCCGTCGTACAGGGCACGGACGATTTCAGAGCTCCAACCGGTGATCAATTGCACTTTCGCTTCCGGATACAGGGTAATGAAATCTTTTAAGACCTTTGGAAGCCAGTTCTGGCCGATGATCGACGCACAGGCGATCTTCAAGGTGCCATGCACTTTTTCACTTAAGGTATGCAGCTGTTCGAAAATTTCCTCCCGGCGCATCACGGCTTCTTTTGCGTATTGAATGACCAATTCACCAGCTGGCGTCGGCGTCAGCCCTTTTTGTGAGCGCACGAACAATTGCTGGCCCCACTCCTTTTCAATCGATTGCAGCCGCTGGGACAAGGCAGGCTGCGACAAGAAAAGCCGCTCTGCCGCTTTTCGCATATTGCCTTCTTCAGCGAGTACTTTAATGATCATTTCTTCATTTGACATCCGGTTTCACTCCTTTCAATCCGCGCAATCCGAAAATCAGCAGGAAACTGACCAAAGCGCAGAGAAATGCAATGCTGTATACATTGCGCAGCCCGAAAGCCAAAGCTTCCTGCAACACCAGCTTATCCGCTTCCGGCAACTGCACGCGGCTATCGATGCTTAAAATCGAGTTGACGGATTCCAGCGATAAATTGCTTGAATCGTCCAGCCGGTTCAATAGCGAGCTGTTCAATATGCTGCCGAGAAGCGCTACGCCGATCGTGCTGCCAAGGTTTCGCATAAACATATTAGAAGCGGTTGCCGCTCCCCGCTTATCATAGGACACTGCGGATTGGATCGAGACAATAAAGGCGGTGCTGGTCAATCCCATGCCGACACCGACGAAGAAACTCGACATCCCTGCCCATAGCGGACCGAACCCCGGCTGCATCGTTACAAACAACGCCGTTCCGATAAGAAGGAACGAGCCCCCAAGAAGCGAGGTGCGGAAATAGCCGATGCTGATCAAGAGCCTTCCTGACAGGACAGAAGCGATCGGCCATCCGATCGACATTGTCGTCAACGTGAAGCCGGCAATGGCTGCTGGCTGTTCCATGACACCGGTCACATAAGCCGGCAGATAACTGGAAATGCCGATCAATATAATCCCTGTTGCGAGCGAAACCAAATTCGCATAGAGAATCGCGCGGTTTTGCCATATTTCAAACGGCATCATCGGATCACTCGACGCGCGTTCTGCTTTGACAAACCAGAACATGAACAAAGCGCCGATAATGGCAAGCAAATAAGAAGGAGCCGAGAGCCAGCCAAAAGACACGCCTCCTTCGATAAGCAGATACAAGACGCTGCTAAGTGCAATCGTCAAAAACAAGGCCCCTCTGTAATCGACTTTCGCCCGCTCCATACGCACCGGTTCTTTCAAATAAATCAAGATGCCGAGCAGCGACAAGATCCCGAGCGGCAAGTTGACCCAAAATACGTATTGCCAGCCGATGGTCGCTACCAAAACACCGCCGATGGCAGGGCCGGCGATAGCCGAGATGCCCCAGACGCTGGACAAATATCCTTGGATCTTCGCCCGTTCTTCAGGAGAATAAATATCCCCCACGATCGTCGACGCAATCGGCATGATAGCTCCAGCTCCCGCTCCTTGAATGAAACGAAAAGCGATCAATTGCTCCATCGAATCCGCTAAACCGCAGAGCAGTGAACCAACTAAAAATAACAGCATGCCGAAAGCAAAAATTGCTTTCCTGCCGACAAGATCAGCTAATTTCCCGTATAACAGCACCGTCACTGTGCTCATCAGCAAATAAGCGGAAAATACCCAACTGTATTTCGAAAACCCGCCGAGGTCTGCAGCAATGCTCGGCATCGCGGTCGAGACGATGGTCGCCTCAACTGCAGAAACGAACATGGCGAGCATGACCGCAATCAAGATGAGCGGGCGTTTCGTTTGTTCCATAGTGATCCCTTCTTTCAACCAGCAGAAAAAAAGGCCTCAATGGATGAGACCTTTTTCAGGGTAATTATCGTTTGAACTGGTAAAGTTGTTTTTTCAATTGCTTCAAGACAATCCGTCTTGTCAAAATCCCCATGAACATTCCATCGTCATCCACTACACAAAGGAAATTCTGGTCGATCACCAGATCCAAAGCTCTTTGGAAGCGGTCATTCAAATGGATCAGCGGCAGGTCGGTCTGCATAATCTCCTCGACTCGAATATCGCCAAGTTTCTCATACTCTATATGGTCCATTCCAAGAATGGCGTCTGTGATGCGCTGGGCATTAATCAAGCCGTGAAACCGGTACTTCGCATCCAAAACCGGGATGGCTGAATAGCCGGTCTTCGTCAAAACCAATAAAGCATGCTCGGCACTATTGCCGATTTGGACATGTGCTACTTTTTCGGACGAGATGACAAATTCTTCGATCGGGGTTTCAAGAAAATCTTTGCTCGGTAATGAAATCATGTGCTCTACTCCTTTTGCATCGCATGGTCTGATGCCGAAACACTTCGATTACATCATAACATAACACGATTCCCGAAACTATTTAATTGGGTGTTTTGGCTTAAAAAGGGAATTTATTCAACCACTGTCCACCGTCTAAGGTCACGATTTCCCCATTCATATAAGCCGCTTTCTCTGACATGATGAACGCTGCCAGATCTGCCACTTCTTCCGGTTTTCCAAGCCGGCCTAAAGGAACAGATTTCAAGGTCCGCTGCATCGCTTCTTGAGATTCGAAAAGTTTATCTGCGCCCCCGGTGCGTTCGATCGGGCCAGGAGCGATCCCGTTGACACGGATGCCGTATTGAGTGCCCCATTCAACTGCGAGCGTCCGGGTCAGCGACATGACGCCCGCTTTAGCGGCGGCGGAATGAGCGACGCCGGCTCCGGCATTCCAGGCATACGTTGCCAGCATATTAAGTATATTCCCCTTTGTGCCATTTTCAATCCAATAATTGCCGACGGCATGAGAACAAAAGAAAGTCCCATTCAAGACGATATCAATAACAGAGCGCCATCCATTCGGTGATAATTTTTCTGCATGGACGATGAAATTCCCCGCCGCATTATTGACAAGGCCATCGATCCGACCGAATTTCTCATGCGCAAAATTGACCATCGCCTTGGCATGTTCAGGTTCACGCACGTCCATCTGGAATGCTTCCGCCTGTCCCCGCAGCCCGGACAATTTCGTCAATGACTCATTCAATTTTTCCATATCCCGCCCTGTAATGATGACGTTTGCTCCTTCAGAGGCAAATTTTTCTGCCATATGAAAGCCCATCCCACTGGAGCCTCCGGTCACGATTATTGTTTGTTCACTCAACATCTCAACATCCCCTTTTTTTGGATCATTTCCTGCAGTTCGGCACTGGATTCGGTTTATGTACAGTGACTGAAAATTTTGATATGATGAACAAAGACTGATCAATCCACTATTGCGAAAGGAATGAGCCCATGTCCCAAACGACGAAAGATTCGGAAATCGCACAAGCTATTTTCACTGTCAACCGCCACGCTAAGACTGCTCCTGATAATCAATTTCTGTATGCATTAAAAAAGCAAGCATTGAATCTGATGATTCAACAAAAACGGGCACAAAAACTAGGCCTGCACTTCAGTAAAAACCCCCGAAAAAGCCAACAACAATCATCTGTCCTCGTGAAATGCGGCAATTATTATTTCCACATGCTCCCCAAAAAGGAAGACTTCCATTCGCTTGAGCATTTTGGAGATTTGGATGAATCCTATCGCAATCCACCGAGCCGCATGAATTTGAAACATGCAAAAGAATTGCTTCAAAATTACACCGGGCTGGAGGCGCCGGATAAAAAGCCTGCCATCTCGGCTTTTTCCAAGCGCTACGAACCGAAAGAAATGAATCGTTTCTATTCACCGAAAAAATCCTATTTTGATTGAGCCGGCCGGCGGTTCTGTACTGCCGGTTTTTTTGTGCTTATTTTTCCGCAAAATCGAAATGGCGGATCAATGCTTGGGTGCCTAGGTCCCCATCTCCTGCACGTTCCAATTCCTCATAAATCCCGAGTGATAATTTCAGCCCTGGAAGGTCCAGGCCCCATCGCTCGGATTCCTCTACCGCTATTTTCATATCCTTGATGAAATGCTTAATGTAAAATCCTGGACGGAAATCGCCTTCGATCATTTTCGGGGCTAAATTCGACAAGGACCAAGATCCGGCTGCACCAGCTGAAATGGAGCGCAATACGTTCTCGGGATCGAGCCCTGCTTTTTTCGCGTATATGAGAGATTCACAGACCCCCAGCATATTATTGGCGATATTGATCTGGTTGCACATCTTTGTATGCTGTCCGGAACCCGCCGGCCCTTGCAGAATGATATTGCCCGCAAACAAACGAAACAGTGGAAGCAAGCGATTGAAAACCTCTTCTTCGCCGCCGACCATGACAGACAGCACTGCATTCTTGGCGCCTATGTCCCCTCCAGAGACTGGCGCATCCAGGGCATGCAAGCCTTTAGCCCGTGCAGCGCCTGCAATTTCCTGCGCCAGCTTTGGCTGGGAAGTAGTCAAGTCGATAAGCACCGTTCCTTCGACGGCATTTGCCAACAAGCCGTTTTCCCCGAAATAGATTTCCTGCACGTCCGATGGGTATCCGACCATCGTAAAGATCACTTCCGCATCTGCCGCCAGTTCCTTCGGATTGTTTTTCCAGGACGCGCCTTGTTCCAGTAAATCCTCAGCTTTCTTGGCCGTTCTCGTAAATACGGAAAGTTCATGGCCGCCCTCCAGCAAATGGCGTCCTATGCTATTGCCCATGACCCCGGTACCGATAAATCCAATTTTCATTTGATTGCCTCCTTTATATTTCCATAATAGCAAAAATCATCAGTCTATTCACTCTTCTTTTTTGGCATAAAAAAAAGGCCGGTCCATAAAGGGCCGACCACAAAAGGGGGAAATGAGAATGTTGCTGTGTTCAAGTATACTATGCCCCCTCCAAACATAGGATAAACCTTTTTCTCAAAAAAAAATTTCATTACATGATTTTCCGGCGCCGCCTCATTATGTTGCGACTTTATTTGGACGGTTCTACCGTATATTCATATTGCGTCTTGCCGTGATGGAATGCCGTCCCCCGAAAATGTTTAAAGTCTTCCCGTTCAGTCAATATCTTGCGGAACTCAAGAAATTCGTCTTTTGGAATATCCAGCGTGTCGATCTCGCCATTTTTCAATCGCTCCAGTTCGTTCGCATAATCAGTCATGAAATGTTCTCCTTTCCTTTCGTGTTGTTAAAACCCTTCTGTTATAATACTATACGGACGAAACCATACCCGTCCAGCCACATTGCGCTTTGCCCCCAATCCGGGCAGCCTTTGTTGATTTTAGGAGGATTTTTTCTATGCTTACTCTATTAAAGCGCCATACGCTTATTTGGCTATTGCCGCTTTCTCTTTATTTGTACCATCTAGCTTTCGAAAATACAGCCATCTTCTGGTATATGTATACGTTTGCCATTCTGGTGCTGATGTCGATTGCACTTATCAATTACGCTGTATTCGATGAAATGAAAACCTGGAAATCACTAGTGTACGGTACCTTGTTCGGGGGGATGATCTATGCCTTCCTGGCGTTCGGTTATCTATTCTTCGATATCCTTCCGCTTAATGTGGAAGGCCCCGTCACCGCCATGCAAACCCTGTTCGCCCCTACAAGCATCTGGCATTACCTATTATTGATGTTTGTCATCGTTCCAGGTGAAGAACTCTTTTGGCGAGGCTATATCCAACAGCAATTGAAAAAATACATGAAACTGCCGTTCGCCATTTTAGGTTCATCCCTCTTATTCGGCATCGCGCTTGCCTTCAGCGGCTTTTGGCCAAGTATTGTGGCAGGCATTGTGGCAGGGGCATTACTCGGCATCCTGTATGAATGGAAACGCAGCATGCCGCTGTTGATCATCACTCATTTGATTGTCCTGGTGCTCTTGTTCATCGTCATGCCGCTGCCGGTTTAAGCTAAATGCCGGTTTCGCACAAATGGCCTTAGCGAACTGCTTGAAACATTCCCTCCTTCTGCCCATCTAATTGGGAAATTGGAAGGAGGAATTCAACTCATGAAAAAGAATGCCTTATTCATTCCAGCTATCCTCACTGCCGGGATTCTGCTTACAGGCTGCGGAACTGCAGACCTTGCAGGAGAAGAGCCTGAGACGGAACCAGCCGAGACAACTGAGGAAGAAAGCAGCGACACGACACAAGACATGGAAACGCCTGAAGAAGCACCTGAAGAGCCTGAAGCTAGTTCCGGCAACGAACATAGCGAGACTCCTGAAGGCGAGCTGACGATGAGCGATAACCAGGCTTATCAGCTCCATGTGCTGGATGGCTATGAGTTCACTGCAGAAGAACCGAACCGCGACGTCATCTTCCTGCAGGAAAACGATGCCGTCTTCATGCGTGTTGAAACTTATTATCCAAGTGATATCGATTTCGATGAGCTGGTTAGCAATACACAAGATACTGTCCAGGCTTCTAATCCTGATGCTGAACTGGCTGAGTTCACAGACTATGATAGCTCCGCATTCAGCAATTCAGTAGCCTATGAAGTGGAAACGGCTGAAGGCCACGTAACCGGCATCGCCTTCGAATCCGATAATATCGTGGTTCGTGTGACGATCTTTGACCATAGCACCGTCGAAGCGAGGGACGATTTCATCCAAATGGCCCAAACGATCGAACGTGTGCAGAAATAAAAAAAGATCCTCCCAAGCGGAGGATCTTTTTTCAATAGGACAAGTCTTTGATCGACAAGCCGATTTTCTTCATCAATTCGATGGCCTGCTCTTTTTCTTCCGATGATAAAGCTGCCGTCAGTTCGTGAAGCTTTTGCTCGTGTGCCGGGAAGATGTCTGCCATGAATGTCTTGCCTTCTTCCGTAATTTCCGCATAAGTGATGCGGCGGTCTGTCGGACAATTGACACGCGTGATAAACCCGCGTTTTTCCAGCTTGTCGATGACATAGGTGATCGACCCGCTGGCAAGTAAAATTTTACCGCCGATTTTCTGCAACGGCTGCCGCCCTTTATGATAGAGCAGCTCCAACACCGCAAATTCTGTTGGATTAACGCCGTTTTCCTGGAAAAATTGGTTGGTTTGTTCTGAAATCGCTTTATGTGCACGGGACAAAACGATAAACAGTTTCAATGACTGTTTGATGTCTTCATTCATTTTCGTTCACTCATTTCCGCTATGATTACTCGATTATTTCAATTATATCCCTTTGACAGCCGAATAGCACGTGCAGTTGACTTATCCGATAATCACGCGTTCTTTCGGATAATGGAATTTCGTCGGATCCGTCTTGCCGCCGATGGTGAACAAGAAGGAAATCAAGCCGACCCGCCCGATGAACATCAGGACCATGACGATCACTTTGCCGATCGAGGATAATTCACTCGTCAGCCCGAGCGACATACCGCACGTACCGAACGCTGAAGTGATCTCAAAGAGAATTTCCACGATGGATGCGTTCGGTTCAGTGATGATCAACAGCATCGTCGCGACGATGACCATTGTGCCTGCAAGGAAGAGGACCGCAAATGACCGGAACACATCAATCAACTCGATTTCACGGTTGAAAATCTGGATCGTGTTCTTGCCTCTCGCAAAATTAATCAAAAACAGGATAGCGATCGCAAAAGTGGTCGTCCGAATACCGCCGCCTGCCGAACTTGGCGAGGCTCCGATAAACATAAGCGCACTCATGAATACATTGGTCGCGTCGCTGAACTGGGTGATATCGATGGTGACCAACCCGCCGGAGCGGGATGACACAGAATGGAACAGGGCCCCGAAAAAGGTCTGGTGCCACGACATCCCTTTAAAGGCATTGACCGACTCCAAAATCAAGATCCCGACCGTGCCGACGACCAAGAGCATGCCGAAGATGCTCGTCGTAATCTTGGTGAACAGCGAGAACCGGAAATTTTTTGTCTCGTTCGACAAAAACTCTTTCAACTCGATCAATACCGGAAAACCGATCGCACCAAGGATAATCAGCAGCATATTGACGATCTGGACAAAATAGTCATCGACGTAAGGCTGCAGGGACGCGCCGGTAATATCGAACCCGCCATTAGTTGTGGCTGTGACCGATCCGAAAACGCCGTGCAATAGAGCTTCGCTGAAACTATAGAAATACTGCGTGAAATAGACGGTCAATATGAGCGCGCCGATCGCTTCGATCAACAACAGGATCTTGACAATTTCAGTGATCAATTTCACGACGCCGGACATGCTCGACTGGTTATGGTCGACCATGATCAATTGGCGCTCTCTCAGCCCGATCCGTTTGCCGAGCAGGATCCAGAAAAATGTCCCGATCGACATGATGCCGATGCCCCCGAATTGCAGAATCACCATCAACACGATGATGCCAAACACCGATAATGTTTGCGATACATCTATGACGGTCAGGCCGGTGACGCTGACAGCGCTGACGGCGGTAAATAATGTGTCGATATAGGTCATGCTCACCCCAGGCTGCAGGACTCCTGGAAGCCGCAGGAGCAAAAAGGAAAAAGCAATCGCTACGAAATAATACGCCACGATTGCCTGTGCAGGTGTAAGATTTCGGACACGTTGAAATGATTTATTCATAGGCGTAAAATTCCCTTCCGCAACTGACTCTCTTCCCATTCTATGTAAAGTACGGGGAAAAGAAAAGGGCTTTTTTGTAAAGCACAGTCCGCTTTATCTGTTCCAATGCAAAAGAGCCGCTTTTCCTGTCTTATTTTCCACTGCCGCAGAATAAGCGCTTATTCCTTTGAGTTACACCGCTGAATGCGGATTTGAAGGAATAAGCGCCATTCACAGAAGGCATTATGGATTTTTCTTATCTTTCTTGTCTTGCTTGTCTGCTTTTGGAGATTTCTTTTCATCGGCTTTGGGTGAATCCGAGACTCCCTTTTCCTTCACATGGGGTTTGGCCTGTTCAGCTTTCAAGTCCTTTGGTTCCGCTATCTTCGCCCCATCTACTTTGGAAGAATTGCCGCTATTATTGTTGCTGTTGCTGTTGCTGTTGCTGTTGCTGTTGCTGTTGCTGTTAGAATTGCCTTTTTTACTGTCCTTTTCTTTTGGTTTGTCTTTGCCGTTATTGTCTTTGGACGGTTGTTCAGTTTTGTTCTTTCCGGAAGAAGGCTTTTCTTTTTTCGCTTTTGTTTCAGCTTTTGAATTCCCAGCGTTGTTGCCTTTTCCAGCATTCGGGCTTTTCGGTTTAGCCGGCTCAGGTTTTTCTGGTTTTTTCGGTACTTTTTTTGCTGCTGGAGCGTTGGAGCCAGGTTCTTTTGATTTGCTGTCAGGTTTCTTTTCTGGAACAGGTTTCTTTTCCGGAACAGATTTCTTTTCTGGAACAGGATTTGCCTGTGTATCCGACTTTTGTGTTTTGTTTGATTGGCTATTGCCCGGAGAGGAAGGCTCATTTTTCGGTTTAGCCTTTGGAGTAGCAGGATCTTCAGCTTTCGAAGGGGCCTCCTGGCTATCCGGTGCTTTTTTTCCCTGCGTATTTTTTTCTTCATTTTGCGCAGGCTGGACATCATTTTCTTGTTTCTTTGGCGACGTGAAAGTTCGGTCTTTTTCGATTAGCTTCGCGACTGGCACTTGTTGTTCTTTTGCCTCGCGCCATTGCTTTTTATTCGCTTCTTTCAAATGCACCCGCAAGTTTTTATTGCTGCCGGCAAACAGTGCCGCCAATGCGATCTGTTCCACGTTAATCGCGGCATCCGATTCTCCATCTCCTCGTATCGTGGTAATCGTCACATGCTCTGTATCTTCATCCACGGATAAGGCAAGCACGTTCTCTAAAACCACTTCGAGTTCACGATTTTCCCAATCGGTTAATTGAGCAATCAATTTTTTGCCGTCCTCATTCAGCTCCCTCAGCGAAATGACGTGCCAGGCCTCGTCTACGCCGAGTTCGATTCCCGGGTTTGATTCAACTTGTACATAGCCATAAGCTTCTTCGGCGGGGAGCATCCATGTGGAAATCAGTAAGAATAGAGCCGCGACCGAAGCTATGAGCGGCACGGTAAACGGCTTGAATCGGCGGTTCGAAGCTTTTACGGATTCGAAATATGCCTCTTCTCCCACTACCGTACTCCCTGTCGGCCTGCCGGTTACAAAGCTGCCATCTGCAAGCATGTAGACAGAACGGTCTCCATCAAGTTCCATACATATGCCTTTTCGCATTCGCATCAGTTCAACCGCTCCTTTAAATAATCTTTTAAATAATGCAACTCGCTCATTATCAATAGCGACATTGCAATTATGTATTTCCTGTTTCTCTCAATAGTTTTTCTCGAGACCTGGACAAGTTCCTCGATATGTTTGACCGGCAGTTTTTTCTTATCAAGCAAGAAGTGTTTGTATTCATCCGTTTCCGCTACCAATTGCGCGATTTGGATTGCATTTCTCCTGGCGTCTTCATGTGCAGGAGAAACTTTGGCGATCATTTGGAAAGATAAGCCGAACTCTGAGAGCATTTCCTCGAATTGGACAATCTCTTCACGCCGCTTGGCAATCTGCTCCTGTTCTGAATAGAGAGCCGATGATGCCCGGTCGCCGATATAGTTGTGATGGTCTTCATTCGGCGATGCTGTGAAATCATGGCTGAATTCCAGACGCTTGCTTTCTTTCCGGATATGGTCAATTACTCTGCGCCTGATGACCATATGCGCGAAAGTTAAAAACGACGCCTCATGTCCCGGACGGTATTGGCGCATTGCCTCATGAAATGCCAAGAGCGCGATGCTGAATTCATCCTGATTATCATCGATGAACCGCTTGCATACTTGTGCGGCGGTTTTTTTCACGAACGGGATATGTGAAGAAATCAATTGCTCTTCGGCCTCTTCATCGCCTTGTTGTGCGAGCTTCACCAATGTTTCAGCGGGCATTTCTGCTCCATATCCAAACAAACCGCCCAAAGCAGTCAATAGCATGCAACTCACCTCATTTCAATTCCTTTTTCTCTATTGTATCTTTCAGTCCAGGAATTTGGAAGATTGAGGCGGTCTTGCTAAGTATTACATTCGTGTGACAGCGAGTGTTTGTGTCCGTTACTAATGAAGCAATGCATAAAAATAGCCCTGCGGAGAAAATGCTCCGCAAGGCTATTCGACCAATCTTTATTCAATTAAGCGTTTTGTTCTTTATTCTTTTTAAGACCTGTAAACACTCCGGTCAAGACGATGCCTAAAAGCACAAGCCAGAAAGTAATTGTCCACGCCGTCGAATGCGGAAAATCATGCGGTAAGACACCAAGTTTGTCGTGGGATAAGGTCAAAACGACCAATTTGACCCCTACCCAGCCGACCACGACGAATGCCGCCGTTTCAAGCTGTGGGTATTTCTCCAACAGCCGGACGAATTTATGGGCCGCAAAACGCATGATGATTACACCGATCAACCCACCTGCAAGCATGACGCCAAACTGTCCGCCATTGATGCCGCCGATGTCAAAATCGCCAAGATGCGGCAATGTTACCGCGAGTGCAACGGCCGCGAGCATTGAGTCGACGGCAAAGGCGATATCTGCCAATTCCACTTTTAAGACGGTCATCCAGAATCCCGATCCTTTTGTTGTTTCGGGTTCTATTGTATGTTCTTTCCCTTTGCGCTGGTCATATATGTGCTTGACCGCGATAAACAACAGATAGGCTGCGCCAAGGGCCTGAATCTGCCAGATATTCACCAAGAATGTGATCATGAACAAAGCTGCAAAACGGAAGATAAATGCTCCTGCCAAACCGTAGAACAAGGCCTTTTTCTGCTGGGGTTTCGGCAAATGCTTGACCATGACAGCCATAACCACCGCATTATCTGCAGCGAGCAAACCTTCCAGCCCGATGAGCACAAGCAGCACCCATGCATATTCCAATAAGATAGTATCCATAATTCCCCTCCTATTTTTTCCCGACAAAAAAGACCCATGCCTAATAAAAGGCAAAGGTCTTGCTAAGCGTCGTAATGTGCCGCTATCACAACCGATGGCCACAAGCCACGTCTTGACGACTGTGAAATAGGTTTCCCTATAGCTACTCCCCTTTGTCGAGAGTTCGAATTATTGGTCTGTAGATGTATTATAGCACTTGTACGGACAGTGTAAACAATTAGGCGATTGTCACGTGGTATTTGCGGTCTTCTTTATGTATGTTGTAGAACTCCACCATTGCCGGAATCGTTTCCAGAAAATCCGCCGGGCGGATGCCGCTTCCTTCCAATAAAGACTGGGCGTTTCGCGTATCGAATTGCGCTTGCCAGTCCATATAATCCAAAGTTTCCGCTTCGACACCGAGATATTTACGGATCGCCGGCGCCTTCATCGATATAGCCGCCAGTTTTTTCGGGATCCTTCCTTTCGGATAACGCCCGGTCATTTCATGGACCATTGCCCGGTACACTTCCTCTACAGGATGAGGATTGGGGTCGGTTAGATGAACCGTCGCAGACTCGGCCTTTTTAAGTTCGCTCAAATACACGGTGGCATCCAAGATGTAATCGACAGGCACGACGTTAATGACTGTGTTCGAGTGTCCGATGTATGGAATGGCAGGTAAATGCCTCATCCGGTCGATCATATTCAAAAAAAAATAGGGCCCATCGAATTTAGAGGTTTCGCCACTTGCGGAATGACCCCTGACAATTCCTGGACGGATGATGGTCGTCGGCACTTCCTTTTTCAATTGTTCAACGAGAAGTTCTGCTTCAAATTTAGTTTCTTCGTAATGGTTTTTAAATGATTCCGGACGGATGAGTTCACTTTCGAGCAACAGTCCTTCACGCTTTCCAGCGATATACGCCGTGCTGAAATACATATAGCGCTCCAGTTTATCGAGTGTTTTCACTAAATCATTAACGTTTTGAGTGCCTAGGATGTTGACTTTTTTCGCTATATCTTCCGGCACCGCCAAATCATAGATTGCCGCCAAATGCCAAAAGACGAGTTGCTGTTTTCCAAGCCAGGACCGGTCTTCTCGTGAAAGCGCCAAGCCTTCTACCGTGATATCTCCCGGCAGTAAGCGGATCGGCCCGCAGCCTGTCTTCCCCTCAATGCTGAGTGCCTGCTTTTGCGCTTTTTCCATTTCACTGGGCAGGACGATTGCCGCCAAGCCCCACCTTTTTCGGGCGCACGCTTCCATCAAACGCGTTGCAATAAACCCCGGAAACCCGGTAAACACCATCATCTTCATCCAATCACACCCCTTTTCTGTATTCTACTAAAAAATGGATAGCTGTGCCCATAAAACTTATCCAAAAAAATCCTGTGCAGATAATTCTGCACAGGATTGGTTATTCTCCGGTTTTTGCTTGTTTTCTCTTCTTGCTGTTCATGAAACGTGTTTCCCGGTCAAATAAACTATAGACGACTGGCACGACATATAAAGATAAGAAAGTCGAACTGATCAGTCCGCCGATGACAGCAATTCCCATCGGCTGGTTGATTTCCGTTCCTTCACCGATGCCAATGGCTAACGGCAAGAGGCCTAGAATCGTCGTCAAGGCCGTCATCAGGATCGGCCTTCTGCGGTCATGGACTGCCGTTACAATCGCATCAAAGGAACCTAATCCATCCGCTTTGCGCTGATTGATGTAATCGACAAGGACGATGCCGTTATTGACGACAATCCCGACGAGCACCAGCACGCCGATAACAGCGGTAATGCTGATCGGTGTTTGTGTCACAAATAGCGCGATGGAAACACCAATGACCATCAATGGCACCGTGAACATGATGACCAATGGATATTTGAACGATTCAAACTGTGCTGCCATGACGATGTAGACGAGCACAATCGCCAATACGACCGCGAGCAGCATATCATCGATCGCATCGTCGAACAGCTCTCGATCTCCTCCGAACGAGACTTCCGTCTGTTCCGACAAATCAAGATCCGCTATAGCTGTGTCGACAGCAGTCGACATATCGCCCAAAGTCTGGTCGGATGGATACTGCAGTGTAAAGGATACACTTTCCGCTTGGTCAACCCGGCTGATCGAAACAGGACCTTGTGCAACTTCGATGTCCGCCAGTTCCTGCAATTCGACGAATGCACCGGATGGCGTTCGAAGCGTCAATTCACGCAAGCTGTCTACACTGTTGCGCTGTTCTTCGTCATAGGAGACGAACACGCTGAGCACTTCATCCTGTTCATCGATGACTTGTGTGGCGAGCACTCCGCGGGTAATATTATTGACCGTCTGGGCAATTTGTGCCGGCGCCAGGTTGTTTTCAGTCGCCGCTTCCCGGTCGATTGTCATCTGGATTTCATCGATGGTCTCCTGACGGTCATTCGTCAATTCAACAACATTCGGCAGACTCGACAACTCTTCATCGATTGCTGCCACGGCTTCATCTAAGCGCTGCTTGTCTGTATCGGTCACGGTAAAACTTAATGTATTCGGCGTAGAGCCGGCAGCTGTCTGGAGATTGAAGCTGACGAGCGCATCGTCGCCGATTTTCTCCAGCACCTGCGGCTGTACATCATCGACAAATTCAAAAACCGAACGATCGCGTTCATCTAACGGCAATAATTTCACGTAAATTTCTGCCGTATTGGATTCTGCACTGCCCTGCGCCTGTCCTTGCTGGGTCGTACCGATTAAGCTGACATACACATCAACGTCTTCTTGAGCCTTGAGCTCTTCTTCAATGCTCTGGACCACTTCATTGGTCGCAGACGTTGAAGAACCGTTTTCAAGTTCGACAGTTACGCTGACAAAGCCTTCATCCGTTGCCGGCAGGAACTCAGTGCCCACTTGGGAAACGCCAAATGCGCCGATTCCAAGGAACACAAGCGCTGTCAAGAGCACCAGGATGCGGTGACGCAAGGCCCACAAGACGCTTTTCTCAAAGCGCTGGACGCCTTTTGAATCTGGCTTCACCGGCTTTGGTACGCCGTCTTTTTGGCCGAGCATCCTTGAGGCCATCATCGGGATGACGGTCAAGGCGACAGCGAGCGAGGCGATCAAGCTGAACGAAATCGTCAACGCGAATTCAAAGAAAATCTCCCCAATCAAGCCGGAGATGAAAATGACCGGCACGAATACGGCAATGGTCGTCAATGTCGAAGCGGTGATTGCACCGGCTACTTCACGCGAACCGTCTGATGCCGCTTGTTTCGGCTTTTTGCCCATCGCCAGATGCCGTTCGATGTTTTCGATGACGACAATGGCATTATCGACGAGCATTCCGATGCCGAGCGCCAAAGCACCGAGCGTCAAGATGTTCAAAGCGAAATCGGCAAAGAACATCAAGACAAAGGTCACGATGACCGAATAAGGGATCGCGACACCGATGATGATCGGGCTCTTGATCCCGCGAAGGAAGAAGAACAACACGAGCATTGCAAAGATGCCACCGAGTATTAAGGTCTGACCGATATTATTGATGGCGAGTTTAACGTAATCTCCTTGGTCGAACAGGATATCGGCTTCGACAGCCGAAAAACGCTCTTCAGCAAGCAATGCATCGAGGCGTTCCTGGAATGCCGTAGAGACGTCTGCTGTATTGCCTCCAGACTCCTGAAGCACTGACAGCAAAACAGCAGGTTCTTCATTGGCACGGGTTTCGCTATTGGTCTCCCGTTCTGTCACCGCTACTTCAGCCACGTCGGCCACGGTAACATTGTCGCCAGACATCGGGTCGACCGTCACGATCAGGTCTTCAATGTCTTCCACACTTTCCAACGTGCTGACGATGCGCGTCGTTAAATTGCGCCCATCTTCCGTTTCAATTGGGTCGCCCGGCAAGGAAATATTGTTCGCTTGAATCAATTGGACGATATCTGCCTGCTGTAAGCCACGCTCTTCCAATTCTGCCGGATCCAGCTTGATGGAAATATCTTCAATCAACGAACCCGAAACATTTACGCTCGCTACACCATCTGTCTGGCGCAGCTGTGTTTCCAATTCTTCGGCAATGACCCGGACATCCTGCTCTGCATCAGTGGCGCGCAAAGATAATTGGATAATCGGGAATTGCGAAGGGTCGAACTTCAAAAACCGGGGGTCGTTCGAGTCGTCAGGAATCGGCGTCTGGTCGATTCGCTGCGTAACTTCCGCCTGGACATCATCAATATCCGTATCCCATCCGAACTCTAGCAAAATGAAATTGGATCCTTCCTGGCTGTTCGACTGAATTGATTCGATTCCTGGCAATGTCGCCAAGCTCTCTTCCAGCGGTTTTGTTACTTTTTCGTTCACTTCCGTCGGGCTTGCCCCTGGATAGTTTGTGACTACAACGCCGATCGGCGGATTCAATTCCGGAATCAAGGTGACAGGTATGCGGAGAAATGACACTGCCCCTAAAATGATGACCAACAACATCGTGACGATGGTCAATACTGGTCGTTTGATGGAAAAATCGCTTAATTTCATGTGTTCAATCCCTCTCTATGCCTGGTCCCTTTATCATAAGAAAAAAAGCCTTATACCGCAAACTTGAGGCCGTGTGTTCACAAGAACGCCATGTTTTTCCTGTTCGATGGAAACCACGGCGAATCTCGGAAATTTGTTCGCTAAATGAAGAAAACAGCCTGCCGGAAAAGGCAGGCTGTTGAAAATTCCACTTTTAAAGCAGGCTGTACAAGCGGATTTCCGGATTTTTGTCCTGGAACCAACGGGTTGCAAAATCATTTTCGAACAAGAACACCAAGTTGTCGTAACGGTCTTTAACCAACATCGAGCGGCCGCTCGACATCGACTCTTTGACGTCTTCTTCGTTCTCGATCCAGCGCGCAATTTTATTGCCGACTGGCTCCATTCTTACATCGACATTGTATTCGTTTTTCATGCGATGCTCGAACACTTCAAACTGAAGCTGCCCGACCGCACCGAGAATGACTTCTTCCAGGTGTAGCGTTTTATAATACTGGATTGCGCCTTCTTGCACGAGCTGCAGGATCCCTTTATGGAAATGCTTTTGCTTCATGACGTTTTTCGCCGTGACTTTCATGAACAATTCCGGGGTGAATTGCGGCAAGGCTTCGAATTCGAACTTTTTGCCGCTCGTTATGGTATCGCCGATCTGGTAATTCCCGACGTCGTGCAGGCCGATAATATCGCCGGCGACGGCTTCGGATACCATTTCCCGGTCATCCGCCAAAAATTGTGTCGTTTGGGATAGCTTGAACGATTTACCGGTTCTGGATAGGGTGACGTTCATGCCGCGGTCGAATTTTCCCGAGACGATACGTACAAAAGCGATGCGGTCTCGGTGAGCCGGGTTCATATTGGCTTGGATCTTGAAGACGAATCCTGAAAATGGCGTTTCCACTGGGTCCACGATGTCTTCTTGTTTCGTCAAGCGAGGCTGCGGCTGAGGCGCAAATTGCAGATACGTCTCCAAGAAAGTTTCCACACCGAAATTGGCAAGTGCAGAGCCGAAGAAGACAGGTGTCAGTTCACCTTTTTTTACGCGGTCGATGGAAAATTCATTTCCAGCTTCCTCCAATAACTCGATGTCTTCGAGAGCTTGTGTATAATAGGAAGTTTTCGTCATTTCATGCTCGCCAGCGAGATGGCCGTTTTCATCAAGTTCCATGAAACGGTCTCCATCCGTGCGGAATGGTTCTATGCGTTTGTTGTAGCGATCGTAAATTCCCATGAATTCCTTGCCCATGCCGATTGGCCAGTTCATTGCGTAGGATTGGATGCCTAGCACTTCTTCCAACTCTTCCATCAACTCAAGCGGCTCTTTTCCTTGGCGGTCCATTTTGTTGATAAATGTAAAAATTGGAATGCCACGCATCTTACAGACTTTGAACAATTTCACGGTCTGTGCTTCGATCCCTTTGGCGACATCGATGATCATGACGGCACTGTCGACCGCCATCAACGTACGGTACGTATCTTCACTGAAATCTTGGTGACCAGGCGTGTCGAGGATATTGACGCGGTGTCCTGAATAATCGAATTGCATGACGGACGAAGTGACGGAAATGCCGCGCTGCTTCTCAATTTCCATCCAGTCGGATGTGGCGAACTTGCCAGTCTTTTTCCCTTTGACCGTCCCGGCATCGCGGATCGCGCCGCCGAACAGCAAGAGTTTCTCGGTTAAGGTCGTTTTCCCGGCATCCGGGTGAGAGATAATTGCGAAGGTTCTTCTACTTTCAATTGCTTGTTGTAATTGGTCTGACATTGTATACGCTCCTTTAATTTCCTCTCTCTATCTTAGAGAAGGGACGTTCAAAAAACAAGAACTATCGCCTGGAGTTGCGGAAAGCGACATCGGCAAAAACGCAAAAATGAACGGAGAAAAATGCTTCGATTTTTCTCCGCTCCATTTATGATCCGAATTTACGCTGGGCTTCTTGTTCTGCTATTTGTTTATCGCTGTGAGGATATTTCGTATTTTCGATAATCTGGTAATCTTCATGCCCTTTACCGGCCAGAATGATAATATCGCCCGCTTCTGCCTGCTGCACTGCGTGGCGCACCGCTTGTTCACGGTCGCCGATGCACGCGTAGTGGTCGTGCTGCATGCCGGCTGCCAAGTCATTTAGAATGCTGTCATATGGTTCATAGCGCGGATCGTCTGTCGTCAACACGACGTAATCTGCAACCGAAGCTTTTTCTGCCATGATCGGCCGCTTCGTCTTGTCGCGGTTGCCACCTGTGCCGACCAAAAAGATAAGGCGGCCGGTCTTGAAATCCTCCACAGCGGCAATCGCTTTTTCTATGGCGTCCGGTGTATGTGCATAATCGATGAAGACCGACACCGGGGCATCGATTTCCGCTTTTTGCATGCGGCCTTCGACAGGCGAAATGGCTTCGAGTGCGGCGATGACCTGATCAATCGGATAGCCTTCTGCAGACAACGCGGCAATGGCCGCAAGTGCGTTATAGACATTGAAATGGCCAAGCAATTTCATCTCAACTGGAAATTCACCCTCGGGGCAAAGCAATGTAAAAGACGTCCCTCTTGCTTCCAAGCGGATATCGGCTGCACGGAACATCGCTTCATTTTCCAAGCCGTAGGTATAGACGGGAAAAGGCGTCATGGCTGCAAATTTCTCGGACCATTCATCGTCTGCATTCAGCACCGCCCGTTTGTTCTGCGTCAAATCCTGGCCAAGCTGTGAGAACAGCAGCCCCTTGGCGTGGCCATATTCTTCCATCGTTCCATGGAAATCCAGATGGTCATGCGTCAAATTCGTGAAAATCGCCGTATCGAATTCGACACCGGCCAAGCGTCCCAATACAAGGCCATGAGAAGAAACTTCCATCGTCATATGGGAACTGCCCGCCTCTAAAGCACGGCTGATCATTTGCTGGGTGGTCAGTGCATCGCTCGTCGTATTCGCCGACGGGTGCAATTCCCCGTTTAAATTAAAGCCGATTGTACCGGTTAAAGCCGATGTCTTCCCAAGTTCCATGAGCATCGCGTGCAACATGCCGGCGACGCTGGTCTTTCCATTCGTCCCTGTCACGCCGATCATATTCAACTTTTTGGAAGGATGCCCGTAAAAACGTGCCGCCAACATGCCGAGCGCACGGCTCGTATCGGTTACCGTGATGACCGCTGCCCCTTCTATAGCCAGCGGTTTTTCCGCCAATATGACCGATGCACCCTGCATCACTGCTTGTTCAGCAAAGTCATGGCCGTCAACGGTATAACCTTTAATGCAGACAAAAAGAGAGCCTTGGACAATTTCCCGGGAATCCATTGTCATATGAGAAATGGATTGCGGCAATTCTCCTTTTATGGATGAAATTGGAATATTTAAAAATAGTTGCTTGCTGTCCATCTGAAATCCTCCTAGTATTATGACCCGAGCGGTGAGTTGATATACGCATGAAGAAGCGCTGCTGTCGCTTTCAATGAATCGGTATGCGTTCGTTCATACGCATGGGACGCTTCGATTCCAGGACCGAACAAAGCGTGTTTCACATCGGCGCCTGCCCCGATTGCCGCCGAAGCATCGGACCCATAATACGGATAAATATCCACTTTATAATCGATCTCCTGCTTTTTCGCTAATGCGATCAATTGGCGTGTCAGCCCGTAATGATAAGGCCCGCTTGAATCTTTTGCGCAAATGGAAACCGTGAATTCATCCGAAGCCTGGCCATCTCCAATCGCTCCCATATCGACAGCAATGTATTCTTCTGTTTCCGTAGGAATATTGGAATTTCCGCCATAGCCAATTTCTTCATTATTTGAGATGTAGAAATGGGTTGTCTGGGGTAAAAGATCACCGGTTGCTGCTTGCTTTGCCAACTCCAGCAACAATGCCGTGCTCGCTTTATCATCCAGATGGCGCGATTTGATAAATCCGCTTTCCGTTTTCGTGAAGCGCGGGTCGAATGAAACAAAATCGCCCACTTCGATGCCCTGTTTGCGAACATCTTCTACAGAATCGCATTTGATATCCAAGCGCACTTCCATATTATCTGCCGAACGCTCCGCTGTACCGGAATCACGATACACATGGACAGTTGTCTGATGGAGCAGGATCGTGCCGGTGATCGTTTCGCCGCCGGCTGTATGGATCAGGCAATTCTCGCCTTCGATGGCATTGAATTTGAATCCGCCGACAAGTGATAACTTCAAGCGCCCCGAAGGTTTGATTTCTTTCACCATCGCACCGAGCGTATCGACATGTGCTGTGAGCAAGCGGTGGCGCTTGTCGTCCTGCCCTTTGACCGTGGCGATGACGCCGCCTTTATTGCTGATTATGTATGGAATCGTTGCCTGGTCGAAAAAATCCGTGACGAAATCCATCACTTGCATCGTGTAGCCGGAAGGGCTTGGAATGTTCACCAGTTTCTCCAACGTGCTGATTGTTTCTTGTTCTTTCCAGTTAAAAGCCAATTTAATCACTCCCTGATTTTTTAATCATATCAAAAACTGCCATTTTCGCACAGTCCCGACTATAGTAAGATGAATAAGACTCTTAGCATGATGAGGTGCAATTATGGAACGCTCACTGACAACCCGCAAGCGCAATCAATTATTTATCCATCTGTTCGGCTTCGGCAGCCTGTCCCATTTGGTTCTGAATTATTTCGTCGACTTCAACGCTTCCATTATAGCGCCGATCTTCGGCATGCTCGCCTACTCGGTGCTATTCACTCTACTATATACGAAATTGCCCCCTTCTCGGTTGCGTTTTGCCATATTGTTTGCGTTAAATGTCTATATTTTAATTCTTCAATTCGAATCGCTGTCGTTTGTCACGGCCATTTACTTCATCATCCCAATCGTAGCGGCCTCGCTTTATAACGATACCCGGTCCATTATTGCCCTGTCGCTCTTGACCATTATCGAAGTGATTCTTTTAACATTTGTCTTCGGCCGCTTTCAAACGAGCGGTTCCTTGGAGTATATCCATGTTTCGATGGTGATGTTTTTCGGCCTGGTCATGCTGCTGACAATTTTACATAGCTTTTATTTCAGCAATTATTGGCGTCAACTGGAACTTCGCAATGCGTCGATGGAAAAAGCGCTCACTTCAAAAGAAGGTTATCTCGATCTGTTCTTCCAAGCAGCTAAAGACGCAATCGCCGTATTTGATTTCGAAGGGCGCATCATTGCGATCAATCCCGCTTTTGTTCAATTATACGGCTGGACAGCAGAGGAATGTCTCGGAAAAGTACTTGCGCTTTATCCTCCTGAACACGCAGAAGCAGCGGAGTTGCGCGCCGAACAAGTCCGGCAAGGCGAAAGTTTCACACTCGAAACGGAAGATGTCAAAAAAGATGGCACGCGTTTCCCTGCACAAATCACGCTCTCCCCGATTTTTGATTCACAAGGGGAGGTCATCGCGACCTCGGTCATTTCCCGCGACATCAGTTACCGGAAGGAAACCGAACGGATGCTTTTGCAAACGGAAAAACTCAAGATGGCGGGTGAAATTGCCGCCGGAGTGGCACATGAAATCCGCAACCCGATGACGGTCATTTCGGGCTTTGTCCAAATGATGCATAATGACCCGAACCACCGCTATCCAAGTTATACTTCATTGATGCAATCGGAACTCGACCGTATCAATTTGATCATCAGCGAATTTCTGATCCTTGCAAAACCGCAAGCGCCTCAAAAGAAGCAACTTGATATAGGAAAAATTCTCGACGAATGCATCTTCCTGTTCGGCCCGGAATTCGTGCTCCATGATATTTCGGTTAAAGCGGAAGTCTCTGGCCCGTTTATCGCGGAGGGCGAAGAGCATCACTTAAAGCAAGTGTTCATTAACTTATTGAAGAACGCAATCGAAGCAATGGAAGACGGCGGCACCTTGAGAATCATCGCCATTCGCGATGTGGACAAGCTGAAGGTCCATTTTAAAGACGATGGCCCCGGCATTCCTCCTCAACTGGCGGAACGTGTATTCGAACCATTCTACACGACAAAAGCGACAGGAACCGGCCTTGGCTTACTGATTTCCCAGAAAATCACGCAAGAACATGGCGGCAACTTGGCGATCGACAGCACGGAAGATCAAGGTGCATGCGTCATCGTCACTTTGCCGCTATTGCCGGAACAATGAAAACATTAAAACCTCTCGCCTTAAAAATCAGGCGAGAGGTTTTTTTCAGGTCTTATATCAATCATCATCTTCATCGTAGCGGCTATCATCGTCATCATCTTGGTCGTCATCTTGGTCGTCATCGGACTCTACCGACACCACGGTCCCATCCGCTGCATCCACAATGACATCGTAATCGGTTTTTCCATCTTCAAGCTCCACTTCGTAATACACCCAGCCGTCATCATTCTCACGCTCTACCTCTTCCACTTTTCCTGGAGCTGCGTTTTGTGCTGCTTCGATCGCTTGCTGTTTCCCGATGAACTCTTGGCCATTTGTTCCGGCTTGCTCTTTGGCACTAGCTTCTGCCGTCACAGCGCCATCTGCCGATTGCCCATTAGAGCGGTCTTCTGAATCCTCGAATAGCTTTTCACTTTGGACATTTTGCGCCTCCCACTCCGCTCCGGTGTCATCTGTATCTGCAAGAACAATCCCACCGAATGCCAAAATTCCTGCCGCTGCTGAAACATAGATCAATTTTTTCATCTTAATCTCCTCCTGTTCTTTTGTTACTTTGAATATAACCAGCAAAGCTTAAACTGTGCTTAAACTAAGATGAGAAATTCATGAGAACAGGCAGATTCAGCGCAATCTATTCAAAAGAAAACCGTTTTCAACTCGAATCATAGCCGATTTCCTATCAGCCCCGATTCCGTGAAAACGGCATTCGTTCAACTCTTCTTAATCATCCCATTCCACGGTCATCGTCTCTCCACGAATCGCATGGATTTGAATCGTCGCTTCCCGGTCGGATGCGTCATCATCCATTTCAACCAAATAATAGCCGCCATCTGTGGTCTGGACAAATTCGACTTCGTCAACTGTTCCATTCAAAGTCTCTTTTGCGATAGCGATTGCCCCATCCTGGCTGATGATGCGTTCCGGTTCTTGTTGAGCGGGCGCTGAATCCGGTTCAGGCTCAGCCGGAGTTTCCAGCGCTTCTGTCTGGACATCCAGCACTTCCCCGGTTTCTGCGGAAATGGCCAAGATTTTCCGTTCCGTCTCGCTATGGATTTCCACTTCATAACGATTATCCGATTCTATATATTGGATTTCTTTTATTTCACCTGGCTCTGCTGCTGTGGCCGCTTCGCTTGCTTGATCTTCAGAAAGTGCTTTTGCAGGGCCGGTTTTCTCCAGCAATTCAAGTGATTCGACTTGTCCATCGGCGCGGTTGATGGCCGCTAAATACGTTCCATCGTCCCGTTTGAATTCGATCTGGTAAAACCCTTCTGTTTCAGTAGCATTTTCAATCGAACCGCCGTAAAGCTGTTCAATCGATTGCGCCGCTTCATCCATTGTCACGGAATCAGCAGCCGTTCTCGGAAACAGGAAAAAGGCCAGTGCAGCGACGGAAAATACGATGACGATTATAACGATAGCCCACCATTTTCGCATGATCATCCCTCCTGTCCTGATTGTAACTCTCCAACATTAAAATTCTGTGAGAAAACGATTGTTACCGTTGTCCCCAATTGTTCAATGCTGTCGATCTCGAGACGAAGATGAAGAGAATCAGCCAATTCTTTGGCGAGCGAAAGGCCAAGCCCAAATCCGCCAGTCTCGCGGCTTCTCGCCTTGTCAACGCGGTAAAAGCGTTCAAACACATGAGGCAACGATTCTTTCGGGATGCCGACGCCGTAATCACGGATTTTGATATATACCGCACCGTCCGTCCCCGCCTCCAGATCAATGCTGTCTTCACTATATTTGCGGGCATTGTCGAGCAAGATGTAGAGCAATTGCTTGAGCTGCTGGATGTCGGTTTCGACAATCAGCGACTGTTCGGACTGCAGGCGAAATTCCCTGTCATAGGAAGCGTTCATTGCTGTCATGACTTGCCTGAGCACCGGTTCCAGATCCGTTTTTTGCCAATCCATTTGGGCTTGGCTGCGCCTCGCAATATGCAATAATTGTTCAATCAGCTGGCGCATGCGTTCCGCTTCGGCACGTATCGCAGTCAAGGCTTCATCCTGCAGTGCCGGGTCCTGTGCACCCCTGCGCTGCAATAGATCAGCATAGCTAGAAATGACCGTCAGCGGCGTTTTCAATTCATGGGAGGCATTTGAAACGAACTCTTCCTGCTTGCGGTAGTTTTCTTCCAATAAACCGATCATTTCATTGAAGGTGACACCCATTTGGCTTAGTTCATCCCGCGATTCTCCTGCGACAGGCAGCTTCTCAAAAGAGCCGTCGCGCTGGATGCGCCGCATCGTCCCGGTAAGCCCTTCGATCGGGCGGGTCAACACGCGCCCTAGCAATGCACTCGATAGAAAAATCGGGATCATCGAGAGCAGCGTGACGGAGATGAGCACTAAGCGCAAAGTCGCGAGGTTTGCGGTCACTTCCCTGAGCGACTGGGCAACGATCAATTCCACCACTTCACCGCCAGGCCAGATCACAGGAGCAGTGACGTAGGCAAATTGTTCTCCTTCAACAGCCATATGTCCGGATGTGTCTGCGACATCATTTGGAAATTCTACACTGACGGATGGATCTTGGATAATTGTATTCAGCAAGCCGCTGCTTCGGTTTTTCTCCTTGATCAAGCCGTCTACCGGCACATAGGCTCGCAAGATATTATCCGGCAATTCTTCATTATTATTGGCATTAAACTTCGCGACCATGACTTCCACTTCCGACTCCAGCCGTTCGACTTCCGTTTCATAAGCCAGGCTGCTGAAGGAATAGTAAATGACAACTGCCAGGATCAGCAGCACGAAGAACATCAACAAAGTCGAGGACAAGTGGATTTTATGCTTGAGCTTCATGAGGCTGCTCCTTCAAGACATACCCGACGCCTCGTACGGTCTGCAAGTAGGTGGCATCTTCCCCGAAGTCGATCTTTTTGCGCAAATAACGGATATAGACATCGATGACATTCGTGTCGCCATAATAATCATAGCCCCACACTGCATTCAACAATTGTTCACGGCCCAGCACTTGCTTCGGATGGCGCATTAGATACAATAGCAGATCGAATTCACGAGGGGTCAATTCAATCTGCCGCCCCGCTCTTACGACTTCCCGTGTGCTTTCGTTAAGCGTGAGCTCTTCAAAACGGTGCAAATTTTCATCCACTGGATTTTTCACCCTTAAGTTGGCGCGGATTCTGGCAAGCAGCTCCTCGATTTCAAATGGTTTCGTCACATAGTCATTGGCACCAAGGTCAAGCCCAGCCACTTTGTCTTTGACATCATTTTTGGCGGTCAGCAAAATGACCGGCAACTTGGCATCAAATGCACGGATCCGTTTCAGGACATCAAGCCCATGGATTTCCGGCAGCATCAAATCGAGCAGCACCAGATCCCATTCCTGTTCCCTGAAATGAATCAAGGCTTCGGAACCGGTCAAAGCGACCGCGGTCTCATAACCTTCGAATTTCAGTTCCAGCTCCAGGACGCGGGCGATACTTTTTTCATCTTCCACAATCAATATACGCTCCGTCATCTGCGCACCCCCCCTTTTTTTCTTAATCATAGCAGGTTCAAAAAGAAAAAAGCGACCTAAAGGCCGCTTTCTACTTCAATACTGTCCGGATCCATTTCGCCCGGTTTTTATAAGGGGGATACGTCAAATTGGTCGACAATTTTGTGGACTTCTTGACGATCGATTTGGCGTGCGTAAAGGTTTCGAAACTTGCTTTGCCATGATACGAATTCATGCCGGATGACCCGACGCCTCCGAATGGCAAATAATGGCTACCGACATGCGAGACGGTATCGTTGATGCATCCTCCACCGAATGGCAATTGGTCCAGGAAGAACCGGACGGCCCGGTCATTCTCGGAAAACAGATAGGCAGCAAGCGGCTTCGGCAAACGCCGGATGTCCCGCAGCAATTGCGGCAAATCGTTATAGGTGATGACTGGCAAGACCGGCCCGAACAATTCATCTTCCATCGATGGGCTGTCCCATTGTATGCCATCGAGCAAGGTCGGTTCGATGTACCGATCGGCACGGTCAGTGTCACCGCCGTAAACGATATGGTCCCGTTCTTTTTCGATGATGTCAGTCAGCCTATCATGATGTTTTTCGTTGACAATGCGTCCGTAGTCGGGGCTGTCCTGTGCATTGTCTCCATAAAACTTGCGGATCGTCTGGATAAAGATCTTCATAAAGTCTTCTTTCACCGACTCATGGACACAAAGATAATCCGGCGCCACGCAAGTTTGTCCGGTATTCATGAATTTGCCCCAGGCGATGCGTTTTGCCGCAAGCTCCAGGTTCGCCGTCTGGTCGACGATTGCTGGGCTTTTGCCGCCGAGCTCCAAAGTAATCGGGGTAAGCCGTTCGGATGCCGCTTTCATGACCACTTTCCCGACCGGCACGCTGCCGGTGAAGAAAATATAATCAAAGGAAGCATGGATCAGAGCCGTCACTTCCTCGCGCTCCCCTTCGACCACTCTCACGTGATGCGGCTGGAAGCTCTCCTCCAACACTGTGCGGATGACGCGTGCGACGTTCGGTGTCGCTTCAGATGGTTTGACGATGGCGCAATTGCCTGATGCCAAGGCACCGATGAGCGGTTCCATGACTAATTGGAACGGGTAATTGAACGGACCGATAACCAGCACCGAGCCATAGGGTTCACGGATGATAAAGCTTTTTGCCGGTTGCAAATGGATCGGCGTTTTAACTTGCTCAGGCTTCATCCAATCTTCAAGATGCTTTGTCATATGGCCGATGCTATCGAGCACAAAGCCCACTTCCGTGGCATATCCTTCAAACTCACTTTTTCCAAGGTCCAATTGTAACGCTTCGATAATATCGCCTTCATGGGCTTGAATCGCAGACTTTAGGCGCTGCAGCTGCGCAATGCGGAAATCCGCCGACTTGGTCACGCCTGTAAAATAATAGCCGCGCTGATCGGCTATCATATCTTCTACATCATTGGCTGTAAAATTCACTGTTAAAAACCTCCTGTGGGTCATTGCAATAATTGGTCAATATAACGCTGGACAACCAGTCCTTCGTCAAAGCCGACGAGGAACGTTGATTGCTCTTTCATTTCATCGAATAGGGAATGCACTGTTTTTTCGGTTTGCACTTCTACACGTGTTTTCCCCCGCTCTTCGAGGTACAAACGCGACCAATTTTCAAGCGTCAGCACCCCGTCTTCGCCGTACACTTTAAATTGCAGCAACTCATTCTGCCCTGCCCCGCTCATGCCGGACAACAGAAAAGGTGAACCTTGCTGCGTCTTGCCGTAGGCGATGACCCCGGTTTCGCATTTTTCGGTGTCTTCCGGAAAATCCACTTGGTGGGCGGCAATCTCCAATGTGCCGAACAAGCGATGCATTAATTGCAAGTAATGAGGAAAGACTTCCCGCACAAATCCTCCCTGGTCCCTCGTGGCAATCCATGGATTTTGCTGCCACGCACGCGGCCATTCAGGAAATACGGTATGCAACTCAATGCGGCGGACTTTTCCGATGTCTCCGCTTTTGATGCGCATCGCCATATCGCGGACGATCGGCGAATACATCAATGGAAAATGCATAGCGGTGTGGATTCGGTTATTCGTCGCGGACTCCGCCATGGCCTGCGCTGCCTGTGCGTCATGGGCAAGCGGCTTTTCGCATAATACATGCAGGCCCCTTCTTGCTGCAGTTTCTGCAAGCTCTGCATGGCTGTTTGGGGGCGTGCCGATGTACACCCAATCAATATCAGCCTGAAACAGTTTGTCCAAGGAATTGGTGACGGCTACATCGTATTGTTCTTTAATATAGTTTAGACGATTCCTGTCCGTGTCATAAACCGCTTCGACCTGCGCGGCATCGTCTTGTAAAATTTGCTTAATGATGCGCTCCCCGACAATGCCGGCACCAATAATTCCAATCGCTATCAAAACCATCGCCCCTTTTTGAGTTTCATTGTTTATAAGTGTAACCTTCCGGGGTATAGAATAGTCAAACAATTACATTCGGAAAACTAGGAGGAATCATCATGAATGAACAGAAAAACTGGTGGGAGCCGATCTTTACGGGAACATTGGAAATGGGCGTCGACAAAGAAAGACTCGAAACAATCAACGAGGACAGCCTTTTATACTTTGAGGATGCAGCAAACACTTTAGAGCAATAAAGATGTTCAACTATTTCGCAAGTACATAGCAGCGCTTGATCCGGCCTCATGCGGAGCAAGCGCTTTTTCATGGAATCCGGAAGTTTTATTGTCGGCTGCAGTTGTTTTCGTTATAATTCGAGATAGAAAGCAGGGGTTGCCATGAAATCATTCATCTTATTATTGATCAGCCTGCTGTTGTTGTCTGGATGCAATCTACTTGGAGCTACCGATACCGGAAGCTCCACTGACAGGACGGCTGTGGAAGTCACTGAGGTCATCGACGGGGACACGGTGAAAATCATCTATGACGGCAAAGAGACCACGGTCCGTTATTTGTTGGTCGACACGCCGGAAACGAATCACCCGAGGTTCGGCGAGCAGCCACTCGGCCCAGAAGCGACCGAGCGCAACCGCGAACTGATCGAACAGGCACAGCAAATCGAAATCGAATTCGATGTCGGCGACCGTTTCGACGACTATGACCGCCTGCTCGCGTATTTTTACGCTGATGGGGAAAGCGTACAAGAACAGTTACTTGAAGAAGGCTTCGCTCGCGTCGCCTATGTCTTCCCGCCGAACACTCGCTATGTCGATGAATTCCGTACTGCCGAATCTGAAGCGAAAGATGCCGAAATCGGTATATGGGAATATGAAAATTATTCAACGGACCGCGGATTCAATGAGGATGCTTACCAGCAAACTGAAACTGACGCCCCGGATATCGATGGAGACTGCCGCATCAAAGGCAATATTAACCGGAGTAGCGATAAAATCTATCACTTGCCGGGCTCCCCTTCATATGAAGAAACCAATCCCGAACAATGGTTCTGTACAGAGCAGCAAGCAAAAGATGCTGGTTTCCGCAGTTCCGGCCAGTAACCAGAGGAGGAATACGATGCAATTGCTTGCCCTGCGCCTTGATTACCGCAGCTCTAAAATGATTGAAAGTCTTCAAAAACAGCTCCGCCAGCCGAATTCCAAACTGGCGTTGCAACTGCCGCATGTCCCGCTGCTGGCTTATGAAAATACTGACCCACTTCATTTGAAGGCAGCACTGGAACCGATTGCAAAAAAAATCGAGGCCCCTTCTTTTCATGCCAGCGAGATCGGATTTTCTAAAGAAGGTGCCCGATTTTATCTGCAGGTCCTTCCGAATGAAACACTAAATGAACTTTACAGCTCGCTGAAATTGGCAACACATGAATTTCCGAATGGCGCTGATGCACAGTGGCAGCCGCACATTCCACTCATCGACAATGTTCCCGCTCCGTTTTGGGGCCCGGTGTTTGCCAGGTTAGCGCTGGAGTTCAATCCGCTGGAAGGGACAGGTGCTGCATTGGAATGCTGGTCTGTGATCGGCAACCGCACGACAATCGAATGGAGCTTGTTCTTGGAAAGCTAAACAATAATGCCGGTTTTAAAAAGCTGAAAGTTTTTTTACAAAAACTATTGTCTTTTTTCAAACTGGCATATATAATAATAAATGTCCTTGAGATTGCGATTCCTTAGCTCAGCTGGGAGAGCGCTACCTTGACAGGGTAGAGGTCGCTGGTTCGAGCCCAGTAGGAATCATCATATGCATGCTACGCGCTGCACAAACCACCAGCCGGTTTTCCGGCTGGTGGTTTTTTAATATTATTGTTGCAAACAAAAAAAGATGGAAGCCCGCGGGCTTCCATCTTTTTTTCTATGCAGTTTGAGCTTTACTTGTCTTTTTGTCTCTCGACATCCATTGAATTACGAACAAGACGACAAAGACAGCTGCCCCGATGAGATCTGTGAAACCTTCCGGATAGATCAAGGCGATCCCTGTGACAAACGTGATAATCCGCTCAAGCCAATTGAGCTTGCGGTACCAATAGCCGATCAAACCGGCCCCGATAGCGATCATACCAGTGATCGCGGTGATCAACACCCAGATCAATTGCGTCCAGGTCGTATCGATCATCAACAGTTCTGGAGACAAGACGAACATATACGGAATGATGAATGCCGCAATAGCAAGTTTCGCCGCATTAAACCCGGTCCGTATTGGCTCCCCGCCGGAAATCCCGGAAGCTGCGAACGCAGCAAGCGCGACCGGCGGTGTGATATCTGCAATGATTCCGAAATAAAAGACGAACAAATGCGCAGACAATGCAACGACGATCGGAACAGCTGCGCCAGCCGGCTCGTCGACCATCAGCAAAGTAATGATGGCAGGAGCGGCAATGGTGGACGTGATGACATAGTTAGCCGTTGTCGGCGATCCCATACCAAGCACGATTGCTGCAAGCATGGTGAAGAACAATGTCAAGAGGACGTTCCCGCCGGATGCGGAAACGAGCCCGTTTGCCAAGGACAAGCCCAGGCCGGTTTTTACGACCACCCCGACGATGATCCCTGCTGTTGCTGTCGCTGCTGCGACAGCAAGTGCAGTTCTCGCACCATCCACAAGTGCATGGATGATGTCTTTAAAGCCAAGACGTGTTTCTTTATTGAAGGCACTGACGAAGATCGTCAACAAAATACCGTATAAAGCCGCTTGCATCGTCGGAATTCCGATTAACAAGAACACGATGATTGCAAGAATCGGCGTCAATAGGTAGATTTTTTTCAATACTTCTTTGCGATCGGGCATTTCTTCCGGCGACAGGCCTTTCAAGCCGATGCGTTTCGCTTCAAAATGCGTCATGATCCAAACGCCCGTAAAGTAAAGAAGCGCCGGGATGGCTGCCGCTTTGGCGATTTCCCAATAGGTGACACCGCCAATGAATTCGACCATCAGGAACGCTGCGGCCCCCATAATCGGTGGCATTAACTGACCGCCTGTCGAAGCCGCTGCCTCAACGCCGCCAGCAAATTCTTTCTTATATCCGAGCTTTTTCATCATCGGAATCGTGTAAGACCCAGATGTTACGACGTTCGCGACCGAACTCCCCGAAATAGTCCCTTGCAGGGCAGAGGAGAAAATCGCTACTTTTGCCGGTCCGCCGGTCAAATTTCCGGCCAGCGATACAGCGAGATCATTGAAATACTGGCCCACTCCTGTTTTAACCAGGAAGGAACCGAATAATAGGAACGTAAAGATGAACGTTGCGGAAACGCCGATCGGGGTACCGAGAATCCCGTCCGTCGTATAGAACATCAATTGGATCAAGGATTCCAGGTCCTGCCCCCGGTGCCTCATGAATCCCGGGAAATAAGGGCCGAAGAAACCGTAGGTCAAAAATAGCGCACCGATAACCGTAATCGGCATACCGACAGCCCGGCGCGTTGCTTCAAGCGTCAGGATGACGGCTAAAATCCCGACTATCAGATCCAGTTCGGTAACGCGCCCGATGCGGAACACCAAGTCGTCATACATGATCGGCCAATAAGCACCGATCCCAATAGACGATAGGGCAAGTATGTAATCATACCAGGCCACCTTATGGCGCGCCCCTTTCCGGCGGCGCATCGGGAATAGGATGAAAATCAGCGACAGAGCGAATCCTAAGTGGACAGAACGCTGGATATACGCTGTGTATTGGCCGAAAATGGCTGTGTATAGCTGAAACAAGGAAAATGCCAAAAGCCCGAAAAACACGACATGTTTGATGATGCCTGACAAATCACGGGTATTCGACTCTGGATCGTACTTCTGGAGAATCTCTTTTTGCTTCTCCTCCGAGATATAGCTTTCGTCTTCAGGCGGAAGCTTTCTCTCTTCTCTTTCTTCTGGCGATAGTTTATCACTCATAGATGTTCACTCCTTCTAATTGCTGATAAATGGAAAGGCGTTGGGCACGGAATGTGTAGATCTTGCCTCTTTCCAAACTCTTCTTCAAATCGAGTTCTTTTCCTGCGAATAGGAAAACGAGTTCCGCGTCCACGTCCCCGACTAGCAATCGGAATTCGGGCAGCTTCCGCTTCATATCCTCAATAAAGTATTTCCCGTCTTTTTCGACAAAGCGCTCCCCTTCTCCTGCATTCGACGGCATGCCGATATTGAAATCTTCGTACTCAAGTTCCGTCATCACCAAATTCCCCTCATCATCAAGGCGGTAACTTTCAATCACATCCGATAGATGGATCGAATGGGTATAGCGGATCTTGAAGCGGTCTTCTATAACGGGAACATGCGCTGTGATCTCGTTTGTTTCCGATTCGATGAAGACGAAGTGTTTCTTGTATGGGATGAAGAAAAGTGCGGAGCAGATAAGGATGAGGATGGTAAATATAAGAAGGATTTTGAGAATTCTTTTATTCCGCAAGATAATCCCCCTAGCGACAAAAAATAAATAACGACGATAAAGCTTGCGCTTTATCGTCAGTTATTTTGATCAGTTCTTATTGGTTTACTTCATCGAAGTAACGCTGTGCGCCAGGATGGATATCGATCCCGATTCCATCAAGAGCTGTTTCGGCTTTGATGAACTCAGCTTTGGCGTGTTGGATTTGATCTGTGTTTTCATAAATCGCTTTTGTAATATCGTAGACTGTGTCTTCGGAGATGTCGTTCTGTACAACAAGCATCGCAAGAACGGAAACCGTCGGAACTTCTTCAGTCAATCCATAAGTGCCGGATGGTACTACATCCTCTGCATAATATGGGTATTTCTCGATCAATTCAGCTGCTTTATCAGCTGCGACAGGAACGATGTTGACATCGGCAGTTGCACTCAAGCTTTCAACTGCGCCAGTCGGCGTTCCGGCTGTGATGAATGCTGCATCGATCTGTCCGGATTGCAAGCTTTCCTGAGATTCGCCAAAGTCCAAGTTCTGCGCGTCGATGTCATCCATCGTCATGCCGTGGATTTCAAGCAATTGCTCAGCGTTGATATACGTACCAGAGCCAGGTGCCCCGACGGATACCGATTTTCCTGCCAAATCTTCAAATGCAGTGATGCCAGATCCTTCAGTCGTTACGATCTGGATCGTTTCCGGATAAAGAGCCCCGATTGCGGACACGCTGTCGATGACTTCCCCTTCGAACATGTTCGAACCTTCAGATGCGTAGAAAGCCGTGTCTGTCTGCACAAAAGCGATTTCGCCCGTGCCATCAGCAAGTGATGTCATATTGGCTGCAGATGCTTGGGACACTTCGGCAGTCGTATCGATGCCTGTCTCATTCTCGATGATCGTCGCCATTGCTCCACCAAGCGGGTAGTAAGTTCCCGTTGTTCCACCAGTCAATACACTGATGAATTCCGGCTCAGCTGCTCCGCCGCCTTCTCCTTCATTTGCTGCATCGTCTCCACAGCCTGCTAGGAATACGGATCCGGCCAAAGCGACAGTCGCGTAGAATCCAAACTTTTTGTTTAACATAAATCGGCCTCCCTTTATCTATAGTTTCTTTCATCCTTCATAATACCATGACTTTCTGTCCATCTGTCAATTTATTTTTTTCAAATGGAATCGGTTTCAAACCAAATTTCTGGCAATAAAACCCTTTTTTATATTTCTGCTCCAGGCACATGAGTTTCCGGCGTCGTCTCTTCAGGAGTCAGGTCTTCGAAGCTTCTGCCTTCCTCTTCCAAATCGCGCGTGCGGTGTGCGATGCGGGCCGAGGCACACGCCGCGATGCTTGCTACAAGATCGTCGAGGAAGGTGTGGACATGCTCGCCGTATTTCGTATCGAGTTTATGGATGATGCCGGTCTTGTTTTTGTCCAAATGGCCAAACGTCGTCACGGCGATGCTGCCGTACGTGAGCACTGCTCCGAGGCCGATCATTTCATCGACTCCGAACAAGCCTTCATCCGAACCGACGATCTGCTGAAGCGGTTGGGATAACTTCCCTTGTTCAGCCAGTTCATCGAGTTCAATGCCAACCAACAGGGCATGCTGCATTTCCCGTTTGCGCAAGACGCTTTCGACCGACTCGATGCAATGGGCCAATGTCAACCCTTCATTAAAAGGCAACTGCATTTCCAACACGATTTTCGCGATATCTTCTTTCGTGACGCCTCTTCTTTCCAAAGCTTCATGCGTCGCTTTATTCACTTCTTCTGAATGCACACGGAAATGTCCTCCATCCATGTTGCCATCCCCTCTCTCTATTTGGATTTGTCTTCCTGTCCATTATACCTTGCATAGTGGAATATGTTACAATTTTTGTACAATAGAATTAGAAGGAGGCAACATCATGAACAAAGGAAGCGTAGAAGATTTCACGCTTTATAGCGATGCTCTTGGGGAAGACATGCAGGTGCTCGTCCACCTGCCCGCAAATTATTCTCCCCTCTATAAATACAGCCTCGTCATTGCATCGGATGGCAAGGATTATTTCCAGCTTGGCCGTGTTCCACGGGTCGTCGACGAATTACTTGAAAACCAGGAGATCGAAAACATCATCTTCGTCGGCATTCCCTATAAAAGCGTAGAAGACCGCAACCGGAAATACGAACCGACCGGCGAACAGCATGGCGCATACTTGCGTTTCCTGGCCCATGAGCTGGCACCTTATCTAGACGAAAAATACCCGACCTACCAAGTGGGCATGGGCCGGACATTGATTGGCGATTCACTCGCAGCCACCGCTTCCTTGATGGCCGCACTTAAATACCCGAATATTTTCGGGCGCGTCATTCTCCAGTCGCCAAAAGTCGGGCCGGAAATGATGGAAGCCGTCGAGAAGTTTCCGATGAACAATTCATTCACGGTCTACCATGTCATCGGCTCGGAAGAAACCGAAGTCAAGTTGACCAACGGGGAAACCGCCGACTTTCTCACGCCGAACCGCGAGTTGAATGAGTTGATGAAAAATAAAGGGTTTTCGCTCTTTTACGAAGAATTCAAAGGAGACCATACATGGAAATACTGGCAGCCGGACCTGAAGAGGGCGCTGTTGATGAATTTCGGCATGTAGGCCTTAAGGAAACAAAGCGAACAATTTGATATAATTGAAGAGAAGATCATTTATTAGATGAGGAGGTCTATTGATTATGAAATATGGTATTGCAGCATTTCCATCAAAAAAACTACAAGACTTGGCGAATTCCTACCGGAAACGCTATGACCCGCATTACGAGTTGATCACGCCCCATATTACATTGAAAGGGCCTTTCGAAGCGGATGACTCTGAAGTCAAAGCAATGGCGGAGGAGCTCGGCAATATCGCCAAACGCCAAAAGCCTTTCCGCATCCATGCGACGCGCGTCAGCACGTTCACCCCGGTGACGAACGCTTTGTACTTCAAGATCGAGCCTTCAAAAGAGCTGATGGATCTTCACGAAGACCTCCACTCCGATTTTCTAGGCGGCATGCCGGATCATCCTTTTGTGCCCCACATCACCATTGCACAGAAACTTTCAGATTCGGAGCATGCTGATGTGTACGGCCAATTGAAAATGGCTGGCATCGACCACGAAGAGACGATCGACCGCGTCCACTTGCTCTACCAATTGGAAGATGGATCGTGGACTGTATACGACACATTCCGGTTGTCAGGAGATGAAGCTTAATTGCAGAAAGTGAAAATCGTTGAAACCGAACTCGAAAAAGAACAGGCTTTTGAGATCCGCCGGAAAGTTTTCGTCGATGAGCAAGGCGTCGCACTTCATGTGGAAATGGATGAACATGACGACAGCGCCACTCATTTTATCGGATATGAACTCGAACAGCCGATTGCCGCTGCCCGGATCCGCGAATACGAACAAGGCGTCGGCAAAGTCGAACGCGTTTGCGTATTGCCTGAATACCGCGGACATCACTTCGGGGCGGAGATGATGGAACAGCTGGAGGAATATGCCCGCTCGATTGGCTATTTCCGCTTGCAACTCAATTCCCAGAGCCATGCCATCCCGTTTTACGAACGGCTTGGCTATGATGTGGTCTCTCCCGAATTCATGGACGCCGGCATTCCCCACCGACAAATGGAAAAAACCCTATAATAAAAAACCTTCCGGAAAACTCCGGAAGGTTTTTTTCATGCGTTTTATAAGACGTGATAGCCGCTGTCGACGTGCAAGACTTCGCCCGTGATGCCGCGGGACATATTGCTGAACAAGAAGACGGCCGTGTCGCCGACTTCTTCAGGCGTCGTGTTGCGGCGAAGCGGTGCTTTCTCTTCGATTTCACGCAAAATCGAGTTAAAGTCGCTGACGCCTTTAGAAGACAATGTGCGGATTGGGCCTGATGAAATCGCATTGACGCGGATATCGTGCTTGCCAAGATCCGCTGCCAAATAACGGACAGACATTTCAAGCGATGCTTTGGCAACGCCCATGACATTATAGTTCGGCATGACGCGCTCTCCGCCGATGTAAGTCAGCGCTACGATGCTTCCGCCTTCTGTCATCAACGGTTTTGCATATTTCGAAACGATTGTCAATGAGTACGAGCTGATGTTATGCGCAAGCAAAAAACCATCGCGCGATGTATCCGAAAAGTCGCCTGACAATTCTTCGGTTTTCGCGAATGCGATGCAATGTGCCAGCCCGTCGATTTTTCCAGCGCTTTCTTTGATCGTATTGAAGCATTTCTCTACGTCCTCGTCACTGGTCACATCACATGGCAAGATCTGCTCATGATTGCCATCGAGTGTCGCGACCAAATCACGCACCGACTTTTCAAAGCGCTCCCCTGCATATGTAAAGATCAAGTTCGCTCCAGCCGCATCCAACGAACGCGCGATTCCCCATGCGATGCTGCGCTTATTGGCGACACCCATGATGACGTATGTTTTATCTTTTAATGAAATCGACATATATATACCTCCTAATATTATTACCTGGTACTAATATTACCCCATAAAAAAAGAAAGTGCAATTGCACTTTCCGGGAACTTGCTTCATTTAGTCATTTACCGTCTTATAAATTCGTCAGGAAGGTCGTCGCCAAGCCCAAATAAATAAGGATGGAAATGATATCGTTCAAAGTCGTGATGAACGGCCCGGATGCGACGGCAGGGTCAATCTTCATCCGGTGAATCAATAATGGGATAAACGAGCCGGCCAAGGTCGCGACAAAAATCGAGCTGGCGACCGCAGTGCCGACCAACATCCCGATCAACAGTTCAGACTTCCAAAAATAAACGAGCCCTACAACTACGATGCCGCAGATAACACCTGTAATCAAGCCTGTGCCTGCTTCGCGGAATAAAAGCTTCATCTTGCTTTCTTCTTCGATATCACCCGTCGCAATACCGCGTACAGCAACCGCGAGCGCCTGCGTGCCGCTATTCCCCGCCATTCCGGCAATCAACGGGATAAACACGGCGAGCAGCGCCACCTGGTCGAGCGTCGCTTCGAACATGCCCATCAAATTCGCTGTCAGCATGCCAAGGAAAGTCAGCAGGATGAGCCACGGCAAGCGTTTTTTCGCTGCTGTCAGCGGTCCACGGTCAAAGGTATCCATATCGGATACGGCAGCCAATTTGGAGTAGTCATCAGACGCCTCTTCATCCAACACGTCGATGATGTCATCAACTGTGATGATGCCGAGCAGGTGGTCTTGGAAATCAACTACCGGCAATGCGAGAAAGTCATAGTCTTTGATCATGCGTGCGACTTCTTCCTGGTCTTCGCTTACCTGGACACTGACGACACGATCGTTCATGATCGATTCGATCAAGGTGTCCTCATCCGCAACGATCAAATCACGCAATGTTACGATGCCTGACAGTTTACGGTCTTCATCGATAACAAAAACGTAATAGATCGTTTCGGCGTTGGGTGCAGCATTGCGCAGGATGTTCATCGCTGAACGCACCGTCGAGTTTTTCGGGATCGCGACAAATTCCGTCGTCATGATGGAGCCCGCCGTATACTCTTCGTAATGCAGCAAGTCTTTGATCTGCTGGGCAGATTCCTTGTCCATGATCGTCAAATAGCTGGCGACTTGGTCTTTGTTCAATTCATTGAGTACATCGACTGCATCATCGGTGTACATATAGGACAGGATATCTGCAGCATAGCGAGCATCCATTTCCTTAAACAGGTCTTCGTATTCGTCATCGTCCACTTCAATGGCTTCAAAAATGTCCGCCATTTCTTTCGGAGAGAGATACTGATAGAGCAAATGCCTCGTTTCCCCGTTCGCTTTCTCATAAAAGCTTGCTTGGTCGTATGGATGGTGGGACAAAAATTCTTCTCGGAATGCTTCAACATCCCCTTTTTGCAATAATTCATGCATCAATTCTTCGTTCAGTTCCTCGTCACGGATCTTCGTTTCGCCCATCATGTATACTCCCTCCTTTCAATTGTTTCAGCTTTTTTCCCGATATGCGTTACACTGAAATCACCAGTTGGCAGTTAGGAGCTGAAGAATATGAAATATGATGTCATCGGTGATATCCACGGATGCTTCAATGAGTTGATCGAATTGATCGAACAACTCGGCTACCATTTCGAAAATGGCCTGCCTGTTCATCCCGAAGGCCGCCATCTCGCTTTTGTCGGTGACGCCATGGACCGCGGCCCGGAATCCCTCGCGGTGTTGCAATTATTATTCGCGATGCAAGATGCGGGCATCCTTTATTATTCCCCTGGCAATCATTGCAACAAACTCTATCGTTTTTTCAAGGGAAATCCCGTTGAGCTCTTACACGGCTTGGAAATGACCGTTGCCGAATGGCGCGGACTGGAAAAGCAACAACAGAAAAAGTTCAAGGATCGCTATCTCCAGTTTTATGAAGCTCTTCCCCTTTATCACCAGCTGCGGGATGAGTTGATTGTCGTCCATGCGGGCCTGCGAGAGGATATGATCGGTCAGGCATTGAACCGTCAAATGATCACATTCGCTCTATACGGCGAAATCACCGGCAGGTACCATTCCGATGGCCGTCCAGTGCGCGGCAATTGGGCGAAGCGCTATAAAGGCGAACCGTGGATCGTTTACGGCCATACTCCGGTCAGGAAGCCGCATTTCCAGAATAACACCGTCAATATCGATACAGGCTGCGTCTTCGGCGGAACCTTGACCGCACTGCGTTTTCCAGAAATGGAGATTTGCCAAGTGCCGTCAAAACAGGCTTACCAACCCGAACGCTTCCACCATTATAATTAAATCAGTATACGCATATCACCGGCAAGCGCAGATGTAAATACCAGCCGCTCCCCGGAGACAGGATGATCGAGCTGCAATTCCGTACAATGCAGCGCTTGCCTGTCGATCAACTCGCGTCCGCCGCCGTATAAATCATCCCCCAGCAGCGGATGCCCGATATGGGATAAATGGACGCGGATCTGGTGTGTCCTGCCAGTATTCAATTTCAGCCGGACATGGCTGATGCCGCCGATTGACTGGATTAACTCTATCTCAGTCTCTGCAAATTTGCCGTCTTCCCTTACTTCACGTTCGATGATGCTGGTGCCTTTCCGGGCGATTGGGGCGGTGATTACCGATCTTCCAGCAGCCACTTCGCCGTACACAAACGCTTCATAGCGCCGGTTCATCCGCTTTTCCTGTTGCTGTACGGAGAGCAGATGATGGATATGGCGGTTTTTGGCGATGCATACTAGCCCCGATGTGTCTTTATCAAGGCGGGTCGCAATATGCAATGTAGACGGGATTGCATGACGTTCGAAATGCCCGGCGACAATATTCGCCAAACTGCCGAACGGCTGTTCACGTGACGGGATAGTGTTTTGCCTTGGCGGCTTTTCGACAATTAAAAGTGCGTCGTCTTCATAAACGATGGCAAGCGGCCCGTTTTCTGCGGTCAAGCCTTTGCCCTGTGTTTCTATCGGAAAAATAACGGTCACGGCATCCCCAACTTCGAGCGGATGCCTGACCGTCACTTCCGAACCGTTGACCAGCAAATGGCCTCCGCTATACTTCACAGAAGCCAAGGTCCTTTTGGAAATCCCATAATTTTGCAGCGCTTCCCGTAACAGGCCGCGCTTTTTTGCAGTGAATTCAACTTGAAATGCTTTCATATTTTCAATCCTCCGACAGTTCGCTGTCGATGAATGAGTCATGGACGCGGCGCCAAAACGGGAATGCACGGAAACGGGCGAAGCGTACTTTTTCTTTCGCCACCCGATACTCGATCGATTCGACATCTTTATGCAGCAATTGAAGATGGTCGATCGTCACCATGAAATCCGGCGCCTTCACCGGAAGTAAAGTGCAGCGGTGATGGGACGGCAACACAAGCGGTGACCCGACAGTCCGGAACACCCGGTTGTTGATTGAAGCCATCTCGGTCAATTGCATCGCCGGCAAAGACGGATGGATGATCGCCCCGCCGAGCGCTTTATTATACGCCGTGCTTCCTGAAGGAGTCGACATGCACAAGCCGTCTCCGCGGAACCGTTCAAAATGGCTGTCGTTCAGGAAGACATCCATCACAAGCGTGACGTCCGGGGATTTCACGGTCGATTCGTTCAAAGCCAAATAAGTGGAAGATTCCTGGTCACTTCGGTAATGCACCGTCACTTCCAATAAAGGATATTCAATGACTTCAAATTCCTTTTTCGCGATTGCCAAGACGAGCTTCTCGATCTCGATCGGCTTCCAGTCCGCATAAAACCCTAAGTGGCCTGTATGGATTCCAACAAATGCGACAGCATCCAAACGGTCGCTGTACTTATGGAATGCATGGAGCAAAGTACCGTCCCCGCCGATCGATAAGACGATCTGCGGGGATTCCTCGTTCCATTCCATGCCGAAATCCTCTAGATATTCACGGGCCTCTTTCATCAATCGATTGGACAGATCATCACTTCTCGATATGATATAAAATTTCATGTATCCTTTCGACCTCCTTCCGCATCCGCCGGAAATCGTGTTCCCGGAGATTCTTTGTATTCGCTGAAATATGCTTGCGCTTCCTGGATTTCATCCCTAATCTGCGTCATTTCCTCGTCGAGCTGGAATGCCGCTTCCGCCGCACGCTGCAGCCGGAGTTTGATCTCCTCAGGGAACACGCCTTTATACTTATAATTCAATGAATGCTCAATCGACGCCCAGAAATTCATCGCCAAGGTGCGGATCTGGATTTCCGCTAGGATCAGCTGCTCGCCGTCGATGGTTTGTACCGGATACTCGACGATGACATGATACGAACGATAGCCGCTTTGCTTTTCATGCGAAATATAATCCTTTTCTTCAACGATGCGCAAATCGTTGCGCTGGCGCAATAGCTCCACGACGGTTTCGATATCTCCAACGAATTGGCACATCATCCGCAACCCGGCGATGTCCTGCAAATTGCGGGCCAATTCTTCCGACGGCTCAAATAATAGCCCTTTTTCCAAGGTCTTGTCATAAATGCTCGCCAGCGGCTTGACGCGCCCGGTAACGAACTCAATCGGTGAATTTGTGTTATTCGTTTCAAATTGCTTGCGCATGCCTTTAAATTTCACTTTCATCTCGTCGACCGCCTGTTTATACGGCGCCAAAAAACGATTCCATTGCCCCATGTCTGGCCCTCCTCACTGCTTTGCCCATTTCACTATCCATTAAGCCCAGCACAGGGCTGATTCTTCATACCGTTATTTTACCACAGCAATGCTCTGCGTTGCAGATTGCACCCAACTATCCGATAATGAAATTAACGGCTATTCCAAGAGCAATCGGCGTGAGCATGAAATTCCCGCTCCTCGCCGGTTGACCCACCGCGCTTTTGAAATGCCGCTTCTTTCCTATAGAAAAGGAAACAGTATTGCAAAAGCGCGATTAATGAGGTGAACAAATGACAAAAGAACTTGAAATTGAATTCAAGAACATGCTGACAAAAGAAGAGTATAGCAAATTATTGGCGGAGCAAAATACCTCCCCGATCAGCCAGACCAACCATTATTTCGACACAGCGGATTTCCAGCTGCGCGACCAAAAGGCGGCCCTTCGCCTGCGCAGCATTGGCAGCCGTTTTGAATGCACACTTAAAACACCGGCCGCTTCCGGAAATTACGAAACGACCGATAGCTTGGACGAACAACAGGCGTCCGCCATCCTGGACTTGGAGCGATTCGATGCCCCGGAAGTTTCCGCTGAGCTCGAACGGCTCGGGGTGTCCCCGTCCGAATTGGTGCTTATCGGTTCTTTAACGACCCATCGTGCAGAAGCTGCTTACGAAGGCGGCCTTCTCGTACTGGACCATTCGGAATACTTAGGGGTGGAAGATTACGAGCTGGAATATGAAGTTACAGACGAAGCTGCCGGCAAGCGGAGTTTCCTCTCTTTGCTCGAAGAAAAATGCATCCCGTTGCGTCCGGCAGACAAGAAAATCGCGCGTTTTATGAAGGCGGCTTCCAAGCGCTAAAGGCAGCACAGCCGTTCGATGGCATGCGATTTGTTTGAGATATTTACCAGGCGTTGATAGAATGGATTTACAGCAAACACAAAGGGGACAAGACTGATGACTGGAAAACCGCTTCTCCCGTACGATCAAATCGGCGCGGAAACATTATCAAACCTGGTGGACGCCTTCTATGCGCGCGTCTCAGCCCATCCGAAACTTGCACCCATTTTCCCTGACGACCTGACCGAAACAGCGAGAAAACAAAAACAGTTCTTAACACAATATTTAGGCGGCCCGAACATTTACTCGGCAGAACACGGGCACCCGCGCCTGAAAGCACGCCACCATCCTTTCCCGATCACTCCCGACCGCGCGCAAGCCTGGTTGGAATGCATGAGTGAAGCGATGGATGAAGTGGGGCTCAGCGGCCAATTTCGCGAGACGTTTTTCAACCGGCTCGTTTTGACAGCCCACCACATGGTGAATGATTACGACAGTGAGGAGGAGTTGGAGTGAGCAACCTGGATCTGGCAGAGGACATCCGCGAACACCAAGCTTCCTGCAAACCGATGGAATTATACGTGTTCATGGACCCGATGAATCCCGCATGCTGGGAACTTCAATCCATCATCCGCAAATTGCAAATCGAGTATGGCCATTATTTTTCAATGCGGATGATCTTAAGCACACAATTATCCGCCCTGAATATGAGCATGAAGAATACCGATATGGCCGGCGGTGAGCTTGAACACCCCGCACTTCCCTCTGTTGCCATCAAAGCGGCGGAGCTCCAGGGAAAACGGGCAGGCAATCGATTCATGTACAAACTGCAAGAGCATCTCTTCCTGCAATCACGGAACGTCACATCCTACGATGTACTGCTTGAAATAGCGGAAGAAGCAGAACTGGACCAAGCCGAATTCAAAGATGACTTCCATTCGGTCCACAGCGCAAAAGCATTCCAATGCGACCTTCGGATCACGCGGGAAATGGAAATTTCCGAAGTGCCAAGCATCGTCTTTTTCAATGAATGCATCGAAGACGAAGGCGTCAAAGTTTCAGGCCTTTATTCATACGACGTCTATTTGACCATCCTCCAGGAAATGCTGGGAAAAGACCGGCTCAACCGGCAATCCCCGCCTTCTCTCGATGACCTGTTCATAAAGTATCCGACAATGGCGACGCACGAGGTCGCAAGCATCTACAATATCAGCGAGCAAACCGCAGAACGCGAGCTGAAAAAGCAAGTGCTGCAACAGAAACTGGAGCGTATCCCTATGCAGGACGACACATTGTGGAAAGTAAAATAAGCTAAGCTCCCAATAGGAGCTTAGCTTATTTTTTCTTTTATATAATGGCGAAAGGCGCCTTCCACGTCCGGAAGGCGCCTTTCTTATCTTACACAAAGGGGATGGGAGAAATGTTCACGCTCAAACAAAGGGGTGTATGTTTGTATGTGATTAATTTCACAACCTAATAATATCACGCCATAATAGTTAATGCAATAAATCACAAACCATTTCACAAATCTGTCATAATATCAAGCGCTTACATAAACATAACGTATAAATAAGTTATTTAAGAATAACTTATTATTCTCTGATACCCCCTTTTTCCATTGTCCATCCTTACCTATTTCCATTTCGCTATAATATCGTCCATCATCCCTCCTCTTTCACCGATTCAAATATCACAATCCCTAGACAACGCATAAAAAACCTCTGCAGGTCTCACGCTGCAGAGGTTTTCGTCGGTCTTTTATTTCTTCAATAGCAATCCTTCGAGTTCTTCAAGCTTTTGCCCGAAGACTTTGCACGCCTCTTCGACCGGCTCGGATGAGGTCATGTCCACACCGGCTTTTTTCAATACTTCAATCGGGTAATCGGAGCTGCCCGCTTTCAGGAATTCGTTAATATAACGCTCTACAGCTGGCTGCCCTTCTTCAAGGATCTTTTTGCTTAATGCAGTAGCTGCGCTGAAGCCTGTCGCATATTGGAATACATAGTAATTATAGTAGAAATGCGGGATGCGTGCCCATTCGAGGCCGATCTCTTCATCCACTGCCATGTCTTCACCAAAATACTTTTTGTTCAATTCGTAATACACTTCAGTCAACCGGTCAGCCGTCAAAGCTTCACCGTTCTGGTCCATCTGGTGGATTGTGTGCTCGAATTCAGCAAACATCGTCTGGCGGAAAACTGTGCCGCGGAAACCATCCAGCCAGTGGTTGAGCAAGTAAATGCGTTCTTGCTCATCTTCTGTCGTATTGACCAAGTGTTCATTCAACAAGGCTTCATTCGTCGTCGATGCAACTTCCGCCACAAAGATGGAATAATCGCCATAGACAAACGGCTGGCTTTCTCTTGTGTAGTGGCTGTGTACACTATGGCCGAATTCATGTGCCAAAGTGAACAGGTTGTCTACATTGTCCTGCCAGTTCATCAGTATATAAGGATTTGTGCCATAAGCGCCGGAAGAATAAGCGCCACTTCGTTTGCCTTTGTTTTCTTTCACGTCGACCCAGCGGTTGTCGATGCCGTTTTTGACGATCCCGACATATTCTTCACCGAGCGCATTCAAGCCTTCGAGCATCATGCCTGTCGCCTTGTCATAAGGGATCTCCATCTTGACTTCCTTAACAAGCGGCGTATACATGTCATACATATGGACTTGGTCAAGGCCCAATACTTCCTTGCGGAGCGCTACGTAGCGTTGCAATAGATGAAGGTTGTTGTTGACGGTTTCGACCAATTGATCGTAGACAGCTTCCGGAATATGGTCATCCGACAGTGCCGCTTCGCGAGCCGATGAATAGTTACGGATTCTCGCGTGAACGTTATCCCGTTTAACATTTCCGGATAAAGTGGATGCAAACGTATTACGGAATTTTCCATATGTTGCATAAACGGCTTTGAATGCGTCTTCACGTACGCGGCGGTCTTTGCTTTCCATAAAACGGATGTAATTGCCATGTGTGATCTGCACTTTTTCGCCGTTTTCATTTTCGATTTCCGGAAACTCCAGATCGGCATTGTTAAGCATGCCGAAGGTTTCGGAAGATGCTCCGACCACTTCCGATAATTGTGCAAGCAGCGCTTCTTGCTCCGCTTTCAGTACGTGCGGACGCATCGTATTAAGTTCTTCAAGGGCATGCTTATATAGCTTCAGACCTTGATGTTCATCTACATAGCGGTTCAGTTCTGCTTCATCCAAAGACAGGATTTCAGGCGTCATGAATGACAAGCCTGCTGCTGTTTTGGCGAAAAGCGATTTGATGCGACTGTCCATCGCCTGATATGTTGAATTCGTCGTATCTTGGTCGTAGCGCATATGAGCATATGCATAGAGTTTGCGCAATCGCTCCGACAATTCATCTTTATAGCTTAGCGCGTCATACAAAGCGTCCGCGCCTCCTGATAGAGTACCTTCATATTTTCCAGCTTTCTCAGCCAGTGCTGAGACGGCTTTGAATTCCTCTTCCCATTGTGAATCTGTAGCAAAAATATCTTCCAAGCGCCACGTCAGTTCTGCAGGCACTTGATCTCTGGTCAATAATTTTTCCGTCATTTGGCTGCCTCCTCTTTCCCTTGTTTCGGGAAACGAATTACACCTTATTTTCTCAATTTTCCCACGCTTTTGCAAGCAGATGATAGGAAATATCCACCACTTCCGAAAAACACGTGGAATGGCCATTTCTGTAGAGAGTTTCATACGCCGAAAGCACCTCCAAGGGCTTGCACTTGTCTACGCCAGAAGGCGCAAGCTTGACCAGCTGATCAGCCAATAAGGTCTCCACAGGTTTTCCAGACTCGATTATAAGCGCTGCTTTCATTTGCCAAATAAGAGGATGCTCTAAAAAAAGATGCCCGCCTGCAAGCGGCAACCCGAAAATTTCCGGGATGTCCCCCTTGTCGAGTTGCAGTTCATAGCTTAATCGCCAAAATGGGTTTCTCATCCGGTTTTTCGCAAATAATTGGGAACGGATGTATTTATTCTTTTCTATCCGCATGAGCGATATTACCTGCTTGTATTCTGCTTTTGTTAATTTTTTCGGCACCGCGAAAGGAAAAACTTGTTCCTTCATTGGCAAAAGCGACGCCTTCCCGATCCAGCGGTTTCCTTGTACATAAAAAAGGTTGGAGTAGTAGACGAAGAGGGAATGATTGGGGTTGAATTGCAGGAGATGGGGATGAAGTGGCGTGCTGCGGAACATTGCTCTTTCAAAGGTGCGAATTTGGAAAATACCCAGTCCTGGAGCCGGCACATTTTCTATGCCGCGGATCCATACGGCGTGAAGACCCATTTTGGCATATCCTTGGCTACGCTTCACAACTTGCTCTACAGCTAATGTGCTGCATTGGAATTCAATCGCAGATTTCTCGGCCAACAGGTCAGGCCGCTGCTTGATCGCGGGTAAGTAATGCTCGACATGGACCGGGATGTTGTTGTCGTGAAAAAAAGAGGACAGGCGGGATTTTCCGAGCAGATGAAGCGGAGTTTCCGGTTCACCGCCCGGCGTGCAGGAGAATTGCTGGAGATGGGCAAAATGGGGAATTTTCGTCGCGCCGACTTTTAAGACGACTGGGGATTCACAGGCGGGACATAGAAACGTTCGGTTCCTTCGCAGCTGAATCAGCTCTTGCCTGGTGTGATAAGCTTGCAACGTGAATAAATAGCCATTATCGAGCGCTGTCAGTATATAAATCACTCTCCTTTTTTTCAGTTTACGTTGAAGAGCCATTATGCGCAATACGAAAAATACTGCGGCTTCTAAAAATCTACCACAGCTTCCCCTACATAAAATAGCATAAAAAAAACCTCCCAAGAGGAGGTTTTTAGCCGAAATAATGCAATACATTCGACAACGCATCTTCTTTGAAGATTGGCTTGCCGTATTCTTCAAGACGGTGAATCGTCATCGGGGTTTGCTGCAAGTACTCAGTGATGACGCTCAACTGGTCTTTAATGTCTTTTTCGGAATGCAGAATTTCATCAAATTTCACGTGCATATAATACTTTCCGTCAAAGTGGTACAATGCCGTATCGACCGGCATATACATGAGGCGCTTCGCAATCGGAAGCAATTCTTCCACTTCAGAAAGAACAAACGAGTATTCGAGTTTCTTCGTATCACCCTCGTCATAAACCGGTTCGAATTCATCAAACTCCTGGGAACCAGCTTCTTCCCCTGAAAACATTTTGCGGCGTTCTTCTATATCATCCGGCAAATCAAGTTTTTGCCCGTCTTTCGTCAATTGCGCACGAGTGACAGTGACTTCAAGTCCTTTGTCCATGGCTTGCACTTGGATCCACAGCGGCCCTTCCATAACGAAATCGGCTTCTTCATTGACTTCATCCATCATTTCCCAGAAAAGCTCTTCGCTTTTGTCTCTGTTAAACCAAATTTCGTCACGGCTGAACCCTCGCTCTTCAACATCAAGATAGGAAATGTAAAATTTCACTGTGTTGTCGTTAATGCGTTCTATTTCCATTTTACACCTCTCCTTTTCGGATCGGATTAAGAGGAAGTTCCTCAAAAGCCGTGATTTATTACTACCTTCATTATACCTTTCCTGAAGGCTTAAAAACATTTTTCTGCCTATAGGCGGCACCAGAAGATAATTATCTTAGAGTCTAATCGAATCGACAGACTTTTGCAACTAATCAGGTTGATCGACATAGGGTCGACAGAAAACTTTTTCTAGGCGTTCAGTAAAAAGATAAAGAAAAGCCGTCCCATGATCCCTTATGAAATACCATAAAGACCGGACAGCTTTTTCTCCTTATTCTTAGTTGACCATGCGCTGAGCTTCCAGCAATTGATACGCGCGCACTTTGCGTGGCAAGAACCGGCGAATCTCGTCTTCGTTATAACCGACTTGCAGGCGTTTTTCATCCATGATGATCGGGCGTCTCAATAAGCCCGGATGTTCTTGGATCAATTCATAGAGGCGCTGCAATGGCAAGCTCTCTACGTCTACATTCAGTTTTTGGAAGATCTTCGAACGAGTCGAAATGATTTCATCGGTTCCGTCCTCTGTCATACGTAAAATTTCTTTGATTTCACTAATTGTCAAAGGTTCAGAGAAAATATTGCGTTCTGTATATGGAATATCATGTTCTTCCAGCCACGCTTTCGCCTTACGGCAAGACGTACAGCTTGGAGAAGTGAATAATGTAACCATCATAATGAAGCACTTCCTTTCGGATTCATAGGTGTTGAGGAAATTCATTCTTAAATTAGAATCACTATCGTTTAGAAGCTCTACAATCATTATACAACATTGGGCTTCAGTAATATATAGCTAACAGCGAGAATTTCAAAAAAAACATTGATTTTGTCACAGTCTTGCTACATTTTCTGAGAGTTTGTAAAACTTATACATTAAGAATTTACCCGCTTCTTTTATCAATTAAACTTCAATAAGAAAATTTTATTCTCATTTACAAATTTCTTTTGAAAACAAAGCTTCTATCATATAGTACGTTTCATATCGTGAAAGGTTTCAAATTTAAAGTTTATTTAAAAAGCGTAACGCCTGCAAAAAAATGCCCTTGCTGGTCGTCTGTATGACAGCAAGGGCATTTCGTTTATTCGGGTGTATAGTCGACTCCAGCTGAATAGCGGTTTCCAGCGTTCCAAAGAAGGAATTCATCAATTCCTTGTTCGTTTAAAGCGCGAATCTGGGCTTCCACTTCTGCCTTACCGTAGCGCTTATAGTTTCCTGCCCCCAGGTAGCTAGCCGTGAAATCCTGTAGCCACGGGCGCGATACGGGCGCATCGTCTAGCTTGGAAAGAACATCGTTTTCCACTTTAGCATACTCGGCGACCAATTTATACGGTTCTAAATCTGGCTTTGCGATGCCAAAATACGATGTCCAGTGGCTAGGGTATATCATCGAAGAGATGACATCGACGTTCTCGGAGATCTTCGAGAAGTTCTGTCCAATGCCAGGTGCTTCTGGCAATGTTGCTGCGTACCCGAAGATATCAACCGATACCTCTACTCCATAAGGTTCAAGCTTTTCTTTCGCATAAGCGACGAAATCTGTCACAGCTTCCACACGGCGTTGAACCGGGTCTAAATTGGATTCTGCATAATCGCCCATCGAGTAGTCAAGTTGCTCACCAAGCCGTTCAAACCCTTCTGGAAAGCGCACATAATCGAACTGGATTTCCTTGAAACCTAGTTTAGCTGCTTCGATCGCCACTTCTACATTATAATCCCACACATCCTGCATGAACGGATTGACGAACGCCTCGCCCCTGTTGTTCTTCCATACTTCCCCTCCGGAAGTAAATGAAAGCTCTGGCTGCTGCTCTGCAAGCACTGTGTCCTTGAAGACAACCACGCGCGCAATCGGGTAGATTTGCTCCTGTTCCATTTGTTCAAGCATTGCACGGGGATCCTTAATCAATGAAGTTCCGATGTCTTTATCAGCCAGCGAGGAATCTTCTTCCGGGATATACGTTAAATGCCCCATGTCTTCCTTGACGTCAATGACCATCGCGTTCAAATCGGTATTTCCTATGAGATCGACCAGTGAAGAAAATCGCTCTCCCCCGGCTGAGTTTCCAGTGACGAATATTCCCCGGACCGCATCAGGATAATCAAAATTCAATCCTGAATCGAAGCGGAATCGTTCCGATGTCCCAAGCAAGCCAAAGTCGATGCTCGCTAATTCATATGTACGGGTCGAAAAGTCTTCTGTTGCGGTTTCAGCTGCCTGCACTACATTGGCACTTCCCACTAAAACTAGGGATGCAGCAAGCCATTTCAAGGATTTCACAAAAATTCACACACCTTTTCCGCTTTTCTCCAGTCTACCATTTTTACGTACTTTAAGCAGGATAATTTAGTAAATTTAGAGAAACTCAGACATTTATTTGTTTTGAGAAGATATCCCCAGCATTTGTTCCGTTCAAAAAAAAAGCACGCACCTTATAAACAGGTACGTGCTTCACGAGTTTTATTTTTTAGCTGCTAGATGCTCTTGAATCTCAGCAAATTCTTTCTCTGAACAATCGACAAAATGGTTCGGTGAAACTTCGCGCATTTTCACATCTTCCCCATCCACATAGTTATGGACTGCCGGGTCGTATGCTTTACGCGTACGGTTGCGCTCATAGTTCGGGTCCGGAAGCGGTATCGCCGAAAGCAATGATTGCGTATATGGATGCATAGGGTTTTCGTACAATTCGTCAGCTGGCGCCAATTCCACCAACTTACCAAAGTACATAACGCCGATGCGGTCTGAAATGTATTTAACCATCGACAAATCGTGTGCGATGAACAGATACGTCAAACCTTTTTCTTCCTGAAGCTCTTTCAACAAGTTGACGACCTGTGCTTGGATGGAAACATCAAGAGCAGAAATCGGCTCATCCGCGATGATAAAGTCCGGATCTACCGCCAGAGCACGCGCAATACCTAAACGCTGGCGCTGCCCGCCTGAGAATTCATGCGGATAACGGTTCGCGTGCTCTTTGTTCAAGCCAACCGTTTCCAATAGGTCATAGACCATTTTCTTGCGGTCGTTGGCGTCTTTTGCCAAACCGTGGATATCGATGCCTTCAGCGATGATATCCATGACTTTCATCCGTTGGTTCAAGGAAGCATAAGGATCCTGGAAAATCATCTGCATTTTACGGTTGAATTTCTTTAGGTCTTTCTTGTTTTTCTTGCCGTGCACACTTTCACCTTCATAAAGAACTTGGCCATCTGTCGCATCGTACAAACGAATGATCGAGCGGCCAGTTGTGGATTTTCCGCAACCTGACTCGCCTACAAGGCCAAGCGTTTCCCCTTTATAAATATCGAAAGAAATGCCATCGACTGCTTTTACTTCGTTTGCTTTGCCGACATTGAAATGTTGTTTGAGGTTCTTGATTTCAACCAATTTTTCAGCCATTAGTTCGCGCTCCCTTCATAATAACGGCTTCCAGGGAACTTTTTCATCCGTTCGATAACCATTTCAGGCGGTTCAACTGCTGGCGCTTCAGGATGAAGAAGCCATGTGGCCGCCATGTGCGTATCGCTGACTTTAAAGAACGGAGGCGGCTGTTCCATATCGATCTTCATGGCGTATTCACTGCGCAGCGCGAATGCATCGCCTTTTGGTGGATCGAGAAGATCCGGCGGCGTGCCAGGAATCGCATACAGTTTTGCATCTTCTGCATCCATTGAAGGCATTGAACTGAGAAGGCCCCATGTGTATGGATGCTGCGGGTTGTAGAAAATCTCATCGACTGTGCCGATTTCTACGATTTTCCCTCCGTACATGACTGCTACGCGATCTGCCACGTTTGCCACTACCCCAAGGTCATGGGTGATGAAAATAATCGACGTATCGATTTTCTTCTGCAAGTCTTTCATCAATTCCAGGATTTGCGCTTGGATCGTCACATCGAGAGCAGTTGTCGGCTCATCAGCGATCAAGATCTGCGGGTTGCACGCTAGCGCAATGGCAATAACGATACGCTGACGCTGTCCACCTGAGAATTGGTGAGGATATTGTTTCATGCGAAGCTCGGGTTTTGGCATGCCTACTAAATGCAACAAGTCGATCGCGACTTTTTTCGCTTCGTCTTTGCTGATTTTTTGGTGCTTCAAAATCGGCTCTGTAATCTGGCGGCCAATCGGCATCGTCGGGTTGAGCGATGTCATAGGATCCTGAAAAATCATCGAGATGTCTTTTCCGCGGATTTTCTGCATTTCCTTATCGCTCAATTTCGTCAAGTCACGCCCGCCGAAAAGGATTTCACCGTTTTTGAATTCTGAAGTTGCTTCGGGCAATAAACGCATGATCGATTTGGTTGTAACGGATTTACCGGAACCGGATTCACCTACGATTGCCAATGTTTCACCTTTATATAGATCAAAGTTGACGCCTCGGATTGCCTTTACTTCGCCACCAAATGTGTGGAAGGAAAGTTCGAGGTCTTTTACTTGAAGTATTTTTTCCATCTAAGGCTTTCCTCCTTAATCTTTCATCTTCGGATCGAGCGCATCGCGCAAGCCGTCACCGATTAGGTTAAATGCGATCATGATCAAACTCAACACGACAGCCGGGAACAAAAGAATATGCGGCTGATACTGAATCAGTTTATACCCATCATTGATCAATGTCCCAAGAGACGCATCCGGAGCTTGAAGCCCGAGCCCGATAAAGCTCAAGAATGCTTCGAAGAAAATCGCGCCTGGAATCGTGAACATCGTGTTGATGATGATGACGCCAAGAACGTTCGGCATCAAATGCTTCCAGATGATGCGGGTATCGCTTGCGCCAAGCGTGCGGGCTGCGAGGACGAATTCCTGGCTCTTATATTTAAGAACCTGGCCACGCACAACCCGCGACATTCCCGTCCAACCGGTTATAGTCAAGGCGATGATGATCGCGAGTATCCCCGGGTCCATGATAAGGATAAAGAGGATAACGACGACCAGGTTTGGAATACCTGTCAAAATCTCAACAATACGCTGCATGACATCATCCACACGGCCTCCGAAGTAACCAGAGATCCCGCCATAAATGACACCGATCAACATATCGATCGCTGCTGCAACGAACGCGATGAACAAGGACACTTGTGTCCCTTTCCATACACGCGAGAACATATCCCGGCCAAGACCGTCTGTCCCGAACCAGTAATTCTGTTCAACATTCTTCATTTCGTACATATCGACTTCACGCCCGCCAAGGGTACCTACCCCGTCCATGATGCCTAGGTTTTCGATGACCGGCATTTTCGGCGGCAAGTTGGCATGTGTAATGGTCTGGTCATTTGGTTCGTAAGGGCTGATCATCGGTCCGATAAAGGACATGAGAACAATCAAGCCAAAGAGAATCAAACTGATGATTGCGCCTTTGTTTTTCTTCAGGCTGCGCCAAGCATCCTGCCAAAAGCTAACACTTGGTTTGGAGATTTTTTCTGCCTCTTGTGTATCTCTAGGGATGCGAGTGAATGCATCTTGAGGAAGCTTTTCATAATTCTGTGTCATTAACTCTTACCTCCTGAAAGACGAATACGAGGATCGATGACGCCGTACAAAATATCCACAACCAAAATGACGACAATTAAGAATACAGAGAAGAAAATGGTTGTACCCATGATAATTGAGAAGTCATTGACCATGATTGATTTTACGAATTGCTCACCGATTCCAGGAATCGCAAAAATCTGCTCGACTACGAGTGAACCTGTCAAAATGCTGACTGCCATTGGCCCAAGAACCGTAATCAATGGAATCAAAGCATTTCGGAATGCGTGTTTGAAAGCGATTTCAGACCCGCTGGCCCCTTTAGCTTTTGCTAACGTGATGTAGTCAGATCCAAGAACTTCGATCATTTCTGTACGAATAAACCGTGCAGCCGTTGCCAGTGGGAACATCGCCAATGCTATTGATGGCAATACGCTGGACATGAATCCATCTTTCCACAGCGCCACTGGGAACAGGTCCCATTTTAAACCGAGCCAATATTGTAGCATGGATGCAAAAACAAACGATGGAATGGATATACCGATGATTGCAACAATCGTACTGCCATAATCCACCCATGTATTTTGCCTGAGCGCCGCGACCATCCCGAATAGGATTCCAAGAACAGTTCCGAGGAGCATTCCTTGGAATCCGATCTGGGCTGACGGCCCCATGCGGCTTAAAATAACATCCGTTACGTTTGCGCCTTTGAATTGGTTAATCGAAATACCCAAATCACCTTGTAACAAACCAAACATATAATCGAAATATTGAACAGGAAGGGGTTGGTCCAGTCCGTACCGTGCCTCTACGACTGCCCGTTGTTCAGGAGATAGCTTATCTGCGGAAGCAATTGGGGAACCTGGTAATATTTTCATCAAGAAAAATGTAAACGTGGCAATAAGCGCTAAGGTGATGAACATATAAATTAATCTTTTTCCAATATAGCGTGCCATGGTGCACCTCCAAAATAAAATCGCTCTATTATATCAAGCATCAATCGACACTTGTATTTTTCTGATTAAGCAGAATACCGTTAATTTTCGGTGAATTTATCTACAGTAGAAAAGAGAGTATATCAATCCCTTGATATACTCTCTTTCTATTATGTTTTCCTAAAGTACATTCAGTTGGGAATTCTTATTCCTTACCGGAAATGTAAGCCCATTTGTAGCTGTAATCTCCACCGAATGGGTGTTTGATGATGTTGTTAACATATGGCTTTTGAAGGGACATGATACCGCGCTGATAGATCGGTGCGATAGCAGCGTCTTCTTCAATCAAGATTTTTTCAGCTTGAGCCATTGCTTCCCAGCGTCCTTCAGCATCCTGTGCCAATTCGCCTTTAGCTTGCTCAACCAAGTTATCGAACTCTTCACTAGAGTAAGACATCAAGTTGTGAGAAGAGCCAGTTACGAATAGGTCGATGAATGTCATTGGATCCTGGTAGTCAGGGCCCCATCCAGAGTTTTGGATATCGTAGTCTTGTGCTTCATCAAGCTCAAGGCGTACGCCGAATGGTACAGCTTTCAAGTTAACTGTCAAACCTTCAAGGTTTGTTTCAAGTTGCTCTTTCAAGTAAGCATCCATTTTACCTGCAAGCTCAGAGTCGCCGCCGAGAAGTTCCATAGTCACTTCTGTTTCGCCGATTTCCTCTAGGCCTTTTTCCCAATAAGTTTTCGCTTCTTCAGCGTTGAATGGCAGCATGTCTCCATTGATATCACGGAAATCTTCGCCAGCTTCGTTGAAGGAGAAATCAGTTGGTACAAGGTAGTTAGCTGGAAGTGATCCATTTGCTAGAACTACATCTACAAGGTCTTGCTTGTTGAAGCCAGTAGCAATCGCTTTACGGATGTTTTCGTTAGCAAGTGGAGTTTCTTCGCCATTACGTTCTTGGTTAAATTTCAAGTAGAACAAAGTTGGTTCAAGTTCTTTCACCACTTCTGGGTCTTCAGCGTATTGCATTGCGAATTCGCCAGAAAGTCCGACACGGTCTTTTTCACCAGATTGGTAAAGGTTAACTTGCGTAGAAGTTTCTTTTACAACGTCAACATTGATTGTTTCAAGTTGAACAGTTTCAGCATCCCAGTACTCAGCGTTTTTCTCCATTGTCCAAGTCAGGCCAGTGCCATCCCAGTTAGTAAGAGTGAACGGTCCGTTGTATAGGATTGTTTCAGAGTTAGAAGCGTAGTTATCGCCTTGCTCAGTTACGAATTCTTCGTTCAATGGGTAGAATGTACCGAAAGCCATCAATGACATGAAGTAAGGAGTCGGGCGCTCAAGTTCTACGACAAGAGTCTTGTCGTCTTCAGCTGTGATTCCTAGTTCAGAGACTTCCATGTCCCCTTCAGATACTTCTTTAGCGTTTTTAATTGTTCCTGCCATCATGTATGGTCCGTAAGGTGAACCGGTGGCTGGATCAATCGCGCGCTGCCAAGCATAGACGAAATCGTTAGCTGTGATCGGTGTACCGTCCGACCAGTTAGCATCACGTAGTTTGAAAGTATACGTCAAGCCATCTTCACTGATCTCAGGCTCGCCATCAGCAAGTGCAGGTTCAGCAATGTTTTCTTGGTTCAAGCGGAACAAACCTTCGTTTACGTTGTTAAGGATGTTGAATGCTACTGCATCCTCAGCAATCGAAGAATCCATTGACGGGATTTCTGCTCCTTCGACCAAGTTTAGTTCTTGTACAGAGTCAGGCTCGCCGCCGTTGCCTTCTGCGCCTTCTGTACCTTCTGTGTCTGTGTTTTCTGTCCCAGTATCAGTGTCGTCTCCGCCGCCGCAAGCAGCTAGGAAAGCACTAAGTACCAAAACCAGGCCAAGTAGCCATAAAATCTTGCTGTTTTTCACTGATTTTGCCCCCTTAAATTTTCTGAAAAATTGGTACATGATTAATTATACATAAATATTTTTTGTTGTACAGCGTTTTTTTTGGAATATTTTACACTTTCACCATTAATCATGCTGTTCATAATATCACTAATAGGCTGAAAAGCGCGTCGTGTAAGCGTTTTCTTATTAGATGAATTTCGAATAATTTTTTGATTTTTTTTGTTATTTCTTCTACAATAAGAACGAATAGGGGTGCCATAATGAAAAAAATAATCATCGGAATTGCCGCTGTGCAATTGGTCATCGTACTGACGATGCTTGCGCGAAGCGAACCGTTTTCACTGCTGTCATATATCAATAACTCCTTTATCTACGGGGGAATCCTTGTATTTTTCGGTGCCTGGGTATTCGTCGTCCGGACAGGGGTTTTCGATGTATTTACGATGAGCATGCGCAAGGTGTTCAAAAGCAAGTCCACGCTCGAGGACGACGAGATGCGCCTCCCATCGGAAGTGTTGGCATTCTCAAGTTCCCCACTCTTGATCGTGGGCGGGGCGACTTTGGTTGCCATGGCTATTTCTTTGGTGTTCTATCAATCGTAGAATTGCGTATTGCAGCGCCAATCTCTTTTGTATTATAATAAATTCAATACAAAATGAGCGTTGACAAAGAGTAGTAAATGCAGTTTCTTCTATAATAAGAGAGCTTGTGGTTGGTGTGAACAAGCAGAAGACTGTATTGAATGGACTTTCGAGCTAAAGCGGCGAAACAAGTAGCCGCTTTCGAGTTCTCCACGTTAAGGAGATAAGAGGCCGCTGCTGCGGCAACCAGGGTGGTACCGCGGAACCGCACATCATTCGTCCCTTTAGTTCCAGGGACGGAGATGTGCTTTTTTGTATCCATTTTTAGTTTACCCATTAGAGGAGGAATTGCATTGAAGAAAATTTTTTCAGGCGTACAGCCAACCGGTATGGTTACACTCGGCAATTATATCGGAGCGTTCAAGCAGTTTACTGAACTGCAGGAAGAATACGATTGTATTTTCTGCATCGTCGACCAACATGCCATCACCATGCCACAGGACCGGCTTGAATTAAGAAAGAATATAAAATCGCTTGCCTCGCTATACCTTGCTGTCGGCATCGATCCGGAAAAAGTTACGCTGTTCATCCAATCGGAAGTGCCGGCGCACGCACAGGCCGGCTGGATGCTGCAATGCGTCTCGACCATTGGTGAGCTCGAACGCATGACACAGTTCAAAGACAAATCGGCCAAGGCCGCTTCCATCTCTGCCGGACTCCTGACATACCCGCCTTTAATGGCTGCTGACATTCTTTTGTACCAAACGGACATCGTCCCTGTCGGCGACGATCAGAAACAGCATATCGAATTGACACGCGACTTGGCAGAGCGGTTCAATAGAAAATACAATGACATCTTCACGATACCGGACATCCGGATACCGAAACACGGTGCGCGCGTCATGTCCTTGCAGGATCCGACGAAAAAGATGAGCAAGTCCGATTCAAACAAAAAATCAATCATCACATTGTTGGATGATTTGAAAACCATCGAAAAGAAAGTGAAAAGCGCCGTCACCGACTCAGAAGGAATCGTCAAATACGATCCCGAAAACAAGCCTGGCGTATCCAACCTCTTATCGATCGAAGCAGCATTGACAGGGGCCTCCATCGACGAACTGGTCGCTAAATACGAAGGCGGCGGCTATGGTGATTTTAAAGCGGGTGTTGCCAAAGCGATCACGGACCACCTGGCACCGATCCAAGAGCGCTACTATAAATTGCTCGACTCCGAGGAGCTTGATACGATCCTCGATGAAGGCGCAGAAAAAGCTAATTTCATCGCCAATAAAACATTGAAGAAAATGGAGAACGCGATGGGCCTAGGACGCAAACGGAAACGCTGAGGCACTTCCCTCTCTCAAAGCAAAAAGGATGAACGAAGTGGCATGCCACTTGTTCATCCTTTTTGTTTTGTTTAAATTAACGCAACGATTTCGGATTCAACGCATCCTTCAACCCTTCCCCGATAAAGTTGATCGACAGGATCGTCAAGGTAATAATGATGGCTGGAGGCATCCAGATCCATGGCTTGCCTTGCAGGACATCCGGCTCGTTGGCAGAAGACAGCATATTGCCCCAGCTCGGTGTCGCTTGCGGGACGCCAAAGCCTAAATAGCTAAGTGCCGATTCGATGACAATCATCGTCGCAAAAATTAAGGTCCCTTGCACGATGATGGTCGAGATGACATTGGGCAACAGATGCTTCGTGATGACTTTGAACGGGGAACAGCCGATCGATAAAGCGGCCAGGATATACTCATTCTCTTTTTCTGCCAACACTTTGCTGCGCACCAAGCGGGCGACGCCGCCCCAGCTGAGCGCACCGATGACCATGATCAAGACCCATAAGCCATCCACGATGCCATAGAGGATCGTGTTCAAAACGATGACGAAGACAAGGAACGGGAAATTCAATACGAAATCCGTGAAGCGCATCAAGATGCTGTCGATAAAGCCGCCGAAAAATCCGGCAAGCGCCCCGACCACTGTTCCTAAAGTGATGACAATGAGCGTTGCACTAAAACCGACCAATAGCGAAATCCGGCCCCCGTAGAACAAACGCGTCAAGACATCGCGCCCGCTTTTATCCGTGCCGAGAAGGTGTTCGCCGTTCGGCTCGATATTCATCGCGCTGATATTGACTTTTGAAATATCCGGCAGCGGCGACAACACCGTTGCGATAAATGGTGCCGATAACGACATTAAAGTGACCAGTACGATAAAAAAGGAACTGATCATCGCCAATTTATTGCGCACGAATTTCCTTCTGGCAATCTGCCAAGGAGACAAGCTTCTTTCCGGCTTCTTCTGTTGGGTAATGGTAGTTGATGATGCCATTTTACTGCTTCCTCCTTAATCCAGGCGAATTCGTGGGTCCACGACGCCGTATAGAATATCTGCCAATAAATTACCAAACAAAGTAAGGAACGACAAAAGCATGGTCAAGGCCATCAATGTCGGATAGTCCCGGCTCGTCACGGATTCCAAGAACAGCTGGCCGATGCCCGGATAAGTGAAAATCGTCTCTGTGATGATGGCTCCACCGATCAATGCGGCAAAATCAAATCCAAGGAACGTGACTAACGGAATGATCGAATTGCGCAGGATATGCACATTATAGATTTTCTTCATCGGTGTGCCTTTCGCACGCGCTGTCCGGACAAAATCCTTGCGGGAATTCTCGATGATGTCATTGCGTAAAAATTGTGTGTAGCTCGCTGTGCTCATTGCCCCGAGAACAATCGCCGGCAGCAATACGTGGTGCATGCGGCTCACGTAGTATTCAAAGCTTCCCTCTTCCACCAAAATATCCACCGATCCGGCAAATGGAAACCAGTTCAACTGGAACGCAAAAATATAAATTGCGAAAACGGCAGCGACGAAAGATGGAATTGCCAGCATGACGTAGTTGAATCCTGCAATAGCATTATCGCCTAAAGTATAGGGCCGCCTGCCTGAATACATGCCCATAATGAACGCCATGATGTAAGTGATGACGAGAGCTGTCACGCCCAATAACAAAGTATTTGGCACTTTTTCCATGATCAAATCGAATACCGGAATTTGAAAGCGTGTAGATTTGCCAAAATCCCCTTGTACGAATCCAGTGATCCAATTAAAATATTGGACCGGCAAAGGGTCATTGTAGCCGAGCTTCTCACGCATTTCCGCTATGTATTCCGGGCTGGTGTTGAGCGGGTCGATTTCCCCGCTGAGTGAATCGCCCGGCATTAGTTTGGCGAGGCTAAAGACCACGATGGAAATCAAGATCAGCATCGGAATCATTCCAAACAACCGTCTAATCGAATATTTAAGCATAGGTACTCTCCTTGTCTGATAGGTTCTCTGCTGTGCTCTCGTGCACGGTAAGGATTGTTTTTTGAAACAGCCCTTACCGTGCATAAGAGCTTCATATAAAGATTCAACGATGGGCGGACCGCCCATCGTTGAAGGTTTGTTGCTGATTTTATTCTGTTACGAACCATTCAGCAGGGCTGTTTTGACCGGATACGTCATATTCAACTCCACCAACACGCGTGTTCAATGCCTTAATTTCTTCTAGTTCCGCGATGTAAAGCATCGGGAGGTCTTCGTTGACAATTTTCTGCCATTCTACATACAATTCTTTACGTTTTTCCTGGTCAGTGCCGACGATTTCGATATCAAGTGCATCGTCTAGCAATTGATCTGCTTCAGGGTTGTTATAGCGCGGGTAGTTCCAAAGCTGGTCTGCTTTCCATAGTCCAGATGGATCCGGGTCAGTTCCCGTGCCCCAGCCGCCGAAGAATGTTTCAATAGAAGCATCATCTTTTTCGACCATATCGTAGTAAAGGTTTACTTCGACCATTTCCACTTCAGAACGCAATCCGACCGCTTCGAAATACTGGGCAATTGCTTGTGCACGGGATTCGAAAGTCGGGTTGCCTGTTGCATAATGCGAGAATTTCACGACAAACTCGTCGCCATTTGGATCTTCGCGGAATCCGTCATCGTTCGTATCAACGTATCCTGCTTCATCCAGCATTTGCTTCGATTTTTCAGGATCGTATTCATATTGAGTCAATTCGCTGTCATCTGCCGAATTCCAGTGGGCAGACGGTACTGGCTTATTGACAACATCAGCATAGCCGAAGAAGAATGCATCTACCCATTCCTGGCGGTTCAACGCATACATCATGGCCTGGCGAAGTTCTTTGCTTTGGTATTTCGGAAGTTCTTCTGTAATCGTTTGGGATTCATTATCGAATTTACCGAGCTTGAATCCTACATAATAATAAGTCAATCCAGGGTAAGTGACGATTTCAACATTTTCTAGAGGCTCTACTTCAGGGCCGGATACCGGCTGAAGGGAAATCATATCGATGTCATTGTTCTGCAAAGCGCCGACAACAGAAGAGTTATCGATGACGCGCAGGACGATTTTATCCAAGTTGACATCGCCGTTCCAGTATTCATCGAATTTCGAGAATTCAACTGACTCGCCAGGAACGATTTTGTCGACTTTGAATGGCCCGATTCCGATTGGTGTCGAACGTACCCATTCCGACGCTGACATTTCGGCAACCGGTACATCGCCGAGAACGGATTCAGGCAGCGGATAAGCCCATAGGTTAGTTAAGTTGTTGACACGTGCTTCGTCGAAAGTGATGTTGATTTCATAGTCGCTCACCACTTCGATTCCTGAAATGGACTCGGCGTCACCGCTGCGGTAAGCTTCAGCACCTTCGATTGTTTGCACGTTTGCGTAGCGGGGGCCGTCATAGTCAGGATCTGCGATCGTTTCAAGCGCAAATACCCAGTCGTTGACAGTCAATTCTTCTCCGTTATGCCATTTCACGCCTTCTTCAAAAGTGAAGTTGAAAACTTTATTGTCTTCAGTTTCCCAAGAAGCGACGTTCGGTTCCGGCTCCAGGTTTTCGTTATAGCTGATCAATGCTTCATCGAATAGTTCGATGACTTCAAAATCAGTGGCAATGCCGTAAAATGCGGAAGAGTATAAACCTTCCGGTGGAGCATCAAGGCCGTATACGAGCGTTCCGCCTTTTTGTGGTTCGCCATCTGCGGCAGCTTCAGAAGAACCTTCGCCTTCTGAGCCTGACTCGCTGGCATCATCGCTGCCTCCGCCGCACGCCGCTAAGAATGCGGAAACAATGAGTACGAGCGCGAAGAGCCAGAGTAAGGATTTTTTCTTCATCTCTTTTCCCCCTAAAAAAATTTTTTTGATCAATACAAATGGCACGCGACTTGATGGCCTGGCCTTACTTCTGCCAACGCTGGTTTCTCTTGTGAGCAGATTTCCATCGCCATTGGGCAGCGCGTATGGAACGGGCAGCCGGCAGGCGGGTTTTGCGGGCTCGGCACATCCCCTTTTAAGACAATCCGCTCTTTGCGCTTTGCCGGATTCGGTTCCGGAATTGCAGAAATGAGCGCTTGCGTGTAAGGATGCAGCGGTTCTTTGTATAAATCTTTATTTGAAGCAAGCTCTACGAGGTTGCCCAAATACATCACTCCGATTCGATCGCTCATATGCTTTACGACACTCAGGTCGTGTGCAATAAAGAGATAAGTCAGATCGAATTCGATTTGCAGTTCTTTCAACAAGTTCAACACCTGCGATTGCACGGAGACATCGAGTGCGGATACCGGTTCATCCGCTACAATCAACTTGGGGTGCAGTGCCAGCGCACGGGCGATTCCGATGCGCTGTCTTTGGCCGCCTGAAAATTCATGGGCGTATTTATAATAAGCCTCTTCAGGCAAGCCAACTCGTTTCAGGAGTGTTTTGATTTCCAGCTCCAGCTCTTTTTTATTGCGCTTTTCATAATTCAGGATCGGCTCGGCGATGATATCGCCTACCATCTGCGTCGGATTCAGTGATGCATACGGATCTTGGAATACCATTTGAAAATCACGTCGCGCTTTTTGCAATTTGGATCCCGATAATCGGGTAATGTCTTTCCCTTCAAAGAGGATCTCGCCTCCTGTCGGTTTCATGAGCCTCAAGATGGTCCGTCCCGCAGTTGATTTGCCACAGCCCGATTCGCCAACCAAACCAAGTGTTTCGCCTTTTCGGATAGCGAACGACACATCATCCACCGCTTTGACATTGCCAATCGTCCGCTTAAAAAAGCCGCCGGTTACCGGGTAGTATTTTTTAAGATTGCGAATTTCGAGGAGGTTTTCACGCTTATCTAAATAATCGATACGGTCCTGGATGAAATCTCTAGTGGTCATAATGCGGCGACTCCTTCTCGTTCTCTTTTTCCGTCCGTGGGCCAGCTTTCTTCATATAATAGGCACGCAGCTTCATGGCGATCGGCCACTTCCGCAAGCTTCGGCGTCACCGTCAAACATTCCGCCATCGCCTTCGGGCAGCGGTTTGCAAAGCGGCAGCCAACTTGAGGCATATTGATGACGGACGGCACCAGTCCTTCAATCGTCGCGAGCTCTTCGACATCTTCGTCCATTTTCGGGATCGCTTTCATTAATAATTCGGTATATGGATGTTTTGGATCACGGAACAAATCTTCGACAAATGCACGCTCTACGATTTTGCCCGCATACATGACCAGTACTTCGTCGCAAATTTCGGCCACAACTCCTAAGTCATGCGTAATGAGGATGATCGACATATCATTCGCTTCTTGTATGCCTTTCAACAATTCGAGAATTTGCGCTTGAACTGTTACATCCAAAGCTGTCGTTGGTTCATCGGCGATCAACAATTTCGGCTGGCAGGCAATGGCCATCGCAATCATGACCCGCTGGCGCATTCCACCGGACAATTGGTGAGGATACTCCGTGACGATTTGTTCGGCACGCGGAATTCCCACTTGCTTCAATAAAGCGACCGACCGCAGCCGTGCTTCTTTTTTCGTCAGGTTCTCATGGTTTAAGATCACTTCTTCTATTTGATAGCCGATGGTGAAAACCGGATTGAGCGAAGTCATCGGTTCCTGGAAAATCATCGAGATGTCTTTTCCGCGAATGCTGTTCATCTGCTTATCCGAAAACGTGGAAATGCCCTGTCCTTCGAATTCGATCTCGCCGCCGCGAATCTTTCCGATGCCGTTTGGAAGCAGTTGCATAATGGATAACGACATGACACTTTTGCCACAGCCTGATTCGCCCACCACTCCGACAATTTGCTTCGGAAGGACATCGAAACTCACATTCTCGACTGCGTTATAATAATCCCCATCTATTTTGAAACCCGTTTGGAGGTTTTTGACCCGCAAGAGCGGTGCAGCCTCTTTAGATCCATACGTCATGAAAACACCTCAAAATTCTTTTTTTTCTGTCAATTCTAACTAGTTTTAAGCATATTACAAAAGTATTACATGCGCAATATAATTTTTGTATTTTAAGCAATGATTACCAAAATAGATAATCATTTCTCTCCTCCAATCCTTGCTATAAAAGCATTCCCCATCTTATTCAAGACGTGCATATTTTTTACCATTATAAGAAATGGATAATAAAAAAAGCTCCCGGCATCGGGAGCTTTTCAATAAGCTTTAAACTTTTTTCAATACGAGCGAAGCGTTATGTCCGCCAAATCCGAGCGAATTGCTCATTGCATAGTCGAATTCTGCAGCTCGAGCTTCATTTGCTACGTAATCCAAATCCAATTCCTCATCTGGTGTTTCGTAGTTGATCGTCGGTGGCATGACGCCTTCTTTCAAAGCCAGCGCCGTAAAGATAGCTTCAATACCGCCAGCTGCACCGAGCAAATGGCCAGTCATCGATTTCGTTGAGCTCATGCCAAGTTTATACGCATGGTCGCCGAACACTGTTTTGACAGCCATCGTTTCGAACAAATCGTTATACGGCGTGCTCGTTCCATGGGCATTGATATAGCCGACATCGGTTTTTTCGATTCCTGCATCTTCGATGGCTTGCTGCATGGCACGTGCAGCGCCTTCACCGCCTGGGGCTGGAGCTGTAATATGGTGCGCGTCACCAGTCGAACCATAGCCGACGAGTTCTGCGTAGATTTTTGCGCCGCGTGCTTTCGCGTGTTCGTATTCTTCCAGGATGACAATCCCGGCGCCCTCACCAATGACAAAGCCGTCACGGTTTTTATCGAATGGCCGTGATGCGGTCGTTACATCATCATTTGTTGTCAATGCGGTATTGGCCGTAAATCCTGCAACAGAAAGACGAGTGATCGGAGCTTCCGCGCCACCTGATATCATGACATCGGCATCGCCGCGCTGAATGACTTTAAAGGCATCGCCGATCGAGTTCGTGCCGGATGCACAAGCTGTGACCGAGCAAGAGTTAATCGCTTTTGCGCCGAAGTGGATCGACACCTGTCCAGAGGCCATATCTGGAATGATCATCGGCACGAAGAACGGGCTGATGCGGCGAACGCCGCGGGAATTCAATACGTCCATCTGGTTTTCAATCGTCTCCATCCCGCCGATTCCTGATCCGATCCAGACGCCTGTACGAAGTGCTGTCTTTTCATCCAACTCAAGCGCTGCATCTTTCATTGCCATGATGGATGATGCGAGTGCGTAATGGGTGAAGCGGTCCATCTTGCGCGCTTCTTTGCGTTCGATATATTCTTCGATCGAGAAATCCTTCAATTCAGCGGCAACTTTTGCCGGATATTGATCAGCATCGATGCGTGTCAACGGGCCGACGCCTGAACGTCCTGCCTTCACCGCTTCCCACGTTGATTCTGCGCTGTTTCCAAGCGGTGTTACGGCACCGATACCTGTAATGACTACACGACGATTTTCCATTTCTTTTACTTCCTTTCGCATATCCGATTATTTCCCCCACTTCATAGCAATTGCGCCCCAAGTCAAACCGCCACCGAAGCCGACCATGACGACGACATCATCGTCTTTAATCCGGCCTTCCTCTAAATCCTCCACAAGGGAAATCGGAATCGACGCTGCTGAAGTGTTTCCGTATTTTTGTATAGTCTTCGACATTTTCTCTACCGGCAAGTCAAGACGTGCCCGTGACGATTCCATGATCCGGATGTTCGCCTGATGCGGTATGAGAAAATCGACATCCTCTTTATCCAAACCTGCTTTTTCGATGACGTTGATGGCGGACTCGCCCATTTGGCGCACCGCAAATTTGAACACTTCACGGCCATTCATCACCAAATGCTTGTCTTGATACAAATGTTCCCCGCCTGAGCCGTCCGCTCCAAGCTCGAACGATAATATCCCGCGGCCTTCCGACACTTTACCGATTACGGCAGCGCCGGCTCCGTCACCGAATAGCACAGCTGTATTGCGATCTTCCCAATTGGTGATTTTCGAGAGCTTCTCAACACCAACTACTAGGACGTAGCGATACGTATCCGACTCGATAAATTGTTTCGCCGTAATGACACCGTACATGAATCCAGCACAGGCTGCAGAGATATCCATAGCGGCCGCATTCACGGCACCGATCTGTTGTTGGATATCGCACGCGACAGATGGAAACGGACGGTCTGGCGTAACTGTCGCTACCAGTATCAATCCGATGTCCGCTGGATCGATGCCGGCATCGGCAATCGCCTTTTGCGCCGCGACCCGTGCCATATCCGATGTATCTTGTTCATCGTTTGCAATCCGGCGTTCTTCAATCCCGGTCATGGTCCGGATCCATTCATCCGAGGTGTCCATGCGCTGCTCTAAATCAAAGTTGGTCAATTTATCTTCCGGCAGGCATCTGCCGGTACCGATGATTCCAGCATTCATATCTATGTCCCTCTTTTCGATTAACATCAATTATTAGTACCTGGTGTTAATGATACGCCCTTTTGCTATTGATTTCAAGTTGCCGACATATTTCTGACAAAAACTTTCGAAACGCGCGAAACTTTCTTTCTGAAAAGGCTTCCTTATGCTATGATAAAACTAGTTATTCTATATATAGAGGTGAAAACAGATGCAATATATTGGAACACTTTTCTGGTCTGTCCTTATTATTTCAATGTTGAATTATGTCGTAAGTGCGGTGCAAAACGTGCCATTCAACTTTATGATGGGTATCATCATGGCAGTGGCAGTCACTGTATTGGTCATCGTGATGGATGCCATCATCCCGAAAGAAGCAGCGAAAGAATATTAATCACAATAAAAACGGAAGCCGCGATGGCTTCCGTTTTTTATTTGCCCGAATCGGACGGTTTAGATAGGAAAAAGCCGCATTTCAATGAAATGCGGCTATACTCATACAGTGATAAGCAATTGTTTATTGGCGTCCATCGATACCTTCAATGCCGAACCTGGAGTGACCTCTCCTTTAATCAATTCCTTAGCGATGCGAGTCTCGATTTCACGCTGGATAAAGCGTTTCAGCGGGCGCGCCCCAAAGACCGGGTCCGTTCCTGCTTCAATGATATAATCGATGACCGAATCCTCGACTTCCAAGGAAATTTGCTGTTGTTTCATCCGAGCGGCCAATTCGCCGATCATTTTCTTGGCGATGCCATAGAAATGCTCATTCGACAAGGAATGGAAAATGACGATATCGTCAATGCGGTTCAACAATTCCGGCCGGAAATGCTTGCGCAGTTCCATCATGACGATGTCTTCTGTATCGTGTTCGTCACTGCTTGCGCTGATATGCTGGGAACCGATATTCGATGTCATGATGACGACGGTATTGGAGAAGTTCACGAGCCGCCCTTGGCTGTCGGTGATACGCCCGTCGTCGAGGATCTGCAAAAGGATGTTCGCGACATCCGGATGGGCTTTCTCGATTTCATCGAGCAGCACCACGGAATACGGATTGCGGCGGACCGCTTCTGTCAATTGGCCGCCTTCTTCATAGCCGATATATCCAGGAGGCGCCCCGACAAGACGCGATACGCTGTGCTTTTCCATGTATTCGGACATGTCGATGCGGATGAAATGGTCTTCTGAATCGAATAAGTTTGCTGCCAACGATTTCGCAAGCTCCGTTTTCCCGACACCGGTCGGACCGAGGAAAATGAACGAGCCGATCGGCTTTTGTTCATCCTTGATGCCGGCACGTGCACGCCATACGGCTTCTGTCACCAGTTCGACGGCTCGGTCCTGTCCGATGACTCGCTCTTTCAACGTATCCCCAAGGCGCAATAGCTTTTCGCGCTCGCCTTCGACCAGTTTCGTTACGGGAATACCCGTCCAGCGAGCGACAATACCCGCAATTTCCTCTTCGGTCACTTCTTCGCGCAGCAACCGCTCCCCGCCGTCTCCGGCAAGTTCAACTTCCATCGCGCTCAGTTCTTTTTCAAGCTCTGGAATTTTTCCGTGGCGCAACATCGCCGCGGTATTTAAATCATATTTGTTTTCCGCATCTTCCAATTGGCGGCGGTATTGATCCAATTGTTCGCGCTTGGCCTGGATTTTCTGAAGCGATTGCTTTTCTTCGTTCCATTGCTGCTGCATGCCTTCAGAAGACGACTTCAGCTCTTCAATCTCTTCGCGCAGCGCAGCGAGGCGTGTTTTGCTCGCTTCGTCTTTTTCTTTCCGAAGCGCCTGCTCTTCAATCTCTAGCTGCATGAGGCGCCGCGTTACTTCATCGAGCTCTTGCGGCATGGAGTCGATCTCCGTCCGGATCATTGCACACGCTTCATCGATCAAGTCGATTGCCTTGTCCGGAAGGAAACGCTCCGTGATGTACCGGTCTGACATTGTAGCAGCTGCAACAATCGCCCGGTCATGGATGCGCACGCCGTGGTGGAGTTCGAAACGCTCTTTCAATCCACGGAGAATCGATACCGCATCTTCAACAGAAGGCTCGCGCACCATCACCTGCTGGAAGCGGCGCTCAAGTGCCGCATCTTTCTCGATGTGCATGCGGTATTCATCCAGAGTGGTGGCTCCGATGCAATACAGCTCTCCGCGCGCAAGCATCGGTTTGAGCATATTTCCGGCGTCCATCGCGCCTTCCGTTTTACCGGCGCCGACGATGGTGTGGATCTCGTCGATAAACAGGATGATCTGCCCTTCACTGTCTTTCACTTGCTTCAATACGCTTTTCAGCCGTTCCTCGAATTCCCCCCGGTATTTTGCGCCTGCAATCAGTGCACTCATATCGAGTTCATAAATGACACGGTCCTTCAAGCCTTCCGGCACATCGTTGCGGACGATGCGCTGTGCCAGTCCTTCGACGATTGCGGTTTTCCCGACGCCTGGTTCACCGATCAATACCGGATTATTCTTTGTCTTTCTGGAAAGAATCCGGATGACATTGCGGATTTCCTGATCGCGCCCGATGACCGGATCCATCTTACCGGACTGTGCTTGTTCAACCAAATTGCGGCCGAATTGTTCCAATGGCGACTTTTGCTCTTCGTTTGGATTTTGGAATTGAACCAATCAAATCACGCTCCTCTGATTAATTTGACCATCTTTGACTAATTAAATTATATGATTGCCGTACCCCTTTTGCAACGGAAATGCTCATCAAAAAAAGCCGCAAGGAATTTCTTCCCTGCGGCTTTCTGCTATTTCTCTTATCGAACGCCGAGCGCCATTTTTGCGTAGCGCGACATATGGTCTTTACTCCAGACAGGCTGCCAGACGATTTTTACATCGACTTCTTCCACTTCCGGCAATTCATACAAGGATGTTTTAACCATCTGGACGATTTGCGGCCCCATTGGGCATCCCATAGAAGTGAGTGTCATCGTGACCACGCAGAAACCATCTTCGGATAATTCTACATCATATACAAGGCCCAAATTGACGATATCAACACCTAGTTCAGGGTCGATGACATTTTCGAGTGCGCCTAATAGATAATCTTTTGTTTCTTGATCCATTCGGAATCCCTCCTTTTCCTGTTACTGCTTATCTTACCAAACATCACAGTGAAATGAAATCGACTTGCTTATTCCTTTAATCGGTCGGCAATCCAAGCCGTTGCAGACAGCATCCCTTTGCGGCTGACCGCGTGTGCAGCTTCTGTTTCTTTCATGAATGCCAGTCGTTCAGGATAGGCGGCATAATCCTGCTGCAATGCATGGAAAAGCCGGTTGGTCGGTTCGAAAGGAACGGTCGGGTCTTTTACGCCATGCCAGAAAAAAACCGGGCGCCCGCCAAAGGATTGGCGGTTCAAACTGATATCAAAACGTGACAGGGCCTGGAGCATGCCTTCTCGTTCCTCATCGGTGAGCGGCAAGTCAAAACCGCGCGACTCGTATTGCCGCATTTGGGCTTTCGCAAGCTCCACGTAATTTCCGGATCCCATCATGACGGCCGCCGCTTTGATCCACGGATGTGCCGTCAATGCGCCGAGCGTCGTGATGCCGCCCATCGATGTGCCTCCGACAGCCGGTTCTCCGCTAATCAGCTGGCGCTTGTGCAATTCTTTGTGCAAAAATCCGAGTTCTTCGATAGACGTCAAAACGATTTCCCAAAAGCGCAGGCTGATCTGGACCTCATCAAGCGATTGATCCCGCTCTCCGTGAAGCAACGCATCCGGCAAGATGACACGGACCCCTTTTTTGGCCCATTGCCAGGCATAATGCAAATTATGTTCTTTGGCACTCGTATGCCCATGCAAGAAAATGACCGTCGGCAATGGACCGCCCGTGTGCCCTTCAGGTGTTATATGTAAGATCGGGATATTTCCCCATAATTCATTTGCTACTTTCATGCGCTTCACTCCTCACCCTAAATCCTACCAATTTTTCTTTGTTACCGCAAATTCCGGCATTGCCGTCAGGTTTTTTTGACGGATAGCCTCTATTATCGCTAAACTGAAGGTAGATAGAAGGGAGCCGGATTTTCATATGAAACAACATTTAATCGTACTCGACTTGGACGGAACATTATTGACCGACCAAAAAGTCATTTCACCTAAAACCAAGTCCATTTTGAATCAAGCCCAGCAAGCAGGCCACCAGGTCATGATCGCTACGGGGCGTCCATACCGCGCAAGTGAAATCTATTACCGTGAACTCGGCCTCAACACGCCGATTGTCAATTTCAATGGAGCTTTTGTCCATCACCCGAACGACGAACGCTGGGGGCTGCACCATACGCCGATCGGCTTGGATGTCGTACACGAAGTCGTCGAATCGATGCACGATTTCGATTTCCACAACATCGTCGCGGAAGTATTGGATGAAGTCTATGTCCACCACCACGATGAGAAACTGATGGATATCTTCAGTTTTGGTGACCCAAGCATCACGACGGGGGATTTGCGCAATTATTTAAAAACCGATCCGACGTCGATGCTCATCCATGCACCATACGAAAAAGTCCATGCCATTCACGACCACCTATCGGAAGTGCATGCGGAAGTCATTGACCATCGCCGCTGGGGCGCACCTTGGCACGTCATTGAAATTGTCCGCTCGGGCATGAACAAAGCTGTCGGTATCGATCGCGTCTCAAAATCACTGGGCATCGCGAAAGAGCATATCATCGCATTCGGTGATGAAGACAACGATCTGGAAATGCTGGACTTTGCAGGAGTTGGGGTTGCGATGGGCAATGCCATTGCGCCGTTGAAGAACATCGCCAACGAAATCACCTTGACCAATAACGAAGACGGCATCGCTGAATTGCTGATGGACCGTTTGAAACTGAAACTCTAAAGGAGGAAGATCCATGAGATTATTTGCAGATAGCGCATCTGATTTACCGAAAGCTTTTTTTGAACAGGAACAGGTCGTCCTGTTCCCTTTGCGCGTCCATATCGGAGACGCTGAGTACGAAGACATCCGGACCATCGATTCCATGAAAGTCTATGATGCCATCCGCTCCGGCGTCCATCCGAAAACATCTCAAGCGTCTCCGGAAGAAATGCTCAAGGCATTCGAACAATTGGCAAAAGACAAAGAAGCTGGATTCTACATCGCCTTTTCCTCGGAATTGTCCGGTACCTATGCCACAGCCGTCATGGTGGCAGATCAAGTGCGCGAAGAATACCCGGATTTGGACTTAACGATCGTCGATTCCAAAGCGGCTTCACTCGGCTACGGGCTGCTCGTTAAAGAAGCCGTGAAATTGCGCAATGCCGGTGAAAACCACGATGCGATCATCCAAAAAGTGCGTTTCAAGGCCGATCATCTCGAAAGCCTGTTCACGGTTAAAGATCTGGATTACATGGCGAAAGGCGGCCGTATTTCAAAAGGCAGTGCATTCGTCGGCGGCTTATTGAATATTAAGCCTTTGCTTCATGTCGAAGACGGCAAGCTCGTTCCGATCGAAAAATTGCGCGGCCGTAAAAAAGTCATCAAGCGGATGATCGAGCTGATGAAAGAACGCGGCAGCAATTTGGACCAGCAAGTGATGGCCATCAGCCATGCCGATGACCTGGAGTTTGCCAACGCGTTGAAAGGCGAAATCGAAACTGCCTACAACCCGAAAGAAATCGAAATCCACATGGTCGGTTCCGTGATCGGCGCCCACACAGGACCTGGCACGCTCGCCTTGTTCTTCTTTAATAAAACCGATTGAGGAGTGGACTATTGATGAAAAAAGTGATTATAGTCGGCGCGGTAGGCGGCGGTGCGACTGCAGCGGGCCAACTCCGTTTCTATGATAAGGAAATGAGCATCACGGTATACGACCGGGATTCGACAATGTCCTATGCTGCTTGCGGAACGCCGTATGTAATTGGCGAGGTCATAGAAGATGAGACTTCGATCCTGATGGCCGACCCGGAACAGTTCCAGCAAAAACGCAATATCGATGTCAAGCTCGAACACGAAGTCGTGGAAATTCTCCGGCCGGAGAAAAAAATTCGCGTCCGCAACTTAAAGACTGGCGATGAATTCCACGATTCCTATGACGCATTGATTTTGTCTCCGGGCGGCAGCGCCATCATGCCGGATATTGAAGGCTCACAGAAGAGCCATGTATTTACGCTGCGCAGCTACGGTGATATGCAAGCCATCCATTCCTATATCCAAAGCGAGAAGCCTTCCCATTGCGTCGTTTCAGGGGCCGGGTTCATCGGGCTTGAAATGGCGGAGAACCTTAAGCATCTCGGCCTGGAAGTCGATATCGTCCATAAGTCGAGCGCCATCCTATCGATTTTGGACGAGGACCTGTCACAGATGCTGCATGTCGAACTGGAGAAAAATGGCGTCCAAGTCCATACCGAAACCGTCATCGAAAAAATCGATGATCGAAGCGTTCTGTTGTCCGATGGAAAGAGTCTGGAAACCGATTTTGTCATCATGAGCATCGGCTTGAAACCGAATACCGAACTCGGTGAAACCGCCGGACTTAGCATTGGTGAAACCGGAGGAATCCGGACCAATGACTTCATGCAGACCGACGATGAATCAATCTACGCCATTGGAGACGCGTCGGAGAATTTCGATTTTATTACGGGAGACCCAAAACGCGTCCCGCTCGCTTGGCCTGCGCACCGCCAGGCTTTTCTCGTCGCGCAGCATATTACCGGCAACCCGATTGCGAAAAAAGGGCTGCTCGGCACTTCCGCATTGAAAGTTTTCAGCTTGGATGCGGCGATGACTGGACTGACAGAAACAGCAATCAAAGAAAAAGGGCTTGCCGCCAAAACGGTCAGCCATACCGGAAACTCGAACGCGGGCTATTACCCGGATCACGAAAAACTGACCTTAAAAGTCCATTATAACCTTGAAACCAGACAGATTTTGGGTGCACAATGTGTCGGAGGCAAAGGAGTCGATAAGCGCATCGATGTAATAGCGACCGCGATTTATGGAGGATTGACCGTCGATGATTTGCAGGCGCTCGAACTGTGCTATGCTCCCCCATTCTCTTCGCCAAAAGACCCTGTCAACATGATTGGCTATAAAGCATTCGACTGACTTTTCATTGAAAGCACCTGGAAACGGGCGCTTTTTTCACACAAAAAAGCTGTGAACAGGTTGTTACCTGTTCACAGCTTTTTAATTATTTATTTTGTTTTGCTGCTTCATCAGCTTTCCGCTGCTTGCCCTTTTTCCAGACAATCCATAAAAAGCCCATGAAAATCAAATACATTAGCCCAAGCGTGACGATATACGCCGTATTCAGCCCTCGTTTTTCAGTAATATGGTAGGTTTCCACCAATTCTCGGTCCAAAGTGAGACGATATTGCCCGTCTTCATCCGGACGGACGATATCGCTTTCGAACAGCCCTCGAAGTTCCATTTCTTCACCCACAACCTCTGGCGCCAAACTCAAGCTTTTCGTTCCGGATGAGTTATTAATGGCAATGATCCAAGACTCTTCTTCGTTAGAACGTTTATAGACCATCCAGCCCTCTTCTTCATGAAGCAATTCCAATTCACCGGTGCGCAATGCTTCAGATGAATTACGCAATGAGTTTAGATTGGTGATGTAGTCGATCAATTCCTTTTCGACCGCCATGTCCAAAATCTGATGCGACTCCGGCAAGGCTTCGCCGTTCATCGCTGTTTCAGAACCATATTGGACGACCGGAACGCCAGGCATCGTCAGTAATTGCGCAAATAGCATGCGCCAGCGGGTCGGCGGATAGCCTCTTGACTCAACAATGTCCGATGTAAAGCGTGAACCGTCGAGTGAATCGACACGGATCAATTTGCCTTCTGCTTGCTGCATCAATTCAGGGATATCGGCCAACGATTGGTCAAAATTGCGATAGCTGTCGCGAAGCGTCTGTTCTACCCCTTCTTGCACGACCGCATCAAATCCAGCCTGGTTCTCCATTTCTGCATCTGCCAGCACGTAAAACCCTTCTTGCTGCTTCATGGCTGTGGAGAAGTTTTCGACGAATGCCGGCTCCAGTTCCTCTGAATCCTGCAGGCGGACTCCGTCTATCCCGTATGTATCACGGAAATCGCTGAACATTTCGATCAAGGCTTGTTGGACTTCTTCATTACCTGTATTGAGCGCGAGCGTCTGGTCACCGTTTTCAGTAAACCAATCTGGATTTTCCTCTGCCCACATATGATCCACGCTCACTTCTTGCGTCGGCAAATCGACAATGACTTTCATGTCGCCTTCATGCACTTCATCGACGAGCGACTGGAATTCTTCCGCCGTCCCGAAATGGCGTTCCAACTGGCTGTAGTCCAGCACTTGCCGCCCATCGTAGCTTGCGGTCTGGAAGACTGGCCCAACTGACAGCACCGTAAAGCCCATATCCCGGAGGTGCGCTAGTTCGCTTTCCATCCCTGAAAAATCACCGCCGCTGAACGATGCCGGGTCGGTGGAATCCACTTCATAATCGTTTTGGATCTGTTTATTGAAATAGCGGTCTACGAGCACGTCGTAGATGCTTTCGTCTTCGATTGTGCGGGTTTCTTCAGCTGCCACCATAGTTGTTGACGGCAATAGCAATGCTGCTGCCAACGCCCAAATCATAGTTTTTCTCTTCAATTCCGTACTCCTCCTTCAATGAGGCCAAGATGATGCTCACCCGGTCTATTTTATCAAACTCACTTGTTTGCCGCCATGTCATCTTGGTGAAAGCGCGGCTGTTTATGTCTAGTTTCGTCCAAACTGTGAAATCCCTATGAGGAATGGCCCGATTTTTCCTATTTCGATGACAATACAAAAAAACTGCACGTCTCTTGTCAGTAAAAACCAACAAGGAACGTGCAGCTTTCTATTTGATGGAACGGCCGTTTTAAGCTAAGAAGTTAAAGCCGATCGGCAATTTGAAGCCGAGGAACAAAGTCACGAGCAAGAATACTGCAAACAATGCCCAGAACAAGGTTACAGGCTTTTGTTTCTTGCCACGCACAAGCACCATTTCCATCATGCCGATGGTCAATAGCCCGAATAGGAATTTCAAGCCGTAAAGCATGGCATCGTATGACGAATGCTCAATGAACAATGTCAGCCCGGTAATGATGATCAAAACGTAGATCAGTCTCGTGATCATGTGGACGATTTTGCGTCCCTTGCTGTCGCGGTGCATAAATGCAGCCACGAGGAAAAGCACGATGCCTACTACCCACATGGTAATGTGTAGATGTGTTGTATCAGTTAAAAATCCCAAAAGCTCACCTCATTTAATATAGTCCCCTCAAGTTTACCACATGCAGGACAATTGGAAGTGATTGTTCCTTATGACAAATGTGTGACGAGTGTGCCGATTGACTGGATGGATACTTTGATCGTATCGCCCGCTTTCAAGAACTTTGGCGGATTGAATCCTTTGCCGACGCCAGCCGGGGTTCCGGTCAAGATGACATCGCCCGGTTCAAGTGCCACCGATTTGGAAATCTCTGCGATTAACTCATCCACACGGCGGATCATGTTTTCCGTATTGCCATTTTGGCGTACTTCGTCGTTCACTTTCGTCACAAGGGACAGGTTCTGAGATTGCGGGATCTCATCCTTAGTTACCAAATATGGTCCCATCGGGCAAGAGCCTGGCAAGCTTTTCCCAAGGAAATATTGCTGGTGTTTTTCCTGAAGATCACGCGCTGTCAAGTCGAGCGCGATGGTATACCCGAATACATGATCGTAAGCCAACTGTTTCGGGATTTTATGTCCTGCTTTGCCGATAACGACAGCTAGTTCACCTTCGTAGTCATACGAATCGGTGATATCTTCATGCACAGGGACTGTTTCTTCATCAGCAGCGACCGTATTCGGCGCTTTCGTGAAAACGACCATATCCGTTGGTGCCTGCCCGCCCATTTCTTCTGCATGATCAGCGTAGTTCTTCCCGATGCAGATAAAATTTTTCGGAGGTCTCGGGACAGGCGCCTGCCATTCGATTTCCGAAAAAGAGTGTTTGAATTGCTCAGGGGTTTCCGATTGGACAGCCGCCTCCGTCAATTTGCGGATCTGTTCCACAAACTCCATTCCTTGCGACACTCCATCAATCAGCTTTTCCGGAAATTCCGGCAGTACTTCCAGCTGCTCCTGGATGGCGAGGACATCCCACACGGCTTCTTCTTTTTTTACCTTTGGTCCAAAACGTTCTTCTCCTTGAAAGCGAAACGATAGAAGTTTCATTCGTCAAACACTCCTTTTCTGTGATTGCATTCATTATACACATTCAGCGTTTTGAATTGTTGCTTTTTTCAAAATTATTTCCGTACGTCCAGCGCCGCCAGATCATTTCGATCGGCCCCCGTTTGAATTTACTAAACCACAGTTCCGCAAAGATCAATTGGACAACGAATATACCGACAGCGATCAAAGTCCCCGTCAACAGATCCACTTGGCCGTATAAGCCCAGGCCAAAGGAATAGAAGATGCTCGTTGCGATGATCGATTGCGTGATGTAGATCGTCATCGACATCCTGCCCGCTTTGATTAGCGGTGATAAAGCCTTCATGAAATTCAGATTCAGCGACAATAAGGCAATGATCCCGGCATAACCGATCGAAACAAGCGGCCCACCGAACATCTCTTGGACATACTGATAGGCATAATTCTTATCGAAGAGGTACGGAGTCGATTTCAACAGCAGCCCTGCCGTAAGCGAGCCTGTAGCAAGTACGAGCCAAACTTTTTTCTTGGCAGCTACTTGTTCGATCATCCGCCATTTCGCCGCAGCCGCCCCGATCATCATGAGTGGCAGAATGGTGACGGTAAAGATGATAAAGCTAAATGGATTATTGACATAATACCAATCCGTTAAACGCCGGCTGAATATTTCAGCGAAATTGCCTGATTGATAGGCAGCTACCGATTGTTCAGCTTCCTGATACCCGATGTAAATATTCGGGTCGACCGTGACCGCCAAAAACATGATGACGGTAAACATCAGATGCGGCAGCGTATAAAGCAATACCCCAAGTCCAAGAAGCCAAGCGGGCGGAAGCCGCAGCATCCCGATCAATAATAAGCCCATGAGCGCATAAGTAATCAAAATATCCCCATACCAGATTAAAAAGGCATGGACGATCCCGAATGCCAGCAAAATCAATAGACGCTTGACGGCAACTGGCATAAACGGCTGCCCATAATCTTGGGCGCGCAAAAATTGCATCATCAGCCCATAGCCGAACAGCATCGAGAATAACGGATAAAAACTTGCCTGAACGAAAATGTCCAAACCGGTGAAAATGGTTTGATCCATATTTCCGCTGAACCATTTATACGGATCGATATAACTTAAAGGCGTGTGGAAGGCCAGCATATTGATGAGCAGGATTCCGAATAACGAAAATCCCCTCATCAAATCGATGGCGTCCACCCGTTCACGTAAAGAGATCGGCTGTAATTTCAACATAATCCTCCTAGACTTCCACTTCTTCATTTGTAGAGAACAAATACAAGACACGCTGTTTTATCGCAATGCGCAAAATCGCTTCCACCGCTTCTTGGTACACCGATAATTGGATCGAGTAGCGCTCTTTCATGGCCGATTGGACATTGCCCATACCGCGCGTTTGGTCGGTTTTATAATCGAGCAAGATCCATTCCCCGTCTTCCTTGAACAGGCAATCGACGATCCCTTGGACGATTTGATGGTCGCCATCTTCATCAGCGCGTGCATACGTAAAAGGGACTTCCCGTCTGACATCCTCGGCGTTCATCAGGCGCTGTGCAATCGTACTGTGGAAAAACGCTTCAACTTGCTCAGCTTTGACAGCCTGCGCTTCTTCCTTCGTAAGAATTTCACGTCCTGTCAACTCGTCGAGAAATTGCCGGATCTCCTCCACATCCATCTGCCGCTCAAGCGGCAAATGCTGCATGACGGTGTGGACTGCCGTACCGATATCTGCAGCTGACAGTTTGCGATCCATCAGGAAATCCGGGCGATGCGGTGCTTTCTTTTGCGCTTTCGGCTGATAATTCTGGATGAACGATTCCGGCTCATCCGAACGCTGCAATAACTGCAGCCTCTTCATTTCCGTCACCGATTGCTTGGAACGTTTTTCGACAGCTGCCTGATGGGGATAAGCGAAGTCGAATCGGCTGTGGATCAATGCGGCATCCGCTTCGGCTTCCGGCCGGTCTTGTTGCGCTTCGAGCAAAGGCTGCGGCTCTTCCAAGGAAGCGGTCTCGACAATGTCGATGTGGAAGCGCGAATGATGATCGAGCACTTCACCGCCTACATGCAGCTCTTCGGCATCGGGATGCCTAGACACGGCGGGGCCGATCCAATCCAAATAAGATTTTGCACGCGATCGTTTAAAATCAGGCAACAGCACATCGCCCGAGACAGTCTTCCATTTTTCCAGCAAGCGGTCGATGTCTTTTATAGAGGCGGTCAAGTAGAGCTTTTCTTTCGCACGGGTCATGGCCACATACAACACCCGCATCTCTTCAGCCTTCATCTGCAATTGTTTCATTTCTTTAACGGCAAGATAAGGCAATGAAGTGTATTCGATGCGTGTATCGGGATTGACGGCCTTGACCGCTAGGCCATATTGCTGGTCGAATAAATACGGTTTGTGGAAATCCATTTCATTGAACGGCCTTCCTGTCCCAGCGAAAAAGACGACCGGAAATTCCAAGCCTTTCGATTTATGGACGGTCATGAGCCGTACGACATTTTCCTTTTCGCTCAATGATTTTGCCGTCCCAAGATCATCCCCGCGCTCCCGCATGCGGTCAATAAAGCGCAGGAACCGGAACAATCCGCGAAAAGCGGTTTTTTCGTATTCGAGCGCACGGTCATGAAGGGCGCGCAGATTCGCTTGGCGCTGCTTGCCGTTCGACATGGCACCCGCCATTTCGTAGTAATTCGTATCCAGGTAGACTTTCCAAATCAACTCCGACAACGAGCCCCTGCGCGCCAAATCCCTCCAAGTACGGAGGCTGTTCGTGAAACGGGCCAGCTTAATACGAGTCGCTTCATCCATTGTGCCGATGCGGATAAACGCTTTCAATGCATCATAAAAAGTTCCTTTTGCATCGGCAAGACGGATCGCTGCCAACTCATTTTCCTGTAGGCCGAAAAACGGCGCGCGCAACACGGCGGCAAGCGGAATATCCTGGTACGGGTTATCGATGACGCGCAATGTATTGAGCATGATCATCACTTCAAGAGCATCGAAATACCCCCCGCTCAACTCTGCGTAAAGAGGGACGCCAGCCATTTTGAATTCGTCGGAAAAGTCACCCGACCAAGTCATCGAACGCATCAAAACGACAATGTCGCGGTATTCAAGCGGGCGCTCTTTTCCGTTCCATGGATCGTGCACGAGCGTTCCCGCATCCATCATATGGCGGATCTTTTGCGCAATCCAGCGTGCTTCCCATTGCGACTTGTCCATATCGACAGTTATTTCTTCCCCTTCTTCTGTTTCCGGTTCATGGATAAGCGTCAAGTGAATCGGCACATCTTCTTCTGGATAGGGCGCTTTCGGCTTCAATGCCGCATCTTCATCGTAACTGATTTCACCGACGCGCTCGCCCATAATTTGCGAAAAGATGTAATTGGTGCCATCGAGCACTTCTTTGCGGCTCCTGAAATTGGCGTTCAAATCAATTCGCAGGCCCGTCTCGTTCGCTTCCCGGCTAAAGCGGGAATACTTGCCCAAGAACAACATCGGCTCCGCCAAACGGAAACGGTAGATGGACTGTTTAACGTCCCCTACCATGAATAAATTGCCATCTTGTTCCGATCCGGACTTCACAAGGCTGAGTATCGTTTCCTGCAGCATATTCGTATCCTGGTATTCATCAACTAGGACTTCTTTGAAGCGCGTGCGGTAATCCTGTGCAATTGCAGAAGGCTCTCCCTCATCGCTCAGGATTTCCAGCGCGTAATGCTCCAAATCCGAGAAATCCACCAAACCGCGGTCAATTTTAAGGGCCTTGTATTCTTCCGCAAAACGCTTCGTCAAATCAACCAATGTCCGCATAAGCGGCGCCATTTCGCGCATTTCCACAAGCAGGCGCTCAGGGGCGCGGGTGAAATACCCCTCTTTCACATCATTGAACAGTTTTTTCGCTTCATTTCTCCGTGCTTTCGCTTCTTCCGCCAACTGCGGGTCGCAGGAATCCTTTTTCACGGATGCTAAACGCTCCCATTTAATGTTCTGGGCATAAGCATGAAGCGATGCCCAAGATTCATCCAGTGCGTCGATTGCGGCGCGAATCAGCGTAGCATCCATCCGGAAGTTCTCTTCCAATACGGCAGGGCCGTCCGGACGGGTGGCTATCTCCCAACCTTCATCAAGTAGATTAAGCGCCGCTTCAAAACTATGACGTATCGTCATCTTCAGCTCTTCCATAAATGGCAATTCATCAATTGTGGCATGTTCCGGCACATCGTATAACGTTGGCAATTGTTCGAGCCAAGCTTCCGGTTCAGGATGCACACGTGAATAATCGTATAGTTTGCCCAACAGGAGCTCCATTGCCTGGTCGCTGCGGTCAGAAGTAAAACTGTCTGCGAGCCTGTAGACCTTCTCGCGCCCTTCGCCTTCGTACGCGGATTCAAGCACCGCTTCCATGACGTCATCACGAAGCAAGGCCGCTTCCGTATCTCCCGCAATGCGGAAGCCAGGGTCAATTTCCAGCAGATAGGCGTACTGCTTCACGACTTGCAGGCAGAACGAATGCAAAGTCGAAATCTGTGCTTTATTGATCAGCCGCAGCTGCTTTTTCAAGTGAACGGATTCTGGCTGTTCCGTGACCGCCTGCTCAAGCGCCGCTGACATGCGGTGGCGCATTTCCGCTGCCGATGCGTTCGTGAAGGTGACGACCAAAAGCTCATCGACGGATATCGGATCTTGTTCATCGAGCACTTTTTCGATCATCCGGTTGATCAGGACAGCCGTTTTCCCGGAACCTGCCGCAGCCGATACGAGCATATCCTGTCCCTTTGCCCATATCGCCTGCCATTGTTCATCGGTCCATGTAGCATCATTCGGTTTTTCCGGTATCATCAGCGCTCAACTCCTTGCGTATTTTCTCCACTGCCTGGTCAGAGCTCAACACCGGCAATTTGCGGTAGCTTTGTTCGGGATCACTCGGGTCGAATTGGCACACCGCACGGAAATTACAGAATTGGCAAGGCGTGTCATCTTTCAAGCGGTATGGTGAAACGGCTGTATTGCCGTCAAGAATGCCATTCCCTGCCCCTTGGTGTTTTTTCCGGACAAATTTGCGGATGGTTTCCATATCGTCTTTTTCGACTGTTTTCGATGAACCCTTCGAGATCGAGCCGTTTTTATTGAGCCGCACTGGAATGACATTCGAATAGCCATCGATCTGATCATCCATCGCTTGTATGACTTCCGGATCTTCAACAACCAAACCGTTCATCTTGAATGATTTCGCAAGCTCTTCTTCCAGTTCTTCAGCGGTCAATAATTTTGTCATTTTCAACATTGGGTTATGCATATGGAAATACAGCACCCCTGCCGGTTCCGCCTGCTCCCCAAGCCAGCGCTTCGAATGGGTCAAGGCCACATCCAAATAAGTAAAAGTTTGCAGGGCCAGGCCATGGTACACTTCGCCGAGATCCAGGCCCTGCTTGGATGATTTATAATCGACGACCCGCAAATACGGCTTGCCGCCGATATCGGTCGAATCGATGCGGTCAATACGCCCCCTGACATTCATCTTGCGCCCGCGTTCGAGCGGAATGTCGAGCGGCGGAATCGCTTCTTTCGTGCCGAAGCCCACTTCAAGCGCGACCGGCACGAAGCCGGATACTTGTGCATGCTTGCTCAACATGAAAGCTGTTTGGCGGATGATGCCTTCAAGTTTGTACTGGATATAGCGATAGCGATGCGAACTCAACAGGATCTGGTTGACAAAATAAGGCGATAATTGTTCGATCGCCCGCTTGGCGAGATCTGCGCATTGTTCTTTGCTTAACGACGACCAGGAAACGCCGAGTTGCATCACTTCATCGGAAATCCATTTGATTGCGGCATGGAATAAATCTCCCATTGCCGGCGCAGCCAGACGGTATTGGCTGCGTTCTTCGAGTTTCAAGCCGTAAGCTGCATAATGGGCAAATTGGCAGCTATGATAGGTCTCGATGCGGGATACGCTCGAAGCGATCGGTGCACCATAAAGCGATTCAGCGATCTCTTCCGATAGCTTTTCAGCTTTGCCATGGCTCAAAGGCTTGAACACCTGGTGGATGATCGACGACCACAACGGGTCTTCGCGGTAATAATCGAGCACGGCCTGCCACTGTCCGGTAAGCTCTCCGCTCCTGATTTGGGCAGCCAAATGCGAAAGCGTTGCACGCGGATGGCTAATGTATTCCAAGGCATCCGGCTCATGCAGCTCTTCCGGGCCGATCGCTGCCAATTTGGGCTCAAGCTGAAGCAAATCGGCGATTTTTTTGATATATAAAGAAGGCAATAAGGCCTTCCCTTCTTCGTCCGCAATCGGGTAAGAGACGTTCAGCCGATCGGAAGCGGAAGAGAACGAGCGATAGGCCATATAGGTTTCATCCATCAAACGCATACGGGAGCTCGGCGCGAGTTCGATGCCGATTTTTTGGAACCACTCGCGCTCTGCATCTGTCAAGAGCCCTTCGTGTTCGATGCGTTGCGGCAAGACGCCGTCATTTGCGCCGATGATAAAGACCGACCGGATGTCCATCAGGCGTGCCAGGTCCATTTTGGCGATGGTCACTTGATCTAGCGACGGCGGTATGCGGGAGAACTCCAGAGTTTCGAAGCCTTCATCGAGAATCCGTGCCGCGCTTTGAAGGTCCAGTTCTTTGTCCCCGAACATCAGGACAAATTGATCGAGCACACCGACCCATTGATTCCACGCCTGCTCGTGCTCCGTCGCAGCAAGCAATTGATGATCGGCTTCTTCGCGGTCTTTCAGCAGCTGGATTTTCGCATAAACATCGAGCTCTTCGATGAACTGAAACAGCGCTGTAGCAAAGTCACGGCCGGTGACGCAATCGCCGAGGCGTGTTTTCAAGCGCTCAAGCGGGTCGCGCACAACATCCCGGACAGTTTGCAATTCCATCTGGAGCGCCAATTCTTCGTCCGTCTGGATGCCTGAATGAAATTCGAGCCCGCGATATTTTTTATAGATCCAACGCTTGTCATCAAACCAGCGGTCTCCGTAGATGCCATTGGCAAGGACGAAATTCTCCAATTGGTCCCCTCGCTCCCGCCATTTGCTGACATTGCCTTCAGGAAAGAACAAATCCGTCTTCAACGCCCGGAAAATTGGTTCATACGCATAATTGCCGATGACCGCTTCGAGTGCGGAGCGGCTGAATTCGATCAGTGGGTGATGAAGCATTGACTTTTTCTGGCTGATGAAATAAGGGATTTCGTATTGAGGAAAAATAGTGTTGATCAATTCGTCGTACACTTCCGGCTGGCGGTACAGCACCGCAATATCGTTATAGCGGCAACCATCCATCACTTGCTGTCGGATCGACCGCGCAAGCTCATGGATTTCAGCACGGCGGTTGGACGCTTCGACCAATTCGACAGCCCCTTGCCCTTCAATGGACGGGGCAGGAAAGGTTTCGATGAAGCGTTCGATATGCAGAAGTTCCTCGTTCATGAAACGTTTTGGCTCTTGCAGGTATACTTCCGGTTCCAGCCCGATTCCTTCCGATGCGGCAAGATCCGTAAGCCGGCTTGCCGTGACGGCGGATTGGTAGAATAACGACTGTTCATCCTCCGTACTGCTTGTGTCATCCATCGGCAAGACGATCGTCACCGATTTGGCATGTTTCAATAACTCTTCAATGATTTGGAACTCGCGCGCTGTAAAGCTAACGAACCCATCGATATAAATAGCCGAATGCTTGATTGTTTCCGAATGGCGGATTTTCTCGCTCAATAATCCGAGATGGCCTTCGGAATCCACGAACACTTTGCCTAGCCTGCGGTCGATTTCCAGCAAGATAAGTTCGAGATCTGCTGCCTTGTCCTGCAGCGTCCTCGGGGCTCCGGCTGTTTCAAGAGATGACCGGATGGTGCCGAGTTCATCGCAATCGATGCAATAACGGGAAAACTCTTTGATCAATTGCTCAATTTGGTCGGTGAAGCCCCGTTTGCCTGCGGCTCTTCTAAATAAATGAAATTCATCCTTATGTTCTTCGAGCAGGCTGCGGATCAGCATGCGGTAGCCGAATGTGTCGATTTCCTTGCGGCTGATCCCGCCGACCTCTTGCAACACGCGCCAGGCAAGGCGCTTGAAAGTCACGGCCTGCGCACGGATCATGCCGTTCATGCCGTATGCGGCGGACAAACGATACTCCGTAGAAAAAGACATCTGGTCGGGGACGATAAGAAATATTGGATCCCCATCCGCTTGGTCTTTCAAACTATCGGCGATTTCTTCTTGGACAAAACGGGTTTTTCCGGTACCGGCGCGCCCGTAGACAATTCGTAAAGACATATAATGCACTCCTTTTCAAAAAGAACATCTGTTCTTATTATACAATAAACAATCGAAAAGAACGACTTTCCTGTTAAGATAGCCGTTCTTTTTCGCGTTCTTCTTTCGCCCTTTTGAAGTCGGCTTCCACTTTTTTGTTGAGCCGCTTCTCCAAAATTTTCCCGATAACATAAAGCAGTACGATGACAGCAATGACGATACCTGTCCGGATCGGCTGTGTGAACAAAGCGCGGATATCATAGCCGACGTATGAAATCGTCAAGACCATGACGAATTTGCCCGCCATCAAGGTCAATAAGTAATAATGGCGGCTGATATTCGATAGCCCGGCCACTAAGTTGACCAATGCCGACGGCGTAAACGGGAAACACAGCAGCAAGAACAAAGGGCCGAAGCCGTTGCGCTCCACCCAATGGATGAGCCTTTCGACTTTCTCATGGCGCGTCATGAAATTCATGAATCGCGCTTGCCCGAACTTGCGGATCAGCAGGAAAACGGTATACGAACCGGCGACTGCCCCGCCCCATGACAGGAGGAACCCGAGCCATAGGCCATAGGCTGTCGCATTGGCGAAGACGAAGACAAAGAGCGGCAAAAACGGCAAAAACGATTCAATGAACGGCAGCAAAAACCCGATGAGCGGGCCAAATGCCCGGTAAGATTGCGTTAACTCGACAATGTTTTCCATAGTGAAAAAATCCGACATAGGCTCATTCCTTTTAAATTGCGCGATTTTTCAATAATGAATCTAAAAACAGGAGAAAATATGCTATGCTATTATAATTACTTTACACTCTTTCTCCCGTTTTGGAAAAGAGAAATACTTGCGGCAAAAGGAGCGGAATAAATTGCAAGAACACGGATTCTCTTCAGGGCTGAAAGCCGGCGCCAGCATTGCCATCGGTTATTTCCCGGTTGCGTTGACTTTTGGGCTGCTGGCCAAAACGACAGGTTTATCACTCATCGAAGCGACCGCCATGAGCATTTTCGTCTTTGCCGGCGCTGCCCAGTACATATCACTTTCCCTTATCACAGCCGGTGTACTCCCGGCGCTCATTGTCGTCAATACGTTCATCGTCAACATCCGCCACTTTTTGATGACAGCGGCATTGAATGAAAAGATGGAACCGGATGCCCGCTGGAAAAAAGCGCTGTACGCATTCGGCATTACCGATGAAACGTTTACGGTGCTAGCCACTCAACCGGGCGACAAAATCCGTACCTCATTTGCCGCGGGCGTCATCGTTATTTCCTACGGAAGCTGGGTTGTGTTCACTTCTCTCGGCCATTTGATCGGCACAAGCCTCCCTGCGTTTTTGCAAGCTTCCATGTCGATCGCGCTTTATGCGATGTTCGTCGGCTTGCTCGTGCCGTCCATGAAAGGCAATAGGAAAGTCGTCAGCCTGGCATTTATTGCCGCACTCTTCAACTCGATGTTCTATTTCACCGGTTGGCTGTCCACTGGCTGGGCGATCATGGTGTCGACGCTTGCTTCAGCGATCATCATTGAACTGATTTCACGGAAAGGAGTTGCCGCCTGATGGGTGCTTGGTTTTGGTGGATGATTTTTGGAATGGCCGTTGTTACATATATTCCACGTGCAATACCGTTAACCTTTTTGGAAGGCCGTGAATTACCGGAAGCCGTGCAGAATGTTTTGCGCAATATTCCTTATGCCGTGCTCGGCGCATTGATTTTTCCGGCTGTGTTCTTTATACAGGAAAACGTCTGGTTCGGCGTAATCGGGGCCGCATCCGCATTTGCCATCGCGTTTACCGGGGCGAACGTTATCCTCGTCGTACTCGGGACCATTGCCATTCTCTCCGTATACGGACTTTGGTTCGGATAAGAAAAAAAGCCGTCACTCATTTTCATGAGCTTCGGCTTTTTTTCTTTTATGATACATATTGCTCGCATACCAGAAACCAGCTGTTAACGAAGCGGCGTTGACGACAAACAATAGCCACGTATGTGTGAAGCCGGCATAAACGGCCGCGGCAATCAATGCCACGGTCAATATGAGGCCGACATAATGGTTGAACGTCACGCGCGTAAACAGGATAACAAGAAGCCCGGGCACAAACAGCGATAGGAAAAACTTAGTCACCATTGACTCCATATTCTTCTCTCCTTACTCGACAATCAAGAGACCCAGGCGGTGATGGTCATGGCGGAAGACGACATGCTGCCGCAAACGCATTTCCAGGTTATGATCGATTACTTCCAGGCGGCAATGCGCTGCATTGAGCTGGATCGCTTCGTATAGTTCTGTTTCATTCGTTACGGTCGTGCCGTTCACTTTGCGGATGATTTCCCCGCGCACAAGCCCCATCTTCTCTGCCGGAGATCCCGGAAGCACGTCGATGATTATGACGCCTTGCGCTTGTGGTGTCACGGTGTAATTCCCGCTGCGCTCTTTCTGTGCATAATACAAGCTAATTCCCAAACGGAACAATGCTCCGGCGGCCAGCGCGATAATCGCCATCGGCTGCCAAAGAAAACCGAATAAGGCAAGGACGATCGTCAACACAGCTGACCAAGCGACCGATTTCGCGATTTTTGGATACAAATAAACAGGCAGCGTGCGTTTGCTGCGCCCTTGGAAACCAAATACCAGCGGGAACAAAATGAATGAAAAGGCCGTTTCCCCGATCGGCAGCTGTGGCCAGTACGGTGCGTATTCGGAAATCATTTCTCCAGGGACGACCAGAACAGCCGGTATCAGCCATAGGCGGCGTGAAATATAGGCAGCGGCACGCAATCCGCGAGCCGATTTATGCAAACGCGGCGAAGCGGCAGCAGCAGCTGACTTTTCGACCATGCGGCTTTCGATGAATAGCAAAAGCCCTGCAATCAACGCGACTGAAATGAGCCAGCCGTCCGCAAGCCCCCTGCCCGTCATTTCGGCGAACCCTAGATTGATCACCCAATCATTGGCTTCGAACAACCAGACGACCAGCGCTGCCGCTCCCGCCAAATAGACGAAAGAAGCCAGGTGGTAAAAACCTGTCAGCATGACGATAATGCTCACGATGCTGAGTGCAATCAACCATTCCATCGGCACTGCCAAACCGGCAGCAGCCACGATGACCGATAAGATTAACGCATACAACCAGCCATCTTTCAGCAAGCGTTTAAATTCTGTTCCGCCATACACGATCCGCGTGCGGAAAATGCGGCGTTCTTTTTTAACGCGAAAATATCCAAGCATCGTCGCAGCAAATAATGCGACATAAAAAACAGGGTTAAGAAAAAACATGGCGATCGCCATCAAAAAATCCGTTAACACTCCACTGACACCATCCTTAAGCTAAATGAACTTATCTTCCATTGTACCAAAGATGCAGGGATAGCCCTACATCTTTTTCAATCAGTTAAATGCCTGCTGCAGCTGCCCAAGGATATCTTCAATGCCTTCGATTCCGGCGGAAAGCCTGACGACCCGCTCAGTTACACCGATCCGCGCTTTTTCTTCTGCGGATAATGCACGGTGAGACGTGCCGAATGGATAAGAGACGGTCGTTTCGACACCAGCCAAAGTCGGAACGATCTTGATCCAGCCGAGTGAAGAAAAGAAGGCTGAGACGTCGGCAGTTTCAGGAAGTTCAAATGAAACAATCGCGCCCTTCCCCGGATACCACACCCGTGCCTTGTCTTGCAGGAAGTCGGCAATCGCCTGTGCATTGGCGTTTTGCTTTTCCATACGAAGCGCCAAGGTCTTGATGCCGCGTATCGTTAGCCATGCTTCAAAAGGACTTAAGTTCATGCCGAGATTCACGACACGTTTTGTGGCTTCTTCGATTAAAGCGGGATCGCCTACCAATACGCCTGATGTGACATCACTATGCCCGCCAAGGTACTTGGTGGCGCTATGTACGACCAAATCCACGCCTTGTGTATAAGGTGTAAACGTATAAGGCGTCGCGAATGTATTATCGATCATCACTTTAACGCCGTATTGATTTTTCAATTGGACGAGCCCTTCGATGTCTTCGATCCGCAAAAAAGGATTGGTAATCGATTCGCTCACCATCAATTTCACTTCAGGGAAATCGACCAAAATCTGCTCAATCGTTCCGCTTTCCGAGAAATCAGCGAAATGGACCGTAATGCCAAGCCTTCTCAATTCTTCCTTCAGCAAGTGGAAAGTTCCTCCGTATACATCCTCTGCGGCGAGGATATGGTCTCCCGCTTCTGCGACGGACAGGATACCCGCGAGTATCGCGGACATGCCCGAAGACGCAGCAACGCCTTTCGGTGCACCTTCTAGCTGTGCGACCGTCTGGCCGAGTGCATCCGTGTTCGGATTAGCTGTCCGCGTGTAGAGATAAGTTCCGTTTCCTTCGTAATAGCCTTCCAACTCTTCTAAAGAAGAGAAAGAAAAGGCGGATGTTTGGTAGATTGGCATGACTTTCGGGCGGATTGTCCGCTCTTCCATTCCCGCTGTGTGTACAGATTTCGTATCGATTGATGTCATTGTGATTCCCCCTCATTGATTTCTTCGATAAATCCATTCATCATTTCTTCATCCATCGGGCCGACAATTTTATGCAAGATACGGCCTTCTCTGTCTATGATATAGGAAGTCGGAATGGAAAACGCTTGGTAGAGCGCGCCAATATCTCCATCCACATCCATCGGAATCGGAAAGCTCAAGCCGAACTCTTGAACAAAGTTTTTAATTTCCGTCATGCCGCGGTCTTCTGTCGTCAAATTGACAGCTACCACTTCGACATCTTTATCCTGTTGATTCTCATAGAAAGTTTGCATATGCGGCATTTCTGCTCGGCAAGGGGGGCACCATGTCGCCCAAAAATTAAGGATGACCGCTTTGCCCCGGTAATCCGACAAGCGCATGTCCTCACCTTTCAAAGTCGTCAATTCGAAGTCGGGAGCGAGTTCGCCTTTTGCCAGCCCTTCATCGGTCGGCAAAAAATCGACGGTGCTGCCAAGGGCCATTTTATTCAGTGCGCGGTCTTCTTTTTGGCTATCAAAGACAGCCCATACCGCTAGAATAATGACCAAAATGGCTGCTATCAGAAGCCCGATCACTTTTTTCGACATTCTTTTCACTCCATTCCGTTACCATCATACGATAAACGAACTGTCCGTAGCCAGTAAATTCGCCGGAATTGTTCCGCAACAAATTGTGTCCATAAAAAAACCGCCAAGCCCCTTTCCGAAACTTCACTAGTCATGAAGCGGAAAGAATGGCTTTGGCGGCTTTTTGGATTAATAAGAAAGATAATTGGCTGGGTTCACAGCGTTGCTACGCGAACCATTCCAAGATCCCACGTGGATTTCAAAATGTAAGTGTGGCCCTGTCGAACGTCCGGTATTGCCCATTCCGCCGATAAACTGGCGTTGGCCGACTTTTTGGCCGACCGATACGCCAATCGAACTTAAGTGTGCATATGCTGTCGCATATGGTTGCCCGTTAATCGAATGGTTGATGATGATGACATTCCCGTAACCGCCCATTGACCCTGCAAATGATACATATCCAGCAGCTGAAGCAACAACCGGCGTGCCTGGGCTATTGGCGATATCGTAGCCAAGATGCGTTTCCGCGCCGTCTCCGATATCACGTCCGCCGAATCCTGATGTATGGCGTCCTGATGCCGGCATCACGAAGTTTGCTGATGGCTTGACGACTGGCGCCGGAGCCGGTGCTGGCGTTGGAGTTGGTGCTGGTGCCGGGCTTGCGGTGCTGGCACTTGCTGATGAAGATTTAGTTGCTGCTTTTTCGGCTGCTGCTTTTTCAGCTGCCGCTTTTTCGGCTGCTGCCCGTTCAGCTGCTGCTTTCTCTGCTGCTGCACGCTCAGCTGCGGCCTTTTCTGCAGCGGCTTTTTCAGCTGCCGCTTTCCGTTCAGCTTCTGCAATACGCGTACGTTCAGCTTCTTCTTGCTGAGCCAGTTTCGCCATGCGAGCTTGCTGTCCCATAATCTGCTTCTCGACTGCAGCGCTGACTTCAAGCGCCTCTTCATGCTGTGCTTCCAAATTGTTTTTCTCTGAAGCTAAACGTTTCTGTTCTGCTTCCATTTGCTTTTTCAATCCAGCTTGTTCTTTTTTCTGGCTATCCAATGATGCTTTCAAAGAAACCAGTTCAGCGCGACGCTCTTCTTGATTGGCAAGAATCGTTTCAACCGCTTCTTTTTTTGCAGCCAATTCTTTTTTGTCGGCTGCTTGTTCACGCATGATTTCACGGTCAGCTTCGATCAAAGTGTTGACTGCCGAAAAACGGTCGATAAAATCGATAAAGCTATTGGCGCCAAGTAGAACATCTATGTAATCGACAGACCCACCGCTCAACTGGATGGCGCGCGCACGTTCTTTCAATAGTTCAGTGCGTTCGTCAATTTTACGTTCGAGTTCTTTGATCGCTTCTTTTAATTCATCGATTTCTTCTTTGGTTTGGTCGATTTCAGCTTGTACTGTATCGATTTTAGACTGTGTTTCCTGCATTTTCTTATCCAATTGCTGGATTTCCGAAACGATGCGGTCAAGCTTCGAAGACGTTTTCTTGATCTCGCCTTCTTTCTTCTCGATGCCTGAGCTCAGGTCTTCTTCTTTTTCTTCCAATTCCTTGCGTTCTTTTTCCAATTTCTGCTGTTCTTTTTGGACTTGCTGTTGCTCCTGTTCCAATTCATCAAGCTTGCTAGTGTTTGCGTGTGCAGTAGGCATTAACAAAGACAATGCGAGAATTGATGAAACGCCGGACAACATCAATTTAGACTTCGAATTCAAGTTCGTTTTCCCCCTTGGATTTACGTTCTTTTTCTATGTCTGTATTTTATTTCCTAATTTATGTAAGCTTTAGGCCTATGGTTAAGATGCGACCATAGGCCTTTGATTGATTATACACGTAAGAATTTGCGAATGGACATAAAACTTCCCCAAATCCCGATAAAGACACCCATCGCCAAGATCAACGCGCTCACTTGGTAGATGAAAGGTGAAAACTCAAGTAGTTGGAAGAGTTCCCCGCTGAGCCGCGGTTGTGCAAATTCCGTAATCTTCTGGTAAAGAAGTACAACGAGGCCGATCGGTATAATGGAACCGAGAATCCCGAGCCACATGCCTTCGAGAATGAACGGAACACGGACAAACCAATTGGTCGCCCCGACTAGTTTCATGATCTCGATTTCGGTGCGGCGCGCCACGATTGTGATGCGGATCGTATTCGAAATCAAGAACATCGCCGTAAACAATAGAGCTAGAATAAGGATCAGGCCGACATTGCGCCCTGCGTTAAGGAAATTGAAAAGCTTCTCAATTTTTCCTTCCCCATATTCCACGTCTTCGATATATTCAAGGGCAGCAATTTCTGTTGCTACTGTTTCTGTCTGCTGAGGTTCTGTCGCTTTTACATAGAAAACGTCAAACAATGGATTGCTTTGCTCGAATAGGCTAAGCTCTTCACCAAAGTCGAGCACAAGATCCGTCAACTCTTCTTCTTTCGTTGAAAAGTCGGCTGATTCAACGCCATCGAGCCCGGATATCTCTTCTTCAAGCTCTGCAATTTCCTCTTCTTCCGCATCCAGTGACACGAACACTTTGATTTCGACATCGTTTTCCAGGTCATCGGCGATTTTGTTCAAGTTCATCATGATCATGACGAACACGCCAACAAGCAGCAAAGTTACGGTAACGGCGCTGACAGATGCAAACGTCATCCAGCCGTTTCTGCCAAGGCTCTTGAGGCTTTCTTTGATATGGCGGCCAAATGTTCTAATCTTCATAGCCGTAATCACCTCCGGCTGCGTCTCGGACAATCAGCCCGCCTTCAATAGCGATGACGCGATGTCTTAACTTGTTGACGATCTCACGGTTATGGGTTGCCATGATGATGGTGGTCCCTGTCGAGTTGATCTGTTCGAAAAGATTCATGATGTCCCAAGACGTATCCGGGTCAAGGTTACCCGTCGGCTCATCAGCGATCATGATTTTCGGCGTATTGACAATCGAACGGGCGATTGAAACGCGTTGCTGTTCGCCTCCGGACAATTCACGCGGAAACATCTTCGCTTTGTGCTTTAGCCCGACCATGTCCAGCACTTCCATGACACGCTCTTTGATGATTTGTGGTTTCTCCTCGATGACCTCGAGTGCAAACGCAACATTTTCATAGACGTTCAGGCGTGGCAATAGTTTGAAATCCTGGAACACGACGCCGATGTCGCGCCGTAGAAATGGCACTTTCCGGTTCTTCAATTTTGCGATATCTTTTCCGTCGACAAGCATTTGCCCTGAAGACGGGCGTTCTTCACGGTACATCATTTTGATGAACGTGGATTTACCAGCTCCGCTCGGGCCGACGATGTATACAAATTCGCCCTGGGCAATCTCAACATTTAATCCGTTGAGTGCCACAATGCCGTTCGGATATTTTTTGTAGACATTCTTCATTTGTATCATTAAATAAACCACCTATATCACTTGGCATTTCGCCAAATTTTATTTCCCAAGTACATAGCAAATTTTGCAGCACGGTTATTATAACACTCCTAAACCCCTTTTTTGTTACAGTTACATTTCAATTCAGACTCAGTCTCGATACAAAGAATTATCTGAAATTTTAATAATATAAGGTCTTAGTTCATCAATAATTACCTTATTTTTACCATATATCTATAATAATGCCTTGTTTTATGGCAAAAAAAATAAACCGGGCAAAATGCCGGTTTATTGTTGGTTCGCAAGATATTCTGCTACGGCTTGCGCTTCTTCGCCCTCGATGATGTTCGGAGGCATTGCACCTTGGCCATTTTCAATGACTGATAGGATTTCTTCTTGTGACAAGCGCGATCCTACATCATTCAATGCTGGGAAGTTGCCTTGGCCCTCTAAGTTTTCACCGTGGCATGAAATACAGTTTTGCTGAATGACTGCTTCTGCATCCACTGTCGTTGTTTCAGTTTCTGTATCGCCGCCTGTATCAGCTGGTTCCTCAGGAGATGTTTCTTCCCCGCCGCCACATGCGCCAAGTACGAGAACTGAACCGAACAATACGGTCATCAATTGCTTTTTCATGGAAATCCTCCTCTTTGTCTTGCTATTTTTACCTTCTATAGGAGTATACCAAATTTAGGCACGTTTGAAACCTTCCCCGAGCACTTCGGAAGCGTCGGACACAATTACGAAGGCTTGCGGGTCAATCAATTTAACCAATTGTTTCAACCTTGTAAATTCTGTCTGCGGTATCACGACCATCAAAATCGGCTTTTCATTTCCGGAGTAGCCGCCGGTCGCTGTCAATTCCGTTACGCCTCTATCGACTTCATCATAAATGGCATCCCGGATCTCCACTTGCTTGTTCGTTATGATGTATACCATCTTCGAGCGGCTGAAACCGACCTGCACCAAATCGATGGTTTTGGTTGTCAGGTACAATCCGATCAATGCATACAGTCCCTTTTCGATGTCAAAAACGATGGCAGCTGCCAATACGATCATCCCGTCGATGATCGCGACGCTTGTGCCGAGAGTCAGGCCGGTGTATTTGGTGATGATCTGCGCGGCAAGATCGGTTCCGCCAGTCGATGCTTTCCCACGGAACACGATTCCCAGCCCGAGACCGACCATGATGCCGCCAAACAAAGAGCCTAGCAGTGGATCTCTCGTCCAAGCTTCCCAATCTTCAGTCATGAACACAACTAGCGGCAAAAACACCGTGCCGACTGCCGTCTTGATGCCGAAATTTTTCCCGAGCAAAATGACGCCCGAAATAAACAGCGGAATATTGAATGCCCATTGGACGAATGCCGGTTTCCATTCGAACAACCCAAATAGAATCGTACTGATGCCGCTGACTCCGCCTGAGGCCACTTCATTCGGCAATAGGAACACGTTGAATGAAATGGCGACGATTGCCGCTCCTGCCAAGACGGAGATATAATCCATCACGCTTGTTAAAACCGGATGTGGATCTTTTGATTTGCGTATATTTCGTTTACCCATAAGCTGTTATTCCTCTTCTTTCTATATTCACTTGAACCCTGTCAGAGTATAGCAGACCCCCCGTTTTTTGTGAACTTCATCTGGATAAAGCAATAGCCCTTCCTCAACAGAACTGCTAGCTGTATTCTAACGGCAAACTCCGACATTTTTGCAACTCTTCTTCTATTGTAGGTTTTTTAATACTTTCGATAATGGATAAATGCCAATGCTCTGGATGGCGAGTGATAGCAAAATCACCGCAAATGCCAAGGAAATCAGCACTTGGTCTTGTCCAGAAGCCGTTTCTTCGAGCCACAGCAAAAGTGCGACGGACATGGCGCCCTTGATTCCTGACCAGGCAGTTAAGGTAATCGTCGAAAAATCATTGTTGAATTCATGCCGCCATTTGGGCACTCCATAAATGAACAGCGCGATGACGATAAAGCGGACAATGATGGCCAACAGGAAAATGACGATTGCGAACCACCAGCTTGAAAAAGCCAGATACTCTGCACCGCGTATGCCGATCAGCAAAAATAACACTGCCAATAGAATCGGGGTGACGATATCCCAGAAACCGTCCAATGACTGAGGGAGCGTATCTTCCTTAATGTCCCTGCCCATTTCATAAGCGACGAATATGCCTGCTGCCACTGTCGCGAGCACACCCGATACCCCGATGGCTTCGCCAATATAAAAAGCGCCGTAAGCTCCGATCACGCTTAACATGACTTGGTATTTTTTATCCTGGGTGAAGCGGATTGTCTTGCTCATCAGCCAGCCGATCGCGATTCCGAGAAGGACACCGCCAATCGAGACGAGCAGCAATTCCGAGACAAATTTGCCCAATGAAAACCCGTTCCCGGTTTGATACATCGTCAGGAAAATCGTGAAAAAGACGATGCTTGTCCCGTCGTTGATCATCGACTCCCCTTCGACCACATCGGCAATCTGTTCTGCACCGCTGCTTTCTTTCAAAATAGCGGTCACCGATACCGGATCGGTCGGCGTCAGGATCGCCGCTAGCAAGAAAGCCGCCGTGAGGGTCAAGCTGGTAAATATCCCGCCTGTGAAATAGATGGACAAGCCGAGCAGAGCAACTGTGAGCATTAGCCCAATCGTGCTCAAATTGACGATGATGCCGATGTTTTGTTTTAACTGCTTCAAAGGAAACTGATAAGCAGAGGTAAACAACATTGCCGGCAAGAAAACATTGAAGATGATGTCCTTCGAAATATTGAATTCATCAAAATACGGAATAAATGAAAGCCCTAAGCCGATCGCCACCAACACGACGGGAACGGGGAAAAAGTTCTTTTTAATGTCGATTGTATAGACGATATAGCCAATGATCAGCAAGACCAATAATTGATGGGTCATCATATCCAAAACCTCCTTGGCAAATATAAGCTTCTTGTTCTTCTATTGCCTTTTCACGCGTAAAAAAACCCCCAAACGCCACCGCTCTATTGAGCAATAGCTTTTGGGAGTCGTATTTACGATGATTGGAGATGGATTTTTCAGCTTATTGCATTTTTGAACGCAGCATGGCATGGATAAATCCGTCCAAGTCACCATCCATGACAGCCTGCAAATTCCCTGTTTCGTAGTTCGTCCGGTGGTCTTTGACCATGGAATACGGGTGGAAAACGTAAGAGCGGATTTGGCTGCCCCAGCCGATTTCTTTTTGCTCACCGCGGATTTCCAGCAATTCTTGCTCCTGCTCTTCGATTTTCAATGCGTAGAGCTTCGCTTTTAGCATTTGCATCGCTTTTTCGCGGTTTTTGATCTGTGAACGTTCTTGTTGGCAAGTCACTACAGCACCGGTTGGCAAGTGGGTGATCCGGACAGCGGAGTCTGTCGTATTGATGTGCTGTCCACCCGCACCACTTGCACGGTAGGTATCGACTTTCAGATCTTCGGTGCGGATATCGATTTCGATTTCGCCCGTGAACTCCGGCATCACTTCACACGATACAAATGATGTGTGGCGGCGTCCCGAAGAATCAAACGGCGAAATGCGAACCAAGCGATGAACGCCTTTTTCAGCTTTCAAATAGCCGTAAGCATTATGCCCTTTAATGCCGAGCGTCACTGATTTGACGCCGGCTTCATCCCCTGCCAGGTAATCCAAAGTTTCCACTTTGAATCCGCGTTTCTCAGCCCAGCGCGTATACATGCGCAGCAGCATCGAGCACCAATCCTGGGATTCTGTTCCACCAGCACCAGGGTGTAATTCTAATATGGCATTGTTTTTATCGTATTCTTCACTTAATAGAAGCTCCAACTCGAACGCGTTCAAGTCTTTAAGAAACTGCTTCAGTTCCCCGCTTACTTCTTCGTGAAGTTCCTCATCCGGTTCTTCACGCAACAGTTCAAGCGTCATTTCCATATTCTCTTGCTCTTCCTCGAACTTGCGGTAACGATTGACTGTATCTTTCAATGCATTCACTTCGGAAATGACCACTTGCGCTTCTTCTTGGTTATTCCAGAAATTCGGGTCGATCATTCGCTCGTCCAATTCCTGTATACGTGCCTCTTTGTTTTCTAAGTCAAAGAGACCCCCTGAAGTCCGCCAGTTTTTCGGCTGTTTTGTCAAGCTCGTTGCGAATATCCGCTAATTCCATCATATAAAGTTCCTCCTCATAATAATGCCGAAGAGCTTTAGCTCTTCGGCCATAAACAATCGTTTACGAAGCTGCCCCGTGGCAGTTCTTGAATTTCTTGCCGCTGCCGCATGGGCACAAATCATTGCGCCCGACTTCCATCTCACGGCGTGCCGGCTCTTTTCTCTTGCGTGGTGCATCCCCGCCTTCTTTCGGGTTGACGGCTTGGCCTTTTGCCACTTCTTCACGCTCGAGATTGTTCTTGATTTCCGCTTTCATGGCGTATTTCGCCACGTCATCTTCAATCGCCTCGATCATCGCTTCGAACATGGCAAAGCCTTCGTTCTGGTATTCACGAAGCGGGTCATTCTGGCCATATGCACGCAAGTGAATCCCTTGTCTCAACTGGTCCATCGCATCGATGTGGTCGATCCACTTCGTATCGATCGAACGCAGGAGAACTACTTTCTCGAATTCGCGCATGCGGGTAGGTGTCATTTCGACTTCTTTTTCGTCATAATGCGCTGTTACTTTCTCGCGGATAAATTCGATAATCTGTTCTTGCGTCTTGCCTTCTAGATCTTGTTCGGTGATGGTATCTTCCGGCAAGAGATTGGCGGAAATCACTTCCGTTAAGGACTTCAAGTGCCATTCTTCAGGCTTTTCAGCTGTTGTATAGCTTGCAACCATACGGCCGATCGAACTATCGATCATATTGTCGACAAGTTCACGCATATTGTCCGTCTCGAGCACTTCCATCCGCTCTTTATAGATGATTTCACGCTGCTCGCGCAACACATCATCGTACTGCAAAAGACGTTTCCGTGCATCGAAGTTATTGCCTTCCACCCGTTTTTGTGCGGATTCGACAGAACGCGTCACCATGCGTGATTGCAGCGGCTGGGAGTCGTCCATACCCAGTTTGCCCATCATATTGCGCATGGAGTCCGAACCGAAGCGGCGCATCAAATCATCTTCAAGCGATAGATAGAATTGCGTCACGCCGGGATCTCCCTGGCGTCCGGAACGGCCGCGCAGCTGGTTATCGATGCGCCGGGATTCGTGGCGTTCCGTACCGATGACCGCGAGGCCGCCCGCTTCGATGACGCCTTCACCCAATTTGATATCCGTTCCGCGCCCTGCCATATTCGTGGCAATCGTGACGGCGCCTTTTTGGCCGGCATCTAGGATGATTTCAGCTTCATGTGCGTGGTTTTTCGCGTTCAAGACCGAATGCTTGATGCCTTTTTTGGTCAAATAAGCGGAAATGATTTCGGACGTTTCAATCGCTACGGTACCGACAAGAACCGGCTGCCCTTTTTTATGGCGCTCAATAATGTCCTCGGAAACCGCTTTGTACTTGCCTTCCGTTGTCGCATAAATCAAATCGACACGGTCATCACGGATGATCGGCTTATTCGTCGGAATGGAGATGACATTCATATTGTAGATATTGCGGAACTCTTCTTCTTCCGTTTTTGCCGTACCGGTCATACCTGACAATTTCTCATATTTGCGGAAGTAGTTCTGGAACGTGATTGTCGCCATCGTCATTGATTCGTTCTGGACTTCGAGGCCTTCTTTTGCTTCAATCGCCTGGTGGAGCCCGTCCGAATAGCGGCGGCCTTTCATGAGGCGGCCAGTGAATTGGTCGACAATGACCACTTCGCCGTCCTGGACGACATAGTCAACGTCTTTTTGCATCGTCACATGCGCTTTTAGCGATTGGTTGATCGCGTGATTCAGACGCACGTGGGTCAAATCGAATAAATTATCGATGCTGAAGGCTTTCTCGACTTTTTCAATACCTTCTTCCGTCAACACGACACCTTTTGTTGTTTCATCATAAGCGTAATCCGTATCTTTCTGCAGCAGGCGGCCGAACGCGTTTGCCTGCATATAAAGCTGTGCAGACTTCGCCGCTTGCCCGGAAATGATCAATGGCGTCCGCGCTTCATCGATCAAGATTGAATCGACTTCATCGATGACGGCAAAATGAAGCGGGCGCTGGACCATGTCTTCTTTATATAGCACCATATTATCGCGCAAATAATCAAAGCCAAGCTCATTATTTGTGCTGTACGTAATGTCCGCTTGATAAGCTTCACGTTTTTGTTCTTTTGTCAGGCTGTTGACGTTGAGTCCGACCGTCAAACCGAGCCAGTTATAAAGTTGGCCCATTTCTTCCGCATCGCGGCTCGCCAAGTATTCGTTGACGGTCACGACATGGACGCCTTTTTTCGTGATGGCATTCAAATAGACGGCCATCGTCGAAGTCAAAGTTTTACCTTCACCTGTCTTCATCTCGGAAATATTCCCTTGATGAAGCGATGCGGCCCCCATGATCTGGACGCGGAATGGATACATTCCCAGTACGCGCTTCGATGCCTCGCGCACTGTCGCGAATGCCTCAGGCAGCATGTCGTCGAGTGACTCGCCTTGTTCGAAACGTACTGTGAATTCGGCTGTTTTTGCTTTTAAGGCTTCGTCTGTCTTAGCCGTATACTCATCGGCCAGCGCTTCCACCTGATCTGACACTTTTTCCAATCGTTTTAAATCCCGTTTGTTCGGGTCAAATACTTTATTCAATACTCCAAGCATGTTTAACCGCTCCCTGCATGGCGATTCCGGCTGAAGACAGCATAGAAACCGCGATTGCTCATATTTTCATTCTTTGGGTTTATCTTAATCATATGCAGCATTTTCAAAAAAAATCTCACCATTCATTTTAACACTGCACTATAAAGCGTGCAAACAATGCATTTTTCGCCCGCGCGCAAATTTTTGTTAAAAAGAATCGATTGCTAATACATCTACAATCAAGAAAATAACTAGACACGTATATGTAAATAACTGCATAACAAAAGCCTCCCGTTACAGGAGGCTTTTACTATTATGAAGTTGTTTCTATCAATCCGTATGAACCGTCTTTACGTTTGTAGACGATGTTCGTGCCATTCGATTCCGCGTCTGTGAAGACGAAGAAACTATGCCCGAGCATATTCATCTGAAGAACCGCTTCTTCCTCGTCCATCGGTTTCAAATCGAATTGTTTTGTGCGGACGATTTTCAAGTCTTCTTCATCATCCGATTCCGCAGCCCCGTTGTTTTGTGCTTCGCTTTCGGCTATAGCAAATGCTAGACCCATTCCTTCGCGGTCACGGAATTTACGATTGACTTTCGTTTTATACTTGCGGATTTGACGTTCCAGTTTTGAAACGATCAAATCGATCGCTGCATAGAGGTCATCGTGCCGTTCTTCTGCACGTAGTGTTAAGTTTTTCATCGGAATTGTAACTTCCACTTTTGTTTGGCTATGGTTATACGTTTTCAAGTTGACCATCGCTGTTGCATTCGCTCCATCGGTGAAGTAGCGTTCGATTTTCTCTACCTTCTTCTCGATGTGTTCGCGTATTGCGGGAGTTACCTCAATATTCTCGCCTCTGATGTTGAATTGCAGCATGTGAACTCCTCCTTCTGTTTTGCTATCTATCTATTTCTAGTTGTTCCCTCCGGAATCCTTCTTGAAACGTAAAAAGTTTCAGCACTATAGTAAAAAGGTAAACTATATGACAAGGAGATGAAGCCCATGTTTACAAATAAAACGATTGTAGTGACTGGTGCCGCACAAGGCATCGGGAAAACCGTAGCACACTATTTCCAAAGAGAAGGCGCGAACGTCATCGGCCTGGATATTGAAGAAGTCAAAATCGACGGAGTGGAATACCGCCGCTGCGATGTAGGAAGTTTTTCGGAAGTCGAACGCGTCTTTTCCGACATCCATAATGCGCACGGCAGCATCCATGTGCTGATCAACAACGCAGGGATTTCGGAATTTACGCCGCTTTGGGAATTGACTGAAGAAGATTGGGACCGCGTGCTCAATACGAATTTGAAGAGCGTCTTTATCTGCAGCCGCGAAGCTGCCCGTTATATGGATGAAGACATCCGGTCAATCGTCAATATGTCATCAACGAGAGCGTTCATGTCAGAACAAGGGACGGAAAGCTACTCTGCATCCAAAGGCGGGATTTTTGCGCTCAGCCATTCACTCGCAGCAAGTCTTCATACAAAAGGCATCCGCGTTAACTCGATTGCCCCTGGCTGGATACATACCGGTGATAAGGATGAACTGCGTAAAGTCGACCATGAGCAGCATTGGAGCGGGCGTGTCGGTACCACAGACGATATCGCTAGAGCGTGCTTATTCTTGTCGAATCCCGATAATTCTTTCATTACCGGCGAATGTTTGACGATTGATGGCGGCATGACACGCAAAATGATTTACGAACATTAATACAGGCGGCTGCTATGCAGCTGCTTTTTTATTGCCTAAGAGTCAATTGGCTGTTCAATTACGCGCGAATCAACGTGAGTATGCGGATCGACTCTGCGCCCGCTTCCTGCAAAGTTTTTGCTGCCTGCCGCATCGTTGTGCCTGTCGTATAGAGATCATCCACCAGCACCAGCTGTTTCGGGACCACTCTCCCGTTCAATCGAAACAATTGCTTTATCGCCATCCGTTCCTCGCGGGTTTTCTCCCCCAAAGTTTCACCGCATTTTTCCAGCAGATGACTGTACGGAATCCCCGCCGCCAATAGCAATTCGTCCACTTGTAAAAAGCTTCGTTCGCGCAGCTTCTCCGCATTCAGCGGAATCGGCACGATTAGCGCTCGCTCGTTCGCCAAGTCTTCCCTTAAATCCTTCGCAAACACTTGTGCCAATAAGACATCTTTTAAAAACTTGTATTGGTGGAACCAATCTTTCATGGCACCGTTGTAGCGGTAAAGGCTTTTTCCTGAGCAGATAAGGCCCCGGTAGCCATGCTCTTCCCAGTAATGGCAATCACGACAAACCGCTTCGCCCTCTTTGCCGCAATATTTACAGCCTTGTCCGGTAATTTTTAAAAACTCATTCCGGCACGGCTGGCAGAGCAATTCTGGTGGTTCATAGAGGAAAATGCCGCGCCACGAAGGGACAAAGCGCAATACTTGATCGCATAAACAGCAGTTCATGCTTTTCCCTCCTTGTTATAGAAGAGAATCTCTTCCCTGGCCGCATCCATTTGCCTGGTGATGCCATTGTGGAAAAAGATGACGTCCCCAGTAGGGTCTTTCGCGCTTCGCCCGACCCTCCCGGCAATTTGGATGAGCGCTGCCCGGTCGAACACCCGGTGATCGGCGCCGATGACGGCGACTTGCAAATGGGGGATGGTGATGCCGCGTTCCAATATGGTAGAGGTGGCAAGGCCTGATAAGCCACCATTCCTCAACTGCATCACTTTTTCTTTGCGCTGTGGATCTTTCGAATGGACTGCAGCGATTGCGCAATCGATTTTGTGCAGCAACGGGCTTGCTTGCTCGATCAATTGAATAGATGGAAAGAATAAAAGGAACGGCTGTTTTTTCTGCAGCTTGTCTTCTATCCAATCTTTTAACGGAGCAGGGATTTTGCCTTTTTGGATATGGCGTTCATAATTCCACATCGCCCGGTAAGTGGGAACTGGCAGTGGCGCGCCATGGTAACGCCTGAATATGGTGGAGTGTCCGGCAATCTGTTTTCGGAGAGTTTTGGATGGAGTGGCAGAAATGTAGACGATGGGAGCGGACGGCTTGGCGGCTTTTTTCACTGCCCGTTCAAGTGCTGGGTCAAGCGAATATGGAAAAGCATCTGCTTCATCGACGAATAGTAAATCAAAGGCTTCCTGGAATCGATACAATTGGTGGGTGGTGGCCAGGATGATTTCGCCGTAGCCGGTTTGTTCGGGGCTATCGCCGTAGAGTGTGTGGACGGTGGCATCGGGGAATGCCTGCTTGAACCTGGGTGAGAGTTCGAGGATAACATCGGTGCGCGGTGCAGCTACGCAGATGCGTAATCCTTTTTGCAGCGCTTCGTGGATCGGGGAAAATAGAATTTCTGTTTTGCCAGCACCGCATACGGCATACAAGAGGTGATCTTCTTGCTTTCGGATGCTGTCGGAGATGGCTTGCGATGCGTTTGCCTGCTGGTGCGTCAGGCTGCCGGCCCAGCCAAAGGCACGAGGATCGGATTTTGGAATGGACGGAGCTGCCCATAAAACCAATTCCGTGCAACTGCTGATCCGCCCCATCTTGATGCATGTCCGGCAATAGCGGCAAACTTCGCCGCACGTTGCGCATTGGAATGGAATCACATAATCGGGCGACGTCTCAAGGCATCTTGCACACTGGCCGTCAGCCGATATACCGCTAACTACGCGTGCGCTGCCTTTCTCGATTGCTTCCTGTATGACTTCTTCCGGGAACGGAATGAATTGCTTTATCCATATCCTCCCTGTTAAAAATGCTTCGATTGCTTGCATGGATTTCCTCCTTTTTTTATAGCCGAAAGGCCTTGGCCGGTCATTTCTTTGCCCAGCCAAGGCCCATTGCGCCTTCTCCTAAATGCGTGCCGATGACCGGACCGAAATGAGAAATCGTGAATTCCACATCCGGGCAGGCCAGTTCAAGCTCCGCTTTCCATTTTTCCGCTTCTTCGAGCCGGTTGGCGTGGATGACCGTCGCTTGAAGCGGTTCTTTGCCGCAGTCTTTTTTCAATTCTTCCGCAATGCGGTTCATCGCCTTTTTTCGTGTGCGGATCTTTTCATACGGGACGATCAGCTTGTCCTGGAAATGCAGCAACGGTTTGATCTGGAGCATGCTGCCAACCAAAGCCTGAGCGCCTGATAAACGCCCGCCGCGCTGCAAATGGCGAAGATCTTCCACCATGAAGTAAGCACGCAGCGTTTTTTTCATTTCCTCAAGTTCTGCGAGAATCTCTTTAGCATTCATGCCTTGCTCCGCCAGTTCCGCTGCTTTTAGCGCATAGAAGCCTTGAACTGCACACGCGATTTCCGAATCGAATACGTGGACATCTACGCCTTCGGTCATCTCTCCCGCTTGCTTTGACCCAGCCATCGTTCCGCTGATACCGCTAGAAAGATGAATGGCTACCACTTCCTCATGTTGCCCTGAAAGTTGCTCGTATAATGAAATGAACTCACCGACCGGCGGCTGAGAGGTTTTCGGGAGCTCTTCACGCGCTTTTTCGTAAAATTCCACAGTATCCAATTCGGTTTCCGCATAGGACTCATTGCCGAATGTAATCTGCAAAGGCACCACATGTATGCCTTTATCTTTTGCTTGCTGCTGCGGAATATATGCTGTGCTGTCTGTCACAATTGCTGTTTTCATTTTCAATCAGCCTCCACTGCTATCTTACCAAAACTTGCCTGCCAATAGACAGAAAATCACGTCCATTGAAAGGTCTATTTCCGACATTATTTAACCTAGCATGAATCCAAAAAAGCTTTTCCGGTTACAAGCATCCATTTGCCTGCCAGGAAAAGCCTTTCGTTTAGTTTTCCATTATTGATTTCCGATGAAATGCAGGCTCGTCACTTTCCAGTCGCCTTGCTCTTTCTTGAAAACGACCACTTGGCGCCCGGATTGCTGCATCCCTTGTTCTGTGCCGGCTTCATTCATTTCCACATCGATGGTGGCAAACACTTCAGCCCGGTCCTCTTCGTATTTGACGATTGTTTCGTCGCTCGTCGTATATGTTGTGTCGTAGTTTTCGAAGGCTTCGCTCAATGCCTGCTGGTCTTCTTCACGATCAAAACCATCGGGATTTTCCGCGATGGTCGCCATATAGCGGTCCATGTCTTCCGCATTAAAAGCCGCGATGTATTCCTCATACGCGCCAAGGAGTTCCTGCTTTTCAGCTTCTGGAACATCCGCAGCGATGACGTCTCCCTCATCGTCCAATGTAAACCCTACTTCTTGGTCTGTGATGCCGTGTTCAACCGCATTATTTTCATTGGTGGCATTGCCGTCTTCTGCAGTATTGCTATTGACCGACGAATCGTTTTCGTCTGAACAACCTGCGAGCGCCAATATGAGCCCAGTTGCAACTATCCATTTTTTCATGATGCATTCCTCCTGCGCTCATTTTGCCATAGCCTCGCGCGGAATACAATGAAGAAACAGTGTCAATACGCGACAGGACAATTCCTTCCGCTGTCATGTACAATGGAAGGAAACCGAAAGGAGACGATCATTTGGAAAAATGGGAAGCAGAGCGCTTGCTCAACCAAAAGATGCGTGACACACGTACGTATCCGAAAAAAAGAACCGCTGCACGAGCGAAAAAATACAATTTGACGATGGAACCGGCAAATGACTATATCGTGCTGGATTTTGAAACGACTGGCTTGCGTGCCGGCGATGATAAGATCATCCAAATCGGTGCCGTTAAATATATCGGGCATCAACAACAAGATACGATGTACCTGCTGATCAATCCGGAACGGCCGATTTCCAGCACGATCACCCGCATCACCGGCATCCGCAACGGAGACGTCCAAGATGCGCCAGTCATCGAGGAAATCGCTCCCCAACTGATTGACTTTATCGGCGATTTGCCGATTGTCGCCCACAACGCACCATTTGATATGGGATTTCTCTATGCGCTTGAGCACATCACGCCGGTGCCGCCTTATCAAGTCATCGATACGGTCAGGCTGGCACGTAAGTTCATCACCGAAACGCCGAATCATAAATTGACGACACTATCCGCCTATCTCGAGCTCGAACACAATGCACACGATGCGCTCGGGGACTGTCTGGTCACTGCATCGATCTATCAGTTTTGTATCGGACGCATGTAAAAAAGCGCCGGAAGCTTTTGCTTCCGGCGCTTTTTTTAATTTTCGGCATCGGAACCCGTTGCCGCCAAATGTTTTTTTAACGTACTTCTACCCAACCGTTTTTAATGGCTGTAACGACTGCCTGAGTACGGTCATTGACCTGCATTTTTTGCAGGATGCTCGAGACGTGGTTTTTGACTGTTTTTTCTGAGATGAACAAAGTTTCACCGATTACGCGGTTGCTCTGTCCGTCCGTCAATAGCTGCAAAACTTCGCTTTCGCGTTTTGTCAGTAAATGGTAAGGGCGACGGATCTCTGTTTGATGGAAAGAACCTTTGTTTTCACGTTCGCTCAAACGGCGGAATTCCATCACCAAATTACGCGTCACTTTTGGATGCAAGTAAGAGCCGCCTTTTGCGACCACTTTGATCGCCTGGATGATGGCGTCCGCGTCCATTTCTTTCAGCATATAGCCGAGTGCGCCTGTTTTAAGGGCATGCGTCACATACGATTCATCATCGTGAATGGACAGCATAATGACTTTAGCGTCCGGGAATCTTTCGATTAGTTCTCCCGTTGCTTCGACGCCGTTTTTTTGCGGCATGTTGATATCCATCAACACAACATCCGGCTGATGCTCTTCGTACAGCTTGATGACTTCCTCACCGTCGCCGCCTTCTGCGACCACTTCAAACGATTCTTCGAAGTCCAGGATGCGCTTAACGCCCTCCCGGAACAATTGGTGGTCATCAATAATAATAATTTTTGTCATTATGTCGTCCTCCTCAAAATACCATATCTTACATACCCGCCTTCAGCGGGATATGAAACATTAACACCGTTCCTTCGCCAAGCGTGGAGTTGATGAAGAATTCCCCACCGATCAATTCGATCCGCTCCCTCATGCCGGTCAAGCCGAATGACTGGTCTTTGACGATTTCCTGGTCAAAGCCGGAACCATTGTCTTTGATGATGATGGACACCTGTTCAGTGAGCCACTCCATCTTGACTTCGATATCTGTCGATTTGCCGTGGCGAATCGCATTCGAGACCGCTTCTTGCACGAGCCGGAAAATGGAAGTTTCAAAATTATTCGGGAGCCGTACCTCGTTTCCGTTGGAATGGAAAGACAGCCGGACACCGCGATTGTATTCTTCAATCGTCTCCAGATATTTTTTCAATGTCGGGACCAGCCCGAGATCATCAAGCGCCATTGGACGCAAGTCATAGATAATGCGCCTGACTTCCGTAAGCGCTTGCCTTACCATATCCTTTAACGAAGAAATTTCCTTGAAGGCCTTATCCGCACCTTTTTCGCGGTAGGTTTTTTCGATCAGATCCGAACGCAGCAGGACGTTCGCCATCATCTGGGCCGGTCCGTCGTGGATTTCACGCGATAGCCTCTTGCGCTCTTCTTCCTGGGCTTCGATAATCCTTAAGCTGTAATCCTGCTTGCTCTTCGACTTGTCGACCGCGTCCCCGAAATCTTCCAGATCCGACGCTAAATAATTGGTGGCCACATTGATTTGATTGACTAGCCGCTCTGCACGCTCGATCGTCTGAAGTAACTTCTGGAGCTTGCGCTGCAGGCGGTCCCGCTTTTGCCGAAACTTTTTTTCCTCGGCGCGGTTCAAGGATAATTGCACTTGCAGTTCGTTGGCCAGCTCAAAAGCTTCGCGAACCTGGCTTTCAGTGAAAGATTCGAATGAACCCGATAGTTCTGCGAGTCGCCGGCGTGCCGAGCGGGTCCGCTCTTCAAGTGCGTCACCTTCCGCGATGATGCGGCTGATGTTCGTCCTGACATTCTCCAGTTCGTCCTTCATCTCTTCATAGCTGCGGCGACTTTCTTCGCTAATGGCGAAAATATCCTGTTTCGACTGGTCCATCTTTGCGACCAGCTCGTCAAAGATGGAATCTAATGAAGTTCCATCGTTTTTCTTTGCCATTCTAAAACCGCCTTAGCTATACTTACTGTAACCATCCGTCTCTTTGCTTCTTTCGCCTTACGGGCTTTAACAAGTATATCACTATATACGCAACAGCATATTAAGAATACATTACAAATTATCTGATTTCATTTTACAACAGGGGGAATAAAAATGCGAGAAAATTACATAACAGTAGGTTCTTCTGCCAATGCAGAAATACTCATAAACAAATCCCGTTTTATCGGCCATGCAGCAAGGGCAGAAACGGAGTCGGAAGCGATCGCTTTCATCGATTCCATCAAATCCAAGCATCGCCAGGCTACCCATAATTGTTCAGCTTACATCATCGGTGAACACGATTCCATCCAAAAAGCGAATGACGACGGGGAACCAAGTGGAACGGCGGGCGTTCCTATGCTGGAAGTGCTGAAAAAACAAGGATTAAAGGATACTGTGCTGGTGGTGACGCGCTATTATGGCGGCATCAAACTCGGAGGCGGCGGCCTGATCCGTGCGTACGGAAAATCCGCGTCGGAAGCGATTGCCGCTAGCGGTGTGGTGGAACGGCGCCTGCACCATTTGATGAAAGTGTCTATCGATTATACTTGGCTCGGCAAAATCGAAAACGAAATTCGCCAGTCGGATTATCCGTTGGCAGGGATCGATTATTCTGATGCCGTGGTGCTATCCATCCATGTGCCGGTCGAAAAAGAACAAGCTTTTATCGACTGGGTCAATGAACTGACGAACGGGCAAGCTGAAATCGAGTCAGCGCACACGGAATTCCTCGAATTTCCCCATCCTTGATTTCTTTTCATTTACGTGCAGAAAAAATCACTGTATAATATCCACAGCACAAAAAAATGAAAATTCGTAAATTCACTATGCCCTTAAGATCAGTGAAATGGCACTTGCATGTGCTTGGCTACTACCAAAGCCGCACATAATCCCCCTTTAGAGGAGCAACTATAATGAGTAGAAAAATGAAACGGGAGGCAAAGTCCAGCCGGCAGCGAAAGATCATCAAAATTTCTGCCATCCTGGCTGTCTCCTTGTTGATTAGTTTATCCGCCTTTGGAATTTGGCTCGTGAAAAAAGCCGAGTTTGCTGCGAACAATGCGTATGAATCAGCGGATGGACGCGACAAATCCGATCTCCGCGACGAACAAGTCGAACCGTTAAACGATAATATCTCGATTTTGTTCATCGGTATCGATGATAGTGCCGCAAGAGACCAAAGCAGCGATAACATCCGGTCCGACGCGTTGGTTTTAGCTACATTGAATAACGAGGATAAATCCGTCAAACTCGTCAGCATTCCGCGTGATACCTATACCTTCATTCCTGACTCTGGTTATGAAGACAAGATCACGCACGCCTATGCACTGAACGGCCCGCGCTCCACAATCGAAAGTGTCGAAGGCCTGCTCGATGTACCGGTTGATTATTACATGACGATGAACTTCGATGCCTTCGTCGATGTGGTCAATGCACTTGGCGGAATTACAGCCGATGTTCCTTATGATTTAAAAGAAAAAGACGAAACGGATTCCCATAATGCCATTGAATTGGAAGAGGGAATCCAGCAGTTGAACGGCAGTGAAGCCTTGGCCTTGGCCAGAACCCGTTACTACGACAACGATATTGAACGAGGCAAGCGCCAGCAGATGATTCTTGAATCGATCATGGATAAAGCCTTGTCAGCAGGATCCATTACCAAATACGGCAATGTTATCGATGCAGTCGGGGACAATATGAAAACCAATATGAGCTTCCGCGATATGCAGGCATTCTTCGAATATGCGAAAAATGGCAAACCGGATGTGGAGACGATGAGTGTCCAAGGTTACGATGATATGTCGACAGGCATTTACTACTACATGCCCGATGAAGAATCGCTTGAGGAATTGAAAGATATTCTCCAAAGCCACCTCGGCTTAAAACCGGACACTTCCAATCTTTCCTTGAATGAAGAAGACCTCACCGATCAGGCTTTTCCAGCTACCGGATCAGATCAGGAACAAGAATAAAAAAACTGGCAACCGATAGCGGTTGCCAGTTTTTTGTATCTTTAATTATTTTGCCTAAAATAAAAAGCGGCCGCAGCCGCTTTTTATTTCCCTATCGTTCTAACTAAATTGATCAATGGGCGGTAATTCTTCCCTGCGAGTCCAACCACTTCGACAAACAATTCAATCGCCAGAAGCATGACACCGATCAACAGGATGCCTCCCCAGAGTGTCGCTTGGGAGAATAGCAAGGCTGCAAGCCCGAACAATGCGGAAATGCCATAGATGATCAGAACGGTCTGGCTATGCGAAAACCCGATGTTCAACAAGCAATGGTGCAAATGCGATTTATCTGCTTCTGAAATGGATTTCTTTTCACGCACGCGGCGCACGATGGCAAAGAAGGTATCCGAAATTGGCACGCCGAGCATGATGATCGGGATAATCAAGGCAACGACTGTCACGTTTTTGAAACCCATCAAGGCGAGTACGGAAATCATGAACCCAAGGAACAAAGCCCCTGTGTCCCCCATGAAGATCTTCGCGGGGTGAAAATTATAGAATAGGAAGCCGATAGAACTAGCAGCAAGAATGGCAGCTGTCGACATGACGAAAATATCGCCCATGATGAAGGCCATCGCCGTCAGCGTCAATAACGCTACCGTGGAAACCCCTGCAGCCAAACCATCAAGGCCGTCGATCAAGTTGATGGCGTTAGTGATGCCGACGATCCAAATGATCGTCAGCGGGATGCTGAAGTAGCCGAAATCCAAGACGCCGCCGAATGGCAAGTTAATGAATGAAATTTCGAGCCCGCCGCCAATGACGACGACGCCGGCCGCAGCCAGTTGCCCGAGCATTTTGGCTTTAGCTGTAATTTCGAGCATATCATCCAAGACACCCGTCACGATGATCAAAAACGCACCGATGATGATGGCTGTTTCAATCGGGATCAGCGATGATTCAAAAGCAGCTGAAACCGGATCCTTCGGTTGAAGGAAAAGATAAGCGATCAAAAATGATCCGAATATGGCTAATCCGCCTAAACGCGGCATGATCCTTGCGTGTACTTTTCGGTAATTAGGCCGATCCACTGCCCCGATGCGAAATGCCAATCTCTTCACAAGGGGTGTCAGGAGAATCGAAGCGATAAATGCCACAACCAGCGTCAGGTATAGCATGTCCTTCCTCCTTAAAAAACTCTCATTTTGCATACATATCCATCATTATTATAGCACGACTGATAAAAAAAGGAAGTGATATATGCTACCATTTTTTATCTTTCCTTTAGTTATAGACGGCCTTCATGGAAGAAAAGTTTCCGGCTCTCCGATATTTTTCATGAATAAGTTATGAGCATGATGCTTTTGGACCGGACAATGAATTTTTTGCTAATTTTCAGAATTGAAAGGCACTTTTATAGTATTATATCCATAATATGCTATAATAAACCCATGGATCACGAATATCATACTAATTTGAGCGGGAGTGCGGACTATGGACAGCAATCTTCTATTTTATGCATCGAAGAAAGAATGGTCTCCTTATGATGAAGCAGCTGTATTGAAAATGGATTATCTCAAACGGGCAGAGCTTGCACGTTCCATCAATTGTGAAGGGCTCCTTGTAGACTTATCACTCGATCAACATCCTGAAGTCCGAAAAGGCGTCGCCGCCAATGCAGCCACCCCTTTGACCACGTTAAAACGGTTAGCAGCACAGGATCTATGCATTTCAGTCAAGGAAAAAGCAAAAGAAACACTCAATGAACAACCTTTAAAATCATAAACTCACGCTTCCCGATGCCCTCGTCGGGGAGCTTTTATCTTTTATAATAGAAGGTTTATAAATTTCAAGATAGGAAATATAGGGAGTAAAGATATTCTAAAGGAGGCATTCAAATGGCTGATAAAGAAGGTTTCTCAGATAAAGTGAAAGGTGCCGTCAGCAAAGGCAAAGGCGAGTTGAAAGACCAGGTCGGCAACGCGACCAATAACCCAGATATGCAAGCTGAAGGCAAATCCGACAAAACAAAAGGCAAGGTACAAGATACGGTCGGCAAATTTAAAGAAGGCTTTAACAAAGATAAATAAGTACATGAAACCCGGCGTAATTGCCGGGTTTTTTTATTTCCAAATTTTAATTTTCATAACTGCGTGAATTCAGTTATAATAAATTCTTGTGCGACTATGTTTAATTTAGAAGGAGAACTCCCATGAACAAGAAAACGCTTACAAACACTGAAACTTTAACTATTGGCCTTATGCTTTTCGCGCTGTTCCTTGGTGCCGGAAATTTAATCTTCCCTCCCTATCTCGGCCAATTGGCAGGAGAACAATTACTTCCCGCCATCATCGGTTTTTTGCTGACCGGCGTCGGTTTGCCACTGTTAGGCATACTTGCCATCGCAAAAGCGGGCGGAGATCTGCAGTCGATTGCTGGACGGGTTCACCCGGTCTTCGGCATCGTCTTTACGATGATCGTCTATTTGGCTATCGGGCCATTCTTTGGAATTCCCCGTACAGCCACTGTCGCCTTCGAAATTGGCACTGCGCCTTTTTTGTCCGCTGAAATGGCATCATCGTTTTGGTCATTATTTCTCTTCACGATCATTTTCTTTGTCATCACCGTCCTGTTTGCATTGAACCCAACGAAACTAGTCGATCGCATCGGTAAAATCCTGACACCTATCCTCATCGTCGTCATTGGCTTTTTAGCTGTCAAAAGCTTCTTGACGCCTATGGGGCCAATCGGTGCGCCTGTCGGAAATTATGACACGGAAGCGTTTTTCGAAAGCTTCCTTCAAGGCTATTTGACGATGGACGCAATTGCCGCCCTCGTATTCGGGATTGTCATCATCCAGTCCATCCGCGCGAAAGGCGTCGAAGATAAGAACACCATCCTCAAAACGACGGCATACGCGGGATTCATCGCGGCAGCCGGATTGTCGCTGGTGTACCTATCCTTAAGCTATATCGGGGCGACCAGTGTAGAAGCTATCGGCATGCAGGATAACGGCGGAGAAGTCATTGCGCTCGCTTCACGCGTGCTGTACGGCGAAATTGGGGGCATCATTTTAGCTACCGCAATCACATTCGCTTGCCTGACGACGTCCATCGGGCTTGTGTCAGCTACCGCCCAGTTTTTCAATAAAATCTTCCCACAATTGCCGTATGTCGTCTATGTATTCATTTTCGCCGGATTTTCAACCATCATCGCTAATGTCGGGTTGACCCAATTGATCGCTATTTCATTGCCGGTATTATTGGCCATCTATCCACTGGCGATTGTCCTCGTCATCCTATCGTTTTTCGATCATTTCTTTTACCAAAAATCTTACGTCTATATCATTCCACTTGTGCTTACAGGTATCGTAAGCGTCTTTGATGCATTGAAGAGTTCAGGTTTTGAATTCAATGCAATCATGCAGATTTTCTCTTACCTGCCATTTTATGAACAAGGAATCGGCTGGCTTGTTCCCGCAATCATCGGAACGCTTATAGGCATCTTCATTGCGCGCAGCACCCACAAAAAATAAATGCAGACAACAAAAAGGCCGGAGAAATGTAACATTTCTCCGGCCTTTTTCTTTTTTTAGAATAGACGCGGTGTCGGTGGCGTACCCGTTTTCTTCTCTACGTTTTTATGGAAATCATCCACATCTCTAGGATTTTTCGTAGATTCAAAATCGTCACGGCGCTCTGTATCAGCTAGATGTTCTTCTTCTGAATCACGGCCGAACGGCGCTGGCCCAAGATTTGGATCCACTCCCGGAGAAGGTTCATCTTGTCGGCGGTTTACCCCATCTTCCCGGTTCAATTCCTTTTCACCGTCTCGGTCTCCCAGTTTCGGCTCATGCTCCATGCGCTTTTCAGATGGCTTTTCAGCTTCCGACGGCTTTTCACGGTCGCTGGTCGGGTGAATTTCAGCACCTTTCAAACGGGAATCCTGGGATTTGCTATGCAATTGGGATTTATTCGTCTGCTCACGCGTGGCATCGGTTGTGTAGATGCCGTCAACACCCGTATCGTGGCGGCCTTCGTGTTTTTGAATGTCTTTGTCGATGAGCTTTTCATCGTCGTGCATTCTGCCGTCCCGCTCGACATCGCGGCCAAACGGCGCAAATGCTGTATTGCGCCCATCTGCCTCCAGGTCCATTGGGCGGTTGTCGTCAGAATGGGAAGAAAAGTGTTCGCTTTCTCCATTCCCGCTCGGCGTCCCATCCGTATATAAAAGGACAGCGCCGCGTTCAATTTCGCGCTCGTAATGGTCAGCCGTGTCGCGATCCACTCCAAACTCATCCAGTTTGGCGCGAGCTTTGTCCTCCCCGGTCAACAGGGTTTTGATGCGGTTGCCAAAAGAGTTCGCTTTGTTGGAATCCACCCCATAACGATCGTGGGCTTCATTCACCAAGTTTTTATCATTTGCAAGCACATGGATATCTTCATTCCGATAACCCTTTGAAATGAGGGCCTCCAAAGCACGCTCCATTTCTTCCTGTGTATAAACGATTTCAAATTGACGGTTTGTCTGTGCCATTCATAAAACCTCCTGATTTAACTTGTCTTGCTATCTGTTTACCCGCACTTTATCGTTGCTAAAACATTTCGTTTCTTCTATATAATGATTTCAATCCTGTTAAAGTCCAATTTGCTGAAAACCAGAAAAAAACCCGATCTTTTTTAAGATCGGGGGCAAGCTATCATCTGTATTTTCTATCAGTCTTGCTTTGCGCTTCAGTTTTGCTCGTTCCGCCTCTGGCTTTTTCGACTTCAGGTTTTTCCTGCGTCGTAAACGAAACATGGCGCTCGTCTTTCACTAATGTTGGATCTTGCAGGAAAGTCTCCCCGCGGGCGAAACGGTCTTCCTGTTCATCATAATTATTATCGACGGACTGGATATACTGACGGCGTTCTGCATCGGTCGGTTCGTGTTCAGGCGCCCCTTCCGATTCTTTCACCGCATCGATGATCCCTTTTCTTTCGCCTTCTACATAGAGCAGGATACCGCCTTTAGCGACATCTTCTGTGTACCGCTTTGACTCTGCTTCTGACAAGCCCAGTGAATCGATGGATTCCTTGACTGCGCTTTTTCCTGTTACGAAACTCTTCATTTTATCTCCGAACGAGCCCGCTTTTTCCACTTCGACTTGATGGTCGTTTAGTTGATCCGTATGTTCAGCCACCGCATGGATTTCGTTTGCGGAATAGCCTTGCTCGTTAAGCTGGTTCAGTTTACGGTCGAAATCTTCCTGAGAATAAACAATCCCAAGCACTTTTTTATTTGATGCGTTCATTATAATACCCCCAATTGATTGATTTGGCTGTTGCATTATTCTTCCTTACCCTTCATTGCACTTTATCTAAACTTTCACGAAATTATTCCGATAGAACAAAAGGACTAGTAGTAAGTCCAAATACTGTAATGATTTGGCTATTATTTTAGCTGTTAGGCACTTTTTACCTTTTTTCTCAAAACAGGAGTTACCGAAATAAAAAAGCAGTTTATTTTGAAAATTGATGCTATCATAGATTTAATATATGTAATTAAAGTAAAATGTGGATGTGGAGGCGGTAATTATCGTACTAAACAATCTATCGGATATACGCTTGTCAGGGCCGCCTGGCCAAGCGGAGATAAACTCTCCTACATGGATGATTGAAGTACTGCCCATGCAAACGGAAAGGAGAGCGGACATGGACACTGGAATGCGACTGAAATATCATCGGCTGAAAAAACGGCTCAGCATGGAAGAAACTGCATCAGGCATTTTCTCTCCAAAAGATCTGAAAAAAATTGAAGCTGGGTTGAAAGAACCCGCGCTAAAAGATTTGGAAGCATTATGTAAAAAACTCGAAATCCCACTGGCTGCCAAAGACAACCCGATTGGCAAAGTGCTAGTGAAAAACTTTAAAAACTCATTGCTCCATCCTCAGAACAAAGGCAAGATCATGGAACATTACGCTGACATTTGCAACCACCCTCTTTTGCGCGCAGACGAAGACGTCGAACTTGAATTCGACATACAACAAATCCGCTATTTCATCATTACGGGCGACTTGGAAAGTGCAGAAAAGAAAATCAAAGAAATGGACCGTTTCAAAGAGTTCATGGATCAAGAACAGTATTATCTGTATCACAAATACAATGGCAACTATAATTATATTTTGAATGATTATGAGAATGCATTAAAAGTATACTTAATCGCTGAAAAAATTGCTCCAAAGTCTATATCCCCTGCTGAAATAGGAGATCTATACTATTCTATTGGCATCTCAAGCAATCAGTGCGAAGAACATGAATTAGCTTACAAATATTCAGAACTAGCTTTAAAAATTTATCAACAAGAGTTTGTGCCTAAACGAATTGTGGAGTGCCATTTGAATATTGCGATTACGCACGAACACTTTGGCAACTACAAACTATCTCTTGAACACCATAAGAACGCTTTAACTATAGGCAGTAAATTAGATATTGACATTCTTAAATTCACCACCGAATACAACGTGGGATTTTCAAATTTTATATATCAACAATATGAAGAAGCAATTCTTCATTTGAATAACGCTTTAAAATACATCCCAGACGAATACCTGGCTGATTGCGTTTCCACATACTGTTTGCTGATCAGAAGTTATTTAGAAATCAATGATAAAGTTAAAGCTAAAGAAGCCATTGAAGCTGGATCAGAAAAAATCAAAGCAAAAGATATAGCTTTAAATTCACCGGCGAACTCTTCTTTCAGAAACGTTTATATGGAATTCATTGCTCTAACTTATTTACTTGAGGGAAATGAAACAGAGTTTGAAAACATTTTACTTAAAGAGCTAATAAATACTTTTGAAGAATCAAATAGTTTTCATGATTTAGGATACTATTTTGGATATTTGGGTAAAATATACTTTAGACAAAGCCGATACAAAGAATCAGCTATCATGTTAGAAAAATCAAAGGATGCTTATAAAGCAGTCCTTAATATTAGTTAGGAGTGAGAATATAATGAAAAAAAGCATGTTTTTCTTATTAGTATCTACTTTTGTAATAAGTACTTTGCCAAGTGTTATTGCCCCAAACTCTACCAACGATTTAGCGGTCCAGTATCATAACCCTGAACTTTCGTCAGTCGAAGACCAGTTTGCTGTTAAGTCTCGTATTCCCGAGCCTTGGTCTGTCGAAGACCAGTTTGCTGTTAAGTCTCGCATTCCTGAACCTTGGTCTGTTGAAGACCAGTTTGCTGTTAAATCACGCATTCCTGAACCTTGGTCCGTCAAAGACCAGTTTGCTGTTAAATCTCGTATTCCTGAACCTTGGTCCGTCGAAGACCAGTTTGCTGTTAAGTCTCGTATTCCTGAACCTTGGTCCGTCGAAGACCAGTTTGCTGTTAAATCACGCATTCCTGAACCTTGGTCTGTTAACCCGAAAGCATAATTTATTAATTGCATTGTTAACCCGCCCTTCCAATACGGAGGGCGGGTTTTTGCTTGTTAAATAAAAAAACACAGGGGCAGCCCCTGTGTTTTGTCTTATTGATTTTGTTTTTTTTCGATCAAGCATTCCTTGACGAAGTACGAGAAGATGTTGCGTGAAGCTTCATCGCCTTGCAGTGCAAATTCTTCAGGATGCCATTGGATGCCCATCGCAAATTGATGTTTCGGGCTCTGCAATGCTTCGACAAGTCCATCAGCCGCACGAGCTGCTACTTCCAAGCCTTCTGCGACATCTTTTACGCCTTGGTGATGGAAGGAATTCACGTGGAATTCCTTTTCTTTCATGATTTCATATAACAAGCTGTCTTCTTCTAATTTTACGGAATGCGTACGGTGTGTCCGCATTGCCATTTGTTTATGCTGATAAAGCGTGCCTTCATATTGAGCTTCCAGGTCCTGATACACTGTTCCACCTAAAGCCACGTTGAACATTTGCATGCCTCGGCACATCCCGATAAACGGTTTATCCAGTTTCAGGAAATTCAAGATAAGTTCTGCTTCGTATTTATCGCTGCCTGGATAGACTGCGCCCAAACGGATATGAGGCTCCTCCCCATAAATATTCGGGTTGATGTCCCCGCCCCCTGTGACGATCAAACCATCCAATCGTTCGCACAATAGCGGAATATCTTCTTCGTCCACAATCGGGACAATCAAAGGTAATCCCCCTGCCTGTAAGATGGCATTTGCGTATACTGGATCCAAAGAATACATTTGATCTTCTTCTACACGGGCCGTAATTCCAATCACCGGTTTATTTTCTGTAGCCACTATAATTCCCCATTTCTGCACAAAAAAATTTGTCGATGCAGGTTTATACCCTTTTTCAGGCTCGTGATAAACTTACATTTTCTTGCTTACAGATCCGGAAAGTGTTGATAGTGGCTTAAAGAGACTTTTCCTTCGTCTTCAAAACAAAGCCCCTCTTCTTCCAATAGCAGTTGTTGGGTATAGCGCCCTTCCCCGTCCTTGATGGCGATTTCGCCTTTCGCATTGACGATTCTGTGCCAAGGGATATTGTGTTTTTCACTCATGCTGTGAAGAATCCGCGCGACTTGGCGGGCAGAACGCGGGCTCCCGGCAGCATGTGCCACTTGCCCGTATGACATTATTTTGCCTTGCGGTATGTTTTTTATGACGTCGATCGCTTTCTTCGTAAATGGCTGCATCCTTTTATAACTACCCCTTTTTAGCGTTTGGTGAATTCTTCATTATTTCTTCAAGCAACTCGCCAGCCTCGTAGCGCTGAAGCAATTCTTCAACAAATTCATACAATGGCAGATTGGATGCTTCCACAGCCAATCCCTCGCTTTCGTCATGTACTTGGCGGTAATAAGCAGTCATTTTTTCGACTTGCTCCTTGAAACCACCCAAACTGGATTCGCCTGTATGCTGCAGCGGTTCTGGGACCGTTTGCTTCTTCCCTTCATTTACATAAAGAAAGTGCATTTTGTCAAGCTCTTGTACTTTTTGGTCGAATAGCCGTTGGTGGTCATCGTATCTGTAGAAATTGCGCCAGTATTCAAAGATGGTTTTTGCAACACCTAAGCGCAGCGCCCCGTTAAGTGAATCCAATCCCTCTACAACACATAATTCATACATAATTTTTCGCAACGACTTCTTATATTCCCGTTCCACTACCCCTTTATATTGTGTATATCTCATTTGTTATACCTCCCTGTATTTGCTGAACCTAGTTCAGATATTGCGGTAGCGCCGGATAATGTCTTCGTCGTCCAAAGAAATGAATCGATCGTACAGCTGTTGTTCATGGATACATTTGCCGATGAAAAAAGTGGATACCGGCATATTGGCAATCGTCCGTTTTGCATCGCCCAAATCGCTGTCCAGGCTTCCTCCTAAATGAAACTCTTCGTAATAATTATCCAAGCCCCATTCGGCTACTTTAGCCAACAATTTACGGTCAGCTTGATGCTTTTCCCCTTCCGGCAAATTGCCTTCTAGATGGAAATGAATGGTCTTGCCCATCGCTAGCACATAGCAGGCGGAAACCAATTTCTCTTCTATATATGCCCCGAACAGATGAAGGTTCGGGCCAAGCGTGCTGACTAATGCTTCGAAGTAATCGTTGGTGAAAAAATAATAACTATCAGCTTCTTCCCGTCTTCGGGCGTTCGAATAATAAAGGACCAAGAACTCGAACATATGGCGGACAGTCCCTAACTTCCGGAACTCCACCTCAGATGAAAATTCTTTTTCTATCACTGAGGGACTTTGCCATTTTTTCAAATCGATCGAATAGGTCTCGTATAAGGGCAATAACTGCATATAGCCTTTAAAGAATTCAGCATTTTCCTTGGAAGGGTGAAAGCGGATGAATTCAGCGATGATCTGCTCTTTCTTACAGAAATCGATGAATTCCTTCCTGAAGTTCTCTACGAGAGAAGCGCTGTCGGAACGTATATTCAAGACCGGCCCGCCATAGCCGAAGGGCGTGGCAATATCGAAACAATGCGGCTGTTCTTCATTCACTTTCCTCTTGATGAAAGGATAGGCCACTTCCCCGTCTGCACATTGAAAATAAAAGAGGTAAGCTTCTCCTGGATCCAGTTTAAGGGCACTCAGAAAGTATTGGGTCGTGTAGTAAATATCCTGTATGTCTAAGGCATCAAGTATTTCCTGCCATTTGATATGCTCTTGAATGGAAACCAGCTTGTACATAATCTCACCCCTGCTTTAACTGCTGCTTATTTGAAGACGGTTTGTAAATGAGCGCTTTTCTTTCTGCCAAATTGGGCATATCGCCTTACAACACCCAATAACTCGAATGTCAGGCTCAGAAGAATTCCAACGATCAACCCAGCGACGGCTGCAAGAGACAACAGAATGCTCAAGCTCCCGTTTTCTTCCAGCGCGCTATGGGACGTGCCCGCTTTCAAGATGACGCTCACATTATCTACTTTCAACAAATGTGTTACTTCTTCTTGCAAGCTGAAGGCTATGGCATTCGCTATGGAAGCAGCTTCATTCTTATTTCCTGCAGAGACGACGATATTAAGAACTTGGGAATTTTCGGGCCGGTTAATCGCTATGCGGTCATGAAGCTCGGCCATCGAATAATGGCTTGCTGTATTGTCAAGAACCTCGGACAGGACAGCTGGACTTTTTGCTAAAACCTGGTAAGCTTCCAAAGTTTGATAATCGGATGCGGCTAAAGCCTCCCCGTGAATCGTCTCGGATGTTAACGGTTCGACAAACACTTGGCTTGTCGCCATGTATTCCGGCTCATAGATAAAGACTGACACAAGCCATACGGCAAAGACTGTAGATACCGTCGTACCGGCTACCAGCACGAAATTCCGGCTGATGCATGCTAAAAGTGGACGCCCAATTAGTTGTTTCCCCATTTCCCATCCTCCTTACTAACGCCATATCGAATTTCCTATCTAAAAATTCAGATTATTCTAGTACCTTTATATCACACTTTCTTGGTTCATTCTACACTTTTAAGCGGATTTTCATAAAAATTCTCAATAAATATAAGTAATTAGACTATATAGGCAAGACTATTTTCATTAAATTAAATAATTATAGTGATATGTATCCATAATAAAGAAGGTGATTATTCTTAAAATCCCGGCTTTCAATCTAAATGGACACAAAAATCGGCATGAGAAAAAGACCGACGGAATATCCGCCAGTCTTCGCTAAGCTGATTTTTCAGATCGCTCAAATTATTCCTGCCACAAACCGATGATGCCGTTTCTTCTATAGATAATCTCTTCTTCCTCGAGCCGTTTCAGGACTTTGGTCAAGGTTTGGTGAGAAATATTCAAGTCGTGGGTGATTTCTTTGATTGTCTTGAAAAGTACACCTTCCGACGAAGCATTCCTAATGAAGTACTCCATGAATCTTTCAGCGATTTCTGCTGTTCGAGCAGTTTCAGATGAAAAATAGTGACGGCACTCCTTCAAGATTTTCTCTTCGGAAAACGGGCGTGCATTATTAGAAGCATTATTCTCAACTGCTTTCACGTTCATCACCTCCGTACAGGTTTTAATATCATTCCTTGCATTCTATATACCCGATTTACCGGTAAATATACACTCTATATCAATTTAACCTGATAATTCCATAATAAGGATCTCTACATCCATATTTTTCAAATACATTTATACTAAAAAAAAGACAGAGGCATCTCCCCTGTCTTCCGAAAAAATTGCTTATGATTTTGCCATTCTCGATTCGATGAATGCTTTTAAAGCGTGAACCCCGTGAACGCAATCAGACAAGGACGACCACTCTTTAGGATTGTGGCTGATGCCGTCTTTGCTGCGGACAAACAGCATCGCAACCGGAATATGGCGTCCGACGATCATGGCGTCATGGCCCGCACCGCTCGGTATCCGCACCGGTACGATTCCCTGCTCCTCCAATACCGCCGCAATTTCCTGCTGCAATTCCTCTGCTATCGGCACAGGAGTGATGCTCGTATTTTGCTGGAGCGAAACACTAACTCCATGCTTGTCAGCTACTTCTTCTGCCAGGCTTCGAATGCGTTCTACAAGCATATCCCGCGGTTCTTTATGAATGTCGCGCGCATCGACATGCAGCACGACCTGCTCCGGAATGACATTAATGCCATTTGGCGATACGTCCAGCTTGCCGACCGTCGCCACCGCCGTCTCACTAATCGCTGGAGGAAGCTGTGGCAAGCGGCTGACGAATTCACCGGCTGCGACCAAACTATCCGTTCTGCCGATCATCGGCGTATTGCCGGCATGTCCTGCCTGACCTGAAAACTTCACTTCCATCCAGGCGGGGCCGGCGATTCCGCTGACGATGCCAACCGGCTGGTTTTCTTGTTCCAGTTTTTTGCCTTGCTCGATATGCACTTCTGCAAACAATTCCAGCTCCGACAAATTCCTAACCGACTTGCGGAACCCATCTAGAGAACTTCCGTAGGTGTCAAGAACTTGTTCCAAGCCTTCTCCGTTGTAATCCCGCAATTGATTCATCTCTTGTTCGGTAATATCCCCCGTCATCGCTCGGCTCCCGGTCAGGCCGCTATTGAATCTTGAGCCTTCCTCGTCGGTGAAAATTACCACTTCATAGGGTTTTTCAGGAACAAAACCGACTGACTTCCAGGCTTCAACTACTTCTAGCGCAGATAGCACCCCAAGCGGGCCGTCAAAATTGCCGCCATTCGGTACGCTGTCGACATGAGACCCGGACGCGATGGCCGGCCCAGCCGAGCGTCCCGGTAAAGAACCGAAAACATTTCCGGCACCGTCTTCCCTCACGCTAAGCCCAGCCTCTTCCATCCAGGATCTGACCAATTGCTTAGCTTGTTTTTCTTCATTGGATAACCCCGGGCGTTTGATTCCGCCGGGTTCGGTATAGCCGATTTCCGACAAGGCATGCAAGCGTTTTGCAAGGCGTTCCCCGCTGACTCCCGAATGGTCCAATTGTTTATCGTATCCCTTGATCAAGTCTTCGTATAATGCACTATTTCCCATAAGCCCCTCCATCGATTCGATTATTTTCTATTCAAGTAAGAATAAGCGTATTGTGCATATAATTCCGCACCGGTGGAAAGTGCCTCTTCATCGATATTGAACCGACCATGGTGATGCGCCCACTCCGTATCTTTTTCTGGATTCCCCGCTCCGACCAATGCGAAACAGCCAGGTGCTTCGTCCAAAAAGAATGAGAAATCTTCTCCGCCCATCGTCGGCTCTTCATGGTACAAAACATCTTCCCCGAAAGCTTCCGCTGCAACTGCACGGGCCAACTGTGCGCTTTCAGCTTCATTGATGACCGCCTGCGTGCCGCGGATATATTCGAGTTCAGCAGTTCCCCCATAGAGCTCGGCAGTGTTTCTGGCATATACTTCGAGCTGCTTTTCGATATGGTCGCGCACTTCCGGATCGAAACAGCGAACCGTGCCTTCAATAAGTGCATTTTCTGCAATAACATTAAAGCGCGTGCCGACCGTCATCTTGCCGACGGTAACAACTGCAGGCTGCTTTGGATCAACCGTTCTCGAAACAATCGACTGTACGTTCATGACGAATGAAGAAGCCATGACCGATGCATCGATGCACGCTTGCGGCATGGCACCGTGCCCGCCGCGCCCTGTGAATCGAATATTGAAAATATCAGCAGACGCGAATGATGGACCTGCTGTGCAAGACACCCTCCCAGTCGGGCTTTGTGACCAGATATGCATGCCGAATACATTATCAACGCCTTCCATCGCGCCTTGTCGGACCATTTCCCGTGCGCCTGTCGCCACTTCTTCCGCTGGCTGAAACAAGAACCTGACCGTACCCTCGAGCTGGTCTTTGACCGAAACGAGCGCTTTTGCGGCAATTAACAACATCGCTGTATGGGCATCATGCCCACAAGCATGCATTTTCCCTTGTTCTTTGGAACGGTACGGCAAATCCGAAGTGAGCTCTTCGACAGACAAAGCGTCCATGTCTGCCCGCAGCGCCACCGTCTTCCCGGGTTTGGCGCCAACTAACTCTCCAATGACACCGGTCGGTTCGGTTTTACGGCATTCAATCCCAAGTTCGGTCAAATAGTTAAAAACGTACTCCGTTGTCCCATACTCTTCCCAAGACAGTTCTGGTTCGCTATGCAATTTTCTCCGGATATCAATCAATTCCCCGGCATGATTTGCTATTTCTTTTTTGATTGCTTCAAGTATCACTGCAAAACCCTCCTAAATGATGTTTACAGGAATCCGACAAAGATTCCTGCCAAGATGACCGAGACGATGGTGACCGTAATGAATCCAGCGACGAGCATCGGCGGCAGCATGCGGCTAGTCAGCATTTCGCGTTCTTTTTCGTCCTGCGTCAATGCATTGATCACTTCAACCGTGATGATATAATCTGCCGGGAATCCGTAAAGTGCCGTCAACGAGCAAGCGAACGCCATTTCTTTGCTGACTTTGAGGATCTTCCCGATGATGAATGAAAAGATGTACATCCCGACAAGCCCGATAATGATGCAACCAATCAACGGATAGAGAATTTCCAGCATCATTTGAGGAGTCGCCGTTTTCAACCCATCGAAGATGAATAGCAGCAAAGCCATAATTGCAAAGCCGAAGCCATTTGCCTTTTGCAGCGGGTGGCGCTCCAAGAATCCGATCGAACGCGCTAATACCCCGAACAATAAGCACAATACATAAGGGCTGATTTCCACAATCGGCGCAGCCAATGTTGAGACAAGATACGCAGCATATCCGACTAAAGCAAGACGGAAGAATTTGAAGAAATCGGTATTGTATTTCTCCGGCAAGGCCGCAAACAGCTTCGGTTTTTCGTCCTGGACTTTTTCTTCAACCGTTCCTGCTGCTAAAGGTGCGTAATCCGTCAGTTCATTATTGCGGTATTTCTGCAGCAAGTTGCGCCCTTCTCTTTTTAGCATGACAGAAGTCAGTGGATAGCCTGCAAACCCCTGGATAACATAAATGACGATAGCGAACACGGCGAGCGTCGGAAGCCCCGCAGCCGTCGCCCCTTCCGACATGATCAATGCCGATACCAATCCCCCGACAAGTGGCGGGATGGCTACGATAACTGTTTGAAAATCAAACAACAGTGTCCCGATCGCAAGCAAGAAGACGACAATTCCCAAGATTCCGGATAAGGCGATCAAAATCGTGCGCCACTGCTTTTTCAGTTCATCCAGCGACAATAAGGTCCCCATATTCGTGATCAGCAAATAAATCAGCAAAGTGGCGACAACCGGCGGGATCCCCCCGATGGTCACGATATCTTCCGGGAAAAATGTCCAATACCCGATCAAGAACAATACCCCACTTACAAAAATCGATGGAATCCAAGCTTTGGTGCGGATGGAGATCAGTTCTCCGATAAACAGGATGAAAGCCATAATGGCTAAGGCCAACATTTGGGGCATAGTGTTCATTCCTCTCTCTCAGCTTCAAAACATTATTCATTATTTAGTTTTTTCAGAAGCTTATTAGTTTTAAGCAATAGTAGCACAGAATTTCGAGTTCGGAAATAAAATTTATAGACTATTTTGAAATAACTTTAAATTGAATAATCGTTCATTTTAATGTAAGCGCAACCAATAGCGATATATTGCGTATTTCTCAAGACGTGAACTTTTTGAGTCCATTATTTAATTTTTATTGAATTTTTCAAGTACCAGCCCTCCCTCTGCGCAAGTTTAGAGATTTTCCAGGTGAGGTATTGACTACAAGAAGCATAATTTAAGGAGGAGTTTGAATGAACGGCAAACATTATATAAATGGCGAGTGGACGGATAAAGGCAACGATTCCATCAATGTCATGAATCCTGCAACCGGCGAACAAGTCGGCACAGTCCCCAACGGCGGCGAAACGGAAGCGACTGAAGCGGTCGAAGCTGCAGCTGCGGCATTTCCTTCCTGGTCGAAGACGACGGCTTATGAACGAGCAGAATTACTGATGAAATGGCATGATCTTCTATTGGAACACAAAGAAGAAGTCGGGGAAATCTTGACGAAGGAGATGGGCAAGCCGCTAAAAGAAGCGATCGGTGAAGTGGAATATTCCGCCTCGTTCATTTCGTGGTTTGCGGAAGAAGGAAAACGCGTTTATGGCCGGACCATCCCTGCGAGCAAAGACGGCAAACGCATCCAAATCAACAAACAGCCAGTAGGGGTCGTCGCGTCCATCACACCTTGGAATTTCCCTGCGGCCATGATGGCACGGAAAATGGCGCCTGCCCTCGCAGCCGGCTGTACTTTCGTCTCGAAACCGGCGAAGATGACGCCGCTCACAGCCGTCCGCATGTTTGAGCTCGCGGAGGAAGCTGGATTCCCGAAAGGCGTCGTCAACCTGGTGACCGGCAGCGCCTCACAAATCGGCAAAGTGTTTACGAGCCATCCATCAGTCCGCAAATTGACTTTCACCGGCTCGACTGAAATCGGCAAGGAATTGATGAAACAAGGCGCTGATACGATGCTGAACCTGTCGTTGGAACTTGGCGGGCACGCGCCGATCATCGTGCTCGATGATGCAGATATCGACAAAGCAGTCGAAGGCGTCATGGCATCAAAATTCCGCAACGCCGGACAGACTTGCGTATGCGGCAACCGCATTTACGTCCAAGAAGGAATCGTCGATGAATTTTCCGAGAAGTTGAAGCAAGCAGCCGGCCAATTGAAAGTCGGCAATGGCCTCGAAGACGGAGTGGATATCGGCCCGCTCGTCGACAAAGATGGATACGAAAAAGTAGAGCGCCACGTAAAAGACGCCGTCGATAAAGGCGCAAAAGTACTAGTCGGGGGTGACGGCCAGACGGATAACGATGCTTACTTCTACAACCCGACCGTTCTCGTTGATGCTACAGAAGATATGCTCGTCATGAACGAAGAAACTTTCGGGCCAGTTGCGCCGATCATGAGCTTCAAAACCGACGAGGAAGCGGTCAAGCTCGCAAACGACACACGCTTTGGCCTGGCTTCATACTTCTTCACTGAAAGTATGTCACGCGGTACGTTTATCGCCGAGAATCTCGAATACGGCATCGTCGGCTGGAATGATGGCCTGCCTTCTACGGCACAAGCTCCATTCGGCGGAATGAAAGAAAGCGGCGTTGGCCGTGAAGGCGGACAGGAAGGCCTCGATGCATTTCTTGAAACCAAATACATCTCCATCAAACTGTGAAGAATATACAGAAAAAGCTCCGGATCAAGGGATCCGGAGCTTTTTGTTATGCCACTGTTTCATATGATTTGGTGCCGCTACAGGCCGGCTTCATTGCCATGCTTTCATAATGCGGGAATAGCTGGCCGAGCGCCTGTGCGATGCGTTGTTCATCGCCAGCGCGGACCGGGATGAAGAGGGACGGGCCCGCTCCGCTGATTGCGTATCCGTAAGCGCCGAGCTCGCGGCACGCTTCACCGATTTCCTTGAAATCCGGGAAGCGATTTTGGCGATATGGCTGATGGAACGTATCTTTGCTCATGAGCTTGCCGGCTTTTTCCCAATCGCCAAGCACCATCGCTGCAGAAAGCACATTGGCTGCGGCACTTCCACGTACACTTTCAGCGTGTCGAAGCTGTTCGGGCAAAAGGCTTCTGGACTCTTCTGTCAGGAAAATCTCCTGGGGGATCAATAGCACGACCCCGATATCGACTTGTTCGACGTGCACAGTTTCGATCTGCTCTTCATCATAATAGGAAATTGTCAGTCCCCCGAGCAGTGAAGCGGAGATATTATCCGGATGCCCTTCCATCTCTGTACCGATTTGTACTTTTTCCTGGCCGGACATATGCAGATCGAGCAAACGATTGGCCAATTCAATGCCTGCTGCAATAGCTGAAGCGCTGCTGCCGAGCCCCCGCCCGAGCGGGATATCCGTTTCGATTTCCAATTTGGCTGCCGGCAACTCTTTGCCGTAAGCGGCAGCTGTGCGTTCAGCCGCTTGCAGGATCAAATTATCTTCAACACCGGACAAATGGGCGTATTCAGGTGTTTTATAGTCAAGCTGCCACGAATCTGCAGGCGATACATGAATATTTAAATGGAGGTCCAGGGCAAGGCCGATGGAATCGAATCCGGGGCCTAAGTTGGCAGTGGATGCAGGTACTGCTATCGAAAACTCTTTACCGCTCATACTTTGACCTCCTTTTTTAACTCCTCCCAAAACTTTTCCATGTTCGCCGCTTCGAGCATGCCGTCTTGCTTGCTGACTTCGATGGCTGTCGCTGGGTCTTTCAAACCGTTCCCTGTCAATACACAGACGACAGTCGACCCTTTTTTGATTTGGCCGTCTTCGACTTGTTTTTTTAGGCCGGCAATCGATGCACAGGATGCCGGTTCCGCAAAGACGCCTTCTGTCTTAGCGAGCAACTGGTAAGCTTCGAGGATTTTATCATCGCTTCTCGCAAGGATTGTGCCATTCGATTCATCAAGTGCGTTAAGTGCCAACTGCCAGCTCGCCGGGTTGCCGATGCGGATTGCCGTCGCGACAGTTTCAGGCTGCTCCACGACTTTGTTCTGGACGATCGGCGAAGCGCCTTCTGCCTGGACGCCGAGAAGTTCAGGGCGTTTTTCGCCAGTGCGTTCTGCATATTCAGTGAAGCCTTTCCAAGCGGCCGAAATATTGCCGGCATTGCCGACAGGAAGCGCGAACAGGTCCGGCACTTTCCCGAGCTGTTCGATCACTTCGAATGCGATGGTCTTCTGGCCCTCTAAGCGGTACGGGTTGACTGAGTTGACGAGCGCGATGCCTGGGGATTTGCCGATTTCACGGACCATTTCCAAGGCTTCGTCAAAATTGCCTTTGATCTCCAAAATTTCCGCGCCGTACATTTTCGCCTGCGCCAGCTTGCCAAGCGCAATGCGCCCTTCCGGAATGACGACAATCGTCCGCATGCCCGCTCTTGCGCCGTATGCAGCGGCCGAAGCCGATGTGTTTCCTGTGGATGCACAAACGAGGACGCTCTTGCCTTCTTCCTTCGCTTTAGCGACTGCCATGACCATGCCGCGATCTTTAAAAGAACCGGTAGGATTGGCGCCTTCAATTTTGGCGTAGACTTCGATGCCCCAATCAGCAGATAGCTTTTCGAGATGGATCAGCGGCGTATTGCCTTCTTGCAAAGTTAGTTGAGGCGTAGCTTCCGTCACCGGCAGCCACTCTTTATATTGTTCGATCAGTCCAGGCCATCTCATGCTGCATCCTCCCCTTCAATGCGGTAATGGCTGATCAGGCTTGCCATTCCTTCAAGTTCTTTCAAGACATCCAAATGCTGCTGTCGGGAGATTTCATGCGTTTTTAAAATGAGCTCCGCTTTTCCTTCGGTTTCATTTGTTCCTGGATTCTGTACGATTGATTGGATACTGGCGCCGTGTTTGCTGTAAATGGCGCTCACTTTGGACAATACACCGACGACATCATCCACCAACAAGCGGTGGAAATATTTTGAACAGCTTTTATCCGCTGGCTTGATGACACGTTCATGCTGTGCTGCATGTTCGCGTTTTCCGTTCACGCCGAGAAGCAAATTCCTGCAAGCTGCAATGATATCGGATACGACGGATGTCGCAGTCGGCAATGAGCCTGCACCTGGGCCGTAAAGCATCGTTTCACCGACCGCATCGCCGTAGATGTAAACGGCATTGAATTCGTTATTGACCGAAGCCAAAGGATGGCTGTTTGCCAGGAAAATCGGTTCAACCGAAACGTCGATGCCGTCTTCATCTTTTGTCGAAGAGCCGACCATTTTCATCGTATAACCCAAGCTCTCGCCCATCTCCACATCGCCATCCTTGATCGTATCCATTCCGCGGATATTGACATCATCCAGCTTCACTTCTGTCGAATAGGCGAGTGACGACAAAATGACCATTTTGCGGGCTGCATCAAGCCCACCGACATCCGCTGTCGGGTCGGCTTCCGCAAACCCAAGTTCAGTCGCTTCCGCAAGTGCATCTTCATAGCTTTTCTTTTCCTGCTTCATTTTCGTTAAGATGAAGTTCGTTGTTCCGTTGACGATGCCCATCATGCTCGAGATGCGGTCTGAAGCCAGCCCGTCTTCTAGCGTGCGGATGATCGGGATGCCGCCGGCTACACTCGCTTCATAGAAGAGATCGCATTTCTCGGCATCTGCCAATTTTAATAAATCATGGCCATATTCCGCCATGACGTCCTTATTCGCCGTCACAACTTGCTTGCCTGACTTCAGCGCTTGTTCCATTGCCGCTCTGGCGCCTTCGATGCCGCCCATCACTTCTACAATTATGTCGAGGGAAGAATCATTCAAGATTTCTTCGATGTCTGTCGTGAACACATTCGGATCGAGGTCCGATATCCGGTCTTTCCCGGCATCACGCACCAACACTTTCCGGATCGCGACTTTTGCGCCGAGTTTATGCTGCAGATCTTCCTGATGCTGTTGGATGATCTTCGCCACGCCGCTCCCTACTGTCCCGAAACCTAATAATCCGATTGAAATTTCATTTTTCATTGACGATTCCTCCCATGGTGTGTACACTGTGAAAAAACAGCTGTTTTTGTCATAGAGACATTATAGTATTATATTTTGGTGAAAACAACCCTTTTCACAGACTATTAAAAAAGATGGGACTTGATAGGATGAAAGTATGCAAATTCGGTGGAACTTCAGTCGCTAGCGCGCAGCAAATCAGAAAAGTCGCAAGCATCATCAAAGCGGACCCGGCACGCCGGATTGTGGTCGTCTCAGCTCCAGGCAAACGCCATAGTGGAGATGTAAAAGTGACCGACCTGCTCATCCGTCTCGCATCCGCCGCATTAATGGGCGAATCCATCCAGCAGCCCTTGCAGGCAGTCATCGACCGTTACACGGAAATCGCAGATGAACTCGGTCTCGACCGGGATATCATCGACATCATCCGTGCCGATCTCTCAGACCGCCTCCGTGCAGACAGCGGCCAGCATGATTTGTATATCGACTCGATCAAAGCGGCAGGGGAAGACAATTCAGCGAAATTGATCGCTGCTTATTTTACTTCCATCGGAATGCAAGCGGAATACGTCAATCCACATACAGCCGGCTTATTCGTCAATGATCCGCCAGAACGCGCACAAGCTTTGCCGGAATCTTACAGCCAGCTTGCCGCTTTGAGCGACAAGCCGTCAATTACCGTGTTCCCCGGATTTTTTGCTTACACAAAAGACGGCATGCTCCGGACATTTGACCGCGGAGGCTCCGACATTACGGGATCGATCCTAGCAGCTGCAGTCAAGGCTGAGCTTTATGAGAACTTTACCGACGTTGACTGTGTGTTTGCCGCCAATCCGCAAGTCGTGGATAATCCAGTGGAAATCGAGCAAATGACGTACCGTGAAATGCGCGAGCTGTCCTACGCTGGATTTGCCGTTCTTCATGATGAAGCCTTGATGCCTGCATACCGGGCGTCCGTGCCGTTGTGCATCCGCAACACCAACAATCCATCAGCGCCAGGCACGATGATCGTCGCGGAACGCGCCGACTCCCCGCGCCCTGTTACCGGGATTTCCGCAGACAGCGGCTTCTCCACTTTGTATGTCGGCAAGTATTTGATGAACCGCGAAGTCGGATTCGGCCGCAAACTTCTGCAAATTTTGGAAGAAGAAGAAATCTCCTATGAACACATCCCATCCGGCATCGATAATCTATCGGTTATCCTCAGAAGCCATCAGCTCGATGATGAAAAAGAACAGCGCATCATCGAACGAGTGAAAAATGAACTCCAAGCAGATGATGTCCACATCCGCAATGATTTCTCGATGGTCGTCTTGGTGGGCGAAGGCATGAACAATAATAAAGGCCTGACTGCCCGTGCAGCCGCTGCATTTGCGCGCACCAACGTCAATATTGAAATGATTAACCAAGGGTCTTCCGAAGTCAGCTTGGTATTCGGCATCCTGAAAGAAGACGAAGGAAAAATCCTCAATGAACTATACAAGGAATTTTTCGCACCGGCGCTTGTCGGCCAGTAAATTTCCTAAACAAAAAGGACGAAGCGCGAGGTCATCACCTTGCGCTTCGTCTTTTTGTTATGCAACCTCAAGCATTCCATTCCGAAAGCAATGGCCCTTCGTCGCCGTAAACAGGGTCGGTCTTCGGAAGCGGCGTATTGTGGATATCTTCCAGCACATACGGGCGTTCATCAGGCTCCCCGGTTTTCAGGTTGTATTCCACACCCCTGGGATATGCCCCTACGATACGGAAGTCATCGCTTGCCGATAGACGTTTATGGCCTGTCCCCGCCGGTAAAACGCAGACATCCCCTGCTGCCACTTCCACTTCTTTTCCACTTTCGCCCCCCAATTGCAGGCGCGCCGACCCACTCACTACACCGAGTGCTTCGTGTGTGTTGCTGTGGAAATGGTGAAAATCGAATACACCGCCTTGCCACGTATTGCCCCAGCCATGCTGCTGAAAAGCCTGTTCGATTCGCTCTGTCTTTCCGCTGAATGCAGCGGGATAGAAAACTACTGGAAGCCCGGGATTATTCGGGATGGTGCCATCATCTTCAAAATGAAAAAACTGTGCTTCTTTCATTTCGATCAGCTCCTTTTGTCCTTCTTTACCCCGCGTGCTTCCAGTTATGCTTGTTTATTCGACAATACCGGCGTGAACTGAGTCAGCAGCAAATCTTCCAGCAGTACAGGAAGTTCCTCGAATGCACTCTTGCGGTTCAAACGCTCCGTGCGCTGATGCGCATCCCGCCCGAATGGCCCGACATTCAATACCGGTGCCTGAAGCTTTTTCATCGCATCAAATGGGACGCTATAGCTTCTGCCGTAAACTGGCGTGTTTTGTTCATAAGTCTGCCAGCCTTCGTTTTGGTCCTGGAAATTGACGTAACTTAAATCGGAGATGCCGTTGAAATAATGGCCTTGCTTCACTTCCAGGCCAAACCGCTCTAACGCCGTTTCTTGTACTTGCTGAATGCATTTCTGGACAAGCTTGGAATCGCTTGAATTGACTGGCGGATAATAGGGCGGCGCAAACAGCAGGATGACCGCAGGCGTCAGTTCATGACATTGAATCAACAATTGATCGGTGATGGCATGGGATTGCTCCCGCACATCGTGGTCCACATCCTCTGTCACATTCGACATGATCTGCTCAACCGTTTTCTCGCCCAATTTTTCAAGCGCATATTCCTTCAGCTCTTCAAAGCGGAAAACTTTCACTTCGTTGACCGGCTCGATTCCTTCACGTTTGCACATCTCGACGTAATCACGGCTCATTTTAGCCAATGCTTCACGAGCCGTTTCTTCAAACATTTGCATCGTTTCTTCCGCATTGCGTTCGAGCAGGAAAACATTGTACATGGAAACCGCGCGATACGGTGTCTGCGCGGAGTATTCCATTTTAACGTCGCGCTGCAAGACCGTTACCGGAAGCGGCGATGTTTCACCGTAAAGCGTTTCACGGAATTTCGGGTTCCAGCTCATTTCCTGGGTCAAATACGAAGCCATATAATTCGAAGTCAGCCCGCTGAGCGGTTCGCCGACATGTGTTTCTTTCCCGTAAAATAAGGCGCTCGGCATGATTTTCCCGATACTTCCGCTGTAGACTTTAAAATCGCTTTCTTTTGGGTCCTGGGCAAATACCGGTTCGCCGTTCAAGAATAAAGAATAATCGAGCTGATGCGTTTCGGCCAGTTCCAGGAGAAACGGGACGGCATGGCGCATGCCATTGGAATTGACTTCCTCATCCGGCACCGTCAACAGCAACAGATTGACCGGCCATTGTTCCGTCGATGCCTTTTCGAGCAAGGCCATATGCAAAGCGAGCCCCGCTTTCATATCCATCGTGCCGCGTCCGAACAAATAATTGCCCGATTCCAAATCGGCCAAAGCTTCTTCAGTGAGCATTTCCTTCCGGTCATGGAGCGCACGTGTCAACAGGCGCGGATTTGAAGCCAGCGGGCGCAAAACCCCGTAATCCTCAGTGGACACCGTATCGAAATGGCTGATCAGAACGACCGTATCCACAGCGTCTTCATGTTTATAAAGTGCCGTCAAAAACGTCCGGCCCCAGTTGACTTCGCCGAGCTCTAAGTGGTCCGGGTGCTGTTTAAAATACTCCAATTCACCCAATAAACCTTTTAATTTAACCGGGAATTCCGCTTCTCCTTGCGTCAGGTAAATACTTTCCCAGCTGACCAGCTCGCACAGCAAATCCTCCAATTTCTCCGGTGTATCCCAGAAACGCTCCATGTAGACCAACCCTTTCCTGTTCCTTTAAATTCAACTTATGGTGTTTAGTTACCGTCGTGTCAAAAAGAACCATTTTATCTCCATAAATACTTCGAACAGCCCGTGCGATTAATCCGCCGCGGGCTTTTCGAAGCTGTTGCCATTGCCTTATATTGTATGGAGTGTGGATATAAATTTCTCCAGACGGTCCATGCCCTCTTCCAGGACAGACATGCTGTAAGCATAGGAAATGCGCAGGAATCCTTCGCCGTATTCCGTAAAAGCAGATCCCGGAACAGCGGCCACTCCGCCTTCTTTCAATAAGCGGATGGCAAATTCATAGGAAGGTAACCCGAACTTTTCAATCGAAGGGAAAATATAGAAAGCCCCGTTCGGCTTGATGACGTCAATGCCCATGTCCGTCAGGCGCCCATAAACGAAATCACGCCGTTCAATATAGGCTTTGTTCATTTCCGCAGGCACATGGCGTTGATTCGTCAAGGCTTCGATTGCGGCGTATTGAGCCGGGGCAGAAGCGCAAATTGCGTTGTATTGATGTACTTTCAACACATGCTCCATGAGTTTCGCTGGCCCAAGTATATAGCCGATGCGCCATCCTGTCATGGAATGGGATTTTGACAAACCATGGATGAGGACCGTTTTATCGCGCAAGCTCTCGAAGCAAGCAAATGTGCAATGCGTGCCGCCGAATGTATTCTCGCTATAAATCTCATCAGTCACGATATACAATTCGTGGCGTTCAAAGACATCTTTTAAAGCGGACAATTCATCCATCGTCATCGTGACGCCTGTCGGATTGGACGGAAAGTTCATCAATACCGCCTTCGTGCGCTCATTGATCAATTGTTCAAGCGCTTGTGGCTCGGGCTTAAAATCGGTATCCGATGTATCCAAGTAGACGACTTTGCCGCCGCATAGTTCCACTAATGGCCCATACCCCGAATAAGTCGGTGCCGGCAGGATGACTTCATCGCCTTCTTCCAGTATCGTCCGGAAAACGGAATCCAAGCCTTCGCTCGCGCCGTTCGTGACAATGATTTCGTCTTCTGTCCGATAAGACAAGCCATAGCTGTCCTTGAAAAAAGATTGAATGGCTTTGCGCAACTCCAAGACGCCTGCGTTATGCGTGTAATTGGTTTGGTTATTGCGGATGGCATCGATTCCTGCCTGCTTGACCGCATCCGGCGTCGGGAAATCCGGCTGGCCGACCGTCAAATTGACCGCATCCGGATAATCCACCATTTGGTTGGCAAATTGGCGAATGCCTGAGAAGACAATCGACTCCGCCCGTTTGTTAATTGTCATGCTCATAGAAAAAACAACCTTTCTTAAATTAGAAATAGCCCTTATTCATAAAGACCTGGCAGCCATAGGGAAAGCTGCGGGACGAACGTGATAACCAGCAAACAGATGATCATTGTGAATAAGAATGGCAGGACCGCATAAGCGATTCGCTCGAACTTGACGCCGCCCACACTCGAGGCCACAAATAAATTGACGCCGAGTGGCGGTGTAACAAAGCCGATCGCCAAGTTCGCGACGAGCACGACACCGAAATGGACAGGGTCCACGCCCACTTCCGTCACGATTGGCAGCAGGATTGGCGTCAGGACGACTAGTGCCGAAATCGTATCGATAAACATTCCTACTACGAGCAATAATACATTAATGGCGAGCAGAATAACGAATGGATTGGTCGATAAAGCCGTTAAATAATCGGAAATCTCACCCGGTATTTGCTGGATCGTCATGAAATAGGCGAAAGATACCGATAAACCGATGATGATCATCGTCGTCGCATTGATGACAATCGTTTCGCGGAAACTTTCATACAAGCCTTGCCAGCTAAGTTCTTTATAAACAAATTTCCCGATAATGATGGCATATACGACCGCGACAACTGCCGCTTCTGTCGGCGAGAACACCCCGCCGTAGATGCCGCCAAGGATGATAACGGGAATCAGCAATGCCCATTTAGCATCCCAAAACGCTTTTCCGACATCCTTTAAATGAAACTCCGATTCTTTGCCGGGTTCCGGTTTATAGCCGCGCTTTTTCGAAATCAAATATGCCGTCAGCATCAACGCAGAACCGACAAGAAGTCCCGGCAAAATACCGGCCAAAAACATGCTGCCGACAGATACACTGCCGATGACGCCGTACAAAACGAACGGAATGCTCGGCGGAATCATGACGCCGATCGAGCCGGCAGATGCCGCAATGGCAGAAGCAAAACCACCGCTGTATTTCCGTGCTACCATCGCTGGAATCATGAAGCCGCCGATTGCCGCAACAGTTGCGGGACCGGAACCGGATATCGCAGCGAAGAACATACAGGCAACAATCGTCACCATGCTGAGCCCGCCAGTCATCCAGCCGACCATGGCAGACGCTAGATTCAACAAGCGCTTCGAGACGCCGCCCTTGCCCATCAGGACTCCGGCAAGCATAAAGAACGGAATCGCAAGCAGCGGGAATGAATCAAGTGAAGTAAACGCTTTTTGCGTAATGATGCTCAGCGGCATCGTCGTACCGAAATAAATAGCCGTCAGCGCCGACACGCCAAGTGCGATGGCGATCGGCACACCAATCAATAAACAGACAAACAAAGTACCGAATAACAGGGCGATCGTCATGCCTGAACACCCCCGTCTTTATGCATTTCGTAATCGCCTTTCCAAATTTGGCGCAATTGCACAATCAAACGGATACACATGCCGATACCGCCGATTGGAATCGCCAGGAACGGAATCCACATCGGCAATTGCATGGCTGGGGTCACTTGACCGTTGGATAAACTTTGCATGACAAGAAGGGTTCCAAAATAAGCCAGGAATAAAGCCATCGCAAACCAAATCATTAAAGAGATGGTTTCCAAGATCTTTCTCGTAAGCCCATGAAAGCGGGTAATGAATGCTTCGACTCGGATATGTTCACGCAATTTCACGGCATAGCTTGCGCCAATCCATACTTGGAAAATATGGATATAGCGCGCCATTTCTTCCGTCCAGCTCGGCGCATTGGAGAATACGTAGCGCCCGACCACTTGGCCGAAAATCAAGGCGACCATCGCAACCAGCGTCAGCACCAATAATGCTTCTTCTGCTTTCGCGAATTTCTTCATCATCAGAATCTTCCTTTCTAAAAAGAAAAATCAAGGAACCACGTCCTTGATTTTTCATCTGTCATTGCTTAGTTATTTGCCTCAAGAGCTCTGTCGATTAAATCTTTTCCGATCTGGCCTTCGTATTTTTCATAAACCGGTGCTGCCGCTTCGCGGAAAGCGTCGCGCTGCTCATCAGTCAAGTCGTTGATTTGCATGCCTTCCGCTTCCAGCTGCTCCATGAACTCAGTATCCTGCTGTTGAGCAAGTTCACGTTGTTGGTCGCGGAACTCTTCAGATGCTTCCATCAGCAACTCCTGTAAATCTTCAGGCAAGCTATTGTAGAAATCATCGTTCATGAGAAGTGAAGTCGCGGCATACACGTGTCCTGTCAATGTCAGGTAATCCTGCACTTCATAGAATTTATTCGTGTAATAAAGCGAAATCGGGCAATCCATTGCATCGTATGTGCCTTGCTGCAAGGCTGTGTACAATTCACCGAATGCAAATGGCGAAGCATTGGCGCCGAACGCATTGAATGTATCCGTATGAAGCGGGCTCTCGAGTGTACGCATCTTCAAGCCTTCCATGTCTTCCGGCTTTTCAATCGGCCCTTCATTATTGGAAACATGGCGGAAGCCGTTTTCCCCGAAGACAAGCCCTTTCAAACCATTGCTTTCCAAATCGGCCATCAATTCCTGGCCCAGTTCCCCGTCAAGTGCTTTGTAGGCCGCTTCATTGTTATTGAACAAGAATGGCAAATCGAATACCTGGAACTTCTCATTGAACGAAGCCATTGCAGCTACTGCTGGAATCGTCATCTCAATATTGCCAAGCTGCACCGCTTCGATCGCTTCGCGGTCAGAACCGTATAGCTGTCCGTTCGGATACAGCTCCACTGTAATCCGGCCGTCGGATTCAGATTCCAGTTTTTCTTTAAAATCGACTGCCGCCACATGGGAGGACTGCTCCTCAGGCACCAGATGGGCGAGGCGGATCGTATACGTTTCGCCGTCTCCGCCTTCGTCGCCTGATGAACTGCCGCTGTCCGGCCGGCCGCAAGCGGCAAGGATCAATACGAGCATAAGTAAAATTAGTCCTGTAAGTTTTTTCATAGTTCCTCCTGTGAAATGTATTTCAGCAGCCTGTCCTCGATATTGTCGAGGTGGGCAGCCAAGTATTTTTTAGTCTTCTCCAAATCCCCTTGTTCCAAAGCTTCAATGATGGCACCGTGTTCTTGGTGGGCGATCACGGCACTATCGAATACTTTTTTAGACAACAGCAAAAACGCACGGCTGCCTCCTGTGTTCACTGCGTGAATCAATTCACGCAAGCGCTTGTTCGGGTGGTATTCATAGAATTGGTCATGGAACCATTGATCCCAATCCATGAATTCCGCAAAATCATGCGCTTGAATCGCTTCCCATTGACGTTCATGGGCATAGCGCAATTCCTTTAAGACATGCTGTTGATCTGCTTTCGACAACCCTTCAATCCCGTAAATCTCAAGCAATCTCCTGAGCTCCATGATTTCCTTGACGTCCTGGTGGGTAAATTTGGCGACGAGCGCCGGTTTCGTTTTCCTCAACTCGATAAGCGCATCAACAGCGAGTCTCTTCAGCGCCTCCCGCAGCGGCGTCCGGCTGATGCCCAGCTCAGCTGCGAGCTTTTCTTCCGGCAATTCTTCCCCCGGCTTCAATTCTCCGCTGATGATCATTTTCTTGATGGATTCGTATGCCTGTTCAGCCAGCGTCGGCTGCTTGACGATTTTTCTCATGATTCCTCCCTTCCCATCCAAAACTTACACAGTGTATACTGTATACAGAAAGTATAGAATACTCATTTTTATTTGTAAACATAAATTTCAGAATAAATTCACATTTTAGACATATCCTTTTTCCGTTGAAGAACCTATACTTTTAAGTTACCGTTCCACCTCGCGAGAAAAAGCCAGTGCATGCTCTTGTATAAATAGAAAAGGAGTTGTTCAAATGTCCATTAAAACGAATGACGAGTGGATCAAAATCTTATCAGGCCGCTTGAACCCCGGCCAATTATCCACAAGCGAAGGCGAACGCTATCGCCATAGCCATGATGAATCCGACCATGCTCCTGTCGAACCCGACGTGGTCTGTTTCCCCGAAAGTACAAAAGATGTCCAGGCGGTGCTCTTGATTGCGAAAGACCATCACATTCCGGTCACGGCTTTTGGTGCCGGCTCTGGTCTCGAAGGATCCGCCATACCGATCAGAAAAGGCATTTCGCTTAATTTTGAACGGATGAATCAAGTGCTTCATTTTGCACCCGAAGACTTGCTCGTGACTGTTCAGCCCGGCATCACACGTCTCGCCTTGAACCAGCGCATCAACCGGCATGGCCTGCAGTTTCCGATTGATCCCGGTGCGGATGCATCGATCGGCGGCATGGCAGCGACCAACGCGAGTGGCACGACCGCCGTCCGCTACGGCGTCATGCGCGACCAGATCCTGGACATGGAAGTCGTGCTGTCAAACGGCAGCATCATCCATACCGGAACGAAAGCAAAAAAAAGTTCTTCCGGTTATTCCATCGGCGGTCTGTTCGTCGGTTCAGAAGGAACGCTTGGGATCATTACCGAAATCACCTTGAAGCTCCACGCCATCCCGGAACATACCATTGCAGCCTCGTGCACTTTCGAAACGCCGCGCGAATGTGCCGAAGCGGCGAATAGTGTGCTATTGATGGGCATCCCGGTGCAGCGTATGGAATTCGTCGATGCCCCGAGCATTAAAAAGGTCAATGAATACGGCAATTATGGGCTTCCTGAAAAACATTCGCTGTTCTTTGAATTTGCCGGACTGACGCAGTCGGCCATTGAAGACGCCCGCCTCGCGGAGGAACTCATGGAGGATTTGGGCGCGCAAAATTGGCACGTTGCTGCCGATGCTGAAGAACGTGCCACGATCTGGAAAGCACGCCATGAAATGGCCTATGCCTACCGCCACCAGCCCGGCGTTTCTGTCACGGGCGGCGACGTCTGCGTGCCGATTTCCAAATTGCCGGAGCTTCTGGAACACGGCCGTGAACTGATCGAAGCGAGTGGATTGGAAGGCGGCCTGCTTGGCCATACCGGCGATGGCAATTTCCATACCTGCATCGTGTACGACCCTGAATCGATAGAACAAAAACAATTGGCTTTCGGAATTAACGACCAGCTGGCGTTCCGTGCGATTGAACTTGGCGGCAGTTGCACAGGGGAACACGGCGTCGGTCTCGGCAAGCAAAAGTTCCAGGAAAGTGAACATGGCGAAGCCTTGGCTCTTTTCAAAAACATGAAGCAGATGCTCGACCCGGACAATCTATTGAATCCCGGGAAGATCTTCGCGTAGCGGCCATCATCTTCAGCAACAAAATAGGCTATAGGCCAGCTTATGTATCATCTTTTTATCCACACCAAAAATCCCCGGCAACTTTGTTTACACAAAGTTGCCGGGGATTTCTATTCGTCTATCAACTCAATAAATCCATAAAAAGAATACCACGGACGAAAAATTCGCCAAAAAATGTGAGATGGCACTGATCCAGGCATTGCCTGTTTTGTAAAAGACAATCCCGTAAAGCAAGCTATTGATGAACACAAAGAATAAATCATATACAACGATAGACGTATCTCCTAAAGCGGCATGGCCGAGTGCAAAGAGCAACGACGATAGCAGCAATGCCGGAAGAATGGGCATCGCTTTGCCCAATTGATTTTGGAAAAAAGCACGCCATGCAATCTCTTCCCCTAAGGCGAAAAAGGCTAATTGAAAAACTAACAGCAACAGCAAATCCCAGGATAGAAAAGCTTCGGTTCTCGCGACGACATGCACGAGATAATCAGGCAAAAAGACGATGGCAATACCGATGCTGACCAAATTCACCACTACCGGAAGAATGATCCACAGCCAGATGCCTTTGTGTTTCAAATTCTTCGGCACGTTCCGGAGGTCCAATCCACTTTCGCTAGAAGACTGCTTTTCTCTCCGTTTAATGATAAAAAAGAAAATGATGCCGATGATCACGGCAAGTCCCGCAATTTCGACTCCTGAAAAATTGGCGAATGACAGGATCGCCATAAGGATCATGCCGATTAACGGCAATACACCTATGTTTTTCATCTGTCCACCCCTTCAACTGATTTAGAAACCCCAAAGTGATGTTTCCAGTTTCTTCTAGCTTTACAATTCGGCTCAACTCCTGTTATTCCTCCTTTGGTGAGGCGTCTCTGTTGTTTCATAAACTAACTCACCATTTGGAAGCCCATTAACCGCTTTTATCGCTTTTGATTCGAGACAATTGGTATACTGTTCAAGATAACAAGCTTCAAGAAGGACGGGATGAATTGAAACCATTATCGCCAACAGGCGGATTTATATATACCTATGCTTATCATCAAGACGAGAAGGATTTATGCCAATTGGAAATGCGCGCATTTTTTGGAACGGACACTGGCGGAAAAGTCATCAAAAGCAACCGCGCCATCGCCCCAGGGCGAAGCCCATTCATCAAGGAACGAATCGAGCTCTTGTTTGAAGAAGCCGAATTCGCGGATATTGTAAAACGGGCTGGTGGATTGGACATGGAGGATTCCACATTTAAAGTGATCTTTCCGAAAATCAACGGCTTGGAGGCGGCTGAGCAAGTGGATTTTGACGAAAAGCGTGACATGGAGCGCCAGATCGGCTTTGTGATTAAAGGAAAAGCCGATGTCCACAACCCCAATATCATATTTGGGTTGATTCCATATGGTGGCCGCTGGCATTTCGGCATCTATCAATTGAGCGAGTCGGTCTGGTTCAAACATCAGCAAAAACCGCGTGAATACTCAACTGCTCTCAGCACGAAAACCGCTCGCGCCATCGCCAATATTGCCGTACCGGATCCGAAGGGAGTTAAAGCGATCGACCCTTGCTGCGGAATCGGGACGGTGCTCGTCGAAGCTTTATCGATGGGGATCGACATCGTCGGCCGGGATATCAATCCGCTTGTCGTTGACGGTTCGCGGGAAAACATCGCGCACTTCGGCTTGTCGGGATCGGTTGACTTGGGTGCGATTGCCGACATTACAGAGCAATATGACGTCGCCATCATCGACATGCCCTATAACCTGTACACCCACGCAACCCCCGATGAACAACAGGAAATCCTGAAACACGCTTTGCCGGTCACCGAAAAACTGCTTGTCGTCACCATCGAACCAATCGACCATATGATCGAACAAGCAGGGTTCACGATAATTGACCGCTGCATCGCGAAAAAGTCATTGTTCCTACGGGAGATTCTCGTCTGTGAAAAAATAGGGATGCCCTCTTATGCCGGGAAGAAATTTCAACAAGCATGAAATACAATGCGCGACCATAAAAAATCACCCCGACAATTAGTTCGGGGTGATTTTTCGCTAGCCGTCCAAACACCTACACCATTTGCTATTCCAGTTCTTGCACCGCATAGGAAACCATTTCATAGCGTTCGCCGACCCGTACGACCGTAAATGTCAGCCTAAGATCATTGCGATCCGCCAGATGCTGGATAGGCTCGTTTCCTTGGTAAAGGTTGACCGCATAGTAATCATTGCCGACTTTCACTTCGATCACGCGGCCATCTGCCAGCCCGAATGGTTCTTCAGTGGTGAGTTCAAGAACTTTCCCAGTGATTTTAAGCGGCTGGAGTACTTGCAATTCTCTGCTGGGCAAAGTGATGGTGTTGCCGAATTTATTTCGCAACGTGTATTTCGTATCGCCTGACCTCACATAGTACGTTGCAGAAGTCCGCTCAATTACTCCGACATCTGGGTACAGCGTCAAGACTTGTCCGATCATGATCAAGTCTGATGTCAAATTGTTCATTTTCTTAATGCTGTCGATCGACACGCCTGTTCGTTTGGAAATGGAGTACAAAGTATCCCCTTTGACCACTTGATAATTTCTTGCATTTAAATCTTCCTGGTTTCCGGACCATGGTTGGGTTTTATGCGGGATGGCGATTTTTTGCCCAACGATGATTTTCGTGCTCGTCGTGAAGTTCGCCGCCATCAGCTGTTCCACCACCAAGCCATACTTTTTCGCGATGCTGTAGAACGTATCCCCTTTTTGGACAATGTAATAACTGGCCACTTCGGTAGCTGCACTGGGTGACAGGATAGGGCCTGCCGCTGCTGCGGATGAGACTAGCGCAAATGATAAGAGAACTTTAGATAGCCGTTTCTTCCCTTTCGGCGTTCGTGGCTCTTTCTGGTTGGCTGGAGGGACAGGTGTCAAATGAAGTTCAGTCATTTTACCTCCCTACTTTCCTGTTTTATTTTATATCCACCACTACTTAAGTACCCTTTTATTAAAAATAACAATCATTAATTTGTTATTATTACAGCATTTTCACATTTCGTTATACCGTATGTAAATCTTTCACTTTCCTGACTTCTATCCATGGGGCAGTCATCAATTGCTACATTCCCCCTTAATATAAGGTGTTGGATATTTTGACATCGCCTACATCAATGGCTATCATAAAACCATAGAATTAATTCTGCTCCATAACAGGGTCAGGCCATCGTTCATGCGCGAATGTCGCCCCTTTTCCAGTGATTGATTGTCCCATATTTTAATAATTCGGTAGAGTGAGCCAGACAATTGAGCTGGAGTAACACCAAGAGAGCGGAAGCTTCTTTTTGGTGTTTTTATTTTGCATAATAATCCTATTTATATACTTTTTGTTGTTAACAAAGACAGAAAGGAGAATTCGATGTTCGGTTTTTCTGATTTTATTTCACTCGTGATTTCCGCTTTTATCATACTGCCATTAACGATTCTCATAAGGGAAACGGGATATCTGATTGCCAGCGGCGTTGTCGGGGTGAAAAATCCGAGGCTGACGATCGGCTCAGGACCGCGTGTTTTTAAAATCGGGATATTCGATGTACGCAAGTACTATCAATTGTACAGTTGGTTTTCTTACGATTCATTGAAGAGAGACAATAAATTCGCTTATATTTTTTTATATGGGAGCCCTATCATGATGACGCTTGTTCTGGCATTGTCACTCAATGCGCTCCTTGCTAATGGCGTCCTACAGTCATTCATGACTTTTTGGGATCGATTTATTTTCTACGCTATTTTTTACCTATTGTTTGATGTGGTGCCGATGAAAATGCAAGGGGGCATGCCCAATAACGGCATGATTATTTACGAGATGCTGCGGTATGGGAAACGGATGGATTACAACGAAAGCCCTTTTATCCCTGCAACATCAGACATGGAACAAGACCAGGAAGAGCTTATCGAGAAACTTAAAAACCAACGAAGTGAACAGGGAAAATAAATACACAAACAAAAAAGCCGTTGCTTTCCAACGGCTTTTTTATATGGAAGAAACTTATATCCACCAATTCCACGAAACGACGAGCGCGATGATAGAGACGACGACCGAGGCAATGACTGCCATGGAACGTTCTCTCCGTATCAACATCGAAGTAATGCCAGAGACCAACGCAACGACAAATGAAGCAAGGGACATCAGCAGCAGAAACGTCAAAAGCAAATTATCGGTCATTTCCCCTTCAAATGCCAGCGGCAACTCCTGGAATGCACCGGCAAGCGCGATGAGCAGTGCCAATAGCAGCGGGACGACCGTGAAGACCACAGATATATTGCCGAGCTTGGATTTAGGCCAGATTGTCATATCAGCCTCCACCTTCCCCCTCGTTTTATGTTCTGCATAGTGTATTCCACTTGCCGCCCCCATTTCCTGCCGAACGAATTGTAAAAATTGTTAAAATCCGAGGCGGCTGCGCACTTCGGCTGTATAGTTTTGGCTGACGGGAATCGTTGAGCCATCGCGCAAAGTCAAAACATAATTCGAGGCGACGTCTTTTGCGATTTCTTCTATATAATGCACGTTGACGATAAATGAACGATGGACGGTCAGGAAATAATCGGGCAATTGTTCTTTCAGGTTCTTCAGTGTATGGCTCGAACAATATGGATCTTCATCTGCATAGAACCAGGTTTTCTTTTGGCTGCTTTCGATATGGGATACTTTCTCGACGGGAATCGGCCGCCAACTGTCGTCTTGCTTGCCTGTCAAAAAGGCGAGCGGCTTTTTTCTCCCTACCACATAATCGGGCGGCAAAGTGATGACCAGCACGGCATCTCGGTTGTCGATGGTAATCGGGTAGCCAATGCCGTAATAAGCAGATCCAAGAACAGCTTCTTCAACATACATCTCGACTTTGCTGCCTTCTTTTGCAACGCGTGCCGCAATGGTGCCGGATGATACTGGCTGCCCTTCTTTAATGGAGAGATCGTGGACACCGGCTTTATAGTAGATATACCGATTATCGGCTGCAACCGCGATCGATGCCTCTTTCGGAATCCAGTCCCCGATGATGAATCCTACCTGTTCCAATACAGTGTTTGCCATAGTCATTTCCCCTTTCAAGTCCATTCGTCCGAATATTCCGCCTCTTATCCGCCTATATCGGCTTTTGTCATTTTTTCAGGACAGGCTGAATATTCTGTTATATATTAATATACATCAAAACAAACTGTATTAATACAGTTGATTTTAAAAATATTTCTACACCGGAAAGGGATGGTTGGAATGGTAAACAAACAACAGCAAATCGAGGAACTGAACAAAACATGGCAGGAAGATAAACGCTGGGAGAACATCGAGCGTCCATATACAGCGGAAGATGTTGTCAAACTCCGCGGATCAGTCATGATCGAGCATACACTCGCGAAACGCGGTGCAGATCGCCTCTACCGCCAGATTAACGAAATGCCTTTTGTCAACGCACTCGGTGCACTGACTGGCAACCAGGCAGTCCAGCAAGTAAAAGCAGGACTCCAGGCGATTTACTTGAGCGGCTGGCAAGTAGCAGCGGACGCAAACTCCGCAGGCCAAATGTATCCTGACCAAAGCTTGTACCCGGTTAACTCGGTTCCGGATGTTGTCCGCAAAATCAACCGTGCATTGCAGCGTGCAGACCAAATCGACAGTGTCGAAAACACAGAAGGCTTCGACTGGTTCGCACCGATCGTCGCAGATGCTGAAGCTGGATTTGGCGGCCCCCTTAACGTATACGAATTGATGAAGTCAATGATCGAAGCTGGCGCAGCTGGCGTTCACTTTGAAGATCAACTCGCTTCCGAGAAAAAATGTGGACACTTGGGCGGGAAAGTATTGCTTCCGACTCAAAACGCAGTGAAAAATCTTGTCTCTGCTAGACTTGCAGCTGACGTCATGGGCGTTCCGACACTCATCATCGCACGTACGGATGCAGATGCAGCAGACTTGATCACAAGCGATATCGATGAGCGCGACCACCAGTTCATCACCGGCGAACGCACACCGGAAGGCTTCTACCGCACAAACCCAGGCATCGACCAGGCAATCGCCCGCGGCCTTGCTTACGCACCATACGCTGACTTGATCTGGTGCGAAACGTCCCACCCGAACTTGGAAGAAGCACAGCAATTCGCTGATGCCATCCATGCACAGTTCCCGGGCAAGATGCTTGCGTACAACTGCTCGCCTTCATTCAACTGGGCTGCGAAGCTTGATGAGGAAACCATCGCGAAATACCAAGTTGAACTTGGCAAGATGGGTTATAAATTCCAATTCGTTACACTTGCAGGATTCCATGCACTCAACCACAGCATGTTCGAACTGGCTTACGACTACAAAGACAACGGCATGGCTGCTTACTCGAAATTGCAGCAAGCTGAATTCGCTTCAGAATCAAAAGGCTACACAGCAACTCGCCACCAGCGCGAAGTGGGCACAAGCTACTTCGATGAGATCTCACAAATCGTTTCCGGCGGAACTAGTTCAACGACGGCGATGAAAGGCTCGACTGAAACCGAACAATTCCAGACAGTGAAAGGGTGATTTGATTGCTGACGAAATCGAATGTACAGATTACAGGTGAAGCAGTTCCAGGCATGGAGGAGATCCTGACTCCTGAAGCGCTGGAGTTCATTGAGAAGCTGCACACTCGTTTCGACAAGCGTCGGATCGAACTTCTGGAAAAACGCCAGGTGCGCCAACAAGAACTCGATAGCGGCAAGAAGCTAGACTTCCTTCCTGAAACGAAAGAAATCCGTGAAGGGGACTGGAAGATCGCCCCCCTTCCGGAAGATATGAAAGACCGCCGAGTGGAAATCACCGGCCCGACCAACCGCAAAATGCTCATCAACGCGCTGAACTCCGGCGCGAAGATGTTCATGGCGGACCTCGAAGACGCTACAGCGCCAAGCTGGTACAACGTCATCGACGGACAAGTCAATTTGCGTGATGCAATTCGCCGGCAAATCGATTTTGAAATGCCTGAAACCGGCAAGAAATATGCGCTCAACGAAAAAACTGCCGTCTTGATGGTCCGCCCGCGCGGCTGGCATTTGCCGGAGAAGAACCTTCTCATCGATGGAAAGCCGACTTCCGGCAGCCTTGTCGATTTCGGACTTTACTTTTTCCATAATGCGAAAGAACTGATTGACCGCGGCACTGGCCCTTACTTCTATTTGCCGAAGCTTGAGAGCCACCTGGAAGCCCGACTTTGGAACGACGTGTTCATCTTTGCACAAGATGAGCTCGGCATTCCGCAAGGCACGATCCGGGCGACGGTGTTGATTGAGACGATCATGGCAGCATTCGAAATGGACGAAATCCTTTACGAACTGCGCGACCATTCTGCGGGACTCAACTGCGGCCGCTGGGATTACATCTTCTCTGTCATCAAGCGGATGCGCAACAATCCGGAATACATTTTCCCGGACCGCTCCCAAGTAACGATGACGGTTCCATTCATGAAAGCCTATACCTCGCTGTGCATCAAAACCTGCCACCGAAGAGGCGCTCCGGCGATGGGTGGCATGGCTGCACAAATCCCGGTCAAGGGCGATGACCAAGCAAACACGGCCGCTTTCAACAAAGTTGCCGAAGACAAACGCCGTGAAGTGACGGATGGACATGATGGCACGTGGGTCGCCCATCCAGGCATGGTCCAGACGGCGATGGAGCAATTCGACAAATACATGCCAACGCCGAACCAAATCGACAAACAGCGCGACGATGTCCACGTGACCGCAGAGCAGCTGGTCGAAGTTCCGGAAGGCTCGATCACTGAACAAGGCCTCCGCTCCAATATCTCGGTCGGCATCCAGTACATCGCCTCTTGGCTCTCCGGAAACGGGGCTGCACCGATCAATAATTTGATGGAAGATGCGGCGACAGCGGAAATTTCCCGCTCCCAAGTGTGGCAATGGATTCGCCATCCGAAAGGCGTACTGGATGATGGCCGCAACGTCGACGTCAGCTTGTTCCACGAAATCATCGAACAAGAAGATGCGTTGATCAAACAAACGGTCGGCGAAGAACGCTATAACACCGGACACTACGCGGAAGCCCGCGAGTTGTTTACAAGTCTCACGTTGCAAAGTGATTTTGCTGAATTCTTGACGCTGCCAGGGTACGAAAAACTAACCTAATAACTGGAGGAGATCACTATGAAAAACATGCAAACATTTGAGACGCGTACACGTAAAGAATGCCGGGAATGCGGTTGTGAAATCAAGGAACGCCGCGAATCGATCATCTACGAATGCGAACGCTGCATCGCGAATAAAGACGAATAGACAATAAAGAAGGGAGATCCATAATCGGATCTCCCTTTTCTATCGTTCATTCCTGGTTTGATGCTTCAATGCGGTAGCTTTCATCAGCTTCGATAGCGTTGAAAATATTGATATAACGCATGCCTTGCTGCGCAGGTTCTTCCGGTGCTTCCTCTTCATCGAGCACTTCCTTGAGCGGTTGCTTGACCGGCTCTTCGACAGTCGCATCGTAGTCTTCCATCAAACTTTGGAGTTCTCCGTATGAGTCGATGCCTCTCGATTCTTTCACTTTTTCAAACAGGCGGTCCGATTCGTCTTGCGTCAATTCCACATATCCGACCGTGATTCGTTGCTTTGCCATGTCTACCCCTCCAGCTTCATCGTTTCTTTTCCATACCCTCGTGAAGAAAAGGGCTAAACATACTTGGTGAAAACTGGAGGTTTCCGCTATGATGGAAACAGCAGGAAAATGAAAGTGGAGGGATTCTATGCGCGTCGCCATATTCGATTTCGATGGCACTTTATATGCAAAAGAGACATTTCAATTGATGATGAACCATTTAAAGAACCACCCGATCCACAGCCGCAGATACCGTAAATTTTACCGTGCCATCATGCCGCCATATATCGGCCATAAACTGAAAATCTACCCGGAAGCGAAAATGAGGGCTCGTTCCGTCCAGGCCTACCTCGCCGCACTCGAGACTTTTTCCAAACAAGAACTGGAAGAATACTTCGGCGAAATCGCCGAACTCATGCACGATGATTTCAACCACGAAGTCGTCGAGCGCCTAAAGCAGCACGTCTCCAACGAAGACTATTGCATGCTCGTCTCCGGCGCATTTACGCCGCTCTTGCATGCCGTAACGAAGGAATTGCCGATTGAGAAAATCATCGGTACAGAAGTTCCTTATGAAGCAGATATTCTTGCACACAGAACACCTGTTATCCATATCCAGGGGCCGCTCAAAACCGAAAAGATCTTGGAAGCACTTGGCGATCAAGCAATCGATTGGAAAAACAGCTATGCCTACGGCGACAGCCTGTCAGATGTACCTGTACTGGAACTTGTCGGCAATCCCGTCGCTGTTCGTCCCGAACCGCGACTGCGAACACTCGCCTCTGAACGTAATTGGGAAATTATTTAAAAAAGAATCGCACATAGCGATTCTTTTTTTATTATGAAGCGCTGCGCCATTCCATCAAACGGATGGCAATCGCCATGCAGATGCTGCCGAAACCAAGCAACAGCAATAACGGAATCGCGACCGCCTGCAGGCCGTTTCCGTAGACGGCGACACTCGTTAACGCCTGCAAACCGTACGTGATGGGCAATGCTTTCGAGACCGCGAGCAGGATTTCATTGGTCACCAGCTCAATCGGCCAGAACGCCCCGCCCACCATCGCCATTCCTGTCGCGACAATCGGAATGACGGCACCAAGCTGCTGCGGTTTGGTGATGAGCGAGATAATCAACAGCCCGAGTGCGACGATGGAAAATGTGTAACATGCCGCAATGGCGATCAATAGCCAGAATCGATCCCCTAGCTCAAAGCCGAACGCAAAGCGGAACAATAGGAAAATAAGCGTAATCTGGGAAAAACCGATCAAAAAACTATAGCCCAGATGGCCAAGATACATCTGCCATTTGCGGACCGGCGAAATGATCATCCGGCTCCAGGTCCCTGTCCTCTTTTCATCCACGATGCGTACCAGGCTGAACATGATCGTATAGATGACAAAGAACAAGGTCATGCCAAACAATAGCTGAAGCTGCCCATTGTATTGAAAACTGTCTTCCTCGCCTTGCAGCGATTCAACTGATAGCGTTAACGCCGGTTCAGACAAGGCCGACTCCATTTCCGACCTGATTCCTGGTGTCGTTTGCTCCGCATTTTCGAGACGCAATTCTTCTGAATAGATGCGTCTCAGGAACGAATCCAAGGTAAAACGCGCCGGATCTTCCCTGCCGACAAGCAAACGGTAATCAGCTTCAAGCAAATTGACGGCTTGGGAGACGTCTCCTTCCGCTACATATGAACGGGCTTCGGATTCGGACATTAATTCAAACTGGAATTGTTCTCCGCCGTTCAAACGTTCAATCCAAGTTTGTGCTTGCTGATTGTTCATTGATTTATCCGCATAGACGGGAATCATTTGCGGCCCGCTTTGCCCGCCTGCCGCTGTAACAGAGACGAAAATGACGGTAAGCCCAAACATCGCCAACACGAGCAGGGGTTTTCGGTAAAAACGGCGCCATTGCAGTAAGAACACAGCTTTCATGCCGCTCCCCCCTTTCTCGGAAATATGGCGAGTGCCAATAGCAAGAAGATTACTGCTACGACCGCAATCCGCAAGAGCGGACCTGTCAATTGGCCGAGCTCAGGTTCTAACAGCCAGGAAAAATAGGCGGACAGCGCCGCTCCGTTCGGGGTCCAATTGCCGATCGCCCGAAGCATTTCGGGCATGCCGTCAAGCGGCATAAAACTGCCGCCGACAAACGCCATTAGGGAAATGACACCGCCTGAGAAAATCGCTGGCACGGCATCGCTTTCAAGTCTCAAGGTTATAGCGACCATCAGAGCTGCGAGGCAACCGACCGATAATGCCAGTACGATGGAAATGATGGCGATCCCCGACCAAAAAGCCCAAGAATCCGCTGCAAATGTCTGGAACAACAACGCCGACAAGCCGAACAATAAAGTAAGCTGCACCGAGACAATTGCCGCTGCAGCGATGGCCTTGCTACTCAAATACAGCAGCGGCGGCCGGTTCGACAAACGGATCCGGTCGAAAACCATCTGCTTTTGTTCAAGATTCGCCTGTCCGGCAATTGTGGACCCGACAAACAACACAAACATGACGGCCATGCCGATCGTATAGTATTGAAACGAAGTGATCGGCTGACGTGCAGTGATCGTTTCGATGCCGCCAGACACTTCCGTTGCCGATTGTTGTCCCGACAGCCTGGAAATCGATGCTTCAAAATTTACGGTGCGCACAAATTCGTTGAGGATGGACTTGAGAACATCTGTTTGCGGAGATGATAAATCCGCTACCAGCAATTCCAGTTCGCCGCTTTTGCTTTCGCCAAACAGCATATTTCTTAGGGAATCTTCTGTGAACCCTTGCGGCAAGGTAATGACCGCATCCACCGTTTCTTCATCCAGGCTTTCTTGCGCCTCTGCCCGGCCCATCCGTTCAATCGTTATTAATTCACTCAAACTCTCATCTTCCAGAAGGGAGACAAGCATCGTTTGCGGACTGGCCGATTCAGCCGCCTGTTTCAGCGCTTGTGTTTCTTCCGGTGGCAGCCCCATTTCCTCGATATCACTTTGAAGCGACGCCACTGCCTGCGCTTCGTCCTCTTGTGACACAAGCGCTATGTCCATTTCCAAAGCTTCCAAATCCCCTGAAAAAATGCCGCGCAGTGAAAAGCCGAGAATCGCGATGAGTAAAAAAGGCATCGCTAAAAGTATCAATAGTTCGGAACGGTCGCGGAGCAATAACATGATGTCTTTTATCAAAAAAGCGCTCATAAAGCTCCCCTCCTCAGTCCCTTAATTTGCGACCAGTCAGCCGCAGGAATACGTCTTCAAGGGTCGGCGTCTGGACATTGACGTTGACCACTTGGGCCCCGTAGCGTTCCGCTTCGTGGAACAAAGCCGCAAGCAATCTTGTTCCTTTCGGGATGATCAGCTTCAAGCTATGCTCCTCAGCTGTCGCCTGCTGCACCCCTTCTATTTCGCTGAGTTTTGTAAAGAGTTCCGGATAACTTTGGTCGAAATCGATCATTACCGTTTCCTGATCCGACAAAATCGCTTTGAGCTCTTCTTTCGTTCCTTCCGCGATGACTTTTCCGTGGTCCATGATGTAGACGCGGTCACAGAGCTTTTCCACTTCTTCCATGTAATGGCTCGTATAGAGGACCGTCATTCCTTCGTCCTGGTTGAGCTTGCGGATTGTCTCTAACAGGTGGTTGCGCGATTGCGGGTCGATGCCGACTGTCGGTTCGTCCATGATCAGCACTTCCGGTTCATGCATCATCGCTGCTGCCAAATTGACCCTCCGCTGCATGCCTCCAGAATAATTTTTGACCAGCTCTTTTTTCCGGTCTGCCAAACCGACGAGTTCCAGCACATAATCGATGCGCTGTTCGAGCTCGTTTCCCGACAATCCGTATAGCCGGCCAAAGAACTTCAAGTTCTCATAAGCGCTCAACTCTTCGTATAAGGCTATTTTTTGCGGCACGACGCCAAGCACACGGCGCATGTCACCAGGCTTTTTCAACACGCTCTTGCCGTTAAGCTTCACATCTCCCGAGCTCGGCTTCATCAACGTGGAAATCATGGCAATCGCCGTGGACTTGCCAGCCCCGTTCGGCCCCAATAGTCCAACCGATTCCCCTTGCCTAAGCACCAAACTCACATCATCGACCGCAATGGTATCTTTGAATTTTTTTGTCAGCTGCTCCGTTTCAAGCATAAGGCACCTCCATTCCTAAAACTCTTGTTAAATCTATCCTACTGCAATTCACAAAAAATGCCATTATATTCTATAAAGAATATTCACTCTTTTGCTGTGAATTGCTCTCCCATCTATTTCTGCTCACAATAAAAAGACAGAGCTCCAAGGCTCTGTCTTTTTAAGTTTCATTATCTTTCTTCAGCCATCGTTTCCAAACAAATCCGCACGCCGCGCAATAAGTCTTCATGGGACCAGCTCGGCAGCTTTCCGTGTTCAATTGCCAATTGGTGATCCGCCGGTATATGGATAAAGCCCGACAGCATTTCCGGCTTGTTCGTAGCTGCGTAATGAAGCCCTTCATACATAATATTATTGCATAGATATGCACCAGCTGTATTGGAAATCTCCGCTGGAAGCCCTGCCTGAATCAAAGCTTTTGTCATCTTGCGTACCGGCAAGGTCGATAAATAAGCGTCGGGCCCTTGCGCAGAAATCGGTTCATCAATCGGCTGGTAGCCTTCGTTATCCGCATCTCCATCTTTCACATTAAGTGCGACACGCTCAGGTGTAATCTTGTAGCGGCCAGCTGCGAACCCCAAAGAAACGACTGCATCAGGCTTCAACTCATCGATCCATTGCACTATCAGTTCACCTGAATGATTAAAATTGACCGGCAAGATGCGGCTGATGATGCGGTATCCGCCAATCTGTTCGCCGTCCAATTTCTCCGCAATTCTCATCGTCGGGTTGACCGTGTATTCCAAAAAAGGTTCGAATCCTGTCAAAAGCAAAGTTTTCATCATTTCACACTCCAGTTTTCTGAACTATTTGAATTAATAATTATTCATAAATATGTATAAAAACTCTTTTACTTGTCGTGTCGTCGTGTTAAGATTCATTTTATCGAATAAAAATACAACGGAGGGAATTATTATGAAAAAATCATACTTACTTGCAGGCGGCGTTTCTGCACTGCTATTGACAGCTTGCGGCCAAGAAGACACAGCGACTGGAGCTGCCGAACAAAAAGAGGTATTGGAAATGGGTACATCCGCTGAGTTCGCGCCTTTTGAATCGCGCAACCCACAGGGCGACATCGTCGGGTTTGATATCGACCTTGCTAATTATATCGCAGATGAACTTGGGGTTGAACTGAAAATCACTGATATGAAATTCGACGGTTTGATCGGCGCTTTGCAAAATGACCGTGTCGACCTGGTGTTGGCTGGCATGTCGGCGACGGATGCCCGCAAGGAAAACGTCGACTTCTCCACGGAATACAATCATTCCGGTGAAATGTTCGTCTCCCAAAAAGGCTCAGGCCTCGAGACGCTTGAAGACCTGGAAGGATTGACGGTTGGCGTCCAACTCGGAACGATCCAGGAAGAAGGCGCCAAGAGCATCATCGAGGAGGAAGCAATCGATTTTGAACTAAAGGCGCTCGATGATTCCGGCGCATTGGTCCAGGAGATCCTTTCCGGACGCATCGATGCTGCCTATATGGATAAGCAAGTTGCGCTCGGCTATATCGAAGCACAGGGGCTCGATGCATTTGACGATCCGACGACTGCCTCACCTGGCATGGCTGTTGCCTTCCCGAAAGGCAGTGACCTAGTTGATGAAGTCAATGCCGTCCTCGCTGAAATGGAAGAGAGCGGCAAACTCGATGAACTAAAAGACAAATGGCTCACAGACGAGCAGTAAAATTCACCCTTAGAAAAGAGTTGGAACTGTTATGAATCTAGATTTTTCACAAATCGTCCCGTATATTCCCTTCATGCTCGAAGGCATTTGGGTGACTTTAAAATTCGTCTTTTTCGCGATCATTCTCGGCTCCATTCTCGGGACCGTGCTGGCACTGTTTAAAATCGGTTCAGCAAAGCCGCTGAGATGGTTCGCCGATGCTTATACGTCGATTTTTCGTGGAACGCCGCTTATCTTGCAGCTGATGATCATTTACTATTCGATCCCCCAATTGACCGGCTATGATATCTCGCCATTTCTATCCGCAATTCTCGCATTCGGCTTGAACTCCTCCGCTTATATTTCGGAAATCATCCGCGCCGGCATCCAGGCGGTCGACAAAGGCCAACTGGAAGCGGCGCAAGCTCTTGGTGTCCCGTACGGTGCGATGATGAAAGACATCATCTTGCCGCAGGCGCTGAAGAATATCCTGCCTGCCTTGATGAATGAATTCATCACCTTAACGAAAGAATCCGCCATCGTCTCGACGATCGGCTACCTGGACTTGATGCGCCGGGCACAAGTGGTCGGGGCAGACTTGTTCCGCAACTTTGAGCCGCTATTGTTTGTCGGCCTGATCTATTGGTGCCTGGTCATGGGCTTAACGGTAATCGGGCGCATGGTCGAAAGGAGATTGAAGCTTAGTGATTGATGTACAAGCTTTATCGAAAAAATTCGGGGACAACCTCGTATTGAGCGATATTACAACCAGTATCCAAAAAGGCGAAGTCGTCGCGATCATCGGCCCGTCCGGCTCCGGTAAATCAACCTTTCTGCGCTGCTTGAATTTACTGGAGACACCGAGCTCGGGAAGCATCGAAATCAATGGCAAGAACTTGACCGCCTCCAAAAAAGAAATTCACAAAATCCGCCAGCAAATCGGCATGGTGTTTCAGCATTTCCACCTTTTTCCCCACATGACGGTGCTGGAGAATTTAATGTATGCCCCGATGAAAGCGAAAGGCATCAAAAAGTACGACGCTGAAGGAAAGGCACGCCAATTGCTTGAGCGCGTCGGCTTAGCACAAAAAGCCGATGCCTACCCGAATAGCTTATCCGGCGGCCAGAAGCAACGTGTCGCGATTGCACGCGCACTTGCCATGGAACCGGAACTCATGCTGTTCGACGAGCCGACTTCGGCACTCGACCCGGAAATGGTCAAGGAAGTATTAGAGGTCATGAAAGATCTTGCAAAATCCGGCATGACGATGGTTGTCGTCACCCATGAGATGGGCTTTGCGAGAGAAGTCGCAGACCGCGTGTTGTTTTTGGACCACGGTGTCCTTGTCGAAGAAGGCGAGCCTGAAAGCTTTTTCAAACATCCGGCGAGCGAACGCGCACGCGATTTCCTGGATAAAGTACTGTAACGGAAAACGTTCATGTGATGCTCAAAACTCTCGCCCATTTTCGGGTTTCCCTCGTGCTATAATCGGTAGTGCAGGAAATACCCGAAATTTGAGGTGGAAATTTTGTTCAGAAAGATTGTCATATTGATCATTACTTTGTTTTTCATGGCACTGATCATTTTTACAGCAGTCATGTTTTTGAAAAATGAAGAAACTCTTTATACCCACGAAGACGTTGAGCTCAGCATCGACAAGCCGACCTTCATCACGCTCGGCAAAGTACAGACGGAAACAGACGGAAATGTCACCACTGACATCTATCCTTTGACCTTCCTGACCTTGTCAATCGGTTCGCTGGCCATTACGGAAGAAACTTTGCCCAACGGTGATGTCCTCCTCTTCGACAAAGTCGAAAATACCGGCTGGATGCCGTTTACGTTTTCGATGAACCGCAGCGGCGTGGAAGATGCCATGATTACACGTTGGAATGAAGACACGATGCTGCAGCAAGAGGAAGAAACATACGGCACTGATGCCACGCGCAATCCCTTTGGCGTCATTCGCAGTGCAGACACCGAAACGCTGCAAGGCAATATTTATGTGTCCCGCGGCTTGTCGCTTGGAAACGGTGAACGCGTACAGGAACTGCGCCATGAGATCTACGATTTCCCTGTCGAAGAAGGCGTGATGGAAAAGAGCTTATGGCTCCCGCCGAAGCACCAAAGCGAAAGCTGGATGCTCATTTCAAGCGAAGCACTGTTCGACTCACCTGAACCCGAGACCGATTGGGTCCAATTCGCCAACGACAACCGCCGCGCGCAATTCAATTGGCTGACGCCGGATGGCCCGCGCCAAAAGATGGCCTTGACGGATGATTTGCGGACCGAGCTTGCCTATACCATTCCAGAAGATCCGGAATCGGCGTACTCTGAATGGTTCGAGCAGACATCTTCACGCTTTTTTGAATCGATGCAACAGTATTTAGCTGAATAAGCCTAAATCCCCCTCGCCTAGAAATTGGCCCGGGGGATTTTTAAAATTTCTTAAGTAACTGATTTCATCTGTTGATGGATTAAGAGCCCGATATTCGCAATCAAATGTTGGGCTTCCAGTGGATTACCCGCCCCTTCCACAAAAACCGCAGCGATGGCGACATTTTCTCCTTCCCCAAAAACCCCGACATCTGCCTGCAGGCCAGCCAGTTCACCGGCTTTGCCGTAAAACTGCACTTCATCTTCCTCGATGGCTCCTGTCAGTTTGCGGCTTTGCTGATTACCCAGTATCTCCATGGCCCGCTTTCTCTCCCGCTCCGGCAATTCGCCTGGCATGGCGAACGCTTCCATTAAGCGAATCATATCGCTTGCACTGGTTCGGTTATCGAGCCCTTTTTCAGCCGCTTCGAAATCCATGAAGTGCCGCTCGATTTTCGTGTTGTTCAAACCAAGATCGCTGCACGCCTTATTGACGGTTTCTTTCCCAAGCAACTCCAGCACCGTATTCGAGGCGGCATTATCGGAAACGATAATCATCAAGGTCAATACATCCCATAAGGCTAATTCTTTAAGTGATGGCAGATGGTCCAGCACGCCTGCTCCTCCGGTCGGTTTGCCCCCGAACGCAATTTTCTGGCCGCCCGACAGCGTGCCATTTGCGATTTGCCGGCACGCTTCGAACAACAGGGCCAATTTGATCGTACTCGCTGCACGCGTCGAGGCCTCACTATTGATATACACTCGGCTTGCCCGGAATTTAATTGCCACACTGACATGGCCTGAAGACTCGCCAATCAGTTCTTTTATCGCCTTTTCCACTGCTGTCACACATCCTTCCTTGATGATTCATTTCGGCAAAAATCGTTCCAGTCCTTTAAGTCAAATTAATATTAAAAAGACAGAATAATCTGTATAATAAAAAGTGAAAATAGAGCTTGTCCGTCGTTCTTGCGATTTTAACAGAAGGAGGATATCATCATGGAACGCAAATGGGTGGAACGGAAAGAAGTCGAATTGCGGCTCGATGAAGAGTTCAATGCGATTTTGAACATGATCGGCGAAGGCGGCCCGGACTATGCAAGAATCGACGAAGACATGGAACCGAAGGAATTGAGGGATTGGCTTGCTGAAGAATTCGATTCGATCTTGAACATGATCGGCGAAGGCGGCCCAGACTATGCAAGGAACGATGAAGATATCGAAATGCAAATCATGAAGCACGACGAAGCCAAATCCCGAGACCTTCATTGATTGCTCCCCCTTCTTAACCGGAGGGGGATTTTCTATTGAAAAAAGCACCAGCTCAGGGCTGGTGCTCAAATTATTCCATCATTTCTGCAAGCAACGAATACGAATGCAGGCGGTCTTCCTGATAGAAGATCGGTGAATTGACGATGACTTCGTTCGCGCGGGTTTTCGAGACAAATGCGGCAAGCTTCTCGCGTACCACTTCCGGCGTTCCGACGATCATCGATTCGGATTTCAGCTTATCCTGGAACATGACGATTTCACGCGGCGTCCACACCGAGCCAAGATCATCAATTGGCGGCTGGAAGGTCGTCGGTTCGCCTTTCATCAACGCGAACATTTGCTGCTGCGAAGAAGTTGCGAGCCATTCCGCACGTTCTTGCGTGTCAGCCACGATCAGTGACACACCGACCATTGCATACGGGCTATCAAGCGCCGCTGATGGCTTGAAATTCTGGTGGTACAACTGCAGCGCCTGCATTGTGAAGTCCGGCGCGAAATGGCTGGCGAATGAAAACGGCAAGCCTTTTTGCGCGGCGAGTTGTGCGCTGAATCCGCTCGATCCAAGCAGCCAGAGCGGAATGTCCATGCCTGTTCCCGGGTACGCTTTAACTCGGCCGACCGGTTTATCGGAGAAATAATTCTCCAATTCCATCACTTGCTGAGGGAATTCGTCGCCTGTGCTGTGAAGCGTACGGCGCAAAGCATAAGCCGTCGCCTGGTCGCTGCCAGGTGCACGGCCAAGGCCGAGGTCGATGCGGTCCGGATACAATGACGCAAGCGTTCCGAATTGCTCCGCGATGACCAGTGGGGCGTGGTTCGGCAGCATGACGCCTCCGGAACCGACGCGAATCGAATTGGTTTTCCCGGCGATATGCCCGATCAATACGGACGTTGCCGAACTGCCGATGCCTGGCATATTGTGATGCTCCGCCAGCCAGTAGCGGTTAAACCCAAGATTCTCTACGTGCTGCGCAAGTTCTACGCTATTTGCAAATGATTCTGTTGCGGTGCTGCCTTCATTGACTGGCGCCAAATCGAGCACCGCCACAGGAATCTGCTGAAATGTTTTTTGTGTCATGTCTATAAGCACTCCTTTACCTCCCTTATTGTACCGCTCAAGTTTCGGAAGGCGTAAGAAAATGCTCAGAGATCGAATTTCATTATTTCATTGAAGTTAAACTGCCAAGCGCATACACACCCATGTACTGAAGAAAATGCTGATCCACAACGCAAAGTTAATCAATAAAATGACGGGGTAGGAAACCATTTCCGTTTTCTTCTTATAGAAATAGATCACGACGAGAACGGCCTCCACTACCCACAGTGGAATCATCCAGAGAAATTCAGGTGCCACGAAGCGTTCATTCGTGTAATTTTCCCCGATGGCCCCTTCCGCAAAAAACATGGAAATTGAAATCGTCATAAACCCGCTGAACAATAAATTGCCCCATAACAAGACTGCTTTCATACACCGCCACTCCCTATGCAAGTTGAGTGAAGCTTAGCCTGAACACAATTTAATCAGAGTGTTGAAGAAGTCTATAATCTTCTATAAATGAAAAGAGTGTGACACTATTCCACAATTAAAAATCAACGAATTATCTCAGTATTTGGAGAAGCGTTCGTTCGACTCCTGTGGGAGCAGCGAAGCGACGGGTTTGAGAGACCCCGCAGACAATGAATGAGCGAAGCTGTGCTGAGAACATTCATTTGCGACGCATCTGCTTGCAATATTTTTTGCGATGCATTTGCTTGCAAATGTGAGAGCAGATGTGGGAGCACAAGGGTCTTCGATAGCGGGTGAGGAGGCTCGATTCCCGCCCCACGGAAAGCGAGCGATAAGCTTCGGAAAATACGGCTTTTTAACTTTCTCGACAGCCTGATTTAATTTTATGCATTTAACTCTTGGACGATCCTATTCACTTCGTCCAACTCATCTATAGCGTAATCCGCCGCAGCTTCATTCCACCCAGCATCTTTCTTCCATACCCCGATCATGCCGGCATTTTTAGCGGCCTCTACATCCGTCGTTGGATGATCCCCGACAAACAAACTGTGGGAAGGCAAGACATTCAAGCTGGCCATCGCTCTTTCAAAAATCCGCGGATCGGGCTTTCTTAAATTCTCGCTTTCAGAAATCAAGATCACATCAAACCACTTCTCGATTCCCAAGGCTTTAATATTATCCAACTGGAACTTTTCTTTGCCATTCGAGATAATTCCTAGCTTCACGCCTTGTTGTTTCAAGCTCTCCAGCATTGCTTGAAGGCCATCGAAAGGATGGCAATGGAAACGAAAATGGGCGAGATAATCTTCCAATAAAAGTTCCACCGTTGTCTGTTCGATTTCAAATTCCTGGATCAATTGTGCATAGACCCGGTCTTTCCAGACATAGCCGCGACTATCCAATTCAATAAAGCGGCCGACGTACAACTCTTTCGGAATATGCCCGAGAGATCCATGCATCCGTTCGTATTGATCGTCGATAAACGACACCACTGAAGCATCCCGATTGAGCAAGGTCCCGTCCAAATCAAACAGCACCGCTTGAATCATCGAGAGTCCTCATTCCACAATCGTTCCCCGCTCTTTCCATCTGGCGCGTCAGTCAAAATGAACACATCCGGATTGCTTAAAGCACGCCATCCTTCAAACCCGAAGCCTTCCACATAACGCGACAGAAGCAATGCCATAATATTGCCATGGGTAACGATTGCTGCTGTTTGGCCACTTTTTTCAAGCTCGTCTGCGACTTGTGAAATTCGGTCCAGCGCCTGTCTGCTGGATTCGCCGCCTTCAAGCACGAGCTCGTGGTCATCGAAAGTGTTTTTCAAGTGCTCGAACCAATCGGGAAGGTTTCCTGAACTCAAGACCCGTTCTTTCAAACGCTCGTCGGTTTCGATTTCTACAGCCAACGCCTCCGCTAACGGTGCGATTGATTGAACGGCTCGGGTATACGGGCTCGAGACGATCCGCTCGATCCCCAGCTCACTCAAAAAGCCGCTTAATTCTACAGCTTGTGCCATTCCGGTTTCCGTAAGCTCTGCCCCCGGCTCCTGTCCAGAAGCGGCACAATGCCGGATGATGTAAATCTTCGTCACTTGAAATCACTCCATTTCCGTTTATAAACCAAGCAAATCCGCCATGATTTCCGCGCTGCCTGGCGAGAACATGAATAAGGAAAACCCAATGCATAGAGCACCGCCAACGAGCAAGCCGGTTTTCACAACGAGCGGAAATCCTCTTTTCGGCAAAATCCCTGCAAAAAACAAACAAATTCCGATGAATAACAACAGCATGTACCAGAAGCCCATCTGCCCACCCCTTTTCAATATGTTAATAACTGGACGCTTGTTGGATGAAAAGGTTCTGCTGTTGTATGTCTATTGTCACTCCTTGATCTCCCTTACTTGCTCCCGGCAAAACTTATTCAATTCCATACCATTTCAATGCATTCCGAAAGAGAACTTTTTCCGCTTCCCTGTCGCCCAAAGCTTCTTGGATCACTGTCACGTCATTTTCCTGAAATGGTGTTTTCGCGCGTGTCGATGGCAGGTCGGTGCCGAATAGCAAGGCATTCGGATTAGTTTCATGAATGGCTCGGACTGCGTAAGACGGATCGAAATCAATTCGCCCAAATCCAGTTGCTTTCACTTTCACGCCTTGTTCCACCAGTTTTAACAGTTCGGGGAATCCTTGTTTTGATAAGCCGAGATGATCGATGGAAACGGCCGGCAAGCGGCTGATTGTTTCTTTCAGCCCTTCCAGATCTTTTGAATCGATGTACAATTCGGCGTGCCAGCCGGCGATATCATGAACGCGTCTTGCGAAATGATCAAGCCGCTCGATCGTTTCTGAACCGCCGCGCTTCACATTAAACCGTATGGCACGTACGCCTTTTCCGTGCAGCTTTAGGATTTCTTTGTCCGATGTATCTGCAGGCAATTGCGTCACGCCAACAAACCCGTCACCGAGCGTATCAAGTGCATCCACTAAATACGATTGGTCAAAGCCTTGGAACGAGCCCGATACGATGGCGCCTCCGGTTACTTCGAAGTGTTCAACAGCGGCCACATAATTCGAAGCGGTGAATGCAGGCGGCAAATAACCTTGATTTTCGGCCAACGGAAATCGCGGGTCGATAATATGTAAATGGGCATCGAAGATTTTCACTTTACTCATCGCTTCAGTTCTTCCGTCAATTCCGAAATCGCTTGCCTGACACTCTTTAGATTCGCTTCATCGTTCATCTCATTTCGCGCATGCAAAAGCACGGGCCGCACCGACTCGACCGAACGCCCAAACTCATACATCCATTCATAGCGCGGCACCATCCATGTATGGAAATGATGCGTCGTATCTTCATTATAGAAATAATAGACCGATTCGATGCCAAGGACGTCGCGCTGTGCTTTACGGATTTCCGACAGGATCGTGATGTAATCGAGCCGCTCCGCTTCGGTCAATTCGTCCAAGCTTTTTAAATGGCGCTTTGAGGCGAGGATGATCAAGCCGGGGATGGGATAAGCCACATCCTGATGGGCATGGAAATGCTCCGTCTCTACCACGACGCCGCCTTCCGGTTCGATCAATCCATTCACTAAAGCGCAGCTCAAGCATTCCACTTCGACGGTTTCGCCATTTGCCAAGGTGATCGTTCTCATTTCAATCGCCCTCCTCGCTTGTTTTTTTGCCGAAATCTTCTGCAGCGGAAAATGCCACGATCCCGATCATCAAAATCACAAACCAATTATCGATCAATGCGTTTCCAATAAAATATTCAGAAATGCCATTCGCCAACAGAATCAATCCCCAAATTGCGAACACCCAAAAATAACCGCTTTGGCCCCCGTCTTGTTTATCAGAGTCTTCTTCAAAAAATAAACCGAGCAGTTTTTTCATGGCCCCTCCCCCTTTGCAGCCTATCTTTCTGTAGATTCGTGCATCTCATCCGTTTACCGGAATGAACCATCCCATGCATAAGTCGAAAAAGAGGCCAATTTCTCGAAATAATGCTCCATACGCTGATAGACCGAAGGCACGATCAAGCGCTCCCGGTTCATTTGCTGGAATTCAATCCAGTTGACTAACTGTGCGGCGCACACTTCGCCAGGTTGAAGCTGCAGGGCATCCATATCGATGCGTTCTTTGCATCTCCAGACATAGCTGTCCAGGAAATAATTGCCGCCTTTCATTTGGCCTAAAAAGCGTAGTTCATCGGGTCTTGCCAATAAACCGGTTTCTTCCTCCAGCTCGCGGAGAGCCCCCGTTAAACTGCTTTCTCCCGCAATCACGGAACCGCCCGTCGTTTCCCAAAGCATCGGAAGCGGTTTTTCCGGGTCCCTTTGCGTCATGAAAATCCTTCCATCCGCATTGAGCGTAATGACTTCCACGACAATGTGGAACTCGCCAGGCTGCAATTTATTGCCTCTAATATGTTTCTTTCCAAGCGGGTTCCGCTCCCCGTCATACAAATCCCAAACTTCCATTTCTATATCTCCCATCCCTTTGTACTGTAGTTTCATGTCGTACTTCTTTCCTATTTCAGCTCTGTATATACTTTAAAGAATATTCCCATTAATTAACAGACTTTTTTATTCATTTGTGCTTTTTTATTTTTCATATAAAAAGCACCGGAGGCAGACGCCCTCGGCACTTGATTTCTCTCTCACAATATCAAAGTAAACGGAACCCATTAAAAAAGAGCTCACGGATGAGCTCTTTTTTCTATTTAACAGCCAGTAGGCGCACCGATCATGACTAGGCCGCCTTGCTCGCCTTGCGTATCAAAATCCAAAGCGAGCTCCTCTGCCATTTCTTTTGCGTCCGGCGAGACCGCTACACGGATGCCGTTCACATCGATGAGTTCATCCCTTTGTTCCGGTGCATCGAGCGACAAGCCGATTTGCGGGCCGCAGCAGCCGGCGACTGCATAAAGGCGCAAGTTTTCCGTTTGCTGCTCTTCCAGAATGGATTGGATATAGTTCTTAGCTTCATCGGTAATCATCATAAACTCCATCTCCCCTATTCTTTTCAATTATTCTTCACTTTTACATGGACTAGGCTTGCGGAAAAATACGGTGCAGCGATTCTTTCAATTCCGGCTTCACGCTGATGATCGGACGTACGTTCGTCGCCATTTGTTCGGCTTCTTCAACCGTCTCCGCTTTACCTAATGCAAGCAAAGTGCCGATTGCCACGGTACCGGTGCGATTGCTGCCCCCTGCGCAGTGGAAAAAGACTTTCTTGCCTTCTTCGTACGCAGTGACAACCCCGTCCACCGCTTCTTGTATCGACTCATCCTGATGTTCTTTAGAATCGTCGACAATCGGTGCATGGATGCGTGTATAACTTTCTTCGCTGTCCCCTGCTTCTGCGCGCAAATCGAAGACGACGTCGATGCCTTCATTTTCAACTGCTGTTTTCGCATCTGCTGCGCCGCCGATGAAAATGCGGTCTTTCACTAATGGCTGGTATGCTTCACTCATCGTTTTCCTCATTCCTTCCAAACTCATTTGATGTCTCCATTATTATAAAATGAATTCTTTCAATTGGTCATAACCAATTTTCTCTTCTTCGAGCCAAGGAATGATGGCGCATTTCTCGGCCAGTTCTGCGTCAACTTTGCGAATCCACTTTTTCTCGGAGATCGCGCGTCCCGTCAGTACAGCATCCGCTGTATTTGTAGCATAAAGGCTTTGGTTAATGACCCACCATTTCGGCTCGATCCCGGCACGCTTTAAGTCTTCTTCGAGACGCGCCGCTTCCAATACCGGTGTCGCTTCCGCCAAGGTGACGATGACGACACCTGTTTCTTTTGGATTGCGCAGGCGCGGCAATAGTTTTTTCACACTGTCCGGCACATCGCCTGTCGAGCGGCTCATTTCCTTATGATAGGCTTCTGTCGAATCGAGCAGCAATAAGGTATGCCCGGTCGGCGCAGTATCGATGACGACGATTTCGTTCTCGGATTTTTCCACTACTTTGGCGAAAGCTTGGAACAACGCGATTTCTTCGGTGCACGGCGATTCCAGGTCTTCTTTCAAATAAGCGAGCTCTTCCTCAGTCATCCCGCTGCCTGCCTGTTCGATGACGGTTTCTTTATAACGCGCCACTTCGATGTCTGGATTGATGCTGCTGATGGACAAATTATCGCGTGTGCCGCTTCCTTCAAATGTATACGCTAAGTGAGCTGCCGGGTCGGTCGTCGTCAAATGGACTTGATGGCCTTTCTCGGATAAGCCGACTGCGATGGCGGATGCGACGGAAGTTTTGCCGACGCCTCCTTTGCCCATCGTGAAAATGACGCGCGTATTGTGTTCGGATAAGTCATCGATGACGCTGTTCAATCCCGGCAAGTCGAGCGGCTCGCCCGCTTCTTCCGTTTCGAACGAAGTAATTGCGTATGAACTGAACAGATGGCGCAAATTTTCAACGCCAGTCAACGAATAAGAAACGTATGGCAATGCATAAGCCATCACTTGCTTCAACGCTTCAGGTGTCCGATCGATCGCCTCACGCTGCCGCTTGTAGAACGCTGTCGATACAGCGTCTTCCGGCTGATGCGTCTGAAGCAGCCCATTGACGATGAGCAATTGGTTTTTGATGCCGATTTCTTTTAATTCAAATGATGCACGGTCCGCCTCGAGCAAGGAGGAATTGTCAGGGCGCGCCACTAAGATCAAAGTCGTTTTGTTGCCATCGGAGAGCGAATCCACCGCTTTCTTGTACAGTGCCTTTTTGCCTTCTAGCCCAGCGAGCGGGCCGAGGCATGAGGCACCGTGCGTACTGTCTTCCAAAAAGCCGCTCCACGCCGTCGGCAATTGCAAAAGGCGCAGCGTGTGGCCGGTCGGTGCCGTATCGAACAGCACATGGTCGTATTGCGCTAAAATCTCTTCATCTGCCAGCAAATGCGAAAACTCATCAAACGCCGCGATTTCGACCGTGCAAGCTCCGGATAATTGCTCTTCCATCGTAGCCAGAACCGCATCTGGCAATTTGCCGCGGTAAGGACCGACGACGCTTTCTTTATAAGCTTTGGCCGCTTGTTCCGGATCGATATTGCAGGCGGACAAATTGGCAACAGACGGAATGGCTTTCGGATCGTTTGTCAGTTCCACTTCTAGCACGTCTTGCAAATTGGAAGCCGGATCTGTGCTGACGAGCAATACCTTCTTGCCCTGATCAGCTAAGGCGACAGCTGTTGCACACGCAGTCGAAGTTTTCCCGACACCGCCTTTACCGGTGAAAAACAGAAACGGGGTGACGGCCATTTGATTCGGATTGAACAATGAATACATAGGAACGCTCCTTTAGTTGTTGATGTTCAGTGACACGTGCACACGCGGCTTTTCATGTAATTCGGACGGTGCGGTCTCGAACCACTCTGCCAATTCTTCTGTTGTCGGGTATTCGGCAATCTTTGCGACTTCTCCGTTGACCAGCACAACTGGCAACGCGTCCGGCCCTTTTTCGACCAGCACTTGATTGACTTGTTTATTGTCCACAAACGCACCAGGATCATCCGTCAAATTATGGCGTGAAATTGCAAAGCCCTTTTTCTCGAGTGAATACACGGCCGACGCGATGCGCGTCAGTTCCGGGTCCACAGTAGGGCCGCAAACACCCGTCGAACAGCACATCGCCGGATCGAAAATTTCTACCTTTTTCATATTCAGCTCTCCTTCAACCTGTGTAGTTTGGTTCTATCAAATAACACTAACGGAATTGCACATATGCTTACTCTATTCAAAACTTAGAACAGCTGGATTTGAAAAATTTAACATTCTAATATTGGAGATGAAGCGGAAGGCCTTGACTCCTGGGGGACCGCGCGGGACTGGCGAGACTTATGTGGCGAAGCCACAAAGGCTCGACGCCCGCCCCCCGGAAAGCAAGGCCTGGAGCGCAATCTCCCCCTCCCGAAACTTCACTTACTCACCAGTTGCAGCGAAATGGCGGATGCGCGCTTCGATATCATCGCGTACCGATTGGAACACTTTCCATTTCTCTTCTTCGGTACCTTGCGCTTTCGCCGGATCCGTAAAGCCCCAGTGGTCGCGTTTTACGTGAGGCGGCGTCATCGGGCATTTATCTGCCGCGTCGCCGCAAAGTGTCACCACAAAATCCGCATTGTTTAAAATTTCGGTGTCGATGACATCAGATGTTTGATTCGAAATATCGATATTCACTTCATTCATCGCTTTTACGGCGTTCGGGTTCAAGCCATGTGCTTCGATTCCGGCACTCAATACTTGCCAGTCATCGCCCAAAATTTCTTTCCCCCAGCCTTCCGCCATTTGGCTGCGGCATGAATTGCCCGTGCATAAAAAGTACAATGTTTTTTTCGTCATATTGATTAGCTCCCTTGTTCCATGAATGGTTTTTAGTATCTCTATGTTTATTCAACGTGATACCTTTTCCGTATCACTATTACTCACAACGAATGCGCAATCCCTGCTCCACCAATCTCTCGATGCGCTCATCCTGGTTCGGAATGAATGCCAAGACTTGCATGAGCATATCGTATAATTCACTGTCCTGGTTCAATGAATAGAAAATCCATTGCCCCTTGCGTTTTTCCTTCACTAAACCGAGATCGCGAAGCTTGCGCAAGTGCTGGCTGATCGCCGACTGGCTGACGTTAAAGATTTCCACGAATTCACAGACGCAGCAATCGTTTTTTTCGAGCAATTTGACCATCGACAATCTCGTCTTGTCGCCTAATAGCTTCAGCACCATGCTCGCTTTGTCAATTTCTATTTCGCGCGCTTTCACTTCCATCGGATGATTCCCCCGCTTCTATACTTAGGTTTGCTTAAATACTGTAATACCAAATACAGCATATCAGCATATGCTTATATGTTCAAGCAGTGATCTGGATGATAAAACATATACAACACGTATTTTTCATAGAAAAAAGGAGCGGTATGGTCCCACTCCTTACTGGTCGATTCTTTTCTTCAGTGATGATGATGCCCTGCCGCTTCAGCCTCTTCTTGCCCTTGGCAGCGAATCGAGTCGTCATGTGGGTGGTCTTCATTTTCCAATTGGACAGTGACATGGCCGATTTTCAGCTCCAACAGCGCATGTTCAATATCCCTAAGCACTTGCTGGCTGTCTTTGAACGAGATATGTTCTTTGACGACTACATGTCCCGACATGGCATTTTTTCCGCTCGTGATGCTCCATACATGCAAGTCATGGATACTTTTTACACCAGGCAACGCTTCGATCGTTTGCGCTACTTGCTCCAGGTCGACATTTTTCGGCGTGCCTTCCATCAAGACATGCACCGCTTCTTTCGTTACGCGCCAGCCGCTGATCAAGACAAGGATGGCGACAACTACACTCGCCAGCGGATCTGCCCATGCCCACCCGAAGAAAATGATCAAAAGGGCTGCCGTGATTGCACCGACCGAGCCAAGCAAATCACTTAAGACATGCAAAAAAGCAGCACGGAGGTTCAAGTTTTCTTTCGTATCTCCGCCGCGCATCAAGATCCACGCGACGAGGATATTGACGAGCAAGCCGATGACCGCGATAGCCAACATTCCTGAAGTCGCAATTTCCGGTGGATCTGAAAACCGGTGGTAGGCTTCATAGAAAATATAGAACGAAATCAAGACGAGCGTCACGCCGTTAAAGACTGCCGCCAGAATTTCAAAACGTTTATAGCCGTAAGTCTTCATTTGGTCGGCTGCTTTTTCGCCAATGGAAAAAGCCAGGTAGCCGACACCGAGCGAAATGGAATCGCTTAGCATATGGCCGGCATCAGCTAGTAGCGCTAGGCTGTTCGTCAAATATCCACCGACCGCCTCGACCACCATATAACTGGTGATGATCAAAAAGGCGATCAGCAATGTTTTTTTATTGCGGCTATGCGAATGATCATGTGATGATCCCATCGCCAACACCTCCACTGCAGCTTTTAATAATCCTTTTCTCTAAATGTATTCCCGAAAAATCGCCGGATACCCTATGGAAAATGAAACAAACATCCAGTCACTAGGCTTCCTAACCAAAAAAAACCGGCTCCCGTGGCCGGTTTTATCACTGATTTTCTGAGGCTGTTGTCAGGACGGATTCCAGTGATGCTTCAAAACGCAAATTCATTTCCCGTTTCAACAGATGCAATTTTTGGGCATGGTCCGGCTTTACGCCGGTGATGACTGCATCGATCCCCATGACGCCCAAGGTCTGCACGAGCGACTCCAGGTAACTGACGCCTTCTTGCGTCACCGAACCCATCGCCGTCAAATCGATCACGACCGTTTCGGCTTCGTATTCATAGATGCGCGTGACAATATACGGGCGGATCGCTTCAACTTTTTTTGCATCCAAATTACCGAACAACGGAATGAGCACATAGCCTCCGCCGATTGCGATGCACGGTGCGGAAAGTTCACGCACTTTATCCAGCAGCGCATCCGACCGTTCTTTTTCCTTGAGCAATTCATAATCCGTTTCTTTCAAGCGGCCCCGCAAGCGAATCAATTGCGCCGTGATGGCAGCCATTTGCTCATCTTTTGGCACCAGTACAAGATTCAGTGAAAAGTCGCTATCCCACCGGTAATAGACGTCCGCCAAGAAGAAGCCGGCTGCTGTGGTGAAATTCAATTCGATTGGTTTCTTGCTGCCGCGTGTTTTCAGTAAGCGTTCCGCTTTGGCGTGGCTGCCTTCATCGAGTAATTCAAAAAATCCTTTTGGTTTTCCGAAAAGCTGTTCTGCCTCATGCGAATAGTCGACGACCGCAAAGCTATTGTTCAATTGAAAAGCCGGAAGCGGCCATTCAGCCAGTGGAGAGCGTGTCATCGTTCGACCCCTTTCCAGTACGGATCCATTCCCTGAGCGCACCAAGTTCCCGGACGACGACCGCTCCTTTTATGCGCAAATCCGCAAAGCTCGACAAAGTGACAGCCCTGCCGCCAATCAGGACGGCTGGATTTGAGTCCACCTTAGAGAAAGCTTCGGCGTAGGTTTTCAAAACCGGCAAGCGGTGTGCAAGTGCACCCGACAATGCCACAACATCGGGCTGCCAGTCACCGGCCAATTCGAGTGCTGAATCGAGCGGCAAATTTGGCCCCATATAGCGGACATCATAGCCCTCTTCACGGAACATCGCCGCGACCATCTTGAGCCCGATATAATGCTCTTCGCCTTCTGGCCCAAAGATCATCGCTTTTTTACGGCCATCCTTATCTTTATTGCGCAGTTCCGTAGCGGACAAGACAAAATCGCAAACAGCGGTTGCCAAGTGCTCTTCCGCTACCGATATTTCATTTTGTTCCCATAATTCCCCGATGCGGTACATCGCCGGCGTCAAAAGTTCGCCGTAGAGCTGTTCATGTGAATGGCTTTCCAGGAAATCCTGGACGTATTTCAAAGCTTCCTCTTCCTGGCCTTGCAGGAAAAGATCCGAAAGCTGTGTTGACTCGTTCATTTGATCAGCCCCTTTTATGTGGAGGGAGCTCCAATAACCGGACTGCGCGATCGAGGCAGCCCCGCATGAAATCTCCTTGCGTTGTTTCGGTATAGCGCGGCACAATTTCGATGAGCCGCTGAAAATTGTCGATGATGAGCGCAGTTTCGACATTGCGGCTCACGAGCACCGTTTCGAGCCAGAGTGCATAGTCTAGAAAGGATTGCTCGCTTTGCAGCTCCCACGCGGTTTCGAGGTAATCCAAGTGGTGATGATTGTCTTTGACGGTATGTTCATATCCCTTATCGCCGAAACGTTCCCATAAATTCGGGTACGCTTCGTATATACCGTCTGCCGTGTCGGTCGCGATTTGCTGTTTTTGTTCCTGGTTCATTCGGCCACCACTTCGTATTGATGGACTTTCGGGACGATGCCCGCGAGTTCCTGGTCTGGATAATTCTTCTCCAAATCATGGATCTCCTTGAACTCCTGGCTCTTGACCCAGTTCATGTAGGCCTGTTTGGATTGCCATTCCAAGTGGACGGTCAGTTCATGGCGCTTTTTCGTGTTTTGGATTAGCCGGAATGAAGTGAAGCCTTCCGCCTGGTCTACACGGCGCGATCGTTTTCGGTATATTTCTATGACGTCTTGCACCTTGTCTTCCGGCACAATGACGGTCGATGTGACGATGTACATAATTCAGAACCCCTTTGCAACTGGCCTTGTATAAGCCGGGCATGATAAAAGTATACCTCAGCATACCATTTCAGCTTCCGAAATAAAAGCGAGCGCCTTCGGGACATTTACAAGAGTATTTTCAATATTCCGCTTGTATTTCGCAAGTAATTGCCGTATGATGGAAAACATCAACCAACCACAACTATATAAAATGATTCTTATCGAGAGAGATGGAGGGATTTGGCCCTGTGAAGTCTCAGCAACCGGACGTGTTTGTTACGGTGCTAATTCCAATAGGTGAAGCCTAGTAGATGAGAAGATAGCATATACGGCAGGGGCTTTCTTCTTATCATAGAAGAAAGCCCCTGCTTTTTGATTTGAAAGGATGAGGACCATGACACAACATAGCCTAGAAACACGCCTGGTACAACTCGGCAACCGCAGCGATCAACGCACAGGGGCGGTCAATCCCCCGATTTATCTTTCTACCGCCTACGAACATGAAGGCCTTGGCAAATCCACAGGCTATGATTATACGCGGACGAAAAATCCGACACGCCAGCTCCTCGAAGAAGGGATCGCGAATCTAGAAGGCGGCGACGCAGGCTTTGCGTGCAGCTCTGGAATGGCCGCGATCCAGCTGGTCCTTTCCCTGTTCCGCCCGAACGATGAGATTTTGCTTCCTGAAGATATTTACGGCGGCACTTACCGTCTGCTGGAACAATATGAGGAAAAATACCATATCCGTCCCGTATACGATCCCTTCGTCGATCCGAAAACGGCCGAAGCGAAAATCACTGACAATACAAAAGCGATTTTCATTGAAACGCCGACCAACCCGTTGATGCAGGAGATCGATTTGGAATTGTATGCACAACTGGCCAAGCGCCACAATCTTTTACTGATCGTCGACAATACCTTTTTGACCCCTTTCTTGCAGCAGCCGCTCAAAATCGGCGCCGATATCGTACTCCATAGCGCCACCAAATACATCGGCGGCCATAACGATGTGCTCGCAGGCCTCGTCGCTGCAAAAGGCGCAGGGTTATGCGAGCAGCTTTTCAACGCCCACAACTCAGCCGGCGCTGTGCTGTCGCCGCTTGATTCCTGGCTGTTGATCCGCGGCTTGAAAACCTTGCCGCTGCGTATGCGCCAGCACGAAGCGAATGCCAAAGAACTTGCCCGCTTTCTGGAATCTCAAGATACCGTGACAGACGTGCTGTATCCTGGGAAAGGCGGCATGCTGTCGTTCCGCCTGCGAGAAGAACAATGGGTCGGGGAATTCCTCGAGAGCCTGTCGCTCATCACATTCGCAGAGAGCCTCGGCGGCGTGGAAAGTTTCATCACGTATCCCGCGACCCAGACCCATGCCGATATGCCGGTTGCAGAACGCACGGCACGTGGCGTCTGTAACCGCCTGCTCCGCTTCTCTGTAGGCGTCGAGCAGGCAGAAGATTTGATCGCTGATTTGTCACAAGCCTTGGCCAAACTGGAAAAGGAGGTCGTTTCCCATGAGTGAACGACGCGAGACCAAATTGATCCATTCAGCAGGCATCGATCCATTAACAGGCGCAGTCAATGTGCCGATCTATTTATCATCGACTTTCCATCAGGAAAGCATCGATTCGTTCGGGCCGTTTGATTACAGCCGCTCCGGCAACCCGACGCGCAAATCGCTTGAAGAAACGATCGCCAAACTTGAAGGCGGCGCGCGGGGCTTGGCCTTTTCTTCCGGCATGGCAGCCATCTCATCGGCCTTCATGCTGTTGAAAGCCGGCGACCATGTGCTGGTCTCGGAAGACGTTTACGGCGGCACTTATCGCTTCATTACGGAAGTGCTGGAAAAATTCAAAGTCGATTATACATTCGTCGACATGACCGACCTTGGCGAAGTGGCCGCAGCGTTCCAGCCGAACACGAAAGTGGTCTACATTGAAACGCCTTCCAATCCCGTCATGAAAATCACCGATATTGAAATGGCTGCTAAACTGGCGAAAGCAAACGACGCCATGACTTTCGTCGACAATACTTTTATGACGCCGCTTTACCAAAACCCGCTTGAACTCGGCGCGGATATCGTGCTCCACAGCGCGACGAAGTTCCTGTCTGGCCATAGTGACATCACGGCCGGCCTTGCGGTGACAAAAGATGCCGGCCTCGGCGAACAATTGGCATTCATCCAAAATACATTCGGATCTGTGCTCGGCGCACAGGATTCCTATACATTGATCCAAGGCATCAAAACGCTCGGCGCCCGCACAAAACAATCCGGCGAGACGACCGCCCGCATTGCCGAGTATCTGCATAGGCACCCGCTTGTCGAAGAAGTCTATTATCCCGGCTTCTCATTCCATCCCGGAAATCCGATCCATAGCCGCCAAGCAAGCCACGCAGGCTGTGTGTTGTCATTCCGCCTGGCGGATAAGGACGCCGCCCGCATTCTCGTAGATGCTTTGGAAATCCCTGTGTTCGCCGTCAGCCTCGGCGCCGTCGAATCGATCTTGTCCTATCCGGCCACGATGTCCCATGCCGCAATGCCGCCCGCTGAACGCGAAAAGCGCGGCATCACCGATGGGCTTCTGCGCTTTTCCGCAGGACTCGAGCATCCCGATGACTTGATCAACGACTTCAGCCAAGCACTCGAAAAAATTGCGATCGCCAAAGGGCTCAGCGTCGCCGATTAATTTTGTTCATTCAAAAAGACCGTCCGACTCGTCATCAAGCTGATGGGTCGGACGGTCTTTTTTCATGCCTTTGCATCCTACCGCCACTAAACCTAAGAAAGCCTGAATTCCAGGGGGAGGGAATTCAGGCTTTCTTCTATTTATTATAAGACAATCTGCTGGGCAGGCTCTTTGAGCGATACTTTGGCAACGCCCGTTTCTTCGGCAGCCCTAGCGACTGCTTCGGCGACCGCCTGTGCCACACGCGGATCGAACGGCTTCGGTATCACATAATCTTCGTGAAGTTCATGGGTGGCGATCAAGGCGGCGATCGCTTCAACTGCCGCGATTTTCATCGCGTCGTTAATGTCGCTCGCCTGTACATCAAGTGCGCCACGGAACAATCCGGGAAACGCCAGCACATTATTAACCTGGTTGGCAAAATCGGAACGCCCTGTCCCGATGACCCGTGCACCGGCTGATTTCGCGGCATGCGGCAAGATTTCAGGATTCGGGTTCGCCATCGCAAAGATGACCGGCTCTTCATTCATCGAGCGCACCATGCTTTCCGTCAATGCGCCTTCTGCCGATACGCCGACAAAAACGTCAGCACCGACAATGACATCTGCCAACTGCCCTTGTTCCATCTGATAATTGCTCATTTCCGCAACTTCCGCCTTGAAGGGATTCATGCCATTCGGGCGCCCGTTATAAATCGCGCCTTTTGTGTCGCACATGACGATATGGCCAAACCCGAATTTCGCCAGCAATTTAACGATGGCGATGCCTGCCGCACCGGCGCCGTTCACGACCACTTTGACATCTTCGATTTCCTTTTCGACCAATTTCAATGAATTGATCAGTCCGGCAAGCGTGACGATCGCGGTGCCGTGCTGGTCATCATGGAACACCGGGATGTTCATTTCCTGTTTCAGGCGCTGCTCCACGATAAAGCAAGTCGGGGCGGCAATGTCTTCCAGATTGACGCCGCCAAAGCCAGGTTCGAGCAATTTGACGGTTCGGATGATTTCTTCGGCATCTGTCGTATCCAGGCAGATTGGGAATGCATCCACACCGGCAAATTCCTTGAACAATAAAGCTTTTCCTTCCATGACCGGAAGCGCTGCTTGCGGGCCGATATTGCCGAGCCCAAGCACCGCTGTGCCGTCAGTAATGACCGCTACCGTATTGCCTTTCATCGTGTATTCATGCACTTTGCTTGGATCCGCATGAATTTCACGGCACGGTGCGGCTACGCCAGGAGAGTAGGCGAGGCTCAAATCCCTCTCGTTTTCCACAGCCACTTTTGAACGAATCTCCAATTTCCCTTGATGCCGTCTATGCAAGTCCAGCGAATCGTTTTTCAAATCGGTCATTTGCCTCATCTCCCTTTTGATTATAATTGTTTATTATATCGCCTCCACGTCAAATTGAAAGACTTTTCTTATAATTCTGATTAATTTCAGACTTTAGGCTGATAGAGAAATGATGAGCCTATATCATTCTTTTTCCATATCCTGTTTAAGGAAATGGATCAACACTTCTTCCCGTTCAGCTTGCACAGCTCTCGATTGCGCTTCCGGCCACTCGTAAAAGCCGCTTCCTGTCTTGGTCCCAAGCTTGCCACTTTTCGCTAATTCACTCAGCGTGCGGCCCGGCTTTTGTTCTGTCGACAGGTCCTCGAACAGATAATCCGAAATCGCATAAAAAATATCCAAACCGCCGAGATCCGCCGTCTGCAGCGGACCGGTTACTGGCAAGCGCCTGCCGATGCTATACGTGACGGCAGCATCGATATCTTCTTTTGACGCCACCCCCGCATCCAGCAAAGCCTGTGCTTCACGGAACAAAGCGAATTGAAGCCGGTTGCCGATAAAGCCAGGGAGTTCTTTTTTCAATAGTACAGCTTGCTTGTTCATCTGCTCGATGAGCGCTTTCGTTCGTTGTAAGGTTTGTTCACTGGTTTTCTCGCCGCCGACGATTTCCACGAGCGGGATTAAATGTGCCGGATTCCAAAAATGTGTCAATACGAAGCGTTCCGGATGTTTCATTCCTTCGGCGAGGGCAGTCGGCATCAACCCCGAGCTATTGCTGGCAATGATAATATCGTTTGCGATCAAGCCCTCCAACTGCTGGTAAATTTGATGCTTCAACCCTATATTTTCAGGTACAGCCTCTATGATGAATTCTGCATTTTTCACCGCTTTTTCCAAAGAACTCGTGAAGGACACGTGCTCCGCCATCTCCTTTGTTTGTTCATTGTCGATCAGTTCATTGTCTGCCATGAGGCGCAGTTTCGTTTCAAACCCTTTTTGCGCAGTTTCCAGATCTCGGGCGTCCACTCCGAATATACTTACTGACTGGCCGCTCCATGCCGCTGACAATGCAATTGAATGTCCCATTGTGCCAGCACCGATAATCGTGATATTTCCCATCTTGACCCTCTCCTTTAGCTAGTAATGATACGCCCATTATACAGCGAAAAAGCCCGCTAAATCAGCGGGCTTTTCAATGAAATCGCCTGTCTACTTCTTTTCTTCGGCAAGTTCGATGGAGGCGAGTGTAGATGTGATCGTCATTTCATCGGAGTCATCGGCATTTGCACGGAATTCACGTTTCACTTCTCCGTAACCTTCCACGAAATAATTGCGGTTGATCGAACCGTCCTCTGTCATTGATTCAAGCACGAAAACATCATCAAAATTTTGATATGGCGTCTCTAAGCTTGTGCCAGTTTCCACCACAGTCGCGTCACCGATTTCCTGGCCTTCTTCGATCGGAAATTCCAGGTAAGTTGAAATCACTTCCAAGGCTTCCAATTCTTCGAAACTTGCCGTGTAGTCATCGTAAAACTCACCTTCCTGTTTAACGAGCTCGATGCGATCCTCATGCAGTCGGAAGACTTTAAGAACGACGGTTCCGCCATTATCTTCATACGTTGCGACATGGTTCGCTTCCATGTAATCGGTTTTCAGCGTAAATTCGGCAAATTCATTTCCGTATCCTTCAAATTTAGCAGTAGACCCATCCTCAAGGAAGTAATCATACGGATCGACAGTGGCCTGTTCACTGCCATGGCTGTCACCGCCCGTGCCTTCCGCTGGCATTTCCTCCATTTCTGCTTCTGGCGCCTCTTCCTGGGCTGCCTCTTCCTGTACCGCGCCTTCTTCAGGTTGTTCAATGGTTGTATCCTGCGTTCCGCAGCCGGCCACTGTAAGCATCAGTGCCATCCCTCCAAAACCAAGCCAATATTTCATTAACTCTCCTCCTTTTTTAAAATATTACGGCTAACAACCTGATGATAAATTGAATATTCAGTTATTGATTAACAGAATTGATTCGAAATTCCTGTACGCCTCCGGCTAATCAAAGATGGAGTGAATCGTGATAAATGGGCTTTAGATGGATATCGTATTCTTTCCGCACTTCGTTTAAATCGTAAATATGCCCTCGAAATTCCGGGTCTTCAAGTTTCTCGATCTGTTCATGCACTAGATCCGCAAAATAAACCCCCACGGCTACGCCTTTTGGGTATTTACGCTTCACTTCTGCCACAAATTCGTCTGTAAGCTCTTGGTTGAAAGCATGATAAAGCGCCGCATTCACCACTGTCAAGGAATCTTTCGTCGCGTAGGAGACGACATAATAATTGCCATATTCGTCCTTCAAAAGATCGCGTTCGGCTTCTATATTCATTCTCTTCTCCTCCTTTTAACACTATTACTTGTCCATACCCTCAGCGAGCTTGGCGAAAACAGGAATTCCGACTCTCCCGCTTAGCCTGAAAATGCCCCAGCTGCCTGAAATAGCGGGCTGGGGCGTATACGTCATTCTGTGGCTTGCATATACGAAAGAGTCACTTTCAAATTAGCATTGCGTTCGCGGATCCGGTCAAGCAAGTACCTGTCTTTAACACCTTGTTTCCCGCGAATCGAGAAGGTATAAAGAATCATCGTCCCAAGATTCGCCGTCTCCACTTGGCATAGCTTGAACTCATCGGTATGCTCGACCAAAATATCATCCAGCAATTGTTCTTCATTCAAGTTTTCCGGAACCATGACTTTAAGCAATTGGGTGCTGCGGCCTTTTCCGTAATTGCTTTTGAAAAGGAAATAGAAAACGAAAGATGCAAACAATGTCAAAGCGATTGCCAACTGGAATTGAAACAGCCCTGCAGTCATCCCGACACAGAGGCCGAAGAAAATGTATGCGATATCTTTCGCGTTGGTGACGGCGCTGCGGAATCGTATCAGCGAGAAGACTGCGAACAAGCCGAAAGCGACGCCGGCATTGCCACTGACGACGTTCATGACAACCGAGACGACCACGCTCATCATGACGATCGTGTGGACAAAGTCCTGGGAGTAATGTTGCCCCGTGAATGTCAATTGGTATACTTGCGTGATGATCAAGCTCAAGACAAGCGCAATGGCCATCGCCATTAAACTCATCCACAGTGTCGATTCCCCAGTTTCTGCATTAACACTAAAAATTTCATTGATCTTTTCCATGCGAATCTCCCCCTATAGTGGTTTGTTCAGTGAAACCCGCCGGTGCGAGCACAGTGTCTGCCAGCTGTTCAGTCGATGTACAGAACTTCGAAGCACTGCGCTGTTCACAATTTTGCTGCTGCAAGATCCGTGCAAGCCAAAGCGGTACACTCTGGTCGACCTTCACTTCCATGACGACCAGATCCGGATCGATGAAATGGCTGCCATGCGGGCCTTTCTCCAGCTGCAATTCATCCCGGCGGCAACGTAAATTGAAATCGAAGGTGATCCGCAACTCACTATTGCTTTTGCCGTGCATGGCGTGGCGGTCATAAGCGACAATCATTGTCGGCTCTAGCCGGTACAAACGGCGAAAATAGTCGATTTCTTTTAGGACTTGCGGATTGGAGCTTTCGTAGTCATCCACTGATTCGAATATTGGCGCGTTTAAATAACGGTGCGCTTCTGAAAGGGGCATCGTCAGCCTGCGCTTATAGACGACTTTGCCGTGTTTTTGCTTGACCTCGAAAAATGCCAAGCCATCCGGGCCAGTATCGCCATATATTCGCAGCCTCAGCTTTTGCCGGTATTTCAATTTGTTTTTCGTCTCGTAGTAGATAGCCCGTTCCGCGTTGTCGAAATACAGGCTGCTCACGGTATAGCGGCCGTCTTCCCCATTCCGGTCATCGCGCATATACGGAGCCAGTTCAGCGATCAATGCCTGGTACTGTTTCCGTGTTATCAAATACTTCTGTTCCCTCCTGCTGAAAATTTCAATAGCCACTTGCTCCCTCCTTAATGGATAGTAATTTGTACGCCATAGAAAAAGTATAGATTTTGAAACTGAGAAAGCACTGAGACTATTCTGAGAGTTTAATGAGAATTATTTATGGTAAATACTTGAATTAACGCATATAAAAAACCTGGAGCCTTTGAAAGGCCCCAGGTTCCGTTCAGGCAGCCAGCTGCACCAAATCGCCGAATAGCGAAATAAGCAATAAACTGACCGCCCCGACAGAGATGGCCGCGATCAAGCCGATGTAAAACGGCTTCAATCCCATCCCGCGGAATATTTTTAAGTTGGTCGATAACCCGACGCCTGCCATCGCGAGGCCGAGCATATAGGTAGATCCGAACGAACTCCAAAAGCTGTAGAATTCTTCCCAGCTAGAGGCGCTGAAAATGCCGAACGCCTGCCCGCCTGAAGCGAGCGTAGCATCTCCAACCGTGCGTAGAAACGATAGCAGAAGAAACCCAAGAATGAAGAACGGAAACAATTTATACCATTTCGGCATGGGGTTCCCGTCCTGCCCCTCGCTCCGGAAGAACAAATACGCGATCAACGGAATCACGGCAATGATGAACAGATTGCGCGTCAACTTCGTGATGGTCGCCACGTCAAGCGCCAGTGTCGAGCCGTACATTTGCTCATACATCAACGCAGCACCGGTTACTTGCGCAGTGTCGTGTATGGCGGTACCAAGGAACAACCCGGCTTTGATCGGCTCATCTGCAAAAAAGAAATGGGCAAGGTATGGATAGAACAACATGCCCAACAATCCAAACACCGTAATATTGGCGATGGCGTACGAAATTTCGTTCTCTTTTGCGCGGATTACCGGTGCTGTCGCCATAATGGCGGTTACGCCGCATATGCCCGTGCCATTTGCAATCAATGCGCCAAGCCGGTTGGACTGGCCGAATAGTTTGGTAAAAAACAAAGTGACGCTGATTCCTACTGTGATACAGGCTATGATGAGCGGCATGCCCCACGCCCCGAGCGTCAAAGCTTCCGTCAAACTCAAGCGCAAACCGAGCAGGATAATGCCTGCCCGCAAGGCGTATTTGACTGAAAAACTGACGCCGCTAATGAAGATCTCCGGCAAGCCTACTGTGTTGCGGATGATGATCCCCACCAGGATCGCCACAAAAATCCCTGACACCGGGCTTTTTCCGCCTTCCGGCAATAGCCCGGCCGCACCGAGTGCCGCACCGATTAAATCCGCCCCATAAATTCCTGCCCATATAACCAACAAACAAAGGGCCAGGCCTGGAAGCAGCCTGACCATTCGCTGATTTTTCGTGTTTTCACTCACACTCATCTGCTCCTCGCGAACCGTCTTTTGATTTCGTACTAATCGTACCACCAAAATGCGGCTCCGTCTAAGGGCGTTTAAGCTAAGATTTCTTCAAGCAGCCCGATGATGCGTTGTTGCTGCTCTGGTTGCAAATCAGATCCTGAAGGCAGGCAAAGCCCTTCCGCAAATAATTTTTCGCTGACAGCCGTTTTGCCATGCGGATTATGCGAATAGAATTTGCAGCCCGCAAACAATGGCTGCAGATGAAGCGGCTTCCATACACGGCGCGATTCGATATTTTCCGATTCCAGCCATTCACGGATATAATCCGGCGACCGGTCGGTTCTAGCTGGGTCAAGCAGCATGACTGTCAACCAGCGGTTCGAACGCGTACCTTCAAGTTCGGGCTGGAATTTCACCGCTTCATGCTTGCCGAGCGCAGAAACATAGCGGCCGAAGACAGCTCGGCGGGCCGAGACGCGCAGTTCGATTGCCTCAAGTTGGGCACGCCCGACGCCTGCCAGCACATTGCTCATCCGGTAATTATATCCGACACGGCTATGTTCATAAAATGGGGCGTTATCTTTCGCCTGGGAAGCGAGAAACCGTGCTTGCGCCACTCCTTTTCTGTCATTTGACACTAACATGCCGCCTCCGGACGTCGTAATGATCTTATTGCCATTGAATGAATAAATTCCGTATGTTCCGAGACTCCCCGTTTTCTTGCCTTTATAAGTGGAACCAAGCGATTCCGCTGCATCTTCGATGATGGGCACCCCGTAATGATTACAAAGGGCAAGAAGTTCATCCATGCGGGCGCTTTGTCCATATATATGTACAATAATCACCGCTTTTGGAAGTTTGCCCTCTTGTTCTGCAGCCGCGAATGCTTTCTGCAGCGCCCAGGGAGACATATTCCACGTTTCTTCTTCTGAATCGATAAAGACAGGTTCCGCCCCAGCGTAGAGAATCGGATTGGCACTCGCCACAAACGTCAAACTGGAACAGAAAACACGGTCTCCTTTACCGATGCCCAATAGTTGTAAAGCCAAATGGATTGCGGCAGTCCCTGAAGATAAAGCAGCCGCTGCCTGAGTCGTGGCATACGCCGCCATTTCTGCTTCGAACTGATTGACATTCGCCCCCATCGGCGCAATCCAATTGGACTCGAACGCCTCGCTGATATACTTCTGCTCATTTCCCGTCATGTGCGGGGCAGAAAGAAAAATCCTATCACCTGTTTCTTTAACCGGAACCGGAAAGGGCACAACCGATGTTCCTGCATCCTGTCGAATGTTCATGTACAACAGCCTCCTCTTCTTTCTTCGCACGTTCAGTCCGTGCTGTAATCACTTTGGCAAGTTCGCGGGAATTGCAAATTATTAATAATCAAGCCGGCAGGACCGGTTTCTTCCGACAGGCCATTCGAGCGGCCTTTCACCGTAAAAATCATATCCTCACCGAATATACCTTCCATTTCCTGGATAATATCTTGTTCAAGTTGCGGAGGAACGAAATCGGTTCCACTGAGCCATATTTCAATCGCATCCAGAGAGTTCTGGACGAACTGCATGGAAGGCGCAGCTTGCTGGAATTTCCCTTGCACCGTGGCTAAATACAAACTTGTCACCTTGCCTCTGCTCCTCGATTGCAAAAAGCCGGATATTGGCTTGAACGGCTTGCGGACTACCGGATGCACGCTGCCGCATGGACATGGACAATGCACCGGCATCCACTGTTCTTGAATCTTCAGCCGGATCAGCGGCGTCCCTTTTGTGTGGAAGCGGGTCAAGAGAACTTCGCCTTTGTCGGTAAACTCCAACACCCCTGTCCGCATATTGAAGTGCAGATTCCCGACAGCACATTCAGAAAGAAATGGGGAACGTTCGGTTGCCATGCTCCACCTGCGGACAGGGCAACCAAACGCGCTTTCGATCTCCAATCGTTCGCTTTCGGACAATATTCCCGTTTCCACAAAAACGGCCACAGCTTGAAAATCCAATAGAAGCCGGTGATCGTTGATGAAACGGGCTAACGTTACGATCGATTCAAATAAACCATCGATGAAATCAGGACCGAAATCATTCAAGTTGCGGACCACAGCTGAAAGATAAGGCTCCGTGCAATGATGGGCTGAATATAGGCGCTGGTTGAGATAGTAAATATCACGCCAGAACGCACCTTCTTTCTGGCCGATAGGAACAAAATCCCCACGGTAGAATGTCGCACGCTTCATGTCCAGGTTGATTGCCCCATGCTGCTTCTTGAAATGGTCCATTGCTGCGGTTTGTTTTTGCAGATCCAAATTGCTCAGCCATAAACGTGGTAATTGGCCTGGTTCCGAGATTTCAGGTTCCGCCCTTTTCTTGCGGCCGTTTTGCGTATGGATTTCTTCAATCCGCTCATTAAAAAGCTCCTCTTCGATAACCGGAAGCTGTCTTAAATCACTGGCAACTCGGATATCAGCCAAGTCCTCCCCATAAAAATCCCGGTAAAATGCACTATGCTCAGCAGCATGGCGGAGAAGCGAGCGAAGTTCCTGGTCTTGATACCGCTCCTCTGATTGCCGGTCATTCTCGTCCATGCCCGAAAGTTGATGAAGAAAGCGATAATAGCCCATGCCATACCTTTTACGTGAATTGGCATATTCACGTAAACTGAGCAACAGACTTTGGAGGTAGACGGGAGAATTCCCATACAGTTCCGTTGATAGCAGTTTCACTTTGCATCCCCCCTGCGCTTCTAGGCAAAAACTGTAATCAGGCCAATCCCCCTTCGATCTTCCATTGTTCTTTCCAAGCTGTTTCTTTTACCTTGTCTTCTTTCGGGCGATTCGCGAGTTTCAACAAAGTGTCGCGGATTTCCTGTTCTTCCATTTCAGGAAGCTTCTTCAAAATCCGGCTAATTTCCACTTGGCTGATCGGTGTGGCTTTGCCGATATGGATTTTCGCAAACACTTTTTCCGATTGGATTTCACTCGGATCCAGCAATTCCTCATAGAGTTTTTCACCCGGCCGCATGCCCGTGTACTTGATTTGAATCTCATCCTCTTCAAAGCCGGACAAACGGATCATGTTGCGGGCTAAGTCGACGATTTTCACCGGTTCTCCCATGTCCAGCACAAACACTTCACCGCCGGATGCGAGCATGCCTGCCTGGATCACCAGGCGGGAAGCTTCCGGAATCGTCATGAAATAGCGGGTCATTTTCGGATCAGTGATAGTGACCGGGCCGCCTTTCGCGATTTGTTCACGGAACAGCGGCACGACACTTCCTCTAGAGCCGAGTACATTGCCGAATCGCACTGCGGCGAATGTCGTATCAGAAGAAACCGCTAAATTCTGGACGATCATTTCCGCAAATCGTTTAGAAGCTCCCATGATATTCGGGGGATTAACGGCTTTATCGGTAGAAATCATGACGAAATTGCCGACGCCGTGGCGATCTGCCGCTTCTGCCACATTCTTTGTCCCGAAAATGTTGTTCTTCACCGCTTCAAGCGGATTCGCTTCCATTAATGGCACGTGCTTATGGGCAGCAGCGTGATAAATGATATCGGGCTTGAATTTACCGACCATTTCAAAAATCCGTTCACGGTCCTGGATATCCGCAATGATCGGGACAATATCGATTTCTTGCGGCACTTTTGCACGCAACTCACGGTCGATCGTGTAAATCGAGTTTTCGCCATGGCCAAGCAAAAGGAGGCGCGCCGGTTTGAAAACACTGATCTGGCGGCATATCTCTGAACCGATTGATCCCCCGGCGCCAGTGACCATTATGCTCTTTCCTGCGATTTTTTCAGTCAATGCTTCCATATCCAGGCGAACCTCTTCGCGGCCAAGAAGATCCTCGATTTTCACGTCACGGATATCGCTGACTTTGACTTTGCCGACCATCAGATCTTCAATTCGCGGAATCGTCTGTACTTTAAGTCCGGTTTCAATGCACAGTGTTGTCACTTCAGCCATTTCCCTCTTCGACAGCGAGGGAATGGCGATGACGATCTGGTCAATCTCGTTGTGTGCCGCCAAACGCGGAATTTCAGAAATCGGCCCCGCCACTCCTAATCCAAATATCTCCAGACCCCATTTTGTCCGGTCATCATCAATGAAAAGAATCGGCTTTCGTCCCCATTGCGGATTCTGCTTCATCTGCCGGACAATCATGCGCCCGGCTTCACCCGCACCGACAACAATTGTGCGGCTTAATTGCCCTTCACCTTTACGCGGCTCGCGCTCATGATACAAGCGGAATGAAAAACGCGATGCCCCGAGGAATAGAATGAGGAACATCCATGTCAGCGCCAGGATCCGGACAAACACCCCGCCGGTCTGGATATATTGCATCACTGTCGCGACGAACATCGTCAAAGTGACCGCTTTGACGATCGACTTCAGCTCGTGGACCGAAGCGTATGCCCACACTTTTCGGTATAGCCCGTAATGCCAGGCAAAGGAATGATGGGCAATGAACAATGTAATCGTCATCAGCAATAACAGGCGGTTTGACATGATGTTGTCGAATGGCAGCAAAAACAAATAACAGAGATACGTTGCTGAGAGGATGATCAGCGAGTCAATTATGAACAATGAAGTATAGCGTTTAGTAATCGTCATGTCATTAGCTCCTTCACCTCGCGCAGGCACCCCTTATTAGTTGTAGTCATGGCTGTAATAATGGTCCTTGCTGAGTTTGTAATTATTCATCACGACTCCAACGATATAAGCTTTGGAAGTCGCCAGGCTGTCGCGTGCCTTGATTGCGCTTTGCTTTTCGGTTTTTCCAGTATTGACGACGAGCACCGTGCCGTCGCATTTATTCGCCAGGATTTTGGAATCCGTCACCGATAGGATCGGCGGCGAATCGAAGATGATCAAATCGTAGCGTTCCTTCATCTCAACAACCAATCGATCCAGCACCGGTGAATCCAGTAGTTCTGCCGGATTGTGCGGAATCTGCCCTGATGTCAGCAGTTCCAGGCCACGGATGCCGCTATCGCGCACACTTTGCTCAAGCTCCCCTTTGCCGACCAATAAATTCGACAAGCCGATATGATTGTTCAAATTGAAGGTATGATGCAAAGTCGGTTTCCGCATATCCGCATCGACGAGCAGCACCTTTTTTCCGGATTCCGCAAAGACGACGGCCATATTGGCTGAAGTCGTCGATTTCCCTTCCTCTTTCGAAGCGGAAGTGAACAATAAAGTCTTCATTTCGTTTCCTGGCAAGGAAAAGTTGATGGTCGTGCGGATCGTACGGTATTGTTCGCTGATCACCGAATTCGGCTTAATAAGTGCTACCAACTTTCGGGCGAGCGGCCGTTTTGACGCTGTCTGGTTCAACATTCTCATCCAACTCCATTCTGTCAGTATGTTTCGATGGTTTATCCGTTCTGTCCAAGTCGCCGACCGGGCTTACCACGCCGAGCACTTGCAGGCCAAGCAATTCATCGATATCTTCTTCTGTGCGCACTGTCGTGTTCAGTTGATCCAGAACAATCGCAAGGCCAGTTCCGAGCATGAAGCCGATGATCGCACCGACGGCCATATTGAACAGCGGATCCGGCTTGACCGGCTCAGGGCTTGCAGGCATAGTGGCAGGGGCGAGTATGCTGACATTGTCGACACGCATCAAATTCCGGATTTCCTGTTCAAACACTTTGGCGGTCGTATTGGCGATCAATACCGCCTGTTGCATCGAACCGTCTTCGACTTCTAGCGTCACGACTTGTGAATCCTCGATGCTGGAGACTTCAATCCGCTCGTTCAATGACTGCACCGTTTCGTTAAGCCCGAGTTCATTGATGACTTCTGTCAAAATCGCCGGGCTCTTGATGATAACGTTATAGGTGCTGATCAATTGAAGATTCGTATCGATATCCTGCATGCTGAACTCCTGGGCATTTGCCGGGGCTTTATTGACGAGGATCTGAGTAGATGCCTGATAGACCGGCTTCATCCATAAATAACTGACAGCTGCCGCGATGGCGACAAAAGCGACAGTCATCGCGATGATGAGCGGCAGGCGTTTCTTCAAGTTCTTGAAAAATTCTTTCATATTGAATGTACTTTCCATGTCTTCACCTCATATCCCCATGTACGGGGTGATTTTGCTTGTTCAATGGAGCTGTTTTTCTGCAAAGCGGCCGATGATCCACAGGCGTAGCGCCTTGCCGTTATGTGCGTTCAACATGAGGATGATCCATAGCACTAAGCCGATCGGCATCAATAGCACTTCGGCCACCCATCCTGTCATCGGCATCATGCCGGCTGCTGTAAACAATGTGAAAAAAAGAATCGAGACGTATACGGACTGGAAAGCGTGGTAACGGACGAAACGGTTTTCCCGCTCAACCATCAATAGGATGAAGCCCGAGAAAAACCCGAGCAAATACGCAAGCGACCCCGCTACATTTTCCGAAAGGCCAAGCCCAGTGATGGAAGGCTGTGTACTCGGGGCTTCCCGGCTCTGCTTGAAGACGGTTTGCTGCTCAAAATTGACAGGCGGTTCATTCGTCATCTTGATTTTGTTCTCAATCATCTGCTTTTCCTCCTTGATATCTGTCTTCCTATCGGTTAAGACCCATACTAAAGAGAGCAGGTTAAAACAAAGTTAAATAGTTTCACTAGTTTTATTTATCTAAAAAAATAATTCCTTGTGGCGCTTTTGTCATACTTGCATGCAAAAAGTTCCACAGAATTTCGGCAAAAAAAAAAGCCGACCGCTTTCGCCTGTTCGGCAAAAACAATCAGCTTTTCCATTTTCAATTCATGAACTTATAACCGAATCCCCGGACAGTCTGAATATAGCGAGGAGTGGCCGGATCGTTCTCCACTTTCCGGCGCAGATTACTGATGTGGACCTTGACGGTTTGGACATCGCCTTCTGAATAATAGCCCCACACTTGATCGTATAATTGTTCGGCTGTCCAGACGCGGTTCGGCGTCTGGGCCATCAACAGCAATAATTGAAATTCTTTATGGTAGAGTTTCACGGGCTTGCCCTTCACATACAGCTCGCGTGAATCGACATGGATATGAAGGTCGCCGAATTTCAGGATCGATAGCTTGTCCTCTTCCCCGCTCTTCCAGCCATTGCGGCGCAGGATCGCTTTGACGCGCGCCTCCAGCTCTGTGAAATCGAAGGGCTTGGTGATATAATCATCGCCGCCCACTTCCAGCCCTTCGATTTTATACGCCAGTTCTTTCCTATAGCTGACGAACAGAATCGGCGTCTTGGTGCGTATCCGGATTTTCTCGCATAATTCCAAGCCGCTCATGCCAGGCATTTCGATATCCAGCAAGATCAGGTCCGGATTTTCTCTCGACAGCACATCCATCGCTTCATAGCCGTCTTCAGCCTCGATGATTTTATAGCCTTTCTTCACCAAGAACAAACGCATCAATTCGCGGATGCCGTCTTCGTCTTCGACAATCAATACAGTCGCACTGTTCATGAAAATCCCTCCCATGTGTTAGTATCTCAAGGGCAGGGCAATGATGAATGTGCTGCCTGCGCCTTCTTCGCTTTCTGCCCAGATTTCGCCTTTATGTGATTGGATGATTTCTTTGGCAATCGCAAGGCCAAGCCCGCTTCCTTTATAATGGATCGATTCATCGATTTTGAAGAACCGGTCGAATATATGCGGCAAGGCTTCTTTTTGGATTCCGCATCCATTATCTTCTACACGGATGATCAATTCGCCGTCCGCTTCCGTTTCGTCCAGTACATGTGCGCTTGCCCGGATGCTTGTCGATAAAGTGATGCGCCCTTCTTCCGGCGATGTGTGCTTGACCGCGTTCCACAATAAATTCGAGAAAACTTGATCAACACGGTCCACATCGACCAAAAGCCGCCAATCCGCTGGCCGTTCTTTTCCGCTCGGCCTTTCGAAACGGAAGCGCCTGCCGCTTTGCGCAAGATCTGCTTCCATTGACGCCGCAATCCGCTCCAGCCACTCATCCAATTTCAGCTCCGCGAAACGCAGCGTCATATTGCCTGATTTGTATTTTGACAGTTCGACCAGATCTTCCGTCAAGCGCTCCAGCAATAGGAGTTTTTTATGGATCATATCCAAATAACGGGGATTGTTCTCTTCAATCAAGCTTTCCTTCACGGCTTGTATATAGCTATGGATCAAGGTAATTGGCGTACCCAGTTCATGTGAAATCGCTGATAGCATCTCATTGCGCGATTTTTCGACTTCCTGGATTTCGTCGTTCACCGTCAACAAGTTCATATTGGTGATCTCCAAAGCCATCGTCCGCTCTTTGACATTGCGTTCAAGGAAGAAATTCAAATTGGTGATTTCCTGTGTCATGCTGCGAAGCGTGGCAAGCGTTTCCACCCTCATGAGAAACTCTTCGACATCGCATGGTTTCACCAAATAATCGTTGGCCCCTGCGCTGAACGCGTTGGTCTTTTCCCTGACCCCTTCTTTATCGGACAGCATCAAAATGGGTAATTCCGTCAAAGTCGCATTGACCCGGATGCGGCGGCATAATTCATCCCCTGCCATATCCGGAAGCTCGTCATCGAGAATGACCAAATCCGCCGGCCGGTTCTCTAAATGCACAAGCGCTTCTTCGCCGCAACTAACGCCTTCCGCTTTATAGCCTTCTCCTTTGAGCTGATGGACCAGCATCAAGCGGTTGACTTCTTCCGCCTCCACGACGAGAATGCGCAATCCTTTTTTGACGTTCTTTTCTTTGATCAATGAGTCTGCCAGCTGCGAAGCTGTCAGTTCCCTGATTTCTGTCGGCGACACAGTTTCCAGTTCCTGTTCTTCTGTAAGCGGCAGTGTGAAGGTAAAAGAAGAGCCTTTGCCAATGGCCGATTCTGCCTTCAGCCAGCCACCCTGCATTTCCACCAGCCTTTTGGTAATTTTCAGGCCCATCCCGATGCCCAGATGAGGGGTCGTCGAAGTACCGATCGGGTCAAACAAGCTATCCAGCTGCTGTTCTTCCATTCCGCTTCCCGTATCTTTGACCGTGATGGCGACTTGTTTTTTGATGATTTTTGCAGTAATGATGATTTCTCCACTATCTGTATGCTCCACCGCATTGCCGACAAGATTATAAAGTACTTGGCGCACCCGTTCCGGATCGGCGATTACTTCCGGGAAATCAGCGGGGATTGTATGCTTCAAGTTGACTTCACTCGACTTTAGCAAAGGGGTGCATAAGCGGATGACTGAATCCGCGATGGCCGGAAGTTTCACTTTTTCCAGATGCAACGACAGCATATGATGTTTCGGCCCGGAAAAATCCAATGTTTCATTGATCATCCGTGCCAGCTTTTTGCCGCTTTCAGAAATCGTCTCCAATTGCTGGATAACGGAATGAGGCATTTTGCTATAGGCGGATTCCTGAAGAGATTCCGCAATTCCGACCATTCCATACAGCGGCGTCCGCAAGCTATGGGAAGTAATGGCCAGCAATTCATCTTTGCGTTCATTGACTTGCCGGAGCCGTTCGATTTCAATGCGCTGCCGTTCAGTAGCATTGCGCTCACGCTGGAGCCTTTCCTGTTCCCTGATTTTCTCTTTATCCCGGAGCGCTAATGCAGCGAACAGGACTGCAAAGATTCCCAAGAAGAAAATCAAACCTTGTGCTGCCATCGTGATCGGCAAAATTCCCGAAACATAAAAGGCGTTTAAAGCGGCTGCAACTGAAAAGAAAATTAAGGATACCGCATAATAACGGGCATGCACCAATCCCCTTTTCATGCCATAAGCCGCCAATAACAAGCTAACAGCCAGTGTAGAGCTGAGTGCCAGCACGAGCAAGAGCCTCGCCCATTCGAGCGAAATGAATAAAGTAGTCAACACCACTGCATTGAATATGAGCAGCGACTTGATCATGCGGTCCGTTTCAGGCAAATGGCGTTTCGTATTCAATAAACCTTCCGTCAGCAGCGTTACCGAAAGCGCTGCCAGCCCGACCATGAAGAACACGCTGTGCCCATTCCATAAATCCAGCTCTGGCCAGATCACATCCAAACTCAAGCCGGCTGCGGAAGAAAAGAGGAAAAACGCCGTAATGGCATAAATAACGAAATACAAGTAGGCGCGCTGCCGAATTACGGTGAAACGGTGAATATAATAGAACAAGAACATTAACCCAAGCCCGCCAAGCACACCGACAAACGCGACCTGCTGCCTGGTCTGGCTCTCAAATGCCTCTCGATCCCAAACGGTCACCGGCAATTGAATCGGCGCAGAAGATTCGACGCGCATCCAGTAAACGGCCGATTCGCCTGCAGGCGGCGCTATCGGGAAAACTGCCGTCCTGTGGATGATTTCCGAGCCGATTTCCTGGCCTGCCTGCTCGACCGTAAATCCTCCTTCGCCATCATCCGTATAAAGGCTCACTTGATCGACGCCCGAAGATCCCAGTTCGAGAAGCCATTCCTTCTCGGCATGAGCCATGTTTTCAACTTCCAGCATTAGCCAATACACTGATGAGCTAAAACCGATATTCATCGAGTTATTGCTAGCAGGCATAAAATTCCAAGCATGAGGCGGCTGTTGGATATCTTCAATTTGCAGATTTCCTGATTCATCTTCCAGAACAGAAAGCCGGCTGCCCGCAGCAACTTCTTGCTGGGAATCATCCAGCACGAGCAGATTGCCGGAATCGGCCGAAGTATTCATGCCGGCACCCGAAAGCGCCATGCAGCATACGAGAAAAAAGAATAGAGCTGAGTTTATCTTTCTCTTGGAATAACCCATGGAACAGCACCTCTTTTATCCGAATTATCAGATATCCGCAGTTTTTAGCAGCACTTGTGTTGAATACGACAATGAAACGCAGAAAATAATCATTTGACCTAAGGCAAAAGATTTATTTTTTATTTTTTTAATCCATATTATGTATATTAACTAGGTTTATTGATTTAACGAAATCATATCATTTCTCACAGGAAAAGAAAACCATTTTAATTTCCGAATATTCAAATATATATTTAGAACTATGGTTTTCACATCATTTTATCCCCCTTAGTCCGAAAGCATTAAAAAAAGCCGTAAGCTTCTACTTACGGCTGCAATATTTTAATTGTATCGGTTTCGTTTCCTTTTGCTTGGTACATCGCCTTATCCGCCCGCCTTAAAATAGAGGAAATGCTTTCCTCTGCGGATAAGGCTACAGCTGCCCCTAAGCTGAAATTGACCGGGATGGGATTGCCTTGGATGGTCCAGTCTCCTGTAAGCTCAGTACGGATTTTTTCAGCAGCTGCTAGCGCCTCTGAATCAGTGGCCACACCTTCCAGAATTACGACGAATTCATCACCGCCCATTCTGGCAGCAACATAACCTGCCTTCTCCAACTTAGCTAAGCGAACTGCAAATTCCCTCAAAACCATGTCCCCGAAATCATGTCCATAATCATCATTAATGCGCTTGAAATCATCGAGATCCAACACAGCCAAGGCTATTTTCCCTTCTGCTTGCTCCTGATTTTTCAGTTTGTTGCGGCTATATTCCTGGAAATAGCGGCGATTCGGCAGCCCGGTTAACGAATCATGGAATGCATAATATTCCAATTGGGCTTCGTATTTCTTCTGAACTGAAATATCACGGACAATCATGACCATATGAGAGAATGCGCCTTCCTCATCGTAGACAGGGGTCCCATTCATCTCCCCCCAAATCCAGCCACGCCCCGGATGATCGAAGCGCAGCTGCAAGGAATACGGGCCCGCCTGTTGCACTGCCTCCTGAAACTGCTGATCCACAAGCGCTAAATCGTCTGGATGCACGTTAAAGAACGGTTTCTGCTTAACTGTTTCTTCGGATGCAATGCCGAAAATCTCCTGGCTCGATGGGGATACATATAAATACTCCTTCTGCTTGTTCATCAAGACCACTACATCGTAAACATTTTCGGCGATCACCCTGAAATTTTTCTCACTTTCCAAATATTTGCTGACCAGCCTATCCAACTCGGTCATGTTTTTCGCCATCATATAATAGCCCGTTACTTTGCCTTGGACGCTGATCGGGATGAATTTCACTAAACACCCGATAGCTTTCCCATCCTTCGATTGCAGGCTCAGCCTGTGGTCTTTGTAGAGGCCTGTGGACGCTTCCTCAAAGATTTCTTTCGACCTCATGCGCTCAGCCGGCTCGACCAATTCACAGAAATCCCTTCCAGCCAATTCACTGATCGGCCGTTGGATGAGCGCCCTGGCCATCCGGTTCCCGCCATTGATCTGCCCATCCAATGTCAAAGTGAATACCGCATCGCCGTTGCTTTCAAATAAGGAACGGTATTTGGCATTGCTTTCCTCAAGCCGGCTAAGCGCTTCTTCGCGTGAATGCTTCGCCAGCTTTTCCTCCGTCACATCATTGACCACACTGACAATATGGCTGCACTGCCCAGAATCATCGAACATCGGCGTTAAACGAGATTTTGAATAACGCAGTTCGCCGGTCGGGGCGTAATAGGAATCTTCATAGAAAATGCTCGTCCCCACCGTTAAGGCCTTTTCATAAAAATGAATCAGCCGCTGTGCAATTTCTGGTTCGTGCACTTCCCGGAATGCCTTCCCAAGATCGGAGTCATCCATCTGCGTATTGGCTTTAACCGCCTCATTGATAAATTCGTAAACCCAGGCATCCTTCTCAACACGGACAATAAAAATCATTTCCTCTACTCCTTCAAGCAATACACGCTCCAATGCCAATCGTTCAGGCTTGCTCCCCATCTCTAATCCCCCAATTCCGCGTAATGCCACTGACTTGTTTTAACTTCTTTAACATCTTATCAGACTTTCAATCCAGCAGGAACTTTCTGCCTAGCTATAAATCCTATCGATACGCTCGCCACCTTCAATCGGATTGGTTCCACAGGCCCAGTTGCTAAGCACTCCATAAGCCAAGGCGATCCGTATCCGCTATAATGAAAGCAGCTTCATGCAGCCGAACTGATTTTTTGCGTTCATTTCCTGATCGGACCGCAACTAGGAGGGACTATTATGTGTTTAATCAATTTGCAATTCCAGCAGCACCCCCGCTACAAACTGATTGTCGCCGCAAACCGCGATGAGTTTTATGGCCGCCCCGCTGCGCCCGCCCATTTCTGGGAAGACTTACCCGGGATTCTTGCCGGCCGTGATTTAAGCCAGATGGGCACTTGGCTCGGCGTGAATAAATCCGGCCGCTTCGCTGCGCTGACCAATTACCGGGACCCTGAACATATGGCAGCTGGCGCCAAGTCACGCGGCGAACTGGTCACACAATTTCTTGATGGCCATATCTCCCCCGAAGATTATCTGCGGGCGATTAATGACCAGGATTATGCCGGATTCAATTTAATCGCTGGCGATGCCGAAGGGCTTTATTATTACAACAATATCCATGGAGAACCGGTAAAAGTTCGGCCTGGCACGCACGGGTTAAGCAATCATTTCCTGAACACGCCTTGGCCAAAAGTCGAGCGCGGAAAAGAAAAGCTTGAGGCCTATGTATCGGTGAATGAACAATTGGAACTCGACCGCCTGTTTGAAATTCTAGCGGATGCCGAACAAGCGCCCGACCACCTGCTCCCGCAAACCGGCGTCGGCCTGGATCTGGAACGTGCGCTGTCGCCGATGTTCATCAAAATGCCCGATTATGGAACACGCTCAGCCACCGTATTGCTCATCGATCACGATGGGCTGGTCACTTTCGCTGAGCGGAGCTATGAAAATGGCGAGTTCCGTGAAGACCGCAAATACGAATTCCAGATTCCCTGAAAACAGCCATCAACAGGGCGGACCCCCCGTCTCTAGCAATCCCATTGAATTCCGGGAAGCAACTTTATGCATTTTCCTCTCCTCCATAGAAATGATCTACAATAAAATAAGCCCATAAGAAACCCCAAGCGGACGATCCGCTTGGGATTAAATTCAAACTCCTATGCAAAATCGACGCCCATGCTTTCGAACAAGCGCTTATATTCAGGATACCAGCGCTCCCATTCAGACGTGCGCTCAATTCCGCGGCCATCCAAAATCGCTTCCATAATATCCAGCGCTACGTGCCAACCCGCTACGTCTTTCAGGGTTTGATCTGTAATATCCGGCAAAGTTTCGACCATCTTCACTCTCGTTCCCTGGCCGTCCGGGCCCAGTTCAAAACGCACATGGTCGTCACCCCATTCAAAAGCTAGAAGCTCGCCTTTTTTATAATCAGTAATTGGAAATTCTTTCTTTTCTCCATGCCCCATGTCCAGCGTCAGATGGCCCGATTCGCCTTCTTTCTCCATTTGAAGGTCTGAAAACCAGCGATGGATTTTGTGGTTGTCTGTCAGCATCGCCCATACTTGCTCAGTGGAATGCTCAAAATTTCTGTCGAATGTGGCGTTGTAGCCGGTAGGATTTTTGGTGATTTCTGCTGTCATTGAAATTCCTCCTCCACTCGTCTTTACTAATAGTATACCCAAGTTCCGTGTGTTTTCTACGTAAATCGGGTATATTGTGCGGGAGGAGCTGAAAACGATGAGATTAGGATATGCATGCATGAACACAGAGCTGAAAACGGTTTTTCGCACATTGCGACTAGCCACAGCTGAAAAAGAGGGCGTCGAGAAGATTAAAGAATTAACAATCCAAAATATGGAAACCACTTTAGAAATCATTCGCTGGAATTTGGAGCAAGGCATTCTTTTTTACCGTGCCTCCAGTTCCATCGTCCCGTTATCGACACATCCAATCAATGATTGGCGCTGGTGGGAAGATGAAGATTTCCTGGCGATAGCTGGCGAGATCCGCCGATTGGTAAACGAGCACGGCATCCGAGTTTCTGTGCATCCTGGGCAGTATACGGTCTTGAATTCGCCGAAGCCGGAAGTAGTCCGAAAATCGATCGAAGACCTTGAATACCATGACAAATTGATTCAATTGCTCGGCGGCACAGACATCATCCTACATACGGGTGGTGCATATGGCGATAAAGAAACTGCCAAACGGCGTTTCGCTGAAAATTACTTGATGCTGTCTGATAGCATCCGGCAGCGTTTGAGGCTAGAAAACGATGACAAAACATTCACAGTGCGCGACGTTCTCGATGTTCATGCCATGTGCCAAGTGCCGATTTGCTTCGACATACACCATCATAATTGCAATAACGATGGGGAGCCGGTTGATTTCTCGGAAATTTTGGCTACTTGGGAAGGATACGGGCGCCCGAAAATCCACATCAGTACTGGACGTGAAGGATTCACCGACCTGCGCCACCACGACCTCATTTCGGAAGAAGATTTTGCCGAATTGTTGAAGCTCGTTGAAGGCTATGAAGTCGACATCATGTTCGAGGCGAAGCTGAAGGAACAAGCGGTCTTGCCATTTCTCCACAAACTTCAAAACCAATAGCAAAACCCGCCTGGACAGCCATCAATCGGCCATCCAGGCGGTTCTTTTATTCAGTCGGCAATTTCGGAAATTCCAAGGTGAATTTGGTGCCTCTGCCGACTTCCGATTCGACGGTAATTTCTCCGCCCATTTGATTGAGTATGCTGTAAGTGACCATGAGCCCAAGCCCTGTCCCTTTTGACTTGTTGGAGAAATACGGTTCCCCGAGGCGCTTGACCTGCTCTTTTGTCATGCCCACCCCTGCGTCTTGGATATGCACGCAAACCGCCTGGGCAGACGTTTCGAGCTCGACTTGCAGCTTTCCGCCATCCGGCATCGCTTCAATGCCATTCCGGATAATGTTCACGAGCGCCTGATGGAGTTTTTGCGAATCGCCCAAAATCGGGTTGGCAGCGTCAGCGCCCTGCATAAAAATTTCAACATTCCTGGCATTGGCATAAGGCGTCATGATTTTGATGACATGGGATAGTTCAGGTTCTACTTCGATGCGTTTCATTTCACCGTAAGCCGGCTTTGCATAAATCAAATAATCATCGATCAAGTCTTCGGCTACTTTGATTTCCTCCAGGATGGTTTGCTGGAACTCCAGTTGTTTCGCCCGCGGGTATTCGTATTCCTGAAGTAACTGGACAAACCCTTTTACGCTTTGCAGCGGATTGCGCAGTTCATGGGATACGGCCGCTGCGAAATGGCTGACCGTCTCCATCTTTTCATGGCGCATGAGCGAATTATATAAATACTCCTGTTTCTGCAAATGCTCGATGAGCAAAGCGGTCAAGATGATGATACCGCCTTGATTGAGCATGAGCATGAGCCAAATGCCGATCAGGTTGTGGATTGGATCCCCGAAGAAGAAATAGCCTGCAAACATATTGAATAGCAGGGACGCGATTGAAATGGAGAAAACGACTACCGCTTTCCCCCAGCGATTGACTTTCCTGTAAAGAGGCCCAAGCAAAGGCACGCCGGCCGCTAATAAAAACTGGTTCAGAATCGCAATATACATGCCATCCCCACCAATGGCTATACGCCCGACAGCCGATACGATGAACAGCACCGCACTGACCAAGGGCCCGCCGTATAAAGCTCCGACAATCATCGGTACTTGCCGGAGGTCGAATATATAATCTTCCGTGAGAAATTGGTACGGAAACACCATGCACAGGATGATGGAGATGGAAAACAGGATCGTCATGGTGATCCTGTGGCTGACGAAGAAGTTTCGCTGTCCGGCTGTCGCGAACATTTGATAGAGGATGATCGGAAAAATGATGAAGAAAATATTATTGATCATGCCGGTCATCATCGCTTCCATGGCTGCACCTCCCTTTCCCGTTTCAGATTACTATTATACCGATAATTTCCCCTCACCTTCCAGCTATTTTTAACGATCTTTGTACGGATGGTCAATTGCCGCCCGTATCTTCGTCAAGGTCCGTTCCCTGCGCTTTTTCATTCCGGATAATGTGACGCCATAATGTTTTTGCAATTCTGTCAGGCTGTAGCCGTCTATATACATCTCTTGAAGCAGCCTTCTTTCTTTCGGGCTCAACAAAGCCGCATCCAGCCAGTCCGGCAACTTTTCAGCCACCCACTCCACCGCTTCTTCCTCTTCAAGGAATAAATCGGAATTCTTGACCTTCTTACCTCCTTTTTGGCGCCTTGTCAATTCGTCTTTCATGGCACCTTTGATGCTGCGATAGGCAAACGGCGCAAAATGGCCGATTGCCGGATCGTGTTTTTCCCACGCCTGCCACAGCGCGATAAACCCAAGTTGGCGGAATGCATCATAATCGGTGTAAATATTCAATTTGCGGATAATCGATGAGATCATCGGCGCGTACTGGTCTGCCACTTCCGTAAAAGCTTCCATCTTCTTTTCCTTCTGGACGTCCTGTTTATTCCCGGGTGAATACAGCTTATGAAAGCTTCCCCGCTGAGTCTAGGTCGGAAAGTGAATATCAATGCTTTTAAAATTGGATAATAAACCCATTTTATAATACTTAAGTTTTTAATAATTTCCACAATAATTACAATTATCTGTATATTACTATTGATTCATTAAAAGAGAAATGATACGATTTCCACACAATGCAAAAAGGAGAGAGACGGAATGAAAAATTGCGGCGATTTGCGAGTTGATCGGGACGTCTTATTCCTCGAATCATGGCACGAGACAGGAAAGCGTTCACGCATCACTACTACATACGGTGTCTTCTATTCGCCCGACCCGCCGCTAACTTTGCTCGATAAAGCATCCATGTTGTTCGCTATCCCTAACGGCGGACGTGTAAAGGCTACGCGCCATAACCTCAAGAAACATGGGAAGAACATTATTCTATTCTCAAATGGCGGTCTTGCCGCCTACCCGACTCATTCCCCTTGCCAACTGGGATGTGTATGGATCTTCAATCACCACTATAAACTGGAGGCCATCTCTTCCGTCAGGACACGCATCATTTACGAACGCTTCGGGATCTCCAAAGAAGTCGACGCCTCTACCCACAACTTATCCAAACAGAGGAAACGGCTGCATGAAATAATTTTTTGATGATAAACAAGCAGTGTTTTCATCAGCTGCATCCATAAAGAAGCCACGCAGTCTGCCGGCAGAATCCGGCAAACGGCGTGGCTTCTCTTTTTATGCGGCATGATCAGCAAGCAGCAAAATGAACAACTCAATCACCCAAGCATCCTGTGTCTTTTTTTCAAGGGGGTCGGTAATAAAAAAAGCCATATGCCCGTCCCATATCTTCGTCTCAGCTTCGTAACGCAGCGCCGCCGAAAGACCATCCCTTTCCAACCAGCCCACGAGCGCATCTGCAGATGACCAATATTGTTCCGGCGGCCCATTGTGAATTGCATGGGCAAAATCTCCTCCCGGCAAATATCCCGAAATGATGCGATGATCTTCAGCCATCAACTTTTTTGTCGGAATGCCGACTTCGATCAGCCGCTGGCCATTATCGTCCAAGCACCAGAAGCGGATAAACGGCAGCCCAACAGGCGATTCATTACGCGCACTCAACCATGACAATACTTCAGCTGCAAGTTCAGGCGCTTCTCCGATATGGCCTGAAATCCTTGCAGTAATGCCGACATATGGCTGTTCCCCACGCGCTTCAATGGTCGGTTCATTCATATAATGCATGCAAAAGCCCCTCCCGTTCCATCATTTGCTTTTCCATACCCGCCTCGAGACTTTTTCAGTCACTAGCGCTTTTGCACTAGCCCGATTGCCATATCATAGATTGAGGGGGAAGCTTCCATTGCCTAGGAAAGATTTATTATATTTTATTTATTATTTACTGAATTTTCAATCATAAAGATAGTTTTTGTATTAGAACGTGATATAATAAGACTATAAAAACTGATTGAAAAAAGAAATATCGACATATTATGAGCCTTGAATCATGCAAAGTTTTCCATATACATAAGCCGTCTGCCGGCTAAATCATATAAGGGGTGAGCAGAATGTTATCCAGATGGAGCAAGTTGCTAGCTGTCACGGGATTATTGCTCTTTTCACTGCTGTCGTTCACAGGCCAGGCCGATGCCGCATCCTCTACTTATGTCACGAAAGGCAACACGACGAGCAAAGTGGTCGCCTTAACTTTTGATGACGGATCCGATGGAACGAACATCAACAAAATCCTCGACATCCTAAAAACCAATAATGTTAAAGCTACTTTCTTTCTGACAGGTTCCGGCATTAACCATCACCCGAGCTGGATCCGCAACATCGCCAATGCAGGACACCAGGTCGGCAACCATTCCTACTCGCATCCGGACTTCACAAAGATCAGCATTGCCGCTATGCAAAGTGAACTCGCCCGAACGGAAACCGCTTATAAAAACGTCACAGGCAAATCGACCAAACCTATTTTCCGGGCCCCATTCGGCGCGTCCAATGCGACCGTGTTGAAAGGTGTCGGTGATGCAGGCTACACGCATACCATCCAATGGAATATCGATACCATTGACTGGAGAGGCTTATCTTCTACCGAAATCACCAATAAAGTCGTCAATAATATCGTGCCAGGATCCATCGTTTTGATGCACACCGGTGCTGGAGCTTCCGGAACCCCCGGTGCACTCCCAGGCATGATCAGCAAACTGAAAGCGAAAGGCTACAAATTCGTCACCGTTTCCGAGCTGTTGAAATTGCCGCCAACAGGCGGAGCGACTTACACAGTCAAAGCGGGCGACACGCTTTACAGCATCGCCAAAAAATATAATGTCACTGTCGCCGCTCTTGCGAAAGCCAATAACATTACCAATTACAATTTAATCCGCGTAGGACAGGTCTTGGTGATTCCAGGCACAACCGCTCCGACACCGCCGCCAGCAACGACCGTCAAGTACACGGTAAAAGCTGGAGATACGCTCTATAGTATCGCCAGCAAATATAATACGACTGTTGCAGCTATTGCATCCGCCAATAAAATTACTAATATCAATCTCATCAGCGTCGGGCAAGTCTTGATCATTCCGGTCAAACAAGCACCGCCGCCCGTAACAACCGTCAAGTACACAGTGAAAGCCGGAGATACACTTTACAGTATCGCCAGAAAATACAATACGACTGTCACTGCCATTGCCAAAGCGAATAACATCACCAACGTCAATTCCATTCGCGTCGGCCAAGTACTGATCATCCCACGCTGACATTGAAGGCATAAGAAAAAGCCATCCTCGGATGGCTTTTCCAGAGTGTTGAAGAAGTCTGTGATCTGTTATAAATAAAAAAGGAAATCACTTTTTCCACATTCAAAATCAATGTTCTAGCTGAGTATTTGGAGAAGCGTTCGCTCGACTCCAGTGGATCAGCGAGACGACCGAGACCCCGCAAGGCGCATCGCGACTGAGGAGGCTTGGGCGCGAGCCCACGGAAAGCGAGCGATAAGCTTCGGAAAATACGGCTTCTTACCATTCTCGACAAGCTAAAAAAGCCATCTTCGGATGGCTTTTTTAGCTTTCTTGATTAATAAAATATTGATTCCACAGCGAATTAAGCCGGGCTTTTCCTATATAAGAAGCGTTTATACAGACGAAAAATAACAATCGCCATTACCAGTAGAAACACAACAGCCAATGCGGGCACGAAGAAAATCAAAATTGGCGCAATGGTGGCGGTGGCATCCTCTGCAACCGAGACAGCCGGGCCCATCAATGCTGTATCGCTGACCCCTTTCACTGCCGTCAAGGTCGCATGTGAAGCCGTAGCCACACCCCCTCCTCCGATAATCGCAATCGCCCATTCCAGAAATGGGTTCATATCGCCGATAAACGATGCCGTCAGCAAAATTCCCGCAAGTGCCGCGACCGGCGTAGAGATCAATTTCATGAACGATCCAACCGCCGGAATATAATTGACCAGAACCTCAAATATCGTGGCTGCACCGAACGCAATGAGTGCCGGCGTGCTGCCAACCCAACTAAACCCTTCAGACAAGGTAACCCAATCCACCCGTTCGAAAATCCCTGTTATCAATAATGGGGTGAAAATACGGAATCCGACCGTGGCGCTCAACGCCAGGCCAATCAGAACCGCCATGACCATCTCCATTCAACCACCTCCAGAAATCTTCTTCTTAACGATTCCATACCCTTCTGGAAAATAAACTAACTACATAAGCTGAAACACTCGAGTCTTCTCCACCCAAAAAGGATGAAAAGGATATCCCTTTTCATCCTCGCGCCGAAACAGCTCGATTACTGTTCATGCATCATCATTTGATAATGGATAAAGTCAAAGAAATGCAAATCGCCCGGTAATTCCTCTCCTGCGAGCGACTCCGCACGCTGAACTACCTGTTTCGCAAATTCCGCTTGCTCGATTCGTTCGAAATACTGCCATAAGTAATAATAGACTGCCAAGGACTCGTAATCGACAGTCGGTTTTCCGGTTTCCCGGTCGTACCTCCCGGCCAATTGCCCTTGATTAACCCACTCTTCGGTCAGCCAACTTTCAAATTCAGGGGATTCGATGTCCTGATCGAAGCGGTTGACCGCAATCAATAATTGGTCGATCATATGGACTTCGCCGCTTTTCACATATTTTTCTTCATCAAAGTCATAGAACTCAGGGAAAAAAACTTCGCTCTCTCCCGTATCCAGCATAGTGAACGATTCCGGAAGCACGGTCATTTCCTCAATCAAATAGCTGAGCGTAAGCCGATTTCCTGCAAGCTGATAGGACCAATCATAATAATCAACCGCTGTTCCTTGTTGGTGTTGGCGGTCTTCAATCGCAGATACAATCTGCTGTGAAAGTTTCAAATAAGCTGGTTCTGCAAATTGTTCTGCTGCACCTTCCAAAGCCGCCGCAATGCGCACATCATCGATCAATGCATTTACATTCGCTTCCTCGTATAGGCGCCAAGGGATAAACACCTGGTTACCTGCTTCGATCAAGAAACGGTCTTTTAAAATTGCCGCCTGCTCCGCGAAACTTTCTTCGTCTTCAACTTGAAGCAGATAATCCAAATACAAGCCGAGGCTTTCCGATAAATATTCAGAATCCCGGTTGTCCGGATAGGCATGGATGACCCCTTCATCATTCACATAATGAGAATCGATCGTTTCCTGAACCGTCGTTCCTTGCCCGTTGACCATTCCGCACCCTCCTGTCGCCAAGCTACCCAAAAACGCCAACATGAATAATTCACTTCTTTTTAATCGCTTCAACTGAGTAAACTCCCCATTTCACCGACTGTAGTAATCGCTGTTTTTTTAACTTCGTATGTTGCCGATTCACTCTTCGCACTCATTTTTTGCTCGATTCGTTTCAATAAAGGCTGAATCGAATCCTCTTCCGTTTCCTTGACCAATACATAAACCGCGCCTTTTCGGCTCGTTACGAGATCCCGCTCCCGAACGATCGACTGCAACGCCGCACGCTCCAATTCCGATGTCTGTACAGGGCAGTTGGCGAAAGGCGTCACTTCCATCAACCATGTACGCTCTTTTCGCTTACTCGTTTTCAACATCCATAAAGCCTGTTCGACAAACTCCTGTAACTCCAGCGCACGGAGTTCCCCGTCTTTTTCCAATAGTGACCGCCGCTGTACCTCCAGGAGCCCCATTTCTTCCTCCAGCAATTTAACTTGCTCGGAAACCGCCCAGAGCGAAAATTGAAAAACCGACAACAGGAAATAAGTTCCTATTGAAGTCAATGAAGCTGCAGGTTGCTGAAATGCCGTCCCAATCGCCGCAAGCAAGACCAGAAATAGAAAAGCAGGCAGCCATTTTCTCGGCAATAACAAGATAAAAGGGACAGAAAGGAAAGCAGCCGCTACAGCGGATTCATAGAAGGGCCAACGAAAATAAAGCAATATGATTCCAGAAAGCAATGCTAAGCATATGAAAAAAGGTAAAAATTTCAATTTATTCATTTTATTATCTTCCTCGTAAAATAATTGGTAAAAACTCAAAAAGATATTGAATTTCATTACCAAAATTATCTTACACTAGCTTGCATAAAAAAACTATGGGACAGAGAAATTCTCTGTCCCACTTTCTTTTTCTAAACGCACTCATTGCTTCTCCCAGAACTCGCTGTCCGTTTTGCGTCTGCGGAATTTCTGTGCCACGGCCGCTACGGCAATGATGACGAAGATGGCTAGCGGAATAGAAACCCACCAGAGATCTCTTGTCGTTTGCGCAACAAGAACGCTCATCGGGCGCGAAACTTCGATATCGCCACCTGCTGTTTCGACTACCATACCGTCCACTTCTGTTTTATGATCCATCTCTTTCAAGTCGACCCATTCATACTGATTATATTTTTCCAATTTGGTCATTACTTCATCAAACTTATCGATTCCCAAATATGGATGATAGAAGAACGCCAAGTAACTATCGCTGAATTGGGCAGTATAGTCGGCTTGTTCAATCATTTCATCTACTGCATTGTCATTCTCCGGGTCGATATAACCCAACGTTTCTGGAATCACTTTCATCCCGTGCAGCCCTGATGGCGTTGTTTCATATACTGGCACGAAAGTTCCGTCATAGGTCCGGTCAGAAATTTGGATCTGCCCGACATAGGTAGTGAAATATTTGGAAAGCTCTTTATAGCCGGTTTGCGACATGGAATAATGGGGCGCCTCGAAAGCGATCGGATACAATCCTTCTGCCGTCATTTCATAGACTCCATTGACGATGGAATCGTAAATATGTGTCTGTTCGTATGGCAAACCGACATTCTGGACGAAATCATCGTATTCTTCATCTGAAGCGAAGTCCTCGCGCAGTTTCACTTCGTCATCTTTCGACTGGAAGATCGGCCGGTCATTCTCGACATCCCAATACTCGAATCCTTCCCCTGTCTCATCTTCACGGTATTGATGGATATAGCCATGCTGGATCAGGCTGGCTCCATTTTTTTGCATTTCCTGCAAGACATCCACCAATTCAATCGCTTGGGATAAATGGATCTTCTGGCCAGTTTCGGGGTTCGTATAGACGGGCACAACTGTCACCGCGTACGGAATATTCCGTTCTGCCAAATAATCACCCACTTGCTTGACGAGAACCGGATCGCTTCTTGGATGGATGTCTTCCAGGCGAATCAATTTTTTCGGTTGGGATTTCTCTTCATCAAAAAAGTCGAAAAGCGATTCACCTACAATGTCGCTGATCTGGCCAGTAATCGAGTTGGCCGCGACATAATATAAATTATCGTTTTTAAAGATCAGCGGATATGCCCCGTCTGCTGCCTGCCCTTCGAAAAGAACTTCCATCTGTTCGATACCATTGATGAGCATCATGTCCTTTTCTTCCTTCAAATCGAACATTTTACCATCTCCGCTGACGGAATCAATGTGCCGATAATCTCGGATGCTAAGATCGGGAGCTTCTTTAAAGTACTCAAAATAATTCCCGATAAACATTTTTTTCACGTCGTCATATTGGTCGACAACAAACAGCTCTTCTTCAGTCAATTGCCGTTTCCCAAGCCCAAAGTATATGACGTGCGTGTAATCGCCTTTTACGTATTCTGCTGCAGCTTCCTCAATGGATTGTATGGTGATATCCGAACTGAAATGCCCTGCCAGCATATCCAGAATCGGCACTTCTTCCCTTTGCGTCTGCTCTTCCGCATGGTACAAAATCAGCACTTTCGCTTGTTTGCTGGACGAGTCATCAGCTGCAGCGATTGGCCACGGGCTGGCGGCCAGGAAGGCGAGCAGCAATATGAAAGACAAGATTTTTTTCATCAACAGCGCCCCCTTTCCTACTTCGACTCATCTTCCATCATGAGATGATAATGGATGAAGTCGAAGAAATGCGTTTCACCTTCGCCATTTTCTTCAATCATTTCGGTCGCGCGGACTTTCACTTCTTCAGCAGCTTCCTCTTCACCGATAATCAGAAAATATTCATTCATGAAAAAGTACATCGCCAGCGATTCATAAGTGACTGCTGGCTGCAGGGTCTCGCGGTCGTACCTTCCGTATAACCGGCCTTCTTCTTCCCATTCGGTTTTAAGCCACTCTTCAAAACGCTCTGACGATAACCCGATCCGTTCACGGTTGATCGCTATAAGCAATTGATCTATCGGATGGATTACATCCCCCTTCACATAAACTTCTTCCACCACATCGAAATACTCTGGAAAGAATACTTCATCGGTGTCGACATTTTCCAGTACACGATCGGCGTTCATGTCTTTCGGAACGTCATCTATTAAATAGCTCAAGGTCACTCTCTGTGCTGGAAATTCCACTTCCCAATCATAATAATCGACTGTATAGCCATTATTCGTTTGGATACGGGAAATGGTTTCGATAATCCGGTCTGCGGTTTCCGAGTACTTTGGCTGATCGAATAATTGGTCCGCCTGCCTTAGCGCAGCTGCAATCCGGATATCGTCAATTAACGCATTGACAGTTGCATCCTCGAAAATTAGCCAATTGATAAAAAAGTTATCTCCCTCTTCCACCACAAATTCGTCCATGAGATTTTCGTATTGCTCTGCAAACTTTTCTTCATCTTCCATCATGACCAAATATTCCATATACAAGCCGATGCTCTCGGACAAATATTGCGAATCGGGAGCCGAAGGATAAGCATGGATAAAATTATTTTCGTCGAAATAGGCTTCCGCAAAATCTTCCGGAACCGCTTTTTGCTCCACCGGCTGTTCTTGATCCTCTGGCGCCTGTTGCTCATCTGGTTGAGGCGACGGTTCGCTTGTTTCCTCGCTGCAGGCAGCGAGCATTGCCACACCCATCACCGGCAAGAGCCATTTCCTCATGAATCCACTCTCCCTTTGAAGCGCTGGGTTTTGTCCCAGGCAATCGTTTTTTTGCGCAATTTGCTCCATGTATAAGTGGCAACGCTGCGGATCAGCAGCAAGATGAACAATTGGGCATACGTGAAGTACATGATCAGCACGTACAGCACATTGGTCAACGAAACATTCCTGTCGACGACAAGCGCACTCAAAAGCTGCGCGGTATAGACGATATAGGTCATAAACCAAAGCATCATGAGCGGCGCGCCGATGTTCGGAATGTCAACTCCGGAAATGCTCAGGATGAAAAAGATATCTGAAATCAGCAGCATCAGCACAAAAATCAGGTACGTGAAGAGATGCTGTAAACTGAGCACAAAGGTTCTGCCTTTCCAGTGCGACCAATCTTTCATTGACTTCTCCAATAAATACAAATTGCCGGTAAGCCAGCGTGTCCGTTGCTTGATGAAAGCTTTGAGCGTTTCCGGTTCCTGCTCCCATGTGCGTGAAGTCGGAATGACCGGCAACACGTAACCAGCAGCTGTCAGACGGACCGTCAGTTCGGCATCCTCTGCCAAGGCATAAACATCGTAGCCTCCCAGCTTCTCGATGACCGAACGGCGCAAAAGCATGTTCGTCCCCGCTAGTGAACCAAGTCTGAAAAGTGCCCAGCGCCCGCATTGCATGAGCAATTGGAACACTTGAAATTCAAGCGAAATCATGCGGGTCAAGACATTTGTATCGACATTTTTCGTCTTGACATATCCGACAGCCCCTGCAGCGTTCGGCACTGTCTCTGCTGCCTGGACCAATTTCTCCAACGCATCCGGCTCAGGTTCATTATCCGCATCGTAGACGACAAAATAATCCGAGTCCGTTACGCTCAAGCCGTAGTTCAAGACCCGCGATTTCCCCTTTGGATTGCCGGGCGGCACAGGAATGTAATGGATGCGCGAAAAGACTTCAGCGAATTCCTGGACGATGGCAGCCGTCCCATCCTTGGAACTGTCATCCAAAATGTAAATATCGAGTTTGCCTTCGTATTTCAGCCGCGCCATGGCGCGCAATGTATTTTCAATGACGATTTCCTCGTTGTGTGCAGGGATCAACACGGCCACGCTCGGATAATGTTTGATTTTCGGCGGATTGCGGAACCGCAGCCGGTACCAAACACCGCCGATTGTCACCGCGGAATAGAACAGCAGCAAGATCCAAAACAGGACAACTGTGGCTGTGATGAGTATATTCATATCGCTCTACCCAAAGCACGCGACAATTCATTCAGATTGGACACCTGCTCCTTTCTGACTTCATACGGTGAATCCAGCAAATTCAATTCCTGCTTCACTTTGTCGCGGTAGCGCTCCATCATGAGGCGTACCCCTTCTTCGTCTATATCTTTCAGCAGCAGGTAAATTGACTGGCCGGTCGAGGTCGCCAAGTCGAACTTCTGGCGGATCGTGGCCAACGTTGCTCGTTCAAGCGATTCTTTGATGTTTTGTTGGGTGCGCTTGTTTTTCGTATTGATCGTGATTTCCACGAACCACGCCTCTTCCTGCCGGCGTTCTGTCGTCTTGAGCACCCATTGCGCCTGCTCAGTGAACTCATTGACCGTCAGGATGTCAGTTTCTCCATGATATTTTTGGAGAAGCTGTACTTGCCGGCGCAATTCGCTCGCTTCGTAGCCGATTTGCTTGATCTGATTGAGCAATAGCCAAAAAGACAAGATGAAACCGGTGAATAGCAAATGGCTATAGACATACATGATTTCCAAATCCGGCCGCTGCGTGAAGAAAAAGGCAAATACTGTCAAGAAAACCCCATAGCTCAAAATGATGCTTATGCCGTACAGGAATACATAACGTTCATGAATTAATGTCATAAACAAGATGGATAGCCCCGCCACAAGCAGCATTTCGGTGGAAAAAGGCAGAACCAGCGAGAATAACGCCCAACCGAATCCAAGCACCATCAAAATCAGAATTCCGAGCTTTAAATTATTTTTCATTCCGCCCACCCCATCGTATAGGTTAAAGTACCTGTTATTTATTCCAATATTATAAATATTGAAATATCATAAACCTATACTACTACATAGAGTGAATTTAAACTAGTATAAAAATTATTGTCAGTAATAATATCCTGTGATTCTTTAATTATTATAGGTATTAATATCTATATAATTCTAATTTTCAGATATCATTTTCAGTATGAAGAAAGGCATAATGCGCTTAATTCAAAGCCTATGAAAGCGGATGCAAATATTGGCATTAACTTTTTAAAATCATTTTCGATTTTTATTCAATCTCTATATAAACGCAATAAAAAAACTGCCAGATTGGCAGTTTTTTCTGTTATAAATACGTATACATGACCGGATTTTCCATATTTTTCTTCAAACGTTTAAAGCCATTCTTCTTATAATATGTCCTGATTTTCTTGTTATATGCTTCATCCTGCTTGGAAGTATTCGTATAATAACCCGGAATGACGACCAGCAGTTCTACATCCAAGAACTTCAATTCCTCTAGCATTTTTTGACCGAACGATTCCCCGATGCCTTTGTTTCGCTCTTCCTCAGCTACCTGCAAATCATCAAACACTGCCACCAGGCCAAAGACATCATCGATATCCGGAATATGCTTCAAGTCACGGTAAACATCCCCTAAGCCTTCGGAGATATGCTCTGCATACATGGCCAGTGACTCGAGCGAACTGCGCTGGGGATTGAACAGGTAGAAATGGGCATCCCCGACTTGCGGCTGCTCTTCCTGCCCCTTCAACGTACAATCTGCTTTGCATGCAAAGATTTCAGTCCCCGGCCGCATCTGAATCCGGTAGTCGACGTGGATATCATCTTCTGTAATCATCGAATCTCCTCCTTCACAGTGTCCATTCGGTTGAACATATATCAAGTATGTCATTTATTATCAGAAAATTCAATCACTAACGAAAACTATTCTCTCGCCTTTTCTTCAGCCAGTTTCTTTTCGAATAGGTCAAGCAACTGCGCTTTGAGTTCAGGGCGCTGCAGTGCGAATTCGATTGTCGTTTCGATAAATCCGTACTTTTCCCCCACATCGTAACGTTTACCTTCAAAAGCGAATGCCTGTACCGGGCGGGTCGCATTCAACTTTCCGATGGCATCGGTCAATTGGATTTCCCCGCCAGCCCCCGGTTCCTGCTCTTCCAGCAAACGGAAGATTTCCGGTGTCAGGACATACCTGCCCATAATGGCGAAATTAGATGGGGCGTCTCCAGGCTTAGGTTTTTCGACGAAATGGCCGACTTTCATGAGCGGTCCTTCGGTTTTGGACGGGGCAATGATGCCGTAACGATGGGTTTCATCCTCATTTACTTCCTTGAGCCCAATGATCGGGCTGCCTGTCTTCTCGAACTGCTCGATTAACTGGAGGAGCGCCGGGGGATCGTTTTGAACGATATCATCCCCGAGCAGCACCGCAAACGGCTCATCGCCAATAAAATGCCGCGCCGACCAGATGGCATGCCCGAGGCCGAGCGGCTGTTTTTGGCGGATGTAATGAATTTCCACTTCTGAAGTGGCAAGAACCGAATCAAGCATATCGAGTTTTCCTTGTTCTTTCAGGATATGTTCAAGTTCAAAAGCATGGTCGAAATGATCTTCAATGGCACGCTTGCCTTTTCCTGTGACGATGATGATACTCGTGATGCCAGAGGCAATTGCTTCTTCGACGATATACTGTATGGTCGGCTTGTCGACAATTGGCAGCATTTCTTTCGGCATCGCTTTGGTCGCCGGCAAGAAACGGGTACCCAGGCCCGCCGCCGGGATGATCGCTTTTGTGATCTTCATGGACCTTCCCACCTTTCCTAATGCAGTCATTTACTTGAGAGTATAGCATTGTTTCCAGAAAGCAAAAAAGCCTCCGCCGTGGCGGAGACTTTTGTTTAAACGAAAAGATGTGCGAACAATACGATGATTGGCAAAGTGATAGCTGTGCGCAAAAGGAAAATGACAAGCAGCTCCCAGAACTTCACCGGAATATTCGATTTTAGGATCAAGATGCCGATTTCCGACATATAAATCAATTGCGTGAGCGACATGCCGGCAATGACGAATTTCGTCAAATCGCTTTCGATGCCGCTGCCGAGCACTGCCGGCAAGAACATATCGGCAAATCCGACCAGTAAAGTCGGCGCCGCTTCAGCCGCTTCCGGCAAGCCCAAAAGCGTCAGCAGCGGAATGAGCGGATAAGCGATGATGCGGAAAATCGGCGTGTATTCTGCGATGACCAGTGCAGCCGTACCGAGCGCCATGACCAGCGGAATCAAGCCAAGCCAGATATCCATGACCGTGCCGATGCCTGACTGAGCCAGTTTCTTCCCGCTTGCGGCTTGGCTCGCTTTCAAGCGTGCGGCTTCAAATCCCCATTTGACCAAGGAAGCATTTTCCGGAACGCTGTCGTCGATTTGTTTACCGACGCCTTCCCGGTATGTATCGGTTTTACGGGACAAAGGCGGAATGCGCGGCATGATGACCGCTGCGACGAGGCAAGCGACCGAAACCGCCAGATAGAACGGCAAGAACAAATGGCCGATGCCGATGACATTTGCGACGACTAGGCTGAACGCAACAGAAGCGATTGAGAACGTCGTCGCGATGACGGCAGCTTCACGTTTCGTGTAATAGCCTTCATCGTATTGCTTCATCGTCACTAATACCCCGACAGGCGCAGCGCCCATCCAGGAAGCCATCGCATCGATCGATGAACGCCCCGGCAATGTGAACACCGGGCGCATGATTTTATTGAGCAAAGTCCCGACGAACTCCATCAAGCCGAACTCGACTAGAAGCGGCAAGAGAATGCCGGCAAACAAGAACCAGGTCAACAGTACCGGAGCCAAGTCGTACAGCACGACGCCCCCTGTGTTGCGGGAAGCGATGGCTTGCGGGCCGATTTCATAAAAGGCCATGATGCCAACCGCAAATCCGATAAAGCGAATCGCCAAGCTGACGGGCCCAACGATGAAAATCGGGCGAAGCATATCGGAATTTCGGATAATACCCGGTTTTGCGACTGTTGCCGCCAAACCTGCGAATGCCGAGAAGCCAAGAAGCACCAAGATGAATCCAGGAATCCACTCTCCAAACGTCGACAGCAGGAATGAGGCAAGAATACCGACCCCGATCGTAATTTGCCCGTCATAGGACACAGGCACCAAAAACAATAATGCCCCGATCAATGATGGGATAATGAATTTCCATGTAGCAGATGGCGATAAGGCCTGTTTCTCTTTTGGAATGCTGGTCATGAACGTTCCCCCCTTTTGTATATTCCCCTTCGTTTGTTACTGTAAGTTCGCTAATGCCTTGTCCAGTACTTTGATGCCTTCATCAATCTGTTCTTTAGTGACCGTCAGCGGCGGGATCATCCGGATAACCTCTCCCGAATTACCGCATAGATAGAACAGCACCCCTTGCTTCAGGCAATCATCCAATACCGTCATGACCGCTTCGCCGTCAGGACGCTTGGTTGTTGGATCCATCAATTCAATGCCGATCATGAGCCCGACGCCCCGCACTTCGCGAATGGCTGGATGTTTTTGTTTCAGCTTGTCCAACTCTTCTAAGGCATAAGCACCGAGCGTCTGCGCATTTTCCAATAGCCGCTCTTCTTTCAGCACTTCGATCGATGCAAGCGCCGCAGAACAAGCGAGTGGATTGCCGCCAAATGTCGTGCCATGCGTGCCGAGCGGCCATTGATCCATCAATTCTTTCGATGCCACCGTCGCACTGAGCGGGAGCCCGGCGGCAATGCCTTTTGCGACAGCCATGATGTCCGGCGTGACCCCAAAAGTCTGTGCGGCGAACCAATTGCCGGTGCGGCCGAAACCGGTCTGTACTTCATCGAATATCAACAGGATGCCGTGGCGGTCGCAGATTTCACGCACTTTCGCCAGCCATTCTTTTGGCGGGATGATATAGCCGCCTTCCCCGAGCACCGGCTCTAGAATGATGCACGCCACTTCTTCCGGCGTCACTTGGTGATTGAAGAGCTTTTCCATATCACGCTCCAGTTTCTCCGGGAAAAAGACTGTCGGATCTGCACCTTCTGGCAAATCATCCGGATGCGCATAGGGCAATTGGTAGGTCAGCCACGATGGCTGCATGTGCTTGCGGTACTTGCTTTTCGACGTGGACACGCTGAGCGCACCCATCGACCGGCCATGGAAACAGCCGGTGAACGACACGACGTACGGGCGTTTCGTGACGTATTTCGCAAGCTTGATGCCGCCTTCGATCGCTTCTGTCCCGCTATTGGCAAAAAAGAAGTTATCCAGTTTCCCCGGCATGATCTGCTGGAGTTCATACGCCAGCTTCAAGATCGATTCATAGATGATGACGCCGGATGGGCCGTGGATCAAATGGTCCGCCCCGTCTTTGATTGCCTGGACGACTTTCGGATGGCGATGCCCGACATTCTCCACCGCGATACCTGAGGTGAAATCGAGGTAGGTGCGCCCATCCGCCCCGTAGTAATAGCAACCTTCCGCTTTTACGACCGGCAGATTCGGGTGGTCTTTCGCCATGCTCGGCGCCAACAAATTGCCGATGGAGTTCGTCATTTCCATCCATCCCTGTGTTTGTTTTGTTGTCATAAGTCTTCATCCTTTCCTGTTGCGATAGCATGTTTTTTCAGTTTGCGCACGACGGAGGGCTGGCTGATGCCAAGCCTTTCCGCCATTTCGGTCGTCGTTCGGTAGCGTTTCTTGGCGTTTTCCAACACTTTTTTCTCAACTACATCAAGCAAATGCGGCAGTGTGCGGCCTTCAAGTTCGATGCCGACTTGCTCATCTTTTGCGGGACGGTAACTTGCCGGCAGGTCTTCCAGGCAGATGTCACCGTGCTCGCTTTCAAGATAGCCACGTTCCAGTACATTGCGTACTTCCCGGAAATTGCCTTTCCAATCCAGTTGAAGCAAATGGACATATGCCGGGTCTGTCAGTTTTTTCCGAGCCCCATATTTATCCCCCAGTTCATCGATTGTCCGGGTCAAAAAGGCTTCCAAATCCTCCGGCCGTTCGCGCAGCCCTGTAAGTTGAATCAGCGAGACATGCAATAAGTAAAATAGGGCCTCGCGGAACCTTCCTTCCTGCATATGCTTCTCCAATGAAGTGTCGCTGATGGCGATCAGCCGGATGTCACGTTTTTCCGCAAGCAATTTTTCAAGCATCGACTGCGTACGGCCTGATAGCTGGTCAATTTCGTTCAAAACGAGCGTCCCGCCTTGTGCCAGGCCGAAATAGCCACCTTCGCCTTCAAATGATTCAACGAAGATTGTTTCCGGAATGGCACCACAGTCGACTTCGATAAAGGCTTCATCCTTTCTCGCGCTATGCTGGTGAATGAGCTTGGCAAACATGCTTTTTCCGGTTCCCCGAGGGCCTTCGATTACTAAAGAAGCATCGTATTCTGCCAATTTCAACGCACTGCGCAGCGCTCGTTCGGACTGTACGCTTTGGGCGATGACCCCGTCGACTGATAATTGCCTGCCGCGTAAATACGCCAACTCCCCTTTGACACGGTCCATCTCTGTTTCCAGGGATTCAAGATATTCTTTTATGATCATCAGTTCTGATACTTCATAGGAATAACTGATGACGTATTCCACTTCACGTTGTTCATCGAATACCGGCATCCCCGTAATGAGCATTTTTTTACCCGTCGCAGTTTCCTGAACGAGCACCAGTTTTTTCTTTCGCTCAATGACAAGCGGCGTGACGGCTGGCGTAAAGACGCCTTCCTGCTCCAACTCATAGATCGAGCGGCCAAGCAGTGCAGCCGGTTCCAATCCATAATGCAAGCCGCTCATTTCCGTTACTTTAATGATGCGGCCTGCCCGGTTAGTGATGATGATATCTTCATCGTGCATGGCCATGACTTCTTCGATAGCGTCTGGCACCAGTAAATGTCGGTGCATGTTTTCACCTCATTTATTCATTATTGTATAGACTATACGATAATGAATAATCGAAAAGCAAGATAATTCGAACAATTATTTCTTTTATCTTTAAAAACCTAGCTGTTACATGAAAGGAAAAGCAAGTTATAATCTAATAGACCTATTCTAAAAGTCATGATTCAAGACTATACTATTCTAGATATTCCATTTATTTCACATATAGGAGGATTCAAATGAAAGGTGCGTTAACACTTATTACTTCCCTCTTACTGGCTCTTGCGATTGGAACAGTTCCGGCGTTCGCCATTTCAGAGGATGACCGCGGCTTTAACCGCTTATTGACAGAAATCGGCTGGGAAAAAGCGGATTACATCGATTATTTGGACAGCAAAGGCTGGACGCTGGATGATTTTTATTCTTCCACCGATCTCGGTACACCGCTAACGGAAGACGGCATTGCACAAGTTCTGGATACATACGAGCTGACACGCGTTGAATTGAACAGCCTGCTGGAAGAGTTCGGCGATCTCGATGCAGGTGTAGATGTATTGGACGGGGACTTCATTATTTTCATGGAAGAACTGGAAGAATCGGTAGACTTCTATTTGACCTATCAAGAAGATTGGACACCGATCACCGAAGCGAACTTAGCTTTATTGCTTGAGGATTTCGGCTTTGCTTCCAAAGAAGAACTGGAGGAATTCCTTAACTTATTCGATGATTCAATCGCCAATTATGAATTCATCGAGGACTTGGAGAGCTCCATCATGTTCTATCAGGAAGACTGGCTGTTTGACATGGATTTGGAGGACGTATTCGCTGAATTCGGCTTGACTGAACAGGAACTTGAGCGCCTCGCTCAGCATTTTGAAACGCTTGATTACACGAATCCGGAATTTGAAGAACGGTTGATGGAACTCAGCGAGCGCATGATGGCGATCGAGGAATTCTCCACGGTGACCGAATTATCCGCCGAACAAATCGCGGAACTCCTGTCAATCTACGACGAATTCATGGAAATCTTCGAAATGGAAGCCAAGTACTATTTCGTCAAAGGCGATGAGAAAAAAGAGATGAGCGTCCAATCTCTCATTTCCCTTGAGTCGACGGACGGCTATGATCTGTTGATCGAGCTGTACAATTTACAAGGCGACTTTCTGGCAAATATCCTGTTGACCGCTGATATGTTCGGATCTGACCTCATTGTCGATACCGGAAAAGAATTGGAAAACAGCACACCGACGGTTATACCGCCGCCTAAAAAGCCAGCTGATAACACGAACCAAACCGTCAAAGGCGGAAAACTGCCAAAAACAGCCAGTGACTTCGCACAAAACGCGGCTATCGGGCTGGGCTTTATCGCATTCGGTACTTTGTTGTTCAGACGCACACGGGTGAAACCCACATCATGAACAAAAAGCGAATTTCCTGGTTGATGACAATGGCGGCAGCCGGAATGATCGTCTTTGGCCTATGGTTCAGCGGCACACAGGCTGCCACTTTCGCAAAAGGCTATTTTCTATACAAAGCTGATTCAGTCTCCGCAGAGGACTTTGCGCTCAAACTGCAGACGACAAATGCCGAAGTTTCATTACCGGATGCTGCGCCGAATGAATCCCCACAGGCTCCAATCGAAGAAACTAAAGAAGTAGCCCAACTCCCGAAAGACATCCAGTATCCGACAGATCCACAAATCGGCGACTTGATGGGTGAACTGATCATCCCGAAACTCGGGGCCAGCCTGCCAATTATCCATGGCACCGATGAAGACGAATTGGAAAAAGGCGTTGGCCATTATGCAGACAGCGTCTTGCCCGGTCAATCCGATAACTCAGTCTTGTCAGGTCATCGCGATACGGTGTTCCGGGAACTCGGAAAAGTCGGCAAAGGCGATGAATTCATCGTTAATACCGCTGATGGCACGTTTACCTACCGCGTCCGCCAAGTGCGCATCGTCGATGAAGACGACCGCACTGTTATCGTCCCGAAACCGAGGGCGACATTGACGGTCTCGACGTGCTATCCTTTTGATTTCGTCGGCTATGCGCCAGAACGCTATATTCTCGTAGCTGACCTCATCTCGAGCAGCTAAACGAAAGACCGCAGCTTCCCAAAAGGAAGCTGCGGTCTTTTTGCATTCATTTAAAAAGCCCTGAATTCTCATTCAGGGCTTTTTACTATTCCACGTTGACGATATCGGAAATATAGAAGAATCCGTAATCATCCATGACGATCGTATAAACTTTCGTTCGTTCCTGCACCGACCAATTGCCTTCCGCGTCCTTGAACTCAAACGCTTCTTCCGTATAAACAAGGGCATGGTCTTCCTTGATTTCAATGTTGGTGATATCAAGTTTATTGAAAATATGTTCCATGTCTTTGCCAGCGATCTGGTCGATATACTCAATCATGCTATTGTAAATATCGCTTTGGTAGACCAGCAAGTTCTGGACATAATAGAAATCCTCTTCCTGCAATGCCAGTTCGTAAAATTCCTGGTAGCTCACGACAAATTCCGTCAATGATTCTTCCGTGAATTCATGTGTTGTGCTGTAATCGAATTCGTAGTTTTCGTCTTCGTAGCTGCTATCAAAATCGTCGTAGGCCGGGAAGATCTTGGCGACCGCTTCACGGCTCATCGGATTTTTCGCCCATGCATCCAATTGGTCATACATCGAATAGAGAGGGATGGAGAATCCGATTGAATCCCCTTCAGGGAATAACAGTGAGTTGATGCCAATGACTTTTCCTGTGCCTGCGTCAAGAAGCGGACCGCCGCTTGAACCTGGCGCAAGGGCAGCATCAATCTGGTAAATATTTTCATACGTGAATTCCTGGTAGAAATCACGGTCGATGCCAGTCAAATAACCCATTGACGCGGTATTTTCAAAACCGGACGGACTGCCGAGCGCGATGACTTCCGTGCCGACATCGGTTGCTGCCATTTCCACTTCCAAAGGCTCGATGCCCGTTAAATTATTTACTTGGATCAAGGCAATATCGGATTCAGCTGAAATACCGACAACGGTTCCTTCATGGTCCTGCCCATTGATATTGCGCACGATGACATCTGTATACCCTGACACAACGTGCGCGTTCGTCACGACCATGCCCGTTTCCGTAAACAGGAACCCGGATCCTTGGCCGCCTTCCGTCAAGATGGTGTAGACGCGTGATTGTGCGTCTTTAATGATGGCCGCTTTGTCTTTTTTCTTCGGCTCGACTTTTTCTTCCTGGTCGGAAGGGTGGGTGATATTTTCTGCTTTCGTCACCGTGCCTTCTACCGGTTCTTCAGACGACACTTGCGTTTCCGGCTCTTCTACCGGCATTTCTTCTTCCACCGGCTCTTCTTCCACCGGTTCTTCTTCAGGCACCTCTTCAGGCACTTCTTCAGACGCTTCGGTGTCTTCCTGAGGCAATGCCACTTCCGGCTCTTCCTCACCTAGCAATTGCCCTAATCCAAATCCAAGCCCCAATAACACGGCCAACAACACGAGCGCATACATGAATTTATTGCGCTTCGGTTTGCGTTGCTTTCTTGTGGCAAGCGGCGCTCCGCAATTATCACAGAACTTTGCAGACTCATCATTCATCGTGCCACATTTTGTGCATTTCATAGCTGTACCTCCTGCCGGACATTATTCATCCCCGAATTTTCTTCATTATAAACCTTAGAACGCCAAACCTCCACCTTAGGTTGCCTTTGTAATATTTTGTCCTTATTTGGTAATAAATTTCAAAATTCAGAACTTGTTTTTTAGGTCTTTATAGGTACTAAAATTGCTTAAAGCCCCGTTTTCCCTGCTTCCATCAGAAAGCGGATAAATTGACCGTCTCGTTCTTTTGGGAAATGCTTTTGGGATAATCGCATAGGAGATTAGAACTTGCCAGCTTCAACATCTTGCTGCAAAAATAATCTCCACTAAAAAAAGCAATGCCTCAGCATCGCTTCCTGTACTCGCTTCTATTGCACGCTTCAACAAGTTCAGCGGACATCGATCCCTGTGACCGCTTCCTGCAGTACCAACACGTCGCTGAATAGCTGGGCATCGGCTTTTCCGCTTGCTTTCGCTTGTTCGTTGACACGCTGCAGCAGTTCATCCAACTGTCCTTGAATCTCTTGATACTCTTCAATCGTTAATGTGCTTTTGCTGTCTACATGCTGTTCTAGCTGTTCCAATTCTTGTTCCACATCGCCATGAGGGCCCAAACGTTCGATCACTTCGCGCCCCGGTTCGTGCTTTTTGCCGCCTGTTGAATTCTCGCTTGCAAACGTCACCGGTTCAAAATGCGCCATAAATACCGTCCCAAAAACGAGCGCCGAAAGTGAAATGTTCAGAGCAGAAATCTTCAAATGATTTTCCTCCTTCGAATTGGTCTGCTTTCACTCCTAGGCTAACCGATTTGTCCGTCTTCGTAACCCCTTTGGCGACAGTCTTCACCAACACTTAACAAACTTTACATTCAGTTTCAGCGCAAAAGAAAAAGCCGCCTAAGCAGCAGCTTTTTTCTTATCTGTAATCTGCACGGGTCATGCGACCATTGTATGGCAGCCGTTTTTGCTGTTCCAAATCACGTTCACGATTCTCGATCTTTGCGGCAACGATGCCAAGCAATGTGCCGAACGCAGCCCCTGCGAACACTTCGATTGGCTGATGGCCGAGCAATTCCTTCAACTCTTTATCGCGCTCCACAAATTCAAAGCTCGGAAACTCCCCGGAAATTTTCGTGAAGCTGTCCTCGAGGTCATTGACCAAACGCGCAATTTCGCCTGTATGGCGGCGTATGCCTTGCGCATCGTACATGACGATGGCGCCGAATACGACTGCCAGTGCCGTTTCCGTGTGGCGTGCACCTTTATTGGAAGCGACGTATGCGGCGAGTGCCGACACACCTGCTGAGTGGGAACTCGGCATTCCACCTGTCGTAAAGGCTTGCTGCCAATCCCATTTCCCTGCCACCACTTTATGCGTGACGATTTTCAATCCTTGTGCGATGCTGATCGCCCCGAGTGACGTGATCATTCCGCGGTTCATCTTTCTCATCTTTTCATCCTCCAATACAGTAGCTGCTGCGGCTTATGCCGCCTGATAACTCCCTTTACCCTGAAATCCCTAAAGATATGTAAAGGCAGGGAATTTTTTTGAGGAACCGCTTAGAAAAGCGGATTTTCCGTTTATTTTAATTGCAAATCAACTTCAAACTTCACATCTGGCGTGATAGCGCCTTTGCTGCCGAAGATTGAATACGCCGGATACGAAGGAAGCAAACTTTTCGTAGGGGAAGGAATCGAGTTCGCTGCGGTCAATAAAATCGGCGCGTCTTTTTTAGCCGCAAGTACCGATCCCGCTAAAGCGTCCGGGAAGTTCGTGCCGGTGGCGATAAAAGCTTTCTGTTTCCCCATCGGCAAGCCTTGGTTGATCAACTTGCCGGTATCGTAGCGGCTGGTTCCACCGTACCGCTTAGCGCCAGGCAACTGGGCCATAACGGCATTGCTGACCGCGCTTGTGCCTCCGGTGACAATCGTCGAATCTTTACCGGCTAGGGCAGCTTTCGTTTCTGCCGGCAATGTACCCGTCCGTGTCAGCAAAATCGGAATGCCATTTTTCGCTGCATAAGGGGAAACGGAAAGAACATCCGGGAAATTCTGGCCGTTGGAGACGACTGCCCGGTCACTCGTAATCTTTTTAGCAATCAGGGCGGCCGTCTTGTAGCGCGTCTTGCCGCCAATGCGGTCGACATGGGCCACCAGCTGGCCCACTTGCTGTTCAACAGTTGCCGATAACGCCCCGTTGCTGCCGAGAAGAATAGCTTTGCCGGGTTTCAAACGACGGATTTCAGCTGCTGCTGCCGGGTGAAGGGCATCCCCTTTTGTCAGCAGGATCGGCGCATTTTCTTTGTAGGCAAGCGGACCACCTGCCAATGCATCAGGAAAGTCAGTGCCTGTCGCAATGATCACTGTCGAAGCCGAGCTCCATCCGGCTTTGGAAATGGCAACCGCCGTATCATAGCGGCTGGAACCAGCCAATCGGTCCGACCAATGGCTTGCATCCAAAGTCAATGCACGGTCTATATTAAGGCGGCCATGGCCGTAGTAGACATCTTTTCCAGCCGTCCCAAGGTCTTTTGCAGTCAGCATCAAACGCCCTGCGATATCGGTATTGCTGAGTTTCGGTTCATTCGCCTTCAGCAGCGCTGCAGCCCCCGAGACGATTGGCGTGGACATGGAAGTTCCGTCCATTCCACCGAATGATTGATCAGGGAATATGGAAAAAACACCTGTTCCCGGCGCAGCAATATCGATCGTTTTGCCGAAATTCGAGAAATTGGAGCGCTTGTCCGCAGCATCAGTTGAAGCGACGGATAGCACTTCTTGATATGCTGCTGGGTAGTAAGGGGAACTGATGCCATCGTTGCCGGCTGCTGCCACGACGAGAACATTTTTGGAATGTGCATATTGCACAGCTTCTCTCAGGACGTTCGTGTCGGAATATGCCACTAGGCTCATGTTGATGATGTCAGCCCCGTTATCGACTGCATGATAAACGCCAGCGGCAACGTCCGAGATAAAGCCATCCTCGCCATCGAATACATCAATCGGCATAATGCTCGTCGATGGTGCCACGCCAACCCCGAATAATTCATTGTCCATGTTTCCGGCGATAAGCCCGGCTACATGTGTCCCGTGGACCTCTACACTGACGCTTCCAGGTTTTCCAGTGATGATATTGAACGGGGAAACGATGCGTCCTTTCAGATCGGGATGCAGCAAGTCAAATCCATCATCGATTATCGCCACAAGCACATCGGCTTTACCGGTCGTCTTATCCCAAGCGGATTCTGAACCGATGAGCCGGTGGTGGTATTGATACCCTGCATAAAACGGGTCGCCCGGTATGGCGGCCAATTCCACTCGATAGTCCGGCTCGACGTATTCAATATCGCCTTGCTTGGAAAGCTCCGCCATAAACGATTCCACGCTCTGCCCTTGCGGCACTTCGAGTGTGACGATTTGCCCCTCGCCCGTTTTTGCTGTTGCGACTTTCTGTGCAGCAGCTGCACCTTCCATAGCGGCTTGTTCCCGCAATTTAACGATGACCCGGTCTACCGGGTTTTCTGTCGGTCCTTGCGCTTGCGCCGTTGTGCCAATGCCGATCAGAGAAAGGGCTAATGTCATAGCCGCCAATACTGTAGTTGTCTGTTTCATGGTCATTCCCCTCACATTCCCATAGTCTTTCCACCCTATATTTTCTGATAATTCAAATAGTTATTTACAAAAATTATACGACCTTTCCTGACAAATGCCTAGACAATGTAAAAATTCTTTTGAATTTCGATAAAAAATGGATATTAATCTCTACCCTTCGAAACCCATCTTTTAGCACTAATGGCATAAGTTTTATTTTTTTAATCAAAAAAACAGTTCCTTGTCAAATGGATGACAAGGAACTGCTACAGCAATTAGCACTTATTTACTTAATTCGGATACCGGGGTTGGAATGACAGCTTCGTGAAGAAGGATCTCCAACTCTTCCGTATAACGCGTTTTCTGTTGGGCTGTCCAATTGAATACGCCTGCCATGTAATCCGCTGCGGCTTCTTTATGGGCATGTACCCAGTGGATATCGAAATAAAGCGCGCCTGTACGGCGGATGAAGAAATCGACCGGCTTGCACACAGCTTCCGATTCGATGCCGTATTGCAGCATTGCATAGACGAGTGGATCGAGATTATGCTCAGCGGCATCCGCCACCCCGTCTTTATAATGGCGCAACACATGGTCGACGTTCGCGCCGTAGCGGTTGACGAGCAATTCCATTGCGTCTTCCGTAAGACCGAATTTGGCCGCACGTTTCAAGCGATCGGCTTTGAATGTTTTAAAGCCTTTCGATCCGCCAACTTCCCCGCCGGACAGCGCCATTTTTTTCGTGGATACTTTCTTGAAAGCAGTACCGTATTCCTCTTGAAGTTGCTTGGTGACTAGATCCATGATGCTTTCGCCCATTTTCCGGTAACCGGTGAGCTTGCCTCCGGCGATTGAAATCAAGCCGGAATCCGACACGAAGATTTCGTCTTTACGGGAAATCTCGGATGGGTCCTTGCCTTCTTCGTGGATCAGCGGGCGCAGTCCTGCCCAGCTGGATTCGATATCCGCAGCTGTAATCGCCACGTCCGGGAACATGAAGTTAACAGCTTCTAGCACATAGTCACGGTCTTCCGTCGTCATCGTTGGGTGCGCGATATCCTGTTTGTATACCGTATCGGTCGTACCGACATAAACTTTGCCTTGGCGCGGGATGGCGAATGCCATACGGCCGTCCGGCATGTCAAAATAAATCGCTTGCTTGAGCGGGAAGCGCGATTGGTCAAATACCAAATGGATCCCTTTCGTCAGCTGCAAGGTTTTGCCTTTTTTCGATTTGTCTTCTTCGCGCAATGTGTCGACCCACGGGCCAGCTGCATTGACGATTCTTTTCGCGAAGATTTCGTGGATTGTGCCGTCAAGTTGGTCTTCGGCTACTACGCCGACCACTTTGCCGTTGTCGTAAAGGAAACCTTTCACTTTCACATAGTTCATCGCAAGTGCGCCCTTTTCAACAGCTTTTTTCATAACTTCCATTGTCAAGCGTGCATCGTCCGTTTTGTATTCAACGTAATACCCAGCGCCTTTCAAACCATCTTGTTTTACGAGTGGTTCGCGGCGGATCGCTTCTTCGCGGGAGAACATTTGGCGGCGTTCGCTTCTTTTAACCCCTGCGAGGAAATCATAGACACGGAGGCCGACGTTTGTGCTGAGTGGGCCGAATGTGCCGCCTTTGTGGAACGGCAGCATCATCCATTCAGGTGTCGTGACGTGCGGCCCGTTTTCATAAACGATTTCGCGTTCTTTGCCGACTTCTGCGACCATCTTCACTTCAAATTGCTTGAGGTAGCGCAAACCGCCGTGCACGAGTTTCGTCGAACGGCTCGAAGTTCCTGCTGCAAAATCCTGCATTTCCACGACGCCTGCACGAACGCCGCGTGCTGCGGCATCGAGCGCGATCCCTGCTCCTGTAATACCTCCACCGATGATCAATACCTCAAGTGGCGCCTGTTTCATTTGTCCATAAGTTTCTGTACGTTTTAAGCTTGAGAATTTCATTCTTAACCGACTCCTTTTCCAATATATTCCATATTAAAAAGAGAGACCTGTACACAGCCGCAGATTCGCATCTGCTGTACTGGCATGGTCTCTCCTCGTCTCCGGCCATTTATCTCTCGGTGATTAACTTGTAAGTTTAGTTGACGGGCTTGAATGTACGAGTCGCGGCTACCGCATTCTGCCAGCCTGTATACAGTCGCTCGCTTGTTTCATCGGACATTTCCGGCTCGTAAGTTTTATCAAGCTGCCATTGTGCGGCAATCTCGTCTTTATCTTTCCAGAATCCTGTAGCGAGGCCTGCCAAGTAAGCAGCCCCGAGCGCCGTTGTTTCTTGGATGCGTGGGCGTTCAACAGGTACGTGAAGCAAATCCGATTGGAATTGCATCAGCATATCGTTGCCGACTGCACCGCCATCGACGCGCAAAGTCTTCAATTCAATCTCTGCATCTTCTATCATAACATCTACAACGTCTTTTGTCTGATATGCGAGCGCCTCGAGCGTCGCACGAATGAAATGTGCTTTTGTCGTGCCGCGCGTCAAGCCGAATACAGCGCCTCTCGCATCGGTATCCCAGTACGGGGTACCGAGCCCGACAAATGCCGGAACCATGTAGACACCGTCCGTCGAGTCTACTTGTTGTGCAAACTGTTCGCTCTCCGGTGCCGTCTCGATGACCTGCAGTCCGTCGCGCAGCCATTGGATGGCCGAGCCTGCGACGAAAATACTGCCCTCGAGTGCATATTCGACTTTGCCATCGACGCCCCAAGCGAGTGTCGTCAGCAAGCCATGTTCGGATTCGACTGCTTTCTCACCGGTATTCATCAACATGAAGCATCCAGTTCCGTAAGTGTTTTTCGCCATGCCTTTTTCGAAACATGCTTGACCGAACAAGGCTGCCTGCTGATCGCCTGCGATTCCTGCGATCGGCACTTCATGGCCAAAGAAATGATAATTGATGGTATGTGCATAAATTTCGGATGACTGGCGAACTTCCGGCAGCATGCTCTTCGGCACTGTCAGGATATCGAGCAGTTCATCGTCCCACTCAAGATCATGAATATTGTACATGAGCGTACGGGATGCGTTGCTGTAATCCGTGATATGCGTCGAACCGCCAGACAAGCGGTAGACGAGCCATGTATCGATCGTGCCGAACATCAAATCGCCGTTATCCGCTTTTTCTCTTGCGCCTTCGACATTGTCGAGAATCCATTTCACTTTCGTGCCTGAGAAGTACGCGTCGATCAAAAGGCCGGTCTTCTTGCGGAATGTATCGTTCAATCCCTGGTCTTTCAACTCATTGCAGATGCCGTCCGTTTGGCGCGATTGCCAGACGATCGCTTTATAGATCGGCTTGCCTGTATTGCGGTCCCAGACAACCGTTGTTTCACGTTGGTTGGTGATACCGATGCCTGAAATTTCGGATGGGTCGACGTCAGTTTTGCGCAATACTTCTGCGATACACGCAAGAACGGACGTCCATATTTCATTGGCGTCATGCTCGACCCAACCCGGTTTCGGGAAAAATTGCTGGAATTCCTGTTGGCCTGTCCCGACTATCTCGCCGGCATGGTTCAGCAGGACCGCCCGGGAACTGGTTGTTCCTTGGTCGATCGATAGAATATATTTTTTACTCACTGGAATCTCCTCCGCTAACTTATGAAATGGTTTTTTCTCTTAATTGCTTGGCTTTCACTCGGCCATTTTTCAATTCTACACTGGCTGCCCCGATAAATACCAGGAAGAGCACTGCACTCAATGCAAAGAACGGCAAGCCGAAATCTCCTGTAAAGATCGCTTTATAGAACACTGCCCCATAAATACCGCCAAATGCAGGTCCCACAATCGGCACCCAAGCATAGCTCCAGTCAGATGGGCCTTTTCCTGGAATCGGCAACAAAGCGTGGGCGATACGCGGCCCCAAATCACGAGCAGGGTTGATTGCGTATCCTGTCGTGCCGCCGAGCGACATGCCGATCGCGATGATGAGTGCGCCGACGATCAACGGGTTCAAGCCTTCCGTGAAATCATTGGCTCCGATGAACAACAAGCCCATGACCAAAACGAAAGTCCCGATGATTTCACTGATCAAGTTGGAAAACGGGCGGCGGATCGCTGGAATCGTTGCGAACACAGCAAGTTTCGATTCAGCTTCCTTTGTTCTATCCCAATGCGGAAGATAGTTGAAGAAGACAATAACAGCACCGATAATTGCCCCAAGAATTTGGGCGGCAATATAAACCGGCACCTGCGACCACGGAAATTCACCGACAAACGCAAAGCCTAATGTGACTGCTGGATTCAAATGCGCCCCTGAAAAATTCCCGACCGCATAAACACCCATTGTTACCGCGAGCCCCCAAGCGATCGTGACGACGATCCATCCTGCATTCTCCGCTTTTGAATCTTTTAAAACCACACCTGCTACAACACCCGCACCAAAAATGATGAGAATCATTGTACCGATTAATTCCGCTAAAAACATTGTCATTTTCCCTACACCCCTTTTTCAGATCCTCCGCTTGTATCGAACCTGTCGAATGACAAGGCACGCTTTCCAGCAGAATTCCCATGTATAATCAAGGACTAGCCACAAAAAATCCGCACCGAACGAAGGCCCGATAAACTGGGCCTTGTCCGATGCGGATCTCTTTTCTCCTGCACGGTCCTTAACTTGTAAAATCAATTTAGCAGTTTTTGAAAACGCTGTCAACAATTAATTGGGGCTTATCTGGGAGTGATGGAAATTGAAAAAAATCGGTACGCACCCTCTCTGAAGAGCGATCGCCGATGAATGGGCTTTACAAAATCAGGTATCCCACAGTTCTGGCTGGGATGTCGAGACGGCCTCCGCCCCGCCTTGGTAGGCAAGTTCGATATCTTCCCTTGTGCGGATCAAGCCGCCTGCAATGATGGGGATGCCCGTCCGTTCGTGCACTTCTTTGATGATTGACGGGATGAGCCCCGGCAATAATTCGATGTAATCGGGTTTTACTTGATCGATCAAGCTTAAATTATGTTCGAGCGCATGGCTGTCGAGCAGGAACAATCGCTGGATCGTCGTCAATTTATTTTTCTTCGCAAGAGCGATGACATTGCTTCTTGTCGAGACGATGCCATCCGGTTTCACTTCCCGGACCAAATACTCAATGCCGTAAGCGTCCGTTTTCAGGCCTTGAATCAAATCGGCATGCAAAATCACTTTCTTGCCAGCCTTCTTCGCAGCCGCAACAAGCGGCTTGAGCTGGGCAAGCCGGACTTCCAGGAAAATGATGGTCTCCTGGTCACTGGCAAGCAGCCGTTCAAATTCCTTTAGGTTACGCATGACAGGCACTACGCCTTTTAACTTAACCAACAGATTTTCCTCCTCCGTTAAAAAACAATCTACGGACATTATGCGCCAGCTTTGTTTCCTGCACAACTATTTCCCCCCGGCTTCATTTCACCAGCCAATTGCGATAAAATGGCAGTAATCATCCAAAAGGAGTTGGCGGTCATGCGAGTCAAGAAGGTGCAGAATGTTTATCAACTGGCTTTTATGCCTACAGTGTTTCCGGTAAATTGTTATTTGGTCGAAGAACAGGAAGGCTTGACGCTCGTCGATTGCGCTTTGGGTTTCGCAGCCAGGGACATCGCGCTGGCTGCAAAAACCATCGGCAAACCGATTACAGAAATCGCGCTGACTCATGCCCATATCGATCACGTCGGCGCACTCGATGCTTTGAAAAAACAGTTCCCCGAAGCGCAAGTCTCCGTCTCGGAAAGGGAAGCGAAAATCCTTTCGGGGGATAAAAGCACTTCGCCTGAAGACGCAGGCAAACCCGTCAAAGGCGGAATCCCGAAAAATATCCAGACGACACCCGACCGGCTGCTGAAAGAAGGCGACCGGGTCGGGTCGCTCGAAGTCGTCTTGTCTCCCGGGCATTCTCCGGGCTCCATTTCCTTTTTCGATAGACGTTCGGGCGTCCTCATCGCGGGAGATGCCTTCCAGACACGCGGAGGCACCGCAGTTTCCGGGACATTCAAGCCGCTGTTCCCGTTTCCGGCGATGGCGACATGGGACAAGCGTACAGCGCTCGACAGCGCCAAGAAATTGACCTTGCTGCAGCCGAGCTTTCTCGCTGTCGGACACGGCCGCCTGCTTGATCATCCTGTGCGCTTCATGGAACAAGCAATCCGCGATGCCGAACAAAAATTAAAACCCTAGCCATAAGTGGCTAGGGTTTCTTCTGTTTCAATTGCTGGCGACCGACGCGCATAAACCAGACAGGCCGCGTGATTTCCGATACTTCCTCCACACGCCGGACGATTTCAAACCCGACTTTTTCGTAGGCACGGATCGCCGGCTTGTTGCGGATATCGGGATCAGTAACGCAGCACGTCACCGAGCCGTCGCGAAACACCACTTCCTCTAAAAAGCGCCGGATGATCGCTTGGCCAAAGCCTTTGCCGCGATAGGCGGGCGACCCGATAAGGATATCCAGGCCAGCTGCACGCTGTAATTCCTGAAACTGTTCACTGCCCGGATAATCGCTCCAGCGAAATGTCTGGATATAGCCAATTGGTTGCTCCAGATAATAGATAAGATACGGTTCAGTCGGATCCCGGCCTTTGATGCTCCCGACAAATTCGCGCACAAATTCCCCGTAAGTTCCATTATAGCTATATCCCCAAAACCGGTTGATCTGTGGCTCTTTCGTGATCCATTCGTAAAGTTGCGGCAAATGTTCCCGGCGCAAACGTTCGAAACTGACATGTTCAATTTGCAAGGCCATGAAGCATCCCTCCCCGTGGTCGCGGCTACTCCCGGTCTTTATCTACCGGCGGCCGCAAATATTCCTCCAAATGCTCATTCGGCAACGAAAACATCGATTCTACAGGCGAATAATTCCCGGCAAGCCGACCGATCGGCGCGAGCTTTTTCGTATCGATACGTCCCTTATCATATAATTCATCCTGGATGTGATAACGCAGCACTTTGCCGATGACGAGATGATCGTCGCCAAGCGGAATGACCTGCACCAGCTCACATTCCATGCTGACGGGAGATTCTTTCACGCGCGGCACTGAAACCACTTCAGATGACACAGGCGTCAATCCTACGTATGCGAATTCATCGACGTCCGGCGCGACATGCTCGCCACTTCTCGCCATTTCATTCGCGAGTGGTGCGGAAACGATATTGACGACAAACTCGCCCCGCTCCCGGATATTCGTCAAGGTGTCTTTCACTGTCCCTGCCCTTGCCTCGACCCCTTCACCGATTGAAAAGATCAGCATCGGCGGATTGCGCGAAGCGACTGTAAAAAAACTGAAAGGCGCCAAATTCAACTCGCCGCCCGACGAGACGGATGAGACCCAGGCAATCGGCCGCGGCAACACGCTGCCGATCAGCAGTTTATAATTTTCCTTGCTCGTTTGTTGTGCAGGATCGATGATCACGAATGTCCACTCCCTTTTCTATTCCTCCGAACCGTTCTGCTTCGAATGGTCAATCGATTTTTGAAGCAAATAGCCGAACAGTGAGATTCCCGCCAAATACGGCAGGATCATCATGCCGAAACCGGTCCCGAACTCTTCCATAGTTCCCGTAGCTTGAAGATACAGCCCCCAAGCTATGTAAAGTACATACCCGACTGCCACGAAACCAAGCCAGATGTATCGCTTTAGCCACCATGGCAGTAATAGCGGCGCCAGCAAAAATACCCCCAATTGGATGTGGCCCATCCATTCATATACAAACTCCACCACTTTCACGCTCCAGCCTTTATGAAATCATCAAGCCCAATCTCCAGCGTCGCCCAACCCAGTTTTTCATTCTTTAAGATAAGTTTAAACTTTCGCCATAAAGCAGCTTTAACCCTTTTTATGTGAGTTTTTTCCTGCAAATAATGCAAAATTTTATGCAAATATGGTTTACTATGAACGCAATTATTACGCGCTCCGAATTACTAAAATAGACCTAGAAAATAGGAACGTTTTCTGTTATTTCTGTCAATATAGGTTTATAATACAGTTAATAATTAGGGAGGTGTCCTATATGGAATGGGAACGCAAACTCGCCAGGTGGCGGGCGGAAGGGCTTATCGACCAAGAGACGGCCGAGCGCATCCAGGCGTTTGAAACCCGTCAGCCGAAAAAGCGCAAATTGCCTCTTTTGCTCGTCATCGGCTTGATCTTTTTTGCGCTTGCCGTCTTCAGTTTTATCGCTGCCAACTGGCAAGCCATACCGGAGCTCGCAAAAGTCGGCATGGTCGTCTTGCTCATGTGGATTTTCTATGTGCTCGCTTATTTCTCCGAGAAAAAACATTTTGGCCATCCCATCATTTTTCAGGTGCTTGGATATGTGATGTTCGGTGCGAGTTTAGTCGTGACTGGCCAAACCTTCCATCTCGGCACCGGTTCCAGCATCGTTCCGTGGGCGCTGTTCATTGCCGCTATCGCCCATTTCTTCATCTGGCGCCATGCCGCATTCACTGTGTTGGCGTTCATTAGCGGAATCACTATCCTGACATCGGCAGCTCCCGGCATTGGCTTGATCGAATGGCTGCTGTTCATCGCCGTTACGCTCGCTTGGCTGTTCCTGAGCAAAGACGGGCCGACGATGGTCTTCAGCTGGCTCTTGTTGTTCGGTTCCGGCTTTCTCGTATGGAGCATATGGGACATCGACAGCCCGCTCGTGCCGATCTGGACATTGTTCGCACTCACCTTGCTGTTGCTGGTGATCCCAAAAGACAAACAACAGCTATTGAGACCGCTTTACTTAATTGTGGGAGGGATCCAGTTGATCGTCTTCCTGGCAATTCGCGGGGAAAGCGATATGGCTTTCGCCGAGTTGACCATGCCTGAATCGATCGCTCTTGCAGTGGCAGGGGCAATAGTGCTCGCACTCGCCTACTTCCGCGAACGCCATTTGATGTGGCTCGGCGTACTCGGGCTTGTCGGTTTCATGCTCTTCGATGAAACGGCCATCGCCTTAGCCATCGTCGCGGAATTGACCGCGCTTGCCTATTTGGTCATCGCCCAGCGCCAAGATCAACCGCTCGCTTTGGGCTTCGTCTATTTCATCGTCGTGCAATTCGTCATCTACGTCATTTACGCGTGGGAACGGCTCGACATGTCGCTGTTCTTCCTGATCGGCGCCATCCTGCTGTTCGTGCTGTCAGGCATCGCCTGGTGGCTTAACCGCAAGAAAGAAGGTGCAGTGACATGAAGAAATGGCTAATGCCTGCTCTGCAGACCGTCTTTGTCGCATTGCTCCTCGTCAGCTTCTACGCCACTTCCTGGTTTGGCGATCAATACTTATTGCGTGCTGAACCTTACGACCCGTTCGATCCTTTTTATGGTGAATACGTCATGCTGCAGTATCCGGATCTTGACGCACCTGCTGGAATTCGCGACGGCGCAGTCTACTTCACGTTGACAGAAGGCGAAGATGGCTACGCCGTCATCGACCGCATCGAGGAGCGACCGTTCTTCGGCGCCATCAACGGCAGCAAATACGACCGCCGCATCGTCGCCCCACAGCTCGAAAACTTTTATGTCGAGCAAGGCCGCGGCCCAGAACTGGAAGAAGCGGTCGACCTCGAAGTCACCATCGACGTTGCGCCATGGGGCTCCATACGCCCGATCAGCATTGCCCCAAGAGAAGAGTAATAGCATAAACAAAACCCGGCATACAACATGCCGGGTTTTCGTTTGGCTTGAATCCATTTTGCAATCAGGAAACAGATTAAGTGCAAGCACATTTCATTGCACTTCACCGAGTACACTCGAGCGTTCTAGCAAGCAGCTTCGGTAATATTGATCCATCTCTTCCCATAAGGCTTCATTGCTGAAATTCTGGCGTACCCATTCCTGGCCATTTGCCCCCAGCTCTTTACGCAGCATGGGATCACTGATCAATTTGTCCAGTTTTCCCATCACATCTTCGTGGCTGTCGGGGTCGACCAAATAACCGGTTTCCCCGTCCACCAAGGTGTCGCGCGCGCCCGTGACGTCCGCTGCAATGACCGGTATCCCCGTCAGCGCCGCCTCCGCCGACACATTGCCGAATCCTTCGCGTTTTGTGAGGAATAAAAACAGGTCCATCAAATGATAAAACGGTACGGGGTCCAATTGGTAATCTTCGTGGATGATATGCGGATGACTGGTGATTGTCTCACGCGTCCACTCGGAAACTGCATCCGCCGATTCGTAATCGCCGACAATGAGCAGCCTTAAATTCGGGTGCTGCCCATGCAGCTCGGTGAACGCGCGCACCGTTTCGTCAATGCCTTTATCTTTCGTGATCCGCCCCATCGACCCGAGAACAAGTTCGCCGCCGGTCCATCCATAAGCTTGGCGCTTTTCCTCCACACGCCGTTTCATCTCGTCATCCAGTTCAAAGCGCTGCAGGTCGAAGCCATTGACGCTGCCATGCCCGAGAATCTTAATTTTATCGGCAGGCGCAATGCCAAGCTCGACAATTTGGCGCTTCAGGCTCGGCGATACTGCAAGCATATGGGTTGAAGACGCTGCAGCGATTTTCTCTGCCATCAGCAGTATCTGTCGCTTAATGCCCCCAGTCGTCTCGAGGCGCAAGCCCAGCACATTATAGATGCGCACGGGCACCCTGCAAAAGTAAGCAGCGAGCGACACGATCAGCCCCGCTTTCGGCGTTCCGGCATTGACGATATCCGGCTTTTCGGAGCGGATGACACGGATGCAGGCGAACAGCGATTCCAAGTCTTGCTTCAAGGCGATTTCACGCTCCATACTGACGTGCAGCACCTTCACTCCCTCTTGTTGTTCAAAGATTTTGGCGTAGCTTCCCTCTGAAGTCAATGCTTTCACTTCATAGCCGTGCGTTTCCAATGTCTTCAATTGCCCTCTCACCAATTGAAGGCTTTGCGCAATGGTCATGGCGTGCAACACTTTCGCTGACATGATGGACCGCTTCCTTTCAAGCCCCTTGCACTGCTTTTGCAGGTGCAATCGGGCTGCCGATTTGTTCGAGTAGTTCCTTCGCGTAATGAGTGGCGTTATTCTTTTTCACGGAAAACACTTTCTCACTGCCCCGGATCAATTTCGTCAAAACTTCGCGTTCATTGGCGAGTGCCTGGTCGATGTTCAATTCCGGATTGAAGAATTCATACGCCGTCAGTAATGGCGAGCGTAAATAATTGAATTCATAGCGGTTTAAGTTCATCAGCTTCTGGAGCGCTACGGCTTCCGTCTGTTCCGCGACATAATCATCGCCGCGCTCAAGAATGGCGACATGCGTCACTACTTGATGGTCGAGTATCGATTGTTCACCAACGTACTCTGTAATCGGATCCGGCTTTTTGAAGCTGATGTATTCCATCACCGGCAATAGTTTATCGACGCGGTTCTTGATCTTCGCGCCCATTCCCTGCTCAACAGTGGAGTAATAGCGGAATGTACTGGTCCACGGCACGGAATGGATCGTTTTGCCATCTGTGATGGCCAGATCCTCTGCGATGAATTCAGCGCCATGTTCCATGCAAGCCGTCATGCTGCTCAAGGTCTTGCCAGTATCCGGCGGAGCGAACACCGTCAAAGTCGACTCATCTTTCTTGAATGCGGAGCAATGAATCGGCGCATAGCCTTTTCTCAATAGCAACAATGTCGCAAGGTCGGTCATGATATAGCCGATGGAATGAAGGTTCATGATCCGGTGGGTGATGAGTTTATAATAAGCGCGGTTGACGGTGATTTTCGGCTCGTCTGTCAAAAACCCTTCTGCGCGGATGCGCATGCGGCCTTTGCCGGCGTAATTGCGTGTGTAATAGATTTTGTCCGCTCCTGGCGTGCCGCTGAAATAATGGTATTTCCCCATCGCTTCATGTTCAGCATCGTCATTGAATTCCCTTAAATCGACCTGCATACGGACCACGCAGCGCTCGTATTGTTCCCTCGTGCCTTCCGGGACATTATGGCCATATGACCAGCCGAAATTTTTGATGTTCGTTTTGACTCCGAGCACTCCAGCAGACGCAATATAATAATATGTTTTCAAATGAAACTCCCCTTTGTTTTTGATTTTCCCCGCATGACCTGAACCCTTAGTTCAATTCGCCGGCTGGTACCAGCGATTCGCTGAGGCAGTTTTTATAGAAACTGTCCAGCTCTTTCCATAACACCTCGTTGCTGAAATGGGTGCTTGCCCATTCCCGCCCGGCTTCCCCAAACCGTGCACGCAAACTGTCGGATGCTATCAATTTGTGAATCGTTTCCATGATTTCCTTTAAGTTCCCAGGATCCACCAATAAGCCGGTCTTCCCGTCCACAATCGTATTCCGTGCACCCGTGACATCGGAAGCGACTACCGGCAGCCCACATAAAGCCGCTTCGATTGACACATTGCCAAAACCCTCACGTTTCGTCAGGAATACGAAAATGTCCATCAAATGGTAATACGCTACCGGATCCGGCAGAAATCCGGTCTTGATGATTTTCGGGTTGTTCTCGATTTCCCATCTCACTTCTTCTTCCACCGGGTCATCGTCTTCGTAATCGCCGACGATGAGCAATCGCAGCTGCTCGTTGTCCAGGCTTAACAGCTTGAAGGCGGCAACCAGTTCATTGACTCCTTTGTCTCTTGTCAGCCTGCCGACAAACCCGAGAACGATATGCTCTTTGCTGAGTTTATAGCAATCGCGCAGTTCATTTCCGGCTGCCTCAATTTCAGGGGTACGCTGGAACCTCGCTACATCAAATCCGTCGCCGCTGCCTTTTCCGAGCACGCTGATTTTTTCTTCACCGGCGATGCCGAATTCAATCGCCCGCTCCCGCAAACTGTCCGATACCGCCAAACAGTGAGTTGCAGAAGACGCAGCAATTTTTTCCATACTTAACAACAAACTGCGCTTCCATCCCGCAGTCGTCTCCATTCTCAAGCCCCTCATCGTGTAGATTCGCACAGGCACGCGGCACATCCGCGCCGCCATGGTGACGACCAGGCCAGCTTTCGGTGTGCTGGCATTGACGACTAACGGGCGCTCCCGGCGAAATAGCGTGATGCACCGGGCAAGCGATTGCAGGTCGTGGATCGGCGAAATGCCCCTGTCCATCGACAGTTCAAGCATCTCCACTTGTTCACTTGCCCGAAACTCCTCGTAGCCGGGGCCTTTGGAGCTCAATGCTTTCGGTTCGAATCCACGGGTTTTCAAATAGCGCAATTGGCCATCCATAAAGCTCAAACTTTCCGAAACAGTTACGGCGTGGATCAGTTTCGTTGTCATGGCATTACCCTCCGCTCAGCTTTTTTCATAAATTTCTTCTGTCCGGAACACTTTGACCAGCGTCTGCATCAAGATGTACAAATCGAGTCGCAAGCTTTTGCGGTTGATATAATCGATATCGATGTCAATTTTTTCGTCCCAGCTTAAACTGTTGCGCCCGCTCACTTGTGCAAGGCCCGTAACACCCGGTTTCACCATCAGCCGCTGCTTCTGGTAATCGTTGTAATTGTCGGTCTGATCGGTGACAGTCGGGCGCGGCCCGATGAATGACATATCGCCTTTGACGATGTTGATCAGCTGGGGCAATTCATCGATGCTTGTTTTGCGGAGGATGTTGCCGATTTTTGTAATGCTCGGGTCGCCGTCGAATGGATCGATGCGGTTGCGCTTCTTATCCCGCCCGTGCTCCATCGTCCGGAATTTATAGATGGTGAAATGCCGTCCGTAAAGTCCGCCGCGCTGCTGCTTGAACATGGCAGGGCCTTTCGACTCCAGCCGAATCAATAAGGCGACTATTAACAATAATGGCGATAAGACCAATAACATCAAAGTGGCAATAACGACTTCCAGGAACCTCACCGCTGCGTTCGAGCGCTTCGGCCGCTTTTTCTCTTCACTGAAATCTCCAACAATCATGGGCTGCCCCCTCCTCACATTCTCCATAAAGTCACCTTCTCCGGTTTCTCATTCCGTTCAAGTATGCTTTTGACATCAAAGACATAGCCTTCCTTGCCTTCCAGCAAACGCTCGAATAATTTCCATCCTGTTTTTCGGTAAGCTTCATGCGGTACCGCAAGTATGACCGAAACCGCTGGAAGCAGTTCCTCCTGCTTTGTCAGCAAAACGCCTCCCACGCATTCCGCCTGGTCCAATTCGAGCCTGGCATCCGTGACTTGGACATCCATGCCGTATTCCTGAAGCTCCGAGACGAGTTCGAGCACCCCCGTTTCCGGCACTTCGCTTGTCCCGTCTTCTTTCGTGAGGCCAAGCACCGTGATGCGCGCTTCGTGGATGATGACTTCGTTCTGGATCAATTTCTTAATAATCCGCTGTGCCACTTGCCTCCCTTTCTGCTCGCCTTTGCACCAGAATTGGTCCACTCCATGCCATGGCACGGGATTGTCTCCGAGAAGGTCTGGTTCGAATTTGATGAATCCCCGCTTCGTATTGGCAGTTTCCAATACATCATGCGTATCAATTCCCTGCTGGTTCAAGGTCAGCGCAACTTCGTTCATCAATGCGATATTCACTTCTTTTTGGGCGATTTCGAGCAATTGGGCGGCTTCTGCGACACGGATCGATTTCGCTTTATAAATGCCCCCGTCATGGATAGGTGCGAATAAATCTGCCAGATAATCGGTGACGGGGCCGCTTTGCCCGGCAATCACTTTGCGCATTTTCGCAACCTTGCCTTGCGGTTCACTGCCTTGCCATCTGGATGGTGCGAAACCGACGAAAAATTCCTTTCCGGCGACAAAACCTGAATGCTGCTCGATCAAGGGGATGCAAATTTCTTCGGTTGTGCCAGGGTACACCGGGGCTTCAAAAATGAGCACCGAACCTTTTTTCATATGCCTCCCGACAATCCGGCACAACTCCGTAAGCGCATCCAAGGTATAGGCGGGGCGCTTCGATCCGGTCATCAGGAGGATGCCGGCATCCGCCAGTTCGCTTGCTTGATCGGTAAAAGCAATGCCGCTTTCGTCAAACCTTGCTTGTTTGGAGCGATCCGGATCGAATACGATGACCGGATAAACGGTGCCGAATGTTGTTGCCGCAAGCAAGCTAGTTTCGCCGGCTCCAACTATTGCGATTTTCAAATTCTCCATCATGAGCCCACCTTCTCCCCCTTTTTCCCAGTCCATTTCGTTTTGGTGAATTCCAGCAATTGCTTGCTATTCGCTGCTCCGAACGACAGCAATAATAGCGGGATGATCTTATTGCGGTGGCGCATCGCCGTTCCGGCACTTTGCGTTCCGTATGAATAGATGAAAACAGTCATTCCGATCACCAGCAGGATGAATATTTTTGTCCTTACTGGCATTTCGCTCCGGAACAGGCCGTAAAGCGTAGCGCCGATCAGGAACAGGTAAACGGTGGAATCAAACAGGAAACTGACGATATCCCCGCCTCCCCGCCAATCGAGCGGAAGCGGTGAAAACAGGAAGTAGAACATTTTAAGCGGTGCGACGAGCAATGCTGCGACACCCGACAAACCGCTGAAGCTTGCCAAGTAGACCGACCCGCCTTCCGCGAAGATCTCGTAGTCGACCGTCCCGCCTTCTTCCGTGACGAATTTACTCAAGAAGACATCGGCGTTCTGGAAGACGAGAAACGAAATGCCTCCGACAAATAGCAAGTAGATAAGAGGGGTTGAGATTTTCCTGCCCATTTTCCCGCGCTCCAGCCAAACGAACGAAGCGATATAAACGAGCAGCAAGCCGATCATGCCGGTGTGGAACATCATCGCCAGAATCGACAACACCACAGCCCAACCGAATTGGAGGAACGAGCGCTCCCCGATCCAGCGCAGGAAGTAATAAAGCGAAACCGTCGTAAAGAAAATGATCAGCGCTTCCCGAAGCAGGATGCTCGACATGAAAATACTGTTCGGCATAAGCGTGAAGATGAGCAACGCGATAAAGCTCAATTTCTTCTCGATCTGCAAATAGTTCAGTGACTTGAAGAGGAACACGGCCGAGAATACCCAGCAGGCGATATTGAGGAATTGCGAGTAAACGCGCTGCTCCCCGATCATGTAGTAGAGCCCTGACAGAAACGGCACATACACCGTCGAAGTCTGGTCCAGCGGATATTGCCCGTTCGCCACCATTACGGAAACTTCATGGAAGTATTCCGTATCCGTGCCGCTCGAGAAAATCCCGATCGACGGAACATACAAGTCGATGAATAAAATGACCACCCGCACCGCGAAACCGGCAAAAATGACGAACAGCCATTCATTCTTCAAATTGCGGTATAGATACAACGAAATGGCGACGATTCCTGTAAAGACGAGAAGCATCCCATATCCATCACCTGGCGGAAGAAAATCTTTGATTAAAAACGTTGCCAGAATCTGTATCACAAAAAATCCAAGTACATAAATCATGAACCCCCACCCCCTTCTTTCAACGTTTCGCCAATGCCATCAATCGCGACTTGTAGTAGGCGATATCGCTCAATTGCAGCGCCCACAGCATCGCCGCATAAACAATGACCCCCGTCAATACGCCGATGAACAATGCCGGAATATCGCCCACTGCCAGTAAGGAAACCGTGAATGCCGTTCTTGCCGCGATGCCCATGACGATTGCGGCGAGTATGCCTTTCGCCAAGTCGACCATAAGCCGCCGACTGTCGAGCGAACCGATTTTCCGGACCAACGATGCATACAACAGCACCGTACTGACGATTGCCGCGATGCTGGTCGCAAGCGCCAAGCCGTTCAGCCCGATAACGCGTGATAGCACCAGGTTCAATGCGACATTCAAAAACATCGCGCCGAATGCGTTGATCATCGGCGTCCGTGAATCTTCCAAGGAATAAAACACTTTCGACAACACTTCACGCAAACCGAAACCGAGCAAGCCCAGCGCGTAGAAGAACAACAAACCCGTTGTCATCGCAATGGCACGTTCCTCGAACGCCCCACGCCCGAACAACAGCTCCGTGATCTGCCGGGCAAAAATCATCATGCCGACCGCAGCGGGAATGACAATCAACGACACCGTCGTAATGATCTTGCCGACGACGCCTTTCAATTCCTCCATATTTTTCCTCACAGCCAATTTCGAGATTTTCGGGAACATCACTTTCACGACCGCCAGCACGAAGATTGCTTGGACGAAGAATACGATGCGGTGCGCATAGGTCAATGCGGATATCCCGCCTTCCGCCAACTGCGAAGCGATCGTCCGGTCGATCAGGATATTGACTTGGTCAGCCGATACCCCGATGATGACCGGAATCGCGAGCATCATCATCTGCTTCAAATCACGGTCTTTCAGGTTCAGCACCATTTGATGGCGATAGCCGCTTTTACGTATTGCCGGCACCATGTACAGAAACTGCACGATGACAGCGATGACCGTTCCGATGGCAAGCATCATGATGTCCATTTTCGAACTGACCACAATCGTCGTGATCAGCAGCACATTCAGCGGCAAGCCGCTCAGCACCGTCGGCAGGAATCGGTCCTTCACTTCCAGATAGCTGGTGAAAATGAAGATCAGGGCGGTGAAGTAAAGCGTCAGCGAAATAATCCGCGTGAACAGCACCGCGATGCGCAGCGTCTCCCCTTCGAACCCGTAGGCGAACAATTTGACGATCGGCACTGGGAACACCAAGAGCAAGATGACCAGCACCGTCGACAGCAGCATGACCGCGTTGGTGACGTTCGCTGTAAAGCGCTCTGCCGCTACATCGCCCCGCTCTTCACGAATTTTCGTGTAGACCGGGATGTAGCTCGCGGCGATGCCCATGCCGATAAACGCAAAGAACACTGTCGGGATATCGGTCGAGATCAAGTAGGCGTCGGTCAATCCATCGGCACCGTAGAAAAACGATAGGAAGATATCCCGTGAGAAGCCGAGAACTTTCGTGATGATGACGACGAACATGATGGCGATGACTGTTTTTTCCATAGTTTCAACCTCTTTTGCGTTCATTCTGGAAGCCAAGATCCGCTCCCGAAGCAGTGATGCAGCATATCATTTGATCCGGCCATCTGTTTGCGGCGGCGATCCTCCTTAGAATTTGGCGCGGACGGAATCCTGTTGCTGTTAATCCTAGGGGGCAGAGGTTAAAAGAGGGTTAAACTGTTTAGGTGTTTTGAAAAAGCTTTGGATAATTCGAAATATTTTAATAGAGAAGATTACAATCGGAACTTTGTGGGGAGGAGATTGCGCTTCAAGGGGACGCTTGGGACCGGTCATGCAGATGATGCGACAGGACTTCGTCATTTTGAATATGAATAATAGAGATAGTGGAAGAGACTTCGCTTCAAGGGGACGCTTTCTGAGGGGGCCGGCTTCAGCCGCTTCCCTCGCTAGCGCTCAGTCCAGGGCACCTAGTTTCTCTGTGTTCGAGCATCACGAGAAAACCGTTGCTCCCACATCTGCTCAACCCTCACTATGTTCGGGCATCGCACAAAAACATTTGCTGCACAGATGCGTCGCAAATGAATGGACTCGGCTTCCCCTCGCCATCCATTCGCTCCTTTCCGCTCCATCTCTAGTTTTAGAATGAACGGCATGCTTTCTTCCATTGGTATTTGCGTCAATAATTTTATACATCCTTCCAAGATGAAAGGTGAAAGTTATAACATCTTTATAATTGCTATATCCAAATAAGCGTCTCCCACTAGTGGATGAATATAAGAAAAAGATGCTTCATCACTCAAAAGCATCAATGAGATCTATTAGCCGAACCGCGCATATGGGCGAGCCGACGCCATAAGACAAGTGCCCTTCTTGGCTTATGGCTAAAGGCCAGCCCTAAGCGGGAGGCGGCTGCTTCGTGATGAAAAGATCGACAAACCATTCGTCTCACTCACAAGCCTAAATAAGCATCATCGATCAGCGGATGAACACGAGAAAATAACATACTTCGTCAATTACCAACTTCAGTGGAATGTAAAAGCCGAACCGCGCTCACGGGCGAGCCGAAGCAATGAGACAAGTGTTCTTCTTGGCTCATTACGTGAGGCCAGCCCCAAGCGGGAGGCGGCTAATTGGTGAAGAATTATCTAAAGGCATTCCACTTCACCCGCCAGTCCAACTAAGCATCACCAGCTAGTGGATTAAATTGATGAATAGAGATATGCCATCTCGCTAGCTAATCCAGCTAACCTTGCCGTTACCCAAAGATCTTCAGCAACATGACAATAAAAAAAGCCCGCAAAAAACGCTGCGGGCACTTTGGGATTTCATAAAGTTTCATACGCTGCTCAATTGCTTGCTGGCATTCGCCCGGTACGCCGGGAAGAATGGTTCCGCCGCATTGGTTCTGGACTTTTTGCAGAGCTCTTCATAAATCTCGGCGTTCCAGATTTTCCGGCCGGTGTAAAAGCGGAAGCCCGTATGCTGGCCGAACTTTTTCTTGAATTTGTAAAGTGGATCTTCCTCGTCGTTTGTCCGGCCACCCCCTGCATGGATCAGCTTGACGCCGTTCTCTTTGCCCCAGCGCACAGCGCCGTATTGCAAAACGTAGATCGGCGACAGTTGATGGAAATCGTGGATAGTGCCCGAAAGATGCGTGTGCAAAATGCCGTCATACAGAAAGTGCAGCTCTGCAGCGATCACTTGCCCTTCATAAATAGCTTCAGCCAAAACAATTTTATCGGCGAATTTCAGCAGGCAGCTATCGAAATACGTATCATCAAAGAAATAATAGGAATCGGCGTGGACGCGGCTCATCGTTTCATAGTAGATTTCCTTGAAACGGCCCAGGTCGCTCGGCGCAACGGTGATGCGGCACGTAACGCCTGCATTCAGCGAACGGCGCAAAGTTTTTCTGGCGGATTTCGAGAATTCGGACGCAACCGGATCGTCGAAGCCGTCGAGTGTCGTCCCGACGGTTTCGCGCTGGAACGTGACATCGTAGCAATTGGAAAAGTCGCGAGCGTTGTCGAAGATCGGATGAAAGCGGACGAATTCGCTAACGATGCGTTGGTCCTTGCAGTATTCACGGAAAGCATGCTCAAAAGCACTGACCAAATCGGAATGGCACCCTGTCGCACAGCGCATGATCCGCGGGCCGCCGTAACCATAAGGTGTGATGGCGTCATACCATCTCTCCCCATGCACCATCATCGGAATTTCGCGTTTGATAAACAGATGCCTGATTTCACCATACGCGCTTTGAAACACAAATTCCTCGCATACTCCGTGTTCCATCCTTTCGTAAAGCTTGCCGTAAGCTTCTTCAAAAAACAGGTCATTCAATGGATCCACTTCCTTTCATCATGTGCCGCCTAGACACGGCTCGCTTCCAAATGCTTTTTACAGCGGTAAGCCGGGAAATAATCGGTCGCTGCATCGGCCGCATTGAGTTCGCATAATTTCCTATAGATCGGCTTGTTCCATATTTTCTTTCCGATATAGAAGTCAAATCGGGTATTTTTGCCGAACTGCCTCTTGAACATCAACAAATTATCATTCGGGTCGTTAGTCCTTCCACCCCCGTCATGAATCAGCCGATAACCGTTCGCTTTCCCCCAAACCGTCAGTGCATATTGCAGCACGTAGGCAGGATACGCGTGATTGTAATCGCTCAAAGTCCCGGACAGATGCGTGTGGATGCGGTCTTCGTAGGCGAAGTTCAAGCCCATGCCTATCACTTGCCCATCGTAGATCGCTTTTGTCAAAACGATGCGGTCGGCAAAATATTTTAGGCATTCCGTGAAATAATCTTCCTCGAAATAATAATAGGCATCCGCATTATTGCGGTTCATCGTTTCATGATAGATGTCTTTGAACTCGCCCAGGCTAACGGGATTTTCGATGATCTCGTAAACCACGCCTGCCTCAAGCGCTTTGCGGATATTCTTGCGTGTCGATTTGGAAAACTCGCTTTGGACCGGATCCTCGTAGGCCGCCAGATTGGTGCCCACCGTCTCGCGCAAATACCGCACCTCATAGCAATTTTCGAAATCCAGCGCATTGCCAATGACCGGGTGGAACCGGACGAATTCGCTGATGATGCCATGTTCCGCGCAATATTCCCCGAAAGCTTGCTCGAACGCCTCCACCAATTGGGCTTTTCCTCCTTCTGCACATTTTTTGATGACCGGCCCTCCATAGCCATACGGAGTCACAATGTCGAAATATGGTCCACCTGTTACTGGAATCGGAATCTCACGGCGGATAAACTGATGACGAACACAGCCAAGCGGATGTTCAAACTCGAACACTTCGCACCGGCCATTCTCGATCACTTCGTACAATCGGCCGTAATTTTTTTCGAAAAACAAATCCTTCACATGCTAAACCCCATTTCTTCTTTTGTTGTTTGCGTGCTCCCCCTCTGGTTTCTCTCTGTCAAACCTCGCTTGTCTCTTTCGCCGGCCGTTTCCGGTAAGCCGGGAAAAACTCATCTGTCACGGCAGTATTGGCTTCTTGGCAAAGCCTTCTGTAGATATCTTCATTCCATACTTTTTGGCCGCTATAGAATGAAAACTTAGTATGGTGGGCAAATTGCTGTTTAAACCGAAGCAAGCTATCGTCCGGGCTATTGGTTCGCCCGCCTCCACCGTGGATGAGCTTGATGCCATGCTCTTTAGCCCACAAGACCGTAGCGTACTGCATGATGTAAACCGGCGATAGATGATGGAATGCTTCATATGTTCCCGACAAATGCGTATGGATCAGATCGTTGTAGACAAATTGCAATTCCATGCCGATCACTTCGCCCTCATACAGTGCTTCGACCAGCAATAATCTCTCCCCGAATGACTCGAGCAATTGAGTGAAATACTTTTCACTGAAGTAATAGAACGAATCGGCATGATTGCGGTCCATCGTCGCAAAATAAATCCGCTGGAACTCCCGCAGGTCGCGTGGCCCGAGCGTCATCCTGAACTCAACGCCATCTCGCAGCGCTTTGCGGATGTTCTTGCGGGCTGAAGCGCTGAATTCCGCTTTGACCGGATCGTCGTAAGCATCGACCGTGGTTCCGACCGTATCGCGCAGATAGCGCACTTCGTAGCTATTTTCGAAATCCTTTGCATTACCGAGCACCGGATGGAAACGGATAAATTCACTGACCACGCCTTCAGCTTCGCAATACTCAGCAAATGCTTCCATAAACGCGGATGCCAGCTCTTCCCGATGTTCCGGCTTACAGCCCGTCATCAACGGCCCTCCATATCCGTAAGGCGTGACGATATCGAAGTAGCGATTAGCCCCGATCAATATCGGAATCTCCCGCTTGATGAACAGATGCCGAACACGCCCGAGCGAATGATTGAACTCGAATATTTGGCAAACGCCTTTTTCTATTTCTTCGTACAACTTTCCATAACGCTCATCGAAATAAAGATCCCCCATCATCTTTTCCTTCTTTCTCGTTGTAAGTTGCGAATACTTCCCCCCAATGCCTGGTGGAGTTCCTGCCATCGCATGCACTCCTTTCCAAATGAAACCTTTCATTAGCACCTATCCTAAAAGGCCTAGGTTAAAGACAGGTTAAACAAGCCTGGAATTTTTTAAGACTTATATATATAGACAAAACCGCCCGAAAAGGGGACAACATTCTTTGCGAAAATGAAATAATTTACTTAATATAGGAAATATAGAACTTTCAAAGAAGAGGTGCATATCGATGAAGCTTTATAAATGGCTCGGCAATGAACAAGAAACAGATACGCTGAAAGACAAAGGCTGGTTCGTTTTAACAAGCGGCAGTGACGCAGCAGCCATCAATGAACAAGAAGTTCCGGCTGGCGATCAGATTGAATCTTACGAAGTACTTGATCAAAAAGGGAAGCTCGAAGACGGGGTTTTCGCCGTATTCAATAACATCCCGGTCACCGAAGAAGGCCGCGAATTGTTCGAATCGCGCTTCCAGAACCGCGCCGGACTCGTCGAAAAAGAACCGGGCTTCGCAGCGATCCGCATCTTGCGCCCGCTCGATTCCGATACGTATGTCATTCTCACGATGTGGGAAGACGAATCCGCCTTCACCACATGGCAGTCGTCCCAAGCTTACTCGCACGCACATAAAAAACGCGGCACATCGGAAGGCATCGACAAACGCCCGAACATCTTCCCGCGCCCATCGTTCGTCACCACTTATTCCAAATAAAAAGAGGCTTCCAATTGGGAGCCTCTTTTTCTGTGGAGAAGTATGTGTGCATCGATATATTTGAGTGAATTAGACAGGTGCGCAAAGTGGAATGCCTTTGGACATTTCTTCGTTAGCTAGCCCTTGCACGCGGTTCGGCTGATAGATTTCATTATATTTTGCATGCGAAGAAGTGTCGCTGTTCATTGTCTTCATCCGCTGGCGGCGACACTTAGTTGGACTCGGTAGCTACGAAGATGTTTGGTGTCTATTCAATGTGTTGATTCAGAGCTGTCCAAACTATTCATGCTAATTTCAATGACAGATGAATCTCATTCATTTCCACACTAAACTTAGAGATGGAGCGGAAAGGGGCCGACGCCTGAGGGATCATGCGGGCCCCAAGCGTGCCCCTTGGAGCGCAATCTCCAGCACGAGCATTTACTCAATCTCATCTCGATTTTATTTCTGGATGAATTCAATTTCTACTCTACACTTAGCCATGGAGCACAAAAGAAAAAAACCGCAGCAGCCGCTGCGGTTTAGCCCACTTTTTCTTCTGCCAAATAACGGGCGAGCACCATGTCCTCACCGTTTTCCGAGACGACTTCAAGCGTCCGGTTGATTTCGCAGATCGTCCCATTCAGCTCTTCCATCGTCTGGCACACGATATTGAAACGGCCCAGCATCTGTGAGTAGGAGCCGGTCACCGTGATCTCATCGCCCACTTCACGCGTCGGCACCCAGGAAATCACCGACGGCAAGTCCATGATTTCCTCCAGGCCACGAATCTCGTGGATCGTCCCTGGCCCGAGCAACACCGATAGATTGCAAGATGGATAGCGCATGAACCCATCATCGAAATTGCTTAAATCATATCTTGAGATGTCTTCCCCGACCGCAAAGTCAATCATCATTTCCAGCAAATTGACGTCGGTCTGGCGTTTGACGATTTGGTAATGCTGCTCGCCGCTCAATCTATAGCCCATCTCGTAAATATAGAATTGTCCGCCGTCATAGAGCGACTGGATCAGCACGAGCCCGTTCTTGAGACCCATCCCTCTCAACATCTCCCGGATATTGGCGTCATGAAGCGCGATGAATTCAGCGAGATGGCTCGATGGGTAAATCGTGGCGACCGGCAGCGGCGGGCTTTGGCGCCCTTGGTTGTGGACAAAGCGGTCGGTGACAGCGGATAAGATCACTTCTCCGTTTTGCAAGGTATAGTACATTTCGACGCCGTGGTTCGTATCGATAAAGCGTTCGACGAGCACGCGGCCGTGACGCGAAAATCGCCTTGCTTTTTCTACTGCATCATAAAGTTCCACTTCATTTTGGCAGACCGTAATGCCTTTGCTGGCGTAGCTGTCGACCGGTTTGACGATGACCGGATAACGCACCGGAACCCCATCGTCTTTTTCGTATTGTTCGATGACCGGCACATCGAATCTTCGGCAAAACTCCTTGAACCGATCTTTATTGGAACTGATCTCTAGATGTTCTTTTGTAGCATAAAACGGCAAGCCAAGCCGGTCAGTCAACAATTGGGCATTCCATGTGTTGATGTCGTCGAAAGCCGTCAGCACGCCATCGATTTGTTCTTGACGCGCCATGGCTTCCAAGGCGTCGATGTCTGCGGTGCTGATATGGTAAGCTTTGTCGGCGTTTTTCTTTGCCGGCGATTCCTCGTTGTTGTCCGTAACGATTGTGTAAAGTCCCATGTTCTTAGCAGTTTCGACTACATCGATCATATGCGTAATGCCGCCGAGAATAAGCAGCTTTTTCTGTCTTTCCACAGGAAACACCCCCTTCAGTCTATTCAGGTAATATTGACTAGGAATTTCTCGGATTATACAAAATCCATCAATTTTCTTGTTTGTTTGTAGAACAAATTTACCAACCGGGGTATTGTTTTGTCAATCTGGAATTCTGAAAAAAATAATATTTCTTCCTATTTAAAAAGCTTTACCTCTTTTTAACCCGAAAACCCTATTGTGAAAGCAGATAGCATACCATTTATTCTAAGGAGGCAGAGAGCCATGGCAATACCTACTAAGCAAGCGGTTCCGGACATTTTCTTTACGCCCGAATGGAACGCAGCATACGCCGCACACGAGGGAGGGGAATTCCAGCAGTTCGAATGGAAAAGTGAGCTCGGGCACATTATCTATCCTTTCATCAAACGGCCGGTGCCGCTGTTAGAAGGCTGGTTCGATACGATTACCGCGTTCGGCCAAAGCGGCCCTGTTGTCATAAGTGGCGAAGAAAGCCAACGCCGCGCATTGGTCGACGAGTTCGATGCGGCATTCCAGGATTACTGCGAACAGCAGCACATCGTTTCCGAATACATCCGCTTCAGTTCCTGGATCAAGAATGCGGAAGACTTCTTCCCGTTCTATGGCCTTGATATGCGCGGCATCGTCATGTATATCGATTTGACTGTCGATGATCCCTTCCGTTTTGAATTTTCTTCCGCCGCCCGCCAGCAAGTTCGCCGTGCGTTGAAAAACGGCGTAACAGTGGAATATGATTTCACCGGGGACACATTGGATGATTTTTGCCGGCTATATGATCTCACAGCGGACCGCAATGAGTTTCCGGATCATTATTTATTCAACCCGGCCATGTTAAAGGAATCCTTTACGTATCTGGAAGGCAAGCAATTTTTACTCAATGCGAAATACGACGGCAAGACCGTCTCCTCCGCATTGATCGTCCACCACGGCGACTATATGCACTACCATTTGGTCGCTAACGACCCCGAGTATTTCCGCTGTGCCGGAAATTCACTGATCATGGCGGAAGCGTGCCGCTACGGCAAAGAAAACGGCTTTTCCCAATTTCATCTAGGCGGTGCTTCAACAGAAGCCCTATACCGCTTTAAACGGCGGTTCACCAAAACGGAACCGCTCGAGATCTTGACCGGCAAACGCATTCGCAATACCGATATGTACGGCAGGCTGACCGAGCTGAAACGCCTTCAAACCGGCATCGAAAACACTGGCCATTTCCCTTTATACAGAGGTTGAAAAAGCGCTGGATCCTATATGGATCCGCGCTTTTTTCATTTCACTTTCAAGGCATCAAAAAACAGCGGGCATACGCTCACGCTGTTTCATTGATACTATTACGAAGCGTTCACTTTTGCGGGTTGGAAACGGGCCATGATCATATCTTGGCCGTCTTCTGAGCGGATGTCGAGCGTACGGTAAATCCTTTCAATCGTTTCAAGGAGTTCCTGTTGTGATTTTGCGACCACATTGAAACGGCCGAACATTTGCGAATAGGAGCCTGTCCGCTCGATCGCTTCGCCTTCGGAACGGTTAATGACGCAGGAAATCACTTCTGGCATCGCTTTCACTGCCTCCAAGCCCCGGATTTCCGTAATCGTTCCCGGCCCGAGCAAAATCGGCAAATTAGCGGAAGGGTATGGCATCGGTGCATGGTCGAATTGTTCGATCGGATGGCTGGCCGTATCTTCGCCGACCGAGAAATCGAGCATCATCTCCAATAAATGGACGCCTGTCTGCTTGTGGATAATGTGATAGTGCTGCTCGCCGCTGAAACGGAAGCCCATTTCGTATACATAGATCCTGCCCCCATCGTACATTGTCTGGATGAACACCAAGCCGTTCTCGATGCCCATATTGCGGATCATCTTGCGCACTGTTGGATCGACTTCCTTTATATACTGCTGCTGATGCTGGGAGGGGAATAGCATCGCCACAGGCAGCGGCGGATGTTCTTTTGATTGCTTATGGGTAAAGCGGTCCGTGACGGCAGTCAAGACGAGATGGCCATCCCGTGCGGTGTAGAATGCCTGAACACCGATATCCGAATCAACAAAGCGCTCGAGCATAATCTTGCCCGTTTTTGATTCCCCGACTGCCTTTTCGACCCCCTTTGTAAGTTCGTCTTCTTCATAGCACACCGTGATCCCTTTGCTCGCGTAGCTATCGACCGGCTTGACGATGACCGGAAATTCCACCACAGGGAGCTCAGGGTCCTGGATTGGATCACATTCATATTCTTCAATGACCGGCACGCCGAATGTCCGGCAATATTCCTTGAAACGGTCTTTATGCGAAGTGATTTCAAGCTGCGCGGGCGTGGCGTAGAATGGCAAATGGAGCATCTTGCACAGCGCGACTGCATGCCATGTATTGATATCGTCGAATGCGGTGAAAACGCCATCGATCTGTTCGCTCCTTCCGATTTCAGCAAGCTTCCGGATATCTGCGGTACTGATGTCGTACGATTGGTCGGCAATTTTCTTCGCTGGCGAACCGGCCATATTATCGGTGACAATCGTGTAATAGCCGATGCGTTTGGCCGTTTCGACTACATTGACCATATGGAATGTGCCGCCAAGGATCAAAATTTTCTTTTTATCCATCTCAAACCCTCCACTTCGCGATAATCATGCATATATAGTATAAGTGCTGATTCAAAATAACTAAGTAATTCGATAGGTGTAATACAAAAATACCAATTAAAAACAGAAAGGTCAATTGAAATCTGAAAATTCAGGTATAAAATGCGCCTTAAGCTAGGGGTGTCGTGTGGGAAACCATCCAGCTCTTATCGCTCCTATTGTAATAGGCGGTGATTTTATACCCGATTCCCGCCGGCGCAAGCACCCCCTCGCTACCCGGCCGGTTATTGACTTTGGCATTATCGCAGACGAGCCTCACTTCCTGGCCGCCGCTGTGTTCGACGAAAATCTCCACTTCTTCGCTGAATTTATGGGTCGGCGCTGGCGGCAGCTTGACGGTTTCTGCTTCGGACGCGCCGTTTTTCTTATTGACCGTCATACGCGGCTCATCTTTCATATCGATCGGCGAGCGCCTCCCTTCCGGAACGTATTGATGCAGGCGCCCGTTATAAAGGATGCTTGTCGTATCGTATTGGTATTCCTCATTGTATAGGGAAGTGATCGAAGCAAGGCCGCCCGCCATGCCATCGCGCGGTTTCGCGAGGAGCGGCTCGATGATGCTGAGCCCTGCCGCATAATCGAGCAAAACATTCGCATAGCCGTTGTTCTCGAAATAGCTGTGGTTGATGCTGCCGGAATACGCTGGCGTCGTGTTGATCGCGCCGCTGCCGATATGGATGCCCGCGATGCCGTTCGAATCGAAATTGCCGCCTTGAATATGGTGGCCATACAACCCGCGCACCATCAGGCCGGTCGCGGCGTTGCCGACGAAATGGCAATCGTAAATCCCGTAGACGTTATTATCGCTACCACGGTCCGTCTGCAATCCGCAGCCAAGATGGATTTTATACGGCGTTCCCGGCGAAATCGTCTCTTTCAGAGGCGGCGATACTTTAATGCTGCGCGGCCCGACTTCATCGATGTGGTAGACAGACCCTTCTCCGGATCCTACCTTGAAGTAAGCGCCGACATGGACATCGCGCGCGGCTGGGTCGAGTTTCATGAATGAAACATTCGCCCCCCTCCCTGAAGCCCCGCTGCCTTCGATAACCGAGCCGTTTTGGGAAAACTGGCACAGCCGGTCGAATACGCACAGATTGTTATTGCCTTCCCCTAAAATCTGCAAGCCATGGACAGACCCCCACATGAACGCCGCGCCTGAGAATAATTTATCGCGGATTTCGCTTGCGACCATACAGACCTTGACCAATTGCGTATAGCCGTTTTCAGGATCGGTCCCCATGAACTGGATGCCTTTGACCGAGCCGCTGCCGCCGCGCATGCGCACCAAATAATCCATCGGTTCAGACGGTGCGATGCGCGTCGTTTCCGAACTATGCCCGATCCACGAGACAGCTGCCCCCATGCCCCATTCCGGCACTTCAATGGGGCCGCTGATGCGATACAAGCCTGGTGGAAAAAACAGATTACCGCCTTTACTCGTGCCATATGCGGCATCGATCGCTTTTTGCAGCGCTTTCCGGTCATCGGCTTTGCCGTCGCCGATTGCCCCGTACGATTTCACATTGAATAATTGGTCTGCCGTCTTTTTCGGGCTCCACATTTCGCGGACGATATCCTCTTTATTGCGCGGAAGCAATTCTTTCTCCCTCGGTTTTTTCCAAAATGCCATGATTGTGCCGCCCCTTTGCTCACTGAATGTCGTACGACGATTCTACCTGCTAAATGTTAAAAAACGGTTAAAAAATTTTAAAATGAAAAACAGCTCCCAATAACCGGAGTTGTGCCGGCGGGAGCTGCCCATGAAAGGTTCTATTTTACTAAGGTCGGTGCATGGCCTTTCATCAATTCCATTCCTTCGATCAGCGCAGCTGCCTGCAGCACTTTCTCTTCTTCAAAAGCGGGCCCCATGATCTGCAAGCCCACCGGCAAGCCATCTTTCACCCCCACTGGAATGCTGAGTGCCGGTAAGCCGGTCAGATTTCCCGGCCCCGTAAAGCGGATCACTTCATCCAAGAAACTTAATTCCTGGCCGTTGACATCCACTGTCTGTGAACCGATCGGCGGCGCGAGGAACGGCAGGGTCGGGCTGATCAGCACATCGACGCTGTCAAACGCCGCGGCGAATTCCAGATCGAGTTTCCGCCGGATCTGCTGGGACTGGACGTAATCGACGCCGCTCATCAATTCTCCGACTTCCAGTAAAAAGCGCACGTCTTCGCCGAATTTCTCCGGCGATTTCAATAAATTCGCATGATGCACAGCGCTCGCTTCTGTCGTGATCGTCACGAGCTCCGCAAATTCCGCTTGCTTCAAGGACGGAATACTGACAGGCTTAATGACCGCGCCCGCATCTTCCAGCTGTTTCAAAACGTGTCGCACTTGTTCGTCCACACGGCTATCGACGTTCTTGAAGAAATATTCCTCCTCAATGCCGATGACTAAATCTTTCGCATCGCTTTCCAATAGCCCTGAGAAATTCTTCGCCGGGCGGTCGATTGAAGTCGGGTCTTTCGGATCGTAACCACTTAATAATTCCAATAGCAACGCCGCATCGTACACCGTCTTTGTCATCGGCCCGATATGATCGAGCGACCAGGCGAGCGGGAAGCAGCCGTATTTCGAAATGCGCCCATGGGTCGGCTTGAGCCCGATGATGCCACAGCTCGACGCCGGGATGCGGATCGATCCGCCCGTATCCGTACCGAGCGACGCAATCGACATATGGGACGCTACCGCAGCACCCGAGCCTCCGCTTGAGCCGCCCGGAATCTTCGTCAGGTCCCACGGGTTTTTGCACGGCCCGAAATGCGGATTGGTCGTCGTCGCACCCCACGCATATTCGTGCATATTGAGCTTGCCGGTGAATGTCACACCCGACATCTTCAATTTCGAGACGACCGTCGCATCGAAATCCGCCACGAACTCACTGTGGATACTCGATCCCATTGTCGCTTTCTCGTCCTTGAAATAAAGAATGTCCTTTAGCGCCATCGGAATTCCGTGAAGCGCGCCGCGGTAGTTGCCGCTTTGGATTTCCTGTTCAGCTTGGGCGGCAGCTTCCAGCGCTTGTTCTTTCTGAACGGTTATATACGCATTGATCTCCCCGTCATATAAATCGATGTTTGCCAATACCTGCTCCGTCAATTCAACAGGCGAAACCTGTTTCGATTGGATGAGCGGCGCCAGTTCCCCGATGGATTTCTGCGCGAGTTCATTGCTCATTTCTGCTCACCTCCCGGAATATGTGTCAAGGCCATATCCAGGTCTTTCAATTGTTCCTGGTTCACCGTTTTGCGCAGCTCCTCGAATCCTACCATCTGGCCGGTGAGCATTTCCTTATGATGATCCGGGACGTCAATGCCTTTCCTCTCCAAAACTTCGTGAATGTCGAACGCCACATGAATCCCCCATTCCTGAATTTTTTCTGAGGTGTAGGTCCTGCTGATTACCGACAGTTTACCATTCTTCGTTGTCAATTAACAGATTGTTCTGAAATCAAATAGTTTGTATTCGAATTTACAAGCAGTGATTAGAAAAGCTTCCGCTTTTCGACTGCGTTGCAGGGGCACGCTTTCCGGAGGGCTCGCATTGAGCCTCTTCGTCGCTGCGCTCCTGCAGGGTCTCAATTGTCTCGCTATTCCTCCCGGAGTCGGCCCCTTCCACTCCGTCTTTAGTTTTAGAGTGGAAGATAAATTTTTCAATCCACTCAATATAGAATATAAAAAGGCATCATACTTTGTATTTCCAGACATCGTGACCGAGATATTTGTAATTGCTAGTCCTAGTCCACCAACAAATTTTTCGATTCAAGCCTCTATATGCCAGGTGGTATGGGCCGGGAAGCGATTTCCCCGCTAGCCGGCAACTCCATATAGAAGTAGATTTAGTTAAACACACCCGAATTGACGAAGTCTTTTAGCCGACCGGCGCTAAGGGTGAGCCGATGCCGAAAGACAGGCGCTCTTACTGGCTTTCGGCAAGAGGCCAACCCAAAGCCAGGAGGCGACTACCAAAATGAAGCTTAAATGGCACTCAGGAACAATTCCACTATTAATACCCTGCATGCTTCCTTTAATTCTGCCCTGAAAAACCCTTCAGCAACCAGCCAGCAACAAAAAAGAAGACACAGCCAAGGCCGCATCTTCTATCAACTACTATTTATTTCGCCGTCACGCCGCCGTCTACCGGAAGCTCGATGCCCGTGATATGGCTCGCTTCATCTGATGCGAGGAACAACATCGCATTGGCGACTTCAACTGCATTGCCGAGCTCAGGGAGCGCAATTTGTGAGAGGAAATGTGGGCGGAATTTTTCGCTTTCCATGTATTCCGCACTCATCGGCGTCACGATATATCCTGGATGCACGGAGTTGACGCGGATGTTCTGTTTGCCGTAATCGACAGCGGCCGCTTTTGTAATCGACCGGACAGCTCCTTTGGATGCCGTATAAACGCCCGCTCCCGACATACCGGTCAACGCTGCGATCGATGACACATTGACAATCGATCCACCGCCATTTTCAATCATATGTGGAATCGCCAGCTGCATGCCGTACATAACGCTGTTCGTATTGATTGCAAAGCCCTTCGCAAAATCTTCTTCGGTTTGGTCCAGGAAATCTTTAGCCACGGAAATGCCTGCGTTATTGACAAGAACATCGATCTTGCCGAAAGTTTCAACGGTCTGGCTGATGACTGACTGCCAATCCGATTTGTCCGCCACATTCTGCTTCATCGCCACCGCTTCAAAACCTGCGGACCTTACTTCTTGCGCAACCTTTTCCGCCGCTTCCAAATTGATATCGGTTGCAACGACTTTCGCGCCTTCTTTTGCAAACAAGCGCACAGCCGCTTCTCCCATGCCAGATCCGCCGCCAGTGATAATGGCTACTTTGTTTTCCAATCTCATTATAATCACCTCGAATTAAATTTTGATAGTCTGACTATCAATTTATTTCAAGTATACTCCCGCAACGCCATTACTTCAATTAAAGCGCTATACTAAAAGCAAGGAGTGAAAACGACATGCCATCAAAACGACAAGAAAACAAACAACTGCAAACCGATAAAATCGTCGAAGCCGCAAAAGAACTCTTTACAGAACGCGGGCTGAACGACGTGCAAATGAAAGACGTCGCCGAACGCGCCGGTGCCGGGGTGGCGACGGTCTTCCGCTACTTTCCGAAAAAGGACGAATTGATCGTCGAAGTCGCCATCCGCTCACTGGATGCCGTAGAAGCTGAATTCCAGCGCATCATTTCCATGAAATCAAGCGCCTTCGAACGGCTGGAACAATTGCTCGATACTTTGCTCGATGCACAAAAAGCTGAACAATATAAATCCGCACGTTTCCGGGAAGCATTCGAAAGCTATGCCTCGTTCCGCACCGAACCGCTTCCTGAGATTGACCGCTACTTGGCAAGGCAGCGCCAGATCATGGATTTGCTCGAACCGCTCATCCAAGATGGCCAACGAGACGGTTCCATCAATAGCTCAATTCCCGCTAAACCGCTTATCGTCACCATCATCAACAGCTATTCAAGCTTCACGAACAACGTCGCCTTAAAATCGTCCATCTCTTACCTGGACCAAGACATTCAACCCGAAACCCAGCAAAAAGTGTTAAAAAAAATACTACTCGACTATTGCAGAGCCCAATAACTTTGCTAAATTAATCTTCCGCCTTATTTTTAATTTCACCCGTATGGATTGTCTTTCGATTCTAAAACCAATCATTACCAGATACCATAATGGGGAAGCGATTCCCCCACTAGCCGGCAACTATATATAAAAGCAGTTCCAACTAAACACGCTTCATCCAACGAAATCTCTCAGCTGCCCAGCGCCAAGGGTGAGCCGACGCAGCAAGACAGGCGTTCTTCCTGGCTTGTTGCCAAAGGCCAGCCCAAAGCAAGGCGGCGACTACTTAGTTGAAACAAAAACAGAAGGACGGAACAGTTCAACATGCAAACACTCGCTATCTGCCCAACACTTATCCAGGGAAGCGATTCCCCCACTAGCCGGCAACTCCATATCGAAGCAGATTTAGTTAAACTTGAACTGATTAATGAAATTACTTAGCCGCCATGCGCCAAGGGTGAGCCGACGCAGCAAGACAGGCGTTCTTCCTGGCTTGTTGCCAAAGGCCAACCCAAAGCAGGGCAGCGACTACCTTGATGTCACAAAACAGAAAAACGGAACAGTTCAACACGCAAACACTCACCATCTTCTTTTATCTGTCCAAGGTCACAATTCTCGCTACCCATTATCTCCAGCTAAATACTGTTCATTCAAAACAAAAAAGACGCAGCTCATCGCTGCGCCTTTTTATATTCAATATAAGATCGGTGCATGAAACATCCCGTCAGGCTGTTCAAGATACTTGTCCCACACCCTCGCCGCTTTGTCGGCAGGGAGCGGCCTGCTGAAATAATAGCCTTGACCGATAACTTCATATTGCCGCATCAAGGTCACTTGCTCGAGTGTCTCGAGCCCTTCCACGACTACGTCCGCCCCCAAGTTTTTTCCGAGTTCGATAATGGTCGCCAAGATCGCCATGCTGCGGTCGCTGCCGAGCACTTCGTCGACCAGGGATTTATCGATCTTCAAGGTATCGATCTGGATATTCTTGACCGCGTTGAGCGATGAATAACCGGTGCCGAAATCATCGATCGCCAGCTTGACGCCGATTTCCTGCAGCTCTTCGACCAATGCGGCAGCGGTATCGAGGTCGATCATGACGCTTTCGGTGATTTCAATTTCCACGCATTCGGCAGGCACGTTGGTTGCAATTAAAATACGCGCCACTTTCTCGGCAAACTCCGGATCGAGGAATTGCTTGGCCGAGACATTGACCGACACATGGATATCTGGCCGGCCTTCCCGGCGCCACGCACTCAATTGCTGGCAAGCTTCACGCAGCACCCATTCACCGATTGAATGGATCGCGCCGCATTCTTCAGCGACGGGGATAAATTCAGATGGCGGAACCGCGCCCAGCGCAGAATTCCAGCGCAGCAAGGCCTCGAACCCGATGACACGACCGCTCAATAATTCCACTTGCGGCTGATAATGAACCGAGAACTCCCCGTTCACCAACGCCTGCTGCAGCGCCGAAGTTATTTCCTGCTTGCGGATCGAGCTGTCCAGAAGATCCGGGGAAAAGAATTCATAGCTCTCTTTGCCGGCGCTTTTCGCCATGAACAGCGCCAGGTCCGCCTGCTTGATCAAACTCTCCTCGTTAAGCTCCTTAATTTTTTGGCAGCTGATGCCGAGGCTGATGCCAGAAGCGACCGACCGTTCCCCGATCTGTATCGGCTCTTCCATGATTAGCAAAATGTTTTGGCAAAGCCGCTCAAGATACTGCTTTTTTGCATTCGGCACCGCAAAGACAAATTCGTCCCCGCCAAGTCTGGCAAGCGAAATGGTTGCCGGCAGCACCGATTTCAAGCGCTCGACGACTTTTTTCAGGAACTGGTCACCGCCATCATGGCCGATCAATTCATTGATCGATTTAAAATCATCAAAATCGAGCAGCACCACCCCGACCGACTCCACTTTGCCGTCTGGTGAATCCATCAACTCCCGAAAATGCGCAAAAAACCAATGACGATTCGGAACACCTGTCAATTGGTCGGTATAGGCGAGTGTCCGGAAACGGCTTTCACTCGCTTTTACCTGTTGCAACAGTCCTGTTTCTGTCTCAAGCGCATGCAAATCGACCAAGGCCAAATTCGCTGCAGACAATAGCAACAAGGCAACAATCGAAGCGACAAAAACAGCCATCGTGATAGCCCCCATGCCATCGGCTGTCGCTTCCGGAAGAGCCATATTGGTATAGAAGGTTTTTGTTGAAGTGTAATAAAGCAAAGTGAGCACGAATCCTAAAATAGTGGCGTTTTTAAGCCGCTGTTTCTCTGTCACTTGCATTGCATTGGTCTTCAAAACGAAGCGGAAGCTGAAGTAGCTTATTCCCAGTACCGTAATTGCCGACAATACATAATAGCCTGGCGAAATCGCCGAAAACCGGACGTCCAATACGCCCGATAACCCAAGAAAATGGACTGCTTTCATGAAAAATGCCGTGACGAGTACCCGTCTCGCCATGTCACTGCGGTTGTTGATGCCTTGTGGCAGGATCTTCAAGACATAGACTGCCAATATACAAGCGGTTACTAGCGCGAGGGCAAGCAGCCAATAGCGTGGCGTAAACTGGTACTCCGCCATAAAGGTCAGGATTCCGATCACTTGAATGCCAAAAAATCCACTGCCCAACGCCAGCACCGCCAGCAAATTGGAGCGCGAATTAATGGCTTTTTTCCGCTTGCTTACGTATTCAATCAGGATCAATACAGTGTAACTCGTCGCTATGGAAACGATAATGGATAAAAAGATTAAACTGATATGCGGGAACATAGCCATGACAAACCTCCTGACTTGGCGAACCGAAAAAATATTATTTAGCTAACTATTTTCTAATTACAGAAAGAAACAGATCGATTAAAGGACTTTTTACTTATCAATTAAAATTCACAGTGATTCTTAACGCTCTTATTTCTGGAATATAGTAAACATTATACCTTCGATTCCCTCCTTTTTACATAGACCTTAATGCCTGCAGCTACCTCATGAAATTATCATTTATTCACTTATCAATGCCAATTATCCTATCCCGTGCATTTATTGAGCGTTTTTAGAAATTAAAAAAACGCCGCTATCGCAGCGCCGCCTTCCGTTGCCCTTTATTCTTTCGGTTTTCCATGGCTCCCTTTCTTTTTCAATGTCACTGTCATTCCAGCTTCCGCTTTGCCGGCAACGATGAACTGCAACAGGCCGCCCGTCTCGACTGCCCCGACCACGTTCAATTCAATCGTCTCCACTTCGTAGCCTTCGAAGCCGCGCACCATCTCTTCCAATTTGTCTCGGGAAATCGGTGCATGCTCACGGCTATCACCTTCTGAAGCCATCTTGAATTCCTTTTCGGTGATATTGCTTTGGATCTGAACATCTTTTCCCTGCTCCTCCTTGATGATCGGCAGCCAGATGAACGGCTCCTTGGATTCCGCCATACCCATCCTCCCCTTTCGCTTTGTCTCCTATATTCCATATTTTCTGCCAATTTCCTGCCGCGGGGTGACCAATGGACATTTTTCCCTTAGAATGGATATAGACACATCAAAACGCATCAAGGAGGAAATGGGATGGCAACTTTAAGCGACATCGCTCTAGCTGACGATTTAGGGCAATTTGAAATAAAGGAAATTTACGGGGCGACGCATCAGCTCCTGCAGGAAATGCAACAAGCGAAAGCCGAAGCTTTCCCGGGCCGCATCAATGCCATGATCAACCATTTGAAGGAGCGCCTTCAAGGTAAAGCGGCTTATCCGCTCGCTGTGCTGCTGGAGACGAGTTATATATCGATTCAGCATCAGCTGAAAAAAGACTGGAACTCCGACTTGAAACAACGCCAATTGTATCTATACGATAATACGATTGAAACATACCGCGGACGCATTCCATCGAATGTCTGGAACCAGGTGTGCTTGAACTATGCGGAAACGCTCGTCCACACCGGACGCTCGATCGATGCACAGGCGGTCCTGAAAGAAATGGTCAAAGATGAAAATGATCCATCTTACCAGCGCCTGAACGGCGAATTCGGCTGGACGTTGATTTTCTATTCGACCTTCTTGCCGGTCAAAGCAGAACGCCTCAGCGCACTCGAAAAAGCGCTTGATTTATTCAAGACAGCCAAAACCGACATCAAAGACGAAAAAGGCCAAGCCCTTTACGACGAACGCATCAAGCTTGCCGGGAACATGATCGACCAACTCGGTGATGTGGATCCAGTGAAACTCGCCCAGCAGCCGGAACCGACTGCGGACGAACAGCGCTATCTCAACTGGTGCGCCGAGCAGCAATTGTTCCTCAATAGCGGCAACGATATCGAACCGGATACGATGGCGAAGCGCGATCTCCCACTGCGCATCCAGAACAACGCGTTCCTCGGCAATTTCCTGGACTCGTTGACGCATGAATTCACCGCAATGCGCCGTTCACTCTACCTCGCATTGAACAGCGAAGATGTCGCGGACGACCATAAGATGGACGGCGACAATACACGCTATACGAAACGCCATGAAGACTTGAAGCAAATTTATCGCCAAGCCTATTCTCTATTCGACAAAATGGCGCTGTTATTGAACCAGACGATGCAACTCGGCGTCGAAGAGCCGCGCGTCAATTTCCAGCGCATCTGGTTCGAAGACGAAGACTTGAAAAAACCGCTCAAGCCATTTGTCCAGAACACGAAAAACGATGCCTTGAAAGCCTTGTACTGGCAATCAAAAGAAGTATACGGCTATGAGCAATCGGACGAGCAAAGCCTGTTCGTGAAAAAAGCCTTGCACATCCGCAACCGCATCGACAATAGCTATTTGCAAGTGGTCGAAAAAGCGGAGCCTTTCGAAAAAGACAATGCCCGTGCACAAAGCCACCACATTACGGAAGCAGAGCTTGAACGCATGACGCTCGCCATGAGCCAAAAAGCGCGCAATGGCCTGATGTACTTGCAGTTCGCCTTGGCGATTGGCAAGAAATAACTAGAGAAAAAAGCCGTGCATTTTTGCTGCACGGCTTTCTTTATTGCCCATATTGCTGGATGGCGATGGTGACTTTGTAGCTCGCGAACTCGCTGATGTCATTCAAAAAATCATCCAGTTCCTGATGCGTCGGGAAGTGGCATTCGATCAAATAACAGCCTTCGCCGCTCGTCTTGAAATACCGGCTGACAGTGTCCTGCCGGCAATCCAGTTCGTCGAGAAATTTCTGATGGCGAGGCTCATGCATGATGGCCGTAACAAAAGCATGGACGATGTAGCCGAGTTTTTCTTTCGGCACACGGATCGTATAGCCATCGATAATCCCTGCTTCCTCCAATTTCAAGACGCGCGCAGCGGTCGCCTGACCGGTCAAATGCACTTTTTCGCCAAGCTCCTTCATCGTCATGCGCCCGTTACGGGAAAGTTCACGTAGGATAAGTTGATCTGTCGAATCCATTGCCAGGTCAATTCCTTTCATTAATCAAGTGAAAACGCCAAAAGACCTTCATGAGGCCATCGTCTCTATCGTGAGTTTCAGTATATACTAGGGTCACACCTCATGAAAGGAGTTCGAATCATGAAAATCGAACAGATCCGCAACGCTACTTTACGCATCCAATACGCAGGCAAGCATTTCCTCGTCGACCCGTTTCTCGGCGACAAAGGAAGCTACCCGCCATTCCCGAATTCCGCAAGACAAGATCAAAACAATCCTTTGTCGGAATTACCGGTTTCAAAAGAACAGCTCATCGAAGGCATCGATGCACTCATCATCACCCACCTTCATATGGACCATTACGATGAAGCGGCCAAAGAATTCTTGCCAAAACACTTGCCGCTCTTCAGCCAAAACGAGGAAGACGCACAAGTGCTCCGTAACGACGGCTTCACGAATGTCAACGTCCTCGGTGAAGATACGAGCTTCGAAGGCATTTCCTTGATCAAGACGCAAGGCGAACACGGGCGCGGCGAAATCCTGAAAATGGCAGGGCTAGTGTGCGGCGTTGTCTTTAAACACGAAGACGAAAAAACGCTTTATATTGCAGGCGACACCGTATGGTACGCGGGCGTTAAAGAAGAAATTGACTTGCACCAGCCGGAAGTCATCGTCCTGAACGCAGGCGACAACCAGTTCCTAGAAGGGGGTTCGCTTGTCATGGGCAAAGAAGACGTCCTACAAACGCATAAAGCAGCACCGCAAGCGACATTGATCGCGAGCCATATGGAAGCCGTCAATCACTGGGCCTTATCGCGCGAAGACCTCAAGCAGTTTGCAGCTGAACAAGGCTTCTCCAACCAATTACACGTCCCACAAGACGGCGAAGCATTCGAATTTTAATCGTCAAAAAGCCAGGAATCTGAATTCCTGGCTTTTCCTATGCAAGAATTAGACAATCGACGCCGCACGCTTCTCCTTGCCGCAGCGCTTGCAGCGATACCAGCGCATAGCGGGAACTTCTTCAACCCGCTCCTGACGCTCAAAATCATGAAACCCGATCCGGCACAGCCAATGTTTCTCGCCGTTCCCCGCAAGCTGGCTAATCACCAATAACAGCAAGCCGCCGCCAATGAAATACCCCGCAAATCCCCCCAAAGGCGCGAGCAGCTCAGCATCCGCAAACAACAAAATAATTCCCATCAAAATAATAAAACCCGCTAAAGTCTTCATAAGATCCCCCTTAGAAAATCGACTATATATCAAATCTTGGCTAATATTCATTTACATATTTGCTCTAAATGAACATGCATTTGCTTTTCTATTTTAAAACAAGAGATGAAGCGTAGAGGGGCCGACGCCTGAGGGAAAGAGCGGGCTGGCGAGACGTCCTGTCGCTTCAGCTGCATGACCCGCATCCTGCGGGCCCCAAGCGTGCCCCTTGCAGCGGAATCTCCACGCCAGAAAAATTCCTTTATAAACTTTCATTGTACTGTAAAACGCGTCCTGAAACGGAGTCTCCAACATTTATATGTATTCGTACACCCCAACTTCCCAATACAAAAACCCCTTCTCAAAAGAGAAAGGGCCAAGTTTTATAATGTATTGCCTTCTGCTGGAATCGGATTCTCTTTCAGCATATTCGCTAAATGGTACGTATTATACGCTAAGCGCTGGATCGCCGATTTGGAGAAGTCGTTGCCATGCCCCGCTTCCAAATACGACGGCCCTGGACCGGCTTCCCCGACCCAATACGCATCCACATTCGGCGGGATGACAAAGCCGATATGCGACAAGCCGTATAACAGCGATGCTGCTGAATGCTTTGCGCCGTCTTCATTGCCGGTAATGACGGCCCCGCCGACTTTATTATAGAAAATCGCCTGGCCTTTATCGTTGGTCACGCTGCTTGAGCCATACAAGCGTTCGATGGCTTGTGTCGCAAGCGAACTTTTTTCTCCGAGCCAAATCGGTGTACCGATGATCAGGATATCGGCATCTTTGACTTTCTCCAATATCTCCGGCCATTCGTCGCCGTCTTCCATGTCTTCCTCCACGCCGTAAGCGATGTAATAATCCGCTAAACGGATGATTTCCGACTCGACACCAAGCTTTTTGTAATGGGTTTGAACGTCTTTCATGAATCCTTCAGTATTGGATTTTTCTTCCGAACTCTTCAATGAACAATTGAGAAATATTGCTTTCAAAGCCATGCAGGCACGTCCTTTCGTTTTCCGTCTCTCTCTAGCTTTCCCTGAAACGGCACGAAAAAAACATTAGTTCAAATCTTCGAATTCACGTGCGATGCGTTCCATCGCTTCTTGGATCAGCGGGCGCGGCGACGGGATGCAGATGCGCTGGAATCCTGCACCTTCAGGGCCGAACATCGTACCGTCTTCCAAAATGACGTTCGCTTTGTTGTAGATGCGGTCATGGATTTCCTTATCGTCAATCCCGTAGCCGCGGAAATCGAGCCACATGACGTAAGTGCCTTCCGGAATGCGCACTTTCACTTTCGGCATGCGCTCTTTGAGAAATTCCTGCATCCATTCGAGTGTCCCGTCAAGGTATTCGTTCACTTGCCCGAGCCAGTCGTCACCTTCCGTATAGGCTGCGATGAGTGCCGCGACCGTAAACGGCGTCGGCAATTGCATGCCGAGTTCCGCTGTGAATTTCTCGCGCAAGCTTTCGTTTTCGATGATGACGTTCGTGCAGTGAAGCCCTGCCACGTTGAAGGTTTTATTGATGGCCGTGCATGTGATGATATGGTCGGTTTCATCCGCTGCCAGGACCATCGGCGTAAACGTCTCACCGCTGCGCACCAAGTCGCCATGGATTTCATCGGCGATGATCGTCACATTATGGCGCTTGCAGATGTCCGCCAGCTTGTTCGATTCTTCCGGCGTGAAGACGCGTCCTGTCGGGTTGTGCGGATGGCAATGAATGAATAATTTCGTATCTTCATCTTTTGCGAGTTCCTCGAATTCTTCGAAGTTGATCGAGTAACGGCCTTCTTCATCCTGCACGAGTGCGTTGTTTTTCACGACGCGCCCGTTGCCCTCGACAGCGGAGGTGAACGGCGGATAGACCGGGCGCTGGATGATGACGCCGTCGCCCTCTTCGGTGAAGGCTTTCACGGCGATATTCAAGGCGTGCACCGTTCCTGGACTGAAGACGATCTGTTCTTTGTCAATCGCCCAGTCGTAACGTTTCTGGAAATACTGCTGGATCGCTTCGAAATACGTATCCGGCAAAATCGTATAACCGAAGATGCGATGGTCGACCGTTTTATGGAGGGCATCGACGATCGGCTGCGCGACCGGAAGATCCATATCCGCCGTAAACAGCGGGATTGTGTCCTCATCGTAGCGATCGGTGATGCCGAATTGCTTGATCAGTTCCGCACCGTCCCATTTCAGTGAATAGGTATTGCGGCGTTCAATTGTTTCGTCAAAATTATAGTTCATGCAAAAACTCCCTTTCTCGAATGGATTCAACACATCTAGTGTACCGCTCCTATCCAGTGAGTTGGTGAATTTTGCTTATCGTTACTCTTGGAACTTCTTGAGCAAATTCCCCCGCAGGACGTCATCCGAGATTTGCAGTTCTTTCGAGCCTTCCTTGAATGGCTCTTCGCACGCCTCGACACCCAACTCTTCGCCCGTCATGCGCCAGAAGCAACTGCCATTTTCGTAAATTCCGTCTGATGAAGCGATGAAACTCAGTTCGCTCGTGATGAACGAGCCGTCACGGAATGTCGCCCGCCCGCCTTCTGCATCCCACATATTACGCCCGATGAAATGATGCTGTGCCGGGTCGCCGCCGAGCACATCGAGCAAGCTCGGTGCCAGATCAAGCTGGCTTGCCACTTGGCTGAAGGTTTTCGGTTCCGTACCTGGAATATGGAGAATAAGCGGCACGTTTTTATTCGTTTCGAAATAAGTGAGCGGGTCTTCCGCATCAGTGAACTCCACGAACTTTTTCGTATTCGACGTCATGCCTGTGCTATGGTCGCCGTAAATGACCAGCACCGAATCATCGAGCATCCCTTTTTGCTCGAGCCCATCGACAAATTTGCCGATTGCCTGGTCGACATAATGAATCGACTGCAAATAATTCTTGAAGTGGCGGTCATGATAGCCGTTATAGCCTTCTGTATTGAGCAGTTGCAAGTGTTCCGGCATCTCGAACGGGTGATGGCTCGTCAAAGTAACGATTTGCGAATGGAAGGGTTCTTCAAATCCAGCCATCTCCTCGAGTGATTGTTCGAGCAGCGCTTCGTCATTGATCGCCCAGCCGATCACTTCCGCTTCCTCGAAATCATCGTCCGAATAGAACGTGTCGATGCCAAGCTGTGGATAGATGATATAGCGGTTCCAGAAACTTGCTTTATACGGATGGAACACATTGGTCCCGTAGCCTTGCTCCTTTAAGATGCCCGGAAGTGCGTCGAATGTATTTTCAGCATGGAGCATATAAGCGGAACCTTCAGCTGTTGGATACAAGGAGGTATTCAACAGGAACTCGGCATCCGAAGTCCGGCCAAGCGCCGTCTGTTCGTAGAAGTTCGGGAAATAGAGATTTTCCCTTGCCAAACGGTTCAAGTTCGGCGTGATTTCCTGCCCGTTCACTTCACGGTTCAGGACGAAATTCTGCAGCGCTTCCACTTGGAGGACGATGAGGTTTTTTCCTTCTGCCACCCAGGAATACGGGCCAGGCATGCGCTCGGCATTGCGTGCGTCAAACCAATCCTGGCTCGCTGAGATTTCATCTTCACTATAGACTTTGCGGTTGATGAAATTATCATCGATATAGCGCGTGATATTGGCGCTGTGGAATCCGAGCAAACCGGTGAAATTATACACCCGCATATTCGAAATCAATTTATTGAACTGCCATGCGCCGCCGCCTTCCATCGATTTAGCGAATGGCACCGCCGTCAACTGCCAGCCGAGCACGAGCACCAACAGCGCCGTCCCGACTTTCGCCCAACGAGAAGGCATGCGGACATCCGCCTTTTTCCGGCTGATAAACAGCCAGAGAATCGCCATCAATAACACGTCCGCCAAAAGCAATGCATCGCTCAAGCGGAATAAAGCGAAAATACTTTCGCCGACATCGCCCACTTGGCGCATCTGCATCAACACCGTCACGGAAATGATGTCCTCGAAATAACGGAAGTACAAAGTATCCGCCAAAATGATGAAACTCAGCACCAGATTGGTGATCGCCATCCAAAATAGCCGTTTTCGGCCGTGCAGAAGCAATAGCCAGAACGTGCTGAGCAGGAGCGTCCCAACGCTGATCATTAGCACCCCTTCAAAAATCCGTTCATTGTCCCCTCCGAACAGCCAAGAAACGAATTCCTCGGCATACGCAAATGGGCCGAGCGTCGTAAACAGCGTGCCGCTGACATTCGAAAAATAATACACCTTTCCTAACAGCAATAAAACAAATAATGCATAATCCCATTGGCCGAGCAGAAATTTCCCAGCCGCTTTCACTTTTTCCAATCACAAAACGCCCTTTTCTCTTTTTCTCATAATATTACCATACAAGAAAATAATATTTCCATTTTTTGATTAATTATTGATTTTTTCGACTCACTCTTTCTTTCACATGAAAATCACGCATATCAATTTAATGGAACGGGTAAAGATTCCTATACTTCATTCTAAAAAAGGAGGGATTGCATGAAACATCTCATTGCACTGGCTATTAAATTCGTCATCATCACCGTCGTCCTGTTGATCGTTTTGACGTGGGCATTTGATATCAGCTTCATGAATACCTTAATGATCAGCCTTGCACTCACGGCCTTATCCTATGCGGTCGGCGATATGCTCATTTTCTTGAATGCCGGCAAGCCGAACAACCAGTCAACCCGCAACACAATCGCGACATTCACGGATTTCATCATGGCACTGGGCATCATCTTGTTGGTCGGCTGGCTCTTGACGGGCGAATTCGCCCCACTGGTCGCCCCTGCACTCGTCAGCGCATTGGTGCTGTCGGCTGGCGAATGGTTCTTCCACCAATACGTCGACCACAGCGTCGTCCCTTGGTATAACGAATACAAATCGGTAAAGGGCTGAACGTAAAAATGCTATCCCAGTTCCGTGGGATAGCATTTTTATATCCAGCAGTCCGTACACCCTGCCAACTCTTTATATTTTTCGAGCGGAATCATGCATTCACGTGATAGCTGGATTTTTTTTCGATACTTGTTTTCATCGATGCAACCGTCACTTGGTTGCGCCCTGATTTTTTCGATTGGTATAACGCACGGTCAGCCTGTTCGATCAATTCGTCAAGCGGCTGTTCCGTTTCGGAAATCGCAGCTCCGAGCGATACGGTCAAGCGCCCGCCCGGCTGCTGCTCAGCACCGTAGAATGCATGGTCTTCGATCCGTTCTCTTAAGGCATTGGCCAATTCGAACGCTTGCCGTTCAGTAGACACTCCGGTAAAGCACAGGATGAATTCTTCCCCGCCGTAGCGGGCGATGACATCTCCCGGACGCGCCGATTCTTCCATCAATCGGCCGAGCGACCGGAGCACGCCGTCCCCTGCCGGATGGCCATGTGTATCGTTATAATTCTTGAAATGATCGACATCCATCATGACGATTGTCATCGGAACGCCCCGGTATTTCAACTGGCGCACCTTTTCATGGAAAAACCGAAGATTCGGCAAGCCCGTCAGCACGTCATGAGTCGAATCGTGTTCAAGCGCTTTCCAGCGGATGATGTTGCGATGCGTATCGTTGAGGATCCAGCCCAACGCCAATACCCCAATGGCCGCCATCATGGCCATTATCAATGCCATCTCTGCAGTCGCAGGCGTTGACAACACCATCCACACCGATTTGATCACTTCAAATACCGCAAAGCCGAGCATCATGCGTTTGATGCTGGCCATCGCATAAGGCGGACGGTAGTTTTTCCGGTCATGGAACAAGCTGCCGATCAGCACTGGCAAAAAGATCGCCTGCATGATGCCGAGCCATACCGTCGGCCCTTCCATCATCATCCGGTAGATGAACGGGATGATCATGGCAATGACACCGGGCAGCCAGCCGCCGATAAACGCGATGAAATAAAGCGGCGCTTCGCGGAGGTCGATGCGCATCCCTTCGTGAAGCAGCGGATTGTACATGATCGCGAATGCCAAAAATCCTGTCAGCAAGCCGTTCAACAGTGGCGCTTTCCTCGATTCCGCCAGTTTCGGCACGAGATATTCCCGGGCTTTCAAGCCGAGATACATCATCGCAATGATCAATGCCATATTTTCAAGGAAATAAAAAAAGTACGCCTCCATCAATACACCCCACTCTTATCAGTCTCTTAAGTTTAGCAGGAAATGTCTTTTGGTACATATCTTTTGGAAATAACATATAGAAAGATAGGTACTTGCACTCATTTAATTCCACAAAAATACCGCAAGCTCTCATTTCAAGCGTTGCGGCACATTCCCTAAATATCCAATAACAGTTTCGACAGGCGGTGCGATTGTTCGTCCAGCTCCTCGTGTTTTCTCACGAGATCGCCGAGTTTCCCTTTCATCGCGTCGACGTCTTTATCGTCTTCAAATTGTTCGGTGATTGCCACCTGTTCCTGTAAAACGTGGATCGTCTGCTTTAAGTTCTCGCGGTATTCGGTGCTTACCGCAAATTTCTCTTCCTTGTCTTTTAGCTTATCTTTCATCGATACCCACCTCCTGCTTGTTCTATTCCCGTTGTGCGCCTTCAAAAACACCGGTTTTACACAAAACAAAAAAGGCCGCTCACCAACTGGTTTCGGCCTTTTTCTCGTGTTGCCATTTAAACTTGGCCAAAAGCCAGTACAAAACTAAACCCGTCGCCGCCCCTGCGCTGTCGATCAAGACGTCGCGAACTTCGCCGCTGCGCCCCGGGATGAATAATTGATGGAATTCATCGGACGCTGCGTAAAGCGCGCTCAAGGCGAATGCCACAAAAACCGCGCGCTGCACGGCCATCCCGCTTTTTCCGAGCGCCCTTACGAATAGTAGCCCGAGCACGAGATACGCGAAGAAATGGGCGCTTTTCCTGAACAGCGTATGAAGTGTATCGAACTCTATCGGGACAAACGATGCGATGGCTTCAAACACTTGCCGGACGATTTCCGAACTGATGCCGCCCGAAACCCCGGCTGGCTGATGCGATAATCCAAATATAAAAATCATCCATAAGACCGGCCATAGCCAGGCCAGCGATTGCTTTTTCATCCTGCCAAATCCTTTTCTTTCTTGTCGTTCTTCTATTATAACCTAGTGCGCTCAATCAACAAGTGCTTCAAGCGAACGGCTCATTTCCGCATCGATCAGGCCTTCCGAATCGACGACCAAAAATGATTCATAGCGCTCCAGCTGCTCTTTCAGCTCTTTCGTCAAGCCGCTATCGCCAATCAAATACAAAGAAGCGTTGCGCCTGGCTGCAGCATTCGCCCCAGCCAAGGCATCCGTGAAATTCGATGCCGGCGCCAAAACCGCGACGCGGCGCTCGGCGTCTTCCTCTTTCGTTCGCGCTTCGATCGACAATCGGTCAGCGGCCAAAACGATATCGCTGCGCCCCCTCATCGCTTCGGTCGTCTCGCGTGGCATGCGGTTGCCTTGTGACAACAAAATAGGGTATTGGTTTTGCGCCGCAAAGACAGACGCAAGTGAAACATCCTTGAATGTCGCACCGTCCGCCACGACCGCCCCTTCCGAATCGATGCGTTCGGAAACTAACGCCGCCGTCTCATAGCGGTTCGCGCCGCCGATGCGTTCGGGTTCAACTCCCATGCTGGCCAATTCCTCCAGCTGCGCATCCGAGATGACTGGTTCGCTGCCGAGGATGATGGCGTTCGTGGCACCGAGACGTTCGATTTCCGCTTTGGCCGACGCGTTCAACTCATCATTTTCCGTGAACAATAAAGGCCCGCCTTCCTGATAGGCGAGTGGCGCACCGGCTAATGCATCCGCAAAGCCTTCACCTGTCGCCAATACGACCGTCTCTGCCGAATCCCATACGGCCTCCGATAACAAAGCCGCCGTCTCGTAGCTGTCATCGCCGCTGATTTTCTTCACTGCAGCCGCTTTCGGTTCCGGTTCTCCGCTATACGCCGCAATGCCGCTGCCGCCGTAGACGTACACCGTGTCGTTAATGGAAGCGAGCAGTTCACTGCCTTGCGGGACACTCTCCTTGGCCACTTGATTGCCTTTGGCATCGTAGAATTTCAACTTCCCGCCGCCCAGTACCGCTGCCCCGCCGGACGGAGACAACGCCGCTGCTTCGATGGAATGCTCCAGCACTTTATTGAAACCACCGTTTGGTGCCATCACTTGCAAGGCGCCGAGATGATACGGATTACCGAACGCGCTTGCGCCTTGTTCCTGGAGCAACAGCAAGCGGTGATCGCTTTGCTGTTGATGGCTCAGTGCGGATTCCGTCACCACTGGGCGGTAGCGGCTCTCAAGCGCACGGAACGAAGCCGAGCGGATCGGCTTGCGCAAGCGCTCGTTTCCTTCGGCGTTCAAAAATGCCCACTCGCCCGAATCCACGAATTCCACGATTGCCCCGTCCGCGTCGGTCCCAGCCAGCCGCACCTCTTCTGCAGCAGGCAAGGCTTTTTCATATATGACTCGTTCTTTGCCAAGCGACCGCGCAATCAAGGTCGGCACCATCAGCTCTTCGTTTGGTGCTTTAATATAGTAGATGATGCCATCTTTCACTGCATAAGGCTCCAGGACATTAGGCGATTGCCACTCCTTGCCTCCTGAAAGCGTACGGCCGTGAAGCACCGAGCCATCGAAATACATCAAATGGCCGCTTGATATGGCCGCTTGCCGTAAATCACCGCCCGCCACGTCTGCGACCGGTTTGCCGTCAAGTTTATATACGAGCAAGCGCGCGCCGAGGTTGCCGGTGATGATCACGTGCCCCGAATCGAGCGCGACATCCGCACCGGATCCGCTCATCCGAAAACCGTCCGCAAGCTTAAAGGCCCCAGTTTCTTTGCCATCCGCTACATCATGCACGGACACTTCATTTCCGGAAATCACGACAAACTCCCGGTCGCCGATTGCATACTGTGCACCTTCAAGCTCTTTGCGCCACAATTCCTTGCCTTCTGCGTTATAGCTGACGATCGCTTGCGGCCCCAACTGGCTCTCGAGCACTGCGATGACTTGTTCATCCACCACTGCGAGCTCTCCTGCCTTGACGCCGTCCGGGAACTTGGCCAACTCCCGGTACTCCGTTTCTGCCGCGAGCGCTTCATGCGTTAAGATGCCCGCCCCGCCCGCCGCTGCAAGCAAGGCGATGCCTATGATTTGAACCTGTTTCATGTGCGTCCCCCTCTTCTCCTGGCTGTCTTCTTTCAGCTTAATGATAGAAGGTTAAGGAAATGTTAAAAAAACGAGAAAACGCCCTGTCTGGATTGCTCGAATCCAGACAGGGCGCATATGGCTTCATACCGTTTCTTCGCGTTTCGGATGCGGCTGTGTGATATCGACCGCATATACTTCGATTTTATTGACCATCAAATCTTTGATTCCGTAGACTGGGCGTTCGCGTTTTTCGACGTCCGCTACGTATTCATTGAGCTTCTCCTGTAAAAAAACACCGACTGGCTTATCGGAATCCGTAATTTGAGACGCCGCATACTGGAATGAAGTCTCGAAAAACAGATTGGAGATTTCGATTGCCTTCAGCGTGTCTTCATCCTTATGTAAGCCCACCACTTTGTAGTAATTGCCGTACTCATCGCGCACCAAATCCTGTTGTTCGATGTTCTGCATGCTCATCAAAATTCCTCCTTCAACTAATGTCGATTGGAATTGCCTCCATTATTCCTATAGACGAAACGAAGGGTGCTTAAACAAATTTTCATTAGCGAGAACAGATTGGGGGTGAATGAATTGAAAATGAGTAAAGTATGGCTGCTTATCGTTTATGCTTGCACCAATCATAATGCTCTTTCGCCCAGTCCCAAATTAAATACATGAAAAATACGATAATCCCGAACAGCAGGCTGTTTCCCCATTGGATTTCACCGCCGGAAAGAAGATCCTTGAAAGAATTGAATTTAAAATGAAGCCCTCGGCGCTTTCATCCGTATAGTTACATAGAGGTGAGCATAAATGACTTTCCATTCGAAAATCGATTCATTTTTTATCCGTTTCATGTTGGCAGCTATCCTGTTCCTCGCCGCCGTTTCGTTTATTCCATTGTTATTCGAAGGTGCGCCGTTTTCAGCTTTCATGATCGTCACGGCTACTTTTGTAATCACTACTGCACTCATCCTGTGGATCACATTCGCCATCCGTTACGTTTTCCTGGAAGATCATCTGCTCGTGAAAGCCGGCCCTTTTAGAAGCCGTATTCCTTACACAAGCATCTTGAAAATCACCCCGACACGCGATATTTTCACGGGCTACCGCCTGTTGTCATCGCGGGATGCGCTGGAACTGATCAACAACAAGACGATGTTCGGGACCGTGAAAATCTCACCGGAAAATCAAGATGCGTTTATAGCAGAGCTGAAGAAACGTTGCCCTGATGTGAAACTTGATGAAAAATTTTTCGGCCAGACATCTACCAGCGAAAAACCATAGTATGATGAAAAGAATAGAATGTTTTTCAATCGGAAGGAGCGCCCCTTATGCCACATTGCCAAAACTGCGGGTTCAAATGGAGTTGGAGCGACATGATCAAAGTCGCCCTGAAAGGAAACATGCCTTGCCCGAATTGCCAAAAAGACCAATACGTCAAAAGCGGCCGGAATCTCTTCGGGGCGTTTTTGGTCGTCATGCCCTTTGTGCTGCTGTATTCCTATCTTACTTCCAATTTCAGTTTCAGCTGGCCTTTGGCAATTACGGGTTTCATTTTTTATATGACGCTAGGTACGGTCATGGGGCCATTCTTCTATAGATTATCGAATACTTCTCGAAAAAGGTAAGAAGTGGTATTTTCCGAAGCTTATCGCTCGCTTTCCGTGGACTCGCGCCTTGCGGGGTCTCGGTCGTCTCGCTGATCCACAGGAGTCGAGCGAACGCTTCTCCAAATACTTAGATAGGTCATTGATGTTGAACGGCGAAAAGATGGTTCCATTTTAATTCATAACTGATTAATAGACTTCTTCAACACTGTAAATAAAAACAGCCCGAGGGCTGTTTTTTTAATGCCTTCTATTTCTTCATTACCCCAATGACCCGCCCGTTGATGTACACATCTTCGCTGCGCATCATGATCGGTTCGAATTCGGGATTTTCCGCAACGAGCAGGATCTCGCTGCCCATCGGCATATACTTTTTCATCGTCGCTTCGCCGTCGATGACTGCGATGACGATGTCGCCGTTCGAGGCGGTATTTTGCTGGTGGACGACGACCATATCGCCTTTATCGATGCCGGCACCGGTCATGCTGTCCCCTGTCACCGTCAGCAAGAAGCTGTCTTTCGGCGACACGAGCCAGTCACGCGGCAAGCTGTGCGCCGTTTCGTAACTTTCAGAAGCAAGCGCGGGAATGCCCGCCGCGACGTTTCCGATGAGCGGCACTTCCGCCAATTCGTGCACTTGGATCAATACGTCTTCGCCCGCTTCACGCACTTCGATGTCCGCACCCGGTTCTTGGGCGTATTCGTAATCGCGGCCGTTCTTCAAGTTTTTATACAAGCTGTGCTGCTTCGTGTCCGGCAAAAAACGTGCCTGGCATTTCGGCAAGTCCTGTACTTCCTCGCCTTGCCGGTCGATGATCTTCACCGATAAGCCGTCTGTCGCGATTCCGTAAAACGCCCGGCTGTCCGCTTCCAAATAACTCTTCAGCTGATTCACGGCGTCGGCAATACTCGTGCCGAAACGTTTCACTTCGGCGATAATATATGGCCGCGCTTCGCCGTCCGCATGAATTTCCACGGCGATATCACAATAGCCTTTTTTCGAAAATTGCTGGACCGGGTATTCGAGCTGCATGAGTTCATACGGATATCCGTACGTCTCGTGTAGTTCGCGGATGAGCCACTGTCGGGTCAGTTCCTCTTTGGAATGCAAATCGACCAATTGATCGGCCAAGCGGTAATCGGTCATGCTGATGGACTCGAATGGGCGGAGCGCAGCGTCTTTTCGCATGCGCAAATGCTTGCGGTCGATTTCCTTGATGAATTTCGACGGCTTTTTCACCGACGACATATACAATAGTTCATTCGCGCGCGTCCTGCCGACATACAATAGCTTGCGTTCATCGGAATCGATCGTCTTCTGGTCTTCGGCGTCATCGTAAAGCTCCATCGGGATGACACCTTGATTCAAATCGATGAGGAAAATGACTTTGAATTCCAGCCCTTTGATCGAATGCATCGTCACGAGCTTCACTTTGTCCGATTCGAAATCCGGCTCGTTGCTCTGGAGGATCTCACAGGCAATGCCTTTGGCCGCCAAATCCGCTGCGGCGCTTTCGACGGAGCGCTTGCCTCGCGCGACGATGCACATCTCGGACAGGCGGTAATCGCCGCGAAGCCGCTCGATTTCCTCTGCAAGAAAAGCCACTTGCTGCTCGGGCTGCATGAAGAACTGGTAAATCGGCGGATGGCCGTGGCGGTCAATGAGCGCCGGTTTGACGAAATCGACATTCGACTGGATCGTTTCGTCCGCTTCGATCAAATCGAAAGCGGCTTGCGAAATCTCCGTCGTCGTCCGGTAGTTCTTGCTCAAGGTCCGCGATTTTCCGCTCATGTCATAGCCGATTGTCGTATACGGCCGCCCTTTGCCGAGCCAGGAATCCGGATAGATGCTTTGCGTATTGTCCGCCACGAACATTAGCGAAGAATGCGCTTTTTCCTTATACAGCTCCTTCAGGAATTCCAGCTGCACGCGCGTCAGATCCTGGCTTTCATCGATGATGATATGGGTATACTTGCCGCCGTTCGAGCGCCTCACTTCCTCAAGCGCCAGCTCGTTCATTTGCTTGAATGAAACGAGCCCTTCTTTTTCCAGAAGCTCACGGTACAATCTCGCCACTTCAAACACCGCTTCACGGGTCGGCGAATTCTTTAATAATTTCTGCGGCGTCCCGCTATTTCCGGAAGCGCGCCCGATGCGGTCTACCGATTGGTAGGTCTCGATATCCACCATCGCGCAAGACGTGATCCACTCCGCCTCGTCTTTCAAGAACTTCATATTTTTCGGCGTCAGCAGCTTCACATCCGGGTGGGATTTCTTCACTTCGTGAATCGCTTTCGTCAGCACTTGCCATTCCTTATCGCCCGGCGCAATGGCCAGCTTGCGTTTCGTGCGCTGCAAATATTTCATGAACTGCCCGTACATGAGCGAATCGATCGTCGCGATCTTCACTTCCGCATTTGACGCAAATAACCGTTCCGCCTCGCCAGCAGCTGCATCCGCCAACCGTTCGTATTGAAATTTTATGTAATTGAGCAAAGTCTTATTGTACGTCACCAATAAAATCTGGTCATCTTCCTCGTGGCAATAATGATCCATCAAGAAATGGATTCGCCGAATCGCCACCGTCGTCTTGCCCGATCCGGCCACCCCTTTCACCAACATCGGCCCGCCCGGCTCCAATTCCACAATGCGCCGCTGTTCCATATTCAACTTCATACCCCGCACCCTCCCTATTTACAACTTATACCTTTATTCTAAGAATATTGTCATGCAATAGCAAGGTCTTGCTGCATATATAGGCGTGAATATAGACTTTAATTATGGAACGAAAAGAAAAAGCCGAGGATTTCGACTTTCCATTCGTTCACAGGCATGATTTCATATTTTATTCCCAATAATTTGGATTACTTCTGAAATCGAGGGTATATAAAACTTAACTAACTAAAAATACTGGAGTGAAAGGAAGTATTTTATGACCCGCTGTCAAAACTGTGATTTTAAATGGAGTTGGAAAGATGTCATGACGCTCAGTATGACAGGAAAGAAGGAATGTCCGAATTGCCATAAAAGACAATACATATCCGCCAAATCAACCTTCTGGATCACCTTTTTAATTAGCATGGTCTTCCTTATGCCGATGAACGTGCTGCGGTATTATTACGAAATCGGTTGGCCATTGATCATTCTGTCCTTTGTCATCTACATGCCGATCGCCCTTATGTTGATGCCTTTCTTCTGCAAACTATCGAACACGTACAAACGCTTCGGCAAAACGGTCGAATAGCTGACTGATTTAAAGTCTTTAAATCTTATGCATAATTGATTAACAGAAAGGATGAATCTCATGGCTCGTTGCCAAAATTGCGGTTTCCAATGGGGCTGGAAGGATATGTTCAAGCTCAGCCTCAAAGGTGAGAAAGAATGCCGAAACTGCCACACCTCCCAATATGCAACTCGCAAATCAAATTTCTGGAGTTATATGGTATTCCTCATTCCATTTGCTTTGATATTTAATTACTTTGTTGTCTATAGTGAAGCCGGTTGGCCGATTCTCATCCTGATCTTCATTGTTTATGTAACGATGGCCTCATTGTTGATACCGTTTATGCTCAGTTTATCGAGTAAAAAAAATACAATGCTGAAATCTTAAAAAAAGATTTTAGTTCCCATCACCAGCTGCAAGATTCGCTTCCTTCGAGCCGCTTGCAGCTTATTCCCATGCTTAATTTTCCTATCTGTCTAAAAATCTACTAGTCTACAAATCCATTAAAAAAAAGAACCGCCTATTGGCAGTCCTCACTCTACATCGCCTTCCCACAACGACATGCCTTCGGATACGTTCACTACATCGTATCCTGCTTCATTTAAAATGGCGCTCGCTTCCTGGGAACGGTTACCCGACTGGCAAATCACCACATACTGTTGATCTTCCGACAAGCCGGAAAATTCCTCTTCCCGAAGCGTGCTGAGCGGCTTGTTCTCCGCGCCGACAATATGCGCCTCTTCGTACTCATATGGCTCCCGCACATCGAGCACCGTATAGCCCGCCTCCTGCTTCGCCGCCACTTCCTCAATCGCAATCGTCTCGTATTCGCCATTGCCGCATGCCGCAAGCAGCAACACGAGTAGTATCGCCATCAAGCCCATCATTCTTTTCATCTTGCGTCTCCCTTTCCTATCGTTCTACTCGAATTGTATGAAATTCCGTCGTTGATTACTATTTATAAGCTCAAAAAAACACCTGAACAAAACTGTTCAGGCGTTGACTTTGGGTGTCTCTGGATGCAAATAGCTGTCAATGAACTGCGTCGCTTCTTCAAGCGTTTTGTATTCCCACGCCATGCCGTTGGACATGTCGCGAATGACCAATCCCCCCGTGCTTGGCTCACACTGAACGATAAGCGTTTTGCCGTCTTCGGAGTTGAAAGTCTGGGTAATACGCACGCCGCGATATTCGAGAAGCGTGGATAAAAATGTGCGGATACTCTCTAACTTCATACGGAACGCCCCTTTCAGGTTTGTGGTCCGTGGCTCGAAATCCGTGCAGTCTTATGCTACTCCACAATATCATATTCAGAATAATTGCACGAGAGACTTTTTTCCTCTTTATGGACTAGAAAGCTCTACAAGAAATGAAGCGAATAGGTCCTCTTCCACTGCCATCTCCCAAATCGCGGAAGCCTCTTCCGTTTCGAGTAGTTCCTTTAGAATCGTCTTTGCGGCCAGTGGCTGATGCCTTGCTGCTTGCGCGCGCGCCAGTTCATACTTCGCCGGCACAAAGCCCGGCATATCCGCAAGCAGCGGCTCGATCATCTCTTTTGCCCGCTGCCCGTGGCGTTTCGTCGAATAGCTCGACGCCCTTGCGAGAATCAGCCATTCCGCGTAATGCATTTCTTCCGGCAAATTGTCTTCCAGTTCCATACGCATTTCGCATTCCATCGACTCCAAAGCATTCCACTTACGAATATAAAGGTCCGGATTGAATGGTTCCAATGCAATGGCGGCATCTAATTTCTCGAGTGCGCCAGGGATATCCTCTAAAATTTCCAGCGCTTCGCTCCACCAGGCGAGCATTTCCGCATCGAGCGGCGCCGTCTCCCCATACTCACGGAAGCGATGGATGACCGTTTCGTAATGCTTCGGCTTGCCGGTCTCTTCCGCCAATTGAAGTTCGGCAAAAATCAGCATGCGCTGCGCTTCTCCAGGTGCTTTCGTTTTCGCATAAGGTTTCAATTCATCGACCGCTTCCTTTGCCATGCCGCGGTTCAAATAAAACTGCGCCAACTGGATCGCTGCGTCTTCGCTCTCCGGTGCCAGCTTGGCGGCGGTTTCGCACAACGTGATGATAGTACTTGCGAACATCAAGCGTTTGCTGCGGTGGCGCATGCGTTTAATGATGCCGGCAGGCGGTTGTTCTTTCAACTGTTCAAGACGCTCCATCATTGACTCGGCTGCAAGGACATATGCGGCTGCCTGGCCCTCTGCCGGAAGCCATTTCTGTAAATTGCGCTTAAGGAACGGAATCTTTCCGAGCGCTTCCAGTGTCAGCACATATTCGCCGTACAATTCCTCTTCGTCCGGCGCTTCCAAAAGCAGCTTCTTGAGCTCGTCCAGCGCGCGTTTATGTTCGCCGTGGCGGTTCAAAAACTGCACATATTGGAAACGTGACGGGAACGCGTTCGGTTCTTCATTTGCCTTGTGGAAATATGTCTCCGCTTTCTCAAATTCGCCCGCTGCTTCATGGACATGTGCCCGTGCGGCATACAACCACTCCGCCGGCACTTGGTCTTCAATCCGGTCGAGCAAACGGTTTAATTTTTCGATATCGGCAGGCGTCGCAGCAAACCCAACTAAGTCCGGCAAGACAGCGGATAACGGCTCGGCTGCGATAAAATCCAGCGCTGCCGCAAATGCTTTTTGGTTTTTCCCAGTTTCCCGGTAGCAGCGCAATAATCCACCAAGTGCCGGCGCGTAACCGGCTTCCTGTCCAGCCGCTTGCTCGTAACAGGCAATGGCCTCGACAATGTCGCCGTTCGTTTCCGCCAGCTGCCCTTGTTTGGCGAGCGCCAACGGGAAATTCCCTGCCGACTTATACAGATGCCTCGCAAAACGCGGATTGCCGGCCAGTTCGTGAAGTTCCGCTTCCAGACAGAGAATTTGCGGCGCGCCGATCTTGCGCAACTTTTTCAATCCAGCGATGACGCGGTGGCGTAGGCTTGGAGCCGCGCCGAACTCGCTATAGCGTTCAGCGAGCATATACAAATCTTCGCCTTCGGAAAGCTCAAATCCGTCTTCAATGAGTTTCAAAGCTTCCCCGGCAGACGCTACGTCCTCTGCTTGTTCCAAGATCAATTCGGCAGCTCGGAGACGGTAGCCGGCATCGGCCCGTTCCAGCCTTTGTATCAAAAACGCCAACGCTTCCTTGCCGCGCTTTTGGCCGTATAGAGCCTGCGCGATGTGGACAGGCGTGAACAAATCCGTGGGATCCAGTTCATACGCACGCCTGTAGGCAGCCTCCGCTTGTTCGAATTGTTGCTGTTCGATCGCGATATGGCCAAGATACGAGTGAAGAATGTCTTGATTCAACTCTTTCTTCAAGGCGTCTCCAATGATTTTCTGCGCTTCCGCCCAGCGTTCTTTCTCCATGAACAGTTCGGCCATGCGCAAATACGCAAAAGGCTGTTCTGATTCCAGTGCAAGTGCATGGCGGTACTGCTCCAAGGCTTCTTCCGTTTTGTCGAGCGCTTGCAGGCAACGGCCCATTTCATAGGGGAAATAGCCATCTTCCGGATGGTTTTGGTTCAATTCGGCAAAGCGGCGGTACGCCTGCTCGACAGCCCCGTACTCATACTGGATGAGGGCGTGCGTAATTTGTGCGTACATGTCTTCGGGCAATTGGCCGATCGCGATTTTCGACCATTTATAGGCCTGGAAAATGTGGCTGCCTTCCAAATAGCAGCGCGCCAAATGGCTATAGGCGAGCGGCTGGTAATGATCGAGTTCGATCGACCGTTTCAATAAAGGAATCGCTTGTTCCACTTTTCCTTCATTCATGGATATGGCCGCTTTTAAAAACAGGGCATACGGGCTTCTCGTGTGTGCCGGTTCTTTTAAAGCGGAGAGCGCTTTACTGCCTTGATCTTTTTGGAAATACAGATGCGCTTCCAGTAATTCCAGTTCCGCATCATGTGCGTCGAACTCAGCCCGCAGCCGCTCGAGCCACTTTTCATGCCATTCGGCGGACTGGCCGGCAAGCGCCATCGTCAATCCGATCACCGCTGCGTAGGGCTGTTCTTCGTGCTGCTCCAAAAAGTCCACGAATTGCGCTTCATTGAGCGGCTCGACATCGAGAAGTCCATAAATTTCTTTAAAGAACAGGTGATCCGCCGGGTCCAGCGTCTCCAGCAATTCATTACGGGAACCGTCCACAAACGCCACGCTCAGGGAATCGGTCATGCGGAACATTTTCGGCACTTCGTCATAAGCGACGAGGAACGGCCCCAAGTCATTCGGGTCTTGGATGACGAGCGCTTGCAGACGATCGTCGTATCCGACCACGACCTGCACGTGCGCGCTGTTTTCGATCATCATGCTGAGCAGCACCGGAACGCCGGCGTCGATGAAAGTTTTATAACGTTCGATTGTTCCTTTAAAATAACGCGCAGTGAAGCCAAGCGTTTCCATATAAGACATCGTCGTCTGCAATTTCGAACCCGTTACATCAAAGACGTGCGCGGCGATGTCGTCTTGCGTCGCCTTGCGCCCAAACGCCTGCAAAATCAGCGACAGCGAAGCCGGGACGCAATAATTGAGTTTCTGCACTTCAGGCGTCAAGGATAGCTTTTTATGTGTCCCATTCGGCTTGATTTCAGCTTTCGTATAAAGGCTGTCTTTCAACTCGCGGGGATGTGTGGCAACCCAATGGCCCAGCTCCTCGAAACGCTCGAGTTCGTACAAGCAATGCGCCGTTAAATGAATGAACATTTTTTTGCGCGAATGAAAAGGATTGGCTTCAAGAACCGCCTGCATTTCATTCAGGACTTCTTCAAAACGGCCCAACTGATGCAGCCTGGCAATCTGTTCCGTCCGAAAAGCGTGGACATGCGGAAATTCAGCAGCGGCTTGAATCAATAACTCAAGCGATTGTTCCGGCGCCCCTCGCATCGCCAACAGGTCCGCATACAACAAGTGGATGCTCGTGCTCCAGCGGCTGTTTGTATCCGGCAGCGCACTCAATAGAGTTTGTTCCGCAAGTTCCCAGTCTCCGCTATGGATAGCGAAAAACGCTTCCTGGTCCGGGCGCGCCCCACCGAGCTCCTCGATGCGCGCCAATTGCTCGGCAGCCTCTGGGATACGGTTTAATTGGCAATAAACTTTCATCAATAAATGATGCGCATGCATCAATTCTTCATCTTCATAAGCATCGGCATGAATGCCTTGCAGGCGGGCTAAAATCCTTTCCTCTGCTTCCAGGCTGCGCCCGTTTTCCATAAAACGCACGCAATGCCATGCATAGGAACGCAAGCTTCCGAAACGCTTATAGCTCACCGTCGCCAGCAAATTGCTATAGCCGTACAAATCGGATTCATCCGCCATGCGGATCAAGCGGTAAAATTCCTCTTCATTCGGAATGCTGGCCAAAAACTCCTTTGCCGCACGCAGCGACTTCTTCTTCCATAACTCCCCGATAACGCGGACCAAATCATCCGCCGTCTCGATGTGAACAGTCGCCATCATCTCTCTATCCCCTTTGGTTTTCTTCTATATAATATGGATATTCATTTTTCGTAAACTGGTTATCTTTCTTTCATTTCCACAACCATTCCTTAAATGGTTCGCCGGGATTCTTGCGGAACTGGCGTTTTCTCGATCGTGGCCTGCGAGATTTTTTTATGGAGCTGGCTCAATAAATAAAGCCCCCTGAACATGCAGCCGAACAGGATGCCGAAAGCCAATATCCCGCCATATAACGGCCCGAACATGAACAATATATAGCCCAATAGCGAGCTGAAAAGTATAGACCAAAATAATTTCATGCCATTCCTCCTAAAGTATCTATTCAGCACACAGGGTTAACCCCGAAATTCATCAGAAATCTACTTCATTATCATGAGATAAACCAATCAACTTATTATATATTGGCGGGTTCTAGGCCGCAATGACTATTTCGAAAGATAGCGGCATAATAAAATCCGCCCTTGTCGACGTGACAAAGGCGGATCATTGGTTTCTTCTATTATTAGACGGTCAATCCGCGTGCTTGGCGGAATTCAGTGATGCGCTCATCTTTGATGATGCCGTCTTCGATGACGATGGCATTTTGGACCATTTCGGACATATGGCCTTCAAGCAACTCATCAAGCATTGGCGCAAAGCCGGTGCTGAGCACTTTCGTAATCGTGTGCGGGAACATCGCCGGCGTGTTGTCAACGGCGTAATGAATGATCCCGTCCACAGTGTAGACCGGGTTGTCGATCGTCGTCGGAGTCGAGGTTTCGATCTCGAGTTCCGGGTCGCAGCTGACGTCGATAATCATCGCGCCTTTTTTCAAGCGCTTCAGGTCTTCGCGGTAGATGATGCGGTCGGTGCGCGTCGTGTCCCACATGATGCAGTTGACGAGCACATCGTAATCGACCATTTTCTCGCGGAACAAGGCTTCAGCGCGGCGGCCGTAAACGTCCACTTCCGCACCAAGTCCATGAAGGATGCGCATTGCGCCTTTTGCCGTATGGCCGTTTCCGAGAATCGCGACACGCGTCTCATACGGCATCTTGCCGCAATGCTGGTAAGCCTGCAGCACAGCTGCTTCGCCGGCCACTTCACGGTTGCGATAGAAAATATAACGCCCGCCTTCGAATAACTCTTCCCAAGCGACAACCGTATGCTTGCCAGCAATCGCGCCATCCGTGAACTTAACGTCCTGGATCGCATGCGCCCAGCCGATCAACAACTTGCCGTCTTCCAATTGATCGAAATAATCCGCAAAGCCCAATTTCACATCGACAATCGCGTCGCAAGACAAGACTTCATCACGCGTGGCGATATGAACGCCCATCGCACGATAATCTTCATCCGTCAGGCCGAGTACCTCGCCGTAGCCTTGCTCAAAATACAAACGCTCCGGATGTGCCACTTGCTTCAAATCTGCCGGCAAAATCGCCCGCCGCTTCTCGTTATTCTTGCGGCTAATTACAAAACCCATCGTCTTCAAAATCCATTCCCCCATTTTCTCTCGGCAAAGCCGTTAAACCCATATTATCATGAAAACCCTTTCAACAGCGTATTCTGACAGTGGTGATTTTGTGTCCCTACTTAGCACTTAAAAGCCCAACATTATTCCTTGGCTCAGAACATCGGTATCAAGACTCGAACCCTATAGATGAATTGATTAGGCGCCGGAAAGAGTCATGATTCTACCAGACATAATTTTTCATACTTTAATGCGTACCCTAAAGTTGCGAAATATTTTTAAGTAGACTAAAATCCAAATCACCTATAGTTTTCTAAAAATTCTGAATAAAATGGTGCATATGACTATTACCCCGCTTTTAAATTAATGTTAAGTTTAAAATATATGAATGAAAACAAAAAATATTAAGCAATGAAAGCATTTCCTATACCGTGTAGAAAAAACGATGATTTTATTTTCAATATCCCTTCAATGACGAATTCAGCATTTAAAGAAATGAGGTGAATTAAGTCATGAAACGAACTTTTCACTTGATTTGTACTTCACTGATATTACTTTGTACACCAGAACACACAGTTCTTGACCAAAAAACCGAAAACTTTTTTGGATACAGAGAAGAGGCAATTATGCGGACGAATTCTAATTTACCCTGGAAACTTGCTTGGCAAGAAGATTTCGAGGGGCCAACTATAAATTCTGAATCGTGGAATGTACTAGAGGATGCTTTTGGGTGGGGAAACCGGAAACAACATTTAAAACCCCAAAACGTCACAGTGGAAGACGGAATGTTAAAGGTCACGACAAAAGAGGAATGGTCTGAAGGAATGCCCTATACTTCGGGCGCGGTGACCACGAAAGGGAAAGTCAACTTTCAACAAGGGAAGATTGAAGTGCGGGCTAAGCTGCCTTCGGGGCGGGGAATTCTTTCTGCTATTTGGCTGTGGACAGAGAACGGAGATCAATTTCCTGAAATTGATATCGTTGAAATACTCGGCCAGGAACCAGGCAGGGCTTGGTCGACTATTCACTACGATATTCGTGGAATCTATGCAAAACAAAGTGGATTTGTCGATCTACCCGATCTAACCAAAGATTTTCACACCTATGGAATCGAATGGTATTCAGACAGCATTACTTTTTTGGTTGACGGCGCGCCAGTATCCACTATCCCTAAGTACTTTGAAGATCAAGATATGTATTTGTTCATCTATACAGTAGTAGGAGGCGACTGGGTCGGGGAACCCGATAGCACTACTGAATTCCCGAAAGAAATGCTCGTAGACTGGGTGAGATATTACAAGAATTAAAAAATGGAAATCCCTATGCGCGGATATACGAAGAGATAATTTCAAGAAAGTTAGCGAGCGTGATTCGACTGTTTGGATAACGAACATGAACAACTCGTCATTACAGGCAATGTTAGCCATACTGCAAATTGAATTAGCCGAAGCACAAATTCCATTTACAAAATTAAAAGTGCCAATGAAGGACCTTTTTATTTAGCTTCTCACTTTCCACAGCATGAATTGACCATTATCCATCTCCAATTCTTTTGGCAAGATTTCTCGCCATTCACCTTAGCGGGGTATTCCATTGAACAATAAAAAAACCATCTTCATTTCAGGAAGTTATTTGAATAAAGAAGAGGTACAGTAATAAAGAATATGGTAAACAATGAGCCAACGTAGCCTATGGTGAAAAAAGATACGCTCTCTATCAAACAATAAAATAAAAGTGATACCAGTGCGGATATATAAATAATTCCTGCCTCTCTATCGGCGCGTTTGAGGACCCAATATCTATTAACCATCAGAACAAAAATGACTATATAAAACAGAAATAAGGCTAAGCCGCCTTTTACTAAAGTTTCAATATAAAAGCTGTGAAGTTCTGTGACAGTGTAACCAAGATTACGGAAATAATTAATACTGGTGAATTCACCTACACCAAAAAACCAGTTTGTTTGATTTAATAATTTTATGCCTTCTAGCCAAAAACTAAATCTTCCCGTCGTCCCTGTTTCTTCCCGGATTAGCATACTTGATATAAAATTGTTTGCTGTAGGGTTAAACCACAGCAGAAAGAAAATCGGGAAAGAAATTAAAGCTAAAGATAAGTTTCTCACCAGGCTTTTTTTCATAGTGAATAACATGAAAACCAATCCAAAAACAACAGTTGCAGCGATCCCCCCTCGAGAGATCGTCAAAAGTAGGCTTATGCCTAAAAAGAAAAAAGTTAAATAATATATCTTTTGTTTCTTTACTAACAATAAATAGGTATTCGCGACAATTGAAAAGAAAATAATCTGGGCGAAACCATTTCTATTTGTATAGAAAGAGCTGAAATTAACGTCATACGCACTTTCGATTTCAAGAATGTTTATCATTCCCTGAAAATTAATTACTAAATTGTACAGGCAGGATAGTACCCCGAGGATTACAATGCTTATGAAAAAGTTCGTCAGTCCTTTTTGCGTAATTTTTAATGCGGAGGGCACACAAACGAATATAATAAAACTCATTACTGTGCCAACTGCATTTATCACATCTATGTAATCCATATCTATAGGCAATAGAATTGCCGAATAAATCGTCGCACTTTGAGAGACGATCAAAAAGAATAACAAGAAAACAAAATCTTTATCGATATTCTTCTCAGTAAAGAAAAGAAAATATACAAATAGCAATATCACTTGTATTGTAAATCCCACACCTACTACCAAATTATAAACCCCATAATCGTTCAATCCTGGGATGATAGCACCCGCGACGATAACAGGCGCTATGGCCACCACCAAACAAATTACCAACAATTCGATTATATAATTTTGATTTTTTACATGAAGTGTATTTTCCAAATGAATCTTCCCCTTTTTAGAAAAGACTTCAACCAAATTAATGCAAGTAATGATTTTCAGCATCATAAGACTCCTGAAGCAATTTCGGCTACTGACTTATAATGCCTATTGTTTAGCAAATAGTCTCACTTTGAATCCATTAACTATGGTATTAACTTCTTTTATATTCATTAAGTAGATAAATATAAAATACGCCAAAGCACCAACAGCGATGCTGATCAATAATGACAAAACAAAAGTGATATACAGACTTAAAATCATGAACGATACCTTAACAATGACTCCCATAATTGCAGAAGCAAGCATGATCTTCATAAAAGAAGCCACTATATTTTTAAAATCAAGTGACCCGATTTTGCGTTTAAGACTTGCGATTAATAATGCCGTACAAAAGATAATGGAAAGACTGGTAGCTAATGCTAACCCACTGATTCCCATATATTTCGATAACATTAAACTTAATATAATATTCAATGCTACAGCTATGACAGCATTTATCATGGGAATTTTACTATCTTGCAGAGAATAGAAGACCGACGATACCACATCCCTTAACGCATAGCCGATTAACCCTATTGAATAGTAAAACAATGCATTGGCAGTCATGAATATCGCTTCGTTATCAAATGCACCTCTTCCATATAACATCGTAACAATCTGTTCAGATAAGATCATAAACCCTGAGATTGCCGGGATAACCAAAACCATCATGCCTATAATTACATCCGATAAAATTTCCTTAAGTCCTGCTATATCGCTATTGGCTGCTTTTTTGGACAATAAAGGCAGCAACACCGTGTATATGGATGCAACAACTACCGCTAATACAAAATTAGATAAGGTATTTGCATATTCCAAGGCCGAGATTCCTCCTACCGACACAGTGGAGGCTATAGATTTATTTACAATCAGATTAATTTGATTAACTGAAGTTCCAATAATGACCGGAATGGCAATGAGGATTATTCTTCTTATATTTTTGTCTTTGAAATCCAAGATAATTTCATAACGATAACCTTTTCTATAAGCATGTAATAGAAGCATTAAAAATTGGATGAAAGTGGCAAAGACATATCCAATCGCTAATACAATCACGTCTGAATGATAACTTACAGCAATCGATACAATTAATACGATGCTAAAAGGGATTCCGATAATTGTTGAAATAAAAAAGCTCTCTTTAACTTGTAGAAACCCCCTGAATATATGGGTCAATATATTGAAATATATACTGATAAAACTTATTCTCGTGAATAGAATGGCCATCGATAATATGTTTTGATCAAATCCTGGAGCTACTACATTAATAATGAGTTCAGTGAAAATTATTCCAAAAACCAATACGATAGTGCAGATTATCAACAATAAATTTATTAGTTTGTTGGTAAACCTTAACCCCTCTTGAGAATTAATGTTTTGGATTATATTGGTCAATAAAGGAATATATCCAGTAGCGATGCCTGTTCCTATCAGGAAGAAAAAAACACTGGTTATAGTTAAAGCAATCAAATAGACATCACTCGTACTGGAAGTACCATAAAAATACGCTAATGTTAAATCCCGTGCAAAACCGATGATTTGTGCAATGAGAGTTAAAATCATAATAATGAATACAGTTTTTTTCATTTGGATTCATCAGACCTTTGGGGATTTGGCTTATGATTCTTAGGTGGTCATTTAGCGTTTCCTCTCTTGCAGAAATGCAGCAAAGCCTTCCCCTCTCCTTACTCCAGCAGCATTCTAAAATAATTCTTCCTGGAGCAATTATTTTAGAATGCTGCTGGAAAGAAAAATCAAGATGATAGGATACCGAGAAATGGAACTCTGGAAATGCCTTCTATTCTTCCAGTTTTTTTGTTTTATTCATATATACCAGGAGGAGAACGATCCCTAATGCAAGCATCACCCCAATAATTGCAGCAACTGCCATATTGAGTATCGGGTTTGGCGAAACCGGAACCGGGTCCCCCTTAAATGCCGCTGGTGATAAGATGGTGACATTATCGACGTTCATCAATTCCTGAATAACCGTTTCAAAAACCGTGGCTGTCGTATTCGCAATTTCCGTTGCCATTTCGGGATTTTCATCTTTCACAGTAATTGTAATTAGCTGTGTTTGTTCAGTATTGCTGACGCTGATTTTGTCGCTTAACTTAGCCCTAGACATATCAAGATTCAATTCATCCATCACCTGATCGAGGATTATAGGGTTCTTGAGAATGCCAGTATAAGTACTGGCCAATTGCAAATTGGCTTGAATATTTTCATTCATCAAGAGCTCTGCTTCTGCAGGGCTTTGGTTGACGAGAATCTCGGTCGATGCCTCATAGACAGGCGATAGCACGAAATACGAGATAAGGCCGACAATAGCGATTGAAAGAACTGTCACCAAAGCTATAAGTCCAATACGCTTGCGTATCGTGTTATAGATGTCCTGTAATCTGATAGTTTCTTCCATTGAACTGGCCACCCCTTTAGGATCGTATTTTACTAATAAGCTTTAATCTTCCATACATTTACTCATATCATAGTCTAATTTCTTAAAAAATGAAACATATTTTACTGATTATTCAGACTTTTTAATCATATCTATCTCGTACTTTACTCCTTTAAATTTATTTCTTGATCTACAAGAAATAAATGATTGATTCCCTGAATCTTTTAAAGAACAGAAATTGCCCATATGAAAAGCCCACTCCTCTAGGAAACAGGCTTTCTCTCGATGTATAGCACAGTCCAAACAGGTAATTACCATGTCCCTCCTGCTTCACGCGGCCTCATTAATTAGATTTTGATCGTTTCAAGGTACTGAGCGAACCACACCAAACTGAGGCATGTTTTCAATCAAGTAAATCCTTTTCTCCCAAATTTCCCTCTTCCATTGAATTGTTTTTTAATGAGATTATAATATCCATTCAAAGGAAACCCAAAAACCACATAGCCTTTAAAAGCACCAAGTATCCAAGTAAGCTGGATAACCGCTATTATTGACATTCCCACGAATATTTCTTTTTTCTCAAAAATCTTTGTGGATAAAACCCATAAAAATGCAAGGTAAAAAACTATATTAAACAATAAAAATAGAGAAACCAAGCCAGTATCAACAATAGCAAGCAGAATGGAAATCACTAGCATGAAAAGAAAGACAAGAGGGACAAGATGTGATAGCCGTATGGATTCTTCATGCTTTTTCGCTGTTTTTATCCGCCAATAGCCATAATTAAAATATTGTTTAGCTAATTTTTTCAATGTGTTTCTTGGAAAGTAATCAATAACAATGTCGGGGTCTAACACTATCGTTTTGTGAGTGGCCTTTCTCAATCGGCAGTTTAATTCAACATCTTCATTTATTAGCCAATCCTCATCCCATCCACCGACCTTTAGTAGATCCTCTCTCAACCATGCCCCCGGAAACAGGGTGTCCACTTCAATTCTCTTTTTGCTATAGCGGAACTCTGCCCCTCCTATTACCCATTTATTCGAAACCGCTTTAGATACGATGCTTGAAGTTTTATCATATCCTTTTGCATTCGTCCTTCCGCCAAAGTTGCAGTATTCTGCTGAATGCTTATCCAGTTGGTCATATATTCGGCTGAGATAGTCTTCTGGAATGGTGCTGTGGACATCCAGCCTTATAATATACTGCCCTCTACTTGCTTGAAGTCCGACGTTTAAAGAAGAAGCAATATACCTTTTAGCATTGTGCAATATTTTGATAGTAAATTCCGTATTATTTTCATTTAGTTTATTTAGCTTCTCCAAGGTATTATCAGTTGAATCTCCATCGATGAAGATGACCTCTACCTTTTGACGGGATATATTCTTTTGTTTCAGCAAGGAGTGATAGAGAGATTCAATAAAAGGCTCTTCATTAAATACGGGAACCAATACACTGATGTTATACATAGCGTCCTCCTATCTACAAATGATCATATTTTTGATATTTGCATCCTGTAGATTGATATTTATAGCGGAAGTGCCTCTCCTTGCCTTAAATCTTTTCTGATAAACGTTAGAATTTTCATCGTATGGATAGTGACATCCCTTTTCCATAGGTACGGACTGATGATTCAAGTCGACAAGTTAATTCATCTGGCCCCATACCCTGTACAAAGTATTTTCACAGTGGTTAACATAATCTTTAAATCCAATAACACACTTTTATTCTTTATATAGTACAAATCGTAGTCCAAGGTTTCAGCCGGAGTTAATTCGTACCCGCCATTTATTTGTGCCCACCCTGTCAGCCCGGGTTTAACCGCTAATCTATCGTTAAAGTTTGGCATAACTTTCTCGAACTGTTCTTTGAGTTCAGGCACTTCCGGTCTTGGCCCTACGAGCGACATATCGCCTTTGAGTATATTCCACAACTGCGGTAACTCATCGATGCGTGTTTTCCGGATGAATTTCCCTACCTTGGTAATTCTATTATCATTGGCGAGCGTCCACAGCGGGCCGTTTTTATCAGCATCCGTATACATCGATCGCAATTTATACATCTTAAAAACCTGTCCGTCTTTTCCTAACCTTGTTTGCGAATATAAAGGCCCCCCCTTACTTTCCAATACAATTAGAAGAGCAAAAAACAAAGTTATGAAAATAGCGAACGAAAAAACAACTAAGATTAACGCAGTTTCAAAAACTTTCATTCCCTCTCACTCTCCTTCGCCTTGCCTCAAGAGTCTTTTATTCACAGACTTTGAATTGCCGCTAGTTGCCGATTGGACCATCTTCCATTGCGATTTAAAATTAAACGTAAATATATTGCCAAGTCATTCACATTCTATCCCGTGGAGATGGCGGGGTTGCCATTCCTTTTTGGCTATTGCTTATCAAGCGAATTAAATTCTCTTCCGCAAAGTCTTTTGGTTTCCGCAGAGGAATTTGATTAATCGTTTTAACAATACGATCGATATCTTCTATTTCCAAAGTAGAGTAAAGAGGCAATGACATGATCTCGCTAAACCATTTTTCTGTATTTGGCAAAAAACTTTGGCTTCCAAATTCTCTGTATGCAGTCATCATATGTACCGGTATAAAATGTACACTTGTACCGATATTCTTCTCTGCCAAATAATCGATCAGCTCATCTCTACTCATCGGAAACTCTTCAGTAACCCGAATGATGAATAGGTGCCATGCATGTTTTGACGTCCCCCCATCGACTTTTTGAAGTTCAAGCCCTTTCACTTCCGATAAGCCTTTAATATAGATCTGTGCTTTGGATTCCCTATTGTTCTGCATTTCCCCAAGCCGCTCCAATTGGGCGAGTCCTAGGGAAGCTTGGACATCAAACATATTATATTTGTAGCCGGGTTCTTGAATGTCGTACATCCAGCTGCCGCCCTGAGCGTACCGTTTCCATGCGTTTTTATTCATCCCGTGAGTGATTAAAACCCTTGCCCGATCGGCAATTTCTTTACTTTCCGTAACGAGCATGCCACCCTCACCCGTTGTCAGGTTTTTTGTGGCATAAAAACTGAAAGAAACTGTTCCTAAGGCTTGATTGCCTAGTCTTTTGCCTTTGTATTCGGTATAAATGCCGTGTGCTGCATCTTCTGAAACGAACAAATTGTATTTCTTAGCAATGCCATAAATCCTGTCCAAGTCACAAGCCTGTCCCGCATAATGAACTGGAACAATGGCTTTAGTCCGATCAGTTATTTTTTCCTCGATTTTCTCAACATCCATCAACCCCGTTTTAGGATCAATATCGACAAACACCGGAACTGCGCCAACGTGAAGGATTGTGCTTACGGACGCAGCGAAAGTCATCGATGTGGTGATTACCTCATCCCCCGGCCCGATATCAGCCGCGACAAGAGCGATATGCAAAGCTGCAGTACATGAATTCATCGCTACAGCATATTTCGCCCCAACGAACTCCGCAAATTTCTTTTCGAATTCAATTGTTTTCGGGCCTTTCGCTAACCAGCCCGATTGTAATGTTTCAACGACTTCTTTTATCTCCAATTCCGTGATATCAGGAAGGCAATATGGGATGAATTTTTCCGTCATGTAAATACCCCTCTCTTTACCGGTAATGCTGAAAAAGATATTTCCTCACTAGAAGTCCAGATTAGTAATGTCTATTTATAGACTGTTAGGTGATTTGTGCGAGCGATATATTTCCTTTTTGCCGCTTTTCAACAGAGGAATTCATGCCGATTTCTCCTGTGAAAAAAGTTAAAGTATGGTACGATTCATCATCCCAATCTCTGATAAATTGAATGCTTCCTTTGCCAATGGGATTTGGCTAGATAAAATCGATTCAGTGAAAATAACTTATCCTTCACTTAATGAAATGCCTATACGTTTGGGTGACAGTAAGAAATCAATAATTCGATGACTTATTAAGAATTTCCATATTTTTTGTCCATTTCAATTCTTCGTATTTTAAATTAGCTACGCTCGGCTTTTGAATTTCTTCATGCTTCCGATTAGCCAAGCCGATAAGCACTTTCTTCACTTCTTGGGAATCCATTATCGGAAACTTCTCCATAAATTGCAGCAGCTCCCTTTCTGCACATGGATTCGCCTTGCCGATATATATCTTCGGAAATACCATCTCGCTCTGGATCTCGTCCTCCTTCAACAGTTCTTCGTACAGTTTTTCGCCAGGCCGGATTCCTACTTCCTGAATCGGAATATCCAACTCCGTATAGCCTGACAATCGGATCAGGTTGCGTGCGAGGTCGACGATTTTAACTGGTTCGCCCATATCCAGCACGAACACTTCACCTCCTTCAGCAAGTGTTCCTGCTTGAATCACAAGCCTCGATGCCTCTGGAATCGTCATGAAATATCTTGTCATGCGGGAATCCGTTATCGTTATTGGGCCACCTGCCTCAATCTGTTTTTTAAATAAGGGAATCACTGACCCCCGTGAACCAAGTACGTTGCCGAAGCGTACTGCTGCAAATTTCGTTTTGCTGCGTTTCGCGAGGTTCTGAACAAGCATCTCAGCAAAACGTTTTGTTGCGCCCATGACATTTGGAGGGTTTACGGCTTTGTCGGTCGACACCATCACGAAATTCTTGACGCCGCTATTATGTGCCGCATCCGCAACATTCTTCGTACCAAAGATATTGTTCTTAACCGCTTCCAGCGGATTTTCTTCCATTAATGGAACATGTTTATGCGCAGCTGCATGGTAAACCACATCCGGTTTATATGTTTCCATGATCGTGAACATCAATTCCCTGTCCTGGACATCAGCAATGATTGGAATGACCTCACTATCCGGTGTCACATTCTTCTGTAATTCCATGTCAATCGAGTAAATTGAGTTTTCGCCGTGTCCGAGAAGCAACAGCTTTTCCGGGCAAAAGCGTTTGATCTGACGGGAAATTTCAGAACCGATCGAGCCTCCTGCACCAGTGACAAGAATCGTCTTACCGGTCAATTGATCAGCAATCAGATCCATATCAAGCTGGATTTCGTCCCGTCCAAGGAGATCTTCGATTTTAACATCACACATATCTGTAACAGAAACCTTTCCCGTTAAAATGTCTTCTATCATGGGAACGGTCTGGGTGTGGATGCCGGTATCAACACAGAGCTTCATGAGCTCTATCCTTTTTTGGCGGCTGATTGAAGGAATCGCAACAATGATGCGTTCGATTTTATTATTTTTAACAATGTCATTGATGGAATCCATTCCGGAGTTGGCCACAGGGACCCCGTGAATTTTATAGCCGTATTTTTTAGGGTCATCATCCAGGAACAGCACTGGCAAAAGACCATTTTCCGGATTGGACTGCAATTGTCTTGCCACTATCCCGCCTGCCGCCCCCGCTCCGATAATCAAGGTCGGTTTCAGATGATTTGCCTTGCCACTAGAGCTGGTCCCGCGGAAAATACGCCACGATAAACGGGATCCTCCGATCAGTAAAAGATGCAGCATCCAAGTAACGGCGAGAGTGCGCACTAACACATCGCCATAGAAGAGATATTGCACCAGCCCAACAGCAACAATCGAAAAACTTACTGATTTAAAAATCAGTATCAATTCACAAACCGACGCATATTCCCACAATCTCCGATACAAACCGAAATACGCAGCGAAACCAAAATGCGCCGCAAAGATGGCTACTGCACTTGCAATCAATAGTTCACTCCCAAACGGATTTGTCAGTGGATATAACAGATAAAAACCGATAAAAATCGAGAAGAATACGATAAGAGAATCCACTGCGATGAGTATAAGAATAATTTTTGATAGATTCATACCACCACTCTCCTCATCTTGATATGGTGTATATTTAGTGAAAAATTTGAATATTCATTAAATTAAAATCATTGTATCACGCCTTTTAGCCTATGTCACTACGAAATATTTATATTTTTTTAATAAACATAAATCTTTAGAACTATAAAAATTTATAAAGTAATTTTATTGTATTTAATTAGTGTAATAAGAACTACTTTCATCAATTATTTCTGTGTCCCTGTGTACCACACAATTTCGTCGTCGTTCTTTCTGGAAATTCCACGTGCCGCAAGGGTTCGTGAAAACATTTTTTCTGATGCGCCCCTGTGCGCCACACAATTTAAAGAAGCATCCATCCGTTTTCACGGATGGATGCTTCTTTTTTCTAACGAATTGTGTCTTGCACAGGGACGTTTCCGCGCCAAAATCCCGCCCCATCAGCGTTTCTGTCTTGTGAATTGTGTCTAACACAGGGACAGAAGACGGGAAACCAAACCCGAAAAGCCCCTACCCCTTCATACGGTTCAAGCAGAACTCCAGGTCTAGCTGCAGATGCGCTTTCATGAGCCGTTCCGCTTCGTCTGCATCGTGGCTGGCGATGGCTTCGTAGATGTCTTGATGTTCGTCGATCAACAGCGGGCGTTTGTGGTAGACGACCGTCTTGCGGAACAGGTAGATGATCGATTGCATGCGTTCGAAGATGTCGATCATGACGGGATTGTTCGTGGCGCCGACAATGATTTCATGGAATTCCTTGTTCGCCGCCATGACTTCTTCCATCGTGCCGGTACGGCCGACTTCGACGCATCCACGCAATTTGTCCAGATCGCCTTCGCCCATGTACATCGCACAATGGCGCACGGCGAAGCCTTCGAGCAAGGTGCGCACTTGGAAGACGTCGCGCAAGTCGCTGTCGCTCGGGTTGACGACGCGTTTGTCTTTGATGAGCCCTTCTTGCTCGAGCTTGCGGATGGAATCGCGCACCGGCGTCCGGCTGATGCCCATCTCTTCGGCGAGCCGCTCCTCCACCAATTTCGTGCCGCGCTCGAGTTCACCGTTCAGGATCCGGTCCCGGATATATTCGTAAGCTTGGATATACGCAAGCTGTGTGGCTTTTTTGGTCATGCTAATCGACTCCTGGCTAATTTATTTCTCCTTACAAAGTATAAGTTCTATTGGAAAAATTTAAAAGCCACTATATTTTTTGTATACATTTTAAAATATTTTGTATACAAAATGAATGATAATGTGTACTATATTGATTAATACCAAAATGAAAGCGCTATTATGTATGGCAGCTTTGTGAATTTGAAGGGAGCAATCATCAATGAACAAAACGATAGGATTTATCGGGCTCGGCATCATGGGCAAACCGATGTCATTGAATTTACTGAAAGCAGGCTACCAAGTGTCGGTCAATGACCTCAACACAGAGGCTGTCGACACACTTATCAGAGCCGGCGCACAATTCGCCACCCCTGCAGAAATGGGTGCAACCTGTGATGTCGTCATCACAATGCTTCCAGCGTCCCATCACGTGAAACAAGTCGTCCTCGGCGACAACGGCATTTTGACGAACGCCACACCAGGAACGGTCATCATTGATATGAGCTCGATCTCCCCTGTCGCTTCGGTTGAAATTGCCAACGAAGCAGCGAAGCGAGGCGTCGACATGATTGATGCACCTGTTAGCGGCGGAGAGCCGAAAGCCATCGATGGCACCTTGGCGATTATGGCGGGCGGAAAAGAAAGCGTTTTCGAATCCGTCAAAGATGTCTTCGAATGCGTCGGCTCCGATATCGTCCTTGTCGGTGATAACGGCAGCGGCGTCACCGCTAAACTCGCGAACCAGATTATCGTCAACTTGAACATTGCGGCGATGTCCGAAGCGCTCGTACTTGCAGCGAAAGCCGGCATCGATGTGGAGAAAATGTATCAAGCGATCCGCGGCGGCTTAGCCGGCAGCGCAGTGCTCGATGCTAAAGTGCCGTTGATCCTCGACCGTAATTTCGTAGCAGGCGGACGCATCGACATTAATTTGAAAGACATGACGAACGTGATGGAGACCGCACACGAAATCGGCGTGCCGCTTCCGCTTTCGAGCCAACTAGTGGAGATTTTCCACGCCTTGAAAGTCGACGGCAAAGCAGCCGACGACCACGGCGGAATCGTCCAATACTATGAAAAGTTAGCGAATGTCGAAGTAAGGAAGGTGTAACGGATGGCTCATTCTGAAATTCTAAACGCACACGACGTGCTTGCTTCATTACCGGCAGTTCCGGACGCCGCAAAAGTAGACGCAATGCTTGAGCAAGAGCTGCTTGATTTCAATAAAAAAATCATCGTGCTCGACGACGATCCGACCGGCGTGCAAACCGTCCACAGCGTTTCAGTCTACACCGACTGGACAGCAGAAAGCATCGACGCTGGATTTAAGGAACAGCAGTCGATGTTCTTCATCCTCACCAATTCCAGAGGCTTTACGGCAGCGGAAACAAAACAAGCGCATGAAGACATCGCGCGCGTTATCCAAGAAACCGCCGCGAAGCACGATAAAGACTTCATCATCATCAGCCGCGGCGACTCGACCTTGCGCGGCCATTACCCACTCGAAACCGAAGTGCTGAAAAACACGGTCGAATCCGAATCCGATCGTTCATTCGACGGCGAAGTCATCATGCCGTTCTTCCAAGAAGGCGGCCGCTTGACCATCAATAACATCCATTACGTCCAGGACGGCGAGCAGTTGGTGCCGGCCGGTGAAACCGAATTCGCGAAAGACCGCACGTTCGGCTATACGGCATCGCATCTCGGCGAATGGGCAGAAGAAAAGTCAAATGGTGCCTTCAAAGCACAAGACGCGGTCTATCTGTCGCTCGAAGACATCCGCGCATTGCGCATCGATCATCTCGTCGACCAGCTGATGACTGTTACGGATTTCAATAAAGTGATCGTCAACGCCGTACAGTACGTAGATGCCAAAGTCGTCGTCATCGCCTTGATCCGCGCGATGAACGCCGGCAAGCAGTTTATGTTCCGCAGCGCAGCGGCCTTGACGAAAATCATCGGCGGCATCAGCGACAAAGCCTTGCTGACGAAAGAAGAACTGATCACTGAACCGAGCGACAACGGCGGGCTCATCATGATCGGCTCCCATGTGAAAAAGACCACTGAGCAATTCGAAGTGTTGAAGACGTGCGACTTTATCGAATTCATCGAGTTCGATGTCCATCTGGTCTTGCACCCCGAACAATTCGAAGCGGAAATCAACCGCGTCATCGACACGAGCGAGCGCTTGATTCGTGAGGGCCAGACCGTCGCTGTCTACACGAAACGCGAACGGCTCGACCTCGGCGACAACCAGCAAGAAGAAGAATTGAAGCTGTCGGTGAAGATTTCGGACGCCGTCACGAGCATCGTCAAAAATCTCCACGTGCGCCCGAGCTTCATTATCGCAAAAGGCGGCATCACCTCGAGCGATATCGGCACCAACGGCCTAAGCGTCCAGCGCGCCACGGTCGCGGGCCAGATCCAACCCGGCATTCCGGTATGGCTGACGGGCAGCGAAAGCAAATTCCCTGGAATGGCTTACGTGATTTTCCCGGGCAATGTCGGCTCGAAAACCAGTTTGAAAGATGTATCGGAAATCCTCCACGGATAAGCAAGGCGGCACTTGCCGCTTGCCATCCATGTAAGCGAATACAATAAAAGGCGGTGTGTGAATGTTTATCCAAACAAAAGAAATGTTACAAGCGGCACAAGCCGGACACTACGCGGTCGCCGCATTCAATGTTTACAGCCTCGAAACCTTGCAGGCTGCAATCCAGGCAGCGGAACAAGAAAACCAGCCCGTCATCATCGCGCTCGGCGAACGTTATTTCGGCACTGTCGACGTCGAAGGCTTTGCGGCACTCACGAAAACTTTGGCGGAAAAAGCGTCCGTCCCGGTGTCCTTGCATCTCGACCACGCGTACGAAAAAGAATCCATCATCCGCGCGATTGCTTGCGGCTTCACGTCCGTCATGTACGACGGCTCGAAACATGAGCTCGAACAAAACATCGCCTACACGAAAGAAATCGTCGAACTGGCGCATCAGGCAGGCGTCAGTGTCGAAGCGGAAATCGGCTCCACTGCCCGCGGCGCGTTCTCCGATGAAGAAGAAGGCACCGGCGCCTTGACGGACCCCGCGTCCGCTAAAGAATTCGTCGACCAAACCGGCGTCGATTTCCTCGCCGCATCGATCGGCACCGTCCACGGCATGTACACCGGCGAACCGGATATCAAACTCGGGCTACTCGACGACATCCGCCAAGCTGTCGGCGTCCCGCTCGTGCTCCACGGCGGCTCGGGCACTCCGGACGATACGATGCAACAAGCGGTCGCCAAAGGCATCTGCAAAGTCAATGTCAATACGGAAGTGTCGCTCGCTGCGACAAAGTATTTGAAACAAGCGGCCGATCAGCCGATGCACCTGTCCGATATGATGGCCGGCATGCAACAAGCCATCACGCCGGTCATGGCGCGATTTGTCCGTCTGTTGAAAAATCCGGATGCTTGATTGATTTATTGCGAATAACAAGCTTTATTATTTGAGGGAAATTTTTGCATTCATTAAAAAATTAAGGCTCATATAGGCAGCGCCACTGGCTTCTAGGCTATAAGCTGCCCCACCAAACTTTACCGATAAGGGAGATGTTCACATGGTTACAGGAAATTTGTTGATTGTGATTTTTGTTCTGTCGCTCGCCGCTTTGTTTTTTGCCATTCTTAAATTAAAAATCGAGCCATTCCTTGCCTTGATTACTATCGCCGTGCTCACTGCGCTCGCAATCGGCATGCCGCTGCAAGACGTGGCATCGACCGTCACGACCGGATTCGGCAATACGCTTGCAGGCGTCGGGATCCTCATCGGCCTTGGCGTCATTTTCGGCCAATTCCTCGGCGCGTCCGGCGCGGTCGAGAAAATCGCACAAGCGGTTTTGAAAGTGTTCGGCATCCAACGCTCCCCGGCAGGCCTTGCCTTGACCGGTACCGCTGTTTCGATTCCGGTATTCTTTGACGCTGCTTTCGTCATCTTGAGCGGCTTGATCCGTTCGCTTTCCAGCAAAACCGGCATTTCGGTCATCAGCTTCGTCACGGCTCTCGGTGTCGGCTTGATCGTGTCGCACAATATGATCGCCCCGACACCCGGCCCGCTTGTCGTTGCAGAAAACACCGGCGCTGAACTTGGCCTGTTCATCATCTACGGCATCATCGTCGCCATTCCAGCGACATTGGTCGGCGGTTATCTTTACGGCATGTTCATCGGAAAACGCGTCAAGCATTCCGGCGAAATCGAAGAAATCATCGTGGAAAAAGAAGACTTGCCGAAAAAAGAAATCAGCACGGCCTTGAGTTTCTTCATGCTGGCATTGCCGATCGTGTTGATCTTGGCAAATACAGTGTCCCAACTTTTGGTGCCTGAAACTTCTGTTTCCAGCTTCTTTGGATTTGTCGGTGAGAAAAACGTTGCCCTCTTGATCAGTGTGTTCGCAGCGATTATCTTCCTGCGCCCTTATATTTCCATCCCGAACAACCGCTTGTATAGCGAAGCCATCAACTCTGCCGGTATCATCATCCTGATCACAGGAGCCGGCGGTGCATTCGGTGCCGTCATCAACAACAGCGGCATCGGCGATCACTTGATCTCAACAATGCAAAGCTGGAGCATTCCGGTACTCTTGCTGGCATTCATCTTCTCGCAGATCCTGCGCGCTTCACTCGGCTCGGCAACTGTCGCGCTCGTCACCACTTCGAGCATTCTCGGGCCAATGGTCGCAGAACTCGGCGTCTCCCCGATCCTTTTGGGTCTCGCCATCTGTGCCGGCGGAATCGGCTTGTCCTTGCCGAACGACTCAGGCTTCTGGGTCGTCAACCGCTTCGGGAAACTCACTGTTCCCCAAACGCTTCTTGCCTGGACTGGCGGCGGTTTCATCGCCGGCGTCACTGCACTGATCACCGTCTTTATCCTGAACTTGTTCTCAGGGATTTTGCCTGGGCTGTAAGGAATAAAAAAATATGTAAAAAAGCCGCTTCCATTTTTGATGGAAGCGGCTTTTTGGTATAAAGATATGTCGAATTGTGTTGAACACAGGGACAAGCGACAAACGAAATCCCGGTGCGACAACATTCTGCCTCTGTGAATTGTGTCCAACACAGGGACAAAATCTACAACAACAAGTCCACTATCTCCTGGCGGTTCCGTTCGAAGCCGATGAAATGATGCGTCAGCTTCTTGCCGAACAATCCCTTTTTATAGAAGGCGAATACCGGCACGATCTTGGCGCCGGATATGTTTTTCATGTCTTGTTCGAGCGACGGGTCCGCGCCAACGTCTTTATGCTCGTACGGGATGTTATGCTCTGCCAGATAAGCTTTCGCGTCCTGGCAATCTGAGCAAGTCAGGCGCGTATAGAGCACCAATTCCGTTTTGTTATCCATTTCCATCAAACTCCTTTCATTTTCTACTATTATCCACTCAACTCACCCATCAAACCGCAGCTGGTTTGAAGTTTTTTAAGCGCAAGGCGTTGAGCAGTACCGATACGGAACTGAAGCTCATCGCCGCAGCCGCGATCATCGGGTTCAAGAGCGGTCCGCCGAACAAGTACAGGATGCCCATGGCAATCGGGATGCCGAGTACGTTGTAGGCGAATGCCCAGAACAGGTTTTGCTTGATGTTTCTGATAGTCGATTTGCTCAATTGAATCGCTGTCGGCACGTCCATCAAATCGCTGCGCATCAAAACGATGTCCGCCGATTCCATGGCAACGTCCGTTCCGGAGCCGATGGCGATGCCGATGTCGGCTTGCGCGAGCGCCGGGGCGTCGTTGATGCCATCGCCGGCCATTGCCACTTTATTGCCTTGTGCCTGCAATTTCTTCACTTCGTTCGCTTTTTCTTCTGGCAAGACTTCGCTCAATACTTCGTCAATGCCAACTTGCTTGGCGATTGCTGCGGCGGTCAATTTATTATCGCCCGTCAGCATCACTACTTTGATGCCCATGTCCTGAAGCTTGCGGATGGCATGGACGCTCGATGGCTTCACCGTATCGGATACGGCGATGATGCCTGCAAATTCTCCGTCCACAGCAACGAACATCGGGGTCTTCCCTTGATTCGCAATGCGGTCAGACGCTGCTGCAAATTCGCCGAGCGCAATTCCGGAATCGTCCATCAGCTTGCGGTTGCCGAGCAGGATTTCTTTTCCTTCAATTAATACTTCGATGCCGTGGCCAGGGATCGCGTTAAAACGCTCCACCGATTTCAGCGTCAGTTGTCGCTGTTCCGCGCTTTTGACGATCGCTTCGCCGAGCGGATGTTCCGAGCCTTTTTCAGCCGATGCGGCAAGGCTCAGCAATTCGTCTTCTGATAAACCATCTTGTGCAATCAATACATCAGTCACGGTCAATTTGCCTTCCGTGATCGTCCCGGTTTTATCGAAAACGATCGTATCGATGGCGTGCGTCGTCTCGAGTGCGCCGCCGCTTTTAATCAAAACGCCATGTTCTGCGCCTTTGCCGGTGCCGACCATGATAGCCGTTGGCGTCGCAAGACCGAGCGCACAAGGGCAGGCAATGACCAAGATGGAAATGGCGATCGTGAAGGCGAACAAGCCCGACTGTCCGCCAATATACCAAGCCAGTCCGGAAAGAATGGAAATAGCGATGACGATCGGCACGAAATAGCCGGAAATGATATCCGCCATTTTGGCGATCGGCGCTTTGGATCCTTGTGCGTCTTCCACCAATTTGATGATCTGGGCCAACGCCGTATCTTTGCCGACTTTGGTTGCTTCGTAGCGGATCGCGCCGTTTTTGTTGATGCTCGCCCCGATGACGCGGTCGCCGGCAGCTTTTTCGACCGGCATGCTTTCGCCCGTCAGCATCGATTCATCAATCGCTGTCGCACCTTCTACAACAATGCCGTCGACCGGCAGCTTCTCGCCGGGCTTAACGACGACGATATCGCCCGTTTCCACAGCGTCGACGGGAATTTCTGTCTCCACGCCATCACGTACGACGACCGCTGTTTTCGGTGCCATGCCCATCAATTTCTTGATCGCTTCGGACGTTTTTCCTTTCGACAGCGCTTCAAAATATTTCCCTAAAGTAATCAAAGTCAAAATCACGGCGGCTGATTCGTAATAAAGATTCGTCGTGTACCCCGTATTGCCCATCAAGACGAAAACAGTCGCGATAACGCTGTAAATGAAAGCCGCACTAGTTCCCAGCGCAATCAGCGAATCCATATTCGGATGGCCTTTGAATAAAGTCTTGAAGCCGACCGTGAAGAAGTTTTTGCCAAGAACCATTACCGGTATGGTCAGCACGAGCTGCACCAGCACGAAGTTCACAGGATTAAACATCGGGTCAACCACTGCTGGTAGCGGCATGCCGATCATATGCCCCATCGAAATCAACAACAACGGAATCGTCAATGCGCCGGACATCCAGAAGCGCCGCCACATCGAGTGGATATGCTGCTGTTTTTTCTCACGATCCTGATCGGCAGTTGATTCGCCGTCGATATCCTCGATTGCTGTATAGCCAGCATCCGCGACTGCAGCTTTGATATCATTCACTGTGATTTGTTGCGGGTCAAAGCGGATGACCATTTTCTCGGTGGCCATGTTGACGTTCGATTCTGCGACGCCATCTAGCTTTCTCGTTGCTTTCTCGACCGATTGCACACAGGATGCACAGGTCATTCCTTCAATCGTGAAGGTTTTCGTTTCGGCAGGGGCCAGCGCTTTATAGCCGGCTTGTTCCACCGCTTCGTAAATCTCTTCTATTGAAACCGCTTGTTCATCAAAGCGGACTTTCAGTTTCTCGGTCGCGAGATTGACGCTCGCTTCTTCCACACCGGATAGTTTGCCGGCGGATTTCTCGACGGACTGTGCGCACGAGGCACACGTCATCCCTTCGATTGTCAATAATTTCTCCATTGCGTTTCACCTCTCTATTTTAAAATCAATGCGTGCTGCACTTGCACTGGCCCGGCACGCAATTGCATGCCACTTCATCGACCGCGTGTTTCTTTTTGTCATTGAGTACTTGCTGAATTAATTCAACATCCTGATGGCTAAGTGGCGCCTCTGACAGCATATCCGCGATCGTCTTGCCCGCCTGCTTATGGCAGATCTGATCGAACAGCCGGTGCGCGGCCGTTTTCACGCTATCCTCTTCGCTGATCGCAGCCGAATAAATGTATTTATTGCCTTCCGGCTCCGCGAGCAAAAAGCCCTTCTTCACCAAGCGGCCAATAAACGTCTTGGCCGTCGCCGGCTTCCACTCTTTTTTCGCCTCCAGCACATCGACGATATCTTTACTCGTCGCCTCGCCAAGCGTCCAAACTACGCGCATGATTTCCCGCTCTGATGCCGTCATCTCCACTTTCTCTTCAACTGCCATTTTGCATGCCTCCCTTTTCGTTTACAATTGTAATCGATTGACCTTAGTTTACAACTGTAATCTTTTTTAGTCAACCCTTCTAGCTCGGTTCCTGCTCGGTTCCCTGTGTTGCGCACAATTCGACGGGCGCATCCCTTGGTGTATAGGCATTTCGCTGTTGGATTGTCCCTGTGTTAGACACAATTCTGCAAGCACAAAAAAACGCCCCCAGCTGTCGCCGGAGACGGTCTCTCTTACTTCAAAAACTTCGAACCTTCTAAATTCAATGCATCTGCCACAGGGCAATAATAAGTTATGCCTTCCCCGACTTTCTGCGCGCCGGCAAATGCCACTCCGAGCTGTACAGCGGACGTGCCTTCACGCGCCATTTTCGCCGTCGCATACGCAAGCAACGTCAAGCCGCCGGCAATGCGAAACATCGAGTTATACGTGCCGATATTTTTCTTCACGGTAGCGCCTCCTCTTGAGATAATAGTCAGTTTAAAAATTCCCCATATTCATATGTCTAAACAAACCTCTTCACTGGGGCTCCCTGTGCTCCATACAATTCGACGGGCGAAATCCTTGTTATATCGGCATTTCAGTGGCCGTCTGTCCCTGTGTTACACACAATTCCACAGAAACCTTCGTGCCACACAAAATTCTATATACTATTTTTCACCCGTCGATTATACTAAACGTGAATATATCCTCTATAGAAAGAAGGGATTTTTATAAGCATTTTCTCCATTTCCTCTTACACACATTCAGCGCCCCGCAAAAGCTCTTCAACTACCACTTTTAATTCTCCTCCACAAGAAAACAGTTACCTAACTCCATTTGTCAACGTCCCCCAATCGGGCGGTGGCCTCACATGACGAGAAGACGCAATTTCAACCCGGATTCCTATTACCACGTCATTATGCGCGGCAATAACCGGCAGTCCATTTTCAACACAAAAGAAGATATGCTTGAATTGAAGCGGGCATTCTTGCATGTCCATCAGCATTATCCATTCAAGATTCTTGCTTGGTGCTTCATGTCCAACCACTATCATATTTTAATTAAACCGGAGCAAGATTCGCTCAGCAAAATCATGAGCTTGGTGAATCGCCGCTATAGTCATTCTTATAGCAAGCGTTACGGGCATCTCGGGCGCATCTACCAAAAGCGATATTTCGCCAAGGAAGTCGCTTCGCCGTACGGTTTATTGGTCGTCAGCAGCTATATCCATCGCAACCCCATCCAAACATCCACGCCTATGGTCAAGCGCCTGGCCCACTATCCGTATAGCTCGTTTCCGTACTATTGGAACGAGGATCTGCCGGCTCCGCCGTTTTTGGACCGCTCCATTCTATCCACGTTAATGCCCGAGCCTTTCGCACAAACCAACGCCGCCTATTGCTTATACTGCCTGAAATACAAGCAACAAGTGGACGAAGACAAGCATGTGGAGGAACTTGCCCCGCCGGAAATGTAGTGTGCGGCTGCAGGTTTTCGTCAAAGTCGCTATGTGCCATAAAAATGATAAAAGCCTCCATCCGTCTTTTGGGCGGATAGAGGCTTCTTATTTTCTGTTGAATTGTGTCTGACACAGGGACATTCGAGCAGAGAAATGCCTCTATACCTGGAATTCATCCCTGTGAATTGTGTGCAACACAGGGACATCTAATCACTGACCGTAATCGTCCGCTTTTTCAACGCACGGATCCAGAAACCGCCGTAGATCGTTTTCGCATCATAAGCAACGATGAACGCGTGGGGATCCAACTCTTTCACGATGCGGTAAAGCTCAGGCTCCTGTTTTTTTGGCATCAGGATCTGAAGCGAGCTGCGCTTCCCTTCGTAGCCGTTTGTCTCCCAATCCGTAACGCCATATCCTTTATCGCGCAATTGAATAGCCAGCCGCCCGCTGCTGTCCTGCGAAATGACATTCGCCGTCACATAGCCAAGGCTTAGTTTGTCTTCAATATTTGAACCGACGATGATGCCGGCCGCAAAACCAAACGCGTACGCCAATAAATTTTGCACATTCGCTAAATTGTCCAAGACCAGACCAAGTCCCAAAATGTTGATGATGACTTCGAGAATCGACAGGCCGGCCGCTGAATATTGATAACCCTTTACCATTAGAATCATGCGAATCGTCGACAAAGTGACAAAACTTAAACTGATACTGAAAATGATCAGCACCAATAATAAGGGATGTATTTCCACTAAATCTTCTCTCCTTCCCACATGCGAACGCTTCGCATGCGTTTAAAGCTTAATGACTTTTTCCCGATACGCATTGCAATAAACGCATGTGTCCCTTTTTGATTCGATGGGCATAAGTACTGTCTGGACAAGGGCTGAAAATGAATTTTTCCCATACAAAAAGCCTGGAAAGCAGCGCTTTCCAGGCTTTTAAATTGTGTCTTTCACAGGGACGCCCAGCGACCAAAACCCCGCTATATCAACATTTCTCCCCCATGAATTGCATCGTGCACAGGGACATTACCAAACGCAATACTGTCCAAGTACTGCAAAGCTGCTTCATCGGCAATGATAGTAGCGTTTTGATGCGTCTTTACTATCGACGCAGGAAATCCTTCATCAATTACCCCAAGCACCAAACGGCTTAAAGCTGTGCTTTTTGCCGCACCAGAGACAAGCAATAGAATTTCTTCGCTTCCCATAATGGTGGATATGCCCATCGTGATCGCCCGATTCGGCACCAAATCGAGACTTCCGAAAAACTTGGCATTCGCGGTTCTTGTAGCGAACGTCAATTCCACGACATGCGTCTTTGAATCGAATGGAGTTCCGGGCTCATTAAAGCCGATGTGGCCATTGCCGCCCAAGCCAAGAATCTGCAAATCCACCTTGCCGCTGTCTTGGATGAGCTTTTCGTACGCCTCAGCTTCTGCGAATTCATCCACCGCATCACCTTTTGGAAGGTGCGTATTCTTTTTATCGATATCGATATGGTCGAACAGCCGCGTATCCATATAGTACCTGTAGCTCTGGTAATCGTGTCCGGACAATCCGATGTACTCGTCTAGATTGAATGTCTGGACGTGTTTATAGGAAGTGCCGTTCATCACATGGTCGGAAATCAATTCCCGATACAATCCTTTTGGCGTGTCGCCTGTCGCCATCCCCAATTTGATTTGCGGATTTCGGTGAAGTTTATCGATGACATAGTCAGCTGCGATCCGGCTCATTTCGTTGTAGTCTGCGACTTTAATCAACTTCATGACAGCTTCTCTTTCCTTTCTTAAGCAAATGTCCCTGCCGTATCAAAGGCTATGCCCTCACTAGACAGAAGAACTTTTGCCTCTACTCAAGGAGTCCCAGCATATCGCCACGAATTCACTGTTTATCACTCTTCAGATTCAGTGCCATAATCATTGTTCCCGTTAAAATAAGCATACATTTTATGATAAATTTATGCTAATTAGAGACATTTTGTTGACGAAATGTTATTGCAATTTGTGAAATTATTTTGACTATACACAATTAAAATTCACTAAAAAAACGAAAGAAGAAATCCATCGCGATACTCAGCAGTTGTTATATCTGCCCAAAATAAAACGCTGTATCCATGAGCAGGATACAGCGTTTAAATTGTGTCTAACACAGGGACAAGCGAACGGAAAAACACCGCCGCGACAAAGTTCCTGCCCGACGAATTGTGTCTAACACAGGGACACTACTCACCGCCCAAGCATCCCTTTCACTCCGTCCGACACCGCGCCGGTGCCTCCGAAGATCGAGAAGCCATGATACACCGGCAGCTGCTGTTCAGTTGCTTTCGGGATGCGATCCGGGCGCACGAGCAAAATCGGCGCGTCGTTTTTCGCAGCCAACACAGAGCCCGTCAGCGCGTCCGGGAAGTCGAGTCCAGTAGCGATAAAGGCGCGGCTGTCGCCGAGCGGAAGCCGTGTCGCGACTTCGGAACCGGTGTCGTAGCGCGATTTGCCGCCGAATCGTTCGGCATCCGGCAACTGGGCGAACACTTCTTCACTGACGGCGCCGGTGCTGCCGATGACGTAGCTCGACGTATAGCGTTCAAGCGCGGTAGCGGTCTCGTTCGGCAAGGAGTCGCTGCGCGTCAGCAAAATCGGTATGCCGTTTTTCGCGGCATATGGCGAAACCGATAAAGCATCCGGGAAGTTCAATCCGCTTGCGACGACCGCACGCTCCGAGTCCAATTTCTCTGCGATCAACGCAGCGGTGTCATAGCGCGACTTGCCGCCGATGCGCTCAGTGGCAAGTCCCATGTCTTCTAGTTCCGTTTTCACTGCACCGGAAATGGCGATGCTTCCGCCGAGGATGATCGCCTTGTCAGCGCCAAGCCGTTCGATTTCTTCGCGCGTTCCTGAATGAAGTTCACCTGTACGCGTCAATAAAATCGGTGCATCTTCCAGGTAAGCGAGCGGCCCGCCAGCCAGTGCGTCCGGGAAATAGCCTGCAGTGGCGAGGACCACTGTGTCAGCCTCATCCCAGCCGGTTTGTGAAATCGCGATTGCCGTTTGATAGCGGCTAGTGCCGGATATGCGTTCCGGCATTTCTTCCGGCCCCGTTTCTTGCACGATAACTTCCAGCGCCTCGCTTTCATTGCCGTAGCGGTCGCGCACCAGTATCGTCAACGCGCTTCCCGCTGTTTGCTTCGGAATCGCCACGCTGAACGTGCCCGCTCCCGTGTATCCTTCTTGGCGCGCGATTTCACCGCCTTCATTATCAACAGTGATCACGGCGTCTTCTACGGGTTGATTCAAAGTGCCAGTGATTTCCGCCGAGCTTTCATAGACAGCATTCACTGACGGCTGTTCGATATCAAAAATCATCAAAGCCGCTTCCGCATCGACCCGGCCGTGGCCGAAATAAGGGTCTTTGCCGGCAGCGCCGAGGTCGACCGAGGTATCATACAGCCGCTGGGCGATTTCTTCATTCGTCAAATCCGGCTCGTTCGCTTTCACGAGTGCTGCGACCCCTGCCACGACCGGTCCCGCCATCGAAGTTCCGCTCATCGATGAAAAGCTTCCGCCCGCGATTGTCGACCAAATGCCGGTGCCAGGTGCCGTGATGTCTTGGTCAGCACCATAATTCGAGAACCACGAAATCCGGTCAGCACGGTCTGTCGATCCGACCGCGACAACGTTTTCGTAACCCGATGGATAATGCGTCTCGTCCGTGTCATCATTTCCGGAAGACGCAATCACCAATACGCCGCGCTCATGCGCATAGTCAATCGCCGCTTGATAGGACTCGCTCTTGTAATAATTGCCCAGGCTCATATTGATGATGTCCGCCCCGGCATCCGCCGCGTAATAAATGCCTTCGATGACATCGGACGAATATGCCTCTTCTCCTTCGAACACATCAATCGCGAGCACCCCAGCGTCTGGTGCAACACCCGCGCCGTAAGTCCGGTTATTATGTGCAGCGTTGATGATGCCCGCAACATGCGTGCCGTGGTCGTCTTCGCTTATGCTCGATGCTGTTGCATAGGAACTGACGAGTTGACCTTTCAAGTCTGGGTGGTCCAAATCGAATCCATTATCCAGAACGGCGACCAATACATCCGTCGTGCCCATCGTTTTCGTCCATGCACGTTCCGACCCGATCAATCCGTGATGATACTGGAATGAATAATAAGGATCGTTCGACACCGCCGTCGTCTTGAGCAAATGATCCGGCTCGACATTCGCCACGCCCGGCGCCGCGCCGAGTTCTTCTATGTATGCTTCTGCGCTTTGCCCTTTCGGCACTTCGACCGTCACCAGCTTATTGGCTGTATTGACCTCCAAAGCTTCGATTTTTTCCCCTGTCAATGCATGGCTGCGTGCTCCCGCCTCCAATTCAACGATGACGCGATCGGTCTCGACAGCATCATCCGCTGACACTGCTCCTGCCATATGCAAAACCGCCGCTCCCGTCAGCACAGTAATTCCGATTTTCTTAGATGTATTCACATTGTTGGCCCCTTCCATCTGTTCTCCGTGGCTGGTAAATTCCCGCTTATTGTAACATCTCTATTTTCCAATTAATAGTAATTCACTTTCTGTTTTGGAAATCATTTCATCTTTTAACATAGCTGTGGCGAGTCAAATTGTGTGCTGCACAGAGACAACCACCATCTACCAAGCCGCAAAAACCGCATCCCCTCGCCTTTTTGGCATTGGGAATGCGGCTGGAATTGTGTGGCGCACAGGGACAACTCACGCCGCCTGCTGTTCTTTTTCCACCGGTAATTGTGCCTGACACAGGGACATCCGAACGGTCAAACCCCGCCAAAACAAGGTTCCTGTCACGCAAATTGTGTCTGACACAGGGACATCAAGTCCGACGCCGACCCCCGAACACGATGCCAACCCCTCCGCCAATCACAGCCCCCACATACGCCGCCAGCTCATAACCTTCCAGTCCGGTATTTTCGTAAATATCCAACCCGCCTAAAAAAGTACCGCCGATGACCAGCCCGAGAAACGCGCCAGCAAACACCCCTGCAATCAATCCGATTATCCCGCCCGCCAATTTTGATCGGCCTCTATGCTTCACGCCCAGCCCTCCCTATACATCCTTTCTCCTTATGTTCTCTCCCCCGCCGATAATTCCTCCATTCCTTAAATCCGTGACAATCGGATTAAACGAATCATATGCGTTAAAAATAGATAGAATATTCGAACTACTAGTTTTATACTATAGCTGAATGAAGAGAAAGGGAGGGTTCTATGAAAAAGCTCATCAAAACCATCGTCGTTGTGTTGCTCGCAAGCCTGCTCGTGTCTCCAGGTGCCTTTGCCAAAAGCGACAACGCCAAAGAATCGCTCGTCGCAGTCGGCGATTCGATTCCATTCGGCTTGAATCTCGGCCAGACCAACCAAAATCCCGCGAAGACCAGCTATCCTTATCTAATCGGCAAGCTCGCTGATCTCCGGGTGCGCAACCTCGGCGTGTCCGGCTGGCAATCGGATCAACTGCTCGAAGCTTTGCAGAACGACCAGAAATACCGCCAAGCCATCATCCACTCGGATTACGTCGCCGTGACGATCGGCAATAACGATTTTCTCGCCATCCTGCGCGAAGCCGCAATCGAAAGCGGCGGCAATCAACCAGCGTTCCAGTATTTGCTTGCAGCGAAGCTCAACCAAAGCGACGTCTTCTCGAACATCCAGCAAATTATCACGGAAATCCGCACACTCACAGATTCACCGATCGTGCTCTATAATGTCTACAATCCGTTCCAGCTGACCGACTCGCTCCACTATATCGTCGATCCCATACTCCCGGACATTAACGATGCATTCGCCGGCCTTGCTTTCTCCAATGAAGACGTCTATCTGGCGGATGCTTACACAGCCTTCGGGAACAATCAAGCACTGTACGTCCTGCCGGGAGACATCCATCCGACAAATGCCGGCCAAGCGAAACTCGCTGAAATCGGCTTGCAATCACTCAGCCTGTACTAAGCGCATAATCCCCAAAAGCTGCCTCTTTCGGCAGCTTTTTTTGCGTTGAATTGAATTGTGTGGCGCACAGGGACGCCAAAACTACAAAACCCCGCTACAACCGCAATCACATACTCGAAATTGCATCTGACACAGGGACACCAAACAAAAAAGCTTATCCCCGCCCACTTCAGGGTATGATAAACATTGTTGTGACAAAACCCAAAAAAGGAGAAATGTCCCGTGAATCATGTAACACTAAATAACAAACTCAAAATGCCCCAACTAGGCTTCGGCGTCTGGCAAGTCGACAACGACCAAGCAGCCGATGCCGTAACGACTGCGCTAAAAACTGGCTATACATCCATCGATACGGCCATGATCTATAAAAATGAAGAAGGCGTCGGACAGGCGTTGAAAGAAACGTCTGTCCCGCGCGAAGATTTGTTCATCACCACGAAAGTCTGGAACTCTGACCAAGGCTACGACAGCACCTTGCGCGCATTTGACGAAAGCCTGGAGCGCCTCGGCCTCGATTATGTGGACCTCTACCTCATCCACTGGCCGACACCTGAATTCGACAATTACGTCGAGACGTATAAAGCGATGGAAAAACTATACAAAGACGGCCGCGTCAAAGCGATCGGCGTCTGCAATTTCCAACCCGAACATCTGCAGCGCTTGTTGGACGAGTGCGACGTGCCGCCTGTCCTCAACCAAATCGAATGCCACCCGTACTTGGCGCAAAATGACGTCAAAGAATTCTGCGCACAGCACGATATTTTCGTTGAAGCTTGGAGCCCACTCGACCAAGGCGGCGAAGTACTGAAAGACGAAGTGATCCAACAAATCGCTGAAGCACACAAAAAATCACCAGCTCAAATCGTCTTGCGCTGGCACTTGCAAAACAACACGATCGTCATCCCGAAATCCGTCACGCCATCACGCATCGAAGAAAACTTCAATGTCTTCGATTTTGAATTAAGCGAAGAAGACATGAACCAAATCAACGGGCTGGACAAAAACCGCCGCAAAGGCGCCCACCCGAACGAAATGAACGTCCGTTAAATTTTCCATAAGAAAAGCCCGTTCCTTTCCCGGAACGGGCTTTTCTCTACTTAAATTGTGTGGCGCACAGGGACATCCGAAGCTCCCAAAACCGAAAAAACCGCATCCCATCGCCTTTTCATGCGGTGGAATTTGTGTGGCGCACAGGGACATCACAAATTCCGCTCCATATACTCTTTGCCCCAGTCGTACATCGAATCGAGAATCGGCATCAAGCTCTCGCCTTGTTCCGTCAGCGAATACTCCACTTTCGGCGGCACGACCGGATATACTTCGCGGTGGACGATCAAGTGATCTTCCAGTTCACGCAGCTGGTTGACCAGCATGCGTTGCGTGATGCCCGGCATGAGTTTTTTCAACTCGCCGAAACGCTTCGTGCCGGATTTTCCTAAATGCCACAACACGAGCATTTTCCACTTTCCGCCGATGATGGAAAGGGTCAATTCTTTTTCACAATTAAATGTCTTCTCTCCCAAATTGGGCATTTACGTTCCCTCCATCGTTAGCGTATTTCGTTAATTGTTCGCTTTCTGGGATCTGCCGCTCACTGGCCAGATTCGACAGCGGCTGTCCGCGGTTCCAAGATGAATTTATTGAGCACATGCAGTACGCCTTCTTCGTTGTTCGACAAACTGGTGTAGTCCGCGAGCTCTTTTATCTCGTCGACCGCGTTGCCCATGGCGATGCCGAATCCCGCTGCTTTGACGAGGTCGGCATCGTTGTGGTTGTCCCCGATGCCGATGACTTCCGAAGTGTCAATGCCGAGATGTTCGGCCAAAAATTTCAAAGCGCTGCCTTTATTCGCTTCCGGATGCGTCACTTCAAGGTAGCGCAGTTTGGATTTCTCGATGCACGCCCCATTGCCTAAAACCGCTTTTAATTCTTCCTGCACCGGCGCGAGTGCTTCCGGTTCGTCGATAAACAGCAGCTTCATAAAGCCATTTTTTGCGAGCTTGAGCAGATCCGGTTCGATTTTATAGCCGACGCCGACTTCTTTGGAATACGCTCTGACTTGTTCGTTATCTACGGCACTGTAGAGCACATCGTCTTGATAAACCTGGATATGCATTTGCTTCTCCGCTGCCAAATGGATGCATTTTTGCGCGATCTCAAACGGCACGACACGCTCACGCAGCACTTCTCCGCTCGTCGCCGATTTGATCATCGCCCCTTGGTACGTGATCATCGGTGCATCGAGTCCCAACTCTAAGGCGATGCGCTGTGCGGACGGATACATGCGTCCCGTCGCAATCGTCACGACCACTCCGAGTTCTCTCGACTTTCGAATCGCTGTCATCGTATCCATTGTCACCGTCAACTCATCCGTCAGCAATGTTCCATCTAAATCAATTGCGATCATTTTATACATACACTTGCTCCTTCACATCAAAATAATTTCGTTGGCGGGCCTTTTATTATAATTAAGCACTGTACGAGCGGCTCGCCATTCATTTCAATCAACACTGCCCTGTCACCGCAGTTCTCCATTTCATCAATTTTGCACCTCTGTGAGCGAGTTGTCCAATAGGTAAGCTTGGCATGAAAAATAAGCTTGAGACGGAATCGCTTCCAGCCTCAAGCTTATTTCTGTTTTATTCCAAATTGGCGTGTGTGCCGAACATCGCATCGGCGGTAATGTGGTACTGCTCCATATACGTCAAAACGAGCGCGTCGTACACCACCAACAGCGATTGCTCGAACAACGAACCCATCGGTTGGATGGACTTGCCGCTCGCGCCTTCCGCTTTTGCTTGCGCCGGAATGGTGATGTGGAGATCGGCAAGCTTGCCGATTGATGAATCGGGATTGGTCGTTACCGCCGCGACCGTTGCGCCGATCGTTTTGGCTTTCTCGGTCATCGCAATCAAGCTGCCCGTTTCACCGGAACCCGAGCCGACGATGAACAAATCATTCTCCAGTAAACTTGGTGTCACCGTTTCGCCGACGACATAAGCGGTCAAGCCCATATGCACCATGCGCATGACGAACGCTTTCGCCATGAATCCCGAGCGGCCGCCGCCTGCGACGAAAATCTTGTCGACTTGCGCCATCGCAGTGACCAACCGGGATGCTTCTGCCTCGTCCACTTGCCCAAGTGTATGCGCAAGTTCAGCTGAAATTTCATTCATAAATCCAGAAGCGCTCAAGTTAAACCGTCACGCTTTCGTTCATCAGCGCTTTGATTTTCGCCGCTTCTGATTGCTTATCGTCTTTAGACGTGATGCCGCCCCCGACGATGATCAAATCCGGCTGCGCTTTGATCACTTCCGGCAAAGTTTCGAGCTTGATGCCCCCAGCAATCGCCGTTTTCGCATTTTTCACGACGCGTTTAATGGTGCGCAAGTCTGCGAATGAATCTTTGCCCTCTGCCTGCAAATCATAGCCTGTGTGGACGCAAATATAATCCGCTCCCAGCACGTCCAGTTCAGCGGCGCGTGTTTCGATGTCTTTCACGGCGATCATGTCGACCAGGATCTTCTTGCCGAGTTTCTTCGCTTCTTCGACCGCGCCTTTGATCGACGAATCTTCCGCCTGCGCGAGAATCGTCACGATATCCGCTCCAGCAGCCGCGGCATTGCCGACTTCATAAGCCGCCGCGTCCATGATCTTCACGTCCGCCAAGACCTCCAAGTGTGGAAACGCCGCTTTCACTTCACGTACGGCTTTCAATCCTTCTTTATTAATGACCGGTGTGCCCAGTTCCACGATATCGATCGACCCTTCAACTTCTTTGATCAATTCGATGGCTTGCGGAATGTCTACTAAATCCAATGCTAGTTGTAATTTCATCTATGTGTAGCTCCTCATATGCGTATTTTGATGCTTACCAAGTGTAAGTCCTTCCCTACATCTTGGGAAGTACGCACTTTAACCGCACATACAGACAAAAAGTATACCGTCACGTGCCGAATTGTGTGGCGCACAGGGAAGAACGGACAGCCAAATGCCGCTGTGACAGGGTTTCGACCCGCCAAATTGTGTGCAACACAGGGACAAGGAAGAATACTCCCCGCTGAAATTGTGTGGCGCACAGGGACGCAAACCACCACCCGCAACACAAAAACCGCATCCCGGCGCCGTTTTGGCCACCGGGATGCGGTTGGAATTGTGCGGAACACAGGGACACCTACTTCTTCATCGCCTCATACTGGCGCACAACTTCCTTAGCCAGTTCGCTGCCGGCTTCAAGCCCGCTGACTTCTGTCAATACGCGCTCCGGCCCGCCTTGTGCGATCATTTCCTGGATTTTCACCGCTTCTTCGTCTTCTGCATAATCGAACAACAAAGCCGCCGCGATCGCTTTCGCGAGATGCGAATACGCTAGCCCCGCTTTTTGCGCTTGTATAGCCGGGCGCACGAGGCGGTCTTCCGGGCCGAGCTTGCGGATCGGCGCGCGGCCGACGCGCGTGACGCCGTCGTTCAAATAGCTGTTTTTGAAGCGTTCGATGTTTTTATCGATATAGGCGAGGTGCTCCTGTTCGTCCAAGCCGTATTGCTTCACGAGGTACGCGCCCGTCTCTTTCAAAGTTTCGCGCACTTCCTGTTCGATTTCCGGATCCGCCAAAGTTTCATCGATCGTCGTTTTGCCGGCGAGATATCCATAATACGCGATGACCGCGTGCCCCGTATTGACCGTGAACAGCTTGCGCTCAATGAACGGCGCCAAGTCTTCGACAATCGTCATGCCGGACACGTGAGGAATGTCTTCAGTCGTCTCGACGACCCACTCGTAATACGGCTCGACCAAGACATCAAGCGAATGGCCTTCCTGGATCGGCACGATGCGGTCGACTGCCGAATTAAAGAAATACACTTTGCCCGCGAGATCCGCTTTCGCTTCGTCGCTCAAATGGCTCAAAATATGGCCTTTTAAAATATCGGTCGCGCCGATCTGGTTTTCACAGGCAATGATGTATAATTTTTCCGAACCCGCGCTCATGTCCGTCGCCACATCCAAGGCTGACGCCGGCACCAAATCCGGCCCCGTCGCTAAATTACCCTTGACGCGCGCTTCGATTCCTTTTGCGATTAACGGCGCGATGCGTGGCAAGATGTTCGGCCCGATCGCTGTCGTCAAATACGTCGCTTCCATGATCTTCGCAATGACCGCGTCTTCGTCTTTCATATTATTGATGCCCGACACATTCTCCACCAAGACGCTTTCTTCCGTCTCTTGCGCCATATTCACACGGTACTGGCCTTGTTCGTTCAATCCGTCGATAACTTGTTCTGCCACATCGACGAAACTGACGTGATAGCCGGATTCCGAGAACAACGCCCCGATAAACCCTCTGCCGATATTTCCTGCTCCAAAATGGATCGCTTGTTTCATTCCAATCATTCCTTCATCAAATTATTTTGTAAGTATTCGTAAAACAACTCTTCCAACTTGCCGCGGATGACGCCTTCATTCGACGACGAGAAAATCATCATCGCCGCTTCACTTTCAATGAGGCTCGAACTAATCAAGCTCATGATTTCCTGTTCGCGCTCGCTTAATTCCACCGGCGTCAGCATCAATAACAGATTCGTCATGTGCACGTCGCGGCCGTCCATCCCTTTGACCGCACTCGGCGTATCCAAATGCACCACTTGGAACAGCAACTGCCCGACCGATTCGTCTCGGCAATGAAACAGTGCCATATTGGTCCCCGGAATCCCGAGGCCGCCTTTCGTCTCACGGTCTTTTAATTGCCGCAACGTGCTCGCCGCATTCAGCAAACCGTCTGACTCCATCCCGTCCAACACATCCGAGAGCACCTGCCAATAATCGGTGCCGCGCATTTTCACGACCCCGAAATGCTCGAGTATCGCTTCCATGCCGGTCTGCACTTGCTTGATGTCCAATAGCAATTTCCGCAGATCCGGCCTATGCTTTTTGCCCACATCGCCATAATCCTCCGCCGGCAAATACTGCTTATTGCGCGTCACTTTCTGGATATTGTGCTGCAAGTAATTCTCGATATGGCTGATGTCCTGTTCATTCAAAAGCGGGCTCACCATCAAATAATCCACATCGGTCACCGGCAGGCGGATGGTCGAAATGACTAGATCGTAGTCCTCAAAATTCGCCGCCTGGAAATCGTGGATCGACAAAATCTTCACCGTATCGATTTCCGGCAGCTCTTTTTGGATGCGGCTCGCGAGCATTTTCGACGTGCCGATGCCGGTCGGGCACACGACGACTGCGTCGATCTGCACGCGCTCTTCATTCATCAATAAGGCCGAGCCGAAATGAAGCACGATAAACGCCACTTCATCCGCCGAGAACTCGAGGTCGTCAAACTCCGTCTCCAAGGTCTGCTTGACTGCGAGAAACAGCATCGGGTATTTCTTCTTGATCTCGTCGGTCAACGGATTGAACGATTCGAGCTTTTGCTTAAGCCGGAAAATGAGCGGCTCCATATGCGCTAGCAAGCCTTGGTACAAGGAGAAATCCTTCGTCAAATCGACGCCGAGCTGCCCCGACACATCGCGAATCATGTTTTTCACGAGTTTTCCAAGCAGCACACTATCGTAATACAGTACATTGGACGCCTGGATTTTCGAACCCTTCAACACCACCGCCAGAAACTCGATATCGCGCTCCGTCAATTCCACGCCAAGCCGTGCATGCAAATCTTCACAAATCGCTTCGATGACGTGGTAATCACCATTCGGTTCACTCATCGGCTCTTGCGCCCCCAGCAACAACCCGCTTTCGGTGCGCTGCAGCGCCAAAGCGAGATGAACGACCAAGCCGGTATAATCGCTGTCGGCCAAGCGGATCTGCTCGTCGCTGATGTGTTCACCGACCAATTTATTCGCCGCCGAGAGATAGTCCGGATTGAAATAACCGAGCACTTTGTCGTCCTGCGTCTTGCCGCGCTGCAAATAATACAGGCTTTCAATGAGCTCTTCGTAGAAATGAATGAGGAAATACGCCGCCAGCGCATGGCGTTTATGCGCTTCCTCACCTGCCACTTCCACACCGACACCGCGCTGGCGGGACAAAGTGACCGAGAACTTGCGCAGCCAATTGCCGAGTTCATCCAAATACGAAGTCAGCGTCGTCGTGCTGATGCCGAGCTGATTCGACAGCACCTGCTTTTTAAAAAACGCGCCTTCTTCCATTAAAATGATGAGCAAGCGCAGCTTCTTCTCCTCAGGCGTCGCTTCCGGCGCACTCGAGGCCGCAAGCTTCTGCATCAAGCGATAGATTTTTTCGTTATTGCCATCAATAAACAGCGCATCCGCCGCATTGCGCTTCATCGCGAGTCCGAACCCTTCCAATAGCTTATCCACCGATTTCAAATCCCGCTGAATCGTCCGCGCGCTGACATCGAGATACGTCGCCAAGGAATTGACCGTATGCTTCGCCGACATCCGCGTCACCAGCTCAATAATCGACTTTTCCCTAACCGTGACAAACATCCACTCACCTACTCCCTTGTCACCTTTCGTTGATGAAGACTTTGTTGAATCAAATATTTTTCTGTAAAGATTAATAGGAAACCGTGTTTTTCGAAGCTTACCGCTCGCTTTCCGTGGGCTCGCGTCCAAGCCTCCTCATTCGCTGCGCTTAGTGCGAAAAGACTTTGTTCCCCGCATCTGCTCCCACATCTGCATGGCAGATGCGTCGCAAATGAATGTGCTCAGCTATGCTTCACTCATTCATTTCTTGCGGGGTCTCGGCCGTCTCGCTGATCCACAGGAGTCGAGCGGACGCTTCTACAAACACTCTAATATCTCACTGAACATTTTGTTGTGAACTCTTACTCTTATGGCTATAAAAGCTTTTCAACGTTCTGTCTTCATTTTCTCACTACTATCCACATTCCGCAAAATAGCTCACTTTCCTCCTTTATCTCAATAAAGGTAGAAACACTCCAACATTATTCACACTAAAATGAAAGAGCGGAAGGCGGCGACTAATGAATAAGCGAAAGGACTTGAGCTTGTTCATTTGCGACGCATCTGCCCCGCAGATGTGGGAGCAGCAGCGTTTTAAACTGATTCATTGGTAAACAGGAAGCGGCTGAAACCGCGGGCAGCTGAAACCGCGACGTCCTGTCGCATCAGCTGCATGACCCGCATCCTGCAGGCCTAAAGCGTCCGCCTAGAGCGATTTCCCCACTAACATTTACTATATCTGTTTCCTTATTGATCTTGCTCACTTTGAATAAACCAAAGAAATAGCACAAAAAGGCAGGATTTCCCCTGCCTTTTCGTGGTGCTGATTATTTGCTGTTCAAGATGTCGAGCAGCTCTTTAGAGGACTTGGCGGCGACGAGTTCGTCGACGTTCGACTGCTCGGCGCAGATGACCGCGATGCCTGACAGGATCTCCAGGTGCGTGCCGTCTTTGCCAGCGATGGCGAAGATCAATTTCGCTTTCTCTCCGTCAAAGTCTACTCCGTCCGGAACTTGGACAACCGTGAAGCCGGATTTGATAACCGCTTTTTTCGCTTCTTCGGTGCCGTGCGGAATCGCGACATCATTGCCCATATAAGTCGTCGTGATTTCTTCGCGCTTCAACATTTCATCGACATACGATGGTTCGACGTATCCTGCTTTCACAAGCGCATCGCCTGCGAAGCGGATCGCTTCTTCTTTATTGCGGAAGCGTTTATTGATGAAAATATTGTCTTCCGTGAGTAGTGGAGCGTCGCCTTCATCACCAGTCGCTGCGTTCGCTTCGCTGTCGTCGACCAGTTCACTTTGCTCTTCTGTCACGCCATGTTTCATCCGCTCGATCAAGCGGTCGTATTCCGGGCTCGACAGGAAGTTATCGACTGAGATGTGATACGCATCCGGGCGTTTGTCTTTCGCACGCGGCGTCAATTTATCCTGCGTGATGATAATTTGTGAATCGGCAGGGATGGACGAAATCGCGCTATTGGTGACTTTGATGTGCATGCCCGCTTCTTTTACTTTCTTACTCAAAAGCGAGGCGCCCATCGCGCTCGACCCCATACCCGCGTCACACGCAAAGACGATTTTTTGGACATCGTCCGGGAACGTTCCAGCTGTAGAAGCCGTTCCTGCAGCTCCAGCGCTAGCGCCAAGTGCGCCCGCAACCGAACTCTTCTTGCCTTTCATTTCTTCCATGCGTTTTGTTGCAGCTTCGACGTCTTCATCTGAAGCTGTGTCTTTGCTGCGCTTCAAGATGATCGCTGAAATTAAGAACGAGACAGTCGCTGCGACCAAGATTGCCGTGAAGTTTGCGACATACGCCATGCCTTCAGGCGGTGTGACCGCGGCAATCGCGAAGATACTACCTGGTGATGCAGGGGCCATCAAGCCACCGCCCATCAAGACCAGTGTGAACACGCCGCTCATGCCGCCGAGGATGACGGACAAGAGAAGCATCGGTTTCATTAACACGTACGGGAAGTAAATCTCGTGGATCCCACCGAAGAAGTGGATAATGACTGCCCCTGGTGCCGATTGCTTCGCGATGCCTTTTCCGAAGAACATGAACGCGAGCAAGACGCCAAGACCAGGTCCCGGGTTCGCTTCGAGCAAGAACAGAACCGAACGTCCCGCTTGCTGGACTTGTTCAAGCCCAAGCGGCGTCAGGATGCCGTGGTTGATTGCGTTATTGAGGAATAAAATTTTCCCCGGTTCGATCAAAATACTGGTTAATGGAAGCAAGCCTGTTTCAAGCAACCAGTCAACGCCTGCGACCAATACTTGCGTCAACGCGCTGACGGCCGGCCCGATGCCGAGGTAAGCGAAGATCGCTAGCGCCCCGCCGATGATCCCGGATGAGAAGTTATTGACAAGCATCTCAAAACCGGAGCGGATCTTGCCTTCGATCAGATGGTCAAACTGTTTGATGACCCAAGCCGCAAGCGGCCCCATGATCATCGCGCCGAGGAACATCGGCGTATCCGGCGCCCCGACGATGACCCCCATCGTGGCAATCGCACCGATAACGCCGCCTCGCTGGTCGTGCACCAGCTTACCGCCCGTATAACCGATCAATAGCGGAAGCAAGTACGTAATCATCGGCCCGACGAGTGACGCGAAATTCTCGTTCGGGAAAAAGCCCGTTGGAATAAATAACGCGGTAATGAGACCCCAGGCAATAAACGCGCCGATGTTCGGCATGACCATCGAGCTCAGGAAGTTACCGAACTTCTGGACTTTCACTTTCACGCTTGAACGTTCTTCTGCCATTCCTTTCATCCTCCTTTTTTGGGCTCTTGCCCTTGTGCTTTGTTTGTTAATTCAGATTATACGCCCTTTGTGTAAGCGCATTCAATCTAATGAAAAACCAACTTTGTCGCCACTGTCCGGACAAGGCTGTCGTTGCCCTAAATTGTGTGGCGCACAGGGACGAATCAAGAGCGGAATCCTGCTGCGGCGCGAATCGCACACGCGAAATTGTGTGGTGCACAGGGACAGCTCCCAAACGCCCGGCGAATTGTGTCGCGCACAGGGACAAACCACCACAAAAACCCCGCTACGACGCGATTTCCACGCCCCAAATTGTGCCGTGCACAGGGACATGTCGCCGCCTCCACGACAACATTGTCGTTTTTGATCCCACCGCCGAACGGCTCCCGGCTATGCAATTTGCGCAGAAACTGTCATAATGAGGGGTGAATTCGCTTACATCTCAAACATCCTAAGGAGGAATTATTCATGGTAGAAAAAACATTCACAATCACAGATCCGGCAGGTATGCACGCACGTCCAGCTTCAGCACTCGTAGGTTCGTTATCAAAATTCCAATCAGACATCACGATGGAATTCAAGGACAAAAAAGTTAACTTGAAATCGATCCTCGGCGTTATGTCACTTGGCGTTCCTTCTGGATCACAAGTTCAGATCGCAGCAGACGGTGCGGACGAAGCGGAAGCGATGGAAACAATCGAACGCGTACTCCAAGAGCAAGGAATCTCGAACGCATGAGTCGCCTCTCCGGAATCGCAGCGTCTAACGGCATCGCTATCGCCAAGGCCTTCCGCCTGGAACATCCGGATCTGACAGTCGACAAGAAAAACGTGGCGGATCCACAGGCGGAGATCGAACGCTTCGGCTCAGCAGTGGATGAATCCATCGCTGAACTCGAAGTGATAAAAAAACGCACCGCAGAACAAATCAGCGAAAAAGAAGCGGACATTTTCGGGGCTCACTTGCTTGTCTTGCAAGACCCGGAATTAATCGGGCCGATCACCGACAAAATCAAAACCGACAGTGTCAACGCCGAATTCGCGCTTCACGAAACGTCTACAATGTTCGTCGACATGTTCGAAGCGATGGACAATGAATACATGAAAGAACGCGCCGCCGATGTGCGCGACGTCACGAAACGCGTGCTCGCCCATCTATTAGGCGTCAAGATCCAAAACCCGAGCTTGATCACTGACGAAGTCGTCATCATCGCAGAAGATTTGACGCCATCCGATACGGTTCAATTAAACCCACAATACATTAAAGGCTTCATCACCGATATCGGCGGGCGCACATCCCACTCCGCGATTCTCGCACGCACACTGGAAATCCCGGCGGTCGTCGGCGCGAAATCAGCGATGAGCTCTATCCAGAACGGCACGATCGTCATCATCGACGGCTTGGAAGGAGAAATCCTTCTTGACCCCGATGAAGCGACACTTGCCGAGTACAAAGAAAAACAAACGGCGTTTGCCGATCAAAAAGCCGAATGGGCCAAGCTGAAAAACGAGGCGACGCTCACGAAAGACGGTGTTGCAGTCGAACTCGGCGCGAACATCGGCACACCGAAAGACCTTACCAGCGTCCTTGAAAACGGCGGCGAAGCGATTGGCTTGTACCGGACAGAATTCTTGTACATGGGCCGCGACAACTTCCCTACCGAACAAGAACAATTCGACGCCTATTCCGCTGTCCTAAAAGGCATGGAAGGCAAACCGACCGTCGTGCGTACGCTCGACATCGGCGGCGACAAGGAATTGTCGTACTTGAAATTGCCGAAAGAACTCAACCCGTTCCTAGGTCTTCGCGCAATCCGTCTATGCCTCGAGATGCCGGACATGTTCCGCACGCAGCTGCGCGCACTTCTTCGTGCAAGCGTCCACGGGAATCTCAAGATCATGTTCCCGATGATCGCGACGCTCGATGAGTTCCGCGAAGCGAAAGCTCTTCTATTGGAAGAAAAGGCGAAACTCGAAGCAGAAGGCGTCGAAGTGAGCGATTCGATCGAAGTCGGCATCATGGTAGAAATCCCGTCGACTGCCGTCATGGCAGACACCTTCGCCAAAGAAGTCGACTTCTTCTCCATCGGAACGAACGATTTGATCCAGTACACAATGGCCGCCGACCGGATGAACGAATCCGTGTCATATCTCTACCAGCCGTATAACCCAGCCATCCTGCGCCTCGTGAAGACCGTCATCGACGCGTCCCACAAAGAAGGCAAATGGACCGGCATGTGCGGCGAAATGGCCGGTGACGAAATCGCCATCCCGATTCTCCTCGGCCTCGGCCTGGACGAATTCTCGATGAGCGCTTCGTCCATCCTAAAAGCCCGCTCCCAGCTAAGCCGCCTATCTAAAGCGGACATGGAAGGGCACACCGAACACATTCTCGGTCTCGCGACTTCCCAGGAAGTTGAAGACTACGTGAAAAACCTATAATGCAGAAAAAGCCGTGAACTCAAATGAGTTCACGGCTTTTTGAATTGTGTGGCGCACAGGGACATCCAAGCACCAGAATCCCGCTGCGACGCGGTTCTTCCCACGCAAATTGTGCCTAACACAGGGACAGCTTACACTCCACTCTCCACTTTTAGCGCCTTACGATCCACCGGCACATGCCACTGCGGAGCCAATTTCTCCAGCTTATACTGTTTATAGCCGTCAATATGTTCCTTATAAGTTTGCAAATAGGTTTTGTTCGGGATCTCCATTGTCATTTCTTCTTTTACAATCGCAGTCATCCGATTCATCCTCCTCGATTTTGATCCTTACAAGCATTGATCACGCGGCTACCAACTCATTTATTAAAAACATTGCTGTTGTTGCTAAAATAAATGCATATCTTCCCCCACAACAATAAACGGGATAGATTTGCCGTATTCACTTTTTTCGCGGAAGCACATGGAGCGCATCCGTCAGGCGTTCAACAAAATCAGGGAACTCTTCTTTTGAAGTAATCCGAAGTGCATGCTGTCCGTCTTCTACTGACAAACGTTGCGAATAACTCGTCGGCAGCAAAATCGGATGTTCAATGAGCGCTCGCGTAAAACTTGGCAATTGCTCAACCGAAAGCAGGATCGTTGCCTCGTTCAGCCCCTCCTGCTCATCCCGATACAATTGAACGGAAACGCCGCGGTCGAGTGGCAATCCGATATACAGCTGAGGAACTTGATGGCCTGCGATTTCAGGCGCACTGCCAATCGGGCAATTATGCGATTTCTCTACCGCTTGTGCGGCCTTTATCTTGGCTGTCTTGTCGTCTAGTGAAGTCACCTGCTGGGTGTTCATCATGTCAACCATTCCTCCGCTCGATTTAATCGATTTACCAATGAAAGCTTCTCCCTTACGAACACCAATAAATAATTAAAAATCAATTATTTATCATAATTGATACTTCGTATAACTAATAACACTACAATAAACCTACATTAAGCGCCAAAATATGTAAAGTAGTCTATGAAAATTCTCATAATTCAGATATTTTTTTGCTTTTCTTATATACTTTTAATGGAAGATAAATAATTTGTTTTTGTCTTAAGAAAAAATCAACACTCAACACAATCCACTGTTTCCAACGGTTTCCACGCTTCCTCTTTTCGCCGTTTCTCAATAAATACCCCACCCGGTTACCATTAAAAAGCAAATCGCAATAATGATTTTTCGAAACTTTTTTCGCATATTTTCAATGAAAATATCTATAGTTGCCAAACAATATCTATTCACTTTAATTTATAAACATTCAAAACCGATTCAGTCTTCTCTTGTATCGACGGTATCTCCTCACTCCTTCCTTATTCATCGAGTGCATAAAAGCTCCCGTTTTATTCTCTTCTATTTCCAACTACTTCTAGGAATAAAAGAAAAATATACTTCAGCAAATAGTGCCGCATTCGGCTAAGATCGATGAATAATATCATGCCAATAGAAAAAGCCTTGAACTCAATCGAGTTCAAGGCTTTTTACGCTGAATTGTGTGACGCACAGGGACATCCGAGCAGCAAAATCCCGCTGCGATGCGAATCGCGCATCCGAAATTGTGTCATGCACAGGGACAAACCCAATGCACAGGGACAAAATCGAAAACTCTACGACTCATACCCTTCTCTAACCGCTTTCTGGCGTTTCGCCCGTTTCTTCACTTTCCGATCTTTTCTATAATACTCATCCGAGGTAAAGAACTCGTTCTTCAACTCTTTCACTTTGTTGCTCAACAGTAAAATCGCGATAACGTTCGGGATGAGGATCGCGGCGAGCATGATGTCGAGGAAGCCCCAGATGACTTCAGCTGCACCGACTGCGCCTAAAATGACGGCGAATATGTATACCACTTGCATGCCGTATGCCGCTTTCAGGCCGAACAAGAACTCTGCTTGCTTCGCGCCGTAGAACACCACGACCAGAATCGTCGAGAGTACGAAGAAAATAAGGGCGATTGTTACGAGAATGGCACCGAAATCACCGAAAAACTCTTCAAATGCCAAGCTTGTCAACGCCGATGAGTTTTCCATGGCGCCTTCTTCTGTCCATACGCCAGAAGACAAAATAACAAACGCTGTCGCCGTACAAACGATCAAGGTATCCACAACTACACCAATGACGGCCCAGAAGCCCTGGCGCACGGGATGGTCGGTCGTCGCAGCTGCGTGTGCGATCGGTGCTGTCCCAAGTCCCGCTTCGTTGGAATAAAGACCGCGGGCAAAGCCCCAACGGATAATTTCCACAATCGCCGCACCGGCAAATCCGCCCACGACAGGCGCCGGAGAAAAGGCGTTGCTAAAGATCAACATAAAGAATTCCGGTACAGCTTGGACGTTCATCAACAAAATGACAACCGCTCCGCCGACATAGAACAAAGCCATGAACGGTACGAAAATCTCCGTCACTTTACCGATGCGCTTGATGCCGCCGAAGACGACGATCGACACGAGCACAGCTGTCGCGATGCCCGTCCACAATACCGGTACATTGAATGTCGCTTGCACCGTATTCGCGATGGAATTCCCTTGCACCATGATGCTCGGAATCAATTCGATCATCAACGCGAACGAGAACCAGACGCCGAGCCATTTCATGTTCAACCCTTTCTTCATATAATACATCGGCCCACCGACAAATTCGCCGTTGCCGTTTTTCTCGCGGTATTCAACCGCCAGCACGCTTTCCGCGAATTTCAGTGCCATGCCGATCAATGCGATGACCCACATCCAGAAAATCGCGCCCGGTCCACCGAACATGATCGCTGCCGGGACCCCGACGATATTCGCCGCACCGATTGTCGATGACAGCGCAGACGTCAATGCTTGGAACGGCGTGACCGTCCCTTCGCCTTTTGGCCTTCTGAAAATACTGCCGAAAGTCTGTCCTACTATGTAACCGAAATAACGAAACTGAAAAAATCCTAATTTAAACGTCATATAAAGTCCAGAAACCAATAACAATGTTATGAGCGGGATGCCCCATATCCATGCTGAAAACTCAGCAATCCCCTGCAAAAATCCTTCCAACTGCTTTCCCCCTATATTATTTCAAGATATGAAATAATTCCCCGCCTGCCTAAGGATTAAACAGAAATCAGGGAGTTTTCTAATAAATTTAGAAAAAATCGGCAATTAAGCCCATGCTGCTATCACCTATTTAATACAATAAACCTTCCCTAAAACACAAAAGCCCTGGACTCCATCGAGGAATCCAAGGCTTTCGTCTGATAGCTTATGAAATTCAAATACATTTGATCAACGGAAATTATTCTCCACGTACTCCGCTTCCTGTTCTTCTGACAACAACCCCGTCGCGCGTCCGACCGTACCATTGTGCCATTCCCAGATGGTGTTGTGCACATTGACGGCATTGGAGAAATTGCCTTCTTCCCAAGCGCTCAAGCTTTGCTCATAGAATTCGTACTCTTTATAAGCGCCTTCGTTAGCCCGTAAGATTTTTAACATTTCATCGATGCGCTCCGGCGTCATTTCGATCGCCCCCCGCTTTTCGGTCGCTTGGATTTTTTGATGCGTCATTTGGTGAAGATGAATCTGGAATTCACCTTCACTCAAGCCCACAGTTTCAACAAGCTCATTCGCTTTAGGTGCTTCAGTATCTTCCCCTTGTTGCAGCTTATCTTCAGCTTCCTCTGCAGCCTTGGAAATTTGCTGCTCATCGCTCGCGGTCAAGCTCTTGTACGCCCAATATCCAGCTCCCGCGAGTATAGCTAAGCTCACCAGGAGGATAATAATCGTTCGTAATACAGTTTTCAAATAGACACGTCCTTCCTTTCAACGGCAAATTCATTCCGCCAAAAGCGATTTAAAACAAGCAAGGACTATTATACAACAAAAATCCATGAAATGCTGTACTTCTCCTACCTTTCTTCCTATTCGATTTAATTTTCATATTACTCCAGCACTTCTATTCTTACATTTATTAAAAATTAAGCCAGGTTCTTGTTAATGAACATACCTCAAAAAGCGATATTCTTGCTATAATTTAAATAGGCATTTATACATAGACATCATTTTCATCAGGAAAGGACTTTCCCCATGACCCAACCCAAACGCAAACGCCTGATTATCGGCATCATCCTCGTGGCACTTTCGCTTCCCTCCATCACGCCGATGCTCATGGAAATCGCATACAAGATCGAAATGGACACGCGCTACTACATCGACGAGTTGAACGCTGATTACGCCGGTGCTCCGGATGATGCCAATTACTACGGGAATATCATCCGCGCCTCGCACATCACAACCGGCGAGCCATATTTTAACGCCTGGGACGATTTGGTCCACCCGAGCGACATCCGACTCACCGTCAACGGCGAAACGGTCGAGACACTTAAGGACTATCCGGTCCAATTGCTTGAATACGAAGAACTCGCCGTCGAAGGCCTCGACCGCTATAATGGCGCCATCACGTACTGGACCGTGGAAGACAAGTTCACGGACAAGGATTTCTTCGCCATCACGATCTCCCGGAACGGCTACGATATGCGCTTCCACCGCGACGGCGAAGTGATGCCCGGCTATGTAGACATGGAAGACCGGGAGTTCAAGCTCATCAAGATCGCAAAGGACGGCGCCGTCTCGGAACAGCTGTTCACCTTCGAAGACAAATCCAAGCTGCAGACGCAATTGATCACCGAAGACTTCATCGGGCCGATCAATTATTACTTGCCCCCGGGCTATTACTACCCGTCGTTGTTGTATCCGCTGCTCTACCCATGGGTCACGGCAATCGCCGGGCTGGGCTTGATTCTTCTCAATTTACCTTATAGGGCAATGAAAAGACGAGATACGAAAGACGAGCTAATCAACTAACATCTATTGCGGAAGGAACCATGACATGAAAGCCAAATACATCCCGGTCATCCTGTGGGCATTATGCATCTTGGTCGCCACCAATAATTACAATTTCACGGCGCTGTTGGCGAACGACATTGACTTCAACATCCGCCTGTTCCCGAACCTGTCCGACCTATTCATCACTAGCGACATCCATCTCGACAGCAAGCTCTACGTGTTCCAGAAAACCGGTCACGCTTTATCATTCGGCATTTTATATTTACTCATGAATCAAGCCGTCAAAGAACGCCACGTCGCCTTCGTGCTATGCAGCTTGTTCGCCTTTTTCACCGAGTTCCTGCAGCTGTTCTTTGAGCGCAGCGGCAGGCTCGTAGATGTCCTGATCGATATCGCAGGCGTCTACGCGGCATATCGATTAAGTATCTATGTAAAAGCACATGGCGGCATCGTTCCCGCTTTCTCTCATGCCACACAGACAATATCCAATGTCTTAAAAGACGACAAAACCCATTAACGGAACACAAAAAGCCGAAAATCTCGATACGCCGAGATTTTCGGCTTTTCTGCCTACTGCGTAGTAACAATTCGATTGGTATCCGTCTCTGTCAAAGCTCCAGCTGATTGCGCTACTACGCAGTTTGTTCCAATAGTTCAGTAGAGCTGCTGAAAATACAGCCAGAAGCCTGTCCTGTCCGAAATGCCAAGCTTTTCATTTCTTCATCCGAACAAGGCCAATAATTCCTCAAACTCCTTCAGCTTATAATCATACTCATCCACGTCCCCAAATCCATACGCCGCATAGACAAACGGGAGTCCAGCCATTTTCGCTGCCTCATGGTCGCCTTTCGTATCACCGACATACACGGCCTTCGCCACCTCGTTCCGCTCCATGATCAATTGGATGTTCTCGCCTTTCGATAAGCCCGTTCTCCCCGGATTCTCAAAGTCAACGAAGTGACTATCCAATCCGTGGTATTCATAGAAGCTTTCGATATAGCCTTCCTGGCAATTGCTGACGATGTACAAATTGTATTTCTGTGACAGCCGCTCCAGTACACGCTCCACACTCTCATACAATTGCCCGCCTTGTTTTCGCAGATACTCACATTCCAATTGCGAGGATTCTTCCGTCAGTTTTTCGCATTGCTCTTTCGAGAGATGTGGAAACAACTTCTCACCGACTTGATCCGCTTGCAGCCCCATGATGCCTCGCAAATCGTCTTTCGTCAGCGTTTCGTCTACCCCATTATCAGCCAATACCCGGTTCCATACCGCTACCGACACGTCGAGCGGATTCCAAAGCGTGCCGTCCAAATCAAAAATGATGCTATCCATATGTATAACTTCCTTTCCTCTGTGTTTTCTCCAGTTTACCGCATCAGGAGAATTGTGTCTTACACAGGGACGCAAAGCGAGACGAATCCCATTCCATCAATCTTCTCTACTCCTGAATTGTGTGGTGCACAGGGACACGAACAAGAAAAAAGAGCAGGCAACAGCCCACTCTCCCCCTCTCATCTATTCCAAAGCCTTATGCTCATAATTCACTTGCCCAGCCTGCTTGACCAAATGATACGTCGTCTCTGGCATCACCCGGCCACTTTCAAAAAATCGCTTCTGCGCTTCCATCTTGAACTGGAGTTCATATGCTTTTTCCATGCGGCGCTGGATCGACTTCTTGCTGCCATCGAGGATGATCGAACTGCCATTGCTCAAATTGACCTTCGTCGTGCAGCCATCTATGCTGATGCATTCCATAATGTGCTGCAAGGATAACCAGACACAGCCATCCAAAAGCGCTGATTTGCTTGGCAATAAAATAACCCCTTTATCGCGATCGATGATGATCGGGTTCTTGTTAAGCTTGCCAAGAATCGCCGCTGAGCCTTCCACCGCGCCGCGCATGCTCGAGCCCCGGAAGCGCAAATTCGTATCAATCAAATCGAAGGGCTTCGACTCGACTTTGATCATGCCGTCCGTATGGTAAATCACCGAGTTCAAGCAACCATTTTCATCATAGTCCGGCAAAATCAATACGGTATCTTGCCCGATTTCCTTCTCTATGTTCATTTCCAACTTGAAATTCTTACGCTTTCTCACGTTTCTATCCCCTTTTGTGGTTTTTGATGTATTTCTTTACCGAAAAAGGAGTATACTAACTAATAGTTGGTACACTCCAACTGACTGCCTCCGGATGTTTGTCGGCCAAGACTATGACATCCGGGGGTTTCTTTTTGTCTTTATCCCCCTAACAGTGAACACAGCACACCTCCCCATTTCTATATTCATCGTCAGTTTCGAGAACATCTATCCGATTCATTAATACGCCACAATCATTATCGCGGCATATTACCTTCTTCCACGCCTGAGAGAAACGCCAATCAGCGAACACTAAACTGATGGCTGGTCGACCCAATCGGGCTCTCACGACCGTTGATCTCCAACGAGTGCATTCGGATTTCTTCTAGCCGCTAAAGCGGAATAAAATTTGTCGCTCTATTCTAACTTTTATCATTATATAGTTTTTATGGTCTACTTGTATAGATATTTTTTCCTTTTTTAAACGAAAATGGTCATTAGTTTATTAAAGCTATTATGACCTGTGAAAATGACTAGAGTTAAGCTTAATTATGCCGTTTTCTAGCTTAATTTAAGCAAAAATAAGCTTATTTCCTTCGCTGCAGATTACCTCCACTTTGCGGATTTGATCAAAAAAAGCCTGCTTTTCAGCAGACTTCTTTCAACAATCCGTATACAGAACCTGAAAATGTATTAAATCCTCTACACTTTCATCTGTCCGACCACAGCCCACTGGCCCCATCCTTTTTCAACCTGTTCCAGCTTCTCGTTCCAATACTTCACATACATCATGTCTGCTTGTTCGCGTGCGAAAAATTGGCGGTGCTGTTGTTCGGTCAAATAATAAGCCTGGAGTTCCGCTACGCCCATACGCCTCGCTTTCGCCACGCGATGATTGCCGTCGATCAACTTGAAAAATTCCGGACGCATCCAAACAATGATTACCGGCTTCGTAACATCCGCTTCCGGAATCCATGCCTCATCCAAAGAGTCCGAATCCGTCCCTTTTGAAGGCGGCGCGATTTGTACGACTGACAAATCGACTTGGTCCAAATTGTTGTCAATCCACGTTTGCACATGCGTGATATTCCAAGTGAACGGAAAACCGCCGAACGTTTCATCATCGACCACCGGTACACAAGGCGTAAAGTTTCGATTCGCTTTTAGTTTTCTCATCCGCTTACCTGCTTTCTGAATTGTGTCTTGCACAGGGACAAAACCAAATACAAACCCTCACCTTACAGCTTTTTTCGCCCTGAAATTGTGCCGTGCACAGGGACGCTAACAACTATTTCAAACTGCTAACAGCTTCAATATCATTCGTGAAGATCCCAGTTGCTCCCCGGGATTTCAGCTTCTTCCCTACTGCCAGTTTGTCGACAACAAAAGGATGGACCAATAAGCCGGCTTCTCTTGCAGCAGCAATATATGCCTCATCCGCCTCCCTGTGGCTAACTCCAATACCGACGGCATATTCCCTATACAACTCAAAAGTTTCAGGGGAAGGGATTACTTGCTCCGAGTCGTCTATCAATTGGATGAGTGGTATATCGTCGGCCAATTCATGAATCGTCTTTAAACTCTCTGAACTAAACGACTGGATAATCACTTTGCCTTTCGATAGAGACTCGTCCAACAACTCAAACTGATCGAGCAATTCCAGCAGCTTCTCTTCCATTTCTTCACTTTCAGCCGGTTGCTTGGTTTCAATGTAATAATTGGCACTGTCACCGAAAGCTGTAAAGATTTCCTCAAGCGTCGGAACTTGAATGCCTACATACTCATCTTTCGCTCTGTCCGGTTTTTCAGCATTGAACCAGGCACCCGCATCCAGTTTCTTAATGTCCGCCAAGTCCATTTCCGCTACTTTTCCGCTGCCATCGGTCGTGCGGTCCATAGTATCGTCATGCAAGGCAACCAGAACGCCGTCTTTTGTCATCTGTAAATCAATTTCAATAAAATCTGCACCCATATCCATCGCCAGTTGATAGGATGCCAACGTATGCTCAGGGGCAATTGCGCTTGCCCCCCGATGAGCAATCAAAAGAAAGGCATCTTCATCCAATAAAGCAGACTGCTGATCATTTTTACCGGCATTTCCTAAAATATAAATAGCCGCACAGATCATCACTATCACTAGTATAATTAACAGTTTTTTCAATATTATCATCAACCTTCACACTATAATGTTGTGAATACACTGAGTCGTTTTTGACACAGGGACGCGAATTTTTAATATTGCTATACTATGATCAAAAGCGATTATCATGGTTTTTGGTAAGACGCCTCCCGTCGAGCTACTGGTAATAGCCAACACGCCTTTTACTTTCTCTAGAGTTATTAAGGACATTATATCCGTCAATTTCTGGACAAACAATACCCTCAAATTTCGGACATTAAGAAACGGCAAGGAATACATACGGAAAAAAGAAGACCTTTTAATTTTCGTCAGTTTAGGGTATAGAAAAAATGAAACAACAACAAATTGTGCGTGAATAAACGGAATTGGCACCGTATCTTTAGGGGGTGCATCCACTAATGCCACAAAAAAACGGAAATGATTCTTCGGAAATCGAGTTGAGCTCTAAAAATCACGAGCTTTACATTCGCAACCGCTATAAGTTCTACTACAATATCAACGATGTCTTGATTGCGGTTTGGTTCATACTGGGCAGTGTTCTGTTCTTCTGGAAGGAAACTGAAACGATAGCGATTTGGTTCTTCCTGTTTGGAAGCGTCGAGCTTCTCGTTCGCCCGCTGATGCGCATATTCAGCGAAATTCACTTAAAGAATATCCGCGGAAAAACTGGCTCTGACGATAATTCCGGCCACTGAACAGTCGGGGTAAACGATATCAATAATACAGGATTTACTTTTCTCTCCCCCTCTATTCGTTACCGAATAGAAGTACTAGCAAAAAGCCAGCAACCGGGTCGACCGGTTGCTGGCTTTTTGCTTGAATTGTGCCGTGCACAGGGACACTAACTACTACAACCACACAACCACTACAACAACGAAATCCGCTCCTGATACTTCTCAATGAGCCGCGCATTATGCGCATCCGCCCCGTCGATATTGCCGCTCAAGAAAATGGGTGGCGCAAAACCGGAATTAGCCATACTCTTAATCGCTTCCGCAAAAATCGCATTCAGCATCGTGGCTCCGACCACAGTAGAGGTCGGTCCAAAAGGAACTTCGACGTGTTCATACGACAAGATGGCATCCCCAGACACCGAATGATTGTCGATGACCAGATCCACAGAATCGAACAGGTACTTGCCAGACTTGTGGCGTGAAGACTGGCCCCCTGAATATTCGAGCGATGTGATGCCAATGACAAATGCGCCTTTCTCGCGAGCCGCCAGTGCCACGTCCACCGGCACTGGATTACGGCCGGATGTGGAGATGACAAAGACCACATCGCCAGTACGGAAATCCTGTTCCTGCAAGAACCCGGCGGCGTAGTCATTTTTTCGCTCCAGCTGGGATGACTGGACCGCACCTTCATGAAGCATAAGCGGCTCGACAAAAATCGGCTTGACTGGCACCAATCCACCGGCGCGGTAGAATACTTCTTCTGTCAAAATATGCGAATGGCCGCAGCCAAACAATTGAACGATGCCGCCTGCTTGGATCGCATCTGACACTTTTTCAGCCGCCGCAAGCATCGCCGGCCCTTCTTGTTTTTCCACAAGCTCCAAGCGTTCCTGCACTCGTTTAAAATAATCGCTTAACATCACTCGTCCACCTCAACTCACTGACTTACGCTTTTCCTAGCCCTTCCGCTACGATCAATTCTTCCACTTTGGCCATCAAGGATTCTTCATCGCTGCCATCGGCTGTGATTTTGATGGCGTGGCCTTTGGAGACGCCGAGTGACATGACGCCCATAATGGACTTCAAGTTCACTTCTCTTTCTTTATACAGCATTTTGACATCCGCAGAAAACGGCGATACCGCTCCTACTAATTTGGAAGCTGGTCGTGCGTGAAGCCCTTCGTCGCTGATGATGGTGTAGGTTTTTTCAATCATTTCCATTTCTCCTTTGCGCTTACCGCTGAATTTCGGTCGTGAATTTATAACGGTCGGCCCGGTACGTGCTGCGGACCACTTCAAATGGCAGATCGCCTTCAAGAAAACTGATGCGTTCAATCATGAGGATTGCTGCGGGCGGTTTGATGTGCAGCAAATCGGCATCCTCTTTCTTCACCAGCTCTGCTTCTATACGCTGTGTAGCGTGGCTGATTTTCAGTTGCTGCTTGTTCTCGATGACCGCATACAGCGAGCCTTGAAACGACTCTTCGGTCAGATTCGGAAAGCGCTTGACCGGCAAAAAGGTGCGTTCGATGGCCATTGGCTTGTCGTCCGCAAAACGAATGCGCTCGACAAAATACACTTGATCGCCGTTGTTCAGTTGCAACTCTTGTGCGACGTCGGCATCCGGCTCCAAGATTTCAAAACCGATCAGTTTACTGCTCGGTACCATGCCGCGCGACTCCATGTCTTCCGTGAAACTGGTCAAGCCATTGAGCGGCTGCTCCACTTTTGGAGAGGCCACAAACGTGCCGCGCCCTTTTTCCCGGTACAACAAGCCATCATTGACCAAATTGGTGATGGACTGGCGCACGGTCATGCGGCTTACCCCGAAGCGTTCGGACAATTCGCGTTCTGAAGGAATCGACGTGCCAACGGAAAAGTCGCCTTGCTGAATTTGTTGCTTCAGCTGTTCTTCTATTTGAATGTAAATGGGAATCGGCGATTGTTTGTCCAGCACAGCATTCACTCCTTTTCTGCCGCTGCCAGGCTATAGGCTTCCTCGTCTACTATGAGTGTAACATGAGGATGCTTCCATAAAAACGACACCGGAAAATCTTCACTGACCCCGCCAGCCAAAAACCGCTTCACTGCCGGCGCTTTCTTTTTGCCGGAAGCAAGCACCAAGATTTGTTCACTTTTTAGAATCGACTGAATGCCCATCGTAATGGCATGCGTTGGCACACTATCTAGGTCGCTGAAAAACCGCGCATTGCTCTTGCGTGTCGATTCTTCAAGCTTAACGCAATGAGTCAGGCTCGTTTCAGCTGTACCGGGCTCATTAAATCCGATATGGCCATTCGTTCCGAGTCCTAGAATCTGCAGATGCGGCGGGCCGATTCTATCAATTAATGCCTCATAGCGCCGGCATTCCTCTTCTACTGGAGAAGCTGTGCCGCTTGGAATATGGGTATTGGCCAATTGAATATCGATGTGCTGGAATAGGTGTTCATTCATAAAATAGCGGTAGCTGTTCGGATGGTATGCGGAAAGTCCACGGTATTCATCCAAGCTGATGGTTTGAACATGCTTGTAAGAGATGTTTCGTTCACGGACGCCGCGGATCAGCTGCTCGTAAAGGCCGAGCGGCGTCGATCCGGTGGCGAGTCCAAGTACCGAACGGTTGTTGTTCAGGATCTGCTGTTCCACCAATTTTGCCGCGCTGCTGCTCATCTCTTCGTAGTTTTCGACTCGTATCAGTTTCATCACAGTCATTCCTTCCTGTAGGCGATTGTCCCTCGGCAGATGGTCAGTTGGACGTTCAAGTCTTCATCCAGTATGGCGATATCCGCATCCGCACCATCATGGATTTTTCCTTTACCTGCCAATCCCAGTTCGTTTGCCGCGTTGGCGGAAGTCATGACTACCAACTCATTCACACTGCAACCGGTGATAGACTGCACATTCTGAATCGCTCTATCCATCGTCAAGATGCTGCCGGCTAAAGTTCCATCCGCAAGCCGCGCGTCTTTTTTCGTTACCTGTACATCCTGTCCGCCCAAATCATAGACGCCAGGTGGCAGGCCTTTCGCGCGCATTGCATCGGTAATCAACATCAAGCGGTCCGCCCCTTTTTGGCGAAATGCCATTTCGACGGAAGCGGGATGGCTGTGAATGAAATCGGCAATGACTTCGACCATCAAGCCCTCTTCCATCAACGCCGCTCCCACAACTCCCGGCTTGCGGTGATGGAACGGGCTCATTTGGTTATAGAGATGCGTCACGTGGCTCGCGCCGGAGCGAACGGCTGCCTGTACTTCTTCAAAAGTGGCATCAGAATGGCCGATGGAGGTAATGATGCCATCGTCTGTCAGCTTTTTGATAAACTCCATGGCGCCGTGGGTTTCTGGCGCTAAGGTAATTAAACGGATCTGGTTGCCGCTGAGTTTTTGCCATTTTTGAAACAACGGATACGACGCTTTGACGATGTGTTCAATCGGCTGCGCCCCTGCACGTTCAGCGGAAATAAACGGCCCTTCCAAATGAACACCAAGCATTTCCGCTTGCCCTTCACCAGCTTGGAACTCACGGATATTGTCTAGCGCCGCTGAAATGGCCTCATCCGATTGCGTCATCGTGGTCGCGAGAAAACTGGTCGTGCCTTCTTTTGGCAAAGCTTTCGCTAAACCAACCAAGGCTTCCGATGTAGCGTCCATCACGTCATGCCCTGCCGCCCCGTGAATGTGGACATCGATAAATCCGGGAAACGCGGTCCAGTTTTTGCCGCTTGCTTCAATATGAACGTCTGCTTCTACGTCGATCTTTTCGGCGACGCGGCTTATTTGGCCGTCTTCGATGAGGATATCTCCTACAATACTTTCTTCCACCGCATCCGCAATGGTGATGCCCGAAATCAATAGGCTGTTCTTCACGTTGATCCCTCCTTACGAAAAACCAGGAGAATCACGATGGATGTCCTGGCTTTTCTGTTTTTCTATTCAATTTTCACAATGGAATGGGTTCCTTGTGGTTGATCGCCATCTTTTAAGATGATGACTTTTTGGTCTGTCAGGTTAGTGAAAATGACCGGTGTTGCAAGAGATGGTGCATTGGCGTCCAAGAATTCCAGATCCAGCTTCAGCAATTTGTCTCCGCGCTGGACGAGCTGGCCTTGTTCAACGAATAGCTCAAAGCCTTCGCCATCCAGTTTGACGGTATCCAAACCGACGTGAATCAAGATTTCAATGCCAGTATCGGTTTCGATGCCGATCGCGTGCTTCGTCGGGAAGACGCTGACCACACGGCCATCTACTGGTGAATAAAGCACATCTCCAGTTGGCAAGATAGCAAAGCCAGGTCCCATCATTTCTTTTGCAAACACATCATCCGGCACTTCTGATAGCGGAATGATTTTCCCTTGGATCGGCATTTCGAAATCTTTCGGGATGATTTCTTTCATGGCCGGTTCCTCGTTCGACGTATCTTCAACCGCTGCGGTTTCTGTTCCAGCTTCAGGAGCCGGATTGCCGTTTGCCACGCGCGGTTTCATTGCATCTCCTAGGAATTCGACAGCCGTTCCGATGACCACTTGGACATTGGTTTTATTGATTTTCATGACGCCCATCGCACCATGGCGCTTCAAGGCTTTTTCATCCACGAGATCTGCATCTTTCAGTGTCATGCGCAGACGCGTCGTGCAATACTCGGTCGCGACAATATTATCCGCGCCGCCCAAAGCTTCAATCGTGTTATAGGCTCTTACATCAATTGCGTTATTGCCTGAAGCCGCATTGTCTGCATCCTCGTCTTCGTCTTCACGGCCAGGTGTTTTCAAATCCAGTTTGACAATCAAGAAATAGAAGATAAAGAAGTAAATGACGCCGAACACGAGTCCCATCACCAATAAAATGAGCGGGTTGGTCGCGAGCCCGAAATTCAGCACATAGTCAATCGCTCCGGCAGAAAAGCCGAAACCGTGATGGATATCCAAAGCATAAGCGACCATCATCGACACGCCCGTTAGTAAAGCGTGGACGACATACAACACAGGCGACAAGAACATGAACGTGAACTCAATCGGTTCTGTGATCCCTGTTAAAAATGACGTGAAGCCGATACTGAAGAACATCCCGCCAACCAATGCTTTGCGTTCTTTTTTCGCTGCCGCGTACATCGCAAGACAAGCAGCCGGAAGCCCGAACATCATGATTGGGAAGAACCCAGACAGGAATGGTCCTGCCGTTGGGTCTCCTCGTAGGAAGCGGTTGATTTCTCCGCGCACGACTTCTCCACTGGCAGTAGTGAACGTTCCGAAATCAAACCAGACAATTGTGTTGATGACGTGGTGAAGGCCTGTCGGCAACAACAGTCGGTTCAAGAAACCGTAGGCGCCAACGCCAAACATGCCTGCATTTAAAATCCAGTTGCCGGCACCGTCAATAAGATCCTGGATCGGAGGCCACGCAACACCGAGCACACCCGCCAAAATCGTCATGGCTGCAGCTGTAATAATCGGCACAAAGCGCCTGCCGCCGAAAAAGGCCAGCCATTGCGGGAATTTCACGTTATAGAACTTATTGTACAACAGACCTGCGACAATACCGGAGATAATCCCGGCAAAGACGCCCATATCGATCGTCTCGTTAATCGTGACGATCGCCGACGTCAACACCAGATACGCAATGGCACCAGCCAACGCCGCTCCCCCGCTGCCATCATGTGCAAGACCCATCGCAATCCCGATGGCAAAGATAATCGCCAAGTTATCGATAATCCCCGCTCCTGCCGCTGACATGAACGGAATCCCAAACACATCATCTTGCCCCAAACGCAGCAGCAAAGCCGCAGCCGGCAATGTCGCAATCGGGAACATCAACGATTTCCCTATTTTCTGCAGAAAACCAAACATAAAATTTCCACCCCTTTATGTATTCTTAATTTTCACTATAGCTTTTAGAGGTATAGTTGTCTATACCAATTAAGCAATTAAAGTAAAATGTCTCACCTTTATTGAAGTGGAGTATTGCAAGATCCCAAAGAGAGAGGCAGGAATTTGGCTCTTAGTTACAAGGAAGCCTGAACGGTAATTAAATTGTAGAAAGGGGCTGTCCCAAAAAGTCGTTTTAAGACTTTTTGGGACAGCCCCTTTCTATTTAAGAGATCAAGCAATTATAACTTATAAAAGCCTTTATCCTCATTAGCAATATTCTTAGTATCAAGCACTAACTTACCTTTTAACGAATTTAAGTTCTCTTTAATATGGTCATGCCCTACTAGCAATACTACAATTTCAACTTCATTTAGAAACTCATTGAAATCCATCACTTGATCTTCAACTATTTGTTTTTCTACAAATGGATCATAAGATTTAACACCAAAGGCTAAATGTTCATCTAAGGTTTCAAGCAATTGTAGAGCAGGACTTTCTCTAGTATCATCCACATTTTCTTTATATGCCAAACCATATAAACCGACCTTAGAAATATCACTAATGTTATATTCACGCATAATGTCGCGGATACGCTTTAATACATGTGATGGCATTGAGTCGTTGATCTTGCGGGCAGCAAGAATTAGATTTGTTAAATCTGGATAGTCACCAACTAGGAACCAAGGATCTACCGAGATGCAATGTCCCCCAACGCCTGGACCTGGCTGCAAAATATTTACACGTGGGTGCTTGTTCGCGATTCGAATAATCTCATATACATCCATATTGTCTGCTCGACAAATTTTAGCTAGTTCATTAGCAAACGCGATATTCACGTCACGGTATGTATTCTCTACGACTTTAGACATTTCAGCTGTACGAATATCAGTTAATACAATTTCAGCCTTACAGAAGCTAGCATATAATTCTTTGATACGTTCTCCAACTTCTAGGTTATCTGCTCCAATAGTTCTTGAATTATACTCTAGCTCATGGACCATGTTTCCGGGAATAATCCGTTCAGGTGCATGCAACAAATGAATATCTTCACCAATTACAAATCCTCGTTTTTCAATTTCAGGGCGAATATAGCGATCGATGGTACCGGGGGAGATAGTAGACTCTATTATTACTGCCGCTCCTTTTTCACATACATTAAGAACATTATTTAAAGCGGCAATAACATAAGTGGCATCTAGTTTCTTACTTTCTGCAATATATGGTGTCGGAACAGCTAATATATATGCGCTAGATTTTTGATACTCAGTAGAAAACTCTACTCCGTTTCTTAGAGCTTCATCAAATAGTTCTTGGAGACCTTCTTCTTGGAATGTTAACTTTTTTTGATTTAGAGAAAATACTAAGCTTTTATTTAAGTCTGTTCCTATGACTTTCACACCGTTTTTTGCAAACATTAAAGCCGTAGGTAATCCAATATATCCCATTCCAACTACATTAATAAGTTTCATAGTAGTTTCCGCTCCTTTCCTAACAAGTTAATAATAGTAATATGTACTTTTAAATATTTAATAGTTTTTTGTTTAAAATTTAATTACTTTTTTCAAAAAAAATTTTCCAAATCTCTTTTCTACTGCTTGAGCTAAGTACAAAGAAATTGATAAATACAAGCGACATTATTGTTACTGATATAAATATCCAGAATAACTCAAACCAACTGTTAACTTCGTGAAAATATTCAATGAAATTACTTACAATTATCACCACACTAGTGCTTAATATCGCCTTTATAATTGTAGTATAGAAAAATTTGTTTTCTTCGTTCAAACATTTAGCTGCATATTGAATAGTGAACAAAATAAATGTTAATATACTCACAATAGCAGAAACAATAGGTATTACTAATAAACCATAATCAGTTATTGATAAAATAATTAAGATTATAATAACTTTTAATGCCCCTGTACATAACATAACTAGAGAGGGGATTTTCAAACGGTTGGTAACTGTGAAAACATTTGCAAGCATATTCCCTCCGCTTGTAATAACTAAAGCTATTAGGGAAACTATTAAAAGTAAATAAAGATCACTTTCACTCTCGTTAGGCAGCCAAAGTTTGAAAAAACGATCTCCAAACACTAGAAAAAGTCCTATAGGTATTGCAATTAAGCTAGTGGTGAATTCCATAGAAACCTTAACTGAATTTGCGAGGTTTCTTTGATCTTTCGAATAAATCATTAGAAATCGAGGAACAAATAGCATCGTTAGGATAGATATCAAAGAAAGTATGAGTGAGTTAATGCTATTAACTATAGCAAATTGTCCTGCCGCTAAAGCAGTAATAAAAATATTTGCAATTAATAAATCCAATTGCGTAAGTAAAACATTACTAAGCTGATTTAAAGAATTCCATATTCCTGAAGATAGGAGTTCTTTAATTGCACTAATACTAAAATAATCCTTTGAAAATTTAAGTTCAGGAAGTAATTTCTTAGTATACTGAATATTAGTAATAACTGTGAAAACAGTTACTACTGCAGTTGTTAATGTAACAAAAAAGATTTTGGGGTCGAATAAAGTGAAAAGAAGTATTAATATAACTACTCGTATAATATTACCTTGAATTAATCTTATTGAAGTTAAATCCAATCGATTTTTAGTAAACGGACCAATAGCAAAAATATTGCCAACTAGTGCAATTATTATATTTATAAAAACAAATAGAAATGTAAACTTTACATCTTCAATTAAAGAATTCGGTATATTCAGTATACTATTTAAGAATACTAAAAAAAAAGTAAAAGGAAGGATAAGTAACGAGGATAAAATCACATTCGAAATTAGTACCGAATTGTAATATTTATTAGCCCCTTCTATCCTATTCGAGTTTATTTCAATAGAAATGAATCTACTAGCCATTGAGTTTAGAGCTACTGTTAATACTCCAATTATAATTACAAAATTGTTTGAAAGAGCAATAAAACCAAAAGCTTCACTGCCAATATTTCTAACTATAAAAGGAGTAAGAATAAAAATAACTCCTATATTTATTATAAAAGCTAGTATAGATGCAACTAAATTTATTAGCATTTGGTTTTTTCTCATAAATTCACACTCTGTCTTTCTTATTTTAAAATTAAATTTTATAAAACTAGAAAGTTATTTACTTAAAACTCGCTTACCCACAGAATAATAAAATAGTTTAAACGGACCCAATCCCAAAAAAAGTATCCATCCAAGAATATTATACTTAAATCCGAAATCTCCTTTATTCTTAGTTTCAAGCAATAAATTTCTCACTGACTTTACCAATAGTTTTGGATACTTTTTATTATTGTATCCATTATTAAGCATTCTTATTGCAGTAATTATATACAATCTTAACTGAGATTTATTACAGTATTTTACTGAACTTGATGAATGTGCTCTCAATTCTTCTTTCATAAGTTCATATGCTTTTGTTACTGTAAAGAACCTATCATTAATCTCTGAACTCGAACTATTGGAATGTCTAATGTAATGATAACCAAATGTAGGTATGAAAACTACTTTGCTAGATTTCACCATTGCTATTGTATTGAATAACAAGTCTTCATACATATTAATATTTTCGTTTAGAAAATCAGACTTGAATACTTCCGACCTGTATAACTTGTTGCATAAATGTCCCATATAAATTTCACCTTTAAATAACTCTTCTATAGCTTCATTATTATCAAAAATTTTTATATTATCACGATTGGTACTTTTTTGTACATTTTCATTTTCCTCGCTTACGTATCCGCAAACAGCGATTGTAGCTTGATACTTTTCTATTGCTTTTACTAATTCCATGTAATAATCTTTTTCAATCCAATCATCACTATCAACAAATCCGATATAATTTCCTTCTGCTACTGAGAGTCCTATATTTCTTGCCGCGGAAACTCCACTATTTTCAATATTTATAACTTGAATTCTGTTATCTATATCTCTAAATTCTTCACATATTTTTAGTGATGAGTCGACTGATCCATCATTTACGATGATGATTTGCAAATTTGAATACGACTGCTGAATAATACTTAACAAACATCGCTCTAAAAATAATTCAGAATTAAAAACTGGTATAATAACAGAAATACATTTATTCATTGAATCACCAATTCTTTATTTATTTGTTTTATTCTAAAAGAAATAATAAACCCAAAGAAAAACCATAGCTCGGAAGAAACTAAATATGTTCCACTAAATAAAAGCATAGTTAAAGGAAACAAAGCTAATACACCTAAATAGAATATTTTCAAGTCTTGTCTTACTAACTTTAAAAACTTAAAAAATATGAGTATTGATACTATAGAGAATGTAATTAGATAAACAATTCCACCACTAAGCAGAATTTCTAAAATTATGTTATGGGGATTATCCATATGAGTGAAATATCCAAAAGGTCCATACCCTAGTAATGGTTGATCTAGTATTAGATTAATTGCCTGTTGATAGACTATTTCTCTGTTTGAAGTTTGATTCCATTGAATTGCACCACTTTCAATATATGAAAATGCTCTGTTAAAGCCATTTTGAACGATTTCATTCTTGCTAAATTGTATAAAAGGAAGGACACTTACAACCAGTGTAAAAATGATTTTCTTAAATTTAATTAAATGTAAATTTATAAAGAAAAGTAACACATATGTAAGTATGTAAACTAAAACCAATACGGAAGCTCCTCTCCCTCCTACTATAAATACAGAAAGTGCAGTTAGAGGAAGAAATACTGTTGATAAAACTTTATAAATGGTTAGATGTACAAATTGAAATCTTTGTATTTTTATGTTTGTGAAGTTTAAAAATAAATTTAATCCAAAAGCAAAAGCTGCTATATATGATAGAGTCTGATTAGTAGCCCCACCTATACCCGAACTGTAGCTTCCTTGAAGAACATTTGCTAACACACTCACAATGGCAGCAATTGAACTCATAAGCATTACTATATCAAGTGATTTTATTAAGTAAACTACTCTTCCCTCCACTGTGAAATAAACCCCAATTAAAAATGCCGGTAATGACCAAAGTAAATAATATGTAAAAAACATATTGGAAAACTGAGAAGAACCGCTAATAAAAAAAGAGAATAAATATGACAAGGCAATAAATCCAGGGATTAGAAGTATAAGATAATGAATTTTCCTATTAAACTTAGCAAAGTCTATTAAAAAAAATAATACACTTGTAATGGAAATAATAATAGTGAAGTACTTATAAACACCACTGCTATTTTCACCTAAGTAAGTCAATCCAAAGAGAGCAAAAAAAACAAAAAAGGCATGAGATCCAAAAATACATATAATAGGTATTATAATTTTCATAATCTACTCCTAACCTTGCGCGCTTTGAATTGATTTTAAATAATATTGTAGTAACTTTGGTGCTTGATTTTTTATATTAAATAGAGAGTTGTTTAGATCAGTGTTTAACCTTTGCTTATTAGAAAAATTATTATCACAAATTTCTTCAGCCCATTTTTGAGGGGTATCTTGAATATCCAAAAAACATGTTTTATTGAATAAATTCACCTCTTTAGGGACTCTATTCGAAACAAAGCAACTTAGCCCTGTCATTTGTGCTTCAATTACGCTCATCCCAAGTCCTTCGAATTTAGATGGAAAAATAAAGAAATCTGCAGCAAACAAAAAATCCTGAACGTTTTCTTTTTTCCCTAAAAAAATTACATCTTTTTCAATTTCAAGTCTTTTAGATAGTAAATTTAATTCTTCCTTTTTACTACCGTCTCCAATTAAAAGTAGTTTAGTATTACTATTGAGATTTTGAATCTCTTTAAATATTTCCAGAAGAAATGCATGATTTTTAGCGTCAGTAAACATACCAGAATGAACATACACTGTGGCATTCTCTATCATCAGTTTTTTTCTATATTCTTCTCTTACCTTTTGTTTAAATGCGAATTTTTCCGTTTCTATACCATTTACTATGACTTTAAAATTCGGTTTTTCTATAATCTTTTTTCCATAGAGCCATTTTCCAGCTTCTATTGAACAAGCATAAAAATCAGTTGCATAAAGTGGCAAAAGTTTTTTAAATGCTATTCTCTTTGCAATAGTTATAAAATTATTTGCAGGGTAATGGCTATGGCTATGTGAAACTCGAACAGGTATTCCTGCTTTCTTAGCTATTTTCAAAGGTATTATATTTAAGAAATTTTGATGTACATGAACTATTTTATAATTCACATCGTTTGATAAAACCTTTTTAAATTCTCTTTCAAAGCTTTTCTTGTCAATATGGAGAGGTGGTACTCTGTATATAATTCCTCCTAAACTTTCTACTTCGGGTTCAAAATACTCGATTTCCGGAGATTGTACAACAAAATCAAACTGCACTTTACTTCTATCAATATGTCTATAATAGTTCATTAAATTTGATTGAACGCCTCCAAATGTCAACTTAGTAATTACATGTAAAATTCTTATAGGTTTATGCATATTAATCCTCATTAGTGTATACTTTTTTTATTTCTTGCATATACTCGATACTCTTATCACTATAATCGTATCTATTTCTCACCATCTCTATTGCATTATTTCGCATCTTTTGATACTCATTAACCGGCATAGAAATACAATCAATAATCTTTTGCCTAAAATCATGTAAGTTTTCTTTTTCGAAAGTAAATCCGTTATTAAATTTTAGACGATCTGTATTGATACTATTGTTTTCAGATACTACGGGCAATCCACAAGCTTGGGCATCATAAAAACTTAAACTACACTGCTTTGGAAAAATTGATAAATCTGAACTTTGATAAAACTTGGCTAAGTCTTTGTATTTTTGGGTAGGAAACCTTAAGATTCTATTCTCGGATTTCTCAAATATTTTTTCGACTTCAGATCCATAATGGCCGTTACTATTTCCCACTACTAGTAAAACTACATTTTTTTCATTAAACTTGTTTACAAATACATTTGCTAGTAATTTTGCACCTTTCGCTTCATCTAACTTCCCAGTGTATACAATTACAAAGTCTTCATCGCCTATGTTTAATTCTTTTCTAAAACTTCTTCGCATTTGTTGATCTTCTTTAAATATCAAGGTATCAGATCCCACAGATATCCAAGGTGATTGGCTTAGAGGAATACCTAGGTGTTTCTCAACATAGTTATCATTTTGTGTTCTAATTACTGGTATTTCATTTTTTACTATTATAGGAGAAAAAAATGATCTATAAAAAAATCTAAAAACCTTATTAAACTTATTTACAGATGCCATTTCTAACATGTGACTATCCAGAACTAGTGGAAACTTCTTTTTTTTGTACCTTAATAAATATCTCATCGCTGTTAACGAATCGTTGCCATGAACATAAATTACATCTGGATTAAGATCACTAACCACTTTAAACAGTTCTTTTTCAAAAACAGCTCTACCACTAATAAAACCTTTTGTATCAACTCTTTTTATTTCAACGCCAGTATCTGCAGTGTATTCTTGGTCTTTCAAACTTATGTCGTCTTTTCCAAAGAAGTCTGTTAAAGACTCCGGCGCCTTATTAATTTTAGAAGTAATAACATAAACTTTATGCCCTTGATTTACCATGTATTTTGGAAGTATATTTATTTGATATCCCGCGTCAGGATGGAAAAAATCCTCAATATGAACAATCTTCATAGATATATACAACTCCAATTATCTTATTAATTTTCACTAAAAAATTTTTGAATCCTTTTATTAAATATAACATTATCTTTTTTGACTTCACTAAGAAATTCTTCACAATTATCTATGAGATCTTCTTGATTTAGAGATTGATAATACTCATATAGATTATTACATAAAAGAGGGTCTTCTAGATTCACGCTATATCCAAAATTAAATTTGGTACTGACACTTTCCATGAATGTACCAGGGGAGACCAGTATGGGTCTTGCTAATTTAGCTGCATAATACAATTTATTAGAAAGAGCGTAATCTAAAAGTGGCGAATTATTACCATATAAGTTATAGACTATATCAGTTTCTCTATAATAGTCTAATGTATCCTCTGGATTGAACTGATCAATTAGCACTACATTTTTAATGTCATTCTCTACGCAAAAGCTTTTCAATGCATAAGCATCTTTACCAATAAATTTTAAAACAAATCTGCTATCGTTTTTGAATTTTTCAATAACTTTCTTATTTTGATCATGAAATCTAATTAATCCAATACAGGAAATTCTGATTTTTTTTACTTTTTCTTTTAATCTAAGTTCATATATTTTATGAGCATCAATGTCAACATCATTATGAACTAAGGTGTAATTATTTTTCGGTAAAAACTCTTCGTATCCCTTAGAAGAAATAACAGTAATATATGACTTTTTAATTATATTTTTCAGTAAATGATAAAAAAGAAAGTTTTTTTCTAGTGTGTAGTCTCTTATATCTAACACATACCTTTTGTTGTATCTTGATATTAACTCTTTATTTAATAATAAACTCACACTGGTTTGTAAAATAACTAGACCATCATATTTATTTTCTTTCAAAACTTTTAAAGCATAGTTTTTGAATTTAATATATCCAAGAACTTTCCGAAATTTACTTTGTCCTTCTTCCATATTAATATTAAATCTATAATGATTTACTGCCCCTATGTCTTCCCCAACGTCATGCCTATCCCAATAAATAACGTCGTACTCATCTTTCATTAAATTAGTATATTTTTCTATATAAGGACATAAATACATATTATTTAAAGATATAAAACAAAATCTTTTCTTTTTTCTCATAACTTCAATCCTTTTTCCAAACTACTCTGTTAATGTAATCAGTATAGGACAATATAATTCGTAAAACTTTATCAGCAACATTTGGAACCTTATAATCATTAACATCTTTCAAACTGTTTTTGTCTTGAATATCTATGATTTTTAATCCTTGTAAGATTCTTTCCTTTTTTAATCCTGTCATTATAACTGCTGCTTCTTCCATTGCCTCTGGTCTTTCATGAGTTTCTCTGATATTTAAAGCTTTGAATCTTAATATTGATGACTCTTCACTTATAGTGCCACTATCACTTAGAACAACTTTTGCGTTTAATTGTAACTTTACATAGTCATTAAATCCTAAAGGCTTAAGCATTTTAACTAAAGAGTGAAATTGCACTTTTTGATTCTCAATCATATTTTTTGTTCTTGGATGAGTGCTTATAATAATAGGTAGTTGATATTTTTCTGCTATTGAATTTATACTCGCTACAAGCTCGAGAAAGTTTTTGATTGAATTTATATTTTCTTCGCGATGTGCAGATACTACGAAGTATTCCCCTTGTTCTAATTGTAATTTTTCTAAAATTGTTGATTTTTCTATCGTGGCTTCTTTAGATTTCAGCACCTCTAACATCGGACTTCCAGTTTTGATAATACGATCTGCGGGAAATCCTTCTCTTAGTAAGTATTCTCGAGCTATATCACTATATGTAAGGTTAATATCAGCAATATGATCAACGATTTTACGATTTGTTTCTTCGGGTACACGTTGGTCAAAGCAACGATTTCCTGCTTCCATGTGAAAAATAGGTATCTGTTTACGTTTTGCTGCGATCGCACTCAAACAACTATTGGTATCACCTAAGATTAAAAGTGCTTCTGGTTTTACTTGATCGAAAATAGGATCAATCTTCACTAAAATATTGCCGATTGTTTCAACTGCAGTTCCATTAGCTGCATTTAAGAAATAATCTGGTTTTCTAAGATTAAAGTCTTCAAAAAACACTTCATTTAGTTCATAATCGTAATTCTGTCCGGTGTGAACCAATACATGCTCGATCGCTTCAGATTGTTCTAGTTTATTGATTACCGCAGACAAACGAATAATTTCAGGCCTCGTACCTACTACAGTCATGACTTTCATCTTTTTCACAGGTCAAACCTCCACAAAATATGTATCAGGATTATTTGGATCAAAGCTTTCATTGACCCACATAACAGTTACTAAATCTGTTTCTCCTGTATTAACGATTGAGTGAGTATACCCTACTGGTATATCCACAACTTCTAGTTTTTCGCCAGTGACCTCGTATTGGATCACTCTATCACTATCCAATTTCCTGAAACGTATAACCCCTTGGCCGCTCACCACTAAAAACTTCTCGTTTTTCGTATGATGCCAATGGTTCCCCTTTGTAATACCAGGCTTTGAAATGTTCACAGAAACTTGACCGCGGTCTGGAGTTCTAATGAATTCGGTAAACGATCCGCGTTGGTCTTCGTTCATCTTCAAATCATAAGAAAACTGGTCTTCAGGTAAAAAGCTCAAATACGTACTGTAAAGCTTCTTATGAAGGTCATTGTTCATGTCCACAATAGACAAATCTGAACGACTTCCCTTAAAACTCTGAATAAGAGTGGCGAGTTCTCCCAGCTTAATCTCATGAGTTACAGGAATCGCGCAATAGTCGTTTTCTTTTTTAGCATTGTCGTTCAAAGCATTCATAAATTCTTCTAGTACATCATCGATATAAGCTAAATTTAAATGTGCTTCGGGGTTATTGACTTGGATTTCTAAGCCCCTTGCAATGTTGTAACAATAAGTTGCTACTACAGTATTGTAATTTGGTTTACTCCATTTTCCAAACAGATTAGGAAGTCTGTACACATAAACCTCAACACCTTTGTCAGTACCATAGGCTAAGATTTCATCCTCCCCTGCTTTTTTACTTTGGCCATAAGGATTATCTTTATTTGCTTGAATTGATGAGCTTAGCAATATAGGGCAAGAGTTATCGTTTTCTTTGAGTTGAGTAAGCAACTCTTTAGTTAAACCATGATTCCCCTTCATAAATTCATCTTCATTTTTAGGACGGTTTACTCCAGCTAAATGGAAGACAAACTCACAATCTTTTGTATACTTTTTTAAATCTTCAAACGAACTTTCTCTAGTATAAAGATATAAGTTTTCATATCCATGGTTTCTCAGTTCTGCGACCAAATTTTTTCCTACAAAGCCTTCTGCTCCTGTCACAAGGATTTTCTTCATACAGTAACACCCATTTTTTCAAGTTCGTCTTGTACCACATCTAGGGTCAAAAGAAGTTTTTTGATTTCATCCATGGAAAGTCTGTGGGTATTATGTGAGTTATACTCCCAGCCTTCTGAAATTTCTTCTTCACCTTCAGTGAAGAACTTGTTGTAATTTAAATCTCGGTTGTCAGCAGGAATGCGATAGTACCCCCCCATGTCAGTAGCTACCGCCATTTCTTCACGAGTTAAAAGTGTTTCAAAGAGCTTTTCACCATGACGTGTACCAATAACTTCAATTGGATTGTCCACTTTAAATAACTCTTTTAAAGCTTGTGCCAATTCTCCAATAGTGGAGGCAGGCGCTTTTTGGACGAAGATATCCCCTTGAGCAGAGTTTGTAAAAGCGAATAAAACTAATTCTACTGCATCATCTAAAGACATTAGGTAACGAGTCATGGATGGATCTGTTACAGTTAACGGCTCTCCAGCTTTGATTTGTTCAATGAATAATGGAATTACAGATCCACGAGATGCCATAACGTTTCCATAACGAGTTCCACTTATTGTTGTATCTTCAACATCTACTGTCCGTGATTTTGCTACCGTAACTTTTTCCATCATTGCTTTAGAGATGCCCATAGCATTTATTGGATAGACTGCTTTGTCTGTAGATAAAGAAATAACTTTTTTTACATTGTGTTGGATTGCAGAATTCAACACATTTTCTGTTCCAAGAACATTTGTTTTAACTGCTTCCATCGGAAAAAATTCACAGGACGGGACTTGCTTCAACGCTGCTGCATGGAACACATAATCTACATTATTCATAGCCATGTTAACGCTGTTGATATCTCTAACATCGCCAATGTAGTATTTCACCTTATCATTGTTTAATCGTTTTCTAATGTCTTCTTGTTTTTTTTCATCACGCGAAAATAGACGGATTTCTTTAATATCCGTGTCTAAAAATCGTTTTAAGACTGCATTCCCGAAAGATCCTGTCCCGCCTGTTATAAGTAAAGTTTTTCCTTTGAACATAGTTTTCCCTCCGAAATTGGAGCTTCCCCGAAATAACTATCCATTCGATTTAGGAGCTCATCTTTATTAAAATTAGCATTGTAATAATTCCTTGCATTATGACCTATTTCTGTTAATTCATTTTGCGACTTTGCAGATAAGTTTATAATCTGCTCAGCAAGCATCTCAGCATTTCCAGCAGGACTACAAACGCCACCCTTTGATGAATTTATCAATTCATTAGTTTCGCCATTAGCTGAAGCAATCGTTGGAATACCGCATGCCATATAAGACTGCAATTTAGCTGGAATAGTTTTTGTAAATAACGGATTATTGGATAGACTTAGGAATGCAGCATTATTAGCTGCCATTAATTGAGGAATTCTAGTAGCCGGTTGTTTGGGGATGAAATTAAACATGTCCTCAAGTTTAGAATCTTTAACTAAATTAATCAACTCAGTTTTATATCTACCATCTCCGACTATATTAAAACGTATTTTACTGTTATAATTTTTAGATTTGATTATTTTTGCAGCCTTGGGCAAAATGTCCAACCCTTGAGCTTGTCCTATATTACCTGCAAAAATGATATTAAAAGAATTATCGTTTGGAATTTCTGGAACTATATTTTTTTCTACAGGTACGTAAAAATCCTCAGCGAACTGAGGCCAATATTCAATCTTACTCTTCGGAACTCCACGTTCGTGAATAGATTCCACAAAACTTTTAGAAGTAGTAAAGATTTTATCGCAACTTTTATAAATGTAATCCACCATCTTACCAATTGATCCTAGAATATATTTATTCTTTATGCCCGTTATTATTTCTACATTTTCTGGCCATAAATCTTGTACATAAACATAACAAGGAATTTTTCTTTTCTTTGCGTACCAAACTCCTGGCAGCGCTTGGGACATAGGAGAAACTTCAAAGATGAATACATAATCAGCCTTTATTTTAGCTAACACTTTCCATATGTATCCAGAGAAAACAAACGATGAATAGTTAAGAGCTAGCATTAACGGATTGTTTCCTCTGGGTACAAGAGGAATCCGAACAATGTCAATACCTTTATATTTTTCTCTATTCTTCTTAAGAATTCCATAACCATCATAATACTTACCTTGAGGATAATTAGGTATACCAGTAACGACAGTAACCTTATAGCCCCTATTTATCCATTCAGCACATATATCGTTTATCCTAAATTGTTCTGGATAGAAATATTGTGAGATGACAAGAATATGTTTTTTCATATATTACTCAAAACCTTTCCATCTCATTTCTCAGTTACTCTTACCGATTCACTTAAATCTCTGACTCGGTAATTTTCTTTATATACACTAATATTCTGGTCGTACACCAAGTTACCAAAAACTTTATTGATAATATTGATTCTTTTTATAAGAACTTTTATGAGCGGATTAAATGTTTTTACCATGAATATCTTCTTATTGTGAACAGTTGAGATCTCTTTTACCAAATCACTTGTTTTCACATATTCAGCATTTTGAGGAAAAAATAATCCAGATTCATTATTATCAACAAGCTTTTTAATAAATTCGGATAGATTATCTACATGCAACATACTTCTTTGATTTTCGTACTCTGGAAAAACCGGAAGTGATTTTGCGATTTTTGATAATTTCGGGTAATTCCCTTTTGAGTTTTTCCCGTAAATCATAGGAGGTCTGATTACTGAGATTTTAAAATTTTGATCTTCTAGATGCTTTAATCCCTCTTCTGCTAAAAGTTTACTATTACCATAAAAGTTGCTTGGGTTTGGTAGAGTATCTTTGCCAATCACCCTTTTAACATTGTCTCCATCCCCATAGACAATAATGCTACTCATAAAAACAAACTGTTTAGTGCCTTGCTCTTTAGCGAATTGTGCTACTTCAATCGTTAAATCTCTATTAATTTTGTAATATCGTTCTTCCAACTTAGGATCTGCAGAGACATGAGCAATTCCAGCCACATGAATAATTGTGTCATAGTTACCGAAGTTCTCTCTCTTCCATTCATTTCCCCGCACAGAAATTTCAGAGACATCGTATTGGTCCGGCCATTGTTTTAACCACTTTATGAAGTTAGTACCGACATAGCTTCCTTTACCTGTGATTAAAATCTTTTTTTTCTCCATGTCTCTAACATCCTTATATTAAGAGTTTTTATTACTTATATCCGTACCTTCCTTAACGCCTTCACTTCTCAATACACTAAATACAGTTTTCACAAAAATCTCTGAATCAAGAACTGGATTTTGCTTTTCAACATACTCTCCATCGATTCTTGCTTTTAATGCTATGGGCAACTCGTCACGTCCACTAATTTGCGCTAAACCAGTCAATCCCGGAAGCACATCATTAGCTTTGTATTTATCACGCTCTTCAATAAGATCGAGCTGATTCCATAAAGCTGGACGGGGCCCAATTAAGCTCATATCTCCCTTAAGAATATTAATCAATTGAGGTAATTCATCCAAACTGGTTTTACGAAGAAACTTTCCTACTGGGGTAATATATGCATCCGGTCTATCTAATAAATGCGTAGGCATTTCTTTCGGCGCATCTGTCTTCATCGTTCTAAATTTTAAAATATGGAATTCTTTTTTTCCTTTGCCAATGCGTTTTTGTTTAAAAAATACTGGACCTTTAGAATCTAACTTTATAACCAAACTCAAAATGAGAAAGACGATAGATAAGCCAGCGAGAATTAGCAGTGAAAGCGTAAAATCTACAAAACGTTTTATAATTGGGAACATGCCTCTTCCCCTTCCAATTCGAATTAGCTACTACTTGCTACTAGTTTCTTAGTTTCAACATTCTTACGGTTAGCGAGTCCAACCAACAGTTCTTTAAGTTCTATGTCTTCCATCTCATGCAACTTCTCCATGATATATTTGAGCTCTAATTCTGCTACTGGATTTGCTACACCGATAAAGATTTTGGGAAATACTTGTTTATCCTGAATTTCATCCGAATCAAGTAATTCCTCGTACATTTTTTCTCCAGGACGAATTCCAGAGAAATTGATTTGGATGTCATCTTCCGAATAGCCAGATAAGCGAATTAAATTTTTTGCTAAATCGACTATTTTTACAGGTTCACCCATATCAAGAACAAATACTTCTCCACCACGTGCTAAAGTTCCAGCCTGAATCACTAAACGAGAGGCTTCTGGAATCGTCATAAAATAGCGCGTCATGTCTGGATGTGTAACGGTTACAGGTCCACCAGTTGAGATTTGCTTTTTAAAAAGTGGAATAACTGATCCACGAGAACCAAGAACGTTACCAAATCTAACAGCTACAAAAGTTGTTTCGCTCCGCTTCGCTAAATTCTGTACAATCATCTCTGCAAATCGTTTCGAGGCCCCCATCACATTCGGTGGATTAACCGCTTTGTCAGTTGATACCATAACGAAGTTTTTCACTCCCGCCATGTGTGAGGCTTCTGCAACATTCTTTGTCCCGTAAATATTGTTTTTCACAGCCTCCATCGGGTTTCCTTCCATTAAAGGAACATGTTTATGTGCTGCAGCATGGTATACAACATCTGGTTTGTACTCATCCATAATTGTAATGATTCGTTCACGGTCTTGAATATCTGCAATTAGAGGAATAATTTCAGTTTCGTTGCCCATAGACTTGCGCAACTCCATGTCTATTAAGTAAATGGAGTTTTCACCATGGCCAAGTAATAAGAGTTGTTTGGGACCAAAGCGCGCAATTTGACGACAAATTTCAGATCCAATCGATCCACCCGCGCCTGTAACCAAAATCGTCTTACCAGTTAGTTGATCAGCAATCTTATTCATATCAAGTTTTACTTCTTCACGTCCGAGAAGATCCTCAATTTTCACATCTTGAATATCAGTCACAGAAACCTTACCCGTCATGACGTCTTCAATAAGGGGGATAGTCTGGGTTTTGATACCGGTGTCCATACAGTGCTTAATTAGTTCTGCAGCTTCTTGCTTGGAAAGTGAGGGAATCGCAACGATAATCCGCTCAATGGCATTATCTTTTGCGATGGCATCAATGTCTTTTGTTTCGCCATGTACGACACGTACGTCATAAATGTCTAGACCGTGTTTATTCTTATCATCGTCAACGAACAATACTGGCAAGAATCCATTCTCAGGATTGTTCAATAACTGGCGCGCAACAAGCGTGCCGGCTTTTCCCGCACCTACGATCATTGTTCTTTTCAGTTCTTGATCTGAAGGTTTCAATTTAAAAGCTCGACCACGCATCATACGCCACGAAAGGCGAGATCCACCGATTAAAAGTACATGAAGCATCCAAGTGATAGCTAACGCACGGACTAAGATGTCACCACGATATAGGAATTGGACAAGTCCGATTGCGACAATGGATAAAGTTACAGCTTTTACAATAGAAGAAAGTTCACCAATAGAGGCATATTCCCATACTTTCCGGTAAAGGCCAAAGTACATGGCGAATACGTGATGGGCGATGAAAATGGTTAATGCGCTTGCTAAGAGGAATTGATTCTGGAAGATATCTACGTAAGGATAGAGGATGTAGTAACCGACGAAGATAGAGAAAAATACTATTAACGAATCGACTACTATGAGTAAAGACATTCTGTTTTTCAGTGACATATGGGTCCACCCTTTCACGAGGTACTACTATTTACACAAGTGCTGGAAATCTGTTGCTAATTTTAACACGCATTTCCCAGTAAAGATAGAGTAGAAATGTAAAATTCATACTAAAATATTAGGTTTTAAGCAAAGATATTCCACCACTTGCCCTTTTCTATGTCTTGTGGCTCAAGAACGTACAAGTCTTGGTCCAGGAGGATGCGGTCATTGTTCTCAAGTAGGATGTCAATCATCTGGTGACGGTTCTTTTTCTCAAGCACATCAAGACCCGCATTGAAATGGAACGGCCGCACGTCTTCACTGTGCACATCCGAACCATATACATGGATCATATTCGCATCGATCAGTTGCAGCGCCGTTTTTTGGATGCTCTTGCCGAAGCTTCCTGAGAGTGATCCTGCTGTCACTTGCGCCATTGCGCCATGAATTAATAGTTTCTTTAATCGTTCCGGTTTTTGGATGATCCCTTGATTGCGCTCTGCATGGGCAATGATGGGAATGTAGCCGGAAGTAATCAATTGTTGGATGACTGGCACTGTGTAAGCCGGAATTCCAGAAGAAGGCAGCTCTAATAGCACATAGCGAGATTCCGCTAAGGTCAATGCTTCGCCATTCGCGAGACGTTCTGGCAATTTATCGGATAAGCGGCATTCCTGTCCGCTATAAATTTCAAGCGGCAATTGCGCTTCTTTTACATAGTCTTTCACTGTTTTCAATTGCATATGAAGTGCTGCTATATCGGTCTTAAAGTTCGGGTGGTGACCGTGCGGCGTCGCAATAATCCCTGTCAATTGTTCATTGACCGCCATATCTAATAAGCGTTTTGTATGGTTCATCGTTTCTGCACCGTCATCCAGCGCCGGTAAAATATGTGAGTGCGTATCGATCATGTTTAATTCCCTCCTGTTGCTCGGCAATCATTTCTCAGGTCCAGGTATTCATTTCTCTATAAGAGTTCTCTATGTATTAGTTTGTGATTGATAGATTTGACAACTATGGCTAGCTTTAAATTTTTCTTTGAAAAAATTGGGTACCGCATTTAAAAGAAAAAGCAAAAGGAGGAGACCCCCCTTTTACTCTTCAGCATTGCCGTAGTATTGGTAATAATAGCTGTCTTTTGCCAGCTCAAAATTGTTCAATACGGCGCCGATCAATTTGCTGTTGGACGCTTCGATTGCCTCTTTTGCTTTGGCGGCCATTTCCTTTTCCGTGCTTCCGGAATTGACGACCAAAATGGCACCGTCGCATTTATTCGCCAGCACCTGTCCGTCCGTTACAGACAAGACAGGAGGTGCGTCAAAAATCACGACGTCGTATCGTTTCTTTAAATCAGAAATGAGCATCCCCATTGCGTTGGATGCCAATAGTTCTGCGGGGTTCGGCGGAATCGGTCCGCATGTCATCAAGTCTAAACGCTCAATTGTAGTTGGACGGATTGCGTCTTCTACAGAAGCCTGACGCGTCAAGACGTTTGATAGGCCAATTGTATTCGGCATATGGAATGTGTAATGAGTTGTCGGTTTGCGCATATCGCCATCTACAAGAAGTACATTCTTGCCTTCTTGTGCGAATACAGTCGCTAAGTTGGCAGATGTTGTTGACTTTCCTTCACCTGGTGCAGCGGAAGTGACAACGATTGAACGGAGTTCCACATCGGGTGATGCGAAATTAACGTTTGTCCGAAGTGTACGGAATTGTTCTGAGACAAAAGAACGCGGCGTTGTATGCGTGATGACTTTACGTGCTGTCGTTTGGAGACTTTGTTTTTTCTTAGCCATTCAATTCCGCCGCCTTTCTGCGATTGCTCGTTGTTGTTTCAAGTTCTGCTTTTTCTTTAATCGGTGAAATCACACCTAGTAGTGGAACTCCAAGAATGTCTTCAATGTCTTGTTCAGTCTTCATCGAGGTATCGAGGTATTCACGTAAGAATGCGATACCGACTCCAAGCATTAAACCAACTACTGCGGCGATTGCCATATTCAAGATTGGATTCGGTTCAACCGGGCTTGGATTTTCTTTTAATACGGCTGGCGATAAAATCGATACGTTATCGACGTTCATCAATTCACGAACATCATTCTCAAATACTTCCGCTGTCGTATTAGCGATTTCGACTGCTTGTGCTGGATCTTCATCACGTACGACTACGTTCACTACTTGTGAGTTTTCTGCTGTATTAACAGTAATTTTTGAAGTTAATGCTTCAGCGCTCATATCCAAGTTCATTTGCTCAATGACTTGATCGAGAATTGCTGGGCTTTTAATGATGACCGAGTATGTATTGATGAGTTGCAGGTCAGTTTGAATGTTTTGATTCGTCATCTGTGATGCTTCAGTTTGTTCTTGGTTGACAAGAATTTGTGTCGAGTTCTCATAAATCGGCGTCAAATACAGAAACGAAATCGCTCCTGCAATCGTGATCGCCAGGATTGTCGTCAGGGCAATAATTCCGAGGTTCTTCTTTAATGTCTTGAATAAATCCTGTAAGCTAATAGTCTCTTCCATGTAGTAAATGGCTCCTTCTATTTTAATTTAAATAATAGACAAATTTAAACAACATAAGACAGTATATCACAGGAATATACCATTTGGACTTCCAATTTTAAAAAGTTATATAGGAACAAGGATGGATTTATGCTATCTTTAATTTATATTAATGGCTATTTTTGAAAGGAGTAAAGTATGAAATTGTATAAATTAGGAGGGCTCGTTGCAGTCCTTGCTTGTCTAGGAATCCTTGTCTATTCTTACTTATCTTGGCAGGATAAATTACAATCAGCCACAAAAGCTGATGCAGAAACAACGATTGAAGCAGAAAGTGAAAGCACAAAAAGCAGCACTGAGAGTTCACAAAATAAAAGCTCAAACACTGATTCAAAAGAAAAAAGTGACGAATCTGTGAACACAGAAATTTTTTCAAATATGGATGAACAAGTCCAAGAACTGTTCCTTCAGAAGACTTCCGAAGGCGAAACACTCCAATTATTGATTACAGGCTCTGAAGCACTTGAATCCGGCGACCCGGGTTATGCGGAGCGCTTGAAGACTTCATTAGAAGAAGCATATGGCGATTCCATTGAAGTTACGATTGAACCAGTAGAAGGAACATCCTACAATTTGCCGAGCGTGGATTTATCAGCCGGCTACGATCTAGTCTTGCTCGAGCCGATGACGCTTATGAACAACGATCGCATTTCCATTGAAGATGAGCGCAAAGATGTCCGTGACTTCACCACTCGCCTGGAAGCAGAAAATCCAGATGCAGTTCTTGTCCTACACGCACCGCAGCCGATTTATGGCGCCGGGTTCTATCTGGCACAAGTGCAGGCACTCGAGGAATTCGCCAATCTTTACGGTCATCCGTACATTGAGCACTGGGATGCATGGCCCGAAACGGACGACATCGCTTTGAAGGAACATTTGACTGAAGACGCCGTCCCTAATGATAAGGGCGCTGAAATGTGGGCAACCGAACTAGCAAATTATTTTATCGCGAACTAACGGAGGACCGACATGAAAAAGAAAAGAAAATGGCCCAAGTACGTGCTCATCGCACTGCTTTTGGCGCTTATCGCTGGCGGCATCTACGCCTATAGCGTCTACTCGAATTTCACGACGACACTGGATACAATGCACGAACCTGTCGAACGCGAACAACCGTCTGTCGAACGGACCAAGATCGTCGAGTTCGACCAGCAAGATCCGTTCTCTGTGTTACTGCTCGGCGTCGACGAACGCGAAGACGATCGCGGCCGTTCGGACACGATGGTCGTCATGACCGTCAACCCGGAAACACAGTCGACCAAAATGGTTTCCATCCCGCGTGACACTTACACCGAAATTATCGGGCGCGGCACCACAGACAAGATCAACCACGCCTATGCATTCGGCGGCATCGAAATGTCGATGAACACGACCGAGAACTTACTTGATATCCCGATCGACTATGTCGTGCAAGTGAACATGGAAGGCTTTGAAGATATCGTCGATGCAGTGGATGGCGTGACCGTCAACAACTCACTCGCGTTTGATAACTTTCAGGAAGGCGAAATTCACTTAGACGGCGAAGAAGCATTGGAGTATGTCCGCATGCGCTACGAAGATCCGCGCGGCGACTTCGGGCGCCAAGACCGCCAGAAACAAGTCATTCAAGGCGTTATGCGAAAAGGCGCTTCCATTAACAGCCTCTGGAACTACAAAGATATCTTTGACGCGCTCGGGCAAAACGTCCGCACGAACATGACCTTCGACGAAATGGTCGACGTGCAGCGCAATTACCAAGACGCCGTTACCAATGTTGATCAGATGATTGTTGAAGACGGCTACGGCGAAACCATCAACGGCATCTGGTATTATATGATGGACGACGCAGAACTTGCAGAAATCCAGTCTACGTTGAAAGAGCATTTGGAATTGGAACAAGCAGCGGAATAATAACAAAAACTGCACCAGAGCCTAAATGGCTTGGGTGCAGTTTTTTGTTTACTGTCATATTTGGACTGTGGACATGCTTGATTGCTGTTCGGGCTTTTCTCTTTTTCGCAAGATCTCATCCACTACAAAGAACACAATCGATGAAATGACCGCGAAGATGACATAATCACGCAGGAATAAGTACGAAATAAAGCCAAATGCAATATGGATCAACAAGGCCAATAAAACACAGAACTTCTCCGTACGCACAGTCACCCAATCAGCAATGAGCGAAGTGGGAATCCCAAAGACAAAATTACCGAATAGAAAGATCAGTAAGATATGCGACGCCAAGAAGAATGCTGCAACATCTATCCCTTCTAGCTCACTTATCGTATACATCAACAACGGCACCAAGACCAAGCCTAGCGAAGTATAAAGAGCCGCCTTCGCTTTTCGTTTCACCCGATCCGGTTTGTGCAGTTGTTTGCTGATTTTCGGGATGAATGTCAGGGCGATCACCCCAAGGGCAATCATATTTCCAACGATGCGATATGAACTACCGGCATGTATAACACAAAAATGAAAAACGGCGCGTATATTATATATTTAGTCATCACTTGCCTCCTCATTTTTATGCTATAAAAAAACGGACTCGCCGGACAAGGAAATTGGCTACCCTTAATTAACACTATAACTAGAGATGTAGTGGAAAGCCGTGACTCCTGAGGGATCAGGACGAGCTGAAGACCCTGGACTGAGCAAAGCGAAGGAAGCGGCTGAAGCCGACCCCCTCGGAAAGCATCGGCTTGGAACGAAATCTCAACCCACAAAAATAGCCACCCTCAAAGGGCAGCCATCAATTCACCGGAGTTCAGTGCTTTTTTTTTAATGAGGTCGAACTTTGCGGCCTGCAGCTCGCATTGCTGGACGAAGTAGACGAATGCCCGGCGCGGGATGCCCAGTTCTTTTGCACCAACAGCCGGTCCTAAGTCCTTCTTGATATAGTAATCGTACATAATGTCTTCAATTGCTTGCTTATGTTCTCTCTCTAATTGCTTTTTTACCAGCTCGTAATCCTTCATATCCCCGGACACTCCTCCCGTGATTTGCGTTTATATACGGTGTTGTATTTTAAGATGTACCTATTATATTCCTTTTAATCCCTTTTGACTAGTCCTTTTTGAATATTTGTACCTACTACTTTAAAATAATTAAATTATTTTGTTTTAAACCGGTTCGTTATTCCTCTTTCTTCTATATATACAGTATAATTCCGTATTTCCTTAACAATTTCTTTTCAAAGAAAAAACCGCTCCATGTAAAATGGGCGGTTTGTATAGTTATAGGCGCTGCAGCTTATCCGGCTTTAAATTGAATTCGTGAACGAAATGCATAAACACCTGTCTCGGGATTCCAAGTTCTTGTGCACCCGTGGCAGGGCCGTAATCTTTATCGATGTAAACGGTGCGCATGATTTGTTCGATCGGTTGCCCGTATTTTTTCTCTAAGCGGTGTTGGTATTCATTGAATTCCATCAAGCTCCACCTGCTTTCTGCTTATTCAGGGAGTGACTGGAGTCCCTTCCTGTATTATCTAATTCTCAGTATACAACAGGATTCTCCCAAATAATAGACCAAATGACACAAGAAATCGATATATAATTTCCAATTTCATCAAAACGCCTTTATTTAGCGGTTTTTGAGTGAACTTTCAGACAAATAAACAGCTATTCTTATCCGTTACTTTTTCCCTTGCCTGATAGTTTACCGTTCGCCAGCTCGATGAATTCCGTCATCACCGCATCAATCTCGAATTTGCGTGCTTTGTGTTTGCAGCGCTCCGCCACTTTTCGGTAGACATTTTCCGACACTAGCAGGTTTTTCACGAGCTCGCCAATTTCATACATCTCCGGCGCTTCCCAGTAGGATTCTCCGACTTCATAAGGCGGCAACTCGTGAAAATAGCCTTCCGATAACGCTTCGGCATCATTCGCGCGCGACGTGATGCCTGGGACACCCGATCCGCATGCCTGAATCATCACCGCACCGGAGCCGATAAAGCAAAAGCAGTCCAGCAGCACTTCTTCAACCATTCCGCTTCTTGGCATCGAATGCAAGAAGATATGGTCGCGCGCTTCGGATTCCGCAATGCTTTTGCGTAAACGTGCTTCGTCCGGTCCTTCTCCGTAAATATGGTAAGTGAACTCTGGATCGATTTGGATGAGCTCTTCCATCAATTCGATCACTTGCGCGTAATGCGTGGTGAATTGCTGAATCGCCCCGACCGAGACGATGCGCCTCGAATGCGGGCTGCCGAGCTGTTGGTCTTTCGCACCTTGTTCGACGGGTGGTGGCATAAACTGTTCCGGTACTTCTGACCCGAGTGCACGCGCCGTATAGCGCCGCACTGTCGGATTCATAAACACCAGCTTGTGATGGAATTCTTTATCAATCGCCTTCAGCGCACGGATAATCTTTTTATTGCGCTCGAGCTTGTACATCTCGGGCTGATAGACGCCCGATAAGCGCAGCTGAGCAGGCACCGCATACGACAACAGCATTCCTGATGGACTGAAGGAATACACCAGATCGTATTTATCAGACCTAACAAGCTGGTTCAATACCGACAAATCGAGCGTCGGTTCTTTGCCGTTGTCCCGGACGATGACTTTAAGCTTGTTGATTTGCTGGAGATGTTTAAGGAGAGGGCCGCCGCTGCTGTAGAGATAGACGCTCACGTCATAGCCGTTTTCTGCCAGCCAGCGCGACATGCGGACGATCAATGCTTCGACGCCGCCCGCTTTCATATGTTTATGGACGAGGGCGATTTTTCGGATCTGCCCGTCTGTCCTATTCTTGCCTTGTTTCTCAACCGTTTCAAATGGAATCATGGGACACCTCGTAGCACTCGTCGTTTGGTTTACGTGTTATACAACTTCCCATAGCCGCTTTTTCGAAAGCGTCCAATCGATTGTTTCTTTAATACCTGCATCAAACTCCGTTTCCGGTTCGTAATCGAATTGCTGTTTCAATTTATTCGAAGACACCGCAAAGCGATGGGGCGGTTTTGCGCCGCTCGCTGGTTCGACAAAACGGATCTGGTTTTTGTACGTGTCATTTCCCGGGAAATGACGATCGAGCGAGTCGCAGATCTTCTCGACGATTTCAATGGTCTTCAGCGGCGCGTTGCCTCCTGCAAGATAAATCTCTCCTGCATCCCCTAAATGAAACACGGTATCCGCCGCACGCCAAAAATCTTGGACCGACACCCAGTCGTGAACATCTTCTCCTCCTGAATAGACGGGGATAATGCTTCCGGACAGGGCTTTTTGCAAAATGATCGGAATGAGCTTATCGTCTTGCTGGTGCGGGCCGAATACATTTGATGCTTGCAGCACGACCGCATCTATGCCGTAGCTTCCGTGGAATCCGGTCACCATCAAATCAGAACTCGCTTTACTCGCCGCATATGGGCTGATCGGATCGTATTTCATCGTCTCATCTGCGAAGCCTTGTTCGCGCGGCCCGTAGACTTGATCGGTCGAGATGTGCAAAAAGCGCGAGCCTTCGTAGCGTTTTTTCATTTCAAACGGGCCGTTCATCCATTGTTTGCGCGCCGCATCGAGTACGTGAAAAGTGCCGAGCACATTGGTTTCCGCAAAAATCCCCGGATTTCTCATCGACTCTCCGACATGCGTTTTTGCCGCAAAATGGACGACGTCGCTGATTTCGTAATGCTCAAATACCTGCTCGACCGCATCGCTATTGCGGATATCGATCTGATGAAACGCATAGCGCTGGCAGGCTGATAAGGGCCGCAGCAATTCCGGCACGTTTTCTGCCTCCTCGTCGATCGCCACTACTTGGTAGGCCGGGTATTTGATAAGTAGTTCGTGGATAAAGCGCGATCCCAAAAAGCCGTGTCCTCCCGTTACCAAAATCGTTCTCATGATTGGCTTTTCCTCCTCTCCTGTTGGTTTGAATCCCACATCAGTTCTCATGGTGCCCCCACCTCTTCCGCCGTTTTCTCTAATTTACCGGTCAGAAGTTAAAAACAAGTAAAAAACTTGTATTTTAAATAATGGTTTAAGTATACAAAAAATTTAGGTATTATGGAACACTTTAGGTAAATTTAAAGAGACTATAGTTATAATTATTGTAAGATATTATCCATTTACTTAATAAGAAGAAAACAAACTTGCAGTAAACCCCGTTTCTTTATAAATTATTGCTATTAGAAATCGTGTTTTGTACTAGAAATTAGAGAGAAAGAATGAATCTTGGGGTTATCGGCTTTAGAAAAGGTGGCCATTATATAGAAGAAAGCGGAATTGGGTATGTTAAGGTAACGGAAAGAAAGGGGATGTGACGTATCGAGATACCAATTGTTATGTATATTCTTTTCGTAGGCGCTGCGCTCATTATGGGGGCACTCTCTGCCATTATTTTCATGACGATCTACCGCAAGAACAAACGCGCTGGCCTATTAGTAGGCTCCCTGTTCCTTCTCTGGTTTGCCTATCAGATGTTCACGCTGTCCAATATCTCCGCATCGCTCGCTGTGACGGTTTTTGCGATTTATTTGTTATACGGGATTGCGGCTTATCGGAAGTTGAAAACTGAAGGATCTTTGGCTTGAGGGATCAGCCCCGCTAGGGGGATTTGTGTCAATCTGCCTCATTCACCTTGTTCTGGTTATAGTGAATGGAGAACTGGTTGCCTGATGCGTCTGTTTTTATTCGCAGTCGCCGCTTAGGGTTGAGCTTTCGCACTAAGCCAATGAATTGGCGAAAGGCAGTTGAGCCGATTCATTTGCGACGCATCTGCCTCGCAGATGTGGGAGCAAGGTGTTAAAGCGAGGCTAAGCAAAGCGACAGTAGAGAAATGACTTTGCTGAAGTTGATGATTGCTTCGCTTCACCCATGGCGCGGAACTGCTTGGAAATTTCATTGTGAAGAGTTAGTGAGATGTGAGTGTTACAGTACTTATCGCACGGCTGTATCGACACTTAGTATTTGGGGTGACTGACTAAAGCTTGTCTATTCCACTGCACAAAGAAACTTTGCATTGGAAGCGGCTGAAGCCGGCCCCCGGGCAGCTGAAAACGCGACGTCCTGTCGCATCAGCTGCATGACCCGCATCCTGCGGGCCCAAAGCGTCGGCTTGCAGCGCAATCTCCACCACTATCCATTCCTATATAAAACAAAAAAACAGACCCAAGAGAAAATCTCTCGGGTCTGTTTTGTGTTTACTGGATCGTATAGCCGTATTTGGCGAAGCCGTTTTGTGTGGCTTCGATATACTGGATAGCTGGCTCATTCTCTGCCAGGCTTTGTGCCGAGTTCGACGTTTCGAATACAAGGTTCGGGTCGCCTGCTACCGGCGCGAACTGCCAGTTGCCGTCTGCGGATGGATCAATTGTGCCGACTTCCAAGATGTAATCTTGGATCGCTTGGCGGTTCTCATACGCAAAGTCGATGGATTCTGTTGCATTGCGGACACCTGGGAAGTTGCCGCTCGCACGGTAGTTGTTCGTTACCACTAGGAATTCCTGGTTCGGGTCGATCGCAGCGCCTTCGTATTGAAGGTTCTCGATGCGTTCTGCGCCTTCATTGACAACAGCGCCTTCGCCGTCGTATTTCGCCGGTTCTGTGATATCGATGTCGTATGTGACGCCATCGATGACATCGAAGTTATACGTGCGGTAGTTGTCGTTGATGAATGTCTGCTCGCCCGCTGCGTCCGGGTCGATTTGTTTGAACTGGCCGGCTGACATTTCGAGCCATTCCTTGAGGTCTGCGCCTGTCAGTTTCAAGACGAAGACGGTGTTGTCGTAGACGTAAAGATCTGCGACGTTTTTGATGGCGATTTCGCCGGTTTCGATATTCGTGTAATAATCGCCGCCGTTGCGCCCGCCTGCTTTAAACGGAGCTGCTGCGGAAAGTAACGGAAGATCTGCGTTTGCCGTTCCAGCGAGTTGCTGCTCAGCGTACCAAAGTTGTGCATTGTTGACGATTTGCACGGATGGGTCATCTTGCACGAGTGAGAAATAGCTGTTGATCGGAGCCGTCGTTTCGCCGACAGGGCTGCGGATGTATTCCACCGTGCCTTCATGCGTTTCTTTCACGGCTTCGATGACTTGCTCAGCGACTTCATCTGTCGTTGAATCGATGGCGCGCAGTTCCGCTTCACCGTTTGTGATGCGCCATTTCTTGCCGCGCGGCTCCAGTGTCAAATCAATGACGCCGAGATGGCTGCCGAATTTACCAGGCATGACGACCGGTGTGCCGTTAATCGTGCCGTTTTCCTGGTCGACATTTTCAAGGTCGCCAAACGATCCCGGGAAGACGTCGTGGTTATGGCCCGTGATGATCGCATCCACGCCGTCCACTTCTGTCAGCTGATACGTGATGTCATCTTCTTTATCAGTATGAACTTCATCACCCATTCCGGAGTGGGATAGAACGACCACCACATCCGCTCCAGCTGCCTCAACTTCTGGAATGAATTTCTCGACGGTGTCCGCTGCATCTTCTGCAATGACTTCGCCTTCAAGGTGTGCACGATCCCAGCCCATGATGCCAGGTGCGACAACACCGATGACGCCGACTTGGATGGTGTGCTTTTTGCCTTTACGGTCTGTTACTTCTTTATCCATGATCGTGTACGGCGTGAAACGGTTCTCGCCCGTTTCCGCATCGTATACATTGGCGTTTAGTACCGGGAACGATGCTTCTTCTAATGCGTTATCGAGATACTCGAGCCCGAAGTTGAACTCGTGGTTGCCGAGTGTCGAAGCATCGAAATCAAGCGATTCGAGTGCAGCGAACGCTGGGTGCAACTCATCTTTTTCAAGCGGGTCGACATTGACCTTATAGCCGCCGAATGGAGTGCCTTGGATCAAGTCGCCGTTGTCGAATAACAAGCTGTTCGGGTTTTCTTCGCGTGCATCTCCAATCAAAACGCCCGTTTTCGCGAGCGATAATGAATTGGATTTCGCGTCGCGGTAGTAATCGTAGTTGACGAAGTTTGTATGTAAATCCGAGGTGCCGAGAATCTGTAGTTCCACTTCTTTGAGCTTTCCTTTTTTGCCGCTATTCTTCCATTCCTGGATGTATTCTTTGAAGCTTTGCCCCTTGCCTTTTCCAGGGTTTTCTTGCGCTTGCGGATTGCTATCTCCCGCTGCAATCGCTGGTGCCCCCGTTGTCAAACTGCCTAGCACGAGCACCGAAGCGGCGAGCGTCAAGGATAGTTTCTTGCTCATTCTTCCATCTCCTCATCATTCATAATGGTCAAGCAAAGTTATTATACTACTTCGGGTTTCGGAATAGAATGCGTTTACAAAAAATTGTGTCTATTGTAACAAGCTTTACTTGATAGAATCGTATTGATGGGTTTCTGGAGAACAAATAGTCACGCGGAAGTTATAGCTAATTGATTAGTTGTGTGAGATGGAATGGGCATCAGCTGGGTAAATCCCTTAGTGGTTGTTACTCACCCTAAATTGATAGATAGATGAGAGGTATTTGATTTGGGGCGTCTCTCGAAAGAGCCGCAGTGTCCGCTTGGGGTTGAGCTTTCGCAATAAGTCAGGAAGACCACCTGTCTTATTGCTTCGCTTCACCCTTGGCGCGGAACTGCTTAGAGATTTCATTGAGAAAAGTTAGTGAAGTGAGATTGGTTCTCTAGTGATCACATGACCGCATCGAAGCTCAATCGATAGGATGAATTTCGAAAGCTTGCTCATTTTACTGCAGGTATTGCATCCAGTGGAATATTTTTTCTAAACACCATTAAAGAATATGACACTTTTAACATACGATCTATTTATAGAGATGTAGCATAGGGCGGCGACTAATGAACAAGCGAAAGATACTTGAGCTTGTTCGTTTGCGACGCATCTGCTCGCAGATGTGGGAGCAGTGGGATTTACTACTACTTCCCGAGCGAGCTGGAAGCGGCTGAAGCCGGCCCCCTCAGAAAGCGTCCGCCCGAAGCGCAATCTCCCCCACTATCCATTCCTATATAAACCAAAACAAAAAGCCCTGCAAACAACAGAGCTTTATTACCTTTATGCTATTTGTACATCCTATTGAAGAATCTTTTTCAGATCTTGCGTCTGTTCTGCCGTCAGCCTGAAGAATTCTTGGTTTTCTTTATGGGATAGGACGTTGCGTTCATTGGACATGATGGCCCGGCCATTGTCGCGGTACCAGATAAAACGACGGATTTCCTGGACGCCATCGTCTGGACGGTCAATGGTGAAGACAGCCTGCGGTTCAACCGACAACCAGTCGAGCGACTCGAGCTCGGTTTCGTTTTGCAGAATCGTTCTGAGTGACACAATGGAAGCTCGGTCACTGATGTCTTTCTGGAAATGAACCCCTTCGGTCAAGCCATCGGTAAATGGCACGCCGACCCGTATGACTTCATTATTTGTACATGCCGATAGCACAATCGCCATCGCTATCATTACGCCTAGCCAAATCGACCTCTTGATACTATCACCCCTTTATACCCACAAACCCGCCTTTATTTACAATTAAATACAGCTTATCATGGTATTCCGTTTAATACGAGTTATTCTATCAAATCCATCAAATTTTTAATCATCAACCCCGTCCACACACTGCCACATTAATCAGTAGCCTCTTGTGTATAGGGTTATATAGACATAAGTGCTTAGATTCCCTACGGGACTAGCCTTCTCACTACCGGTGTCTTCTGCATCAGGCGGATAACGACATACGACAAGATGAAGATGACAATCCACGACAAGGGGACGCCAATCCACACATTGATGGTCGTTTCGTTGAAATTAAACAAGCGGTTCAAATACGTCTGGATTAGCGGGTGAATGATATAGACACCAAACGTGGCCGTACTGATGCGCGTAATGAGCGGCGTCGATTTCAAGTTCTTGCCCAGCTGCTGGAACGCAACGAAGACGAAGAGCGAAACAAAAATCGCGTGAGGGTAATAATGCTCGTAGAAGAAGTCATCGAAATCGCCCGCTTCACGCCCCACATTGGCCGACACCGTTCCGTACAGCGTAACCGCATAGCCAATAATCGCGAGTACCCCAAGTGTCGGTAGCCAGCGTTTCGGCAATGGGTACATGACCAGGTACGCACCGAGCAGGAAATAGCCGATATACGGCGCGAACATTTGCCCCGCGAAAGCGACTTCATAACCCGTCGCCCGCGTAAAAATCGGTACCGCGGCCGAGAACAAGAACCAGAACGCGAAGAAATAATGGAACATCGTCTTGTCCATATGCTTTACGAGAATGCGTAAAAACGGCGCCATCAAATACAGCCCCGTGATGATATAGAGAAACCAAAGATGGAAATAAATATCGTCCGAAATGAATGCACCGAGCATTTGCCCTGGCGTATATTCCTCACCGAGCTGAAAAATATTATAGGCCATGTAGATGGCGCTCCAGAACAAGAGCGGCAATAGGACTTTGCCGAGCCGCTTCCGGAGAAATTCACCGATCTGTTCTTTTGAGTCGCGCGTAAGGAGCAATGCGCCGCTCAGCATGAAGAAGATCGGCACGCACCAACGGAGTGCGCTGTCGATCGCGTTTGCGTAATGCCATTCCCAATCGCCGGTTGTGTAATTATTGATGATTTTCGATGCGACGTGGACGCCAACGACCGTAATGATCGCAAACACCCGCATCCAGTCCATATAGCCGTATCTTCGTGCCATTGGGTTGACCTCTTTTCACTATGATTCCTCGCTTATTTTAACCGAGCCGCCGCTGCAATTACCACGACAAACGCATTACACTTCGATGACAACTCATAACAAGCGGCACAATTTATCGAGTTCAGCGCTTTGGCTGTCGATCATGCGCTTCGCGACTTGCCGCAGCCGGGCGAGGTTTTCCGGCGTCACGCGGTCTAGCTGTTCGATCCCGGAATCGTCCGCGGGCAGTTTTTCCTGAAAGCGGTAATAGCGCTGGTCGATTCCCTCGTCTTTCAATAAATGACGCAGTTGATGGTCGACGGAGTCGGAACTGCCGTCCATCATCACTTTCAATAAAGAACGCGCCCAGCCGTAATGGAAAAAGGCCCGCCATCCGGTCACTTCCACTTCGCGCTGCGCTTCCCCGGTACCGAGCGATACGAGCAGAAAGTCTTCCTCTTCGTCTCCGTAAAGTTCGAGCCCTTCCGTATAGGCGCTCATCCCCGGGTCATTGGCGAACACGCCGCCGTCAATAAACGCCGCTTTCGGGTAATCCGGAATCTTTGCTGGCGCAAAATAACTCGGAGCCGCCGTCGCAGCCCGAATGATGTGACGGATTTCGCTGTCAGGCTGTCTTTCGTTCAAATTGATGACGGTGCTTTTGAAAAAGTGCGCATGCCTTCCGTGGATGTCATAAGTCGGGATGACAGCTGGCTGTAGCAGGTCGGATAATTTCAAGTGGTTGAAGTAATGTTTGAGCACTTGTTCGAATTCGCGGTGGCTGTATTGCGTATGAAGAAAGCGTCCGACGAGTCCGAATGAGCGGTGAAGGAAGGATTTCCGGAACATGCGCTCAGCTTCTGTTTCGTATAGCTTGAGGATGTCATTCGCTGTATAGCGCGGCTTTTTGCCGTCCGGCACTAAGAGTCCAAGTGCCAAGATCGCGCCGGTCGAGGTGCCAACGAAGATATCGAATTGTTCAGAGACCGGTTTCCCCGTCCGCCGCTCCAGTTCACACAGCATCATCGCCGGCAAAATCCCCCGTATGCCCCCGCCATCGATCGATAGGATCTTCTTCATATGGACAGCCTCCTTCTATAGATATGCGTTTCTTTTCTTCTATCGGTTAAAAATAAGTGATCTATGATTTTTAGAATGCTGGATGTGATATCCGTTAACACAGCGCTTGGCGCTTTGGGCATGGCTCCTGTGATGAGCCCGAAAGACCATCGGTCTCATCACTTCGCCTAGCCCTTGGGCGCGCCGGCGCTCGGGTCAATTCAATGTGAAATGGATAGATTAATTGGATTTCATTATTTTTATTTTGTGGTGACGCGAAGAATGCGAGACTGCTCCCAGCGCTTTACGCTGAGTCGCGGCGACTTGTACTAACGGTGAAGTGAGGTTTTCTAAACTTAAATTGTGATTCGTCAAAAACTACTTTCTTCTATATAAGTAAGCAGAAATTCAAAAAGCTCTTTCTACTAGTAACGCTTATCACTCAGTGAAATATGGCATTTACTGCCCCTCTAAAACTAGAGATGGAGCGTAAGGCGGTGACGCCCGAGGGATCAGCGGGTTTGAGAGACCCCGCAGGAGCGCACGGTTTTGCGCGACGAGGAGGCTCGATTCCCGCCCCTGGGCAAGCTTCCGCCTGGAGCGCAATCTCAACTCTTCACTTTTTCTATATCTATTGAAGATCAAAACACTATCATTTTATATATTCTCTAAATCACCCAGTGTAATGTGTTTTTTGCTTATTCCTCTAAAACTAGAGATGGAGTGAAAATCGGCGACTCCTGCGGGAATAGCATGAGCCGAAGACCCTGGACTGAGCGCAGCGAGGGAAGCGGCTGAGGCCATGCCCGCGGAAAGCGTCCGATTGCAGCGACATCTCCCCCACTCAAATACTTCTATTAATTTCCGTATACCCCTAACCCACAAAAATAAAGCAATGAATGAATTGTTACAGTTGTGTAACAAAGCTTTATTGCTATAGTTTTTGACTTTTCTAATAATTATATGATTAACTTGACTAAAAAACTGCTATGAAAGTATTCAAAGTCCCGATTTGGAAATTATAGGAGCTGAAATTTACAACAAATTCTGCTGGATTGTAATATTTTATGAATTCAAACTCTCGCGAAATGCTCGTAATTCCCGTTTTTCAAAGAAATAAACATCTACTTGTAAATATTACCACCTCCAAAACCCTTGATATACCTGGGTTTATGAGCCGTCATTCACTTGTAATATTGTTGTAACCTAATTGAAACTCCACAGACATTGTTTTTGTAGGGGGCAGTCTATATAGTAAGTGGCAGAGCAAATTAATGATAATCCTTATATCCACATAACATAAATTTAAAAAAACTATCCTTCGGAGGTACTGACTAAATGAAAAAAGCATTCTTTACACTACTCGCAGCAGGCGCATTGGTCTTTTCTAGTTCAGCTACAGACGCACAAAATACAGCACAAGCACAACCACAGACAGAAGTTGCACAGAAAGCATCTGAGCCAGCGATCGTCCAGGTTTCCAACAGCACTTATAAATTCAAATACGCTACAAACGTCCGTAGAGATGCCGGCACAAGCCACGGCGTCATCAAAGTCGCTTCTAAAGGCGCAACTGCAACAGTTACAAAATCCGCTACAATCGGCAGCGGTAAATGGTTCAAAGTCCGCACTGGCGGTACGCACGGTTGGGTACACAGCTCACTCGTAACAAAATCATCAGGATCTGGCGTTGTCCAAGCATCATCTAGCGTTTCTTCTTCAGCAGTCGTTTCTAAAGCACTAGCGCTTAAAGGCATCCCGTACCGTTTCGGCGGCACGACAACAGCTGGGTTTGACTGCTCAGGATTTGTACAATACGCCTTCAAACAAGCTGGCAAGAACGTTTCACGCACTACGCTCACTCAATACGCCCAGTCTTACGAAGTTACAAATCCGCGCCCAGGAGACTTGGTCTTCTTCGCAAACACTTACCGCCCAGGAATCTCACACAATGGGATCTACATCGGGAACAACCAGTTCGTTCACTCTGGCGGTTCTAAAGCAGAAGTAAAAAGCTTGAGCGGCCCATACTGGGGACCTAAATTCCACAGCTTCAGACGTTTCAAATAATATAGGCTTCAGGGAGTATCCGAAATCTCGGGTGCTCTTTTTTTTCGTGCATTTTTTGGAATGAACTTCGTGTGTTGTACGGAATCTCTTCTCTTTCTTCTATATAAAGAGAATCGCTTTTCTTTTCATTCGAAATAAACCGAATTAATAATTCAATTTATATTGAATTAATGATTCCATTCATTTAGAATAGAGAAAATGCTTAAGGAGGTTTTCAGTATGAAGATCATGGATGCTGCGTTACCCGAAGAGACGATTCACTTAGCTGTAGAACAGTCGCCGGTGTGGGAATGGATTGTCGGGATTGCTGGCTATACGCACGGGCAATTGCGTCATACGTTCGAGATGGATGAGGAATGGACACAGGATGCACAAGCGATGCCTGCTGCTTTGCTAGAGTCTTTAGCGAAGATCGAAGAGACGAATTTATGGTACGGGCTGCTGTTGTTGCAAAATGAGTTCGGGGCTCGTTCTGTTGAGGAACTTGCGGAGCGTCTGGCAGAGATTTCAGAGGAGCGATTTTACGACGTTTTACTGCCCTATCATAGCAGAGCTGCAGAAGCGTTACGGGAACAGGCAGCACAACAGCCTGAAGACAGTGGCTGGTGGTCTTCTTATGCCCGCTTGTTTGAAGGACATGCATATCTCAGCGGTTACGTATGGCAACTTCACGGGCATACAAGAGCCCAGCTAAGCGAATTGTTTATGAAGGTGCTAAGCGAATGGCAGGACTGGATGACGAAGAAGTTTTATATCGGGAGATGGCTGCATGCGCTGACGTTTGAAGAACAGCAGCACCGCGGGCTTGATTCCGCGAATGCGGCGAAGGAAATCGAGCGTGTGGCGAGTGTCGACTATGCACCGGAGCCTTCCATTTGGTCGGTCAAGCTCATTCCGCATGTGTCGTATCGGCCATGGCTGCTGACGATCCGTACGGCTGATGTGAAATTGTTTTTCTATCCGGTCAGCGAACAGCAGCTGCTCGATCCGGAAGTGCCGCCGAACGAATTGATCCAAGGACATAAAGCACTTGGTGACGGATTGCGCTTGAACGTGTTGCATTATTTATGCCAGGGCCCCGCTCCCTTGCAGGAAATGAGTGAGCGATTCAAAATGTCCAAGACGACTTTGCATCATCAACTGGCTTTGTTGAAAGCAGCGAAGTTTGTGAAGGTCGACAAAGGCGTCTACTCGATTCAGCCAGAGAAACTCCAGGCGTTTTCTACTCAATTGAACCGTTATTTAAAACTGGATGAGTGACAAGCAGTTCCAATACGAGACGATGACATGACTTAGGTCTGCCCCAGTAGTTTACTGAATTGGTCCCATAAGGTATCTATTTGTGCTAAAGCCCTGTACACTTGCCCAAATGGAATGGATAGCTTCTTCCGTTTAGAGGAGAGAGCACATGACTCAAGAGAAAACGGTCGAATCCATCATCAGCGGTTTCACTGCGTCCATCTTGCGGGAGCATTTCGGCAAAGGGCCAAGTTCAGTGTATGTGACCATTTACAAATCATTCGTCTGCATTCAAGTCCGGGATTTCTTGGCCCCGATGGAGAGAATCCTGTTGGATCAAAATGAAAAGAACCGCGTGTTGAAAACCAGGGATTTATTAATGGTTGAATTGATGGCTGAGTTCAAGAGGAATTTCTGGAAGCAAGCTGACCTGGATGTAATGGAGTTGTATGCCGATTGGAATTTGGACGATTATTCCGGCATGATTCTAGGCGTATTGGAAGAACCAAAATCGCATAAACTCAGATGGCCGGAAGAAGTGGATGAAACGGCACTCCGGAAAGAAGTCATCCGTTTAAGCATCGCCGGACAGAAAGAACCGGAAGAAACCAATTTCTTTTGGCTGAACGACCGGACACTGCTCATTGAACGGATCGGCATCTTCACTTTGCTGGAGAAAGAACTGATCAAAAATGAATTTCAGGAAGCCTTGAAACTGGCAAAACGGCCGCTGGAGTATATGTTATTTGCAGAATCGGAAGTGCCCGCGATCGTTAACCGCCCATTAATCGGCAGTTATGTCGACTGGGACTTTGAAGAAGATAAAGGCTTCGCGCTACTGGCCTTTAAAAAATAAGCCTAGTTTCACTCCCCCGGAGCTGTCGTGGCAACGCGACAGCCCGGGGGTTTATCATGACAATAGCTGTTCATCCCCGCCGCCTAAGCAGGCGCTGTCGTTTTGCGATGCGAAAGCTATTTTTTCTAAACTTTAGGTAAAATTTCATAACAAGCGTTTCTTTATAACCATTTTCTCAATAGTCAGTTTACTTAATGAAAAAAATTGGGTATGGTGTAATTGTACAAGTTATCTTTGAACGCAAAGCAACTGCCTTTTTCATTTTAAAGGCCAACCCAATAATGAATCGGTCGTATACACCAGACACCAGTGCTGGAGGTAGCGCCAAAAAGAATGTTCTATTCTTTTTGGCGCTTTTTTAATGGCCTTTCATCGATGAAGCATATTTGAGAAGGAGGGATTTGAATGATGATTGCATACGAATCACGCCACCGGGAGGCTGTACTGCGCTTGCTTTCCCATCTACCGTCAGCCCAGCAAGGAGTTTCAGTCCAGCAAATACTCAGCGCCTACGAAAGACAACCGGAGCGCCGACTGTATCTGTGGGAGGAAAATGAAAAAGTCGTTGGAGTGATCGGCATCCACATACAGAAACAAACTTTTGCTGTGCAGCACATCGCCGTTCTCCCTTCCTTCCGCGATCGGGGAATCGGCAGTGCGTTGATTCAAGCCGTCCAGGAAGAATACATTTCACAGGCGATGTGTTCGACTCAAGAGACCAAGGATTTTCTGGACAGATGCTGGCACAAGCAATCTCAATTTAGTTGATTTCCACAAGTCGCGCCGAATACTGGCAGAAAGGACGATCGACATGGAGACGTTAACAGCAAGTGCAGCGGAGAAGGTCAAATCCTATTTGGATGCTGAAGTGGAAATTACTGCTGGCCAGACAGTCGTTAAAAAATCCCGTGAAATGAAAATTTTTCGGGAGCAGCAATGCTTTACGTGCATCATCGAACATGATATCTCGTTTGAGAAAGTGAACGCTGACGGCACGGCATTGAACCGCGCAGAGATTTTTCTATTGCCTGAAGAGTATCCTTCGTTCCTGTTTGCCTGGAATGATTTCCACATTCCCTTGCCGACCGATTATCGCCAGTGGCAACAGGTCAATCCGCATATTGTCAGTGTCTGCATGGAGTCGGTCGAAGCGCCAGAAGATTTTGCCGCGCGCTTGGCCGCTGCCTTCAATGCCTTGGAGGCGTGACTTCTCATCGAATAGAAGTATGTGCAAGAACTCTCTTTCACTGTCTTGGCGACACTTCGGCTAGGGATTGCCCCGGCTGAATTTATATAAAGCGACTCCTAAATCAAGCACATCATGCTTGTTCTGGGAGTCGCTGTTTTGTTGGCGCTCGATGACTCGTTCGATCTCGTGCTTCGGCAATAAGCCGTGGTAGGTTTCAGGGTTGTCGACTGCGCAGACTTTTCGGATACCAGCTGCGTCTTCGGCTTGTGCTTTACGGATGTCCATTATGTAATTGCCTCCTTATCTGAACAAGTATGACAAGATAAAACCGGTGATGATGCCGAGCGTAAAGAATAGAATGAGTTTCGGTGCTTTTTTCATGGGTCTCCTCCTCTTTTAGGCTTGCTATGATTAGTGTATCAAACTTCTATGGCTTGGATTGTGAATGTTCCACTTTTATGTAAAGATGGGATTTATCATTTTATTTAACACAGTCCCGAAATTGAATAGGTTAAGGAGTGATTTATCTGAGCCACTTATTATTGTCCAAGAAATTTGTTCCGGTTTATTTTATTGTAGGTTTTCTTTCCATCTTATTATTCCGTTTCTTAGGGGCTTCTTGGATTGAAGTATTCCTTCTGAGCTTTTTATGCTTTCTGGTTGGTATCCTTTCTTTTGTCGAAAACTTTATCGTTCCCCTTGGATTAAAACGCAGCCCTTAAATAGCTGGCCATCTAAAGGGTTTTCCCTTTCCCCATCGAATTATTAGGGTGACGAGACTCATCATTTTATTCAGAGGAGGAAAAGCAATGATTTCAAAAATCGGACAGGTCATGGTGTATGTGCGCGACCAGGACGCAGCTGTTGCGTTTTGGAAGGAGAAGATGGGCTTTGTGGTTTTGCAAGACGTCGAAAATGATGGCATGCGGTGGATCGAAATTGCGCCTCGTGAAGATGCGGAGACGAGCATCGTCTTGCATGACAAGAATTTGCTCGAGCAGATGGATACGGGCTTGAGTTTGGAGACGCCGTCGCTATTGTTTTACGCGAACAATTTCGAGCAGCTGCGGAACGAGTTGGCGGAAAAAGGTGTCACGGTCGGCGATATCGTCGAGATGCCGACAGGTCGGACGTTCAATTTCGCCGATGCTGAAGACAACTATTTCGCTGTGCGCGAGATGGATTAAGCAATGAAAAAGAGCTTGGAGAATTCCCTCCAAGCTCATTTGTATATTATCTTATTTTAGGTTTTTACGGATGTACGCAGCGATTTTGCGTAATTCTTTTGCGTGCGGACGGCCGAATGGGCTCGTTTGCTGCTGCTGGTACATGACCTTGCCTTCTTCATCGAGCAAGTAATAAGCTGGCTCGCCGTGAATGCCATGGTCTTCGTACAATGCGTCTTCTCCATGATGGTAGACCCCGTATTGTTTCAAGATGTCTTCAGTCGCATCGGCCAAGATTGGAGAGGTCAAGCCGTGTTTTTCTTTCATTTCATTAAGGTCCTGCTGATTGTCTGTGGACAAGAACGTGAAATGGATATCCTTGCCTTCAAAATACGATAGGCTGTCTTGGATTTCCTGCAATTCTTCGTTGCATACTGGACACCACGAGCCTCTGAAGAAAATGACAAAGCGCCAGCCTGGACGTTCAGATAAGTCCTGTTGCAATGAGTAATCTCCGCCTTCAGCGCGCGGCAATGTAAATGACGGGGCTAAATCCCCTAATTGTAGTCTATTCATGTGAATGCCTCCTCTTATATATAAGTAGTTTACCCGGAATAATAAGCTTTAATCTTTTTGACCGTTCTATTTCCATTTCAACAAGCCATTCAAGTCCGAAAATACATAATCCGGCTCCAGGCCGAGCTGTTCGATCGGCGCTTCTTTGCGGTTGATCCACGCGGTGCGGAAGCCGAAATTTTTCGCTCCCGAGATGTCCCAGCCATTTGATGACATGAACAGGATTTCGTCGCGCTCGATGTTCAATTGGTCCAATACGTATTGATAAGCGGCCGGTGCCGGCTTGAACTGCTTGATTTCATCGACGCTGACGGCTTTGTCGAGCAAGTCTTTTATTCCTGCGTTTTCGATCAAAGGGTCGAGCATATCGTGCGAGCCGTTTGAGAACACGACGAGTTGGTGATCCTGCAGCTGTTTCAACACCGCTTCCGATTCTTCGTAGAGCGGCAAATGCAAATAGGCGTCCATCAATTGCTGTTCGATATCATCTGTCGAGTCGAGTCCCTCGTCTTCAAGTGCGTATTTCAAGGCGCTTCGGGTGACGGTGTACAAGGTGTCATATTTCCCCATGAGCTGGCGCATCATGAAATATTCGACTTGCTTCGTGCGCCACGTCTGGCTGATTGCTTCGCCGTGCCCCGGAAATACGTCCTCGCATTGCTCTTTGATGGCGATGACGTCGAACAATGTGCCGTACACATCGAAGACGAACGCTTTGATCGGTTTGTCCATATGATCGTCCTCCTTTAATATCGCTAACGAATTCAACTGCTTTTCCTTGTATCCCCTTTTAGGCAGAAAAATAACGGCATTAAAAAAAGCATCTTCTGTGAGATGCCGTGGGAGTGTATTTCAGGTTGTCGAGAAACTTGAGAGACCGTATTTTCCGAAGCTTATCGCTCGCTTTCCGTGGGGCGGGAATCGAGCCTCCTCGTCACTGCGTTCCTGCGGGGTCTCTCAAACCCGCTAGTCCCACAGGAGTCGAGCGAACACTTCTCCAAATACTTGGACAGTCCATTCATTTTTAAATGTAGAAATAAAGTCCCCTTTTTTCATCTAGTAGACTATAAACTTATCTAACTCTCTGAAATGTATTTAGTTTTCTCGGTTTTTTTCATTCTGAAAGTCTCTGACAAACTTTTCATCCTTCTTCTTTTCAATGAAACTCCAGACGGCAAAGATCAATACGGATATCCCGAGAATCAGGAGCGAAGCAGTAAAGACAAAATCGAAGTCCATCTCTTGCACCACTTGGTCGACGCCAGCCCTTTGGGTGTGGTGTGTCCAGCTGCTTTCATACTCCATAAAGCTGAACGATAGAATGAGCCCGAAGACGATACCGCCCACGATTGATAAGAAAAACTTCTTCATGCAACCGCCTCCCTTATCTTTGTCCATTCAATCAAGCAGATTTTCGGATGAAAGAAAGCTGTAGAGTTGCTCGGCATGCTGTTCTTCCAAGGTGTAGAGTGTATGGGTGTCTGCTTCATCCATAGCGGACCCATGATTTGCCGATACCCATAAATAGAATTCCTTTTCACCAAACTCCACTTTGAAATTCGGATCCGCTACGTCTGCGATTCCTGAGACTTTATCCGCACGCGAAATGGCTTCTGCAAATAACTCGATCGTTTGTTCATCCGTTACTTCGAGTCGTGAGTTCTCCATCACTTGCCCGAAACTTTCCATTTTGTACAAGACAATTTTGTCAGCAGCTTGTTGTTCGGCATTCAGTGAACCATTCTGGCACGCCGTTAAGGTGAAGAGCATGATTAGCAGCAATGACAGGACTGACAGTTTTCTCATGGGCTATCCCCCCTGGCAGCTATCTCCCTGATTTCTGAAATGGCCGCTTCTGCTTGTTGTTCATTTGTTACGCTAAACAGGTAATCCGCTTCGTCTGGTGTGGGTGTGACGCCGGGGTTATCGACAGATTCAGCTTGTTGACGAACGAGGACATCCTTGAATGAAGAAACGGTGCGCAAGACGGAAGTGTCACGCCCGGCCTGATCGATTCTCGTTTTTAACACCTCGTCTGCCATGTCAAAGTTCACCAAGATAGTCGTAAAGCCTTTCGATCTGTAAAAATCCAGCAGCTTCAAGCGACCTTGCCGGTTACGATTAGCGTTACACAAAATGATGTGGCAATCGGTTTGATCGACCGCGTGATTGACGATGGTCTGTGTCAGGGCATACTTGATCGCATTCGCCCCCTCTTTCGGGACGAGCGCCGGATAATAAGTTTTCAGGATTTCTGCATGATTGTCCTGATCAACAACGATTGCATTGGCAAGCTGTCGCTCAAGCGCTTTGGCGAATGTCGTTTTGCCACTATGGGTTTTGCCGACCGTGATGACCGCTACTCTGTTCACATGCGCAACTCCGTTCGTATGGTTTGTGAAAAGCGATTACTGGATGGCCGCCGCGCGATTCATGAACGCAATGAGGTGTTCTTGGTCTTCCGGGTAATCGTGAAGCAGTTCTTTCAGTTCGGCTTCTGTTTTCCACATAATTTCGTCGATTTCATTATCCGGGTCCTGGAAACAAATACCGCCTGAGATGACTTCGCACAGAAAATAATGGCTGGTGACTTCGTAATGGCCGATTTGCACATTTTTTGTATGAAGCTGTTTCTTCACTTCAATGCGAAAGCCGGTTTCTTCCCTCACTTCCCTCACACATGCTTGTTGTGGGGATTCGCCCGTTTCGATTTCTCCGGACGGGATGCTCCATTTACCAGATTCTTTCGATTTCACCATTAGGATTTGTTTGTTATCGATGACCACTCCAGCGGCCCCACGCCAAACTTTTTTAGTCCTGGTCATTTGGCTGCTCTCCATCTCTTAAGTTTAATTATCATTCAGTCGTCAACGCGAATTCCTCGACTTGCCCGTCCCATTTGATCTCCACATCCAACTCTTCATCTTGTTGAATGACCGCACAGCCTTCGCAGGCACTCTTGCCGACCAGCACTTCACCTTCATCGACCAAGACATTGCCACTCGATGCACCGGCAGTCGATTCAATGGAATAGATGATGGTTTCAGGAGGCGGCTCTTCACCGGTGTAGACGATTTTCCCAGTCGCTTCCTTGCTGTCTTGTGAAGTGACGTCGACCGTATAGAAGACCTCCCAATTGTCGCCGCTTCCTTTGAAGTTATAACGGTCGCCCTCCGAACAGCCGCTAAGGATGATCAGTATGGCCAAAAGTGATCCGAGTTTTTTCATGAGATACGAGCCCCTCTCCTGATTAGTCGACGTGGCTTAGGAATAATTCAAGCGTTTTCGCATGCAATTCCGCTTGTTCGGCATGAACCAAATGGGATGCGAAGGGAATGACCGATACGCGGACATTTTCATGCTTGTTGGGGTAATACAAGACGCCTTTCGTTTCGTTCGGGTTGCCTTCTCCTGTGATGTAGAGGATCGGTGCATGAATGCCCGACAAATCGTTCGTTTCTTCGAATGGATACCATTCTTCACTCTGTCCCATTTCGATAAGCTTCCGCCAATCGCCTTTATGCAGTTGGTCAAAATACGCATTCGTTTCCTCGTATTGGAAAATCTGTTGTTGGTTACGTGTTTCCTGTTCGCGCAATTGCGCCCAATTATCTGGCTTTTCTGCCGTGACGCCAGATATCGTCAGGCTATTTACTTTGGATGGAAAGCGCTTCGCGAACACGATCCCGACCAATGCACCGAACGACGCCCCGACGATATGGGCCGAGTCGATTCCCAACCGTTCGAGTGTCTCTGCCAAATCCTTCGCGTTGCTTTCAAAATTATCGCTTATATCAGTGCTGACGGAATTTCCATGCCCGCGCAAGTCCGGCACAATGACCTGGTAATGTTCTTTAAAATAATTGCGCTGGTATTCAAAATCGGTGAGCCCGGTCTGCAGCCCACTATGGAGGAACACAATCGGTTCCCCTGTGCCGAAACTTTCGGTATGTAAAATCATCTAATTCCCCTTTTTAATTATAGATAGTGGCTTTATGGCGTTCATTTCTCCATATAAGTAGGCTAATAATATTGAAAATATGGTTAATTCTAGTTTAACCTATTTTCACTGATTATTCAGTACAAAGAGGCAGTTTTTTGTCATCTTGAATGGTATAATGGAATCAACTACTTACGAAAACACCTATGTCTAACGCCAGGCGGCAGTTATGCAATTCGATTCACCCTCCTTTCCTGTTCGTTACATAAAATTTGAGGAGGGGTTCCGATGAAGCGCCAATTGTTTGTGCTGTTTCTGGCCGGTGTGTTATTGCTTGCAGGATGCGGCGAACAGGACAAAAAGCCGCAGTATGAAGCGATGGAACCGGTGATTGCTGCTGGGTCTTGAGTCTGGACGGTGCACATTTCTGGACTGTGCTACCGCATACTAAAAAGCGACAAAGCAGCTGCTTTGTCGCTTTTGTATTTTTGGATGCGCTTGTTCACTCTCGGTTCAGCTTGCTTTAATATTGCATAGTTCCATAGACTTCCGCTTGTTACAATAGAAGCAGGGGGAATCCACATGTACAAAGTTTTTTTATACATACTAGTTTTTTCTATATTGGCGTTCATTGTATGGGGCAGTTTCTTTTGGATACAGATGAAAGTTGCTTTAAGTTTGATTGCATTGACGTTTTTGCCGGTCATTGGCAAAAAACTATACAACGACGATGCACTATTCCGAAAAGGCAAAGCAGCGCTCTATACTTCCCTATTTTTGACCGCTATGGGATTACTTTCAACGATAGGCTCGATCATCAAGGGGAACGGAATGGATTTCGCAGCATTGTGGCTTTCTGTTTTTTTGTTTCTGATTTTACTGTTTGGGTCCGCAGTCTACGGAATTCCCGTTTCATCATTTTCTGATTTGGCGACTTCCAAGGTGGAGGGGTATCGCTTCCCACTCGCTTTTCTGATCCATTTAGGGTTCGGCTTATTGTCTTATCTATTTCTCGGCCCGCTTATGTATTTCGCAGTAATCGTAGCTGTGGTGTTTTTCCTCTTTGATGAGCTATTGCGAAAAAGGGAAATCACGCGTTCGTTCAAATCTTTGGCCTGACGAACGACGCTTTGCGAGTTGCTTCAGAAAGGTCGATATGTGGGAGTTCTTGACGGATCAGCCCGAAGATTTCTCCAATGAGCGCTTCCAGTTCTTTCACGGCGTCAGACGGCTCTTGAAAAAACACAGACTCCAAACGAGCGGCGCAATTCTTTGGTTTGATGTCCATTAACGCGAGCGAGTTTCGCTGCCATTTGAGTGCCGGATGGGGGATGAATTGGCGATTCAAACCGAATAGCAGACCCATAATATTCGTTTGGACGGAAACGACCACTTTGTAGAACATGAGCCAATCCTTCCGGTGAACGAGTGCTTCCCGGTTGTTCCAACGGCTTCCGAAATCGCTATAATAATTAATCACCGCTTCTTGCAATTCAAGCGGATAATGCTCGACTTGTTTTTTCAGCTGCTCGATCGTCGTCTCCCCATAGAGCGGAATGCCGTATTGGACAGCTGCCGCAATGCATTGCTTGTCCGGATCAACGTCGAGTTCTCGGGTCACTTGATGGATCGTTTGGCGAATCGTTCCGGTGAGAAAACTGCTAATTTCGAATTTCACGCCGTTGACTGTATAGGTTTCCGCCCATTCCTGCTCTTCATATGGATGAAATTCCAATAGTTCTCCGCCCAGTTGACGGATGGTTTGTTGACGTTCTTCGTCCGATGGCGTTTCCCTCCAAAAGATGAGCAATTCAATACCCGAGAATTCGTCCTGCCAACCCCTCGATACCGATCCCACCAGCATCACCGCTTCTATATTAGGGATTTGCGCGTACTGTTCAGCAGCTTGCACCGCTAGTTTTTTGAGTTCCATTCCATCTCTCTCCGTTCGTTCCGACTTTGGCAATCGGCCAGGTCTTATTAGCTTTACTATATATTTTTCTTTATACATTTCCTATCTCTTTTACATATCAACAGAAACAGAGCGTCCACTCAAATTGAGTAGACGCTCTGTTTTTTCATGGCTATTCATTTTAAGCCTTCAGTAATTTCGCATTGATCGCGACGATGACCGTACTCAAGCTCATGAACACGGCACCGACTGCCGGGCTGACGATGATGCCCCACGGTGCCAGAACGCCGGCAGCGAGCGGGATGGCGAAAATATTATAGCCGGTCGCCCACCACAAGTTCTGGACCATTTTGCGGTAGGTCTTTTTCGACAAATCGATGAGCGCGACAACATCGTTCGGATTGCTTTTGACGAGGACGACGTCTGCTGTTTCCATCGCAACATCTGTCCCGGCGCCGATTGCGATGCCGAGGTCGGCGGTTGCGAGTGCGGGGGCATCGTTTACGCCGTCTCCGGTCATGGCGACGCGCCAGCCTTTGTCTTTAATTTTCTTGATTTGGTTCGCTTTGTCGTCTGGCAGCACTTCGGCGTATACTTCCTTGATGCCGAGTTGTGCGGCGACCCAGTTGGCGACTTTTTGGTTATCGCCTGTCAGCATGATCGAGTGGATGCCTTTTTCCTTCAAAGCCGCGACTGCTTGTTTTGCCGTGTCGCGCACCATGTCGGCAAGCGCGATCATGCCGGCAAGCTTGTCATCCGCTAGAACGAAGACGACCGTTTTGCCTTCTTCCGACAATGCGTTAAAGACTTGTTCATCATATGGCAGGTTTTCGCCTTTGATGTAACCAGGGCTGACGGCGTTGACTTTCATGCCGTCTACTTGACCCTGTATGCCTTTGCCGGTGATTGATTCGAAATCGCTGACTTTGCCGATTGTCAAGTTGCGCTCTTTTGCCGATTGGACGATTCCCGTCGCAATCGGGTGTTCCGAGTTCTGCTCGATCGCTGCGGCGAGCTGCAAGACTTGTTCTTCGCTATAGCCGTCATTCGCGATGATGTCGGTGACCCCAAACTCGCCCTTCGTCAGGGTTCCTGTTTTATCGAAGACGACGGCATTCAAATTGCGTGCGCCTTCAAAATCGGCACGGTTGCGGATCAATAAGCCTTGCTTCGCTGAAATTGATGTCGATACCGCGACGACGAGCGGTGCTGCAAGGCCGAGTGCGTGCGGACAGGTGATGACCATGACCGTCACCATGCGTTCGATAGCAATATCGAAGGAATAGCCGAGTGCGAGCCAGGTGAAAAGTGTCGAAAATCCGGCAACGAGCGCCAGATAAAATAGCCATTTCGCGGCACGGTTCGTCAAATCCTGTGTTCTCGATTTGGATTCCTGGGCTTCTTTGACCATCGTGATGACTTGGGACAGATAGGAATCTTCTCCGGTTTTCTCGACTTCCACGACGAGCGAACCTTCTTTATTAACCGAGCCGCCGATGACCGCATCGCCGTCTTCTTTTTCAATAGGGATCGATTCACCCGTCAGCATCGATTCATCGACTGCGGAATGGCCTTCGACGATGACGCCGTCGACCGGGATTTTCTCGCCCGGCTTGACCAATACCCAATCCTTGTTACGGATTTCAGACAAAGGCACATCTTCAACTTGTTTATCGTCATCCAAGCGATGCGCTTCATTGGGCATCAATTTGACGAGCTGTTCGAGCGCGTTCGACGCCCCCATGATGGAGCGCATTTCAATCCAATGCCCAAGCAGCATGATGACGACCAATGTCGCGAGCTCCCAGTACAGCTGATTGCCGTCCCAGCCGAACACGACGACGGTGCTATAGCTGTAGGCGATGGTGATCGCGAGCGCAATCAAGGTCATCATGCCTGGCGCTTTGTCTTTCAGTTCAGCGATGCCGCCCACGAGAAACGGCCAGCCGCCATAGAAAAAGACGATTGTCGACAAGGCGAACAACACATACATATCGTTGTCAAAGCGCCAATCGACGCCCATGAAATGCTGGATCATCGGTGAAATCGCAAGGATCGGGAGGGTCAGGATCAGCGAGATGAAAAAGCGCTTCTTGAAATCCTCCACCATGTCTTCATGTCCACCGTGCCCGTGATGGCCGTGTCCGCCTCCGTGATCTTCCGAGTCATGTCCGTTATGCTCATGTTCTGTGTGCACATGCTCTTCCTGCACGGTCGAATCGTCTTCATGCATGCCATGATGGCCTGTACCTGGTGAATGATCGTCTGCATGCGGTTTCGTTTCGTCATGTTTTGCCATTAGCTTTCACCTCTCGGATCGTTTTTCGGTTCTCTTGACTACATTATAAGCTTCAATTGTCGAGAAATTATCGAGAACCGCCAAGCATGCCCTATCCGGAATTTGTGCAGTTTCTATGGAATTTTCGTGGAGTTCGGCACATTCCGTTTACTTCCAGTTCAAGCGGGAAATTTCCTTACTGACAACTTAAATCTAATGAGGAGGTTTTTGGAATGGCTCAAGAACAACACCAGCAATTGCTCGAAACGCTGCACGATTGCATGGCAGCGTGCAACCATTGCTTCGATGCTTGCTTACAGGAAGACGATGTCAAGATGATGGCGGAATGCATCCGGTTGGACCGGGAATGCGCAGATATGTGCGCGTATCTGGAACAAGCGATTACCCGCAATTCACCGTTCGTTTCCCAACTGGCTAAAGTATGTGCAGAAATCTGCCAGACTTGCGGCGACGAATGCCAGAAACACGCCGATATGCACGATCATTGCAAACGCTGTGCAGAAGCTTGCCATAAATGCGCGGAAGCTTGCCGTTCAATCGCATAAGACAGAGAGAGCCAGCTGGAACGTTTCCCGCTGGCTCTTTTTTGCGTTTATTCGGCTTCGTTCAACCATTTATAGCCGACGCCCCAAACGGTCAGAAAATGCTTATCGATTGGAAAGCCGGATTGGCGGATTTTCTCCCGGACGTTGCGGACATGCGAATCGATCGTGCGCCCTTCTGTTTCCGAGTCATAGCCCCAGATGAGCAAAATCAATTGGTCGCGTGAAAACACTTTGCCCGGGTTTTTCACTAATTGCCCGACCATGAAGAACTCTTTAGGCGTCAGTTTGATCGGCGTGCCCAAATAGCTCAGTTCAAAGCGTTCTTCGTTCCATTTCAAGCCGCCCACTTCGATGATGTTTTTCGGCGCCTGCCGCCTGAGCAACGCTTCGATGCGGGCGAGCAATTCTTCTTCATTAAACGGCTTGGTGATGTAATCATCCGCGCCGAGCTTGAGCCCTTTGACGATGTCTTCCTGCTGCTCGCGCGCCGTCAGCATGATGATCGGCACATCGGAAAAGCTGCGGATTTTGGCGCATAGCTCAAAACCGCTCATCTCGGGCATCATGATGTCGAGCAAGACGATATCGAACGCCTGCGTTTCCAAATAACGCAGCGCTTCCCGCGGCCCTTGCGCTTTCGTGCATTGATACTGATGGGGCGTTAAATACAAGGACAATAAATCGAGCATGCGCTGCTCGTCATCGATCAATAAGATTTTATGCACGCCCGTCCCCCCTTTTCAATGTAATGGTGACCGTCGTTCCCGATTTCGGCGCAGAATCGATGTTTATGTGGCCGCCGTGCGATTCGACCAGCTCCTTGGCGATTGCGAGCCCAAGACCGCTGCCGCCAAACTGACGGGATCTGGATTTGTCGACGCGGTACAGGCGGTCGAAGACAAACGGCAAGTCTTTTTGCGGAATGCCTTCGCCCGCATCGGTCACGCTCAGTGTGATGGATTCCTGGTCTTGACGCCCTTGCAAGGTCACCGTAGTGTTCGGCTCGGAATGCTTGCGCGCATTGTCGAGGATATTCAGCAAGACTTGCTGGAAACGCGCCGGGTCGATCCACGCGACGATTTCCTGATCGCATTCGACTGAAATCGTGATGTTCTTGTCATTGAATGCCGGGCGCACGAGCGCTGCGACCGAATGGCATAGCGCATCGATCTGCACTTGTTCTTTCTGGATCGTAAATTGATTGTGGTCGAGCTGTGCCAGTTCGAATAGTTGCTTGATGAGCTTCGTCAAATGGCCGGTTTCCTCGCGGATGATCGCGAGGTATTCATCCCGCTCTTGTTCCGTCAGCCCAGGGCGGCTCGCGATATCGGCGTAGCCTTTCACATAGGTGAGCGGCGTGCGCAGTTCATGGGAGATGCTCGCAAGAAAATCGTTGCGTTCTTGCTTGAGCCGGTCCAAATCATCGGATAGATGGGTGATGGCATTCGCCAGTTCACCGAGCTCATCGTTGCGTTCGATATGAAGCGCCACTTCGCTTTGGCCTTTGCCCAGTTTCTCGGTCGCTTCTTTCATACGAATGAGCGGCAAGGTGATAAAGCGCGACAATAGGAAAATGGTGATGACCGTCAACAGCACCGAGATTAAGCCGCCGAGAATGAATTGATTTCTCATGCGGTCGACCATTTCTTTAATATGATTCGTTTCCGCGAACATAAAGACATGGCCGCGGTGCTCGCCGCCGATGGTGATTGGACTGTCGGTCGCGATAAAGCGCTCGTCGCGCCAATTGTCTTCAAGGATTTCGCCTTGTTCCGGAATCTGTTCGATATCGGTATGGCCGAGCACGTCGAGCATTTCCGGTTCGATCCGGTCGGAATGGGTCAATTCGTTGCCGGTTTCATCCGTGATAATGACAATGAAGTCCGAGGACGATTCCATCATCGCGACGTGGGACAAGGTCGTTTCGTTGAAGCTGTCTTCGAGCACTTCGCTATGGGTATTGCCCCTCGCGAGTAGGTTTGACATCACTTCATCGACGCGTTCGTTGACGTAGGTGATGTAGAGCGTCGAAAACAAGAACAATTCGATGCTGACGATGAAGACGAAAAATAATAAGCCGATTTTTAATGCCAGTCGATTGAACATATACTCCCTCTTTCAGCGACTCTTTTTTTCACAAAATGATACCGTATATTCCGCAAAACCGCTCCGCTTTCCTGTGGGCGAGCGCCGAGCCTCCTCAGTCGCTCCGCGCCTTGCGGGGTCTCGTCTATCTCGCTTTCCCACGGGAGTCTCCGCAGTTTTGCTCCATATTTTGAACTTAATATGATGTTGTAGTTTGTATCAAAAGCAGAATCATTTCATCAATTTAAGTTTCATCGTTTATAAAAGTTTCTGGATTGAACGTATTATTCCTTTATATATAGCAATTCATTCTACTATACCGGATAAGTTTCGAGTTTTTGTGCATATCCGGGAAAAGCTGCTTGCTTCTGCCACATAAAACTTAATTAATTTCCAGAAAGATAAATTGTCACGTTTCCTGCACACTTTATGCAGAACTTCGGGGTAGCTTAACCATATAGGGCGTGTTTCATATTTTCTTCCGTTGACATTCCGCAAAACCGCTACGAAAAGCTTTGCTCAACTCTCACTTTGTTCGAGCATCGCAAATGAATAAGCTCAGCTTCCCTTCGCTTATTCATTTCCTGTGGGCGAGCGCCAAGCCTCCTCAGTCGCTTTGCTCCTTGCGGGGTCTCGGCTGTCTCGCTTTCCCACGGGAAAGGTGTTGACCGAAGCTTGCGAGGGCAATCCTTTGCGACGCAGTGCGCAGCGCTGTGGGAGCAGTACGGTTTTCTCCGCAGTTTTGCTCCATGTCTATCAGATAGAAAATAGAATCTGCTCGTTGTTAGTATTTAATTTCAAGAAGCATACAACTAAGAAAAGAGGGGTAGAAAATGATTAAAGATAAGATGATGATGGGTGCGCTGTCGATTGTGGCTGCTTTGGCGCTTGGTGCGTGCAACGCAGATCCGTCACCGGCTGACGCGCCGATGGATATGGACGAGCAGATGGATATGGACGAGCAGATGGACGAAAACATGGGAGAGAACTCCGATGAGATGAACGACCAAATGGACGAGAATATGGATGATGAAGATGGCCATATGATGAACCATTCCGGCTCCGGCGAAGTTCCGGATGACTTAGAGGAAGCTCAAGATCCTAAGTACGCTGTCGGAACGCAAGCGATCATCACGACCGATCATATGAGCGGGATGAAGGACGCTGAGGCGACTATTGTCGGCGCTTATGACACTACCGTCTATGCGGTGAGCTATACGCCTGAGGGCGGTGGTGATCCGGTTGAAGACCACAAATGGGTCATCCACGAAGAATTGGACGATGCACCTGAAGAACCTTATGCAGCTGGAGATGAAGTGGTGCTTGATGCCGACCATATGGAAGGCATGGACGGCACTTCTGCGACCATCGATTCTGCCGAAGAGACGACTGTTTACATGATTGATTTCACTACAACAGATACCGAAGAAGAAGTGACCAACCATAAATGGGTCACGGAAGATGAATTAGCACCTGTTGAATAACACATAACCAAAAAATCATAAAGGAGAGAGAGATGATGAACAATTATTTAAAATTCGGAATCATGATCGGGACATCCACATTTATTATGTACTGGCTGATGTATTTGAATGTCTTTGAATTTGCGCATGTCAGCTATAGTGAAACGCGGCTCTATATGGCTTTGATCATGGGCTCCGTGATGGCGATCGTCATGATGCTGTTCATGTGGCCGATGTACAAGAACAAGAAAGCGAATGCCGGAATCCTTGCCGGTAGCGCGCTGATTTTCGCCTTATCGCTGTACCTCGTGCGCAGCCAAGTGCTCATTGAAGATACCGGTTGGATGAAAGCGATGATTCCCCACCACTCGATCGCGATTTTGACGAGTGAACGCGCGAACATTTCCGATCCTCGCGTGAGACAGTTGGCGGATGAAATCATCGAAGCCCAGCGCAAGGAAATCGCGGAAATGGAACAATTGATCAAGGACTTGGAGAATGAAGAATAAGCATTCCAAAGAGAAAGACATGCTGAAATTCCAGCATGTCTTTCTCTTTTTATATTGACGACCTTTCGCCTTCCAGTGCAAATTCGGCTGCATCGCTCTCTTTGGGTTGCTTGAAACTCACCACCAACAGCAACAGCGAAATCCCGAACATGGCGGCAGTCGAAGCGATGACCACTGGCTGAACGGTAACCAGTTCCGACGCCACACCGATGACCGCTGTCGTGATGATGATGAGCAGTGCTTCTAGAAGACTATAGACGCTGACGGTCCTGCCCATGACGTCGACAGGGGTATGGTTTTGCGTGAAGGTGTGGAAACCGGTATTGGCGAAGGCGAGCGAGAACGCTAGGATGAAAAATCCGGTCGCTGCGCCGGCGAATGAACTCGAGAACGCGTAGACGAGATAACCAATCGACACCATCACCGATCCACCGCCAATCAATGCAGCGACAGTCAATTTCTTCGTGAACACGGTATTGACGATAGCCCCAACAATAATCCCGGATCCTGCGATACTCACGAGAAATCCGTATTCGCCGTCTGTCAGGCCGAGCACCCGTTTCGAGAAGGTCGCTTCCTGTGAATCGATCGCCGTCGCCATGACCATCATGCAGCTGAATAAAAAGAAGACCGTCATGACAAGAACGTAGCGTTTGCTGAAGGCTATAACGATTCTCCAGTCAGCACGGACTATTTCCCAGGACATACGTTCAGGAAGTTTCACGTCTCCTTTCTTTTGTTCAAGCTTCGGCATAAAACTAAGTATGATTGCAGAAACGAGGAGAGCAACTGCGTTCAAATAAATGGCCGTCACCGGCGTTCCCATCATGAACAAGACACCAGCGACTGCCGGACCGATAAGAAAGGCGCCTGAGTCGATCAGGCTGCGGAATGCATTAAAGCGCTGGCGGTTTTTCTCGGGGATCAGTTTGGTGATATACGTCATCGACGCCGGTTCAAACATCGAACCTGCCATATTGATGAGCAGCACGAATACGTAAATGAGCCATAAAGTTGAAGCGAACGGCAGGCAAGCGATGAGCACTGCCCGCAACAGATCAAGCGTGATCATCAAATTGCGCTGGTCGACCCGGTCGATGACGCTGCCCGACCAAAAGTTCGTCAATAGTGTCGCAGCGGGCTTGACGATATAAAGCCCCGCGACTGCAAGCGCCGATCCGGTCATGTCGAGCACGATCAAGTTCAAGGCGATCAAATACACCCATGCCCCGAAGTTCGCGATGCCGATGCCTGTCAGTAATACAGCTGGCTCCCGCCATTCTTTGTCTTTCCATATCCCTTTCATCTCCGCCACCACTTTCCGTTAATTTTTGGGCAAATAAAAAAATCCCGCCCCCAAGACAATTGTCTTGGGGACGAGATTCCGGTCGTGGTGCCACCCCTGTTCGCCCATATATCGCCATATGGGCCTCATTCGGTACATTGGATCTATACCTGAGCTCTGTAACGGGAGCTCCCGCCGCATCATCCCCGCCTGGTTCCGATGCGGTGCTCAGAGGCTTGTTTCGCTGGCATCCTTTTGCCCCGTTCCACCACCCTGGAGCTCTCTAGGAAAAGGATTTGCCTGCTACTATTCTCTTCGTCGCACTGAATTTTGATTTTTACTAGATTACCATGTGGAGATGGACTTGGTACATAATAAGTTTCTGTCCATTTCACCAACATTCACTCAACCGTTACTCGGGATGCAAGAAAATAAGGAATATTAGGCGTGGTATCAAACGGGGTCACTTCGACGCGATCGCCTTCTTCCAGCTCCTCGAACGAGCTGACGGCTCCGCTGAATTCGGTATGGTCGGTCAGGAAGATTTCCTCTGTGGCGTCTTGCCGCGCATCATCTGTATGGACTTCCAGAATAAAGCTTGCTTCCGTCTTTTCAACCACTGTTCCTTCCAACCTTCCGCAACCTGTTAAAAATACTAATGAAATGATCAGTAAACTAATCAGCTTCTTTATTGTTCTCACTCCCCCATCCCCGAAAAATTTTATGTATTGCTCATTTTTTAAAGCCATCTATCGTTTTCTTAATTGCTTTAATCACGAAATAAACAACCGCAATGGTTAGAAGCAGCATTACGAGCATTGCTCCTGGTGCCATGATTTCGCCCCCTTTGTTCGACTGCAATTTATATGGATTTTATGGAAAATATTGATAAATAAATCGTATCATATATAATCAAGGCAGAATATAGTTAATCATGAGCAATTTCACCTAAAAGAAATAACTGGAATTATGGAACATTTTGGAACCAATGCAGTATAGTTAAATGAAACCGTTTTGAAGCATTGTGTTAAAAGATAGAGAGTGAACCGTTTCATGCGCCTTTTTTTGGGAAAATCATTAAGTAACACGCGTTTACACTGGACTTGGCAAAAAATTTAGAGTTAAGGAGGAATCAATATGTCTAAAAACAACAAACCGGAAGACCAACGCGACCGCCTGCAATTGAAAGACCAAAAAGAACATGCAGGCAGCAATGTCAACGACTCGACCAACCGCGCACAAAGCGGCATGCCCGATACGAGAGGGATAGGCTTGAAGGAAATCGGCGGGGTCATTTTGCTGTTGGTGATCTTGGTGATTGCTTATGGTTTGTATCAAATGTTTTTCGGTTGAGACGGCCGTTTAGCGGAAGGGATTGGGGAAGTTGAATAAGAAGATTTTGATTGTGGTGTTAAGCTTGATGGTGTTTGTGGCTTTAGTCGGCGGGACGCTTATGTTTTTGAAGAGCAAGCCTCCACTTGAGACGACTACAGTGGCCTCGGATCAAAACCAGCATTTTGTCATTGTCGGATTTGGTAATAAGGGATGGGGAGATATCCAATTGACGGAAGTGGCAGTCAATAATTTTGAAGAGCCGATGAAAAGCAAAATACAGATGAGCAATCCAATGCAAGGTTTCATCATGACGGATGATTTTGAATCTGAAGAGTCACAGCCTTACCGCTTCACCGAGATCGATGAGGCCACGATCAAAACAGGCACATCTCCTACCGCCACTCTGGAAAAACAGAACAACGGCACCGCTTCTGAAGAAGATGAGACATACGGGCTTACGGTCATGCACGACGAAGTCATTCAGACCGTCCACATCAAATATAGCTATTTCGGCATTACCTTGTTTGAAGAAGTAGAGATAAGGTTTTGATTTGGATCTTAAAGAACGACGCAGCCTATTGAAAAGCTGCGTCGTTTTTCTCTGTCTTTATTCGAATGGTCATTTCTACTCTTCCAATAGAACGATCCGCTCCGCGACGACGCCTGCCATTTCAGGACCTTCATCGAATTTCCAGACAGCCACTTTATCTCCTTCTTTAAATCCCTTTTCGAACCTTGTCCCATTAGAAAAAAATGTAGCCGTCGGAAGTTCATAGCTTTGGTAATCGATTTCGAGCGCTTGCTCTTTGGTGATTCTTTCGACCACTACCAAGGCTTGCTTTTCCTCGAGCACTTTGATCACATGCCCTATGACGACAGGCGGATCCGCTATCAATTCTGTTGCCGGGTAAGGTGAGTTGCCGACATCCGGTCCATCCGAACAGGCGGATAGGAAAAGCACAGCGCTTGCGATTACTATGTATTTTAGAATTCTCAATTGCCCTCCTCCTTGATAGTTTTAATTTCAGTTCATATCGAATAACCGTCGCTCTTCAAGGATTCATTCCAAAGTAATTTTTCTTATGCTATGCTTGTCTTATTAACAATTAATTGGAAATGAATGAATCCAAAAATCTGTAGAGAAAAATATAACTAAAAAGGGGATTTTACAATGACTTCTGTATTCCTGACTGGAGTGTTCAGTTTAATATTCACCTATTTTTTGCCGATTGCCATCATTATTGCATTGGTAGTGCTATTCAAAAAGGTAAATCGATTGGAAAAAAAGCTCGATAAGTGAGTCGTTTAAGATTCTTCCTCATCCAAATTGAATGTTTCCGATTTTCCATCCCATATGATTTCGACTTTAATTTTCGTGTGCTCTTGAATGATTCCACAATCCACGCAACTTGTGTTTTGCAGCACTGCTTTTCCATCTGTTACCGGCACATTCGTCGTTGATTGGCCTCGAATAACCGAATTCATCGAATAATCGATTGTCTCTGGTGCTGTCCCTGCTCCTATATACTCTAGCGTCCCCTCTACTTGCTGGCTGCCGCTTTGTGCCTCAACTATTTTATACGTCATGCTCCAACTCTCACTTTTTCCTGAATAAAGATATTGCTCTCCGCCAATACATCCACTTAATAAAACAGCAGCGAATAAGATTGTGATCAGTTTCTTCATCAGCTTTGCCTCCTTATTCGGTTGCTACTCCTCTTTTTGCTCAATCCGCCAAACGATGAACTTCACAAGCTCAGCGACAAAAAAGAAGCCGAGCACCCAGAGGAGTAGGCCTTCCGCTGCCACATCCGTAAAGATTTTGGCAACTATAAACCCAATGATGACAGCGGCGAGGAATGATAAATGATAGGCCTTATTTTCTTTTAAGTATTCTCTCATCCCTTCCACTCCCATTCGCTGCGCATTTATTTTAATATCGGCAAACTCCCCTTATTTACCCAATCCATAACGAAGCGTTCCTGATGAGAGTTGATTTTCGGCAATTCGTCTGGGCTGAAGAAACGGTGTTCGTGGCTTTCTTCCCCTTCTTGCATCAGCTCTCCTGAAAACTCTTGAGTATGAAAAATGATTTGCACGCTATAGACCTGGTCTCCATTTTGGTATTCGGCATAACCTTCCGCTCCTGAATACAGGCCGAACAGCTGCAAGTTCTCTGCATGCAGGCCGGTTTCTTCATGTGTTTCCCGAACGGCCGTCTCGAGAAATGTTTCGCCAGGCTCCATGACGCCGCCGGGAATCCCCCAGACATCTCGGTCTTTTCGGTGCTGAAGCAAAATTTGGCCGTCCTTTTCCAGAATGATTCCACATCCAACCGTCATCAATAGATTCGAGCCGATCAGCTCGCGCATGTCTTTTATATAATTCATAAAAACCTCCTCATTACATCTATCGCAAAACCTTAAACCCTCTTCTAGATTGCTATTTCTTTTGGTCCTTTTTAATATACCAAAAAAACCCAACATAAAATCAAACAAAGAGAAGAATTTTCAGATTCTTCTCTTCAATCTCTTGCTATCATTTTCATTTATCCGTTAAGTTCAACATTAGGGTATTAGTGACTCTTTCGGAAGCAACATACGATCTAATGTTTTCGCCGTCACGGGCATAATGGCGTTCAAGATTAGCCCGCCGAAACATACGGTCAGCACGGTCCCGATGCCGATTGGTCCACCGAAAACAATGGCCAAGACCAGGAACATCAAATAGATGGCGGTTCTGGAGAAAAACAGATTGGTCTTCGCCAGTTCTTTTACGAGAAGCGTCAGGCGATCCACTGGAATCGGCGCGAAATTGGTGTGGAGATAAATGGCGGTGCCCACCCCTACTGCGAAGAGACCTGCTGTAAAGTAGAGAATTTGGCTGGTGACACCAACAGGCGCAATCGCTGTGCTCAATGCATGAAGCCAGAAATCGATGCCGATCCCCACAATGACGGCGGTCATGATGCCAAGGAGTTCCGGTTTTTGCCGGCCGAGCATGGCGTTGCCGACGATCATGATGGCGGCGATGATGATTTCCCAGCTCCCGACCGTCAACCCGATGTTAAAGCTGAGGCCGACCAATAAAGCGTCGAACGGCGACGTGCCAAGGTCTGACAAAATGGTCAGCGCTATTCCGAGTGACAATAACAGCAAGCCTGCGACGTAAAAGAAATATTTCATTTTTTTCGCTCCTCCTTCTTGCATTGGCCGAATGGTTCTTGTACACTCAATATAATTCATTATTGTTGCAAATGCAACATAATAAAGGAGTTATTCTATGGCAGAAATTCTGCGTGAAATCGGCATGATTGCCCGTGCCCTTGATTCCATCAGCAATATCGAATTCAAAGAGCTGGAGCTGACGAAAGGGCAATATCTCTATCTCGTCCGCATCTGCGAAAACCCTGGAATCATCCAGGAGCAATTGCTCGACCTCATCAAAGTCGACCGCTCCACCGCAACTCGGGCGATCCAGAAATTGGAGAGCAACGGATTTATTGAAAAACAGAGTGACCCAGACAATAAGAAAATCAAAAAGATCTACCCGACCGAAAAAGCTCGCCAGGCCTACCCCTTCATCATCCGGGAAAATGAGCATTCCAATGCGGTGGCACTCGAGGGCTTTACCGAACAGGAAGCGTTGGAGGCCGAGCGCTATTTGCGCCGCATCCGCCAGAACATCGAAGTCGATTTCGAATCGGTTAAAAAAGGCCATAAGCGTGATTACTAATCATTAAAGGAGCGAATCTTCATGGCAAGCCTACGTAAATGCACAACAAACGATCTTCAAGAACTGCAAGACATCAGTATTCTCACTTATAAAGAAACCTTCGACGAACACAACAGCGAAGAAAACATGAACGCCTATCTTGAAGCGGCCTATAACAAGCCGAAGCTCGAGAAAGAACTCGCCACCCCCTCTTCCCATTTTTATTTTGCAATGGTCGATAATGAAGTGGCCGGCTACTTAAAAATCAATACAGACGAAGCGCAAACCGAGCCGATGGGCAGCGAAGCGCTCGAAGTCGAACGCATCTACATCAAGAAGAAATTCCAGAAAAACGGCGCCGGGAAAGTGTTAATGAACCAGGCGTTCGAGATGGCGGAACAACTCGGCAAGAACAAAATCTGGCTCGGCGTCTGGGAGCATAACGATAACGCCCGCGCCTTCTACGAGAAAAAAGGCTTTGTCGAAACCGGCAGCCATTCGTTTTTCATGGGCGACGACGAGCAGACGGATTTGATTTTGACGAAGACACTATAAAGAGGCGAACCATTGACGTTTATAGAGGAAGTTACGTAAAACTGCTGCGAAAAGCTTTGCTCAACTCTCACTTCGTTCGAGCATCGCAAATGAATAAACTCAGCTTCCCTTCGCTTATTCATTTCCCGCAGGCGTCTTCGCAGTTTCACTCCACATCTTATATTCATTTAAGTAGAAGTGTTATATTCTTATCTTTTCCACACAAATGATAATATTACTTAGATAAGGCGGTGCGTCATGTATATCCCAAAATACTATAAAGTGAATGACCCGGAAGAGATTCGTGAGTTTATCCAGGCCAATGCGTTCGGCACCTTGATTACGACGCGAAAAGACCGGCCGATTGCGACTCATCTCCCCTTGCAGCTGAAAAAAGAAGGCGAGTATTATTACCTGACCGGCCATTTCGCTTATGGCAATCCGCAATGGCGTACGATCGAAGAGACGGATGAAGTGCTCGTCACGTTCCAAGGGCCGCATTCCTATATCTCCTCTTCCTGGTACGAGCAGCCAAACGTGCCGACCTGGAACTACCAATCGGCGCATGTATACGGGACGGGGCGTTTGTTGCCGGAAGATGAACTGCGCCAGGACTTGGTGACGCTATTGGAAACTTACGAGCAGCATCGCGACGAGCCGGTACTGTGGGATACCTTGCCAAAAGAGATGCTCGAGCAGGAAATCAAAGGCATCGTCGGGTTCAAGCTGAAAATCACCGAAATCCAAGCGGCCTATAAGTTGAGCCAGAACCGCACAGCGAAAGACTACCAAAACGTTATTGACGGACTGCGGCAAGAAGAACATCCCGCTTCACACGGAGTGGCGGACGCCATGGACAACAGGCGCCCTTAAGCATTCGACCCTTCTCGCTTGATGTTCGGGCCCATTTCTTATATAAATAAGGTAATTGAATTACAAAAAAAGTTTTCTAGGGTTCCGCAGCATAGCTGGCTTGGTCCGAGAGAAAACACACAGCAACCGCTGTGACACGGAGGGACAAAAGCCTGGGAGAAACTGTTTTTACAGTTCTCCCGGGCTTTTTATTTTGCTTAGTAGCTTTCTTCAACGACAAACATTCCGCAAAATAGCTGCGCTTTCCGGTGGGCTTGCGCCGAACTAACTCGGGCTTATCGCCCGAGTGGATTTCGGCACTTCGCTTTCCCACGGGAGTCTCCGCTATTTTGCTCCATTTCTTCAGCACATTAAAAATAATTAAGCTGAAATTTGGACTTTGTATAGGCTACTTTACACTCTAATGAAATTTAATTAATTCGTACGTACAGGAGGAATTCCAATGAATCTTCAATGGGGAAAAGTATTGATCGCGGCATTGTTTGAAGTGGCGTGGGTTGTGGGATTAAAGCATGCGGATTCGCTCGGCGATTGGCTAATTACCGTCGTTGCGATCGGTGTCAGCTTCACGTTGCTGATCGATGCCGGAAACAAATTGCCGGTCGGTACGGTGTATGCCGTATTCGTCGGGCTCGGGACAGCCGGTACAGTCTTGTCGGAAATTGTGTTCTTTAATGAACCTATCAATGCCGCAAAACTGGTACTCGTCGGAATTTTACTGCTGGGCGTTATCGGCTTGAAACTCGTAACACCGGATTCTGTACCTGAAAGGAGTGAAGCGTGATGGCTTGGATTTCGTTGATATTTGCAGGGATTTTTGAAATGATTGGCGTCGCCATGATCAATAAATGGCATCACGACCGTAAATGGCAGTCACTCGCGATGCTCATCGGCGGATTTGTCGCGAGCTTCTTATTTTTGTCCGTTGCGATGGAATCATTGCCGATGGGAACGGCGTACGCAATCTGGACCGGCATCGGGGCATCCGGTGGTGCAATCATCGGCATGCTGTTCTATAACGAATCAAAAGACTGGCGGCGCATCCTGTTTATCGCGATGGTGCTCGGGTCTGCCGTCGGGTTGAAGCTTGTTTCTTAATTTAAGAATGGCGAAATCTTCCCGCTTCCCCTACTATGAGAATTAGAGATCGTTGGCAGAAACATCATTTTTTGCCAATACACCAAGACTTGCATCATCTATTCAAAGGGAGTGGGATGGAATGGATTTCAAATATGTAACGGTCGCAGGAAGCGGTGTGCTGGGCAGCCAAATCGCTTTTCAGTCTGCGTATCATGGATTCGAGGTCGCGGTTTACGATATCACCGACGAAGCCTTGACTCGCGCGAAAGAACGATTCGAAGTGCTCAAAGGGCATTTCAAGAAAGACTTAAAAGCGACAGATGAAGAATTGGACGCAACTTATCATCGCCTGTCTTTCCACACGGATTTAGGGGAAGCCGTGAAAAACGCTGATTTGCTGATTGAAGCGGTGCCTGAAGTGCTCGATATCAAAAAGGAATTTTACACGGACTTGGCAAAAGTCGCACCGGAACAGACGGTCTTTGCGACCAATACGTCGACGATGCTGCCGAGCACCTTTGCGGAATATACAGGACGGCCTGAGAAGTTTTTGGCGCTTCATTTCGCTAACGATATCTGGCGCAGCAATACCGCAGAAATCATGGGCCACGGCGGAACCGACGAGAAAGTCTTCTATGATGTCGTCGAATTCGCCAAAGCGATCGGCATGGTTGCGCTGCCGCTCCAAAAGGAACAGCCGGGCTATATCTTGAATACCTTGCTCGTGCCGTTCTTGAACTCTGCGCAATATTTGGTCGTCAACGGCATCGCCGACCCGCACACGGTCGATAAGACCTGGATGATCGCGACCGGCGCCCCGAGAGGCCCGTTCGCGATCTTGGATGTCATCGGCATCAACACGCCGTATCATCTATCGGTCGCCAAAGCGAATGCCGGCGACGCGGAAGCCGCAAAAGTCGCGGAATACCTGAAAACGGAATTCCTCGACAAAGGCCGCATGGGCATACAGAACGGCAAAGGCTTTTACGATTACCCGAACCCTCGCTATATGGACAAGGATTTTTTGAAAGAGTGAGATGAGAAAACTCGCCAACCTGTGTTTGAATAAACACAGGTTCGCGGGTTTTTATTATGTCTATCTATGTAGTATCAATACCCATGTCTGTACTGTTTGATTTCAAATAGCTCGAACAAAACAGCCATTATTTCACTAGACATGGATGTAACGTTTTTTGAAATTGGCATTATAGATATGTTACAATACAAGAAAGAGGTGAGCACCGATGGAATTCTATCAATATCTATTAGACAAATACGGATACGATGAACCTATTCTCACTGAGCAGCTGAAAGAGGAGCTTAAGCTGAATCCAAATACACTTAGGCAGTATATAAAGCGCCTTTCTGATAAAGGATCACTTACGAAAGTCCAGAACGGCATCTATTTCATTCCAAAAAAGAAGCCTATTTTTGGATCGGCTGTGCTAGATACTGACCAGATTATCCGCAAGAAATTCCTTGTGAACCATAGTGATATCATTGGATATAAATCAGGCACCAATTTCGCCAACGCATTGGGCCTAACTTCCCAAACAGCCGCGGTTGAAACCCTTGTAACGAATAAAGCTTCTGCTGCAAAACGGGAAGTGAAGGTTTATAAAAAACGGTTTATCATTCGAAAACCGAGAGTAATCGTGAATAAATCCAACTATAAGCTTCTTCAAGTGCTCGATCTATTGAACAATTACGAGCGATATAGCGAAAAACCACTTGAAGCGGCGAGAGAAAAGATTTTGATGTATCTAGAGGACATTTCAATGAATGAGTCGCAAGTGAAGGAATGCCTCAACGCTTATCCGATAAAAACAAAACTAAAAGTCTATGAATTAGGGTTATTTGATGCGGTTGCACGAAGAGAACGAGTTGTTCAATGAGTTGGTCCAGTCGGCAGCAATAGCGAATGGATTGCAAAACTTTCAGATTGAAAAAGATTATTACGTATCGCTTCTTTTGAAGCAACTGGTCTCCACATATCCTGGCGTTGTATTTAAGGGCGGAACCTCGCTCTCGAAATGCTACGATGTCATCAAACGTTTCTCAGAGGATTTAGATCTCAGCGTTCCCCTCGATGAAAACAATAAGCTGCCAAGAAGGGAAAAAAGAGAGTTGAAGGCGGCAATCGAATCCGTTATTGAGGATCTCGGCTTTTCATTGCTCAATCCGGAAAAAGTTCTATCAGGCCGCGAATTCAATGAGTATGAAATTGGCTATCGAAAAGCATTTGAAGGTGACGGCGAGATGTCTCCCCACATATTAGTAGAAACAAATGCCGCTTATAAACCTTTCCCATTCGAACAGCTTGCAGTCAGCAATTACATCACGAAGTTCATCATGACTACTGAAGGTAATGAAGCAGAAAAAGAACATTTCTTGGATGTATACGAGATGAGGCCTTTTACAGCAAATGTCCAAACCATTGACAGAACATTTCTGGATAAGATTTTTGCCATCTGTGATTATTACGAAAAGAGGGAAAGCACTCGCTATTCAAGACATTTTTATGATTTGCATATGATTTGGACAAGCGGTCTTGTTCGCCCAGAAGAACTGAAAATATTGATCCCAAAGGTCATCGATATTCGCAGAGATGGCCGGGACACAGCTTCCTGCCAGCTTGGCTATGAACTTGAAAAAACTTTGCACGAAATCATTCGTACCGATTTTTACAAGCAAGACTATAACCGCAATACCAAAACGTTCCTGGCAGAAGACGTATCGTACGAAGAAACTATCGAGAGCTTGAAACAAATCATCGACAGCGATTTCTTACCGAATGTCATCAAAATATAAAGAGGTCTTCTTCATAAGGCAGTGTCTCATAACCTCTTGAAGAAGACCTCTTCACATTTAACAGGATTGGCAGATGTCCATTGGGAAAGATATTTCCAACTCCCAAGGTGTAGCTCATAAACAATTTGCTTCCGAGTGAACAAACTGTATCCGAAAACTCCTAATTTTGCTTCATTAACTCCAAGACCTCATCTCTTGTCGGAAGTGAAGAAATGGCGCCTTTTCCAGTAGTGACCAGCGCCCCGCTGGCGTTTGCGAAAGCCAGTAGTTGCTGGTGATGTTCTTTTAGCATGGCTTCCAAATTGTCTTGTCCCGCACCCAAATTCAATAATTGGTACAAGAATGCGCCAGTGAACGCATCTCCCGCTCCCGTCGTGTCTTCGACTGTTACCGGATATCCCGGTGATGAGTATTTTTCATTTTGTACATACAAAGCTGCACCCTTAGCGCCTTTCGTTAACACCACTGCCAATACATCTCCTGTAAACAAAGAATTGATGGCTATGGACTCGTCCGCAATACCGGTGATGAACTCCAGTTCGTCGTCGGAAACTTTGACGATATGTGCCGTTGGAATAAATTCCTGGATGGTCTCACGGCATTGCTTCGGATTGTCCCAAAGCGGCAAGCGTACATTGGGATCAAAACTGATGATCGCGCCATGCTTCTTGGCGGCTCCAATCGCTTTCACGTGAGCTTTTTTCATCGGGCTGTCGACTAAATCGACCGAACCGAAATGCAGCACATCGCCTTGCCCGAACCAGTCGGCATTCACTTCTGAAGCTTTAAGAAGCAAATCCGCAGAAGGGTTCCGGTAAAACGAAAAGTCCCGTTCCCCGTCTTCGCGCAGCGAAACGAAAGCAAGCCCCGTATTCGCTTCTTTAGTCCGTGGAATCTTATCGATTTTCACGCCCATCTCGGCAAGCCGTTCCAACAGAAAATCACCAAAGGCGTCTTGTCCGACTTTGGTGATCAATGAAGCTGTGCCGCCAAACTTCGCAACCGCCGCTGCCACGTTGGCCGGCGCACCGCCAGGCACTCGTGTAAACGAATCCACATCTTTCAAGGCGATGCCTTTTTGATGGGGAATAAAATCGATCAGTATTTCGCCAATCGAGAACAAGTTTCCCATTCGGCACCTCTCCCTTTTCCTGCTTTCATTCATCAATAATCCCATTTCACTGCTTTAAACTTAGCTCGGCCGCCTGTCGTAAACAACCGGATCTCCTGGCTTCTAATATCCGGGAAGATTCGTGCGGTAAACACTTCTTCGCCGTCGTTCACGAAAATCTCCACGGACGATGAATCGACGAATAGGTGAAACTTGTACACATCTCCATCAATCCGGCATTTACGTTCGGTGCCATGCTTGCTGCCGATCACTTTGCCCGATGCTGCCCGATCCATGTTGACTTTCCCTTGGGCGACATCGAATTTGATCACCGTTTTTTCGGTATCGCTCGCGCGGAATTCGATGCCATATTCCAAGGCGTCCACGCGTTCAAATTCACAGATCAGTTCATACGTGACCCCTGAGAATCCTTCAACGACTTTCTTTTCATCCGAAAGTTCCCCTTGCGCTTCCCTTTTAGCCTTGCGGAGTGATTGAAGTTCGGGAATCGGCGTCTGGATGATTTTCCCGTCCCGAAGCGTTAATTCCCGGAGGATGGTCAAGCAGTTGGCCCACCCATTGATATCGGTCGGGTACTCAATTTCCGGCAAGCCCATCCAAGCGACCATAAGCCGTCTGCCGCTCGGATCTTTCATCGTATGCGGGGCATAAAAATCAAATCCCCGGTCGAGTTCGACAAAATCCCCGTGAATCAATTGCCGCCGCTCTAAATCAATTTTCTCGCCCAGTACATAGCCGGCCTGATAAATATTCTGATAAAGATCCCCCTCTGGCTCCAGGCCTTGCGGCGAGAAGATCAAGATGCCCCGGTCGTCCATTTCAAAATAATCCGGGCATTCCCACATAAAACCGAAATTGTCCAGATTAGTAGCCAGTTCTCCTTCGAACTTCCATTCCAATAAATCGGATGAACTCAATAAACAAACAGCCCCTGTTTCATCAGTTCGCTGCGCGCCGATGACCGCGTAATACCGGTCTTCCACTTTCCATAATTTCGGATCGCGGAAATGCTCGGTGTAGCCCTCTGGCACTTTATCGAGCACAGATTTTTTCGATTTGATGATATTTCCCTCATCGTCCATCTGCGCGATGCACAGGTAAGGATGTCTTACAAGATTCTCATCCCGTGTATTGCCGGTATATAACAAGTATAATTTTCCGTCATGTTCCACAGCACTTCCCGAATATGCGCCATGGCTGTCAAAATACTCGTCCGGCTTGATGGCGATCCCGACATTCTCCCAGTTGACCAGGTCTGTCGATTTGGTGTGGTACCAATACTTCAAGCCATGGAAAGGACCGAGTGGATGCCATTGATAATACAAATGAAATTCCCCGTTGTAAAAACAAAAGCCGTTCGGATCGTTGAGCAGCCCGGACACCGGTTGGATATGAAAGGTTTGCCGCCACGTACAGCTATTGACCCTCAAAATCAAATTGTCGATATCCTCTTGGCTGATCTGGTCCAGACGGATGTAACTCTTCCCCCGCGGTAACTCCATCTTTGTCATTTCTCTCATTCTCCTTTTGGTAAAAGCAGAATTTTGTCATGCCGCATGACTTAAAAACTCCCTTGTGACATCCCCTCCTTGTAATCAGAATCCCTGGATGGCATATGCTAACCTTCACCAAAATGATAGCGATTATTTAAAAGAATTATAATATTATCAGGGTATTTTATCAATGAGAGGCACTTAAAAAGTCTGATATTTCTGTAAATTTGTAATAGGTGTGTGTCTTGGGTTTTGCCGGGTGATTCGACTATAAGATGATTTAATTTCACCCAGTACCACTATTACTCTAAAATCGGATTCGATGAAAAGACGATGATTGGAAATTCCGGATTTTCCAACATTTCATAATATTTCACAACAGCTCTTTCTTCTGCCGTTAGTTCGGTTGATGAATGCTTCATATTTTCTATAGCTGTATCATCCTGCATATAAATCCCATACCAGTTTTCCTGATTTGCATCTTCCAATTTAATGGACACTGTATTGTATTCTTCTTTTAGCTTGGCAAAAGAATCTGCAATCGATTTCTTTGCCGCTTGTTCTCCAGAGCCTTGTGTTACCAGGTTGACCGTAATTAGGCTCTTATTAGCTCCTTCCTGTCTTTCCTTTTCAGTAAAGGCAGGGATGTTGTTTTCGTCTACTCCCATTTCGTCATAGACTGAATCACTGCAAGCAGATAGAAGCAACACAGCTATAAATGAAACAGCAGTTAAGCTGTTCTTTTTACTGAACACCCATTTCCCCTCCGTTTCCTCTATCTCTTGCACCTATTCCGCACAGAAGCTTCCATTTGAACCACGGATACAAGTCGATTTTGCTGGTGAAGCAAGTATCATTATCATCCCTTAAAAATAAGATCGAATCCTTTTGCTATCTTTTTCATCACATCCATGTTACCTTTAGGAAGAGTTATTTTTGTTCGGTTTCAGATTGAGAATACATTTTGTTTTTCGTCTAAGGTATTTGAGCAAGGATAGTAACACATTGTGTGGAGATCCACACTAGGAGGCAACAATTATGGAACAAGGTACAGTGAAATGGTTTAATGCAGAAAAAGGTTTTGGTTTTATCGAGCGTGAAGCAGGAGATGACGTATTCGTACATTTCTCAGCTATCCAAAGCGACGGTTTCAAATCTTTAGACGAAGGTCAAACCGTAACATTTGATATCGAAGAAGGACAACGTGGCCTACAAGCTACTAACGTCACAAAAGCTTAATAATAGCTTTAGAGAGACCCTATATTATATAGGGTCTTTTTTTGTGCTTAAAAACTATCAGAGGGAATCCATTCAAATGCTGCTTCGCCGAGAGCGTAAAATGTTTAATCCCATCATAGCTATCACTAAAACGGAAAGTATGAGACCGATAAAAGTATTCACAGAGATTTGAAAAAACATTCCCAAGATAAGATTGGTCAGCATCACAACGAACAGGGACCAAAATACTTGCTCATTTCTTTTCGTATAAAACGTTATAGCTCCACTCGCCAGAGACAGGACGAGAATCCCCCATATAATTGGATGCCAGATATAAATCCCCCACTTCTTATTAGTGTATGCAGAATGGCTTAACACTCTTTTCTTTAGCAATCTCTCCAAATATTTAAGTTAAGAGAGAACCAAAAATTAATACTAAGGCAATAACTACTGTGTTAATTACAGTAATCACAAAAGCACTTATAGAAACGAGATTGCGTTTGATTTTGTTTAAAATAAACAGGATTGAAAAAATCAACGTGATGGCTGCTCCAAATAAAATGAGATAGATCAGCAAACTGGCTACAACTTCTGACGATGCAATTGCAATAGGATCTAGGAATATCATCAGCAAAGAAACAAGTATGCTTAACATAAGATAGATAGTATTTATAGAGTTTTTAATCTCGAGACCTCCTTGAATTTAGCGAGCTTATATTATCTGTATTATACATTTTTCCCAATTAAAAACAGGTGATTTTTTTATTTTTCAAGTGAGACGAAATATGAGTGATCCTCGAAGCGGCAATAAGGGTTCTTAATTACGAATGATATTGATTATTTTCTGTTGAGCATTTTCAGCTTCAGGAACCGGCATAACAACAAACACATGATTCATCTTAGGATATACAAAGATTTGGATTTCAATTCCTTGCTCCGTTAATTTTTCGTCCAATTTAACTGCGTCTGGATATATGAGTTCATGTGTTCCGACAAATTGAGTAATCTTGCCGAGTCCAGTTAAATTTCCATAAATTGGGCTAATCAAGGGATCCTCTAAGCTTCTATCATCGGACCAAATATTAGTGATCACGTCCATTCCCCCGGCCGATAACATCGGATCCTTTTTTTCGTATTTTGGGATAAGGGGATTATCAAGAGTTAGATCAACGGCTGGGGATAACAAAATGATATCCTTCGGTTGAGGTGAGTCGTTTATCTTTAACAGTTGGGCCAGCCCAAGCGCGATATTTCCCCCGGCTGAATCCCCCATGATAGTTAGTTGCCCAGGACTCTCAACTGTCCGAAGCGTCTCTTTGTACAGGCTCAACAGTTTCGAATATGTATGCTTGTAATTAAAATGGGGCACTTTTGGATAAATAGGCGCGATGATCTTTGCATCCACTGACTGTGCAATCTTATCCATGAGCTTCCAATGGAAAGACAAAGGCTGGTTCGTCCACGCTCCGCCGTGCAAATACAGTACCACCCTCTGTTCTCGGGAATTCTGGTCGTTTAAGGTGAACACCTGTATGTCTTCATACATCTCCTCTTTCAACAAGTTGGAAAAGCTCATATTTTCAATCACATACGGTTTGATATTTTCAGTTCCTCTTTGCTGAACGAACTTTGTTGTATGTGCGACACTGGAGAACCCCTTTTTTGTACCTCGCAAAATTAAGTATTTCTCGAGGATCCGACTCTTTACGGACCGTTTTCCCCCATAAGTTTGGATAACCATTTACTAGCTCCTCTCCAAATACGTTGACGACACAACACTATTCTCTTCGCTTTCTGCTTGCCGAATCATCAATACAAAATACATTTCTCCATCAGAATATGATTCACCTCTAACGCCTACCGCCTCATACTTCTTTTTACTTCAAATTATAGATCTGCGTCTGTTTTCATTTTTTATCAATGAGACGGAATTACAACTTCAGCACTCAACTCAACTAGCTCATTAGTCGAAACAGAATTCTGCACCTCAAAATTTCTTGAAAAGACAATTCAACCATTTTGAAATTCCATCGATGCAAATTAAAAGAAGAAGAAAAACAAAGTATCTGGCTTTTCCCCTTCCGATAATCCTTCTATGTTAACTCAGCTTAACCTACCTTCTTTAGGCAAATGTCTATTTGGAGTTTTTTGCTGTGCTAGTTTTTCTTAAAGTGAGTAATGCTTGAGAAACAATCGCTAACACAGGCAATTCAATGAGCGGGCCAATGATTAAGGCTAACGCGATTAGTGGTTGATCTGGAAAGGCAATGACTGCAATCGCCAAAGAAACGGGAGAATTGCGTGCAATGATGGTAAGGCTTAGGCTCACTGTATCTTCGTACGAAAATTTCATGGCTTTCCCTACAGTTTGGGCAAGCAAGAAGTTAATAATGAAGAAAAGTAACACCGGGATGAGCAATACAGAAATAACCTCAAGATTACTGATTAAATATTTTCCTTGTGACGCGAACATAACCATAATTGCTAGAGATAAAAAGATAATTTGTGCAGTAGCGAAAAAGGGAACAAGTTTCTCGTTCAATAAGGCTGTCCTTTTCCGCAAGGCATAGCGTGTCAAATGCGCCAAAACGAATGGAATCACCAGCACAAGGACGATGCTTTCGCCGATGGTCGCCAGCGGAATCGGTTCAATCGTGCCGGCGAAAATCAACAAATAGATCGGCAGCAGCACGAGCTGAAGGATCAAGTTGATAGGCAAGACAGATGTCGATAAGGCTACGTTCCCTTTGGCAATGGAAGTGAACATTAAATACCAGTCGGTACATGGAGTCACCATTAACATAATAAATCCAATCCATAGAGCTGGATGATCAGCAAGAAAGACTGCACCGAGCCCCCACGCCAATATGGGAGTCCAGATAAAGTTGATGATGGTGCTGGTATTAAAAAATTTTCGATTTTTGAAAGCATCTTTTAGATACTGCAAGGGAATAGTTAGAAATAATCCATAAAGCATGAGCAGTAAAAATGGGACGATCATGGACTTAGCGTACGTTTCAAAAAAAGCCACCTGTCCCAGTAGAAGTCCGATCCCTACTGCCGATAAGGTGATAACCGTTTGGAACTTTTCAAATACGTTCATGATGGCACTCCTTTACGAAAAGAGAAAACTAACGATATGAGCGACTGCCTATTAAGATTAACTAAGTCAAAAATATTAAGCCAGCACTTTTACATACAAAAAAGAGAGAAGACAAGCTTCGGACAGCCTCTTCTCCCCTTCGTATATTCAGCTTTCGATAACGTCACGATATATAAACTTAGATCCTTATGAAGTCTGTGCTTTAAAACCCTATACTGCAGTAATTTGAATGTATTATTTTTTTTAGTGAATTTATTTTCACTAATGACGCTTCTAACTTCTCTAGAATAGGAATTCTGAATGTAACTTAATTACCATTAAGTTACATTCAGTTCTAAATAGAAAATTTTTAAAATTTATCTGATTTAGCAACTCTAAAAATGGTATTTTATGTTAACATATTACTTAAGTTAAAATATTCCAAAAAGGAGATGTTGAATGTGACTATGGGTATTATTCCTCTAGTATCGATAATTATCTGGATTGCAGTGACCTATGAACTTAGTAAACCTTCAGAAAAGCAAAACAAACGAAATATCATAACGTTTACAGCTCTAGGTACATTATCAACTGTAATTTTGACTATTTCACTTTTTCAAAACTTCATATCGTTTTAGAAAAGAATCCTTCGATTTTGAAGGGTTCTTTTCTAAATTTGAATGTAACTTAATTCACATTAAGTTACATTCACATCTCTAAGAACAAAATTCTAAACCCTTTATTAATTTAGTTATCAAACACCATAACTAAAGAGCATCATTAGCTGATTTCTCTGTATTTTGCTTTCGAACTTGATATCCCACTACAATCCCAAGGATCAAATAAATTAGTCCAGTGGTATCCCAATCATTTGTAAAGAAACTAATTGCAAACCAAGCCGCCACTGCCCCTAATATTGCTAAAAATAAGCCTTTCATTTCATCACCTCACTCAATTATTCCGTCTCTTCTATTATTTTTTAAATTTAACATACATTTTATTCAAATATTTGGAATTTTTATTTCGAGAAATAAAAAACCTTTATGGGAAACGAATGTAACTTAACTGCACTTAAGTTACGTTCAGTTTTCTCGTTAGCCTTACTGAGACTCTCTTTTGAAAACATGACGTGCATTTATATAAAAGACGCTGCCAAGTAAAAAGAGCAATACATTCATCCAGGAAGCGATGCCTGAATAATCATTATTCAAAACAAAGACGCTTAGAAAATTGACGAACATGAACAGAATTGAAACTATGTACATGCCTTTTACGAATTTCATATTGCTTTTTCCTTTCCTATCAGTGAACTTCTAACTTTCTTTTTCCATATGTAATATTTTGAATATAGCTTGAACCTCAAGCACTTACTAAGAATGCTTGTGCCGAAACAAAGAGGATAAACAGAGAACTCAGGACAAACATATAGCCCCAAAACTCTTTTCGATCGTTTTGAATTCTTTCAAATCCCGCGACTAACATAAACATTCCAAGCGTCAGCATGACGTATGGCATTAGCGTAAAGTTCTGGCTCCATAACACGTAAGCTCCAAATCCAATCGATGCTAGCTGGAGGATGATCCTAAGTATTTTCATGATGGCATTGCTCCTCTTCTGGGTAGTCGTGCTAAACATGTTTCCCTATGGAGTCTCCATTACGCCAGAACTTATTTCAGCTTAAAATTCAAGCTGCTTTGGCCGATAAGTTCTTTCCCATCCCGCCATAAATATTGAACTGAGTATTGGTTTCCAAGGTCTTGTTCGGCAACTTCAATAGTGATTGTAGAACTGTTAGACGATCCAATTTCTTCGCTTACTTCTTCTTCATTGTTGTCTATTTCGATAAATATAACTTCGCTTGGCTTTGGCTCCATCATTTCCCAGTCAATGACAATGCTGTCGCCCACCTCTACATTTCCAGCATGAACATCAGGGATATCGTAGCCGCTGTTGAAATAACAATTGTTCCAGCATACTTGGGAATAGGTATGATCGAACATCACGCCGCTTGGGTCCGTGGAATTCACCTTCGTTATCGAGGGCATTTCCATATATGTGTACTTTGGTAGCTGTCCGGCTTCTTGCCCTGATGATTCTTCGATAACGATGTTCCCTACATATTGAGCTTCATTGTCTCGGTCGATAAATTCCACTGCTAATGCATAATTCCCTTCCGTTTTCGGAAAGCGAAATTCTCTCGAGTCCGTTAGTTCAATCTCGGTTTCTTCCCCATTTTTCCACAAAGCAGCCGTGATTGTCGGGTTTGTCCAAATGTCCCCGCCATTTTCTTCATTCTCTTCAAACTCCAAATAGGCAGGCAGGTTAGGAGAAACTGTAGTGGCTTCTTGGGATAAACCGAACTCTTCGATGTCGTCTGTCGTTTCCGTTACATCTCCGCTCGACGAACTCCAACTGATGTTGGCTTCTGTTAATGGCATGGGTTGGCTGCGTAAACTGTCATTCGCATGTAGATATGCTCTTGGAACACCGACATCGTAATCTTCGGCAAAGCAAGCTGCTAATGCGGAAATTAATAGAATTACAGAGATGAACTTCATGCTTTTCCTCATAGAAAGCCACTCCTTGTAAAGTTTGAACTGATTTTCATTTAGTGTCCGGTTATTTCGGCGTAAACTTCATCACCGCGTTGAACAGGTCGGAAGTCGACTCCTGGAATCCCCGCTCTTCGCTCTTGAAGCTGTCGAGTAATGTATAGCCGAAAACGAGCCCGGCGATTGTTTGTGCTGTGGTGCTGCTAAAAAGAAGCATGTCAATTTGAATATAGATTTCATCAGAAAAAATCAGGTTTCCGATAGGCAATAAAGGCAAAATTGATAGCGCTAATACGATGAATGCCGGCACGCCGACCGCCAAGAACTTACTCCAATCGAAGCCGTCGATCCGGCTTTCTTTTCTTTCCAGCATAAACTTTGGTGTCCGCAATAATAAGCCGATGATGATTGGGAAAATAACAACATAAATCCAGAGAGGTGTTGGATTGAATGCTGCAGCTGCCCTCTCATCCAATACTTGTTGAAGCTGTAATCCTGCATACACAATAAAGATGATGGCGATGCTCCAAATGAAGTAATAGAAAAATCTTTTCATTTTCTTTTCCTCCTTAAATTAATTAATTGGTATATATACTGTTAAAAATGGAAAAGCGTTTCGTTTTATTTCTAGTCAGATGAATGCCAGCATAAAAATAAAAATGACAGCAATCGGAAAAATAATGAACAGCCAGTTCAACGCCTGGAGAATCCATACACCGGATGGTTTCGGGCCTTCCGTCTTTCGGATATAGAGAAATGAAACGAGTCCGAAAACCGGCGTCATTAATTGCATACCGCCGCCATAATTCGGGGGCGATGCGTCTAATAACTCTTCCATCAGAAATGAAAATAGTACGAGGTTGATGGCGAGCAACACAAGTGGAATCGACAGATGAAATTGTTTCAAGGTGTTCATCGTTCACCCCTCCTCAATAAGCATAGGTCGAGCTCTGCACACTTTTAATTCCATAATTTAACTTTAACAGTTTTCTTCCAGAATCGATATACTCTTTATAGAGGTGGTTGCTGATGAATTCTATTTCTATAAAGAAGATATTGAGTCCAGAGATTGCTGATTAAATTAAAGAAAGCTAGCTAAAACAAAACGAACCCCAACTGAGCGCCGTCTTACTGGCACTCATTTGGGGTTCGCTTCATGTCTCTACTATCATCCTTCAAACAAAGGACTGACTGGCTTTTCATTGTGCACGTGCTCGATTGCTTCTGCGAGCAATGGCGCGATCGAGAGAATGGTGATTTTCGGGATGCGTTTTTCTTTCGGTACGTGGATCGTGTTGGTGACCACGAGTTCCGTCAACGCGGAGTCTTCGATGCGTTGAACGGAATCGCCGGACAACACGGCATGCGTACAGCATGCGTAGACTGCTTTCGCGCCATTTGCCACGAGCAGGTTCGCTGCATCGGAAATGGTCTTCGCTGTATCGACGATGTCGACGATGATAACTGCGTTTTTGCCTTTGATGTCCCCGACGATGTTCATCGTCTCGGCTTCGCCTGGCATCTTGCGCTTGTCGATGAAGCCGATCGGCACATTCAGCCGATCCGCAAGTCTGCGTGCTCTGGTCAATCCGCCGTTGTCTGGTGCTACGACAATGGCATCTTCGAGGTTCTTATTGATGAAATGCTGTGACAACTCGGTAATGCCGAGCAATTGGTCAACCGGGATATTGAAGAAGCCCTGTACTTGCGGTGCGTGGAAATCCATCGTAATGACGTGGTCCACCCCCGCTTTTACCAGCATGTTCGCCACGAGTTTCGCCGTGATCGGTTCACGTGAACTCGCTTTCCGGTCCTGGCGCGCGTAGCCGTAATATGGAATGACCGCTGTGATGGAGTCTGCGGATGCCCGCTTCAACGCGTCGATCATGATCAATAATTCCATGACGTGCTCGTGCCCTGGCTGAGACGTCGATTGGACGACGTAGACTTCCGCCCCACGCACGCTTTCTTCGATATGGATTTGGATTTCCCCATCGCTAAAATGGGTGATGGAGTTTTTGCCCAGCTCACAGCCGAGGTGATCCGCGATCTCCTGAGCCAGTTCCTGGTTTGAATTCAATGAAAATAGCTTGAAGTTGTCTCTTAATTGATAAGCCACCGTTCAACTCCCCTTTCAGCAAATTATAAATTCGTAAATTGATAGCTGACTGTTTCCCATGAAATTCTGTTCATGCGGCTTGTATCAGTTGATTTCATGATAGCTCTTTCTGGGTTCAAATGCCACCAAAGATGGAGAATCCTCCTCGCGTTCACAGGCTTAGTAGAAAATCTGCCACAATATCGAGATTCCAAATTAAAAAGATTAAACCGATTAGTGAAGCTGCCATCAACAAGCTGATCAAACGGAAAGCCGCGAGTTGAAACCGTTCCGGAAAAAATTTCTCGCTGCACCAGAACAGGAAGCTGAACAATAACCCGAAAATGAGAAAAGGGCCATCTCCATACGAAAACACTTCCTCCAAGTCTCGTTTCTCTCCATCTTTCATTGGCTTGACGGCTACGTATATATTTTGAATCGCGATGCCAGCCAAAAGCACCGTTAGCGCAATTATTCCCCATAACGGCAAGTTTCATCTTCCCCTCATCCAATAGAATCGTTTGCCCAAAAATCTTTCGTATGACATGTAATTGTCTGATTCTTGAAACCATTTACCCATTATACCGTACAGTATGTTAAGGAAATTAACATTTTTTTCAAAAACCCAACTGGAGGTACATATGAAAAACATACTCATTGTCTCATTTACCATGCTTGTACTCGTACTCGGCAATTGGCTTGTAAGCTTTTTTACGCCACTCGGGTTTTTGGACATCGCCATCCCGTTCGCTGGGCTCGCGGTCGTCATCATATTCTTTTTCAAGTCAAAAGGCGGCATGGCCAGCCGCCATTTGGATATGTCGATTCAAGGGTCGACTGGCATCCGGATGGAACAGAGTGCGCCTGTCTCCAATCGCTCCTATATTTTGATTTGCGCCATTTTGTATTTGGTGCTGATGGTCGGGATTACGTTTTTCGCCTACCGGGAGTATTTTTTTAATTAAGTGCGATGCGGTTATCATTTTGATTAAGGGGGGCGAATATGAAACGTTTATGGACTATTTTAACGAAATTTCTCTTCGGCGTGATCGGCATCATTTTAATCAGTGCTGCTCCAGCTTTATTCAATGGTAGTTCGTTTTTGGATTTTCGTTCATACGGAGAGGCTTTGCAAATGATTTTCACCGGGTTTACGACTGCTTCTGAGTGGACCTTGAGTTACCGCATTCCGGGTTCTCTTGAGACGATTCCGGTATCCTTCGAAAAGTTTTTAAGCGGCCCGTATGTGTATTCGATGTCCATCTTCCTCATGGCACTGGCATTAGCTTTCGTTTCAGCCTTTATCCTTTCTTTTGCCGTGTTGTTGTCAAAAGGCGCCTTGAAGCGCTCGATGCTGGAAATCATTAAGGTCCTTCAGTCTTTCCCTGACTTCGCCTACATATTCTTGATTCAAATTGGCGTCATCGCCATTTTTCAACAGACCGGGTTTTTACTTCTTAGCTTTTACAGCTTAGGCGGCGAGGAGATTTACTTGGCGCCCGTCGTGTGTTTATCGGTCGTGCCCGCAGTGTTGTTTTTAAAGCTGTTCATTTTATTGTACGAAGAAGAACAGCGATACCCTTATGTGGAACTTGCACGTTCCAAAGGGCTGAGCCGTTTTGAGGTTCTGTGGAAGCATTGTACATCCAATGTATTGAAAAGCGCGTTCTATCAATCCAAATCGATTGTGTGGCTGGCCCTTTCTGCGCTATTAATCATCGAGCACTTATTCGGGGTCGAAGGCATCCTGTATTATTTGCGCAATGATTTCAGCCCGAAAGGCATTGCATTCATTCTCTTGACGGTGTTCATTCCATTCTACATTTTCTATGCGCTGGTGGAGTTATGGCTTGGGAAATACGAGATCGAGCGAAATGCGGTATTTAGCAAATTCAATTTGCGGCTTTTCGACTTGAACGAAATCCGGGCTAGTTTCCGTTCGCTTTTCGCCAATCGCCGGTCTGCTTCGACGCGCTTGGCAACTCTCAAAAATCCGCGTATCTTGATCCCTTCATTTATCGTGCTCGGCTTGTTCACAACGAGTGTCCTTTATGCCGTGTTCACAGGCGATGCCATTGCCCAAATCAATTATGTGTACGACGAAGAGGGCAGCATTGAAAGCAGCGCGCCGCATTCACCTTCCGCAGAAATCCTATTCGGAACCGATCCATACGGCTATTCCATCGCCCAGCAATTATTGGTCGGCATGAAATACACCATTGTCTTGAGTTTATTGATTGCCGGCTTGCGCATCATCTTTGGTTATCTATTCGGTGTGGTCTATACCTTTTTCTTTACCGACAAATTGCGTCATTTCGTCAATTCGATCGCAGATGGCATGCATTTCTTGCCGCTGACGTTGGTGACCTATATTTTATTGCAGCCGGTCCTCATCAGCTACGGCCAATGGGAGCTAAGCTTATCGGAGCGTTTGATGTTCCAAGGGTTGATCATGTCACTCGTCGTCTTGCCGATCACGACAAGCGCCATCGGGAATGAAATGAACGACACCTTGAAGAAAGAGTATGTCATCAGTTCGGTCTTGATGGGCGGGTCGATGAGCTGGATCCTCTCGAAGCACATCCAGCCGGAGCTATGGCCAAAACTCGTGTTGATGTGGGTGCAGCACATCATTCAAGTGTTGCAGATGTTCGTTCACCTAGGAATCTTGAATATCTTTGTCGGCGGCGCTCTTGCCCAATCCGATTCGCCGCGGCTCATTCCGGAAATTTACGAACTATCGGGGATGATCGCTATTTCCCGGGAAGTTTTCTCCACCAATCAATTCTGGATGATCCTCCCTCCCTTGGCTGTGTTCATGATTTTGATCTATTGTTTTATCACGATCGCTGAAGGGCTTACGCAGAAACAATTACCTGTTGTGCAACCGGAAGTAGAAGATGCTCGGGATTCTGTGAAGAACGTAGACAAGAGACCTTCTTTTACACGCATTCGCTATGCCGAAGCCAATAAGGAATGAACGGTTTACCTCATCGATAAAGGAGAATTGGATGCTATTTTCAAAATGGACTGTTTTCCAAGCGGCCGCTTTGGCAGGCTTGATCGCACTGGCTGTTCTGGCCGAATTTTATTCACTCAATATCGGGAACGCGCTCACGTCGGGTGGCATCAGTTCGATGCTGATCGTGCTGACCTTCATCTTGCTGAGCACGAGCTTGATCCATTTGTTTTTCGTCTTCCACAGCAAAAAAAGCGAGCGCTTCTTGTCACATCCTTTGTGGAACAAGATGAACGTGCTGTCGGGACTGTTGCTCGCAATTTTCGTCGTCGTGTTCATTTCAGCGGCGGTGTTCACTCCTTTAAATGACTGGATCACGGATGGCCGCTGGATCTTATACGGAATCCTTTATTTCTTCCTGTTCCTTTACAGCCTGTTCGTGCTGTCAGTCGTGCACAAAGTAAAACGTGAAAGCACGAAAGAAACGAAAATCGAGATTTCGTTCGGTGCGACTGTCGTGAGCTTATGTGTGTTGCTATTCCTGCTATAAATTTAAAAACAGCCTTCGGTTTTGGCCATTCTATGGCTTAAACCGAAGGCTGTTTAATTTGAAGGAGGGCAGTTCTTTAGGGCCTTGCCGTTTTGGCATGATTCCGAGTTCAGCAACGAACATCATCAACAAGCAGTAGAACGCAGTCAAGCTAGCGGCATTGGCTGTACTAGCGGGTTGAGGAAACGAATAATTATAGACGGCTAAATTGACGATCAAGGCCACGACGAATCCTGCATAGGACAAAGTAAACAAGTGACTTCCAACGATTATTCGTTTATCGTTTGTCGAATCCCATGGCACCGACTTTGCAACAGCAATGGATTGTTTGATTTGCCCAAATGCGCCGTAAGCAAACCCTGCGATGATTAGTATCGGAACGAGATCCACCAACCATTCCATTTGAACACCTCCAAATTAAGAATTCTTAGTTTGTCCGTTGGGCTGCCCTGCGCAGCCATTTCTGGTTGTTGCGGTACAGTATTAGAAGTAGCGTCAAAAGCCCTGACAGCCCGAAGAAACCGGAGAACAAAGTGAGCCCAATCGTTGGCGAATTGAGCAACATCGCGCTCATCAACAGTAAGCCTACCGCCATCAGCGACAGGAAAATGATGTGCGTCGTTTTACGGTCTTTCAACAGCCAAGCCGATAGTTGGAAGATGATGAACAGGAATGAAGCCGCCATCAATAACGGAAACAGCGGCTCGAATTTCGCAGCGTAGACGAAATGGTCAATCACCAAGATGTCACTCGCCTCATTCACTGGCCCGTTCAGCCAAGTAGAAAATACGGCTGAGTATTTCCATTCCCATGAAATATCGCGCAACTGCCCGCCTTCATACCAACTGGCAAGTGTCGAAAAAATAAATACGAGAGAAGCGCCGATCAGGTAAATAATGTGTTTGAATTTCATGCAATTCCCCTTTCATTTTCTAAGTCTTAATTCCGTTAACCTTGTTGCTTTTACTATACTAATAAGGCTCTGGAATTTCTACATAATTCTGGAAAAAAGCTGACTGCTTTATTGCATATACTCAGAGAATTATTAAGTCAATTGAATAACGTTCGTAAATTTTTATACATAGGGACATATGTCCTTCCATCCACTTGAAATGCCGATTATCCTTAAATTAACGAAAGGCGGTGGAGCGGATGAAAGGAATTCTATTTGCACTGGCGGGAGGATTTTTCCTGACCTTCCAAAGCGTGGCGAACGCGACGATCAGTGATCAGATCGGCACGTGGCAAGCGGCGGCAATGACCCAGTTGACCGGCTTTGTACTCGCTATCTTGATTGTTTTGGCACTAAGAGATACATCGATCAAACACTTGAAAAAAGTTTCTCCGCTGTATGCGTCGGGTGGGTTGCTTGCGGCGTTTATCTTGTTCAGCAATATGACCGCCATCCATCGCATGGGCGTGACGCTGACGATCAGCCTGTTCCTGATCGCGCAGCTGATCGCGGCAATTGTCATTGACGGTAAAGGCTGGTTCCATATGGCGAAGAAGAACGTCGGAAAGACACAGATTGCTGGAGTGGTGCTGATGATTGCGGGCATTCTCATCTTGAAATGGTAAGGAGGAAAAACGATGCAGCCGATTAACGAGTATCTTCAACAGTATGGCTTGGCGGATTTGTTCCCCGCTGCCGTCGTCGATTCGATGCAGATCGAACGGTATGCGGCAGGACATCGATTGTTCTCACAAGGCGACACTGCTGACACTCTCTACTTGCTCGTCGCAGGCAAGTTGAAGATTTCCATGTTGTCGCCAGAAGGCAAACGGCTGATTTTGGCATTCAAGACGCCTTTTGACATTGTCGGTGATATCGAATACGTGCAGAAATGTCCGTTCATCAATACGGTCGAAGCTGTCACCGATTTAGTATTGCTGCGCGTCCCGCACAAAGCCCTGGATTATGAAATGAGCGGCAACGCCCTTTTCCAGCAGTTTTTATTGGAGACGATTACCCGCAAGTTCGTGACGAAAGCGCAGGAATTGAACTTCAATTTGCTGTATGCGGTCGATGTGCGCGTGGCGAGTTATTTGCTGTCGATGACACCGGATAAGCCAAGGCTCGATTCGCCTTCGCTCATCGATATGGCGGACTTGATCGGCACGAGCTATCGCCATTTGAACCGGGTGCTCCAAAAATTCGAGCAGTCCGGCTGGATTCAGCGCAACAACGGCAAAATCGATTTGCTTGACCGTGACGCCTTATTGGATCAGGCGGGCCATAATATTTACGAATAGGAGGAAATCTCATGGTTCTTGGCATCATACTGGCACTTTCAGGCGGCGTCTTTGTCTGTCTGCAAAATATATTCAACGCGAATGTGAAACATCATGTCAGCGTCTGGGCGACGACGGCACTGGTTTTGTTACTTGGATTTATCGGCTCGTTTATCGCGGGCCTTGCTGTGAACGGGATGGAATTGTTTCGTTTTGAGGCAGAACCATGGTTTTGGTTCAGCGGCGTGCTCGGTGTCGGGGTCGTTGTCTGCGTCACGCAAGGCGTCCAGACATTGGGCCCGAGCCGTGCGATCTCGATTGTCATGGTATCGCAAATTTTCTTCGGGTTGATGTGGGACACAGCGGGCTGGTTCGGGATCGAGCAAGTTCCTTTCACTTGGCAATCGCTGCTTGGCGTGCTTTTGATCAGCGCGGGCATCTTGTTGTTCCAACTCGGACCTGTCTTGGAGCGAAAACCGTTTCTCCAACATCAGAAAGCTAAGCAAAGCACTTCGTCTTAAGCATGTGCCCTTTGCTCAACAAAATTTGTCTGCAATTCCAACATCAGACTTCGTGCATATTTTTTTCAACTGCTATATCATGTATGTATAATACTGCTAGTTTGAATTCATGAAGTTTATTTGACGCATGATTTTTCGTAAATGAAGCATTGTGCTATTAAGGAGAAGAAAAAATGTTCAAAAATGTTGAATTGCAGGATTTTTTGCTGGAGAAAACTAAGGGATTAACGGAACAATGGTACGAAACGCTCGATAAAAGCGCAGGTGGCGTCTATGGCGAGACTGAACCACAAGCAATCGAGAAGCTGAAACAGCAGAATTATGAGTTCCACGAGCTGTTCTGCTCGGCTTTCAGCAAGGAGAAAAACGATTGCATCGAGATCTTCAAGGAATGGATTGTACGCGTTGCCAATGACGAAGCGCATTTGTCGACACCGTTCAACTCGGTCATCAAAGAATTTTTCCGCACGCAAAAGCAATACTTGGAGCTGATCGAGGAATTTGCTGTCCTGCAGGAAGAAACCATTTCGCATGCCCAGTTGAATGCATGGAATCAAGCCGTGGTCGACACGACAAATGCCATCATTCTCGAGTTTATCGACCAGAACACGAAAGCGGCCGAACGCCGTTTGAATGCTCAGCAGGAAATGATCGTCGAAATGAGCGCACCGGTCATCTTGCTTTCAAAAGACAGCGGATTGCTTCCGTTGATCGGTGAGATCAATACATACCGTGCAAAAATCGTCTTCGAGAAAGTCTTGCAGCAATGCCATGAGAAATCGATTGAGCGTCTGTTTATCGACCTTTCCGGTGTCCCAATCATCGATACGATGGTCGCCCACCAAATCTTCCAGCTGATCGAGGGCTTGAAAATCATCGGTGTGCGCACGGCACTCGCCGGCATTAGCCCGGAAATCGCCCAGACCGCAATCCAATTGGGCGTCAACTTCGGCGAAATCGATGTCTACAATAAATTGGACCAGGCCTTGCGCTATCACAAATTAGAGTTTACGAACAACTAAAATCACTACAAGAAAATCCATCCGCAGTGTCTCTGCGGATGGATTTTCTTGTATGCTTATCGGTTTTCAGCGATGCGCTTTAATTCGGCAGCGCGCGTCGACAGGAATTTTTCCATATGGCGTTCGAGAAATAATTTATCGGCAAGTTTTCCGATAATCCCAAACGGCGCCCGGTAAACGAACCAATCTTTCATCAGGGTGCCGCTTCCACTTTCGGTAAACTCATGTGTGTGATGGAAAGAATGAAAAGCGCCTTTTACCATGGCATCGCTGAATCGGTACGGCCGTTCCATATCGGTGATTTTCGATGTGAGCGTTTGGCGGACGCCAAGATGCGTCGCTTTCCACGTCACCCAGTCGCCTAGTTCCATCAGGCCGCTCGTCGTCCCCGCAATCGCGCGTTCGTTGGTCTTCGAGACGGTTTCGATATGCACTTCGATACTTCGCGCCAGGTCAAATACACGTTCGATTGGTGCTTCAATATAAGTTTCATGATAGATCATGGGCATGTGATTCCCTCATTCCTCGCGTTGGCTAACTTTCTTTCTCTTTCCTTACCCTTAACGTAGCCGCGTTATTCGTTTCTGTCTTATTCGGCAAGAAGGAGATTCTTTCACTTCCCGAGAATGATTAAAAGGACAGGAGGAGTTTTAGTGAACATAGAAATACTGAAACAAAACCGCACGAGCTGGAACACGGTCGCCGACCATTTTAACGGCATCGATGCACTGCCAGGGTACGGGCCATTCACACAGAGCGAGGAAGAATTGCGCTTATTCGATTCGATTGAAGGTAAAAATGTGCTTGATATCGGCTGTGGCAGCGGGCATTCCTTGCTTTACATGAATGGACAAGGCGCTAAAGATATTTGGGGCGTCGATTTGTCTGATATGCAAATCGACCGGGCAACTGAGATGTTAAATGGTCTGGATGCACAGCTATATTGCGCTGCGATGGAAGAAGATATCGGGCTGCCGGAAGCCTATTTCGATATTGTCTACTCGATTTATGCGATCGGCTGGACACTTGATCTCGACCGGACGTTCGGATTGATCTATTCGTATTTAAAGCCTGGCGGTTCGTTCGTTTTCAGTTGGGACCATCCACTCTATGTCCATTTGAAAAGCGAAGATGGGCTTGTTTCACTAAAGGGATCTTACCAGGATGAAGGCAGCGTGCATTATGCCAATTTCAAAGGCGAAGATGCACCGATGACCATTCCGAAGCGCAAGTTCAGCACATATTTGAATGCTTTGGTGAAAGCCGGTTTTTCGATCGAACAAGTCGTCGAACCGGATGTTCCGCATGACTTAAAGGATGTTGAGCCGGAAGTGTCCGACCGTTATTACTCTCTCTATAAAGCACAGAAATTCCCGACGAGTTTTATTATTAAGGCAAGGAAATAAAAAAGGCCGTGTCTGCGCTTTCGCGTAAACACGGTCTTTTATCATGATTCTTTAGTTAGCGGATCCGCCCCATCACTACCGTATCGTAATAGTTGCCGTCCGCTAAGCGCTTGTCCATTTTCAGCATGCCTTCCACTCTAAAGCCGCATTGTGTATAAAGTGCAATCGCGTTCTCGTTGGTTGAGAGCACTTTCAAGATCATCTTTTTGAACCCATTATCCTCCGCCCAGTGGATCGATGACTCCAAAAGCTTACGGCCGATGCGATAGCCCCAATACTGCTTGAGCACGCCGACGCCGAACTCCACTTGATGCTTTGTCCGTTTCAGTTCGTTTACTTCGCATCTGGAAAACCCGGCGATGTGCCCGTCCACTTCGGCTACCAAGAATATATTGCAGCTGCTTTTGGCATCTTCTTCGATGAGCCGCTTGAATGCCTCTGCGTCCAAATAAGCTTCTCCCCGCTCGCGGTCCATATTTTCCGTCTCCCCATCAATCAGCAAACGGACTTTCTCCAGTTGCGCTGCGTCTTGGATCTCCGCACTTCGAATAGAATAATCCAAGCCTTTCACTTGAAACAGCTGTTTCGCTAATTGCATCTCATCTTCCCCTGACCTGTTGGAATCGGTTATTTATATGGAGCCGTCATATCCGCAGTGAACTGCAGTTTCTTTTTCTGCCTGACTTGATAATAAACGATCGTCAATAGCACAATCAATTCCGATAAGGGAATCGCAAGCCATGCGCCCGTCACGCCGAAGAATACGGGCAAGATGCTCAGCAAAATCAACAGCACGACAATTTCACGCGCTGCGGTGATCCATGTTGCCATGCGGATTTCGCCCGTTGATTGATAATAAATCATCATGACAAAATTTGCGCCCATGAACAGGTAGGCAATAAAGAACAGCTGAATGCCGGAAGTTGCGAGATCCATCACGGCGTCCGGGAAATCGCCGAATACGCTGGCGATGGTGGCGGCAAAGAATTGCCCGAAGACAAAGAACAGCAAGCCTGCCACGAATGCCGTTCCGATCGCCAATTGCAGCGTCTTCTTGATTTTCGCCTGGTCTTTCGCCCCACTGTAATAACTGACTAATGGTTGGATGGCCGAACCCATTCCGAGGAATGCGAGCAGCATGACGCTATGAACGTAATTGAGGATCGCGAATGCCGCAACGCCTTCCGTTCCTGCCAGGCGTTCAAAGACATTATTATGCGAAATCGTGAACACCGACATGCCGACTTCCGCCAAGAAGCTCGGGAAGCCGATCACTAGAATCAAAAGCAACAATTTGCGGTTCGGCTTGAACCGGACAAAACGCAATTGATTGCCTTTTTTAAAGAAATGCGTGCACAAGACGAGCATGCCGACAAATGCCGCGAGCAAGGTCGCAGCTGCCGCACCCTTGACGCCGAAATCCAACACGAACAAGAATACATAATTCAAGCCGATGTTCAGTAAGGAAGTCGTGATAAGCGACACCATCGCCAAGTTCGGGCTGCCGTCATTGCGTACCATGATGCTGAGCGCATTTTCCATTGTGAAGACGAAGCCAAACAACAGCATCAAGTACAAGTACTCGGAGACGTATGGATAGGTTTCCGCGTTCGCCCCTAGCAAATAAGCGAGCTCCGTGCGGAACGGGAATGCCACTAGGCCGATGATGAGCGTCACCGCAAAAATCGACGCCATCGCATGCGAAAAGACGACGCGTGCTTCTGCTGTCCGCTTCGCCCCCATGAGAGCAGAAAATCTCGTAGCGCCGCCGATGCCGATCCATAGCGACATCGCGACGAATAATGTATAGACCGGTGCCGCAATCCCGACGCCACCCAGTGCGACCGGCCCGAGGCGGTTGCCGACCATGATGCCGTCCGCGACGATATTGATTGCCATCAGCAGCATGCCGATGGTCGAGGGTACTAAATAACGGATGAATGCCTTGCCGACCGACTCGTTATCGAGACGGTGAATAGATTGTTGTGCCATGTTGAATTGCCTCCTAGCTTTCTAAAACACTGAAAACTATATTTGTTTTTTTAGTTTTATTAGTCCGAAGAAATACTGGCGTTGGTTAGCCAGTTTATTTGTTATATAATCCTACGCTTGATATTGATTAGAACAAATACTTAGATACATTTGTTAACGAAATATCTAAGTGTTTGGAGAATCGTCTGCTCGACTCCTGTGGATCAGCGAGACGGCCGAGACCCCGCAAGACGCTTAGCGGCTGAGGAGGCTTGGACGCGAGCCCACGGAAAGCGAGCAGTAAGATTCGGAAAACACGGACCGACGAAAGCTATAAAACTTAAGTAAAATCAGCTTTAATCAGCCAGCATTTTTCCTATTCGTTTTTGACGAAGCCATCCAATAATAATTCACTCATCGTTTCAACAGCTTCCTTGATGGAGATGCTTTGCTCCGAGAAGAACTGCTGGTCCAAAGTGATATTGACGACATTCAAGATCATCTTCATCAACAGGTCGATATTCTGTCGCTTGATCAGCCCGCTTTCCATGCCTTCTTCAAGCAATTGCTTCAAGTCGTCCCATTGGTTCATTTCCCGGTCGACGCGTTGCCATTGTTCCGGGTAATACCGCTTCAATTGCTCCAATATGCGCAAGTCGAAAAAGTCATTATGGTTCGGGATCATGACGATGAGCTGATGGATTTTTTCCTGCAGGTCGAGGGTTTCGTCTTCGCGGATAGCACGCGCACGCTGTTCGTACTCCGAAAAGGCCTGGTCGATGATTGTTTTCAGGATTTCCAGCTTGGATGAGAAGTTCTCATACAAGGTGCGCTTGCTGATACCTAGCCGTTTAGCCAAATCATCCATCGTAAATTTGATGCCGTTGTTTTTCGTTTCTTCGATAAACGCCTGTATAATCCGGTTTTTCACAGCTGAACCCCCTTCATGAAAACTAATAATACTATAATCGTTTTCTCAGTTCAAGTAGAAGGATTTGATGACGTAAATAAGGATCCGTATTTTCCGAAGCTTATCACTCGCTTTCCGTGGGCTCGCGCCCAAGCCTCCTCAGTCGCTTCGAAAACCTTGTGCTCCCACATCTGCGTGGCAGATGCGTCGCAAATGAATGCGCTCGGCTAAGCTTCGCTCATTCATTCCTTGCGGGGTCTCGGTCGTCTCGCTGATCCACTGGAGTCGAACGAACGCTTCTCCAAATACTTAGATAGGTCATTGGTTTTTGAATGTCGAAAAGATGATCACCTTTTAATTAATAACTGGCTAATAGACTTATTCAACACACTGAAATAAGGATCGGCTTTGTGAGCCGATCCTTATCTTCAGACCAATAATTTACTGCTTTTCGTTTTCTCCAAACGGTACACTAACACCACGCCAAGCACCGCACCGCTAATGCTCGATACAAGAAATGGCGGCATGAAGAACAAGGCGCCGACTTCGGTTCCCATGAGAACACGTGCATAGGGCACCGCGACCAGTGAGGCGATGATGCCGGTTCCGAGAATTTCACCGGCTGCTGCAAAACCGAGCCGTCCGCTGTAGCGGTAAAAGATACCGGCAAGCAATGCGCCGATCATGCCTCCCGGAAAAGCGAGCAGCGAGCCGGTCCCCGTCAAGACGCGAACCGCACCGGTCAATAAGGCGATGACGACTGCAGGCCCTGGCCCGAAGACGACAGCTGCGATGACATTGATGGCATGCTGTACCGGATAGGCGCGGGCGATGCCTGCAGGGAACCAGACAAACGCGGATCCGGCGACGGCGAGTGCGACGAACATCGCCATGAGTACGAGTTTTTTCGTGTTCATCCGACCTGCCTCCCCGGAATCGATTGTTTAAACCGTTCGATTTGACCTGCGACATCTTGTGCCTGTGCTATTGACGAAATGACGGCGATGCCTGATACGCCTGCACGCCAGACCATTTCAGCGTTGCCCGGTTCGATGCCGCCGATGCCGATGACGGGTACGTGCGGATATTGAGCTTTCACTTTAATGATTTCAGCGACACCCGCGGGCGGTTTCGCATCGCTTTTTGTGCGCGTGCCAAATACCGGTCCCATGCCGAGATAGGTGGCGCCGCACGTCAGCGCCTCGTTCGCTTCTTTGACTGAATGCACCGAAACGCCAAGAGCCATCGACGCGCCGATTTGTTTTCTCACTTGTCCGCAGTCCATATCGTCCTGGCCAATATGGATGCCGTCCGCTTCGATTATGCAGGCGAGTTCGACATCGTCATTGATGAATAGCGGCACATCGTATTCACGGCATAGGCCCTTGCACTTTGCGGCGAACTCCACAAGCGCATCGCCCGTTAATGCGCCTCGCCCTTTTTCGCGCAGCTGGAAATGGGTGATGCCGCCTTGAAGCGCTTCTTCAAGCAAGGCGAGCGGCTCTTTAGTACCTGCGTTTGTCGTACCCATTAGAAAATAAATCGCTGGATTCCCGAACAAGATGAACCACTTCCTTTTCAATAGATTCTTTGTACGCCGCATGATGCGTCGGGCCGTGGCCATACCCAATGTTAAGCGGATACGCGAGTGCTGCCTGGATGAACTCCTTGGCGGTGAACAAAGCTTCTTCCACGGGTTTGCCTTTGCCGAGTTCAGCTGTCAATGCCGCTGAAAACGTGCAGCCCGTGCCATGCGTCTGTTCCGTTTGAAGACGCTCCGAACGCAGCAAGATCACCGTACCTTGTTGATCTAGATAAAAGTCTTCTGCAACGTCAGGGTCACTGCTATGGCCGCCTTTGATGACCACCGCTTCCGCTCCGAGCGATAAGATCGCTTCCGCCGCATTTCTGCGCGAGGCGTCGTCTGTGATGTCTATGCCGCTCAACACTTCCGCTTCCGGGATATTCGGGGTGATGATGGCAGCGAGCGGGACGAGCAAGGTTTTAATTGCTTCGACCGCTTCCTGCTGCAACAAGGAAGCGCCGCCTTTTGCGATCATGACAGGGTCGATGACGAGCCTGTCCCAGCCGTAGCGTTTGATGCCTATCGCTGTTTCTTCGATGATGCCCGCGTCAAACAGCATGCCGGTCTTGAGCGCACGGATATCGAAGTCGGTTCCAATCGCATCGAGTTGTTCTTTGACCGCTTGCCGGTCCATCGGGTAAATACCGTGAACGCCCTGCGTGTTTTGGGCAGTCACCGCCGTTACTGCAGAACAGCCGAATGCGCCGAGTTCCTGGAAGGTTTTCAAATCCGCCTGTATCCCCGCTCCACCGCCTGAATCAGATCCGGCGATGGTCAATACTTGCGCTTTAGCGTCCATAAAGTGCCGCCTCCTGACGTTTCGATAGCTCGTCCAAAAAGGCCATTTGGAAAGTTCCCGGGTTCAAGGCGATTTTCGATGCACGGCTTCCTGCATTCGCATAAATCTGCAAACCATATGCAAGCGCATCAAGCGGGGTAGATTCTTCGTCCGTTAAAAATGCTGCAAGTACCGCACTGAGCAAACAACCCATTCCGGTGACCGACGCCATCAACGGGTCTCCGCCTGTGATGTGCTCGGTCCGTTCACCATCCGTCACCAAATCGCTTGTGCCTGTCACCGCGACAATTGTTTGGTATTCATCAGCAACTTGCTTAGCGATAGCTTCCAAATCGCCTTGTCCTTCGCCTGCGTCGACGCCGCGTGCTTGCCACTCTTCTCCTGCAATGGCCGCGAGTTCGCCTGCGTTGCAGCGGAGTAGCGTGATATCGAGTTCCGTCAGCAATCGTTTTACGGCTTGCAAACGATAAGCTGTCGCTCCGGCACCGACCGGATCCAACACAATCGGGATGCCTTTTTTCATCGCGGCGCGTCCCGCGATGAGCATGCTTTCGAAAGAGCGCTCCGTGATTGTGCCGATATTGAGCGACAAGGCATCGGTGTGCCCTGTGAGTTCAGCGACTTCCTGTTGTTCGTCGCCCATGACCGGCGAGACGCCGAGCGCGAGCAAGCCGTTTGCCTGGAAGTTCGAGACGACGTGATTGGTGATGCAATGAATCAATGGCTTCCGTGCGCGCAATTCCCTAAGCATGGCGGACACTCTCCTTTTTCACGGGCAGTTCCCAGGTTTCCATCGTCCACGCTTGCTGCCAGAACTGCCATTCATAATAACTGCTTCTCATAAAGCGCTTTTTCAATTCGTTGCGCCGCTCTTCCGGCAATCCTTCAGCCAATCGGTCCATGCGTTCGATCTGTTCATTGACGAGTTCCCCGAACCATTCGGAACCGTATGTGCCGATCCATTTTTGGAAAATCGGTTCTTCCGGTGTCGCCGTCTTCAAACGTTCGCCGATTTCATAATAAAGCCAATAACACGGAAGCAGTGCGGCGAGTACGTCGGCCAAGTCGCCTTCTGCGGAGCGGTACATATGCGAAACGTAAGCATACGCGTGCGGCGACGGTTCGAATAGTCTCCAATCTTCCCCGGTCACCCCGAGCAATTCCATGAACGATTCATGAAGCGCGAGTTCCGCGGCGCAAGTCTGTTCTGCGTGATGCGCAAATGACTGCGTCGTCTTAAGGTCTTTGGCTTTGGTGGCACCGATCGCCTGGACTTTCGCAAAATGCGTCAGGTAATAGGCGTCTTGCATAACGTAGAACTTGAAAACATCGAGCGGCAAATCGCCTTTCGCGATGCCTTTCACAAACGGGTGTTCAAAACTGGCGTCCCATAAATCTGCACATTCCAACCGGACTTCTTTACAAAATGTCATGTCGCTCTCTCCTTTTTTGGGCAAAATAAAACACCGCTTCCCAGGTAAGGAAGCGGCGATAAAGGTCAGCTGAAGAAATTGGAGAAAGGCTCACAATTCGCCCACTTCCCTACGCTGGTATAATCCAGATCAGGTTCAAAGGGTCCGAACTCTTGTCCGTCTCAGCCAACATGGCTCCCCTAGTGGAATAGCGATATTTTTTATTGTCGGCAATAGAATACCATAACTGGCTTTTGAATTCAAAACTTTTTGAAATTAAGGTTTTTTTGGAATGCATAATGCGAGAGATTGGGTTTGCCAAATATGTGATTAGGTTAGTCATTTTGTTGACTTCGTCCGTTTTAATCCATTTTCTTAGAAGTCATCATTTTATGCATATGAAATTTAATGGGCTATGTAATTCATTGTCATTTCAAATATAGAGCTGTAGTGGAAGGGGCTGACGCCGGAGGGATCGCGCGGGACTGGCGAGACCTATATGGCATAGCCATAAGGGCTCGACGCCCGCCCCTCGGCAAGCATGCCCCTGCAACGTAAGCTCATCCACACTTAATTCCTTCACAAAAAAAAAAGAACCTCCATAACTGAAGGCCCTTTATCGTTCTTCCACATATTCAATCTGATAATCCCCGTACTCATCAATCACGACAGTGTAACGGCGGCGGTGGTCGATCGTTCCGGTCTCGCCGTTTGCTTCATGGTAATTGAACACAGCGCCTGCTTCCACATATGCGGCATCGCCTTCAATCTCGACGGAAGTGACTTCCGGCACGACCGAATCATACACGCGGCCCTCTGTTGAATACTCTTGTATAACACTGTCGACTTCTTCAACTGCCTGGCTTCCCGGTACTAAATACGAAGAATAATAATTCAGTTGCTCATCATTCATGGAATACGGCAGCAAGTCATAATAGGCTTCGATGAAACTCTCCAGCAACGCTTCATCAAAATAGGCATCCTTCACGGACGGTTCGACCAATTGCGACTCGGGAAGCGGTTCCGGATTATTCGCCCAGCTATCCAACATTTCCTTTTTCAAGTACAGCGGGATCGTGTAGCCGATTTCGGGATTGTCCTCGAGCATGACCGAATTGATGCCGAGCACTTTGCCGGTGCTTGCATCCAAAAGCGGCCCGCCGCTCGAGCCTTGCTTGATCAAGGCATTCATTTCATAGAGATCCGTATAGACGAACATTTCCGAAAAATCGACGCCGGTATCGGTAATTTCCCCTTCGGTCGCAGTGTTCGCTGCGTTCTCCGGGCTGCCGATAGCGATGACCGGCGTTCCGATATCGACCGGTTCCATTTCCTGCTCGAGCGGCTCTTTTCCTGCGAGGTCCTCGACACGGACCAGCGCCAGATCTTCATCAAGCGATATGCCGATCACTTTGCCTGCGAACTCCTGGCCGTCGCTATTGACGAGTGCAATAAAGGTCGCATCGCGCACCACATGGGCATTCGTCAAGATATCGCCTTGGTCATTGTACAAAAAGCCGGAGCCTTGCTCGAAATCGGTATAGATCGTGTAGACATGCGTCTTCGCATTCGCGATCATCACCGCTTTTTCCTGAGCGGCCGTATCAACCGGTGAATCCGCCTGCTCGGTTTCAGCTGATGGCGGTGCTTCTGTATCTGTCCCTCCGCAAGCCGCGAGGATCATCGCTGACAGGAAAATCATCAGCCAGTGCATCATCCGTTTGTCCATAGTCTCAACCCGCTTCCGTTAATGTGCATTCATTATAGCAAGCCATAATTGAAAAAGGAACGGGAAAGGACACTGAAATAGAGGGAATGTAGTTCCATTGCACGCCCGGCATTGAATGTCCGGAATCAGAAAAGCTGCCTTAGCGCACTGCTTTCGCAGCAGCCAAGGCAGCTTTCAATCCATTATTTTTCTTGAGCTTCCAATGCTTCTAGCAATGGCTTTTCGAAGACCGGAGCGAACGTTCTGGAAAAAGTCGCTGTCAGATGGTTGCTGTCGAAATGCGTGACGACGTTTCCGACGACATAATAACAGGATTCCTGGTCACAAAAATAATCAGTCAGGTCGATCGTGTTAGTAGTTTCCGGCATATAGTCCACTTCTTCTAAAGGACTCGGGTCCCGGATGACATCCTCACGGTCGGATTTACAATTTTCCGGATTATCCGGATTTTCACTTAGGCACGTCAACACGTTTTGATCGTACCAAGGCGTATCACGCACGAGGAATAGCGGAACTTCGTGCTGCTCGAAAAACTTCCAAGCTTCAACAAATCCATCCGAAACTTCATCGAAATCTTCTTTCGAGCTCCCTACATTCCCTACCGTGAAAATCAGATCAGGTTTTTCATTAATTAATGCCTCTTTTACATTTTGGAACCAGACATCGCATTCTTCAAAACCTTTTCTGCTCTCTTCCGTAAATCGGCAATTGCCTTTTAAATAAGTGACAATCTTTAGATCATGGGCATCGGCTAGTTCCGCAAGCATCGGCTGCCAATGGGCGGCATGTGATCCCCCGACCAACGCGATCGTATGGCTGTAATCGGTCAATGCCCCGTACTCACACGGCTCGGCTTCTGTCGTTCCCTTGCCGGACAAGCAGCCATCTTCATATATTTCAGATCGATCCTGCTTCACGAAGTCCAAGCTCGGCAGGAAGGATTCCTCAAATTCCGCAGGAGGCGTTAGGCGGCCGTCTTCCAAATAAGTGACGGCACCTGGGTGCGTCTCGAAACTTTCGCTGAGCAACTCGGAACTGACGGGCGGTCCCGCCAAGTAAGTTTCTTGATAAGCGATGGTCGAGACCCAAATGGCGGCAGAGAAGACCGCAATAATGCTGGCGGTTTTCCAGACCGGGAACTGGATTTTCCGGATCGGCAACTCGAAACCGTAAATCGTAAAGTAAGCAAAAATCGTTGCTACAGCGATAATCGCCAATCCGCCCTGGAGCGAAACCGATTCGACGTCAAATAGCGCATAGTAGAAAATCAGCAATGGCCAATGCCATAAATAGAAGGCGTAGGAAATGCTTCCGAACTTGACGAGCGGCTTCCAACTAAGCAGTTGGAAAGCTGAATAGTTCGTTGAATTATTCCCCGCGATGATGATCAGAACGGCTGAAAGCACCGGCCATAGCGCAGCATAGCCCGGGAATAGCTCTGACACTTGAAGGATGATCCCGCAGCTGATGAGCCCGATTAAGCCCATCCAGCCGAATAGCCAGGCCACACGGCTCGAGACGACAAGCTTGTGGATTGTCAATGCGACCAAGCCGCCAATCCCAAACTCCCATACACGAGTGAATGTATGGTAATAGGCCACTGGCTGATTGGCTGCGGTCAAGTAGACCGAATAGCTGAATGATGCCAAGGCAAGCACGGCAATCAATACCGTCAGCATGCGTTTCATATTATTTCCTGAAATCAGCTTCAGCACCGAGATGGCCACAAAGAAGACGACAAGCCATACCAGATAAAACTGGAACTGAATACTCAGCGCCCAGAAATGCTGAAACGGCGAGGCGCTATTGTTCTGTGCTAAATAATCCACCGAATCCATCGCAAGCCGCCAATTCTGGAAGTAGGAAACGGAAGCTAAAAATTCATTGACATTCTGCTGTTTCGTAAATGGGGGCAATATGTACAGGCTTGCAATCAAGACGGTAATCCCGATTAACCAAGCCGTCGGCAATAAACGTTTTAATAGTTTTACAATATAGGAAAAGTATAAAATCCGGCCATTTTTTCGGTACATCGAAAGCAATGAAGTCGTGATCAAAAATCCGGATACGACAAAAAATACATCGACTCCGCCTGATACGCGATTAAACCATATATGATAGATCGCAACCAATAATGCAGCGATTGTGCGTATGCCTTCTAGTTCCGGCCGGATACGTCTTTCAGTCTCCATAAAAATTTACAGCTCCTTGCATTTTCATAAATCACACAAATTTTATATTAGCATATTCTTCCTTTTAAATCATAAATCATGACAATTATTTTCACTATTTCATGATAAGACAATCAAGTAATTCTTCTTTCAAGGCACAATTCTAGTTCTTCCTATTTAAAAAAACTGCCGAATTCCCAGCAGATACTGGGTTTCCGGCAGTTTTCCCTTGTTACTTTTTGCTTTTCTTCAGTTGCCCTTTGTTTGTGATGACTGTGTAGTTGCCGAATTCGTTCACTTCAAGCGTGAATGTTTCTCCGTTCAAGTCACCTTGGATGATTTTCCATTTGCCTTTGTCATCCTGGCGTGCGCCGAACTGGACTTTGACATCCGGGTTCGTCAGGAAGTTCAATTCCATCGGTTCACTGAGTGTCAAGCCAAGTTCTTCGCCGTCCGCTCCAAGTACAGCGATATCAAGCTGGTCGCTGAGTGCCGGGCGCTTATCGACTTGCTCTGCGTCATCGACTGCTAGGGCAAGCGTCATTTCCGCCCCGGCCGCTTCGGCCAATTGCTGAAGGTTGGCCGCTGTGAACGTAAAGTTCGCTTGTTCCAATTGAACCGTCAAATCCTTGCCGCTTTCAAGAAGTTCATCGATTGTGCCTTCTGTGAATGTGATGTCGAGTGTTCCGTCTTCATCGAATTCACCGGCTGTGATGACTGCTTCTTCACCTGACAAATCAGGATCCGCTTGCTGCTCGCCTGGTACTTGCGGTTTGTCGAAAGTGATTTGAGCAAGTAGTGGGTCATGATCCGATGCACGCCCGTGTTCTTCCATGAACATCGAGTTGATGTGGACCATATCAAGTTCTGTGTTATCCGCCAAGTTGTTCGTCACCAGCAAGTGATCAAGTACTTGCGAGTTGCCTTGGTAGTAATAAGAGAAACGGTCTTCTTCCGGCACATCGTTGACTTTGTTCGTCAAGATGTCGCCTTCTAGTGCATCAAGTGCCGGTGTGAATTCGAAATCGTTCATATCGCCAGTGACGACGACATTGAGTTCCGGATTGATTTCCAGGCCTTCTGCAATGAATCCGTTGATGGCTTTCGCCAATTCAATGCGTTCGATTTCAGACGTGAACTGCGGCGGCTGGTTTTGACCGAACAAGCTTTGGTCCCCGCCTTTTGAGTTCAAGTGAGTAGCGATAACGACGATTTCTTCGCCTTGGAATTCAAATTGTGCTGCTAGTGGCTTGCGTGTGTTTGGCATTGCAATCGGCTGGACGCGTCCTGGATTCAATTCAAGATCCCCTGAATCTGTCCACGAGTTGTTTTCAGTAGATGTTCCTTTTGTACCTTCTGACAACTCAACGCGGTCTGGATTGTATAAGAAGCCGACGCGGATGTTGCCGCCTGGCTGTCCGCCGTCCTGGTTGTATTCCGGGGCAATATCTGTCCAAGCGTATTTAGGCCCGCCTGCTGCTTGGATGTCTGCGATGAGACGCTCATAAGAAGCCGATGCATCACTATTTTCAGATCCTTCAGGCCCATCATTGTCCTGTACTTCGACCATCGCGATGATGTCCGGTGAGTTCAAGTCGTTGACGAATGATTCTGCGATGCGTTGTGCTTTTTCATCCGATGTGTGATTCGGGTCTGCAGAGAAGTTCTCGACGTTATACGTGGAAACCGTCAATTTATCGTCTGCGTTCTCGATCCATGTCTGTTCCGGCTGTGTTCCGCCGTCTACGATTTCCGGTACGTCCGTTTCGTCCGTCCAGATCTGGTAGTTGCCGAATCCGTATCCGAGAACGCCGACTGGTGCTTCAGCGAATGTGTCTCCGGCTTTTGCGACGACGCCGTCACCTGTTGTAACGGTGATACGTTCCGGGTTGAAATCGTCTTCCTCAAGAAGAATTCCGCCTTGCTTGTGGAATTCGTTGTTAGTCGCATTTTTCGATACGACAAATACTTCGCCATAATCTTGTGGGCCGACGATTTGTGCATCGGCCACGCCGACACGCATCAATTCAAGCGCTTCCCAGAAATCGATGCCGTCTTCTTCCGGCTGGAATTCTGTCAAGCCGTCGTTTTCGATGTTTTGAGTCGGCGGGAACACGTCTTCGCCGATAACGATCGGTTCAGGTAGTGCCGCCGTTCCAGCTTTCACGACATCCGTTGAACGGATGCGTGTGAGCGGCAAATCGTTGTCGCGCATATCGGAATAGCCTTTATAGAACCATTCTTCGACCGTACCTGCGACTGTTACGACATCCCCAACTGCAAAGTCGCTTGATGCAGATGAACGGTTGACGATGATCGCTTCTGACGTTTTCCAGTTGCCGTCACCTTCTGTATCTTGGATGACGAAGTTTGCGCCGTTATAGAAATGTGTGATGACGCCTGTCACTTCATTGACAGCTACATCTTCATATTTCGAGTAATGTCCTTGCCCTTGGATGTCGCGGATTTTCAAGTCCTCTGATTTCAGGACCGTGTAATCAAATGAAAATACTTCCGATGTTTCGCCTGTCACTGCGATCGCTTTGATCACTGTATCTTGTGTCAGGACGATCGGCTCAGCGTAAACTGCGCTGTCCGTTGTCGGCTCTGACCCGTCTAACGTGTAATAGATCGTTGCATTGTCCAAGCCGCTTGCGAGCGTGATTTCAGTTCCTTCCGAGACGACGCCCGGGAAGATGTCTGTGTAAACAGCCGGCTTGTTGACGAGCTCGAAGCTGTCGAAGCCGAGCGTTTTCACTTGGTACGTTTCGTTATATTTCGAAGCGATGCCTGAAAGATAGATCAAGTCGCCTTCTTTGTATTGTTTTGTGAAATCTTCGAACGTCAAGCCATTGCGGTTGTCGTTGCGGACGACGACTTGCTCGCCATTTTCCGCCACTGCCGTGAACTCGAACGTTCCATAATTGTTAACGGCTTTCAAGTTAGTGATTTCGACGCGTTCGATCGAAATGCGTTCGCCTTGAGTCTCTTCATTGACGCCTGCCGGTGAAATCAACTGTGCTTCCGGCAATTCATTTCCAGAAGACACGACTTCTACTGTGTTCGGCTGCAATTGAAGCTCGCCGCTGTATTCAGAAACGGTACCTTCCAGACGGACGATGTCGCCCGGCGATACAGTTGAGCTAGATGTATAGACGTAGATGCCTGCTGTGTCATCTTGCACGTAAAAAGCGTTGCCGCCCCAGAAGCCTGTTCCAGTTGTCACAGTCGCTTCCACGGAAATCAATCCTTCAGAGTAGCGTGCTTCCTGGACATTGTCTACAGGTGTAGCGGTTGGAGGTGCTTCGCCTTCAGACAGGATTGTGAATGCTGAAGCTGAACGTAAACCAGGAACTGTGAAATAAGCTCCAAGCGTTCCGCTGATCGTTACTTCTGCTTTATAGTTAGCTGGGTTATCCATCAAGTTCAAGCCCGAACGGATGGACCCTGATGGCAATTGAACCGGCAGGATTTTCGCCGGGTCTGTTTCATCCGGTGAATCTGCCAATCCTAAGTTGGTTGCTGAAGTAAAGGGAGCTTCCTGATCATAATTGGTGCCGCTAGTTGCGGTGCCAACGATAAACCCTTTCACCGTTGCTGTTCCTGTATTGTTTTCAATGGCTTCTGCAACTGAAATGGTTTCTGCTGCTTCGGCTGTCGCCATATATGGCAAGGCAGCTGATAAAGCCAGTAAGAGACTCAAAAAGATCTTGCTGAACGCGCTTTTTGTCACAAACTTTCACTCCTCTGATAATTTATTGTCATACGAAACCAGTATACTAAAAATTTGTAAGCGCTTTATTAATAAATTGTAAATTCTAACTATTTATACCCAAATTGTTCATCCTTTTTCCTTTTTTATCCTGTAAAATAGTCTTTAAATTCGCTTTCTTCTTGAAATTTTACTATCGGTAATTCCTTAGACTCATCCCCTTTCCAGATGTGAATTTTTCCGCAACATAATCGGCTTAGGGACGTCTAAATAGAGAGGTTTCGTGATAAGATAGGGAAATGGAATTGGGAGATTATTGCTCCTATATATAAGGAAAGAATTTGGTTTCGCTTTTCACCGCTAAACCATTTGAAGAAAGTAGGATTTTGTTTTGGGCAGAAAACTCGCTATTACCGGAATTTTGTTTGTCATTGCGTCACTGTTTTTGAAAGTTTCTGGGCTTCTCCGGGATATGGTTATTGCCTATCAATTCGGTGATTCCTATCAATCTGCTGCGTATTTCGCTGCATTCGCTTTGGCAAATACCTTTATTTTATTTTTTACTACCGGCATGAAGAACGCTTTTGTGCCAAGTTTCATCCATGCACAGGCGGATGGCAAAGGCTATCATCATTTTTCACAGATCATCCGCGGGACGATGGTGCTCGGATTGATTGTTTCCGCTCTCGGTGCATTGGCATCGCCATTGCTGCTACCTTTGCTATTTCAATTTCCTAACCTTCAGCCCGACGTGCGAGCTGAAGCGATTGAATTGAGTGTTGCTTTAGCTATTATCTTCTTTATAGCTGTTTTTCTCGTGTCGTTAAACTCGGTCTATGAGGCCTATCTTGATGCAGAAAACAAATTTTCATTGTCGGTTATTTCACAGATCATTGTTATCGGCAGCACCATTCTTAGTACTTTATTGTTTGCAGACGAAATCGGCGCCTACTCAATGGCGTTTGGATATTTGGCCGGTGCGTTGTTATCGTATATCGCCAAACGACTCTGGTTCGTCCCTAAAGCCAGCCATAAAGTAATCGGCAAACTCGATTGGGAAGAAATCAAGCCCTTTTCAATCATTTTCATCCCGGTCGCCATTACGGTTATGGTCGGCCAAGTCAACTTGACAATCGACAATATCTTTGCGAGTTCGTTCAGTGATTCAGCAGTCAACTACGTTAACTACGCCAAGAACATCGTCCACTTCCCGCAAGCGATTATTGGCGTAACCATCGGGACGATTATTTTCCCGATTTTGTCGAAAGCCATTGCTAATGCCAATGAGAAAAGCTTCAAGCAAGGTATCGAATACGGCTTGATGTTGACGCTTTTGGTTTTGCTGCCTGCTGTTGCGGGAATGATGTGGCTGATGCAAGATCTCATCACGATCGTCTACGAACGCGGTGCTTTTACAGCGGACGCGACGGCAGCCACTGCAAATGTCGGCTATCTGTACCTGGGATCGGTATTGTTCTTCAGTTTGCAGAACATCTTGAACAAAGCTTTCTATTCAAAAAAGCAAGGCCATGTCATTTTGCGCATTTCCTTATTCTCCATCGCGCTCAATGTCGCATTGAACTTCCTGTTCATCGCATTGCTTGACTCGTATTTGGCGATTCCACTCGCTTCGTCCGTGATGGCGCTCGTTTATTTTGCGCTCAACTGGGTCGTCTTTAACCGGACGCAAGGCAAACTCAACTCCCGCTTTATCGTTAAAGACGCGGCCAAAATCTTTGCGGCGACCGCTGTGATGCTGTTGGCTTTATGGCTCGCTTCAGGAATTCTCGAGGATCTCAATATCTATATCCGCTTCGGTCTGACCGCGATCATCGGCGCCATTGTCTACGTCATCGCGGCGCTGGCCTTGAAAACGGAGATTGCCCGCTTCCTCATTAGCAAGCTTAGAAAATCATAAGGAGTTTTTTGCATTATGAAACAGGCATTAATGAAAAACGCTGCGCCGGTGCTGAATCCGGCAATTAAAACGTCCTTGAAACGCTTTTACAAAGCCAATAAACCGCTCACTCCGCTTGAACCGGCAAAGCGTGTATTGGTATTTGCGCCACATATCGACGATGAAACGATCGGACTCGGAGGGACCATCCGCCGCTATGCCGATGCCGGCACACACATCACCATCGCCATCATCACCGACGGCAAAAACAGCAACGCCGCTCCGGTTGAAGCCGATGCCTTGGCCGAAACGCGCAAACAGGAATTGCGGTCGATCCAGGATCTGCTCGGCTTTACGGATGTCCGTTACCTTGATTATCCCGACAGCGAAATCAAACATGTTGCATCAAGCGAACGTTTTGGTGAGCTGATTGATGAAATCCGTCCTGATACCCTCTATACCACGAGCTTGATCGATGCCCATCCGGATCACGTGTACAGCGCGCATTTGGTGGCCGATGCACTTAAGCACACGGCCCATCAGCCGGAAATCGTCCGCGAATATGAGATTAATTGCCCTGTGCCGCCAGAGGAAATCAATTGTATTATGGACATTACCGATCAGTTTCCGCTCAAGCAGCGGGCAACCGAGGCTTTCAAGAGCCAAGTCATCGCATTCGATGGATTTTTGGCGCTCGCTGAAATCAAAGCTGCACAGACAAACGATGCACAAGCACGCTACGTAGAGACCTTCATCGAAAACACACCGCAACAATTTATCCAGGCGGCAGATCACTTGAAGACGCAAGACCGCCAATATGAAAAGCATTTCAAGCAAGCGAATCGCACCGTCACTTTGTGGTGGGCGATCTTCAAGAATTTGAAGTTGAAAAAGGCGATTTATCAAAGCCGCTAATTATAAATGCATTTGGAGGATATTATGAACTTTTTTAAGAACGATAACGAAAAATGGTTTTGGCTCATCGCCTTGATCGCCATCATGCTAATAGGTTACACAGAGCTCGCCATCATCGGCTATGCCCTGACAGTTGTGTTGTTCGCCTATGCGTTCATCAATCCGAAACACGGCATCTTGCTGCTGTTCGTTTACATCCCGGTCCGTGAGTTCATCACGCAATACAATCCAGGCCTTAACTATTTAACCGAAGCACTCGTATTCGGTGCGTTGTTGCAGGTCTTCTGGATGAACCGCAAATCGATCGGGAAGTTATTCCGTTTCAAGAATTTCGAATACGCCTATTTCGCTTTTCTGGCAATCGGCTCTATTTCCGCACTCATCACCGGCATCAGCCCGGTCCTGATTGCGATGACTTTACGCCAATTCCTGCTCTTTTACCTTGTCTATTACATCGTCTATCGCCTCGGAATCACCCGCAAGGATTTGGTCAATCTCGTCTGGATCTTCGTCTGGACGGCAATCCTAGTCATCATCCAGGCAATGGCTGAAAAATTGTCCATCCGCAACTTCTTCCTGCCTGAGTCATGGCAGGCGATGGCCTTGTCGGCGAAAAACCGCGTGCGCATCTACGGCATGCTCGGCAACCCGAACGTGCTCGGTATCTACTTGATGTTCGCGTTCATCGCGTTCTATTATGCGAAGAATAAATTAAAAGAATTCAACCCGCGCTATATGGATATCTTGAATGTACTGTTGGTGGGCATCCTTGTCTTGACGTATTCACGCGGCACATGGTTAGGCTTCCTGATCGCTGCCGCCGCATTCTTGATCATGACGCGCAAAATGAGCATACTCATCGACTTCGTGAAATACACGGCGATTGCACTCGTCCTTGTCGTGCTGCCATTGAATTTATTGACCAATTTCATTGAAAGCACCGATGTCGGCAGCGAGAAAGTCACCAATATCCAGCAATTCGATGTCGGTGGCGAGTCGGGCTTCCGTGACCGCATCGGCAGCACGTTCAGTGAAGATACCGTCACCGGCAGCCAAAGTTCGGGCCGTTTGTTCATTGTCAAAACCGGCTTTGAAGTATTCAAGGACCATCCGATCATCGGTACGGGCTTTGCGACGTTCGGCGATTCGACCACCCTTTCGAACGGTTCGCCGATCTATGATGAATACGAAATCGGCCACAAGTTCTATTCCGATAACCAATATATCCAAATCATCGTCCAAACCGGCGTACTCGGCGTCATCGCCTTTGCTGCTTTCTTATTGATGATGCTTTGGCGTTACGCGAAGAAGCATAAAGAAAGCTATCTGTATTCACTGACCGCCAGCATCTTGCTCGGCGCGTATTTCATGGGTCTCGTCTACAACCTATGGGAATCCGATATTTTCGGCCTCGCGTTCTTCGCGCTTCTTGCGGCCGCGTCACGCCGCGAAGATTTCGGACTGCAGGATGACGGTGAAACATTATGATTCGCCTGTACCAGCCGGGTGATGAGCTCGGCATCAATGCTCTTTATGAAAAAGTATTTGGGAAAAGACGGTCTCTTGCTGAATGGCAATGGAAATTCGAGACCTTTCCGGAGAGCGCCACGATCGTCGTTTCTGAAGAAGACGGCCAGATTAACGGACATGCCGCTTTCTTGAAGCTCACAGCCCGACACCAAGGCAAAGAACTGGCTCTTGGCGAACGGGTTGACATCATGGTCGATCCGGAAGCGCAGGGCCGCGGCATCTACAAGCAAATCGTTTCCCGCATGATCCAGGAATGTGAAGCCGAAGGGCTCGATATCCTGTACGGCTTCCCCGCTGAAACGGCAAAGCAAGTGTTCATGAAAGTGGCCGGCGGCAAGGATCTCGGGAACGTTCCGCGCTTCCTTGCAGTCAATAAACCAGGAGCTTTGCTTGCGGCTAAAGTCAGCAAGTTAAAAGCGATCCAGTCGCCAGTCGACAAAGCATTTTCTGTGAGTGTCCCGAAAAAGAGCACGCATCGATTGCGTGAACTTGGCGACCGTTTGGCAGTAGCGGAAATGTTGTACGGCCGCTTTGAAAACCAGTACCCCCTTCATGCCAAGCGCAACGATGGCTATATCCAACGGCGCTTCCTTGACCATCCGACGAAGGATTACCAAGTGTATACCTTGGAGCAGAATGGCTATGCAGAAGGCTATTGCGTGTTGCATGAGGAAACGAAAGATAATGGCGTCACGTTCACCACGATTGTCGATTTGTTCGGACCGAACGATGAAGCGATCATTGCGGATCAATTGAAGGCCATCCGCCGCCATACAAAAGCGGATGCGCTCAATTGCTGGGCAGTGCCGGACAGCCCGCGCTACCGTGCACTGAAGAAAGCCGGCTTTTTCCATATCAATAGTCCGATGCCGTTTGTCATCAAGGATTTCACCGGCACGGGTTCCTATGACGAGCTGGCTGACTGGCATTTGTCGCAGTCGGATGTTGATTCGTATTAACGCTTGCCCTTCTTCCGGGATTCCGGGAGGAGGGCTTTTTTTTGAGTCTGGAAATGAAGGCGGAGCTTGGATAGCAGATAGCGAGGGTTTGCTTGTGGAATTGTTGCGATGTTCTATTTGTTCGTCATGTTAGTAGTCGCCGCCTTGCTTTGGGTTGGCCTTTGGCACTAAGACAGGAAGAGCGCCTGTCTTACTGCGTCGGCTCACCCTTGGCGCCGGCTGGCTGAGAGATTTCATTGGACGAATACTGTTTAAGCTGTCCTGCTTCTTTATTCAATTGCCGGCTAGTGGGGGAATCGCTTCCCGGGACAAGTTTGAAAAAGATAGTGAGGGTTTGCGTGTTAAACAGTTTCGATATTCGATTCGATCTTCATTTTGCTATTCGCCGCCTTGCTTTGGGTTGGCCTTTGGCAGTGAGCCAGGAAGAGCACCTGTCTTACTGCGTCGGCTCACCCTTGACGCCGGCTGGCTGAGAGATTTCATTATTGTAGATTGTTTAATCGGATCTGCTTCTTTAGATAATTGCCGGCTAGTGGGGGAATCGCTTCCCAGGATGAAGCATCAGAACATGGTGTTAAATCGAAAAGCTTTCGGTGAAATCAGCACTCTTGATTGCCTTGTCTTTGATACATGTGATACGACCTACAAAGCTTGAAGCATTTCCACATTTTCTATTGAGTGGACAGAAGAAATTTCCTTCCTCTCTAAAACTAGAGACGGAGTGTAAGGGGGCTGACGCCTGTGGGACCGCGCGGGCTGGCGAGACAAACGTGCCGCTCTCTTTGGCACGTTGGCTCAACACCCGCCCCATACTCGGGCAGCTGAAAACGCGACGTCCTGTCGCATCAGCTGCATGACCCGCATCCTGCGGGCCCCAAGCAGCCCCCTGCAACGTAGTCGAAAAGTGGAAGCTTTTCCAATCTCTTCTTTCTATCTAACAGTTCTTGTCGCATCAGAAGCATGACCTATTGCCTGCATGACCCTGCAACGCAGTCGAAAAGCGGAAACTTTTCTACTCTCTCCTTTTAATTCCATACTTCCCACCCCATCAAAAAACAGGCACCCATTCATTGCGAATGGGTGCCTGTTCTCTATTCACTCGATAAACGCTTCATATGTATCCAGTTCGCCGGCTTTGATGACATGTCCGATAAAGTCTTCGTAGCTGACGATGCCGAGTGCTGTGGCTTCATCGAACAGTTCCTGCACGCGTGCTGTGTCCGGATGGATGTCTGCGTTTTTGGTCGGGTGCAGTTTGCCGGAATGGCTGGCGATCTTGCCTTCTTCATCGAAAACGACGTTCAGTTCACCGAGGTTGGTGTCGTATTCGCCAGTCTGTACGACCAATGTGTCGCCGATTTGGTTCGGCGGGTTGGTTGTGACATGCGAGTGGCCACCGATAATGACGTCGATGCCTGGTACTTCTTTCGCCAATGTGCGATCATGGCCGACGCCGATATGGGTCAGCGCCACGATTTTATCGATGCCGATCGCTTCGAAATGGGCGACGGCTTGTTTGGCCGCTTCGGTGTAATCTGCGAATGAAACATCGCCAGGAACGGTCACCACTTCATTGTAATGTGTGATGCCGAATATCCCGACCTGCTCGTCGCCGACTGTTTGCACGAAACCTTTATTGATGCGGCCGTCCACCGGCTCGTCTGTGTAGCTATAGTCTGCAAAGGGCTCAAGGAATTGATCTTGCGAGAAGTCAACGTTGGCACCAAGCACCGGATGCGACGCGTTTCTAACGTAGGTGCTGAGCGAGCCGTGGTCGATGACGCCTTCGCCTAGGTCAAACTCATGATTGCCGAGCACCATCCCATCATAATCGAGGTGGTTCATGAATACCGCATTTGCGAGTGAATCCTGCGCTTTCCGCCCGATTTCCCAAGATGTCACATCCCCTGCCGACAATAAAAGATGATGGGTGCTGGCTTCGCGGATGTCTTCAATCAGTGAAGCGCGCCGTGAGATATTATCCATCACGGTATGGGTATCGTTTGTGTGGATTAAGGTCAGCTCGAACGGTTCGGGTTCTACGGGTTCCGGAGATTCATCTGATTCAGCACCTGACGAAGCTGTTTTGTTTCGCTCCGGTGCTTCAGCGTCCCCGAGACCTTCACTTTGATCTTTTTGCGGCCACATGAGGAATGCGGTAAAGCCGACCATGATTGCCGCTAAGAGTGTCACGATTTTTCGCATAGTTGTCACGTCCATTTCCCTAAAAAATCTCTATGCACAGTCTACTATAGAATATAGGGAAAATACGCAATCTCATGGATTCTTAACCATTTCTTCACCCTTCTTTAATATTCCTCAACAATAAATGAGCCTCATGCATTTCATCCTCCCGTAACCATGCACTGAGTTGTGACATTCATTGTCTAGCTCGATCGCTTAGCGGGAAAAATGCCATGGGCTACTAAATTACATGCTGTTTATCCTATATTTGGGTGTATGGGAATTAATGACCTGATTTTCATTTATTTATTTTATTTTCTATTTTAGTTTATAATAGAGATATGATTGAAATAGAAAGGATTTTTTTTGTGAAGCTTAAAAAGCGAGCGATTTGGTTCAGTCTTTTTGTGTGTTTTGGTTTGGTACTTATTGCGTACGCCCCTTTTACATCAGGGAGTGAATTCCAAGTTACGGCAGACGGAGAAGACCTATCAAGCACTGATACTGAACAATTACATATAGAAGATATTTATCAAGAAGTGATTTCATATAATGTCTTGGATCGAGAACAGAATAAAGCCGAAATCACGTTAACTACACGGGAATTCCCAAACGGAGATACGATGGTTTACCTTGAAGCGGAAACAGATGGCTATCTTGAACCGATCGATTTCCAACTGCCCCTTAGCGGTGAAAGCGACTTGGAGTATTTAGAAGAGCAGACGGTTCCCGAATTGTATCCACACCGGAAAGAACGGAAACTTGAAGACCCCTTATCTACAACACTTAAATATATGGAAAATGAAATGAATAGTGCACTCATTGGCACATCTGTTTATTATAATGATATTTCCCACACTTACGAAAATGGCCAATTAAGCCGCGTCGTTGAATTCCAACGGGAAGCGGATACCTTGGATATCAGTGAAGAGGGATGGAAAGTGACGATTGAGTTCACTCCTGGTGAAGAAAAATTCTCAACCTGGCTCATGATATCAGAAGAGCCATTGATTAGCAGCAAAGAACAATTTGAACAAGTCCATAAAATCGCTGCAGATGAATTCCGTTGGATTACACCCGATACATTGTGGTCACATGGATTGAACGCCATCTTCCCTAAAACCGATCGTGCCTTCGTCCGCTCCCTCGTCAGGCAAAGCGGCCGGGCTAGTGCAGTCATGTTGGAGACAAACCCTTCCCGTATTTGGGAAAATATCAATCGCCACCAATTCGCGGCACTGGAAGTCTCGCGAAACGAAGATGGCTTGTGGCATAGCGACTACACCAGCACTTGGCTTGAACGCGCTTATGACATAGGCCCTGAATACATCGATACGAGGCATAACGACAATATTTTCCGGGCACAATTAAAACGCGCTGAACAATTGGGCTATGAGGCTTATGCGCAAGAGCGCGCCGTTTATGCTGATTTTCTAATCGAGATGTCTGAAGCGGGCTATACGATTCCTCAAGGCCCCGGTTATTATTTAATGGATTATTTTGATATGCAGCATGATACCCACAGCTCCTTGAATCATGCACTCAGCTTGATGAATTACCAATACGATGCCTATCTTCATCTTGGAGACGAGAAATACCTGGAGAATGCGGAAGCTCAATTTTCCGCTCTTCTCCATACCGGCACCGGTTGGGTGGATGAGGAAAACACGATCATTTACCAAATGCGGCCGGATGGCACGATGAGCGGCCAGGATTATAACCTGGTTACTTATTATGATTTGCTTTACACCAAAAAACTTCGAAACGAACTTGAGCTCCCCGCTTCAGAAACACTCGATTATTTGATTGAAGTGAAAGAGCAGAACTTGCAAAATAAGGATATTGCTATTGAAGGCACTTTTGAAAATGTCGAAGAGTTCGTGGGATTAATCGAATAAAAATAAAAACGGAGCTTCCATTTTAAATGGGAGCTCCGTTTTTGTGAATCCGGTTAAAGCCTGATAATGAGGCGCAAATTTATTCTTGGTGCAAAGCTTTCACAACTTCTGGTGATACTGCCAAAGTTCCGCCTGTCGTGAACACTGTGCCATAGTAATGGGCTCTTGTTTCAACGGCTTCGTTTACGCTGTCTTGTTTCACAAGAAGCATAGGCGCATCATAAGCTGCTGCGAGGACGTTTCCAGTCAAAGCATCCGGGAAGTTCTGGCCGTTTGCAGCCAAGCCTTCTACAGCATTTTCAAACAATTGTTCCGCTACAGCAAGTGAAGTCAAGTAACGGTTTGCGCCGCTGACGCGTGTAGCGTTCGGCAACGAGTCTGCTACATCTTCGGAAACAGCTAAAGTTCCGCCGATTACAGTAGTCGTTTCGTATTCTTCAAGCTCTGCTTCAATGACAGCCGGGACGCTATCCGGGCGCGTCAACAAGATCGGCTTGTCGTTAACCGCTGCGTAAGATCCCGCTGATAGTGCATCCGGGAAGTCCATTCCGCTTACGACAACCGCGTCAGTAGCATCAGTTACCAATTCATCGGCAATTGCTACAGCTGTTTCGTAGCGTGTTTTTCCGCCGACTCTATCTACTTCCAGTCCCAAATCGCCCAACTGGTCAGCAACATCTTCTGAAACAGCCAAGCTACCGCCCAATACGATCGCTTTCGTTGCACCCAAGCGCTCGATTTCTTCGACTACCGCGCTTGGCAATGAACCAGAACGCGTCAATAGCACCGGTGCGTCTTCCTGGTCAGCCAAAGGTGCTGCTGTTAAAGCATCTGCATACTGGTCGCCGCGAGCGATGACAACCGTGTCAGCAGAATCCCAGCCTTGTTTCGATACAGCAATCGCTGTGTCATAGCGGCTTTCGCCTGACAAGCGCACTTGGTTGATGCGGCGCTCTTCGTAAGGCTCTACGCCTTCGTCAGCAAATGATTGTGCGTGCTCTTCGAACATTTCCCAGTCCGTGAATCCTGGCTCTGTGACACGGCCATCTTCGTAAGCTTTTCCAAACGATTCAAAACCATCGCCGCCTTTAGCAGTGAAGGAGTTCGTTGCAACTGTATAGGTTTCTTCAAGATCCAATTCATCGTAATAATCCCCTGTGTCTACGAACACTGATAAGACGCGATCGCCGGCTGGCGCTTTGCCGTCATAGTTGAAGAACATGCCGGATACGTGAAGGAATCCGCCGTTTTCCTCAGGGAATAGACGAACGCTGTGTTCGAGCGCATCTTTGATTTCCTGGCCAGTGACTTCCATGATCGCCAAGGCATTGCCGAATGGCAAGACTGTCAATACTTCACCGTAAGTAATCGGCCCTTCGTCGATAGAAGCACGGATGCCTCCGCCGTTTTGAAGTGCGATTGTCGTATTAGGGTTGATTTCTTTCGCTTTTGCGAGCATGCCATCCGTGATGAAGTTTCCGAGGTTCGTTTCGCTTGCACGGATTCCGAACTCTCCGCGCGTGCCGTTCAAGAAGACATTCGCTTCAACGCCGATTTCCGTTTCTTTCAGTTCTTCCACTTCTTCTTTATAAGATGCAAGTCTTTCTACTGCTCCAGCATCCGCTTCTACTGTTGACTTGTCTCCAGTATCGTGTAACTCTCCAGCAAACTCTGTGACGTTCCCTTCTTCATCGAAAGTTACATCCAGTTGGCCAAGGAATTTACCGTATTCATTTGCTTGGACAATTACAGTATCTTCCACTACTGCCGGAGGTTTAATTCCTGTATGCGTATGTCCGCCGACGATGACATCGATGCCATCCACTTCTGCAGCTAGCGTGCGGTCGTTGTCGACTGCTGCGTTGTCATCGTAGCCGATGTGCGTCAAAGCGACGATTTTGTTGACGCCTTGCGCATCAAACCACTCTACTGCTTCATTCGCCGCATCGATATAATCCGAGAATGTTACATCGTTCGGGCTTGAGATGTCTACTGTTTCAGCAGTTGTCAAACCGAAGATGCCGACTTCCTCGCCGTTCACTTCTTGCACAACACCGCTGTAGATTTGTCCGTTAGCAGCCGTTTTCGTAAACGCTTCGTCCGCTACAAGCGGTGACATATTAGCGTCGCCTGAGAAATCAACGTTTGCCCCAAGCATCGGGAAATCTGCCCCACCGACGAATTCAGCAAGCGCCTGGTGTCCTTCTTCACTTGAACCAAGGTCGAATTCATGGTTACCGAATACCATAGCATCGTATTCCATGTAGTTCATGAGATCCAAATCTGCTTGCCCTTGGAATGTGTTGAAATACAATGTACCTGAGAAGACATCGCCCGCATCAAGCAATAGGTTGTTCGCATTCTCCGCACGGAGTTGCTTGATCAATGTTGCGCGTTTCGGCGCGTTGTCCAGGTTCGCGTGCGTGTCATTCGTGTGCATGATCGTTAACTCGAAATCGCCTTCAGCTGCCTCCGCTTTTTGCGAATCGTAGATCCCGACGACTGTCAAAGCCAGTGTCGTCGCCATTACAGAAGTGAAAATCTTTTTCGGCATTTCTACACCATCCTATCAATTTTTTTTGACGAACGTCTCTCAGGGCTGTATCTTTCTGACTATGTATGAAGACGTTTGTCCCTATTACCCATGATACTACAAAAGATTTAGAAGGTAAGTAAAATTTTGATAAATATTTCGAAAACGTTTACATTTTTTCAGATTGGAATAAATTTATTGAATTAATTCCATATAAAGGAAAAATAACATAGCACTTTTAACAGGTAAATCCGGTTACGTTTCCACTTCAGTTTCTTTTATGTGATGAGTTTCTACTATTATAATAGTGGTTCCATGACTGCTCCCAATAAAGCAAAAACAAAAGCGGAGCGCCTTTAGGCACTCCGCTTTCATAGGTCTTACTTATTGTTCAAATACTCGTCCAATTGCTTTAGGATTTCATCGGATACTGCTTGCGATCCACCGATCACTTTCGCGTATTCGACGCCATTCTTCTGCAAGTGTTCGCCAAGTTCTGCTGGTACGGATTTTCCTACCAAGTAAACGCCAGTGTCATGTTTCGCTGCCAGCGCGCCGCCTGCTAGAGCATCCGCAAACGCTGTGCCTGTCGCAATGTACACTGTATCAGTAGGGCTGCCGAAGTATTTCGCCACTTCAAGGGAAGTTTCATAGCGGTTAGAGCCCTTGATGCGGAACGAATTCGGAAGTTCAGATGCTGCTTGTTCGCTGATCGCTTGAGTACCACCGATGATCAAGCTGCTTTCCGCTCCCATTTTCACCAATGCCGCTTTTGTAGCATTCGGAATAGATCCTTCGCGTGCCAATAGGATTGGTGTGCCTTCAGAACCTGCATAGCTTGCTACGCTAAGTGCATCCGGGAAGTTCTCGCCGCTTACTACGATAGCAGATTCAGATTTACCGAATTTCTCAGCGATCTTAGCTGCAGTCTCATAACGGCTTGCCCCGCTGATGCGTTCCACTTCAATGCCGTCAGATTTCAATTGCTTCACGACATCATCAGAAATGGCAATTGTTCCACCCAGGACTTGAACTTTCTTCGCGCCTAGACGCTTGATTTCATCATATGTTTCAGATGGCAATTTCGCTGTGCGAGTCAGAAGAAGCGGTGCATCTTGTTGCTTCGCAAGCGGTACGCCCGCTAGTGCATCTGCATAGTTATCCCCACGTGCAAGGACGACTGTTTCTGAAGAATCCCATCCTTCTTTGCTCAACTCAACAGCTGTGTCATAACGGCTTACACCGGAAATGCGCTCAGCGCGTAGTTCAGAGTCAGAACGGTCGATCTTCACTTCTTTTTCGATCTTGTTGCCAGCTGCGTCTTCTGCAACTACCATGAACGTGTTAACGCCAGGTGCCAAGTCGACTTTAGCTGTAACTGTTTTGCTGATTGGATCAGCTACTTTCAATTCATCGTAGACATCTTGATTGTACAATACGTCTCCATCAAGTGATAGTTTCACCATGTTGAAGTTATCTTTCACCGTAATGTCGAATTCCACTGATTCCTCATCTTGGTCAACAACGCCAGGAGCGTCGATCGCAAGCGTCGGATTCACTGTATCCACAAAGATTGGGCGAATGATCGAAGATGTGTTGCCGTTGTAATCCGTTGCTTCGAACTTCACATCTTGGCGGCCAGTTTCAAGTTCGATAGTTGTATCGAACGCGAAGCCTTTATCCGTTTCAGTGAAATCAACTTCTTTGCCGTTCACTTTCAAGGCCTTCAAGTTTTCTTCGACTACATACCCTTTGACCGGTACAGTATTCGTTCCATAAATGTTAAGAGCCGCTGGGCCGTTATCATCAACGTAGATGACTGGTTTCACAGTGTCATCTGCATTCGAGATGGCATAGCCAGCATTGAATGCATGGTCATAAACATTCACTTGAATCAAGTCAGCTTCTGAAGCAACCAAGCCAAACTCATCCAGGTCGATAACCGTTTCATCTGCATCGAAGTAGCCTTTTGCAGGCAAGCGCTCGTTGTCAACATCTACTGAGAAGAATGCAACACCTACTCCTTTATCAGACAAGGAAACTTCCAATGTATTGTCATCTTCATTTACAGTGACAGAAGCTTCCGGTGCAGTTGTATCGATGTAAACCGGCAATGATTTGCTCTGCCAATCTGCTTCTTCGTAGTCAACTTTCGCTTTGTACTCGTATTCGTACAAGCCGTCTGCTGCTACTTCACCCTTCACTTTGCCGTCCCAAGCACGTGCTTGAACATTGCTTAGGAATGTTCCAGATCCGCCGTTAAAGTAGTTTTTACGGACGTCTTTCTCGATGTTGACCGTACGGACTTTCTCGCCTTCTGCATTTAAGATATTTGTTTGCAGCTCATCCGCGTTACGGAGCAGCGTGATGTTGCCGTTGATCTTATCGTTCAATCCGTCGCCATTTGGAGATACTGGGTAAACCCATTCGCCGTCAACTTCCACTAGGTCGTAATAGTGTTTGTTGTCTTCTTCGTCGACTGTCGTATCGTCAGCGTCTTTAACTCCGAATGCGTCATAATAAGCCTGGTAGAAATGCGGCTCATCCTTTTCTTCGACTCCGAAGGAATCAATGATGTCCGGACGGTCCCATTCGCCGTAGAAGCTGATGTATGGCAAGACCAAATCAGGATTCGACGATCCTTCTTCAGCTGTCAATTTCACGAAGCCTTCTACGAAGACATCTTCTTCAAGCGCTTTTGTGATTGCGTTTCCGTCTTTATCAAGTCCAGGCACTTTGCCTTCGCTGATATCGACTGTTACTTTCACATCGACTGTTCCATTAGCAGGTACAGTCACTGTTTCAGGAGCAGTAACTTTCGCTCCTTCAAGAGCACCTGATTGCAGCAAGTTGGACGTGACAGCTCCATTTTCCTGGAACATATCGACTAGCACTGAAGTGTCAACGGAATACGTTGCTGCTTCATTGGACAAGTTTTCAGCTTTCAATGTGAACGAGAATGAATCGCCAGTGAAGTCTTTGACGTTTACTTTCGCTTCGTTCGTCGCTTTTTCAGTCATAATAACTGGCGTAGTGACAGCGCCGTTAAGCTGCATCATGCCTGCGCCTTGGCGGCGAGGAGAGATTGTGTCGCCGGATTTTCCGTGCGTGATGTCAGCAGTGTTTAGTAGCAATACTTTTGCAAGGCGAGTACGTTCTTCTAATGAAAGATTTTTGAACTCGTCATGGTTTTTCAAGTATTGTTGGACAAGCGCCGCTCCGCCCGCAACGTGTGGAGCTGCCATTGACGTTCCGCTCATTACGCCGTATTTGTCGTTTTCAAGCGTCGACAAAATGTTTCCGCCTGGTGCAGACAATTCCGGTTTGAACTCAAGGTCCGGCGTTACGCCCCATGAAGTGAAGTCTGTTGCACGGCCTACTTCAGGTCCTTCTTCTACAGCTGTTTGTTCAACATCTGCGCCAAGTTCGCCGTCTTCAGCAAGTGCTGCTTCAAGCTCCAAGCCGTCTTCTCTTGTAATCTTCATGAACGGAATATCCCAGCCGCCTTGGTCTTTATAGAATATTGGGCTGTCAGAGTTATAAACAATGATTCCTGCTGCTCCAGCTGCTGCTGCCCAGGTTGTTTTATCAGCGAATGTATGTGCTCCGCGTTCGACAACAACGACTTTCCCTTCTACATCGATGCCTTCATAGTCTGAAGCAGCACCTAATGCACTTTGATTCCCAGTCAACTCTTTCAAGGAGACGACTTCAATGTCATCGCCTTGCACTTCAAAATCCGTCCAGTCATCCACGCCGAATCCTTCTACCGTGAACTCATCGAACTCCACTTCATGTGTATAGTGGTTGACGACATTTCCTGTAGCCGCGACTTGGATTGTATCTTTGTTAAGTCCTGGAGATCCAACCAAACCGTAGTCTGGGTTATCGTAATGCGGGTTATCGTAGCCGTAGCCGATATGCCCCGAGTTACCTGCAGATACAGCCGAAACGATTCCGTTGTTAACAGCGTTTGTGATAGCTTTATCTTCTGCGCTGTCAGCGTCATAGAATGATGAAGTTGAACCGAGGCTCATGTTCAATACATCCGCTCCAAGTTTCACTGCATCGTCGATCGCTGCCAAGTAAATATCAGAGAACGTTGACGGGAAGTTGACGTCATTCGAGAATACTTTCATGCCGAGGATCTGAGACTCAGGAGCTACACCTTTCAAGCCGCCTTCGCTTTCGTCTCCGTTAGCGCCCACTGTTCCTGCAACGTGCATGCCGTGCATGGAAGCACCTGGGCCATCGTCTTGGATTTCAGCGTTTTTATCGTAATAGTTATAAGCGTAAGGAACTTTAACGTTTTGATAAGCGCCTTTCAAGCCGTCTTTGGAGATAAGCCCTTCAACATCAGATTTCGTCAAATCAACTTTTGAGTCGTCTGTGATATTGAAATCTTTATGTTCAGGATCGATTCCTGTATCGATTACCGCAACGACCATGCCTTCACCTTGGAACTTGCTGTCTGCCCATACTTGACGCGACTGGATGAAGTCGTGGCTCGTCGTCATATCCGGCTTAGCTTCTGGTCTTTCGTACTCGTTTGCAATATATACGTTCTTAACGTTCGGCAAGTCTTTGATCTTCTCAACGTCGCTGAATTTCACAACACCGCTGAAGCCATTGAATGCCGTCGTATATTCATATTGGGAATTTAGTTCAACGCCTTCGGAAGAAATGGATTTCTTCACGCTTGAATGCGTTTTCACCAATTGAGTTTCAATCTGCTCTTTTTCTGCTTTAGCGAGCGTTTTGTATTGGACGCCTTTTGCAGATGCCACTTCAACTGCTGACTGTCCTTCAATTTCAATAATAACGCGAACTTCTTCGTTCGGGTCTAATGCATCTTTTTGGACCATGTCAGGACTTTCCTGTTTCTTAAGCTGCTTGATCAGCTCTGCTTTTTCGTTAGAAAGAACGTTGATTGCCTGCAGATCTTGCTCACTGGCTTTCTCTTTCTCGCCAGATGTAGCACTTGCAGTCATAACGCCGTTACTTGCAACTAAACCTGCGATCATAGCAACAGATACAAACTTTTTCCAAGTCTTTGAACCGTTTTGCACAATGTAGCCTCCCCTAATGTTTTTTCGAGGAAATTCACCCTATGTATGTTTCCCACTTATGTACGTATTTCCTCACAGATAAAATAGTAACAATAGTCATACAATTATGTCAATGTGTTATTTGAATATTCTTGTGAATTGAATTAATGGAATTTAATAGAAATCATATAAGCATAAAAGATGACTAATAGGACAATATATTCCTGCGAATTGCATGTGCATAAGGAACCTTTTCGAAAAAATAAATTTTCGAGTTACGAATAATATTAGGTATTTATATCTATATTTAACGTTTTTATTTTTACCTATTTGTATTTTTTAAAAATAGTGGGTATAAATAATGCTTTTTCCGATAGATCTGAATATCAGAAAAAAATCTCTGATTTTTTCTAGTATTTTTTTACTTTTTGCTAGTTTTCTTGCAATGCTCTTCATTCAGAGAGCTTATTTATGGGAGTTCAAGAGTGGTGATTCGGAAATGAAGATTCGGTCAAAGAGCAGATGGTGAGGGTTTTAGTGCGGATATGTTCCAATGTTCTATTTGTGTTTCTTGTTAGTAGCCGCCGCCTTGCTTTGGGTTGGCCTTTGGCACTAAGCCAATGAAATGGCGAAAGGAAGTTGAGTCATTTCATTTGCGACGCATCTGCATAGCAGATGTGGGAGCAACGGTTCTTCTGCGATGCTCGAACACAGAGAAATTCGGTACATTGGCTCAACACCCGCCCCACGGCAAGCAGCCTCCTAGAACGCAGTCGAAAAGCGGAAGCTTTTCCACTCACTTCCTTTTGATTCCTCTTTTTCATTCAATTTTCATGCCACCAAAACTAAATAGCCCCTCTCTCTTTCATCCACACAAAAAAACCATCCACCAAGAGAGGCAGATGGTTCTTCGTATTATTTGTAGCTCACCAATTCAACAACAGATTCCTGTTTGTCATCTCCGTTAGCGACTACTGTTTTTTCCTGGATGAATCCAAGACCTGGCGCGAAATAACGCGTCATTGTCGTTACTTGGTCAGATGATTCGGATTTCAGGACTTGCTCGACGACCAATACGTCTTCGAATGTGCCCGCTTGTGTTTCCAGCGTTTCGCCGTTCGATGTAATAATCCATTCACCTTCAGTGCTGTTGGCTTCGTCGATCATGACGACCGGCGCACTCATCGGCACCAAACCTTCGATCGAAATGTCGCGCTCGCCTTCGAGTTCAGATGTTTCGATCAGCATGTTCATGGACGACTCTGTCCATTCAGTCACTTCGATCGTAGCAGCTTCGCCGAATGTGATTTCCTCGAGCACTTGGTTTCCGGATACTTCAAGAACTTCACGCGTCAATTCGAAGTCTTCCACTTGGAAGTTCTTGACGAGGCCGAGTTCTGGCATGTACAACTGGATACCTGTCGGGTCTGTCACTTCGATTGGTGCGTCTTCTGTTGATTCCACATCTGTTTCAGTTGTTTCTGTTTCCGCGGCTTCGGTTTCGGTTGTTTCTGTGCCGCCTGTGCCGTTGACTTTATCGTCTTCTGCAGAATCGGTCACAGCGGTACCACAGCCTCCGAGGAGGACGGCTGTGAGCAAAAGACCACTGAATTTCTTCATGTATTTAACCACCTTATCATTTTTGCATTGCGTTGATCGTTGTTTTAATAGACGAGTTGACTGCGCCGCCAATGTAATATGTGCGGTTGATCAGTTTCTCTGTGCTGTGTTGCGTCAATGAATCCGTTAGTGTAGATGGCAATGATTTATCGGGCACCAGGAAGAGTGGTGCATTGTAACGGGCAGAGACTGCGGATGATACAAGCGCATCCGGGTAGTTCGTGCCAGTTGAGACAATCAAACGGTTCGACATGAATTCATCTGCGAAGTAATCGATCGCAGCCGTTCCTGTTTCATAACGCGTTTTGCCTGATAGGCGGCGGACAGCGTCAGAACCAATTTCACGTTTCACGGCTGTTTCCAATGAAGCTGAAACTGCAGATGTACCACCGACGATGACGACTTCGTCACCGAAAGCTGTCTTCAAGCTGGCCGGTACGGCCTGACCATCGCCAACAAGAACAATCGGCCAGTTCTTAACTACAGCAATGCTGGCAGCAGTTAAAGCATCCGGATAATTATTGCCCGCGGTAACAAATACGCCATCAGTAGCAGGCAATTTTTCGTTGATTTTCTCATTTGTGTCATAGCGGGTTTGGCCAGACAAGCGTTCAACCGATAACCCCATATTCTTCAACTTGCTTTCTACAGAGCTAGAGAGCGCAATCGTACCGCCCACTATAATCACTTTATTGGCTTTTAAGCGTTTCAGCTCTTGTTCCACGGCTGGAGTAAGAGCATCCGTTCTGCTCAAAAGGATAGGAGCATTGCCGTAATGTGCCGCCAAAGGACCAGCTGACAATGCGTCAGCATATTGGTTCGATGTAGCTAAAACTACAGTTTTCTGACTCTTCGTAGATGCAAATCCGTTAGGGTAGAGCAACTTGGACACGGCAACGGCTGTATCGATGCGGCTCTTGCCTTGCACATTTTGCGGAGTATACGAATACTTGGTTTCATCTGTGTTCGTATAGATTACTTTCTTAGCCCACACATCATACAATTCCGAGTTCGGCCAGTTGCGGGCATAATCACGGGCTTCCTCGCGGTTGTAAAGGTGGACCATCTCGCCTTTATCTTTCGAACGGACGATGAAGTTTTTGCGTTTGAAGTTCGACCAGACGATATCGTCTTCGAGCGTCGACTCATCGATGACAGATGCCTGAGATAGTTTGCCGGCTCTGGCAATCGCCGCTTCTTCCTGGTAGAAACGATCCACTTCTTTATCGCTGCCGTCCAGGACGACAAATTTCTTCGGCAAGTAATTGGACCACAGGACGATTCCTGTTGTCGTATGGACAACTCGGGTGTTTTTCCATTTTTTCGCTTCGTTTACCGCTTCTTGTTCTGTCCCGAATAGATTATTGCTCATTTTTACAGATGGATGATAAATGCCATAGACTAATGGGCGGTCAACTGGTTCAGGATCAGGCTTCGTTGCGCCGTCCACTTTCCCGGTTTTCTTATGAATTACATAACTGCCTGAAATAGTTTTCGAATAATTCAACGCATCGGTTTTCGATGTATAATGCTTGATCGCTTTGCCGTTTTTATCGTTGACGACATAAACGTTGAAGAAATCATCTACGCCTTTTGCAACATTCGCTGCAATTTTCTGTTGGAACCAAGCTTGTTTGATCATCGCTTCTTCTGTCGGGTTGGACATATACCCGACTTCGAGTAGCACAGCTGGCACGTTTGATGTACGTGTTACGTAAAGGCTGTTTGCGACGATGCCGCGGCCTTCCTTAACGCCTGAGTTGATGACTGCGCGGTGCGTGTTCGTTGCCAAACGGCCGCTTTCCGGCGAGTAATGGCGTTGCAATACTGATGGTGGATATGACGAACTCGCATATCGATTATCGAAGTAATACGTTTCGTATCCACCGTATGTAGGTGAACCCGTCGCATTGTGGTGCACGGACATGAAAATGGTATTGTCATTATTTCCGCTTGCTATCATGCCGTTTGCGACTTTCATCCGCTCGACGAGATCCGCACTGGATGAAATGCGTGAAAACTGGACATCGGATGTTCTGGTCATGTGAACGACAAATCCTCTTTTCTCTAGTTCGGATTTCAATCGCTTCGACACTTCCATATTGGCGTGTTTCTCGTAATAGCCGGTCCGGTTTCCTGAGTAACCAGCCGTTCCGCCGTAAGCTCCTCCGTGTCCCGGGTCTAATATAACAGTTGGTTTACCGGCTGCCGAAGCAGTTCCGGTCCCCATTCCAATGGCTAGCAGCAGCAACAACACAAACAAAAGTTTCTTTTTCAATGCTACATTCCCCTCTTTCTGACCTAATAGTACGGGGGAAAATTAGGAGAAACAAGAGAATTTTACAATATTTTCTTAAAATGATTCTTTATACAGCGTTTAAAAGTGAATTTTTCAGACGCAAAGATAATAGTCCTATGTAAATTACGAAAAACCCTTTAATTGTATACACAATTTAGGTATTTATAATCAATATCTTTTTATTGATTATGCAATAAATTTGCATTATCATTCGTAAATTTGAATTAACAAAAAAAACCAGAGAAGAGTTAACTCTCTTCTCCGGTCTCTGCTTCTTCGTCGTCATCCAGGAAATTGCTCAGTAATGCATCCGAATGGTTTAAGATTTTCAACGCTCTTTCCTGCTGCTCTTCAATGATTTCAGGCTCCGGTTCGATTCGCTCCATCGTTTCGAAGTCGTAATAGCGTTCGGGATATCTGGCGTTTTGTCCCAAGTACATATGGTCGCCCGTGATATAGGAGCCTCCCGGCAAGTAATAGCGCACTGCGAGCAAGTTATTCTCGTATTGCAGCATATTATGCCCGACCATCGGGGCTTGCGGTTCAATGCCCATCAAATTCATGATGGTTGGCATCATGTCCACTTGCCCGCCAAAATTCGAATTCACTTCTGACTCGAGTAATCCAGGAGCTGCGACGATGAATGGCAAGAGGAATCGGTCTTTCAACGAATAAGTATGCCCGAGCAAGTCGGCCATCAGCTCGTTGTCCTCTTTTGTCATCGGCCGGCCATGAAGCCCTGAGTGGTCGCCATTGACGACAATCAGTGAGTCTTCATAAATGCCTTCCGCTTTTAGGAAATCGATGAATTCCCCTACCGCTTCATCGGCATACCGGATGGATTGCAGGTAATTTCCTGTGTAAGTATCCACGTATTCTTCCGGCAATTCCAAATACTTGTCTTGTTCACGCACTTCAAAAGGCGTATGGCTCGTTACGGTCATCAAGTTTGCATAGATTTTTTTCCCAGAGGCGATTTGCTCTTGTATTTCACCTTCTGCAAACTCGAACATCGTCCGGTCGGATGGCCATAACCCAATCAGGTCTTCATTCGGGATCTCCTCGCTCGAATACGCATAATCAAATCCAAGCGATGGGTACAATTCCGAGCGGTTCCAATACTCCAACTTGTCAGCATGATAAGTCGTTGTGTAATAATCACGCTCATTGAGCATATTGACAAGCGATGGCAATGGGCTGCCGTTCAAATAATTGACCGTCGGATCCAAACCTCTCGTCAACAGTGACATATGCAATAGCCACTCGGCATCGGATGTGTTGCCTGCGCCGATCTGTTGGAACATGCGGTCAAAATACAGGCTGTCGCTAAGCAGTTCATTGAGATTCGGCGTCAATTCCTGCCCATCGATCGATTGGTTAATGGCGAAGTTCTGCAAGGATTCGACTTGAATGATGAACAAGTGGCGATCTTTTGCGATGCCGAAGCGATCGTGTTCCGTATAAGGCACGAACTCATTGCCTTTCAACTTAGCCAGCTCCTCATCCGATAGCAAATGCATTTGGGCCGATGCGCTATTTTGCTGCGCTGCCTGGACCAATTGGGTCTGGACAAATCCTTGTTCCTTTGCGAATAAAGTCATATCCAAAATCGGCTTTTGCAAGGCGACCACTGTCGTCACCACGCTCAGCACCACCAGTACAAAAGCTGCTACGCTGATCTTCTTGCGGTTTTTCATTGTAAGCGGCCGGTTCCAGTATAAAACGAACAAAGCTATGTAGACGATGATATCTGCAAAGAACAGGAAGTCGAGCGGCGCATACAATAAGCTGACCGTTTCCATGACCGAGCCGGCTTGATCGCCTTGCTGAAGGTCAAAATAACTCGGCACGGTCTGGAAATAGCGCTCATACCAGACGATCGACACAAGAAGCGCCGAGACGAACAGGTTATAGATTAACGCCACGAGCGGGCTGACCCGGCGCAGCACGACGAACAATAGCACCGGCAAAAGCATGAATACCGGAAAATCGATGGCTATTAGGCGCAGCCAGGAGACTTCACCGTAGACCAGGGTACGGAATACCCCTAGCTTGATGAGCAGAATGACGGATAAAATCACTAAAACCAGCAACGGGGAATTAAGTTTTTTTGTCTTTTTCATAATAAACACCTCATAATCAATGAACCCATCATAGCATTTTTATTACAATTATTACAATAGCGCTAATATTAGGTAAAGACGCCAAACTGTGGCGCAAGGTTCCTTTATGCCCCCCATCCCTTGAGCGACAAGACATCGGTAGATTTTCACGACATTGAGATTTTACAGAAAATTATTATAGAAAATCAGGTAGATAGATTCCAGAGTTCTATTGAATGAAGTTAAAAATGACAGCGGGAAGTGCTTTTTCAGGGAGATAGGAGTGTTTGCATGCCAACCTGTTTTGACATTCGATTCTGGCTTCAGGTTGGCATTCGCCGCCTTGCTTTGGGTTGGCCTCTTGCCATAAGCCAAGAAGAACACTTGTCTTACGGCGTCGGCTCACCCTTTTACGCTAGGCGGCTTGGTGATTTCGTTGAGTCGAGTGTGTTTAGGTAGATCTGCTTCTATACCCAGTTGCCGGCTAGTGGGGGTATCACTTCCCGGACATATTTGAAGTGGATAGTGAGGGTTTACGTGTGAAGTGTTTCAGCATTCTACTTGTGCTTCAGCTTCGTAGTCGCCGCCTTGCTTTGGGTTGGCCTCTTGCCATAAGCCAAGAAGAACACTTGTCTTACGGCGTCGGCTCACCCTTTTACGCTGGGCGGCTTGGTGATTTCGTTGAGTCGAGTGTGTTTAGGTATATCTGCTTCTATACCCAGTTGCCGGCTAGTGGGGGAATCGCTTCTTACATTCTAGCGTCTGCCATGCTGGTGCTCCTATCGAAAACCTTGTCGATGGAACAGAACTAATTAGTCTCTCCACAGCAAAAGTGATTTGAGCTACACAACATAATGCATTTCTACATTTTCCATCGAGTGGACTGAAAAGTTTTTCTTTCCCTCTAAAACTAGAGACGAAGTGAAGGGGCCGACTCCGGGAGGATTAGCGAGACAATTGAGACCCTGCAGGAGCGTAGCGACGAAGCGGCTCAATGCGAGCCCTCCGGAAAGCGTGCCCCTGAAACGCAGTCGAAAAGCGGAAGCTTTTCCACCCTCTTCTTTTTCATGGAATATTTTCTCCTCATTCTCTTTTCAATCATTTTTTCCCACAAAAAAGCCGCCCTGGTGAGGACGGCTTTTTGCTATATCGTCTATGCCAACATTTACTTCACGAATTGTGATGTGTGTTCGATCGAGACGTTTTGGTAATAGAAATTCAAGATGTCCTCTGCGCTGTGGCCGGCTTGTGAGCGGTAATAGGATCCCCATTGGCTCATGCCAATGCCATGGCCGAAGCCTGTTCCATCCATGACGAAGCGGTCTGATGCATCCACGATGTCAAAGTCGACGCTCTTCAAGTTTGCTGCCCCCACCAATGTGCGGAAAGTGGTCATGCTCGGTTTTTCACCGGCTTTATATGTGACGATGGCTTTGTGCTTTTTCAAAGAAGAGCCGATGTACTCGTCACTCGCCGTCTTCAATGCGCTTGGAATGACTGATTCGCCTCCAAGGTAATAAGCCTGGTCTTTTGTCAGTTTGCTGACTTGCTCCATATGTTCAGCCGGCAAACGGTTTGGATCCGGATGCAGCATGAGGATCGGAGAATTCGTTTTCGCAGCTAACACAGATCCTGCGAGCGCATCGACAAATGAATGGGCATTGCCGACAACAAGGTTTTTGCCGTTCATCGGCAATAGGCGGTTGATTTCAAGGCTGGTATCCACACGGGTTTTGCCGCTGATCCGGTCACTGTGGATATCGAGTGCCTCTAAAGCACCTGCCATATTTTCAGAAATCGCTTCATTCCCCCCGATGATCAGTGCTTTCTCGGTTCCGCTTTGCTCCATGAATGAGGCGGTATTGCCTGAAAGGTTCTTGCCTGTATGAATCAGGATCGGCAACTGATGAACAGCTGCGTAAGCAGAAGCTGATAATGCGTCTGATGATTGATCATTTCCAGTAGCCATCAACACGGTTTGCGTCTGGCCGATTTCTTGTGCAATCAGCAATGACGTGTCGGTACGGCTTTTTCCGGCCAATCGCTTGATGTTAAAACCTTTATCAATTAAAGCCTGTTCAACATTTTCTGAAATAGCCAAAGTGCCTCCCAACAGGTAGATAGTAGCCCCTTGGACGGTTTGCTTTTCCAAGAACTCCTCTACAGAAGATGGCAAAGCGTCACTCTTGGTAAGCAACATCGGCGAGCCATATTTATGTGCCAGAACCGTTCCGGCCAATGCATCCGCAGGTACATCCCCGCGGCCCAATACGATAGCTGGCGCTTTTTCAGTACCTAATAATTCTTTTGCAATTTCGATGGCCGTGTCATAGCGGCTTTTACCAGCCAATGTTTTGGATGCTGCACCGGCTGCCATGTCGAAGCTCAAGGCCCCGTTTTTGCTGTTGCGGATATAATAATCCATTTCAAGCGTGATCGATTGGACTTTTCCGGTGTTCGCGAAGTCTTCGGTTTGGATTTTGTTGATGGAAGCGATTTTGATCGATTCGACAGTTGAATCCTGGGCTTTTGCTTTACTCAATAAATCTTTTTTAAAATTGTTGAACGCATTTTTGCTTTGCTCACCGACAAGCGTGCCATTCAGGTTCAATTCACCTATCGTATTCCACCAAGGAGCCGGGGCCATCAAATCGACAGTAGCCGGAAGCTGCTGCTTAAGCCAGTTGAGTTTCCATGGTGTTTGGGGATCGAATTCGTCTTTTTGCGTAGCAGAGAGATAAGGCAATTTGCTCGACCAATACTGTTCAGGCAGTTCTGTTTGTCCGCCATTGCTTGATGAGAAATAAGCGGTGACAAAACCTTTTTGGCCGTCTGCTTTTTTATAAGTGAGAATCTGCCCTTCTGTTTCATCGACTGCACGGTTTGTGTATTCGTAAACTGGATTGTAATGCGGGGAGAGCGGATCCCACATAAAGCCTTTATATACTTGGAAAGTTGTCGTATCGTCGATTTCCAATGTGCTTTGGCTCATCTTAGAGAAGATATAGGAACGGGCGACAATGGCTTGGGCTTTCAGTGATTCCATGCCCCGGTTCGCCCCCCAGCTGGCCGGGCTTTCGGATGGCACAACGCCTTTTAGGTAATCTTCAAATGGCAAAGAGTTCACGGGCTGTATTTTCGTAGTACCCGACATGCGGAAAAGGATGGTACCGAGATACGGATAGATCGTCTGGGATCCAGGTTTGTAAAGATGGATGTTATTGGCCTTTGAATAAACAGACGGTTCGATCGTCACCGTGTTCAAACCGCTTTTCAAGGTTTGGCTGCCTTTTTTCAATACCAATTTGCCCGATGACACTTGCACCTGGTAGCGGGTTCCTGCTGTTAACTTCACGGTTTTGTCTTCTTTTAGTTGTGAACTGCCTTGTGGAACGAAATCGTAGCTGCTGTTCGTGCCCAAATTATTGGTCAGCCGGACTTTGACTGTAAAATCATCAGCTGCCGAGACGTTAGCCGCCCCACCCGCAAGAACCCCGATAAACAACAACATGGCCAAACCCTTCAGTAAAATTCTCAATGCTTTTCCCCCTAGTTAGGCTATTTTAGATGAACATTCTCTCTTTTTTAACAGTATATTCTAGATTTTTATTAAAAGGTACATAAATTTTCTAAATATTTGTAAATAATACCACCTATAAATTCTGTTTTTGTTAAGTATCACTCGATTCCCTGTCTACGCGGGCAAAAAAAAATGGCCGAAGCCATTTTTTTAATCTGTGTAGGAACGGATTGTGACGATTTTCTTGTCCCAATGGCCCCAAGATGTGTCAAGTGGTGTGATTGTGACGCCTGTACTTGTTCCAGCATGGATGATTTTTCCATCACCGATGTAAATTCCGGCGTGTGATGGACGTGTCGGCGTGCTTCTTACCAAATCCAATAATACGATATCGCCGACTTTAACATTCGAATAGCTGACTGGTTTGCCGGACTGGGCCATCAAAGCAGTCGTTCTCGGAATCGAGATTCCGTTTTTATTGAAGACATACATCAAATATCCTGAACAATCAAATCCTGAAGTCGTTGTACCGCCCCAGCGATACGGTGTGCCGATATGTTTTTTCGCTTCATCGATAATATTAGAACGGATATCCACTGATGGCTTGACGACTGGTATCGGAGCCGGCTTTGGATTCGGGTTCAAGGCTTCTTTTGAAACTGCTACTTCCCCGCCAATGACTGTCAGTTTCTGTACGTTTTTGTTATTGATGATATCTTTTGTTTGGGAAGGCAATGCCGACTGTTTAACAAGTAAAATCGGCTTGTTCTGTTTCCCGCCCAATGCAGAACCTGTGAGTGCATCGGCAAATTGTTGCCCAGAAGCTACCAGGGAATCGTCAATGGTTTTTGGATACAGTTTCGCAACGACCGCTGCCGCCGTAGCGTATCGGTCTTTTCCTGAAATACGCTGCACTTTGGCTGATTGGCCAATTTTGTTGTAGACCGCTGAACTAACAGCGACCTCTCCGCCCACGACTGTTACATCCTCATAATTTTTTAATGCTTGCTCAACTTCTCTAGACAATTCTTTTCCGGATGTGAGAAGAATCGGCTTTCCAGTTTCTGCAGCATGAGAAGCAATCGACAAAGAATCGGCATAGCCGGATCCGCTCGCCACGATGGCAGAAGTCCCCCCGACTTCTTTGGCAATCAAGGCCGATGTTTCTGATCTGCTGCTTCCTGCAATTCGATCCACATTAATGCCTTTTGACTCCAATTGCTTGACCACTTGGTTGGAAATCGCAATTTCACCGCCGAGAATGGTTGCATTCTTAGCTCCGAGACGGCCAATTTCAGACATAATCGACGCCGGTACAGTATCTTTTTTCACCAACAGGATTGGCGCATTCAATTTTTTAGCAAGTGGAGCACCCGCGAGAGCATCCGGGTAATTATCGCCGATGACGAGCACGACATTATCGGTACTGTTAGCAGTCCATCCTTCACGTGATACCTGGATGGCCGTTTCATAACGATCCGATCCTGAGATGCGGTCAAACTTTTCATAGACGCTTGCTTCTGAACTGGAAGCGAAAGCAGTCACTGATAAAGCAGTTGCGGCGATCATTGTTCCAAACCATTTTGTCATTTTCATATGCTTCTTCTTCCCCCTGAGTTCTATAGTCTGCTTTTCTGTATTTATTAGGCAATTTTTTATTCTGAATAATTCAGAGTTTATCACTGAATTATTGAGATGAATATTACATTTATGTTACAGGGACGACAAAAAACCCTTTGAGACAGTGCTCAAAGGGCTTTAAAAACCGCGTCCTGTATAGGCTGAACGGTATATTTCATAATATTAACATTTTAAAATAAACAGGAGTAATTACCTAGTTTAACTTCAAAATAGCGCTATAAACTCGTTGGATTTCCCGTTGTAGATTTTCATTGGAAAAATTTTCTTTTGCAAAGCTCCGAAGCATGCTTCCCATTTCTTGCACATCCGCATCCATCGCCTTTTCCATCACGTGTTGAAGAGCATCTGCACGCCCCGGTTCAACGATCCATCCGGTTTTCCCTGGATCAATCAGTGCTGGCACGCCGCCAACATTTGTCGAGATAACAGGCGTTGCCATATCGGCAGATTCCAACAGCACCAGCGGAAAACTCTCACTATGTGAAGTCAATAAAGATACATCCGCCGCATATAATAATTGGTCGACATCCTTCCGCGCCCCCAAAAATTGCACGCGCTCTGAAATGCCGAGTGCCGCTGCCTGTTCACTTAGTTTCTGGCGTAGGTCGCCTTCGCCGATGACCCATAGTTTACACGGTCGATCGATTCGTGAGAGTGCATTAAGTAAAATATCATGGCCTTTGACTGGATGAAGACGTGCCACAATGGCAAAGACGAACTCATCTTCTCGAGTCTCGAGGGATTCGCGAATGGCTCTTTGATCAAATTCCGGCAAGGTTTCATGGAAATTGATGCCATTGAATACCGGCGTGATTTTCTTCGATTCGACGCCCATTTGGATCAGCATATCCTTAAATTTCTGCGATACGGCAAACAAATGGTCCGCACGGCGCATCGCCCGCTGGTTCAAGATAGTGAACACTTTTGCGAGCGGCTTGGGCTGATGAAGAAAATCGAGCGTTGGATCGCTGTGTACCGTGATGAACCACGGCATGCCCAGCTTTTTATAGACCGAGTCGATCAGAAAATTGGCACGTGCCCCGTGGGAATGGACAATTGAGAATCCGCCTTTTTTCAAGACCATCAAAATCTTGCGTGGGGCTGACCGGTCAAGACGGCTGTTTTGCTGGACGACCGTTACTGGAATCCCCATTTTTCTTGCATCTTCTGCAAATGCGCCTTCTGTCAATAATAGCAACTCTGCTTCTACGGGAGAGTTCGTCAATAGCTGCAATAAATGCTTTTTGGATCCGCCGGTTTCGCCGCCGCTGATGACATGAAGTACTTTCATCAGCGTTTTCCCCCTTTATCGCGCACAGCTTTGATAAGAAATTGCGGGAGCGCCATTTGGCGTTTGATACGCGTAGGCTGGCTCGCCAGACGGTAAAGCCATTCGGTTCCCGTGTTCAAGAACAGCTTCGGCGCGCGTTTAACATTGCCGCTGTAGACATCGAAACTGCCGCCCACGCCTTGGAAGATATTGACGTCCAACCGCTCCATGTTTTCACGGATGAACAATTCCTGTTTCGGGCTTCCGAGCGCGACGAATAAGATCTGCGGTTTTGCTTCATTGATGGCTTGGATGATTTTCTCAGGGTCTTTTTCATAGCCGTCGAGTGTCCCGGCGACGATAAGGTTCGGGTATTTCGCTTGGATGTTTTGTGCAGCCAGTTCCACAGTCGCCTTTTTCGCCCCGTACATGAAGATGCGGTGGCCGTGTTTATCGGCGAGTTGAAGCAGCGCATCCATCATGCCGATGCCTGTCACGCGTTCGCGAATCGCGCCGCCACGCATGCGGGAAGCGATTTTAATGCCGACTCCGTCTGGAATCTGGTAGGTCGATTCGTTCAACAGTGTCCGGAGTGCCGGATCTTTTGAAGCCATCATGACTTTTTCAGGGTTGATCGCAACGATGCGTGATTTGCGCCCTGTTTCGATATCGTTTTGGATGTTATCCAGCAATTGCTGCTCGGTTTCTTTATTGACGGTGACGCCTAAAATTTCTTCTTTCATGTAGTTCGTGCCTCCATGCAAAACCGCATTTCCAAAAGCTTGAAAATGCGGCCGTGTATTTTAATTTTTCGGATTGCCTTTGCCGTCGCCGAGACGGTAAACCGTGAATCCAGCCTCTTCGTAAGCTTCACGGCTAATGGCATTTTTCGTGTCGAAAATGGCTTTATGGCGCATCGTTCCGCCAAGGTTTTTCGGATTGTATTCCTTGAATGCTTTATGGTCGGTCAAGATGACGATCAAATCCGCGCCTTCGACTGCTTCGTCATAGGATTGCGTCTGGAACGGCGCTTTGTTTTCTTTGACATGCGGGTCAAAAGAAGAAATGCGCAGGTTTTTCGCTTTCAGGTGTTCCAGTACTTCCATCGACGGGCTTTCGCGGATGTCGTCGATATTGCCTTTAAAGGCCAAACCGAATACAGCGACTTTCGCATCGGCCACATCTTTTAGGATGTCGTCGATTTTGTCTGCCGTGTATTGCGGCATGCCGTCATTCGTATTGCGTGACAGATGGATGATCTGTGAAAGATCCTTCTCTTTTTCGACCAAGAACCACGGGTCAACTGCGATACAATGCCCGCCCACTCCGGGACCTGGCAAGTGGATATTGACGCGCGGGTGATGGTTGGCAAGGCGAATCGCTTCCCATGCATCAACACCGACATTGTCGGAGATTTTCGCGATTTCATTGGCGAAAGCGATATTGACGTCGCGGTAAGTGTTTTCCATGACCTTGACCATTTCAGCAGTCGTCGCATCCGTCAAGATGAACTCGCCTTTAACGAATGATTCGTAATAAACTTGTGTACGCTTTGAAGATTCCTCGTTGATGCCGCCGATGATGCGGTCATTTTTCACGAGCTCTTCGAAAACTTTTCCAGGAATGACGCGCTCTGGGGAATGCGAAACAAAGAGTTCTGTCCCGATTTCCAAATTGCTCTTCACGAGAATCGGCATCATGACATCCAGCACAGTGCGCGGAGGAACGGTTGATTCCAAGACGACCAAATCACCTTTTTTCAGGAATGGCACAATCGATTCTGTCGCTGCGCGAATGTAATCCATATTGGCAGTTTTATCTTCCGCAATCGGAGACGGCACAGCGATGATGAACATGTCCGCTTCTGCAGGTTTTGTCGAAACCGAGAAGGTGCCTTTTTCCAATGCTTTGTTCAAATAATCTTGAAGAAACGGTTCTTCAATGTGAATTTGCCCATCAGACAGCATGTCCACTGCTTTTTGATTGACGTCCACGCCGTGAACATCATAACCATGGTTTGCGAACATGACCGCTGTCGGCAAGCCGATATATCCTAATCCAACTACACAGATTTTTTCCATTTCGTTAATTCTCCTCAATCGCCAGTAATTTTTTATCTCCCGCTCCAGAAGCGAGATCTTATATCAATAATTTTTGCTAATATCAATAGTTCATTCTACCATAGCATAGCCTTAGGCAGAAATCGTTTTGGTGTATTTTTCATTACGGTTTCGTTACAGGACGCAGGATGGCTCGATGGGTTCCCAAAGAAAAACCTCTCCCGCAAATGCGGAAGAGGCCAGAAGTTATTCGTCGTGACGATGTGCTTCTTCTCCCCAGCATTCCGTGTTTCTCAGGCCAGGCAAATTTTTCGCATAGAACACCGGATTCTTGCCGGCTTTTCTTTGCCCCATATAATCGTCGAGGACGCGGAACGCGATCTTGCCGAGCAGTGCGATGACGACCAAGTTGATGACGGCCATCATGCCCATGAACAGGTCGGCCATGTTCCAGACAAGCTGGACTTGTGCGATCGACCCGAACATGACCATCGCAAGTACACCGAAGCGGTAAGCGGTCAACCACAAGCTATGGGCATTGATGAATTCGATATTCGTCTCGCCGTAATAATAGTTCCCGACGATTGAGCTGAAAGCGAAGAACGTGATAGCAATCGCCAAGAAATACGGCGCCCACGCTCCAACGTGCATTTCAAGTGAACTTTGGGTCAACAAAATGCCTTCCTGTTCGCTTGTGCGGTACAGATCCGCGAGAATGATGACGAACGCCGTCGCCGAACAAATGATGATTGTATCGAAGAACACCCCAAGGCTTTGGACGAGCCCTTGTTTTGCGGGATGCGATACGTTGGCGGAAGCAGCAGCATTCGGGACCGAACCCATACCGGCTTCGTTCGAGAACAAACCTCGGCGTATCCCCTGCATGATCGCAGCACCGATACCGCCGCCGACCACTTCTTCAAGACCAAACGCATTTTGGATGATTAAGGTGAAGACCGCCGGAATTTCCGTAAAATTAAGTATGGATATGTAAGCGACGACAACCAAATAAGCAACTGCCATGACAGGTACGACAATTTGCGTGACATGCGCGATCCGGCGTACTCCGCCGAAAATGACGATGGCGGACAAAACGACTAAGCTTGCGCCGACGACCCAGTTCGGGATGTCCAATACATCGCTGACCGATTGGGCAATCGTATTCGATTGCACCGAGTTAAAAATAAAGCCGAATGCGAGCGTCAAGAGAATGGCAAATACGATGCCCAACTTGCGCGTGCCAAGTGCTTTTTCCATATAATACGCAGGGCCTCCGCGGAATTGCTCACCGTCTTTGATCTTGTAGACTTGAGCAAGCGTACTTTCGATGAAGGCTGTCGCCATGCCGATCAAAGCTACGACCCACATCCAAAAAACAGCACCCGGGCCGCCAATGGCAATGGCCAAAGCGACGCCTGTGATATTGCCGGTTCCGACGCGGGATGCGGTCGAAATCGTGAATGCCTGGAATGCGGAAATCCCGCCCGTTCCGTCTTTCTTTTCAGTAATGACGCGGAACATTTCCCCAAACAAGCGCACTTGCACGAAGCGTGTGCGGATAGTGAAATATAAACCAAGACCGAGCAAAAGCCCAATCAATATGTATGTCCATAATAAGTTATTGCCTTCGTCGACGATCCACGTCAACCCGTTCAATATTGCATCCATCTCGATGACCCCTTTAAATTTCTTTAGTATCAGCATTTGTTCCATACCCTAAATGACCTGCCGGGAAACTATTCCCGGCACGTCACAGGCATGCTTTAAGCAAGGCGCAAAGTTTCCGCTAAAACGCGTGCGCCGACATCAAGAGCTTCCCGGTTAAATTTCATATCCGGATGATGCAGTCCGGGCGTTAAATCAGCACCGATTCCGACCATCGCCGCTTTCAACCCGGGCTGTTTAATCGTGTAGAAATGGAAATCGTCCGCCCCCGTTGTCTGGATCGCTTCAGCAAACGCCTCGTCTCCGAGCACATTGCGAATCGCTTGTGCAGCAATCTCCATCGCCTCGTCCGACACTTCGGCAGCGGGCGTGTAGTCGTCCCATTTCAAATCGATTTCGACGCCATGAAGCGCGGCGATCGCCCGCAAGCCTTCTTCGAGGCGAACTTTCATTGTGTCCATCAAAGCATTCGACTGCGAACGCACATCGAGTGCGAACGTCGCACTTCCCGGAATGATGTTCAAGCTTTCCCCGCCGGTCTGAATATTCGTCAGCTTGGCTGAATAAGATTCGAACGGCGAGAAATAGATCGTTTTCACGAATTGATGAATCGCCGCGATAACGTCGATGGCATTTTTACCTTGATGCGGCCGCGCACCGTGTGCATCTTCGCCGGTGATCTTGCCTTTCAGGAAAATCCCGGACCCGTGATGAAGAGCTGGCGTCACTTTGCCGAACGGCAGCTCTTCTTGTGGGCGCAAATGGACGCCGAATAGATGCGTCACCCCTTCTAAAGCGCCGCGCTCAATCATCGCAAGCGAACCGTTGCCCTGCTCTTCAGCCGGCTGAAAAATAAAGCGGATGCGCTTGTTCAAGGATTCATCTTTCAAACGCAAAAGCGCTCCGAGCACCATCGACATATTGGCGTCATGGCCGCAGGAATGGTTGGCTTGCACTTTGCCATTCACTTCCTGCCATAAGGCATCGATATCCGCACGGACTGCAATCACTTCCTCGCCTTCGCCGATTTCCGCGAACAAGCCGGTGACATCATCGAATGTCCGGTATTCTACCCCTAGCTCTTCCATGATCTGCGCGAGTTTCTTCGTCGTTTCGACTTCTTTGAAGCTGACTTCAGGATGCGCATGGAAATGATCAAAATACGTTTCGGTCTGCTGCTTGAACTCCATAAAAGATCCGCTCCTTTAAATTTTTCATCTTTTTGAATTGTACCTGTCTTCTCAATTCAAAACAAACCGGATTGTGAAAAGCTGTTTCATTCTACGATATCAATCCGCTTGTTCTCCAATGTGCAAAATCAAGCTTGCGATGATTTCCGGTATTTCTTCGAATGCATTTTTGATATGGAGCCGTTCGGTTCGTTTATGCGGGTCCTTGCCGAAAGGCCCGATGTTCAGGACCGGCGCTTTGAGCTGCTGCATTGCCTGGAACGGGATGCTGTATGGATCGCCGTAAACCGGCGTGTTGTTCTCATAGCTGACCCATCCGCTTGACGTGTCCTGGTAATTGACGTAGCTGAGGTCTGAAATGCCATTGAAGAAATGCACTTGCTCAAGCTCCAAATCAAAGCGTTCGAGTGCATCGCGTGTAACATGTGCCACACATTCCTCGATAAACGGGTCTTCGCTTGAATTGACCGCTGGATAATAAGGCGGCGCAAATAACAAGACAATGCCTGGCGTCAATTCCTGGCAATTGAGCAGCAAGATGTCCGCGATATGGAATGACTTATCTCGGACGTCGCGTTCAGGGTCCATCAACGTGTCATGAATCAATTGATTGATGTAATCAATCCCGAATTTCTCTTCAGCGTAGTCCACCAATTCTTCGTAACGGAGGACGCGGATATCATCGAACCGCGGTACCATGCCGACTTTTTCGCACAATGCACGATAATCTTCCATGCATTCCGCAGCAGATTCCTTGGCCAAGCCCTCAAAAATATCCATAATGTCTTCCGCATTTCTATCCATGGTGAAGACGTTGTAGAGCGCTTTTGTCCGGTAAGGCGTCTGAACCGAATACTCAGCTTTCATATCCCCTTGCGTCAGGGTTACCGGAAGCGGCGTCTCTTCCCCGTGTACGGTCTCGGAAAATGCTGGATTCCATTCCATTTTCCGCGTCAAATACGTCGACAGATAGCTTGAAGTCATGCCGGCAAGCGGCTCGCCTGCATGTGTTTCTTTTCCGTAGAATAATGCGCTGGGCATGATTTTTCCAATCGACCCGGTATAAATGTATTGGGATTCATCGCCGGGCGATTTCGCGAACACCGGCTCGCCGTTCAAAAACAATACATATTCCAAGCCATGTTGGCGTTCGAGATCGAGCAGCTTTGACACGCCGTAACGCATGCCTGCCGAGTTGACTTCCTCATCCGGCACCGACATGAGCACAATATTGACCGGCCAATTTTCGAGGCTTGCCCGTTCGATCAATGCCATATGGATCGCCAGCCCCGACTTCATATCCATGATGCCGCGGCCGAATAAATAATCACCGGAGGCGAGATCGTCCTGCATCTCCGGCTTGAATTCGCTTTTGATTTTTTGGAATGCTTTCTCCAGTTCTGCCGGCTGATAGGCGAGCGGCGCCAAATCCCCATATTCGTGCACGGCAACCGTATCGAAATGGCTGAGCAGCACGACGGTCCGAGTGGCTTTTTCGTGCTTATATAACGCGGTCAAATACCGGCGTTCCCAATTGACTTCACCCAAGGAAACGAGTTCCGGGTGGTTGCGGAAATATTCCATCTCCATTAATTTGGCTTTTAATCGTTCCGGGAATTTCACTTCCCCTTCTGTCAATCCTTGTGATTCCCAGCCCACCAATTGTTCCGTCAGCTGGCGTAATTGTTCGGGTGTTCCCCATAAACCTGCCATCCATTATTCTCCTTTCGCTATTCCACTATAGAAAAAAACGGCTCATACGGGGAGCCGTTTCCTGCGTTTCCGAAGCAGATCCTCCGCTGCCCCTGAGCCGAATATCACGCCGATCACAATGAGCACGAGGCCGATCAAATGGCCCGGCGTAATCGTTTCACCGAGAATGAGGCTTGCTGCCACGAGCGAGAACAGCGTATTCAGGTTCATGAAAATTGCCGCTTTCGTTGGTCCTGCCTGGCCGATCGAGTAATTATAAAGCATATGTCCGACCGCCGTCCCGAGCATCCCAGAAAAGAAGAACGCCAACCAGAACGACGATGGAACCTCCCCGAATGCCGCGATTTCTCCCGGCTCCTGGATAAGCGCGATGATGAACAACACGATCGCCCCCGTCACGAGCATGTATCCCGTCAACAGACGTGGATCCAGCGAACGCGCGGCATTTGCTATGACAATATAACTGAAGACCTGTGCCAAAATGGAGATGAAGACCAATATATCGCCTAGACTCAAGCCCGATGCCGAGTCGCTCCCGACCATTACTGTCGTGGCGACGCCGGCAAAACCGATGAACACCCCGAGCCATTGCAGCCGGGACGGCACATTACGCATGATCAGCGATACGAGAACCGCCGTCAGCATCGGCCCGGTCCCGAGAATCAACCCAGCGTTCGTTCCGGAAGTAATCGCCAAACCTTGAGACAGGAAATAATGGTGCGCCACTACGTTGAGCAAAGCTCCTAGCAATATGTATTTCCAATCGCTGCGCTTTGGCCAGCGCATCATGCCGAGCGATGCCAAAATGATCAGCACGGTCACGCCTGCCAGCAAGATCCGAAACGCCGTCAGCGTGACCGGATCGACAAATTCCAATAAATACTTGACCGCTGCGAGGTTGAATCCCCACACGACCATCACCGATGTTAAGATGCCGTAAACTTTCCATGGAGTCAAAAGTGCAGCCCTTCTTTCTCTTATTCCAGATATAGCCCTTTATTTTACGCTTGTTTTTCGTTTCTGTATAGAATGGCATTGTAATCATATGCCTGACGCTTGATCAGCAAACTGAAGGCGATAAAGGCGATGAGTGACAGAACGACCGGCAAGGTGACGGTATGGACGCCGAACAAATTGCCGTTTGCGATGTTGTAGAAATGAAGTGCGATATAGCTCGCAATCCCTGTCCCCATGCTTGCAATCGCCCCGTATTTATTGCCCCATTTCCAGTAAAGCCCGAGAACAATCGGCCATATGAACGCCGCTTCCAGACCGCCGAACGCGAATAAATTCAAGAAAATCAGCAAATCAGGCGGGTCGAGAGCCAGCAAGAAGACAATCACGCCGAGAATCCCCGTGACCCCGAACGACATGCGTTTGATGGTTTTCAGGCTTGCATCCGGTTTAACGTAATTCAAATAGACGTCTTTGACAATCGACGAGCTGACGAGCAACAGCAGTGAATCGACCGTCGACATGATTGCCGCCATCGGAGCTGCCAGGACGATGCCCGCAACCCACGGCGGCAAGGTTTCCAGCGCGATAAGCGGAATGACCTTGTCACCGACTTCAATGCCTGGAAGAATCGGGCGGGCGAATACGCCAATCAAATGCATATTGAGCATAATGAAGCCGGTGACGATCGTGCCGATGATGAGCGCGCGGTGCATCGATCGCGCATTTTTATAGGACATCGCACGCACTGCGATTTGCGGCAAGCCAACGACACCGACACCGACGAGAATCCAGAACGAGGACACGTACGCGGCGCTTAGATTGCCTTCCGCCCCGTACGGCGTGACCAAATTCGGGTTTTCATTAATTAAATCCTGCATGATGTTCGAGATCCCGCCACCTGAAATGATGACGGCGATCAACAGGATCAGCGTGCCGATGAGCATGACCGCCCCTTGCACCGCGTCGGTCAAGGCGACAGCCCGAAAGCCGCCGATTGTTACGTAAACGAGAACGCTGATGGCAAACAAGAACAATGCCGATTGATAGCTGAGACCCGTTAACGACTCGATGAGCCGCGCGCCGCCGATCCACTGTGCCGCCATCGCGGAAAACAGGAAGATGATGATGCTAAGCGCCGATAATAAAACAACGGCTGTGCTATTGTAACGGGCTTTGAGAAAATCGATCATCGTCACCGCGTTATAGCGGCGCGCCATGATGGCATATTTTTTTCCAAGAATCATCAAGACGAAATAACCGGTGACTACTTGCGTCATCGCGAGCAACACCCAGCCGAAGCCCATCGTATAGGCTGTCCCGGGCCCGCCGAGGAAACTCGAGGCGCTGCCATATGTCGCGACCATGGTCATCGCCAGGACAAAACCGCCAAGCTCGCGGCCCCCGAGGAAATAATCACTGATGAAGTTCGAGGAGCCGGCGAGCTTCTTGCTCGACCAATAGCCGATGAAAAAGATGATGATTAAAAAGACAATCATGGGAATGAGGACTGAATAGTTCATCGGCCTTCCTCCTGTTCTTCGTCAAATGGAACATCGACGAAGAAAAACTTGACGACGACCGTGACGAGCACGACCATGACCAAAAAGCCGACGATGCAACTGTAGAAAAACCAATCCGGCAAGCCAAATATGTACGTGTATTCTTCGACTGGGCGATTGCCGAGCCCGTAGGCGAAAGCGAACCACCAGATGAAGTTGAAGAGCGCAAGGCCGAGGCCGATCCAGGCTTCCCGGTGCGCGACGCGGAAGCGCCAATCTGTTTCTTTCATGGATATCCCACTCCGATCAATGGCTGTAATGTATTGTTTCTATCGTACACCAATGGCGGCTGTAAATTAAGCGCAAGTTTCGCCGGCGTTTTCGCTGCGCTTATTTACACAGTAAATGTTCGCGCTTTCCCGCTTTCATTGCCATCAAAAAAACCTCCGGAAATCCCCGGAGGTTTTGCTTAGCGTGCCAATAAATATTCAATATAGGCGCGCCATTCTGTATTCTTCGCATAATTAAAGTCCGGCGTGCGGATTGGGAACGGCATGAAGAGCTTCGGCCGTCCCGGATAATCGTGGAGCTGTTCTTCATTGATGGTGATGTCCCCTGCTTCCATGCCGCTCGCAAGAACGACACGGCCTTGTTGGGTGAAGGCGATCTCGACAGGAACGGCATTCGGGCGGCCGTCAATGTTCAAGGTATAAGCAGTGCCCGACGTGTTGTGGTCGTCGTAAACCCAGCCGTCGCGCAAGGCAATCGCATCTTGTGCTTCATCCAAGGTGATTTCTGCGTTGACGTTGCTGCCATAAGGCATCGTGTCCTGCAGAGGTGTTTCAGGAGCGATGCGCACTTCATAAAAGGCGATCGGATTGTTTTGTTCGATACGGCCAAGCTTCCTATATGCTTCGAACCACTTGGATTCTTCAGCCGGGATTTCAGAAACGCTGCGGACCGTTCCAGGAATCGCGCCTTCAATCCCTGGCGCCTGGATGAATACGCGGTCAGCTTGTTCCACTTCGTGCCATTCATCTTCCAGTAGATATGTGACGAATTCCCGTTCATTATTGTAGATCTCGATGCTGAGCGGTTCGGTGTCACGGTTAATGCTCGCGACCGTCCCTTCGACCGGGCTGATGAGCGCCGGATTTCCCTGGCTTTGCGCGAGCTGCGCTTCCACGACCGCAAGTTCAGAATCAATGGCTGCCAGACGTTGCTGGGCTTGCGCGATGCCTGAAGCATATGAGCCGTCTTCAGGCACTTCAACGCCGACCGAGACGTTGACATCCATGCGCAGTTCCTGCTCCATGTCTTCACCTAGGCCAGGATAGCTGGAGCTGTTATTGGAGTTTTCGGATACGCTGCTGTCTTGCGATGCGCGCGCCTGTGTCAATTCCTGCAACGTGGACTGGACTTCACTGCGTTCTGCTTGAAGCGCACTTTGTTCCGATTGCCAAATGGCGCGCTGGTCTTCCGATTCGCTTTCATTCAAACGTGCCAGTTCAGCACCTGCCGTTACAGCATCGCCTTCTTTGACGAGCCATTGCTCAAGCGCTTCATGGTCCTGGACATAGATTTCCATCGTATCCTGCGGCGCCGTCAAGGCTTCTTTCGGCAACGTTTCAGTATATGTATGGGTATACGCCTGTTCATATTCGCTGACATACAGTTCTTTTGAAATGATGCTCTTTTCACCGAACAGCAACAGGAAGTTCGAGGTCAAAAAAGCGACGATGGCAATGGATAAGCCGATAAAGAAAAAGCGGTTCATAGGATCGGCCCCCCTTGCATAAAGTCACGCAGCATTTCGTCGACTGGAATCTGGCTGAACAACGCGACGAACAATGCCGAAAGTAGATGGATGATGATTAGTGAAAGCAAAATGAACTTCGGTGATACACGCGAAAAACTTTTGATGAAACGGTATTGAATCGCGATAATCAATGACGTAAACAAGGTCAATTGATTAAAGAAATAAATCAGGTAGCTGTTCTCCAGGAACGTCGCGGCGATCGGCCCGAATGAAAACGGTGAAAAGGCCATCGTGTAGCCATTCCAGGCGAATATACCGAAAATCAAGCCTTTTTCCAGCACCAACAATGCCGTAACGTAAGCTTGCATGACGATCATCGCCTTCCACGGGATGCCGATGATCCGGCCGTACAGATACGCGGCTATGTACAAATGGAAGCTCAAATACAAGCCGCCCCACAGCAAGGTGCCGACAAGCGAGGTCCAACGCGCGAGTGTATAGCCGTCGAACATACCTGCCGCAAGCAGCGGCGTCAACGATCCGGTGTTCATGCCCCAGATTTCAGGCAAGGCGAATACGATCAAGCCAAGCACAAGAATAACGGCCAGGCGCTTATTGATTTGCCTCATTTCGGTGTGTCGCAAATTATGTATGAGTTGGCCTTGGTTCAGGAAGAAATGCCAAAATTTAAAATCAGATATCATGCGTCTAAGTCCTTTCAGGCAAATGGCGTTCTGCTTAGTTTTACTTTACCAAAAAAACATACGCTTTGAAACGAATTCCCTGCCACAATTTTCAATATTTGGTGGCTTTGAGACGAATGGCATAGGATTGTGGTGAATTTCAAATCGGGAGAGTGTGAAGTAATGAAAAAGAAGTGATTGGAAAAGCTTCCGCTTTTCGACTTCGTTGCAGGGGGCTGCTTGCCGTGGGGCGGGTGTTGAGCCAACGTGCCGAAGAGCGTGGCACGTTTGTCTCGCCAGCCCGCGCGGTCCCACAGGCGTCAGCCCCCTTCCACTCCGTCTCTAGTTTTAAAGCGGAAGATCGTTTCTTCAGTTCATACAAAGTAAAGTGTGGAAATACATTATGCTTTTAGCTTATATTATTTGGATCAAAGATAGTGTGATTTTCAGTTCAAATACTTGTGTGTCAGATGCCGCATCTCGGGAAGCGATTCCCCAACTAGCCGGCAAGTGTCTAAAGAAGCAATTTTATCTAAACACACTTTGATCAACGAAATCTATCAGCCGCCGAGCGCCAAGGGTGAGCCGACGCAATAAGACAGGTGGTCTTCCTGGCTTATTGCCAAAGGCCAACCCAAAGCAAGGCGGCGACTACTCAGATGACACTTTAATAGAATATCGGAACAATTTCACAAGCAAACCCTCTCTATCTCATTGCACACTAGACTCGAGAAGCGATTCCCCCACTAGACGGCAACTAACTATAGAAGCAAATCTAACGAAACTCACCAGAATCAACGAAATCTCCCAGCCGCCCAGCGCCAAGGGTGAGCCGATGCCGTAAGACAAGTGCTCTTCTTGGCTTGTGGCAAGAGGCCAACCCAAAGCACGGCGGCGATTATTGATGTGAAAAATAATTAGAACATCGAAATGATTACACACCTAAACTCTCACTAATATTTCCACATACAAACACTCGCTAACTTCACTTAATTTCACAAAATGAAAAAACCTCCGCGGCTGCGGAGGTTTCGTTTATTGATCTGCGACAATCTTGTATTTCTTATGTGAAATTACGGTCATGTTGGAAGCAGCGCCGATTTCCTTGGCGTCTTCTGGTGAGATCTCGACGATCACCGAGTTGTCCATAATTTTGAAGATGGTTCCGTTAACGTCGACGCCATTGCGGGTGAATGAAATCCATTCGCCAATTTTGCGGGCCGCTACAAATTCAGATACTTCTTTTTCATGGGGTTGAAATGCCATAGTTATCCACGCCTCTCTATAATGAAAACATTATCTATCTATTATAGCATAAATTTATGGTTATTTCACGTGTTTCACTTACTCATACAAATGACAAGCGACGTAATGGCCGGGCTCTTTTTCCTGCCACGCCGGCTTTTTCTCCGCACAGATGCTCATCGCATGTGGGCATCGTGTCCGGAATACACAGCCGCTCGGTGGATCGATCGGACTTGGCAGTTCCCCTTCCAAAATGACACGTTCACGGGCTTCTTCGATGTCCGGGTCCGGGATCGGAATCGCGGACAGCAAGGCTTCCGTGTAAGGATGAAGCGGCTTATCGTACAGCTGGTCAGCCGTCGTCAGTTCGACCATATGTCCGAGATACATGACGCCGATGCGGTCTGATATATATTTGACCATGCTCAAGTCATGCGCGATGAACAAATACGTCAGCCCTTTTTCCTTCTGCAGCTTTTGCAGGAGCATGACGACTTGCGCTTGGACCGACACATCGAGTGCCGAGATCGGTTCATCCGCAATGATGAAATCCGGGTCGAGTGACAAAGCCCGCGCGATGCCGATGCGCTGTCTTTGACCGCCAGAGAATTCGTGCGGATAGCGGTTGGCATGGTCGCGGTTCAATCCGACATCTTCCAGCAATTGATGGACGCGAGCCTGCAATTCTTTTTTATTCTTATAAAGCCCGTGGACTTGCATCGGTTCGGCGATAATTTCGAAAACAGTCGAACGCGGGTTGAGCGACGCGTACGGGTCTTGGAAAATCATCTGCATATTGCGCAAATAATCAAAGCGGTCTTTTTCGGACATTTTATGGATATCGACGCCGTCGTATTCGACTTTGCCGTCGGTCGAGCTGTATAAACCCATGATGGTCCGGCCGGCTGTTGATTTGCCGCAGCCTGACTCTCCTACGAGTCCAAAGGTTTCGCCGCGCTTGATATCAAATGAAATGCCATCGACCGCTTTTAACGTCGTGTCTTTGCCGAGATCGAAATGGCGTTTGAGTTCCTGTACAGACAATAAAGTTTCGTTCGTCATGTTGTTTCCTCCTGTGTAAATCTGCGGACAGCACATAATTCCTTGTCATAGACCGTGCCTTCGAGACGGGTGATTTCAATGGCTTTGCCGGATGTCGGCGAATGGATCATCATGCCATCTCCGTAATAAATGCCGACATGGTGAAGTTTCCCCACCCCTTCATCGTAAGCGAAGAACAAGAGATCGCCTGTTTGCCAAGCAGCAGAATCAAGACGGTCGATTTCCACGCCTTCCACAGACTGGTCTCCTGCATCACGTGATATGTAATAGCCGTTCGCTTTCAGCATATGATGGGAGAATCCGGAACAGTCATAGCCGAGGCTCGACATGCCGCCCCAGAAATACTGCAATCCCAAGAATCGTTCTGCCTCATCTACGATCGATTGGCCATTTCCGAGCGGAATCTGTTCAGGCGCCGGGACGAGCTGGACGTGCTTAGCTTCGATATATGCATCGCCATCCGGCGTATGGACATGGACACGCATTTCGTTCGCATCTTTGACCGGCAGCAAGCTATTGAATGGAAGCTGTGCAATCGGGCGGCGGTCTAGCGTCCATAATTGCGCTTTATCGGCGGATACACGCGCGTAGCTTCGATCTGCAACTGAGTCGATTTCTTTTAGATGCGCTAGTGGCACCCACCCTGGATAGCCACGTTCGTCTTTATGGGACGGCTGCCACAGGGTAATGATTTTCGCCCACGTGCCGTCGATTTCTTCTATTAAAACAGGCTCCCCGTAAAGCAGCTGCGTTTGAAGGCGATTGCTTAATGTGAGGTCCTTCGTTTCCTTTTGGTTCATCGCTTCACGCCATTTATTGATGTCCGGCATGTCTGCGACGCCGTGGGCATCCACGTCCCTCACTTTATCGGGATGGGTCCAGACGCTTGTCACCGGAACGCGGCAAACCCAAGTCGTCGATTGTGTCTGTGCCATGTTATCCTCTCCGTTCACGTAAAGTTTCCAGGAACCGCTCCCGATCGATGCCAAGCCCCGGCCCATCTGAAAAGTGGATAGTCTTGCCGCTGTAGTGGATGCCGCCTGGCAATACATCCTCTTTCAGCATGAGCGGCGCATCAAAATCGAAACGTGTCACATTCGGCTGGCTCGCCGCAAAATGGGCAGCCGCGGACAGGCCGAGTTTCGTTTCGATCATACTGCCGGTCATGCACGGCACGCCGAAACTCTCTGCCAGTGCATTGATTTTCATTGCACGGTGGATGCCGCCCGCTTTCATCAATTTGATATTTATCAAGTCTGCTGCGCGCAATTCCAACACGCGTTTCGCGTCCACCGGTGAAAAGACGCTCTCGTCCGCCATGATCGGTGTCAATGTATTGTCCGTAACGAATTTCATTCCTTCGATGTCATGTGCCGGAACCGGCTGCTCGATCAATTCGATATTGAATCCGGCGCCTTCCATCTGATTGATGATGCGCACCGCCGATTTTGGATCCCAGCCTTGGTTGGCGTCTAAACGTAGTGTGACTGTATTCCCGACACGCTCCCGGATGGCCTGGATTCGCTTCAGGTCCTGTTCAGGGGTATCGATACCAACTTTCACTTTCAAGACCGTAAATCCTTGCTGCTCATAATCGGCCGCATCTTGCGCCATTTCTTCAGGAGCATTGACCGAAACCGTGTAATCGGTCTCGATCGATTCACGGTAGCCGCCGAGAAACTGTGTCAAGGGCATGCCGGCTTGCTGAGCGATTAAATCATAAAGCGCCATATCCACCGCCGCTTTGGCACTGGTGTTGCCGACGAGCGTCTTGTGAAGCTTCTCGAAAAGCTGTTCCCGGCGCCTCACGTCCATCCCGATTAACCCCGCGCCAATCAAGTGGACAGCGCGTTCGATGCTGTCCAAAGTTTCACCCGTAATAACATGGGTCGGCGGCGCTTCGCCGAAACCGGAGCGGCCGTCTTGCGTCGTCAAATGAACGATGACCGCTTCAGCCGCTTCCACGGTCCGGAGCGCTGTCTTGAACGGTTTTTTTAAAGGAACGGCTATCCGGTAAGTCTCGATAGACGCTAAAACGGGCATATTACTCGACCCCCGGCAGGATGGTCAAAGTTTTTGCATTAGCATCAAGACGCGCTTTTACGCCGAGTGGCACAGAGAAATGCGGTTCGCAATGGCCGATCTTAAAGCCTTTGACGACCGGCACGTCCAGCTCTTTGAAATAATCATCCAGCACTTGCGCGAGCGTCCACGATTGTTCCGGCTTTTTCGGTTCAGCATTTTTGAAATCGCCGATGACAATGCCGGCCACTTGCTCGAATTTGCGGGCTTGCTTCAGCTGATTGAGCATTTCATCCACTTGATACGGTTCTTCTCCCGTATCTTCAATCAGCAAGATCTTGTCTTTCGTGTCGATTTCAAACTTTGTCCCAAGCGTCCCGCGAATCAATGATAGGTTGCCGCCTACTAGTTCGCCGTCTGCCATGCCGCTTGCTAAAGTTTCAAGCTCGGAGATGGTTTCGTCGTAATGCAATTCGAATGGCTGGAACATCTGTCCGAACATGCGGCCGCTGCGTTCATGGAATTCCGGTTTTCCGACATCCGACGCCAGCATCGGCCCGTGGAACGTTACCAACTCTGCATACATGCCGATCGCATTATGTAAAAATGTCACATCTGAGTAGCCCCAGAAAATCTTTGGGTTTTCTTTGATCATCGCGTAGTCGATCCGGTCCGCATAACGGGCAGCGCCGTATCCTCCACCTGCGCAAATGATGCCTTTCACTTCCGGGTCTTCGAACATGGCATGCAAATCCGCCAACCGTTCGTCATCTGTTCCTGCAAGATAGCCGTTTTTCGCTTCGACTGATTTCCCCATCTTCACTTTTAATCCCAATTCTTCTAAGAAAGGCAAAGCCTTTTTCAAATTCTCTAAGTTTGGCGGGCTTGATGGCGAGATGATGCCCACCGTATCCCCTTTTTGCAATCGTTTTGGCATTGTGCGCATATTGCTCACTCCTCTTGTTTTCTGTTCTTCACTCATAAAACTACCAGTTTTCCTCAGTGAAAAACAGAAAAGCGCGGCGCCTGGCCGCGCTTCTGTTTTTTCAGATGATCATTTCCGGTGAACGGGCGTGATCGCTTTTAGTTTTATCCAGATCTCACGCCCAACTCCTCGGGTCATAAGCCACTTCCACTGTGCGGCAAAAAGCGCCGCTTCGTGGAATCGTCTTATGCCTGTCGGAGCTTAGCAGGCGTGATCGCTTTTAGTTATATCCAGCTCCTTGCCCCCAACTCCTCGGGTCGTAAGTCAACCCAGCATTGCGGCAAAGAGCGCCGCATTACTGGTCTGTCTTACGCCTGTCGGAGCTGAACGGGGGCAGTCGCTTTTAGTTTTTATCCGCTGTTTTAAGGTCGATATACCCTACCGGATGGCGGAGGATGCCTTCGACGCCTTCTTTTTGCAGCTGGACTTGGTTATAGAAATGGATTGGGAAGATCGGCATTTCGTCCATCAGGATTTTTTCTGCTTCGATGAGTTTTTCCCATCGAACTTCTGAATCCGTTTCTGCTTTTGCTTCAGCGATGAGTTTATCGAATTCTTCGTTGGACCATTGTGTACGGTTCATGGAAGAATCCGTGATGAAGCTTTCAAGTGCGTTGACTGGGTCAGCGTAGTCATGCAGGAATGAGCTGCGTGATAATTGGTATTTGAATTCTTTTTGTTCTGTCAAGAAGACACTCGCTTCGACGTTTTGAAGTTCAACGTCTACACCCAAAGCGGTCTTGAACTGGTCTTGCAATGTTTCAGCAATGTTTTGGTGTGATTCGCTTGTTGAGTAGGAAATCGTCACTGGCGGCAATTCATCCCACCCTTCTTCTTCCATGCCTTCTTCAAGCAATTGCTTCGCTTTGTCAGCGTCAAATTTCACCAATTCGCCTGCTTCGTCGCGGAATTCCTGGCCGTTCGGGCCTTCAAATCCGTAAGAAACAAAGCCGTATGCCGGTTTTTCACCGTTTTTCGTCACATATTGGACGATATCATCTTGGTTCACCGCATAAGCGAATGCTTGGCGGACTTTTTTGTTCGTGAATGGTTCTTCTTCAACATTGTAACGGTAGAAATACGTACCCGCTTGGTCCATTACGCCAAGTTCAGGAGAATCCTGCAATTGCTCGGACATTTCAGCTGGCACGCTCGATACATCCAGTTCGCCCGCTTCGTACATTTGGTATTCTGTGTTCGGGTCGTTGACCATTGCCCAGTGGACTTTATCCAAGTTCACGCTTTCAGCATCCCAATATTCTTCGTTCTTTTCAAAAACGAAATCTTCGTCATGGCTCCATGAAGCCAATGTGAACGGCCCGTTTCCGACAAAGCTATCCGCTTCTGTATGCCAATCCGGATTTTCTGTAGCTGTCGCTTCGTGGATCGGGAAGAAGCTTGGGTTAGTGATGATGTTCAAGAATGCTTCTGTCGGTTCCGTCAATTTGACGACGAAAGTCTTGTCGTCTTCTGCAGAAATCGCGACGTCTTCTACAGCGCCTTCTCCGTTATTATAAGCTTCAGCGCCTTCAATGAAGTAAGCAAGGAAAGCTGCCGGAGAAGCTGTTTCCGGGTCTAGCATATGCTGCCAAGCGAAAACGAAGTCGCCGGCTGTGACCGGTTCGCCGTTTGACCAGTTGGCGTCTTCACGGATATTGAATGTATACGTCAATCCATCTTCAGAGACGTCGATCGATTCAGCAGTCGCTTCGACCGGCTGAGATGATTCATCCAGGCGTGTCAAACCTTCCATCAAATTGTTCAAAGCGCCCCATGATACCGCGTTAAAGCCGATCGATGGATCGAATGAAGTCGGTTCTTCGCCGTTATTCATAAACAATGTTTTCTCTCCGCCCGAATCAGCGGAGCCTTCTTCGCCTGAATCGCTGCTCGTGTCTTCTCCCGCGTCTTCGCTTGCTGTACAAGCTGCGAGAACGAACACGAACATCGCCATCAGAAACAATACGAGCCATTTCTTCATGTGTTTTCCCCCTAGTGTTTTCTTTTTATCACACTTCAACGGTCCGTAAGACTCCCACTTTTACAAGCGGGAGATTCACGGTCCCTAAAAGTCTGATTGGATCAACTAACAATCAGTGGGATAAGAAAAACCCCCACTGATTGAAGTTTCTCTTTATGTGAATGCGCAAATGCGCCTCCAGCCAAATTTATCTTGCAAAAGCCTGTTCATCGATCAATTTTTGAGCCCTTGGATCCTGCAGCCAGCAATCCACTTTATGGGTTTCGGATAAAGCCGTCACTTCCGGATAGACATTCGTGCAGACGTCCATCGAAAACGGGCAGCGCGCAGCGAATGGGCAGCCGGTCGGCGGAGCGAACAGATCAGGCGGCGTGCCGTCGATCGGTTTCAGCTCTCCGCCAGCCAAGTCGAGCCGTGGCACGGAAGACAATAAGCCTTTTGTGTAGGGATGTTGCGGATTATAGAAAATCTCGCGCTTGTCGCCGGTTTCAATCACTTTGCCGGCGTACATGACCGCGATGCGATCGGCGATTTTTGCTACCACGCCAAGGTCGTGCGTGATCAAGATGATCGATACGCCGGTTTTTGCTTGGATTTCCTCGAATAGTTCCAGGATCTGCGCTTGGATTGTCACATCGAGCGCAGTCGTCGGTTCATCGGCAATCAATAATTCCGGCTCACAAATCAAGGCGATTGCAATGACGATACGCTGTCGCATGCCTCCTGAGAATTGGTGAGGGTATTGCTTGAGCCGCTCATCCGGATTCGGGATGCCGACCAGCTTGAGCATGTCGATAGCGCGCTCTTTCGCTTCCGCTTTGCTCAAGTTCTTGTGCTGTTTGACACCTTCTGTCAATTGCTCGCCGATTGTTAAGGTCGGGTTGAGCGCGGTCATCGGATCTTGGAAAATCATCGAGATGTCAACGCCTTGGATTTTGCGCATTTCTTTCTTCGACAATTTGGTGAGATCCTGTGTTTTGAAATGAACGCCTTTGGAACTGATTTTGCCAGGCGGCTGCTGAATCAATCCCATGATGGCGTTGGATGTTACTGATTTGCCGCAGCCCGATTCCCCGACAATCGCCAAAGTTTCTCCTTTATACAAGTCGAAATTGACGCCGCGTACGGCCTGCACCGTTCCTCCGTATGTATTGAAGGTCACGTGCAGATCCTGTACGGAGAGAATGCGCTCGTCTGTTACAGTCTTGCGCTTTTTCTGCTTTACAATCCTGCCACGTTTGCCGGTATGGTCGACCGCGTCAATATCCGCCCCTTCTTCCAAGCGGGTTCGGGCCAACTCTTCAGCTATCTGCTTTCCTGTCATGTCTTCACTTCCTCATCTTCGGATCGAGTGCGTCCTGCAGCCCGTCTCCAAGTACGTTAAATGCGAACATCGTCAATGAAATAAATAATGCCGGGAAGAACAAGCGCCACCAGTCGCCGGTAATGATGACCGGCAACGCGTCGTTCGCCATGACGCCCCAGCTGGCAAACGGCGCCTGGATCCCAAGGCCGAGGAAGCTTAAGAACGCTTCAGCAAAAATCGCACTCGGCACCGTCAAAGTCATTTGCACGATGATCGGCCCCATCGAGTTCGGGATCAAGTTCTTGCGGATGATGCGCGGCGTTTTCGCACCGAACGATTTCGATGCCGTAACGAATTCATAGTTTTTCACTTGCAGCACCTGGCCCCTGACAATCCGGGCCATGCCGACCCAGCCGGTGATGGTGAGCGCGAGGATGATCGTCCATAAAGACGGCCCCATCACGACGAGCAGCAAGATGACCACGAGCAAATACGGCAAGCCGTAAAGAATTTCGATGATGCGCATCATGATGCCGTCGGTTTTGCCGCCTTTATAGCCGGCGATGCCGCCGTAGACGATGCCGATAACAAAATCGATCAATGCGGCCATCAAGCCGACGAATAAGGAAATGCGTGCGCCGTACCAAGTACGGGTAAAGACGTCGCGCCCTGCTTCATCAGTGCCGAACCAATGCGTCGCGCTCGGCGGCTGGTTTTGGTTCGGCAAGTCTTGCGTAGTGACGGAATGCGGCGAGAAGATAGGGCCGAATATCGCCATCACAGCGAGCAAAGCCAGGAAAATCAGGCCGAGCATCGCCAGTTTGTTTTGTTTCAGCCTGCGCCAGGCGTCTTTCCAATAGGAAAGCGACGGGCGGACGACGGCTTCTTTTTCATCTGCACTGTTGTCAGATGGGCGGAACCATTCATCACGGACTTGAGTCATCACACATCACCTTCTTTCTTGTGGAGCTTGATGCGCGGATCCAATATGCCGTAAACGATGTCGACCAGAAACAGCATGAATATCAAGAACGCACTATAGAATACTGTAGTGCCCATGATGACCGGATAATCGCGGTTATTGATCGAATCGACAAAGTATTTGCCCATTCCGGGAATCGCGAAAATCTTCTCGATGACGAAAGTTCCGGTTAAAATGCCGGCAAGCAAAGTTCCCATGATCGTGACAACCGGCATCAAGGCATTGCGCAGCGCATGTCGCAAAACAATGCGCATCGGCTTGATACCTTTGGCGCGCGCCATTTTAATATAATCCTGCGTCAGCACTTCGAGCATGCTCGAGCGCGTCAGGCGGGCGATGATCGCCATCGGCCCGGTCGCGAGCGCAAGCACCGGCAGCACCATATGCATCGGGCTGGTCCAGGTCGCGGGCGGGAACAGATTCCAGTTGACCGCGAGCTGCTGGATCAGCACCGTTGCGAGCACAAAGTTCGGGATCGAGATCCCGATGACCGCAAAGGCCATTGCCGCGTAATCGATCATTTTATTGTGCCGCAGCGCAGCCATCGTCCCGAGAATGATTCCGGAAACGACCGCTACGAGAATAGTGATGATCCCCAGTTCGAAGGAAATCGGGAAGCCCCTTGCTAACAGTTCGTTAACGGTGCGGTTCGGGTCTTTGATCGACGGCCCGAAATCGAACGTGACAATCGACTGCATATAACTCAGGTATTGAATATGTAGTGGCTGGTCGAGTTTGTAGAAGCGCTCCAGATTCGCCTGCACCGTCTCGTTCGTGTTGCGGTCGCTTTCAAGCGGTGATCCCGGAACGGCGTGCATGAGGAAAAACGTCAGTGTCGCGATGATGAAAATCGTCACGAGCATCATCAAAAATCGTTTGAATATGTATTTGCCCATTGTTTCTTCCCCCTAACAGAACTTCGCTTGCATCGCCAGTTCTGTCATGACCAGCATGGCGCGATAAGCTTCCAGTATGTTTTGTGCTTCGTAGCGAACAATCGTCGTGCCTTCTTCAATGCGGGTGCCAGGCATCATTGCCGCCAGCTCCGCTTCCCCATAATTGGTGAATTCCATGCGAAGCGTCGGCTTCTCAGGCGGCACGAGCGGCTTTACGCGGTCTTTATTTTGGATCGCTTCCTGCGTTTTCTCTCGCAACAGGCGCTGCGCTTTTTTCGGATGCAGTGTTTTCACAGCAGAACGCGTCAAGGTCTCTTTGACTGCGACAGTCGTGACACCTGGAATAAGCGCTTCCGCTTCCCTGCATGCGCAGTCATCTCCCGCTACCATCAACACCGGAACGCCATGGTAACCTGCGACATATGCATTGAATCCGAGCTCACCGATTTCGACATCATCGATCCACATTGACCGGACCCCGAAAATCATGGCGTGCGACATGACGCCTTTTTGCCCGGCGCGTGCATGATAGCCTGCGAAAAAAGCACCCGTGTAGCTATCGTCCAGGCCTTCGACCATCGAAAATGCTTTGACACCGCCTGTTATGAGTTCCGCTTCTTCGTGAAGGTCTTCGGCAATCAAATTGTTCATCTTGGAATGCGAGTCATTGGCGAGAAACGCTTCAGCTCCTGAATCGAACGCTCCGTGAATGATGGCATTGGCGTCGCCTGTCATGAGGCGCCGTCCCCTTTCATAATTCGCTTCTTTCGAGTCCACATATGTATAATCCGGAAGTGCCGTCACGCCTTCCATGTCCATCGACAAGTAAAATTTCATGCTGCGTATTTCCCCTTTGTTTGTCTAATTCGGAATATTTTTGAAACTTTCTATGTACTAATGTATCAATATTGTAAGAATATTTCAATATAATTTTTTATTCGATATACTTCATTCCACATGCAATTAATAACAGACAAAAACCCGAAATTGACCGTTTACTTGCTTGTTTCCGATTTTCCATGCATAAAAAGTGCATGGCATCACCCATGCACTTTTTCGATATATCGTTGCTGACCAGACAATTCATTTACCTGTTGCCAGTCCATCCTTTTTCCAAAAGGGGCATGATGATTTTATAAATTCAAATAGGTATTTCTCTATTTATTTTAATTTTTAGAATATTTGGTAATTTAGTCTCATGCATTTTCTTCCAGCCCCTTATACACTGTAAATAAGTTATAAATAGTTCAACCGAACACTATAACTGGCAAACAGGGTTTCCCGACAATCAGAGAAGGAGCGGATCATCATGAATAATTTTGAAAAAGTACTGGAGATGCAATGGGGAGATCTTGCGCTGGGCGTGACGGGTTCTGCAGTCGTAATGTTGGCACTCAATTACTTCATGCTCATGTAGAAAGGAGCACCATATGATTTCCGAACATACGTAAAAGCCCTTTTCCGATAGACGGAAAAGGGCTTTTGGCTTGTTTTCTTCCATATAAAAACGCCTGCTCTCGAATTCACGGGCAGACGTTTCTTATCCATAGGCTGTTGTATGCTTCATCATAGACCTCCATCGAGTAATTGTTTTTGCTGGGACAGCAGCTTCTCAAACAGTTCCTTATCCCCCGCGGCTAATGCCTGGTCGATCATGCGGTTGAAGTTTTCCTGCTCCAGGAACTGGATTGCTTCGGTCGCTTCTTTCTTTGTCTGTTCGTTCACTTCGATCAATTCCGCCCTTTCTTCCTTCAATATGCTCTGAAGGTGTGTATGAATATCCGAGACCAGCAATAATTGGTAGAGCGGCAAACGGATAAAGCGGTTCCCTTTTTGGAATACAAAGACTTCGGAAAGGTTTTCTACTTGGAAGGTATTCAAATTGACGATGATTTCCTTCCCTTCGACAGGGATGAAATGAAACACTTCCTCGTCCTTCAGGATCGAAAAGTATTGATAGGCGAACACAAACTTGATGCGGTGCCCTTCTCTCTTTGTATAAAACGGCTTCATCAGTTTTACATGCAACATCTGACTCCCCTCCTTATATTTCAGAATATTCTGCTTACATGAATCATACCATAAATTGGTCGAAACGAATAGAAATAAGTATGAATAAACGATGGCATTCCCGCTTCTTTCTCCTTCTTCGTTTACTGTATTGCCACAAATGCGTATAATAGAAGGAAATGTTTTTATTTGGGGCGATGCAGATGGCTACGGTTCTATCCTTAGCAAAACAATACGAAGATACGATCCACAATTATATGGCTGCTATCGACAAGTCGCTTCATCCTACGCGTGCGCTGGATGAGGAAATGGTTCGAAAAGCAGTCTTTTTAGTGCGCCATGACGGCGTGCAGATACATTCTTTCAATGAAGAACGCCTGCTGCTCGAAGCGAGCGTGAAAGATGCCCACTCGGTAAAAGTGGTGCTCAATTTCGGAAAACTCGCTGCCGTATGCGCTTGCCCGCAGGAAACAAACTGCCGTCACCGATTGGCGGTCATTTTTTCGCTTTACCAAAAAATCGACTCGCTTTCCGAATGGGTCGCGAAATGGCGTGATAAGGAGAATGAGAAATTGTCGACACTGACGAACAAACGCTCACCCGATCAATGGGAAGCATTAATCCGCAGCACGTGGCGCGAACCGATCAATGATTACGTCACGCGCAATTATTTCTATTTTGAGCAATTATACGAAGGACGCTTGAAAAACGCCCTGTCCTTCATGCCACTCGAGCGTGAATGGAAAACTTTATATAAAACCTATGCCCACCTGATTTCATTGACAGAAGTATGGGAGACGTTCAGCGCCGGGACGAAAGAAGTGCATCATTCCTTCTTCAAAACCTGGTTTGCGGACGAATTGCATGCACTGCGTGATATGCTTGGCCAATTGCGCGGCTTGCACCGCACGTTCGAATCGGATGCTTTTTTCACCCATTTGCGTGAATTGGTCCGCGAATTTGCGGAAACGAACGACGATTCGTTTTCGGAACGCTTTGAAATCTACCAGCTGTTCTGGACCGAATTATTCATCAGCAGGCGCGAACGGCTGAGCGGGCTCGAGGAATTCCGACGCCCAGATGAACGAGTCAAAGCCTTTTTCGCTTTGCTGCTCGGAAACGAAGTCTCTCCTGGCAACATTACGCCGGGCGCTGCAGCGGACTGGATCAAACTTGCCGTGCTCGCTGAAGAAGAAGGCCATCAACAAGGGCTTTCTGCGATCTTGATGGCCATCAAGCCGCATGTCCGGACATTCCTGTTTGACGGATTGTTTACACAGTACCGCCACCACTATGTCCGCGTTTTGAGCCGCCTGTATTCATTGATCGACTTGACCGAAGACGATTGGGAAGATTTGTTTACACAATTCGGCCACTACGGCTTGCCTGCCTATTCAGCCTATCTTGTCGAAAAAGGCATGTACAAGCAATGGGCAGAACTTCACCAGTTGCATAATTCCCCTCTGTATTTTGCAGAGGAATGCGGATTGAAGGAAGTGCATAACTCCGCTCCCGATTTCGCGCTGCCACTATACCACCGCTATGCGCTGCAACATCTCGATGAACGCAGCCGGACAAGCTATAAACAAGCCGTCCGCGTATGGAAGAAAATGAAAGCCGCGTGCAAGAAAAGCGGACAGATGCCGTTTTGGAACGCTTATATGAATGAAATCCAACATCGTTATAAACGCTTGCGCGCACTCCAGGAAGAGATCGAGAAAGGAAAGCTGTTATGAATCAATTCCAAACCGAAGGAAGCCGTACGTATTATTTAAAAATAGAACAGTCGGATGTGTTCCGGCTTCAGGCTTATAACGACAGCGGCAACCGGATCCCTCCGGAAATCTGGTCGCCATTCCTGTTTTTCGCCGACAAGGACAGCTTTTTCGGCATGAACGTTCAAACAGATGGCTTAGACCTGTTATTGACGCCAGCCGATTTTGTCCGGTTGTTCCAACAGGATCCCCATCATTATGTCCAGTTTTCAGGGCGCCGCCTGCAAGACGAATCTTGGCTGAAACTTGCGCGCCGCGTCGCCGACTCCTTGAACGATTCCGCCTTATGGCAGCATGTTCAAGTCGAAGATGGCGTCATTTCCATTGATTCGGCATATGGCGATGCGGAAATCCGCTCGTTCTTGACCGATACCATCGGACACCAGCTGCGCCAAAAAGGGCTCACTTCTGCCCAATTGCCGTACCTTTTGCATTTCGTCGAACATGCCGGCTGGGACGGGCTGGAACCTGCGGATGATTATGTGCTCGCGATGCAATTGACCGAACCGGACGATAGCGGCTTATGGGCATTCCGGACAGCGCTGCGCACTAAACGCGGGAGCGCTTATTGGACGCCTTCGAAACGCCGTGAAAATGAAGTGATCGAAAAAGTGTTGCCTGAAAAATGGCGTGCCCATGCGCGTGACATCCAGGAGCGCCAAAGCTTGATCCTCAGCTTATGCCCTTCTGTCGACCGCTACGAAGCGGACCAAATGTATATCGCCCGCTGGACCGATGCGGAAGTGTTGAACTTCCTCCGCAACGACGCCGACTTATTGCAGGCATTCGGCGTGGAAGTATCGATCCCTTCCTGGTTGCAAGCTGTTCAGGAATCGAAAGTGCGCGTCAAAGCGAACGTCACTTCCCCGGCGAAAAAAGCATCGGTCGTTGGCCTGGACCAAATCATCAGCTTCGACTGGAAATTCTCACTCAACGGCGTTGATTTGAGCATGCAGGATTTCGAGCAGCTAGTGACGGAAAACCGCGAATTCATCCGTGTCGGCAACGAATGGGTGCGCGTCGACTCGAATCTGTTGATGCAGCTGCGCCAGATGATCGAAGAAGCGGAAGACGCCGATTGGACATTGAAAGACATGCTGTTCCATAATGTGCCGGACGTCATGCTCGAAGAACCGGGCGAGGAAGACGATCCGCTCGTCGAGTTCCATTTGAATAAATCCCTGAAAATCCTGCTCGACAAATTGCTCGATAAGCGCGACTTGCCGGAAACGCCATTGCCGGAGAACTTGAAGACAGAATTGCGCCCTTACCAGAAGACCGGCTTCGATTATTTAACCTTCATGCGCGAAGAAGGCTTCGGTTTATGCCTAGCAGATGATATGGGTCTCGGCAAGACGGTGCAGTTAATCGCCTACTTGCTTCACGTGCACAGCGAAAAGCCGAAACAGCCATCGCTCATCATTTGCCCGACTTCGGTCCTCGGCAACTGGCAAAAGGAATTGGAGCGTTTTGCGCCTGATTTGAAAGTAGCCACGCATTACGGCAGCAACCGCCCGAAAGGCCAGGCCTTCTTGGACTCGCTTGCGGCTGACCAGCCGGACGTCGTGCTGTCGACTTACGGCATCGCCTCGTCCGACAGTGTCGAAATCCAATCGATCACGTGGACGAGCATCACGCTCGATGAAGCACAAAACATCAAGAACATGTACACGAAACAATCGCGGACGATCCGCAAGTTCAAAGGACAGCATCACATCGCCCTCACTGGAACGCCGATCGAGAACCGCCTATCTGAACTATGGTCGATATTCGATTTCATCAATAAAGGCTACCTGTACCGCATCAAGCAGTTCCAGGAAGCCTTTATGGTGCCGATTGAACGGGATGATTCCGAACAGGCCAAGGAAAAGCTGCGGCAGCGCATTCAGCCATTCTTGCTTCGCCGGACGAAAAAAGACCCCGAACTGCAACTCAACTTACCGGAAAAGCTGGAGCAGTTGGAATATTGCCCACTCACGCCGGAGCAAGCCGCGCTGTATGAGGGGCTTGTGCAAGATACGGTGCAGAAGATGGGGACGCTCACAGGCTTCGAGAAAAAAGGCCTCGTCCTGAAAATGCTCAGCAAGCTGAAACAGCTGTGCAATCACCCGTCCCTTTATCTAAAAGAGCCGTATACGACCGCAGACGAATTATTGCCTCGCTCCCAAAAACTTGAGCGTATCGTGACACTTGCGGGGGAAATCGCGGAACGCGGGGAGCAATGCTTAATCTTTACGCAGTACATCGGAATGGGCCATCTGCTGCAGCAAGCGCTGAATGAATTATACGGGCATGAAGTGCCGTTTTTGACTGGCAATATGCCGAAAAATCAGCGTGATTCACTGGTCGCTGCATTCCAGAATGGTGAATTCCCGATATTTATCCTATCCTTGAAAGCGGGTGGCACCGGACTCAACTTGACGGCTGCTACGCATGTGTTGCATGCGGACCGTTGGTGGAACCCGGCTGTGGAAAACCAGGCGACCGACCGGGCGTACCGCATCGGCCAGACGCAGTTTGTCCACGTCCATAAATTTGTGACGATCGGTACGATTGAAGAGAAAATCGATTCACTGCTTACGCAGAAGCAATCGATGTCGGACCAGTTTATCCAATCCAGCCAATGGATGACGGATCTGTCCGATGATGAACTGAAAGAATTGTTCACGTATAGCTTCTAAAAAATCCGGCCAGGACCCCACCTGGACGGATTTTTTCTTTTGGACAGCAATCATCAGTTTTTCTCGCCTGTGGCGAAGACCCGTTTCAGTTCTGACAGCTCCCGCTCCGCTTCAATCATGCGCTGATGAAGCGAAGCAGTCAGTTTGATCAATTGCTCCATATGGACTTCCAATTGGAGCTGAAGTTCTTTCGGCATTCCACTTGCCTCCTTATGCGTCAACTGTTCACCTGCTCAGTTTCGGGCGGCTGGAAATCGAACTCTGCACTAGAATCCGGTTCCGTCCGCTTGGGGATGAGATCGTCTGAGGGCTTTCGTTTATCGAGGAAACGTACTTGGTCGCCTATCACTTCCGTTACATAGACGCGGGAGCCATCTTCCTTATCGTAATGGCGTGATTGGATTCTTCCCGTAATGGCGACTTGAGAGCCTTTCATGCAATACTTGGCGACGTTCTGGGCTGTCCGGCCCCAGGTGGAGCAAAGGACATAATCGCTTTCGATTTCACCACGCTGGTTTCTGAAGTTGCGGGAAATGGCTACGACGAAGGTAGTATGTACACGCCCTTCCCCCAGCACCCGCATCGACGGATCTTTCGTTAATCGACCTACAATGCCTACTTGATTCATTGATTTCACCTCCTGCCGGACAGGCCGATTCAACTGCTGGTATATTCGCCTGCTTGCTGTCCTGCCGGTAATGAAAGCATACTAATACCACCATTTCCTTGGCAATGTGGGAAATCGCGGATTTGAAAGGATTTCGGACATCATTTGCGGAATTCCGGAAAGAGCAAAAAGTTTTTCCAACCATTTCGTTCTGTGAACTATAGTGCTTCTTGCACAGTCAGCCGGAATGCAAAATCGCCATTTTGTTGCAATGCATTTTTTCCATAGACATTCGCCGGGCATTTCCCCGCTATGCTATACTGAAAACAAAGCTTTATCTGGAGGGAATTGCATGAAAACATTCAAAATGCTGTCGCTCGCCGTTGTAGACGGAGAACAACTGGTAGATTACCCGCTCCATGACGGCCTGATCATCAACCAGGAAAATTCCCAGCGTTCATGGGTTCTTGAACTGCTGGTCGACGAAAAGCATGAAGCTATTTTTCTCGATATGAAACAAAGCGGCAAAGTGCATGACGTCAAAGTCGTCATTTCCTATCCTGGAAACGAACCGGCCACGTTTGAAGTGATCATCCATGCCGTCAAACCAATCGGCGGACATGTCTCTGTGCTGATGAAAGGGACCTTGAAACGGGCGCGCCGCAAATACGCCGAGACGTTATTGTCGGAGCTATTGGAAGACGGGCTCGAAGGAGAGGAACTGCTCGAGCGTTTTGAAACGGATATGCGGGAACGACCGGTATTGCGCAAAGACGAAACCAAATCCACATAATAAAACTGCCTCCCGCGGCCGAATTGGCTGCGGGAGGCAGTTTTGTTTTCCAGCTTATTTTTCCTGGACTGGCCCAAGCGCGAACAAAATATCGCATTCACAAGCGATTTCGCCGTCTACTGTCGCAATGGCATGGCCTTTGCCCATAGAACCGCGCAGGCGCGTCAACTCCACTTCCAGGCGCAATTGGTCACCAGGCGTGACTTGGCGCTTGAAACGGCAATTATCGATGCCTGTAAAGAAGGCTAGGCGGCCTTTGTTTTCTTCCATCTGAAGAACGGCAGCTGCTCCGACCTGTGCCAGCGCTTCAACGATCAAGACGCCTGGCATGACAGGGTATCCCGGAAAATGGCCGTTAAAGAAATCTTCATTAGCGGTGACGTTTTTCAGCCCGACCGCTTTTTTCCCCGCTTCGATTTCAACGATCCGATCGACCATCAAAAAAGGATAGCGGTGAGGCAAAATTGCCTGTACTTGTTCTGTCGTCAACATATGTTCCATTCCCTTCTTCACGTCCTGTTCATCTCAAGATTTTGTCGCTGCGTAATCAAGTTACGCCGTGCATGATGTCGAAAATGTGCTGCCACGTTTCCCATTTCAGTGCATCTCCCGCATTGCCGTCTCCAATGACGCCATAGCCGATCATAGCGCCCAGTGCTGCCATAACGACGAGAAGCGCAATGACCAGGAGGATGCGCAGCCAGATCGGAAACATGCGGATTTGCACCCAACGTGTTTTCTTTTTCGGCTTGTCGGTTTGCGTATTCGGTTTATCTGGCTGAGTCGAGCCAGCTTTTCGTGATTGTGCCATTGCTATGTCAACCTTTCTTCTTTAAATGCCCAATGCCCTACAAGTTTCTTCACTATCTGCCATTATACTAAAAAGCCTGGGCTGTGGAACAAAAATTTGAATTTTATCTCCTTGAACGGAAAATATCCTGTTTTGCTTCAAGCATTTTCCCGGTTCCAAGAACGACGCATTCTTTTGGATGTTCCGCAATGGCGATCGGGATGCCAAGACGCTCTGCCAGCAACCGGTCCAATCCGCCAAGCAAAGCACCTCCGCCAGTCAACACGCCGCCACGGTCGATGATATCCGCTGCCAGTTCAGGTGGTGTTTGTTCAAGCACCGTTCGCACACCTTCTGCCACTAACTCGACCGATTCATGCAAGGCTTCCGTAATCTCCTGGGCTTTCAATGTAATGGTCCGTGGATAGCCTGTCAGCATATCCCGTCCGCGAATGTCCATCGTGGCTTCCTGGTCGCCGCTGAGCGTCCCGAATTCCACTTTCAGTTTTTCAGCTGTCCGTTCCCCAATCAGCAATTTGTATTTTCTCTTTATGTAATGGAGTATATCCAAGTCGAAATGATCGCCTGCTACTTTCAAAGTTGTACTTTTAACGATTTCACCCATCGACAAAACCGCAATATCGGAAGTTCCCCCGCCAATATCGATAACGAGGCTCGCATCCGACTGATAAATATCAAGTCCTGCACCGATCGCCGCAACTTTCGGCTCCACTTCGACATAGACTTTTCGCGCGCCGGCTTTTTCAGCCACTTCGCGAATCGCTTTCTGTTCGATGCTCGTGATATTTGCTGGGCAGCAGATGAGGATGCGCGGCTTCATCATAAACCCTTTCAGTTTCAATACTTGGATAAAATGCTTGAGCATCAATTCTGTAATATCGAAATCATGGATGACGCCATCTTTCAATGGGCGGATCACCGCAATATGCTGGGGTGTGCGCCCCATCATCTTCTGCGCTTCCGTGCCGACCGCGATCAGTTCATTGGATTTTTTATCGACTGCTACTACGGACGGCTCGTTTAAAATGATGCCTTTGCCTTTTACATAGATCAGCACATTAGCTGTTCCGAGATCAATGCCTATATCTTTCGAAAACATTACGCCGTCCCCTTCCTGTATTCTGCGATGTTGATTGAGCTTGATTTTCCAAGCTTACATTTCCATTAGAATTGTCTAGTTAAAATCTTATCATAATCCTGCAACGACTGACAAAATTCTCCGAAAATACTTTCAGCTCGTTTTTCTACGAAAAAAGCCTGCCGCTCAATTGTGCGGCAGGCTCTTGATCATATGAAGTATGAGTCCTGATGAATTAAACCATTTGCTCTTCTTTTACTTCGCTTGTTTCAGTCGATACGCGTTCAATATCTGCTCCTAGAGCTTCCAGCTTCAAGTGGAAATCAACATATCCGCGGTCTAGATGATAAAGCTCGTGTACACGTGTAATGCCTTCAGCAGCAAGTCCAGCCAAGATCAATGCAGCAGCTGCACGAAGATCTGTTGCTGATACTTGAGCGCCTTGCAATTTAGAAGGGCCTTCCATGATCACTGAACGTCCTTCGATCTTAACGGATGCATTCATGCGGCGGAATTCTTCAACGTGCATGAAGCGGTTTTCAAAAACCGTTTCAGTCAGGATGCCGTTGCCTTGTGCAGTCAACATCAATGACATCATTTGCGATTGCATGTCTGTCGGGAATCCTGGGTGCGGCATCGTCTTGATGTCGATCGAACGAAGCGGACGTGTCGCACGGACGCGCAAACCTTCATCCGTTTCTTGGATATCGACTCCCATTTCGCCCATTTTCGAGATCAAGGCAGCCATATGTTCCGGAACGGCGTTTTCAATGATAACATCGCCTTCTGTGATGGCAGCTGCCACCATGAATGTCCCTGCTTCTACACGGTCAGGAATGATCGAGTGATGCGATCCGTGAAGTGTCTCGACGCCTTCGATACGCATAGTATCCGTACCGGCACCTTTGACGTTTCCGCCCATTTCGTTGATATAGTTCGCAAGGTCGACAATTTCCGGTTCTTTCGCTGCGTTTTCGATGATCGTTACCCCATCTGCAAGCGCTGCGGCTGACATGATGTTCTCTGTCGCACCCACACTTGGGAAGTCGAGGTAGATTTTAGCACCGCGTAAACGGCCATCCGTTTTTGCTTCAACGAAGCCGTTTCCGAAAGTGATGTTCGCTCCCATTGCTTCAAAGCCTTTTAGGTGCTGATCGATCGGACGAGATCCGATGGCGCAGCCGCCTGGCAAAGCGACACGGGCAAATCCGTTGCGTGCAAGTACAGGTCCCATGACCAGAATCGATGCACGCATTTTGCGGACATATTCGAACTGTGCTTCACTCGATAGTTGTGAAGATGCATCGATGTGCATCTCGTTTTTCTCCGGGAAATACTCGACTTCTACATTCAGGCTTCTCAATACTTCCTGAATAGTGTAGACGTCTGCAAGATTCGGTACTTCCGTAATGAAGCTTTTTCCTTCACTTGCAAGAAGCGCGCCTGCCAATACTGGCAGTACTGCGTTCTTCGCTCCTTCTACCCGTACTTTCCCTGTTAATTTCTTTCCGCCTTTAACGATGATATGATCCAAAGCATAGCCCTCCATGTGTTTAATAGTCCCTAATTTATACAGCTCTCACGTATATTTTCTCATTTAATAATCTCTGTAGTTTATGGTAGTAAAAAATGAAAACCTTATCTATAATACCTTGTTTTTTGATAAGAAACAAGCATTACAAGGATTTCTTATCAAAAACTCAATATACCCCATGTTGTTCGCATGCATAGGTATTTTTATGTCCGTAGCGAAAAAAGAAATATTACAAATTGATTACAGTTAATTGTTTCCCCACTTCAATAGAAATAAACCCTTAGACACTGAATATTTCCCGGGAAATAGTAAAACATTGCCGATTTGCCATAGGAACGGCCTGCATCCGCATTACCATGGCAAATCGGCCATGCTAAAACAGGTACGGCAATTGCCTAGACCATGCCGAAATTTGTAAAAAGAAGTTAGAAACAGAGGTCCCGATGACAATGCTCAAAAATATGTATAAGATCTGGGCCTGCAATACATGGTGTTTAGCTATCCATTTATCGAACATCACAGCCCGCAATGCATAAAATGAAACGCCGGTGAAAAAGATATGGCTGATGATTGAAATCAATGCCTGCTGTCCGATGTACAATTCCACTCTACACTCTCCTTTCGTCTCATATCTTATTTGTTGAAACCCCTGCTGTTAGTATAGCTGAAATTATTTCATGTGGCATAAAACTTCATGAGTTTTTCGTGAAATCTTGTCCATAATCCAATAAAAAAGACGGACGGAAGCAAATCGCTTCCATCCGTCCCATTTTATTAAATGTTACCCTCATAAACGTTGATACGATTCATCGCACGTTTTAACGCCAATTCCGCGCGTTTGTAGTCGATCTCATCTTTTCTTGCCTGAAGAAGTGCTTCAGCACGTTTTGCAGATTCCTGCGCACGTGCCAAGTCGATCTCAGTCGCAGTTTCTGCTGATTGAGCAAGAATCGTCACTTTTTCAGGGCGGATTTCAAGGAACCCACCGCTTACAGCGACCAATTCCGTCGAGTTTTCTTTCTTTAATCGGACTGCGCCGATTCCAAGAGGAGCTACTGTCGGAATGTGACCAGGCAAAACGCCCATCTCACCGGTTGCTGTAACTGCAATCACCATAGAAACTTCTGAATCGTATACTGGGCCGTCGGGAGTGACAATATTGACTGTAATGGTCTTCATTTTTTTCCCTCCTGGTCCCTGATTTTAGACTTGTACGCCCATGCCTTTGGCTTTTTCGATAACTTCTTCGATGCGGCCGACTAGGCGGAAAGCATCTTCCGGAAGATGATCGTATTTGCCTGCAAGGATTTCCTGGAAGCCTTTGATCGTTTCCTGAACTGGAACATACGAGCCTTTTTGGCCAGTGAACTGTTCAGCAACGTGGAAGTTTTGAGACAAGAAGTTTTGGACACGGCGTGCACGGTTAACCGTCAGCTTGTCCTCATCGCTCAATTCATCCATACCAAGGATCGCAATGATATCCTGAAGCTCTCTGTAACGCTGCAAAGTTTCTTGAACCTGACGTGAAACACCGTAGTGTTCTGCGCCGACGATTTCAGGAGACAATGCGCGGGAAGTAGAAGCAAGTGGATCCACCGCTGGGTAGATACCCATCTCAGAAAGTTTACGCTCAAGGTTAGTTGTTGCATCAAGGTGGGCAAACGTTGTTGCCGGAGCCGGATCCGTATAGTCATCGGCTGGAACATAGATTGCCTGGATCGATGTTACAGAACCAGCGCTAGTTGTTGTGATACGCTCTTGCAATTGACCCATTTCAGTCGCAAGTGTCGGCTGGTAACCAACCGCTGATGGCATACGGCCAAGAAGGGCGGATACTTCAGAACCTGCTTGCGTGAAGCGGAAAATGTTATCGATGAACAAAAGAACGTCTGCGCCTTGCTCATCACGGAAATATTCAGCCATAGTCAAACCTGTCAAAGCAACACGCATACGTGCGCCAGGCGGCTCGTTCATCTGGCCGAAGACCATTGAAGTTTTCTTGATAACGCCGGATTCGCTCATCTCGTGGAACAAGTCGTTTCCTTCGCGCGTACGCTCGCCAACACCAGCGAATACAGAAAGACCGCCGTGTTCTTGTGCGATGTTGTTGATCAATTCCTGGATCAAAACAGTTTTACCTACACCGGCACCACCGAAGAGGCCGATTTTACCACCTTTGATGTAAGGGGCAAGCAAGTCAACAACTTTGATACCAGTTTCAAGAATTTCAACTTCAGTGGAAAGATGCTCAAACGTAGGAGCTGAACGGTGAATCGGGTCGCGGCGTTCTGATGCCGGGATTTCCTCACCCAAGTCGATTACTTCACCAAGTACGTTGAATACTCGGCCAAGTGTAACATCTCCGACAGGAACAGAAATTGCTCTGCCCAAATCGGTTACTGCTGAACCGCGCTGCAATCCGTCAGTGGATTCCATTGCGATGGTACGAACTGTGTCGTCGCCAAGGTGCAAAGCTACTTCAAGAGTCAAAGTAGTTTGAGCTTGATTGGGACGATCAATATTAACGGTTAGGGCGTTGTAGATCGCTGGAAGTTGGCCATTGGAAAACTTAACGTCTACAACCGGACCCATAACCTGAAGAACGTGTCCTGTGTTCATGCTGTTCCCTCCTGTCTTACTTTTATTGAACCTATTTAAAGCTCGAGCGGCTTTATCGGCCGCTTTCGCTTTCGCTTTTCTTTGTGTCTAGTCTCCGACGGCCAGGCCCTCGAGGTCACAAGCCATTTTGCTTGTGCGGCAAAGAACGCCGCTTCAGCAAACTGTCTTGTGCTTGTCGGGCCTAAACGGCCGTCTTCGCTTTTCTTACTCTAACGCTGCAGCTCCGCCGACGATCTCTGTGATTTCCTGAGTGATCGCAGCTTGGCGTGCACGGTTGTAGACAAGCGTCAGATCGCCGATCAATTCTGATGCGTTGTCGGTTGCGCTCTTCATTGCTGTCATGGAAGCAGCATGCTCACTTGCTTTGCCGTCCAGCAAGGCTCCAAAAATCAAGCTTTCCGCGTATTGTGGAAGAAGAACTTCCAGAATCACTTCCGCTGATGGGTCGAACTCGTAAGAAGCAGTCGATCCTGTTGGCTGAATGTCAGTCAACGGCAGCACTTTCTTTTCGGTAACCTCCTGGGAGATGGCAGAAACATAATGGTTATAGTACATATAAACTTCGTCATACGTACCATCTGCGAACATACCAACAGCTTTGCGCGTTATTTCCTTGATATCCGCAAACGCTGGGTGGTCCGGAAGCCCGATTGAACTTTCGATGATGTTATAGCCTTTCTTCGCAAAGAAGTCACGGCCTTTCCGCCCGACGCTGAGGATAACAAATTCGTCGCTTGACGTGTGGCGCTCATTGATTTTAGCCATGACAGTACGCAAGATGTTACTGTTATAGCCGCCAACAAGGCCACGGTCAGAGGTAATGACCAAATATGCCGTTTTCTTAACAGGGCGTGCCATCATCATAGGATTCGACACGTCGCTGGAACCGGCTGCGATCGAAGCGACCACATCCTGGATCTTTTCCATATATGGAACGAAAGCTTTCGCGCTCATTTCTGCTTTGTTCAATTTAGAAGCGGAAACCATCTGCATCGCTTTCGTGATTTGGCTTGTTTTCTTGGTTGACGTAATTCGTGTTTTTATATCGCGTAAAGATGCCACTGGTATTTCACCACCTTGTTATTTTTTCTTCCGATCCTGCCAGGGAGCTTATTCTGATTTCGCGAATGTGTGCTTGAATTCGTTGATTGCTGCACCGAATTCGTCGTCAGATGGCAATCCCTGAGTTGAGCGGATGGTATCCAAAACGTTTGTGTGGTTTGTATCCAACCAGCTAGTCAATTCAGCTTCGAAACGAGTGATGTCTTGTACAGGGATATCATCGAGGAATCCACGAGTCAATGCGTAGAAGATAACAACTTGTTTTTCAACTTTAATCGGGCTGTTCAAGTCCTGCTTGAGAACTTCAACTGTACGTTTACCGCGCTCAAGTTTTGCAGCTGTCGCTGGGTCAAGATCTGAACCGAATTGGGAGAATGACTCCAATTCACGGTAAGCTGCCAAGTCAAGGCGCAATGTACCAGCAACTTTCTTCATCGCTTTGATCTGAGCTGAACCACCTACACGGGATACAGAAAGACCTGCGTTGATCGCTGGGCGAACACCGGCGAAGAAAAGATCCGATTGAAGGAAGATCTGGCCATCCGTAATCGAGATTACGTTTGTTGGGATATAAGAGGAAATATCGCCTGCTTGCGTTTCAACGAACGGCAATGCAGTGATCGATCCTGATCCGAGTGATTCGTTCAACTTCGCTGCGCGCTCAAGAAGGCGTGAGTGAAGATAGAAAACGTCACCTGGGTAAGCTTCACGGCCCGGAGGACGACGAAGCAAGAGTGAAAGTTCACGGTAAGCGGAAGCTTGTTTTGTCAAATCATCATAGACGATCAAAACATGCTTGCCATCGAACATGAAGTCTTCAGCCATTGTAATACCAGCGTAAGGAGCTAGGTATAGAAGTGGCGCTGGTTGAGAAGCAGACGCTGTAACAACGATCGTGTAGTCAAGCGCACCGTTTTTGCGGAACGTCTCAACAACGTTACGGACAGTCGACTCTTTTTGGCCGATTGCTACGTAAATACAGATCATGTCTTGGTCGCCTTGGTTCAAGATCGTGTCGATTGCGACAGATGTTTTACCAGTCTGACGGTCACCGATGATCAATTCGCGCTGCCCACGGCCGATTGGCACAAGAGCATCGATTGCTTTAATACCCGTTTGAAGCGGTTCGTGCACGGATTTACGTGCCATAACGCCTTGTGCTGGGCTTTCGATAGGACGGGATTTAGTCGTGTTGATCGGTCCAAGGCCATCAACTGGCTGTCCTAGTGGATTTACTACGCGTCCGATAAGTTCTTGTCCTACCGGTACTTCCATAATACGGCCAGTTCGACGTACTTCATCGCCTTCTTTGATGTCTGAGAATGGCCCAAGGATGATGATACCAACGTTGTTGGCTTCCAAGTTTTGTGCCATACCCATTACACCATTAGAGAATTCTACAAGTTCTCCAGCCATGATGTTGTCGAGGCCATGAGCGCGAGCGATACCGTCACCAATTGTGATGACTGTACCGACTTCGTCAACTTTCATCTCTGATTGATAGTTTTCAATCTGTTGCTTAATCAGATTGCTGATTTCTTCAGCTTTGATGCTCATGTATTTCACCCTCTCATAATTTCATAAATTAGCCGATCAATTGACGTTGCAGGCGGGCAAGTTTCGTGCTGACGCTGCTATCAAAGATGCGGTTTCCGATTTGAAGGCGCAATCCACCGATCAACGATGGGTCGATTACGTTTTCAATCCGTAAAGAATTCTTGCCGATGCTTTTCGCGAAAGCTGTGGAAAGAGATGCCGTTTCTTCTTCCGTCAATGGACGGGTCGAATAAACTGTTGCATCCTCGATTCCCTGCTCTTCGTTCGAAAGCTTGATATATGCTTGTGTCATATCACTGATTTCGTTCATGCGTCTGCGATCACCCAACATCTGAAGTGTATTCAAGACGTATGTGTTAACGCCTTGGAATACTTCGTTGATGAGGTTTGTGCGCTTTTCAGATGAAAGTTTCGGTGACACGATCAATTGGTAAAGTTCAGGAGTCAACTTGAAAACTTTACGTACTTCACGGAGATCCTGTTCGATTTCCAAAGTCACATTGTGTTCTTTGGCTACCTGGAATAATGCCGATGCGTAGCGCTCAGCGACTTGGCTCATTGCACTTCGCCTGCCTTCGCAATCGTTTCGTTAATCAACTGACGGTTGTCTTCCTCAGAGATTTCCTTGTCCAATACTCTCGTAGCTGCCAACAAGGACAGAGCCACAACTTCTTCACGTACTGCTGCGATCGCTTTTTCGCGCTCGTTAGCAATTTCTGCCACTGCGGATTCTTTCATGCGGGCAGATTCAGCACGCGCTGTCGTAATGATTTCCTCACGAGAAACTTCGCCTTGTTTCTTGGCATTTTCAACGATTTCCTGCGCTTGGTTGCGGGCATCCTTCAAAAGGTTGCGCTGCTCATCAAGCATTTGCTGTGATTCCTGACGGCTTTTTTCAGCAGTTTCGATCTCACTTGCGATCAGATCTTCACGCTGCTGCATAACGCCCATCAATGGACCCCACGCAAATTTCTTCAACAGGGCCATTAGGAGCAAAAAGATGACCAATGTTGCGATGATGTCTCCAATATTCAAAAACTCCCCGGTTGCACCGAGTACGAGGTGATCAAAAAACACGATTGTTTCACTCCCTTCAAGAGCCTAAAATACTTTTTCTTCTATTATATATACTGCTTAAAATCGTTAGATGTGCTGTCGAAATCCAAAATGCATCATACAAGCATAAATGGCGAAAAACATGCCGGAGCATTCTCGCCATTTAGCTTTTCAATAATAAATTGCTTTGACTAGTTCCGCTTTACGCGATGTCTAGACTCCAGTGCCTAGCTCTTTGGGACATAAGTCAACCCAGCTGTGCGGCAAAGAACGCCGCTTCGCTGGTTCGCCTTATGCCTGTCAGAGCTGAACAGGCACTTTCGCTTTTCGAAATTAACGGTTCATTACGATGAACGCGATAACTACGGCGATGATCGGCAATGCCTCGACCAAAGCTACACCGATGAACATTGTTGTTTGAAGAACGCCGCGTGCTTCTGGCTGGCGAGCGATACCTTCAACTGTTTTTGAAACGATAAGTCCGTTACCGATACCTGCACCTAGTGCTGCTAATCCTACTGCAATTGCTGCTGCTAATAAACCCATTTTAAAATGTCCTCCTCAGGATAATTGTTTTTTTTGTTTTGCCCGAAGGCAGTTTATACTCAATGGTCTTCGCTGACTTTATGCGATAAATAAACCATCGTTAACATAACGAAAATGAACGCTTGGATAGCCCCGATAAAGATCGAGAATCCTTGCCATGCCATCATCGGCAAGATTGCACCGACGAATCCGAAGATACTTGCTGAAGCAAGCCCTGCCAACAACGTAAGCAAGATCTCACCAGCGTAGATGTTACCGTAAAGACGCAGACCGAGTGTCAGCGTATTTGCGAATTCCTCAATGATTTTAAGCGGGAACAAGAACGGCATCGGTTTCAGGAAATCTGAACTGTAGCCTTTCAAGCCTTTCAGCTTAATACCATAATAATGGCTCAAGATGATGATTGTTGCAGCCAATGTCATTGTCACGACTGGATCCGCTGTTGGTGATTTCCACCAAAGGTCTCCGTTGACGACAACAGCAAATGGGAGCCCGAGCATGTTCGAAACGAAGATGAACATGATCAGCGTAATTCCAAGAATATGGAATCGTCCGCCATCCCGCCAGTCCATATTGCTTTTAATGATTCCTTTAACAAAGTCCATTACCCATTCCATGAAGTTCTGCATGCCTGTTGGCTTCAGCTTCAAGTTGCGGGTAGCGAAGAATGCGATAAGGAAAACAATAAGAGCGGCTACAAGCAGCATCATAACGTTCGATAGGTTGAACCAGATTCCGAACACCTCGAGCATTGGAGCGCCATGATCCACGATAAATTCACCTCTCTTTCCACTTTCTTTAATGGTGTTTCATGTGATAAACGATCCGCTCCACCAAAAGGAGACCATAAGGGATCATCAACCCGATTACCGCACTGACCAAGTGTATATGCTCAGCGAACAAAATAGCGATCGCCACAACGGCTACACCTGATGCGAACCGTAATGCCGTTCCGAGAGAACGGACTTTCGAGCCTTCTTCCACCGCCCGGTCGAATTTTTCCATTCTCCGGACCAGGATCCACATATTATAAATGCCGAACAGAGATCCGACGATTAGGCCTGCGAACACTTCTGGATAAGGAGTGACTCCCCACCCTAAAACGAACACGGCGAGGATGAAATACATCAGCCTCTTCAATCTTTTATAGATCTCTTGAAGTCCATCCATTTTTTACATGTCTCCTGATTCGAATTTTCGGACGGTCTGAAGCATCGCCCAAACCCCGGCACTAAGACCGACGAGCAAGCAGATGATCAAAAAGAGCGGGGCGGTTCCGAATTGCTCATCAAGCCACATCCCTGTAAAGACTCCGATTAGTACGGACCCGACAAGTTGTGAGAGAATGACGGAATAAATCGCCATTGCTTGTAAGGGACTTTTTTTCGGGTGCATGATAAACCCCTCGAAATTCATAATGATTTGACATTCACGCCCATAAAAAGAGCAGTCGCATCTGGCTTTCAATAGCACATCCATTATGTATGAAAACCCTCTCATGCAGACCCTTTGTAAGCATACAATAGGGGTAAAATCATGTCAATTACATGTAGTGAAAAACTTCACAAGCAAAAACCCGCCGACATATGATTGACAAATTTGTTACAAGAAAAGCGGAGGCAGCCGTTTAGACCCGACAAGCACAAGACGATTTGCTGACGCGGCGCCTTTGGCCGCATAAGCAAAGTGGCTTGTGACCTCGAGGGTCTGGCTGCCGAAGCTAGACACCAAGAAAAGCGAGAGCGCCTGATGGCGGAAGCTAAGCTAAGTGCGCGACGTCCTGTCGCAACGCTTAGCTGACCCACATCCTGTGGCCCTCAGACATGCATAAGACGGATCAGCAATGCGGCGCTCTTTGCCGCAATGCTGGAACGGCTTATGACCCGAGGAGCTAGGCGCTCGAGCTAGACACAAAGAAAAGCGGAAATGGCCAATTGGAGGCTAAGCTAAGAACGCGACGTCCTGTCGCAACGCTTAGCTAACCAAACTCTGCGACCCCTCTACTCCCCTTCTCCTTACAACTCGCCGAAATACTTGTGCAAAGCTTCCACGATTCGCTGAGATGCTTTTCCGTCGCCATATGGATTCGATGCTTGCGACATCGCTTCATATGCAGCCGCATCCGTCAGCAATTCCTTGCCGAGGCGGTAGATCGTTTCTTCGTCCGTTCCGGCAAGTTTCAACGTGCCGGCATCGATGCCTTCCGGCCGTTCCGTTGTATCGCGCAACACCAAAACTGGCTTGCCGAGAGACGGCGCTTCTTCCTGCACCCCGCCTGAATCGGTCAGGATGAAATAAGACTGGGCTGCAAAGTTATGGAAATCCAATACTTCGAGCGGCTCGATCAAGTGGATGCGCGGGTCGCGCCCAAGCACTTCGTCTGCCACTTCGCGAACAGCTGGATTCATGTGGACCGGATAGACCACTTGGATATCTTCATGCTCTTCGGTCAAGCGCTTGATCGCACGGAACATATTGCGCATCGGTTCGCCGAGGTTTTCACGGCGATGTGCGGTCAATAGGATCATGCGGTCGCTGCCGATTTTATCGAGCACCGGGTGATGGTAATTATCACGTACCGTCGTCTGCAAGGCATCGATCGCCGTATTGCCCGTAATATAGATGGTTTCTTCTTTTTTATTCTCATTACGCAGATTCTGTGCAGACTTCTCGGTCGGCGCAAAATGGATGTCCGCCATGACGCCTGTCAATTGACGGTTCATCTCTTCCGGGAAAGGAGAGTACTTATTGTGGGTCCGAAGCCCGGCTTCTACGTGCCCGATTGAGATTTGATTGTACAAAGCAGCTAAACTTGCAGCGAATGTCGTTGTCGTATCTCCATGTACCAGCACGATATCCGGTTTCGCTTCTTTCATCACATCATCCAGGCCCTGCATAGCCCGCACCGTGACATCACTCAAGGTTTGGCGGTCTTTCATGATGTTCAAATCAAAATCGGGGGTGATGCCGAATGTTTCGAGCACTTGGTCAAGCATTTGGCGATGCTGTGCGGTCACAGTCACAAGCGGTTCGATCGTTTCTGGGTGCTTCTGCAGTTCCAGCACAAGAGGCGCCATTTTAATTGCTTCCGGACGTGTGCCGAAAATCGTCATCACTTTCCATTTTTTCGTCACTTCTGATCAACCCGCTTTCTTATTTTGTTCCGAACAAGCGATCTCCGGCATCGCCGAGGCCAGGCACGATATAGCCTTTCTCGTTGAGCTTCTCATCGAGTGCTGCGATATAGATGTCGACATCCGGATGTGCTTTTTGCAAAGCTTCCACACCTTCTGGAGCTGCGATGATGCACATGAACTTGATTTTCGTCGCGCCGCGTTTTTTCAACGAGTTGACCGCTTCAATCGCGGAGCCGCCTGTCGCGAGCATCGGATCAACGACGATCAATTCGCGTTCAGAGACATCGGAAGGCATTTTGAAATAATATTCCACTGGCTGTAAAGTTTCCGGGTCGCGGTACAAGCCGATATGGCCGACCTTGGCCGCTGGAATCAATTTCAAGACGCCGTCAACCATTCCAATTCCTGCACGCAAAATCGGCACGATGCCTAATTTCTTTCCGGCCAAGACGTTTGATTTGGCAACTTGCACCGGCGTTTCCACATCGATTTCCTGAAGCGGAAGCTCACGCGTAATTTCAAAGGCCATTAAAGTTGAAATCTCATCAACCAATTCACGGAATTCTTTTGTTCCAGTCGATTTGTCACGGATATACGTCAGTTTATGCTGAATCAGCGGATGGTCAAAAACGAATACTTTTCCCACAGTGTATCTCTCCTTTTTCATACATTTTCCTAAACAGTATAACAGAAAACGAAAAGGTTTAGAGCTTCACCCCTGCATTAGAATTATTCAGTCAACTTCATAGGCAAAATAAAAACCGGGGACAAGTACCCCGGTTAAAGCAGATGCGCTTCATCGAGCGGCATCGGCCGATGGAACAAAAAGCCTTGGGCGATCGTGCAGCCCATCTCAAGCAATTGCGTTCGGTCGTTTTCTGTCTCGACGCCTTCCGCCACTGCCCGCAGCCCTAGATTATCTGCCAATTGGATGATGGTCCGGATGACAGCGCGCGTCCCGTGTTCTTCCATATTGGACACAAAGGAACGGTCGATCTTAATTTCTTCCACAGGCAGCTTCTGGAGATAGCTAAGTGACGAATAGCCGGTTCCGAAATCGTCGATGGAAGTCGCAAAACCGTATTTTTTCAACTGATCGAATACTGTCCCTGCCGTATCGATATCGACGACGCCGATGCGCTCGGTAATCTCGAGCTGAATCCATTTCGGATCCACGCCGAATTTTTTCGTTTCGTCCACCAGGTGGGGCACAAAGGAGTGGTGGAAGAAATGTTCAGCCGAAATATTGATCGCCACTTGACGCAGCTCCAGCTCCTGCTCCTGGCGTTTTTTCAGCCAAGCCAAGACTTGCTCGATGACATGCTGCTCAAGCTGACGGATCTTGCCGTTCTTCTCTGCTGCAGGAATGAAGATGGCAGGCGAAATATCCCCGAGTTCTGGCGACTTCCAGCGAGCCAGTGCCTCAAAACCGAGAATATCACGGCTTTCGAGCGCCACTTTCGGCTGCAGGAAGACACTGATCTCTTTTCGTTTAAGTGCCGCAGTCAATGCATTGGCAACGCGCAAATCGCGCATCATTACTTCATCTTGTTCATTTTCAAAATAGCAGACCGCCTCGCCGACACGTTCTTTCGCCTTCGATAACGCACTATCAGCGCAGCGGACCAATTCTTCCGCGTTCTGCTGTGCAGGCGTGACAATCGCCACGCCGACTTTGACTGTCAAAAATAAATCCATTTCGCCGATTGATACCGGCTCCCGCAGGCTGCTTAAAATATCTTCCAGAAATTCAGGCGCCCGTGTCAGCGGAATGGTGCTGTAGAGTGACAATCTCGAATCGGAAAAGCGCGCAACCAGTTTTTCCCCCGCGCCTCCTGCCAGCACGAGACGGCGGCCAAGTTCACGGCATAGGTCATTGCCTGCACGGTGGCCGTATTGATCGCTGATTTTAATGAATTCGTCAGCCGAGATAAAAGCGACAAAGCCTTCTTTTCCGTCCTTCAACAGCTCTTTTAGTTCGGTGCGGAAGTAATGGCGGTTCGGCAGCCCCGACTCTTCATCAATATAAGCAAGGCGAAGGATTTCCTCCTGTTGGCGTGAAAACTTCACCGCTAATGAAACGATCGACGCGATTTCTTCCATAAAGACTAAATCTTTTTCCGACGGCTTATAGACAGCAGGAAAATAAATCCCGAATGTGCCGATCGCTTCTTCCTTGCCGTTAAAAATCGGCACCGACCAAATCGCTTTAATCCCGAACCGGTCGAGGACATCTTGCTGGCCGCTTAGAAGCGCATCCTGTGCTACGTCTTCTACTATGACCGGTTGCTGGCGCAGATAAGCCGCGCCACAAGGGCTCAGATCAGTGGATACTTCCAAACCGCGCATCCCAACCGTGAATTCATCCGGCATCGATTTCGCCGCCCCCACTTGCAAACGCTTCGCCTCGTCCACCAACAGAACGGTGCAGCGTACACCGTCGAGGAAAAACGATTCAGCCGTTTCACAGATGTTCTGCAGCAGCATTCCGAGCACATGCCCTTTTTCAATGCCTTTGTATGTTTCTTTCTGCAAATCAATCAAAGTCTCCGCACGCCGACGGTCACTGATATCCCGTTGGAGCATTAAGATATAACGCAGTGATTTTTCCGGGAACGCCAAAGGTTGCACCGTGATTTCATTCCAGAAAGGCGTTCCGTCTTTTCGGTAGTTGACGATTTCAAAAATGCCAGGCTGGGCGGATGCCGTTGCTTCACGGATTTGGCTGCCGGTATTGGCATCGGTTTTCGTGCCATGGAGGAATTTACCGTTTCTCCCGATAACTTCCTCTTCGGTATACCCAGTCATTTCAAAAAACGCTTCATTCGCATAGGCAATGGGGTGTTCGGAAATTTCCGAGTTCACGACGACAAAACTCGTGTGGAATTCGATCCCGAGACGGCGCAGCCAATCTATGATCACTTTCCGGTCTTCCTGGATTTCATATTGATGCATACGCGTCCCTCCCAGTTTTTCTCATTATGTATGGTGAAAAAAAGCCGCCAATGCATGCGGCGGCTTTATTCATTTCTATATTCATCTAAATAGCCAGCTGCTTATTTATATAAAGGATGGGCAGCTGTTAATTTCGCTGTACGGTCAGCCGCTTCCTTCTTCACAGCTTCGTCTTCCGGATTTTTCAAGAGAAGCGCCATGATCGAAGCGATTTCCTTCATTTCTTCTTCTTTGAAGCCACGGGATGTGACGGCTGCTGTGCCGAGACGGATGCCGGATGTGACGAATGGGCTTTCCGGATCGAACGGGATGGTGTTTTTATTGGTCGTGATGCCGACTTCATCCAACACATGTTCCGCGACTTTCCCCGTCAAGTTGAGTGAACGGAGATCAAGCAGCAACAAGTGATTGTCTGTCCCGCCGGAAACGATGTCGACGCCTTCAGCTGTTAAGCTATCAGCCAAGACGTTCGCATTCTTGACAACCTGGTCGATGTAATCGGTGAACTCAGGTTGCTGGGCTTCGCCGAATGCGACAGCTTTTGCTGCGATAACGTGCATCAACGGGCCGCCCTGGATGCCTGGGAAAATGATTTTATCAATTTTCTTCGCAAATTCTTCTTTGCAAAGAATCAAGCCGCCGCGAGGGCCGCGCAATGTTTTATGGGTAGTGGAAGTAACAAAATGTGCATGAGGCACTGGATTCGGATGTGCACCGGTTGCGACAAGCCCTGCAATATGCGCCATGTCGACCATCAAGTATGCACCGACTTCATCAGCGATTTCACGGAATTTCGCGAAATCCAATGTGCGGGAATAGGCACTTGCGCCGGCAACGATCATTTTCGGCTTGTGCTCAAGAGCTGCCTGGCGAACTGCTTCGTAATCGAGCAATTGCGTATCTTTATCGACGCCGTATTCGACGAAATTATACTGCATGCCGCTGAAGTTGACTTTGCTGCCGTGTGTCAAATGCCCGCCATGGTTCAAGTTCATGCCAAGGACTGTATCGCCTTGTTCAAGCATCGCTGTGTACACAGCCATGTTCGCCTGTGAACCGGAGTGAGGCTGGACGTTTGCATGCTCTGCGCCAAAAATTTCTTTCAAGCGGTCGCGTGCGATATTTTCCACTACATCTACAAATTCACAACCGCCGTAATAGCGTTTGCCCGGATAGCCTTCTGCGTATTTATTGGTCAACACGGACCCTTGTGCATCCATAACTGCCTGGGATACAAAGTTTTCCGATGCGATCAATTCGATATTCGCTTCTTGGCGTTCTTTTTCCGCGTTCATTGCTTCATATACTGCCTGATCCTGCGCCTTAATCAATTCCATCTGTCTTTCCCTCCCGTGATTGAAGAACCTGGCGATCATAGCTCGCACGGACGCCGCCGATCAATTTCGGCCGTGTCGTCGCACTTGATACGATCGCTTCCCCTATTAGTTTAACAGAAGTCCGCACCGGAACGGCGACTCTTTTTAAATGCATGCCGATCATCGTCTGCCCGATGTCCACTCCGGCGTGGGCAGCAATTTCCTCGACGACGACCGGGTCACTCATATTCATGAAGGCGTAAGCACTCATCGACCCGCCGGCTTTTGCTACCGGCACCACCGATACCGGCTCCAAACCGTAGCGTTCGGCAGCTGCCCGCTCAATGGTCAGCGCGCGGTTAATATGCTCACAGCCTTGAAACGCCAGAAACAATCCATGCCGTTCCGCAAACACGCGCAACGGTTCGAACAGGCTTTCCGCAATATCAAGCCCGCCGCCTGTGCCGATGCGCTCGCCGGCCACTTCAGAAGTCGAACAGCCGACGACGAATAATTCGCCTTCCTTGAATGCAATCTGTTGCTCCAATTCGCTGAGAACCTCTTCAAGCTGCAACTGCCATAAGCTTTGCATGCTTACTCCTCCTTAGTTTTCGAGTGCGCTGATTTTTTGTACGCGGTTTTCGTGGCGGCCGCCTTCAAAATCAGTCGTCAGCCATGTTTTCGCAATTTCTTTCGCAAGTCCTGGCCCGATGACACGCTCGCCCATCGCCAAGACATTCGAATCGTTATGCTCACGCGTCGCTTTCGCGCTGAATACATCGTGGACAAGCGCGCAGCGGATGCCTTTTACTTTATTGGCGGAAATCGACATGCCGATCCCTGTCCCGCAAATCAAAATGCCTTTATCAAATTCTCCGCTGGCGACACCTTCCGCTACCGGTTGTGCATAATCCGGGTAGTCGACAGAGTCGTCCGTTTGCGGACCGAAGTCTTTGTATTCGATGCCCAGCTCGTTCAATAGGTTGACAATCTCCTTGCGCAGATTATTGCCGCCGTGGTCTGATGAAATTGCTATTCTCATGATTAACCCTCTTTTCGTTTTCATTTAGCGAACAGTTCTTAAATCAGCGCCGCCGCTTTTATTTAATTCTAACATTTTTGAACAGTTCCATGTTACTTCCTCATGCCTGCTTTCTGCAACTGAAATACTCGCGTCCGGCAATCGAAAAGAGCTGTCCTGAAGCACATGCATTTATGCTCTTGGACAGCTCTTTCCAATTACTTGATGTCTAATTGCTTTGCCATCTTGTCGATCAATTGTTCCAGCTCTTGATAAGTCTTGCGGTAATCAGCCAAGGAACCGCCATATGGATCGCTGACATCGCCAGTCGAACCTTCCGCAAATTCCTTCACCGTGTGCAGCTTTGTCGCTACTTCGGGATAGTATTGCATGAGCGTCATCTTGTGCGAATAAGTCATCGTCAAGATCAGCTCCGCCCATTCCACATCGCGTGGGTCCAGCGGCTTCGAGATATGCTTAAATTCAATGGACTGTTCGTTCAGAACTTTACGCGCATTGACTGACAGCGGTGCTTGCCCCGCATAGATTCCTGCAGAGCGGGCTTCCATGCCTTCAATGTTACGGGTGTGCACAATCGCTTCCGCCATCGGGCTGCGGCACGTATTTCCCGTGCAGACGAATAAAATCTTCATCCAATCCCCCCCTTGTCCAAGCTTCTGTGTCGCCATCTTTTGCGTTCAGTGAATTCTCCAGATAGCGTGTGTCTACCTACTATTATACCGCATTTTATCAAGCTATTGTAAGGATGCGGATTGGGCTGGAAGGTGTAGCAGTCATTGTGTATAGCTGGACTTGATAGCGAGATGGATTGTTCATTGATCTTTTCTTCGCCAAGGAGTCGCCTCCCGCTTTGGGCTGGCCTCCCGCAATGAGCCAAGAAGAACACTTGTCTCATCGCTTCGGCTCGCCCTTGTGCGCGCTTCGGCTTTTAGATTCCATTGGATGTTGTGTGCGAGGAAGTATCGCTGTTGATTGGATGCATCCGCTAGTATCGTCGCCTAGCTGAACTTGAGAGTGAAATGGATTGTTCATTGATCTTTTTCTTCGCCAAGGAATCGCCTCCCGCTTTGGGCTGGCCTCTCGCAATGAGCCAAGAAGAACACTTGTCTCATCGCTTCGGCTGGCCAATGAATGGGCGAAAGGGAGTTGAGCCAATTCATTGGCGACGCATCTGCTCGCAGATGTGGGAGCAACGGTTTTTCTGCGATGCTTGAGCATAGCGAAAGTTGAGCACGGGTTTGTGCGCGGTTCGGCTTTTAGATTTCATCGGATGTTACGTCCGAAGACGTGTCACTATATTAATTGTTTTCATCTGCTGGTGGGGACGTTTAGCTAGGCTTGATAGTTATGAAGTTGCCGTGGCTATTCAATTTGAACTTACAAAGCTGAACAAAACTATTCAAACTAATTCCAGTGCCAGATACATTTGATTTACTTTCTAAACCTAGAGATGGAGCGGAAAGGGGCCGACGCCTGAGGGACCGCGCGGGCTGGCGAGACAAATGTGCCGCGTTCTTTGCGGCACATTGGCTCAACACCCGCCCCTCGGCAAGCGTGCCTCTTGTAGCGGAATCTCTTCCACTAACAGCTCCACTATCCATCTTCAAAATGGCGACGTCCTGTCACATCAGCTGCATGACTCGCATCCCGCGAGCCCCAAACGTGCCCCTTACAGCGGAATCTCACCCCACTCCCTAAATTTCAAATAACAAAAAACCACTGGGAAATTTCCCAGTGGCTTTACATTCTGTCATCTAATTTATTTGCTTGAGTCAGCTGAACCATTTATGGTCCGCTGCTTTTTCCAGGCGGTTCATCAGGGCAGCGTCTTCATTTTCCGGCAATACACAGGCCAGGATCAAATCAGCATCCGTCTGGTCGCATCTGCGAAGGCTGTCGTATAACTTATCCACAGCGAGCGGGAAGCAATAATCCGCTGTCTCGAAATCTTCGCGGCTCAGCACCGCGATTTTTTTCTTCTTGCCATGGATATGGTCGATTGCCTTTTCGATAAGCTTACTATTATGCTCAATCAAATAAAGCGGCGCTTGTGGAGCGTAATGGGCATATTTCATGCCAGGAGATTTCGGGGTATTGCCTTTTGTCTCAGAAGACAAGCGGACAGTCCCAATCACTTCTTCCAATTGTTCTTTCGTTACTTGGCCAGGGCGCAGGATAACAGGCGGTGCACTCGTCATATCGAGCACCGTCGATTCAATGCCGACCTGTGTCGGCCCGCCGTCCAAAATGAGCGGAATCTTGCCGTTCATATCGAAATAGACATGCTCAGCCAAAGTCGGGCTCGGTTTTCCGCTCGTGTTGGCGCTCGGCGCTGCTACCGGCTGCTTCAAGCGCTTCAATAAGTTCAACGCTGCCGGATGGTTTGGCACACGGATGCCTACCGTCGGCAAGCCTGCTGTTACATTAGAGGCAAATGTATCCGGTTTCGCCTGCATGATCAAAGTCAGTGCCCCTGGCCAAAAAGCATCCATGCATTGCAGCGCTTTTTCGGGAACATCTTCGACATACTCCAAGGCGGTTTCTTTGGAATCCACGTGAACGATCAATGGATTGTCGGTCGGGCGGCCTTTCGCTTCGAAGATTTTATCGACAGCGGTCGCGTTCATCGCATCCGCGCCGAGGCCATAAACGGTTTCGGTCGGAAATGCGACAACTTCCCCCCCACGGATATAATCCACAGCTTGTGCATAACTTTCGTCATTGTTCACATGTTCATCCACAAGAATTGTTTTTGTTTCCACCTAAACATCTCCAGTACAATAAGGTTTTGGCGACAATATCCACATTTTGTGGATAACACCCCTTAATATCAGGTGATTTGTGCACAAGTTACTCTAAAATACAAAATACCATGCGGTCGTGTTTGTTGATATCTTTTTTGCAATAGACCCGCGCATCAGGCAAGGCTTTCTGGAACAATTCCGTTACGGCAGCTCCTTGGCTGCTGCCGATTTCAAGCGCGATGATGCCCGGGCGGCTGATCAATCCAGGTACTTGTTCTGCCAATGTTTCGTAAGCCGCAAGCCCGTTGCTGTCTGCGAATAAAGCTTCATGCGGCTCGAATTCGCGAACGGTATCAGACAAGCCCGGCGCTTCGTGATGGGCGATGTACGGCGGGTTGGACAGGATGATATCCCATTTTCTCCCCGCAAGCGGCGCTGCTAGGTCCCCTTTTGTGAAATGGACATCCGCGCTCAAAGATTCAGCATTGCGTTCCGCCATGAACAAGGCTTCTTCCGAAATATCCGTCGCCATCACTTCCGCTTCGGGCAATTCGCATTTCAAAGTGATTGCAATGACTCCACTCCCTGTTCCGATATCCGCTGCCTGCACTTCTTCCGTGCCGAATAGCTCGCGCTTCAGTTTCAAGGTTTCTTCAATCAGCTCTTCTGTTTCCGGGCGTGGAATGAGGACGGCTGGAGATACTTGGAAGGTTCTGCCGTAAAATTGTTCAACGCCCGTCAAATGTTGGACGGGTACGCCTTCAATCAATTCTTCGACATTTGACCAGTAGGCTTCAAATTTGCGCTCTTCGATTTTATCGCGCATCGCCGCGACCAAACCGGAGTAATCCACTCCGAGTTCATGCTGCAACAGAATGCGGGCCGGTGTTTCTTCACGGCCGTATTGCTTTAAATAGCTTGTCGCTTGCTCCAAGGCTTCATATACAAATTCCACTGTCGTTAAGGTTTCAACTTTGTTCATTGTTCAAACTCTCCATCCTCGTTGATTGTTCATCGATCACCAGGGCGTCAACAATTTCATCCATCTTGCCTTGCAGGATTTGATCCAGCTTCTGGATGGTCAATCCGATGCGATGGTCCGTCACTCGGTTTTGCGGGAAGTTGTAAGTGCGGATACGCTCTGAACGGTCACCTGTACCGACAGCGGATTTACGTACGGAATCATATTCAGCTTGTGCTTCTTGCTGAAACTTTTCATAGACGCGGGCGCGCAAAACTTTCATGGCACTCGCTTTATTCTTGATCTGGGATTTTTCATCTTGGCACGTGACGACAATATTCGTCGGTAAATGCGTCAAGCGCACTGCCGACATGGTCGTATTGACCGATTGTCCCCCCGCTCCTGAAGATGCATAGGTATCGACGCGGATATCGTTATCGTGAATATCAACTTCGACTTCTTCTACTTCCGGCAAACATGCAACCGTCGCTGTCGAAGTATGGATGCGTCCCCCGGATTCGGTTTCAGGAACACGCTGCACACGGTGGGCGCCGTTTTCGTATTTCAGTTTGGAATAAGCGCCTTTTCCGGTCACCATAAAGACCAATTCCTTAAATCCGCCAATTTCTGTTTGGTTCGAGTCCATAATCTGGACTTTCCACCCATTGGCTTCAGCAAAACGGGAATACATCTTGAACAAATCGCCTGCGAACAAGGCTGCTTCATCGCCGCCTGCTGCCCCGCGGATTTCCATGATAACGTTTTTGTCATCGTTCGGATCTTTTGGAATCAACAGGATATGGAGACGTTCTTCCAATTCTTTTGAACGCCCTTCAAGTTCTGCAACTTCTTCTTTGACCATTTCACGCATATCGGCGTCCATCTTTTCCTCAAACATGGCTTTGGAATCGGCCAATTGCGTCTGGACGTCTTTGTATTCACGATAGGTTTCTACAGTTTCCTGCAAATCGGATTGTTCTTTGGAGTAATCGCGCAGCTTATTCGTATCGCTGACAATATCAGGGTCACTCAACATTTCGTTGAGACGGTCGTATCTGTCTTCGACAGACTGTAAACGGTCAAACATTGTTTTCACCTCTAGTTTCTTCTATATAAAGTCGATAACTCTGTGCATAAGATTTCATTGTTTACGATATTCCGCGAAATAGCTGGCTTTCCGGGGGGCTTGCACTGAACTAATTCGGGCTAGACACCCGAATGGATTTCAGTACTTCGCTGCTCCCCCAGGAGTCTGCGCTATTTCGCTTCATATCTTTTCTCAAAAAATACAATAAAAATTTAAGTCCATTGATTTCTTAAGGTCTGTAATTTGTTTATATAAGCGCTTCTTCAAACTAATTGGTGCTTTTATTCTGTAACCGTAACACCGGCTGGGACTTCGTGGTGATGGCGGCAGCGCGGTTCGTAGGCTTCTGAAGCGCCGACTAGGATGATCGGATCATCCGAACCGGCAGGCTTGCCGTCGATCAGGCGCTGTGTGCGGCTTGCGGGAGATCCACAAACTGTGCAGACGGCCTGCAATTTGGTCACTTGCTCCGCGATCGACAACAAGGATGGCATCGGACCGAACGGCACGCCACGGAAATCCTGGTCGAGGCCTGCGACAATTACGCGGAAGCCGTGATCGGCCAATTTTTGCACATGGTCGACGATTTCCATATCAAAGAATTGCGCTTCATCGATGGCGATGATATCAAATTCGTCAGTTATATATTCTTTCATTTCACCGGAATGCCCGATCGGCAGCGCGATGACCGTAGTTCCGTTATGGGAGACAACCGCTTCCTCGCTATAGCGGTTATCCAATTTCGGCTTGAATACCGCAATTCTCTGCTTGGCGAATTGCGCGCGGCGGATGCGGCGGATCAGCTCTTCGGATTTTCCGGAAAACATGCTTCCACAGATCAACTCAACCCATCCGGTCTGTTTCATGACGTACATAGTGGAGACCCCTTTCAAACATTTGCTGTTAATATCATACCAAAAATGGTGGGTGTGCCTATCATTTTTCTGCTATGTAATTGATTTTTTCCGTTCCTTGACGAAAAAAAATACCCGTCCGGCGTTTTCGCGACGGACGGGTATAATAGTGACTTAGTTGTTGATTTCTTCTTTGAGGCCGTATTTTTTGTTGAAACGGTCTACGCGGCCATCTGCAGCTGCGAATTTTTGGCGTCCAGTATAGAATGGATGACATTCTGAGCAAAGCTCAACGTTGATGTTTTCCTTTACTGAACCTGTTTCGAATGAGTTGCCGCATGAGCAAGTCACTGTTGCTTTTTTGTACTCTGGGTGAATACCTGTTTTCATAATATTTTCTCCTCCCGCCCTGAACCATCTGGAACAGAGTTTAATCTATTTTGCCTATTGCCTTACACGGCTCGTTAGGCCGTATATGCAATAGTACTGTTTTGTTTCACTCTTATAATCATATCAAAACTTATGGGATTTTGCAAGCAATCAATTCGTCTTTCGCGGAGTGCGCGATGACTTGCTGTCTCTTGGCAATTGCCCGAAAAACTCTTCATTGGTCTTCGAATGGCTAAGCTTTTTCATGAAGCGCTCGGTAAAGTCCGGCGAATCCGAGAAGGTTTTTCGGATAGTCCATAGTTTATCAAGTTGTTCCGGATCCATCAACAATTCTTCCTTGCGTGTGCCGGAACGGCGGATATCGAGCGCCGGGAAAATGCGGCGTTCAGCCAAGCTGCGGTCGAGATGCAACTCCATATTGCCCGTGCCTTTAAACTCTTCGTAGATCACTTCATCCATGCGCGATCCGGTATCGACAAGTGCGGTCGCGAGAATCGTCAAGCTGCCGCCTTCTTCGATATTGCGTGCAGCCCCGAAAAAGCGTTTCGGGCGGTGGAATGCAGCTGGATCGATCCCGCCGGAAAGCGTGCGGCCGCTTGGCGGAATGACCAGATTATACGCTCGCGCCAGTCGCGTGATCGAATCCATCAAGATGACGACATCACGCTTGTGTTCGACAAGGCGCATGGCGCGTTCGAGAACCAGCTCGGCTACTTTGACGTGGTTTTCAGGAACTTCATCGAAAGTCGAAGACACTACATCAGCGTCGACCGAGCGTTCGATATCCGTCACTTCTTCCGGCCGTTCATCGATCAGCAGCACGATCAGTTCCGCTTCCGGATGGTTGGTCGTTACGGCATTGGCGATTTCCTTCAACAGCATCGTTTTTCCGGCTTTTGGCGGTGCGACGATCAAGCCGCGCTGGCCAAAGCCGACCGGGGACACAAGATCCATGATGCGTGTGGATAAATGTTCCGGCCCAGTTTCAAGGCGGATATGGCGATCCGGATACAACGGCGTCAAGCCTGGGAAATGGACGCGTTCTTTTGCGACTTCCGGGTCTTCGCCGTTGACGGCTTCTACTTGAAGCAACCCGAAATAGCGTTCATTTTCTTTTGGCGGACGGACTTTTCCGGATACTTTATCGCCGTTTCTAAGGTCGAATCGGCGGATTTGGGAAGCGGAAATGTAAATATCCTGCGAACTCGGTGAATAATTGATCGGACGGAGGAACCCGAAGCCTTCCGATTGGATGATTTCCAGGACGCCTTCCATGAAAAAGAAGCCTTCCTGTTCCGCACGGGTTTTCAAAATGGCGAAAATCAATTCTTTTTTCGTCAGTTTGCTGTAATTGTTCAGCTTGTATTCTTTTGCCAGGTTATAAAGCTCTTTGAGCGTCATATTTTCCAATGCAGAAATTGTCATCGTTGCCATCTAGTTGGACACCACACTTATCATTAGTTTCAGAGTTCCTGGGGAATTTCTCTTGTTCTGGAGTCATTAAAGAAGGAGCCCGGCATAAAGCCGGACTCAGGTTTGGAGTATGGAAATCAATCTTTCATGACGAGATCCGGTTTTTTCTTGAGGCTGTGGCGCCCTTCGACAAAACGAACCGTGCCGGATTTTGCACGCATGACCAAGGTATGGCTTTCGGCAAAAGAACCTTTCAGCTGAACGCCGCGAAGAAGTTCTCCGTCAGTGATCCCTGTCGCTGCAAAGATCGCATCGTCGCCTTTGACCAGGTCATCCATCATCAACACTTTGTCGACTTCAAGGCCCATATCTAAGCAGCGCTGTCTTTCCTCGTCATCTTGAGGAACCAGCTTACCTTGAAATTCACCGCCGAGGCATTTCAATCCGACTGCTGAAATAACCCCTTCCGGAGCTCCGCCGATGCCAAATAGGATGTCGACGCCCGTTTGGTCGAAAGCTGTATTGATCGCACCGGCGATATCGCCGTCAGTAATCAATTTGATGCGTGCTCCCGCATCGCGAATTTCCTTGATGATCTGTGCATGGCGCGGCCGGTCAATAATCGTGGCAACAACGTCTTCGATATCCTTGTTTTTCGCTTTAGCGACTGCGCGCAAATTGTCGATGACCGGGGCGTTGATGTCAATTTTGCCGACAGCTTCTGGGCCGACTGCAATTTTATCCATGTACATATCCGGTGCATTGAGTAAGTTTCCGCGGTCCGCAATCGCCAGCACGGCAATCGCATTCCAGCCGCCGGCGGCGACAATGTTCGTGCCTTCTACAGGGTCGACCGCGACGTCCACTTCAGGGCCGTCGCCTGAACCAAGCTTTTCACCGATGTAGAGCATCGGCGCTTCGTCCATTTCGCCTTCACCGATGACGACGGTTCCGCGCATCGGGATCGTATCGAACACGGTCCGCATCGCTTCGGTTGCCGCATCGTCCGCTTCATTTTTCAGGCCGCGGCCCATCCATTTTGAAGAGGCGATTGCTGCCGCTTCTGTAATCCGCACTAATTCCATCGAAAGACTTCGTTCCATAATTCATTTTCCTCCGTTCAATCTTTGTATATGCCATCTACATTGTAGCATATATGCAAACGCCTTTAGAGAGTCAATTCACGTCGGAACTGAGGTCGGACTTCCCGCTCGCCACAGGATCGATAGTTTCGCGGCGAATGTCAGCGCCAAGGCCCCGCAGCTTTTCGATGATGTTCGAGTAGCCGCGTTCGATGTGATAGATCTCACGCACTTCCGTTTCGCCTTCTGCTAATAAGCCGGCGATGACAAGTGCCGCTCCTGCGCGCAGATCGGAAGCGACAACGGTCGCTGCATTCAACGGAGTCGGCCCGGTAATGATGGCCGCACGCCCTTCCACACGCCCGACCGCATTCATGCGGCGCAACTCATCGATATGCTTGAAGCGCGCTGAATAAATGGTATCGGTGATCATGGAAGATCCATGGGCTTGTGTCATCAAGACCGAGAACGGTTGCTGCAGATCGGTCGCAAACCCTGGATAAACCAAAGTTTTCACGTCAATCGGCTGCAAGTTTTCGGTTTTCGGGATGTGGATCGATTCTTCATCTTCCTGAACTTCGACGCCCATTTCACGGAGCTTCGCAGTCAAGGCTTCCATATGGAAAGGAATGACGTTATCGATTGTCACGCCATCGCCGGCAGCGGCAGCCATAATCATGAATGTACCCGCTTCGATGCGGTCAGGAATGATTGTATGGTTAGTACCGTGCAATTCATCCACGCCTTCGATGCGGATCACGTTGGTGCCAGCGCCTTTGATTTTAGCACCCATATTGGTCAACAGCGTCGCGACGTCAATGATTTCCGGCTCTTTCGCCGCATTCTCGATGACGGTCTGGCCTTTCGCACGTACGGCAGCGAGCATGATATTGATCGTTGCGCCTACGCTGACGACGTCGAGATAGATTTTTGCGCCGCGCAGTTCGTCGGCACGCAAATAAATCGCCCCGTGCTCATTGGTCACTTTTGCACCAAGCGCTTCGAAGCCTTTAATATGCTGGTCGATCGGGCGCGGCCCAAGGAAACAACCTCCTGGAAGGCCGATTGCTGCGTGCTTGAAACGGCCAAGCATCGCACCCATCATATAGTAGGAAGCCCGTAATTTCTTGACGTTGCCGTTCGGCAGTGGCATGTCGACCATTTCAGTCGGGTCGATTTGCATGACGCCGTCTTCGAATGTGACGGACCCTCCAATTTCTTCCAAAATACTTTTCAATGTCCAAACATCGGATATTTCTGGCAAGCCTTCAATCGATACTGGCGAATTCGCCAAAATCGAAGCCGGGATCAAAGCCACGGCACTGTTTTTAGCACCGTTGACTTTAATCGTTCCGGACAGGCGTTTGCCGCCTTTTATTTTATAAACGTCCATTGTATTTCTCCTTTTCCCTGTCAGCCTTATTTCACAGAGCGGGTTTCCCAATCGGCTAGGAATGCTTCGATGCCTTTATCCGTCAACGGGTGCTTGAACATCATTTCAAGCACTTTCATCGGCATTGTGCCGATATGCGCGCCGTTAAGAGCTGCTTCCGTCACGTGTTGCGGATGGCGGATCGATGCGGCGATGATTTCTGAATCGATGTCGTGGATTGCGAAAATTTCAGCAATCTGCGCGATCAAATCCATGCCGTTATGCCCGATATCGTCAAGGCGCCCAAGGAATGGGGAAACGTAAGCTGCTCCAGCGCGTGCTGCTAGAAGCGCTTGGTTGGCGCTGAAGATCAATGTAACATTGACTTTTTTGCCTTCGCCAGCTAGAACTGCACATGCTTTCAAACCTTCCGGAGTCATCGGCAATTTCACTGTGATGTTTGGCGCAAGTTCAGCCAATTCACGGCCTTCTTTGATCATGCCTTCCGAATCAAGTGCGATGACTTCTCCGCTGATCGATCCGTCGACAAGGTCGGCGATTTCTTTCAGGCGGTCGTGGAACGAGACATCTTTTTCTTTTGCAACAAGTGATGGGTTTGTCGTGACGCCTGAGAGAATGCCCCAAGCGTGTGCTTCTTTAATTTCGTCGAAGTTTGCTGTATCAATGAAAAATTTCATGTATGGTTTCCTCCTGTATGTGGAAAAAGAGACGGATTCGCCTCTCTTCCCAAGTTTTTATGAATTTGCTTGTTGTGAACTTCCGAAATCGCGCATTTTACCGATGACAGTCGCTTTGATCGCATCGCGAGCTGGCGTCAAGTATTTACGTGGATCGTAGACGTCTGCATCAGATGCCAATTTTTCGCGGATTGCTTTCGATGCGGCAAGTTGGCTTTCCGTGTTGACGTTGATCTTCGATGTGCCCAGTGAAACCGCACGTTGAACATCTTTCAGCGGGATGCCTGTACCACCGTGCAAGACAAGCGGGACATCACAAAGCTGTGAAATTTCTTCCATTTCAGCGAATCCGAGGTTCGGTTCGCCTTTATACGGCCCGTGGACCGAGCCGAGCGCTGGCGCTAGGCAATCAATGCCTGTCTGTTCGACAAGCGTCTGGCATTCTTTTGGATCAGCGTAAATGACGCCTTCTGCGATGACATCATCTTCCTGTCCGCCAACTATGCCCAGTTCCGCTTCTACGGAAACGCCTTTAGCGTGAGCGTACTCAACCACTTTACGCGTAATTTCAATATTTTCTTCAAATGGATGATGCGATGCATCGATCATCACTGATGTGAAACCTGCATCGATTGCTTCTTTGCATTTTTCAAAACTGGAACCATGATCTAAATGGATAGCGACCGGAACTGTAATATTGTAATCATGCATCAGGCCTTTCACCATATGTACGACAGTCGTGAATCCACCCATATAGCGTGCTGCACCTTCTGAGACACCACAGATGACCGGGGATTTTTCTTCCTCAGCCGCCTGCAGGATCGCTTGTGTAAATTCCAAGTTGTTCAGGTTAAATTGCCCGATGGCATAACCGTCCTTCTTACCTTTTATCATCATTTCTTTCATCGAAACCAATGGCATTATTATTTTTCCTCCTCAGAATAGGCACAAGCCCAATATCTTTTTCACTATATCAAAAATGGCGCTGTTTCGCCACTCGGTGCCTGTTTAATCGCCAATCAGCTCGCGGACGGCATCGCGCAATTCGAAAACATCGAAGGGTTTGGTGAAATAACGCACCACTCCCCAATTCATCGACTCTTCGATCACGCCCATTTCGCCGTAAGCCGTCATCATGATCACTTTGCAATCATGCCGCCGCTTCTTGAACCTCTTCAGCAATTCGATGCCATCCATGCCCGGCATCTTCATATCCATCAGCACCATATCGGGACAGGTTTCTTGCGTCAGTTCCAATGCTTCTTTTCCGCTCCCCGCAATCAAGGTCTCGTAACCTTCCCGCTCGAATACTTCTTTCAATAACAGGCGGATGCCTTGTTGATCATCTACTATTAGAATCTTTCTCACATCAGCCACTCCTTTCCACCTTTTTTTCGAAGAGCAGCTCGTTCTGCTATACTCGTTTTGAGGTGAACCCATTTGAAAATATTGACGACACAATTGACTGGCCTGTTCCAACGCCTCGCCAAGGAAGAAGAAGCCATCGAAGATACAGGCCGGCTTCTCGCCCAAGCAATCATTGGCGAAGGCCGCATCCACCTGGCTGCTTTCGGCGAACTCGAAGCTGTCGCAGCCACTGCTTTGAACGGCCCTGAAACGCTCGAATCAGCGGTTCGCTACGACCCATCCGTTGACTTGTCGACGGCCGACCGGGTGTGGATCCTAGCCCGGAAAGGCGAAGGCGACTCCTTGGCCGATGAATTGGCAGGGCGCGCCATTCCGTTTGCGATGCTGACAGCTGAAAGCCACGGCAATGAAACAGCGGACGTCTTTCTCTCCATGAACATCGACAAGGGCTTGCTGCCGGGAGAAGACGGCGGGCGCATCATGATTCCCCACGGGCTCGGCGCTTTGTATGTCTACCATGCAGTCAAGTTAACAATCGATGAAATGCTCGCAGATTGACGAGCCGCAAAAAAGCCTTCCCTAGAGTGGGAAGGCTTTTTCATCTGATCGATGCCTGCCTTCCAGGAAATGAAGCGGCTTACCACAAATTGATTACTGGTTGTCCAATGATGCGCGTACAAACTCGCGGAACAATGGCTGCGGGCGGTTCGGGCGCGAGATGAATTCCGGGTGGAACTGGCAAGCGACGAACCAAGGGTGGTCAGCGACTTCGATAATTTCAACAAGGCGGCCATCAGGGCTTGTGCCTGTGAATTTGAAGCCTGCTTTTTCGAACTGCTCGCGGAATTCATTGTTGAACTCGTAGCGATGGCGGTGTCTTTCGTAAACGAGTTCTTCCCCGTATGCTTCATAAGCTTTCGAAGTCTTATCGAGCTTCGCTGGGTACAAGCCAAGGCGCAATGTGCCGCCCAAATCTTCGATGTCTTTTTGTTCCGGAAGCAAATCGATGACCGGATACAAAGTTTTCGGGTCCAATTCAGACGAATGTGCACCGTCCAAGTTCATGACGTTGCGTGCATACTCGACAGAAGCAAGTTGCATGCCGAGGCAGATGCCGAAGAACGGTACTTTGTTTTCGCGTGCGTATTGCGTTGCAAGGACTTTTCCTTCCACGCCGCGATCGCCGAATCCGCCTGGCACGAGGATGCCGTCGCAATCCTTGAGCATTTCCGCCACATTTTCTGCATTGACGTGCTCTGCATTGATCCAGTCGACTTCGATATCTGAATCGAATGCGAAACCGGCGTGCTTCAAGGATTCTACAACAGAAATATAAGCATCCTGAAGTTCTACGTATTTACCGACAAGGCCGATCTTCACGTATTTCTTCAGAGACTTCACTTTCTCGACGAGCCCGTTCCATTCCGTCATGTCCGCTTCCGGCGCTTCGATGCCGAAGTGGTCCAGGACGATTTGGTCCATATGCTGCTCCTGCAAACGAAGCGGCATTTCATAAATGACATCGACATCGCGTGACTCGATGACTTCTTCGGATTTGATATCGCAGAACAATGCGATTTTATCTTTCATGTCCTGCGGTACAGGATGTTCTGTACGCACGACGATCAAGTTCGGCTGGATGCCGAGGCTGCGAAGTTCTTTCACGCTATGCTGTGTCGGTTTCGTTTTCATTTCTTTGGCAGCGCCAAGATAAGGAATGAGCGTACAGTGGATGTACATGACTTCTTCGCGGCCAAGGTCCGAACGCATTTGGCGGATGGCTTCGAGGAATGGCAGCGACTCGATATCGCCGACCGTTCCGCCGATTTCCGTGATGACGACATCGGCTTGAGCCGTTTTCGCTGCACGCAGCAAACGGTCCTTGATTTCATTCGTGATGTGCGGGATGACTTGGACCGTTCCGCCCAAATAATCACCGCGGCGCTCTTTTTGGATAACCGTCGAGTAGACTTTACCGGTCGTCACATTGGAGTACTTGTTCAAGTTGATATCGATGAAGCGCTCGTAATGCCCAAGATCCAAATCCGTTTCTGCGCCATCATCGGTAACGAACACTTCCCCGTGCTGGTACGGGCTCATCGTACCCGGGTCAATATTGATGTATGGGTCGAATTTCTGTATCGTGACGCTGAGGCCGCGATTTTTCAGAAGGCGTCCAAGAGAAGCTGCCGTGATTCCTTTCCCTAATGATGAAACCACTCCACCTGTTACGAATATGTACTTTGTCATGCTTTGTTTCCTCCTCGAGTAATGAAATAAAATGCAACCGTTCCACGTCATGCAATCCCGAATCGCGCGCAGCCATAAAAAACTTCAGCCACCCAAAAAAGTGGATGGCACGTTGATTTGCTGCCAGATAGCAGCACTAAAAAAATAAAAAGCGCCCCTCCTGCAAAGCGTGCAGGGGGAGCGCGTTAGCTATACGAATCATCTCTCCTATTTTAAGGAGCCCAATAAAATCTTATCCTGTACAGCCGTTTCCGTCAAGGTGAAAAAAAGTTCAGACTACTTCAGCCCATCCTCTTCTTCTTCCTCTTCGTCATCTTCTTCTTCGTCGACGATGTTGCCATCAAGGTCTTCTACGAGCACGCCGACATCTTCCACTTCGTCGACATCGTCGTCATCATCTGTCGAATCGAAATCAAGATCAACGACCGGTGCTTTGACAGCCACTTCGTCATCATCATCGTCATCGTCGTCATCTGAAGAAACATCGCCATCGTCTTCGCCGAAATCTTCGAAGTCCAGCTCGTCTTCCAACTCGAGATCCATATCATCGAAGTCATCGTCCGTCGATTTCGATTTCTTCTTCTTGCGGGCTTTAACTGTCGGTGCAGATTCTTCTTCGATCTGCTCGACCGGATACCATTCACGAAGGCCCCAGCGATTTTCGCCAAGGATCAGGAAGCGGCCATCAATGTTCATGTCAGTGTAATACTGTGCAAGATGCGCTTTCATCTCTTCTTCAGAAAGGCCGATCAATTGCTGCAATTCAGCGACTAGCTCTGAAAAAGTTTTCGTTTCTTTGGTTTCTTCCAAAATGGCATATGTTAAGTCGACGAACGACTCTTCTAGCAATTCTTCTTTCGTTAATTCACGGATGTTCATTCGTGCACGTCCCTTCTTGTATCGTAACTCTATCCATTATATACAAAGTCCTTGCTGTCCGCTACCGGGATTTCTTTTTTCTGCGCATAAGCTGATCCCACCCGAAATAGAAAAAGTAGGCGGACAGGATTAAAAACGGTATCGAGCCGAGCGCTCTATTGTACAGTACAATAAGCAGCACGACCGCTGCAATGATGATCGAGTAATGAGCAGCTTTGGGCATGTTGTCATCCATCTCTTTTCTTTAGAGTTTCAACTTCTTCCATTATAACGGACTTGCACCGCCAAATCGACCGAAGTGCCGGATGAGATTTGAGTTGTCAATACAACTAAGTTTATAGAGTAAATGTATGTGGGGGAGGTTTCGCTCCAATGGCTGCTTTCCGGGGGGCGGGTGTTGAGCCAATGTGCCAAAATGCACGGCACATTTGTCTCGCCAGCCCGCTCAGTCCCCCAGGAGTCAGCCATTTCCGCTCCACCTCTAAGTATAGAGTGGAAATGAAATTTATCTGTCATTGAAATTAGCATGAACAGTTCTGGACAGCTTTGTAATTGCATAAAGAATAGCTAGTGAACCATCTTTTCCGCTATCAACTCTAACTAGGCGTCTTCACCAGCGGACTAATACAATAAAAAAAGACGTGTCCTCGCATGCAACATCCAATGAATTCTAAAAGCCGAACCGCGCTCACGGGCGAGCCGAAGCAATGAGACGAACGTTCTTTTCGGCTCATTGCGGGAGGCCAGCCCTAAGCGGGAGGCGGCTCATTCGTGATGAAACAATCAACGAACCACCCATCTCATTCACTTGCCTCGCTCACTTCTCCACACACCATTCTAGCTAAGCATTAATGAAAGCTTATGCTCAAGCATAAAAAAATCCCCTCGCCCGGTTAAAGGCGAGGGGATGGGATCTTACATGTTTCTGCGGTACTGGCCGCCTACTTCGTAGAGAGCTGAAGTGATCTGGCCAAGGCTTGCGACTTTGACAGTCTCCATCAGTTCCTCGAAGATATTGCCGCCTTCTTTCGCGACTTGTTTCAAGCGCTGCAAGGCTTCATCTGAAGGATTGCGCTCTTGGAACGCGCGCAAATTGTTGATTTGCGTTTCTTTTTCTTCTTTCGTCGCACGGGCGATTTCCATCGCGTTGATGTCGTCGTCCGATTGCGGGTTCGGGTTCAAGTAGGTGTTGACCCCGATGATCGGCAATTCGCCGGTATGCTTCTTCATTTCATAATGCATCGATTCTTCCTGAATCTTGCCGCGTTGGTATTGTGTCTCCATCGCGCCAAGAACACCGCCGCGGTCGTTGATGCGGTCGAATTCCGTCATGACGGCTTCTTCGACCAATTGCGTCAACTCTTCCACCACGAATGCGCCTTGCAACGGATTTTCGTTTTTCGACAATCCGTGTTCTTTCGTGATGATCATCTGGATGGCCATCGCACGGCGCACGGATTCTTCCGTCGGCGTCGTGATTGCTTCATCGTAAGCGTTTGTGTGAAGCGAGTTGCAGTTGTCCTGAAGCGCCATCAAAGCCTGCAAAGTCGTACGGATATCGTTAAAATCGATTTCCTGTGCGTGGAGGCTTCGGCCAGATGTCTGGACGTGGTATTTCAGTTTCTGGCTGCGTTCGTTCGCGCCGTATTTATCGCGCATGACGATTGCCCAAATGCGGCGTGCAACGCGACCGATGACCGTGTATTCCGGATCCAAACCGTTCGAGAAGAAGAACGACAAGTTCGGCGCGAAATCATCGATGTTCATGCCGCGGCTCAAATAATACTCGACGTATGTGAAGCCGTTCGACAAGGTGAACGCCAATTGCGAAATCGGATTCGCGCCCGCTTCCGCAATGTGGTAGCCGGAAATTGACACCGAATAGTAATTGCGCACTTTGTGGTCGATAAAGTATTGCTGGATATCGCCCATCATGCGCAGCGCAAATTCTGTCGAGAAGATGCATGTGTTCTGCCCTTGGTCTTCTTTCAAAATATCCGCTTGAACCGTTCCGCGTACCACTTGCAGCGTACCTTCACGCACTTCGGTGAATTCTTCGACCGTCAATGTGCGGCCGAGCTCTTCTTCACGCTTTTTCACTTGCTGATCGATGGCCGTGTTCATGAACATCGCCAGGATGATCGGCGCTGGCCCATTGATCGTCATCGAAACGGAAGTCGACGGCGCACACAAGTCAAAGCCGTCATACAGTTTCTTCATATCTTCCAGCGTACAGATGGAAACACCTGATTCACCTACTTTTCCGTAGATGTCCGGACGGTGATCCGGGTCTTCCCCGTACAATGTTACCGAGTCGAATGCAGTGGACAAGCGTTTCGCGTCATCACCTTTTGACAGATAATGGAATCTTCTGTTTGTGCGTTCCGGCGTACCTTCTCCCGCAAACTGGCGTTTTGGATCTTCACCCGCGCGTTTGAATGGGAACACCCCTGCCGTATATGGGAATGAACCTGGCACGTTTTCGGCATAGACCCAGCGCAAGATTTCGCCATAATCCTTGAATTTCGGCAATGCGACTCTCGGCACTTTGATGCCGGACAAGCTTTCTGTACGCAGCAATGTACGCAATTCCTTGTCGCGGACTTTCGTGACCAATTCATCACCTGCGTAATCTTCCTGAAGGGAATTCCAGTTATCAAGGATGCGTTTTGATTCAGCTGTCAATTCATCACGCACGCCTTGTGCGAGTGATTCCAAGGACTGGACGAGTGCATCATCCGGCGCATTTTTTTGGACTTCTTCGATGGCGCCTTCGAGCTGGAACAAACGACGCGCAAATCCGGCTTGCTCTGCGCTTTTCGCATGGTAACCACGAACGGCATCCGTAATTTCACGCAAATAATAGCGGCGGTCGTTCGGAATGATGAGGTTTTCTTTTTGCGTTTTCGCAAACGCTTCATAGCTCGTTTCCCAGTCCATGCCGCATTTCTGGTTGACTGTCGCGACAAGTGCAGCGAACAAGGCATTAGTGCCTTTATCGTTGAACTGGCTTGCGATCGTGCCGTAGACCGGCATGTCGTCAAGGTCGTTTTCCCAAAGCAGGTGGCTGCGCTGATACTGTTTTTGGACTTGGCGCAATGCGTCTTCTGAGCCTTTTCGTTCGAATTTATTAATGACAATCAAATCGGCGTAATCGATCATGTCGATTTTTTCAAGCTGTGTCGGCGCACCGAATTCACTCGTCATAACATACATCGAGACATCGGAAATGCCAGCGATTTCAGCATCGCCTTGTCCGATACCGCTTGTTTCCACGACAATCAAATCGAACCCTGCCGCTTTCACTACATCGAGCACATCGCCGATCGCCGCGGACAATTCCGTTCTAGATCCACGAGTGGCGAGGCTTCTCATGAATACGCGTTTATTGAAGATTGCATTCATGCGGATACGGTCGCCAAGCAGCGCACCGCCCGTTTTTTGTTTCGTCGGGTCGATTGACAGGATGGCGATTTTCTTGTCCGGAAGCTCAGTCAAAAAGCGGCGGATCAATTCATCCGTCAACGAGCTTTTCCCGGCTCCCCCTGTTCCGGTAATCCCGAGAACCGGCGTATTTTTCGATTTTTCACGGACCGCTTTCATCAAATCGCCCGTATCGAGATTTCGCGTGTGCGCTTCTTCCGCCGTCGTGATGACGTTGGCAAGCGCTACCGGGTTTTCAGCAGTCAAACCGTCTAAGGAAACGTCTTCTTTCGCTGTGGAAAAATCGCATTCCTCGACGATTTCCGCGATCATGCCCTGCAAGCCCTTTTTGCGGCCATCTTCAGGTGAGAAAATGCCGGCAATGCCGTAGTCTTCAAGCTCACGGATTTCACGCGGCAAGATGACACCGCCTCCGCCGCCGTAAATGTGGATATGCCCTGCTCCGCGTTCTTGAAGCAAGTCATGCATGTATTTGAAATATTCCACGTGGCCGCCTTGGTAAGAAGAGATAGCAATTCCTTGGACGTCTTCCTGGATTGCTGCATTGACGACTTCCTCCACGGAACGGTTATGCCCGAGGTGGATTACTTCGACGCCATTTGCCTGCAAGATCCGGCGCATGATATTGATCGATGCGTCGTGGCCATCGAAAAGGCTCGATGCCGTGACGAACCGGATATGGTGCTTTGGCTGATAAGTGGTGTTTTCTTGTATAGTAGCCATTATGGTCAAGCCCCCTGTATGGTGATTTTTTCCCCTGCCATCCCCTGCAGCAGAAACTTTGTTTGCATTTCGATAAATTCCCCAATGGTGTAGTCATCCAGCGCCCAGCGCCTGAACGCCCACATCTGCCCTTGCACGAACAAATGATGGGAAGCCAGGACGATTTCTTTTTGCGACAAGGACAATTCCCCTGACGCGGCGCATTTTGATAGCAACCGTTCGAACAAAGCCGTCATTTCGATTTCCTTGTTCAGTACGTAACGCAGCGCATCTTTCGGCAAGGATTTGGATTCCTGGTACATGACGACGAATTCATCTTGCATATCGTCGATCAATGTATAGTATTGTTCGAGTGCTTTGACCAGCGTCTCGAGCGAGCCTTCCTCCAAATCCAGCCGGTCGAGCCGTGCGTTGACTTCGTCGTAAATCGAGTCGCACACAAGATAGAGCACATCTTCTTTTGTGCGGATGTATTCATATAATGTGCCGATGCTGAAACCGGCTGCTTTTGCAATTTCCCTCGTCGTCGTCCGGTGAAAGCCCTTTTCCTTAAAAAGCGTGACAGCGCCGCTGATCATCTGTTCGCGGCGCTTTTCAATCAGGCTTTCGTCTTTCACGGAGGACTGAATTTCACGCTTTTTTGTCATAGGCCGACCCTCCGTTTATTTCGTGACCATACGGGAAATGACCAAACGCTGGACTTCCTGTGTGCCTTCGTAGATTTGAGTGATTTTCGCATCGCGCATGAAACGCTCAACCGGATAATCTTTCGTGTAGCCGTAGCCCCCGAAGACTTGAACCGCTTCTGTCGTCACTTTCATCGCTGTGTCGCCAGCCATCAATTTTGCCATGGCGGATTCCTTGCTGTAGGACAGTTTGTTCGACTCGAGCCAAGCTGCCTGGTACGTCAATAGGCGAGATGCTTCGATGCCTGTCGCCATATCCGCAAGCTTGAAGGAAATGCCTTGGTTCGCTGCAATCGGCTTGCCGAATTGCTCGCGCTCTTTTGCGTAATCGACTGCTGCGTCCATCGCGCCTTGTGCGATTCCGACAGCTTGGGCTGCGATGCCGTTGCGGCCGCCGTCAAGCGTCTGCATGGCAATTTTGAAGCCTTGGCCCAGTTCGCCAAGCACGTTTTCTTTCGGCACGCGGCAGTTGTCAAAGATGATTTCAGTCGTCGGGCTTGAACGGATGCCGAGTTTTTTCTCTTTCTTGCCGACAGAGAAGCCTTCGAAATCTTTCTCGACGATGAAGGCTGTTGTACCTTTATGTTTCGAGTCTGGGTCAGTCACGGCGAAAACGACGTAGATATCAGCGATGCCACCGTTTGTAATGAAGATTTTAGAGCCGTTCAAGATATAATGGTCGCCGTCTTCTTTCGCGCTGGTTTTCATGCTTCCTGCATCTGATCCTGCAGATGGTTCTGTTAGTCCGTAAGCGCCGACTTTTGTGCCTTCAGCCATCGGGCGCAAGTATTTCTGCTTTTGCTCTTCCGTTCCGAATGTATAGACCGGCCATCCGGCAAGTGATGTGTGGGCAGACAAGATAACGCCGACAGAACCGTCCACACGGGACAACTCTTCAACCGCGATGCAGTATGCCAAGTAATCTGAACCGATACCGCCGTACTCTTCCGGCCACGGAATGCCTGTCAGTCCGAGTTCCGCCATTTGATGGAAGATTTTCATATCGAAGCTTTCTTCTTCGTCGCGCTGTTCTGCTGTCGGCGCCACTTCGTTTTTCGCGAAGTCGCGGACCATTTTACGGATCATTTTATGTTCTTCAGATAGTTGAAAGTTCATTGTGTTATTTCCCCCAATTATTTTAGTAGTTGTTTGCTGATAACGATGCGTTGGATTTCGCTCGTGCCTTCGTAGATTTCTGTGACTTTGGCGTCGCGGAATAAGCGCTCGACCGGATAGTCTTTCGTGTAGCCGTAGCCGCCGTAAACTTGGATGGCTTCCGTCGTGATGTCCATCGCCGCTTTTGAAGCGAACAGCTTCGCCATTGACGATTCCTTATTGCATTCGATTCCTTTTGCGTACATATCGGCTGCGTTGTAGACGAGCAGTTTAGCCGCTTCGACTTGAGTCGCCATATCGGCAAGTTTGAACCCGATGCCTTGCTGCTGGGCGATTGGTTTTCCGAATTGCTCACGCTCTTTGGCGTATGCTACTGCGTATTCATAAGCAGACTCTGCGATGCCCAAAGCTTGTGCGGCGATCCCGATGCGCCCGGCGTTCAAGTTCGCCATCGCGATCGAAAATCCTTTGCCTTCTTCCCCAAGCAGGTTTTCAGCTGGTACTTCCATATTCTCAAACGTCAACTGCACGGTCCGCGAACCGTGAAGCCCCATTTTTCTTTCGTCTTTCCCGACCACAAACCCTGGAAAATCTTTTTCCACGATAAAGGCAGAAACTCCACGAGGGCCTGCTTCCGGATTCGTCGATGCGAACACGATGTACGTATCGGCTTCGCCGCCGTTGGTGATATAGACTTTCGATCCGTTCAGGATATATTTCCCATCTTTTTTAACAGCACGCGTTTTCAGCGCCGCTGCATCGGATCCGGCCGACGGCTCTGTCAAACAGAATGCGCCCAAATATTCGCCCGTCGCCAGTTTCGGAACGTACTTTGCAATCTGCTGTTCCGTCCCGAAATTGATGATCGGGTTGGTGCCGACCGATGTATGAACCGACAAAATGACGCCGATAACGCCGCTCGCTTTAGACAATTCATGAATGGCTGTGATGTAAGATGTGAAATCCATTTCCGAGCCGCCGTATTTTTCTGGTGCGGTGATGCCCATCAATCCGAGCCCGCCCATTTTCTTGAGTATCTCCGTCGGGAATTCGCCTTCTTCCATGCGATCGATAAAAGGCATGATTTCTTCTTTTGCAAAATCGCGCACCATATTGCGCATCATCAATTGTTCGTCTGTAAAATGCAGATCCATTAAGGCTCCCCCTAAATCTTAGTTGTATTCGTAGAAACCGCGTCCGGTCTTTTTGCCGAGCCAGCCGGCTTTCACGTATTGGCGCAGGAGCGGGCTTGGACGGTATTTGCTGTCGCCGAAACCGTCGTGCAGCACTTCCATAATGTAAAGGCAAGTATCCAGTCCGATGAAATCAGCCAATTGAAGAGGCCCCATCGGATGGTTCATGCCGAGCTTCATCACTTCGTCGATTGCTTCTTTTGTCGCGACGCCTTCTTGCAGCGTGAAGATCGCTTCATTGATCATCGGCATCAAAATGCGGTTCGAAACGAAACCAGGGAAGTCATTTACTTCAACTGGCGTTTTCGATAATTTCACTGTCATGTCTTCAACTGCCTGATATACTTCGTCCGTTGTTGCAAGGCCGCGAATGATCTCGACCAATTTCATCACCGGTACCGGGTTCATGAAGTGCATGCCGATGACTTGTTCCGGGCGCTTCGTTGCTGCTGCGATTTCAGTGATCGGCAGTGAAGATGTATTCGATGCAAGAATGGCATGCTTCGGTGCCACTTCGTCCAAAGTCTTGAAGATCGTCGATTTGATTTCCATGTTCTCGACAGCGGCTTCAATGACGATGTCGACATCGTGTGCATCTTTTAAATCCAATGAAGATTGGATGCGGCCGAGTACTTGCGACTTCTCGTCTTCTGTCATGCGGCCTTTTTCGACATTGCGCGACAAGTTTTTCGAGATGCTCGCGATGCCGCGTTCGTATGCTTCTTGTTTCATATCGTTCAGTTTTACGTTAAATCCAGCTTGTGCACATACTTGTGCGATACCGGAGCCCATTTGGCCGGCTCCGATGACCATGACGTTTTGGATAGACATGTTTAGTTTTCCTCCTTTGGTACTTCGATCATCACTGCATCGCCTTGCCCGCCGCCTGAACAGATAGCGGCAATTCCGATGCCGCCTCCGCGGCGTTTCAATTCATAAGCGAGCGTCAAGATGATGCGCGCCCCGCTCGCCCCGATTGGATGGCCAAGTGCAACGGATCCTCCGTTGACATTGACTTTCTCTTCGTCGAGACCAGCAATTTTCGAGCTTGCCAGCGCAACCGCCGCAAATGCTTCATTGATTTCAAAAAGATCGATTTCTTCCAATGATTTGCCGGTTTTCTTCAATAATTCGTTGATGACGAGCCCTGGCGTTTCAGGGAAACGGTGCGGTTCGACCGCGACTTCTGTGTGTCCTAGAACGTGAGCCAATACGGCTTTCCCATCTTTTTGGGCGCGTTCTTCACTCATCAATACAAGTGCTGCCGCTCCATCATTGATTCCTGGTGCATTCCCTGCCGTAATCGTGCCGTCTTTTCCGAATGCCGGGCGCAGTTTCGCCAACACTTCAGATGTTGTGCCTTCACGCGGCGCTTCATCTTGGTCGACTGTAATTGGATCGCCTTTACGTTGAGGCACTTCCATTGCCGTAATTTCTTGTGAAAAATGATCGCGTGCTTTAATTGCGCGTTCATGGGAACGGGCTGACCATTCGTCTTGTCTTTCACGTGTCAGCTCGAAAGTTTCTGCCGTTGAGTTGCCGTATGTGCCCATATGCACTTTGTCTGGATGGAAGGAACATGACAAGCCGTCGTGGACCATGCCATCAATGACTTGAGAATCGCCCATGCGAAGGCCAAAGCGTGCTTTCGGCAAATAATAAGGCGCATTCGACATTGATTCCATGCCGCCTGCAACGATCAACTCTTCGTCTCCCAAGCGAATGATTTGGTCTGCTAGCGTGACAGAACGTAAACCGGATGCACATACTTTATTAATTGTTTCGGATTTAACGTTGTAAGGAATGCCCGCTTTATAAGCCGCTTGGCGGGAAGGGATTTGCCCTTGGCCTGCCTGCAGGACATTGCCCATGATAACTTCTTGAACATCTTCAGGTTTTACATCTGAACGCTTCAGCGCTTCCTTGATCGCCGCTGCCCCTAGGTCGCTTGCTGTGAATGAACTGAGTGCCCCGCCAAATTTCCCGAATGCTGTGCGTGCTCCATCAATGATGACCGTTTTTGCCATTTACAATTCCTCCTCATATTTTGGAAACGTTTTCATAACGATAAAAATTTTTTCAGCCACAATCGGCTGATTTTGCTTTTCTTGGTGTCTAGCAAATTCCAGCCAAGTTCTCGGGTCATAAGCCAACCCGGCTGTGTGGCAAATAGCGCCACTTCGCCGGTTCGTCTTATGCCGGTCGAACCTGATCGGCTGGTTTTGCTTTTCTTGGTTGACTGAACGCTCGCTCGACTTGATTACATAAGAAAAGGGAGTGTAGCACTCCCTTTCATTTTTCTCTATGCTGTTATTCTACTCAATTTTCTGTCAGTTGGCAAATCTATTTATTGTACGATTTCCTCAACTGGTGGTGCGTCTTTTCCGAGAACAGCCATCTCAAGGAGTTCAGCGACATCGTATGTGCCGACCTGCTCTTCGACTTCTTTCGCTTTCGTTCCATCCGATAGCATCGTTAAGCAGTACGGGCATCCGGAAGAAATCATCGTCGGGCTCACTTCAAGCGCCTGCTCGGTGCGGGCAACGTTGACGCGGTGTCCGGCGTCTTCTTCCATCCACATAAGTCCGCCGCCAGCTCCACAGCACATGCCGTCTTGGCGATTGCGTTTCATTTCCACGAGTTCGACGCCTTCGATCGCTTTAAGAATCTCACGCGGCGCATCGTATACATCGTTGTAACGGCCGAGGTAGCAGGAATCATGGAAAGTGATTTTCTCGTTCACTGCATGCTGCGGCTTCAACTTGCCTTGCTGGACAAGGTCAAAGAGCATTTCTGTATGGTGATAGACTTCTGCTTCAAAGCCGAAATCCGGATACTCGTTTTTGAAAATATTATAAGCATGCGGATCGATCGTGACGATCTTAGTGACACCCGCTTTTTCAAACTCCTTGATATTGGCGGTCGCAAGTTCCTGGAACAGGAATTCATTCCCGAGGCGGCGCGGTGTATCGCCGGAGTTCTTTTCTTTATTACCGAGAATCGCGAATTTGATACCTGCTTCATTCATCAAGCGTGCAAAGGAAAGCGCGATTTTCTGTGAACGGTTGTCGAATGAGCCCATCGAACCGACCCAGAACAAGTATTCAAACTCTTCTCCAGCTTTGCTGGCTTCTTTGACCGTCGGAATCGAGATATCTGGGCGAGCGTCTCTCCAGTTTTCTTTTTCCTTGCGGTTCAAGCCCCATGGATTGCCTTGTTTTTCAATGTTGGTCATGGCTCGTTGTGCATCTTTATCCATCTTGCCTTCCGTCATGACCAGGTAACGGCGAAGGTCGATGATTTTGTCGACGTGTTCGTTCATGACCGGACATTGATCTTCACAGTTGCGGCATGTTGTACAAGCCCAGATTTCTTCTTCTGTGATGACATCGCCTATCAAGCTCGGGCTGTAAAGTTCATCGATTGAGATGCCTTCAGCGCCTGCAGCCATCGCCAACTGGTTTCCTTGCGTATTGCTGAATGCCATCGCTGGCACCCACGGTTTTTTCTGGGTCATGACAGCACCCGTGTTCGTCAAGTTGTCACGGAGTTTCGTGATCAGGTCCATCGGCGACAGCATTTTGCCGGTTCCGGTAGCCGGACACATATTCGTGCAGCGTCCGCATTCTACGCATGCGTAGAAATCGATCATCTGTGCTTGCGTGAAATCGGTGATTTTACCGACGCCGAATGTTGGCATGGCATCTGGATCTTCTTCATTTTCTTCTTCCATATCCTCGAAATTAATTGGCTTCAAGCGGCCGACATGATCCAAACGGTGGAACCATGTGTTGACCGGCCCGAAGATCAAGTGGGCGTGCTTGGATTGCGGAACGTAGACCAAGAATGTCAATAAGAACAAGAGATGCGCCCACCACATAACGTAGAAGATGGTCGCTGCAGCCGTTTCAGGAAGCCAAGCGAATGCCGCTCCGATGACGCTTGCGACAGGTTCTGTCCAAGCCCCTTCATGGCCGTGCCAGATCATGTTCATGCCGTTCCCGACAAGGACGGTGACCATTAAACCACCGATGAAAATCAGCACAAGGCCGGATTTCCAGCCGCGCTTCAGGCGAACCAGTTTTTCGATATAACGTCTATAGAATGCCCAGACGACAGCGACCAAGATCGTTAATGTAACGAATTCCTGGAAGAGTGTAAATGCCGGATATAATGGGCCAAGCGGCAAATGTGAATCAGGCGACAAGCCTTTGATGATGAAATCGATGGCACTCGCTTGAACAAGCAGGAAGCCATAGAAGAACATCACGTGTATCGCACCGCTCTTTTTATCTTTCAATAATTTCTTCTGGCCAAACACGTTGACCATTACTTTGCGGACCCGTTCATTGAAGTTTTCTTCAAAATCTACTTTTTTGCCAAGCTTGATATAGTCATAGCGCGACTTCAGCAAGTAGATGAACAAGTAAACGGCGTAAGCGGTTACAAGTATAAATAAAACCCAGTTAGCGATGAGCAAAAACTCCATCGTGTAGTCCCCCCTTGTTGAATGTGTAAATCCCCAATTCTACTCCAAAGTTTACGTGAAGTGCGGCAGAATGTCGATACTATGTTCTAGTTTAAAAGTGAATGAGCATTCAGTCAATAGAAATCTATAGCCTTTCCGAAATATAATTTCCAATAACTGATATTCCACACGCCCTCACTGCATTCCTGCCTGCCAAAACAATTGAAACAGCTATCATCCGGCTGCTTTTGCCGCGATGGTCTCCATGATTCCATCCTCCAGCTGTTTTTCCCCCAAAAAAATAGCCGCTCGATAGGCGGCTTATAGGCTATTCAATTAATTCGCGAAAATGCTTTCCGAATAGGCATTTTGCTTTCTCGGCTTTACTTGATTTGAGACCGACTAACAAGCAAGTCGCAGGACCGCCGGACGCTTCTTTGGCAATTCCTTGTGCTAGCGGCATCCTGCAGCCGAAGAGCTTGTCAGCTTCCCGCTCAATCCCCTCTGACCCAATCGGCCAGATTCGCTCAATTTGATTGCAGTCGAATGCGTTTTTTACGATCCGCAAATCGGCGATCCGGTCGGGATGATTGATGACCGCTTCCCCGACAAGCGGCTCTCCGTAAATAAACCATTCAAGTTCATGCGGATCAGCGAGCATGCGAAGCTTTCGCCCGATGATCGTCACCGCCAGCGCCGATTGCAGCGTCTCGATATTGCTTTCTGTGCTTCCTGAAACCGGCGGAACCGGCATTTCGAGCTCGGAAAATAATTGCGTGATTCCTGAGACATAACGCGGCCAGTGCTCTTCACCGCTGAAATTATGGAGCAGAATGGCAGTTGCTTCCCCTCCAGCCGCCCATTGTTCTGCCAATGCGACACGTGCGGCGAACTTCGCGGCGACTTCATCCGGGACGTTTACGATGTCGTGCGGCTTCTCTCCGATTGCCGCTGAATTATCCGTCGTGATGACCATCCCATCGACCATCAATTCGTTGCGCATCAGGCCAATCTCCTTGCAGCTGCTGTAACAAGCGGGGCAACGAGTGCAGCGACTGCAGCATTAATCGATGCGGCCAACAGCAATCCCGGGACGGAGGCATAGAAAAAAGCAGGAGATAATAGGAAATAAAATGGCACGGCCGCCAACACGCCGTTTCCGATAATGAATGCTATCCATTTCCACCAGGTCTTGCCGTTGCTATGCAGTTTCGCGAACAGCCAGACGACCGCAAACATCTCCAGCGCGATCAATAAATGAAACGGGCCGAGCGGCATGCCGCCGAATAAAGCCGATAACAAGTGGCCCGCTGCGGCGACAAAGCCGGCAAGCGGTGCCGCGAGAAACAGCGCCGCAACGAGTGCCGGCATGGCATCAAGTGCAATCGACGCGATGCCGAGCGGGATTTTCACCATGCCGCCGATTGCGGACAAGCTGATAAAAATAGCAGCCAGGGCAATGGTCTGCGTCTTCATTGTCATTCCTCCCGCTTTTTCGAACGCCCGCCGTCCTTGAAGACTTTGGCGCTGCGCACATATTCATTGTCCGCTACATCCATTCGCGAATTGGCAACGCGTGCTGCTGCAAAAAGATAATCCGACAAACGGTTCAAATAACGCTGGATGACCGCTGGGAATTCCTCGCCGGTTTTTGCCAGGCTTACAGTTTGGCGCTCCGCACGGCGTGTAATCGTGCGTGCGATATGCAAAGTCGCTGCAGCGGGCGTGCCTCCCGGAAGGATAAAACGCTCAAGAAGCGGCGGTTCGTCCATCAATACATCGATGCGGCGTTCCAGCTGTTCGACCGATTCCTCATTCGTCTTGTATTGCGGCGTGTTGCGGACATCCGCCAAGTCGCCGCCGCAATCAAACAACTCATTTTGGATTGTTTGCAAATCTTCCAGAAGATCGGCGAATACATCGCGGTCAAGTTCTGTCATCGCTTTTCCGATAAATGAGTTCACTTCATCAATCGTGCCGTATGCTTCCACGCGCGGATCGTCTTTGTCCGTCCGCCCCCCGATTAATCCTGTCTGCCCTTTATCCCCGGTTTTCGTGTAAATATTCATCTCGACCATCTCCTTTGATTGTTTGTGGAATGCCGTACCAAATGCGTGTGATGTGCTCCGCGTTGCCAAATAAATACTGATAGCTCCTGCCCGTGACATCGCGCCATTCGCGCTCAAGCGGATTGATCGGCACAATGCCGCGGCCGATGTCAGTCAAAATCCAGATGCGATCGCCGGCGCTTTCCGCGAGTTCACGGATTGCCGCTATTATATCCTGTTCCGGTCGTTGCTGTTCCAGTTGCTTGCGGATCCATTGCTCCAATCCGGCAATCACTGCGCTCTCACCCGGTGCCGGCAGTTCGCCTTCGAGCCAAACGCTTGAATCCAGCTTCAACTGTTCTTTTACATACTTGCGCTTGCCGTTAAAGGCTCCGCCGAATACGATACGCATGGATGGCCCTCCTTATACGCTGACTTGCTCGCCCATGTGACGGTATAACAATGCCCGTGTGCTGCCTGCTGGGAAAAGAATGGCTGTCCGGTTGCTTTGGACAGCAGGTAGCGAATCGGCCCTCCGTGAGTGACGAGCGTAAAATTTCCTGTATCGGAAAAAGTTTCTATTGCTCGATCAACCCGTTCCGCCAGTTGCTGGAAGCTTTCCCCGTTCGGCGGCTTTACGGCCTCAGGGTCATCGATCCACTTACGGTAGCGTTCATTAAATTGCAACTCGCTGTACGTGCAATTTTCCCAATCCCCGAAATTCAGTTCCCGCAAATTTGGAACTGCCCGGTAACTGGCAGTCGGAAACAATCGCTGGGCCGTTTGCCGGCAACGCAGCAAATCGCTCCCCCACACGAGGTTGATAGTATGATCCGCTTTGGCTTCGAACGGCAAAATCGGTTCATCGGTCCAGCCGATATATGCCCTCCGCACATTCCCTGCGGTCGGCGCGTGGCGGATCAGACGAAGAACAAAAGCATGATCCATAACAACAGCTCCATTCCTTCTGCGTATGCCCCGAGCAAATCGCCCGTGACACCGCCGAAATTCTTGTCGCACCATTTTTTATAAGCAAATGTCGCAATGGGCACAACAACCAAAAAGGCGATCGCCACTGTCCAGCCACAGAATATAAATAAGATGGCAAGCATAAGCAGCGACCAGGCGAACATTGCTGACAATATCGTCTTGCGGTCGATCAAACGCTGAAAATAAGCCGCGAGCCCTTCTGTTTTCGCCGGCTTTGCAGTGGCGGATAAAGCAGAGAGTCCGACCCGGCTGACGACCGGCACCGCGGCAAGAGCGATCAGTGACACAGTCGGAATCAGTTCTGCAAGAACGATGATCTTACCGACAATCGCAAAAATCAGCACCATCGCCCCGAATGCGCCAATGCGTGGGTCTCCCATGATTTCCAGGCGTTTATCCTTGTTCTGGTATGAAAAATAAGCGTCGCCGGTATCTGCCAACCCGTCCATGTGCAAGCCCCCCGTTATCGCCCACAATAATGAAGCCAGCAAAAACGCAATCATTAATGGACCGATATCGGTGGTTTCCTTCATTAGCCAGATCGCGGCTGAAGCCATTGCCCCTGCCACTAATCCGACCACAGGCAACAAGCTGTACATTGCCGTTACTTGCGGTTTTTTCATTGGAATCTCTTTATGTACCGGAATGGATGAAAAGAATTGAAATGCGAGCAGCAAGCCCCCAAGCGTCCGATTCGCCATTCGCATCACCTTCACTTTCTTCGAATTGCAAGGCCATTCTCCATTTCAACCGCCTGATCTGCGCGGCTTGCGAGCCATTGGTGAATCTTTCCGAGCCACTCTTGATAAGTATGGTCGACAAGCGGTTCATCCAGCACTTCATTGGAAACGACGGCAAAATAAACGGCTTTCGCGCGGATCGAATCGATGGTGTTTTTTAGCTCATGCCATTTTTGCTCCATGCAGCCGGGCGTGTCTGCGCATAAACCGCCTTGCTCAAACTCTTCATACAGTTCATTTGCGAGCCAGGTCGTAACGCAATCCCACAACACCGCGTCATTTTGCCGGATGAGCGGCAAGGCTTCTGATAATTGCTGAGGCTGTTCAATTGTCCACCAGCCGTCTTGTGCACGGTCTTTGCGGTGGCGCGCGATGCGTTCGGCCATTTCCGGGTCGCGTGCGATGCCACTGGCAATATATACATTGCGACCCCCAGTCGCCTGCCGGACAAGCGTTTCAGCATAAGCGCTTTTTCCGCTGCGCACTCCCCCTGATACAAAAACTAATTGTCCTTGAACCATTGCTGCATCTCCTTTCTCAACCGTTCCATTGCTGAGGCGCTTTTCATGCCGATGCGAAACCATTCGCCGTCCATTCCTTTAAATGAATAAGTATGGCGCAAGACGATTCCTGCTTCTAGCATTGCATGGAAAAATGGCTCTGAACGCACCGGATTGGGTAATTGAAAACACAGGAAGTTGGCTGCTGAAGGGATGAACGGACAACCCATCATTTCCAGAAAATCTTCCATTTTCGTGCGTTCACTGTCGGCCGCCCGGATAATTCGCTCCCGGTACGCCTCTTCAGAAAAACAGCGTGCACCGGCTGCGGCCGCTAAACCATTGACATTCCAATGGGCGGCGGCACCTGTCAATTCGCGGATGATGCTGGACTCGGCAATGACATAGCCAAGCCGAAGACCCGCAAGCGCATACATTTTGGTCATCGAACGGACGATGATGACATGCGGATACCGTTTCAGCAGCGGAATGAACGATGTATGTTCCCCGATAAAATCAATAAACGCTTCATCGATTACCAGCTCACACTTTCCTTTGCACAACGCGGCGATTTCTTCGAGTTTCGCCAAGCCCAGCAAGCGCCCGGTCGGATTATGCGGGTTGCAAATATACAATGCATCGCACTGTGCTAACTGTCTTTTTACATCTTCTACTTCTAATTGCCACGCACTTTCAGGCTTCAAACTAATTTCTAATATATGGATATTCTCAGATTCCAAAGTGCTCCGGTATTCAGAAAATGCTGGTTCCACCAAGGCCACCCGTTTGCCGCGGTAACGCTTTGCAAGCCAGGTAAAGATTTCTGCAGCACCGTTTCCGGCAGCGACCCGCTCTTTTTCGACGCCGTGGTATTCGGCCGCCGCTGAACGGAAAGGTTCCGCTTCCGGGTCTGGGTACGAAGACAGCAAATTGTAAAATTCTCCCCATTGTTCTTTTAAAAAAACGGGCGGCCCGAACGGATGGACGTTTTCACTGAAATCGATCACATCCGAAGGTTGCTTGTGCCCCGCTTGTTCATAGAGGCGATGTGGATTGGCTCCGTGTTCAGGCAATTTCAAGCAGGATTCCCCCTATTGCAATCAGTGCGAAAAAACTGATTGCGGCAATATTCATTTGGTTCACTGCACTTCTAATATGTGTTGCTTCGAGTTTGAACAATGGTTCGCCCATTTTAGCGCGGATTGACCGAACGCCGCCATAGGAGTTCACGCCCCCAAGTTCGATGCCCAGCTGCACAGCCGTTGCCGCTTCCAGCCAGCCGCTGTTCGGGCTCGGATGTTTCCTGGCATCGCGCAGCCAGATCGACAGGCGTTGTTTCAACGGCATGCCGCTTTCATTTCGGGTGAATAACACGATCAACAAGCCGGTCACACGGCTCGGCACATAATTCAATACGTCATCGAATTTCGCGGAAGCAAAACCGAAATCATGGAATTCTTCATTTTTATAGCCGACCATCGAATCGCACGTATTGACCGCTTTGTAGATCCATAACCCAGGCGCGCCGAACAATAGCGCCCAAAACATCGGAGCGGTAATGCCATCGCTTGTATTTTCGGAAACCGTTTCGACGACGCCGCGGGTGATCTCGCTTTCTCCCAAAGTTTCTGTGTCGCGCCCGACAATCCATGACAGCTTGTTGCGGGCAAGCGCAAAATCACCTTGGACGAGCGGCGTGTAAACATCTTCCGCTGCCTGTTTCAAGCTTTTCTGCGACAAACCGGAAGCGATCAACAGCGCTTCAGCTAAAACTCCGATCGCCGGATGGAGCGAATAGGCAACAGTAACGATCGCGACCGTAGCCGTTGCGACAATCGCCAATACAATCGAAAGCATGGCAAAACCGTTGCGAAACGCATACTGTGGTACATTCAGCCGTTTTTTTAACCCATTAATTAAGGTGCCGATCCACCGAACAGGATGGGGCCATGCCGGCGGATCCCCGATTAGGCGGTCGAGCAATAGGCCGATGCCGATTGCCAACACATGGTGGATCATGCTTTTTTCGCCTCGCGGTAAAGGTGGATCGCTTCAACTGTACATTCGAAGACACCTGTGCCGATGAGTTTCCCTACTTCAGTAATCGGCCCTGCATACGGCAGCGCTTCTCCTTGCTGCGTAGCGGCGACCAGGCAACTATCGGTTGAGGTGCCCGTCGCGATCGTTCCGGTTAGCGGATCGATGACTTCTTCATGCTGCAAAGCTTTCGTTTTAGCTTCAGTCGCTGTGATCATCGCTTGAATAAAAGCTTCATCCGACAGAATGCCGTTTACCATGATCCACGTGTTGATGGTGCCGACGCGCTGTTCGCGCGCCACGGCCTGCGATACATCGACGCCGTTTCCGACACCCGCTGTCACCGCCACGACGATGCTGCCGAAATCCCCCGCGTATTCACGGACAATGGCATGCTCAGTGCGGACAGCGGTCATCATCGCTACGGTATCCGTCGCTTTCAATCCGCTGTCTTCGATATAATCGACCATTTCCTCAAAACTATTGTCGATATTATAGCTGGCATCGACGCGTCGATTGAGGAAATTGCGGAACCATCCAGAACCCGCGTTGACGACGGCAGACGAAACGGTCTTCAGTGGAAGCTGGCTTTGGTAGGCGACAAATTCCGGGGTCACGAGAAAATCTTCTGCTCTCACTCGCTGTCCCGCCGGCTTTCTGCGAACGCCAGGCAATAAAGTGATTTGCGGCTTCGGCAGCTCCGGATGGGGGTGATTGCTGACACGCGTCTGGTAGACAGATTCGACATCATGCGTCCTGACAACTTCGTGGGGCTCTCCTATTCGGACGATGTTTCCTTCGTCCATCAATAGAAGTTCATCGCAATACATGGAAGCCAAATTGATGTCATGGAAGATGGAGATAACCGTCAATTCTTTTTCGATCGCCTGTTTTTTGATGGTATCCAACAATTCTTTCTGGTGGTTGATATCGAGATGGTTGGTCGGCTCGTCAAGGAGCAAGACCGCCGCGTTTTGCGCCAAGGCTTGCGCTACGAAAACGCGCTGCTGTTCGCCTCCGGACATCTCTTCAAGTAATGTCGATTCATAGTGGCTGATGTCCATGAGCTTCATCGCTTCCTGGACTGCCGCTTCATCTTCTTCGGACCAAGACGAAAACCAGCCGCTTTGATGCGGATACCTGCCGAGAGAAACCGTTTCACGGACAGTGTGTGAAAAAGCATGCGCATGCAGCTGCGGCAAAACCGCCATCTTGCGGGCCAATTCCTTAGCTGGGAAATCGCCAACAGGCTTACCGTCGATCCGGACAACGCCGGCTGTCGGCTCCAAGACGCCGCTGATCAATTTCATCAAGGTAGATTTGCCGCTGCCATTCGGCCCGAGTATGCCAAGCATGCGGCCTTTTTCGACACCGAATGAGATGCGGTCGACGATTTTCTTGTCGCCATAGCCGCCTGACAACTTTTCAATTTGCAACATTTAAAGCCCTCCTCTGCGCTGGCGGAAAAAGATGAATGCAAAGACCGGCGCCCCGATAAACGCAGTAATAACGCCAATCGGCAATTCGGTCGGTGAAATGATCGTCCGCGCCACCAAGTCGCAAACAATTAAAAGCGCAGCCCCGTTGATAAACGATAACGGCAAGACATGGCGGTGGTCAGAGCCCCATACGAGGCGCGTGATGTGCGGGACGACCAAGCCAACAAAGCCGATGGTTCCAGATACTGCAACTGCTGATCCCGTCAGGACCGATCCGCCGATCAAAATCGCCATCTTGCTCTTCCTGACGTCTACACCCAAATGTTGTGCACGTTCTTCACCGAATAGCATCGCGTTTAATTCACGGCGGTAAAGCCATAAGACGAATGAACCGACAAGCACAAACGGCAGCGCCATCTGGACATAGGGCCAGCCGCGCATCGACACGCTGCCAAGCAGCCAGCCGATGATCTGCCGCAGTTCTTCACCGGTCAACGCAATCATCAAAGACATGATCGACCCCAGGAATGAACTGAAGATGATGCCGGTCAAAATAACTGTTTCCATCTTCATCGACCGGTCGACAAGCCGTGCAAAACCCATGACGGCGAGCATCGTGATCAAAGCGCCGATCATGCTGATGACCGGCAAGGTGAACAGGCCAAGAAACGGAATGGAGATGCCGAAAAAAAGCGTCATCACGGCACCGACAGCGGCACCGGACGACACTCCCAAAGTATATGGATCAGCGAGCGGGTTTTTCAGCAAGCCTTGAAAAGCTGCGCCCGCAATCGCAAGTGCCGCACCGACTAGTCCCGCAAGCACCACACGCGGCATGCGGATATTCCATAAAATATTCGCAGCTGCTTCGTCCGATGAAGGGTTCCAGATAACCGCCGGTGAAATTGGCACCGTCCCGACCGTCACTCCGAGCACTACTGCCCCGCCCAATAAAATCAGGGAGACTACATAGGCGAGTGCAGATTTACTCACTGAATGTCTCCGGATAAATCACTTCTGCCAAAGTCATCAAGCCTTCCGTCAAACGCGGGCCTGGACGCGTGACAGTATCAGGGTTCAATTCATAAATGGCATCTTCTTGCACGGCCGTCACATCTGCATAACCGCTGCGCTCTTTGATCAATTCAGCAGCATTTTCGATATAACCGCCTTCTGTGGTGATGATGATTTCAGGGTTTGCCGCAACAACTGCTTCCGGATCCATGCTGATCCAGCCTTCTTCGCCTCCTGCGACATTTTCAGCTTGAATCATTGTCAGCATTTCATGGATGAACGTACCTGTACCGGCTGTATAAAGTTCCGGTTCGCTGCCAATCTCTACGAAGACCGATTTGGATTCGTCGACACCAGCCGCCAGTTCTTCAACTTCCGCGACTTGCGCTTCCATTTCCTCGATTAACCCGTCTGCTGCTTCCACTGCGCCTGACACTTGGCCTATGACGGAAATCGTTTCATATACTTCATCAAATGTTTCTGCGTTTTCTACGACAAAGACATTCAATCCGGCATCACGCAGCTGCTGATATCCTTCAGTTCCCATGCCAAGCCCTGATTCATGGGCCAAAACGACATCCGGCTGCAGGCTGATGATTTTCTCTACATTGAATTCTTGGCCGCCGATTTTTTCTAGATCTGCTACTTCTTCCGGATAATTGTCGAAATCCGAAACGCCGACCATTTTTTCGCCCAGCCCAAGCTCATAGGCGATTTCTGTATTAGAAGGAATCATCGAAACAAATGATTCCGGTTCTTCTTCGATGACTACTTCATCGCCCATTGCATCGACTAAGGTAACCGGGAATTCCGCTTCCGCTACTTCCGACGGCGGTTCAGCCGGTGTTTCTACATCTTGATCTTCGACAGGTGCCGCTTCGTCGCCGCATCCAGCCAGTACAATTGCGGCCATTCCTGCAGCCGTCCCGAATTTCCATATATTTTTCATCCTTATTCCTCCTGGTGTTTTGTTTTTTCCCTACCAAGCGCTCGCTCGGGGGCTCACAGGATGTGAGTCAGCTAAGCGTTGCGACAGGACGTCGCGCATTTAGCTTAGCCTCCATTCAGCCGCTTACGCTTTTCTTGGTGGCTAGTTCCAGCGCCTAGCTCCTCGGGTCATAAGCCACTCTGGCTGTGCGGCAAAAAGCGCCGCTTCGCCAGATTGTCTTATACCTGTCGGAGCTGAACAGCCGCTTCCACATTTCATTAAAAAAGTCCCCTGCATAAAGGATGCAGAGGACTTACAGGACGGGTTCGCAAAAAACAAGCGCGTCCGGCCTGTCCTCGCAAGCTTTCGGTTCGGTGTTCATGAAGGCAGGTCTCCTGGCTTGTGGTCATCGCTTGCTGCGCCTTCCCGGGATCTCCTAGTGGCCTTGCAGTTTGCTCTCACATACAGTGGCGGGACCGCGCCGGAATTGCACCGGCTTCCCTTTTAACTCATGTTCTTAGACATAAGCACCTTCATGATTGCTATTCAGTTGATTTGATGACTCCATTATACACCGAAAGCTCTAGTTGTCTTCTACATTTTTTCAGGAGCTTGGACGCCGACTGTCTTCAAGGCATTTGCGAGTGTCGTCTTAACCCCTTCGATCAGGGCAAGGCGCGAACGCGTCAATTCTTCATTGCTAGCATCCAATACTTTATTGGCGTTATAGAAACTGTGGAAGTTCGACGCCAGTTCATGGATATAAGTCGTGACGCGGTGAGGCGCACGGAGTTTTGCAGCATCTGCGATGACTTGTGGGAAATCGCCGATTTTCTTCAATACTTCGATTTCCTTTTCGTCCGTCAACAGCTCCAGATGCTCAGTCGAAGCGGTGAAGTTCTGCTCCGCTGCCTGGCGCAAGATCGAGCAGATGCGCGCATGTGCGTACTGGGAATAATAAACCGGGTTTTCGTTGGACTGGGAAACGGCCAAATCCAAGTCGAAATCCATATGGGAATCGCCGGAGCGCATCGCAAAGAAATAACGGACCGCGTCTAGGCCGACCAAGTCGACCAATTCGCGCATCGTCACGGCTTTACCGGTACGTTTGCTCATTTTCATTTTCTCGCCGTCTTTATACAATTGCACCATTTGGATGATGCTCACTTCAAGCGTATCGCGGTCGTAGCCAAGCGCTTCGATTGCTGCTTTCATGCGTGGGATGTAGCCATGGTGGTCAGCTCCCCAAATATTGATGAGCTTGTCGAAGCCGCGCTGGATTTTGTCTTCGTGGTAAGCGATATCCGGCGTCAAATAGGTGTAGGTGCCATCGTTTTTGATAAGCACACGGTCTTTGTCATCGCCGAATGTTGTCGAGCGGAACCAAGTGGCGCCGTCTTCTTCGTAAATATGGCCATTGTCGCGCAGTTTTTTCAATGCCGCGTCGATCTTGCCGTTTTCGTAAAGGGAAGTTTCCGAATACCACACATCGAAATGGACGCGGAAATCGGCCAAGTCTTTCTGCAATTTCGCAAGCTCCACTTTCAAGCCGTGTTCACGGAATGCTTTATAACGTTCTTGTTCTGTCATATGAAGGAATTTATCACCGTGCTCTTCAACGAGTGCCGCAGCGATATCGATAATGTCTTGCCCGCGGTAGCCATCTTCAGGCATACTTTCACCTTTGCCAAGCGCTTCGAAATAACGCCCTTCAATCGACAAAGCCAAATTATTGATCTGGTTGCCCGCATCGTTGATGTAATACTCACGGGACACGTCATAGCCGGCAAGGTCCAGGATATTGCACATCGAATCGCCAACAGAGGAACCGCGTGCGTGACCCAGATGAAGATCGCCTGTCGGGTTCGCAGAGACGAACTCGACTTGGACGCGCTGGCTGTTGCCGGAGTTCGAGCGGCCATACTCTTCGCCTTGCTCAAGTACAGTTTTGATGACATCGTTCAAATAATCTTTTTTGATGATGATGTTGATGAAGCCAGGGCCTGCGATTTCGACTTTTTCGATATTCGCTGACTGGGTGTCCAAGTTTTCCACGATGGCTTCTGCGATTGCGCGCGGCGGCTTTTTCGCAAGACGCGTCAATTGCATGGCCACGTTTGTTGCGTAATCGCCGTTCGCTTTATCTCTCGGCGATTCCAATTGGACCTGAACCGGTTCTTCTGTAAGTCCCGCTTTTTGGACCGCTTCGGCGATCGCCTGTTTAATGTTTTGCTGTACTTGTTCTACTGCGTTCATTTGGTTCCCTCCATAAACTGTATTTCCATTTCGTATTCGCCGGCAAAATCGTTTCCGAGCGCTAAGTCATAGCGCACTTTGAAACGGCTTTCCGTCATGATGAGTTCATGTGCTTTGGTCGTGAGCATGAACGATTCTTCCCCGTGGCGCAAATTGCCGGTCTGTTCCTTATCCAACAGAAACGGCAGGCGCATCTGCAAACCTCCGCTGCGCATCACGACCGCATCCGTTTCACCGAGTTTGACCGTTGTCCGGATATCGAGATCATCTTGCCGCTCATCGTATTGCAGATAGCGGCGTCCATTTTTCACGGTCAGAACGCCTTCTGAACGCAGTTCCATCACTTGATCTTCAGCACCCGGCTGGCGGATGATCGTCGTCAATTTGATTTTCACCGATTTCTTCATGTGCATCCGCCTTTCCGATAAATAATAACCTTTTCATTATAGCCCGATTGGCGCCGTTTTTTCAATCTAATCCGAGCCAGCTCCTCCGATGCTTCTATAAATGACAAAGGGCTTTCCATTGCCGTGATTTAGTTTTAGGCAAAACAAAGCCGGCCTGTTAAATACAGGCCGGCTTTGTTTTCGTTTTTGGAATTGGAAAGGCGCTTCCGCTTTTCTTCTTGTCCAGCTCCAGCGCCCAGCTCCTCGGGGCCATAAGCCACTCTGGCTGTGCGGCAAAGAGCGCCGCTGCGCCAGATCGTCTTACGCCTGTCGGAGCTGAACAGGCGCTTTCGCTTTTCTTATTGTCCAGCTCCAGCGGCTTGCCTCTCGGGTCGTAAGCCGACTGCCCTGTGCGGCAAAGAGCGCCGCTTCGGTCATTCGTCTTACGCCTGTCGGAGCTGAACAGGCGCTTCCGCTTTTCTTATTGTCTAGCTCCAGCGCCTAGCTCCTCGGGGCCATAAGCCACTCTGGCTGTGCGGCAAAGAGCGCCGCTGCGCCAGATCGTCTTATGCCTGTCGGAGCTGGACAGGCGCTTCCGCTTTTCTTATTTAACCCAGCCAAGAATCATTTCGCGGATGAGTTTGCTTGCCGTGTTCGCTGTTTGATCGGAATGATCGTAAACTGGCGCGAGTTCAACGAGGTCGAAGCCGACGACGTTGACGCCCGATGCTGCGATGGCATGGATCGATGCGAGCAGTTCGCGCGATGTGATGCCGCCAGCATCGACCGTCCCAGTGCCTGGCGCGTGTGCTGGATCGAGCACGTCCATATCGATCGTAATGTAGACCGGACGGCCGTCGAGTGTCGGCAGTACTTGTTTCAAGGGCTCGAGCACTTCGAATTTATACAAATGCATGCCTTGCTCTTTCGCCCATTCGAATTCTTCTTTCATTCCTGAACGGATGCCGAACGAGTAGACGTTTTTCGGGCCGATGTGATCGGCAATTTTACGGATCGGCGTTGAATGCGAATATTCTTCGCCTTCATAGTTTTCACGGAGATCGGTATGCGCATCGAAATGAATGATGGCAAGATCGTCGTAGCGGCTCGCGACTGCTTTCATGACCGGCAATGACACCAAATGCTCGCCGCCCATGCCCATTGGGATTTTCCCATCAGCCAACAACGTGTGTACATAGGTTTCGATTTCGAGAAGGGATTTTTCCGGATTGCCGAACGGCAACGGGATGTCCCCTGCATCGAAGAATTTTACGTCTTCAAGTTCGCGGTCAAGGTATGGGCTGTATTCTTCCAACCCAATCGAGACTTCGCGGATTTTATTCGGGCCGAAACGCGAGCCGGGACGGTAGCTGACGGTCCAGTCCATCGGCATGCCGTAAAGGACTGCTTTCGACTCTTCGTAATTCGGATGGCTTTTGATGAATACTTTTCCTGAATAGGTTTCGTCAAAACGCATCTTATTCACCCGTCAAATCTTTCACAAATTTCGGCAAAACGAATGCCGCGTTGTGCAATTCCGGTGTGTAATATTTTGTTTCGATATCGTGGAATCGCTCAGCTGGCACTTCAAGCGGGTTGTATTTTTTCGAACCGATCGTGAACGACCACAAACCGCTCGGGTAAGTCGGGATGTTCGCGAGGTATAATTTCGTAATCGGGAAAATCTCTCTGACATCGCTTTGCACTTGCTTGATCAAATCCGGCGTGAACCACGGATTGTCCGATTGTGCCACAAAGATGCCGTCTTCTTTCAAGGCTTTCGAAATGCCAGCGTAGAAGCCTTTCGAGAACAAATTCACTGCCGGCCCGACCGGTTCAGTGGAATCGACCATGATGACGTCGAATTCATTTTCCGATTCCGCGATGTGCATGAAGCCGTCGCCGACGATTACTTCAACGCGTGCATCTTCTAAGCCGGATGCGATCGATGGCAAGAATTTTTTCGAGTACTCGATGACTTTGCCGTCGATGTCGACGAGCGTCGCTTTTTTCACGGATGGGTGTTTCAGGATTTCACGGATGACGCCGCCGTCTCCGCCTCCAACGACCAATACGTTCTCCGGGTTCGGGTGCGTGAACAAAGGCACGTGCGCCACCATTTCGTGGTAGACAAATTCGTCTTTTTCAGAAGTCATGACCATGCCATCCAAGAACAACATATTGCCCCATTCGGCTGTTTCAGCCATTTCTAAATATTGGAAATCTGTTTGTTCTGTATGAAGCGTTTTATTGATTTTCATTGTGATGCCGAAGTTTTCAGTTTGTTTTTCGGTATACCAGAATCCTGCCATGTATAATCAAACTCCTTTATTTATCAGATTGAAATCACTTTACAAAGTATAAGTGTTTTCCGCAAAAGTGCAATACTCTTTTCCGCCACTTTTCTTTACCCGATTTGGCGTGGACTATGCATGGCGGATGCGGACGAGACCCCCTTGTAAGACTTAACAGGGATTCTGTTTTCATGCATGCAAAAAGGCTTTCTGCAAAGGGAATCGATTCCCTGCACAGAAAACCTTTTTGGCCTGATGGTCGCGGAGAAAGTGACATGAGGCATTGGGCTTGGGTTTGTCGCAATGGCTCATAGCACTTGCCCGCTATCAGGTGTCCTAGCTTTCTAGTTGAAAAGCTGTACTCTCAGTTTACTTTTTTTTCGGCTCAACTTCAACTGCCGGAAGAACCGAATTTCATCTTTCACATTTCGTTCAAAAATCCAGCCTTATTGTGACAAATCATTGTGCAATTGTTCTAAGCTGCGCTCCCACATTTCAGGGTTGTGGGTCTTCAAATACTCGGCGAGCACTTTTTTCGACGGTGCGTCCATATGGTCGACGAGGATTTTCCGCTTCATCGACTTATCCATCAAATTGACGTGGTCCGCCAAGATTTTGTAGCCACGCCGCTTCTCGCGGTTGACGACCATTTCACATGCCGTGACGCCGGCATAATAAGGGCCTGCTGGATTGAAATCGATCGTGATCCACACGAGCCAATAATCTTTTCCGCCTGCGGAATCTTCGCGGTTGGTCGTAAATTTGATGCCGCGTTCCGTCTGGCTTCTCGCGTGCATCGCGCCGATATCAAGCACCGCGTCTTGTTCTTCGACGTCGATGATGAGCGGCGAAACGTTCTCAAGAGATAAGGAACCGATGCCGTAGCCTTTATGCCCGTCTGTCGGATCGTCTTTTATAATGGTGAATCCCAATTTCTTTTTGGGCTTTTCTTCATTTGCCATTTGTACAATTCCTCCATTCTGATATGATAAGCCTAACATCCAATGAAAAGGAGCTGCATCCATTATGCCATACGTAACTGTAAAAATGCTCGAAGGCCGCACAGACGAGCAAAAACGCGCACTCGTCGAAAAGGTCACTGCCGCTGTATCCGAAACAATCGATGCCCCGCCAGAGAAGGTTTTTGTGTTCCTCGAAGATTTGAAGAAAAGCGAATATGCGGTCAACGGCAAGCTGTTGAACGACGAGTAGACAAAAACTCCCCTCGGGGAGTTTTTTTATGTGCAAATGAATGGGCTCATCTCACTGCACCTTCCGCTGTTCGACTGCGCTTCAGGGACTGCTTGAGGCTCGCAGGAAGCGAGTCATGCAGCTGATGCGACAGGACGTCGCGTTTTCAGCTGCCCGGGAATGGGGCGGGTGTTGAGCCAAGGCGGAAGAGCACCGCCTTTGTCTCGCCAGCCCGCGCGGTCCCCCAGGCGTCGGCCTCCCTTTCGCTCCGTCTCTAGTTTGAGGGATGAATAGAAATTTCATCACCATCTCAGCTACTTATGCTGAATACAAAAACAGTATAATCGACTATAGTATTGCGTGCGGTTTTACGAAAGTTTCAATTGCTCGAGTTCGTCTAGAAAGCGGTAAGCTTCTTCGATTTCAGTTTCGGTGAAGTTGAGTTTGCCTTTGACGCTATGTAGTTTGGCAATTTGTTCGCCACGCTCCAGATGGCCGAAGTATAAAAGCGTCGAGGCCAGTTCCAGAAAACGCGCGCTTTTGGCATTGAGCAAAGCGGCCGCTTCGGGATTTTTCGGGATGGAAGCGCCGACGGCATTGCGGAATTCCATACCTTCGTCCGTTACGGCGTATTTATATTGCACATAGGAACCTTTGTCTTCAAGCGCTTCTGATAAAAAGCCCATATCGCATAATTCCTCGATGCGCGCCGTCAATTCTTCCGAGTACGGCCCATAAATATGGAATTCGTATTTCTCCTTGAACGGGACATTGAGCTTTTTCATGATATAGACCATTTTCTGCAGTTTCTTTCGGCCGGTTACTCCTTCGGCCGTCGCGATAAAATCGACGATTCTTGCATGTTCTTGGAGCAACTAAATCCCTCCTTCTCTAAGCATCTCCAGGATTTGCTGCTTGATGGCTTTTTTCTTGCCGTCGATGAGCAGTTCCGCTGGAAAATACAATTTATAATCGGTTCGGCGTTTACCGGAAATGGCATCGACAATCTGCGACAGCCTTGAGAGTTCCTTAATATCGCCGTTTGGCATCAATAATTGGATTGGCAGGCGTTCCTCTTCTTCGCCCGGCCGGTAGAAATCATAAGGCAAATCGGAAGTCGAATCATCGATCAAATAATACTCAGGATCGATGCCCGCTTTCTTGAACAAAGCCGAAAGCTCACCGAGTTTTTTATAATCCGTCCCGGGATCGAAATCGACATATTGGAACAAACGGCGATTGACGAAACGGTCGCACAGGTCGGCGAGGATCGGGTCGCGCTCGTTTATCCACAACTGGAAATAAGTCATCAAGACACCTTCATCCAGTGCCAAATAATCGGCAAGCGTGAAGCTGCGGTCGAAAAAGGCGAGAAAATGGGTCGGCGGCTGCTGGAATTCGTAGCCGCTTTCGCTCAATTCTTTGGCTCGCTGCAAAATCTTCCGCAAAATGACTTCTGCGCTCCTTGCGACGGGGTGGAAATACACTTGCCAGTACATTTGGTAGCGGCTCATGATATAGTCCTCAACCGCGTGCATGCCGCTCGACTTGATGACGACTTGATCATCAAGCGGCCGCATGACGCGCAAGATGCGCTCCATATCGAAATGGCCGTAGGAAACGCCTGTGTAATAGGCATCGCGCTGCAAATAATCCATCCGGTCGGCATCAATCTGGCTAGAAATAAGCGAGACCACTTGTTTATTGGAATAGGTTTTGGCGATGACTTCCGCTACATGTCCAGGAAAATCAGGCGAGACTTTTTTCAAGATGCCGTTCACTTCGGTATCACCGGTCAAAATCGCACGCGTGAATTCCTCGTGGTCGACATTGAATACTTTCTCAAATGAATGTGAAAACGGGCCGTGCCCAAGGTCGTGAAGGAGCGCTGCGCACAATACGGTCAAACGCTCGCTTTCATCCCATTCAGGGCGGCCGTGGAACACATCATCCGAGATGCGCCGGACGATTTCATAGACGCCAAGTGAATGGTTGAAGCGGCTGTGCTCCGCGCCGTGGAAGACGAGGTAGGATGTCCCGAGTTGTTTGATGCGGCGCAGGCGCTGGAACTCTTTCGAATTGACGAGGTCCCAAATCACTTGGTCGCGTACGTGGATATACCGGTGAACCGGATCTTTGAACACTTTTTCTTCAGCTAGTTTCTGTGTCGCGTAGCTCACGGGCACTCCTCCTCGAATCGTACTGGTTATTTTACACGAAACGAACGCTCATTCAAGCGTCCGTTCGAGCATTTTTTCATTGCGTTCAAGTACCCGTTTCAAATAAAACGAATACAATTCAAATTCTTCTTCCTGGAGCGGCATCGGGGCCGGCGAGCCAAGCAGCGCATGCAAATCGAGCACCACTTCAGGAACGGTGATGTCGCGGCCGAGCAGTTCGCTGAGCGACGCCATCACCTCTGGCTGGATCTCCGGGTAACTGAACTTCGTCTCTTCTCCTTGCTTGCCCGCTTCATAGAACTCGCGGATCACTTCCGCCCGCCCTGCGCCGCTTCCTTCGATGCACAGATATACTTGCACCGCGATGCCGCGGCGGATGCGGCGCTGCGAGATGCCGGCGAATTTCTTGCCCCCGATGCTCAAGTCGTAGCTGCCCGGGCAATACGAGCCAACGATTTCGTAGGCGTCGATTTCCGCTTCCGGAAACAAGGCTTCGACGAGTTCGACCATCATATCGTAACCTTGCGGAATATCGATGGCGCCTTCTTTTTCCGACAGGACGATGGAAATGTTCAACACGCCGGAATCGAGGACAACGGCCAGGCCGCCGGAATTGCGGACGATTGCTTGGTAGCCATTGTCTTCTAAGACCGCCATCGCTTGATCGATATGAGGCAAGCGGTGGTCCTGGATTCCAAGAACGACGGTGTCATCATGCACCCAAGTCCGGACGGTCGACGGGCTTTTCTGCGAGCCGACCAGTTCACATAGCGTGTCATCCGCCGCGAACGATTCGAGCGCCGAACGTTTGCGTGCGCTCAAGGATTGATCCCAAAAGCGCCATTTTTTCTCTTCCATAAATAAAGCCATGCTGTCATTCTCCTCTTTTTGAGTTCGCTGTTTTCAGTTTACCCTTTTCAGTGGAGGCTGAAAAGGCGCTATGCCCATGTCAAATTGGTGACAGGCCCCATTCGGATAGGAACTTATATCTTTCATATGATAAACTGTGGAAGAGAGATTCACATAAAAGGAGTGTTCTACTGATGAATGAAGCAGCAATTACATTAGACGGCTGGTACGTGCTCCACGATTTCCGTTCAATGGACTGGGTCGCGTGGAAAATGCTCGACGACGAAGAGCGCCAATTCGCGATCGACGAGTTCAATACGTTCATGGAAAAAGTTAACCAAGCTGACGAAAACAAAACCGGTGCCCACGCCCTTTATTCCATCATCGGCCAAAAAGCCGACCTCATGCTCATGCTTTTGCGTGAAACGATGGATGAATTGCGCGAGCTCGAAACCGAATACAATAAATTGACCTTGATCGCCTACACAGTGCCGACGTATTCTTATGTTTCTGTCGTCGAGTTGTCGAACTACCTGTCAGGCGAAAGCAACGAAGACCCTTACCAAAACCCGCATGTCCGTTCGCGTCTGTACCCAGAGCTTCAACGCTCGCAGTACATTTGCTTCTATCCAATGGATAAGCGCCGCGAAGGCAACGACAACTGGTATATGCTGCCGATGCAAGAGCGCAAAGATTTAATGCTGTCACACGGCAAAATCGGCCGCAGCTACGCAGGCAAAGTCAAACAGATCATTTCCGGTTCTGTCGGATTCGATGATTACGAATGGGGCGTCACCTTGTTTGCAGAAGACGTTCTCCAATTCAAGAAGCTTGTTTACGAAATGCGTTTCGATGAAGTATCCGCCCGCTACGGCGAATTCGGTTCATTCTACGTCGGCACGATTCTCGACAAAGAAAAAACCGTAAAATTCCTTGAAGTATAAATTTCTCCAAAGCACCGCATCCTCTCATCAGGCTGCGGTGCTTTTTTTATTCCATGGCCTCTACCTAAGCAGACTTTCGATTTTCCGCCATACTTCCACTATCGAAACCTTCCATTTATTGGGTATATTAAAAGAAAAACGAGGTGTTTGTATGTTCGTAATGCGCCAGACAAACTATGCAAAATGGGCTTTCGCTTTCTTGCTTCTCGTACTGACCAGCAACCTCTTGATTTACCGCTCTCCTATTTCTTCCAATGTGATACCGGAAGATGCCTTTTGGCTCGTTGCCGGCTCGTTGGTTGATTTTGGTGTCGTCATCCCTTTATTGATGCTCGCTTCTTTTCGTCTAAATGCTAAACAATTGCTTACCGTTTTAGCCGCGGGGCTGATTGCTGCGCGCATCATCATCCCTGCGCTGTATTTCGAACCCTTCGCCCCCTTATTTTATATAGGGGTCGGAATTGAGGTGCTCGTATTGGCGGCAGAACTAGCCCTGCTTGGCCTATTGCTCATCCACATTCCAAAAATCCGGCGCTCCATGCGCAACCATGCCGCCAGTCCACTTTTTGCCTTATTTCCCGCAGTGCATGCGAACATCAAGCCGAATCCGCTCATTCATATCATCCTGTCTGAAGCGCTCGCGTTTTACTACGCATTTTTCACGTGGAAAAAACACCCTCCAGAAGGCCCATCAGCCATCACGCTCCATAAAAACACGAGTTCCATCGCTTTTAATATCATGCTCATTCATGCCATTATCATTGAGACCATCGGCATCCATTGGTGGCTCCACGATAAATCCGCTTTACTTTCTATTGTCCTGCTGGTCTTGAATGTCTATAGCGTCATCTATTTCATCGGCGACATCCAAGCCACCCGCTTAAATCCTTTGACTATCCGCAACGGGAACTTGAACGTTTCGTTAGGGTTGAACAAACGAATCAGCGTACCGCTCGATTCGATTGAAACGGTGCGGTGGGGCGCAAAACCAGAAACACATGCATTGGAATTCGTCGCCAAAGATTTTGAAGAGCCTGAACCCCAAGTAGTGATCGATTTTTACACTCCCCAGCAAGCGGTGCTATTTTTCGGAAAGACACGGGCAGTGTCACAAATCGCGCTAAAAGTGGACAATCCTGAAAAGTTACGGCGATTGTTAAATCCTATAAAATGACCACAAAAAAGTTGCCTGCACTGTGCTGCAAGCAACTTTTTTAGGTAATTCGCTTATCTTAAAGACATCGGTCAAGCTTCCGATAAGCCCTTGTTTCCATTATCCGTGGCCGGCTTGACCTTTTTGACAGAAGGCACCGTCAATACGACGCGGCCGAACGGCAATTTCTGGACGAGCATGATGATTCCGACCGTGATGGCCATGACCACCACATACCACACTGGAAACAATGACAGCGTCCATACGCCTTCCGGCAAATTTCGCTGCAGCATATTGATGACGAACGGGTGGATCAAATAGATCCCCATCGACATCGCACCAAGTCTTGAAGCAAGCGTATGAAGCAACGGATTTCGTGCCACTTTCTCGGAAATGGCCATGATGAACAAAATGAGAATCGGCAAATTGATGATATTGGAAACCCGGTTGGAACTTATGTATCGTCCCCATTCATATTCTACTGCCGCGAAATAGAGAATCAACAGCACCCCGATGAATAAACCAACTCGCCATTTATACGCCCATTGTTTCGCCGCTTCCCAGTTATTGGCGAGAAAACCGCCGAAGATGAAGAAGAAAATCCATTTCGGCAAAAAGGCGCGCTGCTCCATAATCATCCCGATCAGGCCGTCAAATTGCGATGGGTCCATAATCTTCATCGCGTAAATGTGAACGATAGCCGATGCAGCCAGTGCTATGATCCAAGCCGCCTTTCCTTTGATCAATTGCAGCAAAGGAAAAATCAAATAAAATTGCAGCACGATGGAAATGAAATAAAGATGGGAATACGTCTCCCCAAACGCCACTTCAAACAAAAAGCGCTTGATTCCTGCGTCCAGCGGGTTTGCCCCGAAGACCACCCACAAATAAAACAAGTAAAAGGCTGTCCAGAACAGGAAGGGAATGACGATTTTCTGCAGACGCGACGTGACGAAGCGCTGGAAGAAAAACCCTTTGTTTTTTGCTTGCAAAAATAACAGCAGACCGCTGACGATAGCGAAGATCGGTGTCCCGAAACGGCTCGCCTGGTTGAGGAATAAAATGACATCCTCCCATTCCCCGCGCTGGACATAATACAATGCGGATACATGGACGAGCACGACCATCAAGCAGCCGACTGCCCTCATGACATGTATATCAAAAATATGTGCTTGCTGTTTCATATGTATCTACACCCTTATCCGTTAATCAAACCTTATCCATTGTATGACTACCCGTAATAGGGATACAACATATTTACAAAAACTTAACGTAATCTGTTAAAATTTCCATTCTTCTGAGCAATGGAAATGTTCTTGCCAATAAAAAAAGCTGCCTGCATTTGCCATGCAGGCAGCTTCCTCCTTATCATTACAATGCCTTTGACGCCGCGATGATGACCATAATCCATCCCGCGATGAATGCGACGCCGCCGATTGGCGTGATGGCGCCAAGCACACTGATGCCCGTCAAGCTCAAGACATACAAGCTGCCCGAGAAAATCACGATTCCGGCAAGCATCAAATACCCAGCCCAGTTCAGTGAACCGAGCGGGCCGATGAGCGCGGAGCTCATCAAAATGGCGACGGCAATCAAGCCGATGGAATGGAACATTTGGTATTGCACCGCTGTCTGCCATGTATCCAAATATTTATCCGCTACGCGGCCTTCGAGCATATGCGCCCCGAAAGCGCCGAAAGCGACTGCGAGCAGTCCATTGACCGCTCCCACTATCAAGAAAAATTTCATTTGTTTCGTCCTCTTTCCATTTAAAATTCAAAAAGCGAATCGCCGTTCGCCCCTTCTTCCTGAAGCCTCGTGGCCGCGGGAACCGACTGCGGCCGGTTCACTGGGTCCGTCTGAAGCGGCATGGCGCGCGGTTTCTTTGGCGCTTGCATGCCGTCTTCGAGAAGCAGGTCGCATAAGGCTCGGATTGCGGCAAGGGATTCCCGGATCTTTTCGGGTTCGCTCCCTCGCGCGCGGGCTGTATGCTTATCGATTTCGTCTAAAATGCGTGTCGTTTCGATGCCCATGTGTCATGGCCCCTCTCGCTGTTAGTCCCATACAGTTTACCACGTGCCTGCCGGATTCGTCAGTCCAGGCAGAAATCAATCGGTTCTTCACCGCGCGATTGTAACAGCTTGTTCACTTTTGAGAACGGCTTACTGCCGAAAAATCCACGATGTGCACTGAGTGGGCTCGGATGCGGTGCTTCGATGATGTCGTGGCGTTCGGTATCGATCAGGCGTTTTTTCATCTGTGCCGGTTTGCCCCATAAAATGAAAATAACCGGCTCTTTTCGTGCCGACAATTTCCGGATGACTTCGTCCGTGAACTGCTCCCAACCTTTTTTCTGATGCGAATGCGCTTGCCCTTGCCTTACCGTCAGGACGGTGTTGAGCATGAGCACCCCTTGGTCAGACCATTTCGTCAAGGTCCCGTCCACCGGTTTCTCGCAGCCGATGTCGTCTTCTAGTTCCTTGAAGATATTGCGCAGGCTCGGCGGATGTGCGATGCCTGGCTGAACGGAAAAGCTCAAGCCGTGCGCTTGATTCGGCCCATGGTAGGGGTCTTGCCCGAGGATGACTGCTTTGACATCTTGATAAGCCGTATGTTCGAAGGCATTCCAGATATTCTCTTTTACCGGATAAATACTTTCTTTGGCATATTCGTCTTTTAAGAACTCCCTCAACTCCTTGTAATAGCTTTTGCCGAATTCTTCCCCTAAGATTTCCTGCCAGTCGTTGCTGAAAATTTGCTTGGTCATGATATCTACTCCTCCGTCAAATAACTTTTCTTTTCAATACCCGTTCTCTTTTTCTCTAGTCTTCTTCCTCTGCAAGCGCTTCAATTCGCCACCCCGCCGTGTTACGATGGAGAAAAGGGGCGGAATATACATGGCAGACTGGCGTCAAAGAATTTCTGATATTTCCAAAACGAAAGGCGACAGCGCACCCGAAAGCGCTAAACGCGCCGGCATGGGCTGTCTGATCGGCTTGATTGTTCTAGCAGCCATTTTAACATTGGTGATGGCGATTGGCTTATTCACTAGCGGCCATTGGGTCATCGGGGGCATCACGCTGTTATTTTCTCTCGCTTCCATTGCGACCGTCCTGGCATTGGCTTGGCCGCACAGGCCCAAACCGTTGTAAATGGCGCAAAATTTCTATAAAATTAGCTCAATGACTAAATAGCCTAAAGGAGATTGACTTATGACACTCAAAAAGACACTCACCATTGCAGGATCCGATACTTCCGGCGGCGCTGGCATCCAGGCCGACCTGAAGACGTTTCAGGAACACGGCACATACGGCATGAACGCTTTGACGGTCATCGTCACGATGGACCCGGACAACCATTGGAGCCATGGCATCCATCCGATCGCGCTCGATACACTAGATGCACAGTTGAAAACAGCATTCTCGACTGGAATCGACTCTTTGAAAACCGGCATGCTGCCGACTGTCGATATCATCGAAATGGCTGGCAAGGCCATCGAAGCATCCGGCATTACCGATGTTGTCATTGATCCGGTCATGGCTTGTAAAGGCGAAGATGAAGTGCTCTTCCCTGAAAACGTCGATGCGATGGTCAAATACTTGCTGCCGCACGCAAAAGTCGTAACACCGAACCTTGTGGAAGCCGGCCAATTGTCAGGACTCGGCACACTTCACACGGTCGAAGACCTGCAAAAAGCTGCGGAAAAAATCCATTCACACGGTGCAAAGTTCGTCGTGATCAAAGGCGGTAAGCAATTGAAACACGAAAAAGCAGCCGACCTTCTCTATGACGGAGAAAAGCATTACCTGTTGACGGCCGAGAAAACCGATACGACTTATAACCACGGCGCCGGCTGCACGTTCGCTGCGGCGATCACGGCCAATCTTGCCAACGGCCAATCGGTCAAAGACGCTGTCTACAACGCGAAAATCTTTGTCTCTACAGCGATTGCCCACGGCTGGAAGCTAAACGAATACGTTGGCCCTGTCATGCACGGAGCGGCGAATAAATTCCACAAAGCTGAAGTGGAAGTTGTGGAACTGTAATTCAATAAGATGTAAAAGGAGGGCGCACAGGCGCCCTCCTTTTTATATTTTCAGTTCCCACCCAGAAATGCTCCCCCCCGAAAACTCTCCCCCTTGGTGATTGTTCGGACAGGCCGCTTCAGTTGGGATAATCTTCATTGTTCAACCGGACCATTTTTTCCCGTAGCTGTTGCCGGTTCCATTCGACGAGCGGATCGTCTTGTTCGCGTTGACGGGTTTTTTTGATTTTCGGGTTTTTCGAACGCAGATAGCCTTCCATCATCAATGATACGGAGAAAATGCCCAGCCCAATAAATAGCACTGGCATTAGCGGCAGCCATGGCGCCCCTTGCAAATAGCGGAATGTTGAACCGAATAGCCCCGCCCATTCGTAAGAGATCGACATTGGCGGGTCCCCGAACAAGGGGTCATAACTGACTTTGGTGCCCCCGAGGAATAAATTCAGCAAACCGAGATGCGCGAGGATGATGAAAGTTTCCATCACTTGCTGGCCATACAGAACAGCGATTTTTTCGCGCATTTGCGGGTACAGGTGCTTGCGGATGATGCGTAAGCGCCCGGCGCCGAGTGTCTTCGCGGCGAGTATGTATTCTTTGTTCTTGAGCAATGCCGCTTCATTGCCGACGAGAATCGAGACGATTGGCACAGTCAATAGCGCCATCATCACCACTTGTATGGCAATGCGTTCCCATAAAGTGGTCGAAAACCCTTCCTCCGGCATCCATAACACCGGCGTCAGTACATAAGCTGCAAACAAAGTCAGCGGGATATAATGCATTGAATCGGCAAAACTTGAAAGCCATTTCCGGTGCTTGTCCAGATAGATTCCAAGTATGTAACCGGCCGGTACAGCGATCAGCATGCGCAAGGCAGCCACGGCCAATGCCGCCAGGATGGTGTATTTTGCGCCGAGCATCAGTTTCCCGAGCAAATCATAGCCGTACTGGTCTGTCCCGAACGGATATTGCCAGCTTGGTGAAAGAGGGGCTCCTTCCACCGCTCGGCCGTTTTCCATCACGTAATAGATTTGACGGGGCACATTTCCCCAAATCCATTCATAGACAAAACTGCCGACGAGAAAAAAGGCCAAAATGCTAAAGCCAATTACAAAATAAGGCTGTTTCCACATTTACGCCACCGCCTTTTTATGCCGGCGGGAAATGAAAAACCATTCTCCAAAGCTATACAGCAGGAACATCGGCAGGAAAAAGCTGAAGATCGCGACCAAAAATCCCATCGGATGCATATTCCCGCTCAGAAACAGCATGATACCCGGGAGATTGAACATCAATTCCAATACAAACAGGTTCGACAGCATGAACCACATCGTCTTTTTGGACTGGAAGAAGACGCTGATGATAGCGTTGCGGAACATATGGACAAGAACGATGTACACTTTTGAAAACCCGAGTGCGCGTGCCAGTTCCACATACATTTGGCGCTCTTCTTCCTGGAATGTCAGCATCGACAGGCGGTACAGTTGAATCGTCGGTAAAATGGCGAGGCACAGGACTGGAAGCCAGTAGATGCGGTCATCACCGGCCACAGCAATTTTTGAAATTAAAATGCCTGTCTGCTTGAAAAACACGATGACCAAAAGCTGCGCCAACATGATGATCAAAAGATCTGGAATTGATTCCAAAAAATAAAGTGCCATCTTCACCCGTTCACGCACCTTTTCCGCCAGCAACATGGTCACGACCGTCAATACCAGCGAAACGGCAACCGCTGCGATCAAAGCCATAAACAAAATTTCGAGCGAATACACAATATAGGCAGAAACGTTCGGAAATAATGCAATTTCCTGCCCCGCCCTGTAATTGAAGAAAGCGATCTCGCCAATCGGCCAAAGCCCTTCCAACGTTGTCCGGATGGATTCGAAATATACTTGCCATCTCCACTCGCCCAAAAGCCAGCCAGCAATCAGGATTGGCAAACTGCCGGCCAGTATGATTCCGGATATGGCCATCAAAATATTCAATAAGGCTTTCATGTTCCCCATCCTTTTTTGGAAAATTCTCTCTTTCCTCATTCTATCATTATTCTGTACGCCTTAGAGCATAGGAATCGCATTCGTCCGCTGAGTTCCTTATACTGTTAGAATACCGATTTAATTAGGAGGCACACCATGGAACTAGTAGAAGTCAACCAACTCCAAGCGGCGATCGATTCATTCGTCGGCAAGGACGTCTACCTTCACCTGGAAACGACAAATGGCAGCTACGCCAGCCATTTCAATGAAGGCTTTTTCAACGCAGGGGCATTCATCCGCAATGTCGTCATCAACTTCGAACTGGGGAAAGTTGTCGGCGACAGCCCGCACCGTGTCGGGCTGAAACTCCCGCAAGGCTGGGTATATGCGCAAGGCATCACTCATTTTGAGATCGATGAAGAAGGCCGCTTGCTGCTCGCAGGGCACGACGGAACCGGAAAATTGGCGGTGGCGCTGCAACTTAGCGAAACACCGTTCAGCTATTAAGGAGGAATTTTAATGACCATCCCGAAAGAACGACATGTACTGGTCATCTTCCCCCACCCCGACGACGAAGCGTTCGGAGTGTCGGGAACGATCACGACCCATATCCAACAAGGAACGCCCGTTACATACGCCTGTTTGACACTTGGCGAAATGGGCCGCAATCTCGGCAACCCGCCGTTTGCGACGCGTGAATCTTTGCCTGCCATCCGTAAGAAAGAACTTCTCGCCTCCGCCGAAGCGATGGGCTTGACCGATCTTCGCATGATGGGCTTACGCGACAAGACCCTAGAGTTCGAAGATGATGAAAAAATGGTGCGCATGATGGAAGAGCTTATTGAAGAAACCAATCCTTCCCTGATCATCACGTTCTATCCAGATTTCGCGGTGCACCCTGACCACGAAGCAACGGCGCGCGCCGTAGTTCGTGCCGTTCGCCGCATGGAAGACCGCCCGAAACTCCATTGTGTGGCGTTCGCTAACAATACGCTGGATGTGCTCGGTGAGCCTGATATTGTGTACGATATCAAGCCTGTACGCGAGCATAAGATGAATTCGATGAAAGCCCATATCTCGCAAACTGCGTGGATGCTCGAAGAAATGGAGCACAAGCTGCAAAACGGCGATACCGAAACCGAAAACTGGCTGACCCTTGAACGGTTCTACACTTACCGTTGGGACCAGGATTTCGAATAAGATCGTGAACCGAATCCCGCCCTGCACGTCGAAAAGACCTGTTAGGCGGGATTTTTTTAATTTTGCTAAATCAATTGTGCAGAGATTCCAGGCTGGCGAATGACACGCCAAACAGCGATGCCATTCATCTTTTTACCCAAAAATAAACAGCTGGAGATGCTCCGCCAATATTATCCATATTCGGCAATAAGATTTTCTTTCTTAAAAATACTATTATTTTCTGATGTTTTCAGATAATATAAACATTACTAATGACAGCGGTTCCAAAGGGGGAAGTGTTGTATAATTAGTATAAATCACGATTATTCATACAACAAAAAGAAAAGGGGAATACTATTTTGAAAAAGTTTTCAGTTTCTACTTGGTTATTATTCCTGATTCCGTCTTTCCTGGGGATCCTTTTGTTCCTCGTTCCGATTCCGACAGATGAAGGATGGAAAGTCACGATCGCCGTACTGGCAGATCTTATGGCCGGCCAGATCGAATCGTTCGTCCCTTGGGTAATGCTGGTCATTTTAATCATTGCTGCCCTCGGCTCTTTGGCCTTTATCGCCAAGAAAGAGAACACCTCCGATACCGTTCCATTTTTCGAGAAATTGTTCAACGTCAACCTGTTCTGGACATTGACGCGGGTTGTCGCTGCTGTTTTTGCTTTCATGATATTATTCCAAGTCGGTCCTGAGCCAGTTTGGAACGAAAATACAGGCGGCTTGCTGTTGTCAGGAAGCGGACTGCTTTCATTCCTATTCACGATCTTCCTTTTTGCCGGCCTGTTCTTGCCGCTTTTGATGAACTTCGGCCTGCTTGAGTTTTTCGGCACCATGATGGTCAAAATCATGCGCCCTCTATTCCGCCTCCCGGGCCGTTCTTCTATTGATGCGCTTGCCTCATGGGTCGGCGATGGCACGATCGGTGTCCTGCTGACGAGCAAGCAATATGAAGACAATAAATACACACAGCGCGAGGCCGCGATTATCGGAACGACCTTCTCTGTCGTCTCGATCACGTTTGCCATCGTTGTTATCGAAGAAATCGGCCTTGGCTCTTATTTCCTTCCATATTACGGTACCGTTATTCTTGCCGGATTGATCTTGGCGCTCATTATGCCGCGCATTTATCCGCTGGCACAGAAAAAAACGGAATTCATGGATGGCTCCCCGCAAGAATCGCTCTCAGAGGATGTACCGGATGGGCAAGGCTTGGCATCACACGGACTTGAAAAAGCACTCGAAAAGGCGAACCGCAACCGCTCTGTTGCTAATTTCTTCTCCGATGGCATGAAGAACGTACTCGATATGTGGATCGGGGTCGCGCCTGTCGTCATGGCGTTTGGTACCATCGCCTTGATTCTTGCGGAATACACCTCAACATTCGTCATTCTCGGCGCACCATTTGAACCTTATTTGAACCTTCTCGGCGTCCCAGAGGCTGCAGAAGCTGCACAATTGATGGTCGTCGGTTTTGCGGATATGTTCCTGCCGGCTATTCTCGGTGCAGGCATCGAGTCCGAAATGACGCGCTTTGTCGTCGCAACCATGTCTGTTACGCAATTGATCTATATGTCTGAAGTCGGGGGCTTGTTGCTCGGCTCCAAAATCCCGGTCAATATTTTCGATTTGATCATTGTCTTCCTTTTGCGCACAGTCATCGCCTTGCCGATCGTTGTCGGCGTGGCACACCTATTGTTCTAATCACGCTATAGAAAAGGCGCTTTTCCGGTTTCGGAAAAGCGCCTTTTTATTATGCTTGCTGTAATTTTTGCTTTAGTTTCTCCAGCATGTCTGCCGTCATGGCGTCCAAGTCGTACTCTGTTTTGAAGTTCCATTCGTCTTTTGCGGCACTGGCATCGATGCTATCCGGCCAGCTGGCAGCGATCGCCTGGCGCGTTGGGTCGACATCATAGCTCAATTTGAAATCCGGGATGTGCTTGCGGATCGATGCCGCAATCTCTTCAGGTTCAAAGCTCATCGCCGTGACGTTGAATGCGTTGCGGTGCACGAGCTTATCTGCATCGGCTTCCATCAAGTCGATAATCGCCTGAAGCGCATCCGGCATGTACATCATGTCCATGCGGGTGCCTTCTGCGATATAGGAAGTGTAGCTGCCTTTTTCGATTGCCTGGTAATAGATATCTACGGCATAGTCTGTCGTTCCGCCGCCTGGAGGCGCAACGTTCGAGATCAAGCCAGGGAAACGAAGGCCGCGGGTATCGACGCCGAATTTCGTGAAGTAGTAATCGCAAAGCAATTCCCCCGCTACCTTATTGACGCCGTACATCGTCGTCGGGCGTTGAAGCGTGTCTTGCGGAGTGTCGTTTTTCGGCGTTGAGGGGCCGAATGCGCCGATCGAGCTCGGCGTGAAAAATTGCATATCGAGTTCACGGGCTGCTTCAAGGGCATTGACCAATCCGCCCATATTCAAGTTCCATGCAAGCAGCGGCTTTTCTTCTGCAGTCGCAGACAATAGCGCTGCCATATGGATCATCGTATCCGCATTGAAGTCACGCGCTAAAGTCAGCATGCGTTCTGCGTCTGTCACATCCAAGATTTCGAAAGGCCCGTCTTGATTGTCGGATGGCCGGATATCGGTTGCCAATACATTTTCCGCACCATATGTGTCGCGCAATTTGCCTACTAATTCCGAGCCGATTTGCCCTAAAGCTCCTGTCACCATGATTCGTTTCATTTTTCAAGCACTCCTTTTCTATAAAACATTTGTCCGCTCTAAAAAGACATTTTTATCTTTCTAAATGCTTTCATATCAAGCTTTTCGTTAGAGTCATTATAAATTGTTCTCTTTAAAAAAACAATGGCTTTTGCTTATTTTGCTCCGCTGATTAAACCTACTATACAGGTAAGCTTTAATATGCTTAAATAGAACAACAACGCCATAAAGGCAATAATATAACGAAATGGGGAACCATCGATGAAGAAACAATGGGCATTTTTGCCGATCGGTGCAGCTGCATTATTCCTAGCAGCTTGCGGCTCTTCCGATAATGCAGACAACACAGACTCGGGCAGCAGCACAGAAGGCGAAACGGACTTGCTCGCTGAAATCCAGGAAGAAGGAACTTTGGTCATCGGCACTGAAGGAACATACCCTCCTTTCACATTCCATGATGACAGCGGAGAATTGACAGGGTTTGACGTAGAAATCGCCCGTGAAGTCGCTGAACGCCTCGGCGTCGAAGCCGAATTCCTCGAAACGCAATGGGATGCGATGTTTGCAGGTCTCGATGCAGAGCGTTTTGACATGGTCGCCAACCAAGTCGGCATTAACGAAGAACGCCAGGAAAGCTATGATTTTTCAGATCCATACATCACTTCGACGGCAGTTCTCGTCGTAGCCGAAGGCAATGAAGAAATCCAAAGCTTCGATGATTTGGAAGGCAAGCTCTCGGCACAGTCATTGACAAGCAATTACGCCGAAATGGCTACTTCTTACGGCGCAGAGCTTGAAGGCGTTGAAGGCTTTAACCAGGCAATCGAATTATTGGTATCAGGACGTGTCGATGCGACAGTCAACGACAACTTGACTGTGCTTGATTTCCAGAACCAGCGTCCGGATGCGGGCATTAAAGTCGTCGATGAATCCGGCGATGCGGCGCAAAGCGCGTTATTGTTCCGAAAAGGCAACGACACCTTCGTTGAAGCAGCAAATGAGGCACTTGCTGAAATGATCGAAGATGGCACATACGAAGAAATCTCTAATAAGTGGTTCGGCGAAAATGTACTTGAATAGTATTTTCTCAAACCCTGAACGGTTGGAGCGGCTCGGCGACATCGCCCAGTCCTCCTTCTTGCCTTTGATCGAAGCGGCTGTGCAATTCACTTTGCCGCTTTCGGTCATTTCTTTTATCCTCGGGCTATTCCTGGCCATCGTCACTGCGCTTGCCCGCATCTCCACCGTCCGGATTTTCCAATGGATTGCGCGCGTCTATGTCTCGATCATCCGGGGAACGCCGCTTCTCGTCCAATTGTTCATCCTGTTCTACGGCTTGCCGACGATCGGCGTCACCATCGACCCCTTCCCGGCTGCCGTCATCGGATTCTCATTGAACGTCGGCGCCTATGCTTCGGAAGTCATCCGTGCGGCGATTTTGTCGATTCCTAAAGGCCAATGGGAAGCAGCCGATACAATCGGCATGTCCTATTCCCAAACTTTGCGACGCGTGATTTTGCCTCAAGCATCACGCGTCTCGGTCCCACCGCTATCAAATACTTTCATCAGCCTGGTCAAGGACACATCCCTTGCCGCGTTGATCTTGGTGACGGAAATGTTCCGCGTCGCCCAGCAGATCGCTGCGACCAATTACGAATTCCTGCTTCTTTACGGGCAAGCGGCATTGATCTACTGGATCATTTGCTTCTCGCTGTCACTCGTCCAAGGACGATTGGAAAACCGCTTTGACCGTTATGTTTCCCGTTAAATCCAGATCGATCCATAGATAGGAGTTTATTATGATTTCAATTAAAAATTTGCATAAAAGCTTCGGCGAGCTGGAAGTGCTGAAAGGCATCGACCTCGACGTCGAAAAAGGGCAGACCATTGTCGTCATCGGCCCTTCCGGTTCAGGGAAGACCACATTTCTTCGCTGCCTCAACATCCTTGAGAAGCCGAGCGCCGGTACTGTTGAAATCGGCGGGCTTGTCGCTGATTTCTCGAAGCCGATGTCCAAAAAGCAGATCACGGCATTCCGTAAGCAATCGGCGATGGTGTTCCAGCATTACAACCTGTTTCCTCATATGACCGTGCTCGACAATATCATGGAAGGGCCCGTAACCGTCCAGAAAAAAGGGAAAGCACAGGCGAAAGAAAAAGCCTTGGCGCTGCTCGAGAAAGTCGGATTGTCGGACAAAGCCGATTCCTACCCGTACCAGCTGTCAGGCGGACAGCAGCAGCGCGTCGGCATCGCCCGCGCGCTGGCACTCGAACCGAAAGTCATGCTGTTCGATGAGCCAACTTCCGCACTTGACCCGGAACTCGTCGGAGAAGTGCTGCAAGTCATGAAAGACTTGGCGCAAGAAGGCATGACAATGGTCGTCGTCACCCATGAAATGCGTTTTGCAAAAGGCGCCGCTGATGAAGTATTGTTCATGGACAGCGGACGGATTGTTGAACGCGGCACACCGGACGAGGTGTTCAATCGCCCACAAGAAGAACGCACGAAACGCTTCTTGAATTTAATTCAAGACACGGATACCATTTAAACAAAGAAAATCCCCAGTGCACTTGGCACTGGGGATTTTTTGTATTCAGGATACGCCGATCATGACGGCGATGACGAGTGCGACGAGCGCAATCACCAGCCAACCGACGACCAGTTTCCAAACGAATTTCACCCATTTTTCATAAGGGATTCCGGCAACCGCCAAATAACCCATTAAAGCTGCGGATGTCGGGATGATGGAGTTCGTGATTCCGTCCCCGTATTGATACGCAAGCACCGCCACTTGGCGTTCGATGGACAATAGATCCGACAGCGGCGTCATGATTGGCATCGTCGTCGCCGCCTGCCCGCTTCCGGAAGGAATGAAGAAGTTGATGACGACTTGCGTGAAGAACATGCCGATGACCGTCAAAGCATTCGGCAAGCCGCTGATGACGCTTGATAAGCCGTGGATCATCGTGTCCATGATGACTCCTTGCTCCATGATGACCAGGATCGCACGGGCAAACCCGACGATCAACGCACCGAAGACGACCAATTTCATGCCGTCGACAAAGGCATCGAACATGCGGTTGACGCCTAAGTTTCCGACAAGCCCTGCCGCAAAGCCAATGATGACAAACGAAGCGGCGAGTTCAGTCAAATACCAGCCCCATTCAAAGACGCCATAGACATTGATGCCAAGGCCGACTGCAAGGAATACGAACACCATGCCGTGGCGCCAGTTGAACGCACCGAGCGCTTCTGCCTGGTCTTTTGTCGATGATTTCTGTGCGCGTTTCTCAATTTCATAGATGACGCTTTGCGTCGGGTCTTTTTTCACTTTCGCCGCATAGCGCATGACGTACCAGATTGCGAAGCCGAGGAAGAAGATATATGCCCCGAAGCGGAAGCCGATCCCAGAGAAGATCTGCAATTCCGCGATGCCTTGTGCAATCCCGACGGTGAACGGATTGAGCATGCCGCCGATAAAACCGGATGCCGCACCGAGCGATACCATCGCAGTTCCCGTCATGGCATCAAAGCCAATCGCCCGTGCAACTGCAATGCCGATCGGCACGAAGATGATGACTTCTTCGGCCATCCCAATTGTGGCACCTAATACCGAAAACAGGATCATGATGATCGGGATGAGCCATTTTTCACGCTTCTCGAGCCGATCGACTACTTTGGCGATTCCGGATTCGATCGCCCCAGTCGCACGGATGATGCCAAATGCGCCGCCGACCAGGAAGATGTAGAAGATGATGCTTGAAGCTTCAGACATCCCTGTGGGAATCGCTTTGAACAATTCAAAGAATCCAACCGGGCTTTGTTCCACCTCCGCGAAGGAATTGTCGATGACGACAGTGCGCCCATCCACTTCCTCCCGCTCGTATTGCCCTGCTGGAATCAAGTACGAAGCGACCATCGCCGCGATCATGATCAAAAATAAAATCGCATATGTATGCGGGATCTTGCCTCCGCTTTTTTTAAGCTTTCCGGGTTTTGCCGTCATGCAAGATCGCCTCCCACCGCGCAAGATGTGACCGTCAATTTCTTCAGCTTCTCCGGATCGACTTCAATCCCGAGACCCGGCTTGCCGCTCAAGAGCACATGCGGATGCTCGTATTTCAAGTCGCCGATTTCTTCGCTGAATAATAGCGGCCCTGTCAATTCCGTGCTTTCGATATTGATCCGTGACATCGCCGCGTGATAACCTGCACTTGATGCAACCGACGATTCCACCATCGAACCGATCTGGCACAGCATGCCTGCAGCTTCTGCGGTTTTCGCCATTTGCACCGCATGGAAAATCCCGCCGCATTTCATCAATTTGATATTGATGACGTCCGCAGCATCGAGACGGATGATCTCGAGTAAATCTTCCATCGATTGCACCGTTTCGTCCGCCATGATCGGTACGGCTGTTTTCTGCCGCACTTCCGCCAAGCCGCGGATGTCGCCCATGCGGATCGGCTGTTCGACCCAGCTGAGCCCCGCTGTTTCCAGCTGGCGAATGGCCGACACGGCGGTCCCGACCGATTTCCACCCTTGGTTGACATCCACACGGATCGGCACAGAATCACCGACTTCCTTGCGCACCGCCAGGATCCGTTCCACATCCAGCTGGGCATTATCCGCACCGACCTTCAATTTCAACGACCCGTAGCCCGCTTCTACCGCTTGTTTCGCTTTTTTCGCCATGATTTCAGGCGCCTCGATGCTCAAGACGCGCGGATAGGATAGATGCTCTTTCGACTGCCCGCCGAGCAGATTGTAGACGGGCTGTCCCGACGCTTTCCCCATCAAGTCGTAGCAAGCGATGTCGACCGCGGCTTTCGCTGCCGGGTTACCTGCCAAAATCCCTTTCATCTTATGATGGATCGCTTCAATATCGAATGGGTTCATGCCGATCACGGCCGGCAGGAACAATTCCTTCAGCACTTCGTAGCTCGCCGTGAAATATTCGCCTGTCACATGCTCATCCGGCACCGCTTCCCCATAGCCGACCAAGCCGTTATCCGTTTCCAGTTCAAGGATCAGAGACGGCATGTCCGGGTAGGTCGCATAGGAAATGATGAATGGTTCATGCAAAGGAAAGCGCACTGCATGCAATCGTGCTTGAGTGATTTTCATAATGAAGCCCCCATTTATAAGTAGTATTGTATGATTATACTACAAAAACTTTTGAAATAGCGTAATAATTTTGATGCTTCCGGAAATACGGCGTATAATGGCGTCAGTGTGTTTGTAAAATTTATTCAGGATAAAGGAGTTTATTGTTGATGAGCTTATTAAAACAAACCGATACATTGATCGATTCCCTACAAGAGGAAATGGTGGGCATCCGCCGCCATCTCCATATGCACCCGGAACTATCCCACCAGGAAGTGGAAACGCCTGCTTATATTGCAGACCGCCTCGAGGAAATGGGCGTCGAAGTGCGCCGCGGTGTTGGCGGGCGAGGTGTCGTCGGGACGATCCGGGGCGGCAAACCCGGCAAGACGATCGCGTTCCGCGCCGACTTCGATGCACTTCCGATCGACGACCAAAAAGAGGTTTCTTATAAATCGACGATTCCAGGCATCATGCACGCCTGTGGACATGACGGCCACACCGCCGGCCTTCTCGGCTTTGCGAAGGCGATGATGGCGATCAAGGACGAACTCCCTGGAACGATTGTGCTGATCCACCAATTCGGCGAAGAACTGTCCCCAGGCGGTGCACGCGCGATGATCGAAGACGGCTGCCTCGACGGCGTCGACCTCGTATTCGGCGCGCATCTTCAAAGCAAGATGGAGTCAGGAAAAGTCTATCTCCGAGATGGCTACCTGCAAGCTTCTGAAGACGCCATCAAGATCAATGTCTACGGCTCCGGAACCCATGGCGCCGAACCGCATACCGGCATCGATCCGATCCTTGCCGCGAGCCATATCATGGTCGCCTTGCAATCGATCGTCAGCCGAAATGCCGACCCGCTGAAAGAACTTGTCGTGTCGATCGGCAAATTCCATGCCGGTGATGCCGATAATGTCATCCCAAGCAAAGCCGTCATGGAAGGCACGATCCGCGTGTTCGATCCGGAACTGCGCAAGCTCGCCAGCGAACGCGTCCGCTCAGTCGCTGAAAACGTCGCCGCTGCCATGGGCGCACGAGCTGAAGTGATTGTCGAGACGGGCTACGATTCGCTCTGGAACCACCCGGAAGCAGCGGAAATTGTCCGCACTTCCGCTCGCCCTGTCGTCGGTGAAGACAATGTCATCGACATCGACCCGATCATGCCGGTCGAGGATTTTGCGTATTACACGCAAGTGAAACCAGGCGCCTACTTCTTTGTCGGCGCGAAAATGGCAGACGAAACGCTCGTCTATCCACACCATCACGAAAATTTCGATTTCAATGAAGACGCGATGAACACGGCGGCAAAAGTCTTCGCATCCATCTATTTCAATGCCCAGCAAGCAGACACTGATTCTGCAGAATCATAAAGCATATCTCCCTTCAGCTGATCAGCTGAAGGGGGATTTTTTCTTGCCTTAGAAATCGGGCCACAAGCTTTACCCGTTTCATCCACTGGGTGTAGCTTAATTGGATTTGTGAGCGTAGTGGATATTCCGATGTATGTTTCGCCCTGTGCCAGCCGCCTCCCGCTTTGGGCTGGCCTCCCGCAATGAGCCAAGAAGAACGCTTGTCTCATTGCTCCGGCTCGCCCTTGGACGCGGTTCGGCTTTTAGATTTCAATGGGTGTTGTGTGCGAGAAAGTATCGCTGTTGATTGGATGCATCCGTTGGTGGAGACGCTTAGTTGAACTTGATAGTAATAAAGATGCTTCACTGACTATTCTTCTTGTAATTATGAAGCTTTCCAAAGCTGTTTGTGCTTACTTCAACGTGTGATGAATTTCATTTCCTTTCTAAAACTAGAGATGGAGCGGAAAGGGGCGACTCCGGGAGGATTAGCGAGACAATTGAGACCCTGCAAGCGAATCCGCGAAAGATATTGAGCGTATTCGTTTGCGAAGCACGAACGTAGTGAGAGTTGAGCAGGCGGGGTTTTGCGCAGCGATCGAAGCGGATCAATGCGAGCCCTCCGGAAAGCGTCCCCTTGGAGCGAAATCTACCCAACTAATTCTTACTATTCACGCTCAAAAAACCCGCACAACTCGAATGAGCTGTGCGGGTGTGGTATTACTTGATGACATTCAGTTCTTTGCCGACTTTTGCGTAGATCTCGATCGCTTCGTCGAGCATTTCTTTCGTATGAGCCGCTGTTGGCATGTTGCGCACACGGCCAGTGCCGCGTGGAACCGTCGGGAAGACGATCGATTTCGCGTAGACGCCTTCTTCGAACAAGCGTTTCGAGAACTGCTGGGTCAATTTCTCGTCACCGATGATGCATGGCGTAATTGGCGTGGCAGAATCGCCGATATCAAAGCCAAGCTCTTTCAAGCCTTTCTTCAAATAATCGCCGTTGTCCCATAGCTTATCGTGAAGTTCTGTTGAATCGATGATTTTTTGGACGGCGGCCGTCGTCGCTGCGACGTCCCCTGGCGTTACCGCTGTCGAGAACAAGAACGGGCGTGAGCGCACGCGCAGCCAGTCGATCAATTGCTTCTTGCCGGCTACATAGCCGCCGACAACTCCGACTGCTTTCGAGAGTGTCCCCATCTGCATGTCGACTTCTTTTTCCAAGCCGAAATGCTTCACAGTGCCTTTCCCTTTACCTGTGACGCCTGAACCGTGCGCGTCGTCAACGTACGTGATCAAGTCAAACTCTTTTGCGATTTCCACGATTTCCGGAAGCTTCGCGATGTCGCCGTCCATGGAGAAGACGCCGTCTGTGATGACCATGACTTTATTGTACTGGCCGGATTCAGTCGCTTCTTTCGCTTTCTGGCGAAGGTCTTCCATATCAGAGTGTTTGAACGCGATGATTTTCGCTTTCGATAAGCGGCAGCCGTCGATGATCGATGCATGGTTCAATTGATCGGACAGGATTGCATCGTTTTTGTCCATGACCGCAGAAATCGCCGCCATATTGCAGTTGAAGCCGGATTGGAATGAAATCGCTGCTTCTGTCCCTTTGAACTGAGCCAATTTTTCTTCTAATTCCACGTGCAAGTCGAGTGTCCCGTTGATGGTACGGACAGCGCCAGCGCCGACTCCGTATTTTTCGATCGCTTGAATCGCTACTTTTTTCAAGTCTTCATCTGTTGCAAGCCCCAAATAGTTGTTTGATGATAAGTTGATCAGGTCCTTGCCGCCGATTTTAATAATCGCTCCGTTCGGCCCTTCTACCGGATCGATCTCATTATATAGGCCTTGTTCTTTCAATTCCGTTAAGTTTTCTTCCAAAAACGCATCTAATTTTTTCGACACAGTCCTCTTCCTTTCAAAAAACAAATTCTGACTCCATCTTATCACACCGGGATTTTTTCCAAAAGAAAAAGCGGGCCTCAGACGGCCGCTCCTCTTTTTGCTAATTCAGATGCTGTTTTCCGTTCTTTCTGGAAGCGGAAATAATAGACGGCCCCTAAGAGCAAAATCATCGCCAATAAAATAGCCACAAGAATCCATAATGCTTGTTCGAACGGAACATTTCCTTCAAAGCCGAAAATCGACTCTCTCAATGCTTTGATTGCATACGTCATGGGGGAATATGGGTGGACAGCTTGGAAAAAGCCATTCGTCAATTGGATCGGAAAGGTTCCTTCACTGGCACCAAGCTGCAAAACCAACAGCAAGATTCCCAGGAAGTTTCCCACTTTATCGAATGCAGCAACCAAAACAGACAAGATGAACATCCACGTATTCGAAATGACAAAGAGAATCAACAGGAAAGACCCTAGATTTTCCACAGGGATATCCAAAACTTTCAATATGAACACAGCTAATAAAGCCGCTTGGAACGTTCCCTGTGCCAATATGACCGATAGTTTACTGCCCCACCAAATAAGCAGTGTCGTCGATTCACGGTCGCGTGTCCGGAAAGGATAAATGGTCGAAAAAGCGATTGCCCCGACAAACAAGCTGAGCGCAATAATATAAGGCGCAAAGCTCTGGCCATAGTTTTCGACTTCAGTTACGGTCTCTTTATTTACCTCCACGGGTTCGCTGATGAGCTTGGCATTTGCCGTTTCAAACGCATACGCTGAAATTTCTTCCGACGCTGCGGACAACTCATCGCTCAAACTCGCTGATCCACTGCCTAATTCATCGATGCCTTGGCTGATCTGCTTGTTTCCTTCGATTAGTTTTTCAAGCTCTGCAGCCAGCGGTGAAGGCGATTGGCCGGCAAGGGCTTCCATGCCAGTCCCCAATTGCCCTGCCGATTCTGCCAGCTGCTCCGCCCCGTCCGCTAACTCCCCTGCACCGGATGAGGCTTCTTTATAGCCGTCATTCATGTCGTTTACCGTTTCAAATACTTTTTCGGTGTATAATTCCCGAACTTCGGAAGCTACTGCCGTTTCCACGGCCAAGATGCTTTGGTCCGCAATCGATTTACCAGAATAACTATAGCCTGGATTGGTTTCCACATCCAAAGCCATTTCCTTCGGCTCGTCAGTCAAAAGTGAGGAGGCATTACTCGAAAAATCTGCGGGCAAAGTAATGGAAGCATAATAATCCCCTTTTACCACGCCTGCATGTGCTTCGTCACTTTCGACGAAATGCCATTCAAAATCATCATTGCCTTTAAGCTCGGCCACAATCTCCTCACCGATTTGAATGCTTTCCCCTTCTAATTCAACTTCTTGGTCTTCATTGACGACCGCAATTGGAAGATCCTCCGTTTTTCCGTATGGATCCCACATAGAGGTCAAGAACGAAGCGCTGTAGATAACCGGTAAAAACATGACAGCGATTAAAGAAATAATCAGCATTTTTTTCGAGAAAACCGTTTTCAGTTCATGAATCATTGTTTTTCGCCATCCTTTTCCATTTTCAAACAATTGACGATTTCATCCAATTGGCTAGTGAACTTTATGATTTCATCGCCTGTAAAGCGTTCAGCCAGCAAATCATTCAGATTTTCAAAGATGACTGTCTCGCTAATCACCAATAGTTCCGTTCCTTTTTGAGTAATTGAAATGGCTTTTTTACGTAAATCCTGATTAGTCAATATGGCAATCAAGCTATCTTGCTCCAATTTCTTGATCCGGTTGGAAATGGCTGTTTTAAAGACTCCCTGGATATCCGCGATCTCACTTTGGGAAATGGCTGGATTTTTTTTGATGATCCGCAAAGTCTGCAATTGTTGCGGAGAATAGGCTTTTAACTCTTCATGATTAGCGAATATATCTGCTACATATGCATTTACTTCCAAAATGGCTTCACTGAATTTCGAGTACGCCGTGAATAGTTCCTGAGACATTAGTATACCCCCTGTACTTATTTCTTTTTATAGTACACCCGCTGTACTATATATTCAAGTATTTACTTCGCTCTTTGCTGTAACGATGGATCTAGCTGTAAAAAACACAGCAAAAAAAGAGCGGGCAACTGCCCGCTCTCATCATCACTTATTTTTTGTTATTGCCTTTTCCTTTACCTTTGCTTTTATCTTCTTTGTACAGTACTTCGTACGTAAATTCTTTTGCTTCTTTCTGGTCTGGCGCTGCTGCATAAGAAGTGATCATTTTCAAATTGCCTTCACGCAGCACTTGCTGCAAGTCGAGTGCTTCTTTTTCCGTTACATTGTACGGATCGACATTGAAGACGCGCTGCTTGCCATTTTTCTTCGTTTGAATGAATGTCGTTGTGAAGTCGACATACTCGCCTTTCAACTGGCCAAGCGACTGGAATGGCTCTGTCGACGTTCCATCTGCCGTGAAGCTGCCTAGTTCGATGTTTTTCACGAACCAGCCTGCTTCGTTGGAACCCCAGTCCGTCAAGTTGCGGAACGAGACCAATACGTCTTGTCCTGCGTATTCAGCCAAATCGAATGTTTCAGTAGACCAATTTGTTTTCTCGCCTGTGAAGCCTGGCAAATTCTCCTTGATTGTCGGGTAGCCTTCTTCCACTACATCGTCGCGTGTGTTTTCGTTGCCGAGTGATTTCCACGTTTCGCCGTTATCCGTAGACACTTGAACTGTCGCGAAATCCCATTGCTCTTCGATATTGTAATAATGCTCAAAGCTCAATGTCGGGTTTTCAGCTGGTACTGTTGCCCCGAAGATCAAGGCTTGGTCTGCTTCGTCGCCATTGTTCGCATGAAGCACTTGCTCAGAAGCGTCAAGCGGATTGGCGACCGTTTCCCATTGCAATGGCAGGAAGTCCACGCCGTCGAACTTCATGCCGCGCACTGTGCGGTCCAAGTCGAATTCCTTAAAGTCGCCGCCCCATGCCGGAACGCCTTCTTTTTCAAAAGTTTTCGCTTTCTCGAAATCCACTGTTTTGCCGCGGACGCCGTCACCGACTGGCAGTTCGCGCAAATCAATGCTGTCGAAATTATAATCAGGGCTGATTGAACTGTCATCGAGCGTCAATGCCGTCATGAAGTCCTGGTAGAGCTCAGTGAATGTTTTGTTAGTGCCGTAGTCTTCGAGTACTTTATCTACGCTTGCCATGCCTTGAGTCGCGCCGTCTGTCGCCAGTTCACGGATGAACTCCTGGCCGAACTTATCGTACATATAAAGCGTGAACAAGTAGACCTGGCCATAGTCTGCAATCGTTTCAGGTCCTGTTGCCGCTGTTCCGTGCTCATCCCAGTTGACGAGCGAGTTTTCCGGGTGGTCCAAATAGAAGTTGATCGATCCTTCGCCGTGGCCATAGCCGCCAAGGAACTCAGAGAATGTTGACATCCCTTCGTTGAGCCATGTTTCTTCTGCACCGTCATTGTCCGCTTGGATCAAATGCTGAAGCTCGTGGATCGTTGTGCCAAAGAACGTGCTTTCCAAACGCGTTTCCCATGAATTCGTATCGATCGTGATGATATTGCGGTCCGTATAGTTTTCAAGCGTCTGCCAGAAGAAGCCGGCTACGAAGAACGGATAAGATGGATTGTTCCAGCCTTCGTCCTGGACGTTATCGACAAGCATGATCACTTTATCCGAACCTTCGTAATACCCTTCCGGAAGGCCAACCATGCCAGGAAGCGGGGAATTCGAGCCATCCAGCGAATCCGGTGTTCCGAAGAAGTCGGTCGCGACAGGATAGATGTTGCTATCGAATTCATCTTTCAATTTATCCACTTGCGCTTGCGTGACGATGTCAGCGGGTTTCGGGTTGTTTGGCCCGTAAGCTAAATCATTGGCGACCCAAATTTCTACATTATCGCCGACGCTGCGGAGCGTGAAGTCTTTAAATTTTAAATTGCGATTTAGGAACTGCTTTGTGCCGCCGTCATATGTGAAATGTTCGCTTGCTGCAGCATTTTCACCACCGTCGGCTGTTTCATCGTTCAATGCTCCAGCTTGGTCTTTGATGCGCTGCTCTGCTTCTTTTTGGAACGATTCATCATTCGTTAACCGGTTTAATTCTTGGTCGATATCGATGCGTTCGCCGTAGCGATCTTCATCCCAAGCGCCGAGTGACGGCAGCTCCTCAACCGGTGCAGCACTTGCTGCTGGAGAATAAAGCGAAAGCGCCAGTGCGCTCGCTGATAGAATCGGGAACCATTTGCTTTTTTTCATGAATATGTATCTCCTTCCAGAAATATCAGAATATTTTTTCTTTCTAAAGATTACCACTTATTTCGGTCTTGCTGAATAGGGTAAACTATTTATTTCGTTACCCGAAATACAGGATATTGGTTACACCTACGTTGCGCATTCACTAGGTAAATTATATTAATATTCTGATTTGGCAGTCTTTTAGTTTTATTAAAATCTATAGAATTCCATTAAAAAAAGCGGGCATCTGCCCGCTTTCTTTTAAAAATCTATGCTAATGCTTGCTGCAAGTCTTCTATTAAATCTTCCACATCTTCAATTCCAACCGAAATACGCACCAAGCCTTCTGTGATGCCGAGTTCTGCACGGCGGTCTTCAGGAATCGAGGCATGCGTCATCTGCGCCGGAACGGAGATCAGACTTTCCACCGCACCCAGGCTTTCCGCCAAGGTGAAGTATTTCAGTTTGGCCAACAAGTCATCCGCTTTTTCTTTGCTGCCGACGTCAAACGAAATCATCCCACCGAAGCCCCGTGCTTGTTTTTCCATCAAGGCTTTGCCTGAATGGTTATCGAGCCCAGGATAAATGACCGCTTCAACCGCCTCGTGCCCATCCAAAAACTCCGCAATTTGCTGGGCGTTGGTATTGGTCTCTTCCATGCGGATGCCGAGCGTTTTCAGTCCGCGCATCAACAGCCACGAATCTTGCGGCCCAAGAATGGCGCCAACAGAATTTTGGACGAAATGCAATTCTTCAGCCAGTTGCGCCGTATTAACTACGACAAGACCTGCGACGACATCGCTATGACCGCCGATGTATTTCGTTGCGCTATGCAAGACGATATCCGCCCCAAGCGAGATTGGGTTTTGGAAATAAGGCGTCATGAATGTATTGTCGACAATCGTCAACAGCCCGCTCCCTTTGGCGAACGTCGCGACTGCTCCGATATCCGTCACTTTCAACAACGGATTGGTCGGTGTTTCAATAAAGATCGCTTTCGTATTTTCCTGTACGGCAGCTTTCACTTGCTCCAAATCACCCGTATCGACGAATGTAAATTCGAGCCCGAAGCGGTTCAGCACTTTGTTCATCACGCGATAAGTTCCGCCGTACACATCATCCGTCAAGATGACGTGGTCGCCTGCTGAAAACAGCATCATGACAGAAGAAATAGCCGCCATTCCCGAGCCGAACGCAAAACCGGCGTGGCCGTATTCGACATCTGCAATGAGTTCTTCAAGTGCATGGCGCGTTGGGTTGCCGGTGCGTGAATATTCATAGCCCTTGAACTTCCCGACTGCTTCTTGTTTATAGGTACTCACTTGGTAGATCGGTGTGGATACGGCGCCTGTCGCTTCGTCTCCGAAGATGCCGCCATGGATCAATCTTGTTTTCGGTTTCATTGTTGTTCCTCCTTAAAAAGAGCCCCGTAAATGTCCTGACTCAAGTAACGCTCGCTCGAATCGGCAAAGACTGTCGCGATGGAGCTGCCAAATGGGGCATTTTCTGCTTCTTTTAGCGCTGCTACAAACGCTGCACCCGATGAACTGCCGACGAGCAACCCTTCGCTTTGGGCAAGTTCAGCTACTGCGGCGAACGCGGCTTTATCAGTAATGGTGTGGATGGTACCGAAATACTCCGTATCCATAAACGGCGGAAGCAATTCCATGCCGATGCCCTCAGTTTTGTGCGGGCCGGACTCGCCGCCATTTAAAATCGATCCTTCCGGTTCCACGATCACCGTTTTGATTTTCGGGTTTTGTGCTTTCAGAAAACGCGACGTGCCCATAAACGTACCGCCGGATCCTGCACCAGCGACAAAGATGTCGATCTTGCCGTCCATCTGCTCCCAAAGTTCAGGGCCAAGCGTCTGGACATAGGTGTCCGGATTGGCGGCGTTTGCGAATTGCGCCGGCATGAACGCGCCTTCTTGCTCAGCTATTTCAGTCGCTTTTTTGATGGCGCCTTTGATGCCATCGGCGGTCGGCGTATTGATCACTTCAGCACCTAATGCACGCATGAGCGTTTGTTTTTCCATGCTGAACTTTTGCGGAACGACCAGCTTCAGGCGATAACCTTTGCCGATTGCCGCAATCGCGAGTCCGATGCCCGTGTTGCCGGCAGTCGGCTCTACAATCGTGCCGCCCGCTTTGAGCTCTCCGTGTTTCTCCGCGTCAGCAATCAACGCTACACCGAGTCGGTCTTTGACGCTGCCACCCGGGTTGAAAAATTCCAACTTGGCGAATATCCGGCAACCGTTCGGAATCGTGCTATGTGTCAACTCCAGGACCGGCGTACGGCCGATCAATTGCTGAATCTCTGTTGCGTATTCCATGCTGATTCCCCTTATGCAGTTTCTTCTTTGAATACTTGGCGCCACTCGTCTTTTTTCGCCAGCATTTCTTTAGCTAGTTCATGTGCGCCTTCTAAGCTATGGCTTGCTGCCCAACCGCATTGCACTTCGTTGCATGCTGGTACCTCGTCTGCCGCAATGACATCCGTCAAAGTCGCTTCGAGAATGCGTAAAATGTCTTCGTAGTCATCGTGGTTAATGACTGACAAGTAAAAGCCCGTTTGGCAGCCCATTGGCCCGATGTCGATAATTTGGTCCGAATGGTTGCGGCTATGCTCCGCCATCATGTGCTCAAGTGAGTGAAGCCCCGGCATATCCATATGTTCTTTGTTCGGCTGCTTGAAACGGATATCGTATTTTTTGATGGTATCTCCGTTTGATCCTGTTTTTTCACCAGCTAGGCGGACATAAGGTGCCGCTACTTTTGTATGGTCTAGGTTAAAGCTTTCTACATTCATTTTTTTCATTGGAATCTCCCTCTCATCGTTTAGTCGCATCGATCAAAAATACATAGTCATTTAAGCGTGTAAATATAACGTCAAATCCATGTTCCTGAAAAATCATTTCCAATACAGGCACAGTTGTATAATGTTCGCGCTTCAAGTCTTCGACAAGATTCGCATGGCCTTCCCCTTCTTCGTAAACGATGCGCCCGAGTTTGGCCTCAGCTGATTCGAATACGGTATCGGCGAAAACGATTTTCCCGCCCAAAGGCAATAGCTCGGCATATTGCTGAATTGCCTGAGCTTTTTCTTCATCCGTCAGATGATGGAAGGCATAACTGCTGACGAAGCTGTTCGGCTTTTGAGGCAAATCAAATACCAAAAAGTCGCCATCCATTATATCGAGCTCAGGAAATTTTTGTGCGGCTACGTTTCTCATGGCGCCATTCGGCTCGATGCCAGTTACGGTATGCCCTTCTTGGAGAAGTGCTGAAGTCAAATTGCCTGTGCCGACGCCAAATTCCACAACTGGCTCCTTAGATTTCTTCGCGACCGCCGATAGAATCTCCTGGTAATTTTCGAAAACTGCTTTATATTCCGGGTCATGCCCACTTACCGAGTCATCATATGTGTGCACCCATTCATCAAATATCTCAACAAATTCTCTTCCCATATCGGCACTCTCGCTCTCTTGGATGTTATTTTAAACTAAACCAATAATGTTACTTGGTTTTATTTATAACATATGCTATTGTCTAGTTCAACTGCCAGGTTTTTTCTGGGTTCATCAGAACCATATATAAAAAAGACCTAGCATCCGCCAGGCCTTTCAACTTTATATTTTCAACACCGGTGGAACGTCTTTTTGATGCTTTAAAATGAGCCATTTCAATAAAGATTCACATTGCACGAGTGATTTCTGTACAATCCTGCCGATCAATAGTGCACTCACCACGGTACCGATTCCCACAGGTCCTCCGAGCATCCAACCCAGAAGCGCAACAATCACTTCAATCGCTGTCCGGATGGTGCTGACGCTGAACCCTGTTTTCTGAACCAAGATCAGCATCAAGTCATCTCGTGGGCCAGCTCCCATTTTGGGTGAGACGTACATGCCGACACCATAGCCCATCACAAAAATCCCCGCTATAAAAATCAGGATTTGCCCGATTAGCGAATGGATATCCGGGAGAAGGAAATTGAATAAATCGATAAACAAACCGATCAGCAGCATATTTAGCCACGTCCCGAACTGGGGCCATCTTCGGCGCACGAGAGACGTAGTGCTGATCAGTGTAAATCCCGCAATGATTGACCACGTGCCGATTGTCAGGCCGAAATTCTCGTACAAGCCGACATGCAAAACATCCCACGGCCCGATGCCGAGACGATAGCCTTTGATGGTCATGGAGATTCCGAGGCCCAGCAACATCATGCCGAACAGGAAAAACAGCCATCGGTAATACATAGATACTTTCATTCTTTATCCTTCTTTCTTCTGAATCCTATACGCCGGAGCAGCGAACAGGAAACACTTACGGCTTCACCGTCAATTCCGCAAACTCACCTCGTGTTGCTTTCAGCAAGTCTTCCGGTGCCAGTTTCAACTGTGCCCCGACTTTTCCGGCAGAAACGATAATTTCATTCAACTGGGAGGCTTGTTCGGCGACGAATGTCCTGAACGGCTTTTTCATGCCGAACGGGGAACAGCCTCCGCGCACGTAACCCGTGAGCGGCAAAATCTCTTTGACCGGCACCATCTCGATTTTCTTTTCGCCGCAGGCTTTTGCGGCCAGTTTTAAATCCAGCTCTTCGGCGACCGGCACGAGAAATACGTAATGATCCTTGGAGGACCCCGCTGCCACGAGTGTCTTATAGACAGTCTCTACAGGTGCTCGGATTTTCGCCGCAACCGATACCCCATCGATTTTCCCGTCATCGGTGCTGTACTGAAGCGGCTCATAATCGATTTTTTCACGGTCCAATATGCGTGCGGCGTTGGTTTTTGCTGCTTTTTTCGCCACCTTGCCCCCTCCTGTCAGTCGTTTTGCTCGAGCAGTTTCTTCAAGGCATCCGCCATTGCCGTGTTTTGCGGCGGCTCGTCTTGTTTCTTCAAATACTTGTTAACATCTTTCTTGTTTGCTTTCGATTGTCCTGCTTTTTTGCGTTTTTCAAATGCTGATAATTTTTCACGGTGTCCGCATTTGCAGACGAACATTTTATTGTCGCCATCTCCGACCATGTCCATTCGTTTATGGCAATTCGGGCAGCGGGCATTCGTCTGCATCGAGACGTTTTTCTTGAAGCCGCATTCGCGGTCTTGGCATACGTGCATCTTGCCGCGTTTGCCATTCACTTCAAGAAGCGGCTTGCCGCAGTCCGGGCACATTTTGCCGGTGATGTTATCGTGTTTGAATTTCTTGTCGCTGGATTTGATCTCAGCTACCGACTTTTTCGAAAAGGCGACCATTTCTTCCATGAACTGCTCTTTCTTCAACTGGCCTTTGGCGATTTTCGTCAATTGCGTTTCCCAATCCGCCGTCAATTTCGGTGATTTCAAGTCTTCTGGGACGAGTTCCAATAGCTGGCGCCCTTTCGACGTAATCGTCAAGTCCTTGCCTTTTTTCTCGATCAGGAAGCTATTGAATAATTTGTCGATAATGTCGGCACGCGTGGCGACAGTTCCGAGGCCGCCGGTTTCACCGAGCGTCTGGATCAGCGCTTTCGATTCCCCCGCCATGAACTGGGCCGGGTTTTCCATCGCCCCAAGCAAAGTTCCTTCATTGAAGAATGCAGGCGGCTTGGTTTTGCCTTCGGTCAAGGTGATGCCTTTCAATTCCACGGCCTGTCCTTGTTCGAATGGCGGCAAAGTCGACTCGCCTTCCTCGTCGGCGTCGCTATAGACACGCTTCCAGCCATCGTTGCGGATCGTATTGCCTTTTGCCTGGAAGCTTTCACCTGAGACATCTAGCGTAACGGTCGTCCGGTCGTATTCATGCTGTGGCAGGAAGACGGCCAGGAAGCGGCGGACGATCATATCGTACAATTTGTATTCCTTGTCGCTGAGCTCGTGGAGCATCGGTGTTTCTTCAGTCGGGATGATGGCGTGGTGATCCGACACTTTTGCATCGTCGATGACGCCTTTTTGCGGAACGCCTGCACTTTTCAATGCCGTGTTCGCAAGCGAACGGTATTCCCCGACCTGTACCGCTTTGATATGCTCTTTTAACGTGTCTTTCATATCGCTCGTCAAATGCTTCGAGTCCGTACGCGGATACGTGACGATTTTATAGCGTTCATAAAGGTTCTGCAAAGTATTGAGCGTTTCTTTGGCGGACCAGCTATAGCGTTTATACGCTTCTTTTTGCAATTCGGTCAAATCGAATAGTGGCGGCGCCGGTTGTTTTTTTGGCGTGATTTTCACGTCCGTCACCGTGCCTTTATTCGCTGTATCGAGCTTGCCGAATAAACGGTCGATCCGCTCTTTATCGAAACTCTGCGTCGATTTCCCGTCCGTCCAGGTGAACGATGCATTGTCGCTGATTGCCTGAAGGCCGTAATAAGGTTTCGGCTGGAAGTTGCGGATGTCTTGTTCGCGCTGCGCAATCATCGCCAGTGTCGGCGTCTGCACGCGGCCTGTCGACAATTGGGCATTATGCTTCACGGTCAGTGCACGCGTCGCATTGATGCCCACCACCCAGTCGGCTTCCGCACGGGCGACCGCCGCCTGGAATAAGCTTTCATAAGCTTTGCCGTCCTTCAGGTTTTGGAAGCCGTCTTTGATCGCTTTATCGGTGACAGATGAAATCCATAGCCGCTTCACCGGCTTGTTGACTTTCGCTTGTTCCAAAATCCAGCGGGCGACCAGCTCCCCTTCACGCCCTGCATCGGTCGCGATGATGACTTCTTTCACATCGCTGCGGTTCAATTGCGCTTTGACTGCATTGTATTGCTTCATGGTCTGTTTGATCGGGACCAATTTGAACGGCTCCGGAAGAATCGGCAGGCTTTCCATCTTCCATTCTTTCAAGTCGTTATTGTATTGTTCCGGTTGTGCATGCGTCACCAAATGGCCAAGTGCCCACGTGACGATATATTGTTTGCCTTCTAGAAAGCCGTTTCCCTTTTGGGAGCATCCGAGCACTCGCGCAATATCACGTGCAACGGATGGCTTTTCTGCAAGAACTACTGATTTCATAAGCTAAAACCCCTTTTCTACAGCGTCTAGTATAGCATCTTCTCCCCGTTCTTGGGGAGGATGCGCATTTGATCGGCCTTATGCCTTTTTCAATTAAGTTTGGTATTCAGGCCGAAAAAAAACCTCCCGAGGGAGGTTTTTTTAATGGTCGTCGATATCGATTGTATCTTTTGAAAGATGGGTGCTCATTTCTGCATATTGCGCAAACACACGTGCAAGTTCGCGCAGGCGGTCATGGACATCGTCATTGATGATGGCATTCGTATCATCGAAATGGCTCGTATGTGTATAGACGTAGTTCGGCGTCACGAGGCAGCGGAAATAATCAAGAATCGGTTTCAGCTGATTCTCGATAACCAAATGATGCTGATACGTACCGCCGTTAGCGACGATCGATACCGGTTTGTAGCGCATCGTCCGGGGGTGCAGCATATCGAATGCATTTTTCAAGACGCCTGGAATCGAACCTTGGAAAATCGGCGAAGCGATGATATAACCGTCCGCTTCTTCAAAACGCCGCACCATTTCACGCATACTGTCGTTGTATTCCGCGTTCGGGCGCCCATCTACGAATTGATGCTCATATTCGCTCATGCTCAAAATGCTCAGTTCCATCTCCGGATTCGCTCGCTCGAGATAGACTTTGACCTGTTCCAATACAGCGCCGGTCTTGCGCCCCAGTATCGTTCCATCCACTAATAAAATCTTCATGATCCTGAATCCTCCTTGACTACGTGTAAGCGGGCAGCGGAAATCCACTGCCTTTTCCTATTGATTGATCTGGTGCAGTGCATGCTGCAGCTATTGTTTATCATAGCAAAGACGCATTCTTCTTGCGTACAGATAGGGCTTATAATGAAAGATTTCATTCTTTAGTCTGAGAATCCTTTTTGATGCGTTTTGTTTCCAAACGTTCCTGAATGCGGTCGGAATCTCGCTCCGGCCCAGTGAAGCTGATGATGGTATCGCCTTGCTTCGGCTCCAGCACTTTATCGGAAGTGAAGAACTCAATGTTTCCTTGTGCCGTTTCAATGAATAACGGAATCGTATTGGCTGACCATCTCTTATTGAATTCCTCATAAGTGAAACGCTCCGTCAATTTTGTGGAACGGATGGCGTAGCCTTGCTCTTCCTTCTCATCAAGCACGTGAATGTTCCAGTCTTCGGTGAAAAGGATTCGCCCGCTCAATGAAGCGTGGAAATCGGCAGGGTCCCCTTGGTGAAGCGCCGTCTGATACAAATTGATGCGCCCCATTTCCGGCACGAAGTTATTGACGACAAGCGCGTTAAACGAATCCGTCTCCGAAGCGACGAGCATTTTCTCGTAAGGCGTCAAATCCACTTCGTATTCCGTATGCTCGGAAAGGATGTTTCCGACATAAGTCTTGATGCCGATTTGGCGCGCTTTTTGCAGGCGGCCCCAGGAATCATCGACGAGCAGCACATTCTTCTCCATATCATACAGGGCTTTCGCCATCGCAGTCGTGAACCTGGTGGCCCCGATGATGATGATCCCTGGATCTTCCGCTGAAGCCAAACCCAATTTGCGGCCGACCCAGGTGATGGAAAATCCATGCGCAACTACCGTGGAGAATACGAGCGCAAAGGTCAGCGCGGTCAAAAGTTCCGCATCTTCAAATCCGGCATCCAATAAGACACTGGCAAAATACCCCGAGACAGTCAACGCGACGATGCCCCGTGGGGCGATCCACCCGACCAGGGCTTTTTCCTGCCAGCTCAAGTCGGTACCGATGGTCGCCAGCCAGATGGATAGCGGCCGGACGATAAATAACATGACCAACACAAATGAAATGATGGACCAATTGAAGATTTCGAACAGCACATCCATGCTGAGAGAAGCCGTCAGCATCAAGAACACGCTGGAAATCAAGAGAATGGACATTGTCTCTTTGAAATGGCGCATGTCATTGATCGAGGTGATGTTCATATTCGCCATGACCATCCCCATCGCCGTAACCGCTAGCAAGCCGGTTTCGTGCATCACGATATCCGAGATGACAAATGTCAACAGCACGACGCCGAACACCATCGGCGATTTAAGGAATTCCGGGATTTGGCCGCGCTCGAACATCCAGCCCATCCCAAGCCCTGCCCCTGCGCCGATTACCGTCGCAAACAGCGATGCCAGGAAGAATAGGCCGAATGCTGCAGCCGTTACATCCCCTTCTGCAAATAACACGAATTGGAACGCAAACAAAGCCAGTAATGCACCGAATGGGTCGACGATGATGCCTTCCCATTTCAATAAGGCTGCCGGCCGGGATTTCAGCTTGGCTTGGCGAAGCAACGGCATGATGACAGTCGGGCCGGTCACGATGAACAAGCCGCCGATGACGAACGAAACTGCCCACGAAAGGCCGGCTACATAATGCGCAGCCAAGGTCCCGCCTGCCCAGGCAAGCAAAGCGCCGAATGTAACGATCCGCCACACCGGCTTATTGAATCCGCGGATCTCCTTGAAATTCAAGTTCAAGCTGCCTTCAAACAGGATGATGGCAACAGCTAGCGACACAAGCGGCCGGAATAATTCCCCGAAACTCTCTTCCGGGGAAATCACGGCGAAAATCGGGCCGATCAATAACCCCGCAATCGACATCAACACAATCGCTGGAAGGCGGAGACGCCAGGCGATCCATTGCGACAGAACGCCGAGGAAAATAATTAACATGAGATCAAACAATAAACTGTCGATGGCATCTCACTTCCTTTTTCATTTTTTGTTATTATAAAGGAGTTATAGTGCGCAATGAAAGCGAGAAGCCGAGCGTATCGATTTAAATTTTCTCTATTTGTGGTACAATACAGAGAAAAACTAGGGTGATTTTGTTGAACAAGCAGGAAATCGAATACGCCATCGCCGAACTGAAGAGCGATTACGTACGCCAACAGGGTGATATTGAAAAACTGGAAACGACCGGCCACCATAAAATGGTCGATAAAGCCGAAGAACGGCTTGAAAAAATGGAACAGCGTCTTGCGGAATTAAACAAAAAACTCGCGGAACTTTAACCGCGGTTTTTTTTATGGAAAGTGGAGGAACATATACATGAGTTTATTGACAGTAGAAAACCTGAGCCACACATTCGGTGACCGTACTTTATTCAATGACATTTCTTTTCGTTTAGTCGAAGGGGAACATGTCGGGCTTGTCGGGGCGAATGGCGTCGGGAAATCGACACTGATGAATATTTTGACGGGCAAGCAAATCCATGACGAAGGCAAAGTCGAATGGCAACCGAAGACACATTACGGCTATTTGGACCAGCACACACAGCTGGCGCCTGGACGCACCATCCGCCAAACTTTGCAGGATGCCTTCTTGCCGCTTTATGAAAAAGAAAAAGAATTGAACGACATCGCCATGAAAATGGGCGACGCCGATCCAGAACAGCTCGAAACTTTGCTTGAGCAGATGGCGGAAGTGCAGGACGCACTCGATGCCGGCGATTTCTATACTTTGGACGTCAAAGTGGAAGAAATCGCACGCGGGCTCGGACTCGATGCTATCGGGCTTGAGCGCAGCGTCGAATCGCTTTCAGGCGGACAGCGGACCAAGCTTTTATTAGCCAAACTATTGCTGGAAAAACCGAAAGTGCTATTGCTGGATGAGCCGACCAACTATCTGGATGAAGAACATATCCAGTGGCTCGTCAATTACTTGAAAAACTATCCGCATGCTTTCCTGCTCATCTCGCATGATACGGAATTCATGAGTTCAGTAACTGGGGTTATTTTCCACTTGGAATTCTCCCGCCTGAACCGCTACACCGCCTCTTACGAAAAGTTCATCGAGCTTGCGGAATTGGCGAAAAAGCAGCATCTCGAAGCTTATGAAAAACAAGAAGACATGATCAAGAAAACCGAGACCTTCATCGCAAAAAACAAAGCGCGCGCTTCGACTACCGGACGCGCGAAATCACGCCAGAAGCAATTGGACCGCATGGACCGCATCGAAAAACCGGAAATGGCGGCCAAACCGCAATTCGCCTTTAAGGAAACACGCAGCCCAAGCCGCTACGTTGTCGAAGCGGAAGCGCTCCGCATCGGCTACGACAAGCCCTTGTTGCCGCCTTTGTCGTTCATGATCGAACGTGGCGAAAAAATCGCGCTCGTCGGCATGAACGGTGTCGGGAAATCGACTTTGCTCAAGACGATGCTCGGCAAGATCAAGCCGCTTGATGGGGACGTCATCCGCGGGGAATACTTGACGCCTAGTTATTTCGAACAGGAAGTCAAAGCACCGACGCATCGCCCGATTGACGAGATCTGGGATGCCTATCCTTCAATGGACCAGGGCCAAGTGCGCGGCGCCCTTGCCCGCACCGGATTGAAGAGCGAACACATCGGCCGCCCGATGAACCAATTGAGCGGCGGCGAGCAAGCGAAAGTGCGCTTGTGCAAATTGATGCTTGAAGAAAGCAATTGGCTGATCTTTGATGAACCGACGAACCACTTGGACATCGATGCGAAAGCCGAACTGAAGCGCGCGATGCAAGCCTATAAAGGCACAATCGTCCTCGTCAGCCACGAACCGGATTTCTACGACGGCCTTGCCACGAAAGTCTGGAACGTCGAGGAATGGATCGAAGCCGGCAAGCAGAACGAAGAATAAATTTAAAAACCGCTGCACACGTGAAATTTCGTGTGCAGCGGTTTTTTGATGCGGAATTTTGTGTGTGGAATCGTTCCTAAATTCTATTTTTGCTTCAAATCGCTAGTCGCCGCCTGGCTTTGGGTTGGCCTCTTGCCGCAAGCCAGGAATAACACCTGTCTTACAGCATCGGCTCACCCTTTTACGCTGGCCGGCATGAAGATTTCATTGATTCCGGTGCGTTTAAATAGATCTGCTTCTTTAGGTAGTTGCCGGCTAGTGGGGAAATCGCTTCCCTGGTCTAGTTTCGACTGAGATATTAGAGTTTGTTTGTGGAATCGTTCCCAACCTCCATTTTGCTTCAGCTCACTAGTCGCCGCCCTGCTTTGGGTTGGCCTCTGGCAGTAATGAATTGGCGAAAGGAAGTTGAGCCAATTCATCTGTGATGCTTGAGCGTAGCGAAAGTTGAGCAAGCCGTTTTATATGATGATTGGATGCAGCTTTCACTTACTGCTTCGGCTCACCCTTGGCGCTGGCCGGCTTGAAGACTTCATTGATGGGGGTGCGTTTAATCAGATCTGCTTCTGTACGAGTTGCCGGTTAGTGTGGAAATCGCTTCCCTGGTCTAGTTTCGACTGAGATATTAGAGTTTGATTGTGGACTCGTTCCTAACCTTTATTTTGCTTCAGCTTATTAATCGCCGCCCGGCTTTGGGTTGGCCTCTTGCAATAAGCCAGGAAAAACGCCTGTCTTATTGCATCGGCTCACCCTTGGCGCTGGCCGGCTTGAAGATTTCATTGATTCCGGTGCGTTTAAATAGATCTGCTTCTTTAGGTAGTTGCCGGCTAGCGGGGGAATCGCTTCCCTGAATCTAGCGACTGGCAAGCAGATTATTGAATAGAAGGTTTTTTATTATGTGAGTGGAGAATCGTGACATCATTTCCTTCTATCTGAATGAAGCAAGTTACAGAGTGTAGTGCTTTTTCACAACTTCTTCTGAGTGGACCGAAGAAATGATTTTTCGCTCTAAAATAGAGACGGAGTGGAAGGGGCCGACTCCGGGAGGATCAGCGAGACAATTGAGACCCTGCAGGAGCGCAGCGACGAAGCGGCTCAATGCGAGCCCTCCGGAAAGCGTGCCCATGGAACGCAGTCGAATAGCACAAGCTATTCATACTTACTCTGTTTCTCATATTACTTACTTATTTATTTTCAATAAGTCGTCAGCTTGAAGAGTTTTTGGAAGTTATAGATGCCGCGCTGCCAGAAGGTGAAGTCGTCTTGATATTCTTCTACATCCAGCGTATAAAGAGCATCTTCATTGTCCCAAAGCCGGTCGAAATAAGTGTTGAGATCCCCGACCAGTTCGCTGTCGGTCGGCGCTTTGATCAGGATATCCGCTTCCAGGTTATAATCCCTTAAGGCCCTTTCTGTCAGATTGGCTGCTCCGCTGACAATGACCGTTTCTTCCTGTTTCTTGATCATTGTCGCTTTTGTATGGAATTGCCCGATCACAGCGTTGTACCAGCGCACTTGCATTTCATCATCGGTTGCGGCGCGCATTTCGTGGACCGCGGGGCGGTTAGGCAACCCGGTCTTTTCGTTTCCGAATGCGTTCGCATTGGGGTCCAGCACGAGCCGGACATCCACTCCCCGGTTGGTAGCCTCGACCAAGCTGTCCATAATATCGCTTTCGGACAAATAAAACATGGCCATGCGGATGCTGTCGCCCGGCTCGGTATCATTGATATGCTCCAGCAAAGCTTTTTGCACTTGGCGTTCGGTGACGTATTGAACACCGTACTCTCCCTGCTGTTCAGGCGCCTGTGCCCGCGGGAAATCGGGGCCTCCAGACATGTGGGATACCGCTTCTTCAGCTTCGAGCATATCGTCTAGTACAGGCCCGCTCACCCGAAAAGCCATATTGCCGTGGAAGCCACTTACGTTATGCGGATTGGCGGAGCTGACAATCGCCTCTTTTTCAGAAATGATGGTTTTGCGATGATTCGCCTTAACATTCATCAACTTCATATAGGACGAGAGTGTCATATCGGGAGCATCGCTCGACATCCCATTTTTTATCCAGCCTTTTCCGTCGTTATCGAACCACTGGAAAATCACCCGGTACAGCCCTGAATATAAAGGCATCGAATCGCGCAATTTGTCAAGGTCTGTTAGGATGACTTCTATCCCTTCCGCTTCAAGTGCAGAAAGAAGGAGGCTGTCGTACGACCCATAACCCGTGTTCAACGGGTCCGAAATAAAATAAATTTGAAAATCCGGATTTTCCTGCTTTTTTGCTATCAAGTGATCGGCCAAACGTTCCGCAATGGCAGGAAACTCTTCGTCCTGGTCATTGAAATTATCGAATAAGAAAAAATCGAGGACTAAAAATTCGTCCGCCCGATTGATCAAACCGTTAATTTCATCAAAAATCCTCATTTCATGTTGCAAGCCCATGCCGTTTTTATCCTGCGCAAAACTGAGGTCATAAATCATCTCCACTTGCTCGGCACTGTGCAGCTCGCCTGCGAATGACACGCCTTCCGGCAAGGGTTTAAACGTATGCCAAATGATGACAATTATGTACAGCGCAGCAAGCACTCCCACGACACCCATGATAATGCGTCGACGCTTGCTGTAATTCTTGATTTTTTTCATTAAGTTCCCGCCCCTTTGCTTCATTATAAGCGGAAGGGCCACAGAAAAATATCAGTTATTATTTTCCATATAAAAACCCCAGCCACTCTTCAGCTGGGATTTCGGCAATATTAAGCAATTACTACATATTCGCGGGTTCTTACATCTTCCATAAGCATGTCTTTCAAGCGCTGTTTGCCTCGGTGCAGGCGGGATTTCACCGTACCGATCGATACTTTCATCGTCTCTGCGATTTCAACGAGTGAATATTGATGGACGTAAAAGTAAACGATCGTCGTCCGGTAAATCGTATCCAGTTCCGAAATCTTGTGGCGGATCATGACAGAGACATCTTGTTTTTCCAATAATTCAGCTGTCCCAGTCTCATCAGTTGGGATCAAATCCAGAAGAGAGACGTCGAGTCCTTCCGGCTGGTTGGCGATGTGTTTGCTACGGCGCACGTTTTTGCGGTAGCGGTCACGGAATGTATTCATGCAAATGGTCGTCAACCAAGCTTTGGCGTGGTCGACTTCGGCGATTGATGATTCATAGCGTACTACTTTCAGCCATACTTCCTGCATCAAGTCTTCTGCTTCGGCTTTGTTGCGGGTAAGTTTCAGGCATAAATGATAGATATAGCGGTTATATTCGGCATATAGCTCTTCCATCGGTGTTACCTCCGTCCGGTGATCTTATGCCCTTATTGTGCCTGAGTTTCGGCTTACGCTCTATCGTTCCCTCTTTCAGTCTCCTTACAATGTTGTAAGAAATAAAAAAGCCGCCCCACATTCGGGACGACTTTTGCTTATTGTCTTTTGGCTGCGTTTTCGCTGATCGTTTCCCGTTCTTCAGGTTCAGCGAGTTTTGTGATCGTCAGCCGCTCGATGCGGTTTCTGTCCATTTCATTGACGACTACGTGCAAGTTTTCGTAAGTGAATTCTTCGCCGACTTCCGGCACATGGCCAAGCTGCTGCATGACAAAGCCAGCAATCGTGTCATGGTCTTCCGGCACTTCGACTCCGAACATTTCATTGACATCTTCAATTTCCAGGCGGCCATGGCATGACAATTGGCTGTCGTTGATTTCAAAGACCAGTTCATCGTCTTCGGCGTCCGTCTCGTCTTCAATATCCTGCCCGATCATTTCCTCGATAATGTCCTCGTGTGTCACGATCCCGAGCGTTCCGCCGTATTCGTCCAAGATGACGGCCATATGCTTTTTCTTCGCCATCATCAATTTGAATACTTTCTCGACGCTCACCGATTGCACGACGAATAATGGGTTGTCATCCATCAGTTCCGTTAAGGTCAAGTTCGGGTTCATCGACCATTCGATGAGCTTTTTGGAATAGAACAAACCGACAACATTGTCCATGCTTTCTTCGTATACGGGATAACGCGTGTACGAGGAATCCAAGATTAAATCACGGACTTCTTCATAAGTCAGGTCAATCGAAATGCCGACCGTGTCCGTGCGGTGTGTCGACATGACATCCGACACGTCCTTATGCGGAAAATCGAGCACGCCTTTAATGCGCTCCGATTCGTCCGCTTCAAACGTTCCTTCAGTCGACGCGATATCGACCATCGTCCGCAGCTCTTCTTTGGTCATCGTCGCTTCTTTGACGCTGCCTTTGGAGATGATGCGGATAAAGATATTCGTGAACTGGGCGAGCAGCCACGTCAATGGTTTAAAGATCACTACCAGAAATCCGATGACCGGCGCTACGATATATGCGATTTTATCCGCAAACGTCGCAGCAATGGTCTTCGGCAGCACTTCACCGAAGATGATCAGGACAACCGTCAAGATGGCTGTCGCCAACCCGACTTCCCATCCTTCCGTAATGGCGATCGTCGTGACGAGTGTAGGCAGCATGATATTGGAAATATTATTACCGATCAAAATAGTCGTAATCATCCGGTCCGGCTTCGCGATCAATTTTTCGAGCTTTTGGGCTTTGACGTCCCCCTGCTCCGCGCGAAGATGGACCTTCATCCTATTAACTGCCGTGAGTGCCGTTTCGCTTCCCGACAGGAAAAACGACATGATCAGAAATAAAGCCAATGCTATAAACAAATTTACTTCCTCCAGTAACATGCATATCAAATTTTTTCGATCTGTTTCCGTATTATCCATAATACCACAGCAATTTTCCTCTTGTCGAAAAGGACAACTTAGCTATGCTATAATTTCCACATACTAAAAATACTGGAAAGCAGGGATTTTATGAACGCCACTCAAATCGATAAGTACTTCAAAGATCACCGCCAGGCCCATCTCGAAGAATTGAAAAGTTTTTTGCGCATTCCATCGGTCAGCTCCCTTTCCGAACATAAAGCCGATATGCAAAAAGGCGCGGAATGGCTTATCAAATCGTTGACTAAAGCCGGGCTTGAAAATGCCAGCATCGATGAAACCGACGGCCATCCCGTGGTCTACGCAGACTGGCTCCATGCCGAGGGCAAACCGACGATTCTTGTGTACGGCCATTACGATGTCCAGCCGGTCGACCCGCTTCACTTGTGGGAAACGCCGCCGTTCGATCCGCATGTGCGCGACAATAAATTGTATGCCCGCGGTGCGAGCGACGATAAGGGCCAAGTATTCATGCACATGAAAGCAGTTGAAGCACTTCTTCATTTAAACGGCGAACTTCCCGTCAATATCAAGTTCATCCTCGAAGGCGAAGAAGAGATCGGCAGCCCGAGCTTGCCGAAATACGTCGAAGACAATAAAGAAAAACTCGCTGCTGACATCATCGTCATTTCCGACACCGGCATGCAAGGTCCAGGGCGCCCAGCTGTCTGTTACGGGCTGCGCGGGCTTGCGGGTATACAGATCGACGTCAAAGGCCCTAAAGGCGATTTGCATTCCGGCCTTTACGGTGGCGCTGTCCAAAACCCATTGCACGCCATTGTGGAAATTCTCGAATCGTTCCGCGACAAAGAAGGCGTCATTCAAGTCGAAGGCTTCTACGACGATGTGCGCCCCGTCTCGGACGAGGAACGCGCGGAATTCGCCGCACTTGATTTCGATTTGGAGAACGAAAAGCAGGCAATCGGCATCTCAGAAGATTTCGGTGAGAAAGGCTACTCATTCGTCGAGCGGACATGGATCCGCCCAACACTCGAAGTCAACGGCATCACCGGAGGATTTTCCGGCGAAGGCATCAAGACCGTCCTGCCGGCAGAAGCCAGCTCAAAAATCACTTGCCGGCTTGTTCCAGACCAGGACCCGGATGACATCATCGCCAAGCTGAAAGCGCATGTTGAAGCGCATAAACCAGCAGGTGTCACGGTCGGCATCACCGAATTCGATAAAGGCAAGCCGTTCCTGACGCCATATGACCATCCGGCCATCCAGGCAGCGGGCCGCTCTTATGAAAAGATCTACCAAGTGCCGACCGCCTTCACGCGCATGGGCGGGTCGATCCCGATCGTCGCTGCGTTCGATGAAATTCTCGGATTCCCTGTCGTCTTGATGGGCTTCGGACTTGCGTCAGAAAATTTCCACGCGCCGAACGAACATTTCCATTTGGAGAACTTTGATAAAGGGCTCCGCGTGATCAGCGATTATTTGTTTGAAGCGTCAACACTAGGCCAATAATCTTAATAGCCTCCCCTGATTTGGGGAGGCTATTATTTTTATGAAATTGCAGTTATTTGCTGGAGGGATACGATGGTTATTTTGTATTGGATAGGCAGTTATTTACTTGGCACTGTTTTGACTGCCCTGTGGATAGGGAAATGGAAAGGTGTAGACCTGACTGCTTCAGGCAGTGGAAATCCCGACGCCCGCAACGCCTTGGCCGTACTTGGGCGCAGATCCTCCTTATTGGTGTTTCTCGGCGATTTCCTGAAAGGTTCAGCCGTTGTATGGGCTGGCCTGTGGCTTGATTTTCCTTTGTGGTCCGTTGCCGTCGCCGGGTTGCTTTCAGTCATCGGGCATATTTATCCGCTATGGCGAAAAGGCCTCGGCGGAAAAGGCATCTCGACATTTGCCGGCGTCGCATTTTGGCTGACGCCCGATTTATTTTTGGCGATGATTGTCTTGTCATTCGCTTTCTATCCATGGTTGAAAAGCGCTACTTTATCGATGCTCGCAGGCTTCAGCGCCTTTTTTGCAGTCGCTTTCGCGTTTCAGGTGCAGTCAGTTGTCTGGCCGTTGTTTCTGGCCATTATTATTATTGTAATTCGCCACAAGGCCGATATTAAAGTTTCGATCGAAAAGCGCTTTCCTTCTAAATGAAGCCTAGCCTCCCTGCTTTTGGAGATTTTTATTCAAGAAAGCTAGGACCATATTATTATCCGTGTTATAGTTTTATTATTCAAAATACTCAATAGATAGGGGTTTTACGATGAAAAAACCAATTGCATGGATCATGGATACGACCGGATATGTCACAGAACAATTCAAATCGCACCCCGATGTCTATATTGTTCCGCTGAATATTCATTTCGGCTCGGAAGAATTTATTGACGATGGCATCGACCTCTCGAACGACGAGCTCTATGCACGCATGAAAAGCTCGAAAGACTTCCCGAAAACCTCCCAGCCTTCTGCAGGAAAGTTTGCGGAACTTTATGAAAAGCTGAAAGAGGAATACGAATGTGCCATCGCTGTCCATGCTTCGGCTAAGTTGAGCGGCACGATCGCTTCTTCCATGACCGGTGCTGAAATGACGGATTTCAAAGTGTACACCGTCGATTCACTCGCCTTGTCATACGGGCTATCCGGGCTTCTCGAGCGCGGGTTGGCGCTTCAGGATCAAGGCCTTTCCGCGGAAGAGATCACCCAGCGCCTTGAACAAGAAACGACAGATTTTCGCAATTTCATCCTGATCGGCAATTTGAGCCAATTGTATAAAGGCGGCCGGATGAGCGGCGCACAGTATTACATCGGCAGCGTCCTAAAGATCAAGCCGATCGTCCAGCTTACCGAGAAAGGCGAACTTGAGCCAATCGACAAAGTTCGTTCCCATAAGAAAGCGCTCGCTTATTTGCTCGATCGTGCAAAAGCAGACCACGAACTATACGGGATCGATTACTTCCAGATTATGCACGGGCACATCCCCGAGCAGGCGGAAGAGTTGAAGGCGGAACTTTTAAAGTTTGCGCCTGAAGCCGAAGTGCTGATCGGAAATCTCAGTTCATCACTGGCCGTCCACGCTGGAGAAGGCACACTTGCGTTCATGTGGAGAAGGCCTCCAGCTTCCGTATAAGAAATCGCTAGTCTTTAGGCCCGTCTTACAGCATTTTCCCGGGAAAATCTGGGGAATTCTGATACAATAAGGGCATATAAAGACAGTGAGGTGGATTCAATGCAACATGTTGAACGGGAACTTACAGAACACGTTAAATTATGTGACGCCAAAGGCCAATTGAATCCAAGCGCTATCGGCTATGCAAAGAAGCCCTTAGTCGAAAGCAATCTGAAAGGCAATTTCCTTCGTAAGAAGAAATGGAATTATTGGTGTGTATTCGGCGATGAGATCGTTTTCTCGGCCACCATCTGCCATCTGGATTATGCCGCTGTCTGCTTCGTTTATTTCTTAAATTATGAAACACAGCGCTTTTTCGAAAAAACGGTTATGGTCCCCTATTCGAGGAATTTACGCTTATCCGACAGTGTGTTGGACAGTTCACTTTTCCATAATTCGGAGATATCCGTCCATTCCATCTTTGAAGATGGCAAAACCCGATTGGCAGTGACCGTGCCTGATTTTGACGGCGAAAAATTGCATGCTTCGCTGACGATTGCCCATCCGGAAGATATGGAATCATTGAATGTCGTCATTCCATGGAATCGCCAAACCTTCCAGTTCACTGCGAAACATCACGCTCTGCCGACAACTGGAACGGTCCAGATCGGGGCTAAGCGCTATGAATTCGATGAATTGGACAGTTTTTCGGTATTGGACTATGGCCGGGGCGTCTGGCCGCGCGAATCGACATGGAACTGGGGGATGGCTTCCCAGCGCTCTCTCGGCAAAGTGATCGGATTGAATTTCGGCGGCAAATGGACTGACGGCACAGGCATGACGGAAAACGCCTTTTTCGTCAATGGCCGCATGACCAAAATCAGCGAAGACGTCATTTTCCGTTATGATGAAGAAGATTTCAAAAAGCCATGGCTGATCCACACGAAATTGACCGATGACGTTAAATTGACGTTCACTCCTTTTTACGAACGCGTGTCCAAATCGGATGCGCGTCTTGTGAAATCGGAAGTTCACCAATTGTTCGGCTATTACAACGGCTACGTCCGCTATGCGGATGGCAAGAAGCTGAAAATCCACCAATTGCTCGGCTCTGCAGAAGAACATTACGCAAAGTGGTAATTAACTTCCTATTAAAAACCGCCTGATGGATGTCAATCCGACATCCATCAGGCGGTTTTCTATTTGTGTTCGGCTGTTTTTTTCTTAAAGCTGCTATACCAAGGCTTCCCGATAAAAAATGCCGGGAACAGGATTATTCCTGCAACGAGCGGCCAAGCTGCAGCACCGGTGACTCCTAAAGTGAATGCTGCAACCACCCATATACTCAATGCAACTAGTTTCATTTCAATTCCCCCAGCATTTTTTCCGGATAATCCGTAAAGATGCCCGAGACGCCAATCTGCTGCAATTGCTCAGCGTAGTCCAGCCGGTTGACTGTATAGACATAGACCTCAAAATCTTTTTCGACCAATTCGGCACCGTGGCGAAGCGCATACGGCAGCGACAAATGAAGCCGTTTCGTCCCGACTGTCTGTGCATAAGCGGCCATATCCACTAAAATATTGGAAGCCAAAATCGCCCCTGGCACGTGATGGCGATCCATCGCCAGCTTTACGTCCAGGTGGTTGAATGAAGAAATGACAAGCCGATGTTCCATGCCCTGTTCAGCTGCAAGCTTAGCCACTTTTTCCACCGCTCCCACATACGGGAAAACGTCCGTTTTCAGTTCCACATTCAGCACGTGATGGGTGTTTTTAAATACCCCAAAGACTTCTGCCAATGTCGGAATTTCGGTTCCCGCCCATTCGCCTGCTTTCCAGCTTCCGGCGTCCAGTGTTTTCAGTTCGGCAAGCGTCATGTCTTTTACATAGCCTTTGCCCTTAGTGGTGCGGTTCACTTTTTCATCATGAATGACAACAAGTTCATCGTCTGTTGATAAATGCACGTCCAGTTCCACCCCGTGGACCGGCAAGGCTGCAGCTTCCATAAAAGCAGGCAGCGTGTTTTCCGGATGCGTGCCCGAACTTCCGCGATGCGCAAAAATTTCCATAAGCCAACCTCCTGCTTTTAGACGTCTGTCCGGATTTGCCAAAGTTCCGGGAAGAAATATTGATCCAATACTTTCTTCAAATAATTGACGCCTGATGATCCGCCTGTCCCTTGTTTGAAACCGATGATCCGCTCAACCGTTTTCATATGGCGGAAACGCCATTGTTGCAGCCAATCTTCAATATCGACTAATTTCTCCGCCAATTGATACAGTTCCCAGTGCTCATCGACGTTGCGGTAAATTTCCTTCCATGCTTCCCGGACGCTGTCATTCGGTTCGTATACAGTACTGACATCTCGCGATAGTACGCTTTCGTCGATTTTGAATCCGCTGCGCGCCAGTTTTTGGATGGCGGCATCATACAAGCCCGGTGCGTGGAACGCTTCTGTTAATTGCTCGTGCAAGACCGGATCTTTTTCATAGATGCTCAAGACATGCTTGGTTTTATAGCCGAGCGCGAATTCGATCATGCGGTACTGATAGGACTGGAAGCCGCTTGCATTGCCAAGGTCATCCCGGAACTCCAAGTATTCGGCAGGCGTTAAGGTCGACAGCACATCCCAGCCTTGGATAATCTGCGACTGGATGCGCGATACGCGTGCCAATTGCTTGAACGCCGGCTGCAGATCATCCGCTTCGATATGGCGGATGGCCGCCGACAACTCATGCAAGATCAGCTTCATCCATAGTTCGGATACTTGGTGGATGATGATGAAAAGCGATTCATCGTGGTGTCCGCTGACACCGTCCTGTGCAGACAACAGCTTGTCGAGATGCAAATAATCGCCGTAAGTCATGCTTTCCTTGAAATCCGTGCGGATATTTTGTTCGTTTGCAGCGGCGATGTTCTGCCCGTTTTTGTATTTATCCATTTGAATGGCTCCATTCAAGCTCAGCTTGTGCTCGACTCTGCTAGTGATTCCTATCGTACGATACTTTTTTACATTTTTCATTGCTTACTTCCCATAATTTCGGGAATAGAACGGTAAACATAAATTTGAAAGGGAGTTTGTATATTATGACTAACCATAAAAAAATGATCTTTCCAGTTCTTATCATGTCTGCTACACTTGCCCTAGCAGCTTGCGGCGATGACGAGGAAGTCACGCAGCCTGTCACAGAGGAGTCACCAGAAGAAACGGCAACGCCGGAAGCTGAGTCGACTGAAGATGCTTCTCCAAGCGGCGGAACTGAAGGGACCAAGGACGGTGAAACTTACGGATTTACTGACTTGTCCGTTGATGTCGATATGCCTGACCAGGATGATGCCCTAGACCTTAGCTACGAAGAAGAGCGCGGTCAGGTAGAGGCCGAATATGAAAATAAAATCGACGGTGTTGACCTGACCGGCGATGACGCTTTCAATGAAATGGAACAAGGTTTGTCCCAGTTGAATTTAACCCCTGACACGTCGGATGAGGAAGTCATCAGCCAAGTCGTCGAGGCTTTCGGCATCGATCCTGGCTTCAAGAAAATCGAAATTGAAGTAGACTATGCAGACGGCTCCGATAAGAACTACGAACAAACAAATCAATAATACTAAAATATAACTGTCCGGCGGGTTTACCGCCGGGCAGTTTTTTTATTGCAGCGGGCGCTGCCAATAGGAAATGGTCGACAACCTTGTAAAGCCCGCCTTTTCATAAACAGGCCACGCCACATTTTCCGTTTCCACTTCGACCAGCACACGCGCCAATTTTTTCTGATGCGCCAAATGCCGCGCCCACTTCAGAAATGCTTGGCCATAGCCTGATCGCTGGGTATCCGGTGACACTGCGAGCGCTGTCACCCACAACGCCTGGTCTTCACTGCTCAATGTAGCCGTCGCCACAAGTTGGCCTTCCTGCCGCATCAAATAGACATGGCGCTCCGTATCTTCCAGGTTGTGCTCAAGCACCGGAAGAACAGATTCATCAAATGCCGCGCGCAGAAGATCCACCAATTCGCGTGAATATTGCTCTTCATACGGAATAATTTCGACCGTTTCAGCAAGTTGGTACGTAGAAAGCGGCTGCGCTTCAAACTGCAATTCCTGGAAAGTACAATGATAGCCGAGACCTTCTAGCCAGCTATCTGATGCGCTATGTTCCGTGAATGCCGCGAGTTCACTTTCCGCCCCGCGCTGTACGAGGGAATGCTGCACGCCGTCAGCCAAAGCTGTTGCCAGCCCAAGGCGGCGGTAATCCGGCGAGACAAATGCCGACCATTCGTAATGGTTCACGCCGACCAAATCTGCTGCCGCCGCACAGGCCACCAGCTCTCCGCTATCGGTGTAAGCGAGCACCGCAAATCCTTTTGCGAACGGTTTTTGCCATAATTCATTCTGAAGCAAGGTCCGGCACTGTTCCGGCTCGCCGTCAATCAGCCGCTCCATTTCCCCGGCAGTCTCCGCATCCAGCGGAAACGACGCAATCGACAGGGACAATTCCATTTCCATCCCGCCTTCCTTTTTCTTCTTATCATAACTGCCTAAAGCGCTTGCCGCCACCTGATTCCCGAAATTAAGGTTTCTTCCCAGGGCTTTTCATTTCCATTAAAAAAAGCAGAAGCCGGGATCTCCCCCGCCTTCTGCTTAGATTTCGCTATAATTTAGCATCTGCCAGCATGGTGGCATACAAGCCGCCTTTTTCCAGCAATTCGTCCTGGCTGCCTGATTCGACCAATTTGCCGAGCTCCATGACATAGACGAAATCCGCCTTTCTCACCGTATTCAAGCGATGGGCGATGACAAAACTCGTGCGCCCTTCCATAAGGCGTTCGAGCGCTTCCTGGATTTTCAGCTCTGTCACGGTATCGATCGAACTTGTCGCTTCATCAAGCAACAAAATGACCGGATCGGCGATAAGCGCCCGGGCGATCGACAAGAGTTGCTTCTGCCCTTGGCTGATCATTGAACCGTCGCCAGACAGCACCGTGTCATAGCCTTCCGGCAGTTTGGAGATGAAGTCATGGGCATTGGCTTTTTTCGCCGCTTCCACCACTTCTTCGTCACTCGCATCAAGCTTGCCGTAGCGGATATTGTCGCTGACTGAAGCTTCGAACAGGAACGGGTCTTGCAAGACGAAGGCAATCTGCTTGCGCAAAGTTTCGCGCGGCATCGCCCCGATTGGCGTTCCATCGATGCGGATCTCCCCTTCATCGACATCGTAAAATCTCGCCAAAAGCTGCATGACGGTCGTTTTGCCTGCGCCTGTCGCACCGACGAATGCCGCCGTCTGCCCGGTTTCCACCGTAAAGCTCAGATTACGGATCGTCCATTCTTCTTCCGCGCCTTCGTATTTGAAAGACACATTATCGAATTCTACTTTTCCTTCAAGCCGCTTATCGGCATTCTTTTTCGTATCGTCCGCTTCTTCTGCTTCGTCCATGATGGCAAACACGCGTTCAGCCCCCGCAATGGCCGAGAGCACCGTGTTGAATTGGTTTGCCAAATCGTTCAACGGACGCGTGAACTGGCGTGAATACTCGGTGAAGATAACGATGACACCGATTGTGACCGAGCCGTTCAAGGCGAGCAATCCACCGACACCTGCAACGAGCGCGAAACTTCCGTTGTTCAGGAAGTTCATCACTTTCGGAATGAATCCGGCATACGTCCAAGCCCAGAAGCCGGTGCGGCGGAGCCGTTCGCTTTTGACGAGGAACTCATCCATGACGCGGTCTTCCTGGGAAAAGGCTTTGACGATTTTCTGTCCCGAAATGGTTTCTTCAATCATGCCGTTCAGATCCCCGACCGCTTTTTGCTGTTCTTTATACAAAGGGCCCGTACGTTTGGTGATCCAGCGAACGGCCCAATACATGATTGGGATAATAATGAACGTCAATACCGTGAGGATCGGGCTGAGAAACACCATCACCACTGCCGTCCCGACCAGCGTCAAAATGCTCGAGAACACTTGAATGAACGAGGTGTTGAGCGTCGACGAAACGTTTTCGATATCATTGGTCATACGGCTCATCAATTCGCCGTGCTGGCGCTTATCGAAAAACGACACCGGCAAACGCTGCAAATGGCCAAACAGCCCCGCACGCATCTGATAGATGACTTGCTGGGCGATGCCGACCATCCAGTAGTTCTGCAAATAGAGAGAAACCGAATGGAGCACATAGACCATGATAAGCCAGCCGATGATCAAGCCCATGCCTTCAAATGCACCCGGCACAATATAGGTATCAATGATATAACCGATCAAAAGCGGCCCGAGCAACGCCATCGCGGAACTGATGAACACAAGCGTCAGAACGATGATCAATAGCGTGCGCTGTTCGTCGACCAGCTTCCAGATCCGCAGCAAGGTGGACTTCCAGTTTTTCGCGCGTTCATTCTTTTTATCTGGTGATTTCTTTAAATCTTCTTTCGTCAATACCGGCTCATAGCCAAAAGGCCGGCGGATCGCATTAAACATATTCATCCACCTCCTCCGCTTGCTGGGACAGCGCAATTTCACGATACAAAGAAGAACTATCCAGCAATTCCTCGTGAGTGCCGTAAGCCGAAGCGACGCCATCCTCCAACAGCAGGATGCGGTCAGCGCGCATAGCCGTCCGCACTTTCTGCGTCACCAACAGTGTCGTCGCTTGTTCTTTGTCGAGCTCGGCCCACAGCGCAGATTCGGTCTTCACATCAAGCGCGCTGGTACTGTCATCGAGAATTAAGATCGATGGTTTGCGGACCAATGCCCGTGCGATCGACAAGCGCTGCTTTTGGCCGCCGGATAAATTGACGCCTTTTTGGCCGACACGCGTTTCATATCCTTTCGGGAAGCGCTGGACCGTCTCGTCAATTTGGGCTTTTTCTGCGGCCTCTGTAAGTTCCGGAATCTCCGCGTGCTCTTTGCCCCAAGACAGGTTATTGGAAATGCTGCCGGTAAAGAGCATCGATTGCTGAGGCACAAGCCCGATCGTCTTGCGCAGTTCCTGAAGGTCCCACTCGCGGACGTCACGGCCGTGCACCGATACGCTTCCTTCGGTCGCTTCGTAGAATCTCGGAATCAGCTGCAATAAAGAGGTTTTTCCGGATCCCGTGGCACCCATGATGGCCAGTTTCTCGCGTGGCGCCAGTTCAAAGCTGATGTTTTCAAGCACTCTTCGCGAAGTGCCTGGATACGTAAAGGAAACATGGTCAAAACGGACGGTTCCTTCTCTAACCGGCACAGTTGCACCATTCGATTCTTCGCCGCCATCATCCGCCAAAAGGATTTCTTCGATGCGGCCAGTAGATGCCATGGCACGCGCAAACGCCATAATGATGAATGAGAACATCGAAAATGCGCCGGTCATACGCATCGCGTAATTGACGATGGCGACCAATTCACCGATTTGCGCGTCTCCGCTCTGGATCTCAAAAGCACCAAACCAAACAACCGCGAGTAGAGACACGTTCATGCCGAACAGCAGGATCGGCAAGATGATTTCCATGATGCGGAATGCTTTGACCGTATCGGTCTTGAGCGCACCCGCCACTTCCGAAAAGCGGTTCGCTTCATACTTACCGCGCAAGTACGCTTTGATCAGCCGGACCGCCTGCAGGTTTTCCTGTACCATGCGATTGACTTTATCAAGCCGCTGCTGCACAAAGCTGAAATAGACGACGCCTTTTCGTACCATGACATACAAAAATGCCAATAAAATTGGAAAGACGATGATCAAGTAAATCGCCAATTGTGCATTGACGACAAACGCCATGACCATGCTGCCGATGACAAGCAACGGCGCGCGCAGCATGATGCGCAAGCTCATATACAGCACTTGCTGGATCAGCTGGATATCACTCGTCAGCCGTGTGATGAGGCCGGATGCTGGAAATTTATTGAACATTGCCAGCGAGAAAGACTGGACACGCTCATAAACTTTGCGCCGGACATCAAAAGAGAAGCTATGGGACACATGGGAAGCGAAATACGAATTGGCGACACCCGATAAAAAAGCGATTAATGACAAGCCCATGAGCACAAGCCCCAAGCGAATGATCGTATCCTGGTCACCTGCCACGATGCCGTCATCGATGATGCTCGCAATGACCAATGGCTGCAAAAGCTCGACGACCAACTCCAGGAGCATCAGGAACAAAGCGACGCCGATCAGAAATGAATATGGTTTAGTATAAGAAAAAACGGTTTTCATAAGGGTGCCTCCTGAACATTTCGAAACTCGAACTTTATTTAAAACTAGTATGCCATAATTTTCAGATATCAGGTAGAGATATCCCTTTTTTTGTCATGCATTATAATGAATCTTTTTTGCTTCCGAAAATGAAAAAGGCACGCAGCATTTTGCTGCATGCCTTTACTCAAGAGCGGTCATCGGCAGTTTTTTCACTGCCCGCAAAAGATAGCCAAGTGACGAATACCAACATGAGAAAAGCTCCACCGATTTGCAATGGGGATAGAAAATGGCCGAACCACACAAGCGAAATGACCATCGCCGTCAATGGCTCCATCGCAGACAAAATGCTCGTCTCCACAGGCGAGATGAAACGCATGCTGCTGAGGAACAGCACAAACGCCATCGTGCCGACCACAATAATCGCGATGATCGCCAGAATGAGCGTCGGGTCTGCCAATAGTCCCCATTCATCCGACAGGAAAATCGGATTGATGAGCCCGAGAAAGATGCCGCCGAACAGCATCGACCAGCCGACAACGAGCAAGACGCCCCATTCCTGCATCAGCCGGGCTGGATAAAGCGTGTAGAATGTAAACGCCAAACCGACCAGAACGCCCCAAAACAGCGCTTCCCCGCTGATGACCAGGGAATCCAAACGCCCGTCCGTCAACAATAAAAACAAGCCAGCGAGCGTACCGACCATGCCCAGCACTTGATAGACCGGCGGCCATTTGCGAAGGCGCATGGAAATGAAGACAATGACATAGACAGGTGCCAGAAACTGCATCAATGTGGCAAAGACGGCATTGCTCGTATCGATCGCTGCGACGAAACTGTATTGGACACCGAGCATGCCGGCTACTGAAAAGATCAATAAAGGACGCGTCCATATCTTTTGCCGAAAAATCGAGGTCACCTGCACCTGCTTCATTTTCAAGAACAACAGCAGCAAGATGCCAGCGACAATAAGCCGGATAGTCAATAGAAAGGGCACAGTGATTGGGTAGACATCGAGCGTCCATTCCATGAGCGGCCCGGTCGCTCCCCAAAGCATCGCCCCTATCAGTATCATGGATACTCCCTTTAGCCGTTCCATTCGCCAGCACTCCTTTCATTTAACAAAGCCAATCCATGACGAATTGGCTAATTCAGCTGTTTTTATCGTTAGAACCCTTTGTAATCGGGACAAATTGGTTGTTTTCCTCAATTTTCAATCGAATCATGCCTATTCTCTCACGAGAGGGTCAAAAAGGCTAGTATGATTTCTGTGCTAAAATTCCCGTATTATATTTTTGTAAAGTGGTGACGAAAGACCTTTTCTTCTTTATAATGAAAGTACAAAACGGTTAAGGAGCGTCAGTTAATGAGTGAAAAGCAGGATTTTTTGGCACAAACCCTAGCATATAACCATATTCCCTTCCCTATCATCATTTTCGATCAAGAAGGACTCATCACTTGGTTCAACGGGCACGCCGAACGCATCTTTCAACTAAATACAGAAACCGCTAAAGGCCAACCCTTTTCCTATATGAATCCAGAACAAGCCGCTTTCCATAAACAACCTTGGGAAATGCTGTTGGAAAGCACAGACCCTGTCCGATTCGAAAATATGGAAATCGGTCTTGGCAGCGGCGGGCAGAGCTATTCCACAGTTGTCACGAAAGCGTTCACATCGCATGGCGAACGTTTTCTCCTGACGATCTATGAGATCGATGATAGCGTAAGCGCCGACTCGGCGGCAAGAGAATTGAGCCATCTTCGCCACGGGCTGGATGACTCGTTCATGATGACTTATTTCGATCAAGAGTTTCTTGTCACTTACGCGAATCCCCATTTCCTGAAACTCAGCAAATGGACCCCGAAACGCGTGCTCGGCAAACCCGTATGGCAAATGTTCCATGACAGCGAAGAAGACATCGAGTTCGTCGATTCGATTCTGGAAAGCCTGAAAGAGGGGCAAGTATGGAACGGCGAAGCGAACAAAGCGACAAAAGACGGTGAAACGTATTGGGTCGACCTGACGGCGATTCCGATGCAATTGTCTGAGGAAGATGCGTATTATATTTTCCTTGAAAAAGACATCACCGAAACGAAGCACGCCCAAAAGCACCTTGAGGAAATCGCATTTATCGACCCGATTACAGGGCTTGAAAACCGCCACCGCCTTGAACAAGCTGTCGCGGAACATATAAAGGAAGGGCGTCATTTCTCTTTTCTGTTCCTCGACATCGACCGATTCTACACCTTGCGTGATGTATCGGATACCGATACTGAAAATGAATTGCTTATCGAATTCACGAAACGCTTGCGCATGTATTTCTCGGATTCATTGATTACACGCGCCGGGCTTCATGAATTCGCGTTGATCACGCCTTTGCCGAACTGGTTCATCGAGGGCTTCCTGCCTTATTTGCAGCAGCACCCGATCTATATCGGCGGCACAGCAGTTCCTTTGACCGTCAGCGGCGCCATCACGAAATACCCGGAAGACCAGCAGAGCTTCGTCCACTTGATCAAAGCTTCCTATGCGACAATCAAGAAAGTCAAAGACCGCGGCGGCAGCGCCATTTCCACTTTGACAGCAGACGACCACGAACGCCTGAACCGGAAAGCACTCATTGAAAAACGCCTTGTCCATGCACTGGACCGGAAAAACCTGCAATTGCTGTATCAGCCACAAGTCAATCTCTCGACTGGCAATGTCGAAAGCGTGGAAGCGCTCGTCCGCTGGAATGACGATGAAATCGGCGTCGTGACGCCCGATGAACTCATTCCGATTGCGGAAGAGAATGGCATGATCCATGAAATCGGCAGTTTCGTATTGGAGACCGCCTGTGCACAGCTGAAGGATTGGAAAGCGAAAGGCATTAATTTGCGCATCAGCATCAACTCCTCCATCCGCGAATTCCGCGACAAGGATATGGCGAGCATGCTGATCGAGCAAATGAAAGCGAATAATTGCGATCCACATTCCCTTATGATCGAGATCACTGAAAAGTTCGCGCTTGAAGCGGAAGCCGAACGTCCGATCATGCTGCAAATGAACCGCCTGAACCAGCAAGGCGTGCAATTTGCACTCGATGACTTCGGGACAGGCTATGCGTCTTTCCGCTATATGCTGTTATTGCCGATTTCTTCTTTGAAGATTGACCGGACTATCATCCAGTCGATTACGAAGCAGGAAAAAATGCAGAAAATGATTAACGGCATGATCCAGTTCGGCAAGTCACTTGATTTCCAAGTGATCGCTGAGGGTGTCGAAACGAACGAACAGCTGGAATTGCTTCGGGTGATGGACTGCAATAGCATCCAAGGCTATATCATCAGCCACCCGATGAACGCCCAGGAACTCGAAAAATGGTTAAAATAATCTCTCTCCCCCAGACTGCGGAAATTTCGTGGTCTGGGTTTTTTTGTTCTGGTAGGATTGAAAACTTAGTATAGGAATTTTAAATTATTGGAGTTCGCATCATACGGATATTCGCTGCCTCGCTTTGGGTTGGCCTTTGGCTACAATGAATTGGCGAAAGTAAATTGAGCCAATTCATTTGCGATGCTTGAGCGTAGCGAAAGTTGAGCAAGCCGGTTCATACGAATATTGGGTGCAGCTGTTCTCCTCCTGCGTCGGCTCACCCTGTGCGCCCGGCAGCTTATACATTTCACTGATTGTAAGGTGTTTACGGGAATCTGCTTTTTTACAAGTTGCCGGCTAGTAGGGGAATCGCTTCCCGGGGTTCGTATCGGATTGAGGCGCTCTTGTTAGCTCCTGAACAAAAAACAGGCCGCCCACAAATGAGGCTGCCTGTTCGTTATTGATTATTCCTGTGTAAAGCCCATTTTTTTCTGAGTCCGTCTTGCTTGATGCTTGAAATATAATTGCATGAGCACTTCCGCGAACACCAGGCCCATGGCGATGGCACCCGAAATCATCAATGCCTGTACAGCGAAATCGACCGCTTCCATGTAATCATTCTCCACGATATTGCGCATCGCATTGTATGCACGGCTTCCAGGAACGAGCGGAATGATGCCGGCGACACTGAAAATGATCATCGGCATTTTAAAGATTTTCGCCAAGATGTGCGCAACGATCGCGACAATAAAAGCGCCGGCGAAGGTTGCTTGAATCGGGTCATCAAACATGAGGAAATAACTCCGGTAGAAAAGCCAGCCGCTCATCCCGACAAGCCCGCAACTGATAAGCGTCTTTCTTGGGATATTGAAAATGATGCCGAATGCGCCGGCTGCCAAAAAACTTAGAAACGCCTCTAAAGGCCAGTTCATTCGATCTCCTCCTTAAAATGACAATACGATGGCGATGCCGGCTCCGATGGCGAATGCCGTCAGAAAAGCTTCCGCACCCATTGATAGGCCCGATACAAAATGGCCGGCCATCATGTCGCGTACGGCGTTGGTGATCAGCAAGCCGGGCACCAGTGGCATGACCGAACCGATGATGATCGTATCGGGATCGTTCCCGAATCCACTATTCACAACGAGCACCGCTAAAGTACCGATGGCGACCGCTCCGATAAATTCCGCGAAAAACTTGACCCTTGTTTTCACGAGTACCATTTCCACAATATAAAATCCGATTCCCCCGATGACAAAAGCGAAAGGAATGTCCGCCCAGCCACCGCCCATCAAAATCAGGAAGCAGGCACTGGCAACTGCAGCTGCGAGCACTTGCAGCCACAAAGGGAACAAGTAATGGTTTTTTTCGATTTCCGTCATTTCTTCATACGCCTGCTGCAATGTCAGCTGGCCCGCCACGAGACGCCTCGATACGGCATTGACACGCGCCACCCTTTCGAGGTCGGTACGGCGCCCATGGATGCGGACAAAGCGCGTCGGCAAATCATTGCTCGGGGAAAACATGATGCCCGCTGGAGTCACAAAGCAATGGGAATCCATCATATTTTGCGAAACCGCCATCCGGATCATCGTATCTTCCACCCGGTATGTCTCCGCGCCGCTTTCCATCATGACTTTTCCGGCCAACAGAAAACAATCCAGCGCAAGTTCTCTTCTGACTTCCGATATTTCGGCCATCTGGTCTCCCCCCTTTTTCTTCTGTACCATCATACCGCAGGCAAGGCAAAATTAAAACGCTCCGGTTACCGGAGCGTTTCATTGGCATATTTTATGGTTTTAAAATGACTTTGGTACACTCGTCTTCGTGGTCGTTGAAAATCCGGTACGCTTCACTCGCTTGATCGAGCGGCACGATGTGTGAAATGATTTCACGCGGATCGAACTCGCCTTTTTCGATCTTGTCGAGGAGCATCGGCATCAAATGGATGACCGGTGCTTGCCCCATTTTCATCGTTACGTTGCGTTCGAACAAATTGCCGAGTGGGAATTGATTATAGGTCAATCCGTAGACGCCCGTCAATTGGATGGTCCCGAACTTGCTGACGGCATCTTTCGCGATATCGATTGCGCTTAGCGTCCCGCCTTGCAGCATCAGCTTTTGCTGAACGGCTTCCGCAGTCGATTTCTTGCCGTCCATCCCCACACAATCAATGACAACTCGTGCGCCGCCTTTTGTAATCTCGTGGATCAGCGCCCCCGTATTATCATGCTGGCTGAAGTCAACGATTTCCACATTATTCATCTTTTTCGCTTTTTCCATCCGGTACGGCAATTCATCTACCGCAATAACCCTTGCCGCCCCTTTCATCCAGGCAAACTTCTGGGTCATGAGGCCGATTGGTCCGCAGCCGAGAACGACGACCGTGTCACCTTCTTTGACACCTGCGTTCTCGACGCTCCACCAGGCTGTCGGCAGTACGTCTGACAGGAATAGGACCTGTTCATCTTCGAGCTCTGAAGATTCCGGAATGACCAATGGCATGAAGTTAGCGTAGGGCACTCGCAAATATTCAGCCTGGCCGCCTGAATAATCGCCATAGCGTTCCGTCAACCCGAAATAGGCACCCGTATCAAAATGGGGATTGCCGTTTGAATTGTCGCATTGGCTTTCCATTTCATGTGAGCAATAGAAGCAATGGCCGCAGCTAATATTAAATGGAAGGACGATTCGGTCGCCTTTTTTCACTTTGGTGACGTCTGGTCCCGCTTCTTCGACAATGCCCATCGGTTCATGGCCGATGACGGTATTCTTGGTGGTAGGCAATGCCCCTTGATAGATGTGCAGGTCTGTCCCGCAAATGGCGGTGGAAGTTATTTTTACGATGATGTCATCACGTTTTTGGAGTTCCGGATCTTTGACTTCTTTGACTTGCATATCTTTCGTTCCCTGAAACGTTACTGCCTTCATGTTTTTCCCTCCCGTTTATTGATATCAGAATATTTCTGTTATTCCCGTTTTCTGTCAGTACAAACACCTTTTTTTTATCCTGCCCCGGCTCGAAACCATAAAGAGCGGATCTCTTTAGAAGAGATCCGCTCTTATCCATCATTTTTTATTGCAGGGGCAATGTGCCGAGAGGTTCGAAATCCGACAAGCGATAGCTTCTGACTTCAGTATTCGCCACTGTATACAAGGCGTCTTTTGCATAAGCCAGGCGCTGGACCGATGTATTCCAGTCTTCATAGGGCTGGTCGGATGCTTGGGTCAAATCGGCTGATAGCTCGATTCCTTCTGGGGTGATCGAGTAAATTAAAGCCCCTTCTGCCTGAAATTCGATATACTCCATGCCGTCTCCTTTATAGATCGATACCGGAAAACCGAATAAGCTTTGCTGTTCATCACGGAATAAAGCTTTGTGGTCATATTGCAAAGCAGAATAGGTCCCAGGGCCGCCGATGATTTCCGTATCGGTTTCCTTGGGATCACCCATATCGCTGACATCGAACAGCGAGATCTTCATCCCGCCCGTCACGATGCGCGGCTCGCCGCCCCCTTTGACTGGCTCGATTTTTGTATCGTAGCCAAACCCGATCAAATGCTTGTCATCAAGCGGATGCAAGTAATTGGAAAATCCAGGAATTTTTAATTCACCCAATACTTCTGGATCGGCAGGATCTGAAACGTCGATCGCAAACAGCGGATCGGTCTCACGGAAAGTCACCATATAGGCTTTGCTGCCGATAAAGCGGACCGAGTAGATGCGTTCGCTCGGCGCCAAGTTTTCCACTGAACCAACTTGTTCCAATTGTTCGTTCAAAATGAACAGGTGGTTTTTCGGTTCGGAAGCCGGTGCCCAGTCGACTCCTTCTGTTGTCGCTAAACGGAAATGGCCTTCGAATTCATCCATCGAAAACTGGTTCAATAGAGACCCTTGCACACGGGCCGAAGCGATAAATTCCACCGAGATGCCGTCCAAGCCGAATTTAAAAATTTCCGTATCCGCTTGTTGCGGCACCCAAAGCGCCGTATCTTCAAACTCCCCTTCAGCCGTCTCAAACGCAGAAGCTGTCAAATAGAGATGCTGTTCGTTCATATACATTTGTTCATTGCCACCCAAAAAGCCTTTTGTGGAAATTTCGTTTGAGGCGGGCGCTTCCAGGCTAACGGAGGTGATGACGCTATAGCTTCCTTCCATCGTTCCTGGCAGGATGGTCAGGTCTTCATAAGGCAAGGGTTCAAGCTCTCCACCTTGTGCGGAATCGAATAGTCTTGGCCGCAGTTCGATATCAGGCTGCTCCTCCAATATCCAGTAATTCGGAAACACGTTACTGACATAATACAGGATGCCGTTCGATAGCCTCGCATTATTGAATGTGCCTTCATTGCCAAATTCGCGGATCAGTTCCGGATTGTCAGGTGAAGTTACATCATAGAGAGAGACAGCTGTGATGCCGGAATAAGGCATAAAGCTTTCCATTTCCGCATCTCCTTCGGTTTCCATGAGCGAAAAGCGGCTTGAAATGACGGCAAGCGTATCGCCGGATAAGAATAATTCCTCTGGATACGTTTCCCCGTCAAACTCCAAGACTGCTGCAAGCTCCATGTTTTCTGGGTCTCTGATATCGGAAATCACCACACGCGACTCGCTGACGGAATATAAATAATCGCCATCCGTTTGCACAATATCCCCTTCATCGATGCCTTCGACCTGGTTGTTTGTGGACGAATGGTCGCCGCCTCCCATTCCGCCCGACTCGCCTGATGCACTGTCCTCCGCTTCTTCCACCCCTTCACCGAAGCCGCGGTAGAACGGATTGTCTTTTTGGAGATTCAGCAATCGCATAAAATAAGTACGCAATTCCTCTTCCCCCGCCAGGTTTTGGACTTCGTCTTGTATCGTGAACTCGAGTTGGTTTGTCGAAAGGCTTTTCAGGAAACTGCTCGATAAGGCTGATTTGGTGACATGAAGCGTATAGTCTCCGCTTGCGATGTCCGGAATTTCAAGCATCCGGCCGCCATTCGCCAACTGCATATCGAGATCGAGCTTTTGGCCATCTGCACCCGTAAGGTAGACGGCGCCTTTTTCGATCGCATCCGCATCGAGCGGCGCTGAGAAATTGGCCCGCCAGCCGGATTCTGAAAGGGCTGTGGAGGATCCGCTGATGGCTACATTTTCCGTCAGCATAACAAAAGCTATACCTGAAAATACTAAAAGAATCGCCGCTATCCACCAGGCTCTGCTCCATTTCACGAACACCACGACCTTTCCCGTGCCATTTACCCATTAGACCCTTTACGCCTCCAAAAGGTTACAGCTTGCGTTCAGTCATTGGCATGAATTTCGTTGAAAATTTCCCGGAAGCGTTCGAACGGCTCTTCTGTATTGCCGCCGCCTTGCGCAAGTGCAGGGGTTCCGCCACCCTTGCCATCTGTTTCTTGAAGCAAGCGTTTCAAGGTCTCTCTCATATCGGCGGATGATTCATTGCCGCGGGCGCATACCAATCGGATGCTGCCTTCTTCTTGTGCTGCAAATAACAGGCAGACGGACGGGTATTCTTCAGTAGCCAAACGCGCCAGCTGCTGCAATTCCTTGACGGGCCGGTCGCCGAAGTTCCGGATCGCGACGCCCCCTTCCGGCGTTAACGCTTTTGCCTCTGAAAGCAGCAGTTGTTTTTTCAACTCCACGATTTCCTTATCGGCTGCAATTTTCTCTGATAATAAAGCATCTGCCGCTTGTACCAGTTCAGCGAGCGGGGCATTCAGTTTCCCAATCAATGCATCGCTCGTGTCGCTCAATTTACCGAAATGTTCGAGCGCTCGCTCTCCACATAGAAAATAGAGCCGCGTGCCGCCTTTGGCTTTTTCTGTCCCGATAATTTTCAACAGCCCGATTCCCGCGGTATTGTCCGGATGCGTACCGCCGCACGCATTCAAATCGATGCTATCTATTTCCACCAGGCGGATGTCTCCCGTGACAGCGGGGGGCTTCCGAAGGTTCAATTGCTCAAGCTGACTTTCATGTACGAAACGCGTGCGGATTGGCAAATGGCTTTGGATAATTCGGTTAGCTTCAAGTTCCACTTGCCGCAATGTTGCCCGGTCGATGGAGGCTTTATGCAGATCAATCGATACCCGCTCTTTCCCGAGATGGAAACTGGTGGTCCGGTAGCCATGGCGATCTTCCAATAACGCGCTCAAAAGATGCTGGCCGGCATGCTGCTGCATATGGTCCCATCTTCTGTTCCAATCCAGCGCCGCCTTGTATTCGCCCAGTTCCAGGGGCCGGTCCAGGTAATGGCGGATTTCCCCGCCATGATTTTGGACATCAAGCACTGCGGCAGTTCCAATCATCCCCTGGTCCGCTGGCTGCCCGCCGCCTTCCGGATAAAAGCAGGTTTGGTCGAGAACTACATACTGCCCGCCTTCATCAGCTGCCGACTCGGCCACTTGAACAGTTATTTCTCTTAAATAAGGATCGTCGTAATATAATTTCCTCGTCATATGAGCACTCCTTTTTACGGAATTCCGTTGATGCGTTTACTAGCCCTTCATTAGTGGAATGGTTGAGTAATGATGAAAAATGGAGGACTTACGCATGGCCGGATTCACGCATTCCGTATTATTGTATAATGCTCAGGCAGGCGCGTCCACGTTAGATGCGGTTATGGGCTTGGCCGTGCCGCAACTCGCCGCATCTTCGAAAACACTGGAGCTGATCAAGACCGATTCCCCGGAAGAACTGGAATCGGTCTGTCGTTCTGCCGCCGAACGCGCCGACGCATTGTTTGTCGCAGGCGGGGACGGCACGGTCCACCTGGCCGCACACGCACTCAGCTCACTCGACAACCCGCCGCCCCTCGGAATTTTGCCAAGCGGGACGTGCAACGATTTTGCGCGCACGATGAACATTCCGTTGTACCTCGACGAGGCCGCGAAAAGCTTAAGCCAAGGCAAATTGCAGCAAGTCGATACGGCGACCATCAACAAAGGGACGTTTTTGAACTTCGCAGGCATCGGCTTGATCACAGATGCTTCCTTCAATATCGATCCCGACCTGAAGGAACGCTACGGCAAGCTCAGCTATTTCATGAGCGCAATGCAGACGATGAGGCAAGCAGAACCGTTTAATGTATCGCTGGTGATCGACGGTCAAGCGTACGAAGAAGAAGCCGTTTTGGTGCTGGCCATGAACGGGAAATCCATTGGTACCCATTTGTTCCCGATGCAAAGCATTGACCCCGCTGATGGGCTCTTGGATGTATTCATTATCCAAAGCTCTTCGTTCGCCGCCATTCGCGAATGGTTTTCATTATCCAAACCCAACCTTACTGCAGAAGATCTCGAGCACATCATCCATCTGCAGGGACGAGAAATCGACATTCGCACAGACGCTCCGATGGATATCGACACGGACGGTGAAATCTATATGAAGACACCGGCATCAATCAGTGTCCAACCGGGAAAGCTCAATTTGCTTGTGCCGAACGAAGAAGATATTTTTACGTAAAAAAACTGCCGGATGCTACTCGGCAGTTGAAGGAACGGGGTCTATGCCCGTTCTTTTTTATTTTTCACTGAAAAGACTGCGAATCGAATCCAAAATTCATTCGAACGGCCAGGCAGGCAGCATCTGGTTCAATTCCTTGTCTACACGGTTGCCGAGCACATAGTCCGCCTGCATGAGCGTATGAATTTCCCGGGTGCCTTCGTAAATGACCGGCGCTTTGGAATTGCGCAGGTAGCGGGCGACTGGATAATCATCGGAATAGCCATAAGCACCGTGAATCTGCACCGCGTCATCTGCCGCTTTATTGGCAAAATTGCATGCCTGCCATTTGGCGAGCGAGGTTTCGCGCGTATTGCGCTTGCCGCTGTTCTTCAATTCGCCGGCGCGGTAAACGAGCAATCGGCTCATTTGATAGCCTGCTTCCATATTAGCAAGCATTTGCTGTACCAGCTGATGCTCACCGATCGGCTTTCCGAAGGTCGTGCGCGTCTTGCAATAATCCAGGCTTGCTTCCAAACAGGCCATCATCAAGCCGCATGCGCCGGCAGCAACCGTGAAACGGCCATTGTCGAGTGAAGCCATCGCAATCTTGAACCCTTCTCTTTCTTCTCCGAGCCGGTTGCCTGCCGGGATGCGCACATCTTCCATGAACAATTCTCCTGTATTGCCTGCCCGTATGCCGTATTTCCCTTTGATTGCTTTGGATGAAAAGCCTTCACGGTCACGTTCTACGATAAAAGCACTGATTCCTTTATGCGATTTCTCTTTATCAACATAGGCGAAAACGAGGAAATGGTCTGCTTGGTCACAGAGTGAAATCCATGTTTTCTGCCCATTCAACACATAGTCATCTCCGTCGCGTTTGGCGGTAGTTGAAAGCGCGGCCACGTCCGATCCGGCTCCTGGCTCCGTCAGCCCGAACGCGCCGATTTTTTCGCCTTTTGCCTGCGGCACCAAAAATTTCTGCTTTTGCTCTTCTGTGCCCCATTGCAGAAGCGATAGCGAGTTCAAGCCTGTATGGACAGAAACAGCCGTGCGGAACGTGGTGTCGCCGCGTTCAAGTTCTTCGCAGACGATGGCCAGTGAATTATAATCCATGCCGCTGCCGCCGTATGCTTCCGGAATGCACACCCCCATCAAACCGAGATCGGCCAGTCGCTGCCAAATCGATTCGGGGAAATGACCCTCTGTGTCCCAGTCTTTTATATAGGGCATGATTTCTTCATCGACAAATTTCCGGACGGTTTTACGCAGCATCTCTTGTTCTTCGCTGTATTCAAAATCCATGCCGTTTTCCTCCTTGCTAGTTATGATGCGTTGCCCGTTGCACCGTTTCTTCAATAGTTACCCCGCGCTTCTTCATTTCCGCGATGTATTCAGCACCCGGCACAATCTGCTCCGGTGGATAGACGCCTCGTTTTTGGATACGCCCATCCGCGATCATCTGCGCCACAACAGAAATGCTGTAGGCCGTGGCCTGCGCCATCGCCGTGACGCCAGTCGATTCATCGCGAATGGTCACCATTTCATATCGGTAAGTGCATTCCTCTTGCTCTTTCACACCGGAAACCGTCACGCGCAAAAGCACGGCATCTTTCTCGTCGCCAAGTTCTGTAATCGGCTCGAGCACTTTCAGCAGCACTTCACGCAGCGACACTTCATGCCCTCCGGCTGTCACTTTTCCTTCGCGATTCGTCAAGCCCAATTCGACGAGCAAACGGAATTTGTCGGCATGGCCCTGGTAACGGATCGTTTTGTACTCCAGTGAATCCACATCGTGGAACGTTTTCGTCAAGGTCGACGTACCGCCTGATGTATGGAAAGCTTCCAACTCATTGAACCCTTCGAACGCGATCGGCTCGATTTCCGATAGCGATTCGACTTCTTCCAGTTCTCCACCACGGATGACGTGCGACGGGTCCGTGTAATGGTCGAAAACGCCTTCGAGTGAGAAAACGTGTTTGTATTCGAGCGGCGGTGCCGGGTGGAGCGGAATGCCTCCGACATAAATGCGGATCGATTCGACCTTGTCCAATTGGCTCGCACCATAGCCGGTTAAAATATTGATCATCCCCGGCGCCACGCCAAGATCCGGAATGACGGTTACGCCTTGGTTGGACGCTTGGTCGTGCATGGCGAGCACCTTATCTGTAGCGCCTCCGATATGCCCGCCAAGGTCGACGGAATGAACACCACATTCGATCGCGATTTTCGCTACTTTCTCATTGAAGGTATAGAACAACGCATTGATCACGACATCCGCCTGTGCGATGACTTGCTTCAGCTCATTGTCACGGCTTGCATCCATCTTGGCGATTTCAAGCCGCGGATCGTCCAGTTGCTGGCGGAACGCTTGCGCTTTTTCCGTTGTCCGGTCCGCCAGAATCACTTTTTCCACCTGCTCATTGCGAAGTAAATCACGCGCTGCTTGTTTTCCCATCAACCCTGCTCCGAGTACCGCAAATTTCATCTCCGCCGCCCCCTTTATGCTTCGTTGTCGATCTGTGCACGCTGCAATTTACCACTGAAATCCACATAGACACTTTTCCATTCGGTAAAGACATCGAGTGCCGCAACGCCTGAATCACGGTGGCCATTGCCGGTTCCTTTCGTGCCGCCGAACGGCAAATGGATTTCAGCCCCTGTCGTTCCCGCGTTGATGTAGACGATTCCTGTATCGAGGTCGCGCTGCGCTTTGAATGCCCGGTTGACATCCGCTGTGAAAATTGAGCTCGACAAGCCGTAAATGACGCCGTTGTTCACTTCGATCGCTTCCTCGAAACTTGCAACTTCAATCAAGGAAATGACCGGCCCGAAAATTTCTTCCTGTGCAATGCGCATTTCTGGCGTTACGTCCGCAAACAATGTCGGTGCGTAATAGTTTCCTTTATCGTAATGGCCGCCCGTTAAAATTTCGCCGCCCCTGACGAGTTCCGCCCCTTCTTCTTTGCCGATTTCAATATAAGAATGGATTTTCTCCAACGCTTTCTTATTGATGACCGGTCCGACTTTGACGGATTCGTCCATACCGTCGCCGATTGTCAGTTTCTCTATCTTTTCGAGCAGACGCTGCTGCAGCTGTTCTTTGACATCCCGATGGACGATGACACGGCTGCAAGCAGTGCAGCGCTGGCCGGCGGTGCCGAACGCGCTCCAGAGAATTCCATCCACTGCGAGGTCCAAATCTGCATCATCCATGACGATGACCGCGTTTTTTCCGCCCATCTCAAGCGACACTTTTTTCAAATGGCGCCCGCCGAGTTCCGCCACTTTACGTCCTGTATCCGTCGATCCGGTAAATGAAATGACCCGGATATCCCGGTGCTCGATCATCGCCGTCCCAACTTCTGAACCGGAACCGAAAACGATGTTCGCAACACCATCCGGCAAGCCAGCCTCCTTGAAGATTTTGGCCATTTCATAAGCCATCATCGGCGTTTCCGTTGCCGGTTTCCAGATAAATGCATTGCCCGCCACGATCGCCGGGAAAGATTTCCACGTGGCGATCGCCACCGGAAAATTCCACGGTGTGATGAGCCCGACCACACCGATTGGCGCACGGACACTCATCGCGAATTTGTCCGCCAGTTCCGAAGGCGTTGTCTCGCCGAACAGCCTTCTGCCTTCACCTGCCATATAAAATGCCATATCGATGCCTTCCTGAACTTCGCCGCGCCCTTCTTCGATTACTTTCCCCATTTCTTTTGTCAGTACCGACGCGAGCTGCTCTTTCTTTTCTTTCATCAAGCGCCCGATTTCATATAGATAATCCGCGCGTTTCGGTGCAGGGACAAGCGCCCATTTTTTCTGTGCCGCTTTGGCTGCTTTCACCGCTTCCTCCACATCCGCGGCAGTTGACCGCTGTACAGCTGCCAACTCTTCGCCTGTTGCCGGATTGACAACTGGCACAAAATCAGCGCCCGCCTCTTGCTGGAACTCCCCATTCACAAAATTCGTCAGTTTCATCGAATTACCCCTTTCTGCAATGAATGTAAACGCTTTCACTATTTACTTTATTCCCTACAAAACGGAAAACTCCTACATGCTTTCATAACTTCCTTTCATAACTTTGCAAAGTCGGTCACATTCGGGCGCCTTTACAATAAAATTCCCCGGAAACGGTTGACACTGACCATTCGTCATAGTCTAATCAAGAGTAGAGGTGATTGAAATGTACAAAGTACAAGAAGTGGCAAAAATCGCAGGTGTCAGCGTACGGACACTGCACCATTACGACAGCATTGATTTAATGAAACCGAGCAATAAAGGATCGAACCGATACCGCTATTACAGCGACGACGACTTGAAATTGCTGCAACAAATCCTATTCCTTAAAGAACTCGGATTTTCATTGAAGAAAATCCAGGAAATCATAAAAAATGGCTATGATGCCGAATATGCCATGGCGCGCCATATCGAATTGCTTGAACAGAAAAAATTCCGCATTGAGCAATTGATCGATAATGCACGCGCAACACAAGAGGAGTTTTCATCCGGAGAACCCCTCAGCAACGAACAGCGCTTTTCTGCGTTCTCCCTCCGTCATACGCCGGATCGCATCGACTTGTACCAGAAGCCGGAAATTGAAGTATCCGTCAAGGACGACCTTGAAAACATCAAGGAAGAGACTTCTGTCCTGGAGGCTTCGGAACCGGAAACCGTAAAACCACAGAAAGAAGCCGAGAACTTGGAAGAAATCGATCGTGAAGCGAACCGTATCTATAGCGCTGTTGCCAGCCTTATGGATTTACCGGTCGATGCAAAGGAAGTCCAGAAAGAAATGGCCGCGTATTACCATCTGCTTGACCGCTTCTATGAATGCACGCCGAATATGTTCCGCAATTTGGCCAATCTTTATGCTAACGACAGCCGCTTTTCACGGACCATCGACCAGCACGGCGACGGTTTATCCGACTATCTGAAAGACGCGATGCACGTGCACGCGAATGCCTTGCAGCATGCGTGAACTCATCGGCCCTTGCAGCAATTGCGGCAAAGATGTCTATTGCCGTGACGGATTTTTGGACGGCGTCTATATCGACGGCGAATTGATTTGCCACGATTGTGCAGAAGAACTAGACAATTAATCCATAAAGAAAAGCCTGAACGGATAATGCCGTTCAGGCTTTTTGGGTTGCTTATGATTGTGCAGTTTCTTTCAATGCGTCGAGGCGCTGTTGTACTTGCTCCCCTGTCATACCATGCTCAAAAGCATAGCGGTTGCGTGGATGCTCGCGGCATTCGTCTGAACATGAACGCATGTATTTGTGCTCGTTTTCTTCTGAAGCCAAGATTTTCGCATTGCATTCAGGGTTCGCGCAGTTGACGTAGCGCTCGCAAGGCTCGCCGGTGAAATGGTCTTTCCCAACAATTGTGTGTTCGACACGGTTGACCGGCACGGCGATGCGCTCATCAAAGACGTACAATTGCCCGTCCCAAAGCTTGCCTTGCACTTCCGGGTCCTTGCCGTACGTGACAATGCCTCCGTGAAGTTGGTTGACGTCATCAAAACCTTCGCGTTTCATCCAGCCTGAGAATTTTTCACAGCGGATGCCGCCTGTACAATAGGTCAAGATTTTCTTGCCTTCGAACTGCTCTTTGTTTTCGCGGATCCATTCCGGCAAATCACGGAAGGTTTCAACATCAGGACGTACCGCACCGCGGAAATGGCCCAAGTCGTACTCGTAGTCATTGCGTGCATCGATGACCACGGTATCCTGGTCTTGCATCAATTTATAAAATTCTGCCGGCTCCAAATAATTGCCGGTCAATTCATTTGGGTTGATATCTTCTTCGAGTCCAAGGTGGACGATTTCATTTTTTGCACGGACGTGCATTTTTTTGAAAGCATGGCCATCCGCTTCGTCGATTTTAAAGACGATGTCCGCAAAACGCGAATCGCTCTTCAGCATTTCCATGTATTGTTCAGTTTGCTCGATCGTGCCAGAGCATGTGCCGTTGATCCCTTCGTCCGATACGAGGATGCGGCCTTTCAATCCGATTTCCTTACAAGCAGCCAAATGCTCGGCAGCGAACTCTTCGGGATTTTCAATCGGGGTGTATAGATAGTACAGTAAGACATTATGTGTATGATTTTGCATGAATCATACCTCCTGATTTTCGATTTGGCACATTTCCTTGATACAGGAAAAACCTAGCCTATTTTACCCCAACGCGCAAAAAAATTCAACATCCCCTGAAGCTTCATCCCCGAATGCATATAAAAACAGCCCCGCTTTACGGGACTGTTTTTTTCAGCACACCCGGTTCTTGACGGGTTTGCTGTTTGCGCAAGCTTGCAGCGCTTCTTTGTTCAATTGCATCATCGCATAGCGCGTCTGCACCGTCGCGCTTCCGATATGTGGCGTAACCGTCAAATTGTCGAGCGTTTGAAGCGGATGGTCCAGCGGCAGCGGCTCTTGTTCAAACACATCAAGCCCCGCTCCCCATATGGATTTATTCTTCAATGCTTCATAAAGGGCCTGTTCATCGACAATCCCGCCTCTTCCGCAATTGATGAGAATCGCAGTCTCTTTCATCAAGGATAGCTCCCGGTCGCCGATCATGCCTTTCGTTTGTTCGGTCAGCGGGGCAAGGATCACAACGAAATCGGAGCGCTTCAATAAATCATCAAGTTCCGCATATTGGGCTTCTTCCAGGCTTTTGCGCGTCCGGTTATGATAGATGACTTCCATATTGAAGCCTTGCGCACGCATGCACACCGCTTCCCCGATGCGTCCCATGCCGACAATCCCGACAGTGGTGCCGTGCACGTTCTGGCCGGTCAATCCCATCGGCGTCCAAGCTTGCCATTCGCCGTTTCTCACCGTCTTCTCCGCTTCGATCAAGCGGCGGGCCGTGGCCAGCATCAAAGCAAATGTTAAGTCAGCCGTTGTTTCAGTCAAGACATCTGGTGTATTCGTGACGATTACTTTATGTTCTCTCGCTGCATCGAGATCGATATTATTATAACCAACTGCCAAATTCACGACGATTTTCAAGTTCGGGGCCGACTCGAATAGCTCGCGGTCGATTTCATCGCCGAGCATGGTCCAAAGCGCCTTCGCTTCCTTCGCTTCTTCAAGCAATTTTTCACGCGGCGCATTGCGTTCCTCTTCCGGCCACATGCGCACTTCGTAGACATCGTGCAAATCCGCTACTGCCTGTTCCGGCAATTGCTGGGTAATGAATAAAATCGGTTTCATGAAACTCCTCCACCCTTCTCCTGATTAACTTTCCTATCGTAAAAGATTCACTGTCCTGCGCCGCGCCTTTTCTTAAACAACCACAACCCGACGATGGCACCGACAATGAGCAAGGCATAGACGATATTCGAATAAATGCCCAATTGTGCCAGGATTTCTTCCCGGTTCTCCCCGACCGCACGACCGATATAGACAAGCACGGTATTCCAGATCAAGGTGCCGGCTGTCGTAAAAGCCAAGAATAAAACGAATTTCATATTGGACATGCCTGCTGGAATCGATATGAGGCTGCGGACAAGCGGAATCAGCCGACCGATGAATACGGCAAACCCGCCGAAGCGGTCAAACCAGCGATCTGCTTTGTAAAGGTCTGCTTTTTTGAGGCGCAGCCAATTGCCGTGTTTGTCAATAATTTGCTCCAGCCGTTCAACATCCAACAAAAGCCCGAGCCCATAGAGCATGACCGCACCAGCAACCGACCCTGCCGTGGCTGACATGATGACTCCCCACACAGTGAGGCTGGTCGTCGATGTCATAAATCCCCCAGCCGTCAGAACTACTTCAGAAGGCACCGGCGGAAAGACATTCTCCAACAAAATAAGCAGGAAAATCCCGAAATAGCCGTAATTTTCCATTACCGATGTAATCCACTGTTCCATAAGCGGCCCCCTCTAAACACACCCGGACTCCCAATTTCCTTCATGTCCGTCTACCTATATATATTGACGAAAGCAGGACATCTTAAACAGCATAGAAAAAGCCGCGCTTGTTTCAGCGCGGCTTGCTTTTTAAGCGTTCATCTTACGCAATTCCACGCGGCGAATCTTTCCGGAAGTCGTTTTCGGGAGCTCCGTCAAAAATTCGATGACACGCGGGTATTTATAAGGTGCGGTAATTCCCTTGACATGGTCCTGCAATTCCTTGACCATCGTTTCGTCCTGCTTGCCGCCATCTCTCAATACGACAAATGCCTTGACGATATTGCCGCGGATTTCATCCGGCGCTGCTACGACTGCACATTCCTGTACGGCTGGATGCTTCATGAGCGCATCTTCCACTTCAAACGGCCCGATTGTATAGCCAGAAGAAATGATGATGTCGTCGCTGCGGCCCTCGAACCAGAAATAGCCATCTTCATCGCGTGAAGCCTGGTCACCGGTCAAATACCAATCGCCGCGGAACGAAGCTTGTGTCCGTTCCGGGTCCCGGTAATATTCGCGGAACAGCGCCGGACAACTTTTGTGTACGGCAATATCGCCGACCTCTCCTGGCGCGGCTGGCTGTCCGTCTTCGTTGATAATATCAACCGGATTTCCTGGTGTCGGTTTGCCCATCGAACCGGGTTTCATGTCCATGTCCTGCAAGATGCACACAAGCAAGGTATTTTCCGTCTGTCCGTAGCCATCACGCACATTCAATTGGAAAGCTTCCTGAAAAGCATCGATCACTTGGCGGTTGAGCGGCTCTCCAGCAGAAACCGCACTGCGCATATGAGGCAATTTATAATCGTTCAGGTTTTCGACTTTCGCCATGATACGGTATTCAGTCGGTGTGCAGCACAGCACATTGACTTTTTCTTCCTTCAGAATATCCAAATATTTCAGTGCATCGAACCCGCCGTTATAGACGAGCGCCGTCGCCCCGAGCGTGATCGTCGAAAGGAACGGGCTCCAAATCCATTTTTGCCACCCTGGAGCTGCCGTTGCCCAAACGATGTCGCCGCTTTGCACGCCGAGCCATTCAGTCGCAGCCGTCCGGACGTGCGCGTAGCCCCATCCGTGTACATGCACGACACCTTTCGGGTTGCCGGTCGTTCCGGAGGTATACGATAGAAACGCCATGTCTTCACGATTCGTGTCGACTGCTTCAAATTCTTCTGATTCTGCAGAAGCCAACTGTTCCAGTGACTGCCATCCCTCTTCTTTTCCGCCGACAATTAATTTATTGTCCAGCGCAGCGTATTTCTCATCAATGGAATTCGTTTCGGCCGTCGTTTTGAAATGTGCGATAATCGCTTTCGCACCGGAATGCTCCATGCGGTAGCTCAAGTCTTTTTTGCGCAGCATTTCAGAACACGGAATCGCGACCAGCCCTGCACGCAAACACGCCAGGTACGTAATATACGCTTCCGGAATCCGCGGCAGGATGATCAATACGCGATCTCCCTTTTCGAGCCCTAATTTCATGAAGGCTTGTGCGTATTGATTCATTTTGGAGAAAAGATCCTGATATGAGAGTTCGAGACGGTTGTTGTCCGCATCGAACCAGCGAACCGCAATCCGTTCGGCATCATTTTTGTATGCTTCCAACTCGGAAGTAATATTGTATTGTTCAGGTGCAATCAATTGTTCCACATTCATCTAATTTCCTCCTTTTCCTATTCAACTCGCAGGGATGACCAAATAATAGACGCTTGCCAAAAACAAGAATGCCATTCCAGCAGACAAATACGCTTTCGTTGCATTGAACCCTTGTACGGCTTGTATGATCTTCACGCTGACCAGATACATCCACACCACGCCGATGACAAGGAAGAGATTGACCCACAATGAACCGTCGCCAAGACCAGCAAGGTGAGGCGCGCCGAGCAAGCCTGGAAGCAGGGCCACCGGGGCCACCAAGCTGATAGCTCGGTATTTTGCAGTTCCGCCGAGCGCTTTAGATCCCGCCCACAGCAGCGCCGCCATTCCAACTTTCGTGATAAATGCCGTCAAGATCCCAAAAATGATGAAGATGGCCGGGACGAGAAAATTCTGCAATAAAGCGGAATCGAAACTGCTTATGTACGAGGCTTGCGACGCGATTGAAATCGCGCCGTAGCCTACTCCCACGATGAGCAGCAAAATCCGGCTCACCGTTTCGGTTTTCGGTAATTCCAGGAATGACCGGTAAGATGGATCATCCAGGCTTATCATTTTTCCAACCAACTTTGCCACTCCCTTTACCATTTACATTCCCCAAGGCATTAACGCCCAGATTGCCACTGCCGCAGAAACAACCACCGTGATTCCCGCACCGAGCGTGCTGTTATAGCGGTAAGCTTTGATATCTTTCCAGCCATGGATACGCTCGATCAATTCGATATCCGCTTGTTTCGTCAATTTCCCGGAAAGCGCCGGCATGCGGTTCGTAATATAAGAAACGACAATCAGCAAGATAAAGCTGATCGGTACCGCAAGCATTGCACCCGATAGCCCCATGCCGTCAGTCACTCCATGTCCCGTCAACACAATGCTCGGGAAAACGAATGGAGATACAATGATATAGATAGCACCGCCGACGACAGACGCTGCGATCGCGCCGAATTTATTCGCTTCTTTCCACCAGACACCGACGATGATCAGCGGCGCATTGGTGACGCCTGCCAAACCGAACGCCCAGAGAATACTGACGACAAGGAATGCCGGCGGGTTAATCGCAAGCAAGATACTCGCAATCCCTCCTGCAAAAATTGCGATAAAGCCAATACGCAAGTTTAAGCGCTGCGAAATGTTCGGTTTCAATGTAGAGATGATGTCTTGTGAAATCAATGCACCGATTGCCAGCAAGTTTCCGCTCAAGGTCGAGAGGCCAGCAGAGATGGCACCGGCAATAACAAGCGCTGTTACCCATTCAGGGTTATAGACCATGTTCAAAATAATCGTTAGTTTATCCGCATCCGCATCTGAAATCGTCACGCCTTGCGTAGTTGTCGCAAAGACCCCGACAAAGCCCATCGCATAAGTCGCCGAGAAGACCAGCCCGAGAATGAACGCGAACCAAACCATCGCAGAGCGCGCACTTTTCAATGAAGAAGCCGTGTAGACGCGCATTGCCAAGTGAGGCAATCCGAGCGCCCCAATCGTCAGCGCAGGGATGATGGAGAAATACCACTTCGGTGAAAATTGGTAATCAAAAAATGAAGGCAATGCGTCCATCATTGCCGGAACCATGTCCGAATAAAGCAATGGCGGGAAATACCATCCTGAAGCACCGATCGCTTTCATGATTGCCGCAAGCGGTACGATGAACATCAAAGCAATGATGACCATTTGGATCGCAGCGTTATTCGTCGCTCCAGCCATCCCCCCGATCGTGATGTAGCCGACGATCAAGATACCAAAGATGAACAGCCCTGTAATATAAGGGATGCCAAGCAATGTCTCAAACGTAATCGCGATGCCGATCATCTGGCCAAGTGCATACATAATCGATACTAAGATCATGAACAATGCAGCAATGATAGAAGCCGTCGTGCCGTAACGGTCACGGATAAAGTGAGTCGGTGAAAATGCACCCATACGGCGTAAACTTGTTCCATAAATAATCGTGATCAAGGGAATCGCCAAGATCAATTGAATCCACAACATAATAAACGGAACCTGCAATTGCAAAATAAGAGCGGTAATGCCTAAAAATGTTGCCAAACTCATATATGTAGCAGCCATCGCCAAGCCATTCGTGATCGCTCCGACGTTTGACCCGCCCACGTACAACTCTTTAGCTGATTTACTTTGGCGGTTCGAGATGAAACCTACGATATAAAACAAAACGAATGTTGCACCTACGACCACAAGCCCAAGTATTGGATTGTCCAGTTGCCAACTTTGCTCCATCGCTTACACTTCCTTTGCTTCGTCGGCATTGCCGAGCGTATCATTTTCTCTTTCGATCTCATCATCGATCCGGTTGCCGATTTTCCCTGCTACAAGTGTCAACAGGAAAACGCCGAACCAGCCCATCAAAATAGGCACGATATACATGACCGGAAACCCGAATAGCATGGCATCTACCGGAAAAATGGAAAAAATCAAGCCGACATTTCCTACTAGAATAAACGCCGCCGTCATCCAAATTGTAAACTGGACTTCCTTTTTGTAAGCTTTCATGCTTTCCCCTCCAATTTGTGTAATCTCTCTTTTCATACACCCCAGACTGAGCGTTCGCTCAGATTTTATTCAAGCGATCCCCCTTCAAAAATTATTATGATAATAACTCCCTTGATTGTAACCGCTTGCATAAATGATAGTCAACTGAATTTTTATAAAATTTAAACAATTATAGCAATAACCTTTTGAACCATATTCCTGTTCATCTATTCGCTTAACTATGCTATTTATCCCTCATACTCTTTTACAAAAATCATTTTCCAAGCTTTTTTTCAAACGCAAAAAATTATATAAATATATAATTACTTCAAACTAAAATAGGGTTTTTCTGTAAAAAAATATGTATATTGATGATTAATTATTCATTCCCTGACAGAAGCTTCGTCTCTCCACTGTATGTGAAGACAAAAAAATGCGCCTGGCATATGCCAGGCGCAGCAGAAGACGACTTACATATTCGGTTTATTGTCTTCTTCTTTCATTTTCTTTTCCATTTTAGCCAATTGGTTTTTCGCAAAGTCACGGCCGCCAATTCCGAATGCGATGGCGAACGCTACGGCAAGGCCGGCAATGATGAACAGGAAGGCCAAGTTGACAATGTTTGAAGCAAAGTTCAACTGGTCAAGCGTCATGAAAATCGCAATGATGAAAATTGCGTATTTTACGATGCCGCCGAACAATCTATTGCCCGAAGCGCGAGTGATGTAATTCCCGAGCATACTGCCTCCAATGAGCCCGAGCCCAAGGATGATCAATGAGCTGATCAATAGCGGCAAGTACGCGATGATTGCATTGCCGATGGAATTCAACACATCCAGCTGCAAGACATTCATGGCTTCCACCACGAAGAAGATGATGATGATCGCCTGTACGACTTTGCCAATAATTTGGGCAATGTCGAATGACGGCTCTTTGTTCTTGTCAGGGCTCAAATATGAAGAGAAGCGGTTGATCCCTGTGCCATTCAATAAGCCAATCAGCAAATCGGCGACGAATTTCGCGATGAAGACACCCGCAAGGATAAGGATGATGCCGACAAAGATATTCGGGATCATGCCGAGCACTTGGTTGAGCATCGATACGATCGGTTGTGAAATCGATTCGATGTTCAAGGTTTCAAGCGCTACCGTTACGATCGGGATGAGCACGATGACAAAGACCACATTCGCTAAAACTTTAGCAAGCGTGTTTTGGTCGCTTGGAGCCACCCGCTCGTTCGTGCCGGATTTATTGGTCATTTTATTGAACCATTTGTCGATGTTCATCGTGGCCAATAAGCTTTCCACCAATTTTTTAACAAACTTCGCGATAAAGTAGCCAATCACCAAGATCAAGAGCGCCATGAACAGGTTTGGCAGGAATGCCAGGAACTTGTCCATCATGTTCGAGATCGGCTGGGCGACGTTATGCATGTCGAGTGCTTGCAATACACTTGGAATGAACAGGATGAAAATCAAATAATAAAGAATTTTTCCGATAGAGTCCAGTTTGTCATCCGCGTCTTCCTTCGTTTTAGCCATATGGCCTTTTACCATGGCGTTGTCAGCACCGATTTTTTTCAACCCTTTCGAGAAGATCGCTTTAACGATGGTAGCGACGAGCCACGCAACGACAAGCAATAATAGGGCGCCGAGAATGTTCGGGATGTAGTTGATGATCGTATTCCCGACATTCTGGAATGAATTGGTTACATCATTCAAATGTGTCATCTCCTTTACAATTTAATGGTTCATTTTTAGTATCCCCCTTATATTTTTTCCTAAACGCAATCTGGCGACATTCCGGCCCTAATGCCAATTTAATTTTAAAATGACGGTGGCGCTCCCGAACGAACACAATAAACCGCCGACGGGAATCCTGTCGGTGGTTTATTGTGTTCATTCATCCATTAATGATTTGGCAGCAGGACGGTTACTTTGAACAGATCTCCGTCCACCTCCAGTTTCATCTGCCCGCCGTGAAGATCCACGATGGACTGGGCGATAGCGAGCCCGAGCCCCGATCCTTTGGTTTGCCGCGAGGTGTCGCCGCGCTTGAAGCGTTCGAGCAATTCTTCTGTATTGTCGCCCAATTCGTAGCGCGTGACGTTTTTCATCGTCATGACCAGTTCACCAGCTTGCTCTGTCAGCGCAATATAGACACGGCTTCCCGGCAATGAATATTTGGTGGCGTTCAAGATCAAATTATCGAGAAGGCGCCACCACTTCTGGCCATCGACCGAAGCGTATACGGGATGGTCCGGAGCCGCGATGCGGACGTCGAGTTCCGCTTCCTGTACCGCTTCCTCATGCTCTGCCAAGGCTTGTGTGACCAGTTGCTTCATATCCAAGCGTTGCTTTGAGAGTTCTGCGTTTCCGCTAGCCATTTTTGAAACTTCAAATAAATCTTCAATGAGTACTTTCAAGCGCTCTGATTTCCGGTCGAGTATGTCGACGTATTTCCGCCGCTCTTCATTTCCTAGATCTTCATTTTTCAATAGATCCGTATAGGTGATAATCGAAGTGAGCGGCGTGCGGAGGTCATGGCTGACATTGGTAATCAGCTCGGTTTTCAGGCGTTCGCTTTTTGCCTGTTCCGATACCGATGCCTTGTAACCTTCCCGCAAAACATTCAAATGGGCGGCATGGCGGCCAAGCGGCGACTTGCCTTTTATTTTCAATTCCGCTCCCAAGCTTCCGGCAGCCAGTTGTTCCGTCCCTTTGAGCAAGCGGTTCAAATAACCGAAGCGCGTCATCAAAAATAATAGCGACGGCAGCCCGATCAATAATGTAGCCGGCAGCCAAACAATCACCACGACCGGTTGTAATATCATAAGCGCTGTTCCGGCGCCCCATAAAAACACTACCGCTAGCACCCAGGCCATCTGAAAACCGATTGTGCGGTTGAGAAACGCATCTTTCGCCGAGTAAACCTGGGAAGCGATGAAACTTTGTTGAATCTCTTCTTTAAAGCAGCTCCATTTGCCGAAATGCTGCCATAGCCAAATTGCCTGCAATATACTTAGCGACCAGAACAGCACTGCGAGTGCCAGTGCGATAAAGACTTCCAGGAAAGAGCCGCTCCCGCTTTCCCACGGCCTTGTCAACACTGCCGCGAAATGGTTCGCAGCGGCCAAGGCGAGCATCGCCGATACGGTGAACCCGATAAGCTTCCACTCGACCGCAAGTTTTTGCCATTTGTGATAGCTCGTTAATCCGGTATACCACGCTGTCCGGACCGGCCGCTTTTTGACTAGCCACCATGCACCGGCTGCTACTACTGCCAATAGGAAATACAGAAAGAACTTGAGCAGTCGGAATTGGTTTATCCCGCTGATCACCGAAGCACCTGCTACTCCTTTTTCCGGTATTTGGATGACCCCTGAAAACCGGTTATCAGCCAGCGTACTGTTGGCATCGTCGTATGGAAAGTCAAAACTCCAATAGCCATTGCTGAAATAAAGCGGCTCTTGTGCAGAATACACTTGTTCGAAAAAGGGCTCATCGTTGATTGTTCCTTTGGTGAATACTTCACCGCTGTCCAAATCCCTTAATTGATAGACATAGCCCGCAGCCTGGCCTTCAAATTGGGCCTTTTGTGAAGCCAGTTGCCCCAGCGCTTCCTCGTAATCCGCTTCGCGTTGTTCGATAATCGCTTTTTTCGCTGCTTCGTCGTCGGAAAAGTTTTCACGCACAGATAAAATTTCCTCTCCGCGCTGCTCTTCCAATTCTTCCACTAAAGAGTTATCGCCTTCTTCCTCTGCTGCTGAAATTGCATCCGCATATTGATCCCGAACCATCTGGATCTGGTCAGTCAGGGAGTTATTATCCATGCGGTACTGGTCGATTTCCCAGGAAGCGACCGATTGATCGACAGTGGATTTCGGCGGGGCGAGTTCGAACAGCAGCAGCCCTTCCGTAAATCTGGCGAAATCGTAATGAAAATCTTCTGTGTCCGTGTAAGCCTTGCCGAAATAACCCAATCCTTTTTCCGTGACGGTCCATAAGCATAAGAGCAACAAGGAAATGCCTGCAAGCCACATCCATTTCTTCATATCATATGTCTCCTTTTGTTAAGTGGCGAAGTGTGGCAAGCAATTCTTCTGGAGACTTGATGACAAAGTCCAAAATAAAAGAAGAGCAGTAGACGAGGCATATCGCAGCAACCGCAATCGCAGCGACAGACCAAAGATCATTTTTCCATTTTGTAGCCAATGCCCCACACCACCTTTACATACCTCGGATTTTTCGGATCCGCTTCGATCTTCTCCCGGATTTTACGGATATGTACAGCGACGATGTTTTCTGCATTATATGCCGGCTCCCGCCAGACCCGCTCGTAGATCTCACCGATGGAAAAGACACGGCCAGGATGCTGCATCAACAACTCGGTTATATTGAACTCCGTCGGTGTCATGCGAATTTCTGCGCCGTCTACCGCAACCGTTTTCGACTCTGAATCCAGCCTCAATCCGTCGATTTCAAGTGTATGGCTGGACTGCCCATAATCTCCAAGCTTCACGTAACGTCTGAGTTGTGATTTCACCCGTGCCATCAATTCCATCGGATGGAAAGGCTTGGTCACATAATCATCCGCACCGATCGACAACCCGTGGATCTTATCAGAATCCTCGCTTCTGGCACTCAGCATGATGATCGGGATATTGCGTTTTTCACGAATCTTGAATGTTGAATGAATGCCGTCAAGCTTCGGCATCATGATATCCATGATGACGAGATGCACTTGCGTCGTTTCCAGCAAATCGAGCGCTTCCTGCCCATCTGCTGCCCCTACTACCAGAAAGCCTTCATTTTTCAAATAGATGCTGATGCCTTCCCGGATTTCCTGGTCATCATCTGCCACCATGACTGTCAGCTGTTCCACACGTTCCACCTCTTTTCAGTTCTGGCTTAAGTATAAAATGAAATTCTTAAGCGAAGCCCATTCAAATTCTGAAGAAATTCTTAAGCTTTGCGGTTTTTGCCGAATGCCAGCAGCGCAATGCCGCCAATCAACAGCGCAATCCCGAACCAAGACTGCCCGCTTAACGCTTCACCGACTACGGCAACCCCCAATACAGAAGCTGTCAGCGGCTCTGCTAGCGATAAGGTGACCGCCGATGAGGAAGGAATGGTTTTCAATCCGCTCGAAAATAATAAATAAGCAAGGCTTGTCGCGGCAAGGCCCAAATATGCCACGATCATCATATTTTGCGGTACTGCTAAATAGCCGGTATCCAGGAAAAACAGGAACGGCAATAAGCCAAGCCCGCTGAGTGAAAAGATTACAGCCACCGCGGGCACTACTTCCATGAGGCCCAGGACATTTTTACTGAACATGGCATATCCTGCAAATGCCAAACCTGCCAGCAGCCCAAGCATCACGCCGAGCGGGTCGACGATATAACTATCACGGTTCGCAAAAAGCAAAATACAGCCAACGACCGACAGAGTGCTTGAAAATACCCACACACGTTCAGGTCTGCGCTTCAATACGAGTGCTTCCAATATTCCCGAAAAAGCTGGTGCGCTGCCGATTGCCACGACCGTCCCGATCGCGACGCCCGTCAATTGCACGGCTGAAAAAAAGAAAGGTTGAAACAAGGCCATGCACAATGCGGAAAGCCCGACCCAAAGCCACGGAATCTTTACACCTTTTAGCTTTCCTGAAATCCACACAAATGCCAAAAGGCCAAAACCGCCGATTGCGAGGCGGGATGCCCCGATCGTTAACGGATGGGCTTCCCCCACCAGAAACGTCTGTGCTGTCCCGGTCGTGCCCCAAAGCATCGCTGCGAATAACACCCACATGTATGCCTTAATTTGCATCAGCTTCCCCCGCTTTCTCTCTCTAAAGTTTGAAATTTATTTAAGCATAGTTGGAAAATAACCATGCTTGTACTAGATTATGGAAAATTAATCCACACTCCTAAACATACCACGGCACGGATGGTTTGAGATAGGGTTCAAATAACATTATAATAGAAGAAAAGAGGAGGCGATCGCATGTATATGACAGTCTCGGAAACTGCCGTTTTTTTGTCGATGCCGGAAGAGCAAGTCAACCGTTACGTACTTGAAGGCCGGATTCGAGCAGTCCATGACGGAGAACAATACTTGATCAACACCTCCCAATTCGAGAGCCATTTCAAACAGCTCGAAATCGCCAAACTTGAGCTAGAAGAGTGGCGCGCTACGCCAATCCCCGATGATATCGATATTAAAGACGAGGATTGACGAAACGCAAAAAAAGATCGGAGCCATTTAGGCTTCGATCTTTTTTTGATATCTTGTGGAGAAGCTAAAAAGTTGTATTTTCCGAAGCTTATCGCTCGCTTTCCGCGGGCGGGAATCGAGCCTCCTCGTCACTGAAAACGTTGCTCAACTCTCACTACGTTCGAGTATCGCAAATGAATGTGCTCAGCACAGCTTCACTCATTAATTGCCTGCGGGGTCTCTCAAACCCGTCGCTTCGCTGCTCCCGCAGGAAAGATAAAGCCGACCTACGTGAGACATTGTCTTTGCGAAGTAATGCGCAGCATTATTGAGCAGAAGGTTTTACGAGCGAACGCTTCTCCAAATACTTATAGAGGTCATTGATTTTAGAATGTAGAAAAGGTCATCAACTTTTTTAATTTGTAGTTCATCATGGACTTCTTCAATACTTTTTATGATGAACAAGTTTATGCTAATACATGGCTTTTGGCATTCACCGTTTTCTGTAATTGATTCTGTACGTGGTGCGCCCATTTTTCGAATTCCACCAAGAACCCGTCATGGCCGAAATCCGTTTCGATTTTCTCCCATTTTGCATTGGGCTGGTTTTCGACCCACGGAATCATCAACTCTCCCGGATACAACAAGTCGTGGCTATAGGAGATTGAGAGCAGCTCGGCGGCTAATTCCGCCTCTTCCACATCATGTGTGTTCATGGCTTTCAGCAAAACGAGGTAGCTATTCGGGTCAAAGCGCCCTGCCAATTTGCGCCCCTGATAATCCAGATAAGACTGAACTTCGAACTCTTCCCCGCAGCGTGAACGACCGAAGCGGCCATTGAATAATTGGCTGCTCCGGTACGTCACCATGCCGGCCATGCGCGCGATTTCGAATCCTTTCAACCTGGTTTCCTGATGATAATTGCCTGACTGGAACTCGGGATCGTTTTCGATTGCCTGAATGCCGATGTGATTGAATGCAACGCCATAATCTCCATAATAAGGCGTTACAGCAAGTGCAATGGCCGTATCCAGAAACTCTGGATAGAGCTTTGCCCATTCCAAGGTTTTCATGCCCCCGAGAGAACCGCCGATCACCGCTGCCAAATGGTTGATGCCCAAAGCTTCAAGGGCTTTCCGCTCCGCTCTTACCATGTCACGAATGGTCAGTTCAGGAAATGACGCTCGATAAGGTTCACCGGTTTCCGGATTGATCGAAAGGGGGCCGGTCGAACCGCTGCAGCCCCCGAGCACATTGAACGTGATGACTTGGAACTGTCCAGTATCCACCGCTTTGCCTGGGCCGATCAACCCCGCCCACCAACCCGGTTGATCTGCAGTACCCACTGCATATTGATCGCCCGTCAGCGCGTGGCAAACCAGAATCGCCGGCGCGGAACTTTCCCCGACGCGTTCATACGCCAATTCCACTTCACGCAATAGTTGACCTGATTCAAGTTTTAGCTGGCCGATGGATACTGTCGTCATCCGAATCCCTCCTTACGCGTTCTCGAGTACTGCCGCTTGGATCGCTTGCTCCAAATCAGCGATTAAATCTTCGTGGTTTTCCAATCCTACAGACAAACGGATCAATTCTTCCGTTACGCCGCTATTTTTCAACTCTTCTGCTGTCAATTGCTGGTGTGTCGTGGACGCCGGGTGGATGATCAATGATTTGGCATCGCCGACATTCGCCACGTGCGACCATAAATTAACGCCATCGATTACTTTGCGGCCGGCTTCCCTGCCGCCTTTAATGCCGAAGTTGACGATCGAACCGTAGCTGTCTTTCAAATATTTATCAGCAAGTGTCTTGGATGGATGCCCTTCAAGGCCAAGGTAATTGACCCACTCGACTTGCGGATGGTCTTTCAAATATTCAGCGACCTTCTGCGCATTCGTCGCGTGGCGCGGAATCCGGAGGTGCAAAGTTTCAAGTCCCTGAAGCAGTGCATGGGCACTGTCCGCACTGAGTGACGGGCCGAAATCGCGCAACAGCTGGACGCGTAATTTCGTCGCGAATGCCGCTTCCGGCACATCAATTCCGAAACGGATGCCATGGTAGGTTTCATCCGGCTCCGTGTAATTCGGGAAGCGCGGGTTGTCCCAGTTGAACCGTCCGGCATCAACCGCTACGCCGCCGATCGTCGTTCCGTGCCCGCCGATCCATTTCGTGGCGGAATGGATGACCACGTCTGCACCGAATTCGATCGGATTGCTGACGAAAGGCGATGCGAAAGTATTATCGATCAACAGCGGAACCCCGTTTTCGTGTGCGATATTAGCTACTTGCTCGACGTCGAACACGTTCAAGCTTGGATTTCCGATGATCTCACCGAACAAGGCTTTCGTCTTATCGGTAATCGCTGCACGGAAATTTTCAGGATCTGTCGCATCGACGAATTTTACGTTAATGCCATAGCGCGGCAATGTGTTGGCGAATAGGTTATAGGTTCCACCGTATAAATTGCTGTCGGCGATAATTTCGTCTCCCGCTTCCGCAATGTTCAAAACTGAAAATGCAATGGCTGCCATCCCTGAAGACAAAGCTACTGCAGCGGTCCCGCCTTCAAGAAGTGCGACGCGCTGTTCGAATACATCAACTGTCGGGTTCATGATACGCGAATAGATATTGCCCGTTTCTTTCAAGCCAAATAGGTTTTGTGCGTGCTCGGTATCTTTGAATACATAAGAAGTCGTTTTATGGACCGGTACGCCGCGAGCGCCTGTCACTGGATCTGGTTCTTGGCCACCGTGTAATAGAAGAGTTTCTGGTTTGAAGTTTGTCATTGTCAATTCCTCCTGTTTTTGTAATAGTTTTGTTCGTTTTGAGGAGGACATAAAAAGACCCTCTTCAGAAAGAAGAGGGCCGTCATATACGGATTTGCCTCCTCTTATCTTTCAGCGGCGCAAATGCGCGCTGTAGGATTTAGCACCTTTCCAGACATGAGCCTGTTGGTTGCCGGGCATCGTAGGGCCTATTCCCTCCGCCTCTCGTGATAAGAGTATTCAGTTATTTTTTGCTTGAGGAAAAGTATAGGGTACATCCAGGTTTAAAGTCAAGCATATTTTTCTAAAAATTTTAACTACTATTAAACGCAATTTTCCGCAAAACTTTTTTTATCAAACTTGTTGACTTTTTCTCTATTTCGAAATAGAGTAGGAATCACGAATTGAATAGCTTACATCACTTTCTTATCCAGAGAAACCGAGGGACAGGCCCTATGACGTTTCGGCAGCAGATTCGCAAATCAGCGAAAACTGTGCTAATTCCTGCAAATGTTTCGGCATTTGGAAGATGAGAATGAGATGGTTTCATATTTTGGAGCCCTCTTTTTTCTTGCGTATAAGAAAAAAGAGGGCTTTTTGTTGTTATTCCAAGAAAGTGTTCGTTCGCACTCATTCGAATCGTTATTTGCAGCCACAGGAGGGACACCATGATTCAATTTGAAGCAGTCAAGAAAACTTACGTATCCGGCAAGCAGGAAGTCCATGCGCTCAACGGCATCGATTTGACCGTCGAGACCGGGGAAATTTACGGCGTCATCGGATTTAGCGGCGCGGGGAAAAGCTCATTGATCCGCACGGTGAATTTGCTCGAGCGCCCATCAACAGGACGCGTGCTCATCCACGGAGAAGACATTTCCACTTTAAGCGCACGCAAAATCCGCGATACGCGAAAAGACATCGGCATGATCTTCCAGCATTTCAATTTGCTGAACTCGAAGACCGTACACCATAATATCGCGATGCCGCTGATTCTGGCCAAGACCCCGAAAGCGGAAATCGATCGGAAAGTGGCAGAACTATTGGAGTTTGTCGGGCTTGCCGACCAAGCGAAAAAATACCCGGATCAATTATCCGGCGGGCAAAAGCAGCGCATCGGTATTGCTCGTGCACTCGCCACCAACCCGTCAATACTGCTATGCGATGAAGCAACATCAGCGCTCGACCCGCAGACAACCCAGTCCATACTGGATCTGCTGCGCCGCATCAACCAGGAATACAACATCACCATTTTGCTCATCACTCACGAGATGGGCGTTATCCGGGAAATCTGCGACAAAGTGGCCGTTCTTGAAGAAGGCCGTGTCATCGAGCAAGGCAGCGTATTTGAAGTGTTCAGCAATCCCCAGCACGCGACGACGAAGCGGTTCGTCCGTTCTGTCATGAACGATGAATTGCCGGCTTCGCTGCTTGAGCAGATCCGCCACAACGACGGGACACGCCCGATCTACCGGGTGCAGTTTACCGGGAATTCAGTCGGCCAGCCATTCATGTCACGGGTGTCACGCGAATTCCAGCTCGATTTGAATGTGTTGTTCGGTAACATTACAGAACTTCAAGGCATTCCATACGGCAACTTGATTGTCGAGTTCGACGGCGCTCATGCAGAAATCGACCGCGCACTCGCCTCGATCCGAAACGATAACATCCAAGTAGAGGAGGTGCAGCAACATGCAGGTTGATCAATCGCAAATCTTAGAAGCTTTATGGGAAACCCTTTACATGACGGGTGCATCATTCGTTTTCTCGCTCTTCATCGGCTTGCCGCTCGGCATCTTGCTGGTCGTCACGAGAAAAGGGCATCTGCTCGAGAATGAAGCAGTCTTTAACGTATTGAACATCGTCATCAATATCTTCCGTTCGGTTCCGTTTATCATCTTGATGGTCGCCATCATTCCATTGACGCGCATCATTGTCGGCACATCGATCGGCACCGCCGCAGCCATCGTCCCATTAGTATTTTATGCAGGTCCGTACATCGCCCGGCTGATCGAGAACTCATTGCTCGAAGTCGATAAAGGCGTCATCGAAGCCGCCCAGGCGATGGGCGCTTCTCCCGGCCAGATCATTTTCCGCTTCCTTATACCAGAAGCGCTCAGCTCCCTTGTCCTGGCATTGACCATCGCCATCGTCGGCTTAATCGGCGCCTCCGCAATGGCAGGTGCAATCGGAGGCGGCGGGCTCGGCGACTTGGCCATCACTTACGGCTATCAGCGCTTTGACACATTGGTCATGCTCTTGACTGTCGCCATTCTGGTCGTCCTTGTCCAAGGCGTCCAATCGCTCGGCAACCTCATGTCCCGCAGAGTGCGCCGGAGCTAAGTCCTTTTATTCACATCAATTAAATACAATCAAGCGATTTATTCATCAGCACAATCACTTTTAAAAAACCATTGGAGGATTTCATCGTGAAAAAAATTACAGCTCTTTTTGCAACAGCAGGCATCGCCGCGCTTCTCGGCGCATGTGGCGACGATAGCTCAGCCGGCGAAACCACGAAAGTGACACTTGGAATCAGTGGATCGGACACGACGATTTGGGATTATGTCGGCGACAAAGCCGCTGAAGAAGGCATCGAACTCGACATCATCACCTTCTCGGATTACGTTGCGCCGAACTTGGCACTCGCTGAAGGCGAACTCGACTTGAACGCCTTCCAGACCATCTCGTATTTCGATGAATTTGTCGAAGAGCACAATGTCGACATCGTACCGATCGGCTCTACCGTCATTGCGCCGATGGGCTTGTATTCCGACAAATACGAATCCATCGAAGAACTTCCTGAAGGAGCCCAAATCGCTATGCCGAATGAAGCGACCAACATGGGCCGTGCACTCCTCTTGCTCGATGAATCCGGGCTCATCACTTTATCCGATGATGCCGGATTGACGGGAACAGCAGAAGACATCATCGACAACCCGAAAAACATTGAAGTCGTCCCGATGACTTCCGCCCATACGCCGCGCGCTATGGCTGACGTCGCTGCTTCCATCGTCAATAACGGCATCGCAGTGGATGCTGGATTGAACCCGACAGAAGACCCGATTGCCCGTGAAAGCGATACGGCAAAACCTTATATCAACTTGATCGCTGCACAAGCTGGCGAAGAAGATAACGAGGCGTATCAGCGCATCGTCGAATTGTACCAGGAAGAAGACACAGCTGAATTTGTCATCGAGCACACAGAAGGCGCTCAAATCCCGACTTTTGTTTCAGTCGAGGAATTAGTCGATTACCAATAAAAAAACAGTGGCACTGCAGCAACAGACCATGATTAAAAGAAATCCATTCGAGGGGGACGATCACATGACCATCATTAGCGAAGCGCGCGAGACAATCACCGAATCGATCGACAAGAACCGCGCACAATATTTACGCATCAGCCATGCTATCCATGAAAATCCTGAAATCGGCAATGAAGAAGTGTTCGCGAGCGGGCTCTTGACCGGATTGCTCGAAGAAGCCGGATTCCAGGTTGAAGACGGTGTCGCTGGCCACCACACCGCCTTTTATGCAGTCCGCGACAGCCAAAAGCCAGGGCCGACCATCGCGTTTCTTGCTGAATACGATGCTTTGCCGGGCATTGGCCATGCATGTGGACACAATATTATCGGCACAACCAGTGTCGCAGCCGCGATTGCGCTCAGTAAAACCTTGGAATTGACCGGCGGGCGCGTCGTCGTCCTCGGCACCCCCGCCGAAGAAGGCGGGCCGAATGGCAGCGCGAAAGGCAGCTTCGTCAAACACGGTTTGCTCGAAAAGATCGATGCCGCTTTGATGCTTCACCCTTCAGGCAATTCGGCTGTGACTGGCCCATCACTTGCTGTGGATCCCTTGAGTTTTCATTTCTACGGCAAGCCGGCCCATGCTGCCGGGTCTCCTGAAAAAGGCATCAATGCTCTCGATGCCGTGCTTCAATTGTTCAACGGCATCAACGCCCTTCGCCAACAATTACCGGATGATGCACGGGTACATGGCATCATCACGCACGGAGGCGACGCGCCGAATATCATCCCAGAATACGCCTCTGCCCGCTTCTATATCCGCGGCGATTCTTGGAAAAAAACAGCCGAGACGGCGAAAAAAGTACGTGCCATCGCTGAAGGCGCTGCCCTAGCGACAGGCGCCCGTGTCGAAATCGAACGTTTTCAGAATGAAGTGAAGGATCTTGTTGTCACGCCTGAGCTCGATGAAATCCTTAAAGCCGAACTTGAAACATTGGGCGACAAAGTAGCCGATTCGCGCATTTCCGGACTCGGTTCGACCGATGCCGGCAATATCAGCTATGAAGTGCCGACTGCCCACGGCTATATCAAAATCGGCCCTGAAAGCCTCATTGCCCATACCGAACAATTCCGCGAAGCCGCCCGTTCGAAAGCAGGCGACGAAGCCTTGATCAAAGGCGCAAAAGCATTGGCGCAAACAGGTTACCGTTTGCTGACTGAACACGCTTTATTGGCGCAAGTCAAACAAGCCCATATCCGCTCACTCGCCGCCAAACAACAAGATTAAAAACCAGCGCCCCGGCGCTGGTTTTTCTATGTATTTCGAATTTCGTGTTAAAATGGAGTCATTACATACATAGGAGGCTCTACCATGATCGAAAAATTGATCGAACGCCTGATTCGCTACGCCAAAATCGACACGCAATCCGATTTTGAAAATGACGCAACCCCTTCTACACCGGGCCAATGGGATTTGCTCGCTGAACTGGAAAAAGAAATGAAGAACATCGGCTTGGAGGAAGTCGAAGTGGACGACCACGGCTATTTATTCGGCACTTTGCCGGCGAATACAGAAGAACAGCGCCCGGTCATCGGCTTTCTGGCACATGTCGACACGGCCACCGACTTCACCGGAAAAGGCGTCAACCCGCAGCGCGTCGAAAAGTACGACGGGAAAGACATTTCATTAAATGACAAAGTGACGATGAGAACGGCTGATTTCCCTGCCTTGCAGAATTACATCGGCCATACTTTGATCACGACAGACGGCACGACTTTGCTCGGTGCCGACAATAAAGCAGGAATTGCCGAAATCATGACTGCCATGGAATATTTGATCGAACACCCGGAAATCGAACACGGCAAAACTCGCGTCGGCTTCACGCCGGATGAGGAAATCGGCCGCGGCCCGCATAAATTCGATGTCGCCCGTTTCGGCGCCGACTATGCGTACACGATGGACGGCGGCCCGCTTGGCGAGCTTCAATACGAAAGCTTTAATGCCGCGAGCGCGAAATTGACCATACACGGAACCAGCGTCCACCCCGGTTCCGCCAAAAACAAAATGGTCAACGCTATTACGGTCGCGACGCGCTTCCAGGCTGAAATGCCATCTGATGAAGTGCCTGAGAAAACGGAAGGCTACGAAGGCTTTATCCACTTGAACAACTTCAATGGTTCCGTCGAACAAGCGGTGCTTCAGTACATTGTGCGCGATTTCGATAAAGACAAATTCGAAGCGAAAAAACGCCATATGGAACAAGTGGCTGCCGGATTGCAAAAAGAATTCGGTGAACAAGCAATCGAACTCGAGCTCGAAGACCAATACTATAATATGCGCGAAAAAATCGAACCCGTGATGGAAATCGTCGACCAAGCCGAACAAGCGATGAAGACATTGGGGCTTTCCCCGGACATCATCCCTGTACGCGGCGGTACGGATGGATCCCAATTATCTTATATGGGCTTGCCGACGCCGAACATCTTCACAGGCGGCGAAAACTATCACGGCAAATTCGAGTTCATCTCCGCTGAAAACATGGAAAAAGCGACTCAAGTGATTGTGGAAGTTGCAAAAATCGCCAAATAACCGGGTTCCCCTATCCATTTCCCGGGAAATTTTTTCAGTACGATTCAACACAAAAAAGCAGCGGCCTAATGCCGCTGCTCTTTTTAGGTTTCATGCAGTTTTAGGATTGTGTCAACAGCGCATCAATTTTTTGGTCTTCATCCAAATATTGTTCGAGCAGCTCTTCTAATTTCTCTTGCTCATCAATTTCGGTCAAATCCACTTCATACCAAGCTTGCAATTGCTCTCTCGTCAGTTGGTATTGTTCCACGTCTGCTCCTGTGTCGAAGTCAAATTGGACCCACTCCACATTGTCGATCAGCGTAAACAAATAAGTCGCATTATGTGCCGCTGTTTCCTTATCCGATAATGTTGCCTTTTCCCAATCGTAAGAGGCGGTGACTCCATAAGGCTGTTGTTTCGTCTCCAGTTCAAAGCCTGTAAAATGCTCTGCACCCGGCAGCCTGTTAAGGGTGTTGAGAACGGCACTGTTATTCCCGACTGCCGCCCCTTCATATTCGAAGAGGTCTGGTTCCTCTGCCGCAAGCAACGGGCTGCATGCGCTCATAACGAACAGCGCGGTGGATAACAGCATAGCCGCAGCAAGTATTTTTCTCAATTCAAGCCCTCCTCTAAGAAAGGTTTCTATAGACCCGCTCCGCTATTTCAAAATTCGATGCGGTCGATTTTCGCGCCCGTTGATTCGACGCCTTTCATGTATTTGATGCGTTTCTGCACAGCGGTTTCGTTTACTTGCTCATCCGCATGGTATGAAGAACGCACCATCGGGCCGGCCTCGCAATGCTTGAATCCTTTCGCCAATGCGATTTCCTTCAACTCCTGGAACTCGTCCGGATGGTAGTAACGGACGACGTCCAAATGCTTCAATGTCGGTTGCAAATATTGGCCGATCGTCATGATGTCGACTTTGTGCGCCAACAGATCATCCATCGCTTCGATAATCTCTTCTTTCGTTTCCCCGAGCCCAACCATGATGCTTGATTTGGTCGGCACATGCGGTGCGATTTCCTTGACCCGCAATAGCAATTCCAGTGAACGATCGTAGGTCGCTCTCGCACGGACCCGTTTGGTCAGGCGGCGCACCGTTTCAATATTATGGTTGAAAATATCCGGTTCGCTGCTCATCAACATATGCAAGCTTTCGTAATCGCCTTTCATATCGGACGGCAAAATCTCGACCGTGGTCTCGGGCATTTTCCGGTGGATGGCGCGGACGGTTTCCGCAAAGACGGCAGCTCCGCCATCTTTCAAATCATCGCGGGCGACTGCTGTAACGACGACATGCTTCAAGTTCATGATTTCCGTCGATTCCGCTACGCGTTCCGGCTCGCCCCAATCCAGTTCGTTCGGCAACCCGGTCTTGACGGCGCAGAACCGGCACGCTCTTGTGCACGTATCCCCCAAAATCATGAAGGTCGCGGTACGGCGTTCACTCCAGCATTCATGGATATTCGGGCATCTCGCTTCTTCGCATACCGTGTTCAATTTTTTCTCGCGCATCAATTTCTTCAGATCATTATAAGTTTCGTTCGTGTTCAATTTCACTTTCAGCCATTCGGGTTTACGTTCACGCTGCTTTGTTTTTGTCATCGCATAAGTTCCCCTTTCTCTTCTCGTCGGTGGTTCCATTCTTCGCTTGCGTATTTGTCTTCGAGCACGCGCACTTCTTCTAGCAGTTCAGCTGGCGGTTCAAATTTTTCCAAACGGATGCCAAGCCCCGTTTCAAATCCATCCTTGAATGCCTGTTGCACTTCTTCTAAACTTGCCGGTTCTTGCATCAGTTCGTTGATTGCAACGGCGCGTGTTCGGAAAGCTTGGCGCGCCCTTTCCTTCACCGCTTCACTCGGGTATACGAACAATTCGAACAACTGGTTTTCATCAAGCTGAAGCGGAATCGAGCCGTGCTGCAAAATGATGCCTTGTTTTCTTGTCTGCGCGCTTCCTGCCGCTTTTCGACCTTCAACAGTCAATTCATGCCAAGACGGTTCTTCAAAGCATACCGCTGAAGATTCTTTCGAACGCTTCTTCTCTGCAGCAAGTTGTGCTCGAATCCCTAAATTGCGGTAACCTTCAAGCAAGCCTCGGGAAATGACCAAATACGCTTCTTTTACAGATTTTGGCATGGATGGATGATGTTCCGGAATTACCACGCTGTAAGTCAATTCCTGATCGTGGAGTACGGCTTTTCCGCCGGTCTGCCTCCTGACCAAGGGAATGCCTAATTGCGCAGCTTTTTCGAGATCGATACTGCCATTCAGTTTCTGGAAAAATCCCACTGAAATCCCGGCTGGCGCCCATCCGTAAAATCTGAGCACAGGTTTCATGCCTGTCTTTCGCTGCCAGTTCATCAATGCTTCGTCCATTGCCATATTGTGGGCCGGGGTGCAAAGCCCCGACTCCATATAGCCCCATGTTTCCTCCAAAATGTCTCAACTCCTCTCAGCTTATGCATGACTCCAAAGCCCATAAAAAAACACCGCTTTCCCATGGGGAAGCGGTGTATGCAGACAAAAGGAAGCATACGCACCACTTCCCTACGCTGGCATGGTCCAGATCAGGTTCAAGGGGTCCAAGCATTCGCTCGTCTCAGCCAGTCAATTCCGGCTCCCCCAGTGGTCAGCTATGTATAGTTCTTCTCAAGCTTATCATTTCTTTTAAGAAATCTCAATATACTAAATAGTTTTTTCTTTATATTTTTATCCAATTTATTCAAAAATATCCAAAAAAAGCTTTCCCTACGCGTTTCTGCGAATCGGGAAAGCATTGTAATTAAATAATGGTCTTGCCGTTCTGCGCCAACGCGAAGTGGATACTGTGTTGAAGCGTACGGAAGCATTCATAGCCTGAGAGGTCTACTCCCGCTTCTGTGATCGTTATGCTGGTGTGCGGCGAAATGCCGGCCAGCACCGTTTTCGTCCCGATCAAATTCGCGGCAGACCCTAATTTTTCGATCAGCATCGCCGCATGCTGGTTGAAGCTTTCATTGAGACCGGTCAAATCGAGCAGCAAATAGCGCGCTTTGTATTTCGGCAAATTCTCAAGCGTTTTGGTCAATAACTCTTCAGCACGCGCTTCATCATAGCGTCCGAGAAGCGGAACGACCACAATATCTTCGAGCACTGGAATAAGCGGTGAAGAGATTTCCCGGATCATGTCATGGAGATCCGCTGTCTTTTCATCCACCAGCTGTTCGAGTTCGCGGATTTTCTCCGATTCTTTGCGGCGTGCCAGTGTATGGATGTTCTTTTCAATCGTCTCTTCTGACGGGAAATAGCGGATCAGGCATTCATCATGCCCTTCAATCTGCGAGTGGACCACTTCATACCAAATGCTGCGGCCGAGGAGCGAGCTGAAGATTCCCGCGTAATGGGCCGGCAAGAAACTGCCGCCGGTCTTTTTTCCTTGTGCCACATTGATCTGATATTCCCAGCTGTTTTTCAGCGTCACTTCCAAAGTGGCGGCTTCTATATCCAAATTGCGGATGGATGCCAATCCCCAGCCAGCTGATGCATATGTATTGGTTATAAGTTCCGAAGCTTTAAAAACGGAAATCCCGCCCATTTTGTGGAAATAATCCCCCACTACCTGGCCTTGGCGAAATCCTGTCGACTCCAAAACGACAGTTGCTGCGTCTTCCCCAGAGATTTCCTCGATGGAATCAAAGAACATTTTCATCGCAGTGGAAGTCCAGAACAGTACGGAATTCTGCCCTTCAAAGAGGAAGCGCCCTTGTGGGAGATCCCATTCAAAATCCAGGCCGCCCACGTTTACCTTCGTTTGTTGCGTCATTGTATAGCCATCCTCCTTATTTAGCACTATTAAATAATCATACGCCAGCCGGGTATCCCCAGCAAGTTCTAATGTTTTAAAGCACTCCAATTAAGGAATAGATAGACAAGAACGCTAAAGGAGAGGTGCTAACGATGGCAGAAAAAGACCGTTTCAACGAAAAGGAACGAAAAACAAGCGACGGAGCTCCAATGGACAATCCTGAGCAAGTTAAGACAGATAAAGAAACCATGACAGAAATGCACGAAGAAGAAATGAATGTGGATTCCATCCCATTGGAAGACTTGAAGCAGGACATGAAAGACGAAAAAAATCCCCGTGATACGAAAGATGATTCAGCAAGCGAGGAAAAACATCCAGAATGATTTCTTCTGCGGGCTTATCGCCCGCAGTTTTCCTGGCAAACGATACTACTGTAAAGGAGAGATTTGAATGGCACAACAAGAATTAAAACAACAAGCATTGAAAATTTTGGAAGACAGCATGATCGGGACTTTGGCAACGATCAAAGACAACAAGCCGCATTCCCGTTATATGACATTCTTCAATGACGAGTTTACTTTATATACGGCTACAAGCAAGCAGACACAGAAAGTGGACGAGCTCGAGAAGAATCCTAACGCCCATATCCTGCTTGGCTACGAAGGGGAAGGCGTCGGCGATAGCTTCCTAGAAATCGAAGGCCAGATGTCGCTGCGGGATGACCGTGAGCTGATCGACAAAGTGTGGAACGAACACTTGACCGGCTGGTTCGATGGCCCAGAAGACCCCAACTTGATCATCCTGGCAATTACGCCAACGCGTGTCCGTTTAATGAACCGCAAAGGCAAAGATCCACAAACAATCGAATTATAAAAAAAGCCTCCGCTATCGGAGGCTTTTTACGTGCGCAATAAATCACGTAATCCTTCTTTATTAAATAGAAGATCTTGCAAATTGTATTCATCCAATACTGACAGATACGCATGCAGTGCCTTGCCGAGAACACCACGTAGCCCGCAGATCGGGGAAATCGGGCACATATTGGTCTCTGGATTGAAACATTCCACCAAGTGGAAATCTTCTTCCATTTTACGGACGACCTTGCCGACATTGATGTTCTCGGGACGGTCCGCCAAACGAATGCCGCCTCCCCTGCCCCTGACCGTCTCGATAAATCCCGCTTTGCCGAGTTCGAATGTCACTTTCATCAAATGGTTTTTCGATATATGATAAGCATCGGAAATTTCCTGTATGGTTGTCAGTTTGCCATCTTCTTTTGTTCCCAAATAGATGAGTACGCGCAATGAATAATCCGTATACATCGTTAATCTCATTGGTTTCACCTTCCCTGCACGTTTATTATACGCGCCGCCATAATTTCTGGAAAGGAAACGCATCTGCAGAATCGGGGCTTTTTCAGCCCATTATTCCATGTGTGACTTTTCTGTGAAATGAAATGTGTCTAAATTTTAAAGATGTATTTTAAATATATCTTTTAAACTCCTTTCGGTTTATAGTGGGATTATAGAAAACAAAAGGAGAGATTGACTATGTTATCCGAACAAACAAGAACCATTGTCAAATCCACTGCCCCTGTATTAGCTGAACACGGAAAAACCATCACCACCGTTTTTTACAGCAATATGTTCGAAGCGCATCCGGAACTTTTAAATATTTTTAACCAAGCCAACCAAAAACAAGGCCGCCAGCAAACGGCGCTTGCCAATACTGTGTATGCAGCTGCGGTGCATATCGATAATCTCGAAGCGATCCTTCCAGCAGTTGTCCAGATCGCCAATAAACACGTCAGCCTTGGCGTTAAAGCTGAACATTACCCAATCGTCGGGGAATACTTGCTGAAAGCGATCAAAGAAGTACTTGGCGATGCGGCGACAGATGAGATCATCAATGCCTGGGCAGAAGCATACGGCGTCATTGCCGATGTCTTCATCAGCATCGAAAACGGCATGTACGAAAAATCCGAAACCCAGGAAAACGGCTGGAGCTTCTTCAAAGACTTCACCATTGCACGCAAAGTGAAAGAAAGCGAAAACATCACTTCGTTCTATCTAAAACCGGCTGATGGCAAGAATGTGCCGAGCTATGAAGCTGGCCAATACATCACGGTTCGCCTTGCGATCCCTGGAGAAGAATTCCTTTTCAACCGCCAATACAGCTTGTCCCAAGCATCGCGTCCGGATGAGTTTCGTATTTCCGTCAAGCGCGAAGCTGACAACGACCCGAACGGCCTGGTGTCCGTTTACCTGCACGAAAACATGAACGAAGGCGACCGCATCGAAGTCAGCGCGCCTGCCGGCGAATTCGTGCTCGATACAAAACGTGAGACGCCTGTCGCTTTCGTCAGCGGCGGCGTAGGTATCACGCCGATGATGAGCATGTTCGAAACGGTGGCTACACAAACACCGGAACGCCCGGTTTCCTTCCTTCATGCAGCACGCAACGAAACTTTGCATGCTTTCGACAAAGACGTCCAAAAATACGTCGCGACGATGGACAATGCCAAATACAAAACTTTGTATTCCGATGAGCCACAAGGCTATATCACTCGCGAAATCTTGGAAGACATGGTCGATGCAAGCGGCGAAGTCTACGTCTGTGGACCCGTTCCTTTCATGGAGAAAATGATCAGCGAATTGCGCGCACTCGGTATGTCCGATGAGCAGATCCATTATGAATTCTTCGGCCCTGCTGTCGCCCTACAATCCGTCTAAACAGCAAAAGCCGCTTCCCGATTGAGGGAAGCGGCTTTTTTGATGCTTGGCAGCCCCGCCCTATTCCGGTAGCATGGAGAAAAAGGGGGAATTGAGATGCACTTGCCTATGGCCGTTAAACAAGCACTCCAAATGCAATCGGTCATCGTCGACCGGCTTCCTGCCCATCCCTTTTCTTCTTCCAATCCGGAGATATTGATTGAAGAGTTAAAGGACTGGAGCGGAACGGAAAACAATGGAGTGGCTGTTTCTTATTTTTTTCGCCAAATCGCATTATTCGTGACGGCCCAATTCAGCTTAATCCACCAGCAGGGCGGATATTTCAAGACCCCGCCTGAAAAACTTGGCTATGGCCGGATACAGAATTACGGCTTGCCGCTCATTTCTTTTCACGTCGAGTCAGCTGATTTCATTGAAATTCCCGCTGAACAAAGAAGCGAAGCTTTCCGGTATGTATTGATCGGGCAGACAGATGCGCTGCTCCGGCAATTGCGCCGCCACGCAAAGATATCGCCGATTACGTGCTGGGAAAATGTGCTCGGCTCACTTGCTTGGTATTACGCAAACCTTCAAAGACACTATCCGCGGATGGCCGCTGAAGATCTCGAATGGCTGATGGAAGACCAGAATTGGGAACCCCTCCGCAAATCCCAGTGGCGCAATTTCATCGGCACCACGCCCCTTGAACGGGCAGTCTCCGTGCCAATGCGGAAAACTTGCTGCTTGTATAAGGAATTGGCGGCGTTCGATACATGCACGTTTTGCCCACAACCCCATTAAAAAAGCTCCGGCTGGGCCGGAGCTTTTTATTATTTCTCGAAAACTTCATGCAGAATCTTGTCTGCACTATTATTGATCAGGTTTTTATGGATGCAGCTGTTGGGCTTTTTGTGGAGCGCTTTCGAAAATGACTGGGCGTGCTCAGCTTCCCCGATGACGTGGATTTCTTCCCAGCGCCGCTCTTTTTTCAACTTCTCGATTTTCGCGCCCATGTCTTTATAGAAACGGTCCAAGTTTTCTTTTAAACGGTGGTCGAGTTCATCGACAGGGCTTCCCCCGCCGCTTCCCCCGATGACCGGGCTGTTTCCGCCAGCAGCGCCGCCGCCAGTCGAACCAGCGCCGCTGCGGCCTTGGATGCGCCCCGAGCTTCTGACGCCTTTTTGCTCAGTCCATACTTCAAGGCCTGCGTCGAATTCGTAATAGACTTCTTCATTGACGATGCCGACAGATGTATCAAGCACGCGGATGCCTTTGAAGCTCGGCAGGATCACGCCTGCATATGGATATGCTTTGTAGATATAGCGCAATTGGTCGAGTGCCGGTTTGTTTTCCCATTGGAAATCGGTTTTGACGGAAATCTGCAAATGCTTCACCCAAAACAGGTCGTCTTGAGTGGATGCAAAAATAACGACACCCTTCTGGAGGTCGCCTTGATTGTCCAATATTTCCTTTTCCACTTTTTTACGTAATTCTTTGTAGGCTTTCAATTCCTTTTCATCTTTTGAGGCGGTCAAATACTCCTCGAGGCGCTTCAGGCCGTTCTTCAACTGGATCTTCCAGGCCCCGTTCTGTGCTTCACGGTCTGCCGGGTTCGTATTGAGATATACACTCAATACACAGCGGTCTTCACATTCGAATTGTTTCAGCTCTTGGATTTCGTCGTATAATGTCATTCACCCATCATCCTCCTTTAATCCTTACTTGTTATCTGAATACCCCAACCGCCTGTGCTTAAACGGCAGCCACCCTTTTCTTTTTCAATATTCCAACGTTTAAATTGTCCTGTCTGTGGTAAACAATTACTAGCAACAAAAAATGACGAGGAGTGAATTATACATGGAAAACATTGATAAAAAAGTAGAAGAGAAATTGAGCAATACGGATAATAAGAAGAAAGAACAGATTTTAGCGGAATTCTCGACTTTCATCGACTATTTGGGCGATAAAGTTCAGATGGGCGAGAAAATGGGCTTAAGCGAAGAGCGCATCGCGCAGCTGGCGTCTAAAGTAGCCGATTACCTGGCGAAAAAAGAAGACCCGAAAAATAGCGAAGAGTACCTATTGCAGCGCTTATGGCAAGTAGGCGACAAAGAAGAGCAGCATATGCTCGCCCATATGCTAGTCAAGTTGGCAAAAGAACAGAACTGATCACGCAAAAAGCCTGAGCTTAACCGCTCAGGCTTTTTCCTATGCTCAGCTATGCGCTTATGGCAGCTCTTTTTTCATATAAATGGAACATCCATAGATAAACGAATCCGCTCAACACCGCGAATGCCCCAAGGATGATAAAGGTCCAGCCGAACCCGAACCAGGCAGTCATCGGGATGGAGACCGGCGCAATCATCCGGCCAATCGTATAGCGCAGGCTCGCCGCGGCGAAATACTGGCCGCGCATCGATTCGGGCGCAAGTTTGGAAATGAAGCTCTGCTGCAGCCCGACAATCATCAATTCAGCAAATGTAAAGACCGCCATCGCCACAAAGAATATCCAAAACCACGAAGTCATCGGGAAAATCGCCATCGATAAGCCGAACAACATGGCCGAGAAGAAGAACACCCATTTTTCGGGGAACTTGGTCATCCACCGTGTAATGACGACTGTCAGAAGTGCCACAATCAAACCATTCTCCGCAAGCAGGATACCGAAAGACGTTTCCCCGGTCACCGACCATTCACGACCCAGGAAGTCCAGGATCGTTTGGCGGTCAATCGTTTCCTTCAAGTAGACCGGGATGACAAGGTCCAGTTGCATGAAGGTCTGCGCTCCCAATACTCCCGCTACGACAAACAATAAAAAGACACGGTCTTTCAAGATGATGCCGTAATCCTTCACTTGCGAAAGCAATGCGCCTCTCCATCCAGTCGCTCCCCCTTCTTTCCATTTATCCATAACTTCAGCCGATAAGGTCTCTTCAGTGTACAGGCGCAATAATAGCCCGAGCAGCATCGAAATGATGGCAACTGCCAACAGCAACTCGAAACGATAAGAGAAAAACAGCACAGCACCGAATAAAGGGCCGATAACGACGGCAATATTCAAGGTCGTATAGAACACCGCAAATACATCGCTCCGGTATTTTTCAGGAATGACGTCCGCAATCATCGCCTGGCTCGCTGGCCAGTACAAGGAACCGCACATGCCGGCCAGCGTGAACGCCACGAAACTGAGTTCGGGCGAACTGAGCCACGGCGAGTTTGCCGCAGCGAACAGCAAGAACGCAAAACCCTGTGCCACAGCAGCGGACACGAGCATTCGCTTGCGCCCGAAACGGTCAGCAAAATAGCCGCCAAATAAATTGGCAGCCACAGAAAACATTTGGGAGACGATTAATAAGAAGCCCGCCATCCCTTTCCCGAACTCTTCCGCAAAATAAATCGCTAGAAATGGGAACACCATCCAAAAACTTGTATTCATGAAAAATTCGCCCACCAGCCGCACTTTCAGGCTGCGGTTCCAATCCCTGATCTTCATCTATACTGCCTCGCTTCTGCGTCTGTCTTTCTTATACCAGTTCGAGCAATTGATATTGCAGGCAAATTTCCAATAGAAACTCTTTATGCTCTTTGGCAAACTGGATGCTGACTTTCTCTTCATCCAAATCCGTAATCCGGCCATTTCCGAAGACGCGGTGGCGTATATTCGCCCCCACCTGCAATTCCTCAACAGAACGGACCGCATCGGGATTATCCGGTACTGTAATTTTTGCTTTCGGAGCTTTCGGCGCGGACGGTTTGGCTATTTCCGCCTGTTTCATTTTCGGCAAGGCGATGCGCCGTACTTCTTCTACAAAACGCGATTCCTTGTCATAGCTGAGCAATTCCAGATGGCGTTTCGCCCTTGTCATGCCAACATAGAACAAGCGCCTGGCTTCCTCCAGCAAAGCGGGATCATCGGCGTCTTCTTCTGTTGGCACAATCCCTTCGACTAAATCGATCAAATAGACCCGGTCAAACTCCAAGCCTTTTGAGCTGTGCATCGTGGACAATGTCAACATATCGTCGGTCTTTTCGGTCTTCGCCTGCTTCGTCACTTCCTCCAGCTGTTTCAAGCGTTTCGCGAAATCCATCATCGTTGGAAGCGGTTCGGCGATTTGTTCAAGCGTGTTGAGGATCTGCTGTAAATAATCGAGCTTCATGCCGAATTTTTCCGCGCGGCTTTTGAGCATCTGGTCATAGCCCATATCGCGACGGATGGTTTGGATCACTTTCAAAGGCGGCATATCCTTCAACGCGCCCATCGATTTCCGCTGTTCCGCGATAATCCGAAGCTGGTAATCCTTCATGGTGATGGCCAAAGTGATTTCTTCGAATGCATGCTGCTTTGTCGGCTGCATCCTCCCTAATTGCTTGAGCTGAGAAGCCGACCAATAGGCATTCGTCTTCGAAGCGATCTTGGAATATAAGTCCACCCGTTCCGGACGCAGGCTGAAACGCATGAAGTTTAAGATATCCTGGACAATCCAATGGCTGAAAAAGCGGTTGTCCGCATCTTTCATATAGAAAGGAATGCCGAGGCGGTCCAACTCATCCATCAATAAAGTTGAAGAAGAGTTGTTGCGGTACAAAATCGCGGCATTTCCGTATTCCTCGAGAGCGTATAGTTCTTTCAATAAATACTTCAACTGGGCTTCTTGCGAAGCAAGGCGCCGGATGACAATCGGTCCGCCTTCTGGCCTGTCGGTGAACATGTTTTTATCATGGCGCAATTTATTCGCTTTGATGAATTGATTGGCCGTACTGACGATGGTGCCCGATGAGCGGTAATTGCGCTCCATTTTCATGATGTAGGCATCCGGGTACACTTGGCGGAATTTGAGCAGATAGCTCGGCTCCGCCGCCCGCCACGTGTAAATCGACTGGTCGTCATCCGCCACGACGCATAAATTGCGGTGGCTCTCGACCAGCTTTTCAACGATGGCATGCTGGACCATGGACGTGTCCTGGCTTTCATCCGTCATGACATAATCCCAGCGCTGCTGGTATTTTGACAAGAGCTTGCGGTCTGTATTCAGCGCCTCAAAAGCGATTGTCAACATATCATCGAAATCCACAAGCCTTGGCTCATGATTCTCTTTGAACTCTTCGTAAATCGTCAAAATATCAATAGCGCTCGGGAATGGTTCATCAAGTGTCTTCCATTTTTTCTTCGGCACCATTTTGTTTTTCACAAAACTGATGAACGACACCAATTCTTCCAATTGATCGTCGGTAATCGGCTCGTCGTTTTCACGGGCGTAAATGTCTTTCAATAGGCGTTTTTTGTTAAGGCGATTCGAGTCGGCCCCTTCGATCATTACATAATCGTCTGCCGACAAATAGTCCCTCGTAATCTGAAAAGCCAAGCTATGGATCGTGGAAAAATCCACCGGCGTAAGGCCTGGGAAAAACCGTGCATAGCGTTCAAGCATATCGGTCGCCGATGCCTTGCTGAAGGTAATCGCTTTGATGCGCTTCGGCTGGACGCCCTTTTCCTCGATCAAATAGCCGATCCGCATGATCATGGTTGTCGTTTTCCCGGAACCGGGACATGCGAGAAGCAATAGCGGCCCTTCTGTCTTGGTCACCGCTTTTTTCTGTATTTTATTCAGCTCGACACCGAGCTCTTGTTTTTTCCGTTCAAAAAAATCACTCATGGTAGACTCCTTTTTGCGTTGGCAATCTCTTTCATAATAGCACAAAAGCAGGCCTATTTAAGCGGCCTGCTTTTCATTCAAATAAAATTGCGTTCCTGGGGTTTGGCGGGGTCGCCTGTTCGGCGCTTGTCCTTTCGCGTGGCCAAATCTTCATGGACACGCTCTTTTTCGTCCTGTTCTTTGCTCGTGCGGTTCGCCCCGATTCTTCTCGGGTCAGATGATTGCAGATCGTCGTTCTTTTGGTCGCTCATGCAAATCCCATCCTTTCACTTGCCGTTTAGAATTTCACAGACGCGGCCGACTTGCCCGTCCTCCAGGCGCACTTTAATGCCGTGAGGATGCGTCGCTGAATTCGTCAATAGATCCTTGACGACGCCTTTCGTTTTCTTGCCGGTCCGCTGGTCTTTTTTCAAGATCACGTTCACTTCAAGCCCAGGCTTTACATCGCTTCTTTTTTTCCCGTCCATTTTCATCCCTCCAAGCTTGTTTCCATTATAATCGAATTGCGCCGTGCATACAAAAAAGCGAAGGGTTTCCCCTCCGCTTATCATTCTTGCTTTTTATAGTCTATCGCGGTCTGTACGGTCTGTACGGTCAAACTCGTCTTCTTCGACTAAGTCGCCGTCTTTGTGGATGTCGGCTTCTTCTTTGCGAACTGTTTCGCTGACATGCTCTGTATCCTGTACTTTGTTTTTGCCGATGGAGATTTCTTCGGACACTACGTCTTTCTTTGTGACATCGACGCGTTCTTCAGAAACCGGAACGTGAATATCTTCGCCTTCAGTATAGTTATGCGTGCCAGTTGTATCTTCTTCGTTCACTGGGCGGCGCTCAACGTATACTTCTTCGCGTTCAACCGGCACTTCAAGTGATTGCTCTTCCTCGACGACATGCTTATCGACATGCACCTCGCCTGTTTGGACGCGTTCTTTATTGACTTGCAAACGCTCTTCATGCAAACGCAGGCGCTCTTCTTCAGATCCTGCACGGTCTAGGTCACGGTCGATATCTTCAACTGTGCGGTTGCGGTTTGTCGTTTCATCATTGAAGTCCGAAGTCGCACGATGAGTGCCTGTCGCATGGGCATCGTTTGTCGTACCGTCATCAGCTCCAAGCCCGAACCCAGTGCCGCGTTCTTTGTCGACACCTGCAGTTTCAGAGCCCAGTGCATCGCGCTCCGTGTTGTACGCTACATCGTTTTCATCATTGGTATCGACAGTCAAACCATCGCGTGCCACAGCCGAGTTGTCGACTTTTCTCTGGCTAGTCGTGCTATCGACAGTCCCTGAGCTTTCCGTGCTGTCGACATTGCCGTAGCTTGTGTTATCGTAAGGCGCTGCCCCTTCATAGTTCGCGCCGAACTCGCGGTCGACGAACAAGAGGATCTTGCCGTTTTGCACTTCGTTATAGTAGCGGTCTGCTTCCGCTTCGTCTACACCCATATTGGAGAAGGCTTCACGCGTTGGTTCATTACCGGATAGGAAGCCCATGAATTTATCCATCCAATTACCTTCGGATGATTTGTAATCCACGTCTGTGCGTCCGCGTACCATTGAGATCTGGTCTTCGTTGCGGGCCATCACATACATGTCTTCTTCACGTGAGCCTTGCGCTTTCATGTCTTCGATTTTTTTCAGTACTTCTGTTTCTGTGTCGAATGTTCCCATGAATTTATTGTTAGCCATTTCAAATTCCTCCATTTTTTTGAGAAGTTTTTTTGCTTTCTAGTCTTGAAAATACCCCTCAGTTATGTTATTAAACATATTCGGTTCGAAATGTGCCAAAATACTACTTTTCCACCATATTTTATCAAACTTCCCGAGTCCAGTGGCGGTGCGCTGTGATTGCCTCGATAAAGCTATCTGCGAATCCTTTCATGGAATCATCCGTGACGACTCCCGGTTCGCCGGTGTAGCCATTGGCATCCAGCCATTTCTTGCCTTCATGTGTTGCACCGATCGGCTTGAAGTGCCCGAATGCTTCCGTTACATAATAAGCGGTGTTCCGGGCGAACTTCTTGCTGACATCGGGGCCGCCTACTGCATAGATGGCGTCGAACAATACCGGGTCCGCTGTCGTGAAGGTATGGTCGATTTTCAGTTGTTTGCCGTTTCCTGCATCCAGCTTCCCTTGCTTCTCGCTGATGATTTCATATTGAAGGCCTTTGGATTCAAGCTGCTCCAATACTTCCATGACTTCCTTGCCGTTGAAGTCAGGGGCTACGATGACGCCAACCTTGCGCGTCTTGGCTGACTTAACCGTATTTTCCTGGCTTAACGCAGGTGATTTTTTGCTCGTATCGGTATTTCCTGTCTCAGGGGCTTTGACGCCGATGTTGGCAGCAATTTCCTGTGCCAGCTTGAGATTGACGTTCGCATACATGTCCACGATCTGTTGGCGGATATCGATGCTGTCGCATTTGCCGAGCTCGAAGCTGAACGCTTCGATGATATGTTGTTTTTCCGCATCGCTCATGCTGTTCCAGAACATAGTTGCTTGCGAGAAGTGGTCCTTAAAGCTATCGCTGCGCTTGCGCACTTTGCGGCCTTCCACTTTCTCCTGGTAATGGACATATCCGCCGTCCGCTTCGCTGACAGGTGCCGGCGTATGGTTGGTGAAGGAACTCTTCTGATAGGAAACTTTTCCTTTATTGATCGTCTGGCGGCCATAGCCATCGCGCTGGTTGTTATGGAACGGGCAAACGGCGCGGTTAATTGGCAGTTCATGGAAATTCGGCCCGCCCAGGCGAATCAATTGCGTATCTGTATAGGAGAATAAACGGCCTTGGAGAAGTGGGTCATTCGAGAAATCGATTCCCGGCACTACATGGCCTGGATGAAATGCCACTTGCTCGGTCTCCGCAAATACGTTGTCAACATTGCGGTTCAATGTCATCTTGCCGACGATGTGGATCGGAATCTCTTCTTGTGGCCACATTTTTGTCGCATCGAGCAAGTCAAAATCGAATTTGTGCTCGTCTTCTTCCGGCACGATCTGGACGCCCAATTCGTATTCCGGATAATCACCGTTTTCAATGGCTTCGTGCAAATCTGCCCGGTGGAAGTCGGGGTTTTTCCCGTTTATTTTTTGAGCCTCATCCCATACGACTGAGTGAACTCCTAGCGTCGATTTCCAATTGAATTTTACGAAATGGGATTTTCCTTCCGCATTGACGAAGCGGAATGCATGGACCCCGAATCCGTCCATCGTCCGGAAGCTTCTTGGGATGGCACGGTCAGACATCGTCCACATGACCATATGGGCCGATTCCTGGTTGTTCGCGACAAAATCCCAGAACGTATCGTGTGCTGTTGCCGCTTGCGGAATCTCGTTATGCGGTTCCGGTTTAATCGCATGGACCAAATCAGGGAACTTGATGGCATCCTGGATGAAGAATACCGGGATATTATTGCCGACTAAATCGTAATTGCCTTCCTCGGTATAGAATTTCGTTGAAAATCCGCGTGCGTCCCGCGCTAACTCTCCTGAGCCCCGCGAGCCAGCTACTGTGGAAAAACGGACGAAGACCGGGGTTTTTTTGCCTTTTTTCGACAGGAATTTTGCTTTCGTCAAATGTTCAAGCGAATCATAGGCTTCGAATTCACCGTGAGCTGCAAAACCACGTGCATGGACCACGCGCTCAGGAATGCGCTCATGGTCGAAATGGGTCATTTTTTCACGGAAATGAAAATCTTCCATCAAAGTCGGCCCGCGCTCCCCCGCTTTTAAGGAAAATTCGTCCTCCGATAATTTCAAGCCTTGGTTTGTCGTCAAATCTTTACCGCTGTCATCTGACCGGAATTGTTCCAATTGTTCGTTCTTGCTGTTTTCATCGACTTTCTTCGGATCTTGTGCCATTTTTCCACTCCTCATCTATTTATGCATTGCTTAGTCTTTCTGTACCCCCTCACCATGACCGGAAACAAATAAATAGAAAAATCGAAAAAAACTATGAAAAAAGGCCTTGCAGTGAGGAGATTTCACTGCAAGGCTCTGCTTAATCTTGGCATTTTTATCAAAAAATACTTAAATCCCATTCTTTTGAAATTTGGCGAAGCATCATCGTTCCGGCAGCGCTGTTTCCTTGCACATCAATTGCCGGACCATAAACGCCGATACCTGCCCCTGCACGGAATTCATAGGTTTGTGAGTGAAGTTTCGGCGGTACGGCTGCCATGATACCGCCTGAGACACCGCTTTTCGCCGGGATGCCGACATGCGCCGCGAAATTCCCGGATGAATTGTACATGCCGCAAGTGACCATCAACACTTTCGTCACTTGTGCGATTTCTTCGGAAAAATGCTTCACTTTCGTAATCGGGTTGTAACCGTCGTAAGCGAGGATCAATCCCAGAAGTGCCAAGTCTTTCACTGACACTTTGATGGCGCATTGGCTAATGTAGATATCGAGCGCTTCTTCCACTTCGAGTTCGAGGAAGTTCGCTTCCTTCAAATAATAAGCGAGTGCCCGGTTGCGGTGCGACGTGGCCCATTCCGAATCGTAAACTTCCTTGTCGATTTCGATTGGGTGCCCAAGCAGCTCTTCCAGGAAGCCTTTCAAAAACTCAAATTTCTTTTGCGCATTCCGCCCTGGGAGCAGCGATGAGATCGTAATGGCCCCTGCATTGATGAACGGGTTGAATGGCTTATTCGGCCGGTGGATTTCAAACGGCACGATGGAATTGAACGCTTCACCCGTCGGCTCAACGTCCACCCGCTCCAATACGAAGTCCAAACCATAATGGCAACTTAGCGCCACAAATGTCAGCGCTTTGGATATGCTCTGCAAAGTGAACTCGGTGTCGGTGTCTCCTGCACAATAATAATGGCCGTCTTCGTCGATCATGCAGATACCGAGTTTGCCCGGGTCGACTTTACCCAGGGCTGGTATGTACTGGGCCGTGGTGCCGAGAACGGCATGCCCTTTGTTTTCTTTCACCCAAGCTTCAAGCTGCTCGGTGATGCGCGGATTGTTTTGCACCGCCATCCCTCCTTCAGTTCGTTTTCATTAATCATGACCGAAGCATATCATGATTGTCAAAGCTTGCGGAACGGAATCGGGCGAAAGAAAAAACTCCTCCAGAGTTGGAGGAGTTTTGTTCACCCTTTTTCATACCAAGCTTTCGCTGCAACCAATTCATCCATCGTCAGCTGGTGGCCTTGGTTTTCCCAATGCAGGTCGACTTTGGCGCCGGCTCCGCTTAGCAGTTTTTCCAGATCTTCCGATTCTTCTTTCGGGCAGATCGGGTCGTTGGTTCCAGCAGCGATGAAGACACGCGTCCCTTCCAGATTCGGCAATTCCTTATTGCGGTCCGGTACCATCGGGTGGTGCAAAATCGCCGCTTTCAGTGAATCTTCATACGAGAACAGCAGGTTGGCGGCAATATTCGCGCCATTTGAATAACCGAGCGCAATGACGTTATTGCGGTCAAAGCCGTATTCATCAGCTGCCTGACTAATAAATGCGTGCAGCTCTTCTGTCCGTTCACGCAAATCTTCCATATCGAAGACACCCTCCGACAAGCGTTTGAAAAATCGCGGCATGCCGTTTTCCGACACATTCCCGCGAACACTCAGCACGCCCGCTTCCGGATCGATATGCCCTGCTGCAGGCAATAAGTCCGTTTCCGTCCCGCCTGTTCCGTGCAACAGCAAGAATGTCGGCTTGGACGCCTCCGCTGGTGGGTTGTAAATATGTTTCATCATGTAAAAACCTCCTATTTATAATATCTTTAATTCGAGATAATAACATCATATCATATCCACCTTACGCTTCCAAATCAAAAAGCCTGCGGAATATTCCACAGGCTTTACATAAAGTAAATTAAGACAACATGTCCTGCAATTGATCTTTCGAGAACACATAGGTTTCGTTGCAGAAATGGCATTGCGCTTCCGCCTTGCCTTCGGTCACGATGATATCTTCGATTTCCGCAGACCCAAGGCCCTGAATGGCGTTATGGATGCGCTCACGCGAGCATTGGCATTGGAAATTCACCGGCATCGTATCGAGCGCTTTGACGTTTTCTTTGCCCAAGACTTCGTCCAAGATATCTTCAGGCGTCAAACCGGCACGCACCATATTGGAGATGGTCGGGATTTCGGCCAGGCGCTGTTCGAGCTGGCTGATTACTTTTTCATCAGTACCCGGCATCAATTGGATGATGAACCCGCCTGAAGCCAGGATGGTATTGTCGGGATTGACGATAACGCCGACACCGACAGAAGAAGGCGTCTGTTCGGAAGTCACGATGTAATGGGTAAAATCATCCCCGAGTTCGCCCGAGACGATCGGCACTTGGCCGACATACGGATGCTGCAAACCGATATCTTTGGAGACAGTCAGTGTCCCTTCTGTCCCGACTGCCCGGCGGACATCGAGTTTGCCTTGCTCATTCAAGTCAAAATGGGTTTGGGGATTGGACACATAGCCACGCACTTCACCTTTTGCGTTGGCGTCAACTAGAATCGTGCCGAGCGGGCCGCCCCCATTGATTTTAATCGTCAATTTCTCCTCGCCTTTCAGCATCGCACCGAGCATGACGCTTGCTGTCATGGAGCGGCCAAGTGCCGCGGACGCTGTAGGCCATGTGTAATGGCGGCGTTGCGCCTCGTTCACCGTTTCTGTCGTACGGGTTGCGAAGGCACGGATTTGGCCATCATAGGCCAAGGCTCTCACTAAATAATCGTTCATCTATTTTCTTCCTCTCTGAAACCGCTTTGGTTTGTTCGTTTATCTTGAGTCTTTGACTTTGTTTGGCGTGACATCCGCGCCGAGCGGGTCAATGACCGTCATATTCGTTACCGTCGTCTCGACTTGTCCACGGATTTCATGGAGATATTCGCGGCGGAGCACTTGCTGCTCCCGGATTTCCGCATAGCTCAATCCGTAGCTGCGCTCTTTTTGTGCCAATTCATTAATGCGCGGTAAGATCTCAATCATCTGAATCGCACTCCTTTCTGTGCGGACAGGGACATATCCACTTCCTTCATTTTATATTATCTCGAATTAAAAATAAATAAATGTGCCTGCATCTTCTGAAAGCACAAAAAACCGCCTGCAGTCCTCAAAAGAACTACGGCGGAGGGCGGTCAATTGGCAAGACGGAATTGAGTGCATGTAACCCCTGGTGCCACTTCGAAGGTTTCTTCTTCCCGAAAGCCGAACGATTCATACAGCTTGCGGGCCGGCGCATTTGCCGTGCCCGTGCTGACGATGAACTCCTTTTCTTTGTTGTGCTCTAGGAGATGGCCGACCAGGCTGCGGGCAATGCCTTGCCGAAACTGAAGCGGGTCCACGACAAGCCGGTAAATGTCGATAACATCACCTTCTTCTTTATAGGAAATGAACCCCTTCAAATACTCTTCCTGATAACCGAGGAATGTCTCTTCGCTTTGCTGGATTTCTTCGATTGTCTCGGAAATGTGAGGAATGTCATGAAACCCCATCAGTTCCGCTTCAATCCGATAAGCTGGCCGCTGGATTGATTGGATGTCGCGTGCAGTTTTCTCTTTTGTCTGGTCTATTCGGACAATCATCACAAACTCCTTTCCAAACTTAAAGTATTATTCGCCTGGATGAATTTCCGGGCCCGTGGCACCATCAATTCTGCATCCCGGTAGCCTTGGACATACAAAGCCGCAAGCCGCTCCTGATCCCGTTCGATGCCGCGCAGCTTATGCAAATTGCGCGGACGGATGATCATGGCCTCTTCTTGCGCTTCAAGCGCCTCTATGTGCGCCACTGATTCATTATAAACTCGCTGCCGTTCTTCCAATGCCCGCGCAAGGCCTGGATATTGGCGGGCAAATGCAGGCGCCAGGCGCATTAAGGGCGTATGGCGCTTCCGGTAGCTCTTTTCCCGGGTCATCACGATGATTGGCTTGGTCACGCCATCTGATAAGGCTTGTTTAATCGGCAGCGGATCGGCGAGGCTGCCATCCATAAGAAGGCGTCCGCCGAATTCCACAGGGCGCGACATGAACGGCAGCGAACTCGATGCACGCACAACCGTGAGCAATTCTTCCGGGGGCAGCGGCTTGCGGTAATAGATTGCTTCCCCCGTCATGCAATCCGTGGTCCCAACGACGAATTCTTCCGCAGCTGCACCGAATCCGCCATAATCGAATGGCACCAGCCGGTTCGGGATATCATCGAAAATCAAGTTCATGCCGAACAGTTCCCGTTTCTTCAGCAAATTCTTCATGGAAATATAATCGGGATGGGTGACATAATCGATCATCACCGTCCGGTTCCTGCCGCTTTGCCGGGAAAGATACGATACGGCATTACATGCGCCAGCCGAGACGCCAATGACATAATCCGTAAACACATCCTCTTCCATAAGCTTCTGCAGCACGCCTGCTGTGTAGACACCCCGCATGCCGCCGCCTTCCAAGATCAATCCGCTTTTCACCATGACCCTCCCCTTTGCTTGAAAGTGTGATCATCCGATTTTCCGAATCAATTCCTGCCCTTTATTCTTTGGCGAGTTGACCGCGCTGGAGACTTCGTACGCTTCCAACACTTCCGCTTCGTAAGGCTTGATGAGTTTCTGCAATAGCTCGGGGTCCTGGATATTCGGATCGAGCCAGGTTTTTTCCGCTTCCTTGTCCAAAATCACTGGCATGCGGTCATGGATATCCGCCATCACTGCATTCGGCTGTGTCGTCAAAATCGTACAGCTATGGACCACTTCCCCTTCCGGCGATTCCCATGACTCCCACAACCCTGCAAACGCAAACAATTCGTCACCCTCCAAATGGATGAGCATCGGCGTTTTGCCATCCTGCCCTTTTTTCCATTCGTAAAATGCATTCGCCGGAATGAGGCAGCGCTTTTTCTTGAAGGCGCTCCGAAAACTCGGTTTTTCCGCAGCCGTTTCCGCTCGGGCATTAATCATTTTGTAGCCTATCTTCTCGTCTTTCGCCCATGACGGGATGAGCCCCCAGCGTAATGTCCCAAGCCGGTTGCGCTCGCCGTCATTGATGACCGCAACGATTTGCTGGGAAGGCGCCACATTGTAATTCTCTTCGTAAGAAGCCTGATCGAGGGCGGCTTCTTCTATCTCAAAACGCTCAAGCAAGGCTCCATAATCTGCATATAAGGCAAATCTTCCGCACACTGGAATCCCCTCCTTTTTCTAAGTGGATTGGCTTACTTCCAATATAACAGATTTTTCAAACTTCTCTAGCAATCTGCTGTCCATTGCTTTAGGTACGCCCTTTCTGCGTATAAGCCAAAAGAATGTTATAATAGAAAGACTATAAGGAAATGAGGAGGAATTGCATGGCTACTGCGCGCGAAATGAATTTGGTCAATAAGGATCTTTTGGTTGAGGAATTGGGCCTCAAGCAATTCGGCAACTCGAATGTATTTTACAATGAGGACTTTTTTGTCCTTTCTCCGTCTGTGCAACGTTACGAAAAAGGTTTTGATGTAAGTGAATACAATCTCTCGAAATATGACCCAGAAAAACACCAAGGATTTGTCATCGTCCGTTACATGGATACGTTCCTAATGGCGAAACTTGAAAGCTTCACTGACAAGATGATGCCTCCTGAACTGCAATTGAAGAAAAAGAACGTGAAGCCGCATTGGAAATTTACGGTTGTCGAAAACCCGGCCTATCATCTCGTGAATACCCAAAACAAAGAATTGCGCTATCGCCTGCAGGAACCTACCCGCAAACAAATTCTTGCGTATTTCAATAAGCTTTAACGTCCAGCCCGCATGTTTCATGCGGGCTTTTTCACACCCTTTTTGCCGCTCCCACTTATTTGCCAATGAGTGATAGAATGGATAGCAGAAGCTTTGACGAAATGGAAGTGATTGCCTTCATGGAAAAACGCACATACACGGTACGCGACCGTGAATTCTGGAAAATCATTGCGAGCCTGCTAATGGCTTCGTTATTTATTTTTGCCAATATTTACTCCGTACAGCCTTTGCTGCCGGTATTCGTCTCGGATTTCGGGGTGTCGGTCTCGACTTCCAGCCTGTCTCTTTCCCTGACGATCATCGGATTGATTGCGGGGCTGGTCATTCTCGGCTTCTTTTCTGACCGCAACGGGCGGCGCTCCTATATCATCTGGTCGCTGCTCGGCTCTGCCATCCCGTTTTTCATCCTGCCGTTTGTCGAATCGTTCACGGTATTTCTTGTGCTGCGATTGATCCAAGGCTTTGCGCTTGCCGGGGTTCCAGCTGCAGCACTCGCCTACATCAGCGAGGAAATCGACCGCAAAAACATCGCCTATGCCACCGCTTTATACATATCGAGCAATGCACTCGGAGGCATGCTCGGACGCGTTTTGACTGGATTTCTCACGGATGCGTTTTCCTGGCAATTGACGTTTTTCGCATTCGGCGTGACCGGCATCGCTTTGTTTATCGCCGTCTTTTTGCTATTGCCGCCTTCCCATCATTTTGAACCGAGCGAACTGAGCTTTTCAAAAGATATCGAGGGCTTCCTGTTCCATTTGAAAAATCCCGCGCTGCTCGTTGTGTTCGGCCTCGGGGCGATTCTCCAAATCGCCTTTACCGGCGTCTGGACCTATTTGCCGTTCCACCTCGAAGCACCGCCATTTTCCATGTCGCTGCAGGCGATCTCCTATCTGTTCTTCGCCTACGGCATCGGGGTCATCGGCTCGCCTATGGCTGGGCGCGCCGCTGAAGCGTTCGGCTTGAGGCGCGTGCGTATCATCGGCGTGTTCATTTTTTCTGCAGGCGTGTTGATGACACTCGGCTCTGAACTGTGGATGGTCGCAATCGGCTTATGCGTGACCTGCCTCGGGTTTTTCACGGCCCATTCACTGACCGCTGCTTCTGTCGGCCAGCAGGCTACGCATCATAAAGGCAGCGCATCGAGTTTATATCTCGTATCGTATTATATTGGCGTGGCGGCTGGGAGCTCATTGCTCAGCCCTATCTGGACCCGCTTCGGATGGAACGTGCTGATCATTCTTTGCGCAGCGATGCCAGCGATTTATGTAATGATCGTTACTTGGTACAGAAAAAGAGCCGCCTCGATTGCATGAGGCGGCTCTTTAGAGTATTGAAGAAGTCTGTAAGTCACTATAATTCAACTAAGTGGTTGCGTTTTGTCATTTAAAAATCAATGACCTAGCTGAGTGTTTGGAGAAGCGTTTGCTCGTAAACCCTTCTGCTCAATAATGCTGCGCATTACTTCGCAAAGATAAGGTCTCACGTAGTTCGGCCTTATCTTTCCTGTGGGACTAGCGGGTTTGAGAGACCCTGCAGGAGCGAAGTGACGAGGAGGCTCGATTCCCGCCCCACGGAAAGCGAGCAATAAGCTTCGGAAAATACGGCTTCTTACTTTCTAAACAGCCTGAAGAGCCGCCTCGATTGCATGAGGCGGCTCTTTTATTTTATTCCAGGAACTGTGCCGGGGTACTCAATAAATCGATGCCCCAGACGAGCGGCAGGAAGTAGTAGACAGCGAGGCCGACAAAAACGATCCCGAAAACGTTCAGGATAAAGCCGGCACGGGCCATATCGATGATTTTCAAATAACCCGACCCGAAGACGACGGCATTTGGCGGTGTTGCCACCGGCAGCATGAATGCACAGGACGCTGTCACAGCAGCCGTTACCATCAGCGCATACGGATGGATGCCGAGCGCGACTGCCAGTGAAGCCATGATCGGGAACATCATCGACGCAGTAGCGGTATTGGAAGTGATTTCTGTCAGGAACAGCACGAATGCCGCAACGACGAGAACGATAATAAGGACATTAACTCCTTGCAAGCCGATCAATTGGCCGCCTACCCATTCAGAGAGCCCTGATTGAGTGAAGCCTGCGGCAATCGCCAAACCGCCCCCAAAGAGCAATAAGATCCCCCATGGCAATTTAACGGCTGTCGACCAATCCAGCAAATGGTCGCCTTGGCGGTTTTTCGACGGAATCGCAAACAAAATCAGTGCAGCAATCAATCCGACCATCGCATCGTTCAAGCCAGGCAAGAATTCCACCAACAGGAACGAGCGGGTGATCCAAGCAAAAGCTGCCAGCAGGAAGATCGAAAAAACGATTTTTTCTTCATAGGAAGCGTTGCCGAGCTCCGTCTTTTGTTCTTTAATGACGGCACTTCCCCCTGGCAATTCTTTTAATTTCAACGGAAAAGCTATTTTGATCAGATAAAACCAAGCCACAAAGATAAAGATCCAGGCAAGCGGCACGCCGAACAGCATCCATTCGGCAAAAGTGATTTCAATGCCATAAATTTCATTGACTGCACCGGCAAGCAAAGTGTTCGGCGGCGTCCCGATTAAGGTCGCGATTCCGCCAAGAGAAGCGGAATAGGCAATGCCGAGCATGAGCGCTTTGCCAAAGCTGAAGTTTTCTCGGGACGTATCGATGGAATCGTCATGCTTCAGCGCTTCCGATACCTGGTAGATAATCGCCAAGCCGATCGGCACCATCATCATGGCCGTGGCCGTGTTGGAAATCCACATAGACAAGAAGCCGGTCGCCACCATGAACCCGAGAATGATGCGTTCTGTGTTTGTGCCGATCAAGGCAATGATGGTCAAGGCAATGCGTTTGTGCAAATTCCATTTTTCCATCGTCAAGGCGATCATGAAGCCTCCCATGAACAGGAAAATCGTGTCGTTTCCATAAGCCGAAGTGGTCTCCCCTACGTCCAATCCCCCGGTTAACGGAAACAGCACAATCGGCAAAAGCGAAGTTGCCGGGATCGGAATCGCTTCTGTGATCCACCATGTCGCGATCCAAATGGTGCTCGCCAGGATTGCTTTCGCTTCCGGTGTCAAGCCTTCCGGATTCACGAACAGCATCGTTAAAATGAACAGCAAAGGGCCGAGGAACAGCCCGATCAGCTGCGGCGTATTGTAGCTTTTCTTTTTGAAGCGTTCATCGTATGTACCTGCGTCTTCTGCACGGTCGCGGTCGTTCCCTGGGGAAGTCGAGCCGGGCTTGGCGAAAAAGCGCAGCATGTCTTTTGCCTGATGATGTTTTTCCCACATCCAGTTCCACGTCGTTGAAATCATCTCATCACTCCATTTTTTAAAAAATTGTTTAATTATTCCACCCGCTTTAGTGTATCCGTTTTCATTTTTTAGGACAAGTGCTGTACTGAGGTCTGACCTGTGAACTTTCCGTTTTGGAACCACCCGCATTTTATCCATTTTTTCTATTCGGCAATGCTTCGCCTAATTAAGCATAAGCTAAAAAAGAAGCTGCCGGGAAATTTCCGGCAGCTTCTGTTCATGCTATTATTTGCTTTCCGATTCGCCGATCGGATTTCGTTCATCGCCGACGCCGGTATTGCTATGGGCGCCTTCTTTTCTCATCTTCTGGCCGTCTTCCTGCGATTCACGGTCAATCCCTTCGAACTCTTCACGTTTTCTTCGGTCCGTATTCCGCGATGGGTTGGCATCTCTGGAAAATTCGTCTCTAGGCATTGCGCTTCCTCCTCTTGGACTGCTTTCCCCTCCTATTCCCTAAGAACACCGCTTAAAACGTATTATCACAAGTTGAACAGCCCATAGCCGAAATAAACCGATAGGACCGACAAGGCAGCGAATACCAGATGTTCCACAAAGCTGCCGGTCGATGTCGTAAGCGGCAAGCGGACCGTTACGCGCAGCGGAAATAAAAGCTTCACGCCCCGTTTCGTCGCCATATCCAATACGATGTGGCTGATCATGCCGACGAGAATCCCTGCCGCCAAAGCTTCATTTGGCAGCACCGCTTGAAACAATACTGTCATGAGCAGCAGAAACAGCAGGCTATGGGTGAAAGTTCGATGGCCGAACAAGGTGCTGATCAGTTTCGATAAGATTGGCAGGCTCCTGCCGATTTTGCTCGATCCGTGGCAAATATCGGGAATCAACGCCCCGGCCACTCCGCCGATCAATAAGATGGCCGGTTCGTAATGGGAAACTTGCGCAAATGCCAGGCTTGCTGCGATGCCGCCCGTGATGTGTGTTTTTCCTGTCATAGCTGATTGCGCTCCTTTTTCACGTGAATCACTCTTCAATTTCTATTATAACGTTTTTCGGGTATGCTAAAGACATCGAAATCAGCAAAAAGGAGTCGTTTTTCATGGGAATTCACCGTTTTTTCACCTCATTAAATGATTTGGAGCGAATCATCCGTGCACCCGGCAGGTTCAAGTTTGAAGAGCATAACGTCGCCGCACACTCCTGGAAAGTCAGCCAGTACGCCATGTTCTTCGCTACGATTGAAGAACGCGAAGGCCGCCCTGTCGATTGGAAATCCCTCTATGAGCGGACTATCAACCATGACTTTGCAGAAGTGTTTATCGGGGACATCAAAACCCCTGTAAAATACGCATCACCTGAACTCAAGGAAATCCTCGCGAAAGTCGAAGAAGGGATGATGGAGAAATTCATCCTGAAAGAAATTCCGGAAGAATTCCAGGAAGTGTTTTTCGACCGGATGAAAGAAGGCAAAGACGAGTCGCTTGAAGGCCGGCTATTGGAATTCGCCGATAAGCTTGACCAATTCTACGAAGCGTTTGCGGAACTGAAGCGCGGCAATACCGATAAGGAATTCCTGAAAATGTACCGCATTGCCCTCAGCAAGATCCTCGACCTTCCGCTTACCGCGAGTGTCACTTATTTCCGCGAAGTGATACTCGATGACATCATGACGGAAGATACAGCGATCGATATCCGCAAAATTACAAAGCGCGTTCTCGACGCACATTGATACAATTCCTCAGCACCATTATGTAAATTGTGATAAATTAAAAGAAACTATCTCGGAGGTGAATCCCTTATTTAAGGGAATTTATTGGACCCCATACTTTTACTGAATTTAGCTCTTCTCGTCTTACTCATTGCATTAACCGCATTTTTCGTCGGTACGGAATTTGCTGTCGTTAAAGTCCGCATGTCACGCATCGAGCAGCTGATCGAGGAAGGCAATAAAAAAGCCGTCACTGTCAAGAAAGTCGTCAGCGATCTGGACTATTATTTGTCCGCTTGCCAGCTCGGCATCACCGTGACCGCCCTCGGCCTCGGATGGCTCGGGGAACCGACTGTCGAACGGCTGCTTCATCCGCTATTCGACTGGCTCGGTGTCCCTTCAGCGGTTTCGACGATCGTGTCGTTCGCATTCGCTTTTGCACTGGTGACATTTTTGCACGTCGTCATCGGGGAATTGGCGCCAAAATCGCTGGCATTGCAATTTGCGGAACGAATGACTTTGTCGCTGGCCCCAGCGCTTTATATCTTTGGGAAAATCATGTATCCGTTCATTTTCGTCTTGAACGGCTCTGCCCGCCTGCTGCTTCGCATGTTTGGCGTTGAACCTGCCGGCGAACAGCAAGCCCATTCAGAAGAAGAACTGAAGATTATCATGGCGCAGAGCTTCCAAAGCGGTGAAATCAACCAGACGGAGCTTTCCTATATGCAGAATATCTTTGCATTCGATGAGCGCAGCGCCAAAGACGTCATGATCCCGCGCACGCAAATGGTCGCGTTTCCAGACGATTTGTCCACTGATGAATTGCTGGCAGAACTTCGTGAGCACCGCTTTACACGCTACCCGATTGCACGCGACGGCGATAAAGATGATTTAATTGGCTTCATCAACGCCAAGGAAGTATTGACTCATTATGCGATCAATAACGATGTTCAAATGATGGAACTTGTCCATGACCTTCCGTATTTCCACGAAACGACACCGCTACAGATGGCGCTCGTGAAAATGCAGAAAGACCGCACCCATATCGCACTCGTCATCGATGAATACGGCGGCACGTCTGGCCTGATCACGATGGAAGATATTCTCGAGGAGATCGTCGGGGAAATACGGGATGAGTTTGATGAAGAAGAGGAAGCTGAAATCGTGAAAGAAAGCGACATCCGCTATGTGGTGAATGGCCGTGTGCTATTGAAAGACTTGGAAGAGCGATTCAGCCTGAAATTTGCGGATAGCGACGAAATCGATACCATTGCGGGCTGGATGCAACATCAGCTCATCGAAGCCGAAGCCGGGGATTCATTCGAAAAAGGCGGCTACCAATGGGAAATCATTGCGATGGAAAATCACCATATCCTCAAAATTGCATTCGAGAAAATTGAAGAACCGGAAATCAATGCGTAAACAAGGCTGCCCACAGGCAGTCTTGTTTTTTTTTGGGAAAAGAAGTGATTGACCATTAACCATTATTTCTTTACGATAAGAACAAATGTTCTTATTTTTAGAAAGGAGTGGTGAAGATGAAAAAGAAACATCATTTGACGGTTAAAGGGGACGTATTGGACAGAGGGCAATTGAAATGGGGGGCACTGATGCTGCCGGAACATGTCCGGATGCTGCGGGAATGGCGGGCCGATGAACCTTCCAAGCATAAGCCCCATCTCGATGAAGAAGAACTCGGTTTGTTGCAGGAAGAGATCGGCATTGCACACCAGCGGCAATGCATGGCCGAAATGCGCTATTGGGACGACGGGCTGGCAGCCGTATCCGGGATCATCACTGCTATCGACCTATCCAACCAAACACTAGAAATCACCTCCGGCCCTGATATTTTCCGCATCGCTTTTGCCGACCTTCTCGGCATCCGAACGGTCGACTAAAGCTATATGTTATGGCGTGAAAACGGATAATTTCCTTTTTTAAGGTTATTTCTTGGCTACAGCGGGCATATACTAAATAACTTTACAAAACAAATGGAGGTATAAAGTTATGAGCAAAGTGACGTCCTATGCCAAAGAACTTGGCCAAGAATTCAAAAAAGACCACGCGACGACACTTGCGGCAGCCCAGGCATATTATTATCTACTGGCAATTGTCCCATTATTGATTTTGCTGCTGGCCATTCTGCCGTATTTGCAGATCGACCCGCAGCGGGCTGTCGATTTCATCGGCACGATTTTGCCGGGTGAAGTCGCTTCAACATTCGAAGATACCATCGTCAGTGTCGTGACGACACCATCCGGCGGCCTATTGACTTTCGGTATCCTCGGTACGCTTTGGTCCGCCTCGAACGCAATGACTGCGTTTATGGACGCAACAAACCAAGCGTATGACGTAGAAGAAACCCGTTCTTTCTTCGTGAAGAAAGGATTGGCGATCGTCTTGACGCTGTTCATGCTGATTGCTGTTATCGTTGCACTGGTCCTGCCGATCTTCGGTGGCACGATCATCGATATGATCAATCAGTTCCTGAATCTGCCGCAACAAACGGAAATCATCTTCCAAGTGCTCCGTTGGGTCATTTCAATCGTAGTCATGAGCCTGGTATTGGCGATGCTCTACAAATTTGCGCCGAATAAACATTTCCCGTTCAAGGAAGTCATTATCGGTGCCGTCATCGCTACGATCTTGTGGCAGCTGGTTTCCCTCGGCTTCTCATTCTATGTATCGAATTTCGGAAGCTATTCAGCTACTTACGGTAGCCTCGGCGGATTGATCGTCTTGATTCTTTGGTTCTTCCTCACAGGTTTGATCCTGGTCGTCGGAGCTGAAATCAATGCAATCCTACACCGCCGGAAACATGCCAAGAGTGATTCGGAAGAAAGCAAATTGCAATCTGCTGAATCAGGTGACACAGAGTCTTCCATGAATAAGTATTAATGACAAAAGCCATCCGCTGATTCACTAGCGGATGGCTTTTTTTTCATATTTTTCTACTGGTTTGTTCGATGCCTGGACGATGCGCCAGGAAGTTTCGGAACGCAAACCCTTCCACTTGGGTTTCCGAATAGCGTTTTTGCAAAGCCTCGATTAAATTCGGATAATCCGAAGCGTTTTCAAGACGCTTGACATGATCGAAAATGCCATCAAAATCAGATCCTAGTCCAATATGGCGTTCTCCACCGAGCGTACAAAGATGGTCGATATGGCGCAGCAGATCCTCGATCGCCACCTGCTGGCTTCCGGGGTTGATGAACTCCGGACAGAACACGACATCGATCAAGCCGTTGCGCGAGAACATTGCCTCGATTTGCCCGTCGTCCAGATTGCGCGGATGATCGCACAGCTTCCGTGCATTCGAATGGCTCGCAATTGGATACTCGGCGAGTTCCATCACTTCCCAAAATCCTTCGAGCGATAGATGGGATACGTCCGTGAACACACGGTGATCGTTATTCAACTGCACCACTTGCTTGCCGAGCAGCGTCAACCCGCCGCCTCTCGGTTCGCCGACGCCATCTGCGCAGAGGTTGGCGAAATTCCATGTCAGCCCGATCGACAGCACGCCGAGCCTATAGAGATGCCGCAGTTTCGCAAGGTCGTTTCCAAAAGCATCTGCCCCTTCGAGCGCGAGCACTGCACCAATTTCATCCGGGCCGAGTGTGTCGATGTCTTCCCAACGGCGGATATGTTTCATAAGCGGCTCACTGAGCACTTCGCTGTAGAACAAATCGATCTGCTCCAATGCGTGCTGCCATTTCTCATTGTCCGGCAACTCAGGGTGCACGAACACCGCGAAAAACTGGACTTTGACGCCGCCTTGTTGCAAGCGTAGGAAATTGGTGTCGAGTTCTTCCGCATCGAAAAAATTGACAGGCTTTCCTCGAAACAATTCGTTGCGCTTCGCTACCTGCAGCTTCAGTAGCGCGTCGCAATGCGTATCAATGATCTGCACTCACTCATCCCCTTCTTCTGTACAGGCGCTGACAAAGCCTTCAAAGATGCGCAAAGACGCTGCGTCGCCTGCACGTGCCATATTTTCCGGATGCCATTGCAGCCCAAGCGCGAAACCATGCTCTTTGCTTTCAATCGCCTCTATGACGCCGTCGCTTGCGATCCCGGACACGAGATAATGTTCAGGCACACGGCGGTTCGACTGGTGGTGGCGGCTATTGACCTTGAGCTTCAGAGAATCCGTCAGCCGGTGCAAAAGCGAACCTTCCGCAACCTCGACAAAATGCGAGCCATGCTCTTTCGGCGCACGCTGCTGATGCTGCAGCAGGTTGCCCGCCAATTGAGACGGTGTATCCTGATACATGTCCCCCCCGACTGCGATATTCAAAATCTGGGCGCCTCGGCAAATCGCCAGCACCGGCTTATTTTTCTCCAGCACTTTTTCCAATAGCTCCAGCTCGAAGCGATCGCGTGAGGGAATGATGACGCCAAGGCCCGGATGCGGCTCTTCGCCGAATAATGTCGGGTCAATATCCCAGCCGCCGGCGAGGAACAATCCATCGATGTGCTCGGCGAGTTCTTCCAGTTCCGCCTGCCCTTCAATATGTGGAAGCATGATCGGCAAGCCGCCCGCTCGCACAATCGCTTCTGTGTCCGCAAGCTCTACATTGTATTCATCTTTCCCCAATTCCTTTGACGCGGTAATGCCGATGATCGGTCTCATTTCCATCACTCCTAAGTTGTTTGAATACTTGATATATTCACCATACAGAAGTTTTTTCAGGATGGAAAGAACAATCCAATCTTTCCCATCAAAAAGAAACAGCCCGCAAAAGACACGAAGCCTTCCGCCGCTGTTTCTGTCAAAACTGATTATTTATCGTCCTTCGAAGCTCTCCCCTATCATTCGGCTTGATATCCGGCAATCGCTTCGGCAATCGCGTTTTCGATCGGCGTGACATTCGCCAAATCATTGTTCAGGATGATCGCGAAGACCAGCCGTTCGCCGTCTTGTGTCGTTGCATAGCCGGCCAGAGAAGAAACCGAGGACAAGCTGCCGGTTTTCGCCTGGACATTGCCTTCCGCCGCCGTGCCTTTCATGCGGTTGCGTAAGGTGCCGCCGACCAAGCGTTCCGAAGCACCTGCTACCGGCAAGGATTCAAGGAACGTATCAAACCATGGTTCATTCTGAGCACCGGATAGTAACTGCGAAATCTCATTCGCCGGAATCAAATTGACGTGGGACATTCCGGAAGCATCGCGCAGATGAATGGTGTCGACATTGACGCCAAGCTTGCCAGCGGTTTCCTCCATCACGTCGAGGCCCGCTTCCCAGCTGCCTTCCCCGTTCACCACGCGGCCCATTTGTTTCGCCAACGCTTCACCATGTCCGTTATTGCTCAGTTTCATGAACGGGATTGATAGTTCCGCAAGCGTCATCGATTGATGTTCCAACAACATGCGGCTATCCGGCGGCGCAACGCCCATCACCGTTTCAGAGTTCCCGATCAGCTCGACGCCTTCCTTATCAAGGGCCTTTGCGAACAAGCTGAGCGCATATCCGGAAGGTTCATCGACTGCGATCCATTCACGCGTCCGGCTGCCCTGTTCCGGGATATTGCCTTCCACGATGATTTCATTCGTTCCGTGGTCTCTCGTGATGCTCAAGGTTTTCGGTTCGCCAGCTGCCACCGTTTGGGCGTTATTGGTGATCGTCACATAATCCGTTTCAGGCGACAAACTGACCCGCACCTCATCTCCCGCCGCCTCTCCGGCATTCGCTTCCACGATGATCGACCCCGCGTCGTAATCGCCATTCGGTGAGGCGGTCAATGCGGATACTTGGGCTCCGACATAATACACTTCATTTTTCCATGTCATGTCTTCAGATAAGCGTTCATCATCGAACCAGCTATCGTCTCCGATCAAGTCGCCTTTCACTTTATGTATGCCTTGTGCTTTCAATTCTTTTGCAAAGCGCTCGAAATCCTCCTCGAGCAATGTCGGGTCGCCTTTGCCTTTCAAGTAAAGATTGCCTTGGAGCACTTTGCCTTTCAGTTCCCCGTCGGTATGCAGCTCTGTCGAGAACCGGTGATCTTCTCCCAAAGTTTCAAGTGCCGCCGACATAGTGAACAGCTTCATATTGGATGCCGGTTTGAGCCGGATGTCGCCAAAATGATCGTATATTTTTTCCCCGCTATTCGCTTTTCGGATGCTGACGCCTGCGAGCGCGCCGTCCAAGCTGTCATCTTGCAGAATATCATTCACTTGTGCAGTTAACGCTGCATAGTCACCGTTTGCTCCTGCCATCTCTCTATCACTTCCCATCTGCAGCGGGGATGCCGCCAAAGCTCCTGCCAGCACGAGCAATCCCGCCGCTCTCCATCGATTCAATTTCGCCATTTTACTTCCTCCTCCAAGTGGTTTGTAAAAAATGTACCACAAATAAAGTAAGAATTTTCTGATACCTGAATAATCAGAACTAATGGCTTACTACTATTTTATATTAATAGTAAATAAATCCAAATAAAATCTATATTTTTATTCGTTTCTTTTTCGCTAGGTTCTTTCAGCCTAGCCGCATTAAAAAAACCGCACCGGCAAATTGCCGATGCGGTTTCTTCTTTATTATTGCTCGATCAATTCCAATTCTACAGGAATCGATGCTTCCACTTCTTCGCCGTCCAAGTGCTGGATAGCCGTTTCGACAGCCATTTCACCGATCATTTCCGGTTTTTGGGCAATCGTTCCGGCAAGACGGCCTTCTTCTACTGCTGCGACTGCATCGTTTGTGGCATCAAATCCGACAACGGTGACATCTTTGCCAGAAGCTTCAATTGCTTCAAGTGCACCAAGTGCCATTTCATCGTTGTGCGCAAACACTCCGGTTACATCAGGGTTTGCTTGCAGGATATTTTCCATAACCGACAAACCTTCTGCACGGTTGAAGTTCGCCGTTTGCTTGGCAACGACATCCAAGCTGTCTGCTGCGATATTATTGAAGCCTTCTCCACGTTCACGAGCTGCAGAAGATCCTGGAACTCCTTCAAGTTCCGCTACTTTTGCTCCCTCACCTACCAGTGACAATAGGTGCTCAGCTGCCATTTCACCACCCGCTACGTTATCCGAAGCAATGTGGGAAACCACTTCGCCGTTTTCCGCGCTTCGGTCTACAGTAATGACCGGGATATCTGCATTGTTGGCAGAAGCGACTGCTGAAGCAACTGCTTCAGAATCGACCGGGTTGATTAGAATCATGTTCACGCCTTGTTGGATCAAGTCCTCTACATCACTTGCCTGCTTCGATGCGTCGTCTTGTGCATCAACTACAGAAAGAGTTGCGCCAAGTTCAGAAGCTTTAGCTTCTGCCCCTTCACTCAATGTTACGAAGAACGGGTTGTTCAATGTCGAGATCGAGAAACCGATTGTGTAATCGCCGCTCGCTTCCTCTCCGCCTGTTGTTTCTTCTGAATCTGAACCTGGTGCTTCCATGGAACATGCGGCCAAAACCATCATTGCCAAAAGGACGAACATCAATAGCATTTTCTTCATTTCTACCACTCCCTATACTGTTTTTTTACGGTCTAGCAATACTGCAAGCAATATAACTGCACCCTTCACCACTTGCTGGAAGAAGGAGGACACCCCAATCAAATTCAAACCGTTATTCAAGACGCCGATGATAAGCGCACCGATCAAGGTGCCGACGATCCATCCGCGGCCGCCTGTCAAACTCGTTCCGCCGAGTACCACGGCTGCGATGGCATCGAGCTCAAACATCTGGCCCGCTGTCGGCTGAGCTGAATTCAAGCGCGAAGTCAAAATCAGCGAAGCCAAAGCAGCAAGTGCACCCACCAAGGAATATACGTAAATCTTGATGCGGTCAGCATTGATTCCCGAAAGCACGGAAGCTTCTTCGTTGCCGCCCACTGCGTATACGCGGCGGCCGAATGTCGTTTTCTTCAAAATGAAGTAAAGGATGCCGAAACTGACGAGCATCGTCACGACCGGCACCGGGATGCCGAGGAAATAGCCTTTTCCGAGCATCTGGAACGCCATACTGTCGCCAAGCCCTGAAATCGGCCGGCCTTCTGTATAGACGAGCGTCAAGCCCCGGTAAATGGTCATCGTCGCAAGTGTCGCGATGAATGGCGCCACTTTGCCTTTCGCGATGATGACGCCGTTGATGGCTCCGAGAACAGCCCCGAGGAATAGCCCCAGCAGCATCGCTAAGATCGGGTCAATTCCTGAAGCCATCATGCCAGCTGTCACAGCACCCGTAAGCGCCAAGATCGATCCGACCGATAAGTCGATTCCGCCGGTCAAGATGACAAAGGTCATCCCGAATGCAATCAACGCATTGATCGACACTTGTCGGAGGACGTTCAAAATATTGCTCATGGATAGAAAACTCGGGTTAATTGCGGTAATGATGATAATGATTAAAATCAACCCGATAAACGGCGCGATTTTTTGGAACAAGCTTGTATTAGCGGACTTCAGCTTCAAGTTTCCCACCTCCTGTTGCATAATGCATAATAGTTTCCTGAGTCACTTCCTGCTTCGGCAAATCTGCCGTCAGTTTGCCTTCGTGCATGACGAGCACACGGTCTGCCATGCCGATCACTTCCGGAAGTTCGGAAGAAATCATCAGGATGGCAACGCCTCGAGCGGCCAATTCGTTGATGATCGAATAAATCTCTTTTTTTGCGCCGACATCGACTCCCCGTGTTGGCTCATCGAGTATGAGCACATCCGGTTCGATGCCGAGCCATTTCGCGATGACGACTTTTTGCTGGTTGCCTCCACTGAGCGATTTGGCTGCCTGGTCTGGCCCTGATGTCCGGATGCCAAGACGTTTCACCATCCGGTCGTACAGGCTGCGTTCTTTTTCTTTCGACAGCAATCCTTTTTTGGAAATGGATTCAAAGTTCGCCATGCTGATGTTTTCTTCGACTGTAAAATCGACGATCAGCCCCTCGGATTTGCGGTCCTCGGTCACATAGCCGATGCCGAGCTCTTTCGCTTTTTGCGGATTATCAATCTTTGCCGGCTTGCCATCGAGTTCCACAGTTCCTGAATCCGCTTTCTTATAACCGAATAATGACTGCGCCACTTCTGTGCGCCCGGCCCCCATCAACCCAGCAATCGAAACGATTTCCCCTTTGTGGATATCGAAGGAAATATCTTCAAAACAATCTTTCCGCGATAGGCCTTTAACTGATAGTTTCACATCGCCTATTGCTGAGCTTCGTTCCGGGAAACGATCGCCGAGTTCACGGCCGACCATCAACTGGACAATTTCTTCGAAGCTGGTTTCGCTGATCTTCCGTTCACCGACGAATTCACCGTCGCGCAATATGGTGATGCGGTCGCACAGCGAAAAAATTTCTTCCATGCGATGTGAAATATAGACGAATGACACGCCGCGCTTTTGCAGGTCGCGGATGGTCACGAATAAAGTTTCGATTTCGCGGTCCGTCAGTGCCGCCGTCGGTTCATCCATGATGATCATTTCCGCATCCATCGATAAAGCTTTGCCGATTTCCACCAATTGCTGCTGTCCGACAGACAATGTGCTTGCGGGAAGCGATGGGTCGATATCGAGTCCTAAATCCCCTAAGATCTTTTTCGTTTTGCGTTCCATGTCTTTCGTCTTCAGGATGCCTGTGCGCCCGACGGTTTCCTCTCGGCCGAGAAAGAGATTGTCTGCAATCGACAGGTGCGGAAGGATATTCAATTCCTGATGGATGACGGCGATGCCTTCCGCTTCTGCCTGCTTTGGCGAAGTGAATTCGACTTTTTTGCCTTTCACTTCCACTGTACCGGAGTCGCGTGTATAGATGCCGGACATGATTTTCATCAAGGTCGATTTCCCGGCGCCGTTCTCGCCCATCAAGGCGTGGATCTCGCCTTTTTCAAGAGAGAAGTGGACGTTTTTCAAGACGTTGTTGCCGCTGAACGACTTGCAAATATCGGTCATTTTGATCATATTGATCATTTCGTTCACCTGCCTCATTAAAAGATGACGCCCGACTGGAGAATGACATTCGCATATGGGCTTGCTTCCCCTGTGCGGATGATCAGTTTGGCGTTATGGCTCATCGCCTTCAATTCCTCGTGGCTGATATAGCGGCAATCCAATTGCTGTTGCATACCAGCTTCCAAGCCTTTATTGTGATCGCTTATTTCCCGGGCAATATAAGCCGCTTCCGCTTCGAAATCCTCAAGCACTGCAGCCAGCACCGTCTCAAAAGAAGGCTCCCCGATGCGGTAGGATAAATCGACGCATGGCACATGTTCCGGTACCGGCAGCCCGCAATCGGCAATGACAAGCAGATCAGTATGCCCGAACCGCGCCAAATGGCCGGCGATGTCGCGATTGATTATGCCTTGTTTTTTCATTTTGCTGCCTCCATCCGGGAAACGACTTCCGTACGGTTCGGCATGCCGCCTTGCGCCCCGAATTTCTCCACCGATAAGGAGGCAGCGGCGTTGGCAAAGCGGACAGCTTCTTTGAACTCGCTGCCTTCAGCTAGGGCAACTGCTAAGGCACCGTTAAAAGTATCTCCCGCTCCCGTCGTATCGACCGCTTGTGTCGGAAACCCTTCGACAGTTACATGCTTGTCGCCATCGAAATAGCGGGCACCGTTTTTTCCAAGTGTCACGACCATGCGGTTCGGATAACGTTCCAGTTCGAGTTCCCAATTCGTGCCGAACAACTCTTCCGCTTCGGTTTCATTCGGCGTCAAAAAGTCCGCTTGTTTCATCGCCTCCGTGAATCCGCCAGCTGGCGCTGGATTCAAAATAGCCGGTACGCCGAGTTCTTTAGCAAGTTGCAGCGTATATTCCACGACCGGAATCGGCAGTTCCAACTGCAGAATGACCATTGAACTTTTTTCAATTGCCTTTTTCTGTGCATCGATGTCCGATTTCGTCAGTTCGTGGTTGGCGCCTGGCACGACGATGATGCGGTTGTCGCCTTCTGACAACAGGATATTGGCGATTCCGCTCGCCCCGTCCGTTTTTTTGACTCCTTGTGTGTCAATCTGTTCTGTTTCCAAGCCACTTAGAAGCTGTGTGCCGAACGCATCGCTGCCGACTGCCCCGACCATATGCACTTGGTCGCCGAGCCTTGCTGCTGCGACTGCCTGGTTGGCGCCTTTTCCGCCAGGGACTGTCGTATATAAATTCCCTAGCACAGTTTCGCCTTGCTTCGGAAAGCGTTCCGTTCCGACCACAAGATCCATATTGATGCTGCCCACTACTGTAATCATCATTCCACACTCCTTGTTGTGCCGCGCAAGACCAGCTTGACCGGAATTTCGTAGAAGGTTTCTTCCACAGGTTTGTTCTCGATTCGCTTGATCAAAATGCGGGTGGCAATTGCGCCCATTTTATAGACGTCCTGGGCGATGGTCGAGAGGCCTGGCGACAGCATCTCACCCATTGCAATGCCGTCAAAACCGATAATCTGCAAATCGTCCGGCACGTTTCTGCCGAGTATTGCAGCCGCTTTCAAAGCCCCCGCTGCCGACACATCGCTCGAGGCGAAAATGCCGTCAATTGCTGGGTTTGCCTTCAGTTCCCGCTCCACGATTTTCTGTGAGTCCGCGTAATGGAACGGGCAGGTGACGATACGATAGTCGACAGCCGATTTTCCGATTGCTTCCATGAATCCGTCATAGCGGTCATTTGCAGGATTCAATGCTTCCGGTCCCCGCAGGAACAAGATGTTTCGGCATCCGCGTTCGAGCAATGCATTCGTCCCAAGCACCGCTCCCTCTTTATTATTCGAGGAGACCACGGGGATCTTTTCGTTGATCGCCCGGTCCAGTGCCACAATTGGCAGCTTCGTATCCGCATAATGCGGCGCGTCGAGCTGATTCGATGTCACGATAAAACCGGCGATGTATTTCTTCTTCAAGGTTTCGATATAGTTCTTCTCTTTTTTCGGGTCTTCGTCTGAGTTGCACAAGATAACGGTATAGCCATAGCTCAAAGCGACATCTTCCACCGCCCGCGCAAGCTCCGGGAAAAACGGGTTCGTGATATCCGGCAAAATGAGTCCGATTAAACTGGAACGTTTCGTGTTCAAAGAGCGTGCGACCGGATTCAATTCATATTCCAATTCCTCGACTGCTTCTGTCACCGCTTTGGCGGCATCGGCGCTGACATAGCCGCTGCCATTCAAAAAACGTGAAACCGTCGCAACGGAAACGCCTGCTTTTTTCGCCACATCTCTAATCGTTGTCATCGCTCTTCTCCGTTCTCAGGTTATGTGTAACCGGTTACACATACTATAAAACGTCCCTTTCTGCTTGTCAACGTGATTTGATATTTTGGTATTTTTCAAAATATAAAAACACCCCGACAATTGATGTCGAGGTGTTCTAGGCTGTCGAGAAAGTTAAAAAGCCGTATTTTTCGAAGCTTATCGCTCGCTTTCCGTGGGGCGGGAATCGAGCCTCCTCGTTCGCTCCGCTCACTGCGGGGTCTCTCAAACCCGCTGCTCCCACTGGAGTAGAGCGAACGCTTCTCCAAATACTGAGACAAATCGTTGATTTTTCATTGTAGAATAATGTCGTACTCTTTTCACTTATAGTGGATTATAGACTTCTTCAACACTCTAAAACACCCCGACAATGGTGTCGGGGTGTTCATAATCAATATGCCAGCATCCGCTCGCCGCAGTTTTCTTCGGTTAAGCTATAGCTGATAACGTTTTTCCTTTTTTTCCGCAGCAAGCGGACAGCCATATTCTTTTCCATTTCATCGGAAGCGATGACATGGATCGGACAGTCCGGTATTTCTTCGTAGCTGCGGATAAAATAAGCGACTGGGAGTTCGAATGCGCCTTCGACGGGATCTTTATAGGAAATATTATAGGCTCTCACATCCAGCAAGAGAATATCGCCATCTTCTTTCAGGTTGTCTGCACAGTCGTGCTTGACCCCTTTGGCCGTGACATAGCGTTTATAGAAACCGTTGGAGCCGGCAAGAGCCAGCAACGCGATCGGGATGCCAATACTCATTGTTTCGATCTTCCCCTTCTGGATTGTGTTTTTCAAAGAGAAACCGCCGAAGCCAAAGCTTAAGCGGTTGTGCCTCTATTATTGTTTCACGGACGCGACTTCTTGCTGCCATTTGCTGTAGCCGCCTGTCATATTGACCAGGTTATCGATGCCGTTCGCTTTCAGTACACTTGCAGCGATAGCGGAACGGGCACCCGCCTGGCATTGCACGATGATCGTTTTGTCTGTATCCACTTCATCCAAGCGATTTTTCAAGGTACCGACCATAATGTGCTCGGCGTTATCGATATGCCCTTCATCGAATTCCGTCTGATTGCGGACATCGAGCACATACGCTTCGCCTTTTTCGACCATCTCATTCGCTTCGGATGGCGAGACGTTTTCATAAGAAGCCAAGTTGTCCGCTTGTGCCAGGACAGTTTCTGCCTCTGCAAAACCGTAGACTTCATCAATTCCGACTGAACGGAGGGCAACCAATGCTTCATCGAGTACTTCCGTGTCGAGAAGCAAGTACAAGGGTTTGTTGTAATCAACGACCCATCCTGCCCAGTTCGTGAAGGAATTGTTGAACGGAATGTTGATCGTTCCTTGGATATGGCCTTTGCTGTAGGCATCTGCCGGGCGCATATCAAGCACTTGTTTGCCTTCTGCAAGAAGCGCTTCGATATCTGCGGCTGATGTAATTTCTTTCAGTTCCGGCAAGTCTTTGATCAGCTTCTGGCCGACTTTATTGACCGATTTCATCACTGCGAAGTAATACGGCGGCTCCGGTTGGCCTTCGAGCAAAGCTTTCTTGAAAGAAGCTTCATCATCGAATTGCATCGCCCAGTTAAAGGCTTTTTCGTAACCGACTGTCGTCGATGGAACCGCGCCGAGCGCTTTACCGCAAGCAGATCCGGCACCATGCGCCGGCCAAACTTGTAAATAATCCGGAAGCGCCTTGAAGCGTTCAATCGATTTGAACATCGACGCCGCACCTGAATCGGACGTACCTTGGATGCCTGCCGCTTTTTCCAGAAGGTCTGGGCGCCCGACGTCGCCAACAAAGACAAAGTCGCCTGTAAAGATGCCCATCGGCTTGTCTGCGGATCCGCCTTTATCCGTCAATAGGAAGGAAATGCTCTCCGGGGTATGGCCTGGCGTGTGCATCACGTCAAATACCAGGTTGCCGATATTGAACTGGTCGCCGTCTTTCAATAATTGATGGCTGATTCCATCCAGGTTCTGATATTTCCAATCGGCATCGCCTTCATCCGAAACATAGAGCTTCGTGCCGAAACGGTCATTCAGTTCCCGTGAACCGGACACAAAGTCAGCATGGATATGCGTTTCAAGAGCGCCAACAATATTCAGTTTCTCTTTTTTCGCCAGTTCTTCGTATGCTGTGATATCGCGCATTGGATCAACGACGACTGCTTCGCCTGTTTTTTGGCACCCTACTACATAAGATGCGTGAGCCAATTTTTCGTCATAGAAATATCGTAATAACATGGAATCAATCTCCTTTTTTTGTTTTCGTTTTCTTAATCTTAATATACCCCATAGGGTATAAATTGTAAACACATATGCTTACATTTTTATCGGCTTTCTTCAACACATTAAAAAAGCTCCAGGAGGGCAGCAAGTGCGCTCTTGAAGCTTAAAGGCGTATCATTTTTTTCCATTAAAAAAATCAGGAAGCTCGCTCGCTTTCATTGGAAACTGCGCTTTTCGCTTGTTGACAAAGGATTGAATGCCTTCATCCGCATCAGCATTCTGCCCCGCCCAGTGGAGGAACTTCGATTCCGCGAGATGCGACTCATGCGGATGATCCGCGCCAAGCATCTTCCATAATAATTGGCGCGTAAAGCTATTGGAGGTGGCGGCGGTATTTTCTGCAATGTCCCGTGCGATTTCATATGCTTTTTCAAGTGGATCTTCCGATTCATATTGCATGAGCCCCGCCTCTACCGCTTCAGCCGTCGGGATATAGCGCCCCGTCAGTGTCCATTCGAGTGCTTTTCCGATGCCGACGATGCGCGGCAAAAACCAGCCGGAGGAAGCTTCCGGGCCGATGCCGCGGCGTCCGAAGACGAAGCCGATTTTCGCATCTTTTTTGACGATGCGGATATCCATCGGCAAAGTCATGGTCATGCCGATGCCGACCGCAGGGCCGTTGATGGCGGCAATGATCGGTTTTTTCACTTCATAGACTTGGTTGCTGACCTGCCCGCCGAGGTCACGGTATTCTTCCGCGCTTTGTTCGGAAGCGAACGTCGAGCCGCCGTCCGATAAGTCCATCCCGGCGCAAAACGCACGCCCGGCGCCGGTCACGACAATGACGCGCACTTCGTCGTCGGCATCCACATTGCGGTAGAAATCCAATAGTTCTTCGTTCATTTGTTCCGTATAGGCATTCATTTTTTCAGGGCGATTCAAAGTCAATGTCAGAATCCCGTCCGATAATTCGGTTTTAATGGTTTCGTACAAGCGTATTCACTCCCTCTTCATATTCCCGCTCCAGCTGCTCGACAGCTTCCTTGACCGTCTCGCGCTTCGTCACCGTCGTCACGCCGTGGCCAGCCGACCAAATATCACGCCATGCCTTGGCATTGACGAGATGAGACAAATCGACTTCCTTTTTCGGCTTTAAGGTTTTCGGATCGATGCCTTGCTTTTCAAGGCTCGGGATGAGTACATTCACCGGAACGCCGCTGAACGAATCGGTGTAAAGAATGTCTTCGATCGATGAATCGATGACCATTTGCTTGTACTCTTCGGGCGCGCTGCTTTCCTCGACTGCCAAAAAGCGCGTACCCATATAGGCATAATCTGCGCCCATTAATAAAGCAGCTGCCACATCTTGCCCGGTCGACAAAGAACCCGACAGGATGATGGTGCCGTCAAAGAACTTCTTGACCGCCGCAATGAAAGCGAACGGATTGAGCGTGCCCCCGTGCCCGCCAGCGCCTGCGCACACAAGGATCAATCCATCGACGCCGCTTTGTGCCGCTTTCTTCGCATGCTTCGCATTTGCTACATCTGAATAGACGAGGCCGCCGTATGCGTGGACGATTTCGAGCACTTCTGCAGGCGAGCCAAGCGACGTGATAACAATCGGCGGCTGATGCTCACGGATCAATTCAACGTCTTCGTCGTAGCGCTTGTTCGAACCACGGTGGCTGATGAAATTGACAGCCCACGGAATATCGCCAAGCGCTTCTTTCACTTCAACGAGCCATTTCGCACATTCTTCAGCGGGGCGCGCATTCAATAGAGGAAACGAGCCGATGACGCCGGCACGCCCTGATTCAATGACCATTTGAGGCGTCGATACAAGAAACATCGGCGCCACGATAACCGGCAGCTTAGGCATGTTCAATCACCACCGCAATTCCCTGTCCGCCGCCGATGCATAGGCTCGCGACTGCATATTTCCCGCCGCGGCGCTTCAATTCATAAGCCGCTGACAGCAAGATACGTGCGCCGCTCGCACCGACCGGATGGCCAAGCGCAATCGCCCCGCCGTTGACGTTCACTTTCGAACGATCCAGCCCAAGCTCTTTCTCCACCGCCAAATATTGCGCCGCAAAGGCTTCGTTCACTTCGACCAAATCAATATCATCAATTGTCAGTTCCGCTTTTTCCAGCGCACGGCGGATGGCAGGGACCGGGCCGATGCCCATGATTGTCGGATCGACGCCGGCGACATGCCAGGACACGATGCGGGCGACAGGCGATAAGCCATGCTTTTTGACTGCATCTTCCCCTGCCACGACAAGAGACGCCGCACCGTCATTGATGCCTGAAGCATTGCCTGCTGTTACGGAGCCGTCTTTCTTGAACGACGGGCGCAGTTTCGATAAGCCTTCCGTATTGGCATCCGGTTTGATATGTTCGTCTTTATCGACCACAACCGTGCCTTTTCGCGTTTTCACTTCGACGCCGACAATTTCTTCGTCAAACTGTCCGCCAGTTGCCGCTCTAGTTGCCCGCTGGTTTGATTCGACCGCGAATTCATCCTGGGCTTCACGGGAAATATCGTATTGCTCTGCCAGTTTCTCCGCTGTCATCCCCATCCCGCTGCCGGTATATTGGTCGGTCAGCGTCGCGAGCAGCATGTCTTCAAACTGCATCGGCCCCATCTTCGCCTTGCTGAAACGCTGCGTGAAATTCGCATACGGCGACATCGACATATTCTCCGCACCGCCAGCCAAGACGATATCCGCTTCACCGAGCAAAATGTGCTGCGCTGCGGAAACGACTGCCTGCGCACCCGATCCGCAAAGCCGGTTCAATGTCAGGGCCGGCACTTCCTGTGGAACACCTGCATTCAGCCCGATATGGCGTGCCAGGTAAGCTGCGTTGACATTCGACTGGATGACATTGCCGTAAATGACGTGATCTACATCTTCCGCTTTGACATTCGCTCTTTTGAGCGCTTCCACCGCTGTCGCCGTGCCAAGTTCTGTCGCATCGGTATTCGCAAATGAACCGCCAAAAGCCCCAAATGCCGTTCTTGCTCCATCTACTAGATATACATGTTTCATGTCCATTTCTCCTTTTCACGCCCGCTCTGAAAGGGCTTACATATTTTCGCTTCACTTGTCAGAAAATTTAATTATCCATTCAATCATACCGTCCAGTATGTGCTTTTGCAAAAATATTTTACCTTCTATTTAAAATTCAACGCTTTGTTTAATTTAATTTGCGGATCACCAGAAAAAGAAGACCCATGACGAGTCTTCTTCTATTGTTAAGGAAGCAATACCAGTTTCCCTGTACTTTTCCGGCTTTCCATAAGTGCATGGGCTTGCGCCGCCTGTTCGAGCGGATAGCGCCCGGTAATCGAGACGTTCAGTTTGCGCTGTGCAAGCAGTTCGCTGATTGTGGCTTCTGCATGCTTCAAAAACCCTGGACGCTGCTTGCGGTAGGTGCCAGTGCTGTAACCGAGCACCGCCCGGCAGCTTGAATGGAGTTCGTCTGTTTTGACATTGCCCGGAACAGAGCCTTCATTGGCATGGCCGAATGACACGATGCGGCCGAAAGGAGCCAGAACCTCAAGACTGCGCTCGAAATTTTCACCAGCAATTGTATCCAGGATGACGTCCACACCCTTGCCGCCCGTCAGTTCAGCGACCACTTCCGCGAAGTTTTGCTCGCGGTAATTGATTGCAATCGCGCCAAGGTCTTCTACCACTTTCTTTTTCTCTTCGCTGCCGACCGTTCCGTAGATTTCCGAGACGCCGGCAAGTTTCGCCAATTGGATGGCGATCGTGCCGATGCCGCCTGCCGCTGCATGGATCAAGACCGATTCACCTGGCTGTATCCGGGCGACTTCATGCAGCACATTATAGGCAGTGATGCCGACAGTCAAAGTCGCTGCCGCCTCTTCAAAGGAGACGCTGTCCGGAATCTTGTAGACAAGCTGGTCGGAGGCGACGACATATTCCGCGTAGGACCCGGAAGCCGGGAATGCACGCACACGGTCGCCTGCAGACAAGCCGGTCACTGCGCTCCCCGTTTCTTCGACGATGCCCGCGCAATCCAGCCCCGGCGTGAAAGGCTCGTTATTTGCCACGCCGTGATATTGTCCGAAGCGCGCCTTAATATCGGCAAAATTGACGCTGACCGCTTCGACTTTGATGAGCACTTCATGGTCTTTCGCTATTGGTTTTGGCACTTCCTGAAGCTTCAGCACTTCAGGAGGGCCAGTTGTTTCTGCAATGATCGCTTTCATGTGGACGCCCCTTTCATTAGAAAATCAACAGGCAGGCACCGATGACCAGGCCGCCGTAAATCAAGGCGATCATCGTGTAGCCCATGATGTCGCGGATTTTCAAACCGGCAATCGCGAGCAGCGGAATCGCCCAGAATGGCTGGATCATATTCGTCCAGCTATCGCCCCAGGCTACAGCCATGACGATTTTTGCAGGATCGACGCCCATTTCGAGCGCTGCCGGAAGCATGATCGGCGCCTGGACCGCCCATTGGCCGCCGCCTGATGGGATGAAAATGTTCAAGATTCCTGCCGACAAGAAGGTGAAGAGCGGCAAAGTCGTTTCATTCGAAATATCAATGAAGAAATTCGACATCATGACAGCAAGCCCCGACGCGCCGAGCATGCCCATGATTCCTGCATAGAACGGATATTGCAACACGAACTGGCCGACGCTGCTGACGGATTTCAACAATCCTTCTGCCAGCTCCCGGACATTTCCGAACATGAGAAGCGCGGCTGTCAGGAAGATCAAGTTGACGGTGTTCAAATCGAGTGAGAAGCCATTCGTGTAGAAATGGTTGATCAAATAGCTTAAGCCGAGGAATCCGCCGATCAATGGGATGAGGCGGGATTTCTCGATTTTGTCATTCGGATAATCCTCATGATCTTGCGGTGCCTCTTCTGTAACTGGCTCTTCCAAACGCGCCGGATCCACCAGATAACGGTCTTTCGGGTTGCGCGGATGGATAAAGCGCATGACGAAAGGAAGGGTGAAGAACAGGATCACCACAATGGCAATATTCACTGCAGAAAGCAGCGTTTCCGAAATCGGCACAATTCCAATATCCCCTTCAAACACATGCCCTGCGGTCGCCACAAAAAGTGCCGGGGAAGAAGACAAGCCGCCTTCCCAGATTAAAAATCCTGAATATCCCGCAGCTACGAGTACACGGTAATCGACGTCGTGCACTTTCTTTGCGACCAGTTTCGCAATAATGCCCGCTACGACAAGGCCAAAAGCCCAGCTGATAAGAGATGCGCCAAGTGCCGTGAAGGTCACCATTAAAATGGCGGAATTCGGCCCTTTAGGAATGCCGGCAATCTTTTCAAGCGCCCTGGAAACGGTCGGCGTCAAGGCCAGCGCATAACTCAATACGAAAGTCGTGATGATCTGTGCTGTAAAAGTCAAAAGGCCCCACATGCCGTCTCCCCAGTGGCGCATCATGTCGATCGGCCCTGAATCTGTAAAGAAGACCCCTGCAATGAATGCAATCGCCGTCAGCAACACCGCGAATACGAATGCATCCGGGAGCCATTTTTCGGCGATTTTGGCCAACACATTCGCTACTTTGGCGAGCGGGTTGTTCTGCTGTTTCTCTAAAACTGGATCTCTCTCATTGTTTTTTCCATTTGCCATCGTCTTTCCCCCCATTATCTAATTGGCGGTCCATCCGCCATCTACATAAAGAATCTGTCCCGTCACGTAGCTGGATGCTTCCGACGCCAGGAATAAAGCAGGGCCGATCATCTCGCCTGCTTCACCCATGCGTTTCAGCATGGTTCTGCTGACCAATTTTTCTAGCCGTTCCGGATCCTGTAGAAACGGTTCTGTCATTGGTGTTTTAATATAAGCGGGCGCCAAGGCGTTGACGCGGATATTATGTTCAGCGAGTTCCGCTGCCCACACTTTCGTCAATTGATTGATCCCGCCTTTGCTTGCCGCATAGCTCGTCTGGAGCGGATTGCCGACTTGCCCCATAATGGATGAAATATTGATTATGCAGCCTCCTTTTTGGCCGATCATCCGCTTTGCTGCTTGCTGGCCGACCAGGAAGATGCCTTTCAAATTGGTACCGAGCACCCGGTCCCAGTCTTCTTCCTCCACTTCCACCAAAGGTTTACGGATGTTCATTCCGGCATTATTGACGAGAATGTCCACTCCACCGAAATCGGCATCGATGAATTCAAATAACTCAGCGACGGCTTGTTTGGATGTCACATCCGCCGATTTCCAGGAAACATCAAGGTTCCGGCTATTCATTTCGTCTGCCGCTTCCTTGAGCACTGTTTCATCGCGTCCGGTAATGAGCACTTTAGCACCGGCATGGGCGAGCCCAGCTGCAATCGCCAGGCCAATTCCTTTGCTGCCACCGGTAATGAGCGCTTTTTTTCCAGTCAGGTCGAAACTTGGATAAGTAAATTCCTCCACGCTTATCTCCCTCTCTATTTATAGAAGTATTCCGTCAATTGATTGTGCAGTCACGCCAGTTCAAAGCTTCCGACGAGTTTCCCCGTTCCGGAAGCATCCTTGATCTGCAGTTCCCCAGCATTATCTGTTGTCAGCATTCCTTCGATAATGAATGCTTCACCTGCATGCGCCATCCCGACAAAACGCACGGTGAATTTACTCAGTTTCCTCCCCGGAAACCACTCATCCAGTGCATCTGCAGCCCAGCCCATCAATAACATGCCGTGGGCAATCGGTTCCTTGAACCCTTTACTGCGGGCAACTTTCGAAACCGTATGGATTTCATTAAAATCGCCTGAAGCACCCGAATAACGCACCATGTCAATCGGTGCAAGTGCTTTCTTATGAATGTCCGGCAATTTCTGCGCCATGCTGTTCCCGCCTTTCGATTAAAGTTGCCCGCCCGATGCGAACCACTTCATTTTCTTGATTGCGGTATGTCGTTTCAATCTGATAAAATCGTTTGTCTTTTTTATCGAATCGATCAGTCAGCACGGACTTTGCTGAAATAACATCCCCGCTGATGATGTCTTTTTCGTATTCGAAACTTTGCTCGCCGTGCAGTATGTCATTCGGGTCCAATCCCCAAACCTTGAATAATTGATAGAAATCCAGTTCATTCCAGAAATCGATGACTGTCGTGTATGTAGGCGGAGCCGGGATATCCCGATACCCTGCATCCAATGCTGCTTCTTTGTTGAAATAAACCGGATTCCTTAAACCAAGAGCCAATGCGAACTCCCGGATTTTTCCCGCTTCTACGCGGAACGGCGCGTAATGAAATTCCTGATTCATCCCTTTTTCCTCCTCTTCCCGGCATTCCGCTTCACTTCATCAAGCAAGAAGAACTTCTACGATTTCTTGTTATAACACTTCGCCCCTGCGCGTCCGGTTCGCCATATCGATCAAGTTCGCGACCGCTTTATTTAAATGGCGGAAACGCTCGTCTTCAATCTCCCCGTTTTTCCAACGATAGTAAATCTGCTGCAAAATCCCAGCCAGCTTATAAAACCCGAACGCTAGGTAATAGTTGATATTCGACACATCGCGCCCGCTTTGCTTCGCGTATTCGTCCACAAACTCCTTGCGGCTGTAGAAGCCTGGCTGGCTTGAGATGATGTTGATGCCGATATCCGCATCTTCCGCCTGGCCCCAGTAGGCTAAAGTCGAGCCGACATCGCTGAGCGGATCGCCGATTGTCGACAATTCCCAATCAAGAACACCCGTCGCAAGCCCTGGGCTTTCTTCGTCAATCACCATATTGTTCAATTTAAAATCGTTATGGACGATTGTGGTTTCTTCATTAACAGGGATATTTGCCTTAAGCCATTGCTCCAGCTCTTCAAGCCCTTCAATATCATCGGTTTTGGAGTGATGATAACGTTTGATCCAGCCGTTCACCTGGCGCTCCATGAATCCTTCCGGTTTGCCCATCTCGGCGAGTCCGGCTTCTTTGTAGTCGATCGCCTGCAGTTGGACCAATGTCGAGATGACATTCTTCGAAATAATCGGTCCTGCTTGTTCCGGGCTTCCGTATACTTCCGGAAGTTCTTCATCGATGACAAGCCCCTGTTTTTTCTCCATGACGTAAAAATGCTTGTCCATCACTTCGGGATCTTCACAATACACATATGGTTCAGGTGCCAGCGGGAACACTGGATGCACTTTTTCGAGCATCTTGAATTCGCGTTCCATATCGTGCGCTTTGGGCGGAATCTCACCAAACGGCGGACGCCTCAAAACGCCTTCCCAGTCCCCGATCTGCAGGAGATAAGTCAAGTTAGAATAGCCTTCAGAAAATTGGCGGACCTTCATCTCGCCTTCTGGCAACTGGGGAAGCGCATTGCGCAGGAAACGTTCGACTTTTGTCCAATCCACTTCCTGTGTTTTCTTCGTTTTCGGTGTTGCATCGCTCATATTGATGCCCTCCATGTCATTCGTATTTAAAGAATCCTTCTCCCGACTTCCTGCCGAGCTTGCCGGCGCGCACGTATTGTTTCATCAAAGGCGCCGGCCTGTATTTCGAGTCTTTCGTTTCTTCGTAAAGTGTCTCAGCCACAAATAGCATCGTATCGAGCCCGATCAAATCAGCCAACGCCAGCGGGCCGATTGGATGGTTTGCGCCGAGTTCCATGCCTTTATCGATATCTTCAGCTGAAGCGATGCCCTCCATCAACACAAAGACCGCTTCGTTGATCATCGGCGTCAAAATCCGGTTTACTGCAAATAAAGGCGCTTCCTTCACGGAAATCGCGGTCTTGTTGAAGCGCTGTGCAATTTCATGCGCCCGCTCAAACGTTTCGTCGCTCGTCTGTTCAGCCCGGATGATTTCGACCAGTTTCATGATCGGCACCGGGTTGAAGAAATGCATGCCGACGACTTGTGCGCTGCGGCCCGAACTTGCAGCCATTTCTGTAATGCTGAGGCCAGACGTATTCGTTGCGAAAATCGTCTGCGCTTGGCAAATGCGATCAAGCTGGGCGAATAATTCCTTTTTCGGTTCGAGTTTTTCGATGATCGCTTCGATGACGATATCCATCTCTTTCAAGTCATTGATCTCCGTGCTGGGGCGGATCCGATGCCATACGCTTTCACGTTGCTCTTCGGTCATGCGCCCTTTTTCGACGTTGCGGCGCAGCGTTTTGTCGATGCGCTGCATTCCGCGTTCCAGCCCAGCCGGATCGAGGTCGTATAAAATGACGTCCATGCCGCCTTCTGCACCGACTTGCGCGATCCCATTCCCCATTGTGCCTGCGCCGATTACTGCCAATCGCTCCATTTGTTCATCCCCCTCATCATTTCCCTGTGAAATTCGGTTTGCGTTTTTCAATGAAGGCTTGAACACCTTCATCCATGTCTTCCGTGCCGACCAGCTTCGCGAACATCCGCGTTTCCAAAAACTGCGCTTCGGATAGAGGCAAATCCATGCCCTCATCAATCGCTTCTTTTGCGAAGGCGACTGCAAGCGGCCCTTTTCCGGCAATTTGTTCCGCCAATGCATAAGCTGTTTCAAACGCTCGCCCTTCTGGCACCACCCGCTCGACGAGTTTCGCTTCGTAAGCTTCCTGTCCATTGAGCCAGACTCCCGCGAGGACAAGTTCCTTGGCTTTGCCGGGTCCGACCAGACGGGAAAGCCGCTGTGTTCCGCCGTATCCTGGCAATATGCCAAGACCCGTTTCAGGCAGCCCGAATTTTGCGTTTTGTTCGGCAATGCGTATGTCGCAGGCAAGTGCCAGTTCCAGCCCTGCACCAAGCGCTAAGCCATGAACTGCGCAGATGACAGGGGCTTTCCCTTCCGTCAGCTTGTCGAAAATCCGTTTTCCCTTTTCCAGCAATTCGATGCCACCCATTTTAGTCAGTTCCGGAAATTGGCTGATGTCTGCACCGGCAGCAAATGCCTTGGCACTTGCCGAGCGCAGCACGACCGCCCGCACCTCTGTTTCCTGCAACGCGTCGATCGCTTGGTCCAACTGTTCCAAAACCGCATCGCCCAGTACATTGAGCGGCTGATGGTCCAGTGTCACCACCGCGATAGAATCATTTGTTTCCAGATGTACAGCATCCCAATGCTTCACCATAGGGTTCCTCCTTTATTCAGCATTTCTCACTTGATCGCGCTCTTTGACGATCATGCCGTCTTCATAGACCGGCACCACATCCAGCTTTTCGTGATGGCGGATGACGAACTCTGCCGCTTCAGGAAAATTAAAGCGTTTGAGCAAATCCGCCGTTTCACTGTCCAGCAATTCGTTGAAGCCTTCCGCATAAGAATTGCGGTACGCTTTTTGGGCAAGCTTCGCAGCATCCGATAGCTCATAGCCTCCCCACCGCGCCAGATGTTCGACCAGTTGGCCGGCACCGATAAAATCTTCCATCGAGAAACGATCATCATTTCCTGAACAGACGAGCACAATCGATGAACCATCCTGTTCCTGGTGGATGCGCTCAGCTACACGGTGCCCATTCACCAACGAGGAGATGTACAATCGCTTAGCATCTTTCGCTTTTTCGATGGCAATCGTGCCATTCGTTGAACAAATGATGGCTGCTTTCCGCTCCGGACTGTACTTGAGTGCGCATGGATCAGGATAATCAAAGCCCTCGAGCCCTTCGCCTTTCGACTCGCCAAGCAATAGATGCTCGGCCTCCTGCAACTTCGACAGTTCGAGTGCCCGCTCGCTTCCGAGAACCGCATGCACCGGCTCATAATTGCGATCCAATAGGAAAATGATTGTCGACGTCGCCAGGAATACATCGATCACTGCGGCTGTGCATCCTGCAAGCCGCTCTTCCCTCACTGCTTCCTTTTGCGTAATGACGTGTATTTTTCTCATTCCATCAATTCCTTCAAATCAGGATGTTTTCCTCAGCATCTTCAATAACAGATCGGCATAAATCTCTTCCACATCTTCAGGCGAATACTTGCCATCAGGTGAATACCATACTTGAATCCAGTTGGTCGCCCCCAAAATGATCATGCGCGCCATTTTCTTCTCCGGAACTTCGAATTCCCCGCGTTCGGCGCCTTCGTCGATGATCCGGTCGAACAGCTTTGCATAATCATCGCGCTTTTCGATAATTTCCGGGATATTATCCTCTGAAAAAGTCGTTTCGGGTTTGACGATCAAATTGAACACTTCTTTTTCGCGGATCGCCACTTCAATATGATGGCGCAAAGCCATGCGCATCTTCTCAACAGACGAGACCTCCGCCCGGACAATCTCTTCCATCTTTTCTTTCGCTTCCGTCAAGATCAAGTCGTGGCAGCGGTACAATAATTCTTCCTTGTTCTTGAAGTAATAATAGAGCGCCCCTTTTGTCATCAATAATTCCGCGGCAATGTCTTCCATCGTTGCATTATGATAGCCCTGCCGTGAAATGACCAAACTGGCTGAACGAAGGATATCCTCCCGTTTCTTTGCTGCTTTTCGTTCCCGTAGATTCATTCCACTCCCTCATTTGCTGTTTGATTAGAGATCCTCGACTGGCCCTTTCGGCTCTTCCATCAATAGGCTAGGTTTCTTCTCCAGTACATTTCGAATTAGGATAAACAGGTTTTCGACGACAATCATTCCAAAAGCAATCGGAATCAAGAAGAAAAACGGATACAGCGGATACAGTGTGCCCGCCGCCGGAAAAGCAATTTCCCGCTCGAGCCCGTCTATTGCATAAGCCCAGCTGAACTGCACGATTAGCACCAGAACGAAAAGCTCCAGCAAAATCATCAGCAGGATGATTACTTTTTGCATCCCGGCCCCGAAACGGTCGAGAAGTAAATCCATCTTCGGCAAGACACCCGACGAATAAACATACGCGAGACCGGGGAATACGACGAGGGGCATCATGTAATTCTGGATGATTTCAAACCCTCCGCGGATCGAACTCGAGAACAGCGTCCGCATCACCACATCGTAGACAATCAATAACATCATCGCTACAACCGCGATGCCGCTGACCCAAATACCGATAAGCTTTAAATAGTGAAAAAGCCGATACGCTTTCCATACACCTTTCATCATGCTTCCCTCCTTTTGCTACATTGAATTCGGCAGCCAAGTGGCAAGCCCCGGGAATGCGATCATCAATCCTGTCACGACCACCATCGCCACCAAAGCAAAGACAGTCGTCAAACGGAAAATCGAACCTGAGTTGATGCCGCTGACACCGGCGACCGCATATACGCTCAACCCCACCGGAGGCGTGATCAAGCCGATTGTACAAATGACTGAAACAAATACACCGAACCATAGAATATCGACTTGCAGTTCCTGAATGATCGGCAGAACGACTGGAATCGACATCAAAATGACCGCTGCGCCTTCGATGAACATGAACATGATGAACAAGACGATGGAAATGACAATCAGCACAAGAACCGGTGTGTCCATGATCGGTTCGATCAATTCAATCAAACGTCTCGGCAGCAAGGACAAGGAAACAAAGCGTCCGAAGATCTGCGCGCCGATCATGATGATCATGACCATCCCTGTCAGTTTCACCGTCTCAATCAAAGAGGTTTTAAAGAACGCAAAATTGACTTTCCCCAATAAAAATGCCGCAATCAAACCGACGAACGCTCCGACAGCACCCGCTTCCGTCGGCGTGAAGACACCTGAATAAATGCCCCCGAAAATGATGAATACAATCGCAACGGCAATGACACTGGCGATGATCAAGCGAATGACCGGCACCTTTTCTTCCGTTACCGTTTCTTCGAACATTTCTTCCTGTGCCGCCTGTTGCTTCTTTTTGCCCAATTGGAAATAGACGAGCATGACAGCGATAAACACCAACATCGTCAAAATCCCTGGGATGAATGCACCGACGAATAGGCTTCCGACCGGTGTTTCGGTAGCGACCCCGTAAAGGATCAAGATGATACTTGGCGGGATGATTCCTGAGAGCGACCCGCCGGAAGCAGCGACTGCCCCGGCGAGCGGCGCACTATACCCATGCTTGCGGAGTTCCGGAATGGCAACTTGTCCAAGTGATGCTGAAGTAGCTGTACCCGATCCAGAAACCGCTCCCAACAGCCCGCCGATAATCAAGGTCAACACGCCGAGTAGGCTGTTCTTTCCTTTCGACACTTTATGGACCATATAAAAGATGTCCTGGACGAGCCCCGATTGCAGGATGAATTGTGCCATTAACACAAACAACGGGATGGTCGTCAAAGTATAACTGGCCACGCGGTTGAACGGTTCGTTGCCGAGAAGACCGGGCAAAATGCCGAACCCTTCCAAAAGAATCAGCCCGATGATGCCGCTCGCCAGCAATACGGAGTGGATATACAGCCCCGCCAGCAGCAAAACGATCATCATGGCCAAAATGATTCCAATAACCAGTAAATTGTCCATTCTCTGGCCTCCTTGCCTCCATTATGAAAAAAGAGGATGAGCGACACCTCAATGCGCTATCCTCTTCTTGCTTGCTTATTCCAAATTCATGACCGCTTCTGGCACTTCTCCGCCTTCTTCAATCAAGAGATCTCTCCACATTTTGACTACTTCATTGCCTGGCAACCCATTATCTTCCAGAAGTTTCGCGTAATCTGTCCACGTATCTTCAATGCCTGTATTGAAGTGATCTTGCACTTCCTGGTCCAATTCACTGAACTCGACGAACTTGCCGCCGTTTTCTTCATTTTCCGGGATGATCGCTTCAGCACGGTCCATCCATTCCTGGGCGCCGGCTTCGAAAATGTCTTCATTGGCTTGAGTCATCGCTTCCTGGACATTTTCCGGGAGTTCATCCCATCTGCTTTGGCTCATGCCGATAAATGCATTGAAATGGCCGAAGTTGATGCCCGTGACCGTATAGCGGAACAAATCCTGGAAGCCGTATCCTGTCCAGTCGGCGATGCTGTAGAATGCGCCTTCAAACGTGCCGCGGCTGAGGGCATCGTAGATTTCGACAGCTGGCATGGTCACGCTATTGATGCCGGTTTTCGCGGCATACATTTCATGGATGCGGGAAGGCGTGCGAAGGGATGTGCCTTCGACATCGCTAACTGAATTGAATTCATGCCCTGTCGTGGAAATGGAATATTCCTGTGTCGTCGATACTGGGAATACTTTGAAATCACCGAATTGCATCTCTGTATACGTTTGCCCATCCGCCAATTCTTCTTCACTCTCCAGAAGCTTTTTCCAGGCCTTGGAAGCGATCATGGTATCGGAATGGTTGAGCGGCAGCATCGTCACTTCGGCCATCGGGAATTGGTCCGGTTGATAGATCGGCAACACCAAAGCGACATCGACCGTCCCGCTTTGAAGGGCGTCGCCTTCATCCGGAACCGAAACCAATTCTCCGCCAGTGAAAGTTTCAAATTGCACTTGGCCATCCGTCAATTCCTCGACCCGCTCCATCCAGGGAACCATCGAAGCTTCCCACCAGGCATGCTGCGCGCTTAATCCCGTGGCTGCGCGAAGTGTGATTGTTTCCCCTTCAGCGCCACTGCCCTCAGAATCTCCACCGCCACACCCTGCAAGTAGAAGGGTCATTGCTGCACCTGCTGCTAAAAAACGAGAACCGTGTTTTTTCATAGAAAATACCTCCATCCGGTTTTTGTGCCGTGGCCGCATCAAATGGTAACGCTTACATCATTTCCCTTGAAATTCAGGTGTGCGTTTCTCAAAGAAAGCAGCGATGCCTTCTTTATGGTCTTCGGTCTGGAGAAGCAGCGTCTGGATGAGATTTTCTTGCATGAATGTCGCTTCCTGCGGCAATTCATCCAAATGGTTGACCAGGTATTTGACGTATTTATTGCTGATGGCTGGCCCTTGTGCGAGAAATTCCGCAAATTCCATAGCGGCCTTGCCGACATCCCCCCTTGAGATGCGATTGATCAAGCCGTGATCTTGCGCTTCCTGTGCGCTGATTACTTTTGCGGAAGCGATCCATTCCTTGGCGAGCGGCGGGCTGATTCGTTTACGGAGCGCTTTGATGAGCCCGAGATCGGGAATCAACCCGATATTCGAAAAGCTCAAAGCGAATTTAGCATCTTCGTCTGCCACGATAAAATCCGCAGCCAGCGCCAGGCTGAAACCAGCTCCTGCTGCATAGCCGTGAACTGCGGCGATAACGGGTTTATCGCTGTCCATCAAAGCTTTCGATAAGCTCGAAATGAAATCGATCCATTCAGCGACTTCGTGCGCATTGCCTAAAGACTTCATCGAGGCAATATCGCCCCCTGCAGAAAATGCTTTCCCTTCCCCTGACAGGACGATGGCTCTGACAGCTGGATCTCCTTCCAATCGCTTGAGCGCTGCGAGCATTTCTTCGACCATCTCCCGCGATAAGGCGTTGAGTTTATCCGGCCGGTTCATGTGGAGCTTTGCAATCGCTCCGTTCACTTCTGTCTGGACAAGATTTCCCATAGGCTTTCCCCCTTTATGGTGTAACTATTAATTTCCCATATGTTTTTCGGCTGCCGAGCTGATCGAGTGCGTCGATGACTTCATCGAAGGCGAATTCTTTATAGATGAGCGGCTTGATGGCTCCTTCTTTATACAGTGCCATTAACTCGTGATGGGCTTTCATCACTTGGTCAGGCATCAAATTGCGGAACAAGCCGAAATGGACGCCGACAATCGAGTAATTTTTGATCAAGGCGTGGTTGGTCGGGGCATCGGCGATTCGCCCTCCGGCAAAACCGATGACCAAGATACGGCCTTCAAAAGCGATGCATTTTCTTGAACGGTCGAAAGTATCGCCGCCGACCGGGTCGAAAATAACATCCGCCCCTTTGCCGCCGGTCGCTTCTTTCACTTTCGGGACGAAATCCTCTTCACGGTAATTGATGACGATATCCGCTCCAAGTTCTTTGCATACCGCAAGCTTATCCGCGCTTCCGGCAGTCGCGATGACCGTCGCGCCTGCTGCTTTTCCTAGCTGGACCGCGGCGGACCCGACACCGCCTGATGCGGCATGGACCAGCAATACTTCGCCTTTTTTCAAATGGCCTGAGCGATGCAAGGCGAAATAAGCCGTTTGGTACGTAATGAATAGCGCTGCCGCTTCCGCATACGAAAGTTCATCCGGAATCGGGAAAATCCCTTGTTGTTTGACGACTGCCCATTCGGCGAGGCCGCCGCTTGGCAGCATTGGCGTCGCGAGAACACGCTGCCCGATTTCGCCCTGTGTGCCTTCACCTAGCGCTTCGATCGTTCCGGCAATCTCCGCTCCTGGCGTAAAGGGGAGTTCGGGGCGTTCCTGGTATTTCCCTTGGCATTGCAGAATATCAAAGAAATTGAGCGCTGCCGCTTCCACTTTGATGAGCGCTTCGCCCGCGCCTGGGCTTGGCTTCGGCAATTCTGCAACGGCTAAAGCCTGTTCCGGGTCGCCGAGCTCTGTCACTTGCCACGCTTTCACTGTCACCACTCCCATCTTCTTCGTTTGCAAATTTTTATTGACGTGCTTCATTCGCTTTCAATTGCTCACGCAGTTCAAGGCGCCCGACATCGCGCAAATGGACTTGGTCCGGCCCATCGACAAGACGCAACGTGCGTGCGTTTGCGTAATGTTCAGCAAGCGGGAAATCCTCTGTCAGGCCGGCTCCGCCGAATACTTGCATCGCCCGGTCGATGACATTGATCGATACGCGTGGGGCGGCAATCTTGATCATGGCGATTTCTTTGCGTGCGGCTTTCGCACCGTGTTCATCGATCTTGTGCGCGGCGTTCAAGGTCAACAAACGTGCCTGTTCGATTTCGATGCGGCTTTCGGCGATGATTTCCTTGATGACGTCTTTTTCCGCCAGTGTCGAACCGAAGGCGACGCGGCTTTCCGCCCGTCTACACAATAGTTCAAGGGCACGTTCGGCAGCGCCGATTGCACGCATACAGTGATGGATGCGTCCTGGCCCGAGACGGCCTTGTGCGATCTCGAATCCTCGTCCTTCACCAAGCAGCATATTGCTCGCCGGGACGCGGACATTTTCGTAATGCACTTCCGCATGCCCTTGCGGTGCATCGTCATAGCCGAACACGGTAAGCGGGCGGACAATCTTGACGCCTGGCGTATCGAATGGCACAAGGATCATCGACTGCTGCTTGTGCTTTTCGGCATCGGGATCGGTTTTCCCCATGACGATCGCGATGCTGCAGCGCGGGTCCATAGCGCCTGTCGTCCACCACTTCTTGGCGTTGATGACGTATTCATCGCCGTCACGGACGATACTGCTTTGGATATTGGTGGCGTCGGATGAAGCGACGTCCGGCTCTGTCATGGAGAAGCATGAGCGGATTTCGCCGTTCAATAAAGGCTCGAGCCATTGTTTTTTCTGCTCATCCGTGCCGTATTTCACGAACACTTCCATATTGCCGGTATCCGGCGCGTTGCAGTTGAAGATTTCCGGAGCGATGAGTGAGCGCCCCATAATTTCACATAAATGGGAATATTCGTAATTTGATAAGCCTGCCCCGTATTCCGGATGGTCGAGGAAGAGGTTCCATAAGCCTTGCGCTTTTGCTTTTTGCTTCAGCTCTTCAATAACCGGCGGGATGGTCCAACGGTCGCTTGTAGTTTCTTTGTATTCTTTTACTGTCTGTTCAGCCGGATAGACATAGTCATCCATGAATTTCAGCAGTTCCTGGCGTAATTGTTCCGCTTTTGGCGATAATTCCTTAAGCATTTGATCGGCCCCCTGTTTCTTTTAATGTGTTTTTCAATATCTTTCCTGACGCATTGCGCGGCAGGCTTTCCAAGAGCACAAACTGTTCCGGCACCTTGAATTTCGCAAGCGTCTTCTTGCAATGCGCCTGCAACTCCGTGAAATCGTCTGGATCCAGTCTCGGCCCGACGACAAACGCTTTCACTTTCTCGCCGAACACCGGGTCCGGTTCTCCGATGACAGCTGCTTCTACGACATCCGGATGGCTTTTCAGCGCATCCTCCACTTCGATGGAGAAAATTTTCTCGCCGCCGCGGTTGATCATGTCTTTTTTGCGGTCACGGATATAGACATAGCCGTCGTCATCCATAATGCCGAGGTCGCCTGAATGCCAGTAGCCCTCAGTGAAACTCGACTGATTGGCGGCCGGGTTGTCCCAGTATTCCTTGATGATCATCGGTCCTTTGATATACAATTCGCCGGATTCCCCGTTCGGCACGGTTCGTCCTTCCGGGTCGACGATTTTGATGTCCGCGACGTCGACCGGCAAACCGACCGATGTCACTTTCGATTCCGGATAACTCACCGGCATCAACGTGGCAGGAGATGTCGTTTCCGTCGCCCCATATGCATTGTGAAGCTGTGCATTCGGGAACGCTTCTTTCAGCATTTGGAAGGTCTGCTGATAGATCGGGGAACCGCCGAACGCCACTTTCTTCACAAATCCAAACGAATGCTGCTGGAATTCTTCGCTCGTCGACATCATGATGAAAATGGTTGGCACATTGAATAGGAAATTGATTTCGTGTTTCAAGATCAGCTCGATATAGCGTTCATTTTGATAGCGCCTCATGCTGTAGACTGTACCGCCGACATAAAACATATGGAGCAGTTGCCCGACCAGCCCTGTCACATGGAACATCGGGACAGCGACCAGCGTTTTCATCGAATCATCGGTCTCAAAACGGCGTTTGTAATTCATCACGCTGTGCACCGCATTGATATGCGCCAGCACCGCGCCTTTAGGCCGGCCGGTCGTCCCCGATGTATAAAGGATGAACGCGCCATCCTGTTCATCGACGCTCACTTGTTCAAATGCAGCCGACTCATCCAGCAATTGGCCGTAGGAATTCTCATCCCCGATGATAAAGAGTTCCGGTTGTTCCGTCTCCTGCAGCCCACTGTTTCGAGTGGCTTCTTTCACTTTTTCCGCATATTCCGCTTCTACAATCAAGAGCTTCGGCTTGGAATGCCCGATAATGTATTGAAGCTCTTCGACTTGCAGTTTGACATTGATCGGTACCATGATCGCCCCGGCCTTGGCACAAGCGAAGACGACCACTGGAAATTCAGCGCAGTTTCCGACCACCGCACCCACCCGGTCGCCCACTTGAATGCCGCGCTGCTGAAGGTTGGCGGCAAGCGTGGTCGATTGCTTGTCAAGCTCCCGGTAGCTTAAAGTCTGTTGTTCCGTGACGACTGCCGGTTTTTCTCCGTAGCGCGCCACAGTATCTGTAAGCAATTGGCTGATTGTCGAAGGGCGCTGCGCAAACACCTTCACTTCCGCCCGCCCAAAAAGTTCCATCGTTTCAATAGCTGCCAAACGAAAGCCTCCTTTTAAAGAAAATGTAAACCCTTACATCCTGTTTGAAAAAAATAAACTTTCCGGTCATTTATTAAACGTTGATTCAAAAAAAGTATACGTTTTAATATTTTGAATTACAAGTTAATTTTTAAATTATTTTAAATATTCTTTTTATTAATTATCGCAAAAAAACTTCTGCCCGTTTTTGGACAGAAGTTGATTAGTCTATAGAATTGTTTATACCAAGTCGACGTTGTGATAGACCTGCTGGACGTCTTCGAGGTCTTCAATAGCATCGACCATCTTTTCGAATTGCGCCTGATCTTCTTCTGACAGCGGCAATTCATTCTGCGGGAGCATCGTCAATTCAGCGACCGTGAAGTCGGTTACGCCGTCCGCTTTGAACGCTTCTTGCACTAGGTGGAATTGATCCGGTTCTGCATAGACAATGACGGTGCCCTCTTCTTCGAGGATGTCACGCACGTCAATATCCGCTTCCATCAATAGTTCCAGCGCTTCGTCGGCCGACTTGCCTTCTACGCCGATAACCGCCGTATGGTCGAACATATAGGCTACCGATCCGCTGACGCCCATATTGCCGCCGTTTTTACCGAATGCTGCGCGCACGTCGGAAGCGGTGCGGTTGACGTTGTTGGTCAAGGTATCGACAATGACCATCGAGCCGTTCGGTCCGAATCCTTCGTAACGCAGCTCGTCGTAGTTCTCTTCCGATCCGCCTTTTGCTTTTTCGACAGCGCGATCGATGATGGCTCTTGGCACGTTATAGGTTTTGGCGCGCTCCAGCACGACTTTCAATGCCTGATTCGATTCCGGGTCCGGCTCGCCTTGCTTGGCGGCTACATATATTTCACGGCCGAATTTTGCATAGATTCGGCTTGTGTTGGCATCTTTGGAAGCTTTTTTCTCTTTAATATTATTCCATTTGCGTCCCATTGTTATTCCTTCTTTCTCAAATTTCTTACGATGAAGAACATCATTTCATTCTATTATAATACAATACCTTCCGCTCTATCGACCTTCAGCCTTAAAAAACCGTCTTCCTAGACTGACATAGCGATTTGAGACAACCATAAAACACCTTTATTAGGCTGCTTGCGCCCCGAACTCTCGGGGCGACAAGTAGCCTAATTTTGTTAGAATCCGATCTTCGTTATAATGCTGGATGTAGTTGTTCACTTTTTCAATCACGTGAAGATTCGGAAGGGAATTGAATTTAACAAATTGAAACTCCTCTGACTTGATACTTGAGTGGAACGATTCAATGACGGCATTATCCCAACAGTTTCCACGCCTCGACATACTACTTACTAAGTGCTTCTGTTGAAGCACCTGTTGATAGGCGTGAGAGGTGTAGACGCTCCCTTGGTCCGAATGGACAATGACCCCTTCTGGATAGCCTCGCTTTTCTAGAGCCGCATATAAGGTATCGACGACAAGTGAGGTCTGTTGGTGCGAATAGAGCCGGTACGCCACAATTTCGTTGTTAAACAAATCCATGATGGCGGAAAGATACAAGGTCGAACTGCCGTACTGAATGTAGGTGATGTCCGTGACCCATTTTTGATTCGGGGCCGAAGCAGTGAAATTCCGTGCCAAAAGGTTGGGAGCGATAACAACCGATTCTCCTTGCGACTTCCACTTTCGCTTCTTCTTGATGCGACATTGCAAATTGTGTTTTTGCATTAAGCGTTGAATGGTATTGCGATGCCGGACTGTCTGATATTTTGATTTGAGCAACTTCTTAATTTTACGGTGGCCATAGCGATACCGGGTCTGCTTGCACAATGCAATCAGATCCCTTTCGACTTGGGTTAGTTCATAGGAGATGCCTTCGGCCATCCACCGATAATAAGTTGAACGTGCTACCCCCAATGCGGTAAGAATCGCCGTGACCGTATATTTCCGGCGATACTGATCCACCAACTGGAGAATTACTTGTTTTCCAACTCCTTTGCGATCTCCAAATACTTTTTTAAGATGTCATTCTCCATCCGCAGATGGGCATTTTGACGATCTTTCTTTTCCAACTCACTGGCGAATTCCGGCCCATGACCGAACGAATATTGCTTGCCAATCGGTTGGTCGAATCGATGGATCTCATTGTTTCGATACCATTTCATCCACGTCTTGATCTGGGAGACATTCTTGATCCCGTATTTCTCCATGATTTCTTGATTCGTGAATTGGCCACTCATTTTGTCTTTTACGACCGCCCATTTGACGTCGCTTGAATACACGTTTTTGCCCATGCAAAAACACCTCCGATTTCAGTACTTGTGGTAAGTGTACCATCTCGAAGGTGTTTTATAGTGTCTCAATTTACTGTGTTAGTCTATCCATCCGCTAATTTTCTTTACCCACAAAAATCGCTTTAGCTGTCCCGGCTGTGAATAGCTCCAGCGGGACAGTTAAAGCGATTTCACTTTTATTCTTTATAAGGCGTTTGCTGGTAAAAATAATTCGGTTTGACGACGTCGTTTTTATAAGGCTTATGGAAAATATGCGTAGTTGCCGGCGACATCGGCGGGATCAGCCACGCCCAATTGCCCGTGACTTGGCGCCCTTCTCGTTCTTCGATTTTCTCGAAATTCTTGAACTGCTTGGCGGCGGTATGGTGATCGACGATGGTCACGCCCGCCTCCGCAAATGATTCAAGCACCGCCACGTTCAATTCGACGAGCGCTTTATCTTTCCATAGTGTCCGCTGTGAACTCGTTTTGAGTCCCATGATTTCTGCCATTGCAGGCAACAGGTCATAGCGATCTTCGTCCGCTAAATTGCGTGCGCCAATTTCCGTCCCCATATACCAGCCATTGAAAGGCGCCATGCAATATTCAATGCCCCCGATTTCAAGCTTCATATCGGAGATGAGCGGCACTGCATACCATTTCAGCCCGAGCTCCGCCATAGCTGGCCAGTCAGGATGACCGATCGCCACTTCAGGTTTGGCGTCGGTCGGCAACTCGAACCATTTCGGCTGATTGCCGGCTGCACCGATCACCACTGGTAATAAGTCGAACCCGCTGCCCGCACCTCTCCATCCGAGCGCCTCGCATTGCTTGGTAAATGCAAGAGACGAAGAGTCGCCGACGATCCGGCCGTCCCGTTCATATCCTGCATAGCGCAATAATTGATGGTTCCAGATGCGCATCCCGCTTTGGTCTGACTGCTTGAAAATCGTAATGGCCGGGCGGATTTTCCCTCCGTTGAATGCAAAGCGCAAATGGCGGACGATGGCCGAAAATACTTGTTCTTCCGTTTCCGCTTCGCGTTCATCAAAAATTTCCAAAGTCTGCCAAAACAAACGCCCGATGCAGCGATTGTTATTACGCCACGCCATGCGCGCCCCATGCTGCAATTCTTCCATTGTATGTAAATAGCTGCCCGTAGACTCGATTTCCTGTTCAATCTCCGCTACACGGCTACGGATTTCTTGTTCGCCTTTTCCCAGTTCCAAATAGCAAGTTTCAATGAAATGAGCTGCCTCTTCCAATAACAGAGGGCGTTGTGCAAGCTTTTCCATAGTTTCACTCCTTTCCGTACATCGTACCACCGGAAGTGGCACACGGTCGTCAGATTTGTGACAACTCTTTGATTTTCAACTGCGCTTTAGTACACTATAAAAAGTGAATTAAGTATTTTGAAAATTAAAAGAGAGCGATGCAGTCGCTTCAGGCGGACGCTTTCCACTCTTTTATAAGATTCATCTAATTGATACATAATAAAATAGCAAGGGAGTGGTTCGATATGGTGAAAGCGATTTTCTTTGATTTGGACGACACTTTATTATGGGATCAGCAAAGCGTGAAAGAAGCGTTCCGTGAAACATGCGAATGGGCAGCGAAACAAACAGGTGCCGATTGCAGTGATTTGGAACAGGCGGTGCGGGAAGAAGCCCGCAAGCTATACGCGGGCTATTCGACACATGCCTTTACGCAAATGATCGGCATCAACCCGTTTGAAGGGCTGTGGGGGCGCTTCGATGATTCGGGAGACGATTTCCAGAAACTTAAAGAAGTTGCGCCAGGCTATCAAGAAGAGGCTTGGACACTTGGACTGAGACGTCTCGGCATTGACGATCCTGCCTTAGGAAAACAACTCGCCGCGTATTTTCCGGAAGCGAGAAAACGCAACCCGATACTTTACGAAGACAGTTTGGAAGTGCTCGATCAATTGAAAGCCCGTTTCGATTTATTGCTGTTGACCAATGGATCGCCAAGCCTGCAGCAGATCAAGCTCGACATCACACCGGAAATTGCGCCGTATTTCGACCACATCGTCATCTCCGGCGCGTTCGGGTGCGGCAAGCCCGACGCTTCCATCTTTGAACACGCTTTGTCAAAGTTCGGCTATGCCCCGGAAGACGTATTGATGGTCGGCGACAACCCGTTGACCGATATTCTCGGCGCTGAGCGTGCCGGCATCCCGTCAGTCTGGTTGAACCGTGAAAACAAGATGCCTCATGAAACGGTAGTTGCCACTCACGAAATTAAGAACCTTCGAGAGCTATTGCCTTTGCTCGAGCAATTGAAAACTGTATCTAAATAAGAAAAGCGCCCGCCCCGATTGGTCTCTTGACAATCGGGGCGGGCGCTTTATTTTTACAGATCGATCGCCGTAACGCTTTCGATTTCTTCGAGTTTCTTCAATTCTTCCAAATCTTCCGGATCGGCGTGCTTGTCGATCGACAACATCATGATTGCATCGCCTCCGACATTCGAACGCCCTACCTGCATTGTTGCGATATTGATGTCTTCTGCCCCGAGCAATGTGCCGACGCGGCCGATGACGCCTGGACGGTCATTATGGCGGATGAACAACAGGTGGCCGTTCGGCAGGAAGTCGACGATATAATCATCCACTTTGACGATGCGTGCGCCTTGGCCGTTCAATAGCGTGCCGGATGCTTTCCGCGTGCCGCTCTGCGTTTTCACTTCGACAGTGATGAGGTTCGTAAAGCCGCGGGATTCGGTCGATTTGTGTTCGTTGACATGGATGCCTTTTTGGTTGGCGATATACATCGCGTTGACGTCATTGACGTGCTTGCCGAGATGGCGTTTGAGCATCCCTTTGAGCATATTGCGCGTCAAGGGGCCGACTTCCAGGTTGGCAAGTTCGCCTGAATAGTAGACATTCACTTCATCGGCCGTTTCACCTGTCAAATCAGTGAGGAACGTACCGATGCGTTCTGCCAAATCGAAATATGGCTCAATGCGTTTCATGATTTCTTTCGGTACAGACGGCAAGTTTACCGAATTGCGGACCGTGCCGTATTTGACGAAGCTAACAACATCTTGGCTGACATCGACTGCGACGCTTTCCTGCGCTTCGAACGTGCTCGCTCCGAGGTGAGGCGTCGCGATGATCTCTGGCAATTCCAACAAGCGGAAATCGACCATCGGCTCTTGTTCGAAGACATCAAGCGCGGCACCGGCCACTTTGCCGGACTTCACCGCATCATATAAGGCGCTTTCGTCGATGATGCCGCCGCGCGCGCAGTTGATGATCTGCACGCCGTCTTTCATCACTTTAAAAGCTTCCGCATTGATCAAATGCTTGGTTTCTTTGAGTAGCGGCGTGTGAACCGTGACAAAGTCAGCCGCTTTCAAGACATCTTCCACCGAACCGAAGTCAACGCCGAGTTTTTCCGCTTTTTCAGCAGTCAAAAATGGATCGTAGGCAATGATGTTCATGCGCTGGCCCTTAGCGCGCGCCGCCACTTCCTGGCCGATGCGGCCGAAGCCGACGACGCCGAGCGTCTTGTTTTTCAATTCGACGCCGACATAGGCTTTGCGGTCCCATTTGCCTTGCTTGAGGGAATTATAGGCTTGTGGAATCTTGCGTGCCATGCCCATGAGCATGGCCATCGTGTGTTCGGCAGCCGAGTTGGTATTGCCGTCCGGTGCATTGACGACAATAATGCCATGCTCGGTTGCCGCTTCCAAATCGATGTTATCAACCCCAACGCCTGCGCGGCCGATGATTTTCAAATTGGATGCTTTTTCGATAAGCTCACGCGTCACTTGCGTCTGGCTGCGGACGAGCAACGCATCGAACCCGTCGATGCGTTCGGCAAGTTCAGCTTCAGATAAATTCGTCTCCATGACGATGTTGATGCCGTCGGCGTGGCGCAGCGGATATACGCCTTCTTCTGATAGGGGGTCGCTGATCAACACATGAAATGTCATTATTTATCCTTCCCTTCCAAAAAGACTTGCTGCGCGGCTGCGATGCCCGCGCCAAGCGTGATATCTTGCCCAAGTTTCTTCAAGACCACTTCCGATGCGGCGAGTGCCTGCAACACTTCCGCCGGGGAGCAATAGCCCATATGCCCGATGCGGAAGATTGTCTTCGCGAGATGCTGCTGGCCACCCGCAAATTCAATGGCAAACTCTTCTTTCAGCACTTTGCGGAACTGTTCTGCATCAAAATCTTCCGGATATACAGCGGTGACGGTCGGTGATGCATCCTCATCGCTTGTCAGCAAACGGACGTTCAGCGCTTTGAATGCGGCGCGTGTCATATCGCGCATCAAGCGGTGACGGCGGTAAACGTTCTCCAGTCCTTCTTCCTCCAATAAATTCAATACTTGCTGCAAGCCGTAAAGAATGGAGATCGCTGGCGTGAACGGTGTCGTGTCTTTTTCGATATTGTCGCGGTGCTTTTTCAAATCCAAATAAAAGCGCGGCTGCGGATTGGCTTCGATTTTTTTCCATGCCCGCTTGCTCGCTGCGATGAATGCGAGACCCGCCGGCAGCATAAACGCTTTTTGGGAGCCGGTGACGACAACATCGATGCCCCATTTGTCCATTTCCGTCTCTGTACCCGCTACGCATGAAACGCCGTCAACGACGATCAGCGCGTCCGACACTTGTTTTACCGTCTCGGCAAGTTCTTTGATCGGGTTCAGGACGCCGGTTGAGGTTTCACAGAACGTAGAGAAAATGACGCGGATGTCCGGATGCTCCCCAAGGAAGTTTTTCACGGCTTCCGGATCCACCGCTTGCCCCCATTCCACGTTGAACACATGCGTCGTGATTCCGTAGGCTTGGCAGATTTTAGCAAAACGCTCGCCGAATGCGCCGGTGACAAGCACCATTACTTCGTCGCCTGGCGCCACGGTATTGACTACTGCACTTTCCAGCGCGGAAGTTCCGCTGCCTGTCAAAATCATCACTTCTTCTTTTGTGCCAAATACTTTTTTCAATTTCGGGCGGATATCTCTGATCAATGAATACGTGCTTTCCCCGCGGTGTCCGATCATCGGTTGTGCCATGGCACGCCCTACACTTGGCGGAATCGGTGTCGGTCCTGGAATTCGCAAAATTTGTTGGTCTGTCAGCATGATAATGTCCCCTTTCGATTTGAAAAAATTGATTCTGGAAATTTGTATACAAAAAAAGACTCTACGCCCCACATCCAAGATGCAAGGGGCGAAGAGTCTCTAGTCGCGGTACCACCCTAATTCACTGCCCAAGTTGCAGGCAGCCTCATTAATATCATGCGTAACGGGCATGAAGCGGATGGGCCTACTACAGTTTCAGCACATCTATTCGGGAGTGCTGCCGAATGCTGGAACCGCTGATTCGCACCACCCATCAGCTCTCTTTGGATTCCTCTGCATACGGCCTATCTCCGTCGCAATAGTTAATCGATATTAGTGAATTGAGTCCATCATATATACGGAAAAAACTATTGTCAATATATAAAAAATATTAAGATTTCTTTGCAAGCGTTTCCAATGCCGCTGTTACTGTAGCCGTTGCGCAAAAAATCTTTTCTTTTTTTTTTCAGAGAATTCCGCATTCCAGGGTAATTCAATTGTAATAGCCCTGACATGTCAGCAAAGCGGATTTTGCGTATAATGAATGGAGCTTCCTTTTTCCTTATTGGCATTTTCCAGGAATAATGTCCTGAAAAATGGGTAAATGGATTTTCAGGGAAGATTTTGAATGCCCATTGAAAGGAGAACACCATTATGAAGCTGATCTCTATTATTGTGCCAGCTTTCAACGAAGAAGCGAACATCGCTTCGATGTACAAGACTTTGGTGCAAGAACTTGAGCCGCTTCCTTATCTGTATGAAATCATGTTTATCAATGACGGCAGCAGTGACGGAACTTTAGACGAAATACTCAAACTCGCCAACGAACACGAAACCGTAAAATATATTTCCCTGTCCCGTAATTTCGGGAAAGAATCCGCCATGTTTGCAGGCATGAAACGAATCAAAGGAGACGCTGCCATCCTGATGGACAGCGATATGCAGCACCCACCCACACTCATCTGCGAAATGATCCAAGGCTATGAAGACGGCTTCCATCAAGTCGTCGCCAAACGGTCTCGCAAAGGAGATTCGAAACTGCGCAGTGCATTTTCTTCCCTATACTACAAAATAGTCAATTCCGTAACCGATGTCAGCTTCGAAGACGGCGAAGGCGATTTCCGCCTCTTGAGCCGCAAAGCCATCAATTCCATCCTGTCGCTCAGCGAGAGCAACCGCTTTTCCAAAGGCATTTATTCGTGGATTGGCCTCAGCAAGAAAACCATCAGCTATGAAAATGTCGTGCGCGCAGAAGGCGATTCCAAATGGTCCTTCGCAAGCCTCGTCAATTACGGCATCGACGGGATCATTTCATTCAATATGAAACCCTTGCGCATCTGTTTTTACACAGGATTTCTCGTTTTGTTCCTGTCCTTGCTTTATATCGCTTTTACGTTTTACCAAATCATGGTGCGGGGCGTCATCGCACCCGGTTATTTCACGACCATCACGGCGATTTTGCTACTTGGCGGCATTCAATTGATCAGCCTTGGCGTCATCGGCGAATACGTCGGACGCATCTATAACGAGACCAAGCAGCGGCCCCATTTCTTGGTCGACATGAGCAATGTGGATGAATACGATGAATCTTAAACGCTTGAATACGGAGTTTACCCGCTTTGTTTTTGTTGGGGTCGTCAACACGCTCAGCTATTACTCCATCTACCTGTTTTTGCATAATGTGCTCGATTGGGCCTATATGCTGTCCCATGTCATCGGATTTTTGATCAGCTTGAACATTTCGTTTTTCCTGAACACTTACGTAACGTATCGTGTCAAACCGACATTGAAGAAGTATTTGTATTTCCCGCTAACGCAAGTCGTGAATATGTCGGTTTCTACATTCCTGATTTTTATATTCGTGGAATTCCTTCATATCAACAGCAATATCGCGCCGTTTGCCGCAGTGATTTTCACCATTCCGGTGACCTTTGTCGTTTCCGGAAAAATCCTGAAAGCGCCGGTGCAATCCAAATAATCATAAAGACGGTGGCATTATGCGTTCTTTTCGTCCCTATCTTCTACTGACAATTGCATTTCTAGCCATGGCCATCATCGGCCATGGCATATTTCTGTTTCAATGGACCCAAAACCAGTTCATGGCCGGGCCCAATGACGGCCTCGCCCAAATGATGCCGTTTAAGCAATTGCTTTATGACCACTACACGCAAGGTGAATTCTTCTATTCTTTCGATTTCGGCCTCGGTGCTGGCATATTCAGCGAACTATCGTATTATTTTTCGACGTCTTTCGTGTATATCTCGACACTCGTGATCGTCTATTTGCTCGATTCACTTCAATTGATCGGTGATCCGGATGTCCTGTTCTGGGCCAACGCTTCCGTGTTCATCAGCGTCGCCCGGTTGGCGATCGTTCTGATCGTCACTTACACATTGTTCCGCTATATGCGCATTTCGCGCTTATCGGCATTTGTCGGGGCAAGTATCTATGGCATCTCTGGGATGTACTTTCGCCATGCGGCTTTTTGGGAGTTTTTTGCGGATGCGTTCATCTGGCTGCCCTTGCTGATTTTCGGTGCGGAAAAAATCTTCCGCGAACAAAAACCGGGCTGGTTTATGTTTGCAATCGCGATTTCGATGATCGACAATTTCTATTTCGCTTATATTAACTTCCTCTTGGCAGGCATCTATATTTTATTCCGCTTGTTCATCCCGCTTGAAAAGGCGGAAACGAAATGGAAAAAGGCCATTGTATTGTTCTTGATTGCCGGATTGATCGGTGCGGGCATGTCCATGGTGTCATTTATCCCTTCTGTATATGCGTTCTTGAACAACCATCGCCCAGCGTTCCAGCAGGATATTCTCTGGTTCGAGGAAACGGAAAACATTCTGTTCATGAGCCGCTACATCCTGTTGCCGGCCATGTTCATGCTATTTCTCTTCATTCCGGCGCTGTATAAACTTCAGCGTTTCCGTCTTTTTGCATTGATCGGCATCCTGACGATCGTCTTGTATCACAGCCCGATGGTCGGCAGTATTTTCAATGGGTTTTCTGCGCCCCAGCACCGCTGGGAATATTTTATGTCATTTGTGGCTGCAGGCGCCATTGCCAGCGGCTTGGATCATTTTCATAAGCTGCGCTTGAAAGATGTTGCCACGGCTGCGATTTTGACCGCCCTTCTTTATGGATGGTTCGCTTGGCGAGATGAAGCACTTGAATTCACCACGCTTTATCCGCGCCTGGCACTGGCGGGTCTCGTACTGACCTTGGCAGCCGTGTTGGCCGCTACGGCCATTCGGCAGCGATCGCAAAAACCGCTGCTGGCTGCTGTGCTGCTCGCTTTGGTGTTGGCAACTGCCAATGTCTACCAAAGCGAAAAATTGCTGGATAACGCCGATATCGCGGATGTCGATGAAGCTTTAATTACCGGGGAAGATTACGACAACGCGGAAGTTCGTGCTTTGATCGACGAAATTAAAGGACGCGAAACGAGCGAGATGTACCGCATCGACTGGATGGAAGGCGTCCGCAACAATACGCCGATTGTCCAGGACTTCCAAGGGCTCAGCGCTTATTCCAGCATCTTGAACAAAAACTTGCTGTACTTCTATTTATACGATTTGGAGATCGATATGCAGCGGGAAAGCGTCAGCCGCTATGCGACACTTGGCAACCGCAGCAATCTACACAGTCTTTTGCAAGGCAATTATGCCATACGGGAACGGGACGACCCGAATGTGCCATACGGTTTCCGCAAATTTGCCGCTACCGATAATTTCATCGCATATCAAAATCGCTACCCACTGCCTTTCGCGCGGCCGGCTTTCCAGGTGTATCAAGAGTCCCAGCTAAAGGATGAACCGCCGTTGCTGCGTGAACATGCCATGCTCAGCGGAATTGTCTTGGACGAAACAACTGAAACCGAACCCCTTCCCGACCGCTTCCCGGGAGAAGCTGATTATGAAATCGAAGAAGTGGGTGCGAATTACGAAGACGGCGTACTCGATATTTCCGAAGAAACCGGCGGAATTGATTTGCTGCTCGATGAAGTTCCGGAAGAAGGCGATTTGTATATCTCTTTCCATCTGGAAAATACCGCAGCGGACCAGGGCTTCCCGCTCGAAATCAATGAATACCGGACGACCCGCAAATCCAATCAATCGATTTACAAGACCTTTGTCGACGACTTGACGATCCGTGTCGAGGCTGCACAAAAAATTGAAATCCGCATGCCTGAAGGAACATATGAGCTGACGGATATTGAAATTGTCAAAGAGCCTTATGCCCTTTTAAGAGAACAAAATGCTTTAGCAGACCGCACGAGCAATTTGAAAATCGACGGCAGCCAGGTTGACGTCACTTACGACAATCAAGACGGTGCCCCTTACCTCAATTTATCGATTCCTTACGAAAGAGGTTGGCAGGCGACCATCAATGATGAACCGGTCGATGTGTTAAAAGCCAATTATGCGTTTTTAGCCGTTCCGCTCGAAGACGGGATGAACGAAATTGAGCTCCGCTATCGCCCGCCGTTCTTCTTGCCTTCCCTGTTCATCAGTATGTTGTCGCTCGCCCTCGGCTTATTTTGGCTGCGCCGGCGAAAACGAAACGAAGCCCGCGGGGATGAGCCAAAAGACACCATGACGAATTGACGGGTTTAGCTCCCCTCCTACATGTGTAAGGTATGGTAATAACAATTTTTAGGAGGAGGGAGTAAATACGATGAAATCATGGTTGATGCTTATGCTTTTAGGCCTTTTACTGCTGCTGGCGGCATGCGGTGACGACACAACAGAACCCCCAACAGAAACGGATGGAGCTGAACCACAAGAAGAAGAAGTGGAAGAACAAGAAGGTGAGCCACAAGATGGTTCGGGAGGCGAATCAGAAGGCGCTAGCGAAGTTCAATTGCTGACGGTTGAATTCCTGAATGCAGATGGAGACGCTGCCGGTACTGCTGAATTGACGGAAGAGGATAACGGGGTCATGGTCACATTGAATGTGGAAGGATTGGAGCCTGGTATGCACGGTATCCATTTCCATGAAGAAGGAATGTGCGAAGCGCCTGATTTTGAATCAGCAGGCGGTCATTTCAACCCGACCGACGCAAGCCATGGACTAGATAACCCAGAAGGCCCCCATGCAGGCGACCTCCAGAATATTGAAGTTGCAGATGACGGGACTTCGACCGATGAATTGACAGCAGAAAACGTCACTTTGCAAATCGGCGAAGATAACTCATTGTTGAAAGAAGGCGGAACAGCGCTCGTCATCCACGCTTCAGAAGATGACGGCCAAACCGACCCTTCCGGTGATTCCGGTGAACGCGTCGCTTGCGGCGTGGTGACAGCTGAAAACTAAACACTAAACCAGCCAGGGAATCTTCTCCGGCTGGTTTTTATTGTGCCATTAAAACTTTACCGGCCGAATAACGGTTTCCCTCGCGTTTAGCCGGAATCGGAACGGGAATAACTACCATATATTCAGATCGAGGAGGACGCTTACATGTCAAAAGATAAATACGAAAAAATCCATGACCAAATCGACCCGCAGGAACAAGACCACCAGCCAGGGGTAGAAAGCGAAATGTCCCCGGAACCGATTTATGACGACGAAAATTATAAAGGCGCAGGCAAGCTGGAAGGAAAAGTCGCGTTGATTACAGGCGGCGACAGCGGCATCGGCCGCGCCGTTGCAATCGCTTACGCCAAGGAAGGCGCAAACATTGCGATCGCTTACTTGGATGAACACGAAGACGCGGATAAAACCATTGAAGCCGTGAAAGCTTATGGTGCAGAAGCGCAAAAATTCGCAACGGACGTGAGCCAAGTGGAAAACTGCCACCAACTAGTCGTTGATGTCATTGCCGAATTCGGGCAACTGAACGTACTCGTCAATAATGCAGGCAAGCAATTCCCGACAGAGGATTTCCTTGATATCAGCCCGGACCAATTGCATGAAACTTTCGAGACGAATATTTACAGCATGTTTTATTTGTCCCAGGCTGCCTTGCCGCATCTCTCCAAAGGAGACAGCATCATCAACACATCATCCGTGACGGCTTATCGCGGCTCGCCGGCACTCATCGATTATTCATCCACTAAAGGAGCCATCACCAGCTTTACGCGTTCATTGGCTGCGAATGTCAGCGAACAGGGCATCCGTGTCAATTCAGTCGCGCCAGGCCCGATTTGGACGCCGTTGATCCCTGCCACATTCGACGCTGAAAAATCCGGCAAGCAAGGCGAAGGCACACCGCTAGAACGCCGCGGACAGCCAGCTGAACTCGCCCCGGCATACGTTTATCTCGCCTCCACCGATTCCACATATGTGACCGGCCAGGCAATCCATGTGAACGGCGGAGACTTTATCACTTCATAAAACTGCTTTTACTTATCCAGAAAACAACTCATGTCCTGAAATTACCTTGCCTATTGGAATTCAACCATTTTAGGAGGATATAAAATGAAACACATCGAAGCGATCTTGATGAAATTTGCAATGAGCTTTGCTGTTGTCTTCTTGATTCTCGGGCTAATTTACGGAGTTTCCGTATTTAATATTTTCATTATCAGTTTAGTGATTACTGCGATTGGCTACGCCGGCGATATGCTGATATTTCCCCGCACATCCAACAAGCTCGCCACTGGTGGAGACTTGGTGCTCGCGTTCGTGATTGTTTGGTTATTAGGAGAGTTTCTAATTGAAAAGCCTGATTCTCCATACTTGCAGCGTCAATTTACACAGCGATTTTGATTGCTGCTGGCGAATGGTTTTACCATATTTATTTGAAGAAGCGTCTATGGGAGCAAAAAGAAACCTCTCATACTTTGAAACAGGAGCCAAACCGAAAATAACTGTAACAAATAAAAGCCGATCATTTTTAGTGATCGGCTTTTACCTATGTTCTTTTACAGGTGGATAGAATCGTGTTTTCTGCTTCGCTGAGAAATGGGCTAGCGGCTCTTCCCCATTCCATCCAACAGGAAGATATCCAGCAAGCGAATTCTCGGCTATTTCTATATGGACTTTTTGCAATTGCCACGGCACATGATCAATATCCACACGGTACAGGACCGTTTTCGGCTTTGTCCATAAACAATAACGTTCCGTCAGCCATCGCTCGAGCTTTGATGCCTCCAGCATTCCAGTGCTTGGCGTGAAGCCTATCCTAAAACTCTCGCCAATCCCTGGTTTAGCGAGGCGGCTCGTAAATGCATAACGCCTGTCTTTTTTCACAACTTTCATGCGGGCATATCGGTATGGAAGAAATCCTCCTGCGCTCGCCGCTTTTACCGCTAGCAGGCTATCGGCATCGAGGCTGAAAAAATAGACTCCAGACCGGCCGTTGCACTTTACATAAGTCCTTACATTCAATTCGCGGTAGGTTCCCACAATGGGAAATGGCAAGGAAAAGCGCAGGCGCGTATGATCGGCAATAAACGGAACGATGCCGACCCATGCCTGCCCGTCAAATACATCAATTTCAAGCTCTGAAGGTACGAATGGCCGCAGTGCATCGGGCGAAATCGGCCAATGCAAAAACACCAGATCCCGCCAGGTCTGTGCCATGATCCATGGCTTTTTCATCAAAACACCTCTCTTCAAAAAATATCGATAAGCAAAGCGGGACGAAGAAAATTTCTCCGTCCCGCTTGATGCGTCTATCCTTTTAACTTGTCTTCAGGCAGTGTGTCATGCGACTCGAGCGGCCCTGGTTTCAAGATCGGCTTTTGCCCGAAAGCTTGTGCCTGCTCGTATTTGAATGGATGGCCATCCGGTGCGTTGCCGCTCATCCATGGCAATGATGCGCTGTCTTCGCCTTCCGAAAAATTATAAAGCGTATGGGAATATTCGGTCGCTTCCCATTCCGGCGGCACAGTAGAAGGTGCGATGACGCCGCCTTCTTTTTCTTCCAAATCACGAATCGCGGCGATCCACTGGTTTTGGTGCATTGTATCGCGAGCCAGCAGGAATGACAGTAAATCTTTTACGCCTTTATCATCCGTCAGACTGTACAAACGCGCTACTTGCAGGCGCCCTTGCGACTCTGCATTGACGTTGGCACGGAAGTCGGCAAGCAAATTGCCGCTTGCGATGATGTATCCGCCACTCCACGGAACTCCGGCACTGTTCTCTGGGGTTGCGCCAAGGCCTGAGACGATTGCATGGTGCGGGTTCATGCCACCCATGATCGCCCCAATTACCGGGTCGCTCGCCGCTTTTTCCTGCTCATAAACCGGTGCTCCTTCAAGCAATTGAGCCACCATCGTGGCGAGCATTTCGATATGCCCAAGTTCCTCTGTCCCCGTATCCATCAGCAAATCCTTATATTTTTCATTCCCTCTTGTATTCCATCCTTGGAATAAATACTGCATCGCCACAGACATTTCACCGAACTGGCCGCCGATGACTTCTTGCAGCTGCTTCGCAAATATCGGATCCGGTTTGTCCGGCTTGGCTTCGAATTGGAGTTCTTTTCTATTGAAAAACATTTAACATCCTCCTCGCATGTTTGGATTATCCATCTTTGTCTATCCGTCCTTCGCTATTTTCCTTGGCGTCTTTCGGATGCCCGCCGTCATAATCGGAGTCGTTGCCCCCTGCATTAAACTCTTTCTTTTGTCGTTCTTTCTGTGCGCTTTCTTTTGTCTCGCCGACTCTGCCTTCACCGCCGGGAATGCTGTCCTGGGGCTGCCCGCCATCGTAATCCGAGCTATTGCCGCCTGCATTGAATTTCTTATCTTCTTTATCCGGGATCTCATGATTTTCAGGTCCTTCACGCTGGTTATGGTCTGTTCCCATCGTTACGCCTCCTTGGAAAATCTGGAATTTCTGTTCCCTAATAATCTACCCAGCCTTAAAAGACTAAAACCGAATAAACTATTTTTTCAGTTAATTAACCAAATAGTAATAGCATTGTTTAGCCAATAGATTAAAAAGCAGCCTAAAAATTCCTTTTATTGTAAAAATAAATGCATAAAAAAACCTCATTCTACCTGAATGAGGCTTATCAATCATTCATCTATTCATTAATATCAGCTAATGCCTTTTCGATGCTCGAATAGGTTTTCAACATATTATCCCGGTCGAGGTCGCGCACCAATTCCGTGGCCGCCTGGGGAGTGACACCGGTAATGTACAGATGGCTTCCCATAATACGGAGCGCTTCACAAATCTGCGTGAACCAATGGAGCGGAGATTCCTCGTTCCATGTCAATCCTGTAATATCAAGAAGCGCATGTTCAATCCGATGCTCGCTGACATATTCGCATAATTTCACTTTCAATGCTTCAAAACGTTGTAAGCTCATCGTCCCAACGAGTGCTACCGTAGCAACGTTCGGCTGTATCGATAAAATCGGCAGCATCAGTTTCTCGATTTCGCTTTCGTTTTCGTTAATCGCTTCCTGCTGCATTTTCTCAACAGTAATATCTGTCTGGGTGCCGATAAAATAGAGCTTTCCTTCGACAGTGACCGGGGCAATCGCCAGGCGGTTCCAAAACGGCGTTCCGTCTTTTCGGTAATTGCGCAAAATCACGGTCGTTTTCTCCTGGTTCTTGATGGCTTGCCGAATTTGGTCAACTGCATCCGGAGCCGTTTTCGGGCCTTGCAAGAAACGGCAGTTCCGGCCGAGGAGTTCTTCTTTGGCATAGCCGGTCATTTCCGTAAATGTATGGTTTGCATAAATGATCGGATTGTCTTCTTGTGCGGGATCTGTGACGATGGTGCCGACTTTGCTGCCGTCCAGCATGGCTTCAAGCAGCTGAATCTGTGTATCCACTTCCATTTTCTCCATATAAATTAATTCACCTCAAATTTTTACTCATATTATTTTAACACAGCGTAGCGCGCAGCCAAAACCGGGAACTACCGGAAGTTTCAGGAATCCGTCAAAGGGTAAATGTACAACAAGAGCTTCCTAAAGAAATGGAGAGGATACCCAAATGGCAAAAGTATTGGCAGTATTATCAAGCGGCTATTCAAACGAAGAGCATAATTACGTAACTGGCTGGTGGGCAGAAGAATTATTCGAGCCTTTATCCGAACTTGAGAAAGCAGGCCATTCAGTAGGTCTCGCTTCCATTGACGGCGGCAAACCGGTCGTCGATCCCTTAAGCCTCGATAAGGCTTATGATCCCGAAGGCAAATATAAAAAATTATACGATTCCGGCATCGCTGATAAGACAACGCCGGTCGTTGATGTACGGGCAAGTGATTACGATGCCATTATGATCGTCGGAGGCCATGGCGCGATGTTCGATTTGGCGCACGATGAAAATCTGCACGCCGTCATCAACGTCGTCCACGAAACCGGCGGCATCGTTTCGGCTGTCTGCCATGGGCCGGCTCCGCTTGTTTTCACGAAAACGAAAGACGGCAAGCCCTTATTGCAAGGCTTGAAAGTGACAGGATATCCGAACGATATGGAACCGGAAGAAGTCGATGGGCTATTGCCGTTCAGCCTCGAAGATGAAATGGCCAAAATTGCGCAATATGACAAGGGCGATGGCCAAGACGAGTACTTTGTTTGGGGCAGTGACCGTCTGCTGACTGGCCGCGATCCCGGTTCCTCACAGGCATTCGGCCGTGAGTTGGCGAAGAAGCTGTCTGAACTTGAAGAGCACCAACTCGACAAACACTTGGAGTGACTGGTTACTAGAAGCAACCAACTTGAAAAAATGTAGCAACTATTAAAGGAGGAGATTGAATGGATAACAAAAATAACCACAATGATAAAGACAGGGAACAGGAATACATGAAAACGAGCGAGCAGGAATTGGACCGTAAACCACCGACAGAAAAAGAAGGGCTTGAAGAGCCGAAAAGAACAGGCTATCCGCCTCTACAGCTTGGATTGATCGTTTTTGGCATAGCTGTTTTAGTGATCGTCGGATTTGCCATCGGTTTCGACTGGTTCGGCTTGTTCGGGAATTAATTGTATTGTACGGCTCACGCAAAAGCGGCAGACAGGAAATCCTGTCCGCCGCTTTTTTGCATGTCCTTAAATTTGTTCGCTTAACTGGACCTCAAATGTTTTCAATTCGCCGTTCCGGTAAGCTTTGATTGTTACAGTTCCTTGGTCTTCGACTTCCGTATAGAGATATTGGCGGAGTTCCAAAACAGAAGAGATGGCTTGGCCGTTCAATTCAACGATGGTATCTTTCGCTTGGATCCCCGCTTTGTCCGCGCCAGATCCTTCTTGTACCGATTGGACGACAATACCGTCTTCTACTTCACCCGGAAGGTTCAATTCCGCATTTCTGATTTCTGCAGGTACCTGTTCCAGTTCAAGCAATGCGACGCCTAGAGACGGCCGGGAAACTTCCCCTTCTCCTTCAAGTTCCGAGATGATCGGGATTGCGGAATTGATCGGAATCGCAAGTCCGATGCCTTCCACTGCGTCCTGGGCGATTTTCATCGAGTTGATGCCAATGACTTGGCCCTGTGCATTCAATAAGGCGCCGCCGCTGTTGCCGGGATTGATTGCGGCATCGGTTTGAAGCACTTCTGACTGCCAGTCTTCCTGGCCGTCTTTATTGATATCGATTGGGATAGCGCGTTCCGTCCCTGAAATGACGCCTGTCGTCACCGACCCCGAAAATTGGAGGCCAAGCGGGTTGCCGATTGCAATGACTGGCTCACCTGATTTCAGTACCGAGGAGTCGCCAAACTCTGCGACTGTTTCAATTTGTGCCCCAGGGACTTTCAGTACAGCAAGGTCGGTCCAGACATCCGAACCGAGCACTTCCGCTTCGAGCTCTTCGCCGTTTGCCAAGGTCACGACGACTTCTTTAGCGCCTTCCACTACGTGATGGTTCGTAACGACGAATGCAGTGTCCCCTTGTTTTTTATAGATGACGCCCGATCCTGCCCCTGCTTCTTGTGTAGAGGTTTGGGCAAATGGATTATTGCCCGCTTGCAGGTTGGAGACGCCGACCACAGCATCTCCCGTCGCATCAACGGTTTCTGTAACATCTGTCGTGACAATCGCCGAGTCGCTTTGCAGTTCACTGCTTTGGACGCCGGCAGTGGCGGATTCCGTTTCCCCCAAATCGGTTCCCGTGACTAGCGTGCCTACCAGCAACGCACCGGCCAATACGCCTCCGAAACTGGAAGCCATATAGCGTTTCCATGGATTCTTCTGATTATTTTGCGGTGTTGTATTGTAGTAGCCCATTATTTTTCCATCCCCTTAATGATTGTTTGTCGTTTGCCTTGTGGCTTTCGATATTCTTATCATACAAAGCAGATATGAAAAAATTATGACCAAACATGCAACAGAAATGTAAAGTTTTCGATGCGGGCAGACGCTAAAAAACCTGCCGCAACAACCGGCAGGCTTTCAATGTTTCAATTACTTATTTGGTTGTTTATGCGGCAGGCGGATCGTGAATTTCGTCCCGCTGCCTTTTTCGCTTTCCACCGAGATTTCCCCGTCGTGCAAATTGACCAACTGGCGGACGATGGAAAGGCCCAGCCCGAACTGGCCGCTTCCGCGAGACATATCCGCTTTATAGAAGCGGCGCCAGATCATCTCCAATTCATCGACCTCGATGCCGTCTCCGGTATCTTCCACTTCCAGAACGGTCGCGCCGTCTTCCGCGCGGGCGCGCAGGAAAATATCGCCGTTATCGGTGAATTGGATGCTATTTTTGACGATGTTCACCAAGATTTGAATCAACCGGTCCATATCTCCGTAGATCATCTCACCGGGCTCGGCTTCGATCAACAAGCGATCGCCTTTTTCAGCTGCCTGCATTTGCAGCTGTTCCTGGATGATTTCCAACAGCTCAGCCGCCTCGATTTCTTCTTTCATAAGAGTCACTTGATTCGACCGGATTTTCTCGTAATCCAAGTTTTCATTGACGAGGCGCATAAGCCGCTTCGTCTCATCACTTACCAGGCGGATGCCTTTTTCGCGCTGCTGTTCTTCGATCATGCCGCTCTTCAACCCTTCGATGATGCCGGCAATGGTCGTAAGCGGCGTCCTCATCTCATGCGAGACATCCGCCATAAAGCGCCGCCTGCGGTTTTCGAGCTGTTCGATTTCTTCATTGGAGCGCTGCAATTTGTCCGCCATGACATTGAAGTCATGCGCCAAATCCCCGAATTCGTCAAAATTCGATTCCGGCAAATTGACTTGGTAATGCCCTTCGCTGATCATCGAAGTCGCTTTGCGCATACGCTGCAGCCGCGTCACGTGAATTTTGGCAAGCAACAGGCTGAGCAGCAAGGCGAACGGCAAGGAAATGGCGATTACTGCGACGAGCGTCCGGTTCAATTCCGTCACCATTTCCCGGATGCCGCTTACTGGCGAAGCCAACAACACCCCTCCTGCTAGCGTACTGCCTTCAACATACGGCAACGCCACGAACGTCATCGACCGCTCAAAGCGTTCGACATCCCGGTAGACGACCAATGTCTCGCCGCGCTCAATGACATTCCATTCCTCCGGTGTCAGCTCGACCGACGGGAAATTGCCGTTGATCGGATAAAGGATCCGGCTTTGCTGGTCGAAGACGATGAAATTGATGTTCTGTGCTTCGAGCACCGTGACATAGGATTGCAGATCCGTGCCTGGGCGCGCTTGTTCTAGTTCCTGTAGGATCTGCTCGCCGTAGCGCTCCAACTCCTCCGCCTTATCCGAATACGCCACCCGCTCGCCGTAAAAAATGAACAGCGTGCTTAAAATGGCTACTGCAAACACAAGGACGCCCATATGGCTCGCGATTAATTGATAGAAATACTTAACCCGCAAGTTCTTCAAATTTATAACCTACTCCCCATACCGTATGGAAGAGCTGGTCCCCTTCCGGAATTTTCTTGCGCAGCCTTTTGATATGGACGTCTACCGTCCGTTCATCGCCGTAGAATTGATAGCCCCATACTTGCTCGAGCAATTGCTCACGGCTGAATACTTGCTTCGGATGCTGCAGGAAGAACACCAGCAGATCGAACTCCTTCGGCGTTAGATTATCGATCGCTTGGCCGTCTTTGACAACTTCGCGTGTTTCTTTTCTGACATGGAAATGGGAGGTGCGGATGCCCTCCTCGGCCGCTTCGCCTTTTCGAGCCCTTCTGGTCACCGCTTTGATGCGTGCCATCAAGGTCAAGGGGCTGAACGGCTTGGTCACATAGTCATCTGCTCCCATTTCAAAACCGATCACTTGGTCGGATTCGCTGTCTTTCGCTGTCAGCATAATGATGGGCACTTCGCTTCCCGTCTCGCGGATTTTCCGGCATAGAGCGATGCCATCCATTCCGGGAAGCATCCAATCCAGGATCAACAGGTCAAAATCGCCTTCCTGGAATTTTCGGTAGCCCTCCAGCCCGTCTCCAGCGAATTCCCCTTCGAGCCCCTCTTTTGAGAAAAACAATTCCAGCATCGAGCTAACACTCGGGTTGTCTTCCACTACTAAAATTCTCATAAGTCCCACCTCCAAATTTACGGTTCAATCTCTGTGTTAAAACAAAAAGCCGCCCTAAAAACGGGGACGGCCACATGGTTCAAGCATTCTTTTCTCGCTTTTTCAGCTTATCATAGAGGCTGCCGATCATTTCATAATCGATGGCGATATTGTTTTCGTACGCATATTTCACACCGTAGCCGAGCGCCAGTGTCATGGAGCTCGCCACTGTACCGCCGATGATTGAGCCTGCCCCTGGGACAAACTTCAATGCCTGGCGGTAAAGGGTATGGCCGATCGTCTGCGTTGCAGTAATGACGATCATGTCTTTCGCCGCTTTTTTCGTCAAAGGCTTATCGTACAGATTCGACAGTTTGACGATGAGTCCGACCTGCAGCGTCGTCAGCGGCAATACGTCCGACCCTGGGATCGGTGACGCGCCGATGATTCCAGCTGAGACCCCGGCCCCCACGATCCAGCGCGTGGCAGCAGACGATTTCTCTTTCATGCTTTTGGCGAAGAGCAGGTCTTTCCCCTTCTTTTCCAGCAACAGCAAAATTTCCTTTTTCAGCAAATCCAAGTTCTCTCCCGTTTTCGAAGACACCGGGATCACTTTGTATTTATTGTTTGTGTGCCGTTTGATAAACCTGATGATCGATGGGATATCTTCTGCCGCATCGATTTTATTCAGGACGATAAGGATGTCTTTATTATGTTTTTCGATCTCCGCGAATTTTTGCTTTTCGCTATCTGAAAAGACCGTTCCGGCAGCGTTCAGGAAAAACAGCACGACATCCGATTGCTGGACGAACTCTAAAGTCTTTCTTGGGTTTTCATCATTGGGGTCATTGAGCCCCGGTGTATCCATGAATTTGATGTTTTCGAGGCCGCGGATATTATAAGGGTCCACGCTGACCGTTTCGCCAGGCATCGGGTTGGTGCTGGCAATTTCTTCACCGATGATTTTGTTCACCGTCGTCGATTTCCCGGCATTGACTTCACCGATCAATGAGATCAATAAATCCTGCTCGAGCGTCTCGCTCACTTTTTTCATCTCATCTTCAAACACTTTGTCCATCGCACGCATGACTTCATCTTCGAATTCCTTAACCATTGCCCAGTCTCCTCCTTCAAGATACTTATCCCTATTATAAAGGCTTCCGGCGCTCGCGACCATTTTCAGCTATCATCCGGCACTCGTCAGCAAGCCTATTTCATAGTAGCATGAAAGAAATATGTGAATTAAAAAGGAGTGCCTGTCATGTGTGAACGCCCTCGCGTCATCGGGCTCGATGTCGACCCTGAAACCCGCTGCCGCCATTACCATTCGGAAAATGACCGGATTGCCATCCGCTTCCATTGCTGCGGAAAATATTTTCCTTGCTATGAATGCCATCAAGCAGTCGGCTGCAACAATACATCCGTCTGGCCGAAAGAACAGTTCCACGAAAAAGCGATTTTATGCGGGACGTGCGGCAACGAGCTCTCCATCCGCGACTATCTCGATTGCGCTTCTTCCTGCCCGCATTGTACTGCTGCCTTTAATCCCGGCTGCAGCCTACATAAGCACTTATATTTCGAAGTTTAAGGTTATTAGGATTAAATTCCACTTAATAAAAAACCGCCTGAAAAGCTGGATTCCTCCAGCTTTTCGGGCGGTTTCGGGATGGTTTATTTCACTTTCAGGCACATTGCGAATTGCTCGCCCTTTTTGCCCATGACTCTTCGGCCGGTGTCTTCAAAACCGGCTTTTTTATAGAGGTTCTGTGCAGCGATGTTGCGCGCATTGACGCCGAGCACAACTTCGTCAAAAACTTCAAATTCTTTTCGCAGAAAAGCAGGCAGAGCTTCAAGTGAGCCCGTTGCGATGCCGCGCCCTTGGAATTTGGGATTGACGGAGTAGCCGCGCAATAGCAAAGCTTTCGGGTTATCGGAATAGCGTTTCCGGTCCTCCGATTCATCCAGCTCGAAAAATCCTGCCACTTCGCCGCGCGCGCGGATGACGATGAAATGCTTTTCGGGATTCCCCGCGTCCCGCTTGATGAGCTCCTGCGGCATCATGGTGAATTCCTGCTGGTCCGCCGGGAGATCATAGGAAACATTTGTTCTTTTGGTATAGCAATGCAATGTCACTTCACTTTTTCTAATCACGAAAATCGGTCCCCCTACACGAGTTATTCATTCTCTAACGTTACGACCACGACTTCGGGTAAATTGAAAACACGCAATGGAAATCCGCTATTTCCGAGTCCCCGGCTCAACACCAGCTGCGTATCACCTGATTCGAAGACACCTTCTGTCATGCTCGGAAACCAGCCCTGCCCTGGGGCAATCAAGCCGCCAAGTCCTGGAATGCGAATCTGGCCACCGTGTGCGTGCCCGGCGAAAACGACATCGATGCCTTCGCTTGCATAAGTCTCCAATTGTTCAGGCCGATGGGCAAGCAGCAAAGTAAACGCGTCGTTGAGCCCAGCTTCTGCGATGCTATTGCGCGTGAACTCCTCTTCGTGAAGATAAATATCCATTAACGGATCGTCGATGCCCGCAATTTGTATAGCTTCTCCGTCCTGTTCCCACATGAGTGATCGATTGCGCAACACTTCGACACCGCGTTCTTCCAAGGCTGGAACGATTTCATCATCCAACCGGTTTGATGACACTTCGTGGTTGCCGATGACATAATACACTTCGCTCATCTCCACCAGCCCGTCGACAGCTGCCAAACTTCTCTCCAAATCGTAGCGGTCGCTGTCAATCAAATCTCCGGTAATGAAAATGGCATCCGGATTCGCCGCTTCGACTTTATCCAACAAGGATTGCTGTTGATCTCCAAATTCAGCATTGTGAAGGTCCGATACTTGAACGATGCGTTTGCCGGCAAATGCATCCGGCACTTTGTCCGATTGGACCGAATATTCGGTCGTGACAATCCAGTTATTATTGACCCAGGCAAACCCCAGCACGAGCAATGCCACAAAAATCAATGCAATCAGTTTCTTCATATTTTATTCCTCAATTCGTTAGTATGGCCCGTGTGTCCATTGTATTGGCCACTACGAGTCCTAGTTTGGCATGCATATTCTCCGCTTGAACGGCCAATCCACTGGAGCATAAAAGCTCTCCAGCGCTGCGCCAAATCCTGTTCTTATTCTACCAGCATTCGCCCAAAAGAAAAGCAATCAGCTAACCGCTGATTGCTTCTATACTTTCGTTTTTGCACGGTTTCTTTTCGAGAACCAAATGCCCAGTGCCGCCAGCCCTATCAGGCATACTAGCGAGATCGCAAGCGTCCAGATCAGCGCTGTAACATCCGGTCCGATATCCAGGAAGGAAGCCGCGTAATTCGGAAGTTTCAATGGCGACCATTCCCAGCGGCTGCCGAACAGGCTGTCGATAAGCTGTAGAATAAGCAAGGCAGCAAGCGTGAACCCGGCAGCCAATCCTGCATTTTGCATCGACGCGCTTGCAAATAACACCAAGGTCACGACCAGCACCATCCACAAACTATACGTCGCCGCAAACGCCAGGAACTCCCCGAACGGAACCGCTGAAAACAGCACAGCGGTGTAATAATAACCCGCCAAAAAACCGGCCCATACACTGATCAACGCCACTATCGAAGCCATTAGCCATTTACTGAGAAAATAGGATACATACGATAATGGCCTTACATATAAAAGAGTCGCCGTTCCATTTCTGCGCTCGCCAACAATGCTCCCCATATAAGCGAGAACGAGGACGAGCATGCCGATCAGCTGGAATTGACCCATGACCGCAACCAGCAATTGTTCAGGTTCAGGATCCGGCAGTTCGATCACGGCACCATCCGGCAAACCGCCTGTGGCATCGAGAATCTGAGGAAGGTAATAATTCGATAAAGGTTCTGTGACGCCTAACAGAATAAAGACGACGGGAATCCAGAAAATCTTAAAATTGCGCAGGTTTTCACGCCATTCCTTCAATAGCAGTGTCGAAAATTGCTTCATTTTCCTGCCACCACCTTCAGGAAAATGTCTTCCAGGCTGGCGGTCTCTTGCTCGACCCCAACCACGGGCAGGCTTTTAACGGACAGGAAACGGAACACGTCCTGCATGATCGGTCCTTCCGCTTTTACAGGCACAATAACTGCTGTGCCTTGAACGGCAGCTGGCCACGGTGATTCATGCATAAACCTCTCCGCAGCGTTAGTGTTTTCAAAGCGAATCCGGATTTGCGGGTCCGCATAGCGGCTGCGCACCTGGTTGAGGGAGCCGTGTTCCACGAGGCGCCCATTCTGCAGAAACAATAGCTGGTCTGTCATTTCTTCAGCATCATTCAAAATATGGGTGGAGTAAAGAATTGTCGTTTGGCCGAGCAGTGATTTCAATAATTCCATCACTTCCCTTCGCCCGGTCGGATCCAAGGAAGAAATCGGTTCGTCCAATAACAACAAGCTTGGCTGGTGCACCATCGCTTGCGCCAGCCCGAGCCGTTGCTTCATGCCTCCTGAAAAACCGCCGATTTTCTTATTGGCCACTTGACCTAGCCCGACAAACCCCAATGTCCGTTCTGCTTGCTGGCGGGCTTTTCTGGAATCGACGCCGCTTAGCTTGGCAGCCATTTCCGTAAATTCCAAAGCGCTCAGCCATGGAAAGAATCGCGGATATTGAGGCAAAAATCCGATTGATAAGTTTTTCTTGCGCTGGATTTCTCCTGCACTCGCTTCCAAAAGCCCAGCAAGCATCGACAGTGTCGTGGTCTTTCCGGCACCGTTCGGGCCAATCAATGCCGTTGCACTGCCTTCTGCAAGCTCGAAGCCCAATCCATCCACTGCTTGTTCAGTGCCGAAGCGCTTTGTTAATGACCTGACTTCCAATACGTTCAATAATTCCGCCTCCCTATGACAAAGTACAGAATCGGCCCGATAATATTCAGCAAGACGATGATTGCCGCCCACATCCACTTCGGACCGTTCGGATTCGGATTTCTGATCAAATCCACCAATGCGAATATCATTAATGCTATCTGCAAAACCAAGATGGGCAGCACCAATAGAATTGTACGTTCATCCAACATGTCCACGTTCCCCCCTGCATCTTTTTTCTCTATTGTTATTTCGGTATGGCTGCCGGCTCTCCCTGCAACAGCAAAAAAAAGACCGCAATCAGCGGTCTTTCCAGCACTCATCAAATTACCATTTCAGTTTAAGCAGCACTTGCCGAAGAGCATCACTGTGTCCTTTGTTGATCGGCCATCCGTTGATTTCCTCGAGCAATTGCTGCCGGCTGCCGAAGCCTTTGACAAACCCGTTCAGCCGTGCAGCGAAAGTCGACGGTGTCAAAAGAGCCATCTCGGGATAAAGTTCTGCCAATTGCTCAAGCGCTTTCGGATAGCGTTTTAAATAATATTTCTGATGGCGCTCCTCCGCTTCCGTAAATCCGTCGAACGGCCGGATTTCTGTTTCAACCGGCTCGTTCAGTTGCTGCTCTTTTTCTACCTTCAGTTTCTCGATGATGTGCTTTTGCTCTTCGGAGTGCCAAAACAGCAAGGAAATGTATTGGCGCCCTTTGTATGCGTCGCGGTTCGGGTAATGGCCGCGCCAAAATTCCCTGATGATTTCTTCAAAGCGGATCTGACTAGGATCAAATGCCACTTGGATGGTTTCCGTATGGTCGCCCATCTGCCGGTATGTGGGATTGTCCGAAGTGCCGCCTGCATAGCCGGTCCGTGTCCGGATCACGCCAGGCAATGAACCGAACTGTGCATCGGGACTCCAAAAGCAGCCCATCCCGAAGGTTGCGGTTTCGAGATTCACTGTGTCCGGCAAGTCCTGTTCAAGTGCTGAAATTATTGTGTTCTCCATATGAGGTTCCTCTCCTTAAGAGCCGCCCTTTGTGCTTCGGGCCATTTTTCCTTATGATAGTAGCAAGGAGTCCATCAAACAAATCGAACGAAAGCAGGTGTATCTGCATGACTGCACGTAAACAGGACATCACCGCTTATTTCCGCTCACTTGACCGGGGTTCGTTCATGGATCGCCATCAGCAAGATGCCGGGCGAGACGAAGCTTTGCCAATTGGATATGGCCAGACGATTTCACAACCTTCACTCGTTTTGGAAATGACGGTTGCACTCGATCTCGAAGACCATCACAAAGTGTTGGAGATCGGCACAGGATCGGGTTTCCAGACAGCGCTTCTGGCAGCTTTTTCACGTGAAGTCTATACAGTCGAGAAGATTCCACAGCTAGCTGAGAGCGCAAAAAAGCGGCTCGAAGCGAAAGGGTTCGAAAACATCTCGTTCCTGCTGGGCGATGGCAGCCTCGGCTGGCCTGAACATGCACCGTACGACCGGATCATCGTCACTGCTGCCGCCTCGGATATTCCGAAAGAATTGGTGGACCAATTGGCAAACGGCGGGCGCATGCTCATCCCTGTCGGCCATCAGTACAGCCAGGACCTTCTCGCCATCGACAAATCCAGCGATGGGAGATTGGAAAAGACAGCGCTTGAAGCGGTCCGGTTTGTCCCATTAAAAGGGAAGTATGAAAATTAGGGTATAGTAAAGTGACGAGGATTAATCTCCATCTTTTGAAGCATTGCGCAAGACCGACCAGCCAAGCAAAAAAAGGAAAGCGGCTGTTCCGAGCCATAGCAATTCGTAGAAAACAGGGTCCCCAATGTCCCTGACGGTATGAAGATTCAACAGCAGGCGGAACACCAGGCTGTCGAATATCAGCAACACGCCGCCTCCAATCAATGCACTGCCTGAAAAGCGCGCTGGCCAGAAGGCTTTTCGCCTGGCCAAATCGGCAGCGATCCATAGAGACAAAACCGTCAATGCCCAGCCGATGACCTGGTAAATTCCTTCCCCGGTCAAAATCGCTTGGGGGCCATTGCCTTCGTAGAAATGATGCCATTGCAGGAAAAAATGGAAAATGCTTTGCTCGAGCACTGAAAACATCCCGGCTCCGAACAATAAGCCCGCCCAAAAATTCCGTGAAGTGTGGACGCGCCGGTTTCTTGCTGTCGTAAGATCTGTCTTGCGTTCTGCCGAAACCATTCGATCCACCCCTTTTGAATTCCGTCCGTATCCGTTTTTCCATTTATACCCGCTCTGCCGGCCCCTTAATCGTTATTGGCCGTTCAGTGCATGGCACGCCCAATACAATAGACATTGCCCTATCCGGCAGACCAATTACTTTACCCAAGGAGGCGAACCATTTGCAGAATTCAAAAACCATGCAAAGTGAAATCGGCGGCTATATTTCAACCGTCATCCGCGAACACTTCGGGAAAGGCCCGACATCTGTATTCGTGATCGTGAAACCACCCTTTGTCATCGTCCACCTGAGAGGTTTCCTAAGCCCGACAGAAAAGATCCTGCTCCAGAAAAACGAGTTTAGGCGAGTGATGGAAATCCGCCATTTGCTGATCGAAGAACTGAAGCCAGATATTTGCGCTGCCTTCTCCCGTGCTTCTGGCGAAAAAGTCGAATCGATTTATTCCGATTGGCATCTGGAAAACCAGACCGGCATGCTTATCGGGGTCATGGCTAGCCGGGATGCTGCAACTGAATTTGACTGGCAGTCTGACGCGACGCAAGAAGCTCTCCACGATTCAGTCGTGGAAGCCAGCCGAAAAGCCGAAAAGAAACCCGAAAGCACCGAGCTGTTCTGGTTGAATGACCGGACCTTATTAATCGAACGCACAGGCTTCTTGGTGGAGATCGAACGTGAGCTCATACGCAGAGGGTTGGCCGAAGAACTGAAACAAGTGAAACGGCCTCTCGAAAAGCGCTTGCTTTTGAAAGAAACCCCGTTCCCTGAACTACTTAAACGGGATATCCGCGAAATTTTCCTCGATTGGGAATTCTCGACGGATATCAGTTACATTCTCGTGCTTCTTGAACCGAATAAGCATTCTTAAAATGAAAAAGCCGCCCAATTGGCGGCTTTTTTCTCTATCCAATTTAACCGACAGTCGACTGTGCAGTTTGGCAGTACGGGCAATGTTCATATTCCTTTTCTGCCAAGCTCTCCACATACTCCATTTTATCGGTAAACTCCCGTTGATCTATAGGCGTTTGCAAAAAGCCGCAGCTATCTCCTGCAAACTGGCTATGATGGATTTTTTTCGTTCGATGATCTACAAAATAACCCATTACTGCTTCCCCCCTATAAAAAAAGCCGAAAAGAGCCCCTCAAAATGAAAGGAATCTTTTCGGCTTTGCCTCCGGCGCTATGGTCCGCGGCATTTGACCTATTATATGCAGTTATTGCTATTCAATGATTCCTATTGTACAGGAACACCTACTGTGTGGCAAAGAAATCACTCCACGTGAAACCCCGCTTCTTTGATGAGACGGATGATCTGGCTTTCCTTGATCTTCGTTTCGTCCAGCTCCAGTTTGACTTCGCCATCTTTCACATCCACTAAAGCCCGTTCAACCCCTGGCTCATTCAGCAATAAATCTTCCAGTTCGTGAATCGGACGCTGTGATTTCGCTTCCGCTACATAGATCGTCATTTTTCTCATCATCTGCACTCCTTCCTGTATATTTCCTGGGAAATATTAAAACTTCATTGCCAATTTTCCCTCTTCCAATACGAGACTGGCATTGAATTTTTTACCGTTCTTCGATACGAAACCTTTAATGACCGGCGTTTTCCCTTTAGTGCATAAGTATTCGATGTGTTTTGCCGTTAACCTTTTTTTCAAAAACACCGCCGGGAATGATTGCTTGCAGCCATTGGCATGTTCTGTACAGCCGTATGAGCCTTTGCGGGAAACAATCGAACCTTTTCGGCAGCGCGGGCATATTGCAATTTCTGTCCCTTGCAAGGCAGGCATCTGGTCCGGCATGCCGTTGCTGCGCAATTGCTCCGGCACATCCTGCAACAACTTCTCAATGAATTTTCCGATGGTGGCGAGAAATACTTCGGATGAGCCTTCGCCTTTGCCGATTTTCTTCAAATAGCTTTCCCATTTTGCGGTCATCGACGGGCTTGAGAGCAAATTGCCTTCAATCGCTTGGCACAGCATGCGCCCTTTTTCTGTGACTGATACGATGTTTCTCTTAACCTCAATATAATTATGGCGCTTGATCGTTTCAATGATGCCGCTACGTGTCGCTTCCGTTCCGAGCCCTTCCACTTCCTTTAGGATTTCACTATCGGCTTCATCTTCCGCGAACTTTCCGCAAGTTTTCATCATGGCGATCAATTGCCCTTCTGTATAGGGCTTCGGCGCAGTGGTCATGCCTTCGACAATGGCAACCGCTGCAGCTACTTGCTCATGGAGTGCCAATTCAGGAAGCGGCGGATCCTGTTTCGCTTCTTTTGACGTCGGAAACAGCGATTTCCAGCCTTTATCGAGCTCTGTCCGGCCAGTTGTGTAAAACTCCAACCCATTTACATCGGTCACGACTTTCGTTTCGGCATAACGGGAATCCCGGTGGAACATGCCGAGCGTCGTACGCATCACTTCTTCGTATAAATTCCGTTCGTCCTGCGGCAATCCTTCGATTTTACGGGCTGTCGGCAAGCTCTTCGTCGGGATGATGGCATAATGCTCCTGCACTTTTGTGTTATCGACAAAACGCTTTTTCGGTATTTTCGATGCAATCGGAAACGGTGCATCGATAAGCTTTTGGTAACTCTCAACTTGGGCTGACAAATAGCCGAATTCCGCCGAGGTGATATGGCGGGAATCGGTCCGCGGATAACTCACCAGTTTTTTCTCATAGAGCTTTTGCATCGCCGACAGCACTTTTTGCGGGCTGTATTTCCATTTCCGGTTCGCGGCTGCCTGCAGGCTGGATAAGGAATTTAGCGGCTGCGGCGGGATGTGTTTTTCCGCCGTCTTCAATTCTTTGATATGGCCTTGCGCTTTGCCGTCCGTCAACTCATGGACAGCCAGGAGCTCTTCCGCTTTTTTGCGCTCTTTCGCTTTCAGTTTGGCTTTTCCTTTATAGCTGCCTTTCGCGGCTTTGAATTTCCCTTCGATTTCGTAGAACGGCTCCGGCTTGAACGCCTCGATCTCCTTTTGGCGCTGATAAATCAAAAATACGGTTGGCGTCTGAACCCGCCCAATCGCAAATACTTCGTGGATGCCGCGTTCTTGAAGCAGCAGCGAGTAAAGCCTTGAGCCGTTCATGCCGACCAGCCAGTCGCTGATTTGACGCGCCCGCGCTTCTTCGTACAGGCGCAAGTCTTCCTTGTTGTCGCGCAAATTGAGGAAGCCTTCGCGTACTTCATCAATTTCGAGTGAATTGATCCACAGCCGTTTGATTTGTTTGCCGCGCACGCCGGTCTGCCGGTAGATGCTGTAGAAAATATTCGAGCCTTCGCGGTCTACGTCGCAGGCATTGATGACGGTATCGGTTTCTTTCAGGAGTTTTTTGATGATATTGAATTGCTTCGATTTGCCGCGGGCTACTTGAAATTGGTATTCGACCGGCAGAATCGGCAAGGAAGCGAGCGACCATTTGCCCCATTTCGGGTCGTAGGCTTTCGGCTCTTTCAATTCGACAAGATGGCCGATGCCCCAGGTAATGAACGCGCCTTCTGGAAAGATCGGATTCGGCGCCATTTCCATATAGCCTTCCCGCTTCACCGTCTTGAACGCATCGCCATACGCTTTCGCCTGGCTCGGCTTTTCGGCTACAATTACTGGTTTCATGCTGTTCTTCCTTTCCCATGCTCTTTGTTTCATTGTACTCTTTCCACTGAAAAATCCAAATGAAAGCTTATTTGTATTTCCGAAATTAACTGCTTTTTTGGGCGGGTTTTAAATGAAGATAGCGGGGGAGCTTGTGGCAATATTCCTGGAGTTGAGTCGGTCTTCATTTTGGTATTCGCCGCGCTGCTTTGGGTTGGCCTCTTGCCATAAGCCAAGAAGAGCACTTGTCTTATGGCGTCGGCTCACCCTTGGCGCTTAGCGGCTTGAAGATTTCATTGTACGAAGATTGATTAGATAGATCTGCTTCTATATTCAGTTGCCGGCTAGTGGGGAAATCGCTTCCCTAGTCTAGCGTAGAAATAGAAAATGAGGGTTTTCCTGTGGACATGTTGCTGAAGTGGATTCGAGCTTCACCTTGATATTCGCCGCCCTGCTTTGGGTTGGCCTCTTGCCATAAGCCAAGAAGAGCACTTGTCTTATGGCGTCGGCTCACCCTTGGCGCTTGGCGGCTTAGAGATTTCGTTGTGTAGAGACTGTTTAAGCGGATCTGCTTGTGTAGTCAGTGCCGGCTCGCAGGGGAATCGCTTCCCGCACGGGTGTCGAAGAAGAGAGCGAGGATTTTCGTGTGGAGATGTTTCGCTGGCTGATTTTTTGATTCATCGCGTTCGCCGCCGCCATGCTTTGGGTTGGCGGCTGAGAGATTTCGTTGTGTCGAAACTGTTTAAGCGTTTCTGCTTTTGTATTCTGTTGCCGGCTCGCAGGGGAATCGCTTCCCGAGACACGGCGTCTGGTTAGGTGATGCTCCAATCAGAAAGCTTAATGTTTTTTAATGGAGACTCGTGATACTTCATTCTTTGACCTGGCTGAAGCAAGCGACAGAATACGATGCATCTCCACACCGTCTGTTTTGTGAGCCGAAGAAATGATTTTCTGTTCTAAAAATAGAGACGGAGCGGAAATGGCTGACTCCTGGGGGACCGAGCGGGCTGGCGAGACGAACGTGCCGTGCTCTTTGGCACGTTGGCTCAACACCCGCCCCCCGGAAAGCAGCCATTGGAGCGCAGTCGAAAAGCGAAAGCTTTTCTACTCAGTAAAAAAGCTTCCGGCAGCTGCCGGAAGCTTTTCGCTCTTATAGAATATCAAGCCAGATTTTGATTGCTGTACCTAAAATCAACAGCGACAAGATCCATTGTAATAATTTGGTGTTCGCTTTTTGGCCCACTTTCGCACCCAATGGAGCTGCCAGGATACTGGCCACGATCATGACTGCAGCCGGACCATACAGGATCTGGTCAGTGACGATTTTACCGACCGTTGAACCGATGGATGAGATAAATGTAATCGCCAATGAAGTCGCGATTGTCATGCGAGTTGGAATACGCAAGACGACCAGCATGATCGGCACTAGGATGAAGGCGCCTGCTGCACCGACAATACCTGCCGCAATTCCGACGATGAACGCCAGGCTTGCAGCAATCCATTTATTGAAAGTCACTTGATCAGCCGGAATATCATCCAAGCCTTTTTTCGGGATAAACATCATGACGACTGCGATTGTCGCCAGGATGGCATAGACAATGTTGATGGCAGACTCAGACAAGAGTGTCGAACCGTAACCGCCGATAAAGCTCCCGACTAGAATAGCGCCGCCCATATAGGCGATAAGGGACTTATTCAAATAGCCACTGCCTCGGTATGCCCATACCCCCGCGATTGTCGCGAAGAATACTTGAATGGCACTGATGCCTGACACTTCATGTGCTGAAAATGCCGTGTATCCCAGCATGACCGGGATATACAACAGCATCGGATACTTGATGATAGAACCGCCGATTCCGACCATCCCCGAAATAAAGGAACCGACAAAACCGATCAAGAAAATAACAATCATAAAATCAATACTCATGGAAACTCACCTTCCCAAAAAGCATTTCTGCTCTTCTTTGCAATCTAGATGGCTGATGCTCAGCCCTTTTTGATCCAGAACTTCAGCACGTCGCCATCGACTTGCTGTTCCAAGAGCTCGTGGCCGCCTGATTTTGCCCAAGCAGTCAAATCTGCTGAAGCGCCTTTATCTGTTGCTTGGATTTCCAAGACTTGCCCGGAATCCATGTCTTTCATTTCTTTTCTTGTTTTTACGATCGGCATTGGGCAAGCCAAGCCTTTTGCGTCTAGTACTTTATCTGCGTTCATCAAAATCTCTCCTTTAGAATGTTTTATTATAGTTACTTGCTATATAAGTCTAAATGCAATTTCACTACAGTCGATATTCCACAAAACAGCTAGCTTTCCTGGGGGCTCGCGCTGAACTAATTCGGGCTAGGCGCCCGAATGGATTTCAGCACTTCGTCGAAACGGAGTTGGAAAGCCAGCTCCGTTTCTGCTCCCCAAGGAGTCTGCGCTGTTTTGTTACATATCTATTTGACTATCTCAGATGAAAGCGACCGCCTGGATTGATTTCATCGCTCTTTTTGACTCTTTATCCAATTCGTAATCGGTAAAACTTAACGTACGGCGCAGCGGTTCGGGCCGATTTCCATTTCACGTTGCATTTCGTTTTCTGGTGTAATCTTGCCCATATTGGTTTTGCGGATATCTTCGTAAGCATTCGGCTGCGGTGGCAAGTTTTTCGTTACCATATCGCGGAATTCCTGCTCATCTTCGATATTCAAGCCGTGGTTTTCGTTGAACAAGTCGCCCAATTTTTTGGCGACGCTACCGTCTTCGTTCAACTCATCCATGATCATGAAGTGAGCCGGCAGAACAGACAATTCGTTTGCAAGCGCCTGGTAGCGGCTGTATAGGGATTCGCGCAAATCACCGACCCAGTCTTCCGCTAGTCCTGCAAGGTCCGGGCGTCCGATGGAATCGATGAACAGGATATCGCCTGTCATCAAGTATTGATTGTCTACGATAAATGAAGTCGAACCGATGGTGTGTCCTGGCGAATAGAGCGCTTCGACTTTCGAGCTGCCAATTACTGCTTCGAAGCCACCTTCAAGTGGTGTATATTCGAATACCACTTCTTCAGCATCAGCCGGCGGCAAGTAATACGTAGCGCCTGTCGCTTGTGCGATTTTGCGGCCGCCTGAGATATGGTCTGCATGAAGATGTGAATCGAATACGTGCTTGATTTGTGCGCCTTTTTCCTGCGCGAAGTTCAAGAAGACATCCGTCATGCGAGTCGCGTCAATGACTGCCGCTTCCACGCCGGAAATCGCCATGTAAGACAAGCAGCCTTTGCCGATGCGGACGAATTGGTAAAGCTCTCCGCCATCGTTCAAATCGCCGACTTTCACCGGCTCCAAGTGCTCGCTCCATGCTTTCATGCCGCCTGACAGGTAAGCCGTTTCCACGCCTTCATCTGCAAGCATATCTGCGACCATGATGGAAGATCCTTCTTTGGCACAGACAACCAAAATATCGCGGTCTTTCGGCAATTGATCGATGACTTCTTCAACGCCGTCTAATAAATCAAAATATGGGATGTTCAAGTACTGGATGTTGCCGCCTTCGATTTTCCAATCGGCGAATGCGTCGCCGTTGCGGACATCAAGGATGAACAATGGTTCGTTATCAATTACTTTGCGGGCTACTTGCGCCGCGGTCATTGCTTTTACTGACATTCATTAATTACCTCCCGGGGTATTTTTTATTTCAAAAAAAATTAATGCCTATATTTCTCAAGCTTGCATAGAACATTTCGGCTTGGTGCCAGGACTGGCCCGATTACTCGGTTTTGCCAGTCCAATCACGCATGCCTGGTACCACATTGTACAAGTTTTTAAAGCCTTTTTTCGCCATCATATCGCCAGCAACTCCGCTTCTGCGGCCTGAATAGCAGATGATGTAAATTTCTTGGTCTTGATCCAATTCGTTCATGCGGTTTTCCACTTCACCAAGCGGAATATGCTTGACGCCAGGGATATGCGCTTCATCGTATTCTTCTTGCTCGCGAACATCCAAAATGTTCAACGAATCACCGTTTTCAACCCGTGCTTGAAAATCAGCGAGTGATACTTCAGGGATTTCAATCGTCTCTTCTACTTCATTTGCGCCGTCTTTGCGCAAATAATGAAGCAAGACGTCTCCTTCTGTTTCCGTGCCGATGTATTCGTGGCCTGAGCTTTTCGCCCATGCTTGTAAATCGGCTGTTGACCCTTTATCGGTAGCCTGGATTTCCAGCACATCGCCGGAAGCCAGGTCTTTCATCGCTTTTTTCGTCTTAACGATTGGCATTGGGCATGCAAGCCCTTTAGCGTCCAATACTTTATCTGTTTGAACCATTAATCATTTTCCTCCTTTTATAAATCAGTGCCTGCGGCTGAAGATTACTCGGTGTCGCCTTCCCAGTCCAACATCCCGCCGTCCATATTGATGACGTTATAGCCGCGGTCTTCAAGAAAGCGGGTCGCCTGTCCACTGCGGTTGCCCGAACGGCAGACCATGATATGCTCTTTTGATTTATCGATATCCTGCAAACGGAATTCCAACAAGCCTAATGGAATGTGCTCAGCTCCAGGAATTTTTCCTGCAGCGACTTCTTCTGTTTCGCGCACATCGATCAGCGATGCCTCGGGGTTGTTTTTGATGTATTCCTGAACTTCTTGTGTAGTCATGCTTTTCATGTTAAATTCCTCCTCAAATTATCCGCGGTAACTGCTCATTCCGCCTCTGATATTCACTATATTGGTAAACCCGTTTTTCTTCAATAATTGGCTCGCTCTGCTGCTGCGCATGCCGCTTTGGCAGATGACCAGTGTTTCTTTATCCTTCGACAGCTCATTTATGCGCTTCGGCAAATCATTCAATGGAATGTTCTTGAAGCCTTTAATATGGTTAGCTTTGAACTCTGCAGGCGTCCGGACATCGATATACTGCTTATCTTTCTTGCCGAGTGCAGGTTTCAGTTCGTCAGTAGACATTGTCTTGATTCCTTTAGTTGGTGCAGTAAAGCGGGAGATCGCGAAATAGGCAATAACCCCGACTGCAATCCAGAGCAACCATTCCATCTATACTTCATCCTTTCCACTTTTGGGAGTTAGATAAACAAGTTGACGTTGCCGTCTTCTGCGTCGCCAAGGTAAGCAGCAACTCCTGCATAGACGATATCGTCAAGCAACTCTTCCTTCTGTAAACCTAAAAGATCCATTGTCATCGTGCAGGCAACCAATTTAATGTCTTGCTCCTGAGCCATCTCGATCAGATCCGGCAAAGGCATTGCGTTATGCTTTTTCATCACTTGCTTGATCAGTTTCGGGCCCATGCCCCCAAACTGCATATTGGAAAGGCCCAGTTTATCAGCGCCGCGCGGCATCATTTTTGAGAACATCGTTTCGAGACGGCCTTTTTTGATTGCTGGCGGATTTTCTTTGCGGAGTGCATTCAATCCCCAGAATGTATGGAAAATGGTAACTTCGTGATCGTAAGCCGCTGCTCCGTTTGCGATAATGTAAGCGGCCATTGCTTTGTCATAATCTCCGCTGAAAAGTACGATTGTTGTCTTCTTCTGTTCTGCCATTCTGTAAATTCCTCCAATAATTACCCCTATGGGTATATTTTATTCCAAAAAAAAGAACGTTTTATAGTGGCGTCGCACTTCTTTTTAATACCCTATAGGGTATATTAAAGCATGTATTCTACTATGTCAACAGGAAACTTCTTTTTTTATTTTATCCCGTTTTAACGGCTTTTTACGAGAAGCTCGACCGCTTCTTTTACGACGTCTTCCGTACTTTCGCCTTTTTCCAAGCTATCGCGTACACAAGACTGCAAGTTTTCACTGACAATGACTCCGATCGTCCGGTCCACTGCGCTTCTTACTGCTGACAGCTGGGTCACTACATCACGGCATTCACCGTCTGCTTCGACCATTTTGATGACTCCACGCAATTGGCCTTCAATCCGCTTGAGGCGGTTTTCAATCTTTTTATCGTATTCCATCAGACAAGCCTCCTGTTCAAAATATAAAGTGAAGTTGTTATGCCTATAATATACCCCTTAGGGTATAATGTCAAACGAAAAAATCGTAAGTTCTTTTCACTTTGTCTGATGTTATTTTAACATGTAAAGTCCCCGCCAATACAGCGGGGACCCTTGTATAGCCGGCACTGCTTAGACCGCGCAGTTGTTCGGGCCGGTTTCCATTTCTTTTTGTTCGTCTTCGGATGGGATGATTTTTCCCATATTCGTTTTGCGGATATCTTCATAAGCGTTCGGTTGCTCTTTCAAGTTTTCCGTCACACGTTTGATGAAACGTTCTTCATCATCGATATTGAGCCCTTCATTTTGATTGTACAGCTCGCTGAGTTTTTTGTGGACGCTGCCGTCTTCGTTCATTTCTTTGACGTCTGCATAATGTGCAGGCAAAACAATTAAGTCTTTCGACAGGTCATCGTAGCGTTCATAAAGCGTTTCATGCAGGTCTTCTGCCCAATCCGTCACTTTCCCTGCAAGGTCCGGACGGCCGATCGATTCGATGAACAGGATATCGCCTGTCAGCAAATATTCATCGTCGACGATAAATGAGGTACTGCCGATCGTGTGGCCAGGCGAATAGAATGCCTTGACCTTGGCTTTCCCTACTTCCACGATTGTTCCATCTTCAACTGGTTCATAACCGAATACCACTTCATCTGCGTCTTCCGGTGGCAAATGGTACTGTGCGCCGAATTGTTCGGCCAGTTTTCTGCCTCCCGAAATGTGGTCGGCATGGAGATGGGTATCCAACACATGAGTGATTTTCGCCGAATGCTCTTTTGCGAAGTTTTCATACGGTTCGGTCATTCGTGCCGCATCGACCACCGCCGCTTCGCCATCCGATTCGATCAAATAAGACAGGCAACCCTTGCCGATCCGGACAAATTGATAGATCGTACCGCCAGTCTTCAAGTCGCCGATTTTCACCGGCTCCAATTGTTCACTCCAGGAAGCCATCCCGCCTTCAATGGAAATGATGTTTTCAAATCCTTGATCCTGCAAGTACTCCGCCGCTTTTTTCGATGTATTGCCTTTCGCACACATCGTATAGAGCGGTTTTTCCTTCGGCAGCTTGTTTATTTCTTCACTGCTTTCTTCTATTTTATTGAATGGAATATTATGCAATTCAACTTGGCTGCCTTCTACATGCCAATTTTCCACATCTTCTTTGCTGCGGACATCGAGAATGGCAACAGGTTCATTGTTCATTACTTTTTCTGCAATTTCTTCAGCGGATGTAAATTTGACTGTCATAAAAAAATTCCTCCATTCGTAAATTCCCGAAACTTAGGCGGTCCGGTCGATGCAGCTGATCAGGCGATTTTCGATATCTGCCGCCACTTCAGTCAATTTGCCGCCATCTTCAGCCATGCCGATCAGTGATGTCGGCTTCGGCATGCCAATCTTCGTTTCTTCACCATCTTTGTAAACAACAATTTTGCATGGCAGGAAATAGCCGACCATCAAGTTTTCAGAGAGTACCGTATTCGCTTCTTTCGGGTTGCACACTTCCAAGATCTTGTACGGGGTATCGAAATCCTGTCCCTTTTCCTGAAGTTTTGCCGTCAAATCGAAGTTCCATAAGACGCCAAACTGCTCTTCTTTCAAGTTTTCCTCAAGTGATGCCACTGCTTCATCTACAGATTTGCTAGTCGTAACGGTATAATCAAACATTTTTTCTGCCTCCTCTTAGTTAAATCGCTTCTAAAATTACCCTACCCCCTATTTTTTCAACTAAACATATGGGCTCTTTTCAGACAAAAAGCCACCCTTCTCTTTGAAGGCTGGCTTTGGCAATTGTGAATGGATTCCATCACCAGATGAAAACCGCGAAAAGGATGGCAATTGCCGTGATGACAACACTTGAAAAGCTGCCAATGAGCAATTGTTCACGCTGGGAAAACGCCCCTTTTTGAAATGCCAGAAAAGTGGTCGGTGAATGGATCGGCAAGATGGTGACGCCGCCGATGATCATGATCAATAAAAACGCCATTGGCAAAATCGGTAAGCCCAACATTTCTGCAAAACTGACGATGATCGGAAAAATGACAATCATCGATGTGGAAGGCACGACAAACAAAAAGCGCAATAGGAAAATGAGACAAGCGATAAAAATAATATTTACCCCCTGACCCATTCCTGCTGGCAGCAGTTGAATCAATTGGCTCGCCAAGACACCAGCCGTTCCGTTTTCTTCTATTAAATAGCCAAGTGAAAATGAGGCGCCGAGCAATAGGAAAGTTTCCCAGTCGTAATCCCGGACGAGCCGGTCATCGACAAGCCCATTCATCGGCAATGCATAATATGCGAGCAATAGGAAAGGCGCCACTATGAGTGGAATCTGTTCCTGATCGATGACGATCCAGCTGATGATCATAGCGAAAAATGGGATGATCACCCACCAGAAACGTTCCGGCAAGCGGGCTGCTGGAGAGAATTCCATCTGCTCCATCTGAAGCCCGGCACCGCTGCGGCGTTTGAAAAAGAACCAGACACCGAAACTGATCAATAGCAGCGACAGCCAAAGCGCAGGTGCGATGCGAACGAACCAGCCAAGCCAGGAGATTTGGATACCCCCAAAATCGCTCAGCAATTGAGCCGCAAGAATCGGGAATCCACCACCCGTGAAGACGATCATCGTCGAGTTCTGGTTCATCATGCCGATAACATAAAAGCTGAACTGGCGGAACAGGCTTCTCTTGCCGAGTGCGAAACGGTCGTTCACTTGCTCGATGATCGGCTCCAAAATCCGGAACCTGGCGACAGCTGAAGGCAGCAGGATCGGCAAAAAGACGATCAATAGCGGCAAGCCGACCAACAGCCGCTGGACTTTGCCTTTGCTCATTTTCAATAACACGCCGACAAAGACTTGATCGGCTCTCGCTTTCACTAGCACTTTGGAAATCAAAGTCAGTGCCAGGATAAAATAAAGCGCATCCGACAGAAAACCGGCAAAAGCCTGCTCCGGCTCTTCCGTTAAACGGAAAAGCAGCAGCAGGCCGAGCACCAGAAGACTCGAAGCGGCGAGCGGCATGGCGCTTACCGTCCACAAACCAATGGCGATGCCAAGCAATAGCAGCGTCAGTTTCTGGTCATCCGTATAAGCATCCAATAAACCGAACGCCCATAAAAGAGCAAAACCGGCGGCCAGCAGAAAAGCAAGAATACGCGGCACTAACTTAGAGTTTCTCACTTTTCCACCCCTTAACGTTGTTTATATGCCAGCCTATTGCTTCTCCATTTCAGGAATGCCGGAACCAATAGTGAAACGAGTGCAACCAAGAGCAAGGATAGCGGAAGCGGAGTATCGACAAAAATGCTCAAGCTGCCGTTAGAGATGGTCATGGATTGGCGGAAAGCCTGCTCCATCATGCCTCCAAGGATAAATGCCAAGATGAATGGCGGTGCTGGAAATGAAAAGATCCGCATCGCAAATCCTAATGCGCCGAATACCAGCAGCATATATAGGTCAAAGACATTGAAGCTGATTGAATAGACGCCGATCAAACTGAACATGATGACGAGGGAAATCAGCAAAGGACGTGGAATGCTCAAGATTTTTGCCAAATATGGAATCAACGGCAAGTTCAAGATCAACAGGAACACGTTCCCGAGATACATGGAAGCGATGATGCCCCAGAAGATTTCCGGGCGGTCGGTCATCAAGAGCGGTCCTGGCTGTACGCCGAGCACAAGGAATGCGCCCAACATGACAGCTGTCGTCCCTGAACCTGGAATCCCTAAGCTCAAAAGCGGGACGAACGCACCGCTTGTCGCGGCGTTATTGGAACTTTCCGGTGCTGCGAGCCCTTTGATAGACCCTTTACCGAACTCTTCAGGATTCTTAGCGATTCGTTTTTCAAAAATATAACTGATGAAAGAAGCGATTGTCGCTCCTGCACCTGGCAAGACGCCGAGCAAAAAGCCGACGAACGACTGGCGGCTGACTGGCCCGCTCATTTCCTTCAAGTCTGCCTTGGACAACTTCAAGCTGCCCAGTTTCTGGTCGTCGCTCAAGCTGCGGTTTTTGCGGTTCAGGATCAACATGCAGACTTCAGCGACCGCAAAGAGCCCAAGCGCGATGATCAAAAAGTCGAATCCGTCGAACAGGTTGACATTCCCGAAGGTAAAACGCTGCGTCCCTGTCTGCGGGTCGATACCGATCGTGACGACCATGAAGCCTGCGACGGCTGCGATCATCGCTTTGATCGTCGAGCCTTCAGAAAGACTGGAAATCGCGGTCAAGCCCATGAACATCAAGGCGAAATACGCTGGCGGCCCGAAAGAAATCGCTACGCTCGAGAGCGCCGGCGCGAGCAGCATCAAGAGGACAACCGAGACGGTTCCTCCGATGAATGAAGAAATCGCCGCAATGGCCAGCGCTTTGCCGGCCTTCCCTTGCTGGGCCATCGGATAGCCGTCGAATGCTGTAGCGACCGTTCCGGAAATTCCCGGGGCGTTCAACAGGATCGAAGAAGTCGACCCGCCGAATACAGCCCCGTAATAGACGCCCGCCATCATGACGAGTGCCGGTGCCGGGTCCATCCCGTATGTAATCGGAATCATGATCGCAATGGCGCTGATCGGGCCTAGCCCTGGCATCATCCCGATCAATGTACCGACGATAACGCCGATCAGTACGAACATGATCCCTTCTAGACTTAAGGCAACTTGAAAACCGGTCAATAGACCTTGAAATGCATCCATATGGAAACTCCCTCCTTAAAATGGCAAGATGCCGCGCGGCAAGACAATCCCCAACGCGAAAACGAAAATAGCATACATAACAATCGGGAACAGAAGAGAGACCAATATATTTGTCTTCCATGCTCTATAACCTAAAAACCACGAACAGAAGAAAATGAATAATGCCGTCGTGATGATAAAGCCGATCGCTTCAAACAATAGAATGTAGACGAAAATCATGGCAAATACCGCGGCAATGACCCCCAGTTCTTTTTTGGGGATATTGCGCTTCGCCTTTTCGGCATCCGTTTCCACTACACGGGAAAAGAACAGGAAGACGGACAGCACCAATAACAAGATGCCCAAGCCCTTCGGAATGACATCCGCATCGATCGGGGCATATTCGTAATTGGGCAATTGAAAACTTAAATATAAATAGACGGCCGCAACAATGAAAATCAGCAGCCCTAACTTCCGGTTTATGGTTGCAAGCAAACGAAACGCCTCCTTTTGACTGAAAAGAGAGAAACCGAATGCCAAAGATCCGGTTTCACTTGTTGATTTTTTACTTTTGAGCTGACCAGGCAGCTATATGTTCTTTTGCAAAAAGAATTTTATTGGCCTAATCCAATTTCCTCGAGCAATGCGGCAATTTCCTCTTTTTCGCCTTCGAGGAATTCGCTGTATTCTTCACTGCCCATGTACATTTCGTTCCAGCCGTACTTCTCGCGGACTTCCGCAAACTCTTCGGATTCACTCAATTCCTGGAATTTGGCTTCATAATAATCGACCGCTGCCTCATCCATGCCTGGAGGCCCGAAGAATCCACGCCAGTTGACGAAGCTCTCATCGATGCCCTGCTCAATCGCTGTCGGGAATTCGGAAAGCACTTCCCCTTCCATGCGTTCTTCTGCCGTCACACCCAGAACTTTGATATTGCCGGCACGCACTTGCTCAATCGTTTCGCCGACTCCTGTGGAGAAGACATCTACCGAGCCGTTCAGAACCGCTGTCAAAGCGCCGCCTTCTTGGTCAGAAACGTATTTGATCTTTGTCGGGTCCACGCCTGCCGCTTTGGCGATGCGCACAAATTGCATATGGTCCATGCTTCCCGGAGCGGAAGTACCGATAACGGTGATGCTTTCCGGATCGTCTTTCATTTGGTCGAATAGATCGTTCAAATCTTCAAATTCGCTATCTTCACGGACAGCGAACGCGCCGTAGTCTGCAATCATATTGGCAAGCGGCGTAAAGTCTTCATGGCCATGTTCCGATTGGCCATTGAGCGGCACGAACATCAGTGGCGGTGAAGCGACGAACATGCTGTGGGCGTCGCCTTCTTTTGCGTGGACATAAGCCCATCCGATTGCCCCGCCTCCGCCTTCACGGTTGATGACGGTCATATTTTCATCGATGATTCCCGTTTCGCCGAATACACGGGCAACTTCACGGGCTGTCGTATCCCAGCCGCCGCCTGACCCAGCCGGTGCTACCATTTCAATCCCTTTCGACGGTTCGAAGGTTCCGTCTTCTCCCGCTGTATTAGCCGTATCTTCGGATCCGCACCCGGCGAATGCTAAAGCGCTTACAGTCAAGACACTGGCAAAAATCGTTTTCTTCATTTTATTTCCCCCTCAGTTCAAGTAGTTTTCTTATGAGTTGAAGTATAACTGCGAATTTTCAGAATGTAACCGTTTGCAAAATAAGCTGTATAAAGGATTTTGTGAACATTTTGTTCATAAAGTTCACGATAAGTGTCCTGGTTTACTGATATTTCATTTATAGGAAACTACAGGGAATTATGCTAGAGTTTAGAGAGTAAACTTTAAGGAGGCCTACTATGAAACGCCTACCAGATGCAACTCCCGGCATGGCGGCCATTGCGCTCAGCATCATACTAGTTCTCAGCATCGGAAGCGCCATTATGGTACAAAGCTATTTTAGTTATGTAGAAGTGACCGAAGCAGCCGACCGATGCTATGAGTTGGGCGGATTTCCTGAAATCGAGAAAAGCGGTTGGCAAATGACTCATTTCGAATGCCACACCGACTGATTGCCGACAACGAAACGATAACGCAAAAAAGCAACTCCCCTAATTCAGGGAGTTGCTTTTTTTAGAACTCTAGAGAAGTGTGTCTGCCGGAACTTGTCACTCGCCTTCACTTCATTTAACAAAGTATTTCCGTTCCGGCCTGCCGACAATCCCGTATCCAAGCTCAGCGTAGCAATCATCCGTCGACACCAAATATTCCAGATAGCGCCTGGCGGTCGTGCGGGAAGCGCCCATCTCTTCGCCCATCTTCTCAGCCGTTACGCCTTCCTCGTATTGCTCCAATAATTTCTGCACTTTCTGCATCGTCAGCGGATCAATGCCTTTGACTGCTGGCGCTTCTTTTTTGACCGCCTTGACGCCAAACAGTTCATCCAAATACGCCTGGTCGATGGTTTCTTGGTTCGACAGCTTTTCCCTGTCTTTCCGGTATTTTTCGATAGTCGCCGTGAACTGGCTAAGTTCGGCAGGTTTTAAGATGATGCCTTTTACGCCTTTGCGCAGCGCCGTTTCGATATACTCCCGCTCGTTTGCTGCTGAGACGAGGATGATGTCGGTCTCCGGGCTTTCCTTTCTTAACTCATCGATCAACTCGATGCCGAGCCCGTCCGGCATGTAATTGTCCAATAACACCAAATCCGGCCGCTCTTGCTTGACCGCCGCCAGTGTCTCTGCGCAGTCTTTTGCTTTCGCCGCCAGTTCCACTTGCTTAATCTTTGCTAAAAACTTCTCGTGCACTTGCGCGACACGAAAATCATCTTCTGCAATCACTACCCGCAGCATTATGCCACCTCCATCGTTTTTTTCGGGATAAAGACGCTGAATACCGTCCCGTGCTGCGGCGTCGAATCCACTTCAATCCAGCCATCCAAGTCTTCAACCGCTTGTTTGACGATCGCCAAGCCATAGCCCCTATCCGCTTTTTCAAGTTTTGTGGAGAATCCTTGCGTGAAAAATTGGTCGAGGTTGCCGGTTTCGATTCCGCGCCCGCTGTCCTGGACTTCGATGACCAAGTCGTTGCCGATATCGGTAATGAAGAAAGACACTTCTTTCCTGTCGCTCGACTCGACTTCTTCAATGGCATTGTCGATCAAATTCCCGACAATGTGAATGACTTTGGAAATATCGACATGAGCAGGCAATTTGGCCAGTGAACTGTTTTCGTCCACAGACAGCTCGACTTTCGCTTCAGAAGCTTTCCCCATTTTACCGAGCAGAATTGCCTGAACTTTTTTGTCTTCGATATGATTCAGTGTATGCTTCGTCTGCTTTTCATGATGATGGGTCTCTTGCTGGATCAGCCGGACCGCTTCCTTGGTCTCTTCCAATTGTAGAAGACCGGATATGGCATACAGCTTATTGGCGTATTCATGTGTTTGCGCCCGCAGGCTTTCCGAGTATTGGCGGATTTCCGATAGGGTTTCCAGCACTTCCTGCACTTCCGTTTTTTCACGGAATGTCGAAACGGCGCCGACCATTTCCCCTTCTGCCCAAATCGGCTTTTGATTGACAATAAAAACGGTACCGCCAATGAGGATTTCTTTATTCTTCCATGAATTCCCTGTCGTCAAAGTTTCGCCCATCCTGAGTTCCGGCAATATGTCATCGGACGGTGTGTGGAGAAAACTTTGGTCCATGGCGAGCATCTTTTCTGCGGAACTGTTCAGTTCGGTGATGCGGCCGTCTTTATCGATGGCGATGACCCCTTCGATAATCGATGACAGCAAAGCTTCCCGGTCCTGATACAAACGGGCGATTTCACGGGGTTCGAGCCCCAGCGTATCTTTCCGGATATTCCTCGCGAGCAATATGCTGCCAAGTATCCCGATGACGAGCGTCAATAACGCCAATGACATCACGTCCATGATATTGCCGAAAATGATCGCTTCAATATCTTCGATCATATACCCTACTGACACCACACCGATGATCCGCCCGTCGCCATCATAGATCGGCGCTTTGCCGCGCAGGCTTCTGCCGAGCGAGCCGAATGCTTCGGACACATAGAGTTTGCCATCTTGGAGAGCGCGCTCATTATCACCCCCGACCATTCTTTTGCCGATTTTGTCGGGATCCGGATGCGAATATCGGATGCTCTCCCTATTGCCGATGACGATGAACTCTGCGCCCACTTGCTTGCGCAAATACTCGGCGATCGGTTGGATTTGCAGCGCCGGTTCCTCGTCATCCATCGCTTCGACAATCGTTGGCATGGCCGAAATGCCAATCGCCGTTTCCTGCGCCCGCTGGCCGATGTTCTCTTTGATTTCCGCAATTTCCTGATAGCTCAAAATCCCGCCGAACACCACTGTCGTCAACAGCACGAGCGAAGTCGTCAGCAGGATGATTTTGGTTTGCAGCGATAATTTCTTCATGGCACTCATCCCCTGTATAGACCGTTTTTCATTAAATGTAGTCTACCATATCCCGAAACGGCCGAAAGAAAAAATTCTTAGAATTCTCTAAAAACATCATTTTTCCAATAAAAAACCCTGTTCTCCAAAATGGAAAATCAGGGCTTCGCTTTATGCTCTTGTAATATCGGCTTCCAGTTCGACTGCGACATTTCCTTGGATAGCGCGCGTGATCATGCAGGAAGATTCCGCTTTTTCCGCGAGTTTGCGGGCCAGTTTGAATTCCTTCTCCCCTGCCTCGGCCGACAAGACGACTTTCGGGCGGTGGATGATTTTTTTATAAGTGATGACGCCATTTTCGACTTCCACGATTCCTTCCGAATCCATCGTCAGCGACTCTTTCGCAAGCTTGCTGCGCTCCATCATCGCGGCGAGCGTGATGATATAGCAGGTCGCTGCCGCACCTAGCAGCATTTCATCCGGATTCGTGCCGGCTCCAGGGCCGTCCATTTCAGGGGGGATCGAAATTTGCGTCTTCAGGTTCCCCGTTTCGATAGTCCCGACATCGTTTCTGTTGCCGGGCCAGTCTGCCGTTAAATGAAAACTATGCAAAGCCATTGCTGTTTCCTCCTCTTCTATTCCCAGTCTTCCATATCTTCGCTTCGCGGCATCGCTGTGATGGCTCCCGCCCGCGTTGCACAAAGCGCCCCCAGCTTATTGCCGAATCCAGCGCAAGCAATCAGTTCTTCCCGGTCTTCCGGCATGCCGTTCAAATGGACATGGCGGATGATGCCTGCCATGAATGCATCGCCGGCGCCCGTCGTATCTACAGGCTTGACCGGCACGACCGGTACATGGACCGTCTCGTCTTTGAATACCGCGTGCGTGCCATGCTCACCATCCGTGACGAAAACGACAGGAAGCCCGTAAGCCTTCAGGCGCTCGATTCCTGCTTCCAGCGAATCAGCTTCCATGAGGAATAATAATTCTTCGACGGTCAGTTTCAGGATATCCGCCTGCGGCAAAAAGCGCAGGACGGTCTGACGGCACAACTCTTCACTTTCCCAGCGCAGCGGCCGGATATTGACGTCATACGAACAAATTACGCCGTGAGACTTGGCCAATTCCAAAGCCTGGGCCGTCGTTTCACGCGCTTCCGGGTGAAACAGCGTCCCTGAGCAAAAATGGAACAGGCTCGCGGATTCGAACGCTTCTCCCGCCAACTCGCCAGCCTTCACTTGCAAATCAGGCGTTTCATTATCATAGGAAGCGAAGACGCGGTCGTTCGTTTCCGTTAAATGAATGTATACCCCACTGATGCGCTTTTCAGGATGTTTGATTGAATGTGACAAATCGACACCTTCCGCCCGCAGCGCCTGGCAGAAAAAGTCCGAAATCTCATCGTCGCCGGTGATCGTGATGAATGCCGACTGTACTCCGAGGCGGCTGACGCCGGCCGAGACGTTGACGGTGGCGCCTCCGAGATACAAATCGAATAGATCGTTGTTTTTGGTCGTTGCGATATAGTCGACAAACGCGTCGCCGTAAGTCAGGACGTGCCTGTTAGCTTCCATATTTCTCTCCCCTTCTCCAAAGAACCCTTAGCTGCAGCCTTATTCGCAGCAAGCTGTTGAAATTCACTTTCCCTATTATTTCAGCAGAAAACAGGCAGGGCAAGGAAAAAGCCTAAAAAGCGCGGTGCTACAATATTTTGCATAAAAAAACAGCCGAAGAAAATAGCTCTCCGGCTGGGTTCTCCTATTATTCAGCCATCCACTCCGGTTTTCCGAAGCCTTCGAATTGCTCATCGATGACCGTTTCAAATTCTTCCGACTCTACGATCTCGACCAAATCCGCCGCCAGTTCACTGTCTTCATTTTCTGCTGAAACGGCGACAACGTTACGGTACTGGTCAGGCATGTTTTCAAGTGCCAGTGCATCAAGAAGGTCCATGTCCGCTGCCAGTGCGAAGTTTCCTGGAACGGCTGCAAGGTCCGTGCCTTCAACCGCACGCGGCAATTGCCCTGCCTCAATCGGCTGGAATACCAGGTTCTTCGGATTTTCCGTTACATCGCGTTCAGACGCCTGAAGCACTTCCGCTTCCGGATCAAGCTCGACCAATCCCTCGTCCTGCAGCATCAATAATGCACGCGCACCGTTGACAGGATCGTTCGGAATCGCGATGGTGGCCCCGTCGGATACCGCATCCAGTGAATCGAATTCATTAGAGTAGATACCCATCGGCGCGGTCGGCACCGTAATCAATGCGCTCAAATCCATATCGTTTTCTGTTTCGAAGTTTTCTAGGTAAACCGTATGCTGGAACAAATTGGCGTCGATCTCGCCGTTGTTCAACGCATTATTGGGCTGGATATAATCGCTGAATTCAATCGTTTCGACGGTATAGCCTTTTTCTTCAAGCGCAGGCACGATCGCTTCGTTCAGCATGTCGCTATAAGGGCCGGCTGTCGCACCGAGCTTGATGTCTTTCGACGCTTCGCCGCCTTCTGTCGTTCCTGTATCCGCTTCTTCTCCACCGCATGCGGCTAGTGCAAGCGCGCTCGCTGCCAATATCCATGTGAGTTTCTTCATATCATTCTCCCCTTATCGTTTATCGAGTTTTTTGGCTGTAAAGTCGCCGGCCTGTTGAATCAATTGGACGAGCACGATCAAAATGACGACCGTGACAATCATGATCGTATTATCATAGCGGTAATAGCCGAAGCGGATCGCCAAATCGCCGATGCCGCCGCCACCGACGACGCCCGCCATCGCGGAATAGGCGATGAGGCTGATGACCGTCAACGTGATGCCTTGGATCAGGCTCGCTTTCGCTTCCGGCAAGAGCACATCTTTAATGATCATCCAAGGCGTCGCACCGACCGCAATCGCTGCTTCGATGACGCCTTTATCGATGTCACGCAGCGCCGTTTCCACAATGCGTGCGAAAAACGGAATCGCCGCTACCGACAAGGAAACACTCGCTGCGACAGGCCCGATTGTCGTGCCGGTAATCAATTGCGTCAGCGGGATGAGCGCGACGAGCAAAATGATGAACGGAATCGACCGGACGATATTGACGACAAATCCGATGACGGAATTGACCGGGCGATTTTCCCAGAACAAGCCGCGGTCTGTGATGAACAATAAAATGCCGAGCGGCAAACCGATGACAAGCGCAACGCCAAGCGAGATGCCGATCATGATCAAGGTCTGGTAAAACGCCACCTGGATTTCCGGCCATAACTCAATGATTCTTCCCCACTCAATTCCCATGGTCCATCACCTCCACAATCGCTTCACGCTGCTCCAGATAGTGAATCGCTTGACTCACTTCTGCTTGGCCGCCTTTTAGTTCCATGACAAAAATGCCGAGCGGCAATTCCTGGATGTATTCGATCGCCCCGTGCAGGAAATTCCCTTTGACCGGATAGCTTTGCAGCATATCGGAAATGATGCCATCCCCAGCGACTTCGCCTTTGAACAAGACTTTGACGATTGTGCCGTCACATTTCTCCAGGATTTCTTCCGGTACATTGAACGACACGACGCTCGAGATGAATTCCTTTGTCAAAGCGGTCTTTGGATCGGCGAAGATATCGTAAACACGCCCTTCTTCGATGACGCGACCGCCTTGCATGACCGCCATGCGGTCGCAAATTTCCTTGACGACGTTCATTTCATGCGTAATCAACACAATCGTGATATTAAGCTTGCGGTTGATGTCTTTCAATAAGCGCAAGATCGATAAAGTTGTATTCGGGTCGAGAGCGGATGTTGCTTCGTCGCATAACAGCACGGCCGGTTCATTCGCGAGTGCGCGGGCGATGCCGACGCGCTGCTTTTGCCCGCCGCTCAGCTGCGCCGGATAGACATTGCGCTTGTCCGACAAGCCGACCATTTCGAGCAGTTCATCGACGCGCGGGCCGATCTTCTTACTCGGGGTCCCTGCTGCGCGAAGGGCGAATGAAATATTCTCAGCTACCGTCTTTTGGCTGATCAAATAGAAATGCTGGAAGATCATGCCGATTTTGAGGCGCGCTTTCCGCAAGCCATCGCCGCGCAGCTTCGTTAAATCCTGGCCGCCGACTTTGACGGTGCCCGATGTTGGCCGCTCAAGCAAATTGATGCAGCGGATGAGGGAACTTTTTCCAGCGCCCGAATAGCCGACGATGCCGAAAATCTCACCGGTTTTCACTTCCAAAGTGACATCATCGACGCCTTTTACCGTGCCGTGCTTGGTTTGATAAGTTTTGCTCAGTTGTTCGATTTGAATCATGCTGTCCACTCCCCCAGGCAAATAAAAAATGCCTCTTTTATCAAAAGAGACATCGAAAATTAGAATTCCGACTTATCTTTCAGAATGAATTCCATTCTGCAGGACTTGGCACCTTCCCATTTAAATGGGGGTTGCCGGACGTCATAGGGCCTTACCCTCGGTCTCTCTTGATAAGCATGCGTATTTGGTTGTTTTCAATATTACCTGCACGGGCGACAGCTTGTCAATGTGATTTTTCAAACTTTTTGTACAATGGGACGCGGCGGTCATCGAATACCGGGATGCGGCCACGCACTTCATCTACTTCTGAAAGATCGATGTCGATATAGCCTATGCCTTGTTCTTGCCCCATATCCATCCGCACTTCCCCCCACGGAGCGATGACCATCGAATGGCCGCCGAACTCATTTTTCGGGTCGCTGCCGATCCGGTTCGCGGCGATGATGAAGCATTGATTCTCGATCGCACGCGCCTGCAATAGGATACGCCAATGATCTATGCGAGCTGCGGGCCATTCTGCAGGCACGAAGATCGCCTTCGCGCCGTTCAGCGCTTGCGCCCGAAGCCATTCCGGAAAGCGGATGTCGTAGCAGATAACACCGCCATAGGTCTCCCCGTCCAGCTCGAATGTGCCGAGCGACTCGCCTTCCTCAAGATGGATATGTTCGTCCATCAAGCCGAAGCGATGCGCTTTATCGTATTCCGAAACGAGCGCGCCTGTCCGGTCGACGACATACATCGTGTTATAGAAACCATCTTTTTTCTTTGTGGACACTGAGCCCCCGACGATATGGACGCTATGCTCTTTGCCGAATTTTTTCAGGAAATCGGCAGTTCGGCCATTGCTGTCCGCGAGTTCGCCCAGCTCTGTTAACGCATATCCGGTGTTCCACATTTCAGGCAGGACGATAAGCTCTGCACCGTTTTCTGCCGCTTCTTCCAAATAGTTTTCCACACGCTGAAAATTCGTTTCGGGATCTCCGAAAGCGATATCCATCTGCACACAAGCGATTTTCATGTTCTCTCCCCCTGTAGACAGTTTAGATTAAACTCTATAAGATTTGAGGTAGATGTGCAATTATTTAGAAAACGAGGAGGATTCCATGGACTTTTCAAATCGCTTACAAAATCTTCCCGATCAATTTTTCGCCGCGCTTGTCGCAAAAGTGTCAAAAGCGGCCGATGAAGGGCGGGATGTTATCAATCTTGGCCAGGGAAACCCGGATCAGCCGACACCGCCGCATATCGTCAAAGCATTGCAAGACGCAGTGGCGGACCCGAAAACACATCGCTACTCGCCGTTTCGTGGGCTCGGCACATTGCGCCAGGCTGCCGCGGATTTCTATAAGCGGGAATACGGTGTCGATATCGATCCGGACCTTGAAGTCGCTATTTTATCGGGCACAAAAATCGGCTTTGTCGAATTGCCGATCGCCCTTCTTAATCCGGGCGATTCACTCTTACTGCCCGATCCCGGCTATCCGGATTACCTGTCCGGCGCACCGCTTGCCGACATCGAACTCGATTTGATGAAGCTCGAGCAGGCAAATGGCTATTTGCCGAACTATGACGCAGTGTCAGGGTCCATTCTCAAACGCGCCAAACTGATGTATTTGAATTACCCGAACAACCCGACCGGCGCTACAGCCACTCAGGCTTTTTTTGATGAGACCGTGCAGTTCGCCAAAGAAAACGATCTTGCGGTAGTGCATGACTTCGCCTATGGCGGCATCGGTTTTGATGGTCAAAAACCGGTCAGCTTCCTGCAGTCAAAGGGGGCAAAAGAAGTCGGCATTGAAATGTATACTTTGTCGAAAACCTATAACATGGCCGGCTGGCGCATCGGTTTTGCAGTCGGCAATTCCAAGATGATCGAAGCCTTGAATTTGATTCAGGACCATTTGTTTGCCGGCATCTTCCCGGCTGTCCAGCTCGCCGCGGCTGAAGCACTCAGCGCCAGCCAAGCATGCGTCGAAGAATTGGTCGAACTGTACGAAAAAAGGCGTCAAGTGTTGGTCGATGAGTGCCGACGGATCGGATGGAACGTGGAAGCGCCAAAAGGTTCGTTCTTTGCCTGGCTGCCGGTTCCAGAAGGCTTCACGAGCGTTGAGTTCTCCGATTACCTGCTCGACCAAGCGGATATTGCTGTCGCTGCAGGAAGCGGCTTCGGCTCTGTCGGTGAAGGTTTTGTGCGTGTCGGCTTATTGGTCGACGAGCAGCGCATTAAAGAAGCGCTTGAACGCATCGAGAAATTGGGCATTTTCACTAAATAGGCAAATAAAAAAAGAAGGCATTGCGCCTTCTTTTTTATTTTGTATTAACGGCCATTTCCATGTCCCAATACAGGTCGGAACTGAAGCGGTCGTCTTGATGCACTTGGGCAGCCAGCACGTTCTCGCCGTCTTTCAGATGCGCCAAGGCCTCTTCATCCAAGTAGATGCGCTCGATTCGGTCTTCGCTCCCGAAATCCTCATCACTTACCGCTTCCTGGTAGTCCTCAAAACCGAACTCACCTGTCTCCGGCATATTGAAGCGCATGATTTCTTCTCCGTTCAAATACAGGATGACCGCATCGTCGACACCAAATTCCACATATCCGAGGTCGCCGATTTCTTCCACATCTTCCACTTCAAATGCTGCTCTGAAATACGTCAATGCGATTTTTTCGGTCTCATCACCGCCAAAGCCGACGAGCGTTTCCACTGGTCCCAATTCCGGGCGTTCTTCATCTTCCGGAAAGCCTAGCGGACCAGCGCCTTGCGCCCAATCACTGTCATCGAAATCGGCTTCAATCCAGTCTTTTTTCAGGTCGCTGCCATCGTCCAGATAACGCCACTCGCTGCCTGCTTCAAGCAGCTTGGTTTCTTCATGTGCCACCAATTCGAATTCAATCGCATTGCTTTTCCACACTTTATCGCCGTCTTTTACTTCTGCAAACACTTCCACTTTTCCAGGCTCCGCACCTTCTGCTGCCAGGACTTTCCCGTCTTTTATTTGGATGCCATCACTGCTCGTGCGGTACGTAACCGATTCAGGCGAAATATCGTATTGGCCGCCTTCGACGTTTTCTCCTTTCAGCTTCAATTCCGTTTCCGGATAGAAAGAATTCTCTTCCGTTGCCAGCACAGTGCTGTTCGCTTCCAGTTCCACTTTTTCAAGCGCAGGCACGACCGTTTCGATGGACGGATCTTTAATGATCTCATATTCATCGACCAGTTCTTCTGTATCCGTTCGGTAGGTCTCAAAGCGCAAACGCGTCGGCTCCACTTGGATATTCATATAAGTCGGCACGCCCCATTGTTCGCGTACCGCCGAATACGGTTCGCGTTCTGTCTGCATGCCGTAGAATTTACTCCCGCTCGCCGTGTTCCCTGTAATATAGACGGTGCCTTCCGGATTGACCGGCACCTCCCCTTGCATCATATGATTTTTCAGCGGCTGGAAATTTTCCATCTGGTACGTTCTCACATAGGAATGATCATGCCCCATCAACACCGCATCAAAACCGATTTTGTCAATCGTCGGCACGAGCTGATCGCGCAAGTTCAGCACCACTTCACTTTGCGAATGTGCAGCGGCACTATAGATTGAATGATGGAAAACGAGTATCTTCCATTTCCAGTCCCTATCGGCTGTCGCTTCAGCCGTTTCTTCCATAAATTGAATATGTTCTTCCGGATTCTGGCTATTGGAATTCAAATTCATGAACAAAGTATCCCCGTAGGAGAAATAATAATCACCACCGGAATTATCGTAATTGCCGAGTTCCCAGTTTTCATTCGGGACATTGAAATGATAGGCGTAATGATAGGTATCGTCATGGTTGCCGATGGTGGTCGCCGTTGGATAATTGCGCAGCGGTTCAGGCGCGAAATAAGCCGCATATTCTTTTTCGGAATAGCGGGCATCGACCTGATCGCCTGCGGACAGGATGAAACTTGAGTCGGGGCTGTTTCCAATTGCTTGCTGCAGGGTCTTGTCCCAGCCTCTTTGGTCTTCTGCGATATCGCCAGACGCGCCGATTTGCGGATCAGCAACCATCACAAATTCATATGATGAAGGATCCTTAGTCTTGAAATGAAAAGCTTGTGTCCAATTGCCACGCCCATCTCCTAAACGGTACATATAATCCGTTTCATTTTCGAGCTGGGTGATCACCGCTTCATGGGCAGAATAACCGTAAGTAGCGTTTTTCAACGATGCATCGACCGTTACCGCAGCGTTTTCCGGAAAATCCTCGGTCCCGGAAGAAACTTCTGCATATTGCACCTGGCCGGCACGGGTCGTGCTTGGTGAATACCATGAAAAGTTCATCTCCGACTCATCGCTCCCAGGCGCGAATGCGATATGGGAGGCAGGGTAGGAATCATCCGCTTCGCTATCCAAAAAGCCTTTGTCCATAAATAACAGCGAACTGGCAAGATGGGATTGAAAAGCCTGGCGCTGCCCTTCCATTAAATGCGCCGCCCCGATTTCCAGTACACCTTCTGCCGCTTCAGCTTGCCCCTCGCCCAGTTGGAAAGCCGCACCTCCCGCAATCAACGCTATAAGAAAATATCTTCCTGCACCCCGCCACATCGTCTTCATTTCCCCACCCCTTCGTAAACAATCCGATCTATTATTTTTCAAATATTCAGTAATTAGATTTTAGCATAATTCAATTGGACTAAAAAGAAATAAATTGTGAATATTTAGAACTATTTAAAAGGAATTGAAATTCTTTCTGAATATCCATAGCTACTCCATAAACAACGCTTCATCCATATAAAGAAAAGGAAATCATAGCCATACAAAAAAGCTTTTTCCGAAGAGCCCCTGCTCAGCGGAAAAAGCTTTTGCTAAACTTCTCATTCATTCCACGAACCCGAACTCCCTGAAAGGCGCAAAGCGGAATTTCACTTCACCGATCACGTCTTGTTTCTGGATAAATCCCAGCACGCGGGAATCCGTGCTATTGCTGCGATTGTCGCCGAGGACATAATAGCAATCCGGGGGAACTGAAAATTCGCTGGCCAATTGGGGCTGTGCCGTGAATTCGTCATTTCCGCCTCCATCCAGGTAGGGTTCGTCCAGCGGCTGTCCGTTCAGGATAATCTCCCCACCCGACATCTTTATATGGTCGCCCGGAACGCCGATGACCCGCTTGATGAAACGGCTGCCGTCCGGTGCAAAAAACACGATTGTATCGAAGTTGGTGATTGTGGTCGCTTTGTTCAGCACTAATTTATCGTTTTCGTAATAGCTTGGCTGCATCGATCCGCCTTCGACGATGACCGGCTCGAACAGGAACTGGCGGACCCCAAAGATGATCAATGCCGTCAGCAGCAGCACTTTCATCCATACAAGCATTTCTTTGACCGGATCTTCGTACACTGACTCTCCCCCGCCCCGCTTTTTTTCTATAGTTTACTATAGCGCCCCACGCCTTGCACTCGGAGATTTCTTGCTCGATAATGAAATAGGCGAGTTGAAAGAATTATCAGACATGAAGTTGATTTCTATCTTAATTTTAAAGGAGTGGAATTGATGAAAACATTACCTGCACAAGATGTCGTTTACGCTTTTTCCAATACACATGACCCGAGCCTGCGGATAGCGGCCGGCGATACCGTGAAAATCGATACTTTCGATTGCTTTAAAAACCAGCTCCAGTCGAGCGACCAGGAAGTCGCAGCAATCGACTGGGATCAAGTGAACCCTGCGACAGGGCCGATTTTCATTGAAGGAGCCGAGATCGGCGATGTCTTGAAAGTGGAGATCAAAGACCTTGAAATCGGCGAGCAAGGCGTCATGGTCACAGGGCCAAACCTCGGCGTGATGGGCCACCGGATGGAAAAGATGGAATCGAAAATCATTCCCATTCAAAATGGCAAAGCGGTATTCAACGAGCGTTTGCAGCTCCCGTTGAACCCGATGATTGGCGTCATCGGGGTTGCACCGGAAGGCGAGCCCGTTTCATGCGGCACACCGGGTGCACACGGCGGCAATATGGATACGAAACTGATCACAAAAGGCGCCACACTTTATTTCCCTGTGGCGGCTGAAGGCGCGCTGTTTGCACTTGGTGATTTCCATGCCGCGATGGGTGACGGGGAAATCAGCGTTTCCGGAATTGAAGTGCCCGGCAGCGCCACCGTCCAATTCGATGTCATCAAAGGCAACCGCCTGAAGCATCCCCTGCTCGAAAATGAAGAGGGCTTGGCGTTTCTTGTCTCGGCGATGACATTGGACGAAGCCGTTTCCACTGCGGTCGAAGAGATGATCGACCTGTTGCTGCCTCAATCCGATCTGTCCGTCAGCGAAATGACGATGCTTATGAGTGCAGCGGGTGAAACGCAGATCAGCCAAGTGGTCGACCCCCTTGTGACGGCCAGGTTCTTTGTTCCACGCCATGTGCTGCAAGGACTGGGCTTCCGTTTATTTGCGTAATATGGGAATTATAAGGAGATATGGGGCTATTTAGACGTCTGAATCGTCAGACTTTTGAGCGCCGAAAGATTTTATGTTACACTCAAGAAAAAATGTAGGTGATTAGAATGGTAGGAAGAAATGATCCGTGTCCATGTGGCAGCGGAAAGAAATATAAAAAATGTCACGGGAAACAACAGACAGTTTCCATCAATGATCTGGTGAACGAAGAGCTGTTCCAAGTCAGACAGCAATTCTTCTCGGAAAACCCGAACCGTGACCAACTGACGGATTTCCGCGAGCTCCAGCAGGAATGGCAGCCGCGCTTGATGAAATCGATGGCGGAAAACGATGCACAAGCATTCGTTATCGAAAACTTCCTGTTCATGCAGAAACCGGAACTATGGGAAAACTTCCTGTCTAAGCAGATCGAACAGACGCAGCGCCCAACAACGCAAGAAGTGTTGGAACAATGGCCCAACTTCCGTGTATTCCTCGGCCAATTGGTCTCAGGGGATACAGAAAAAGCGGAATTGAAAGACGCCTTTACCGGCGAAACTTACGTCATGGCAGACCAGCCGCCGACGGATATGGAAGAAAACCAAGGGCTTCTTGCGATTCTTCTGCCGGATGCGCGAGCAGGCGAACAAGGCATCCTGTTCTTGAACGGCTATTTGACGATCGTCGGCAAATTCGCCCCATTCTTTGAGCAGCTGCAAAAGCGCATTGAAGAAAAAGGCGCTTCCGCGAACGAAGACTATCTTCGCGAGCATTATCTCGAAGTGGTCGAACATATCGTCCAATACTCGACAGGCGCTGTTGAGGAAAGCATCGAGCTTTCCCCGGAGCACCAATCTGTCATGGACGAATTGAAAAAACACGTTGACGAAGCGGACTTCGATGAAGAAACCGTGACCAATGTGACAAGCATCCTCAACAGCTACCTGGTCAGCCAGCAGCCGACCGTCCAGAAACCCGAAGCACTCGTTGCCGGCTACTGGCGCTTCCTGCAGGACCATGAACTCATTCAAGGACCGATGCTTTCTGCAAAAGACTTGAGTGAAAAATTCGGCGTTTCGTCCAGCACGATCTTGAAACGCTCTAAAGAATTCGGTTCATATTTTGAAGAATTGCTTGCTAAAAAATAATTGAGAAAAGCACCGGAATGCCTCCGGTGCTTTTTTATTCGTCTTTTTTTCGCCTGAACGTGATCAGGATGTACAATAAAATTCCGGAAACTGCGAAAAACAAGTATACGCGCCAAAACGGTCCGCTCAGCCAAGTGGCCGATGCAAAACCAAGCCAATTGTTCAACACCGTCACAAGAAACAGCGCAATGCTCAGGAAAAATACTCCCATGCCCAAAAAGCGGAAAATATTGCGGACAGCTTCCATTTTTTCACCTCTCCTCTTAACTCTTACTCCTCCTATTCCCGAAATAAGCTGGTTTGAACAGAAAAAACGCACCGCTTCGTGACAGAGTTTGTTTTATGCCTGCTGATTTTTTCTTTCCTATGCCAAAGCTATCCACAAAATACCGTTTCACTGACCTGCTTGTGGGGAAAGCCCTTAATATATGCTGAAAAACAGCAGTTATGCACAATATTTATTAAAAAACCGTGAGTTATGTGGGTAAATGTCGAAATTTACAGTCGATTTTTATAAATAATGGACTTATCCACATGTTGATAAGTCCATCTTATCTTTTCATATTTCAAAAGGAGGAAGAGCTGAATGTTTGAAATCACTTGGGATAGTTTTATCCGTATTGTTACGGTAGGTGTTCTGGCGTATATTGGGCTATTGATTTTTTTAAGGACTTCAGGAAAGCGTACTTTGACGAAACTCAATGCGTTTGATTTGGTCGTCACTGTTGCTCTCGGTTCCACTTTGGCGACGATTCTGCTTAACAGCCAAATCAGCTTATGGGAAGGCTTGACTGCATTTGCCGTCCTGATCGGATTGCAGTATTTATTGACATTTACAGCTGTCCGCTTATCGTGGTTTAACGATTTGATCAAATCCGAACCGCGCCTTCTGTTTTTGGAAGGTGAATTTCTCCAACAAGCTATGCGCAAGGAACGAGTTAAGGATATTGAAATTATGCAGGCTGTGCGCAATTCAGGTGAAGGCGATCTGCAAAATGTCAAAGCTGTCATTCTCGAGACCGACGGCAGCATGTCGGTCATCACCAATCAAGCAGGCAGCGCGCTTGCCAATGTTAAAGAGAACACAAAAAAGGATCCCGTATAGGATCCTTTTTTTATCTGGGCGTCTTCGCGCGTTGCTTCCGATGTTCCCTGCGTGCAGGCGCTGATTCAAAAAACAGCTTCTCGCCTTCTGTCTCAGGATAGACCGGCGGCACCGGTGTCGGTTTTCCGTTCTCGCCGATTGCGACCAGCGTCAAAAATGACTCGGTCGTCAAACGTTCTTCGCCAGTTTCCAGATTCTTCGATTTGACGCGTACATACACTTCCATCGACGTTCTACCGGTTGATGTGACGTTCGCTTCCAATTCCAGGACATCGCCCACTTTTGCAGACGACAGGAAATCCACTGAGTCGATCGAAGCTGTCACGACGATATGGCGGCTCGCATGTTTCATGGCCGAGATGCCGGCAATTTCATCGATATAGGCAAGCACTTTCCCGCCGAAAATCGATTCCATGTGATTGGTGTCAGGCGGAAGCACCAGCTTTGTCTGTATCGTCCGTGATTCGCGCATAGGTTTCGCTTCCATGTATTCTCCTCCTCTTTCTTCCTTAAGGCTATTCCCGCTGCAGAAATTTTTCAATCCCCGATAATTTATTCCACTGAAAATAAAAACCAAAATTCCTCCTTATGGTAAAGTGGAAAAAAGGGGGAATCAAGTCCATGTCTGATCTTTTTCAAATTCTGAACACACCCGAATTCCAATTCAAGGATTCGCTGAAGCGGCAATTGCAGCAACTCGGGATAGCTGCGGGCGACCACCTAATGGTCCATTCCTCATTGAAGTCGATGGGCTGGATTGCCGGAGGCGCGCAAGCAGTCGTCGAAGCCTTGATGGAAGTCATCACTCCTGAAGGCACTCTCGTCATGCCTTCCCAGTCTGCCGATAATTCCGATCCTGTCTATTGGATGGCTCCACCGATTCCTGAGAATTGGCATCAGCCAACACGCGACCAAATGCCAGCTTATGATCCCCATCTGACGAATATGCGCGGAATGGGGAAAATACCGGAATGCCTGCACCGCCATCCGGCGACGATCCGAAGTCCCCATCCGACTCATTCATTCATCGCCTGGGGGCGTCTTGCCGCTGAGTGGATGGCTGAACAGCCGCTGGAAGATTCATTCGGTCCCGCCTCACCTCTTGGAAAAATGATGCCGCATCAAGTGAAGATCCTGCTGATCGGGACCGGATTCGATTCGTGCACTGCGCTTCATTACGCAGAATTCCTGCAGCCAGAACGTTCTACTTCCCCGCAAGGCGCAGCAATGTACGTCAACGGAGAGCGGCAATGGGCCACATACGATTGCGTCGATATGGATTCAGACCGCTTCCCAGACATCGCCAAAGACTTCCCTGGAACTATTACTGAAGGCGTTCTCGGACAGGCCGAAACCCAGCTCACTGAGATGCGCCCCCTTGTGGAGTTCGCTACCGATTGGCTCCAGCGAAATCCAGCGCCGCAAGAACAGCAGGAACAAAAAAATTAAACAAAATAGGCTGAAGCGGCAAGTTGCCTGCCGCTTCAGCCTATTTTTCTGTCGAAATGCACCCAGTTGGCACATTCAACTGATAACTTCACCCAATAAAACTTCCAAACGTTCATTGTCTTTATTAAAAGAGTCCACAAATGCGTTAATGATATGGGCAGGTTCTTCAATCTTCGCCCAATCCAACAGGTAGCCGGCATTCAATGCCAGCTGGCGGGCGAATTCACGGACTGCCCTGCCATTGCCTTCACGGAAAGGATGGAGCGCATTCAATTCGGCCAAATAATGGGCGAGTCGCTGAATAAAAACGTCTTTGCTCAACCCCTTCAGATAAGCCTCTTCAGCCAATTCATCAAAAAGCTGCTTCAGCTGGCTAGCCAAGTGCTTGGGATGAGCGAATGTCGAACTTCCTTTGGACGTCATTTCCTCGCGCAGCTTGCCGGCAAACGGGTAGACGTCCTGCAACAGGCAGCGGTGGATATCGAGGAACACATTGAGATCAGTTGGGTCTTTCGGCTTTTTTAATTGCAGTTCCGACAAGCGGTAAAGCGCGTAGACCGTTTCCAATTCCTTCAGCTTGTCTTCGTCCCGGATATCGAATGCATTCACCAGCACATCGGTTCCCGGGTAGCAATACATCGATGTATGCTGGTACTTAGACATCGAAGCGTGCTTTGATGGCCTGGTGGAATTGAGCTTCCGTCCGTTCTCCGGTCAGGACAGAGCGGACAAAATTCCGGTCTTCATGGGTCACATCAAACCCTTCCGTTACGAGAGAGTGTGCGGCGCAGGAAATCGCGTGATTTGCTTGTTCATGGGATACCCGGTTAGCTAAATTCGTCACATGGATGACCACCTTTCATTCTGCTATTATACCATTTTCGTGCTTGTTTTTCCACGATTCCCCCTCTTCAAAAATGCTTAAAATGGCTCTGTGAAAGCCTTTTTGCTTCTTTGATTCCTTCTGCTTTCCGGTGCCTACACAAAAAAATTCCCGGATGCCGAGCATCCGGGAATTCCTCTTATTATTGATTTTGCAGTTCTTCGTTTTCTTCTGCCGTGAAGACGCGTGAGCGGGTCAAGAATCGCTGTCCTTCTGCCCCTTCAAGCGAGAACATCCCGCCGCGCCCAGGCACGGCATCGATGATCAATTGCGTATGGCTCCAATAGTCAAACTGGCTCTTGTGCATATAAAACTCGCTGTCGCCGATGACACCCATCAATACGTCCTGATCGCCAACCATCAAATCACCTTTCGGATAGCACATAGGAGAACTGCCGTCGCAGCAGCCTCCCGATTGATGAAACATCAATGGCCCGTGCTTTTTCTTCAAGGTATTGATCAGCTCCAAGGCGGCGTCTGTGGCGATTACCCGTTCTGTCATGGCTAGCCCTTCTTTCTGATCAGAAGAATCCAAGCTTGTCTTCGCTGTAGCTGACGAGCATATTCTTCGTGTTTTGGTAATGGCTGAGCATCATCAAATGGTTTTCACGCCCGAACCCGGACATTTTATAACCGCCGAACGCTGCGTGTGCAGGATACTGGTGGTAACAGTTTGTCCATACACGGCCAGCTTGGATGCCGCGGCCGAAACGGTAAGCCGTATTCGTGTCGCGTGTCCAGATGCCTGCCCCAAGGCCGTAAAGCGTGTCGTTGGCGATTTCCATGGCTTCTTCTTTTGTCTTGAATGTAGCGACTGCGAGTACCGGTCCGAAAATCTCTTCCTGGAAAATACGCATTTTGTTGTCGCCTTTGAAGACCGTCGGCTGGATGTAGAAGCCTTCTGAAAGGTCGCCTTCCAAACGATTGCGGTCTCCGCCTGCCAGCACTTCTGCGCCTTCCTGCTTGCCGATTTCGAGATAGGATTGGATTTTCTCCAATTGCTCCGTGGAGGCCTGTGCCCCCATCATCGTCGCCGGATCCAGCGGGTTGCCGGTCTTGATTTCTTCCACGCGCTTGATGGCACGTTTCATGAATTCCTCATAAATGTCTTCTTGGATCAATGCACGGGATGGGCATGTACATACCTCGCCTTGGTTCAATGCGAACATGACGAAGCCCTCCACCGCTTTATCAAGGAATGCATCGTCCTGGTCCATGACATCCTTGAAGAAGATGTTCGGTGATTTTCCGCCCAGTTCGAGCGTCACCGGAATCAGGTTTTGCGACGCGTATTGCATGATCATGCGGCCAGTCGTCGTCTCACCGGTAAAAGCGATTTTGCTGATGCGCGGGCTCGATGCAAGCGGCTTGCCTGTTTCGATCCCGAATCCGTTGACGATATTCAGGACGCCTGGAGGCAGCAAGTCGCCGACCAATTCAGCCCACACCAGGATGCTGACTGGTGTTTGTTCAGCCGGCTTCAAGACGACGCAGTTTCCTGCTGCGAGTGCTGGAGCGAGTTTCCATACCGCCATGAGAAGCGGGAAGTTCCAAGGAATGATCTGGCCGACCACGCCTAGTGGCTCATGGAAGTGATAGGCGACTGTATCGTTATCGATTTGGCTGATGCCGCCTTCCTGCGCGCGAATCGCACCGGCAAAATAACGGAAATGGTCGATTGCGAGCGGCAAGTCGGCATTTAAGGTTTCACGGACCGCTTTCCCGTTATCCCACGTTTCAGCTACCGCCAGCATTTCCAAGTTCTCTTCCATGCGGTCCGCAATCTTCAAGAGGATGTTGCCGCGTTCAGTCGTGGATGTTTTCCCCCAGGCTTCTCTCGCAGCGTGTGCAGCGTCCAACGCCGACTCCACGTCTTCTGCACTTGAACGCGCCACTTTCGTAAACACTTTGCCGTTTACTGGCGATAGGTTTTCAAAATACTGGCCGTTTTTCGGCGCCTGCCAGGCACCGTTTATATAATTATCGTATTGCTCTTTGAAATTCACTTTTGAACCATCTGTGTTTGGAACTGCATATACCATTACTCCATCTCCCCTTTGCTTGTTTTGGCCCCGTTATGTATACGCTTTCAATTTTCGTTTGGCGCACCATTTATTTCAGGGCTCGCCTCTATATATTGTCAAATAAATCGGAAAATTGCAACTGTTAGCCTACAAATTTTTTTCTTATAAGGGTCATCTGGAGTATAATGGGACCAGACAGTGGAAATATACAACCGAAAGGATTTTTTTATGCGAATCAATAAATTCCTCAGTGAAACAGGCATCACTTCGCGGCGCGGGGCGGATAAATTCATCGAAGCCGGACGCGTCGAGATTAACGGCCAAAAAGCGGAGCTCGGCAGCAAAGTCGAGCACGAAGACGAAGTGCGTGTCGACGGCAAAGTGATCCAGCAGCCGAAGCGCGCCTATGTTTATTTGGCGCTCAATAAACCGGTCGGCATCACTAGCACGACCGAACGCCATATCGAAGGCAATATCGTCGACTTCATCAACCATCCTGAACGCATCTTCCACGTAGGGAGGCTCGATAAAGATTCAGAAGGGCTCATCCTCATGACCAATGACGGTGATATCGTCAATGAAATCCTCCGGGCTGAACACGAACATGAAAAGGAATACATCGTGACGGTCGATAAACCGGTCACTGATGAATTCTTGGAGAAGATGGAAAGCGGCGTCGAGATTCTCGACACGGTGACGCTTCCCGCCAAAGCCGAACGGATCGCCAAGCACGTATTCAAACTGACCTTACAGCAAGGGCTCAACCGGCAGATCCGGCGCATGTGTTCAGCGCTCGGCTACGATGTGAAACGCCTGCAGCGCATCCGTATCATGAACATCCGCCTCGGCAATTTGAAGGCCGGTGAATGGCGCGACCTGACAGAAGAAGAGAAACAGGAATTGTTCCGCCAGCTTGATTATCAACCGAAACGCTAAGGAGGCATTTTATGCTAAGCATGAAAACGACGCCGAACCATACTGGCGTCAAGATCAGCGGAGATTATTTCGATTTGGATGAACTGAACCAAGCCATCTACAAAGTCATCGGCAAAGAAGGCGAATACCACGGCTATGAAGGATCGCGTTTGCGGATACTTGGCGTTTCCTATGAAATCCGCCACGCTGCACAAGGCGACCGCAATGTCGATTTCGTCTTCAACGGCTTGCACGAGCACACGAAAAAACAGCATGGCTTTATCGCACCGGACAAAAATATTTATTTCTCGGTAGAAGTGCTGTGGCCAGAGCTTTTGTATGCAGCTTATGCACTCCATGATTTCGTCCGGCTATATGCGGACAAGCGCGGCGACTTGCTGGCTGACACCTACGCGCCGGTGATTGCGAAATTCCAGGCACTCGTCCTCGAATGCCTGCAAGGCCACGTGCCGGGTGAAGAATACGCAGCAATCCTGGAAGCGTTCCGCAAATCGCCGTCGGTCAACGATTACGCCATCCAGTATGTGGACCTGTTGAACTTGAAATACATCGGCATGACCAAACAGCAACGCGAAAAAAGCCTTTCCGCCATCGCCATGAAACTCACGCTCCAGGATCCCGAGTATCAGGCGTTCCGCAAACAAATCATCAACGCAGCGGCTCCTGAAAAACGGCCGATCCACGAAATCGGAATCCAGGCAGAATACCCTGAACAAGTAGAATGGTAAAAAACCTCTCGAGCCTCAACTCGAGAGGTTTTTTACGCTTCAATTTGAAAGACCAATAAATCGCTGTCCTCCGCTGCCAATAGCTGGTGCTTTTCCATCGGGGCGAGATGGAGGACGTTTTCCGGCGTCGCCTCGACCGTTTCGCCTTCCGATGTGAACTGCACACGCCCTTTCCGTACCACGATGACCACTTCTGCATCCGCATGATGCTCCGGGATGGCTTCACCTTTCCGCAATTGAATGTTCATCACTTTGGCATTGGCCGTCTGTAAAACTGCTGCACTTTTCTTCGCCTTCTCTCCCAATACATTCGGAGTCTCCTTCGTTTCCATTTCAAGCCTCCTATTCTGCTCAACGGCGCGGTTTGGCCGGTTCTGAAACTTTTTCGAGCGCTGTTTCCGCTTCACGCTGCGCTTTGCCTCTTACGGCGATATCGCCGAGCGAGACGATGCCGATGACTTGTTCTTGCCGCACAATCGGCAATCGGCGGATTTGGTGCCTCGCCATCAACGAAGCCGCCTCCTCAACCAGCATCTCTTCCGTTCCGGTGATCAAGGTTTCCGAGAAAATTTCTGAAATCGGCGCATCGGCCCCGAGCTCTTCCGCAATGCCCCTCAGGACGATATCACGGTCCGTGACGATGCCGACAATCCGTCCTTCTTCACAAATCGGAATCGACCCGACATTAATTTCACGCATCTTGGCGGCAATGTCTTGAATCGTTACAGTTGGCGGGCAAGTTTCTACATCAGTTGTCATTATTTCCGCTATTTTCATGCCGTCTCCTCCTTGAATTCTCTCTATTAATAGTCTTTATCCTCTTTTGAAGGTTGGAAACGTCATTAGTAAAAAGAATAGGTATTTCTGTCTTATTAATTTACACCGTCTCACGCTCGCGAGGGGTCTCGCTTCCCATCGAATTCCGGGCTATGGTACACTACCGGACATTATGCGTTGGAAGGAGAATGACAATGATTAAAAAATGGTTTATAGGCCTATCCCTTGGTACATCGCTCATTGTATTATCAGCATGCGGCGGTGCCGATGAATCCGCAGAAAACGAAAACGCGCAACCTGAAACTGAAGAACAAGCCCCTAGCGCCGAGGAAAGTGCCGGACAACCGGAAATGCCAGAGCCTGATTTGGAAGGCGTCCCTGACGTCGTGGCAGAAGTGAACGGTGAAGAAGTAAGCAAAGAGGAATTTGAAACAGCCTATACCGGGCAATTCCAGCAAGCGGCCATGCAAGCACAAATGACCGGCCAGGAAATCGACCAGGCTCAATTGAAAAATCAATTAGCTGAAAGCATGGTCGGCCAGAAATTGCTCGTCCAAGAAGCTGAAAATCAAGAATTGACTGCGTCCGATGAAGAAGTGGACCAAACTTTGGAGCAGTTGGCACAGCAAAATGGGCTCGAGTCGAAAGATGAGTTCCTAACGGCCTTGAATGAACAGGGCATGGCCGAAGATGAAGTCATGTCCCAAATCGAAACACAAGTAAAAGTGGACCAGCTGATCGCTGAATCCGCCGGGGATACGACTCCTAGCAAGGAAGAAGTGGAAGCAGCTTATGAGCAACTCAAAACCCAGCAAGAACAAATGGGCAGCGAAGAAGAACTCCCTGCTTTTGAAGAACTGAAACCAGACCTTGAAGAACAAGTCAAAATGCAAAAGGAAAACGAAGCCACTCAAACACTTGTAGCGGAACTTCGTGAAAAAGCAGAGGTCACGATCAATCTTTAAAACAAAAACCAGATCCGGATGAACCGGATCTGGTTTTTTTGATTAGCTGTAAATAATAATTGGTTTACTGGACCGCGAAACGCTTATTCCACCAATTGAATGAATTGGCGCGTCCGTTCGTGCTGCGGGTTTCCAAAGAAATTCTCCGGATCCGCGGATTCGATGATAGTCCCTTGGTCAATCATGATGATGCGGTCCGCCACTTCCTTGGCGAATTTCATCTCGTGGGTCACGACGACCATCGTCATGCCTTCTTCCGCGAGTTGCTTCATAACCTGCAGCACTTCTCCGACAAGTTCCGGATCGAGCGCTGAGGTCGGCTCATCGAAGAGCATCACTTTCGGTTCCATCGCAAGCGATCGGGCAATGGCGACGCGCTGTTTTTGCCCGCCCGATAATTTACTCGGATAGACATCCGCCTTATCGCTCAAGCCGACTTTCTCCAATAGTTCACGGCCGAGCTTTTTCGCTTTTTCTTTATTCATTTTTTTGACCGTAATGGGTGCTTCGATGACATTCTCAAGTACCGTCTTGTGCGGGAAAAGATTGAAATGCTGGAAGACCATGCCGACTTCGGCGCGGATCTTCGTCAAATTGTCTTTTTTCGGATCGACTTTCTTGCCGTCAATCGTGATGGATCCTTCGTTAATCATCTCCAGGAAGTTAAAGCATCTGAGCAGCGTACTTTTACCGGATCCGCTAACCCCGACCAGAACAACCACCTCTTGGGGCTGGACGTGAAGATCCACGCCCTTCAACACCTCGAGATCACCAAAGGATTTGTGTATATTCTCTCCAATAATCATAACTGCTCCTCCTTAGGTTTTGTCCACATCAAGCCGGTTTTCATACAAGCGCAAGAGCAGCGTGAAAATCATGACGAGCACGAGGTAATAAACCCCGACGACCAGAAATGATTCGAATGGCTGATAGGACTGCGCAGCTTCCCGATTGCCGAGGGAAAAGATTTCCGCGACACCGATAATATAGACAAGCGATGAATCTTTCAAGGTGATGATGAACTGGTTGCCAAGCGGCGGAATAGAGCGGCGCAGTGCTTGCGGGAATACAATCCGCTGCATCGTCTGCTTGCGATTCATCCCAAGCGACATACTGGCTTCGCGCTGGCCTGGGTCCACCCCTTGGATCGCCCCACGGAAAATCTCCGCGATATATGCGCCGTTATGGACGCCGAGCGCAATCGCCCCTGCCCAGAAGTTAGACATCGTGTAAAACTCAACAATTCCAAAATACAAAAACATGATTTGAACAATCAAAGGCGTCCCGCGAATGATTGTAATATAGATGTTGGCAATTGCTTGTAAAATTTTAGAACCTGAAATTTTCATCAACGCAAAAACTAAGCCAATCAGCGTCCCGAGAATTACACCAACAGCCGTCAATTGCAATGTAACGAGTGTCGCTTCCAGGAAGCCTGGATAGGTTCGAATAAAAACATCATAAACCGTGACAAGTAATTCTGGCATACACATCCCCCTCTTTACTTCAAATCATTATTCAAGAACTTCTACACCTTCAAGGTCAATATCGAGGAGATTGCGGCCGAACCATTTTTGTGAAATTTCATCGTAGGTACCGTTCTCAATGATTGTATCCAAGGCTTCATTAACTGCAGCGAGTAGTTCTTCATCGTCTTTACGAACAGCGATGGAAGGTTGCTCTACCCATAGCGGATCTCCCACCATTTCAACAGCCAAGCCCTCATTCTGAGCTTCAAAGCCAACTACGTCTGCCGTAATGACAGCGTCCAGGCGGCCTTCAATTTCCAAATCCTGCAAAGCTACTACGTCACTGGAATAGTACTGGATATCGTCGGTGTGCTCCTGAGCTACCGTGTCATATGTAGTCTGGCCGACCACTCCAATTTTCTTATCTGCCAGATCATCAACAGACTGGATATCGGTCGTTCCTTCACGCACGAAAATAGCGCCGCCTGAATAATAGTAAGGGTCAGAGAAACTCACCTGTTCCGCGCGCTCTGCAGTTTTAGACATCGAACCGATAATAGCGTCAAAGCGGTTTGAATTTAACCCCTGGATAATTGTTTCAAATGGCGTAGTCACTGGACTTGGTTCCAGTCCCATTTCTTCTGCAATGGCATTGCCGATATCAATGTCAAACCCTTTAAGTTCGCCGCCTTCTTCAAAACTGAACGGTTTGTATAGTCCACTAGAAGCAGTCGTAAATTGCCCTTCTTCAAGAAGGTTCAAATCACTGCCTGCCGCTCCTTCGCTTGATCCTTCCGAGCCGGTGGTTGAGTCATCCGATCCACAGGCTGCCAAAAGCATGCCTGCTGTTAAAATTACGCCTGCCGTTGTAAATTTTTTATTCATCTTGCTCTCCCCTTTTCGTGTATGTTTGACCAAAACGCCGAAGCGATTCGGGACGTGCCTGCAATGGGTTATGTCATATGAAGATGTCCTGGTCACTGTAAGCCGCTTCGAGCTGTGCGAGTTTTTCTTTCACTTTTGCATGTTCTTTGACATAGACAAAGCGCATCACAGAAGTCAATAACGCATGGACCGCCGTATAGGAATCGATATTCAAGTTCGCATTGACAGAAACCGTGAGCACGATATCGGCACTTTTTGCGGCTGGTGAGTCTTCCCTGTCGGTCAAGACGATCACTTCCGCTCCTTTGCGCTTCGCTTGCTCCAAAGTATCCATCAAGGTGCGCGTATAGCGCGGGAACGCGAACGCGATAATCGTATCGTGCGGTCCAAGCTCTGCCATCTGCCCATAATAAGCGGCAGTGCCAGGCTGCATCATCGCTGAATTTCCAAGCGCACTACCAAGCCAGCCCCCGAACCATTCGGCTAAGCCGAAATCGAAGAAATTGCCTGTGACGTAGCGCTGTTCAGACTTGCTGATGCGGTCGACCACTTGCAATAAATTTTCTTCATTGATCGTTTGCTTGAGCTTCAGGATGCTGGTGATGTCTGCATCGAGCAAGTTTTCAAGAAACGACTGGTCCGCAGCAGCAGGCTGTTCCTGCTGCGCATTGTCCAGCCGTTCTTCCGCCAGTTTGCGCTGGAGCGTATGCTGAAACTCTGTATAACCCCTGTAACCGAGCTTCTGCGTCCATCTGATGACGGTCGATTCACTGACCTGTACGCGCCTCCCTACTTCCAATGCGGATGAAAAAGCAATGAATATCGGTTCGCGGAAAAAGAGGTCTGCTATCTTTTTTTGACCAGAACTGAAATCTTTATATGAAGCTGACACATTTCGCAGTAAATCCTGCATATTCATTCCCCCATCGCAAGAACACGCGTAGTTGCTTGTAACATAGTATATACTTTTGCAGGATTCCCTGCAATATTTTACTGAAAATTCTGCTAGCGTTTATGACATTTTCCTCATAAATATACCGTTAAACCAGTCTTTGCAGCAAAAACACACAAAGCAAAAAAATTTCACTATCCTATGCATTAAGCGCTCCGCCCTTTTCTTTCGCCTTTTCCAGCTATTGTTGTACACTATTTGTATAACTAATTTAGATGAGGTGCTGCTCGTGAAATGGGAAGATCGGATTTTCAAGTTATTCATTTTTTGGTATATCTGCGGCGTTATCTTGCTGAGTTTTGATTTATTGCCGCCCTGGCTAGAATGGGCCAACGCCTTCTTCCTGATCCTTGCGGGAACACTCGGCTTCCTTTATTTATGGCGGCGCTTCGGCCCTGCAATCGGCGGATCGATCGGCGTACTCATTTTTTTCTCGACGTTCATCGTCGAATGGGCTGGCGCTGACAGCGGCTTTCTGTTCGGGTCTTATGACTATACCGACCGCTTCGCCCCGAATGTCTTCGGCGTCCCGATCGCGATCGGGTTCGCCTGGCTCATGGTCATGGCGACAAGCCACGTCATCGCACGCTGGATCGTGCCGGGCGGCGGCATCCTTTACGCAGCCACTGGAGGCATTGCGGCGGTCATCATCGACTTGATCATCGATCCGGTCGCCTATAAAGTGAAAGGCTATTGGCTATGGGAAGACACAGGTTTCTACTATGATATCCCGTGGACCAATTTCACTGGCTGGTTTATCGTGGCATTCGTCCTTCACCTGATACTCGATGCCGCCTTCAAAAGTCAGAAGCTAGAAGTAGCAGCGGGACAGGCAGAAAAGCGCATGGCTCTGTTGTATGTGCTGATGATCGCCTTGTTCGTGCTGCTCGGGTTGATCGGCGGATTATGGCTGGCTGCTGCATTGACTTCCGTTCTGACGGCAGCGATCGTCGCCCTGGCATGGAAGAGGCGGCCGCAATGATACAGGCCAAAAAATCAGCGCTCTTTGAACGCGCATTCGCTCTCTATTTGATGCCGTCGATCCAGCGGTCTTTTTCACATCTTTACGGCCGCAGCATCCGCCCGCCTAAAGGGCCGGCACTGATCATTTCAAACCACAGCTCCTGGTGGGACGGGCTGTTGTTCTTTTTCCTGAACCGGCGCGTCTGGAACTTGGATGTCCATATCATGATGCACGAACGCGGACTGAAGGAATTTCCTTTTTTCCGCCGGCTCGGCGCCTTTTCAATCGACCGCAGCAATCCGAAAGATATTTTGGCCTCGCTGCGCTATGCCGAGAACTTATTGAAACAAGGCAAAACGGTCATCCTGTTTCCGCAAGGCGATGAATATCATTTGGAGACACGCCCGCTGGAATTTCATACAGGCGTCCTTTACTTGATGGAGAAATGCCCCGAGATTCCGCTTGTTCCGGTACGCTTTTATTATTCAATGCGCCGGGAAAAACATCCTGAAGTGTGGATCGACCAAGGTGACAGCCTGACACTTGATGACATTCCCGCAGGCTCGAGGCACGACAGGACCGTATGGCTACAGGAGCGGGAAACCGCAGCGCTTGACCAGTTGAAACAGGAAGTGCTCGAAGAGAATTACGAGAAATTCCAGGAGATGCTGAAAAGGAGGCGTACATCATGATCACGGCTTTGATCGTCATCCATATCGCCTTTTTCTTGTGGATTGTCTTCAACCGCCTATTCCTCCCAGCGTTGCCCAAACAGCCTTTAGTCAAAGCTGAGCCGCTCGTGTCCATTCTCGTGCCGATGCGCAACGAAGAACGCAACGTGCCGACGATTATCCGTTCATTAAAAGAGACCGACTGGGAAAAGGCCGAATTCATCCTGTTGAATGACCAGTCGACAGACGGCACCCAAGCGGCACTCGACCGGGAAATCGCGGGCGACAAGCGCTTCACTGTCCTGCAAGGCGTCGAACTGCCTGCCGAATGGATCGGCAAAGTCCACGCCTGCCATCAGCTGCAGAAACACGCTTCCGGCGACTACTTATTCTTCGTCGATGCCGATGTCCGCTTCCGCAAGCAGGCGGTGCGGCAGACACTCGGCTTGATGGAAAAACGGCACGCTGCCCTGTTGTCCGGATTCCCTGCTTTTGAAGTGCCGGTGTTCTTGAGTAAATTACTCGTGCCGATGCTTCATTTCGTCATTCTATTCCACTTGCCATTGGCGCTGGCGAATTACGCGAAATTCCCGGCAGCCACCGCGGCAAACGGCATGTGGATGGCTTTTGAACGACAAGCCTACGAGTCGATTGGCGGGCACGAAGCGGTGCGCACTTCACTCGTCGAGGATGTACATATCGCGCGCACGTTGAAGCAAGCAGGCCATAGAGTGCTGCTCGCCAATATCACCGCTTCGGTTAAATGCCGGATGTACGAAACGCCAGCCGAAGTATGGGAAGGGTTTTTAAAGAACAGCTACACCGGTATCGGGCGTTCGCCGCTGATCGCCATCCTGCTGACCTTGTTCTACAGCGTCTTTTACATCTTCCCGCTGTTTCTCGCAACAGCCGGCCTTGTGACGGTCAACTGGATCTGGCTCCTGCCATACGCACTGACCGTTTTGCAGCGCTGGTACATCGACATGGTGACCAACCAGCGCTGGTACTTGGCATTTCTCATTCCGCTTCAAGCGGCAGCCATGCTCGCGGTCATGCTCACGGCCATGAAAAAATCGTTGAAAAATGAGTCCTATACATGGAAAGGCAGGCATTATTCATGAACCGACCACATATCGCTATCGTCGGCGGCGGGCTTGGCGGCTTGTCTGCTGCCATCACGCTCGCGAACGCGGGCATGCGCGTCAGCCTATTCGAGAAAAACAGCCATTTCGGTGGCAAGCTGATGCCTGTCGAACTTGGCAGCTATCGTTTTGATTTCGGCCCCAACACAATCACCATGCCGCACATTTTCCGCGAGATCATTGAGCAGACTGGGCGCGACCCTGAACAGTATTTCCAACTCGAAAAGCTCGCTGTCCATACGCGCAACCATTTCACAGACGGCAGCCACATCGACTTTACGGCAGACCGCGGCGAAATGATCCGACAGCTCGAAACGCTGGATCCTGTTGCAGCCGGTAAATACGATGCGTTTTTGGCTGAAGTCGCACGCCTGTATCGTTCATCCGAGCAATACTTCTTTCCGCTGAGCTTCCAATCGTTCCGGGATTATCTTTCCCCGTCACTCGGTGTGGCCATGCTGAAGGTGCGCCCGCTTGAATCGATGGACCATTTTTTCAGCCGCTACTTCAAGCACGAAGGCTTGCGCCAGGCAGTCGGTCGCTACGCTACCTATATCGGATCATCGCCTTATAAAGCCCCTGCCACGTTCGCGATGATCGCTCACCTCGAACTGTCGCAAGGCGTCTTTTACGCTAAAGGCGGAAACGTATCGATTGCGCAAGGCTTTGCAGCGGTCGCAGCGGAATGCGGCGTGGAAATGCATCCCGAAACCGCTGTCGCCCGCATCCTGACAGAACAAGGCGAAGCATGCGGCGTAGAACTTACGGATGGCGAACAGATTGCTGCCGATGCCGTCATCTTGAACGGAGATTTATTGTCGGCATTTCCTGAGTTGGTGAATGAAGCAGAGCGTCCGTCTTTTCGGGATATGAAACGTGATCGATTCGAGCCGTCAATCTCGGCTTTTGTCATTACGGCAGGGCTTGATGTACGCTTGCCCGAACTGAAGCATCATAATGTCTTCTTTTCGGCCGATTATCCCCGCGAGTTCCGTGAATTGTTTGCAGACAAACAATATAGCGGCGAGCCGACCATCTACATCAGCAACTCGTCCCATTCGGACCCGTCCGTTTCGCCGCTAGGGGACAATTTGTTCATTCTCGTCAACGCCCCTGCCCTGACAGCGCAAGGCGATTTGCAAATTGACCCGGAACAATATAAAGAACGAATTTATGATTTATTGGAATATTATGGAATAAAAATACGTAACCACCTGCAAGAAGAACGGATCTTCACTCCTGAATTCATTCGCGATAAATTCGGGTCTCACCGCGGAGCTTTATACGGGCCGTCTTCCAATCGCCCTAAAGACGCTTTTTTACGGCCGTCGAATGCGAGCCGCGACATTCAAGGATTGTTCTTCGTCGGTGGAAGCGTCCACCCCGGCGGCGGTTCCCCAATGGTCACATTGAGCGGCTTGAATGTGGCGCGGCGCTTGATCGAAAGCTATTCATCGTAGAATGCAAAAAAGCTGTTTCCATCCGTCAGTTGTGGCGGATGGAAACAGCTTTTTCCTAGTTATTATAAGCATTGCAGGATGGACTGCTTGGAATCGTCCGTTACGTAATGCTTTTCGTGAAACACTGTATATTCTTTCGAGCGGATTGTCGACAGGATTTCCCTGTAGACAAGCGCTGCCCCTTTAACCGGCACACGGGAGGATAATGGATAATCATTGATTGTCTCAAATGCGCGATCATAATGGAATTCAGCTATGCTGGCAAGTTCTTCCCAGACCTGAATGAACGATTCCGACACCGTGCCGCTTCCTAGCGCTTCTTCGGCAAGACCGTATTTCCGCATGATGTCCTGCGGCAAATAAATGCGGTCCATCGACAGGTCTTCTCCGATATCGCGGAGGATATTGGTGATTTGCATGGCGTAGCCAAGCGAAATCGCGCCGTCTTTTAACAGAGCGGTGCGCCCTGGCGCCAGAATCGGTAACAACATCAGCCCCACCGTGCTCGCAACGTGGTAACTATAATCCAAAAGCTCATCCAGCGTGCGGTAGCGGTTGATTGTTAAATCCATTTCCTGCCCTTTAATCAATCCGTAAAAGGCGCTGGCGTCCATATCGTAGCTTTCAAATACATCTTCGAGCGCAAGCCACATCGGATCATCCCATTTGATCGAACCTGCGAGGAACTCATCGAATTCTTTACGGAATGCCCTCAGTTCAGGCTCAGGATGGCTGCCTTCATCAACGATATCGTCGACTTTCCGGCAGAAGGCATAGACCGCCCATACGGCTTTGCGCTTTTCTTTAGGCAATAGGGAAAATGCTTTGTAAAAGCTCTTTGAATTGTCGGCGATAATGCGTTCGCAATAGCTATAGGCTTGCTTCAATTCCATCATGAACCGCCCCTTTCTTTCAAATCGCTGTGGATTCTGTCGGCCAGCAATTTCGCTCCTTGCATAACAATCGGTATGCCGCCGCCCGGATGGACAGAAGCCCCTACTGCATACAAATTATCCGTGTCATCCGGTTTGACTTGCGGGCGGAAGACGCCGGATTGCCGCAAGGTCGGCCCGATCCCGAAGCTGCCTCCCTTGAACAAGCCAAACGCTTCTGCCTCTTTTGGCGTGCGCACGTCCATCCATTCGATCGACTTCCGGAGATCCGGAAACGATAATGTCTCCATGCGGTCCAAAATACGCCCGATCCACTCTTCGTCCTGCTGCCAATCAATTTCTGTGCCTGAAGGAACCGGCACCAATACATACAGCACCGATTTGCCTTCAGGAGCCAAAGAATCGTCAATAACAGAAGGATGGAAAGTATAGAATGCGGGATTTTCCGTTTTCTGTCCTCTGACAAAGACATCTTCCATATGTTCTTTATAATCATCACCGATAAAGAATTGGTGGACATTTACATCTTCATACACTTTGTCCAATCCAAAATACAACAGCACACAGCCAGATGAAGGCGTGTATTCTTTCTGTTTTTTCATCGGCGCTAATTGGTTGATTCCGGGGAAATCCCCGTTATAGACAATCGCATCATAAGGCTCGACGCCCGTTTCAGTTTCAACCGCTGTCGCACGGCCATCTTTCTTCACCACTCGTTTGACAGCCGTGTCCAGCCGGATCTCAGTGCCACGGCTGCGCAACTCCCGCTCCATGACAGGGATGATGCTCGCATAGCCGCCTTTCACATAGTAAACCCCGTGCTCATGCTCACTGAACGGTACGAGTGAATACATGGCCGGCGCACGGTAAGGATCCCCACCGATATACAGCGCCTGAAGGGAATACGCCAGTTGCAATCGTTCATCCTTGAAATAATTTTCCATTAGCCGATGGACAGATTGTTGTGGTTTCAGCTTCATCAAATTGCGGATATTGCGGAATGTCCAAAAATCCGCTTTGCGGACAAAGTCATGTTCGAGAAAAGCGGGCTTGCCGATGTCAAAGCGCTTCTGCCCTTCATCCATAAAGCGGATAAATCCAGCTTTATCTTTCGGAAACTGCTCTTCGACTTCCTGCAATTGCCGTTCGCGCCCGGGGTATTTTGTATATACTTTCCCGTCTGTGAAACGGATTGTATAAAGTGGGTCGCATAGTAATAATTCGATGCTTTCGGGATCGATTCCTGCTTGCGCGAACAAATCGCGGAACATTTCCGGCAGCAAGACGATGGTCGGACCTTCATCGATTCGGAAGCCGTCCCGTTCCACAAACGCCATTCTGCCGCCGAGCTTGTGTTCTTTTTCGTAAATAGTGACATCATAGCCGAGCTTTGTTAAATACAGCGCGCCCATCAAGCCCCCGACACCGCCTCCGATCATGGCTATTTTCATACATATCCCTCCACTTTCGGAAGCGGGCCAATCGGAATTCCGGATTTGCCGTCTTCTTTCAAGATGCCGTTCGTGGTGATACGGGCAGATTCCAGGATTGTCGGCAAGCCGCTGCCGGGATGCGTTCCGCCCCCGACCAGCCAGCAATTGTCGAGCTCTTCGAATTTATTGTGCGGACGGAACACCATCATTTGCGATAATTGATGCCCTAAATTGAATGTGGCGCCGCGGTATACGGAGTAATCCGATTCCCAGCCGAATGGCGTCAGCATCTTCTCGACTTCGATATGGTCGCGCAGGTTCTTGAAGTCGGTTTTTTCTTCGATAATATCCAATACCAGCTCACGAAAAGCTTCCTGTTCGTTTTCCCAGCCGATATCGCTGAAATTATTCGGCACCGGCGCCAAGATATACAGCGCCGATTTGCCTTCCGGAGCCAAAGTTGGATCCGTCACGCTGGCGTTTTGGACGTAAATCGAAGGATCTGCCGACAAGATGCGCGACTTGGTCATTTCTTCGACGTTCCGCTTGTAGTCTTTTGAAAAAACGATTGTGTGATGAGACAAATCGTATTTCTTGTCGAGCCCTAAATACAGCATGAAGGTAGAACATGAATATTTTTTCTTGTCGAGCTTTTTGGCAGTATATTTCTTCAGGATGCCCGGCTCCACCAGATGGGTCATTACGTGGGCAAAGTCGCCATTGATGATTACTTCATCCGCTGCTTCGCGGCTGCCATCATACAAGTCGACGCCTTTCACTGTACGCCCTTCTATCCATAATTTCTGGACACCCTTATTGAGATGGATGCGGCCGCCCATTTCTTTAACTGCCTTCGCCATCGCTGCAGACAATTGGTTGACGCCGCCGATCGGATGGTAGATGCCATACGCGTGCTCCATATAGGACAGGATCGTGAACGCGCCCGGGCATTCCCAAGGCGACATGCCGAGGTATTTCGACTGGAACGCAAACGCCATCTTCAAGCGCTCGTCTTTGAAATAGCGGGACAATACATCGTAAAGCGTCTTGCCTGCTTCAAGTTCAGGAATCGCTTTGATCACTTTCGGCTGCATGAGGTCTGTCATGCGGTCCATTTTCGTCTGCAAAAGCGGAGACATCGCTTCGAGCTTCTTGCCCGTGTCTTTCATGAAACGCGCGTAACCTTCTCCGTCACCTTTGAAGTTTTCATCGATTTGTTTGCGCATTGCTTCAGGGTCACGCGTCATCACCAAGTTCTGGTCTTCGAAGCGCAGTTCGTACATCGGGTCCAGTTCGACCGCTTCCATATAATCGTGGACATTGCGCCCAGTCGTTTCGAATAATTCCTCCACCAGATGAAGCATGCTCAAAAACGTCGGTCCTGTGTCAAATGTGAAATCACCTAATGTCAATGCAGCATTGCGCCCGCCGATGCGGTCATTTTTTTCGTAAATGTCGACTTGATACCCTTTGCTCGCTAACAGCATTCCTGCTGCCAAGCCTCCTGGCCCCGCTCCTATAATAATCATTCGTTTTGCCATTGCGTAAGCCCCCGTTTCGCCTCTTAAAAGTTATACAATATCTATACAAACAGTATATACATCTCTTCCCTAAAAGACTAATTATTTAACCTCTTTATGGTGCTTGTTTTTTTATTCAATATTTATGGCGAATCAAAGTCGTGCTTTCGAGGAAATCGCTTTCAGAACTGCATAGCGAAAAGGATAGCGAGGGTTTACTGGTCGAAATGTTTCAGTGTTTGGAATGAAGCTTTGTTTGGCTATCCGCCGCCCTGCTTTGGGTTGGCCTTTAGCCATAAGCCAGGAAGAGCGCCTGTCTTACGGCGTCGGCTCACCCTTGGCGCTGGGCGGCTTAGTGATTTCATTGAGTCTGGTGTGTTTAATCAGATCTGCTTCTATAGTTAGTTGCCGGCTAGCGGGGGAATCGCTTCTTGGGTCTGGCATTTGTGGAGAGAGTAAGGGCTTGCTGGTCGAAATGTTTCAGGGTTTGGAATAAAGCTTCTTGTGGCTATCCGCCGCCCTGCTTTGGGTTGGCCTTTAGCCATTAGCCAGGAAGAGCGCCTGTCTTACGGCGTCGGCTCACCCTTGGCGCTGGGCGGCTTAGTGATTTCATTGAGTCTGGTGTGTTTAATCAGATCTGCTTCTATAGTTAGTTGCCGGCTAGCGGGGGAATCGCTTCCCTTTGAATATGTGAAGATAGCGCGGGTTTGATTGCCGAATCGCTTTGGTGTTTGGAATGAATCTTCTTGTGACTATTCGCCGCCCTGCTTTGGGTTGGCCTCTTGCCGTAAGCCAAAAAGAGCGTTTGTCTTACGGCATCGGCTCAACCTGGGCGCTGGGCAGCTTAGTGATTTCATTGATTCGAGTTTGTTTAAACAGATCTGCTTTTTTGCGGAGTTGCCGGCTAGTGGGGGAATCGCTTCTTGAAGAATGGTGTGTTGTAATGAAGTACTTGAAGCAAAAGCTAGTTGAATGATGAATGCCTTGAAATATCAGAGACTCTCCCGCCTTATATACTTCTCTCGTGAAAAACGCCATAAAAAAACCCGGCTGATGGATAGACTAACACAGTAAATTGAGACACTATAAAACACCTTCGAGATGGTACACTTACCACAAGTACTGAAATCGGAGGTGTTTTTGCATGGGCAAAAACGTGTATTCAAGCGACGTCAAATGGGCGGTCGTAAAAGACAAAATGAGTGGCCAATTCACGAATCAAGAAATCATGGAGAAATACGGGATCAAGAATGTCTCCCAGATCAAGACGTGGATGAAATGGTATCGAAACAATGAGATCCATCGATTCGACCAACCGATTGGCAAGCAATATTCGTTCGGTCATGGGCCGGAATTCGCCAGTGAGTTGGAAAAGAAAGATCGTCAAAATGCCCATCTGCGGATGGAGAATGACATCTTAAAAAAGTATTTGGAGATCGCAAAGGAGTTGGAAAACAAGTAATTCTCCAGTTGGTGGATCAGTATCGCCGGAAATATACGGTCACGGCGATTCTTACCGCATTGGGGGTAGCACGTTCAACTTATTATCGGTGGATGGCCGAAGGCATCTCCTATGAACTAACCCAAGTCGAAAGGGATCTGATTGCATTGTGCAAGCAGACCCGGTATCGCTATGGCCACCGTAAAATTAAGAAGTTGCTCAAATCAAAATATCAGACAGTCCGGCATCGCAATACCATTCAACGCTTAATGCAAAAACACAATTTGCAATGTCGCATCAAGAAGAAGCGAAAGTGGAAGTCGCAAGGAGAATCGGTTGTTATCGCTCCCAACCTTTTGGCACGGAATTTCACTGCTTCGGCCCCGAATCAAAAATGGGTCACGGACATCACCTACATTCAGTACGGCAGTTCGACCTTGTATCTTTCCGCCATCATGGATTTGTTTAACAACGAAATTGTGGCGTACCGGCTCTATTCGCACCAACAGACCTCACTTGTCGTCGATACCTTATATGCGGCTCTAGAAAAGCGAGGCTATCCAGAAGGGGTCATTGTCCATTCGGACCAAGGGAGCGTCTACACCTCTCACGCCTATCAACAGGTGCTTCAACAGAAGCACTTAGTAAGTAGTATGTCGAGGCGTGGAAACTGTTGGGATAATGCCGTCATTGAATCGTTCCACTCAAGTATCAAGTCAGAGGAGTTTCAATTTGTTAAATTCAATTCCCTTCCGAATCTTCACGTGATTGAAAAAGTGAACAACTACATCCAGCATTATAACGAAGATCGGATTCTAACAAAATTAGGCTACTTGTCGCCCCGAGAGTTCGGGGCGCAAGCAGCCTAATAAAGGTGTTTTATGGTTGTCTCAAATCGCTATGTCAGTCTAGGATCAGCCGGGTTTTGCTTATTTTAGGATTTTAACTTTTACGTTTTTGCGTCCCCATTTAAGCGCTTGGCTTTGAGTCGGGATGAAGACGTCGATTTTCTTGCCTTTGATTGCGCCGCCAGTATCTCCAGCGATTGCGGTGCCGTAGCCTTCCACCCATACTTTAGAACCGAGCGGGATGACTTTCGGATCGACCGCGATGACTTTAAGCCCTGGGTTCTTTTTCAGGTTAATGCCTGTTCTCGTGATTCCAGAACATCCTCTGCAATACGCCGTGTAGGCTGTTGATGAAACAGTGAATTCCTTCGCCACTTTATCTTTGCTTGAAGATGATGTCGATGGTTTGGAGATAGTTTGCGCTGTTGTTTTTTTCAACTTCAATTTTTGTTTCGGGTAGATTAAATTCGATTTCAAACCGTTATATGATTTCAAGTTAGTTACAGATACTTTTGTCTGTTGGGAAATTTTATAAAGCGTGTCGCCGCTTTTGACTGTGTAAACATTCGATGCTGCAGAAGTCGTGAGTGAAGTGCCGAGCAATAAAAGCATTGCCATTGTTAAAGCCGCCAATAATTTTTTCAAGTTCCTATCCCCTTTGCGTATCGGATGATTGTGCCTTGCGTAAATCGGTTGAAAGCTTTTCAGTAAAATTAAAATAGCACGGGAAGGTTACAATCATGTGACAGCATTAGGCATATTTGATTACAATTGCGCTTTTTTTCGTGACAAAAGAACCCGCTCCATTAAAATTCTATATTCAACAATAGAAAAAAGGCCCTTTCCAAAGCTTTCAAAGCTCGGAAAAGGCCTAAGATTATTTTTTCGCTTTATGGACTTTCAAGGTTTTTCCTTTGACGGTTTTGTCTTTCATCGCCTTCAAGACATGCAGCCCCTTGCCATTCAAAATGTCGATGTACGTGACAGTGTCCTGGATTTTGATGATGCCGATATCTTCCGCCGTGACGCCCGGTATGCTCGTCAGCGTCCCGACAAAATCGACAGCGCGCAGCTTTTTCTTTTTGCCTCCGTTGAAATACAGCTTCATGATGTCTTGGTTGAGTGCCGCAGCTTTATGTTTCTTCGGCTTCTGGCGGCTCTCGATTTTGTCTTCAAATGCCGGTTTCGCCAAGGCGACCTGCTCTCTCGACGGCCGTTCGACACGCGGGATCTCAAACCCTAAATAGTCTTCCGTTTCTTTCAGGAATCTGTCTTCGAACGGCGTGACGAATGAAATCGCTTTGCCGCTCTTGCCAGCACGCCCCGTGCGACCTGCGCGGTGGACGTAGCTTTCCTTCTCGAGCGGGAAGTCATAATTGATGACATGGGTAATGCCGTCGATATCGATGCCGCGCGCCGCGACATCGGTTGCGACCAAATAACGGAATTCGCCACGGCGGAAATCATCCATGACGCCAAAACGGTCTTCCTGGGTCATGCCACCGTGCAATTGGTCGCTTGTATAGAACAACCGTTCAAGCCCTTCCGACACTGCATCGACCTGGTCTTTCGTGCGGCAGAAAATGATGCAGCTGTCCGGATTCTCGACCACGGTCACGTCGCGCAGCAACTGGAATTTATCCTGTTCTTTCACGATGACGAGTGAATGCTCGATACGCTCTTCCAAGGTATCAGCGGCCTGGATTCCGATATAGCGCGGAGAGCGCATGAAATCACGCTGCAGCTTTTCCAGGTGTCCTGGGAATGTTGCTGAGAACAGCATCGTCGTCCGTTCTTTCGGAAGCTGTTTGATGATCGATTCGACTTGTTCGATAAAGCCCATATTGAGCATTTCGTCTGCCTCATCGAGCACCAAATACTCGATTTTCTCGAGCTTCAACGTGCCTTTTTCGATATGGTCGAGCACGCGGCCCGGTGTTCCCACGACGATATGGCATTTTTGCTTCAATTCTTCCTTCTGATAGGCAAACGGGTGCTTGCCGTAGATTGCTGCAGCTTTGATGCGTTTGAAGCGGCCAATATGGGCGATGTCTTCTTTCACTTGGTCGGCAAGTTCACGTGTCGGGGTCAAGACCAGCGCCTGGGGCTTGTTTTCTTCCCAATCGACCAGTTCGCACAGCGGAATGCCGAATGCGGCTGTCTTGCCGCTGCCTGTTTGTGATTTGACGGTCAGGTCATGTTTTTCAAGAGCGGCCGGGATGACTTGCTGCTGTACTTCGGTCGCTTCTTGGTAGCCAAGGCCTTCCAGCGCTTTTACGATCGGCTCGCTGATGCCGTAATCTTTAAATTGGTTCGTGTTCATAAGTTCTCCTTCTCCGTTCATCTGTCTTATCTCTTCATTATGGCACGGATCGGGAAGTTTTGCAGTTAAGCGATTATTGGCATTATTGGTCGAGCAGGCTGACGGAAACTTTCACATCGAGCGACTGGCTGCCGCCTCTGTAGACGCCTTGAACCGGACTGACATCGTTGTAATCTCGGCCGACGCCGACACGGATATGGTTTTCCAGCGCTTCGACATTATTGGTCGGATCGAGCCCGACCCAGCCAATGCCAGGCACCATGAATTCCACCCACGCATGGCTTGCCGCATCGCCGACAAGCGCTGAATCTTCACCGACGTATAAATAACCGCTGACGTAACGCGCCGGGATATGCTTGCTGCGCAAGATGCCAAGCATAACGTGCGTGATGTCCTGGCAGACGCCTTTTTTCAAGCCGAATGATTCGCTTGCTTTGGTCGTTACGGTCGTTGACTCCCCGTCGTATGTGAAATGGTCAAATACGTATTCGGTGACATCGATTGCGTATTGCACAGGGTTGGTCATCGCCCCGAGCTCGCGATCGACCAACTCCATCTGTTCCGGGGTGATGTACGTATAAGCCGTATTGCTCAAGTACGCCATATAATGCTCCTTAAACAATTGGGAGTGGAAAATGACGTTCATTTCCGGCGAATAATCGATGCGGTGGATGAACGGGCTCTTCTGGATGCTGACGATGGACGTCGATTTCACTTCCAGGTGTTGATGATGTTCGGCAATGAAAAACGTCTCGACGTTATTGCCGAAAATGTCGACATGTTCTTTCGTCAAGGTAGCCGGCGTAATATCCGCACGGTAGGACAGGAGGCGCTGGCATTCATCCGTTCTTGGTTTCAGGCGGATGGTGTTCATACTTTGGTCGACAATTGTTTCATAATCGAAAAGATTAGTATGCTCAATTTTGTATTTCATAGAAGTTATTCCTTTCATATCCATCCCTTGGGATTGGAACGCCATAGCCGTTTCCGCTTCGGGATCGGTCAAATAATAAGTGCTGGAAAAAATCCGGCTGATTTCGTTGCAGCCATCCTGGAAACGGTTCAGGAAATGCATCAATTCATCCGAATCAAGAGATTCAATATCCGTCTCGCTGAAGGAAGTCCGGACTTCATCGAGTTTTGCGTACAACTCCCATGAATAATGGGATACTTTGCCTTCTTCAAGTTCTTCAACTGCAGCCCGCACATGGTCGAGGCAATAGCGGATCGATCTCGGGAAAGTTTTGTCCGAGATCAAAAAGCCCAGTACTTTCCTTGGCTCCATGCGCGGTGGATTGCTCTTCAAGAACGCGTTATAGCCGTTCGTCATCCTGAGCGCAGCCAACCAGAAATAATAATCATCGGTCTTTTCTTTCCTGACACGTTCACGCGTCCTCTCGCAGACGACATTCAAGATGCGTGCCGTCTTTTCCGCGCGTTCAAGCCATTTGGCGATTTTAATCATTTGATACGCTACACCACGGGACATTGAAGACTCGACAATTCCCTGGGAAATAAGCGAAGTCGTTTTGATGTTTTCCAGGAACGACCTCATGTCACGGACGGAACTGTTCTTCAAATCCATGTCCGCAAGCGCCAAATACGAACGGTTCCAAGTCTCCCAATAATCATCGGGGATATGGTCGCGGCTGATGCGGGCATTTTCACGGACCACCATCGCGCAGCTGGCGACTGAATTGGAATTTTCCTGCGCCATCGCTAAATATTGCACAAGCTCCGATTCTTCATAAGTCGGGTTGGCTTTAATACGGCGCATCGTTTCAGTCGAATCACAGATCTCAAAAATCAGCCGCCAATCCGAATCGCGCACCAGCTCTTCATCGGCCGCTTCGATCATCTGCAGCAATTGCACATCGAGGATGCGCGCATTGTTCTCCGCCCGCTCGACATTCCGGGACATCCAATACAATGAATTTGCAACACGGCTTAACATTTACGCATCCTCCCCTTCTTCTTTCTTTTTGAACACCCACGTGTCTTTTCCGCCGCCGCCTTGTGAAGAGTTGACAACAAGCGATCCTTCTTTCAGCGCGACACGGGATAATCCACCAGGCAGGACGTGGGTCGTTTCGCCTCTCATGACAAATACCCTCAGATCCACGTGGCAAGGGTAGAACTTGTCTCCTTGATAAGCAGGTGCGCGTGACAGCTTGATCGTCGGCTGCGCTATATACTGATGAGGCGTTTCGATAATTTTTTCCCTGAACTCTTCGATCAGCTCCTTCGAGGCATGCGGGCCGACGAGCATATCGTATCCGCCGGATGCCCCTACGTTTTTGACGACGAGCTCTTCAAGATGCTCGAGTACCCATTCCCGATCTTCGGGCTTATCAAGCAAATAAGTTTTCACATTGTCGATGATCGGTTCTTCTTCCAAATAATAGCGGATCATCTCCGGCACATACGCATAGATGGCCTTGTCATCCGCGACACCGTTGCCGACCGCATTCAAAATCGCGACATTGCCTTTTTGGTAAGCTTCCATCACGCCCCGTACCCCGAGCGCGGAATCTGAACGGAATGCTTCCGGATCCAAAAAATCGTCGTCGATGCGGCGGTAGATGATATCGACGCGCTTCAGCCCTCGGATCGATTTCATGTAGACGATGTTATTGCGGACGACCAGATCGCGCCCTTCGACTAAATCCATGCCCATCTGCTGGGCCAGGAAGACATGATCGTAATAAGCTGAGTTGTACATGCCGGGAGTCAATAGCACCGCAAACGGTTTGTCTTTTCTCCCTTTTGGAGCATGGTCCAAGATCGAATCGTGCAGGAAGCTCATTTGATGCTCCAGCGTCCTCACCGAATGGTTGACGAAAAACTCAGGATATACTTGCCGCATGACGTAACGATTCTGGTACACATATGACAATCCAGACGGGTTGCGCAAATTGTCTTCAAGCACATGGTATTTGCCGTTTTCGTCGCGAATTAAGTCGATCCCCGCCAGGAAAATATGATTGCTAAGCGGGATGTCGACACCTTTCATCTGCTTTTCATAATAATAGGGATTGTCTTCAACTAGATGCCGCGGCACGATTCCCGCTTCGATAATTTGCTGGTCATGATAGACATCATCCAAAAAACGGTTCAGCGCTTCTGCACGCTGCGTCATTCCTTTTTCGACTACTTCCCACTCTTCCGGCGGGATGATGATCGGCACAAAGTCGAACGGCATCGTCCGCTCCGTCCCTACATTATTATGGTAGACAGTGAAAGTGATGCCTTGTCGGAGAAACGACAACTGCGCCGTTTCATGCTTTTCCCTTAGTTCATCTTCTGAAAATCGCTTGATCACTTCATGGAAGGTTTCGTAATGGGCTTTCGGTTTTCCATCGGGCGTAAACATTTCATCAAAAAATGGACTGGTTTCATAGTTGTTAAACACGTGGCCGAACCCCCTCTGTCAGAATACCGCCAGTAACTGCCGCTGATTTTTAAAAGATATGAATTTTCTGTCTACTGGAGGGAAAGAAAAAGCCATGCCCATGCTCGGCATAGCTGTTCTTTGTTCTATTATAACCGAAGTTATTTTTTCGTTGTGCCATCATTTGAAGAATTGCTGGAAGATGAATCGGTTTCTGGATGCTTTTTCAGCGATTCAGCATAGGGAGTACTGCCGCCGAATGCGCCGCCGCTCGGTTTATCGGCTACCGTAGAGGAACCAGCAGACGAGAACGAATCTTTATTCGCCGAAGATGTCGATTGGTCCGTTGAAGAATCCGAGCCTTTTGTCTCGCCGACATCGTCCTGGACGGTCTTGTTCGCTTTATCGAGCGCGTCTTTTTCCTTATCCATCATTTGCTGCTGCTTTTCGATCGTCGTTTTGACCGTTTCGACCGCTTTGTTGATATGAGGCTTCACTTTGTCGACCATGCCTCCCGATTGCTCGTTGAAGCGGTCCAAATTCTTTTTGATATTTTCTTTCATGTCAGCTGTACTTGTCGAAGAGCTGCCTGTATTTTGCGTGCTGCCGGTTTCTGACTTTTTCTGTGTCATCGCTGCCCCGATTGCTGCACCTACCCCGAGCAATACGAGCTTGCTGAAAAATCCACCTGATCTTCTTGCCATTTTATGACCTCCTTCTCCATTTAATAAAGCTTAGTGTAGTAAGTATAGACGGAATTGCCTATTTTTAAACATCGCTTCCCAAATGAAAAAGGACACTCTTATGGAAGAGCGCCCTTTACGGTGTATCTATTAATTTGCCTTCTTCTAACAATACTTCCTTGAATGCTTTGACGACTTCTTCATCATATTGGATGCCGATCAGCTGCTCGAGCTCGTTCATCGCATACTTGGCGGTGAACGCAGAACGGTAAGCACGGTCTTCCGTCATCGCATCGAAAGTATCGCATACGCCGATGATTTTCGCCTCGATTAAAATCTCGTCACCTTTCAAACCGAACGGGTAACCACGCCCGTTCACCCGCTCGTGGTGCTGCTCGACGATGTCAGCGATATCTTTATAAGGGGTATCCCGAATCATATCAGCACCGTCTCCCGGATGTTTTTTCACCAGGTCGAATTCTTCGTCAGTCAGTTTGGAGGGCTTTTTCAACACTTCTTCAGGAATATTGATTTTGCCGATATCGTGGAGGATGGATGCCAGGAATAAAGACTCCATATGCTCTCGCGTTAATTTCAACTTTGCAGCAGTCTTAACAGCATAATTAGCTACTCGGGCGCTATGGTTAAAAGTATAACGGTCCTTTTGCTCAACTCGTTCGCCAATTTTTCTTAATTCTTCGATGATTTTACTTAAATAATGAAATACAGGAGCAGTTGATACGGAAAAAAGTGTCACTGTATCGATAACCCTAAAAGAAACAGGTACTTCCAATTCGTTACATGAAAAGAAACCATCCTTACTTAATGTAATGATGTTCCCTTCCACTTCCGCCTGAATTTCTCCTTCTAATATATAATAAAATTCATGAGCATCGGCAACTTCACTTGGAAAAAGGATAAAGCTATTATCTTTAAGAATTGTTTGTTTTAGAAGTTCCAGACCTCCCCCTCTTCCCAATAAAGACAGAGTGGTTGTATCATTTTCAATTTTTTCCAGATAGTTCCCCTTTAATATATCCAAGCCTCTCACAAATTCACTTCCCTTATATAAAAAAAATGAGAGCAAAGTTTCCTCTACTCTCATACTACTCTTTTTAACTGATATCTACAATATACTCACCAAGAAACTACTACAATCGGGTCAATCAAAGCGGTTCTGTCGCCGAACTGGATGTCTACATAAACCATGTCTACAGTAAGTCCTGCAGCAGTTGCTCTATCCATCCCTTCAACTGTCATGTTCTCAGCTTTCTCTTGAAGTTTAGTGATCAGCTTTGTGATTTGTTCTTCGTACTTCGCCGTTAACTTTTCCTGTTTGTTAACATCTGTTTCTTCCGCTAACTTTTCTGTGTATTGAGCGTATAGCTTGTCAGCTTTTTCTTGGTTTTTAGCGATTTCCGCTTCGATCTTCGCGTTCACCTTGTTGACATCGGCAATAGCTTCTTTTTCTTCTACTGTCATAGAGTCTTCAAAGTTATGGAATGGCACATCGTCTACAACTGGAATGTCCGATGCAAACGCCCCTGTCCCCATTGATAAGATCATTATGAACGAGAAGATGACGGCTGCGATACTTTTCTTGAACATGCGTATTCCTCCTGAGTTGATTTAGTTTTTTTGAAGAAATGGCGATCGCTTATCATTTTTTTGCTGTTGTGACTGGTGGCATAAGCGACCGATAGTCCTACATTCTTCAGTATATACGCACTAGGACTTTTGCACAATAACTCCTGCAAAAATTTACAATAAAGAAATTATTTAATTATTTAAAGTTATTAAAATAATCAATTTATTAACCTTTCCCTTTTATCCTGATTTATAATCCCAAAAAAGAAAAAGCCTGCAATGAAAAATTGCAGGCTTTTTTCGTTCAGTCACACTTATTAAGGCAATACCGTACTGCCCATCAAATACCGGTCGCATTCCCGGGCCGCTTCACGGCCTTCGTTGATCGCCCAGACGATCAAGCTCTGGCCTCTGCGCATATCGCCAGCCGCAAAGATGCCTTCGACATTCGTGCGGTAATCGCCGTATTCAGCTTTTACGCGTGAATTGGCGTGCGTTTCCACATTCAATTGGTCGATCAGCAGCTGTTCAGGTCCGCTGAAACCGATAGCGATCAGGACCAGGTCCGCTTTCCATACTTTTTCCGTACCGGGAATTTCTTCGCGGATACGGTTGCCCTGCTCATCGATTTTCAGCTTTACATTGACGGTATGGACTTCTTTTACATGTCCGTTTTCATCGCCGACAAATTTCTTCGTCATGACCGCGTAAGCACGCGGGTCGTCACCGAACGTTGCGGCTGCTTCTTTATGGCCGTATTCTACGCGGTGGATTTTTGGATACTGCGGCCATGGATTGCCTTTTTCGTCACGGAGCGCGCCTTTTTGATCGTAGACATCGAATTGCACAAGGCTCTCGCAGCCGTGGCGTACGGAAGTTGCGAGACAGTCTGTCCCCGTGTCGCCACCGCCGATAACGATGACGTTTTTTCCTTTTGCCGAAATATAATTGCCGTCTTCCAAATTGGAATCGAGCAAGCTTTTCGTGCTGGAATGCAGGAAGTCCATTGCGAAATGCACGCCTTCTAAGTCACGCCCTTCGACATCGATGTTGCGGTGCACAGTCGCGCCGGTCGCCATGATGACCGAATCGAAATCATCACGCAATTTCGTTGCAGGATAGTTTTTGCCGACTTCAACATTCGTCACGAACGTGATGCCTTCCTGCTCAAGGATTTTAACGCGGCGCATGACCATGTCATACGGCAATTTCATTTCAGGGATCCCGTAAGTCAACAAGCCGCCGATACGGTCGCTTTTTTCGAACACCGTTACGGTATGGCCCGCTTTGTTCAATTGGGCTGCAGATGCAAGCCCGGCAGGACCCGAACCAACCACAGCCACTTTTTTGCCGGTGCGGTGTTTCGGTGGTTCCGGAACGACCCATCCTTCCGCAAATCCGCGTTCAATGATCGAGCGTTCGACCGTGCGGATGGCGACAGGCGGTTCGTTGATCCCCAGAACACAAGCCCCTTCACATGGAGCTGGGCAAGCAACACCGGTGAATTCCGGGAAATTATTCTTCAAATGTTCACGGTGAAGCGCTTCTTTCCATTGGCCGCGATAGACAAGATCATTCCACTCCGGAATCAAGTGATTGACCGGGCAGCCGGTCGTGCCATTGTCGAGATCCATGCCGGTCTGGCAGGTCGGGACGCCGCAATCCATGCAGCGCGCCCCTTGCTTTTGTACTTCCTGTTCAGATAGCGGAATCGTATAATCTTTCCAGTCTTTCGTCCGCTGTGCCGGGTCGCGTTCTTTTACAGTCTGACGGTCATATTCCATAAATCCGGTTATCTTCCCCATCGTTTCCCTCCAGTTCGCATATTTTCCAAGCTTTTCTCTATGAAAGGCAGCTATTGCCGGCGCTGTTACTTGCCGGCCGAAGCCATTTTACTTTCTTCGAATGCGGCCATTTCGGCATCGAATTTCTCCATGCCGCTATCTTGCAGCTTGCTGATGCGTTCGTTGATCTTCAAATAGGCTTTCGGAATGACGCGGACGAATTTGGCAGACAGAATCTCCCAATGATCCAACACGCGTTTGCCGTTCAGGCTTCCTGTATAGCGGACATGGTTTTCGACCATCTCTTTCAGTTCCGCAATTTCCGAAGGATCTGCGAGCGGCTGCATATGCACCATTTCAGGGTTGCAGCGCGCGCTGAATGTTTCATCTTCATCCAGCACATAAGCGACACCGCCTGACATGCCGGCTGCGAAGTTTTTGCCGGTATCTCCAAGAATGACGACGCGCCCGCCGGTCATGTATTCACAGCCGTGGTCGCCGACGCCTTCGACGACGATCTTCGCGCCGGAGTTGCGGACGGCGAAACGTTCGCCCGCCATACCGTGGATATACGCTTCTCCAGCCGAAGCACCATAAAACGACACGTTGCCGATGATGATGTTCTTCTCGGGAAGGAATGTCGAATCCACTGCCGGCTTGACGACAATCTTACCTCCGGATAAGCCTTTTCCGACAAAGTCATTGGAGTCTCCGATCAAATTGAGCGTCATGCCTTTCGGAATGAACGCGCCGAAGCTTTGCCCGGCTGAGCCTTGGAAATTCAACGTAATGGTATCTTCCGGCAAGCCCTCTGCACCGTATTTGCGGGAGATGGCGCTGCCGATGATCGTCCCGGTCGCACGGTGGATATTGCGGATTGCGGTCGATACTTCGACTGGCTCTCCTGTTTCAATCGCATTGCGGCAGCGAGGCAAGAGTTCCTGCACATCGAGCGTATGCTTCAAACCGTGGTCTTGCTTGATCGTTGCATAGCGGCCGACTTTTTCCGGCAGGTCCGGCTGATAGAGAAGCTGCGTCAAATCCAGCCCTTCCGCTTTCCAATGCTTGATCGCTTTATTCGTTTCCAGCACATCGGTGCGGCCGATCATTTCGTTGATTGTGCGGAATCCAAGTTCCGCCATCAATTCGCGCGCTTCCATGGCGATAAAGCGCATGAAGTTCGCCACGTGATCTGCTTCGCCCGTGTATTTTTTACGCAGTTCCGGGTTTTGCGTCGCAATCCCGACTGGGCATGTATCCAAATGGCAGACGCGCATCATGACACATCCGAGTACGACGAGGGGTGCTGTCGAGAAGCCATACTCTTCGGCACCCAAGAGCGCCGCAGTGACAACGTCGCGGCCAGTCATCATTTTGCCGTCTGTTTCGACGACGATGCGGTCGCGCAGGCCATTCAACAGAAGCGTCTGATGCGTTTCCGCAAGGCCGATCTCCCATGGCAAGCCGGTATGCTTCAAGCTCGTTTTCGGCGCAGCGCCCGTGCCGCCGTCATAACCGCTGATCAACACGAGATCTGCACGGCCTTTGGCAACGCCAGCTGCGATTGTGCCGACACCGACTGCGGATACCAACTTAACGCTGATGCGTGCACGCGGGTTGGCGTTTTTCAAGTTGAAAATCAATTCCGCTAAATCTTCGATCGAATAGATATCGTGATGAGGAGGCGGTGAAATCAATTCGACGCCAGTCGTCGAACCGCGCACTTCCGCAATCCACGGATATACTTTCTTGCCTGGCAAATGACCGCCTTCTCCAGGTTTTGCCCCTTGTGCGACTTTGATCTGGATTTCGTCAGCATTGACCAAATAATGGCTCGTGACGCCGAAGCGGCCAGATGCGACTTGCTTGATGGCGCTTCTGCGGCTATCGCCGTTGTCGTCCGGAATAAAGCGCGATACTTCTTCGCCGCCTTCTCCTGAGTTGCTGCGTCCGCCAATTTTATTCATCGCGATCGCTAAGGCTTCGTGGGCCTCTTTACTGATCGAACCATAAGACATGGCGCCGGTTTTGAAGCGTGCACAAATCTCTTCGACCGTTTCGACTTCTTCGATCGGGATCGGCGTGCGGTCTTTGAATTTCAATAAGCCCCGCAATGATTGGAGATTGGCTTTTTCATCCGTCAAGAGTTTCGAATACTTGCGGAAAGTATCGTAATTATTCGTCCGGCACGCTTGTTGAAGCGTATGGATCGTCATCGGGTTGTATTGATGGTCTTCGCCGTTTTCACGGTATTGATACTCATCGCCTGATTCGAGCGCAGGATTCGCTCCTTCGCGGTCCGGATAAGCAGATGCGTGGCGCAGCAGGACCTCTTTGGCGATAATATCGAGCCCAATGCCGCCAAGGCGCGATGATGTACGTGTGAAATATTTGTCGATAACATCCATATGGATTCCGATCGCTTCGAAAATCTGTGCGCCTCGGTAACTTTGAATGGTTGAAATACCCATTTTAGACAATATCTTGATGATTCCATCCGTTACAGCTTGTACATAGCTCGCTTCCGCCTGTTCGACGTTCATGCCGTGGATATCGTCTTTCGCCACCAGATCTTCGATCGACTCGAATGCCAGATAAGGATTGATCCCTTCCGCACCGTAGCCAATCAGCATCGCGAAATGATGGACTTCACGCGGTTCCGCAGACTCGAGCAGGATGCTCATGCGTGTCCGCGTGCCTTGTCGGATTAAATGATGATGGAGCCCTGAGACTGCGAGTAGTGCAGGAATCGCCGCATGCGTGCTGTCGACGCCGCGGTCGGACAGGATGACCAATGTCGCGCCTTGTTTGATAGCCTCGTCCGCTTCAGCAAACAATGCTTCCAGACGCGCTTCCATCGCTTCAGCGCCTCCATCCGCATCAAACAGAATAGGCAAGGTGACGGCCTTGAACTCGGGTAAGTTCTGCTGGCGCAGTCTTTCAAGCTCTGCATTTAGCAATACCGGTGTTTCAAGACGGATATGGCGTGCGCTTTCCGGTTTCGGATCCACCAAATTGCCTTCTGCCCCGATGGTCGTCCGGGCTGCCGTGATGATTTGCTCACGGATGGCGTCAATCGGCGGGTTGGTGACTTGTGCAAACAATTGCTTGAAATAGTTATACAAAAGCTGCGGTTTTTTCGATAATACCGCAAGCGGCGAGTCGTAGCCCATCGAGCCGACCGGATCTTTCCCGTCGGACGCCAGCGGTTTGATGATTTTCTGGACTTCTTCCTGCGTATAGCCGAAAACAAGCTGCTGCTTTAACAGCCCTTCGCCGTTTGGATGCACCACTTCTTTCGGTTCTGGCAAATCGCCCAAATCGAACAAATTGTTTTCGACCCAATCTTTATAAGGAAGCTCGGACGCAATTTGCGTTTTGATTTCGTCATCCGGGATGATTTTGCCGGCTTCAAGGTCGACCAAAAGCATCTTCCCTGGGCGCAGGCGGTCTTTATAGATGATGTCATCGGAAAAGATATCGAGCGCACCGACTTCCGAGCCGAGTACGATCATGCCGCTTTTCGTAATATAATAACGCGCCGGGCGCAAGCCATTGCGGTCGAGGCACGCTGCAATCTGGCGCCCATCTGTAAATACCAGTGCCGCCGGGCCGTCCCATGGCTCCATGAGCGTGCTGTGGTATTCGTAGAAATCGCGTTTTTTCTTGTCAATCGATTTGTCATTGACCCATGGCTCCGGGACCATCATCATCGCCGTATGCGCAAGCGAACGGCCTGATAGATGGAGGAATTCGAAGCAATTGTCGAACATCGACGAATCGCTTCCTGTCTCATCAATGACCGGCAGGACTTTTTGCAAATCTTGGTCATTGAAATAAGGGGAGTTGCAAGCAAGCTGTCGGGCTCTCATCCAGTTGACGTTTCCGCGAAGCGTATTGAATTCGCCGTTATGGATGGAGTAGCGGTTCGGGTGGGAACGCTGCCAGCTCGGGAAGGTATTCGTACTGAACCGTGAGTGGACGAGTGCCAACGCCGATTTGAATTCGGGATGGTTGAGGTCGATATAGAATGAATCCAGTTGTTCCGGGATGAGCATGCCTTTATAAACAATCGTGCCGGCAGACAAGCTGCTGAAATAGACGTCTTTGAATTCTTCCACGCCGCCCATTTCCTGCTCGATGCGTTTGCGGATAATGTACAAACGGCGCTCCAAGTCCATGCGCGTCTCTAGCTCCGCTGATGCGCCGATGAAGATTTGGCGGATGACCGGCTTGGTTTTCGCCGCGACATTCCCGACAAATGAATCGTTGACCGGCACAGGGCGCCAGCCGAGTGATTCCTGGCCTTCTTCTTCGACGATGCGCTGGATGATATCTTTTGCTTTCATGCGTAGATCGTAATCCTGTGGCATGAAAATCATGCCGATGCCGTATTTTCCTTCATCCGGAAGGACGATTCCTTCTTTTTCACATTGCTTCAGGAAAAAGCGGTGTGGAATCTGCGTCAAAATGCCGGCGCCGTCCCCTGTGCTCGTATCGGATGATTGGCCGCCGCGGTGCTCCAAGTTACACAGGATGTTCACTGCGTTCTGGACAATGCTATGCGATTTTCTGCCGTCTATATTAGCGATCATCCCAATGCCGCAAGCTTCATGTTCCTGGTCGGGATGATACAGTCCTTGTGCGATCGGATACTCTTTCTTACTCAATAAAACCGCCTCCTTTTACACGCTAATTTGTCATAATATTATGATAGTATATCATATAACTGAATATATATACAATTGCATTTTGTGAAAAATTTATCAAGTGCATGAAGATTCATTACAAATCCTAGGATTACAAGTGAAACCGCTTTCAAATAAAGGTGTGTAGCGATTCTTCTTTATTCGCTATTTGTGTATATTGATACAGTAATTTTTTCGTCCGCTTTTCCCGGCACCCCCTTTTCCCAGTAATTATACAATTCGCATTGGAATCTTTTGATTGATCACTTGGAAAAACTAACATGGCTAACTGATTTTCCGGCTACACTCGCATAAAATTTTCTATACAAAAAGAACGCAGAAAATGATTCATTTTCTGCGTTCTTTTCAACTAGCTATAATTTTTTCTTGATTTATCCATTTTTTCATACTGGTACGTAAGGCAAATGACACTGCCAAGGCAACTGAATTATTACGAATTATTCACAGTTTCATACATCCGGATTGCTTCAAGAAAGTATTCCCCGTATTTCTCCAATTTATTTGCGCCGACCCCGTTAACTTCAAGGAACGCCTCTTCATCTTTCGGTTTGCGTGCAACCATGTCCTGCAGGCTCTTATCCGAGAAGATGACAAACGGCGGAACTCCCGCCTCATCTGCCAGTTTCTTGCGCACCGTCCGCAATTCCTCGAACAACGGATCGTTGGTGGCGATTCGCTTCGTGACGACGGCGCCTTTTCTCATGACGCGGCGTTTTCCGAGCAGGACATCGCGCCCACCGTCTGGGACGAAGATCGTCGGGAAGCTGCCTTGCTCAACTGCCAGCAATTCCTGTGAAATCATGAATTCGATGAGGTTCGAGACTTCTTTTGAATTCATGTGTTTCAATACGCCGTATGTCGATAATTGATCGAATCGGAAGTCGAGCACTTTCTTATTGCGTGAGCCGGTCAATACTTGGGCAGTCATCGTCTTGCCGAATTTCTGGCCCATGCGGATGACGCACGACAACACTTTCTGGACATCTTCTGTGACGTCCTGGCCTTCCCTTTCGTCGACGCAGTTTCCGCAATGGCCGCACGGTGCCGCACTTCCATCGCCGAAATAATGGACGATAAATTGTTGGAGGCAATTTTCCGTATGGCAATAGTCGACCATCCCCTGGAGCTTCTTCAACTCCCCCGGGATGCGTGAAGGGTCTTGCGCCTGATCGATCAAAAAGCGCTGCGTCTGGACATCCTGAGAAGCGTAAAGGACGATGCACTCACTCGGCAGTCCATCTCGTCCTGCGCGCCCAGCTTCCTGATAATAGCTTTCCATATTTTTCGGCAGCTGGTAATGGATCACATAACGGATATTGGATTTATCGATGCCCATCCCAAATGCGTTGGTCGCCACCATCACGGTCACTTCATCGTTCAAGAAGCGTTCTTGCCCGAGGCGGCGTTCATCGTCCGGCATGCCGGCGTGGTATTTTGCCGCCTTGACGCCGCGTTTGACGAGCGATTCATAGACCGAATCCACCGTTTTGCGCGTCGCTGCGTAAATGATGCCTGCCTCGTTATCGTTTTTCTGGACGTAGTCCCGGATAAAACGCTCACGGTCCTGTCCTTGAATGACTGAAAAACTTAAGTTCGCCCGTTCAAAACCGGTGATAACGGTATTTTGTTCTTCGATATCCAGGATGCGGCAAATATCTTCCCGCACTTGAGGGGTCGCTGTCGCAGTCAAGGCTAGGACAGTCGGATTGTCTGGGAAAATTTCCAGCATGCGGCTAATCAGCCGGTAGCTCGGCCGGAAATCGTGGCCCCATTGCGAGATGCAATGCGCTTCATCGACTGCGATGAGGGGCACTTTGACACCTTGCAAGCCATCCAAAAACATTTCCGAATCGAGGCGCTCTGGCGCGATATACAATAATTTGATGATGCCCATCTGCACTTCATGAAGGATTTCACGAACTTCGTAGACATCGAGCGAACTATTAATAGAAGCAGCTGGAATTCCGGCTGCCTGTAATGAGTCGACTTGATCTTTCATCAGGGAGATCAGCGGCGAGACGACGATGGTCGTTCCTTCCATCGCAAGCGCAGGAATCTGGTAGCACATCGATTTCCCGCCGCCTGTCGGCATGACGCAAATCGTATTCTGGCCATCGAAAACTTGCGTGATCGCCTGCTCCTGGCCGGTCCGGAAGCTATCATACCCGAAATGCGACTGCAGTAATTTTCTTGCTTGTTCCAACACCTTTGAACACTCCCCATACTGTTTTACTATGAACGTAGCTTACCATATTTGAAGGGTTATTTCTTTTTTTGCATACGAAAAGCCACCCTGGAAAATTGATTGTTTTCCGGGGTGGCTGGAAAGGCCTTTTATTCAGAAGGTGCCAGTGAAAATGATCTCAGTCGTACACTCTTGCCAACAGGAAGAAATACGGTTGCCGCATTCCTTTCCAGTCCATCATGCCCATTAGCACATCATCGTTCACTTTCCGGAAATGGTCCTGGATCGGCAATTGATCGTAAATCATCACCGCACTCGTTTTCCCACGCCACTCCATCTTGCGGAGCCGCGCTGCACCTTTCGCGCCGCTCAACAGATTAGCGATCAGCGCGGGTGGAAACGGATGCAGCGGGAACGGTTTTCCAAAAGGGGAGTTAAACAATAAAGGGTCGACATGCTCGGTGCTGTGGAAAGCTTTGCCGTACCAGCCCGATTTTTCAAGCCAGCCGTCCAGTAGGTGTCCTGACGGCAATTCGCGCCCTTTCCACGTACCGAACATTTCGTACGGGTCGACTGGCTCAAGCGCATCGAACAAGCGGCAAACTTCGCCCGCGTTGTCCGCACCGTGCTCCATCATTTCCCAAGCCCAACGTTCCGGCTTCATGGCCCTCTTCCTTTCAGCTTAAATTTCGATCTCCCACTGTTTAGCTTCTTCGTCTTTCATCTGTTGTTCGGTCTCTTCTGGATACGCCGTGCGGAATTTGTGGGAATCCTGCGGGATGATTTCCACCATTTTATCGATCATGTCCTGCGGATCGAATTGGTCTTCCAAGCCCTTCTCCATTTCCTTCATGTCTTCAGGGCGAGTGAAGTGGATTTTCTCATCGAACCATTTCCACTTGGCTTCTGCGCTGCGGTCGTTGAACCCTGTAGCGAATGCGCCCGGATTGATCGTCGCCACTTGTACGCCGAACTCCGCCATTTCCTTGCGCAGCGTTTTCGCAATCGCTTCAATGGCATGCTTCGTCGCCGTATACGGGCCGACGTAAGGCGTCGACATGATCCCTGCCATGGAAGATAGGAAAATGATCTTGCCTTTGCCCTTCTCGACGAATTTACGTGCTGCAATTTGAGCCGTTTCAAGCGTTTGGAAGACGTTCACTTCAAATAGTTCACGGAAGTTTGCCATTGGCACTTCCCCGAGTGGGCCGCCTTCATTGATGGCAGCATTTGCTACAAAGATATCGAAATCGTAGTCAAGCATCTGTGCCAGATCTTGCGGGTTTTTAATGTCCATTTTAAACGTTGTCAATTCTACCCCGGCTTCCGATGCCGCTTCACGGAGTGATGTTACTTGAGGGGCTGTTTCAACTGGCGCGATAACTTTATGGCCCTTTGCCGCCAGTCCAAGTGCCGTACCTTTTGCGAGCCCGCTTCCGGCTCCTGTAATGAAAATCGTTTTACTCATATTTGTCTCCTCCTGATTCTGTAAGTTGCTATAATTTGTCTTCCCCATAGCAAGCAGAATAAACAGGTTTAATTGAGCCACCATTCTTTGCGGTCCATTTCCTCCGCAAAATGGGCATATTCAGAGAGTGTCTCCTCCAATACTTTTTCGCTGCGGGCAAGCATGCGCTCCCTCGCTTTTTTCCGTTTAAAGCGCCGCCCATAGACAGCTTGCAACTCGTCGTAGGAGGATTTCAATTCACGAAAACTTGCCGCGAGTTCATCGTCTTCATCCGATAACAGCGAAGCCAGCATCCCGATTTTTCCGTACAGTTCTTCCACTGTATAACGGTCGCGCTCCTTGTACAGGATGCCGGCTACAATCGATGCGGGCAGCTCTTCGTCGACCCCCCGCGCCAAATCCGTCAGCAGTTCAATCATGATACGGCGGTTGCTCGCCAACGACAGGACATAAAAGACATGGGGGATCTGGTCAACTGGCGTTTCTTCAATATACTCATCGATTTGCCTGATCAAATCCTCCGCTTTTAGATGGTCGATGAGAATCCCCAGCCGGTATGTTTCGTACATTATGTATCTTCTCAAATCCTCACCGCCATTCCTTAAGTCTCTTTTTATTTTGACAGATAATTCTGTCAAAAACAATTCATCAATTGTTGTATCGCACGAAAAAACCCGTCCTCCTTATTACAGGAGAACAGGCTCATGAGTTCACACATATATTCATCAAGTCGCCAAGCCATAGCTGCCCATACGGCGTTTCACTTGGATAAAAGAAGCCGCCTCAGCAAGTTCCGCTTCATTCAATGGCTGGTCATCAAGCATTACTGTATATTCGTTCAGGAAATTCGCATTTTGGAGATTAACATTGATCGTGCGGTCGTTGCGGTCCAAAAGACTATCCACAGAAATCTCAAAGAAATCGGCGAGGCGTTCCAGATGTACAACTGACACTTGTTTCTTTCCGCTTTCATATGCCCATACCGTGCTTTTCGCAAAGCCCAAACGGTCTGCAAGCTCCTCCGGGGAAAGGCCTTTCGCTTCTCTCAAGTCTTTTATTTTTTTGCTTAGTTGCTTCATAGTTGATTCCTGCTCCTTTTAGTAAATTTCTAATTATTTTAAATATACTGCAATTAAAGTGAATGAGCAATCATTTTATGGATAATTTTTTAAAATAGAATGAATATTTAGTGAACAGTATCTATTTAATATAATAATTGGAAATAAAGTAGGTCATAAAGCATTTAAAAATTAAAAAAATCTTATTCTGTGATAATTAATCCCAGTTTACGGGCAAACAACAATGCTTGATCTGTAGATACTTTGCACCCCGACACCAATTCCATTGTCAATTGCAGTTCTTCAAAGCGGCTTGAACTGAAATCGATTCCTTTCAGGGAAGTTGCTGTGAAATTCGCCTCATTTAACTCGCTGTCAAGAAACTGCGTGTTTTTCAAATCCACTTCGTAGAAATCTCCCTGCCTGATAGCACTTTGTTCAAAAATTACATCACTGATATGGGAGAAACCAAAAACCGCATAATCAAGCCGGCAGCCTTTGAAGCGCGTATAGCGAATTGTACTTTCAGTGAAATCCGTGCCCAGCAATCTGCAATTCTCGAACTTCACACGATGGAACACCGCACGGCCTAAATCAGCATTCGATAAGTCACAATTGATGAACACGACATCCGCAAACTCACTGCGCTCCCATTCGCCACCCAAAAAGCGGACATTCTCGAACAACACCCGGTCGAAATGAATTTTTCCTGCCGGTAATTCTTCAGAAACGATCCGGCAGTCATGGACATATCCATCATCTAATGCTTCAATAAAAGAAATTGTTTCTAATTCCTTGGGAAGCATCGGTTCCGTTTTCTTGTTCTTCTTCATTATAATTCCTCCTGTTCGCTTATGTTCTTTCTTTAACTTAACGACTGCAAAGTTCCTTGTCCCATCCGCCGCGAGATAGGCAATAACCCAAATCCGCTGCAAAGGAGATGCTGCATGGAAAATGTCAAAAGTACTTTTAAAGAAGTCGCCTCTGCCATTCTGCCTGTCACGATTGTCGTCGTCTTGCTTCAAGTGCTGATCATCCGCCTGCCGCTCGAAGCGCTGCTGCAGTTTTTAATCGGGGTCATTTTTGTAGGAACCGGTTTTTTCCTGTTCCTGCTGGGGGTCAATGCAGGGTTGCTCCCGATCGGTGAATTGATCGGCAAGAAGCTGCCTTTGACCCGCAAGCCATGGCTAATCATCGGGACAGGCCTTGTGCTTGGTCTTGCCGTCACGATTGCCGAACCGGATGTTCGCGTTTTGGCTAATCAAATCGATGATGTTTCAGGAGGAGATATTTCAAGAAACATCCTCATTCTATCCGTTTCCGTGGGCTTGGCGATTTTCGTCGCTTTGGCGATGGTCCGGACACTGTTCAGCATCCCAATCCATTATATGCTGATTGGGGGATATACTTTAGTTTTCCTTCTTTCCTTTTTTGTCCCTGAAGCATTCATCCCCATTTCATTCGACGCAGGCGGCGTTACGACCGGCCCAATGGCAGTGCCTTTCATCTTAGCACTGGGCATCGGCGTCGCTTCCGTGCTGCGATCCGATAAGCCAAGCAGCGGCGAAGGCTTCGGCTTGATCGGGCTTGCTTCGATCGGGCCCATCATCGCAGTCATGCTCTTGGGGGTGTTGTACCGGTGAACTTGCATATCTTCCAGGGTTTCGGGGAAGTGCTGATTGAAGTCAGCATGGCTCTCCTCCCACTTGTCGTGTTTTTCAGCGTATTTCAATTGTTCATGCTCAAATTGCCGAAAGAACGCGTGCTGCAAACCGGACTCGGCTTCGTTTTGACATTTTTCGGGTTGTCCTTTTTCCTGCAAGGCGTCCATATCGGCTTCATGCCCTTCGGTGAATTGATGGGTGCGGAACTGGGCGATTGGCAATATCGCTGGGCGATCATTCCGATCGGATTTGTGCTCGGCTTTGTGGCGACATTTGCCGAACCGGCTGTCCGCATCATGAACGAGGAAGTCGACCGCGAAACGGGCGGTTATATTTCTTCGAAAATCATGCTCTACACCTTATCGACAGGGGTCGGCTTGTCCATCGCTTTGTCGATGCTGCGGATCCTGACAGGCTGGTCGATCTGGTATTTCATTTTGCCGGGTTATATCCTTGCCCTCATTCTAATCTTTTTCTCCACGCGCACATTCATCGCCATTGCCTTTGACTCAGGCGGTGTCGCTACCGGGCCGATGACCGTCACGTTCATCGTCTCCGTGGCAGTCGGCATCGCTTCAGTCACCGAAGGCCGGGACCCGCTCGTCGATGGCTTTGGGATGATTGCGTTGGTGGCATTGACGCCGATCATCTCCGTACTTGTAGTCGGCTTACTCTTTAACCGAAAGGCAGGGAAACAAAACCATGAATCTGAATCATAGACTGATGATTGCCATCGTAAAACGCGGCGCTTCGAGGGATGTCATTGCAGCGGCGAAAGAAGCCGGCGCTGACGGGGCGACGGTACTGTACGCGGAAGGGATCGGCCGAAACGAAAAGCCCACGTTCCTCGGGCTTCCCGCCACACACGAAAAAGATGTGGTCTTTATCGCTGTCGACGGTGAAATCGAACTGGCCGTTGCAGAAGCGATCAGCCATGCCGGAAAACTGGGCAAATCCGGTCATGGCCTCGGCTTTACCGTCCACCTCAGCCAATTGCTGGGGGTCCCCCATCTCAACGACCGCGAAGACGACCGAAAAAAGAAGCAAGGAGTGGAACAAATGCCAGAACCGAAAGATTTTCAATTGATCGTCACCATCGTCAATTCCGGGGATTCCGGGCAAGTCGTCAAAGCGGCGGCAAAAGCCGGCGCTGAAGGCGGAACGATCCTGGAAGGGCGCGGTACCGGAGTCAACGAACAGAAGAAGTTCATGAACTTTACGATCGATCCGGAAAAAGATGTCGTACTGACCTTGGTGCCGGCCGTGTTTGCAGAAAAAGTGGTCGCCAGCATCGAACAGGCAGTCGACCTCGATGCTCCCGGAAAAGGCATTGCCTTCTTGATCGACGTGGAAAATGTTTTCGGCGTCAACCACTCTTCATTGAATCCATGAAAAAACCGGTGCGCCTCCGAGGCGCACCGGTTTTCCTATTTAATAACGCTCTGCCCCGTGCCCTTTGGAACTCGCGGCTTGAGCCACTTTACTCGCTGCCGGCTTTCCATAAAGCTTCGGTTCAGTGTTTTCACTGTCTTTCATTTCTTTCATCTTCTTCACTTTCATGTCGATATTCTCACGGACGCGGCGGCCATAATCTTCATCCGCCTGCGTGAAGTGATGCACCATTTCCTCCTGGATGCGCGGATCACACGCAGACAAGGCATCGCCGAGGTTGTTGATCAGTTCATCGCGCTCCCAATCCTCGAAGCTGCGATACGTCTCCCCGGCTTGGCCGTAATTATTCGTCCGGTCGATCGGCGCATTCGTCAGTTTGCCGTGGTATTCCGGCTCATAATCCGGCGTATTCGGGCGATCTGCTTCCTTGAATCCGCCAAGCACGGACGGTTCGTAATTGATATGCGGATTCTTCGCATTCTCGCCGCGCGGCACATCCATCGCCCCTCCGTATTGGTTGGTCGCCACACGTTTTCTCGGTGCGTTGACCGGCAGCTTCAAGTAGTTCGCGCCTACACGGTAGCGCTGTGTATCGGAATACGAGAACGTGCGGCCAATCAGCATTTTATCGTCCGAGAAGTCCATGCCGTCGACAAGGACGCCTGTTCCGAATGCTGCCTGCTCGATTTCCGCATGGTAGTTTTCAGGGTTGCGGTTCAAGACCATTTTGCCGACTGGCAGGAACGGAAATTTATCTATCGGCCATAGTTTCGTATCATCCAACGGGTCGAAGTCGAGTTCGGCATGCTCATCATCGCTCATGATCTGCACGAACAGCTCCCATTCCGGATAGTCGCCATTTTCGATTGAATCGTAAAGGTCTTCCGTTGCGTGCCCGACATTTTTCGCCTGGATTTCATCGGCTTCTGCCTGGGTCAAATTGCGGATGCCTTGTTTCGGCTCCCAATGGTATTTGACGAGGACCGCTTCGCCTTTATCGTTGACCCATTTGTAGGTATTGACACCAGAGCCTTGCATATGGCGGTAGGTTGCCGGAATGCCCCAAGGGGAGAACAGGAACGTGATCATATGCGTCGCTTCAGGGGAACGGGCGACAAAGTCGAACATCCGCTCAGGATCCGGAACATTTGAAACCGGATCGTTCTTAAAGGCATGGATCATATCAGGGAATTTCATCGCATCGCGGATAAAGAAAATCTTCAAGTTATTCCCGACAAGGTCCCAGTTGCCGTCCTCGGTGTACATCTTCACGGCAAAACCGCGCGGGTCGCGTGCCGTTTCAGGCGAGTGGCGGGATCCTGCCACCGTAGAGAAGCGCACGAGCAAGGGCGTCTGTTTGCCTTTGCCTGAAAATACTTTAGCGCGTGTATATTTTTCGACCGGCTCATCGCCGACCGTTCCATAAGTCTCGAAATAACCGAATGCCCCGGCACCGCGTGCATGGACGATGCGTTCAGGTATTTCTTCACGGTCAAAATGAGAGATTTTTTCGATGAAGTTATAGTTTTCAAGAGTCGCCGGACCGCGGTTTCCGATAGTGCGCAAATTCTGGTTATCTTTTACTGGGTGCCCTTGGCGGTTGGTCAAGGTCTCTTCGTTTTCACCTTCAGACATCTTTTTCTTAAGCTCTTCATTCGTGTCCTTCATGATAATCCTCCTTCATTTTAATGCCATCATTTCCCTCTTCCCACCCCAGCCTCCCCATAAACCTTTTTTCCCCTAAATCATCCCTTGGACGCATCCGCTTCAAATTAGGCGTGCCCTCTCCACTCAAGAAAATCCGGTGCCGCCCCCTTGGAATAGACAAATCCCGTTGGATATGGAAAACTAGAATGGAATCGACTTACAGAAAGCAGGGCTGGAAATGAGTGTTACCTTGAAAGAGAAAGGGAGATGGGACCCTTTGAAAGTTTTTTTGAAAGTATCAGCGGCCTATCTTCTCTCCCGGTTTTACCGAAATGCAAAAGGCCCGAAAATCGCCCTGGTGGGAGGAAACCTCGGAGAAAAATACGAAGACAACGCTTCGGTATTCCATAAATATTTGGTGAATAACCATGCAGAACAAGTCACGGCTTATTGGATGTATGATCCGGCGACCGACTACGCGAAAAACGGGCAGATCCCGAATGCCGTACCGCTCGGCAGCTTCCGCAATTACTTGCTGTTTTTCCGCGCAGATTACACATTCCATGGGCATTCCTTGCTTTATGATATCGTGCCATCCGCCGATAAATTCTTGAATTTAAACCGCCGGACGGTCATCACGCACGTCAGCCACGGCATCGAGGGCTTCAAGAAAATCCTCATCCAAAAAGAGGATGTTCCACTTCTCAAGCGGACTGATTACTTCAACTGCGCCTCGCGCTATGAATACGAGTTGAAACGCGACAAATGGAAAATCCCTGAAGAAAAACTCATCATCACCGGATTCCCCCGTTTTGACCGCTACTTGCCAAACCAGCCGCCAAAAGAAATGAAGCGCATCCTCATGATGATGACTTGGCGTGAATGGCTGTTTGACCTCTCAAGGGAAGAATTTCTCGAAAGCAATTACTTCCGCAGCACGATCGGCTTATTGGAGCATGAAGGAATAAGGAATCTCCTAAAATCCAACGGCATCCATCTCCAAATCGCCTTGCACCCGTTCATGAAGCGATTTGAGGAGCACTTCTTTCCGCTTGCCGACCAGGATTACGGCATCGAATTCCTGGATTTCAATCACGCATCCATCGAGCGGTCGATCGAAGAAAACGATATGCTACTGACGGACATCACAAGCGTTTCCTGGGACTTCCTGTATTTGAATAAACCAATCATCTTCTTTATGTTCGACCAACAGGAATATACGGAAAAGCGCGGTTCCTACCTCGACCTCGATAAAGATTTATATGGATATAGGTCTCCGACAGTAGAAGATGTCTACAACACGCTCACCTATATGGTCGAGAACAACATTAAGCATAACGAATGGTACGGGAAAGCCGACGAGTACATCGACTATTTCGACCAAGATAATTGCAAACGCTTGGCACAACGCGTCATGAACGTTTGAATGTTTCACGTGGAACTCTATTTGAGACAAAAACCGGCAAACCTGAGCTCGTTTCAGGCTTGCCGGTTTTTTACCGTTTAACGGATGAATAATATGAATAATCCTTTAAGACGATAGATCGCCCAGTTGCAGCTCCACAGGGCAATGATCCGAGCCGTGTACATCTGTATGGATCGACGCGCTCTTCATTTTCCCGACGAGACGGTTGGAAGCGATGAAGTAATCAATGCGCCAGCCGACATTCTTCTCCCGGCAATTCGAACGATACGACCACCATGAATAATGTCCGCCTTCATCCGGATGGAAATGACGGAACGTATCCACGAAACCGGTGCCGAGGAAATCGTTAATCTTGCCTCGCTCTTCTGGCGTGAATCCCGAATTCTTTTTATTGGCTTTCGGATTTTTCAAATCGATTTCCTGATGCGCCACGTTCAGGTCCCCGCATAAAACAACAGGCTTTTCGAGGTCCAATTGCTGGATATACAAAAGCAGCTTGTCTTCCCACAAGAGGCGGTACGAGAGCCGAAGCAAGCCATGTTGGGAGTTCGGCGTATAGCTATTAACCAAATAAAATTCAGGGAACTCCAATGTGATCAGCCTGCCTTCTGTATCATGCTCCTCGAGACCGACCCCATAATAGACATTCAATGGGCGTTGTTTGGTGAAAACCGCAGTTCCTGAATAGCCTTTCTTCTGTGCATAATTCCAGTATGTATGATAACCCGGAAGCTCCAAATCAATCTGGCCTTCCTGCAATTTGATTTCCTGGACGCACAAGATATCGGCATCCACTGTCTCGAAGAAATCCATAAACCCTTTTTTCATCACGGCCCGTAGGCCATTTACATTCCATGATACCAACTTCATCCCACTCACTCACTTTCTGTCATCAGTGTAGCGGAATAGAGGCTTCGCCTCAAATACGGCGATCTCGATTTCTTCGGAATTAGATTGTAAAATTTCAGCAAATATTCAGTCAAAACTGTCTTTTTTTAGAGTCTGTCTTGTACAATAGACTTAATGAAAAAGGAGGCCTTCGGCTATGGCGAAGTTCACAAAAACGGAAAAAAGCTGGGCGTTATATGATTGGGGCAGCTCCGCTTATTCCATTATCATCACGACCGCGGTATTTCCGCTTTTCTATAAAGCCGCCGCAACAGACGCCGGAGTAGAACTTGCGGATTCCACTGCTTATTTAAGCTACACAATCGCTATCTTCACGTTTATTTTGGCAATGCTCGGCCCATTACTCGGCACCATTGCCGATTATGAAGGAATGAAAAAGAAGTTTTTCACAGTGTTTTTCGTGCTTGGAACAGTTTCGACGGCAATGCTCGCTTTCGTCCCAGAAGGCCAGTGGCTCTGGCTCTTGATCTGTTATGTGTTCGCTGCGCTTGGTGCGACTGGCGCGAATTTGTTCTATGATGCTTTCATCGTCGACGTCACGACTGAAAAACGCATGAACCGCGTGTCTGCATTCGGCTACGGGCTTGGTTATATCGGTTCGACCATTCCGTTTGCGCTGGCCATCCTCATCATCCTGCTCGCCCAAAATGAAGTCCTGCCGCTATCTGTCACAAATGCCAGCCGGCTTGCCTTTTTGATTACCGCCGCTTGGTGGATTTTGTTCTCGATTCCGTTATTCCGCTACGTAAAACAACAGCATTTCATCAAACGCGAAGCAAATCCCATTGTCCAAAGCTTCCGCCGGCTCAATAAAACGATCCGGGAAATCCGGCAATACCGCGCCTTGTTCCTGTTCCTGATCGCGTACTTCTTCTATATCGACGGTGTTGGCACGATTATCTCGCTGTCCACCGCATACGGAACTGATCTCGGATTGAGTGCCACCAGCCTATTGATTGTCTTGTTTGCCACCCAAGTCGTGGCCGCGCCTTTTGCGATTCTCTACGGCAAGCTCGCCGATCGCTTTACCGGAAAGAAAATGCTTTATGTCGGCATCTTTGTCTATATTATCGTCTGTGTCTATGCGGTCTTCATCGAAACGATTATGGATTTCTGGATTCTCGCGATGCTGGTTGCCACCAGCCAAGGCGGTATCCAGGCTTTGAGCCGGTCTTACTTCGGCAAGCTGGTGCCGAAGCAAAATGCCAATGAGTTTTTCGGCTTCTACAATATTTTCGGCAAATTTGCCGCAATTACGGGGCCTTTGCTTGTCGGGGTCACTTCCCAGATTACCGGAAACTCCAGTTTAGGGGTTTTGAGTTTGGTCGTCCTCTTTATCATCGGCCTGGTCGTCCTCATCTTCGTTCCAGAGCCAGTGTCGCATGAGCCGGTCGATGAAGTCGCCGCTGAATAAATCAACACAGAAAAGGCCTCCCGCAGCTGCGGGAGGCCTTTATTCATGATTAATTATTCTTTTTCGCGTCAGTTGGCTCGACTTTAATCTCGCCGTCTGAGTTCTTGCCGAGTGATGATTCGCCAAATTCCACGACATCTACGCCGCCGGCATCTTTCTCAGCTTTCTTGATTTCTTTTTCTACTTTCTTTTCAGCCTTATCGTGCTCTTTTTGGGCTTTTTCTTCTTTTTTCTCTTCTTTTTCTTCAGCTTTTTCTTGCTGCTTCGATTCTTTTTCAATCGCTTTTTCTTGTTTCTTCAACTCTTTTTCTTCTTTCTTTTCATCGCGTTTCGTTTTCAGTTCGTCAGCTTTCACTTTTGCCTGTTCGATGGAAGTGTTCACTTTTTCACTGGAATCCGAAGTTTTCGCTTTTACTTGCTCCTGTAATTCCTTGCCGCTCTTAGGGGCAAGCAAGAGGCCTGCGGCAGCCCCGATCAAAGCGCCTGTCACAGCGCCGGCTACGAAGCTTCCGCCGCCTCCGCCTGACTCAGAACCGTATTCCGGTGCCATTGGTGCAGGCGACTGGATTTTGCCTTGGCGCACGAGGCGCTCTTCGACTTCCTCTACGATTTCAAACAATGTGCGTCCTCTTGCTTCAACTAATGAAACGCTCATGTGGAAATCCGTCAAATCTTCCTGGTCACGGACAACCACTACGTCGTAATCGGATGCATCTGTTTTCTTTTCAAGCATTTCTGCACGGTACCCTTTTTGTACCAATGCATCGCGTACGGATGTAAATGGATGTTCAACTGCAATTTTTACCATTCTGTGTCCACTCCTTTTTTTGAAAACTCTATGTTAAGTTGTTTTCCCCTAATCCACTGCTCTAAACTTATCCTTTGAGAACTCCTCCATTTTTTTCAAATTTTCACGCTTTGATTAGCTTTGTGAATACGCTTATTCATAATGAAGAATTTTAGCATCAAATAGGTAATCGCCGCCCTGCTTCGCGATATTTAGTGAAACAATATACATTATTTTGAGCATCATATAGGTAATCGCTTCCCTGCATTGGAATAGATGGTGAAACTTTGTGAATGCGGTCAATTGAAACAGGTACAAGCATTGGCTTGTTATTCATTCTCATGCTGATCGATTGCATGTAAAAACCCCGGCCCGGCATTTGAGCCGGTCGGGGCTAATGGATTTTATACGGTTACTTCTGCGCGTTCTACCGCTTTGATGCGTGTTCCGGTTTCTGCATCGAAGAAATGAACGTGCGCCATATCGAATGCGAGGGTTGCTTGATGCCCTGCTTCAATTGAAGTTGCCGCATCAACGCGGGCGATGAATTCCTGGTCTTCATAGACCGCATGGAGGATGGTCTCAGCGCCTGTCAGTTCGGATACGGTAATAGTCGCATCGAATTCACTAGCCGGAATTCCAGACAGGTCTTCGTTATTAACATGGATATGTTCCGGGCGGATGCCGAGCGTGATTGGCTTATTGTCATAGCCTTCTGCTTTCAACATATCCAATAGTTTTGAAGGAATCGTCATCTTTTTAGTGCCTACAGCGAAAGTGCCGTCGATTAGCTGCCCTTCAAAGAAGTTCATCGCCGGTGAACCGATAAAGCCGCCGACAAAGCGATTTTCCGGGAAATCATAGACTTCTTTTGGCGTGCCTACTTGCTGGATCAATCCGTCTTTCATGACAACAATACGGGAAGCCATCGTCATTGCTTCCGTTTGGTCATGGGTCACATAAATCGTCGTCGTTTTCAGGCGGTTATGCAATTTGGAGATCTCAGCGCGCATCTGCACACGCAATTTCGCATCCAAGTTCGATAAGGGCTCATCCATCAAGAAAACTTTTGCATCGCGGACAATGGCGCGTCCGAGAGCCACACGCTGGCGCTGGCCTCCTGAGAGCGCTTTCGGTTTTCTGTTCAAGTATTCTTCCAAGCCGAGAATCGCTGCGGCTTCATCTACGCGTTGCTTGATTTCCGCCTTTTTGAACTTTCTTAGCTTTAAGCCGAACGCCATGTTTTCATAAACGGTCATATGTGGATATAAGGCGTAGTTTTGAAATACCATGGCGATGTCGCGTTCTTTTGGCTCAACATCGTTCATGCGTTTTCCATCAATGAAGAATTCGCCTTCCGAGATTTCCTCCAAGCCCGCAATCATCCGCAATGTTGTCGATTTCCCACACCCCGAAGGACCGACAAACACGATGAACTCTTCATCTTTTATATGTAAATTGAAATCGCTGACGGCCAGCGCCCCTTTATCATACCTTTTGCCTAATTGCTCAATTTTAATTTCTGCCATTTCCCATTCTCCTCTAAAGCGTTTTCTTTCATTATAGAGAATTCGCAGTAAATTACAAATATATATTTGGCAACTTCTATACTCTACTGTATACTCATTTCTAATGAAGCTGGAATATTCTGTACTACTAGAGACATGAATAGCGAGCTCCTTCACAATCTTATCGACCATTTGCTTCGTGAAGCGAAATTTTTGGTTACTAAAGACAAAAAAAGGAGAGGAAAATCATGAAAAAACTCTACACAATACCTGCAGCCTTTTTGGCATCTTCCCTATTTCTTACGGGCTGCGCCGGTTTCCAGACCGGCAACAGCAACGATAGTTCCACGGAAAACAAAGACGGAAAAGTCGTGCTCGATTTCTGGACCTTCTGGGGCTCCGAAATTCGCCGTCCGGTCATTGAAAAAATCATCAGCGATTTTAACGAATCCCAAGATGAAATCGAAGTTCAGCACACATATTTGCCATGGGGAGACATTTGGACTAAAGAACTCGCAGCGATTGCAGCTGGCGACCCACCTGATGTGGTCATCAATGATATTAACACGACCGCTCTACGCGGAGAACAGAACCAGGCGATGAACCTGGCTGAATTCTTGTCAGAAGACGATATCTCCGGGCAGTTCTATCCGGAGCTATGGGATGCGACACTTTACGAAGGCGATTCTTACGGAATACCGTTCAATACAGATACCCGTGTATTGTTCTACAATAAAGACGCATTTGAAGAAGCCGGACTAGATCCTGAACAGCCACCGACTACCTGGGCGGAGCTTGAGGAATATGCTGCGAAGCTCGACGTGAAAAACGGCGATGACTACGAACGCATCGGTTTTTATCCATTATGGGGCATTAATTACGATGTCTGGATGCTGAATGCCAATGGCCACAACTTTATCAATGAAGAAAATGAAGTCTTGATCGACACCGAAACCAATCTTGAGACGCTCGAATGGCTGAAAGGCTGGAAAGATAAATATGGTGACGATGTCATCAATTCCTATAAAGCTCAAATTGACAGCCAGCAAGGCAATCCATTCTTCAACGGCAGCCTCGGCATGTACGTCAGCGCACCGACTTTTTACACGCAAATCCGCGATTATGCAGATGATTTGAACTTCGGCGTCGCGAAATTGCCAGAGATGGAACCAGGCAACGGCCATACGAGCTGGGGCGGGGGATTTGTCGCCGAGATTCCGGCCGGCGCTGCCAATCCTGAAGCTTCTTATGAATTTATCAAGTACTTAACAGGTGCCGAAGCACAAGAATATTGGGCAGTCCAGAACTTCGACAATGTTGCCAATATCGAAGCCGCTGAAAACGCAGCGCAATCGGATGAATTCACAGAAGATGGCACCATGGTCTATAGCATGGCAACTGAATACATGAGCGATACGCTCCTTACACCGGTACCCGTATCTGCCCCTGACTTCATGGGCAGCGTCAATCCGAAAATCGACGAAGTGTTCCTAGGTTCGAAAACGCCGAAACAAGCGCTTGAAGAAGCACAGGCCGATGTCGAATCGCTAGTCGAAAAAAATACAGGCGAGTAAGGAGGGCTTCGTTTGGCTAAACCAAAGTCGACTATGCGGCGGAAAGAAACGATGTACGGCTATATTTTCGTTATGCCGTGGATTATCGGGTTTCTTGCATTTACGGCAGGGCCCCTGCTCTTTTCACTGTTCGCAAGTTTCACCAATTACAATATTACATCCCAGATGGACTTTGTCGGAGCCGAAAACTATCAAGGGCTCTTCACCGAAGACGGATTGTTTTGGACATCCCTTTGGAACACTTTGTACTACGTACTATTTTCCGTCCCACTGACAACGATGGGCGCGATTTTCCTGTCGGCACTCCTGAACCAGGACGTTCCGGGCATCCGCGTGTTTCGCACGCTCTACTATTTGCCTGCGGTGCTGTCGGGGGTCGGCGTTTATTTATTGTGGATGCAATTGCTCGATCCAGGCACGGGAATGATCAATTTGATACTCGGGTGGGTCGGCATCGACGGGCCCAACTGGCTATTCGATCCGGCCTGGACCAAGCCCTCCCTGATTTTCATGAAATTATGGAGTGTCGGCGGTGCGATGCTCTTATATCTCGCGAGCATGCAAGGCGTTTCCAAGACTTTGTATGAAGCGGCGGAAATCGATGGCGCCAATACGTTCCGCCAATTTTTTCACATCACCTTGCCGATGATCACACCGGTCATTTTCTTCGATGTGGTGACCAGCCTGATCGGTGGCTTCCAGATTTTCCAGGAAGCTTACGTCATGTCGAGCAACGGCGAAGGCGGCCCAGCAAACTCTTTATTGTTCTATAACCTATATATGTGGCGGCAGGCTTTCGAGAACTTTAATATGGGCTATGCCATGGCCATGTCCTGGATCTTGTTCATCATCGTTTTCATCCTGACCATGATTAACCTGAAGCTGGCTCCACGCTGGGTGCATTATGAGGGAGGCGATAATCGATGACCTCCCGTCAAGAAGATACCCGTTATGTAGAGGAAGCAGGCACAACCAAAGACCTCCAAAACCCGAGCTATTTTCAACATCACGGCAATCGAAAAAAAATGCTGAAACTCATCAATTTCGTTCTTCTTGCAGCGGGAAGCTTGATGATTTTATCACCCTTGTGGTGGATGTTATCGACTTCCCTGAAGACGATGGCGGAAGTCATGTCCTTCCCGCCCACTTTCTTTCCGGAATCCTGGAATTGGTCCAATTACATCCGGACGTGGGAAGCGGCTCCGTTTACGCAGTACACGATCAATACGCTCGTCATCACCACCCTGGTCGTAATCGGCAATGTCTTGTCAAACTCGTTCATCGCTTATGGCTTTGCGAAGATTCCATTCAAAGGGCGCAATGTGCTGTTTGCGATTGTGCTGGCGACGATGATGATCCCGGGATTCGTTACCTTGATCCCGCAGTACGTCTTGTTCGCCAAGCTCGGCTGGGTGAACACCTATTATCCTTTGATCGTGCCGGCCTTTTTCGGCAGCGCGTTCAACATCTTCCTGTTGCGGCAATTTTATATGACGATTCCGAATGAATTGATTGAAGCAGCGAAGATGGAAGGCGCCAGCCATTTTTATATCTGGCGCAAGATCGGCTTGCCGCTCACCAAGCCGGCAATCGCCACTGTGGCTATCTTTTCATTTAACGGTGCCTGGAACGACTTTCTTGGCCCGCTGCTCTATTTGAACGACGAGAACCTGTATACCTTGCAAATCGGCTTGCAGGTCTTTAAAGGGCAGCTCAATACCCAATGGAACTACCTGATGGCCGGCTCATTGCTCGTCTTGCTGCCAGTCATTATCATTTTCTTCTTTTTCCAGAAGTATTTTATCCAAGGCATCAATTTACAGTCTGGCGGGAAATAATAAAAAGCTTGCAGCCACTGGTTGCAAGCTTTTTATCGTTGCGCCTAAAAACAAAAAGCCCCCGAAAAATTCGGGAGCTTCCTGCCTATCGTGCTATTAGACCGTTGCCGGTTTTTTCTCTTTTTTGATTTGCTTGCTGCGAAGCTGTCCGCAGGCAGCATCGATGTCTGCGCCTTGTTCGTGGCGGACACCGCAATTGATGCCTTTTTTCTTCAATGCATCATAGAATGCACTGATGGCTTCAGGCGTGCTTTGCTGGTATTGGTCGTGCTCATCAACCGAGTTGTAAGGAATCAAGTTGACGTAAGATAAGTGACGCTTGTTTTCAAGCAATTTCGCCAGCTTGTTCGCTTCTTCGACATGGTCGTTGACGTCGCGCAGCATGATGTATTCGAACGTGATGCGGCGATTCGATTTTTCCAAATAATAATCGATGGAATCCATCAATTTTTCAACTGGATAAGCTTTGTTGATCTTCATGATGCGTGAACGTAATTCGTTCGTCGGAGCATGAATGGAGATCGCCAAGTTAACTTGCAAGCCTTCATCCGCATAATCGTAGATCTTCGGCACGATACCACTTGTGGAAACCGTGATGTGGCGCGCTCCGATTGCCAACCCTTTTTGAGAGTTCACAACGTGGAGGAAATCCATCAAGTTTGTGTAGTTATCGAACGGTTCGCCGATACCCATAACGACAATGTGGCTGACGCGCTCTTCTTTTTGCTCCGCATCGAAATGTGCCTGTACTTGCATGATCTGCTCGACGATTTCGCCAGCGTTCAAGTCACGGCTCTTCTTCAATAGGCCACTTGCGCAGAAACTGCAGCCGATGTTGCAGCCGACTTGTGTCGTTACACATACCGAGTTGCCGTATTTAAAGCGCATGAGAACTGTTTCGATCAAGTTGCCATCCTGCAAACGGAAAAGGAATTTGATTGTGCCATCAGACGATTCCTGCTTGACTGCCTGGTCCAATGTACGGATCGCAAAATTGTTTTCCAAAAGCTCGATGCAATCCTTCGATAAGTTCTTCATCTCCGAGAATTCAGTGACACGTTTAATATAAAGCCAATCCCACACTTGTTCCGCGCGGTATTTCTTTTGGCCATTTTCAACAAACCAATCTTTTAATTGTTCTATCGTCAATCCATAGATGGAATTTTTCATATTAGGACCCTCATTTCAGAATTTCACAATTGCTTATTATAATACTAAAAATCCAGTCTGGCAACAACTATTTTCGACTAATTCCTTTGGTACCTGCTCTATTTCTGCATATTCCCGCTCCTAGAAGGGTACAGAATCAGTACAGCAAAAAGGAGGAGAATCATCATGGCAGCAATTACGCATGTGGGGCTGGCGGTCCCCGATTTAGATAAGGCGATTACATGGTACCGAAAAGTATTCGATTTTCATATTTTAGCGGGGCCATTTGATTTTGATGCCGATACAGAAGGGCCAGGCTCCATGACGAACGATCTGCAAGGGCCGGAAATCCGCAAGATGCGCAATGTCCACCTCATGTCTTCCGACGGCTTCGGCATCGAATTATTCGAATTTCAGGATCCTTCTTTTTCTGAAGAGCCGCCGCGGCGTGCAGGATTTTTCCATATTGCCTTGGTAGTCGATGACATCGTCGAAACGATTGAACGAATCGTCCAGCATGGCGGGCGTCAGCGCAGCAAAATGTGGAACATTAATAAGGGCAAACCGCATTACCTCGTCTACACCGAAGACCCGTTCGGCAATATTATCGAATTGTATTCACGCAACACTTCAGAAATGTACGGCAATCGTTGAACAGAAGAAACCGGACAGCCTATGCGGCTGTCCGGTTTTATTTGTTTAGACCAATTGCTCTTTTTTCGCGAGCATGGTGCCGTTTTTGGCTAGTGATTCGTGCCAAGACAAAGCTTTCTCAAGGACGTGCGGCGTCTGGCCACCGCGTGTCAGCGCTTCTTCGTAATACTCGCGCATTTGCGGGCGGTAGTCCGGGTGCACACAGTTTTCGATGATGACTTCCACGCGCTGGCGCGGCGCCAGTCCGCGAAGGTCTGCATAGCCTTGTTCGGTGACAACTACATCAACGTCGTGCTCAGTATGGTCGATATGTGATGCAAATGGCACGACGCTTGAAATCTTGCCGTCTTTTGCAGTTGATTTCGTGACGAAGATAGCGAGGCGCGCATTGCGGGCGAAGTCCCCTGAACCGCCGATGCCGTTCATCATTTTCGTGCCGGAGACATGCGTCGAATTGACGTTTCCGTACATATCGAACTCAAGTGCCGTATTGATCGAGATCAAGCCGAGTCGGCGCACGACTTCGGGATGGTTCGAGATTTCCTGCGGGCGCATGATGATCTTGTCGCGGTATTGGTCGAACTCGCTGAACACTTGCTTCATTTTCGGCTCAGACAACGTGATCGAACAGCAAGAAGCGAAATCTACTTTGCCGGCATCGATCAAATCGAAGACCGCGTCTTGGAGCACTTCCGAATAGACTTCCAGGTTTTTGAATTCCGAATCGATCATGCCGTGAAGCACGGCGTTGGCGACGGATCCGATTCCGGATTGAAGCGGAGCCAGCTTCTCCGTCAGGCGACCGGCTGCAATTTCGCTGCGGAAAAAGTTCAGCAGATGGTCAGCCATGATTTTCGTGTCTTCATCCGGCGCCACGATGTTCGACGGAGAATCTTCCTGATGCGTAAAGACGATGCCGCGCACACGCTCCATGTCGACCGGGATGCCTTTTGTTCCGATGCGCTGATCCACGGAAGTTAACGGGATCGGGTCGCGCTCGCCTTGTTTGCCGGTGTCGTAAATATCGTGGATGCCTTCAAACAGTTCAGGCTGGGCCGCATTGATTTCCACGATGATGTTTTTCGCGTGTTTGACGAAAACGGATGAGTTGCCGACAGAAGTCGTCGGGATGATCATGCCGTCTTCGGTGATCGACAAAGCTTCGACAATCGCGAAATCGATCGGCTCGATGACCCCTGAACGGATCCATTCCGCTGTATGGGACAAATGATGATCCACGAAATACATGTCGCCTGCGTTGATTGCGTTGCGCATGGCCGGTTCTGCTTGGAACGGCAAACGCTTGTTGACGATGCCCGCTTCTGCGAACAACCGGTCGATATCGGACCCGAGGGATGCCCCAGTGAAGACATTGACTTTGAAGCTTTCCGTTTCTGCGCGTTCAACCAGTGCATAAGGAACCGCTTTCACATCTCCCGCTCTTGTAAATCCGCTAAGCCCAAGTGTCATGCCGTCTTGAATCCACGCTGCCGCTTCCTGTGCTGTGACCACACGATCCTGCAATTCTGCCGCTTTGATTCGCTCAAGTTTCTTTTCCATTCCATCCACACTCTCTTTCTATATGTTTTTGTCTAATATATGTCGTTTGTTGAAGCGTTTTCATATCACCGAGTAGCATAATTGTTCTTCCATTAAAAAAGACAGGATGCAAGACACCCAATCTATTTGTCTGATTATTAGCTAATATTAACTTGTGGCGAAGCGAAAAAGGGAATATCCGAATGGAAGAGTGCATCTCTTGGGTCAAACAGAAAATCGGCTGTCCGAGGCAGCATTTTCATGCGTTCTCAGAAGCCGAGTAATTTACGGAAATAGCTGGAATACGATTGGCTGACGGGCAAACGGTCCCCATTATCCATTGCCAGCACGAATGTGGAATGGGTATCGGGATGAATTTCTTCAATGTGGTGGACATTGACGATAAACGACCGGTGGCAGCGGATGAACGAATCTCTCGGCAACAAATATTCGAATTCCTGCAAGGAGTTTTTATTCGTTCCTGAAAAATCCGCAGCGTGGACATGGGTTTTTCGGTCCTTTACTTCGAGGTAGCGCACATCGGTGAACGGAATCGGTTTCCATCCATCCGGGCTTTTCACCGTCACGACCGACTTCCCTTCTGTATAAGCGGGATAGATCGCCATGACACAGCCCGCGAGTGCGCCATCTTCTTCAAACGGTACCGCCATGCCATGATAAGGCACCCCGAACACTTCACGGTTGATGAATTCCGAAGCTTTTTGGCCGGTCGTCAACGCTTTATGGGCGATGGTGCCTTCACGCACTTTATCCCCTGCCTTGATCTTCAAATCAATGCGTTTGCTCGGACGATAATAGGTGTATTCTTCCATATTAGAGACCGCTATCGAAACTTCATCGGAGAACAGTTCCCCCATTACATCCAATAGCGGACCAGGTGTAATTTTTTCCATCGCGCATGGGCCTCCAGTAAAATTCAAGTGGTATTAGTATACATGACTTTGCATGAACAGAAAAGAAGGCTCAGGCTTGCCACATCAGATTTCTGCCAATTATGGCGATTTCTTTAACATCGTTCCGTCGCGCATGTATTCCGCATGCCACGATAAAGCTTCATCGAGAACATGCGGTGTATGCCCGTCTTGAGCAATCGCCCTATCGAAATAATCCCGCAATTGCGGACGATACTCCGGATGAACGCAATTTGCGAGGATCCGCTCCGCCCGTTCACGGGGCGCCAGATTGCGGATGTCGGCAAAGCCGTGTTCCGTGACCAACACATCTACATCATGTTCGGTATGGTCGATATGGGAAGCGAACGGCACGACACAGGAAATCCGCCCATTCTTGGCGATCGATTTGGTGACGAAAATGGCGAGCTGCGCATTGCGCCCGAAATCGCCGGATCCGCCGATGCCATTCATCATTTTGGTTCCGGCGATATGGGTCGAATTGACATTGCCGTATAGATCGAATTCCAAGGCGGTGTTAATCGAAATGAGGCCAAGGCGCCGGATGATTTCTGGATGATTGGAGATTTCCTGCGGCCTCAGCACCAAACGCTCCCGGTAACGTCCGAAGTCTTGATAGATTCTTTCCATATAAGGCTGTGATAAAGTGATCGCCGAAGCAGAAGCGAATAGCGCCTTGCCCGAATCGAGCAAATCGAACACAGCATCTTGCAGCACTTCGGAATACAGTTCCAGCCCCTCAAATTCCGAATCGAGGAGGCCATGCAACACCGCATTTGCAACGGATCCGACCCCTGATTGAAGCGGCGGCAGGTTTTTGTCCAAGCGTCCAGCCTGTACTTCGCGGCGCAGGAACGCAAGCAAGTGGCCTGCCATAACATCCGTTTCCGCATCAGGCGGCTCGATCGGAGAGGGCGAATCCGCTTGATTGGTCCAGACGATGCCTTTGACTTTCGAAGGATCGACCGGGATACCTTTCGTGCCGATACGGTCCCGCGGCGAGACGAGCGGAATCGGCTGTCTCGATCCGATCGCTTGCGGTGCGTAGCAATCATGAAGCCCTTCTAGTTCTAAGGGCTGCGCAGTATTGATCTCGATAATGATCTGTTTCGCATGGTGGGCGAATACCATTGAATTACCGACAGAAGTAGTCGGGATCAACAAGCCGTCCTGCGTGATTCCGAGTGCTTCGATGATAGCAAAATCAAGCGGGCCCGCAACTCCCCCTCGGATCCATTCAGCTGTTTGGGATAAATGATGATCGACAAACTGCACATCCCCTGAATTGATCGCAGATCGCATCAAAGAATCGGACTGATAGGGCGCGCGTTTACGGACGATGCCCGCCTGTGCGAAGCGTCCGTCGATGCCGGAACCGAGTGAAGCGCCGGTATAGACATCGATTTGAAACGGCTCTTCCTGCATGCGCTTCGTCAAGGCATTTGGCACGGCCTTGGCATCGCCTGCGCGCGTGAATCCGCTGAGCCCGACCGCCATGCCATCCTTTATCCAGGAAGCTGCCTGTTCAGCGCTAACTATCCGTTCATGCAAAGCCGTTAGTTTGATTCGTTCGAGTCGTTGGTCCATCGCCATCCCCTTCCCCTTGTCGGTCTTGGATATTACCTTATACCCTTGAATAAGGGCTGCTCAACCCGTTTTGGTTTTTAGCTGCGGAAAAGCTTTCGGCCTCCCAGAAAAGAAAATCCGGGTGGCGATTGCAAAGTAATTGACAAGCTTTGGAAGTATCCATAATATAGGGAAGTCAATATAACCGTCATGTGTACATATATATAAGAAAGAAGGCACTCCAATGTCCAAAGACCAGCGCAAAAAAATCCTGATTTTAATGATCAATATGTTCATCGCCATCGCCAGTTTCGGCATCATCATCCCGATTCTGCCTTCATATCTCGTTTCCATCAATCAAGGCGGCATGGCAGCCGGCTTGATGATTGCCATCTTCGCTGCTGCCCAGTTCCTCTTCTCGCCAATCGCGGGCAAATGGGCCGATCAATACGGGCGCCGCATCATGATCATCTGGGGCCTTGCAGGGCTGACCTTATCGATGTTCATCTTCTATGCTTCCGACTTTATTTGGGTGCTGTATTTCTCACGCGTCATCGGGGGAATCGGCGCGGCCATGCTGGTACCGGCCATTTTTGCATACATCGCTGACATCACCACTTTCGACCAGCGCGCAAAAGGCACAAGCCTGGTATCTGCTGCGATGTCACTCGGCATCGTCATCGGGCCGGGAATCGGCGGCTTTCTTGCCGATTACAGCCTGAAGCTGCCGTTTCTCGTATCAGCGCTCGTATCGCTCGCAGCGGTGCTGTTTTCCGTTTTTGTCCTGAAAGACAGCGACGCCGAAAAAGCGGATCCGGCTCTCGCTTTGACGATGACCCAATCCGAATCGATGTTTAAAAAAATTGCGCGCTCGACTTCGGTCCCTTACTTTTTACCGCTGGTCATCACGCTGGTCATGAGTTTCGGCTTGCTCGCTTACGAATCCGTCCTCGGGCTTTATCTCGACAATCAATTCAATTCCACCGCGAAAGATATTGCGTTCATGATCACCGCTACCGGTACGGTCAGTGTCATCGTTCAATTGTTCGTCGTTGACCGCATCGTCTCGCGCTTCGGTGAGATCGGCGTATTGATTACGTTCCTCGGCGTCGCAGCGGGAGGCTTTCTCGCATCGCTATTTGCGAGCAGTTACGTCATGTTTTTCGGGGTGTCACTGATCATCTTCCTGGCGACTTCTATTTTGCGCCCGGTATTGAATACATTGATCTCAAAACTCGCACAAGGCGAAGTCGGCTTTGCGATGGGCATGAACAATGCCTATATGAGCATAGGCAACGTCATGGGCCCGCTCCTCGCCGGCATCCTGTTCGACATCAATATCATTTTCCCGTTCATTCTCGGCCTGTTGCTGCTGTTGGCGACACTCGTCATCACAGTAGGCTGGCAGCGTTCAAGATCCGCCAAACAAGCACGTACCGTCGAACAGCAATAGGCCCAAGATTCTATCAAACCCGACTCATTCAATGGTTTGTATCAGTTTTATATTCAACGAAAGACAGTGCGGTCTATAACCCGCACTGTCTTTTTTCCATTTTAAGGATTTATTGTAAGACCTTGCACTAGATATCCTTTAGCAGCCTCTATCAATTTGTTTTTTCTTGCCTTTTTCTGCTAACCGGGAAAGCCAATAGCTTTACGCTGGGGATAGTTGGTTGTATAATCTTTGTATAACAAAAAACTACGGAATGAAGGTCATGCTATGTACAATATCAAAGCTGCTGCCAAAATACTCGATATGCCTAAAGTGACCATCCGTTCCTGGGAGACGCGCTATAATGCCATCACGCCTGCGCGCACAGAATCGGGTCACCGCCTGTATTCCGACCAAAATTTGGAAGACTTGAAATGGCTGAAAATCCAAGTCCAGGAAAACGGCATGAAAATCAGTGAAGCCGTCAAGCAATTGCACGCTTCAAGGAAACAGTTCTACCATGCGGAAATCGCCGATTCCAATGAACCTATTGAGTATGCCAAGCAAATTGAAGAATTGTATCAGGCCGCTGTAGAAATAGACATTGACCGTTTTAATTATCTGCTCGATTTGAAGTTCTCGCTGTTCCACCACCAGACTGTGTTCTTTCATATCATCGCGCCGCTCATGGTACGGATCGGTGCAGAATGGGAAAACGGCCAAATCAGCGTTGCGCATGAGCACATGATCACTAACATCATCCAGCAGCGCTTCAACCAGTTTTTCCGCGTTTTCCCGGTTGCGCCCCATTTGCCGAAGGTACTGGCACTCAGCCCAAGTGGAGAACATCACCAGCTTGGCCTGCTGTTGTTCTCGTTATTCCTTCGCGAGAATGGCTTCCATGTCGTTTACACAGGTCCCGACACGCCGCTTGATGGCCTAGCGGAAATGGTGGCTAAGCAAGATTTCAAACTGGTTTGCATGTCCGTCATGACGCCTAAAAGCCGTCCCGTTGCAGAACAATACATCAAAGAACTTTCTGATGCTATTCCCGGACTCCACTTTTTGCTCGGCGGCCAAGGCATCGATTGTGATGATGAAAAAATCAACCGCTATTGCATCGGCACCACGCTCGAATCCTGGCAGCAATGGCTCGACGGATTCAAAGCAGCCCGTACATCTTAATTACAAAAAAACCATGCGTGAAGGAATCCTTCGCGCATGGCTTTTTTTACTGATTGTCGATTTCCTGGTATTGTTTCATGAATGGGCCGCTGTCCGCCACTTCCGAATGGTAAAGCGCCTTCAACGCAAAGCTTTTCTCAAGCTCCATTTCCTTCATCAATACCTTCAGCCGTTTTTTCAGTTCCGGCTCCTGGTTGACCAGTTTCTCCATATTCGATTTAAAATAGCGCATCGTGATCCGCTCCTTTTATTTTATTATAACACGGCAAAGCAAAGAAAAAGCGCACCCATCAACCGGATGCGCTTTTTCACATGTCTGGATTCTTGAATCGTATTTTCCGAAGCTTAAACCGCCCGCTTTCCGTGGGCTCGCGCCCAAGCCTCCTCGGTTTGCGCTACTTTCGCTGCGCTCAAGCATCGCAAATGAATGAACTCGGCGTTGCCTCGCTCATTCATTCCCTGCGGGGTCTCGGTCGTCTCGCTGATCCACCGGAGTCGGGCGAACGCTTCTCCAAACACTTAGAAAGTTTATAGACTATTTGTTGCGTAAAATCAGTTGCTTTCTAATTTTAGCGACTTATTCTAAGTGTTTAAAAAAACATCAGCTTTTTTCAGCCGACCACGTGAAACACGTAATTGACGAAAAACAGACAAGCAATCACATAAAGAGCCGGGGAAACTTCACGCCATTTGCCGATCGCCACTTTCAGCACCGGATACAGGATAAACCCGATCGCAATACCGTCCGCAATACTGTACGTAAACGGAATCAACGCGATGATCAACAAAGCCGGGAACGTTTCGCTCATGTCCTTCATGTCGAGATTCTTGATATTCTGAAGCATCAACCCGCCGATGATGATTAAAATCGGCGCAATCGCGCTGTCGGGAATGATTTTGATCAGTGGAATGAAGAACGCTGCACCCATAAACAAAAAGCCTGCCGTCAGTGAAGTCAAACCGGTGCGCCCGCCAGCAGCCATCGCTGCCGCACTTTCCACACTGGCCACAGTCGGGCTCGTGCCGAGAAATCCTGAAGCCATCGTCGAGACTGACGTCGCCTGGAACGCACGCGAATATTTTTCCGGACGGTCGATGAAATTCACCTGTCCGTGGACGAGGCCGATGTTTTCAAACACCAAGACCATCGTTAGGGAAAATACCGCCACCCAGAACGTTGTCGACAAAAAATTGCCGAACGACATCGAACCGAACACCGCAAAGGCTTCTGCCGTATTGACGCCTGGCTCACTCAATTGGCCAAGATCGATCATGCCGAAGAAATAGGCAATGACCGTTCCCAGTACAATGGTGATCAGAAAATTCCCCGGCACGTTACGGATAAATAAAATGATCGCGAGCAAAAACGTCACGACTGTCGACAGCACGAGCGGATCTGACAGCGAACCGAGCGACAGAATCGCCCCGTCGCCTGGTCCGACAATACCGCCTTTCTCAAGGCCTAACAACATCAGAAATAGCCCAAGCCCGACCGTGATCGCTTCTTTCAGCGAATTCGGCACGGCCTCGCTGAGCATTTTCGAAAAGCGCGTAAACGCAACAAAGACGAAAATGACACCCGAGACAAAGACGACCGCAAGCGCTTCCTGCCAACTCAATCCCATCGACTGGACGAGCGTATAGGAGAACAATGCATTGATCCCCATGCCCGGAATGAGCAAGATGGGCGCATTGCCCCAAAAGCCCATCAATAATGCGCCGATGACGGAAGCGGCGATGGTGCCGATGATCGCGTACTCGATTGGCATGCCGGACTCCGATAAAATCAGCGAGTTGACGGCGATGATGTACACAACGGTGAAAAAGCCGATCAAGCCGGCAGTCATTTCCCGCTTGATGGTCGTCCCGTTTTCGTTAAGACCGAAAAACCGGTCCATCCAATTTGCCATAAGACATACCTTCTATGAAATTAGCCCTCTCCCTACCCGCTCTGCCTGAAAAAATCAGGTAAGCCAAGATAGAAGTGTAATCCTAAAAAAAGCCACTGTCAAGGCATTTCTCTTGAAAGGAAATGGCTGCTTATGCAGGCATTTATCTCCATTTTCAACAAGCCGCCTAAACCTTTCATTAATGAAAAAACCGCCTGTTCCCCGCTCATCACATTAGATGAAAAAGGGAACAGACGGTTTTTGATTCGAACATGGAGCTATTGCTTAAACGAACATCCCAGCGATTGCCGCACTCAAAAGCGACGCAAGCATACCGGCTGCAATGGCACGCATGCCAAGGCGCGCGATTTCCGGGCGGCGGCTTGGCGCCATCGCACCGAGACCGCCGAGAAGGATGGCGAGTGAGCTGAAGTTGGCGAATCCACAAAGCGCGAAACTGACGATGATGACCGTTTTTGGAGACAAGTTCGCAATTTCCGGTGCAAAGGCCGTATAAGCGACAAATTCGTTCAAGACAAGTTTCTGCCCGATATAGCTTCCGGCTTGAACCGCTTCTTCCCACGGCACACCGATCGCAAACGCAAGCGGCGCAAAGATAAAGCCTAGAATGCCTTGGATGGTGATGTTTTCAGCACCGAACCAGCCGCCAATGCCGCCAAGGACACCGTTTGCCAATGCGATAAGCGCGATAAACGCCAGAAGCATCGCCCCGACGTTCAATGCCAGCTGAAGGCCGTCAGAAGCCCCGCGTGCAGCTGCATCGACGACGTTGACGGAACGGTCATCTTTTTCCATGACAAACTCTTTTTCTTCGATTTCTTCCTGTTCAGGAATCATGATTTTCGCCATGATCAAACCGGCAGGCGCCGCCATGAAGCTCGCAGCGAGCAAATACTCAAGTGGAACTCCGAGGAGCGCATAACCGGCAAGCGTAGAACCTGCAACCGATGCAAGGCCCCCGGTCATGACCGCAAATAATTCGGACTTGCTCATATTCGGCAAGAACGGGCGGACGACAAGCGGCGCTTCCGTCTGGCCGACGAAGATATTGGCTGCTGCCGAAATCGATTCCGCTTTACTCGTGCCGAGCAATTTTGACAAGGCCCCGCCGAGCAAGCGGATAATCCATTGCATGATGTTTAAATAATAAAGCACAGAAATTAAAGACGAGAAGAAAATGATGATCGTCAGCACTTGGAAAGCGAAGACGAAACCGAATCCTTCTGTATCCGCTGCAGGACCGAAGACAAACGCGATCCCTTCACCGGCATAGTTGATGATGTTTTGAACGCCTTGCGACAATCCAAGCAAAGCTTGTCTGCCAAGTTCCCATTCCAGCACCATGAACGCAAACGTAATCTGTATGGCCAATCCGCCGAGAATCGTCCGCGGCTTGATGGATTTTTTTCCATCAGAGAACAAGAAAGCGATTCCAAGAACGACGATGATACCGAAGATGCCCCACAATAAATTCACAACTTCACCTCATTAAAAGTAGTTTTATCAGAAAATTGAACAAGTTTTTATCATTCATTGTCTGTCGTCAGACATCTTACCAAATCTAAAAGGATAAGTAAATGCACATATTGTGACATCTTCCACTCATCCCTTGCCTTGCTCCTGGGCCTTTGGATTTTTCATAAAGAACGCCAATACGATACCAATGGCACTCAATGCACCTGTCACCATGAACGAAATATTGACGCCTCGGATCAGCCCTTCTACGCCGTAGCGGTCCGGGTCGAGCGCCGCACTGGTCATGATCGTCACCAGCAGCGCCGTGCCGATCGAGCCCGACACTTGCCGCATCGTGTTGCTCATCGCCGTACCATGTGGAATGAGATGGTCTGGCAATTGATTGAGCCCCGCTGTCGTGACGGGCATCATCACGAGTGCGACACCGAACATGCGGATGGCGTGCATGACAGTCAAATAAACAAATGCCGTCTCGGCCGTCAGCATCGTAAACTGGAAGGTCGAACCGGTGACGATCGACAGCCCGGCAATCGCCAGCCACTTGCCGCCGACTTTATCGAAAATACGCCCGGCAATCGGGTTCATGAGCCCCATGATGATCGCACCCGGCAGCAGCATGAGCCCTGATTCAAGCGCGGTAAATCCGTGCATGTCCTGCATGTAGATCGGCAAGATCGTGGCACTGCCGATCATCGTAACGAAAACGATGATGCTCAGGATCGTCGACAAGGTAAACAAGCCATATTTAAAAACGCGGAATTCCAGGATCGGCTGCTTGAGCCTGCCTTGCCGGCGGATGAAGAACCATAAAGCGACAGCCCCGACACCGATCGACGCGATGACTGAAACGCTGCCCCAGCCGTCTGCCCCCGCACTCGAGAAGCCGTACAGCAAGCCGCCGAACCCTAAGGTCGACAACATGATCGACACAATATCGATTTTCGGGAAAGTCCGTTCCGTCACATTGCGCAGGAAGAAATACGCCAGCGCCAAATCGAGGAGCGCGATCGGAATAACGATGTAGAATAATGATCGCCATGGGTATTGACCGACCAAATAACCGGATAAAGTCGGGCCGATTGCCGGCGCGAAGGAAATGATTAAGCCGAACATGCCCATCGCCTGCCCGCGCTTTTCAATCGGGAAGATGACGAACAACACCGTCTGTGCGAGGGGCATCATGATCCCGGCACCCGATGCCTGGACGATGCGCCCGACCATCAAAGTCGCAAAGCCGGGTGCGAGCGCACAGATGATCGTGCCGGTGGCGAATAAGCCCATTGCGACAAAAAACAAATGGCGTGTCGTGTATTTATTGATTAAAAAAGCCGTGATCGGGATCATGACGCCGTTGACGAGCATGAATACCGTCGTCAGCCATTGCGCCGTGTTGGCGGTGATGTCCAGATCTTCCATAATATGCGGCAAAGCGGTGGCGAGCAGCGTCTGGTTGAGTATCGCCACAAACACGCCGGCCATCAATACCGCGAGCAACGGCTTCCTATGCCGCGCTTCTAATTCCAATGTCCCCAAGCGCATCGCCCCCTTTTCTCAAAAAATGCCCTTTCTCTCCTGCTTACCCCATCAGGCAAGCTTTACTCAGCCCTGCCAAAAAACAAAAAGCCGCAAAGTCCGAAGACCCTGCAGCTTTCCATCAGGCGGCTTGTTTCTTCTCTTTGCGCGCGATGACGATGCGATGGAATAGAAGATACAGCGCCGGAATCATGACCAATGTGAACAACCCGGAGAACGTAAGCCCCGCAATGATTGTCACGGCCAGTGGTTCGAACAAAGGATCGCCGGAAAATGCGACCGGCAACAAGGCCACAATCGAAGTCAGGGACGTCAGCACGATCGGCTTGATGCGCGCATATCCTGATTCGATGATCGCTTCTTCGATATTGAAATCTCCTGTCAGGCGGCGCGCTTCGACAAAGTCGATGAGCACGACCGCGTTCCGGACGACAATCCCCGTCAAGGAGACGATCCCCATGACGCCAAGGAAGCTAAGCGGCGTCTGTGTCAGGAACAAGCCGAGAATTGCGCCCGAGATGCCGAGATACACGGCTATCAACACGAGGAACGGCAAGCCGAACGACTTGAACTGGAACGCGATAACCAGGTAAACCAGCAACAGCACAACCAGGAACAAGATGCCAATTTCAGCGAAGAATGCTTCCTGATCGGAGTTTTCGCCGCCAGTCGACAGTTCGTAGCCGGCCGGCAAGTCGGCGCGTGCATTATCGACGACATCGAGCATCTGCGCTTCAAAATCATCCGCTTCACCGAACGCACGGAGCGTGATGGCGCGGTCTCCTGATTTATGCGGCACTTGTGCAAGCGCCGTCGTTTCCTGTGCCGTCAATAGCTCGTCCAGCCCGATCAATTCAGGCGGCCCTGGCTGTGCGGCAGCAGGTGGTCCCGCTTCGCCGCCGGCTTCATCGCCGCTCGCAGCAGAACTAGATGCTGGCAAACTGAAGTCAGCGAGGTCGATCGGTTCGCCTTCTGTGATGCCTGCTTGCTTCAAGACGACTTCGTAAGGCGTTTGCCCTTCATACAATGTATAGAGCGGGACGCCTTGCGTCAGAAGCTGCAATTGATTGGTGACCGTCGACAAGGCAATGCCATTGTCTTCAAGCGCACCCTGCTCCGGCACATATTCAATCGCCGGTACGGCAGCCCCCAGGTTATCGGTCACGACCGTCGCACCGTTTGCGAGCATCTCCTCTTCGAGGGTGTCACGCAGCGCTGCGAGTTCATTGATGTCTTCACCGGTCGCCGTCACGGTCACCGGTGCACCCACTGGCGGCCCTTGGACAATCGTATCGAGAAAGATTTCGGCATCCGGGTAACGTTCGCGAAGTTCCGGTTCCCATTTATCGATAAACGCGGATGCGGAAGTCGCTTCACGGTCGACACGGAACGCTACTTGGCCCGTATTGGCGCCTGTATTGTCCATGGATGAAGCAAAGAGGTTCGGCAGGCCTTCACCGGTGAAAACGGCGGTTTCGTTGACATTGCCGTCCTGCTGCGCCACTTCCTGTGTTACTTCACGGATGAACGCATCGGTTTCTTCAATGGTTGTGCCTTCCGCGAGGCGCACGTTCATCGTTACCTCTTCACGGTCCGCTTCAGGGAAGAATTCGAACGGCGTGAACAAGGCAAGCGAAAGCAGAGCCGTTGCAATCACCAATCCGCCGATTCCCGTCAGCCAAGGGCGTTTCATGACGCCTTTCAGCACTTTTCCAGAATACACTTGCGCAAGCTTTTCAAGCGGCTTGCCGAGGAAGCCCGGCGTATCGGAAATTTTGCGTTTTTTGCGTTTCGTGCGCAAATATTGCATCATCGGCACAAGCGTAATCGACAGTACCGTCGAAGCCAAGATAGTTGTAATCAAAATACTCGGCAATGCTTTAATGAACGCACCGTTTCCGCCGGATAATAATAGCAGCGGAGAGAACGTAACGACAATCGCCAAACTGGACGACACAATCGAGGGGTAGACTTCCCGAACGCCGTTAATGGCCCCTGCCATTGCATTGTCGCCGAGCTTATAGCGGCGCTGGATATTGTCGTTGACGACGATGCTGTCATCGACCAATATACCGATCGCGATAATCAACCCGATAACGGAAATCTGGTTCAAATCGACGCCGAGCGATGGAATCGGGATGAGCCCGATCAAGACGGAAGCAAGCACCGTCAGCGCTACGGCAAACGCACCGTACAGCGTCAGCCCCGCAGTCGTGACGACCAATACCGCAAGCACCGCGATCAACAGCGAAATATAAAGCGAGCTGAAAATCTCGTTGACGTTTTCAGCCTGTGACACATAGCGTTCAGCTGAGATGCCCGCAGGCAAGTCTTCATTGAAGCCTTCAATCACTTCGCTGACGCGGTCATCGACAGACGGTACATCCTGCCCTGTCTGCAAAAAGACCGTATAGGAAACCGCCGGCTCGCCTTCGAACGTGACGATATCTTCCGCCGGAACTTCAGCCAATTCGACCGATGCGACGTCAGCAAGCGGGACAGCTGCTTGGCCGACCTGCAGCTCACGCAATTTTTCGATGCCTTGGCTTTGCTGCACGGTCAAGACGAATTGCTGCTCACCGTCGCTATGGGTGCCAAGTGACAGCGGCTGATTCGCCTGCTGCAGGCTTTCAAGCACTTCGAATGGCTGCAATTGATTTTCTGCGAGCGCATCCCCATCGAGTTCGATGACAACCTGCTCGCCGTTCAATCCTTTGATTTGCGTACCGGCAACGCCGGATACTGCTTCCACTTCATCCGACAAGTCCGCAAGCGGCCCTTCGAGTTCAGCAAGTTCCGCTTCGTCTCCGTAGAACATATAGGAAACTAGCGGGAAAGTCAGATCCAGCTTTTCAACGCTGGTGTCCTGGGCTTGGTCCGGGAAACTGCCGGCTGCGCGCTGTGTCTGCTGCTGGATCGTATTGATCAAGCCCTCAGGTTCAACGCCGTCTTCGATTTCCAGTGTAATGATGGAAGCCGAATTCGCTGAAATGGAATTCATTGACGCGATGCCATCAATGCTCTGCAGTTGTCTTTCAATCGGGTTCGTGATGCTCGTTTCCACTTCTTCCGGCTCTGCGCCAGGCAAGATCGTGGAAACCAGTACGAGCCCTGGAGGCGTTTCGGGAATCTCACGCTGCGGCAAAGTCAGGAAAGTGTAAACCCCGACCAGCATGAGGATCAAAATCAAAAAGATGAATAATTTACTGCGCTCGAGTATGTACTGCATAAGGATTATCTCCCTCCGATTATTGTATAACTATTGTATAACCAAAAATCGGAAAGCACCACTTTAAACACTCAAAAACCGGCCGAAAATTTCCGGCCGGTTCTCGTTTAAATTTTTTCAGGACGCCGCTGTTTCAGGAAGTATGCGCCGATAAACATTAACAATGGTGGCAGGATGCTCAATTTGAACACCCAGCTGTCATCTCCCATAAAGATCAGCCCCATCGGCAAAAGTGATGCAAGCCCTCCCCAAAACAACGCTTTCCACGATCTTTTCCAAACTCCGTACAATCCGAGCAGCAGTGCAGCAATCACCAGCGACCACAATAAGATCCCCATCAACAGGAAATCCATCTCCATGCGCCTCCGTTCGGTTTTATACTTTAGTTATACTCCTTTTTCTGATAAAAATCATTCATTTTAGATGTTTTTCACACATTTTTATTATGTAGAATTATTAATAAAAAGCTTCCGCGGAGTTCCCCGCAGAAGCTTCACAACACGATTTATAAGTTTTCGAAAAACAGCCGCAGAACGTCCGCGCCGCCGATGAATGTGCCGAGCGAACTGCCGAGATTGGTCAATACGATGACCAGCAAGACACGCGTCACTTTATTGTCCCAGAAGCCTTTGACCGTGAAGACGTCTTTTGACAAAGTGTCAAAATCCCCGACATTCGGCCGGCGGATAAACGCTTGTGTCAGGCCTGAAAACCAGCCGGCCGCAACGAGCGGATTGAGCGAAGAAATCGGTGCAGCGACAAAAGCAGTGAGAATCGCCAGCGGATGGCCAAATGCGACCGTAGCCCCGATAGCGGCTAGCGTACCGTTCCAAAGAATCCAGCTGATCGCCTGGTCAAAGCCAGCTGCCGGATTTGCATAAAACGTATACGCAATGATCGACAAGATCAGCAGCGGAATGGCCCAACCGATAATCTTCGGCCATTTCGATTTCTTCGGCACTTCGTTGAGTGCCTTCAAATCCTGCTCTTCGTGGATTTCGCGCGTGATGCCCGGAATATGAGCGGCACCGAGAACTGCGACGACCTTTTTCCCAGGAGCTTCTTTGATTTTCTGCGCCAAATACTGGTCGCGTTCATCGATGAGCGGCTTTTTGATGCGCGGGAACGCTTTCGTGAAATCGTCCATCACCGCGTTCAATGTATCTTGTTGCTTCATCTTCTCCAGTTCTTCTTCGGAAATCGATTCCTTGCTGAAAATGCTGAAGAACACGGACGAAATGAGCTGGACCTTGCCCATCAAGCCGATATTGCCCCAAATGCGCGAAAACGTCACTTGGATATTGCGGTCGGCAAGGACCAACTCTGCCCCGGTCTCTTCTGCCGAACGGATGCCCTGAATCATTTCAGAGCCGGGCTTGATGCCGAACTGGTCAGCCAAACGGTTCTGGAACGAGGAAATGGCCAAGTTCATCAATAACAGGCTCGCCTTCTTGTCCTTGATAATTTTAAAAATATCGGTTTCTTTCCATTTCTTATCCTGCATGACCGAATCATAGCGCTGTACATCAAGTTCGATACACACCGAATCCGGCCGTTCGCGTTCAACGACTTCCTTTACTTGCTCTGCGCTCAGTTTGGACACATGCGCGGTGCCGATCAAAATCAATTGTTTGCCGTCCACTTCGAGACGGGTAATATTGTCTTCCGTCATTATTTCTTGTGTCATGAATGTACTTCCTTCATAGAATAGGATTTCTTCTTCATTTACGGTTGCCGATGAAAAAGACTGTCTATTCTTTATAATGAATCACCAAGCGCAAAATATCAATCTTTTCGAAAGCTTATAATTCCGGCGCGTTAAACGTATTGCCATCATTCAAATCACCGGCGCGGAAGCCTTTGTAGAACCATTCCTTGCGCTGTTCGGATGTGCCGTGAGTGAAGCTTTCCGGAACGGCGTAGCCGCGCGTCCGTTTCTGGATCGTGTCGTCACCGACCGCACTGGCAGCGTTCAAAGCTTCTTCCAAATCCCCTTCTTCCAGATAGCCCATGCCTTGAGCATGATGCGCCCAGACGCCCGATAAATAATCCGCCTGCAATTCCAGGCGTACTTGCAATTGATTGTATTCCGTCTCGCTCAGCTGATTGCGCGCCTGCTGGACATCCCCGAGGACGCCAAGCAGGTTCTGAACATGATGCCCCACTTCATGCGCGACGACATACGCCATCGCAAAATCCCCAGGTGCGTTGAACTGGCGCTCGAGTTCATCGTAAAAGCTCAAATCGATATACAGCTTGGAATCCGCCGGGCAGTAAAATGGCCCCGTCGCAGCACCGGCCATGCCGCATGCTGACTGGACGCTTCCGGAAAACAGCACCAAAGTCGGCTCGACATATTCCATGCCTTCTTCAGCGAACACTTCCGCCCACACTTCTTCCGTATCTGCGAGGACGACCGATACGAAATCGGCCAGTTCTTCTTCCCGCTCACTTGCCACATACGGTTCCGAACTAGAAGTTCCTCCGCCATCGCCGAGTATCGCTCCAGGGTCTCCCCCGAGAAACGTGATCAACAGGACAATCAGCAAGCCGCCGATCCCGCCGCCGGCAAGAACCGGCCCACCAACACTGCGCCCTCTCCTGTCTTCTACATTCCTGCTGCCCGCTCGCCCTTTCCATTTCATAACCGAAACCCTCTTTCCGCATCCATTTTTATAAAGCTATACCCGTTTCACCGGAAACTTTAATCCCATCTCGGCAAGCGGTAGACCAAAAATCGTTCGCGCGGATCTTCCGCTTCAACTGGAAGCTCAATATCACCGGTCAATTCAAAAGCGGTGCGGCGTTCGAGGAAATCGGTATACTCGATTGCCGGATAAAATAAAATCACTTCGACTTCGCGCGGATGATCGGCTACTGATGCCAAAATCCTGTCTATGACCGTCATGAACACCGGATCGGAAAACGGATTGAAAAAATAAAACCAGCGATCTTCCGGATGGATTTCATAATCCTGCGCGTAGCCGTTGATGAATTCGATGTCCGCCTTCCCCTTAAAGCGCTGTAAATTCCGCAGCGAAGCTTCATGAAGCGATGGATCGACTTCCACTCCTGCCGACGGCGTCCCGAATACATGATGCGCAAAAAAGTTCAAGCGCCCTTTGCCGCTGCCAAAATCGACCAGCCTGCCGCTGCCCTTAAGCGGGTGTGCCTTGAACAATCTATCCAGCCACGCATAGGGCGTCACTTCGAAACGGTGCTCATGCATCGACGCATTAAAGCCCATCTGCTCGCCACCGGTTTGGATATTCAATTGCCGGTCCATTTGATGATCGTCCATCTGATTGCCTCCTTTTATCCAGTGAGATCAATTAAAGCCGCAGCTTACTATTCCCACATTTTGCAAAATAAAAAATTCTTTTTCTCTTGCCATTCCCATTCCTTTCTGTTATATTACAGCTAATTCAATAATTTCTTGCTTCCTTAGCGGAGCGAGGATAGAGGCGCAAAAACCATCAGTACGCAATCCGAGGAGTATGAGCTCTTAGGACGATTGCCGAAAGGGGGATTTGCCGAAGCGGCAGGATGCTCATATTCCTGTGCGCTGGTTCTGCACTGAAGAAGTGCCGGACTGTCATATAGGAAACTATATGGAGGGCTATCTGACGAACAGGAACGATTGGTAAACATTGTTTCTAACGGCAGCAACGGGCCCCCGTTGCTGCCTTTTTGTTTACTCCGGACCGGCCCCCACCTCTAACTTTTGAAAAAAACTTAGAAAAGGGTGTGTTCTCTATGAAATTCGGTCAAGTGATCACTGCAATGGCGACGCCATTTGACTCAGACGGTGAAATCGATTTTCAGGCAACAACAAATCTCGTGGAATATCTAATCAATAACGGTTCGGACGGCATCGTTGTCGCCGGGACGACCGGCGAATCGCCGACTTTGTCGACAGACGAAAAAGTGGCGCTGTTCGTCCATGTCGTCACCGTAGCAGACGGGCGCGCGAAAATCATCGCGGGCACCGGCTCAAACAACACGCGCGCATCGGTCGCCTTGACCCAGCAGGCAGAGCAAGCGGGCGTCGATGGCGTCATGCTCGTCACTCCTTACTATAACAAACCGTCCCAGGAAGGCATGTACCGCCATTTTGAAGCGATTGCAAACGCGACGACGCTTCCGGTCATGCTCTATAATATTCCGGGCCGCAGTGTCGTCAATCTATCGGTCGATACCATCGTCCGCCTGTCGCTTATAGACAATATCACCTGCGTGAAAGAAGCAAGCGGCGATTTGGATGCCGCTTCTGAAATCATCGAACGTACAAGCAGCGACTTTGCCGTCTACAGCGGCGATGACAGCCTGACCTTGCCGATGCTTTCTATCGGCGGAACAGGCATCGTCTCGGTCGCTTCCCACATCATCGGCAACGAAATGCAGGAGATGGTTAAATTATTCCGCACAGGCGATACAGCTGGAGCCGCCGCGCTTCACCGCAAATTACTGCCGACGATGAAAGCTTTGTTCGCAGCACCGAGCCCGAGCCCGGTCAAAGCGGCACTCAACCTATTAGGTGTTCCGGTCGGCGGCGTACGCTTGCCGATGCTCGCTTTAACAGAAGAAGAAACAGCCACTTTGCAGCAATTCCTGCCGTCCGCTAAACAGGACGCGGTCACCAATTAAAAAAGGCTTCGCAGACCCATTTCAGGGTCCGCGAAGCCTTTTTTCAATTATAGACATTCTCCAAGGCACGCTTCAAGCTGCCGCCGATGTTCAATGTCCGCACATCCACACCGAATGTCGTCAAGGATTGCGCCGCCTCTGGACGGATCCCCGTCAAAATCGCTCCGACGCCGATCAGCCCGAGCGCCTGGATGATTTTAATGACTTGTTCCGCCACCATCGTATCGACCCGGATGACCCCTGATAAATCGACAATCAATGTGTTGATCTTTAATTCACTTGCTGACAATAGCGTGCGCTCCAAAATATAATGCGCACGGTCGATTTCAATGCTGCCGACAAGCGGCAAAATCGCGACCGAATCGCTGATCGGGACTACGGGTGCCGACAACTCCAGAAACTCCTGCCTTGCTGTCGCCAAGTTGTTCTGGTAGGAAACCGTATAGGCATGCGTGTAAGCATACGTTGCATGGTCCAACAACGCATGCAATAATTCCGCCGCGTCGTAGGTTATTTCCGGGGAAATATTCAAGCGGCGGCCTTCACTTTTGATCACGGCTGCCAGATGCTTCCGGTATAAGCCGGTTTCTGCGAGCGCTGCATCCAGTGTCATGCCCTGGTCAAGAAAGAAATTTCCTGTCGCATTGCCCCACTCCGTAATCACCGCCATATTCTTTGCCTCATTGCAGCTGTCTTGCATAGCTTTCCCTAGCAATTCAATGAAACGGGCACGTTCTTCCAGCACCAGCTCCGAGAATTTACGGTTTTCTTCCACAACATCCTTCGGCAATGCCGTCAGCCGCTCTTCTTGGATCAGTTGGGCAATCATATATTTATCTTCTTCCACTCGTTTACCGAATAAAGCCATCTCTTTTTCCATTGGAACCTCCATCAATTATTGCTTGATTGATTGACTTGGTACAACAGATTCATTATACCCACAATCTGATACAAGAAATAGCATTTTGATTTTCCAGGACAAAAAATGCCCGCCGGATGGCAGGCATTTTCCGATATTATTTTGCGAACAATTTTTTCAACGTGTCAGATGAAACGGCTTTTTCTCCACCAAGGATATAGTGGAAAGTATCCGGTGTCGAATAATCTTGAATTTGTTGTTTAGACGCCGCTGTAGGGGTTGGGGCAGTCAATACAAGCGGATCTGGATAAAGTGAAGCGAGTGCGCTTCCTGATAATGCATCCGGGAAATTGGTACCCGTCGCGATATAGATTTCAGCTGTTTCATCGAACAACTCATTTTCATACATGAAATCATTGATTGCTTTGTTTGTGTCATAACGGCTGACACCTGCAAGGCGCATCGGTTCTTCCGCGAACAATGCTTCCACTGAAGGAGCAACTGCTTTTTCGCCGCCGATGATGAACGGTAATGCCGGTTGATTCGCTTTAATGTAGTCCGCAACTACCGCTGGAACAGTACCTGAAGCAGGAACTAACAGAATCGGTTCTTCAATATAACCTGCTACTGGGGAGATTGACAAAGAATCGGCAAAGGTTGCGCCAGTCGTAACGAATAAAGATTCGTCCATTCCTAGTTCTTCAGCAATTTTCACTGCAGTTTCGTAACGGCTTTTACCGCTGATGCGATCTACTTCAATGCCGAGCTTCGCGATTTCATTTTTGACTTCTTCAGAGACCGCTCCAGTACCGCCGATTAAAATAACGTTTTTCGCGCCCAAGCGCTTCAGCTCATCCGCAAATCCTGCAGGCAAAGAATCTTTTTTCGTCAAAAGAAGTGGAGCTAAATGAAAAGATGCAAGCGGTGTTGCAGCCAAAGCATCCGGGAAGTCAGCGCCCGTTGCAACGACAACCGTTTCCGCCTCTCCATCTCCCCACCCTGTCCATGAAACTTCTAGGCTTGTCTGGTAGCGGTCGCTGCCAAAAATGCGGTAGGAGTTGTCTTCAGTAAGTGTAGCCGCAGAAGCTGCCCCAGTCGGTAAAACTGCTCCAAAAGCCAAAGCTGCAGTCAATGCCGCAGTCGTCAATACTTTGCCGTAAATCATCGTTAATCGTTTCCCCATTCTGTAATGTATTCATTTCTTTTCCAATTATATGATATTTTACAAACATTACAATAGGGTTACGAAAATATTTTTTGGTGGGCATAAATGCCTTTTCCTATACGGATGAAGAAGTAGTAATTTCTTAACTTCCTATATTCTTCTTTCATTTTCGAGCTTCTTCTCCTTTACTTTCATTCGAAGCCGCCAAGCTCTGCCGAAGGTTTACGACGGTTCGCTTTCCGGGTACATAAGCCATAACGCAGACACGGCTAAACATTGACCTTACAGGAGGATGCTATTATGCAAAAACACGGCCATAAATTGATCGGCACATTCGATGTGCAGGCGGAAGTGATCCATGAGATCGGTGAATTGAAAGCACAGGGATATAAAGAAGAGGATATGTATGTTGTCGCTTTGAACGGACAACAGCTGCAAATGGTACAAGGGCAGACAGATGTCCATTTAAATACGGATGAGGGCGATTTCATGGACAAGTTCAAATCGTTCATTTCCGGCGAAGATCCGACAAAAGATGCGCTCAAGCAAATGGGCCTCTCCGATTCCGAAGCGGACGAGTATTACAAGCAAATCCAAAGCGGCAAGATCGTTCTTTATGTCGACAGCGAATACGGCATGAATTACCAGAACTTCGATGCCGCCGCAGCCAGCCTATCTGGAAACGGGCCTGCACAGGATGAGCACCCCAAATCCGAAACGCCTGATTTGAATGACGAACAACAAATGAAACTTCACGAAGAACGCTTAGCGGTCGATAAGAAATGGGTCGAATCCGGAAGTGTCGATATCCATAAGAATACGGTCGAAGAACAACAGACACTGGATGTTCCGTATGAACGGGAAGAAGTCGAAATCGAACGCCGGCCAGTCAATCAGGAACTGTCGGAGTATGAAGCGAGCGGCCATTCCGCTGAGAAGTACGAAAAAGACGGCCTCTGGCATATTCCAGTTATCGAAGAACGTCTGGAAGTACGCAAAGTGAAATACGTCAGCGAAGAAATCATCGTCCATAAACGCAAAGTCCAGGAGACGAAACACATCAGCGAAACGGTGCAGCGCGAGACGGTCGATATCGACGAGAACAATGTCCAGCGCTACGAAAAACCATAAACACAAAAAAGACGATTCCGGATTTTCGGAATCGTCTTTTTTCAATGGATTAATGCTTAGCCGGGTTCGGCTTTTCGCCTTTTCCTTTTTGCAGCACTTTCAAGCCTTGTGACATATCTGATGCCAACACGTAATTACGGTCGACGAACACGCCCCATACGTCGGCCTGTTCCGGCACATATTGGCCGATCTGCTCAGGATTGCTCGGATCCGTGATGTCCACCATGTAGACGCCGCCTGCATAATGGCTCAAGTACAGTGTATTGCCGTGAACTTTCGGGTCATGCACAGTATTGGCAAATGTCGGGCCGTCTTCCACTTTTTCCGTCAAATCCGTTTTGAATTCGCTCAGCAGTTTCGGATTCGATTTGTCTTTGATATCGAAGATACGCGTATAGCCATAGGATTCTTCATAGCCTGCTCTTACCGGCGTCGACACTTCGCGCGTTTCGATCAGGACATTCCCGCCTTTCGCAAGAGCTGCGGAATGGGCCGCTCCTTGCTGTTCCGAAGAATAATCAGTACGGCCGACATACACAGGGTTCTCCGGATCCTGGATATCGAAAATCACAGTGCCGAGGTCCCACATCGAGACGTAAGCGTATTGTGCGTTATGGTCGGTGATGACACTATGGTTGAAGACAGCGCGTGTTTTGCCGTCCGGCGCGTTCCAGTTGTAGCCGTTGAACGAGTCAGGCACTTCCGGAAGGCTGCGCGGGTCGAACTGCCACAGCGTTTCGGGATTCGCCGGATCGGAAACATCGACGATCTGGAAATCGTGTTCTTCGCCGTCGCTGTAGATATCAGCATACGGATTCGAGGCAAAGACCAGCGCGCGGTCGCCTTGCATCGTCAAATACAATTCATGCGTTCCACGTGTATCCGCATAGGTCTCCCAATAGCCTAACTTTTTCGGTGCGTGTGGATCGGTTACGTCATATAGCAGGAAACCTCCCGCCGTATCCGCATGGCGGTCTCTTTGCTGCACGCTGACCACTGCCAGATCGCCTTTGAAATCAGCCGTGTTCACGCTTTTGACGATGACTTTCTCCTGCCAAGTTCCAGCTACATCATCATGGCCGAAAACCGACACTTCTTTCGGATTGGACGGATCTTTCAAGTCAAAGACGCGGACCCCGCCGTTGCCGCCATTTGCCGTGTGTGTTCCGAGATATGCAAAGCCTTTATGCGCGTAGACGTCGGCCGTGTTATTCTGGACGCCTGCCAATTCCTTAATCTGCACAGCTGCTGACTCAGTCAAATTCGAGACATTTTTCGACCCCGACATGCTGGCGTCGCTTAAATTCAGCATTTCTTCATTGGAAAAAACGGCACGCTCCCCTTTCGACAAATCACTGCCATCCAGTGCATCATGCGCCATACTGGACGGCGCAAATGAGAAGACGAGAGCAGAAGCCAGAGCTACATTTAAAAACGGTTTATGAATTTTCAATAGAATCCCTCCCAGGTTTAGTTCGCTTGTCGAATAAAGTATAGAGGGCATTTGAGAGCGATACAATAGTACAAGGCAAAATTTTCTAAATATTACAAAAGATAAATATATGGTCATACTCTCTCCTGTGTTTCCATGCCTAGTTTCTTCCAGCCTTTTTTTGCTTTTGACAGCTTCGTGAGCCAATTGTTTTAGTTTTCCTGAAAGCCTAAAAGGAATCTTCTATCAATCCCGACATGCAAAAAAGAGTAGACGCATAAAAGCGGCGACTCTCTTACCTGTTCAGTATTGAGGATTAACTGCCGGCTATAAAAAAAGCTTAAGCAGCTGCTGCCTAAGCTTTCGGATTGCCGTCTTCTGGTTCTTTCGTTGCCTGTTCAGTTTCGTGCAATGCTCCGCTATGAGATGCTTCAGGCGGTGTTTTTTCTAAATTCATCTTGATGAATCTTGCCGAACGCTTCTCCAGCATCTTCGGCGCAATCCGCGTCAATAAACGCACGCTCTTCATTTTCCGCCCGACTTCGACGACTTCTTTCGGTTCATCGATCAAGTCGATGATGATTTTGACCGCCTGCATCGGATCGTCCATCGGTTTCATGTCGACCACATGGCCCGAGTAATTTCCGGCGTGTTCGAACCACGGAGTATCGGTCGCCCATGGGAGCACGGAACAGACGTGGATGTCGTGATATCCTTCGATTTTCATCTCTTCGTTGAGTGCCGAACTGAACCCGAGGACGGCGTGCTTGCTGGCGCTGTAGCCGGTGAAATAAGGAAATGCCACATCGCTTGCTACCGATCCGATATTGATCAAAGTGCCGCTGCCGATTTCCTTGAAATGCCGAAGCGCAAAATGACTGCCGTTGACGGTTCCTTTGACATTCACTTCCACCATGCGCGCAAGGTCTTCAAGCGGGATATCGGTGAACGGGCCGATTACGCCAACGCCCGCATTATTGATCCACACATCAATTTTTCCGAAGCTGGTCAAGGCTTCCTCGAATAGCCACGCGACGTCCGCTTCACGGCTGACATCCATCGTAACGGCAATGGCGTTCGGCCCGAGTTCACTCGCCAGTGCTTCAATTAAACCGGTGCTTCTCGCCGCCAGCACCAGATTCGCGCCGTCTTTCGCCAATTGCCGTGCCACTTCTTTGCCGAGCCCGCTGGAGGCGCCGGTGATGACGATCGTTTTGCCGCGCCGTGATTTTTCCTGTGCCATGCCGCCTCCCCCTTTCTTCACTGTTCTTCTTGTTGTTCAAAGCGTTCCCGCAAATCTCCTGACACCGCACTTCCTTCTTCGACCGGCTCGTGCAAGCTGCCGGAAGTCAATTCCGCTGCTGGTGCTGATTCGATCATCTCCTTGAGTTCCTGGCCGCTGAGCCCTTTTGCAAATGCTGGGATAAACTGTCCGAAAATGGCTGCCGCTTTTCCCTTGCCGCCGACTTCCAAAGTCTTTTTCGGTTCATCGATCAAACCAAGGATGGCATCGATCACTTTAGCCGGATCATCCGGCGGCCCAACGAGGATTTCATGTCCTGAATAATTGGCTGCATGCTCTGTCCACGGGGTATCGGTGACCCATGGGTCGACCGAACAGATGTGGACATCCGGGTAGTCTTCCAGCCGGAGCTCTTCATACAAGCCATTCGACAATCCGCTGACTCCGAATTTACTGCCGGTATAGGCCGCTCCGTAAGGCATCGGAATCTTGCTCGCAAATGAGGAAACATTGATCAAGATACCAGCCCGCTGCTCTTTGAAGCGGCGCAGTGCAAAATGGCTGCCATAAATGGTGCCAAGCAAATTCACTTCCACTGTCCGGTTCAAATCGCGCAGCGGCGTATCGATAAACGGCCCGTAGACCCCGATTCCTGCGTTATTGATCCACACATCAATACGCCCGAAATTATTCACCGCCGCCCTGTGCAAACTTTCCACATCCCTGGCCTTGCTGACATCAGCTGTCACCGGAATGACCAATGGCCCGAGCGAGTCCGCGAGCTCCTCGATCAGCCGCGTCCTGCGGGCAGCAATGACCAATTTTGCTTGTTGACTGGCCAAACGTTCCGCCAAACCACGGCCGATTCCGCTCGACGCTCCTGTAATGACCACGACTTTGCCTTGATTCGATTGCTTTACTCCCACAGCACTCGCCTCCTCTTTAAAAAAGTACAGAATTTTGTATTTATTTACCCCTTTTAAACATGCAGAAAACGCTTTGCGACAGCAGTTGAGAAGAACAGTTCTAAAGGTTTACTTATTCCCCACCCTCCCCACCCATACACCTACGTTAGGGGAGGGTTCTTAGGATTTTCCCCATAGAAAAAGAGCGGCACCCGTATAAGTGCCGCTCTTGATAAATATCCTATATGGTCCTCGAAATGATTTTAAGCTTCTGGATCGATCGCTGCGCTCAGGACGACTTCGCCCTGTGGCGTCTCGTTTCCGCGATTCGGTTCCAAAGTAACTGCGATGGTATCCCATCCTTCAGTATTTTCATCGAGACTGAAGAATACCGCACCTTCGTTTTCCTGGCTCGGCGTGAATGCACCGGTCGGAATCGGCTGGCCGTCTTTCAATAGCCATACTTGATAGACTTGGTCTCCGCTCGTCGGTTCCAATTGATTTGCCTGAACTAAGAGATTCAATGCCCCTTCTTCATGGACCAAGGCAGCTGTTCCTGTTCCCTCAAATGCTTCGCTTGCCTGCAAATCCACTGTTTCGAAAGCGACTTCAGGTGCTGCTGGAGCGTCGGGCTGATCGCTTAGTTCGTAAAACGCGTAGGCGTTTCCGAGCAGCGAGACGAGCAGCGCCGCCGCGACGAGAGGTGTCCACTTTGATGTTCTGAAACCGCGCTTTGCCATAGGAGCAGGCGGGGCCGGTCTATCACGCTTTTTCGGCTCTTCTGCCAAAGGCGTTTGCTGCGCTTCCTCGTCGAAGACCGCATCCAAAATACGCGCCTTCATGCCGGCATTCGGTACTACCGGATCCGCAAGATAAGGGAGTTCTCCTGTCGCATCAACGATGTCACGACATTCCGGACACTCCGCTAAATGTGCTTCAAACTGTTTTTGCTCTTCTTCATTCAAAGTGCCATTCAAATAATCGATCAATTGATCACAATTCACGTTTGTCATCCAGAACTCCCCCTTCCTGCACCATTTGCAAGGATGTCTTCAATTTCTTTAATGCTAATCGGATCCTGCTCTTGACGGTTCCGAGCGGAATGCCGCATTTTTCTGCGATGGTTTCATGCGTGTAGCCCTTGAAATAAAATAGATGTACCATTTTTTGCTGTTCCTCCGATAAATGCCGGACGGCTTGATGAATCTGTTCGCTCTTCTCTTGCCATTCGGCCGTTTCTTCAACCGAAGAGTCGGTGCTTTCCACTTCCGCGATTTCATCCAATGGAACGGAAGGTTTTTTCTGTTTGCGGATCAAATCCACTGCCGCATTGCGCGACATCGTCACCAGCCAGGCAACAAACTTTCCTTTGCTCTCATCGTAACTGCCGACTCCCCGCCACACTTTGACGAATACTTCCTGCAGCGCTTCCTCTGCCAAATCACGGTCTCCCGTCATTTTGCATAGATAGGAAAATAGCATTTTTTCGTAGCGGTCGTACAATTCCTCAAGCGCATCCTTATCTTTTCCCCTGACGCGCTCGTATAACAATGCGTCTGAAATTTTTTCCATGCCGTTTCCCCTTTGTTACAGATTTCGTATACCTAGCTTACTATATTCCGCGGCATTTAGCTTAATTGACTCTGTTTTGCTTGTTATCTATTCAACGCAGAACAAGCGTGATTAGTTCACTTTTCCTTTATTTTTATTCCAATTAACAAATCGGCCGATTGCGCAAACGGCTGGTTTTGCACCTGTCGCATTTTTTAAAAAATATGTATATAGAAGTGATCTAAACAGCCCGATTCCTCGTTATACCTATACAAGCGTTATACTAATAAAAGCGATGCAGTTAAATGATTCAGACTTTCTGACACGCAACTGACTGAAATTACTTATGAATGAAGCTATCAATTATCGGACTACGAAAGGTGGATATGCAGATGAGACAATATTTAATCATGGGATTGGCCACAGCGCTTTGTATCACTTTATTTTTCATTTTAGATCCACTTAATGGAAATAATCCCGTAAAACCCGAAACCCAACAACAAGAGACGGTCCAGACCGCCACCAAACCGGCACAACAGAAAACGCCAAGTGAGCGGCTCGATACGCAATATAAAGATAAGATTGCCGAATTTCCGGTGCGCCCAGCACAACAGGAAAAGCTGTCTGAACTGCGCCAAGAACGGCTGGACAATCTGCAAGGCATGAAGCCTGCACGCATTTCGATTCCTTCCATAGGTGTCGATGCATCGATTGAAGAAACCGGCGTCTTGGATAACGGCGAAATGGGCGTACCCGAAGATGTTGATCAAGTCGGCTGGTTCGAACCAGGCTTCAAAGCCGGCGCAGAAGGAAACGCTGTACTGGCAGGACATGTCGACAGCCTCACCGGTCCCGCAGTCTTCTATGAATTGGATCAACTGAAAAAAGGTGATCAATTCACGCTGACGGATGCAGACGGACGCGAAATGGTGTTCGAAGTCCGCGGCACTTCGAGTTACATCACAGACGAAGCGCCAGTCGAAGAAATCTTCGGCCGCTCCGACCAGCGCATGGTCAACCTGATCACCTGTACCGGCGACTTTAACCGCGACATCGGCTCACACGAAGAGCGTCTCGTTGTGTCAGCTGAACTTATTTCCGATTCCGCGATGAAAGAACAGGCACCCGATGCGCCAGACAATTTGAAACTGACCGCTACTGGCTTGTCCTGGCATGCCGTACGCGACGATGCAGTTATTGGCTACCGTGTTTACGAAGAAGACCTTGAGAGCGGCGAATCCGAACAGCTGGCGACAGTCTCGCTATTCGAACGCAAAAGCATTCCGCTTGAAGCCGACGAATCGAAGCGCTATTACGTCGTAGCCGTCAACGTCGATTTGAAAGAATCCAAGAAAGCCTATATCCCTGAAGAATAACGAATCCCCTTGTCCAGTCACGCCGGGCAGGGGATTTTTTTATGTAAGACAGGAAGTGTGAAAGTGAATAAAAGAATTATAGGAAAAGCTCTCGCTTTTCGACTGCGTTGCAGGGGCACGCTTTCCGGAGGGCTCGCATTGAGCCGCTTCGTCGCTACGCTCCTGCAGGGTCTCAATTGTCTCGCTAATCCTCCCGGAGTCGGCCCCTTCCACTCCGTCTCTAGTTTTAGAAGTAAAAGAATTTTTTATGTACACTCAATTAAAAATGTGGAAATGCGTCATGCTTTGCACCTCATATCTTTTGTAGCAAAGAGAATGTAATTTTTTGGCCTAATCTTCAAACAAGATATTCGGTTCAAGCACCAATTCGTCAGATGCCACATCTCAAGAAGCGATTCCCCACTAGCCGGCAACTGCATATTGAAGCAGATCTGTTTGAACAAACTGCACACAACTAAATCTCCAAGCCACCTAGCGCCTAGGATGAGCCGATGCCGTAAGACAGGCGCTCTTTCTGGCTTGCGGCAAGAGGCCAACCCAAAGCATGGCGGCGACTATTGAGATGATACAGAATTTAAACGCTGGAACATCTCCACAAGCAGACCCTCGCTATCATCTTCAAATGCTTTCCCCGGAAGTGGTTCCCCAATAAATACTTGAGACAATAGAAAGTCACTTCCCACATAAGCTTTAATTAACCCAAAAACAAAAGTTTCAACTTCCTTTCTTAAAGCTCAGCGTCGTAACCGTCAAAAGAATAATCACCATGCCGATTATTTGGACAATAGCCAGCTCGTCGCCGAGCAAAATCAGACCAAATAACGAAGCGGTCACGGGCTCCACCATCGCGATGATTGAAGCAGTAGAAGGCGCGGTCCGTTCGATGCCGATCGTATAAAGCGCAAAAGATAGGCCAACGCCTACAATCCCGATCGCCATAAACCAGCCAACATCGCTGGAACTAAACACAGAAGCTGCTTCTTGGAAATCCACAAAAAAAGCTAAAACGGTACAGAAAGCGACAAAAGCAAGAGTCAATACCATTTGCGGCTTGCCGTTTTCAGAAGCATTTTTAAATCCGAAAATGAATAACGCATAGGAGAGGCCTGCTCCGAGGCCGGTGGCGACACCAATGAGATTGACCGCAAGACCCCGTATCATAGGCTTCAGTCAATAGCACGATGCCTGCCAAAACACTGACGATGCATCCCCATTTGAACCAAGTCGATTTTTCCAATCGAAACAAAAAAGAAATAAGCAGGACAAACAATGGCGCGGTATACATCAAGGTCGCTGCAATTGGAACACTGGTCGACTCGATGCTCAAAAAATAAAATGTAAAGTTTCCAGCTACCCCGATACCCGCTACAATTGACCACAAGATTAAACGAAGCGAAAAATCCCTTTGTTTTATTTTGCTTAAAAGAAACCAAATAACAAAACACACTAAGCCAACGGCGCCGCGGTAAAAAGAAATGACCAATGGATCCCATCCCTTACTCAAAAGGATGTCTGCCAAGCCTCCCGTAGCCCCCCAACAAATTGCTGCCAAAATGATCATCGCGCTTCCAGAAAACTTCATAAAGCAAGCTCCTATCTATTCGCATTTTTGCCAGCCACCGCCTACAGCGGTGCGCTTTCCATTTCCCCTACTATAGCCAGCAAAATAATCTCCCAAACTTTTTCCAGTTGCTTGATTGAAAGAAAGTAAAAAAAGTTTTCCTCGCTATTTTTCACGACAAAAAAAGCCGGAGAGGTTCAACCCTCTCCGGCTTTCAAGATCATCTCGCTATTATTGTTTTCTTGTGCGGACAGCGACTGTCGTGATCAACGCTGCAAGCAATAGTCCAGCCAAAGCCCAGAGGTAAGGCGTTGTTGAATTCGCGCTCATGCCGCCCATGCCTGTTGAAGGCATTTCAGATGGCATTTCCGCTTCACCGAACTGTTCTGGGAATTGGTCAGTGATCGCTGCAGACAATCCAGCTGCTGGCATTGTCATGTGTGCGTAAGCTTCACGGATCGAAGCGTAAGCTGTTTCGTAATCTCCAGCTACATAGCTGTCGAATGCTGTCAGCAATTGATCAACGTGAGCCGTCAAGCCTTCTTCAAGTGCATCAGCCGGTACGCGGCCTTCTGTTGCAGCATCAAGAAGTGCTGCTTGCTCTACGATGTATTCATCAAGATCCGCTTTCGCTTGTTCTTGGCCTTCTGTATTTTCTTCTGCAGTGGCTGTTACGTAGTCAACGAAGTAGCCGATGTGAGAGCCCCAGATTTCAGAGAACTGCTGTCCGGCTTCCTCGCCGTAGACAGAACCGACTGCTGCTGAAAGGTCATCTGCGTTCGCTAGGAGTGCTGCCGCTGCTTGGTCGAAGCTTTCCGCTCCATCAACGCCGTCTTGCATGGCCATTGCCGCTAGTCCCGCATGTTCAGTGAAGATCATGTTAAGGCCTGCACGGAGGTCAACTGCCGGCGTATCCGGGTTCGTGTTGTCGAACTCTTCAGGGAACTGGTCCGTGATGGCGATCGACAAGGTTTCAGCGAACATGCTCATATGGTGGATTGATTCGCGTTCTGAAGCATAAGCTGTTTCAAAGTCGCCTTCTGCATAAGCGTCGAATGCTGTGATCAATTGATCAACGTGCGCATCCAAGCCTTCTGTTACAGCGGCTTCCGTCAAACGCCCTTCTGTAGCAGTATCAAAGAATTTCGCTTGTTCGGTTTTGTATTCGTCCAAGTCAGCCAATGCTTTTTCACGGCCTTCTTCATTGCCTTCTGCAGTAGCTGTTACGTAATCAACGAAATAGCCGATATGCGACTGCCAGATGGCATCGAATTGCTCGCCGCCTTCTTCGCCATAAACGGAAGCGACTGCCGCTTTCAAGTCTTCAGCGTTAGCCAATAATGCGCCGGATGCCTGATCAAAATCTTCCGCTCCGTCGATTCCTTTTTGCATTGCTTCGACTGCAAGGAAGGCGTGCTCGGTCAATACCGTATCAAGTGCGATGCGAAGTTCTGCCGCTTTCGTTGCTGTCGGCGCTTCCATCTGCTGCGTCGATTCACCGTGTCCGCCTCCGTGGCTGTCTGCAAGTGCTGCTGTCGGTACTAGTAGGGATAAGCTTAGTGGTAGTGCCACCATCAATTTATTCATTTTCATCATCCATCACTCCTCAGTTGTTTTTATTGTTCTACTAGCTCAACGGAGGGGAGATCAGTTTAGATCACTATTTTTCAAAAAACTTTTTAAATTGCCAGAATCCATTGATTTTCCCGAAGCCATCAATGCTATGCTAGGTGAAAATGAATGGACAGGAGCGACGCGTATGCAGGCTTATTGCGAACAGGTATTTCACCAATTGGAACTGATCGTCACATCCACCAGCGAATTGATCTCTTCTATAGAAGAAAGCGATTGGGAAGTACGGCCGACTGACGGGAAATTCTCGGTCGGCGAACTTATCGGCCATATCGCCCTCATTTGCGAGGCAGACTTGCGCATCGCAAACGGGGCATCCGAAACCGAAATGAGCGCATTTTACAGTTCCAGGACGCCCAAATCGAAAAAACAAGCCATCATCGAATTGATGAACAGCTTCGAACAACTCAAAACCGTTTACCTTCCATTGGATGAAAGCGAACTGCAGCAAATCCACCCCGCGTATTGGGGCGTCAGTTACAGCCGCTTCGAATGGCTGCTTGAAACACTCGTCCATCTCACCCATCACCGCGGCCAATTGCATTCGCTGATTGTCCATAGTCTCGGCAACGATCCCAAAGTAGCATTATTTGAATAAAAACCGGAAACCCGCAGCGCTTCGCTTATAAATTTTCCGTTTCGGGTATGGACAAAAACCCATTCGAAATTCCAAAGAAAGCCAGGTGTTATTAAATGTCCACATTAAACCAGCCGGACCTGTCCCGCATCAAAGAACTGAACCCCGATACGCTCGGCGCAAACTATCCTATACGTCGCGTAGTTGTCGAGACGACACTGTATTCAGCTTATTTTGTCCCTACGCAAGGAACCGACGGCCCGCCTTACGACATCCTCGTTATCGAGCATCCTCCTGCCACGCCAATCTCCGCCTTCATCTGGTGCCGCCGTATCCAAGGAACAGGCACAAAGATGGAAGTCGTCAAAGAAATCACTAATGCAATCGATTATATGCGAGAACGGCGCGCTGACTGACCGCTTTACCCCGCAGCTTATAATAGCTTTTTATTCCCCAACAATAATTGCCATAAATTTCTTTTAAATATAAGCTTTATGGGTATTTTTTCTGTACTTTCGTACTGCTTAACTGGGGTATAATAGTCCCCATAATCTGATCGCGAAAGGACTGTTCCCTATGCCTCTCGAATTTGCGCGCTTGGTGTTCATGGCATTTTCTGTCTTGACTGCCATTGCCGCTTCCTATATCGCCCTCCTGTTGATCGGCCGCATCGCCGACCGGAGCCGTACCCATCCATTGTGGTGGGTCGGCGGCAGCTCGCTCGTTTTCGGGACGGGCATCTTTTCCATGCATTTTATCGGCATACTGACCCATCATTCCGCAGCCCCTGTGCAATACGATCCAATTTTGCTGAGCATCTCGCTGCTCGGGGCCATCGGGGCAGCATTTCCCGCTTTCTATGTATTGCGCAGCTCCCACCCGCCGAAAAGCCATTTGTATTTCAGTGGATTCGCTATCGGATTCGGCGTTTTGTTCATGCATTATATCGGCAACGCCGCGGCCCAAGTGTCCGGCACCCCACAGTTCCACCTCCTGCCATTCTTATTATCGATAGTGGTTGGATTTGGCTTTTCAATCGCCGCCCTGCGCATTTTCTCCCGCAATCGCAAGCGTCCGGATTCACCCGGCAGGAAACTCTTAAGCGCGATGATTCTCGGCGTAGCGATTTCTGCCGTGCATTATATCGGAATGCTGGCGGTCAGCTACTCCACTTCAGCCACAGGTCCCGCTTCTTTCACCAATATGGGCCTCGCTTTCGTCGTCTCGGCGCTGATTCTTCTGATGCTCGCCATCGCCGGCTATCTGGCGTATCTCGACCAGAAACAGCTGCTGAATGAACAACGCTATTTGAAGAAAATCCGTGAAAGCGAGCGGCGCTTCCGGAGACTTGCGGAATTATCGCCGGAAGCGATCGCCATCCACAGCAATGGCAGGCTGTTATTCGTCAATCAAGCCTGTTTGAACTTGTTCGGGGAAACCGACGCCGAAAAACTGATCGGGACAGATGTGCTGGCTTATGTTCATCCCGATTACCGTGAACTGGCGAAGTCGCGCATCCAGTCGATGAACCGCGGCCACAGCACCCAGCCCGCTGAACAGATCTGGATCACTCCGCAAGGCGAAGCCCGCGATGTGGAAGTGACCGGAATGGGCATTGAGTTCGAAGGCAATTCAGCATCGCAGCTGTTGATCCGCGACATCACCGAACAGAAGCAAATCAACCGTGAACTAGAACTGAACCGCCAACGCTATGAATCGCTGTTCCACAACAACCCGGACGGCATCTTTTCGATGGACGCTTCCGGGTGCTTGATCGATGTCAACGATTCGCTCGTCCGCCTGCTCGGCTATACGAGGGAAGAATTGACCGAAACGACTTTCCATAAAGTCGTCGAAAGCTGCCATCTTTCTGCGACCGAAGCGAAGTTCCGCCTGGCACTTGAGGGCGTGACGCAGAATTACGAAACAGTCGGCATCCATAAATCCGGGCGGCGCGTGTCGCTGCGCATCACCAATATGCCGATTTTGATCGACGGCACCGTGACCGGCGTGTACGGGATCGCCAAAGACATTTCCGCTGAAAAACGGGCGCTCGTCCTGCTTGCCGAAAGTGAAGAAAAATACCGTTCACTGTTCGACTACAACCTCGATGCCGTTTTCGAGATGGACAGGGAAGGCCGTTTCGTCAACGTCAACGCGATGACCGAGCAGCTCAGCGACTACAGGCGCGACGAATTGATCGGCCTCGACTTCACCCCGCTCATCGCCGAACAGGTCGAGCGGGTGCAAGGCTTTTTCGCCTCCGCACTCAACGGCGAAGCCGTCAATTTCGAACAGCGCATTAGACGAAAAGACGGCGACATCCTCGAAGTCGACATCAACGCCGTGCCAAAGCGCAGGAACGGTGAAATCGACGGCGTCTTCGCCATCGTCCGTGACATCACGGAGAAAAAATCGAACGAGCAGGAAATCAACCGGCTCGCCTTCACCGACCAGCTGACAGGGCTGCCGAACCGCCACTGGTTTTACCAGAATATCCGCAATGTCCTTGCCAGAACCGAGGAGCACCAGCAAAAAATCGCGGTCTTGCTGGTCGATTTCGACGATTTCAAAAGCGTCAACGACCTGCTCGGTCATTTCGGCGGCGACCAATTCCTGAAAATCGTCGCCAACCGCATCCATTCCTGCCTCGGCCCGGATGATACGATTTCGCGCTTCGGCGGCGATGAGTTCATCATCGTGTCGGAAAATACGGGCGAACCACAAGCCCACGCACTCGCCCAGGCGATCCTCCAAGTGATGCGCGAACCGGTGCAATTGCTCGGACAGGAATTTTCCGTGACCTTGAGCATCGGCATCGCTGTCCAGACCGGCTGTGAAAGCGACGGCGAGGAACTGATCAAAGAAGCCGATTTCGCGATGTATGCCGCAAAGCAGAACGGCAAAAACAATTTCCAGGTATTCACCCGCGAGCTCGACAGCTTGATGACACGCCGGAGCCAGATGGAACAGGCGCTGAAAAAAGCGCTCGATGAACAGCAATTCGCCCTCCATTACCAGCCGCAAGTGAATTTGGCGAGCGGCGAAGTAATCGGCTATGAGGCGCTTTTGCGCTGGCAATCGCCTTATGGCAATGTGCCGCCATCGGAATTCATCCCGATCGCAGAAGAGACCGGCTTGATCGTGCCGATCGGCGAATGGGCGCTGCGCCAGGCATGCCGTGACGCCAAAGAGTTCCGTGCGCTCGGCCATGCGACGGAAAACATTTCCGTCAATGTCTCGGCGCGCCAATTCAAGGATCCCGACTTCAGTGAAAAGGTACGCGCCATCTTCGAACAGGAGAACGCCGACCCAAGGCGCTTCGAGATCGAGATCACGGAAAGCGTCATGCTCGATATCGAACGGTCCGCACGCATCATCTGCGAACTGAAAGCGCTCGGGCTGCGCATTGCCATCGACGATTTCGGCGCCGGCTATTCTTCGCTGAACGTCGTGAAAAATGTCGAAATCGATACCTTGAAAATCGACAAATCCCTGATCGATGAAGTGCTCATCAACCGGCGCAATCTGTTCATCCTCGCGGCCATCATCGAAGTCGGGAAGAACCTCGATGCCCGTATCGTCATCGAAGGCATCGAACTCGAAGAGCAGGCGGAATTACTGCAACCCTTCGGCATCGTCGGGCAAGGCTATCTGTTCAGCCGCCCATTGCCGCCGGGAAGCCTCGACGCCTTTCTCAGCGAGCCTGATTATAATGCGGCAAGCACCTCAGCGAAGCCATTGGAATAATAAAAAGGCGCGCAGCTTATCCGGCTGCGCGCCTTTTTCCTGTGCCCTCACTCCTTGCGCGTATACTTGCGCACTGCCGGCAGAATTTCCGTCGCCAATAAGTCCAGATTGCGCTCGAGGCGCTCCATCGGCACACCGCCGAAATCCATTTGCGCGATATAGCGCTGATGGCCGTAAAGTTCGTGCTGATACAGGATCTTCTCGATGATTTGCTGGGGGCTGCCGATATTCATGACGCTTTCTTTCGTCGCCCCGTGCTGGAACGCTTCCTGTGGATAACCGCGCCCATTGGTTTTGACCATTCCTTTATCCACATGTGGATAATATTCCGCAAGCGCCTGCTGGGTCGTCTCGGCGGCGTTGAAGAAGCCGGCTGTCGCAACCGGCAATTGCGCTGCGTCGTATCCTGCTTCTGTGGCGGCATTGCGGTAGGCATCGATGGTCATCTTGAATGTTTCCGCTGGGCCGCCGAGCGTCGCGAGCATCATCGGCACGCCAGCCTGCCCCGCTTTGACGGCGCTTGACGGATGTCCCCCGACCGCACGCCAAATCGGCAGCCGGCCGTGTTCCGGGCGCGGCAAAATCTGCGCGTCTTTCAATGATGCACGGAAGCGGCCGTTCCAGTTGACGGTTTCCTGTTCGTTGATCTCAAGCAATAGCTTGAATTTCTCTTCATATAATTCCTCATAATAGCGGATGTCATAGCCGAGCAAATCGAACAGCCCGACACGCGACGCCCGCCCGGCGATGATTTCAGCGCGCCCTTCCGAGATCAAATCGATTGTCGCGAAATCCTCGAAAACGCGCACCGGGTCGGATGTGGAGATGATCGTCGAAGAGCTCGACACTTTTATTTTTTCGGTTGCCTGCGCGATCGCCGAGAGGACGACTGAATGCGCTTGCGTCGCGAAATATTCCTGATGGCTTTCGCCGACGCTGAAAAAGTCGACGCCTGCCTGTTCGGCAAGCTGCGCGAAGCGGATGATCTCGCGGACCCGCTCCCCTTCCGATTGCCGTTTTCCTGTATGCGGGTCCGGCAGATGATCGCCGAGTGTATAGATGCCGAACTCGAGGCCGTTGTCCGGATTGATGCGGTATTGTTCCATGTTCTCCATCCTTTCGCCTTGCTTTTCCCAATCCTTTTCAGTATAACGGCTCGCGCGGCGGTGTGGAAATCATCCATTCGGCTGAAAAGAGGGAGGAAAACGGGGCTCTTCTAGTGAAGTGTATATTAGTGAAAAACTTAAACTCGTTCTGGACGGACGCTTTTCGCGGGCATGGCTGGAGCCTCCTCGGTCGCTACGAAAACCGTGTGCTTTCACATCTGCACAGCAAATGCGACGCAAATAAATGTGCTCAGCTTTGCTTCGTCCATTTATTTCCTGCGGGTCTCCAGACTCATGTCGCTCCTTCGCTGTGCTCCGTCACTGCTCCCTTAGGAGTCGCCGCCCTCCACTCTTTAATCTCTAATATTCTATTCGTTGTAAAACAAACTCAAAGTTATAGCATAAGCTTAGGAGGCCAATAGATGAAAAAATGGACAGCCGCCGCACTGGCGCTTGCAGGAATCCTGCTCGCTGCCGGATGTTCAGGCGGAAACAACGAAGACACAGCAGAAAGCGCAACGCCTTCGAAAATCGATGGATTTTGGCAAGGCGCGATTGAAGTTCCGGGACAGCCCATCCCGTTTTCGATCGAATTCACTGGAGAAGAAGGGTCGCTTAGCATCCCGCTGCAGGGAATCGAAAACTATCCGTTGTCGACGATCAAGTTCGATGACCCGGAAGTGGCTTTTGACGCCACTTTGCAAGGCGAGCGGCTGGTATTCGAAGGCGCACTCGAATCGGAAAAGATCACCGGCAACATGACGCAGCGAAACCAGAAGTTCCCGTTTGAACTTGAGCGCGGCGAGAAAGAACAAGCCGCCGATCCCGAGAAAATCATCGAAACGGAAGTCGAGGGCGGCATAATGCAGGCGCTCGAGGAAATTCCAGATACGGAAGGGCCTCACCCTGCCGCGATCCTTATTGCCGGTTCCGGGCCGACCGATAAAGACGGCAACTCGCTGACACTCACCGGCAAGAACAATAGCCTAAAGATGCTCGCTGAAGAACTGAAAGCCGAGGGCATCGCGGTCATCCGCTACGACAAGCGCGGCGTCGGCGATAATGCGGCACTCGCGAAAAATGAGTCCGAGCTGCGCTTTGACGATTATGCGGAAGATGCCGCTGCCTGGATCCGCTTTGCCAAAGAAGATGAGCGCTTTTCAGATGTTGCGGTTATTGGCCATAGCGAAGGTGCGCTCGTCGGTCTCGTCGCAGCCAATCAAGAAGGTGTCGATTCTTATGTATCGCTGACCGGCGTCGGGCGAACAGCGGATGACCTGTTAAGAGAACAGCTCAGTACTTTGCCGGCTGCACAACGGGAGGAAGCGGATGCGATTCTTGGACAACTCGCACAAGGCGAAACGGTGGACGATGTGAGCCCGGAACTGCAGCAAATCTTCCGGCCATCCGTTCAGCCGTACCTGCAGTCATGGATGGCGTATGACCCGATCGCACAAGTCGAAAAACTCGACGCCCAGACATTGTTTGTCGGCGGCACACGCGATTTGCAAGTGCCGGCACGGGATGCAGAACTGCTGCACGAAGCGAAATCCGGTTCCGAACTATTGATTGTCGACGACATGAACCACGTACTGAAACCCGTACCGGATGACCAGCAAGCCAATATGGCAGCTTATGCCGACCCCGATCTGCCGCTTGTAGACGGTCTGGTGGAGAGAATTGCGGAGTTCTTGAAAAACTAATCACATGCACCGGGCTTCCCTTTAAAAATAACCATAAAAAATCCGGCTGAACTTTTCGGTTCAGCCGGATTTTTTTATTGGTCCATCAAGCGCTTTTTATAAAGGATAAACGAAATAATGGTCAACACCACTGCCCATACCGAGATGATGACAAGCGGTCTGGCGAGTTCCCCAGCAGCCGCTCCAACTTCCATCGCCACGAGCAACTCACTCAATTGGCTGCTCGGTAAATAGCGCAGCACTTCCAAAAACGGATACTGTTCTTCAAAGGCCAACGCAAACGGCCCGGCTGTAAAGATGATCAGCACCGGAAAAACCGATAGCGAGGCTTCCAGCAAAGTCTTTGAGTACAAGCCGCAAATCGTCCCAATCGCTGTATAAAGCAAGATGGAAATCCCGAGCGCCGCCGCCAGCAGCATCACATTCGAGGTCTCGTAACCGAATAAGTAGGTGGTGAACGCCAGGACAGCCGCTGAAATAAGGAAGACGAGCGCACTTTTTCCGATCAGCACATCGAGCATCGAGGCCGGGGTCATCATGAGCGAACGCAGCGTATTGCGCTCTTTCTCCTCGGCAATTAAACAGGCCTGTACGAAACTGGTGAGCATCGCCAGCGAAAAGTTCATGATGAACGCATAGATCGCTGCCTGATCGCCAGCTTCCGACCGGTAAAGGAGCGCAAACGCAATCGGAAACAAAATCATGATGGACACCGCATAGTTCCTGGAGAACTCTTTATAATCTTTGATGAAAATCGCTTGGATACGCTTTAAAGACACGTTCATACCAATTCACTCCCCGTCAGTTTGATAAAAATATCACCAAGGCTCAGCTCATTCGTGTACATGCGGTCGATTTGCCCACGGCTCATCCACCCGGCAATGGCCGTCGCCGAATCTTCGTTCATCGACAAGCGCTCTTTTTCTCCCGACGTCAATTCCACCGTCAGCGTGCCATCGCGATGCACCTTTTTCAATTCGTCAGGCGCCCCAATCGCACGAATTTCTCCTTTATGCAAAATCGCTACGCGTTCGCACAGAGATTCCGCTTCCGTCATATCATGGGTCGTCAAAAAGATCGTCGTCCCCCGTTCATTCAAATAGCGCAAGCCTTTATGGATATGCGCCGTGTTGACCGGGTCGAGCGCGGACGTCGGCTCATCCAAAAACAGCAATTCCGGCTCGTGGATAATTGCGCACGCCAACGTGACGCGCTGGCGCATCCCTTTCGACAGCACACTGACCCGCTTTTTGCGGTCGGCATTCAAATTGACGAAATGGAGCACTTGGTCAATGGACGATTTTGGCAAATCATATAAACGCCGAAACACATCCAGGTTTTCTTCAATAGATAACCGTTCATACAAGCCGCTATTGTCAGTTAAGATGCCGAAGCGCCGTTTCTGGGCTGTTTTTTGCATCATTCTAGACGGCATCTCCATGACAGCAGCATGCCCGTCCGTCGCTTCCAATTGGGCAGTCAAAATCTTGAGCAAGGTCGTTTTTCCGGAACCGCTCGGCCCAAGAAAGCCGAAAATCTCTCCCTTCGGAATTTCGAAAGATACATCTTTTAAAGCTATATTGCCGCCAAATGCTTTTTGGATATTCTGTACGGAAATTGCATTCATGTGCGCCACTCCTTTTCGTTGATAACACCAGCATAGTAAGAAAAAGGAGCAGACGCTTTGTGATTCCGCTAATATGTACCATTTCCCGGCCGAACTGTACCGTAAAATCCGTGATTCGGTGATTATTTCCCGGGAAATTAAATGTTCAGCAGCTCTTTTAATTCGGCTAATTTCGTCCTCGACAGCGGCACGACGGAATCTTTTCCGGTCGTCAAACGCAGGCTATAGCTGTTTTTCGTCCACGTGATCAATTCCCGCACTTTTTGCAGATTAACGATATACGAGCGGTGGCAGCGGAAAAACCCGTAATGCTGGAGTTTGTCTTCCAATTCCGCCAAGGTGAGTGCGCACGTATAGGTCTCCCCTGCCACATGAACCATAGCCGAGCTATTGATGCTTTCGATATAATCGATTTCCGGCGGGTTGAACAGAATGGTTTTATCGTTCTTTTTCGTCGGGATTTTTTGGATCTTGAACTCCGCTTCGCCAGTTTCGTGAGCATTTTCCGCTTCATCTTCAGCATCCGTTATATCCAATAGATGCAACCCCGCTTCATCCAAACGGTAAATAGCATCGCAGCTGATCAACGCATCTTCCAGATTAGCAGTGAGGATCAGGATTTGTTTTTCTTCCGACAATTCTTCCAACAGCCGCTTAAATGCCAATTGATCGGGTTCTTCCAGTTGAAAATACGGCTCCTCCAGGACAATAATTGGCTGCTGTGCGTAATAAACGCGCAGCAAGGACAAATAGATTTTCTTCGACGACGGCAAATCGGCAATTTTCACTTTGTGGTAGTCGCCCAATTGAAACAACTGAAGCATTGAGTGGACCGGCTTGTCGTGGCCGCTGACCGACTTCATAAAGCGCAGCAATTCCTCGACGGTCAAACGCGTGTATTCGCCTTGTTCCGCAAACGACAAATAGGCATCTCCCCGCTCTGCAAATTGGGCCAGGAGGATTTTCTTGCGCTGGACATTGGTCTGAATACCCAGCACTTTGCCTTTCTCCATGCTCAATTCCAGCGACGGGATGATTTTCTGTCCGTTGACGTTCATTTCTCGAATGTTCATAGGTTCCTCCTGTCTAACGAAAAAAATTCTTACATATATTGTAACCTTTCTTTTGCCGCTAGAGACAGTTTCGTTTTTGGAAATTGCGTTTTTTCTATTCCACGAAAAAGGCGGCGCCCCATTGGATGCCGCCTTGCTGTTTACTTATCGAGTTCACGTACTAAGGTGTGCGCATATCGGTCATGCGGCATTTGTGCGCCCATGTCCTGCCCGCGTTGTTTGAACCATTGGAGCGGCATGATCGAATCGCGGTGTGCGAGGCGTTTCAGGATTTGCTGATCCGTCAGTTCCCCACCGTCCGCATTTTCGATCTTAATGCCTGCCACCTTTTGCCCGAGCGTCTGCCCGCTTGTCTTCAACTGGACGTATTCGAGTCCCCAGAACACCGCAGTCGGCGTCACAAGCGCATGCACCCACTCTTGTTTAATTTTCTTGCGTAACAGCGGTTCCACGACTGCAGTCAATGCACCGGATACCACAAAATCAATCGCTATCGCCTTGCCGCGTTTTTTCGTCAATGCATCCATGTTCCATTCCCCCTCATTGCTGAATATATCCATTATACCGTTTCGGCTCGGCAAAGACAGCCGGAGCTGTATGCGTTATGATAAGGAAAAACCAAGGAAAATCGAGGTGACACGCATGGCATTTCTAGTGATTTGGCTGATGATGATTGCATACGCTGTCTTTTTCGCGCCTTCGGGTTCCGGCGGCATCGAGTTCGGCCCGCTTCTCATGGGCGATTGGGAAGGGGTCGACCCGCTCATACTCGCTGTCTTCAACTCGCTCGGCATCTTCCCGCTCGTCTTTTTGACGCTTCTTGTGCCGAATGACCGCTTCCGCTGGCCGGCGTGGCCGTTCGCGCTCGTGTCGTTCGGAGTCGGGGCATTCTCGCTCTTGCCGTATTTCGCATTCGGCGACAAGCCGCCAGAGAAAAAGCGCCGCGGCCCGAATTGGCTGCACAGAATCCTGCGCTCGAAAGCGTGGCTGATCTTTGTCGCTGCCATCAGCATCATCAATTTCCTCACCGTCTTCCGCGGCTTTTCGCCAGAAGCCTACGCGGAAGCGTTCCAGACTTCCAGTTTGGTGTCGGTCATGACCATCGACTGGTTCGTGCTGTGGGGCTTGTCGATCTATGCCATGTACCGCTTCTTGCCGGACGCGAACTTCAAGCAATTGGCTTTGCTGCCGGTGGTCGGGCCGATTCTTGTATTATTGTTCAACCGCACGGCAACTAAAGATCATTAAAAAGCGTTCCCGGCACGATGCCAGGAACGTTTTTTTGTCCAGTAATTCAGTTGGTCATTGCAGAATCCCGTTAGCATTTTTCTGCTTGTCCACTGCCCACTCGTAAGAACCTTCATGCAACGTGAGGGTTTGGTTTTCAATCCAAGCGATTTTCGTGAACAGCTTCTGCAGGAAATAGCGGTCGTGGCTGATCGCGATGATCGTGCCGTTGAACTCTTTCAAGGTTTCCTCAAGCACTTCACGCGATTCGATGTCGAGATGATTGGTCGGTTCATCCAATATGAGCACATTGCAATCTTCCTGCATGAGCTGCGCGAGACGCAAACGCATCTTCTCGCCCCCGCTGAGATCCTTGACGCGCTTGAAGACGTCGTGGCCGTAGAACAGGAATTGCGCAAGCAAATGGCGAGCGTCGCCTTCTGTCACCGACAATTTATCGCGGAATGCTTCGATAACGCGCGCCTCTCCGTCGAACGCCTCAAACTGCTGGGCGAGATAGCCGATTTTGACATTGCTGCCGCGGCGCACTTCCCCGCCGACCGGTTCGATCTCACCCAGTAGAATCTTCAGTAAAGTCGATTTGCCGGTGCCGTTGTCGCCGACGATTGCCAAGCGGTCCTGCCAGTAAACGGACAGCTCGACATCGGCAAACAGCACTTCATCGCCGAAGCCGTGGAACACATCTTGCAACTCAAATACCCGCTTGCCGCTGCGGTCATTGGCTTGAAGCTTCAACTTCATCGCCTTTTCCGCTGCCGGGCGCTTCACTTTTTCCATACGCTCGAGCATCTTCTCCATCATTTTCGCTTTGCGGAACAAATCCGGATTCGGCGGCGAGGCTTCATTCGCCCATTGGCGCAGGCGGCGTATGGATTCTTTGATCTTCTGGATCTTCTTCTGCTGTTCTTTATACGCCGCAAATTGCTGCTCCATCTTCGCCTGCTTATTGCGCAAATAAGCGTCGTAATCGCCTTTGCTTTCCCAGATCTCGCCGTCTTCGATTTCATAGACTTTGTGCACGACGTTATTGAGGAACTGCCGGTCATGCGAGATAACGACGACCGTACCGCTGTAGTATTCCAAGTAATGTTCGAGCCATTCGATCGCCGACAGATCCAAGTGGTTCGTCGGCTCATCGAGAAGCAGTACAGAAGGCTTGCGCAAAATGAGCTGCGCGAGCATCACTTTCGTCTTCTCGCCGCCGCTCAGCGAATCAAAACGCTGCCCGGTAAGCGCTGCGACGCCAAGGCCGTTCGCCACGGCTGCGATCTTGGATTCCGTTTCATAACCGCCGGCTTCCATAAACTGCTCCTGCAGCTCGCCGTATTGCCGCAGCACACGCTCGTCTGCCCCGTTCGACAGCTGGATTTCCAGTTCACTGAGCCGCTTTTGCATCCCGTGCAATTCACTGAAGCTTTCATTTAAGACTTCGTAGACGCTGTATCCCGGGTAATCCGGAATTTGGTGCAGATAGCCGATTTGGGTGTTCTTCGTCCGGATGATCGTGCCGGCATCCGGCTCTTCCAGTCCCGCCAGCAGCTGGAATAAAGTCGTTTTGCCCGAACCGTTGCGGCCGACAACGGCGATCCGTTCTTTGTCATTGATTTCGATTGATAAATTGGTGAAGATTTCATTGCCGCCAATGGATTTCGTTAGTTGTTGTGCTGTGATTTGCATAGTTTACGCCTCCAGGGCGCAGCTGAAAATTGGTACAAAAAAAGACTGCCACGTATCGGGCAGTCTTCTCTAATGGTGAAAAGAATGTCAGATATCAGCTGCGCGTGATTTTGAAATTGACTAAAAAAGGGCAGACTTCTCCCGTCGGCGTCAAATCAAACGTAATGACACGTGTGAAATACAAAGCTTCCTCCATTTTCACACCCATCACCGCAGCACATTTCTCCATTCTTTTCACCTCCGTTTCGTTTAATTGTCTTAATATTATCACATCTCTTGGTGGAAGGGAATAACGATATCCGCTTATCGAAAAAATTAAGAAATTGTATTTTTCGAAGCTTATCGCTCGCTTTCCGCGGGCTCGCGCCCAAGCCTCCTCAGCCGCTTCGCGTCTTCCGGGGTCTCGGTCGTCTCGTCGCTTACGCTGATCCGCCGGAGTCGAGCGAACGCTTCTCCAAATACTTAGATAGTTCATTGTTCTTTAAATCTAAAAATGATGATCATTTTTTAATTCATAGTGGCTCACAGTCTTCTTCAATACCATGCAATTGCGCCCTTTCCGCCAATTCCTTGATTACCCTTTGACCTGCGACCGCTTCAACACTTCTCTCAAATCCGCCAAGTTATCAATCACAGCGTCTGCTTCTTTCAGTTCCTGTTCCTGCGCAAAATCAAAGCGGCAGCCGACCGCAAACAAATCGTTCGCTTTCGCCGCGCAGATGTCGGACAAGCGGTCTCCAACAACCGCCCCTTCCGTCACGCCGTATTTCTCTTTGATTATGCGTACAAGTTCCCCTTTATCGGACGTGGAAGCTTGTTCAATGCTGAACGTCTCCGTCACCCACTCATTCAAGCCGTAATACTCAACAATCGCTGCTAAATAGCGCACAAGCCCGTTGCTCGCAATAAAGACCCGGTAGCCTTCTGCAACTAGTTCAGCCAACACTCCCTTAACGTCAGGGTAAAGTTCACCTTTGCCTTCACTGATATTTACGATTAATCGTTCGAGGAAATACGCATCCATCTCGCGCTTAGTCTCCTCAGACTTCCCTGGCAATAGCGCTTCCCATACTGCTGGGAGCGGTACGCCCATGATGTTTCGGTACTCATCTATTGGCGCTGCACCTTGCCATTCGCCCCGCTCGCGAAGAACTGCGAATGCTTCTTCCAAGGATTGCTCCAAAATCTTGCCGGTCTGGAACAAGGTGCCGTCCATATCAAAAATAATTGCTTTCATCTGCCGGCCTCCTGTTCTTTCTATAAAGATCGCAAATCTTATAAAAAGTTCCCAGATGCTAAGATGAAATCTTTTCAATTCAAAAAACCGGTACGCAATTGCGCACTGGCTGAATGTGGTAAATTATTTAATTCCCATGGAATCCTTATAGCCTTTCAAATAGCCGATCTCGGATGGGCTCGCCATTTCTGGGGCGCTCATCGCGCGGTGCCAGTTCGGGTAGATTGGGACCGGGCGCGCCGCTTTTTCGATCAAGCTGTGTTCGTCTTGCTTCAGTTTGATTTTATAGGACGCGATGTTTTCCTGCAGTTGCGCTTCGTTGCGTGCGGCGATGACGATCGGGCCGACGTTCGGGCGGTCGCGCACCCACGCATAGGCGATTTGCGGAACGCTTGCGTTATGGTTTGCTGCCACTTCCTCGAGCGCATCGATTACCTGATACAGACGCTCTTCGTCCTGTATCCAAGGCTCCGGCCAGCCACCGCCTTGGCGCGTATCTTTCGGCGCTTCCTTGCCGCGTCCGATTTTGCCGTTCAATAAGCCTTCGCCGAGCGGGCTCCAGATCATCGAGCTGACGCCAAGCTCCGCGCCGGCCGGAAGCAATTCGTACTCTGCTTCGCGCGCTTCCGGCGTGTAGTAGATCTGCTGCGTCGCAGGCGGGATTTTGCCGTTCTGTTCAGCGAAGGTGTGCGTCTTCGCAAGCGCCCACCCGCTGTAGTTCGACACGCCCCAATGGCGGATCTTGCCAGCTTTGATCAAGTCGTTCATCGTCTCGACCGTTTCTTCGACCGGTGTCTGGCCGTCCCATAAATGGACGAAATACAGATCCAGGTAATCGGTGCCGAGGCGAGACAGTGATTCATCGATCGATTTCAATAAATTCGTGCGCGAGGCGCCGCGTGAATTTTGATGGTCATCAAACGGAAATCCGGTCTTCGAGGTCAACAACACTTTGTCGCGCTTGCCGCGGATCGCCGCGCCCAAAACCTTTTCGGCGTTCCCTTGGGAATATAAATTCGCAGTATCGAACATATTGATGCCCGCATCGAGCGACATGTCGACCATGCGATTCGCTTCGTTTTCCTGGATATTGCCTGCCGCTTCAAAGCCGTTCGTGCCGCTGAACGGGACGGTGCCGAGAATGTATTTCGGGACGCGCAGCCCCGATTTGCCTAGATTAATATAATCCATTGAAGAAATCCTCCTTAGTTAATTGCCTGTTTTTAATTCATGAAGATTCAATACCCTTTCCAAATCCCATTAAACAAAGCCACAGCACTTATACAATGCGAAAAGGACACTTCATCCCCACACAATAGATACATAACGACTTCTCGCTTAAATAGAAAAAACCGGAAACAAAGCCTCTGCTTCGTTCCCGGTTTCGGTTTAGATATTATTCATTATGTCCATAAAATCTGATACGATCCGCTCGGTTCCTGTTCCAAGCGGCAATTATCGGACAGGATCGGCCGGAACGCTTCCACTTGCGCTTCGTCCATGGAAATGCCCGAAAGCCCGTATTCCGTTTCTGTGTAGTCAAGATCCGCTTCCTGGTCGAATTTGATGCGCAGCAAATTCTTTGCGCCGTTGATCGTCAGGAATTTCACTTGGTAGCCGTCGCGGAATACCGCCTCAAGCTCGCTTCCAAGCGATGCGAAATTATCATTTTTCAGAAGCTCGCCGATTTCTACGCCTTCCCGGCGAACCTTTTCGATGCGGATTGCGTCCGGCATGGAAATTTTGGTCAAAGTCATGTCATCCCTCTTTCCGGATTTCTTGGTATTTCCCCTATTCTAGAAGACTGGCGTGTGAATCTCAAATCTTTCAAACCCATCAACTCGACAAGTTCAGCTATCGCTGTTCCCACCAGCGCGTCGATGTGTACGAATCGAGCTCAGCCAAAGAAAGCGTCTCGCCGATTTTTGGCGTCAGCAACTCCATACCCAAATACTGCGCTTCTTGTGATGCGCGCTCCACTGGGTCTGTCCAGCTATGAAACGCCAAAGTGAACGCCGCCCAGTGAACGAGCATCATCTTGTCTCCCTGAACGTCGAGCGCCGCCTGCACCGACTGCTCCGGCGCCATATGCGACGTTTCCCAGCGCGGATCGTACTGGCCGCCTTCCATCAACACCAGGTCGAACGGGCCGTAGTGCTCGCCGATGGTTTTGAAATGGCTGCCATAGCCGCCGTCGCCGCTCGTGTAGAAGCGGGTCTCGCTGCCAAGCACGACCCAGCCGCCCCACAGCGTCGAATTGCGGTTGAACAAGCCGCGACCGGAGAAATGCTGCGACGGCGTTAACACGAGCGTCAAGCCTTCAAACGCCGCTTCGTCCCACCAATCCAATTCCGTGATGCGCGCCGACTCCACTCCCCAACGCTCAAGATGCGTCCCGACGCCGAGCGGCACGAAGAAATGCCCGACTTTACTCTCAAGCGCACGGATCGATCCGTAATCGAGATGGTCGTAATGGTCATGCGTCAACAGCACCGCGTCGATTTCCGGCAGCCGCTCGACGATTTCTAGCCAGTCCATGCTATAGCGCGCACTTCCAACAAACGCCAAAGGAGACGCCCGTTTTCCGAGCATCGGGTCAACGAACAGTTTTTTTCCGTCGATACTTAACAGAAACGTCGAATGGCCGAACCAGGTGACGCTGTCTTGCGCGTCTTCAACGGCCTCCCAGTCGATGTCCGACACCGGCAATTGGGCAGCAGGCGATCGTCCAACGTCGCTTGTAAACAAAGTTTCCCTTAGCATCGACAGCCCTTCCGATGCACTAATGTTCATGTCCGCTTGTTCCAGATTGGTGAATTTCCCGTCTTGGTAATGGCCGCGCTTCACAAAAGACGCCTGCTGCACTTTATTCGGCGTCGCCCCGAGCGGCGCAAGCGTTCTCAAAAATACAGTCGATAGGACAGATGCGGCCGCAACGCCCGCAAGAGAATACAAGGCAAATTTTTTCATGGCTCCTCCAGAATGGAAATAGATTTCAAAAGCTTCGTGGCTTTCAGTATAGACGGAGTAGCGTCCGTTTTGCACATGCGGAAGCCGTCCGCACAATAAAAAAGCCCAGCTCCCCGTTTTTCGACAGAAGATCAGGCTTTTCCTGTTAGCTGGTTAGATCGGCAGCTCGAGAAGATAAGTCTTCACTTTCAGCCTTCGGTGTGGAATTCCCCTGCATTCATTGTAAATTATTGGTATGGTAAATAAAAAAGGATTATATTTCTTCTTACTATTGACGGTGGCCCGTAAATAAATAAGAATCCCATCACCGGTTGAAACCAATCCGAAGAACGAACAACTAGAGGAGTGTCTTCAATTGAAAAAGCACATGAACTACTGGATTGTCCTGCTACTGGCTGTGTTTATGGCCGGCTGCACCGAAACAGAAACTGCCGAAATGCCCGATACCGAAGTGCAACAAGAAGCTGCCGTTGAAACGGAAGCACCGGAAGAAGCGGAAGCCGACACCGAAGCGCCAGAAGCAAGTACCGATGAAAAGGCTGCCGCAAGCGAAACGGAACAAGCCGACACGATAGTTGAAGAGGAACCGGAAACAGAAAAACCCGCCGCAGAACCTGCGCAAGAACAATTCGAAGGATACGAACTCGTCGAAGTGGATGGCGGCGATCTGTCCGGACACCGTGAAGCGAACACCGTCGTCTCCGTCGGCTACGGCGACCGCGAATACTGGGCCTTCACGAATGAACACGGCCAATTGGAACGCGTCACGGCAGACGAAATCATTTTGCAAGATGACACGAGCGAAGATGTATTAGATTCCGGCCGCTATTATTCGGACGAAGCCAAAGTGCCAGGGGTCGAGAGCGACATTCTGGATGAGGGGCACGTCATCGCCGATTCACTTGGCGGGGTCTCGAACGCCTATAACATCACGCCGCAAGAAAGCACGCTCAACCGCCACGGCGACCAGGCGTATATGGAAGACGTCATTCGTGATGCGGGCGGCGCCACGGATTTCGAAGCCATCATCACCTATCCCGATACCGAAACGCAAGTTCCTTCCAGCTACCAATACAGCTATACCGTCAGAGGAAACGAAGTGGTCGACACATTTGATAACGTCAACCCCGATGAAGTCAACGCCTCTCTCGGCTTGACAGACAGCGAGCCCGCGGAAGCGGAAGCCAGCGCTCCGGAAACGAGCAGTCCAGCCACAAGCGGTGACGTCTCGAGCGTCGACGCAAACGGCAACGGCCAAGTGACAATCCAAGAAGCGAAAGACGCCGGCTTCACCATGCCCATCATGAGCGATCATTGGCTGTATCCGCATATGCGCGATAACGATAATGATGGGATGGTTGGGGAATAAAGTTAGGTACAGTAAGTGCAACTCAAAATTAGCATAAGAAAACACTGAGATCGTGTCAGTGTTTTTTCTTTGCGGAAAAACGCAAAAAAGCACCGCTCCAGGCGATGCTTTTGTCGTTTCGTTATCAATTATCCGCAGGCAATCGACTTCACATGTCCCGATACTTAAATCTTCTTCCAATCATGCGCGCCTTTCGCCCAACCGCCGATCGCGACACCCATCGCAATCAAAGGTGAGGCGAATTCCACATCTTCCATCACCAAGTACTGGTGGCCGAGCGGCATCAATTTCCCCGACAGCAATAGCTCTTCCCGCAGCTTCAAATAACGCTTCGGACATTTCGGCGTGGTCGTGCCCGCAAACTTCGAGCTCTTCTGTACGACAAACCGCTCCCCTTGGTAAAACCCGCTCGCATCCGCCCCGCGTTTCGACGTGATGTAGAACAATTCCGGTGGCGTCTCGTGATAAAGTTTCACCATTCCGCTATCGAACGGATCGACCGCCTGCTCTTCCCCGGTCGCCGGATCCACCTCAAAAAAGCGGTACACTTCCCCAAACTCCGGATGCTCAATCGCCGCAACAAAAAACTCCTTTTCCATCAGCCTTCCTCCTATTCTAAGAAAATTGCCTTTCATCTCTTAGATAGATGGAAACTGCGAAAAAGGAGACAGGATGTTGAAAGTTTTTTTAAAAAGTTTGCTGTGAAATTTGGAAACGCCGAAGTATAAGCTTTTCCATTGAAGTTCTATTGCTTCAGCAACGACTGGACTCGTTGCGGATCGAATCCGAGCACCCACTCGCCGTTGATGTTCGTCTGCGGAACACCCATTTGTCCAGTTGCCTGAACGAGACGGCTCGCCGCTACCGGATCTTTCTGGACGTTGATGTCTGTGTAAGAAATGCCGTTTTGATCTAGGAAGTTCTTCATCATGGTGCAATAAGGGCAGGTGTTGGTTGAGTAAACAGTTACTTGGTTAGTCATGTAAATTCCTCCTGTTTGAGTAGAATTATTTTATAAATTAAATATACCCTTTGGGGTATATTTCTTCAAGTAGATTGCTTACATATTTGAGCGCAAAGATTATATTCCCAGCAGTAATTTAGATAGCCCTTCCTTAAGAAACATTTTTACTATAATCTAGTTATAAACAAAGGAGAGGATTTTCTACCATGGCTAAGATACCAGTAAAACTAGTTGCCGATTTGGCAATAAAGCACGGACCGAAAGTCGTTGACCAAATCGCTAAAAATTCCCACCTCATTAAACCTGCTGTCGATAAAATTGACCAATTTGCTAAACGGCAAAATAAGCGCAAGGACGAGAAAGTCGCATCAAGATCAACTCCTTATCTGGAGCAGCAATATAAGTTATATAATGACGAGATTTTACCAAACTTAGATACCTGCCAAAGAAACGAATTGGTCAGCTATAAACTCGATGTTCAGAAAACACTCTTCCAAATGAACCCAGATAAAAAAAGTGGTCCCAAGCCCAAAGTCGTTCTTTCCAACAAGAAAAGCAAAAAATGGGAACAGGTATTATCTCAAATCGAAGGCAAACTGAGCGCAAAAGACTACGAGGAATATTTAAACCTTTATCATAACCCTGAAAGCGAAAGCGTTTATTTCCAAGGCTATGAACAAAATACAACAATCTTCAAGAAACTTTTGGCAGAAAACGATTCTGGCAAAATTCGTGAATTCCTTTCTAACCAAACTAACATGGATACACAGGACATCAATCGGGATTTCTTTCTAGAATTTTCATGACAAATTAAATTAATATCAAAGGACCACAGAGGTAGCAGTGAAGCCGCTCCCTCTGTGGTCCTTTTAATTTCTATTCGCTGCTTTCCTCTCAAAATAAGCATGCAACCGATATTCAGCAATTTCCTTTGTCCACTCATAAAGAATTCGCTGATGTTCATTACTTGGCGATAAATTCAATGAAAACAAATTATCATCAAATGTCACCAAGCCGTCTTTCGCACTGCCGCTCCATTTCGTCATCGGCATCCGTTCAATCAGATCTGCAATTTTCTTTTCATCGTAGTCTCTGAGCTTTCTGCCCTGTACATCATTGAAGTCAGCATTCAGTCGGTATTGTTTCGCCGTCAAGAACTCGTGGAAATAAGGCGCGGCTTCCACTGGCGTGATCGATTCCAGCCAGCTTTCCACACCTTTCGACAACATGTAGCTCAAGACTACCATCTTATAGCTTTTGTTCATTCCGGTCTTCTCGACTTCTAACAACCAATTCTGGTGCTTGGTCCAGACTTCAATCTCATCTGCATTCAGCTCCGCCGCATAAGCGAGCAAACCGAACCAGCTGCCGAACTCCTGCTTGATCGTCTTCGAATCCGCCGTACCTTTGAGATGAAATTCCAAATAAGTTGGGCGCCTTCCGAGCTCCCTTTTTAATTCACGGTAAGCAAGAACCAGTGATTCTTTTCTAGGAGCGCGCTTTTTCCGCAGTTCTTCCAACAGATTGACGACTGCCAATTCTAAATTGAAATCGCAATTTGCAGGAACCAAAGGCTCGACGCCTTGAGTTTTTTCTTTAGCTTGAGGCGCTGTATCAAATACCGAAAGCTTCAAATCTGCATTGCGGTAGTTGCCGATAAAGTCGATGATCACGCAATGATCTTTTTCGTCTGCAATGCGCAATCCCCGGCCGATCTGCTGGGTGTAGACTGTTAGCGACTCGGTCGGTCGGATAAACAGCAAAGTATCGACTTTTGGAATATCGACACCTTCATTGAACAGATCGACTGTGAATATAATTTCCAACTCTCCTGAATCCAATTGTGCTCTCGCCGCTTTTCGCTCTTCTGCAGGCGTACCGCCCGACAAACTCATCGAACGGATGCCTCGCTCCCTGAAAAACTGGTCCATAAATTGCGTCTGCCGGATCGTCGAACAAAAGACAATCGTGCGCGTCTGCTTATGCTTTTGCCACGCTTCAAAAACCACTTCGGCATAGTCTTCCCTCAACTGCGCCTGAAGCAGTTCCTCTTCATCATAACGGTTTCCAAGCCAGCGAATTTTGGAGTAATCCGTGTTGTCGTATACGCCAAAATAACGAAACGGCGCCAGCCAATTGCGTTCGATGGCATCGAGGAAATGAATAGAAATAGCGACGTTACCATCGCATAAGGCGTACACATCCTGGTTGTCCATTCGGTCAGGTGTTGCCGTGATTCCGAGCAAGAACTGCGGGTTGAAATGCTCCAGCAGCCTTCTATAAGTCGGGGACGCTGCATGGTGGAATTCATCCACCACAATTAAATCGAACGCATCTCGCTCAAATTGATCCAAGTGATACTCGCTTCCCAGTGTATAGATGGAAGCGAACAGAAAATCCGCAGTGATGTCTTTTTCTGTCGCATGGTAGAACGCAGATTTTTTATGTGGGTGAACTTTTTGGAACGATTCTTTTGCCTGCTGGAGAATCTCCTGGCGATGTGCAACAAACAACACTCGCTTGAATTTCTTCGCAAAAAACGCCGCGAGATAAGTTTTCCCGAGCCCTGTCGCAAGTACAGCCATCGCACGAGTGTACTCTTCTTCTATCACAGTATCGAGTGCATCAAGCGCTTCTTGCTGGGCAGCCCGAGGCGTTAATTCAGTTATGTATGAAGCCTCTGTTTCAATAATTTCCTGGGGCTGTGATGAACCAAGCATAAGACCGGTTTCTTCCGCTTCTGACCACACAGGGCTGATAGGCCGTTTGAGATTCGCTTTCTCATGAAGCGCTTTATATTCCTGAAGTGTTTCTTTGTTGAGAGGAATCGTCTCATCCGCATAGAAATGCGCTAAAAACTGCTCGGCCGCTTCATCAAATACCGTCTCATCTACTGAGGTCGGAGCGATCAAATTCCATTCCACCCCTTCGGTCAATGCGGAGCGGGATAGATTGGACGAGCCGACGATCAGATGAGAAGTTTCTTCGCCGCGAAATAAATAAGACTTTGGATGAAACGAAGCACCTCCGCTTTTCCATAGGCGAATTTCAGCGGAAGGTAATTCATCCAGCAGAATCTCCAGTGCTTCCGGCTGCGTTACGAAAAGATAATCACCGATTAATAGTTTGATCGGCACACCTCGGTCTGCGGCTTCTTTCAAGAACGGTGTCACGATTCGTACACCCGACTTCATCGCAAACGCGGTAATCCAGTTGATTTCTACAGCCTCTTTTGATAACCGACCCAAGTGACCTACGAGTTGCGAGGTCACCAACTGCAGTTTACTCATCTTCAACCTCGATTAAAAAAATACGTTCTTTGAAACCACCGCGTTTTTCTGCTTTTTCCAGACGAACTTCTTCAACTTCTTCGAACGAAGATCCATTTAGTTCAGCGGCTGCGTGGATTAGTTCCAGGATGTCTGCAAGTTCTTCCACCGCATCTTTTGAATTGTCAGCGTCCTCATATTCACGAAGCTCCTCAGTGAGCTTCTTAGTGACTTCTGTTTTATATTCTTCTTCTGATAGAATACGTGTCTTAAATTGAAGACCGCTATTTTCGATTACTTGCGGTATTTCGTCTCTCACAAGTTTGTTATATATCTGCACTGTTGAACCCTCCCTAATTTTAGTCCACGAAAGAATATTATTAATTCATCTCTTTGTACATGCCCGGATATATATACAAAGATTTATAATACTTTACTGAACTTTCTTTATTAATTATTCTCTTCGCATACTTTGGTGAGACGTATAAGACATTATCAACACGATTGGTTCCCTCTTTCAAGTCATAATCTAAAATCATTACAATGCCTTCAACTTCATTTTCTAATCTCCTAAACCTTACCAAAGAGTCAATAGAGTTTCCTAAAATTATATTAACTTGCATAATCCTAACCTCCTAACTTTTGATAGTTTCAGCTCATGAAAGGGAATTTATTAAAACTATTCCTCATTACTTATCCTCTTCTTTATTGCAAAATTAAAGACACAAGAAAAACCTAAATAAGAAGCCTTTTGACAAGCTACTCACTGAGGAGTAAATCGCACACAAATATCCTTCCTTTAAAGGAATTATAAGTTCATGAAAAAATATAAATTAAATTTCTCTTTATTAAGAAAGTAGTAATCTAAGCCTCACAGATTTATCATTCAAAATATCGACCAGAAGATTACTTACATTTTTCCCACTAACTGTTTCACAATATTCCCCTTTTTCATATTTTCGATCTGCCTTATCACACAGCTCACAGTCTTCACTTACATGTATAGGATACTGGGCATCAGTATTCCAAGTTCTACTGCCAGCATCTTGATAAATATACATTCTATATTCACCTGTGGTATTTTTTAAAGTGAAATAGATTAGGCTATTTAAAATCCCTCTTATTTCTATTGGATCGCTAGCATTTGCTGATTGAAGTTTCATTTCTATTACATCCCTTTTATAATTTTTTGGTCAAATTATAAAATTTGCTCGGATCCGTTAATTCTTCACCTTTACATATTTAGCTAACTTGACCCCTTTATTCACTTCTGTAGCGAACGAAGATTTTATTGATGAATATTCAATTATTTTTTTTATACTCAAATTATTCTCTTTTATCATGTCTGCGTATTGAATACCGAATAAATGTATAAATGTTACTTTATCACCTTCCGGAGCGCCGTTATACATGCCCGATAAAACATTCCCTAATTTCTTTTCCATGTCTTCCCCCTATAATAACTTTTTTTAATTCTTTAATTTTCTCTTCTTAATATATTTCTTAATTCTTCTATACTTAAGACTTTATTCCTCTTTCTATGGAGCATACGATGACAATTCGGGCACACGGGAACTAATTCAGTACGTGGATTTACTATTCTTTTTTCCTCAAACGTACTAATAGGCTTTATATGATGAACTTCAATGAACCCTTTACCATGAGCTCCATAGAACTCTTCGAAGTTGAATCCACATACTGTACAAGAAGTGCCGTGGATTAGAATCGCATTCTTTCTGTTCTCTGCATTTCTCTCATATCTCTTCCCAAAGTATGTTTTAATTTCTCCCTCTGAATAATACTCTTCTTCCTCCAACTTCTCTGACAACAAATCCTCTTCCACTAACTGAATTAGATCGTTTTCAGATTTACTATTTTGTTGAAAACGTTCAAGAATTCTTATTAGATGATCAAATTCTCTATTCTCTTTTTTAAGTATATCTATTACTTCCTTTAAATTTATGCCTTCAAAAATACCTCTATATTCACTTCGTATACCAATGTAATGCAAAATACCCATCGATTGAAAACCTTTACTTTGTATAGGGTCTAAACCTAATATTTCTTTGTCCAATTCCCTGTGAGTTTTCCCTTTAAAAAGATGTTCATAGACAACTTCATCTCTAAAATTTTCTGGATAAAGTTTATATTCTCTTTCTCTTCCACTCGACTTTAAATCAGGAATATCCATTAAAGACATATGTACCCCCCCCATTTACTTTCAATATTTTTCAAAATAGTCATTTGTGCTCATTAAATATCAAGATAATTAATCCTAAACACTCAATCACTTTCAACCATTATATCTATATCCTTCATTTTCAATCAACTAAATATGTGAACTTGATATTTCTAAATTCACCGTTTTTAAAAGAGTTCACTTTGAGTAAAATTTAAATACATACAGAAGCTCTTATTCTTTACAACTGAAAAGGAGGATTTTGCATGGCTGATAGGATGACTAAAGAGCAACGAAGTAGAACAATGGGAAAAATCCGAGCACAATCAAAACTAGAGAATCTCTTCAGCAAATCACTTTGGCATAGAGGCCTCCGCTTCCGTAAAAATGTACGTAAATTACGCGGAACTCCAGATATTTCCATTCAGAAGTATAAAATAGTAATCTTTGTAGACTCTTGCTTTTGGCATGGCTGCCCAATTCATTACAAACGGCCAAAGAGTAATCAAGAATTCTGGGATACAAAGATTTCTCGCAATAAGGAACGGGATGCAGAGGTTGATGCTTACTATATTAATCAGGGTTGGCATGTTCTTAGGATTTGGGAACATGATATACGAAAGGACCTCGACAAAACAGTTGAATCTACACTGGAATTTATCGAGGTAGCTATGAGAAAATATAAAAGTCGTTAATAATAGCGTGTTCCGCTGATTTGAGATAAAGTTATTAAATTCGAGGTTAATTGTTGATCTTTGCAAAACAATTCGATATAATAAAGAAAAGAAAAACCGAAAGGATGTTCGGTGTATGGAACAAACAAAAAAACTCCGGGTGATAGAGCTTTTCGCCGGTGTAGGCGGCTTCCGACTCGGATTACAAAAGGCTAACCATGAACTCTTCGAAGTGGTGTGGGGAAATCAATGGGAACCTTCACGTAAGGCCCAAGATGCTTTCGATTGCTATTCAAGAAACTTCGATACCGGAATCCATTCGAACGAAGATATCACAAAAGTCACGGATGATACATTCCACGATCTTCGTGCTGACTTACTTGTCGGGGGATTTCCCTGTCAGGATTATTCTGTAGCGCGTAGCAAGTCGGGGGAGCAGGGAATCCAGGGCAAAAAGGGCGTTTTGTTCTGGGAGATTAAGCGGGTAATTGAAAACACTCACCCCAAATATGTCCTATTGGAAAATGTCGACCGTTTATTGAAGTCCCCTGCTGCCCAAAGAGGTCGGGATTTTGCAGTTATGTTAGCGACTTTCCGCGATTTGAACTACTCTGTCGAGTGGCGCGTAATCAATGCTGCAGAATACGGCATGGCCCAACGCCGTCGTAGAGTCTTCATTTTCGCCTATAGAAACGGAATATCTTTTGAAAAAGAACAGACAACTTTCTCTTCTGAGGAAATATTGTTCAATGAAGGATTTTTTGCCAAGCCTTTCCCAGTGGAAGGCGAACCTCATAAAAATCGAATTTCTTCCGTAGATCTACCGTCGGATATTGTACAGATTTCAGACGAGTTCTCTTACGGATTCCATAATTCGGGCTATATGAAGAACGGTAAGATTTTAACCGCACATCTATCTCCTGTACTTGAAGATTCGATACCTCTCCAAGATATCCTGATTGACGAGGAGGCAGTTCCTGAAAAATTCTACCTTTCGGAAGCAAGCATCGAGAAATTCGCCTATCTGCGCGGTCCGAAAAAGGTCGAACGGAAAACCGCAGATGGACATGTCTATCACTTTGCAGAAGGGGGCATGTCCCCGGTAGATGATTTGGGCAAACCCGGACGGACAATGTTGACCAGTGAAGGTTCTGTCAATCGAAGCACACATATTGTCGAAGTAGCTGGCAAGAAGCGTCTTCTTACTCCCGTCGAATGTGAACGCCTAAATGGTTTTCCTGATAATTGGACAGCTGGTATGAGCGATCGTATGAGATATTTTTGTATGGGAAATGCACTCGTAGTGGATTTGATTGAGCGGATGGGTATCCGAATTGAAGAAATTGAAAAAGCTAATGAGATAAATGAAATTCAAATGGAATTCCCTGCTTTCGGCTGACATCATAGATGTCAGTTTTTTTTGTGTTAAAATATAGTGAAGAAAGTTGAAATTTGTATATTTAATCTGTTAATTTGATTTACTTAGTAGCTACACAGGTATTAACAGAGATTATGAGAAGAAGCGATTGGTGATTTTAAAAAGGAGAGCTGTCATGGATTACGTAATACATTCACATAGACACGGTTTGACTGTGATGCAAAACGATACCACTTGCACCCCTCTTTGGAATGAAATTATAGATGTTATATCCAATATTAGCGATGATGATATTTATGAAGTACATACTAGATTGTTTCAACACAGAAATAAAAGCTTGTCTTCTGCGCTCAATTCTCTGATTAAAGATCGCTTCATCATTAAAGGTTGGCAATATGAAAGCAACATCTTCAATGACCCTAAATATACACACAAATCATGGAGACTGGATTTCGCCAAAGAAAACATCTCTTTGGAAGTCGGCTTTAACCATAGCGGAACGATTGCTTGGAATCTAATGAAACCGGTTATAGCCAGCGAATTGAACCATGTGAAAAAAGCAATTCAAACTAAGATTGGGGTAATTATATGTGCGACTCAGGAATTGAAGTCAGCAGGTGGTTTTGATAATGCTGTCGGCACTTATGAGCAGTATGTCAACTATCTGGATCCCCTAAGGGTCCAGCTTACAACCCCACTTGTAATTATAGGGCTGAAGAAACCTGAGTTATTATCAATTGAATTATATAAATCTGAAAATAGAACTCTAGGTAAAATTCTAATTAAACCTAGCAAACTTAAATTAAAAGCCTATCTAAAAAATGGTTTCATAATAAAAAGGTGACGAAAAATCAATAAGATTTTTCGTCACCTTTTCAAATTTCGTTATAGTTTGAATAGCGATATTATGTCTTCTACTTCGTTCTCAGGTTCCGGAGTCAGGATATCACTTTCAACTGCCTCAAGCATCCGCTGTTCTTTTTCTTTCAGCCGGACATAAATCTTTTCGTCAATTGTGTTTCTTCTTTCTTCCTGGCCTTCCAGCATAAAATAGTAATACTGAGTATACTGGTCCGCAGGCAGTCCCAGACGATGGATACGATCTCTGGATTGCAGCATATGCGTCAAATTAAAGGAATACTCCAAGTATATGGCATCATGGCAGGTTTTATGGAGTGAAACCGATTCCGCTAGTGTGTGGGGATTTGTTATAAGGACATCGATTTCATTATTTTTGAACCTTCCGATTATATCGTCACGCTCTGATTGAGGTGTACTGCCATAGATTACCGCAGCTTTTATTCCTAAAGCACTTAAATCCCTGTACACTTTATCTATTGTATTCACAAAGATGCACCAGACAATCGTCTGTTTACCATTTTCGAATAATTCCTCCGCTAACTCAATAGCAGCTCTATATTTAGAAGTAATAGGACATTGACGAATAATGCTTACTTCTTCTTCCGAGAAGCTAATTGGGTCACTGGCGAAAGTGTTCTCCCAACTGCCAGCTTCTTCATCGCCATAAATTTCAATTGCATCAATGGATTTAAAAAGTAGTTCCGGATTGGTCGACGCTTGAATCAAACGGATATATAGCAGAAAAGCTGAATGTCCATATTTTTGATACAACAAATCTATGATGGCTTGTTCATCTTCAGCAGCATCGACCTTAATAATTTCATCCGGGTTACTTTCTGGTACTTGTAGTTGTCGTTTGTTCGTCCTCCAAAAGAATGGATATAACTTTTCGTTGATTCGAATCATCTCTGATTCATTGGGACTCTTAAGAGCATTAAGTTCAAAGTTAAAGAACATCTTATACTCTTCTGCATAGAGTATATTCAAAAAGTTATAGATATCCTGATAAGTATTTGGAATAGGTGTCCCGGTCAAAACAAATTTATAACGGGGCTTTTCAGAGATACGTTTAGCAATCTGCGCTCTCTTGCTCGTAATGCCTTTCACTTTGTGGACTTCATCGAAAACTAACATTGTTCTTTCATCTAAAAGATCATGTAATGCAGATTCATATTTGGCTAAAGACTCATAATTTATCAAAATAACGTTTTTATTTCCACTGTTTATCCTCAATTGCACTTCTGCGCCTTCTTCTTGATGTATATCCAGCACTTTCAGCTCTTTCTTCTCACCGAAGTTCTCCTTAAACTCCAATTTCCATGATAGGAATGCATTCTTCGGACCAATCATGATAATCTTATCCACTTTATCTATTTCAGAGGAATTCAAATAAGCAAAGACTCCATAAACCATGGAAGTTTTACCAGAACCAGGGACCGAAAAGTTTGCACTTCTTTGCATCTGGTGCATGTAGAATGCACTCCACATTTGCTGTTCTCTCAGAGGTCTCGCCACTTCTTTAGTCACAACGGACTCGAATTTCTTGAAATCGTTCATGACTTTTGGATTTTTGTTCTTAATCAGCGCCCCATACTGCGATCGCTCTTCAATCCAATATTTCTGTCGATCGATGAAATTCGACAGACGTTCACTCACTACAAAAGAAAATCCTTTCTTATTGGCATACTTGTCTAAAATGAGAATTATGTTCTGAATATCTATATAGGTTAAATCCTCACGGAATTTTGGAAATCCTCCATCGTAGTATTTTACAAGTTTTTTTCCGATGACAAAATCTTTGGGGTTTATGTCATAAGATTTTAGATTGTCATGCAATAAAAGCCGATTATCTTCCAATGTCAAAATCAAGCTATCTTCCTGTAACATTTCTACATCCAAAATAAGCCTTCCTTTATCATATGACATAATCTTCCGTTTTATTATCTCATTGATGTCTTTTATAAATATATTCATTTCTTGAGCTTCATCATTCCATAGATTTTCGAACTGCTTTTTTGCTTGCGAGATTTTTTGTTGATCGAATTCTGATGATAGCCATGATGTGGTAACATCGAAAGATTCATAATTATGCTTGATAGCCGCTTGGGTTTCATTGTTAGATCCTGTAAAATATATTATATCTCCATCTGCATCTTCGCATATCCCGAACTTCGAATGGAATAACCCACCCTTTTTAAAACCGATTTTAATATCGACATAACCTCTCGCAATCAAATAGGCCAGGTTATTCAGTTTCATTTCTTCAGTCGGAGGGATTTCCGTTTCCATTCTTTGTAGGAGATCCTCTGTCAGCTTTCCTCTTAAATCATAACCACTTTTAATCATGTTGAAGTCTTCTTCACTGATATCTTCAGAAATTATTAGTCGGTAGTGGCCATCATTTTTCACTAATCCTTCTAGCCCTTTGCTATAGACAGCGAGGGCTTTGGAACTGAAATATCCGCTGACTCTATCGTAAGTTATAGTTTCGGATAGCACAGGTTCATAGAAATCCTTAAGAACATTCGAAGTTGTAGTATAGTAGCTGGGCTTAAGGCTCAGGGATTTAAACATTCAATTTGTCACCATATACATTCAATGTCTCTCGAATCTTTTGTAACACTTCTTCAAACTCCTCTTTATTTTCTTCACTCATTCTCGAAACAAATGTTTCATCGATGGCGTTTAGAGCATCTAGTGCATCATTCAATAAAACTACAGGCTTGTTACGAACCGTTTCATGTCGGTTCTGTTCGACTTTTTTTCTAATTATATCTTCACTTTTCTCTTTTAATTGAGTATTGGTAGAGATTTTTTCGTTGATTGTCGATAACTCTACATTATCTTCTTCTTGCAGCCCTTCGTAAACTTCTTCCACTATTTCTTCGTATTCTTCGATGAATTTTTCCGCATTTTTAGTTTTGATTATATCCTTACCGATTTGTCTAATATGTCTAGTTAAGTCACCACTAGCTGAAGTTATTAAGGCAGCAAATAGTGAATTCTTTATGTCCTCTTCCATTTCTTCGTCATTGACTCGGTTCAATATACTTACCATTTCCTGGAGAGGCCCATCCAAGTTCAACTCTCGAGCGATGTAATATTTTCCTTCTGCGTTTATGAACTTAAGAAATTCAACCATTAAAATAGCTTTTTTCAAAGTCTTCTCAACTTCGCTCTTCTTCTTATTTACATTGTGTACATATTCAGGAATCGTAAATGTTTTATTCAACTCCAAATCCCTATAAATATCAACTAGATTATCGATGGGATCGTAATCAACGGGCCGTTCCTCTGCATGTTGGAGGTTCAACTCCAACCTTTTGATATCTTTATCCGATATCCCCGCATCCGTGTCCAATATAACTGCATTAAAATAGCAATCTTCACCCTCCGCCGCAATTTCACGCAAACAGGTGAAACGACGATTGCCATCAATAATCCGGCCGTTCTTCAATACCACTCCGGCTATTTTTTGACCGAACATTTTAATGTTAGTTTTCGTTTTATTGAATGCAGGTGCATTTGCACCTTTGATAAATCCATGTAAAACATCGTTATAAGCTTCTTTGTCATCTAAAGTCAGCTGGTTGTTATCACTATTATATTTACTAATCCAAGTGGCGATTCGGCCATTTTGATCATTATAGAATAAATACTCCAAAGGAATTCTGTAGACCTTATGATTTTTCGTTTCGCCTTTCACCGTCAAATTCCTAGTACCATCCGTAACCGTAATATCTTTATCAATCAACTTAATTAAATCGACTGTCATTGTTAATCCCCCATTCACTTAAGATTAATTATCTATTAAACCAAGTACTTCTTTATAATAAATCTCTTTATCACGAAAAATTTTTTCCAAATCTTCCGAGTAAAATAAACCTGAATTTCTTAATAGTGTTATCGCTTCATCGTAATCTAATTGCAGACCACTTCTCTTCTGAGCAGCATCGATAGTTTCTTCTACATTCATGCATTGATTATCCTTCATTAGAAAACTAACGTAATTTTTTATGGAGACATTCTCAAAAGTAAATGCAAATACACTTTTATTCGCTATTTTTAGAGATTTAAAATAGCCCTGCCCTTTTAAAATACTTTCGTAAAATATAGGTTCAAAGCCGTATTCATCAATTTCATGTGTAAAGCCATTCTGATATAGATGATTTAATGTAAAGAACTTGCCAGTGCCTATAAACTCTGCAACTGCATGCTTGTAATCTTGGAGGACTTTCTTATTCAAACCATCTTTTCTAAGCTCTTTATTGGTCAGATATATCCCGTCACCCACATCAATCAATTGATGCGCATTTTCTAGATTACTGATTTTTCTTTTCACATGATCCAATTGAAAAACCGGTAAGTCAGGAACTACAAAATAGTTCTCTTTGAAAATTGTTTGCATCAAAAACACATTTAGACTTTCTACATTTTCAGAAAGCACCACCCCTGGTTCTATTTTGAATCCAATTTCACGCAAATTCTCTGTAGTGATGTCTAAATCATCAATATCTATTTTATGATTCTCAGCTATCTCTAGAAACTCTTCGATTGAATACACTTCTTTGGATAACAACTTTCTGATAGATTTGAAGTCTGCGCTCTTTTTATGATTCGGATATTCCTTTTTAAAAAAATCGGCTTTAAATGGAGGCAAATCTTTAACGATATCGGCAGCATAGCTTGCGTTTATCCAATATGCTTGCTTTGTAATGAAATTACCATCGGGCAACTGTACTTTGTCATTACTGTCCTTTGCCTTTGGTCTAATATGAAGAACTAGATTATCTTTGCTACCCGGCAAATTATTTTTCACGATAGTTTTTTCTTTTTGAATCTTTTCCTTTAGTTCTACCCCTTCATCAAGAATCTGGTGAGTAAGTTCCCAAAAAGATTTGACTTCTCGGTTTAGAATTTCTTCAGGCATTCTCCATAATTTCACACCTCTGAAGTGAAGGACTGGCGTTTGACTAGCGTCTTTTTTATATTGAAAAACAAAAAACAAAAATACCGTTTCCTTGAATTTCTTTTTTAAATAGCTTGTCTCCCACGTTTCTTCATACATTTCAACAAAATCCACTTGTTCGAATGACATGGATTCTTTAGAACCGCCACTTTCATTCAACTTTATTGTTTTAATGGAGAGCTGCATTGGTCTACATCGCTCTATAGCCTGTTTCTTATCAAAACCTACGTGTACCAATAACTTATTAAGTACAGTAACAACTGAAGTTTTTGTAGATATTAAAGCTGGATTAACCCCCACCTCACGGGCTATTTTCAAAAAAGATTGACCTTGAAATTGTTCGAATACTTGTAGATTCAATGTAGTATCATTTATTTTCATAGTAAATACCTTCCATAAATATAGATAGTTGTTTTCCTTATAAGCAAACAGAAGTTATCTTTTTGAGTAATAGCTATTTATAACCAAATCGAAAAAAATTTAATGATTTAATAGTGTAATTTTACCTCATTTTTGTTGTTTTTTAAATCATTTTTCCTAAATATTGAAACTATTACTCCTAAAAACATTTACATTGAATTTTAAGTGCTGAATTAAGCATGAATAAAAAATCCTGGTTATGTCCATTTAGAAGAGGACTTCACCAGGATTCATTTCAACAAATCAAACAATACTACACTTTTAAAGTGATTAATTTCCTTCAAGTATAGAATCTACCATTAGCTTACGCCATGGGAATCATTTGGCATTCCAACAAATCTATAAGTTATAGAATAACTTATGGATCTATTGGATTCGAGAATAGTTGAACGACCGAATCCATTTCTGTTTCGGACAACTTTCAAGATTAGGGTGTGCCAGCACCCCTCCTAAGACAGTGCCTATAGCATCTTAGGCTGATTGACTTTTACCATCAACCACAGGTGCATGACAAATATTGATAGCACCGACAATATCTCGATGAATACAAAAACCACATTTACATCTGTAAATACGGTCTTTAATTTTATTTCTCGCTGAACATTTAGGACAGGTCTGGCTCGTATAAGCTGGATCTACGTACTCTACTCTCATACCTTCTAAATTTGCTTTATATTCAATCAAGACAGTAAGGCGGTAAAACGACCACCTCTGCAAACTTTTATTGTTTTTACGGCTTAACCTTGCCGTCTGTCTTATATTCGTCAACCTTTCTATACGAATGACAGAAATTCCATTATCCTTTGCAAAATCCACTATCCCCCGGCTGATTTTGTGATCTTGATCTTTCATCCAACGCTGTTCACGGTCTCCTAAACTTCGAATGGCATTTAATTTCTTCTTTTGACCAAGTCTTTTCCTACAGGATTGGAACTTTCTCTTCATATATTTATTTCTTCGACCATTTCCAAAAAAACGAATCTTCCCTCCATCGGTAACTGCAACTGCAGGAACCTTTAAACCTAAATCAACCCCCAGTACTTTACCGTTGTCTTTTTCATCCACCACAACTTTGACTGCGATTTGTGCAATCCATTTTGCTGATTTCTTAGTGATACGAAGAGTACCAAGTTTATTTTTCAGGAGTGTAGATATTCTTCCAGCCCCATCATTGAATACAGCTTTAATAGGGACTCTTTTCACTTTTCCATCAGTGATTATTGGTACATATATATTTCCAGAGTCGAATGTATAGTTTTGGTTGTTCCAAATACATGTAGGTTTCTTTAAGACTGGAATGATTTTGTAATTGCTTTTCTTTATCCTCTTTAAAAAAATTCCATTAGCATCTCTAATCGCCTGACATTTCAACACACTCGGAAGGTTTGCTTGTACATGTTTACTAGTTTTTCGAGTCGGGTTCTTCTCAACCAACATTTCAGCTATTAAATCATTTATAAGATCGATATATTCCTTACCCATCTCCTCTAAAATCTTTTCAACTTCTTGTGTGGGAAAGATTTTAATCTTAACGGTGAGAACTTGCTCCATAAGTTCACCCTCTCTTCTTTTGTTCCTCAAGATATCGAGTAATAACTTGATCAGACAAATTGCACTCCGTTGAAACTAGATACGGACGTGTCCAGAGGCTAGGTAAGTGCTGGAGATATGAAAACTCCTTTCTTAATATTTTCGATGTTGTTCTCTTAATTTTAGCCATAATATCCGTAGGACTTAAAAAGGGTGGAGCATTCAATGAAATTTGAACATAATCTTCTTTGCATGTGATAGAAAAGACTTGAATTTCTAAATCTACACATAAAACATCCACTATTTGTTTGAAACGATGCTCAAATTTAGTATCTAAAAAGACCTTTCTTCTATATCTAGAACAAAAAATGAACTGATAATTTAAATTAGCTGATATTGAATCGAATGTTCTGTAATTTTCTGTACCCGACATTGTATTAGTTAAACCCCTTTACTGAAACATTTTTCTCATTAAAATTTATTGGTTCTATTAAACTTTAGAATGTCTCTCGCATTTATTGTGAAGAGAATAGTCAAACGCAACGCTATTACTAAACTATATTTAAGAAAAAAGGTATCCATATGGATACCTTAATTGCTCTTATATATTTCCACCTCTATTTAAGTAATTTTTCTTATTGTTCATAGTCCGCTAACAGTACTTCGCCCTTTACTTTCCCCTAGTCAAGCTTCTTAGTTAATAAGAACAAGTTTTAAAAGGAAATTATCGAATTAATTATCACTTTTTTCATATATTGCATTATGTATATGTTCATCAGTCATGTCTCTATAAAACTCACTGATTATCTCATTCATCTCATGAATCCTTGTACTATTTAAAACCACACCTAGATGATTAGGGATAAATGTATTTGTGCTTGTCGGTATATCTTTAATCACTAACTCTCCTTGTACTGTGTGTTGATAAGTAGCATAGACAACACCAAGAAGTTCTATAGAAAGAATAGGCTCATACGTTTTTTTGTTAAATAGATGCTTTACTGAAAAGACAGGCGATCCACTAGATCCCGGATAAATAGCACAATCGATAAGAAATTCTTTCTCACCTCCGTAGTTTATAGCTGGAGTGGTGGCTAATATACCTTTTCTGAAAATAGGAAGATTATTCATTTCATCCCATAAACCATCTGGATAACCAACAACTACGACATCATCAGTCGGAAGAAAATTTCTAAGCTTTTCACTTGTGGGAATTTGCTCCAAACTAATTCCATAATAATAAGGTTTAATTCTATCTTTTTCTGCCTGTATATATAAATCAGCCAATGGCATTGCACACAAGTCAACTTCTGAGTCAGGATGCATGAAAAATTCATTTGTGGGAACTATAAATTCACAAGGATTATTAATTCTCTCTCCATTTAAGTTGGATAGATGAAAACGTATTACAATTTCTTCTGCATCCTTAATAACATGTTTATTCGTTACAATTGCAGGTACAAATAGTTTTTTTTCATTTATTGTATGTTCAGCAAACCTTATAATAAACCCTGTTCCAGTACTGATAATCACTCCATCATCATTTTTAGAAACTATTCTGGCTGTCGAATAATTCAAAATACTGACGTCCATATATATTCACCAGTCCATTTCATAAATCTTTTTAATTTTACTCACTTTTCCTTCAGAGGTTTAATACTAGGCATGGTTTTTTTTGGCGGCTTAGTTGGCCCACTAGTACTTGGCTGATGACCGCCTGTTTTCTTATTTGGTTGATAACCCTTATTTAATATATTTTTTTTATTTTCTGACACTTCACTCTCCACCTTTCAAAAATTCAATCGCTTTAATCTCCTCTGACTTAATCAATACTCCATTCGAGCCTCTTTTTATTTCCCAATTTCCTTCATCATCAACTTCACAGATAGATTCTAAATAAAGATCCCTTTCAGAAGGAAGTGAAGAAGCATATGAGGAACTACCGAATTTACCGTTAATTATAGTGCCATCTTTAAAATAAATAATTACAAATGTACTTTCTGTTTTATTGAAGAAGTAATCCCATGCTATAGGAATTGATTTTATGGGTTTCACTTTAATTTTCTCAAAAAATGTCTCGTGGTACCTTTTACTTCTTATAAAAACTAAAAGTGACCCTACCATTAATGGACTCCCAAACATTATGAATAAGAATAGCGAGATAGTTAAAAGAGGATGTGATTCATAAAAATCATTAATAAATAGATAATATATCGGAATTGCATATACTCCATAATGATAACAACTAAATAAGAGAAATCGTAAATATGAAGATTCTATAGCACTATTTTTAACTGGTATGAATCTTCTTATTACTGAATCTATTATAAATCCAGGTACTACAAAAAGTAGCACTATTAAGAACGCAATATAACTAGAAGTAAACACTTACCTTATCAGCTCCCTTTATTTATTTAATTCGAATAAATATTTTAAATGATATAGGTTGATTTCATAATTAAATTGAGACATTTATAATTTTATTCCCTTCATTAATCATTTTCACCTATCATAACATACACTAAATATTCCCTATTTTAAATTTTAAAATCTATTTATTAAATGAACAACTTTTATTTCATTGACCTAAAAGAACGTTTGTTCTGTATAATAGAATTCAACAATGGACTACTCACAAAACTTTAAAATCGGGGAGGAGGATGAAGTCCATGAAAAAAGAAATCAATTTGTATGTCGACGATTTGAGGGATTGCCCAGAAGGTTATGTCGTAGCGAGGAATATAGATGAGGCGATTGATTACTTGGAAAACTATAAAGTGAAGATCCTGTCCTTAGACCATGACCTCGGGGAAGATGCAGACGGCCAACTGCTGCCGACTGGATATGATTTGGTCAAGTTGTTTTGCGAGCGGGGTTATCATGCCGATAGGATTTACATTCACACAGACAATGGAGCCGGCCGGGAGAATATGTTCCACACCTTGAAAGGTGCCCAGCGGAGAGGGTTTATCGCTCCGGATATTGAGATTTATCATTATTCGATTACGGTGAACCGGTATTCTGGTGATTAATGCACTCTGAGTTGAAATTTATTCAGATTTACTGCTTTGTTCTCTTCGATAAACTAACGAATCATCAACGAAAAATAAAGACGCCTCCATGTAAAATGCTTACTGCATTTATGGAGGCGTCTTTACTGTTTCTTTTTCACTTTGTTTGAACCGATGTGCTCCACTATTATGAAATACTTCTAATATCTAAACTCGATTTTTTATTCGCTCTGGACAGTAAAGATAATCGACAGCCATTTGAAATGGCGTACAATATCTAATAATAGATATCCATACAGACAGTCATTTTAAGCAGTTATAAGGGAGGTACGGTTTTGTTAGAAACATTTCAGGCATACATTTCTTCATTTAAGCAAGAAAGGTTAATCCGAGTATATCTGCCAAAAAACTATTCGACAGAAAAGAAGAGCTATCCCGTTTTGTATATGCACGATGGGCAGAATGTGTTCCAAGATCTGGAGGCTATCGGCGGGAAATCTTTGGATCTCGAAAATTATTTGGATGCACATGAATTAGACCTTATCGTGGTTGCGGTCGATCAAAATCTACAGGCAAGAATTGATGAGTATTGTCCTTGGGTAAGCGGTGAATACAGCAAAAGCATATTGGGCAAAGAGAGTGCAGAAGGCGGAAAAGGCATGCATTACGTGGATTTTATCGTCAGCGAACTAAAGCCGCTGATAGACAGCAAATACCGGACAGTTCGAGACCAGACCGCGATGGCCGGTATTTCTTTAGGCGGCCTTATCTCTATTTACGCCATGTGCCGTTACCCTCACATTTTTAAACAAATAGCCGTCCTGTCTTCTGCCTTTTACCGCAATCAAGAAGAAATCATGAAGCTGATTGAGCAAACTGATTTGTCACTAGTGAAAAGTGTCTATTTGGATTGCGGATCCAAGGAAGCAGGGACTGATACAAAAGTGAACGAGACGTTTCTAGCTTCCAATCAAATGGTATATGAACTACTAAAAGAAAAAATCCCTAATACTCAATTCGAAATCATTGATGATGCGGAACATAATTATTCGTATTTTAAAGAAAGGGTTCCGCATGTGTTTGGATTTTTTATATTAAATGATTTCCATGAGAAATAGAATGCGGTTATTTGACGAAGCTATTTATAAATACAAAATGAACATAAGCGAATTAGCATTAAAATACATATTTACCAATTTATTTATATACACTAAACATTCCAACTACTTATGCTAAAATATTACTATGAATTCCAAATTAATATATCTACTAAAAAGAACCAGCGGAATTTAAAAGTTTCTAAACGGGAAGGTAGGATTTAATGGAGGAATCGCAACAGGAGATACAAGAAATTAAGCAATTGAAAAAGAAACAATTAATTCGTGGCAACTTTTTTATGCTGGTGATTTTTCTCTTATTTGTCTACTTCTTTGAAAGCGGAAACCTCTTCGTTATCACGTTGTTTATTTTAGCGGGCCTCTTGGTCGTCTTATTGCTCACCTTATATACCCTGCTAACCGGCAAACTGATTGGCACGAAAACCAGCCGGCGTGTTCAGGCATTCGACAGGAAATACTGGGGCAAGAAACGGTGGAAACGCAAAAAAATAATTGAAGCAGCCCTTTATGCAATTCTAGGCGGCGGCTTGGCGTTTTTACTATTCACTGTAGATTTTAATTTTCCAAACCAGCCCATTACCAGCTCTCTCTTCCCTTTTATCGGAGCTTGGATTGGTTATAACATAGGCGAGATCACGAGAATGAAGAACTTGAACGGGCACTCAGCCAATGGCTAGTCGCTCCAGTTTTACATGGTGAAAACCTATGCAGATCAGTTAATTGAATAAACCGCTTCTAAACTCTCAGTTCGGGTAACTGAGAGTTTTTTTATTCCTTATACTACCTCTCCCTCTATCCAAGACCTTTCCCCGGCAACTTCCCCACACCCCCAGCGTCCCCTTTAAAAACCCCACTCCCAGGAGGCGCTGTGTGATGAAAACGTTTTGGCTGTTCGGCTACCGGCAAGCGCTGTGCTGCATTTTTCCCGTCATCATCTTCGTGGCACTGGCTGTGTCGAAATACATCGAGATTCCTTTTGTGCCCCGTTACGATTTTATTTTGCTTGTGTGCATACTTGCGCAAGTGTTTATGCTTACGTCCAAACTGGAGACTTGGGACGAGTTCAAAGTCATTTTGGTGTTCCACGCAATCGGGCTCGGGCTGGAATTGTACAAGGTCCATATGGGCTCGTGGGCGTATCCCGAACAAGCCTACAGCAAGTTTTTCGGTGTGCCGCTCTATAGCGGCTTCATGTACGCCAGTGTCGCTAGCTATATTTGCCAAGCGTGGCGGCGTTTCGACCTGCACATGTACGGATGGCCGAAGCCTTTCTACAGCATCGCCATCAGCGTGTTGATCTACGCGAACTTTTTCACGCATCATTTCACCTATGATATCCGCTGGGGGCTGAAGCTGTTATTGGTGCTAATTTTCTTCCGCACCGTCGTGACGTTTCGCATCGATGAGAAGACTTTTAAGATGCCGCTGATCTTGTCGTTCCTATTGATCGGGTTCTTCATCTGGATTGCGGAAAACATCACTACCTTCCTCGGCGCGTGGCAATATCCGAACCAGGAAGCGGCCTGGTCGCTCGTCCACATCGGCAAAATCAGCTCGTGGTTTTTGCTCGTCATCATCTCGGTAATCATCGTCGCCCAGCTGAAGCGGGTGAAAAGTTCATTACAACATCCTGCGCGAACCAGTGTGATAACAGAAAAAAAAGCTGATAGAAAATTTGTCGCTCCAGTTAAAGAACTTTTGACATTCACCAATAAATGGAGTAAATTATCATATGGACGAACATTAACATTCGTTCTATCGAATAATATTCGTGTTTAGGGGTGTAATTAATGGAAAATGTATTTGATTACGAGGACATTCAATTAGTTCCTGCAAAAGCAGTAGTAAATAGCCGTTCAGAATGTGATACATCCATAGAGTTTGGCGGGCGTACGTTTAAATTACCGGTCGTGCCGGCCAATATGCAGACAATCGTCGATGAAAAGATCGCCAAATTCCTGGCTGAAAATAATTATTTCTACATCATGCACCGCTTCGAACCGGAAAAACGCCTGGCGTTCGCGAAAGACATGCAAGAGCAAGGTCTTTATGCGTCGATCAGCGTTGGAGTTAAACCGGAAGAGTACGATTTCGTCCAACAACTGATGGATGCTGGCGTGACGCCGGAATACATCACGATCGATGTAGCGCATGGCCATTCGAATGCAGTAATCGACATGATCCAGCACATCAAAAAATCGCTTCCGGAAAGCTTCGTCATCGCCGGAAACGTCGGGACACCGGAAGCGGTGCGCGAGCTGGAAAATGCAGGTGCAGACGCGACGAAAGTGGGCATCGGGCCCGGCAAGGTATGCATCACGAAGATCAAAACCGGCTTCGGTACAGGCGGCTGGCAATTGGCTGCACTGCGTTTATGCGCGAAAGCTGCAAGTAAACCAATCATCGCAGACGGCGGCATCCGCACACACGGCGATATCGCGAAATCGGTGCGTTTCGGCGCGTCCATGGTCATGATCGGCTCGTTGTTCGCAGGACATGAAGAATCCCCTGGGCAAACCGTCGAACAGGACGGCAAGCTCCTGAAGGAATACTTCGGTTCAGCGTCCGAGTTCCAAAAAGGCGAAAAGAAAAATGTTGAAGGCAAGAAAATGTACGTGGAATTCAAAGGCTCGATGAAGGACACTTTGGTCGAGATGGAACAGGATCTGCAGTCGGCGATTTCCTATGCAGGCGGCAACCATTTGCTCGCCATCCGCCAAGTCGATTATGTCATCGTCAAGAACTCGATCTTTAATGGAGATAAAGTGTATTAATCGAGTAGATCGAATCGCAGCAGCAAGATTTTCGCAATAAAAAAAACAACCATTGCTATTAGCAAGGTCGGTTGAACAGTACAGTATTTTCTAATTAGAATAAGGTTCGCAACTCCATCGTGGACTCACACATATTAAAAGCTCAGCCCTCTTTTAAGGTGCTGAGCTTTTTTTAGTTAAGGCCGCTTTTTTGTCAGATGATCAATCCGCTATACACCATGCCAATATTTATGACGAAATGAAAAACGATACTTGGGTAGATGCTGTTTGTTTTAAGTGTGATTACTGCATAGATGACTCCGGCAAGTGCAATCAACAAGCTGAGAAGAATGGGAAAACCGATTGCGAGATGGAGAAGCCCGAACCCGATGCTCGTAACGGCAACGGCATATCCGGTGGAGACGCATTCCTCAAGAGCCGAAAGCATGATCCCTCGCCAAATGACTTCCTCGAACACCGCATTGATCAGCGAAAAGACCAAACAAAACACCAGCAGCGATTGGATGGACTCGGGGTCTTGTCGGGCGATGAAAAACGAATATACGATTCCATTCACGGCAATCCCGATCAGCCAAAACCAAAATACATTCACTTGATGAAATGGCAGACGGATCGGATTGGTCCAATCAGGTTTTCTATTGTACCAAACTAACTTCTTCTTAAATAACAGATGATTGAAAACGATGCCGATGAGGATAAAACCTAGAAACAAGCGGTTAAGGATAATCTTCAGTTCTTGTGAGATGACCATCGTTTCAACAAAACCATTGGCAATCATAAATACCGCAAAGCCGATGAGAAACGACAACACTAGCGAGATAAGGAACCGGTTTTTATTATTGACGAATAACAAAATCACAAATCCCGTTAGTATAAGATAGGAGAGAACTTCTAGCTGATAAGAAATAGCTGCAATTCCTAAGAAAAATACTATCGCGATTGCCATTACCAAAAACAGCGCCTCCTTCCCCCTGCGAATCAATGACTACCTTGCCATGTACTGTTTTCCTCATGGACTGCTAAGTAGAGCAGTAACAGCAACAGGCAGGCCAGGTCGAAATACAGCTGGCCTGCCTGTTCGCTTGTGCCAATTTTCAAGTTAAACGCTGCGATGATCTGAAATACTTGTTCTGATTGTTCACTTCAAGAAAACAACTTCTTCTCCAACACAATCTTCAACTGTCCGCGCTGATCGACTTCCGTCTCCAATACATCAAACCCCGTTTGGATGTTCAGCAGTAGCATGCCGCGCCATTTGTTCATCGTCTTGGTGCGGACGATTTCGTAGCCCATGTCTTTTAAGTCTTCGTGCTGCCTGCGCATCAGTTCGGAGGCGATTCCAAGCTTCCGATAGTCTGGCCGCACGCCGCCAAGCCAGCTGTAGAAAGTCTGGCCGTCCAGCCCGTAGCCAATCTTATAGCCCGCTACATGACTGTCGACCAAAGCCACATGGATCAACACATGTTCCTGGCTATTCAGCTTTTCGAGCCAATGGCCTGGCCCGCCGAAAATTTCCCGGTGCAACACAGTAATCTCTTCCACTATTTCTTTGGACGGTTCGGCAATGAATTTTTGATAGCTGATGTTCATAAGTATGCCTCTTTCTATTTACGGATGGTTTAACTGTCTCCGTCGTCTGTTTCAATTGATCTAAATATTTCAGCGTACAGCACTTTTATATTTTCTTCTGTTTCTCCTTCTTCGCCTAAAGCGTATCTCCCAATAGACTGTTCATTATTCGACCTCTGCAAAAACCTAGTCGCGTAATAATCTTTCTTCGTAACACCGAATGTCAGCCCCAAATCAGGCAAAGGATCTTCGCCTTCATTCGAGCCAAAAAAGAAAAACGGGATGTGCACTCCCGTATAGACTGAAGTGTATTCGCTTTCCGCAGCTTCCGCCAGATGCTCCTCCATGATGAACACCGCATCGTATTTCCATAAAGTCGTTTCTTCAAATTCATCAAATGAAATTTCATCAAACTCGACTTGTTGTTCTTCCACACCCGGCGCCTCTCCCACTACCGCGATGCTTAAGTCTCTTCCTTCGTATGGCTCTAGCTCCGACTGGGCGGAACAGCCAGTGAGCAAAATGAATGCCAAAATTGGGACAAAAAGTGTTTGGATGTTCTTCATCTCAGTCCCCCCTTTTATTGTAGGCCAGGAAAAGCCAGCCAATACGCAAGTGGAATAAAGAGCAGCGCAAAGATGCCGGTGCTGATCCAAGTATGCTTTTTCGGAATGTCCCATCTTTTCTCGAGTGCTTGAATGTGAATCGAGACCATTAAGAAACCGCCAAATCCAAGCAGGAAACCGTGCTGATCCTGATGAATCGAGAGCACGCGAATGAGCCCTAGTCCAACCAACAGCATGCCAGCCCTACATAAAAATATATTAAAATACTGTACTTTCTTTTCTTCTGTCATCTTTCCGCTCCTTTCAAACTCCAGTCAAAAAGTTAAAGATGTCGAAATAGATTACCAAGGTGACTGCCGATATCCAAACCGTCATCTCGCTCAGCGTCAAAATCGCCTGTTTCGGCTGTTCGGAGTGCTTCCATTGGAAATAGGCTCTGACGAAAGCGTCTGTTGCTATCCAAGCAATGAATAACAATAGATAGAAGATTATTGGAAGCTCTTCAGCAAATACCATGAAAATAACGATAGTGCTCACCAGCATCCATCCCCATCTCACCCATTGGTCGATTTTTCGGTGGCGCTCATTGGCATAATCGACCGCAAAAAAGTCTTTCTTTTCTTTCTCGATTTTTAATAGTTTCCTGAGAACAAAATTCACTGTGGAGACGAGTGCAACAATCCCTAGAACAACCAATCCGATTTCCAACCACATAGGCGCACATCCTTTATTAAAATTAACATCCTTTTCATTGATAGTAACATTTAATGGAAAATTCGTTATCGATATTCACCGAAATTTCCATACAACAAACCCCGCTGTCTGTCAGCGAGGTTTGTTTACTTATGTATTAATAGCGTTTCATCTTCTCCTGGGACATCGCTGTTTTCATGCGCGGGTAATTGGCGATCGTGCCGCCGTCGATGCGCAGGTCGATGCCAGTGATATAGGACGCCGAATCGCTCAATAGGAACTCGATTGCGGAGGCAATTTCTTCCGGTTCCGCTGTTCGGCGCAACGGCGTATGGGCGAGCATCGTCTTGATATCTTCGTAAGCATCCGGCATGTCCATCATGCCGGGCGACACCGAATTGAGCCGTGCGCCTTTTTGGCCCCATGCCCATGCCTGGTCTTCGACGATCAAGTGGATGGCGAGTTTCGACATGCTGTTGGCGGCGCCCGCATCTCCTTGCGTGAACTGGTCGAGTGTCTCAACCAGGTTGGCCGCGAGCTGCTGTTTCAAAGCATCCATGTACTGGCCGTTTTGCGGCACCATATAGGCGGTCATCGACGATACCATGACGGCGGACGTCTTTTCATTCGCCAGCGGCAATAATGCTTCGAGCACATGGCTCATGCCGATGACATTATCGGCCATCATGCGTTTTGAATCGTTCGCATTCGATAAGCCGGCTGCATGCACGAGCCCTCTCAACGCGCCTAGTTCCGACGCTTTTTCCGCTAAGTTTTCGACCGCTCGTTTCGATGTCAGGTCGGCCGTCTCGCAGTGAACGTCGGTAATGCCTGTTTCGAAAAGCTGTTGCTTTACTTGTTCGAGGCATTTTCCGCATGAATCCACCAACAGCAGCGTTCCTTTCGCGCCGATGCGCTTGGCTAGTGCGATGGCGAGATCTTCTGAACCGCCTGTGATCACATAAACATCCTTCGTCATGAGCAATTCCCCCTGTTATCTACTATAATTAGCGTAAGCGCAATTTCCGTAAATAACACGAGACATTTCCTATGATATTGTCTAATGGAGTGACATAAATGATAACAGCGAAACAAACCATTACTGAAACTTTCATCCACTTGCTCTCGGAACAGGATTTTGAGGCCGTGTCGGTCAAGGACATCGTCTCCTATGCCGGCATTTCCCGCTCCACGTTCTACCTGCATTTCACCGATAAATACGAATTGATGGACGCGGTGCGCAGCCAATTGAACGGGCGTCTCCTACAGATCTATGCCGAACCGTCTGATGCAGAGACGATCAATTTGAAGATCTGCCGCCACGTCTTCCGCTACCGTTCGTTCTACCGTCAAGAGTTTTCCGATGCCGGCCGCATCCATGAACTCACAATCCGCTTTGCCGACCAGCTCGAGCACGTCTTCGGTGATGAGGACCTCGCCGTCTTCGCCGGCTGGGGCACGATCGGTTATTTGGCGTCTTGGGTCAAGGGCGGCTTTGCGATGGCGCCGCAGGAAGCTTCGGACAAGCTGATGAAAATCATTTTTGCCGATTGGACGGCGAATTTGGCGGAGACCCGGGAACGGAGCAGCTAAGCTTTCTTCGCGGCTACAAGCTTGAGAACGAACTTGCAAAATGAAAGGGCTGGTGTGATGAATTTGTATCGACTTTTAATCTTCAGCGCTTTGGCGGTTCTCACGCTTTGGCTCATCACTGATTTCTTTCCAAGCACATTGGATACGCTTGGTCTTTCCACTTGGCTTATTCTGGCTGTCCTCGCTTGCCTCGTCATTGCCATATTCATTACACCCAGTGGTGACGGCCAACCACCAGAAAGAGGAAGGCATGGCAAACTAATCTATACCGCTATCGGACTAGGCTATCCACTTTTGCTGATGGTGCTGCTTACCTTGCTTGGCGGCGAATCGACCACCGGTTACTCGCTCGCAAGTCCGCCCACGTGGATAACGGTGGCCATATTTTTATGGTTTAGCTATTCCGATGACAAAAAAGCATACAAGAAAAAAATGCAAGAATCCAAAGAATAGAACGTAGCCCCCCAATGACGGAGGGCTTTTTACATTTCCAGCTTATGGTGTCACTGAATCTTCACAGCGGACAAGTGATTCAGTTCAATTACTTTTATCTCGAGCTATCTTTGTTAGACTGAAAGGAAGGCGAATATATGCCAGCTAGGAGAGGATTTTTACGATGAAAACCTATTGGCTTATTATTGCTGTATTATTGCTGAACTTGTCTCTGCTGTTGATCGACGATTATTTCCCGGGCACTCTTGCTGAACTCGGCATTCCAACGTGGATTTTGTTTGTGGTCATCGCCTTGATGGTCGTCCTCAGCTGGGCGACCGTCAAGCCGCGCCGCGAGAAGAAACGCTATATGATCATCTTTCCTGCATTGATGGTCGGCGTGCCGCTGTTGGTCATGGCCGTATTAACGGCACTTGGCGGAGAATCCCAAAACAGCATTTCGCTGTCGAGCCCGGCCTTATGGATCGGTGTCACGGTGGCTTTGTGGATTTCCTGGCTCGAGTATGTGCGGGCATCCGAGAAAAAAGCAGAGAACGCATAAAGTTTTGCATGAAAAAAGGCGCTTCCATTTGGGAGTGCCTTTTTTCATGCGTTATCAAGTTTTGAACGTCAAGCCCGCTTCCGTTAGATGCTGCTTCAAAACCGGCAAAGACGCGGGCCCGACGCCGTGAAGCGCCAGAATGTCCTTTTCGCTATAACCGGACAGCTTCTCAAGCGTATCGATTTGTTGCTGCAGCAGCGCGTTTCTCGCCGGCGCACTGAGCTCCCGGAGAAATCCGCGTTGCGGCTTGTTTTCCTCGTTGCATACCGGGCATGTCGGACAGTCGCTGCTTTTGTAATACCGGTGGCCTTTATCGCAAATGCGCAATGTCTTTTCAGCAGGCATGTTCATCGCTCCCCGTCGTTTTCTTCATTATAAGACATCCAATATCATTTTGGGGATGTTCGTTGCAAATGAAAGACGCCTGCCAAAGTGGATATTTTGTTACACTGAAAGGACTTACCCGCGCATCACAGAAAGGATTTTTTCATGAAAACCTATTGGCTCATCTCGGTTGTCCTCCTGCTCAACCTATCGCTGCTGTTGATCAACGATTATTTCCCGGGTACACTCGAAGCAATCGGCATCCCGGTGTGGCTATTGTTTGCGATTATGGCGGCCATGATCGTGCTGTCCGCGCTGCGCTTGAAGCCGGACAAAGAAAAGCACTTCTTGATCATCTTCCCGGTCGTTTCGGTCATCTATCCGCTCCTGTTGCTGGTTGTCCTGACGGCACTTGGCGGCGAATCCGCGAGCGGCTTGTCGCTCACGAGCCCGATTTTGTGGATCGGCGTAATCGTGACGCTCGCCGTGTTCCGCAGGACGTACCGGAAAGCGCAGGAAGAGGAAGCGCAACAAGGATAAACATCGATTGAAAAAGGCTCTCCCGCTAAGGAAGAGCCTTTTTTGATTTATTTCTGTGCCACCAGCACATATAAGGATTGTGCCGGGAAGAATTTCTCCGCCACTTCAAATCCCGCTGCTATGAGCTGCTGTTCCAAGCCACTCGACGTTAGGCGCGGCGCTTTGGGCCCGCCGGTTTTCGGTTCGAGTTCGATGGCGATCAAGCGCCCGCCTGTCTTTAATAAGCTGTGCATATTGTCGAGCACCGGATCGAGCGGCGTGATTTCGTGCAAGACGAGCGACGCGAGGATGATGTCGAGCGAGTCTTCTGCGAGCGCTGCGTTTGTTAATTCTCCGGATACAAACTCGATATTTTCAATAGCTGCCGCTTGCGCTTTTTCGTCGATCAATTCAAGCATTGCCGGATCCGTGTCGAGTGCAAAGACGGTGTCGTCGATTCGCTGTGCGAGCGGCAAGGTGAAATAGCCGGTGCCTGCCCCGAAATCAAGGATGCGGTCGCTTTTTTTAATTGCCAGCTGGTCGAGCAAAACTTCCGCTGTCAGCCCGCCGTTTCGCTGCGGATCGTCCAAATAGGCAATTTTGTTATGGTGCTTGTGCATAGGCTCCCTCTTTTCTCCATGGTTCATTCGCCGAACCGTTCTTCCGTGAAGGCCGCGACAACACTGGTGGCAGCAAGGCTTCCTTGTCCAGCTGCGATGATCAATTGCGCAGGCCCCATCGAAATATCACCGCAAGCAAAGACACCTTCGACATTGGTGCGCTGCATCGGATCCGTCTCCACCCCGCCGCGTTCATTGATGTAGCAACCCAAGTCTTTCGCAATCGAGGTGGACTGGTGCCATTCTGCTGTGACAAATCCGCCGGAGCGCTCGATCGTCGTGCCGTCTTCGAATGTGATGGCGCGCAGCTTGCCGTTTTCACCGTCCAGTGAACGGATCGGTTTTTCGTAGACGAGGACGCCGTGGCGCTCAAGCGTTTTTTGCTCATCAGGAGTGATGTGTTTTTTACCGTTGGTCGCGATGATCAAATTGTTCGTCCAGTTGGAGACGACTTTTGCGAGATGCCCCGCTGCTTCATTTTCCGAAATGATGACCAGTGGCTCGCCGCGCATTTCATAGCCGTCGCAGAACGGGCAGCTGAACAGGCTCGTGCCATAGAATTCCTGCACGCGCGGAATGTCCGGCAAGGTTTCCGTGAATCCGGTCGCAAGGATCACTTTTCTCGCGTGAAATACTTCGCCGCCTTGCGTTTCGATGCGGAAAGATTTCGGTTCTTTCGTGATGGTTCCTACGCGACTGTTGTTAAGTTGAACATCGGGATAATGCGCGAGTTCTTGTTGCGCCAATCGTTTTAGTTCCTGGGGATGGATGCCGTCGCGTGTCAAAAAGCCGTGCGATTCATGCGTCACGCGGTTTCTCGGCTGGTTATCATCGAACAGCAAGGTCTTTTTCAACGAGCGGCCGAGTACGAGTGCTGCATTGAGCCCCGCTGGCCCGCCGCCGATAATCGCACAATCGAGCAGTGTTTCCTGGTTTGCCAGTGAATCGTTCATTTCCCATCGCCTCCTTGGTGTTGTCCTGCCTGTTCCGCAATATCCACTATCAGCTGTTCCTGAAGTTCTTTTTTCATATTGGCTTCGGCGTCCCTCATGACTTTCTCGATCAGGCAACCTTCGTGGCGATGGAGCGTGCAGTCGAATAAATGGCTCTCGCCTTCAATCGCCTGGATCACATCGAAAAACGAGATGTCCCGCTCGCCGCGCGCCAGCCGGTAGCCGCCTTTTGCGCCCGGCGTCGACTCGATCAAGCCGGCTTTTGTCAGCTTGGTCAAGGTTTTCGACAAATAAGTGGGCGATAACTGCTGGGCTTTCGCCAGTTCCTGCACGCCGATCGACGCATTCCGAGGCAGGCGGATCAGCTGCACCATCGTATGTAAGGCGTAATTCGTGGCATTGGAATATTTCATCGCACATCCTCCTCAAGTTCTTTTGTGGATATTAAAGACTCTCGTTATCTGTAATTAAACCTAATTTACCACTAGCTATTGTGCCCGTCAACAAGAAATGCCTGACTTGTATTATTTCCTGGGGAATGAAATTCTATACCCAGCTCCTCTAACCGACAGAAACTTAAGCTTGTTGCGACGTGCCGCTTGATAGCGAACAGCTAAACGCGCTACAGTTAAACAAAGCCGAATTGAAACAAGCGGCTGATTGGAAACCGAATACGACAGGCCAATTGATATTCAATCATTGGGACTGATAAAAACGACAAGGAGTTTGGATATTATGGCTGCTTCAAAAAACAACGATCCTGAAAAAAGCTTGAAAAACGTTATGACACTCTATGGCGCCGCCCTGTTCTTAGGTCTCGCGATCTCGATTTTCGCCCACCACATCGAAGACGTCAGCGGCTTTCTGACCTTCCTCGTGCCGGCAGCGGTGCTGTACTTTTTCGTCTTGTTCGCTTACTTCAAAAAAGGCATGTTCCGAAAAATCGCTTACGGCATCATGGCAGTCATGGGCCTCATTAGCCTGTTTATGATTTTCTATTTGGAAATCACCGGCGGCCATTGATCGAATCGCCACTTCCCGGCAGTGAAAGCCTATGACTGTGCTATAATTCGCTTAACGAAAAAGCGAATATTCACACGAAAGGAATGAACAGCATGAACGAGAAAGTCCTTTTTGTGCTATTGGACGAGTATGCGGACTGGGAAGCAGCGTCTTTGGCGGCGGCATTGAACGAAGAACCGGAAGGCGAGGGCCGCAGATTCGATGTGAAGACGGTGTCGCTGACAAAAGAGCCGGTTCGATCAATCGGCGGCTTTACCGTGGTGCCCGATTACAGTATTGACGATGCCCCGGAGGAATTCGCGCGGATTGATCCTCATCGGCGGCAATTCCTGGCGCAAAGACGGCAGCGAACGCGTCATGGAGCTGATCGATAAAGCAATCAGCCAGCAAGCCGTGCTCGGCGCCATTTGCGACGCCTCGGTATTTCTCGGAAAGAACGGCTTGTTAAACGATGTGCCGCATACGAGCAATCACCTGGAAGATTTGCAGGAAACTTCAGGCGACCGCTACACGAATGAAGCGCACTATCTCCAGCAGCAAGCCGTCCGCAGCGGCCAGCTCATCACCGCGAACGGCTCTGCATTCCTCGAATTCGGGAAAGAAGTGCTCGAAGCGCTGAATGCCGCACCGCAAGCGGAAATCGATGAATGGTACGGGTTTTTCAAGCAAGGCTATCACGATTACACAAAGTCACAGCAGTAGAACGTAGAAATCCCCTTGTTCCGTGTTGGAACAAGAGGATTTTCTTTGCTTATTTGTGATTGATTGAGTAGATCAAGTGATCGACCCACTCTTCGCCTTCATACAAAAAAGCTTCCCGCACGCATTCGAATTTCATGCCCGCACTTTCGGCCAGCCGGACAGAAGCTTTATTATCAAGATTGATATGCGCTTCGATCCGGTGAAAGCCAAGCTGGGTGAAGGCTATTTTCAACGCCTCCGTTACCGCTTCTTTTCCGAAGCCTTGATTCCAATATTGGTTATGGAGGGTGTAGCCAATCCGCCCCCATTGAAAATCTTCGCGCGCCAAGGTTGAGAAATCGACCATACCGATATGACGTCCGTCTTCTTTTTGGAATACGGCGAACACATGGGCCGTGTCGTTATACGCCAGTTGCTGGTGCTTGTCGACGAGCTCCTGAAACCAGTGTTCCGTGCACGCACTCATATCCAGTCTGCCCGGATCGTAGATATGCTTGGAGGGCGAACGGCCGTTAAAGCCTGCCAGCCACTCGGCATAATCCCCTCGTTCCAGCGGGCGGATAATTAACCTCTTTGTTTCTGATGTTGCTTCGAACGTTTCAGCTTCTGCCACTGTCTTCTCCCTTTCAATGCTCTATCATCTGATTGACATTTCCAGTTTATCACAGCAGCATATTTCATCCTTGCTCACCAAGCATTCTCTATTTCGACTGCAAACGCTGGATGACTTGCTGCACCGTCGCAAAGGTCAACAAACTCTGGTCATCATCTTTAATATTGACGATTTCCATGGCGGTTTTAGGGCTGATGCCGGAAATATATAATTTGCTTCCCATCAGCCTCAGCACATCCTGAATCATCAAGAGGTTGGTATAGAGGAAATTCTTCTCCCACAGCACACCCGTGACGTCGATGATGATGTGTCGTGTGCGCGTATCGCGGACGAAATGGCTCAATTTCGAGGTCAAAACGTCAAACCGCAAATTGTTCATTTTCCCGACCAATGCCACCGCCCCGATATTGTCGTCGATCGGCAAAATTGGCAGCATTTGCTCGTTGATTTCCTGCTCTTTTTCGTTCAGCTCCACTTGCTGTTCCACTTCTTGGGTAATGTCCGTTTGCGTGCCGATGAAATACAAGTGGCCGTCCATGGTGATCGGTTCAATGTTCAGCCGGTTCCAAAACGTTGTGCCGTCTTTTCGGTAGTTTTCCAGCGTGACGGTGATTTTCTCACGTTTTTCGATGGCCTGCCGGATTTTTCCGATGGTGAAACGGTCGGTGTTGTCGCCTTGCAAAAAGCGGCAGTTTCGCCCGATAATCTCGTGTTCTGCGTACCCTGTCAGTTGTGCGAAGGTTTCATTATAGTAGATGATCGGGTTGTCTTGTTGTTCGGGGTCTGTAACGACGGCCGCTACTTGGCTGCCGTTCAGCATGGCTTCTAGCAATTCGCTTTTGATGTCTGTTTGTAAGTGGTTCATATTCATTCTCTCCGATCTATAAGGGTTGGTTTCTGTCATATGTGAAGTCAACATTGCTTGAGTTGGATCGGAGATGGATCATGGTTCGATTTCTTTCAGCGCTGCGGCCAACCTCAAGGCAAAATGCCGAGGCGGCTCGAGCGATTCCATCGTGATTTCAACAAGGTTCTGATTCATGTGGATGCACTGGCGAAATGCAATCGGCAGCGGAATCGGGAATTTGCGCAAGGTGTCTTCAAAGGCCAGTATTTCTTCCGGCAAGATGTATACACGGGCTTTATTGACAGCCGCGCCGTCTTGTTGGAAATGCCCGAAGCTGATTTCCATGTCCAGTTTGAAAACGAAAAGACTGGAGCCGAGGAAAATATCCAGTTTCTTGGTTTTCGTAAAACGGAACTTCCCTTCACGGTATTCACAGCGTGCCTTCAAGGTTCTTTTGACTTCATCAGCAATCAATAACTCTTCGTTCACTTATACCGTCCTTTCGTCCTGTTCCGCGGCTCCAAGTTTTTTCCATAATGTCCTATACCCGAAATTACTGCTTTTTTCCCATTCAATGAAAATTTTTCTAAACCTTTTACTCATGCCTTTTTATCAATTTTGGTTAATCAGGACTTTGTGTGCGTTTCGAGAAGAAGGTTTCGGCAACAAAATTGCTTTTAATGATGGTGCCCGGAGCTCCCCGCATCCGATCCGGCCCTTCTTTCAAACTGTCGAGTTCGCTTTCTGAAAGTCCCCCGACAATGAATTGGTGATATTATATGTATTATTTCGACTCTATTCAGTAAACGCCTAAAATCGTATTTTAGATTAAAGCTTGGCAAAACTTATGAAATGTCGCCCCAATAAAAAGAGGGATGCGCCATCGTTCAGCGCATCCCTCTTCCAGCTCTCTTCGCACGATTCAATAAATCACACCCGATAGCAATACAAAATTAGGTACCGCGACAGCCAAATTTGCCGAAAGGTCCGACAGAAAAGCTCTCAGATCAAAGAAGATAAATACCAGGTGATCAGGGTGACAGTATGATTGCGACCAAAAACGTACGCTTCATTCAATCCCTCCCCAAAGCATTCTTTACTATTCCTGGTACTTAGGCTAATTCATCAATGTAATCTTTATATACTCGATGGAATCGTGCCTTTTCCTCGAGAAATGGATAGTGATTGCTATTGTCGAAGATGGCCAGCTGGGCTCCCGGAATCAGTTCTGCCATCTCTTGCGAATAGATGAGCGGGCACTGCACGTCGTGACGGCCGCATAAAATCAACGTTGGGGTTTCAATCAAATGCAGTTTACGGGTTGTATCGAACAGCTGTAGTTCGCGGTTAAAGTAGTCCATTCGGATAGCCGACATCTTTTTGGTCATGGAGCTTGAAAAATAACTTTCGTAATTGTCCGGGTTAGCTAAAGATAGCTTGGTTCTTTCAATCTTCCATTGCTGCTTTTGAAGACCCGTCGATTCTGGACTTTTCAGGTTTTCAATCAGCTCCTGCATCCCTGAAAACAGCGGGTGTGCTGGATTGTAGATACAGTCTTCGGAAAATGTCATATATTCTCTTGCTGCCGCACCGGCAATGACCAGGAACTGGAGGTGCGCTGAGAAATAAATTCCATAAACGACAGCGAGCATGCCGCCGGTTGAATGCCCCGCAAATCCCCATTGCTCAAAACCCAAAGCCGCGCGTATCGCCTCGAGGTCAAAAACGCTCTCCAGCATGCTCAACTCATACGGATGCTGTGCTTTTTCGGAGTTTCCGGCTTCCCGCAGATTAACCAGATAGACGCGATTTGATTCGGTGAATGCTTCTGCAAAATAATCTCCGGTCTCGTTGAATTCCGAATAAAGATGCGTCACGCACAATGGCTCACCGACGCCTTTAGCGAACACTTCAAACTCACCACGTGAAGTTTTGACTATCACATGCTCCCAAGTCATTCCCCAACTCCCCTTTCTCCTCAAGATCCCCTAAGCTGATTTTTCTATCTTTCTTGTTTTCATATACGCATAAAGAGCATGGATGCCAACTGCCACCATGATACTAGCTGCCAAAGCATAGCAAATTGATTTCATCGTGTAGCTGAGCGATGATACGCTGACTGCAGACGAGCCCAGTACACTTGCTAGGACGATGACGAGAATGATTCGGTCTTTCATTACGAGTCTCCTTTTTGCGGGAAATATGAATTCTGCCCCTAAATAAAATCTTTGAAGTGTTTTTAAAAATACCTATATTTGGTATAAGTATATAGCAAAATGACTGACAAATCATGTTATAGTCAAAAGGTCCAGTGCAAAATACGGACACCCATCACGAGTTTAGGAGGCGTTCATTATGACAAACACAACTATCTTCACTATCTATGACTGCAAGGGGATAGCGCCGAATTGATCTGGCTCGTTCGCGTTCCCCGAAATTCGAAAGGGGAAAACTATGAAAATGAAAAATGTAAGCATTACTGAAGTGAATGCTGATAACTGGTATTCCTGCTGCGAGTTAACACTGGCACATGAACAGCAAAGCTATATGGAACCGAATGCGGTATCCATCGCCCAATCGAAATTCGAGACAAGCCTGCGCCCTTACGCCATTTGCGCAGACGGGCAAACTGTTGGGTTTTTAATGTTCAACTCGGTTCCTGAAGAATTGGACGGCTATTGGATCTACCGCATCATGGTCGACCGAGCTTACCAAGGACAAGGGATCGGAAAAGCTGCTACAAAATTAATGCTCACGGAAATGGCTGATTCCTTCGGGGCGAAAAAAGTGATTGTTGGCTATCATCCCGAAAACGCCGGAGCCCATCAATTGTATGCAAGTTTAGGCTTTGAAGACCACGGGCACCGCTTTGGTAAAGAAATGGCTGTAATGAAACAGCTGCCTGATTAACATCACATAAAGAAGAGGCCGGACTGGGGCATCCCAGTCCGGCCTCTTCTTTATGGATTCTGTATTTTATACAAAACGTGCTTTCTTAATGGGCTGCCTTCTGGAACGCGTGGATGCTCGAATTCCCCCACCTTCTCCATGCCAATCCGCTTCATGACGATCTCAGACGGTGTGTTGACCGTTGAAGTAAACGAGTAGATTTCTTTTTTGCCCAGCTCATCAAACGCATACGCCAGGCAAGCTTTCGCCCCTTCTGTCGCATAGCCCTTTTTCCAAAACTTCTGATCCAAGCGCCAGCCGATCTCGGTTGCGTCTTCAATTCCGATATCGAAATTGACATCCAATAATCCGATAAAGCCGATAAACGCGCCGTTTTCTTTTCGTTCCACCGCCCAAAGCCCGTAGCCTTTCTCATCAAAATGCACTTCGATGCGGTCGACCAATGCATCCGATTCGGCGCGGCTCAAGGTTTTCGGAAAGAACTCCATTACGTCAGGGTTTGCATTCATGGCCGCAAACGGTTCACGATCAGGCGCTTTCCACCGCCTGAATCCAAGCCGTTCGGATTCGAATAAATAACCGCTCTCCATCTAATCTTCCTTCCATATTTCTTTTTCGCTCGCATTCTTTTCCTCTTCCACCAAGAAGTATTTTGCCCGCCATTCCCGATCGGTCGCTTTGAATAAAAACCCCAGTCCTGAAAAAAAGAAAATCAGGCTGAAAATAATCGGCACAATCCCCACTTCCCATAAGGCCGATAAATACAGCCCGAACTCTCCTGAATAGCCGGTTTCCTTTAACTGCGGCGAATAAACCGCTGCTGCAATCGACGTGAAGCCGAACAATAGAATACCTGAAATGACGCCGATTCCACCTGCAATTAATTGTTTCATTATTTTACCTCCTATTTAGCTATAAAAAAACAGGCGTCCGGAATCCGAACCGCCTGTTTTCATGTGTTACTCGAACAATTGCTGGATGCTTTGCGTCGGCAAAGCGCCTTCACCGCCAAGGATGTAGATCCCTGTAACGTTTTTCAGCTGCTCTTTGACCGTCTTCACTGTTGCCGCATTCGGTCCGTTCGGTGCAGTCAAAACGAGTGGTGCTTTTGTTTTCGCTGCCAATACGGAGCCAGCGAGTGCATCCGGATAATTTGCGCCAGTCGACAAGTACATGTACTGGCCGCCAAATGATCCTTTGAAATGAGTGATGACCGCGCTGTTCGTTTCATAGCGCGATGCGCCGGAAAGACGTACTGGGTTTTTCACTTCTTTTGCTGTGCTGTCAGAAACAGCGCCTTTACCTCCAACGATGAAGGTTTTGCTGTAAGCTTTTGCTGCGAAATGAGCTTTCACTTCCGCCGGCAAGCCGTTCGGTTTCGTCAGCAAGATCGGCATTTTCTGGCTGCCTGCGACCGGTGCGATCGACAAGGCATCGGCAAATGTTGAACCGGTAGCCACGACAGCTTGCGTTGAAGTTTTCATTTGTTTCGCGATATTGACCGATGTTTCGTAGCGGTTTTTGCCGCTGATGCGTGTTGTTTTAATCTTAAGGTCTTTCAGTTCCATTTCGACCATCGGGCTGATGGCACCCTGTCCGCCGATCAATGTCACTTCGGTTACTTTCAAACGTTTCAATTCATCTTTTACCGCTTGTGGAAGCGAATCGGTTTTCGTGAGTAGCAATGGTGCGTTTTGATACGCTGCAAGAGGCGCTGCACTCAAAGCATCCGGGAAATCGCCGCCTGTTGCAATCACGGCTTTACCGGATGTGCTCCAGCCTTTTTTCGAGACTTCCACCGCTGTATCGTAGCGGCTTGCCCCACTGATGCGATCAGCGAGATTCCATTTATCTTTCAGTGCAAGAATTGCTTGTGCACCGTTCAAACGGCCCCATCCTGAGACAAGGTCAAAGCCAGGTGCCAATTCTTCCATTTCATACGGGAAATCTTCTTCAAAGAAAGGATCTTCTTCGAAACCAGGAGGGGCATCTTCTGCGATAAACTCAACGTCATCCGCTGAAGCCGTCAGTAAATTCTCCAATTGCCCTGGTGTGAGATCCGGGTTGATCGATTTCAAGACGCCCGCAACTGCCGCGACGTGAGGAGCTGCCATGGATGTTCCAGACATTAACGTAACATTGCCGTCCGGCAGCAAGCTCGGGATATCCGTACCCGGTGCGACGAGGTCAAGATCTTTGCCATAGCTCGAGTAATCCGATACCAGGTCCAGTTTGTTCGTTGCGCCGACAGCGATTGCGTGTTTCGATGATGCCGGGTAAGAAACTTCTTCCCATCCGTCATTTCCTGAAGCTGCGACGATCGTCACGCCGCGCTCGTTTGCGTATCTCATCGCATATTCCAAGACACGGCTATAGCCACCGCCAAGACTCATGTTAATAATGTCGGCTCCTTGGTCTGTTGCGTACAGGATGCCGTATGCAATTTGTTCTGTATCGCCGTAACCTGACGCATCAAGCACTTTCACCGGCAGGATTTTCGTCGACTGGTTAATGCCCGTCATCGAGTAATCGTTGTCCGCTTCCGCTGCGATGATGCCGGAAACGTGCGTGCCGTGTCCTTGGTCGTCGAACGCTTTGTTGTCGTCATTGATGAAATCGTAGCCCGTGCTGACCATTTGGTTCTTCAAGTCAGCCAACGAGTAATCAACGCCGGTATCGATGACCGCAGTGATGACTTCTCCTTGCTTTTGAGGAGCTGCCAGTTTCGTCATTTCCTCGAAATCGATATCAGCGTCTTCGATGCCAAAGCCGCCTCCCGCGTTTTCAAGCGACCATTGCTCATCATAATAGATGTCTTCTGAATGAAGCTTGTATTGCTGTACCGGTTCAACGAATTCGACTTCCGGCAAGTCTTCAAGCGACTGCAAAGTTTTATTCGTTGAAGCGGCTGACATGCCTGACTTCAAATCAACTACGAAGAACTGGTCGAATTTCGGTGCTTCGGCATCAAACTCAGAAACCGACTGGATGCCAGCTGTCCCAGCTTCTGCTTTTGTCAGCGTTTCGCCTTCTTTTACTTTCACGATGACTTTGTTCATGGAAGCATCTTTTACGACGTATGGAGTCGGAAGCATTGCCGACATGACTGATTTTCCAGCCAGTTTATTGATGTTGATTGCTTGTCCTGCCGCTTCCACATCGTCTTTCAAATTCGCAGGCGCTGTTTTCAACGCGAGCGCGTATAATTCGCTGATTGCTTTCTGGTCAGCTGCGGTGATCGTTTTCGAGCTTTGGAAGCCATTTTCCGCAATGCTCGTGATCAGACCGTCAAGCTGGTTGAGGTTTTTCTTCAATGACTCACGGACAGTTGCATCCGTCACGGCCTGATAGCCGATAAACGGCGCCAGTTTATAGTAAAGCTTCGTCAATTCTTTGCCGCTTTCTGTTTGGGAAAGCACTTCGCCGCGGATAACGCGCAATTGGTCAAGCAGCGCCTGGTCGCCAGCTGCGTCGCCCATGACAAGTTCTGCTGGGCATTGCTCGTCGTTTGTCGGTTTCGATGCTTTCACAGTAACACCGTCAAAGCCGATCGTGTAGCTCGCATCTTCCGCTTCTTCGCCTTCAGGCAATTCCACGGGCAATTCGTCAGCGTAAGACGAGACCTTTATGTAGTAAGGGCCTTCCCAGGCAATCGGGAATTTCACAGTCGATTTCATTTCTGCAAAACTGTAGTTGCTGAACGGGTCAAAGGGTTGGTCGGCGGTCGCGCGTTCTGCGTCCGGGTAGACAGTAAAGGTCAATTCATCATCAGACTGGAGAGAAACTTCAAAATGTGTATGTGCAGTGACTTGGGCAGGATCGACGTCGATCCGGTACCAATGCTCGTTATCTTCTGCAGAAAACGTATCGCTTACGTCATCTCCTTGTTCCAGTACATCTGCATTCACCAAATCTTCGGCTTGCGCCGTTTGTGTTGCCGGTAAAACCCCAAAAAGTGATACACCCATTAAAAAACTCGTCGCAATCTTGAACGCGCGGTCCATCCTACCATCCCCATTTCAATTTTTTTACAATTTCATTAAATCCATTAAAGCACATCGGAAGACATAAAAATAGATGCTTTCGAAAATATTTTTTCGGGACTTTTGACGCCTTTTAAATACCGTTAAGTGTAACTGAATCGCGCATAGAAAAATGGAGAAAACATGCTCGAATCGGCATACCTTCTCCTCGTCATTCCCTCATTTTTTCGCTTTCTGCACTGGCATATTGAGTGGCGTAAAGTAATACGAACAGTCCGGCCAGCCCAGTTCTTCGCTGAGGATGTCAAAAGTCGAGCGGAAAAATTCCTGCATCGCTTGAGTCGGTTGGGACGAGTCGGCGACTTTATCGAGCATCAGGAAGTATTCGCTTAGCGAAGCTTCAAAATACGCATCGGCAGGCTTTAAGCGTTCGCTGTCGAGTTCTTTATTGACGAACGGGTACGGCAGTACAAAAAACGCGGGCACATCAACATTGCCGTCGCCGAGCCAGAACCCGTACTCTATGAAATGTTCATCGAACGCCGCTTTTTCGATGACTTTGTCTTCCGGATACGGCTGGCGGATGCCTGGCAAAACGAGTGACGAAACGTCGAAGGTTCCCCAGAACAAAGCAGGCTTCATTTTCCGGGAGCGCAGCGGACCGATAAACTTCAGCTGTTCAGCAGCCGCAAAATGAAAGAGTTTGAGCCCGCGTATCGCCTGTTCCCAGTTGAAGGTTAGCAGCGTGTCGTCTTCGTTGAGATTGTTCTTATACGCCATCTCCTGCGGCTTCGGGTTGATCTTCAACTCAATGCCTTTCGATGCCAGCACTTCGAAGATCTCTTCGAAATAAGTTTTAATCGATTTGGCCGTTTCAAGTGCCACGGACTGAACATTCCCTTCGACATTAATGAAGATTCGGCTTTCGTAAATATCCAAGTCGACTTGAAACGCACGATCTTGATGGAACAACAAGCCCGTCGTAAACCCGTTTGGCGTCACAGCGAGTGTGACGTGTGCCCATTGCGGCTCTTGCTGGGCGGTTTCGAGTTTAATCTTGCCGAGGATCTGTGAAATCAAATGCAAAGTGAACTTTGTATCAGCCCATTCGGAATGCTTGATCACATCCATTTTATTTTCCTCCTCTGGATTTCAAATCCATAGGCGCCGGCAGTTTCTATTCCTCCATATATTCGACATGCTTGCTGACTTTCCTATCCAATTGATGGAAAAAGAGGGACAAATACCGGTTTAAAAAAGCTATACGAAAAGCCGTTCCGAAAATGATACCGAAACGGCTTCGTAAGTTGATGCGTCACGTTTTACTTCTCAATGCTTAACCCCTGGCACATCTTTCCGGACCACATCGAACAGGCCTGCGCCGATCACTTCAAGCGCTGATTGCATGCGTTCTTCGGAGACATTGTCTTCAATAGTGTCTTGTGGCGTGTGATAGACTTTTTCAATGTGGTAGACGAGAGGGTTCCAGCTGTCGATACCCATCCAGATGAAGAGGGCGGCCGGGATGCCTGCATTATGGAACGGTACATGGTCACTCGAGCCGAACTGGCCTGGGAGGATGTCCGAGTTCCCGAGGCGTGCACCGGCAGCGACGGTCGATTCAGTGACGATGTTGCTTGAGCCGTCGACGGTCATCGCATACAGATTTTCCGCTTTCTCGTAGCTTGTCGCCACCATGTCCGGATTGTAGACCGCTTCGATCTTGTCACGCTCCGCCTGGCTCAACTGATCGACGTAATAACGTGCGCCAAGCAAGCCGCGCTCCTCAGAACCAAAGGCAATGAACTTCATGTCCTTATTGGTGTTGTAGCTTTTGAAGACGCGTGCCAATTCGAGCATCAGGGCTGTTCCGGATGCGTTATCGTTCGCGCCCGGTGCACCGACGACGCTATCCATATGGGCCGTCAGCAGCACTTCCTTAGCATCCGCATCTTTCGATTTCGCTTTTTTCGTTCCGATGACGTTGACCGATTCGAGGTCCGTATAATGCGTCGCGGTCAAGTTCAGGCTGACCGGCCCATCCGCGAGCTGTTCTTTCAGCCATTCGCCTTGGATGTACGCCGCCCCGTATACCGGCACGTCATAGGATTTCGTCAGGTTCGGGTTGAACGTCGAGCCGTAGTTGCCGCGGCCGCCGACGACACTTTGCAGGATGACGCCCGCTGCTCCCGCTTCGATCGCGTTATCGACTTGTGTACGATAAGCAGCGGTCGATGACTCGCGCGTCAACAGGACAATCTTGCCTTCGGTATCTGCCGGGAAATCGGCTGCCGATGCGCCGCCCTCCACGTAAATGACCGGTGCCTCAACTGCCTGCTGGCTCACTTTGCCGTTCGGCGCAGCGCCCATTTCCCAAACGGTGCCGTCAGAAAATGCAGCTTCCCCGATATACTGGTCCGCTACCGGGAAGTACTGGTACTCGACGTCAAAGCCAAGCCCTTGTAACGTGTCCGCCACATAATCAGCCGCTTCTTTCTCCCCTTCGAGTCCGCCCGGGCGGGAACCGATTTCTTCAGACAAGTAGCGGATGTGCTCAATCGCCCGCTCCGCATCGACGCGGTTGACGATCTTCTGATCATGCGCTGCGCCGGAATTGCCGTTCGCCGCATAGGCGACGCTTGCCGTGCCCGAATCCGCGACCGGCAAGGTCATTGGGGAGACACTCAAGACGAGCGCCCCGGCCAGTGTATAGCTCAGGAATTTCTTTTTCAGCCCTGTGGTTTTCACTTCATTTGATAGATGGTCTTTTTTCATTCGACAGCCACTCCCTCGTCTGGATTATTTTCGGATCAATTGGTAAACGGATGCACCGACCAAATCGCCTGCTTCTTTCAGGCGTTCTGCGCTGATGAATTCAATCGTATCAAGCGGCGTGTGGTAATACGGCTCAAGGTTCGCCGTGCCCGGCTCTCTGCGGATAAAGTTCACTGCCGGAATGCCCGCTTCGTAGAACGGCACGTGGTCGGACGATCCGCGCTGATACAGAATCAGTTCAGACGGCGTGCCGATGCGTTCGCCGGTCGCTTTCGCGGTTTCCGTGACGATGTTCGCCTGGCCATCGAGCGTGTTCATGTAAATCGCCGTGGCATTGTCCCAAGACGTGCCGACCATGTCCATATTGAAGTTGCCGATGCTTCTCGCCACTTCGTCCTCTGTCAGTTCGCTGACGTAATGGCGCGAGCCGAGCAAGCCGATTTCTTCAGCGCCGACAAAGACAAAGCGCACTTCTTCATCGATCGGATAGCTCTTCAAGACGCGTGCAATTTCGAGTGCCACGGCCGTACCGGATGCATTGTCGCTCGCACCGGCCGCGAACGGCACGCTGTCGTAATGCGCGGTGACGTGGACGATGCCGTCACTGCCGCCTTTTTTCGGCGTGCGTGTCGCGATGATGTTTTCCGAGGTCGCGCCTTCAAACGCCTGGACGGTCAACGTGACAGTTGCGTCCGCTGCCAGGACGTCCGTTTTCAACGCTTCCCCGCTCGCTTTGGTGATGCCGCCGACCGGGATGGCCATTTCATTGTCGCCGAGTGACGGATTGAGCGGCCCCGCCTGGTCGATATTGTTATAGATCAAGACGCCCGCAGCCCCTGCTGCTTCGGCATTCTTTACTTTTTCCGCAAAGGTGAAGCCACCGCGTTGGATCAAGGCGATTTTCCCTGACGCGTCCGCGCTGAAATCAGCCGGATAGCCGAGTCCCGCATCATACAGCTGTGCCGTTAAGCCTGCGTCAGCTGTCGCCGCGGAACCCGATGGAATATTGATCAATACTTCATCTCCCGATTCGGTATGCAAATGCCCAATCACCAAATTCGGGATGCTGAATTCCTGTACCTCGACTTCATAGCCGTAGGATTCAAGGCGCTGTTCCAGGAAATCCGCGGTTTCTTTCTCCGCTTCGGTTCCCGCGACGCGCGGGCCGATCGTTTCGGTCAGATGGTAGACATCTTCATACATCCGCTCCTGGTCGATGCGCGCAATCACTTTCTGGTCGAATGCCGCGCCGCTTTTCCCTGGAGCTGCTTGCGCGGCCTGCTGTTCGAACAGGCCGGTCGGTGCTGCGTAAAAACTGGACGTGATGAGCAGCGCCGATAAAAACGCCGTTTTCCACTTCATGTTTTTCAATTCATCTTCCTCCTTTTAATGGGTTCTAGTTACAGCCCTAACAAGTATTCCCTTCTACCCGAAAATTTCCCTTCCCGAAATATTGAAAACGGTTACAAAGTTATAGAATATTCAGTCATTAGAATAGAAAGTACTACCAGCTTAATGAAAATCAGGAAGTGTCCTAGGACTTAACTAATACTCCAAAAAAATTTAGGGAAAGCTTTGATCGTTTTAATCCTGTCGCGGGGATGATTTGGCTTATTTGCATATAGAAAAAACTCCCCTTTCCAGGAGAGTTCAGAACTCAGTATTTATGGATTTTGTGCTTCTGTCAGTTAAATGGACCATTTCACCAGCATGCCGGCATGGATCAAGCCGCCGCCGAATCCGTACAGCAGCAATTGATCACCGGCTTTGATGCGGCCGTCTTTCACGCCTTCGGCAAGCGATAGCGGAATCGAGCCCGCAGATGTGTTGCCGTAATACTCAAGTGAATAAACCGTCTTGTCGAGCGATAGTCCGCTTCTTGCACAGATCGATTCGATGATCCGCAAATTGGCGCTGTGCGGCACGAACCAATCCACTTCGCCAGGCGTGACGCCTGCTTTCTCCATTAAAGCATTAACGCCTTTTGGCACTGTATTGACCGCCCATTTGTATACTTCGCGGCCATTTTGCCAGACGACGTTGCGGGCAGCCAAGTCTTCGCCGAACATCTCGCCGGCCAAGTCTGTGCAATACAGGTTGTTCGCCAATGCTCCGTTCGTTCCCATATGCGATTCGATAAAGCTCGGGTTGTCTGCGTCGTGTTCGACCAGCACTGCCCCTCCGCCATCGCCGAACAGGATGCAGGTCGAGCGATCGGTGTAATCGAGGATCTTCGAGAACGTTTCCACGCCGATTACTAGGATTTTCTTATGCAATCCGGAAGTGATCAAGCCGTTCGCCATCTGCAGGCCGTAAGAAAAGCCGGCGCAGGCCGCGTTCAAATCGATCGCTCCGGCGTTCGGGATGTTCAGTTTCGCCTGGACCATTGCGGCCACGCTTGGCGTTTTGAAGTCAGGCGTCATCGTACAGGCAATGATCAAATCGACATCGTCGAACGATTTTCCGTAGCGCTCTGCCAAATCCTGTACTGCTTTTGTGCTTATATCACTCGTAAATTCGTGTTCTCCCGCAATGCGGCGCTCTTTGATGCCTGTGCGCTGGAGGATCCACTCGTCATTTGTGTCAACCAATTGTTCCAGGTCCAAATTCGTCAGCCTCTTTTCGGGTACATACGATCCGATGGCTGTGATTCGTGCTGCTGATCTGCTCATTCATACACCCCTTTAGCTTACTCACCTCATTTTAGCACCTAACATTAGTATTAGGTACCAATAATTTAGATGAATGGGTAAATACTTTTAATTGCATAATATTTTTAGTAGCTTTCCGATTCATAAGTCATGTACTGTCTAGGAAATAAGAAGCCTAATGCTACTGCAGCATCTTGTGGTAACTGTTTTCTCGGTATTCCCTCAGCTCTCTAATTGTTTGGGAAAAAAGTAAAAGCTTCAAAAAGATAAGAAAAACGTTAAAAAATGAATAATAAATCTGATGATGAACAGAGCTGTTACAAAGAGTTTTCTTCAAGCGAACAGCTGGGACTCGCCCTTCAAAATCGATCTGTGGAATAATGGGCATAAGAGAATTTATTCGTTAGGAGGCGCTGGAATGAAACGAAACCGAATCGCAAAAAATGGTGAATTCCGCAGGCTCCTGAAGCAGGCGTTCGCCATCAACCAACGCCCGCTCCCTTGGGCCAAAGCATTGGCTGCCGGCATCAGTTCCGGGCTTCCTGTACTGATCGGGGTCTTATTGGGCCAGTTGCAATACGGGCTGATCGCAGGGCTCGGGGGCTTGGCATTTCTTTATATGTTCAATGAACCGTACGCGCTTCGATCGAAAAAAATCTTTTTCGCCGCGCTCGGCTTGGCATTTTCTGCAGGGCTCGGCGTGCTATTGTCGCAACAACCAATTCTTGCGGCAGCCGCTGTCGGCCTAATCGGCGCGTTGGCGGTGTTCATCTTCGGCGCCTATCAATTCACAGGGCCGACCGCGATTTTTTTCGTTCTGGTGTTTTTGATCAACAATAATATGGCAGACAATCCGGCGCTATTCCTATTGCATGGCTTTCTTGTGTTCCTGGGCGGCATGCTATCCTGGCTGATGGCGATGTGGGCTTTTCCCTTCAAGCCCCATGCGGCAGAAGCAAAGGCCGTGAAACAGGGATACATGGCACTCACCGCTTTGGCTGAATCGGCCGGGTCCGCTGAATTCTATGAAGTCCGCCAACATGCCTGGTCCACCTTGAAATCCGCCGAAACGGCTCTCAGCAATGCAAGCGCTAACTGGACGCGCTCGAACCGGCTCGTCCAGTTGACCTTATTGCATGCGCAAGCAACATCAGTTTATGCCGAAATCATCAAACGCGGCGACCGCTATTCAGCCGTATCGAAAGAAACCGTGGAGAATTTGCGGCTCATCGCTTCATCAGTCGAAGCGTCAGGCAAAAAATCCTTTGCCGCGGCACCGCGCCTGCAGACGGAAACAGGAGATGCCTTAACCGAAAGCACTCGAAAAGCTTATGACATTCTTACAGGCCAGCGCGATAAACGGACGCGTGATACAGAACTAAAAGCGGAACCGTTCAAGGCCGTCTTTGCCAATGCTTTCAATAAACATTCCATGGTATTTTTCGCCGCCATCCGCTTTGGTGTCGTCTTGGCGTTTGCGGCATTCGTTGCCCACTTCTTGCCGATCGCCCCATCGTATTGGGTGCCATTGTCGGCTGCCGCTGTCATGTCCGGCGCCACGATCCTGTCGACATTCAACCGCTCGCTTCAGCGGTCGGCTGGCACCATTGTCGGCATTGTAGTTGCCGCTGTCATTCTGTCCTTTCAACCGGATGGGCTGTTCATTGCGTTGATGATTTTTGCATTGACGGCGCTCACGGAGCTTGCGATTGTGTTGAATTATGCCGTTGCGGCATTCTTCATCACGCCGAACGCATTGATGATCGCGGAAAGCACGTCGCAGATCGGAGACCTTTCCTATTTCGCTTCCGCGCGCATTGTCGACGTCTTGATCGGTTCTGCTATCGGGCTGATTGGGGTCTTATTGATCGGCAGGCGCCGTGCGTCAACGTTGCTCCCTCCGCTCATGTCCAAAACTTTGCGAAAACAGCAGCGCTTCATGAGCCTGCTGTTTTCACCCTATAGCCCAGACATCGAGGCACAACCGATCGAACAAAAGAAAATGCGCACCAACCTAAGCAATTTGAAGTTAGTACTCGACACAGCTCAAGGTGAATTGCCGCAGCGGCCACCAAATCTCGCCCTCTTGCAGCAGGTGTTTTTCGCTTCCGAACAGCTCGCCTTCCTGCTCGAAAATGCAGCGCAAAAAGACCGGCTTGCCTTATCTCCCGTTCAGCTCGGACAGCTCCATTTGTTTTTCGAAATGATGGCGAATGCGTTGGAAGGCAATTGGCCATTTGCGGAGCACGTGATTCCGGAAATCCCGGGATTCCCGGAAATCGAACAGGAACTCGCCGCCTTGCAGGAAACGGTTCGAATGAGCACACGCAAAATCGAATTACACGAACAAGACGAAACCTTGGAATAGGCTTCGTCTTTTTTTGCGCATGTAAACTTTAAGCAACTGATTGCGATGGTTAAACTTTTAGCTTTTTCTATTAAATAGATAAAGTCCCGCTGCTTTTTTGCAGCGGAACTTTTCATTATTGCACATCGTTTAACCTGTCATGTTGCTGTGCACGAGCTTGCTTCAAATCCGAAATGCCAATCAATGGGCAAATGATGAGGCCACCCACCATGATCCATGTCAGGGCCCAATTATTGCCCCCCGAAGAAATAAGTACGATCAAACAGTTGAAGGCAATGATGAAGCCCCGATACTTTTCGATTGCCGCTACATATGATTTGAACATATTTGCCTCATTCTCCTATCCTCAGTTTAACTTTTTATACCCTAATGGAATGTCCGTGTGTTTCCGATAAACGCCAGTGCCGCTTTCCTGATAGACCCGTATAAAATCAACCTAAAACCGGCAAGTGTCCAGCTCCTCACTGGCATGCTCCGCTGTTTTCAATTGACGAAACGGAACTGCTGGCTCGAAATGAGCGGATAAGAGACGAGTTGTGCGCTGTCTAAATCTTCGGCGTGCAGATCGACCGCCGTAATCTGGCTATTGTCGTACGTTGTGTAATAGTAAATCCTCTTGTCCATATTGCAGCAGGAAGAATATAAAGTGTATTCGAATTTCCCGTCCTCTAGCGCATTGAGCCCCTTCGGCTGCGCCACCGATTTCAGGATATGGAAGAACTGCCCGACACTGTCAGCTTCACTGCTGCCGGATGCCGAGTTGAATTTGGTGAATGTGCCCTAACAAAACGTGAAGTCGAGGACAAATCGCCCGGCAAACCGATGCCGCCCATACCGAGGCTGTAAGGCTTGAGGTCTAATTGTTTCAAGAAACGATTTTCAGGGGCGGAAGCTGTCAACGATAAATACTGGTTCAAATTGAACAAATGGTAGCCGAATTCGGGATTATTCGCCAGCACGCCGACTGGATTATCGTAAACTTTCAGCCCTTCTTTTACAGACTCCACGACGATTGACTGCTGCTGGTCGGAAATCATCCAGTGAAGCGGTGCGATTGGGAGCTGTTCACTGAAAGGAATGTCCGCCAAATTCAGTTTCGACAACAGCATTTTTGCTTCCTCGACCGTTTCACATTGACCTAAAATCCATGGAATGAATTCAAAAGGCGCGATATTGTCTTTGTCCAGATCTTCTCGATGGAAATGAGCATTTCCCGGGAAATTCAACCCCGCCATGCTCAAGCCCTTTTCATTGGTGGCGTCGTAGTATAACGGATAATGGTCGATAACCGCTGCCATGCCGATCAAGGCATGATGACTCATCATGTCCTTGGCTTTACGAAAGTGAAAACGAAAATTCCGCGGTGTGATGGTCACCATTTCGGTATAGGAAACATCTAAATCGAGATTGCGGCCAAAATAATGATCTTTCGTTTCGAAACTGATCGCTGTACACATCACTGTCCGCCCCGCTTTCTGGTTTGTGGTATTATTCGCTACTCCCTTTATACCCAAAGTTTCATTGACCAAATATTCTTCCGTTTTCCCTTCAGAAACTTTCTTTCCTCGCCCCTTTTCAGTTGCTATACTGAAAAAACTTTGCCGTAGACACACTCGATTTACGGATGATATCCTACTCAAGTACTTGCAGGACGGGGGAATTACAGGTGGAACAAGAACGATTCGACAATCTGAAATTAGGCGAGCGGGGCGCGATGCTCAGCATTGCTACCTATATTATTTTATCAGTTATTAAATTATGGATCGGCTATATAGCAGGATCAGAAGCTTTAAAAGCGGACGGCTTGAACAACGTCACCGATATCGTTGCATCAACGGCAGTTTTGATCGGCTTGAAATTATCCCAAAAGCCGGCAGACGCCAACCATCCTTACGGGCATTGGCGGGCAGAAACGGTAGCTTCCTTGGTGGCGTCGTTCATTATCGTCGCAGTCGGGTTGCAAGTTACCTACTCAGCCGTCGTGTCGGTTTTCCAAGGGACCAGCGAAACACCTGGGCTGCTTTCGGCCTGGACCGCAGGATTTTCTGCTATCGTGATGTATTTGGTATATCGATATAACAAAAAGCTAGCCGAGCGCATCAATAGCAAAGCCGTTGCAGCGGCAGCTAAAGACAATTTATCCGATGCCTGGGTAAGCATCGCCGCGGTCGTCGGAATCGTCGGCGCGCAGTTTTATCTGCCGTGGCTCGATCCGCTTGCGGCTCTTCTTGTCGGTGTATTGATCGTCAAAACCGGCTGGGGCATCTTTTGGGAAGCGACACACGAACTGACGGACGGCTTTGACGAGGAACTCATCAAATCGTTCAAAGAAACTGCACTCGCCACACAAGGCGTCACCGAAGTCCGCGAAATCCGCGCGAGAAATTACGGCAACCGGGCCGTAGTCGATGTCACCGTCTTGGTGCCGGGCGATTTGGACATCGCCGTCGCACACGACATCTCGACCAAAGTGGAAGTCAAACTCATGAAACGCTACGATATTTCGGCTGTCCATGTGCATGTGGAGCCACACTAAAAAAACCGGCAGCGCCGGTTTTTTTGTGTTCATCCTTTCTCTATATCATGTGCGGATTCTCTTTATCTGCGAGGTATGCATCAAAATCCTCTTTCCGAAAAACATGCAGGACGCATGCTTGCTTTTCCTTGTCCTCAAGCGCCTTATGTTCTTCCGGGAATTCAGTTTCCACATGCAGGCTAATGAAAGGCAATTTTTCCTGCGCTTTTTGAGAACGGATATTGACCGTTCTTGCCCCCGCGAAGACACGCGACAATCCCAACTCCCCAAAAGCAATTTTCAATATGGCGACTTTAGACGCTTCGTTTAACCCTTGTCCCCAATATTCCTGGCCAATCCACGTTCCGATATGGCAGGAATTCTTCGAGTAATCGATAAACATCAAGTCGGTTAAGCCGACCAATTGGTTTTGCTCCCCCAAAATCACACGCGGTACTCTCGTTCCTGACTTTTCTTCTTCCCTTACCAGCTGGCTGAAACGAATAGTATCTTCCAGAGTTCCATCCGGCAAACCTAAAGCATCTTTTACAGCCGGCATAGAAGAAAGCCTGAAAATTTCTTCGCAATAGGCGTCATCGTGCGGCACCAATCCTACGCTCCCCATTATTATTCCCCTCTCAAATTTTGAATAGCTTAACGTAAATACATGTTTAGCAAAACAATGATCCGCTATTCATTATATTTCATCCTCACAAAATCGTACTGCCCCCCGTTTGTCGGCTGCACGAAAGATGCCACTTTTTTAAATCCAAGCTTTTCATATAAGTTTATGGCCCGCGTATTGAACGCCGCTACTGATAAAGTTATGTTCTTCGGGCGATACCTTGTTTCGGCAAACTGCAAGCCTGCTGCCAAGAATGCCGCACCGTTGCTTTTACCGGTCAACTCCGGTTTCATTCCAAGCCCGATATCCACCGTATCTTTATCAGATTGTTGAAAGCTGTAAAACCCGATGATTTCATTTTGGGAAAGAACCACAAAATATACGCCCTCGCGTTTTTCAGGATCTAAAAACTCCTCTAAGTCCTCCGGGTCTGCGTTCATATCATAAAAGGAATATTCTCCTTGATAACGCCAGCTTGCCGCAATATCTTCTGATTGCTCCTGCGTCATGGCTTGAAAAATATAGTCCAACCGTTTTTCACCTCTTCATTCCCAAGGTCTTCATGTCGACCAGTAAATTTTCCCTTCACGCTCACCTAAACTAGTGAAACCCGCTTTTTCCAAAACCCTTGTAGAAGCCGCGTTGTTGGGGTCGCAGCTCGCGATAATGCGCTCTACTCCCTCTAAGTTAAGCCCCCACTCAATAATTGCTTCGGCCATTTCCGTCGCATAACCATAGCCTTCATAAGCGGGAACGATGCTATAGCCCAATTCGATTTCTTTTGGATTGTCGGTGCTTCGCCGAAAGCCCATATCCCCGATGACGCACTGGTCTTGCTTATGGATAATGAGCCCTTCCCATTCGTTTTCCTCCGGGAAATGCCGGTAGCGCTGAATTTTATAAGGAAGAATTTCTTTATAGGTTTCACTTGGATACCCACTAGCTACGGAATAGCCTGTTGCTACTTCCAGCTCCTCCCTAGTCGAAGTCGCGGCTTGCATCATTTCTGTCGTGAAAGTCATCAACTCTAACCTATCTGTATAGAGATGCGGCATTTTTCATCCTCCTTCAGTTTTTGTAGTAAATCGTCTCTTTATTAATTATTATCATAACCTTTGAAAAAACCCTTCAACACAACTAAATTTTTCATACCTAAAACTTTCATACACTTTTTAACTAAAAAAGACATCCACGTGGAATGTCTTTTTCACTTAATATATTCTTTCGCTTCAATATCTTTTACGATGTCTTCGAGCGTCAGGTTCTGAAGCACTTTTTCCATTGCCGACTGGGCGGCTATGAAAATCGGTTCGATGGTGCTTTGGATGTTTTTGCCGACTACGCACTCAGGATGCGGCTGGTCGTGGACGCTGAACAACTCGTTTTCCTCGACCACGTTCACGGCCTTGTAAATATCGAACAGCGTGATTTCCGATAACTCTCTCGAAAGTTTAGCGCCCGCCACTCCTGGCTGCACGTCGATCAATCCTGCTTTTTTCAGCATCCCCATGATCTTTCTGATGACTGCTGCGTTGGTGTTGACGCTGCCGGCGATAAATTCGGAAGAGGAGGCGGTTTCTTTATTCAAATCAATTAACGCCAGTATGTGGATTCCGACGGCGAATCGGCTGCTGATTGACATGTTGAGCCCTCCATTGTGTATTTATGTTGAATTCCACATGATGTAATTGTTCCGGTTACAAGTAATTGTAACAAATTTCGAGACGAAAATATATCAAATCCTACCTGTTGACAAGTTGGTTACAAGTGAATAAACTAAACATGTAATCAATTCAGTTACAAGAAGAAATGAACAGGAGGAATTATTGATGAAAATTTTGGTGACAGGAGCAACAGGAAAACTGGGCTCAAAAGTAGTGGCATCTTTATTGAAACAAGTACCTGCTAGCGATCTTGCTGTAAGTGTCCGCAATCCCGAAAAGGCTGAAGACCTGCGCGCTCAAGGTGTAGATGTTCGCCACGGTGATTTCGATGCTCCGGAAACACTGGATCAAGCTTTTCAAGGCATCGACCGCTTATTGATCATTTCAACCGACGGTGACAACGAAACGAGAATCCGCCAGCACGAGAATGCGGTTCATGCCGCTGAGCGCGCAGGCGTTAAATTTATCGCCTATACGAGCCTCGCCAATGCGACAGAAAGCCAAAACCTGATGGCTCCGCCGCACGTGGCGACAGAAGCGGCCATCATCAAAACGGGTATCCCTTACACATTCCTTCGCAATAATTGGTATTTGGAAAATGAAATAGGCAGCATTCAAGCTGTAGAAGCAGGCGCGCCTTGGGTCACTTCGGCTGGGGAAGGAAAAGTCGGCTGGGCTTTGCAGCAGGATTACGCCGACGCAGCTGTCGCCGTATTGACTGGCAGCGGCCATGACAACAAAACTTACGAACTTTCCGGCCCCTTGTTAACGCAGGAACAACTAGCTTCGGCACTTGGTGAAGTAATGGATAAACAAGTTCCTGTCCAACAAGTAAGCGACGAAGAATACGCAGAAGTGATGAAAGGTGCCGGCGTGCCGGACTTCGCCATCCCGATTGTCGTCGGCATCCAGGAAAGCATACGCAACGGTTCGCTCGAAGTCGCAAACAGCGATTTTGAACAAGTGCTCGGACGTCCGCTAACACCGATCCACGATGGCCTCGCACAGCTGGTTTCAAAATAAAAAACAATACAAAGAACGGAGCTGATCTTGTCGATCGGCTCCGTTTCTTTTTAGGTGCATAACTCACCTATAATTAAATCGATTATCCTAGTTTGATCTCTTTTGGGTTTTCAGCAAGAAAAAGGCGCTGCTTCCCATAAACCACCCACCTGCTACAGCAAGCGCAGTACCAACAGCCACCGCAAAAGTGGATAAGTATGTGGATATATACATACCAGCCATAAACATTAGTAAGCCTGTGGAAAACATAATTATGGTTTTTGTCATTTTCACAGCTCCTTCAACAGTTTATCCACTGTTTTAAGAAGAAAGCAGCTCAATTTCAATCGCTAAGCTGCCCCATTCTTGTTCACGCGCTGGTGAATAGAGGGTGTGGATGGATTCAACGCGTTTTTCAATATTGTTATCCACAATTCCGAATTTCTCAGCGGGAATGTCTTCAAACATTTCCCTAAACGTCGGATATGTGCATAACTTTGTGATTTTCACTAGTAGTTTTTCGTCTTCGCTGGGCAGTTTCGTGAATTCTATCGTGTCGTTCTCTTTTAATTTTCTTCTCTTTGGATCATGAAGCCTGATTTCCACCGTTTTCTTTCCGGACTGGATTGCCCGGAAAGGTTCTTCGTAAAGTTTCATTTTGTGCTCCATCGCTATCCTCCAAAGTCATTGTTTATTGTCAGAGAAAAAAGTTTGAGAAATTTATTCTTTATTACCAAAGGCCAAGCGCTTTCCACCATAGGCCGCCTGCGCCAAACCAGACCACAATGTGGATCAGGGAAATGATGAACCCAAGGCTCCACCATTTCTGTTGGCTGACATAGCCGCTTCCGAAAAAGACCGGAGCCGGGCCTGCGCCGTAATGCGTCAAGCAGCTGAACAAGTTCGAGAAGAACGCGAGAATCAGTGCTGACAATAGCGGTGGTGCGCCTGAAGCGACGATGACCGACAAGAACGCCGCATACATCGCGCTGACGTGAGCCGTGTTGCTGGCAAAGAAGTAATGAGAGTAAAAATAGACGATCGCCAAAATAACCAAGGTCATCATCCACGACAGTTGTCCAACAGCATTCCCCATCAAGTCGCTAAACCAAGGAATCATGCCTAATTCGTTCAAATATGTCGCCATCATGACAAGTACAGAGAACCAGACGAGCGTATCCCAGGCACCTTGTTCTTTCTTGATATCCGACCAGGTCAACACGCCGCTGAGTAGCAGCACACAAAGTCCGACGAACGCACTGGTCGTCGCGCTGATGCCGAAGTTTCCGCCAAAAATCCAGAGTGATAACAGCAGGACGAAGACGCCAATCATATAGCGTTCTTCTTTTTTCATCGGCCCCATTTCCTTCAATTTCTCTACCGCAATGGCAGAGGCTTCCGGTGTTTCCTTTAATTCAGGAGGGTACAATTTGTAAATGACAAAAGGAATGAGCGCTAAACTGATCAAGCCAGGCACTAATGCGGCAAGTGCCCAACCACCCCAGGTGATTGTTTCTCCTGTAATTTCTTGCGTAATCTGGACAGCGAGCGGGTTTGCGGCCATAGCCGTGACGAACATCGCCGAAGTGATCATATCTCCTTGGAAAGAGACCTTGACCAAAAATGCCCCGATGCGCCGCTCTGTGCCGTCTCCAACTCTCGAGTCGTACGTTTCAGAAAGCGAGCGAATAATCGGGAAAATGATTCCGCCGGCCCGTGCAGTATTTGATGGCATAGCTGGTGCCAAAATCAAATCACTCAGCAGCATCGAATACGACAAGCCGAGCGTTTTCTTGCCGAACAGCCGGACAAACAGGTAAGAAACCCGCGTCCCCAAGCCGGTTTTGATAAATCCGCGGGAAATGAAAAAAGCGATGACAATCAACCAAATGGTCGTATTTTGAAATCCGCTTAACGATTGTTCCAAGGTGAGAATTTGGGTTAGCGCAATTATTGTCAGCGCAAGAATCGCCGTGCTTCCCATCGGTATCGGTTTGATCACCAATGCCACAATCGTAGCCACAAAGATACTGAACAAATGCCAGGCATCCGTTTCCAATCCAGAAGGTGCGGGAATGAACCAGATAGTCGCCCCGATGGCGACACAAATCAAGAGCAACTTCCAGTTCACTTCTCCTTGTTTTTGAGTATTCATCCTACTTCTCCTTTTTAAATACTGTATTTTATGCAAGGAGGATTATACGCCTTTCGGGCTGTTGAATGAATATATCCGCTCGGCTATTTTATGCGGATCAAGAACAGGAATACGCTTACTTTTACCCGGCAGTTGCCCTCAACCCCGGAACGGCGGGAACGGCATTTAACTGCTTTTGTGTTGTTGTAAATTTCGACTTTTTGTTCACAAAAAATTGTATGCGCTATCAATATGGATAGCCTGTTGTTACGATGATCCAGTGACACATAAATTCAAAATTTTCTCCATTCACCGTCTTAATTTTGTAGTTCACGAACGGCGTCTACGACAGTTACTTTTCACTCTTCATGATTTGATTTGCAAGAACTTCGACAGCTAAAGTTCCATCTACAAGTAAATCAGAATCCGGCTGAATAGTTTCAATCATGTTGAGATAAGCGCGTCTTCCGTGACTTGCATAATGATTCACTTGTGCCACTATTTCTTCTCCGGAACTATTTTGAAAGTCTCTACTAACCCGCCTGGCCAAGGCAAGATCGAGCGGTGTCTCAATGAAGACAGCCAGATCAATAAATTCTTTCATTTGCGTATGTTGATACGCAAACGGATAGTCTAAAAATATGTATTCCAACGGTTGCTTCAGCAATTCCATGAAATCCGCAACAAACGACTCGAGGTTCCACTCATCAGATTCGGCGCCGCGATCGATCCATTCCAAGACATCTTCCGGTCCGTCCAAGTCGTAATCATCAAAGAACAGCGCTTTGGCGTTATTTGTATGTGTGGCCAAATGAGTGGTGAGCGCAGTTTTACCGCCGCCTGAAACACCAGCGATTGCTATAGTGATGGGTTTATTCAAATTGTTCACCGGCTCTCACTCATGGAACTATCGGTTTCCGATTTTTTTCTGTTCCATCTAGAGATAATGACAAATAACACAGCTATTAGATTGACCAAAAACATAATGATGTAATAGAGGTGTGTGTCGCCTTCCATTAGATAAGTGCCGTATCTTAGCGTGTTGAGCGCTAGGACAATGACTAAGAATATATGAGTTTTGTTATTCAAGATCGGCCTCCTTCCACTCTTCTATTTACGGGAGTGTATAAGGATCAGTTCCCAAAACCGCATTAAAGAGTCTTTAAATTTCTGACAGACAGGCCCCTATGCTTTTTTGGAGCGGTAGTAAGTCAGGATCATTATCAATCTCTACATAGAAGTTTTTAGGAATTTCTTGCAGTTGGCGCATAGGTACCAATAGTTTTCTTCTGCTAGTTGGCCTTTTTGCTTTTCCAACTCAAGAGGAATATTTTCTACGAAGCCTTGTATCACTTCGCATGGCAACCCCTGCTTTAACGTATCCAATAGAGGAATCAGGATCCTTTCTTCTTCATCGTGAATATAGACAGAGTCTGTTATAAATATTTTTTTCCATAAGACATTTGCCAGTTCTACATAATCATCAGCTGTGATTTTTTTATTTTTAATGAGTTCATCGAAGGCATCCGCAATATGGGCGATACTATGCGCCCAACCTTTATCAACGACAAATCCCCTCAAGTCTTTTTCGAGAGTGATATACGAAATTAATTGATCCTTCACTTCGGAAATTTGCTCTTTTGAAAGAAAATCTTTCTGGTTATCTGCGTGCAGTATGAGCGCTATTAACAAACTGGTGAACGACCTCGTAAAAACGCTGTCTGTTCCGTATTCGCCTACCCTTTTGAACAGCATTTGTTCTTTTAAACAAGACTTGAGCATCTCGCTCAATATGTCCGCTTCTATTTCATCTCCCAAAACCAGATCACAGAATGCACCATATATTAATCTGTCGCGCAGCTCACCATCTGGGGAGCCGATATGTAACATCATTGATTTTATTAAAATTAATTTATTTTCTTCTCCCCATTTTTCTATTTCTGTGTCTCTTAATATTTGTTTTAACAGCTCCGCTTTTAATGGCACTACATTATTCAAGGCGGCCATAGTTCACCTCCATTTGATTTATGGATAAAATCATCTTCCTTCTACTATATCCAATTATTGTATATACATCCAATCAATTTACAGAATATTGTAGTATAATTAGGGAAATATTTTTTCACGCATTAATTCAGAGGAAGTGCTCGATGAAATGGAGGAAATTTATGACGAAGCAGATGGAAGACGCACGCGTTGATATCGGAGGAATTCAGCTTTATTGCAAAGTGTTAGGGGAACGTACGGATGGACCTGTAATTGTTTTCGATTCAGGGTATGGAGTGCCCACGAGGAGATGGAACAGCATCAAGGCGGAAGTCTCTTCATTTTCCCAACTGCTCATCTACGACCGAGCTGGTCTTGGACGGAGCACTGGAGACTCACGTCCGCACCATAGCCTTCAAAATGTTGCGAATCTGCGCAGCTTGCTTCAAGAAAAGGAAATAAAACCTCCATATATACTAGTCGGCCATTCTTTCGGCGGCTTGAATGTCCGCCTTTATGCAAGCATGTATCCAGAAGAAGTAGCTGGACTGATTCTTTTGGATTCATGCCACGAAGATCATAATAAACTGATGGCTGATGAATTATCTCCTGATATGCAAGCTGATTATTACGGACAGTTTGGAGCAGAAGGCACTTTAGCAGAATTCGAAGAAAGCTTGGAGCAAGTACGGAAATACAAAACACTCGGCGACATGCCATTAACCGTCGTGACCGGCGGCAACCAGCCTGATCATACTGAAGAGTCCTGGAATCACTGGATGAATTTCCAGAGAGACCTAGCCAGTCTGAGTACCAATAGCCGTCACGTCATACTGGAAGATGCGGGACATTCCGTTCATATCGATAATCCACAAGCCGTCATTCATGACATTCAGCAGATGTATGATTCGTTGAAGTATCCTGGAGCAGGAAGCGACTGAAAAACTCATTAGCTTGAGAATAAACGAAAATAATTTATAAAGATGCCTAGTTCTGAAAGGAGGCATAAGACAGTGGAAAAATTGCGTTCACGCTCTTCAAAATAATAATTTTGAGGAGGAAAATTAATGGCCGTTATATTCAAAGAACATAAGCAAATCCCACGGGAGCAGTTGAAAGCACTTTACGAAGATGCTGAATGGTATGCCTATACAAAGGATATGGATCAGCTGGAACAAGCCCTATTATGTTCATTGTATGTATTATCTGCATGGGAAAAAGACAAGTTAGTCGGGCTGATTCGTGTAGTCGGCGATGGGTTAACGATTGTTTATATCCAAGATATTCTCGTGTTAGCAAGTCAGCAAAACAACGGAATTGCTTCAGATCTTATGCACCAAACCTTGTATAAATTCAGCGGAGTGCGCCAAAAAGTACTATTAACCGAAGAAGCGCCGAATGTTCGTCATTTCTACGAAAAGAACGGATTTCGTTCATGTGATGTAGGGACGCTCGTAGCCTTTGCTAAAATGGATTAATGTGAATTTGAAATAAGAAAAAGCGCATTCGATTTTACCGAATGCGCTTTTTGTTGATTGTATAAAGGTTCTTTATGTTCAGGGCAAAACCATTTCACCCCTACCTATTCATTTTCTAAAATGCTTTAAAGAAGTGAATCTCTAGCTTCCTGAAAAGAGTTCCAAACTGCCTTTATTTCATTCGGACAACGACTTTTCCTTTTGCTCTCCCCGTTTCAAGATAATCGAGTGCTTGCAATACATCTTCAAAATCAAATACTTTGTCGATGACAGGAATAATTTCTTTTGATTCCAATCGTTTGGTCAGCAGCTCTAATTGCTCGCCGCTATGCTTCATAAATAGAAAAGTGTAGCGGGTGTTATGTTTTTTCGCCAATTTCATCACTTTTGCGCTAGCCAGTGAAAACAAGAGCTTCTTCATCGTGCCCAATTTTTGTTCTTCTGCAAATCGGCCGGTCGGCGCACCAGAAACCGACACGACCTGTCCTCCATCCTTCAAGACAGCAAAGGATTTCTCCAATGTCGCTCCCCCTAAAGTATCGATAACCGCATCGTATTCCCGGCGAACGTCTTCAAAATTTTCTTGTTTATAATTAATCACCCGGTCGGCCCCGAGTGTTTTTGCCAACTCACTTCCACTGCTTGCTGTTGTGGCCACAAACGCTCCCATTGATTTGGCCAGTTGAATGGCAAAGGTGCCAACTCCGCCGGATCCCGCATGGATCAATACCTTTTGTCCTGATTTCACTTGCAAGATGTCATGCAAAGCTTGATACGAAGTCAATCCTACCAAGGGCACTGACGCCGCTTCTGCAAAATCCAAGGTGGAGGGCTTTAACGTGATATCGTCTTCGTGAACGACCAAGTATTCCGCAAAAGTTCCAATTTTACTGGCTCTGGGACGGCCGTAAACCTCATCCCCCACTTTGAATTTAGTAACATTCGCGCCCGCCTGGATGACCTTGCCGGCAAAGTCGTTGCCCAAAGTCAACGGCATGTCGTACTTCAATACCAATTTTAAGTCTCCCTTGCGGATTTTCGTATCGAGAGGATTTAAACTGGCCGCATATATTTCAATCAACACTTCATGGTTCCCTGCAACTGGCATTGGGCGATCTTGGAAAATCGGCTTTTCCCCATACTTTTCAATTACTAATGCTTTCATCAGAAGCCCTCCGTTTCTTGGAATGGAAAAATCAGCTATCGAACTCAAGTTTCTATGATCAATCAATAAGCCTCTGAGTCGAGGAACTGATTCACATGTTTTGCGAATTCTTTCGGGAATTGGAACAAGTGGCCATGGCCCGAGTCAGGGTAAACGATAAGCTGGGCATTCGGCAGTTTCTCTGTTAAAACATAGCTGTTGGCGGTTGGCACCATGACGTCCGTGACTCCATTTGTGACAAGGACAGGATGGGTAATTTGTTGAAGCCACTCAAATTGCTGATTTTGTTTTGGTTGCGCCCATTTAGCGATTGCCTGCAATTGCGCTTGCTGTACCTGGTCGGAGCTATTGATCGTCTTCTGCGCGAAGATTCTTTGCAGCGAAGCCATGCCCCGCGCTCGGCTGCTTTCAGTCGGTCTGTAGAAGAAGAACATGAAATCTTCAATTCCTTCTTCTTGTGTCCCTCCATTTTTATTCATTCTCTGAACAATTTCGGAGTCTGGGTTAATTCCGGCTTCCGGAGAGGTTCCTGCCAAGATGAGGCGTCTTACCAACTGCCCTTGTTGCAGCGCCACTTCTTGCGCTACCATCCCGCCGATCGAAAAGCCAAGGATATCAACTTTCCCCAGTTCCAGGGCTTTGATGAATTGTGCCGCATCGCTTGCCATCTCGGCTATGGTAGTAGGTGTTTCGCCATTGGTCTCACCTACGCCTTTATTATCGAACAGAATTACCGGACGTTCTTTCGCGATAGGTTCGATCATGTGAGGATCCCAATTTTCGATTGTCCCTCTAAAGTGAATGAAAAATACTAGCGGCACTCCTGTGTCTGCCCCCAATTTTCTGTATGCATAGCGTGTTCCGCCGACTTCGATAAATTCAGAAACGCTTGGAATCGTAAAGTTTGCCATAATGATATTCCTCCTATAATGATTCATTTTTTCGGAATGCGAAATGTTTTTCTTGACCGCTAAAACTGATTTCTATAGTCTTAAGGGCAGAAACACGAGGGGCTGCCCTACTGACTGGACGATAAAAGTGGAGTTTTTATGAAAACCTGAACGACATCAAGTTGCACGTAAAGGAAATGACTCTATACATCAAAGATGACTGGCAGGGTCCCCCCAGGACATGGGGAGGAATGAAAGATGAACGACACACAGAAAATGTCTACACACGATTCATTGAAAGCCGTCTCCTATAAATTATTCCAAGTGATCAGTGATGAACTGGACGTCAACACTGCTTATGTGACGCAGCGCGGACCGACGGCGATGAAAGTAATCAGCTCATTCAATAAAGACCATTATATTATTCCCGAAGGTTATGCCGTGGATTACGACGGCACATATTGCCGCCTGATCATCCAAAGCGACCAGGAAGCAATGCGCACAAAGAACCTCGGCTCTTTCACGTTAACAAAAGACTTGGAAGTGACGCCGCAGCTTGAAGTAAAAGGCTTTCTCGGTGTGACGCTGCGTGATTTCTACGGCGAAGTGTTCGGCACCTTATGCGTCATGGACAAAGAAGAAAAAGATTTTAGCGACCAAGACGTTCATTTCCTCAAGCAAATGGCGGAAGTGCTGTCATATGTCATCCATTTGGATTCTACCTTGGCAGACATCGAGCTGTTGAGCGTGCCGATTATCCCGATCAAAAAAGGCTTAGCGATCCTGTCATTGCAAGGGAATATCAATGAATCACGTTCCCAGAAAATCATGGAAGATACCTTGCATTATGCGGCCGACAAAGGCATCCATTCCTTTATCATCGACTTGTCGCAATTGATGCTGCTGGAAAACCAGTTCCCGGACGTCTTGAAGAATCTGGTGTCAGGCTTGAACGTCATGGGTGTCCAGGTCATGATGACCGGCCTCCCGCCTTGGCTCGTTCAAATGCCGGGCGTGAGCGAACACTTATCACAGTTGAAAACCGAGTATGTCGCCGACATTGAATCGGCGTTGAATAAAATCGGTTACAAACTGGAAAAATAAAAGGAAGCGAAAAGCTCAAGGGCTTTTCGCTTCCTTTTGTTATAGCTGGAAAGGTAAACACTCACCTAATGTCAGTGTCTAGTTCCCTTTAAAAGTCAAAGTTGTCCGGGTCTGGGCCGACACGGCGGTCTTCGTTCAATGCTGAAATCTGTTTCATGTCTTCCTCCGTCAATTCAAAATCGAACACTTGTGAGTTTTCCACAATGCGCCCTTTATGGGTCGATTTCGGAATGGTCACGACGCCATTCTGCAGATTCCAGCGCAAAATAACTTGAGCGACCGATTTATCGTGTTTCGCTGCGATTTTTTTCAGCTCTGGCTGTTCTAGCGCTTCGCCTGCCATGAGCGGCGACCAGGATTCCGCCTGGATGTCGTGTTCGCGGCAGAACGCGAGCAACTTCTCTTGCGTCAAACGCGGGTGGTACTCGATTTGATTGACGACCGGCTTGATGTCCGCATCTTCCATCAGGTCTTTCAAATGGTGGATCTGGAAATTGCTGACGCCGATTGCGATGACCTGCCCGTCCATATAGAGATGCTCGAGCGCTTTCCACGCCTCTTTGTATTTGCCTTCAACGGGCCAGTGGAGCAAGTACAAGTCCAGATACTCCAGCCCCAATTTTTTCAGGCTCGTCCCGTAAGCTTGGATGCCGGACGTATAGCCGAAATCGTCATTCCATAGTTTCGAAGTGATGAACAAGTCTTCCCTCGAGATCCCCGCCGCTTTGATTCCCTGGCGTATCCCTTCCCCAACGCTTTCCTCGTTTCCGTAAATGGCGGCGGTATCGATGCTGCGGTAGCCGTTGACGATCGCCGTTTTGACGGCTTCAGTCGCCTCAGGCCCGTCTTCTACCCGGAATACGCCCAGGCCGAGCCATGGCATTTCGCTTCCGTTATTTAATGTGACAGTAGCTTGTAAGTTTTTCATGAATGATGTCCTCCTATTTCTTATCTAAAGCAATAAACTTACTATACCCACTTGCCTAAGAAACTATCGTATGCGAATGAAAATACGATAGTTAATCTATAATCATTTCTTTTCGACTAGGCCATTTATTATTTAAAAGTAATTTATAACCACCACTAATTGGATAAAAAATTCAACTTAGACTCGCAAATAGCGTTGACTTTTTCAAATAGAGGCGTATATTTTAGCTTGTACAACAGAATCCACCTTTTATTATCGCTGAGACAGAATGAATTTCTGTGCGGGGGAACCAATTCGATCGCAACTTGATCTCGGGGTGAATCTTCAATTTGAAGAAGGGGTACTCTCCATCCCTAATCCGACAGCTAACCTCGTAAGCGTAGAAAAGAGAGAAAAGGTCTATCTCAGACCGTTTCTTTGAAATGGTTTTTTTGTGCTCAAATTTAAGGGAAAAGAGTGGAAGAGAAATGAGATGGACATCATGCCACATACTGAAGAATAGCTGGCCACACAGATGAATAAAACCTATCTATTGAAGAAAATCCATATGTCACCCCCACAAGTGCTGTCCATCACTTTTCTGGTGGCCATCTTTTTTGGGGCCATCCTGCTGTACTTGCCTGTCTCAACTACGGCTCCGATTTCTTTTTTGGATGCATTATTTACCGCCACTTCCGCAACCACAGTGACGGGCCTTGCCGTTCTCAGCACAGGAAATGATTTTACGCTGTTTGGCCAAACCGTCATCATGGTGCTCATGCAAATCGGCGGGCTTGGTTTGATGACGTTCGCCGTGTTAATCGTCATGCTGTTGGGAAAAAAGATCGGATTAAGGGGACGGATCTTGGTCCAACAATCGTTCAACCAGTATTCACTCGGCGGCATGATCCGCCTTGTGCGAATTATCCTTCTTTTCACTTTCGGCATCGAAGCGATAGCTACTGCCTTTTTGGCCGTTCGCTGGGTACCCGAATACGGCTGGGGCTTCGGGCTGTTCACCAGTGCTTTTCACTCTGTCTCTGCATTCAATAACGCAGGATTCTCGTTGTGGGATGATTCCTTGAGCGCTTATGTCGGAGATCCTGTCGTCAATATTATCATCACTACGCTGTTCATCACGGGCGGCATCGGATTTACTGTCCTATACGATATGTGGAGCGCCAAAGAATTCCGGCAATTATCGCTGCATTCGAAAATCATGCTGACCGGGACACTCGCCGTCAATCTCTTCGCCATGCTGTTCCTATTCGTGTCGGAGTACGGCAATATGGAGACGCTTGGGTCGATGCCGCTCGGTGATAAGATATGGGCTTCCTATTTCCAAGCTGTTACCCCGCGTACTGCAGGATTCAATTCCATCGATATCGGCAGCATGGAGACCGGTTCGATCGTGCTTATTTCGCTTTTAATGTTTATCGGAGCGGGCAGTGCCTCGACGGGGAGCGGCATCAAGCTCACCACTTTCCTAGTTATCATTTTGGTGACCGCATCCTATCTGAATGGAAAAAAAGAAGCTGTCATTTTCAACCGCGCGATTCCTTCGCACTTGCTGGAACGGTCTCTTGCGATTGTGTTCATCAGCATGACCGCAATCTTTACCGGCATTTTGATCTTAAGCTATACCGAAAATGCGCCTTTCGAATGGATCGTTTTTGAAGCGTTCTCAGCTTTCGGGACAGTCGGACTGTCGATGGGCTTGACCGGAGACCTTTCCAACATCGGCAAATTCGTCATTATGATTTTGATGTTCATCGGCCGAGTCGGCCCTGTGACACTAGCATTCGCGTTGGCGCGCCAGCATCGGGAACCCATTCGCCATCCGAAAGGCGATATCTTTACAGGTTGACCTTGGATTAACTTAAATGAAAAAGCTGCACCCCAAAATTTGGGTGGTGAAGCTTTTTTGGCGTTAGCTTCTCAGAAACCCGCCTTCCGAATGAATCACTTGCCCGGTGAGCCAGCCGCCTTCCTCGCTGGCAAGAAACGCGATCAAGTTTGCGGCATCTTCGGGTTTCCCGATGCGCCCCAAGCCGAATTTCGGCCGCAGGTAATCCCGGATGTCATCATCCATCCAATTGGTGTCGGTCGGTCCTGGATTGACGGCATTCACGGTGATGCCCAGTTCCGCGAGTTCGGCGGACAAAGATGAGGTGAATGCCGAAATCGCGCCTTTTGTTGCCGCATACGCCAAGTTCCCTGGCATCGGCCCCTGATCCTGTCCGGAGGTTAAATTAATGATGCGCCCATCTTTTCGGCCGGTTTGTTGAAATTCTTTTGCGAATTCCGTGGACAATAAAAACGTTGCTCTCATATTCACCATATAATGATCGTCCAAGATCTTGCCGGTCAGATCCGTATAGTTGGAATCGATTGAATGTGCAGCGTTATTGATAAGGATATTCGGAAATCCGATAGCGCTTGTTATATGCGTCAGGTTAGCTGCTTTGGCATCCTGTTGCGCTAAATCGACCTCCGAAAACTCACAGCGTACGCCAAGATCCAGGATTTCTGAACGGAAGCGCTCTGGAAAGCCAGTCGCTGCTTGCCAGTGGGTAAAGAAAATATCTGTTTCTTGCTGCGCCAGTTTGCGGCACACAGCCGCTCCGATTCCGGTGTCGTTACTGACGCCGGTGATCAATGCCGTGCTTTTTGATTTCACCAAGCTGATAGCCTCCTTTTGTGCAGCTTATTAAAGCAACTTTGCCATATAATACTCATCCACATAGCCATCATTGATGAACAGCGAATCCCGTTTCACGCCTTCAATTTCGAGCCCCATCTTCTGATATAAAGCGACTGCTGATACATTTTCTGCTATCACTGTCAGTTCCAAACGATGGAGATCGACGGATTTTGCCCAAGCGATCACATGGGAAAACAAAGCCTTTCCGACACCTTTGCCGCGGCTATCGCTATGAACACCCATCACTATATAAGCGCGATGTGAAATTCGTCGGGGGTTCTCATTTTGCACAATCAAGTATCCTAGAACTTGATGTTCTTCGCACGCAATAAAAACACCTGACTTTTCATTGGCACTCAACACTTCGATGAACTTTGCGAACGATTCGGGTGAAATTTGCCGTTCACCCGGATTGAACATCATATATCCTGAATCCTCAGCGTTTTTGATGACCTCCACGATTTGTTCTGCGTCGCGGCTGTCAGCTTTTCGAATTTTAATCACAGTTACACTCCTATTCTGTTACAAAGCGTTTCAAGTTCATTCAGCTTTAATATTTCCTGGGAAATAATCAGTGTATAACTATATACCGCTTTTCTACTCTAGAATCGATTCCATATTTCAATATCTCTGACTACTTCTTGATTTCCAACTCCGCCGCTAGAGCAATCTCCTCTGCTCCTTCATTAATATAAAAAGTTTTGACGATTCGGTACGTGCCAGTCGTCAGCTCATAGTCCAAAAACTCAAGTGGCATCTCCTGCTCCAGGTTCTCTCCCGCCCCCAAACCCAAACCAATATCCGTAAAAGCGAACTGTTCTCGGTAAGGAACTTCATACCATGTGCCTTTTTGAAATTTCTCCAGCACTCGCTGCTCACCGAATCCGACAGTACTTGAACCCGAGTTGGAAATGATTAATATTATCTCATCGACAGGAAGAGTGTAATTTTCTTCATCGCTTTGCATTGAAATTGCAGTTTCTCCATTGGTGAAGGTATTTGGCAAGTTTTCGTGAGAAGAAGGGTTTTCTAGAACTTCTTTCTTTTGATTTGTTTCAAACAGTGAACAGCCAGACAGTAATAAGAGCGAAGTTAATAGAAGAATGGTTAATTTTTTTCCGATCATCTTCCCACCCTTCGACAACTAGTGATTAATTAACTAAATTCTACCATTTGTTCAATACAATAGATTCCTATTTTTATAGATTATCTCATTCCATAATAGTAAGGTCTTCAATTATTGAATCTTCTCCAATTTTCTTTAGCGTTACTATATTAACTAACAAAAAGCACGAAAGAAGATTACTTCTTTCGTGCTTTTCATTCTATAATGCCGCTTTGACCGTCTTCTTGTAATACCCGACCGCCAGTACGGCGAATACCAGATAAATCAATGCATAGACACCCATTGCCACCGATGCCGGGAACAGGATGTCGGTGCGGAACAGGAACGATGCCGCTTGAATGGCAAAGATGGAATGCGCCAAGCCGATCGCCAGCGGAAGCCCGAAGACAAAGGCCTGTTTGCGGACGATGCCGCGCATGATGTCTTTGACCGTAAAGCCGAGTTGACGCAATGTCGCGTAGCTTTGTTTTTCCTGTTCGGCTTCGGTCATTTGCTTAAAGTACAGGATGCTTCCGGTCGAAATGAGGAACACCAGTCCTAAAAATCCAGCGATGAATATGAGCAAGCCATTGGACTGAACAGCGTCTTCATAAGACGAGTAATAATCGACGTGAAGATCCGAAGTTTTATATTTGTCCTGCTGGTAGATAGCGGATGCTGCGGCCATATCCTCTTCCGCAATGTGGAAACCGTCCATTTGCTGAAGTGCCGTCTCACCTGACTCACCCGCCAATTGCTCTTTCAGCGTTTGGTAGGTTTCTTCGTTCACCACGATTTGGCTTGTGAAGAATGACCAATTGAGCACATTGTATTGGGCGATTTCCGTAATAGACAAAGTGGTTGGCACTTCGTCTTGGAAGGCGAGGTCAAACGGCAGATCCACCGAATTGAAAAGCGTCGAGACCGATACGTCATGGAAGCTCGCTTCACCGTTTGCCGGCACATCAACGTCGAGACCAGCTTGCTGCAATTGTTCGCTGCTGAGCACAGCGATGTCTGTTGCCCGTTCTAAAAACGGAGCTGGCTTTTCTTCGAATTCAGCGGGTACGACAAAAGTTTCCACTGCTTCGCGTTGATAGGAAATCCCGTTGCTCTCGAGTTCCTCGCTGATTTCATCCGCTAGTCCGGCTTCATTTTCAAACATAAAATCAAATGGCATGATGGCCTGTGTTTCCCGCTCCGTTGAATAATACATGGAATAAGCTGCCGCGGTCATGGTCAAGGTCATCGCCGACAGCACCGTGATGATGGTCAGTGAATTGGCATTGCTTTTCATGCGGTGCATGAGCGGCGCCAACGATAAGCTATTCTCGAGTCCGAGGTGGCCGTTTTTACTGCGGCGGATGCGGTACAGCAGCCAGCTGATCGTCACCCGAAACACCAAATAAGTGCCGAGGATGACCGTAGCCAAGACCGCCAGCATATTAAAGAACAGCATCTCGTTCAACATGCGGCCAGATAGCCAATAGCCGAACGCGATGAGCCCTATGCCCGACAACGCCAATAGCGCGGAAACGGCGGTCTTCGGCTTTCGGGGGTGCTGCTCCTGTTTTTCCGAATTGAACAAGGACAGCAAGGAATTGCGATACACCGTAAACACCATCTGGATGGTCGTCAACACGAAAATAGCGAGGAAGACAAAGAAGGTTTGCGTGACCGCAGCTGTAGAGAATGATACTTCAATAAACGCCTCGTAGCCGATCAGCTTCATGAGCAGCAATAAAAAGACACGGGACACGAGCATGCCGACTGCAATCCCGACAATCAGCGCCATGATGCCAAGAAGCATATTCTCGAGGATCAATAGCCTGGCGACGGCGCGCTTAGTTAGCCCGATCAATTGGTATAAGCCGATTTCCCGGCTTCTTCTTTTCAGGAAAATGGCATTGGCATAGACGATAAAAATGCCTGCGATACCGATCAGCAAAATTCCAGCCACCTGAAATGCGGTACCCATTGTCCCAGTGCCTTGTTCAGCCACTGCCGCATCGTGCTGCAAGGTCGCGAAGACGAAATACAGCACCACACTGAGGATTAATGCGAAAAAATACAGGTAATAATGCTTGATGTTTTTACGCATGCTGCGTTTGACGAGATCAAAGAGCGTCAACGCTGTCACCCCCGAGCACAGCCTGCACATTCAGGATTTCCTGGAAAAAGGCTTGTCTCGTTTTGTCTCCCTTGTACAGCTCTGAATAGACATTGCCGTCTTTGAGAAAAACGACGCGGCTGCAATAACTCGACGCCAGCGGATCGTGTGTCACCATCATGATCGTCACGCCTTGCTGCTTGTTGACGTCAGCCATCGTTCCGAGAAGCGATGACGCGGATTTCGAGTCGAGCGCGCCAGTCGGTTCGTCGGCAAATACGAGAGAAGGCTGGTTGATGAGTGCACGGGCTGCTGAGGTGCGCTGCTTTTGCCCGCCTGAAATTTCATGGGGATATTTATCCGCCAGTGCTTCAATATCGAGGATTTTTGCAATCGACTGGAACTGGGATTCCGCCTCTTGTTTCTTCATCTTCCCGAGCGATACTGGCAGCAGGATGTTTTCTTTCACCGTCAAGGTATCGAGCAAATTATAATCTTGGAAAATGAAGCCGAGCTGGTTTCTGCGAAAAGCAGATAGTTCAGCATCTTTCATCTTGGAAATATCGACGCCGTCGATCAAGATTGTGCCTTCCGTCGAACGGTCGATGGTGGCGAGAACGTTGAGCAAAGTCGTCTTGCCTGCCCCCGACGCGCCCATGATACCCACGAATTCCCCTTCCGCCACGCGCAGATCGATGCCTTTCAGCACTTGCTGGACATTGCCGCGCGCACCGAAAGATTTCCGGATATTGTGCGCTTGCAACACGGTTTGCTTGCTTGTTTTTGGTGTGATTGTTTTATTTTCTGTGGTCATGTTATGGCCTCCCTGTAAACTTCTCCCCTTATCTTACTGCGCAACAATCGCCGGGTCGTTTGATTTGTGTGACAAACCAGGAGGCTAATGTGACGATGATGTCACTTACGGATATGGTCAAAGTCGTTTTCCAGCGGGAACGCGATTTCCATCGTAGTACCATGCCCGGTCCGGGAATCTGCTGAGAGCGTGATGCCGATTTTATCCGACACCGTTTTCGCCAAATAAAGCCCGAGCCCTGTCGCCGCGTTATGGAGCCGCCCTGTGCCGCCCGTAAAGCCTTTATCAAAAATGCGCGGCAAGTCGTGTTCAGGTATCCCCGGCCCCTCGTCTTGAACCCTTAGGATGCTGTGGCCCGTACTGTCTGTGCGCGCTGAAATATGGATCGTGCCGCCTTGCGGGCTGTACTTCACTGCGTTCGATAAAATTTGGCGCAAGACGAAGCGGCCCCATTTCTTATCGCTCATGACGAGTATATCCAGGCCCTCTAATTCAATTTCCAACTGTTTCTCCCTGCACCACGCCATCAATTCACGGACTTCAGGAGCCACTATGTCTTTTAACATCACCTTATCCACTTCATAATCGGCTTCTAGAGAAGACAGCCGTGATATGTATAATTGTTGGTCGACCAGCAAGTAAAGGCGCAGCCATTCCGCTTCGATCCGCTGCATGCCCGGAGCCGAGCGATTCGAATCGATCAACAGGCGGATTGCCGTCAGCGGCGCTTTCGCTTCATGAACCCATGCCGCTGTGTAATCTGCTTGGATGAGGTTCTGCTGGCGCAATTCGTTTAATTGCGCCGCCATCGATGCGGCAGCTGTCTGCAGTACTTCGTTCATCTGCTCATCGCGCTTGAACTTCGCTTCCGGCAAAAGCTCATGCCAATCGGCTGCTGCTTCGCCTTCCAAACGCACCAGTTGCCGGCTATAGGCCGTTTCTCTTCTGTAGCGCCAGATGATGAACACCGCCAGTGCAATGAGCAGCAATGCATTCATATACAGCAGCGAAGAAAGTTCGACCGCAAGGCCTGCATCGAGCCAAAGAAGTGCATCCGCAGCTCCCAAAGCCGCAATAAAAAAGAAGATCCAGCTTTTTATATCCTTCACATAAGCCCAAAACATCGAATCCCTCTTTCCTATAAGGTGACGGCCACGTAGCCCAATCCTTTTTTCGTCAAAATGGCATCGCCGAGTCCCAAATCCGCCAGCTTTTGGCGCAGCCGCGTAATGTTGACGGTTAACGTATTGTCGTTGACGAAACGCTCATCGTCCCATAGCTTTCGGATGATCTCATCACGGGAGACGATTTCATCTCTCGCTTCGACGAGCACTGTTAAAATGAAAAACTCGTTTTTCGTCAGTTCAGCTTCCTTGCCGCCGAGCCGGATGATGCCGCGCTTCAGATCGATCATGGCACCGTTCCATTCCAATATGTCAGAAGTTTCTTCGCCGTAGGAATACACCCGTCTCAACGTCGCCTGGATTTTCGCCAGCAACACATCGGAATGAAACGGCTTCTGGACATAATCATCTGCCCCCATCTGCATCGACATGACCATGTCCATCGGATGGTCGCGCGAAGACAGGAAAATGATCGGCACTTTCGAAACCGCCCGGATTTCACGACACCAATGGAACCCATCATACACTGGGAGCTGGATGTCCATGATGACCAATTGCGGCTTCTCAGTCATAAAACTGCCCAGGACATCGTCGAAAGAATCAGGGCCGACCACTTGCATCCCCCATTTGCCCAAGCTTTCCTTCAAGGATTGGAAAATCGCCTGATCGTCTTCCACGATGAAAATCTTCATGTCCATTTCGCGCACTTCCTTTCGTTGCGATTGTTTCCTCCATTCTAATGGAAATTCGAATGGACAGGAAATGAGAACGCAAAACAGGACGCCCACACGAAGCGGAAGTCCTGTTATTTACATAATCATATTTAATTTCCGACAACCCCTAATAGCCAAGGAGCTGCATATAAAATCATAAACATGACACCGTAGTTGACGCCATGCCGGTGTAAAAGACCGGAAACCAAAGCGATTAAAATTACTCCAAAAATATTGACCCACCCGGCATCCATGAATGCCAACATCACGACGAGGCCTGCAAATAAACCTATCATCGCTTCATGTGGAATGTATTTAAATACAAAAGAACATATTTCGTTCGAATATTTAATAGTTGCATAAAACGTAATGAACAAAGCAATCGCCGCTCCTACAACACTCGCAAAAACAATTTCACCCATCGATAAAATATGATGGATATTATTCTCAGGCGTTAAAATCGGCGGGGCATTGAATAAAGCATTCGCCGGGCCGATAGCCATCGGTGACAGCGGGAGACCTATTGCTAGTAACGGGATTAATGTACCGGAAAGATATGCGGCATTGGTGAGGCCATCCATAGAAGAAATCGCTCTTGATGCCCGCTTTACAGGATCTTTGATGTGCCTGGTTAAACTTTCCCCTAAGAAAATTGTCATACCTACTGGAGACAAAAAGAAAGTCAGTGTACCAAGAGCACTCGTTAAAGCGGAAGTACCTACCTCTTGCTTAGTTAAAATTGAGAAAGGATTGGGGAATCCTTTTACCGGTTTAGGCTTTTTCAAGGATATTTCTTTAAAACCTAAAATCTGGCTGGAGTTACGGCTTTCTTTATTCGTCAGTTCAAATAACTTAAAAATAATCGGCCCGATTGTGATCCCTAAGAAAAAGGATACAAAGACAGTAGTTTCGGGCGGAACAATTCCAGTGTCCCAATACAAATGGCGAAGACCTTGTATTAATAATGCAAATGGAAGAATGATGACGAGTGATAAAAATTTACTCGATGACATCAACGCTAGAAATACGGCGCCTAAGAAGAAAATCAATCCAGAATGGGCGCTGATTGCTTCTGCATACGGGATAATCAGTGAAGCGACCAACACACTGAATGGAATGGAGACAAGCGTTCCGATAACAGATCCCGAAGCCATTTTTCGGATACTAACATCAGGAAGTCCATGCTTTTTAAGCACCATTGCATGTTCAACCATCGGCGCTGCCATGACTCCTCCAGGAATCCCTGCAATGGCTACTGGTATGGAATCAGTTAATTTCTTAGCGACAATTGCAGAGATGAAAAAGGCCAAGACAACCTGAGGCGGTACTTCCAATAAGACAAGAGCCAATGTAACCGGGGCTAAAACGGCTGTTTCATCAGTTCCCGGAGCAACTCCGATGATGGTATATAAAACAGCTCCCCCGACACTAGCGGCCACCATCAGTAACAGAATAGTTATATCCATCAGGAATCCACCTCTTCTTCCTTCGTTATATGCCGTTTAGGCTTAAAAATAAAACTGCAGATAATAAAGGCGACAATTCCACCGACAAGGCCAAAAATCAAAGGAAGGGGTTGGTCGTTAGGGGCTAATAAATATCCCCCTAAGGTTCCTGCTATCGAAGCTATCATGGATATCAACAAATCTTTCAAGCTGACATTATCTCCCCAGACATCATAGAAAATATCATTTCGGTTTTCCATCGCTTACCTCCTTATTCTAAATGCGCAACAAAGACAGACAGGACTTTAGCTTCTTGGCTATTCACTGGTAAAAACACATGAGGCGTAGTGCCTTTGAAATATGCACTGTCGCCTGCTTTCAAATATTGATCTTTACCGTCAAAGTTCAGGTTGATCTCTCCTGAAAGCACGAGGATAAATTCATCTTCCGAGTGCGTATAGGGCTGTAGATTTTTATTCTCTGGCAGCACACTGACAATAACGGGTTCGATCTTGCTATTGGCTGAATGATTGGCAAGCGGTTCATATAAATAGCCTTTTTCTTCTCCAGCCGCTACTGTTTGCCGCTCTTCTTTTTTCATAATAACTAGCGGTTCACTTTGATCTTCTTGAAGCAACCAAGCCAAACTTACACCGAGTGCAGCGGCAATCTTAGAGAGTGTTGCGATGGCTGACCCTGTTTGGCCATTCTCGATTTTTGAAAGCAAGCTATTTGTAAATCCGCATTTTTCTGCGAGTTCTTGCTGCGTCATATTTTTTTTGCGCCTTAATTCTTTTATTTTCTTGCCAATTTCTTGGGAATTCATAAAATCATCTCGCTTATCATTTTTTTTCGGCTTGTTTGAGCAATTCCGTTGCCCGATCGACATGCACATCTTTTTCTGACACCATCTGCTGGGTTAGCCAGTCAATCTGATCTTTTCGAGCACCGGCTTGAACAGCGATGTTTCTCGCATGGAGTGCCATATGTCCCCTTTGGATTCCTTCCGTTGCCAGTGCTTTAATAGCTCCCATGTTTTGAGAAAGTCCAACAGCTGCTATTAGCTGGGCCAGCTCTGAGCTTGTTTCTATTCCCATTAACTTCAAACACAACTGAGCAGTCGGATGCGTTTTAGTGGCTCCGCCGACAATTCCTACAGCCATCGGCAATTCAAGCGTCCCATGTAAGCGGCCATCCTCCACCACCCATTCAGTCAACGCACGATATTGGCCATCTTGAACCGCATAAGCGTGAGCCCCAGCTTCAATGGCCCGCCAATCATTTCCTGTGGCCACAATCACTGGATCTATTCCGTTCATGATTCCTTTGTTATGCGTCGCTGCCCGATAAGGATCGACAATCGCTATTTCATTTGCGAGAGCCATTCGCTTGGCAACTTCTTCACCGGAGAAGCCCTCTGTTTCTAAATGCTCCACTGGAATAGATACTTGGGCTTTGGCCAATCGATACGAAGCAAGATTGCTCAAAATCCGCAACAATACTTTTCCACCAGTAATTTGTTCTATTTCTGGAGTCAACTTTTCCGTCATTGTATTGACTGTATTTGCCCCCATTGCATCTAGTACATCTACAATTAGGTGAATAGCTAAAACGTTTTGACCATCTCGTAATTGAAGCGAGCGCATTTCAATATCTCTTGCACCTCCGCCCAAACGTACTAATGTTTTGTCGAAGGAGTTTGCCATCTCCAATAATCTCGGTTTAGCTTCTCGTATCTTTTCCTTAGCACCTTCTGTATCTTCCAACTCAAGAACATGCATTTGAGCAATCATCAAAGAACCTGTGTAGGAGGTACGGAACCCGCCAGATTTCCGTGCAATACGTGCCATGTTTGAGGCAGCTGCAACAACAGAAGGTTCTTCCACTGCCATCGGAATAAGATAATCTTTATCGTTAATGGTGAAATTAGTGGCGATTCCGAGCGGGAGTTGGAAAGTTCCTACAACGTTTTCGACCATCCGATCTGCTACTTCCAAGGGCAGCCCCTGAGTTTCTGTGCTTATTTTTTCAAATTCTGCTTCTTCTATTTCGAATGAATTCTTTACCAATTGAAGACGTTCCTCAATTGATTTGTTATAAAATTGGACAATACGTGAAGTGAATTTCTCCATAATAGACCTCCTATTTTATTTTCATTCAATAAAGTTGAATTTAGTTCAACTATTTGACAAAAAAATAAAGCGCTTTCATAAGAAGATTATCATTACAAAAATCAATTATCAATGTTTTTTGAAAATTTTATTTATAGTCTTGATTTATTAGATTGAAATGCTCGTTAATGTCGCGCACAAGAAAAAAGCCGTCAGAATTTTTTTGACGGCGACTTAATGACTTTATAGTAAATCTCCATTTGCTCATCCGTCTCAATCGTCCGGATTTTTTCCAATTGAATCTCCATATCATCCAGGTGTTCGAACATGCGGGTTCCAGTACCAAGAAGCACTGGAGCGATGGCAATTTGCAGTTCGTCCACCAGATTTGCACGCAATGCTTGCTGGCCGACATCGGCGCCAAGTACAACGACATCTCGCTCCCCTGCGGTGGCTTTTGCTTTCCGGACTGCTGTCTCTATGCCGTCCGTCACGAAGGTGATGCTCAAATTGTCATTTTCTTTCGGATGCTTGGCCGGCGGATGGTGCGTCAGGACAAAAATAGGCACCTGGAATTCATAATCGTCGGCATAGGCATCCGGGTCGTCCGTCATATCATAGGTTCGCCGGCCCATGATGACCGCTCCTGTATTCGCCATCACCTCATTGATTTCATCATTGGGCTTGAAGCTTTCGTAAAGCTTGTCGAGTTTTCCATGACGGTCGCTGATGAACCCATCGAGAGAGGTGATCATTCCAAAACAGACTTTTGCCATATCGCGCACATCCCTTCCTAATGTTCAACGAGTCTCTTTGCTAATCAATTCCTCTTCGCACATCATTCTCCTTCTATATATTAAGTACTTAAATTTTTATCAATTAAAAAGAGAGGCACACTTCCATCGAAGTGTGCCTCTCTTTTGGGATTTGCCCGAATTCAATAGCTGTTCTAAATTCCTTTTTCTTCAAAGCGCTTCAAATCATTACGATGTCCCATAGCGACCAGCACATCGTTCAACTTTACTTGATCGTCCGGCATCGGCGCGACATTCACTTCATCTCCGCGCTTGATAGCCAGGATTGTGCATTGGTATCTTGCACGGATGTCCAGTTCGAGCAAACTTTGATTCATCAATTTCTCGGAAGCCACCAATTCGATGATGCTATAGTCTTCCGATAAATCGATATAATCTACGACTTTCTCTGAATCCATATGATGGGCGATGCGGATGCCCATCTCTTTTTCCGGCTGGATGACGCGGTCCGCCCCTACCTTCTCGAGAATCATTTGGTGCTGCACGTCTTTCGCTTTGACCCATACGAGCGGAACGCCAATTTCCTTGAGCATCAATGTGCACAACACGCTCGTTTGCATATTCTCGCCGATCGCCACGACTGCGTGTTCAAAATTCCGTACTCCAAGTTCCCTCAAGCTTGCTTCGTCTGTCGCATTCGCCACAGCGGTATGGGAAGAAAAATTTCTCATCATGTCGACACGTTCCGGCGATGAATCGATTGCCATGACATCATGTCCCAGATTGAACAGCTCTTTGCAGATGCTGCTGCCAAATCTCCCAAGGCCGATCACGATAAATTGCTTCTTCAAGTCATTTCCTCATTTCTATATTCCATAAAAAATTAGGGCCAAAGCTGCTCTGGCGATGAATATATTTAATATCGATTCCAGCTCTTTGTGAAGCCTCTCAATCGTTATGTTCAATTGACTAAAATCTACATCTGTTGAGTAATATTGTCAATATTAACAATAGGAAGTTTTTTCTTTCAGAAGCGGAGCTGATATACAAGAAAAAACACCATCCCCTATTCAAAAAACTGGGAATGATGCCTTCTAACCGTAGTCAATATATTATCCTTCTAAAAGTGTCCAGGCAAAATAATCAAGCTGCCTTTTCTTGTAGATTTAAATTTCAATAGCCATTTAGCTGCATGTTCTTTCGTTATGCAACTGGCATTGTACTTTTCTTTGCATACTCGCTATTGTGCTGTTTGTACATTCAATTAAATAAAATATTAATCTTTTATTCCCACTAAACTGCTGCGGACATTTCCACAACTGATGAAAAACTTCTGTTAGGACGCGCTCGCATTCCGCTTGGTCGTTAAATTTTCGGTAACAGACTTTCCAAAGCAATAAATAGTATTCATCGTATATCAATTCCAAGGCGGCTTTGTCTCTAAACTTCAGTCTTTCCAACAATTGTCCATCCGTAGTCATTTAGCACCTCTCTCTTCTTATTCAAAATACCCATTAAAAGAGAAGTAAAACCCTATATTCATTATAATATTAGGATAATAAATTAGGCGTTCATAATAAAAAGGATCGGCACTGATTAGACAATGCCGATCCTTCACTTTCTATTGTTCGCTTATGACTGGACAGGATTCCCCAAACCTTTGTGAATCGTGACCTGATGTGGGAAAGGGATTTCGATATCATGGGCATCGAGTGCTTCCTTAATGGACTTGCGCAACTCGCGCTCGACTCCCCATTGCTCTCCACTTTTCGCTTTAGCGATGATGCGCAGCGTTACATCAGATGCACCGAACGCCTGGACGCCGATGACATCCGGCCCTTCGACGATGGCAGCATTGTCTTTCCCAACTTTTTCACATACCGTTTTTAGCACGGCCATTGCTTCGTCGATGTTTTCGTCATACGATACGCCAATATCTACGAGTGCACGCATATTCCCACGGGAATGGTTGCTGACAGTCGTAATATCGCGGTTCGGAATGAAATTCAAGGTACCGTCGAAACTGCGGATTTGCGTCGTCCGCAACCCGACTGATTCGACCACGCCGTCAATGGCTCCAACCGTTACATAATCGTTGACGTCAATCTGTTTCTCCAGCAATAAGAAGAAGCCGGTGACCACGTCGCTGACGAGGCCTTGTGCGCCAAAACCGATCGCAAGGCCGACGATTCCTGCGCCGGCTATAAGGCTGGCGACGGACAGTCCGAATATATTGAACAAAGTCGCAACCAAAATAAAGATCAAAGCATACGAGAAGACGTTTTCCGACAACGCGCGAAGCGTCAAAGCGCGGCCATTGGTCACGTCGCCTTTTTTCGTCAAGCGGTCAAACGAGCGGTTGATCAGCTTTTTCCCGATTGCCCGCACAATCACGAATGCGATTAAAATCCCGATGACTTGAGCGGCAATGATTCCCGCCTCAACTAATAAATTTCCCCAGTCAATATCAATAAAATCAAACAAACAATCATTCCTTTCATTTTCTTGCGCTGCATTGAATAAACTCTAAGCGGCGCCGCTTCTATGTATTTACCTGTTTCTTTATAACATATATGAGAGCATCATTTCATTCCTGCACCTTGAATTTGAACCGTTTATAGAGCCCTTTCACTTTTTTGCCAATTGGAACGCTTACATTTCCACTAAAGGTTTCACTCTTGTTTCAAGTGGTAGATAAAGGTAGAAACCAACTATTACCAACCTGAGGAGAGATTGAAATGGCGAATATCCAAAACCCTAGAACGCAATATACAACGGAAGATTTTCCGAAACAATACCAGGAAGCCCCTGGCGTGCAAAACCAAATGACTCCTGTGCCGGACTGCGGCGAGAAGACGTATAAAGGTTCAGGCAAGCTTGAAGGACGCAAAGCGCTAGTAACCGGTGGTGATTCCGGAATCGGCCGTGCTGCAGCCATTGCATACGCTAGAGAAGGGGCAGACGTGGCAATTAATTATTTGCCAGCAGAGCAATCCGATGCCGATGAAGTGAAACAATTAATCGAAGCAGAAGGCCGCAAAGCCGTCTTGATTCCCGGCGACTTGAGCAACGAAGCGTTCAACAAGGAAATGGTTGAAAAAGCGAACACTGAACTTGGCGGATTGGACATTTTGGCACTCGTAGCCGGCAAGCAGCAAGCCGTCAAAGACATTGCCGACCTTCCGACAGAACAGCTTGAAAAAACATTCCAAGTCAATGTCTATTCCATGTACTGGACAGTGAAAGCGGCGCTTCCATACCTACCAGAAGGCGCGTCGATCATCACGACAAGCTCAGTTGAAGGCTTTGACCCAAGCCCGATGCTGCTGGATTATTCAGCAACGAAATTCGCGATCATCGGCTTCACTAAATCCTTGTCTAAACAATTGGCGGACAAAGGCATCCGCGTCAACTCCGTCGCGCCAGGCCCAATCTGGACAGCGCTTCAGATTTCCGGCGGACAGCCTCAGGAAAACATTCCTGAATTCGGCAAAGGCACACCAGAGACGCCAATCGGCCGCGCAGGCCAACCGGCAGAACTCGCTTCTGTCTATGTCTTCCTGGCTTCCATCGAAGCTAGCTATGTTACAGGACAGATCTACAGCATCACTGGCGGCATGACGACCGCTTAAGTTAATATTCAAAAAGCGTGAGGTACCGAATCAATCGGTGCCTCACGCTTTTTTCATTACATATTTTTGAGCCACGTCATCAGGCGCAAAATCTCGAAGGGTTCTGCCCAGGTGATGACAAAAAGGATGACGAAGAAAATAGAGAGCGACCAAACTTTCAATTGCCCCGGCTCTCTTTTCAACACGGCAATGAAAACGGTGCCCACCGCTCCAAACAGCAGCAGGAAACCGATAAGTGCAAGCGGCTCGGAATACCCAGAGATCAAACGGTTGAGCATGAGCAATAGACTTCCCAAAATGATGAGTCCAATTGAATATTTACTGAACATCTCGTCTCCCCCTTTTTCAAGAAAGCCCGCTGTTAATCATCACGGCGCAAAGCCGTAGTAGAACAGGATATGTGCATAAAAACCGACGAATGCGACTACTAAAGTCACCAGGACAAATAACACCACCATGATGATTTTGGAAAACTTGCCGATATCCAACCGCCATACGCCTTTATAGACCTGCACCCATAGCGCCACGACGAATGGAACGACCATCAATAGATAGAAAATGGCGAGGCCGTTCCCAAAGACATCGAAATAATCCCGGTTCACACTGTCGCTGGTCCTGAAATAACGGCTCATCCTAAAAAAGAACGCGAGAAACGACAACTGAACCACCACACCATAGATGAGTAGCGGAACCCTGAATTTCCCCAGGTTTCGCAGCATCCACAAAACTATGCAGTACAGGATGGCTATTAGAACGGCTATGTAAAAACTGAATGGATAAAAGATATGAACACGTCCTTCTTCCCGCTTACTTTACCAAAGCGGTTCGTCTTCCTCTGTCAATTCGACTAAAAATGGGTAGGCAGCTATAACGATGACCCCACTGGCGATGATCAATATGAATATCGTAACGACCGAGAGATTAAATAAAACCCCGAAAAGCATAGCCAATGGCGTTAGGAAGTTTAAAAGGCCGGCTCTTTTTTTCGATTGCGTGGTAAGCAATTGCTTTTTCCCGCAATGCGGGCAAATCATGCTGGTATCCAAAGTGAACATCTTTTTAACCGTTTGCTTCCAACTCCATCGCTTGTGGCAGTTCTGACAAATTGGCATGGACTCCCTCCAGTCATCTTATAGTTTAAATTACGCTCATTAAGACCTTGTCCTTATTAGACTAACAGAGATAACCAAAAATTCCCACAATACAAATTCCAATTAACTGGGTTTCGCTCTTTGAGTTAAGAGCTCTCCCGAATCTATCTTCACTAAAAAAAGAGCAAGAACTGGATGCCAGTTCTTGCTCTTGATGCGGTTAATTCATATAGCGATGCTTTCTTAAGCTGTTCAAATTGGCGATTTCCTGCAGGAGCTCTTCCCCGATATTCGTCTCCCGCACCTTTTTGCGCTCAAGTTCTTCGTCGACCAATCGTTTAATCGACAAGACGTCGGTTCCATTTTGCAATACTTCTTCCTTGGAATTAAAACGCTGATGCGCGACGAGCTGCATGCCGTAAGAGTTGTACAACAGCGTATAGCCGGCGATTCCCGTCGTTGACTGATAGGCTTTCGAAAACCCGCCGTCGATGACGATCATTTTGCCGTTCGCTTTGATCGGGTCTTCGCCGTCCCGTTCTTTGACCGGCGTATGCCCGTTGATGATGCGGCCGTAGTCGGGGTTCAAGTCGAATTCCGCAAGCATTTTGCGGCACATGTCTTCGTCTTCACGCAAATGGTAATACGGGTTTTTCCGTTCTTTATGCGTTTCTTTGTCTTTGATGAAATAGCGTTCGAAAGTCGTCATTTCGCGTTTTCCGAACAGCGAGGAGTTTTCGCCTGTCCATTGGTACCACACCATATCGGTCGCGAAATCATCGGTTTCTTCCGGATGCGCAAACGCATAGCGGGTATACTCTTCGAAAACATCAAGCAATTCCCGTCCTGCGTAACTTTCGCCTTCGATTTCCATTTGCTTCATATCACCGTTTTCTTCGAGCGGGATACAGCCGTGAATGAGCAAATTGCCATTGTATTGGAGATACAGCTTGCCTTTTTTCATAAGGAAGTTCATATGCCGCGACAGTTTCTCGGAATGCTGGATGGAAAACAGCAATTTGTCGATGACTTGCTGTTCTTCTTCGAGTAAGCGGTCGGGGTGTTTCGGATCGATTGTGGCAAAGCATGTGTTCTCTAGCGGATAAGTTTTGCCGTGGATCGTCGCTTCGTTTTTATCGTAATCGACTTTCTCCAATAGCAGGCGGTCTTCCATGGCGAAACAGGAGCGCCGTTTGATGATCGGGCTTTCGAGCTTGAACTGGATGATCGAAATCGCCTGATGAATCTTAGTGATCTGCAGCTGTTCCTGTTCCGTTAATTGTTCATCTGAAATCCGCTTTGGATGGAATGCCGGATTGTCCTCATAATATTTCTCCGCCAAATTCAATAACGGACGTAAATTGATGCCGTACACATCCTCGATAATGTCCAGGTTGTTATAGCGTGCACAAATGCGGATGATGTTCGCGAGGCAGACTTTGGAGCCGGAATAAGCGCCGATCCACAGGACATCGTGGTTGCCCCATTGAATGTCGACGGAATGATAATCAATAAGCGTGTCCATAATCTTATGCGGATCCGGTCCCCGGTCGTAAATATCGCCGACGACGTGAAGATGGTCAACGGTCAGCCGCTGCATCGTATAGGCGAGGCCGACAATCAGCTTGTCCACTTGCCCCAATGAAATGATTTGCTCGAGCATCTTCGCATAATAATCTTTCTTATTGGTGAACTCGTCCGTTTTATATAGAAGCTCTTCAATAATGTAGACGAATTGCTTCGGCAAGGCTTTGCGCAATTTGGAGCGCGTGTATTTGGATGAAGCGTAAGCTACCAGCTTGAGCAGCCGCTCGATCGTTTCGATATACCAGTCCTTCAGCTCTTGCTTGCTGCTGAAATGGCTTTTGATCAGGCTCAATTTTTCTTCCGGGTAATAGACGAGCGTCGCGAATTCGTTGAGCTCTTCTTCTCCCATCTCACCCTCGAACAGATCCCTAATTTTCACTTTGACGTTGCCGGAGCCATTGCGCAGCACGTGCTGGAATGCCTGGTATTCGCCGTGGAGGTCGCTGACGTAATGCTCCGTCCCTTTCGGCAAATTCAAAATGGCTTCCAAGTTGATGATCTCCGTCGCCACCTTTTCTTCGCTGTCGTATTTTTCTGCCAGTAGATCCAAGTATTTTGAACTGATCATACGGAACCCTCCTTCAAGTAATATGTCTTAATCGAATTCAATTGAAAGCAAATTCCTGAAAAGCGTGTTGATCAAACGGGTATGTGGAAGGAATTTCTCTATATTCCCAGTCTATAGGAGTTTCCGCGAAGGCTCTAGTATTAATTGAAGGGCGGCAGTAAATTGGAAGGCCGTTGATGCTTGATTGCCAAACTTGTGAACCATAAACTATTCATTCCTAAAAATTCAGCGTGATCCACCCATTTAAGGGTAAGAAGAAATAACACGAAATAACTTTTATATAGAAAGGAATCGTTATGACACAATCTCTAATAAGCTTGCTCATACTAGCTTTTATTGTAATAACCCATATTATGGCTTGGAAATGGGCCGCCTATATTCAAGAAAAATATGCCGGCGATGCTAGGAAAAGACGGCTTGCTGTGGGCGCCCTTTTTATGTCCATTGCGGCATTGTTCGGTTTAACCGCCTTCTTTCTCATACAATCTTCTTTTTAAAATCGTGAAATCAAGAAAAAGAATGATAGGACACAGCTTTTTATTTCAAACTTCTCGATAAGTGTCATGTAAAAGCTTTAATAGGTACATAGTTACTATTTTAATGCAACATACTGGAATTATAATAAGAAAAAAACTGAAAAAGGCAAACTTACCTGAAAAGGAAGGACGCAAAGCCATGAGCCTACCCACTGCTTAAGCAGTGCACGGTCGTCAGGTTGCCAGGTACCCATTCTGCGGGCCTCGGCTGACAGAATGGAGGAACAACAGAATATGTTGAAGAAAGCGGCGATGTTGATGTTCGCAATGTCTCTTATGCTGGCGTTCAGCCATGCAGGAAACGTACAGGCAAGCGGCGATGCGCCTGATACCCGTGCCACTTGGCTATGGAATCCGTGGATGTTCGTGGAAGATGAAGCAGCTGTGCTCGCTTTTCTCGAAAATAAAAACGTCAATAAAGTCTATGTCCAGATCGACCGCGACATTCCCAAAAATACGTACCGCAGCTTTGTCACGCAAGCGCATGCACGCGGCATAGCTGTATTTGCGCTCGACGGAGCACCAGCCTGGGTTGCGCCAAAAGGCTATACGAACCAGAACATGTTGATGAACTGGCTGGGCAATTATCAAAGCGGATCGACACAACAGGCAGTTTTTGATGGAATCCATTTGGATGTGGAGCCTTATTTATACAGCGGATGGAATTCAAACCGCGCCGCTACTGTGAAATCCTATCAATCGCTTCTGCAAAGAGCCGCAGTGAGCTCTGCACAGTTGAACTTACCGCTCGAAGCCGACATGCCATTTTGGTTCGACGAGATCTCTTATAAAAATACGTTCGGCAGCGGGTTATTGGCCGAATGGGTGATCGCCAATACGGACGGAGTGACATTGATGGCTTACCGGGATTCCGCGCCGATGATCATCGATATCGTCAAAACTGAAATTGCCATGGCCGAAAAATACGGCAAACATGTGGTAGTGGGCGTAGAAACAGGCGTCACCGATGAAGGCAGCATCATCACTTTTGCCGAAGAAGGCGAAGCGTTCATGAATGTGCAGTTGGCTGAAGTGGCCGCCCATTACTCGGCATACTCCGCCTACGAAGGAATTGCTATTCACCATGTTGGCAGCTGGATGACACTTAAACCATGACCAGACCGGACACTTCTCCTAATCTTTGGAAGTGTCTTTTTATTTTTCTTTGCTTTGCTGCAGGAATCAGGTAAATGGGCAATGTCATTGGATAGCCATGTTTCTGGGTGTAAATCACTTACTTGGATGCTAATTGATGTTATTCTATAAGTGGAAAATATTATCTATTTAACTATTCAAATGACATATTAATGAACATCATTTTCAAGCCCAAAACTCCGCATATCGTCCCACATCAAGTTCGGGACATTCTTTGAAGGACGGTGAAAGAAATTGGCCCAAACAGATTATAAAGCTTTACTTGCCACACGAATGGAACGGGATTTCTCGAAATGGGCTGCTCAAGGCACAATTCCAGAACGCGAAGTCTACCGGTTTTTGCATACGATGAAAGGCACTGCCGGAACGATTGGCATGATGGAACTGTCCGATTTTTGCGCACGCGAGCTGGATGCTTTCTCAGAACACAGCACCGAGTTGCTTGCTGTCGATTCGCTGGCAGGATTCATGTCTTCATTCCGAAATTATTTTGCAGCTGACGAGCCTGCAAGCCAACAAGAGACCGAGTTGGAGGCGCCGGAAAGCAAAGCCTCGAGTGAAGAAGCCCTCGTATTGGTCATCGATTCCGATGCTGAATTCGCCGCGAAGCTCAAAGAGACATTGGAGCCTAAAGGCATTCCTGTCGTCATCGCTTTGAATGGCCAAAAAGGCACGGAATTATTTTACACATTGCATCCGCAGATGGTGTTATTGGATGCGAAGCTGCCGGATGTTGACGGCTTCAGCCTGGCCGAAAGAATTGCCGAAGCCGGCAGAAGCCGCCACCTTCCCCTCGCCGTCATGAGTGAAGATGACAGGATCGATCACCATATCCGGGCAATGGAAGTCGGCGCCACCGATTTTTTGGCCAAGCCATTGAATATGGCGTATTTCCTTCCCTATTTAGCCAATCGCCTGCGTGGCCAGGAAATCATCTTGCAAGGCACGCGAATTGATGAATTGACCGGAGCCGGAAATCGCCAATCCTTTGATGAGGTCCTGCTGCAAATGACCAATCTCGCTGAAAGAACCGGCAAGCCGTTTACATTGGCCTTGCTCGATTTGGACCATTTCAAGAAAATCAATGATGACCACGGGCATTCAGTGGGAGATGAGGTTTTACGTTCCTTCAGCCAGTTTGTGTTGAACTTGAAACGTGAATCGGACTCGTTCTTCCGCTATGGCGGAGAGGAATTCGCCTTGATTCTACCCGAGACCAAGCCGCAGGAAGCTGCCGCATTCATCGATCGCCTGCATAAGGCACTATCTGAAACGGAATTCGCTATTCACGCCAACGCCCCGATTCGCTTGACGTTCTCTGCCGGTGTCAGCGAATACCGGCTCAAACAGGAAACGATCGTCAATAAAGCCGACAAAGCTTTGTATCAAGCCAAGCGAAATGGGCGCAACCAGACGATGGTCTATGAATCCGCAGAACATGACTTAAAACGTAAATTGAATATCGTCATTGTCGACGATGACTCACTCGTGCGCAAACTGGTCGCCAAGCAGTTTTCCAATTGGAAAGCGGAGGATTTCGATATCCAGATTGAAGAATACGCAGACGGTCTCGCGCTGGTCGATTCCGACTGGTACCGTCCGGATGAGAATTACATGATCCTGCTGGACGGCGTCATGCCGAAAATGGACGGACTGGAAGTGCTGAGCCATGTGCGCTCGCAATATCCGCACGACAATATCGTCGTGTCCATGCTCACGTCCCGCAACAACGAATCCGATATCGTCTTGGCCTTGAAGAGCGGAGCCGATGATTACATCGTCAAACCGTTTTATGCACAGGAAGTCGTAGCCCGTGTACAGCGGCTCACGAAGAGGATGTTCCAGTGAACTTATCCCATTTCTGGATCCTCATTGCCTCCCTGTTCCTCGGCCAATTGCTTCTCTTGTTGATCTTAGCTTGGCGCAAGCAGCGTTCGAATAAACGGGAAGCCGCAATCAACGGCCAATACGATGCCTTAACTGATTCATTCAGCTCTTATATGATGGATCCTTCAGACGAACGGTTCATCGAAGAATTGAAAGCTTCCCCTTACCATTTGGTCGTGCTGGAACGCTTATTGAACCATTACGTATCCGTCACCAAGGGTGGCGCTGATTCGCCTGCTGTCTCACGCCTGTCGGAAGAATTCCTTTCCAAGCGCTACGTCAGGCTGCTCAAGCGCGGAAACTGGGCGATGCGAATGAATACTTTATATTTCATCGAAGACTTTCGGATGGAGTCGCTCGTTCCACAGCTAAAGGAAAAATTAGCGAAAAGTTCCCGGCTCGACCAGGAGACGCAGCAATTGATCCGCACGCTCGCTTCTTTAAACGAGACGGTGGCCATCAAGGCGCTCGCAAAACACCCCGATGCCCCCGCCCGCCTGTATATCGATGTTTTTAAACGGTTGGACGAACTGACGAAACTGGACGAGTTGAATGCTGCCTTAAACGAAGAAAACGACAACCAGACGTTGAAGCATTCGGCCATCTCCTATATCGGCATGGCCGGCATGACGCTGTTTCTTCCGCGCATTGAAGAAGAGTTGCAGCATCCTGAGATGGAAATGCGCATTCAGGCACTGAAAGCGATCCTTCATCTGCAATACATGAATTCCCCAAGCGCCCTTGCACCGTTTTTCCAGTCGGCTGCTTGGCCTGAGCGCATGTTTGCCGCCCAAATTGCCGGAAAGCTGCAATTGTCGCGCTATAAAGAAACGCTAGGCGAGTTGCTCGGGGATCCGGTCTGGTGGGTCCGCTACTCATCAGCCGAAGCCTTGACCCAGTTTTCTGAAGGGGATATCGTGCTTACCCATCTCGCAGAAAGCCATCCCGACCGCTATGCACGCGACATGGCGAATCAATGGAAAACCTCCCTTTTAGGAAGTGAACAATAATGCAGGAAGTAGCGCTGATTTTATCCTATATCGTCATCGCCTATATGCTTTTTTCAAGCCTGAGCTATCTCGGGCTCTTTGCGCTTGCATACGGGAAAGTCAAAAAAGAAAATAAGCTCGATAAGCGAGAGTCTACAGAAGATTTTTTAAGAAACCAATCGACTTATCCGGTGTCGATCCTCGTGCCTGCGTACAATGAAGAAGTCGGCGTTGTCAGCACGGTGCGTTCGCTATTGGCACTGGAATACCCCGAAAAAGAAATCATCGTCATTGATGATGGCTCGAAAGACAGCACATCGCTGCGCATGATTGAAGAATTCAAAATGAAGAAAATTCCTTTCGCCGTCCGCACACACATCGAGACCGCGGAAGTCGAGGCCATTTACCAATCCTCGATCTTCCCTTATATCCGCCTCATCAAAAAAGCGAACGGCGGCAAGGCGGATGCATTGAATGCCGGGGTCAATCTCTCTTCCTTCCCGTACTTTTGTGCGATTGATGGAGATTCCATTTTGGAAAACGACGGTCTGTTAAAATGCATGAAACCGATTATCGAATCAGATGGCCAAATTATCGTCACGGGCGGATCTGTCCGAATCGCCAACGGCTCGACCATCTCCAGAAGCAAAGTGGAAATTGTCGGACTTCCGAAAAGCCCGATCGTCCTCATGCAGATCGTCGAGTACTTCCGCGCCTTCTTGATCGGCCGCCTGGCACTTAGCCATTTGAATATTTTACTCATCGTCTCCGGGGCTTTCGGCGTTTTCAATAAAGAACGCGTCATCCAAGCCGGTGGCTACAATAAGAACACCGTCGGCGAAGATATGGAATTGGTCGTCCGGCTGCACCGTTTGCTGAGGGAAGAAAAATCCAAGCAGCGCATTGAATATATCCCAGACCCTGTCTGCTGGACAGAAGCCCCTGAATCACTGGAAGTGCTCAGGTCTCAGCGGATCCGCTGGCAGCGCGGGCTGCTTGAAACTTTGTGGAATCACAGAAAAATGATGCTCAATCCGAAATACGGCTCGATCGGTTTGTTTTCGATGCCTTATTTCCTGTTTGTCGAATTGCTCGGCGCCGTATTCGAATTTATCGGCTACTTCATCATTTTTGGCGGCTTTTTCTTCTCATTGGTCGATCCGCAAGTCGCCGGCGTCATGTTCTTGGTGACGGTGTTCTACGGCTCGCTCATTTCGGCACTTGCTGTATTATTAGAAGAATTAACGCTCCACAAATACCCGAAGGTTTCCCATTTGATGCGCCTTTATTTCTGGGCATTGACTGAAGCCTTTTGGTACCGCCCGCTTATGGTATTGTGGCGAGTCAGAGGAATTATTGCCACTTTCCAAAAGAAAGCACATTGGGGCGATATGAAACGCAAAGGAATTTCGACTTAATTGCAAGGAGGATACTTATGAAGAAAATATTGATCGCAGATGACGAAGATATTTTGCGCATCCTGATCGCGGATACATTGGAAGATGACTTCCTGATTGAAGAAGCAGAAGACGGCAAAGAAGCCCTGGAGAAGATCCGGGCCAACGACTACGATCTGGTCGTGCTCGATTATATGATGCCTTATTTGACTGGCATGGAAGTGCTCGAGGAAGTCAGGAAAGACCAAAACGACACGAAAGTGCTAATGCTGACAGCAAAAGCGCAAGACGCGGACCGCGAAAAAGCCATCTTGAACGGGGCGGATTATTTTATGTCCAAGCCGTTCAGCCCGATGGAATTATTGGCGCTTGTGGAAGATATATTGGTGTCCTGATAAATTGTGTTTTCCGAAGCTTGGATAGCCCACTGCTTCATTGAGATGAGAAAAGCTTTCGCACACTATATCGATCCAAAACAGAAAAATATTTAACACTACAAAAAACGACCAGCCCCTATCTTAGGAGCTGGTCGTTTTCAATTCCCTGTACTATTTTTTAGCTCTCCGGCTCGTCGTCCAGGCCGTATGTGGCGTAGAAGATGACGCCGTTTTGCTCTTGGCCGTTTTGCAGGTTCTTCATCACTTTCGACAAATTCACCGGCGCATACGGTTTGGTCAGGTAATGGTTAATCTTGCTGATTTTACTGGCATCAGCCGATGAATCGAGTGCGGAAGAAATGACGATCGGGATATCCTGTGTCGTCGGATCTTCTTTCATCATATCGACCAAGTCCCAGCCGCTCAATTCCTCGCCGAGCATGATATCCACGACTGCGCCGACCAAAGGCGTGCGCTTCGCTTCTTTGAAGGCTTCCCTCGGTGAGGTGTGGTAAATCACTTTAAAACCGTTAAGTTTCAGCTCTTCCGATAACAACAATGCAAGGCTCATATCGTCTTCCACAATCATCACAGGCGGGTTTTCTTCTGCGCCATCTTGCGGGACATACTCCTGCATGCCGGAGACAAGCGGCAATTCAAAGTGGATGGTCGTGCCCTGTCCTTCCTGTGATTCGATCCAAATCTTGCCGTCGTGCTTGACAATGATTTCCTGGCATATCGCAAGGCCCAGCCCGGTTCCGCCGATTTTGCGGCGTGAACTATTGTCGATGCGCTGGAATTTGGAGAACAGCTTCGGAATGTCTTCAGCTGGAATGCCGATTCCTTCGTCCTGGATAGATACGCGCAAGTGATTCGCATGGTTTTTCATGCAGATGGTCACATTACCGCCTTCCGGGGAAAACTTGATGGCATTGCCGACCAGGTTCATCAATACTTGGGCGAGACGTTCTCGGTCCCCTTCCACTTTCACATCCGATGCATCGTCGATCAAAACGACAGAATGCGTCGACTGCGTCCTGAATTTTTCTGCCGCTTCGATGACTAGCTCATTCATCGACAGCTTATCCATCCGGTACACTTGGTCACCGGATTCCATCCGCTGCAAATCCAAAAAGTCGTTGATCAAGTTGGTCAAGCGCATCGCTTCTTTATAGATCGTCTTCAAATAACGCACTTGCTTGTCCGGTTTCAATTCCTTATTAAGAAGCAGCTCCGTAAACCCAAGCACACTGGAAAGCGGCGTCCGCAGCTCGTGGCTGACAGTGCTGACCAATTCGGATTTCATCTTGTCGACTTCGTGTTCTCTAGTAATGTCGCGGTGAACAAAGATCGTCCCTGTGCGCTCCCCGTCGACAATGACTGGCGTGCTATAAACATCGATGACCCGTTCATACGGGGCTTTGACCGTATATTGGAAGGTCTTCGCTTCGCTTCCTTTTTCATGGATGCAGGCGCTGAGGAAATCGACCATCGCTTGTGGATCGGTCGTTTGTTCGGCCATCCGGTGAATCCACACGTCTTGTGTGATGACCGCGTCCAGCGGCGCATTGCCGCAGCTCAGCATCGTGCACATCGTTTCATTGCGCTGCACCATGCTGCCATTTTTTGCAATGAACTGGATGCCTTCATTGATATTATTGACGATGCGTTCGTTCAATGTCCGTTCATGGATTGCCGCGTCGTACAATTGGATCCGGTCGATTGCCAAATGGATGCGTTTCAACAATCCGTCGATATCGGCTTCTTCCTCTTTTGAAAAGGCTCTGCCGACGCGCGACAAACCAATCAGCGCGATGCCTTCGTTTTGCTCATTTTTTACAGATGCGTATAAATCATGAATATAGACCGGCCCGTCCACAAAGCCTTTTTGCTCCAGCGCTTCCCTTGTGACCGTAAAGGATTCATCTTCTTTCAAACGGGCCGATAGATAAGGGATTTGCTGCTCCTGGAATTGCTCGAACATGTTCTCCGTGAAGCCCTTGAGCGCGTATTCGCCAGAACCCGGCAGCCAGAGCACGCCCGTATCGATCTCGTAGGTATCGGTAAAGTACTTGAGCGTGGCATTGATCAATTTCTGTTTATCCAATGTAAACGACAGGATATGGTTCAAATCGTTGAAGCGGATCAAGCGGTCTTTCGTCTTTCCGGTTTCTTCCAGTGCCTCTTGCAGTTCTGCCTGCTTTTCCTGCAGCTGGCCCTTGTTCACCAATAATGCCTGGTTTTGGGCAGTAAGGTCTTCCTGATTTTCGCGGATGGTATTCATCATCCGGTAAAAAGTCATCGACAATAAGCCGATCTCATCTTTCCGTTCGATAGGAGCGTAAGACATTTGCTCGCCATTGCCGAACCCTTCGATGGATTCGCGCATGCCTTCCAACGGCTTGACGATATCATTCATGGCCCGATAAATGATCAAGGCCGTGGTAATGAACAGCAGGATGAACAATAAAATCAACGCAAACGAAAAATTCTCCGACTGCCTGATCATGTCTTCGTTCAATTGTTCCAATTCTGCTTCGGATGCGGTTTTGTATTCGTCGGCAAAAGCGACAAATTCATTTACTGCAGCATTGGTGCCATCATTGGACAGGTTCCTCAACGCTTGATAATCATCGTTTTGTACCGCTTCAAGCGCATTGGGAAATACTTGTTGCTCGAATGTCGCTATAAATATAGACAAATCCGAAATTTCCTGTTGTTCTTCATTCGTAATCGACAAACTTTCCAGCCTTTCAATCGCGCTCTTCAAGATTTCCAGCTCTACATACGCCAGTCTGAGCTCTTCCTGATTTTGAAAAGCATAATACCCTCTTGTGCGGAAAAAAAGCTGGTTCAAGGATTCGGAAAGCCCTTGCAGCGTCTCCTGTTTTTCAGCAAGCAAATCGTATTCCGCCTGCCTGTCCTGTTGCTGTTTGTTCATATAGAAATAAATACCCGCAATCAATAATGAACAAATAAGCAATGAAGATAAGGTTAATCGAAGATATTTGTGCCTGATGCCTTTTTCCGATGATTTATGCATGTTGCCCCGCCCCCAGTTTTTCGTTGGTTTTATATATCAAAAAAAATTTCAAAATTTAACCTTCATTGTAAATATTCTTCTCTTGTCATAGTATACGATTTTGGGTATTTATAGAATCTTTTTTTCAAGCCTGGGTTCCTTAAAAATCCTCCGTCAAAACAATAAAAAAGCTCGAGGCAACGAAAGCCTCGAGCTTGAATGATTTTTTCCGCAACAACGATAGCGGGCTTTATAAAATTGGCGACACCAATTTGGCAATGTCCTGTTTGGCTTTTTCAATCCAGTGCTGTTCCTTGAAGTCCGCTTCTGTTAATTCGACAGCGAGTTTGCGGTCCTGCAGGAACAAGTCCGCCATTTCCTGTGCCGATTCGCCATCATAGACGAAGGCATTCAATTCGAAATTCAACGCGAAGCTGCGGACATCCATATTGGCCGAGCCGACCGAGAACGCCTCCCTATCAACAACGAGTGTTTTGGCATGCAGAAACCCGTTCTGGTAGCTATAGACTTTGACGCCGTCTTCGATCAATGCACGAGCAAAGGAAAGCGTCGCCGAATGGACGAAGAGGTGATCCGCCAAATGCGGAATCATCAACTGCACGTCCACTCCGCCGAGCGCCGCCGTCCTTAGTGCATCCATGATGGATTTATCCGGAATGAAATAAGGCGTCTGCAAATAAATCGACTCCCGGGCATGATGAATCATCTTCAAATAGCCGTTCTTGATGTCTTCATGCGTTTCGAGTGGCCCACTTGCCACCATTTGCATCGGAACGCCGGACGGATGATCCATTTCCGGAAAATAAGTTTCCGCATACTTCATCGGATATTTTTCAGCAGCTTGGTTCCAGTCGATGAAGAACCGGTTTTGCAGGGAATGCACCGCGTGCCCTTCAATGCGCAGATGCGTATCGCGCCAATAGCCGAACTCTTTTTTCTTGCCGATGTATTCATCGCCGACATTAAAGCCGCCAGTATAGCCGATACGTCCATCGATGACCGCCAATTTCCGGTGATTTCGGTGATTGAGCCGTGGGTTGATGCTCGTCAGCATGGCCGGCAAAAACGCAGCCGATTTGCCCCCTGTCTCGTGGAACGCATCAAAGAAATGCTTTGGCAGGCTGCTCGACCCCAAATCATCGTATAGGAATAGCACTTTGACACCTTGCTGCGCTTTCTCAGTCAGCAGCGCTAAAAGCGTTCGGCCAAGATCGTCGTCATTAAGGATGAAGTACTGGAGGTGGATATGCTTCGAGGCAGCGCGGATGTCGTCGAATAAGGCATCAAACTTCCGTTTGCCATCATTGAATATTTGAATATCAGCGGCTGTCGATAAAGGCGCGTCGGTCCGCGCAGCATTCATTTGGACAATATCCATCCATTTTCCTTCTAGTGCAGATGGCGGCTGGAAGCTTCTTGATTTCATTTCCGCGAGCTGGCGATCCTTCAGATCCATGAAATCACGGTTCTCATAAGCAACTGGCCGATTCAGTCGGCTGCGCCTCAAAGGTTTTCCGAACAATAAGTACAGCACAAAGCCGAGGATCGGGATAAAAAACAGGATTAAAATCCATGCCCATGCCGAAGAAGCCGTTTTCCGCTCAAAAAATAAAATGAAAAACGCCAGCACAATATTTACAATTATGAAAAGGTTGCTTATAGCACTGAACCACTCAAATGAAATCTTAATCCCTCCTTAAGCTCCGGCTTTATTGTGCAGTTTCGATTCAAAGAACCACTAGTACTTATCCCCGTCCCATACCTAGCTGATGATAAAGGCATCCTCCGATAGGAGAAGTTATAAAAAGGCAAAAAGCCAATACGCTGTGCGTTTGGCCTATGTTTTGCCCTTACTCTTCATCTTCTTCATCCGCGATCGGCTCTTCAGGGACTAGTTCTTCTTCTCCCTCTTCCGGCGTCACATCCACATCTTCATCTACAGGCTGCTCGTCTTCTGCGTCTCCACAAGCCGCCAGCATGCCGATTGACAGAAACGCCGCTGCCCCCAACTTTACCCATTTGGATTGAACCATTCGAAAACCCTCCTTTCACTTTTAAGCTTTGAACCCATTTTTCTTGTGCTAACACTTTACCCTTTATGCCAGCGGCCAACACATCGAATTGGTTTGTATAGCTTCATTTTTCCAATTGAATAAAAGCAATAAAACGGCCCCGTCTGGAGATGCTTTAAAAGCTTCTCCAGACGGGGCCAGAATTCCCAGTAGTTTATTTCCAACGGGAGTTAGCGAATTCATTTTTCTTCGTTAACTCAAAACCAAGCTGTTCAATGGCGATTTTCAGCGTCGCTTCCATTCGTTCGCCTTTCAGGGAATGGGCGAAATGGGGGACGTTCATTGCCATTGTCGGCAAAATTCCTGTAATGATCGGAGTGATTCCCATGATCTTCAAAGCTTTAATCAAATCTAGCAGAGGATCTTCGATGCGCGGGTCGATTTGCGTAATGTCCGAGAAATCCAAGATCAGGTAATCGATGCCTTCGCTCGCTTTCATCACGACGTCGTCGATCAATTGATAAGCACGTTCAAGCGTAATGTGGCCGATAATCGGCAAGATCGAAATCTCATCCGATAAGGGCACGAGCGGCGACGACAAGGTCTGGATTTCCTTTTGGGCTTTGTCGAGCTCCAAGATATAGCTCAACAAGGAAGACATCATCTCGAACATCTCCTGCTGCTCTTCCGTGAACGAAACCGGGTGCTTGTCCAAGCCACAAATCGTGCCATACACTTCCCCGCTTTCGTAGTAGATCGGGATGCCGATGAACGCGCCGTTGCCGAATTGTGCCGAAATCTCAAGCTTGCCGGCATTGTCGTCTTTTGAGATGTCTTCGATCAATAGCGGCTCCTGCCCATAGTTGATCGCTAAGCTGCAAAAGGTCTGGTCAAGTGGCGACTGGCTGTCTTCCACTACCAGCTCTTCATGTCTATTGAACGCTTTCTTGATGGTATTGGTTTTTCCGTCATTTTCAGCAATGAAGAGCGTGTTGATATCCATTTGCTTGCTCAACATGTTCAAGATCTGATTAGCTGCATCATTGAAGTTCTGAAATTTTCTGGAAGGGCTAATTGTCTGGTGGTGCATGTGATCCCTCCTCTACGGGGAGTGTCCAAAGCGAAAATTGGCGCACTTTTCCTAACGATACTATAAGCCGTTCTTCGATTGCAATGTGCAGGCTTTCTGGTATCGCCGCAATCGGCGGAACCCGTACTCCACAAAGTTTTGGCTAAATGAAAAACCAGGCTTAAGCCTGGTTCGACACAGATTGGTACTGAGGCGAAGCAATCAATTCGTCTTCCATCAAGACATATGGATGGGTTTTCATCAAGCTTTCCCTTAAATGAACAGGCATTTTCTTTTTTTCGTAAGCGCAAACTAATGGAAAATCAAATTCGTTCACTGCGCGATCCGCAATCTTTTCGAAATCTTCTATAAGGAATAATGGTTCTTTCACACTTTCCCATTCCACATGCGCCCATGACCGGAAGCTCAATTTGTTTTCAATATAAGGGGCCACGGTTTTGGTAAAATACTCATGGATGGCTGGTGGATGGTAACTTCCACTCGACCAATAGAAATGAAGGCTATTGACGAAATGTACCATTTTCAGTTGTTTTTCAGTATATTGTTTTTCCATATGCCGCTTAATTTCACGAGTCATCCGCTCATTTTCAACAATCAAAATATGATCACCAGCGTGAATTCCCTCGTCTATGTAGTTCAATAGCTGCCTCACATAATTTTCAGTTCCATCGAAAGCATATAGCACGTGAACACTGCGCTGGCTTTCAAGCAATTGATTCATCTTACTTCTCAAGCGATCTACCTTCTTTCTCTACGCGATTTCAACCAAAAAAGAAGTTCAACACTCGACAAACTGGAGAATCGAGAAAAACAGCTTTCTTTCTATTAAATTATACCATTACCCTGTACTTTTCTGCTGTTATTCTTTTGTATGCCCGCCAACCTGGACGTTAAGCACTATACACAGCGTTTCAGAACTTATACAACAGGAGAGAACGCAGTCCCAATCATAAAAAAAGAAAGGGCCTGGGCCCTTTCTCTACAATCTTTCGTTATTGTTTTTTAGTTTGACGATACGTTAGTGTTCCAGCTGACATGAAGATCAATGTGCTAAGTGCTACCCACAAGATCATTGTATTGGATTGGCCAGACATGCCGCCGAATCCAGTTGAAGGCATTTTGTCAGGAGCTGTGTTCTCGAAGTTCTCTGGGAATTGGTCGACGATTGCGCCACTCAATCCTTTCCCGATATCGAACATGATCGCATAACCTGTGCGGTATGTGTCATATGACGCGGCATAGTCACCGTTCACGTACTGTTGGAAAGTATCTACAACGGATTGTTCATGCGCTTCCACGCCTGCAATCGTTTCATCCAACGGCATGCGGTCTTCTGTTGCTTTGTTCAAGAATGTGCCAAGGTCTGTTGCAAATGTGCTAGTCAAAGTCGAAACGGCTTGCTCTTTCGCTTGCTCGTCTTCTGAAGCTATCGCATTCGCCAAGTCGCCTTGGACAGCGATGTGTTCGTTATTCCATAGTTCAACAAACTGGTTGCTCGCTTCTTCACCGTAAACGGAAGCTAGAGCCGAACGGAACTCTTCATTGTTTTGGTCTTGTGCCCAGTTGACGAAATCGAAGTCAGCCGAACCGTTATAGCCTTTTGCCATGCTCAATTGCGCGAGAGCAAAATGTTCTGCTGCAATGCGGTTCACTGTCGAACGGAAGTCGCCGGCTGGTGTGTTGGGGTCAGAAAACTGATCCGGGAATTGAGCCGAAATCGCTCCGCTGATTGCGCTGCCTGCACCGAAGATTTGCGTGAAGCCTTCCAAGTACATCGTGTAAGCAGCTTCGTAATCGCCTTCTACATAAAGATCAAACGTGCCTTGAACGAAATCTTCATGTTCACGAAGTGCGGCTGTCGCACCGTCTTCCGGAAGATTTCCTTCCGTTGCCGTACCGAGGAACTCGCCCATTTCATCGACGAACGATTGGATTTGATCCAATGCTTCTTGTTGCATCGCTTCGTCATCCGCTTTCACGGCCGCTGCGTATTCATCTGTTCCCATATTGTGCTTATCGAAGATTTCAACGAAGGCCGCTCCGCCATCTTCTCCGTAAACGGAAGCGATGACCGGTTCCATATCGGCTGCGTTCTCATCGAGTGCTGCCATGGCTTCTTCTGCTGCTTCGTCGCCATCATAAATTTTCATCATGGAATCCACTGCGAGCGCATAATGCTCGGACAATAACGAATCCAATGTTGCGCGAAGTTCGACGCCTGTTGTTTCCGTCGGCGGTGCTTCTTCAGCTGCCAACACGGTAGAACCGATTCCCGGAACCAAAAGCGACGCGCCTACTACTGGTAGTAAAAGCTTTTTCATTTTCATCTAACCACTCCTCTGTTTTGTTTTCCTATAAGCTCAACGGAGCGGGTTTGAAATTAGATCACAATTTCTCAAAAAAAGTTCGCACCGGTTAAGCGGTTACATCGGAAAAGCCGGTTTAGCGCCTATTTCAGGTGGTAGTTAAGATAAAGTATCGTCATTTAAATACGAAAGCCCCGGCACAAGATATGGCCGGTTAGATAATAGGATTTTCAAGAACAGACTATATAGAGGAGGAACAGAACATGGGTAAACTACAAGATAAAGTAACCGTCATTACAGGCGCGGCGACAGGTATCGGCAAAGCAACAGCAGAACTGTTTGCACAAGAAGGCGCGATTGTCCTGCTTGCGGACATTAAAGAAGAAGAATTGCAGGAGACGGTCGCCAAAATCAATGAAAACGGCGGCACGGCGAAAAGCTTCCAGGTGAATATCGCCAAGGAAGAGGACGTCACTTCTTTCGCCAATCAAGTAAAAGAACAATACGGAACGGTTTATGCGTTGTTCAATAACGCCGGGATCGACCAAGAAGGCGGCAAAGTGCATGAGTATCCGGTCGATTTGTTCGACGACATCACCGCTACTGATTTGCGCGGCACGTTCTTGATGAGCAAATATTTCATCCCGCTCATGATGGATAATGGCGGGGCGATCGTCAACAACGCCTCCATGTCCGGCAGCTTTGCCGATTTGGACCGCTCCGGTTATAACGCAGCAAAAGGCGGCATCATCAACTTCACGAAATCCATCGCCATCGAATACGGAAGATCCGGCATCCGCGCAAATTCCGTATCCCCTGGCACGATTGAAACACCGCTGATCGATGAATTAGCTGGCTCTAAAGAGGAAGAAGCGGGACGTGAGTTCAGAGAAAGCAATAGATGGCTCGCTCCTCTAGGACGCCTTGGCTTACCGAAGGAAATCGCTACGACGGTATTGTTCCTCGTCTCGAGCGACAGCTCTTACCTGACGGGCCAAGACATCGTTGTCGACGGCGGCCTCACCGCTTACACATGGCCGGGCAAAATGGTCATGGACGACAGCTGGAAAAAAACGACCACAAAAGAACAATAAGAATACAAAAAGAACCCCGAACGGCAGCCGCTTTCACCAGCAGCCCGTTCGGGGTTTTTACTATTTATTTTTGGTTTTCTGTTTCGGTTTAGACTTAAGATTGCCTGCCTTCACGTCCAATTGCTCCGGCCGCTCGAGCTTTACTACCGCATATGCGAGCCTCAACAACACCATGACCATCACGCCGACGCCGACAGCCAAATAAATCATCGTAAAGCTTCGGCTCAGGTTGCCGCTAGGCACGAGACCCGTATCGACTCCAGTCGGAATCAGGCTGATGAACGCGAAGTAAAAGGCATCAAACAAGGCCCAGCCTTCTATTTGATAATAGAACAAAGTTCCCGACAGCACGATGAACGCCAAAGTCAGCAGCAAGGTCCTGAACAAGGGCTCTTTTCCTATCCGGAATATGGCCGACAGCAAGCGTTTCAAAGTCAGTATAAGTGAAATCATCGGGTCATCACGCTCTTTTCTTTACGCATACTTGGTCAATAAAGCTGTTGGGATATGGCAATAGTCATCGGGGCATCTGTCCAAACGGTCCTGATGTTCTGCTGCACTCGCTATATAATTTTCAAGCGGCAAGACTTCGACTGCGATGCGTTCCGAATCCGTTCGTTCATTAATGAAGGCTTTCGCTGCCGTTAAATGGCCGGCGCTTTCGCTATAGACGCCGGTCCTGTATTTCTCGCCGATATCCTCGCCTTGTTTATTGATGCTATAGGGATCGATGATTTCGAAGAAATACCCCATCAGTTGTTGGACCGACACGCGCGAAGGGTCGAACGTAGTTTTGACGCATTCTGCGTAGCCGTCGTAATCGCCTTCTAGCGATTGCGTCCTGCCGTTTGCCCGCCCCGCTTCGGTCGACTCGACACCCGGCAAGGTCTTGATGAACGCCTGCACGCCCCATAAGCATCCGCCTGCAAAATAGATAATCTCTCTATTGCCACTCCTCTCAACCTGTAAATGGATCTTTCTTTTGCTCTGGCACACAAGCCGAGCTGTTTCCATCAGTATAGCATCTCAAGGAATGCCGCATGAACCTTCGTCAATTCCCCGATTTCACCTTTTGATTAAGCCCGGATATATTGTTTCAATAAACCGCTTTTTGAGAATTATTAACCGTTAAGATCACCTGCGTCTTTTCTACATAGCGAAATGGCTCCAGTGATAGAACCGATAGACCCACGAGATGTCCAAAAGGCTTTTCTTCCCCATTTCCAGAGGTGCAATCCTCACTTTTAACGGCTAACCAAAATACATACTCTACCCTATATATTCAGAATAATTAAATAGCTATGATGTTTTTACCGAGTTGCATTTCCGGTAAGACGAGAAGGAGTGACTATTGATGAGCAAAAAAAAATTACTGACTTTAAGTTTGGCAGCATCACTCGCATTATCCGCCACAACGGTTTCCGCCGATACCCTATCTAAACAGGCAACAGAAAAAGTCCATGTCAATAAAGACACCCAGACACCTGATTTCATTTCCGGAACGTTGACTGAACCGACCGATCAAGATGCAAAAGAAATTGTCTTTACATATTTAGAAGAAAACGAAGACACGTACAAAATCGATAAAAAAGACCTTTCCAGCTTCAAAGTCATCAGCCAGGAAACAGATGACCTCGGCTTCACCAAAGTGAAGCTTCAGCAGAAATTCAAAGGCGTGCCTGTTTTCGGTTCCGTAATCAATGCCCACGTTGACCAAGACGGCGTGCTCACTTCCATCTCCGGCAATTTGGCGCCGGAATTATACGATAAGAAATCCTTGAAGAAAGGCGCAACTTTGAAAGCCGGGGCTGCAGTCGAAAAAGCAGCGGCCGACCTGGAAGAAAAAATCGGCAGTTCCCCAGAGCTTGAAGCTGAAGTTACACCGGAATTGGTCATCTATTTCAAAGATGGGCAAGCGTATTTTGCCTACAGCGCTGAATTCGAGTTCCTCTATCCGGAACCGGGTAATTATCAATACTTCGTGGACGCCAAGACGGGCGACATCCTCGATTCCTATAACCAGATCCATGAGGCGAAACCTTCCGGCGGCGGTGCGAGTTTGACCGGCGAAGATTCGACTGCGAGCGGCAAAGGCGTGTTGGGCGATACGAAATCGTTCAATACTTTAGTCAACAGCAACGGCTCTTACCTGGTCGACCGCACGCGCGGCAGCGGCATTTTCACGTATGACGCAAAAAACCGCACACGCACGCCTGGCACACTGTGGCTCGACAGCGACAATGTCTACAATGCCGCTTATGACGGCGCTGCAGTCGATGCCCATACTTACGCTGGCCAAACCTACGATTACTTCCAAGACGTCCATAGCCGCAATAGCTACGACGGCAACGGCGCTGAGCTGATTTCCACCGTCCATTACGGCCGCAGCTATAACAACGCGTTCTGGAGCGGTTCCCAAATGGTCTACGGCGACGGTGATGGCACTACCTTCGTGCCGCTGTCAGGAGCGCTGGACGTTATTGCCCATGAATTGACGCATGCCGTGACCGATACGACGGCCGACTTGATCTACCAAAATGAATCCGGCGCGATCAACGAATCGATGTCCGATATTTTTGGAACGCTTGTTGAATACCATTTCAATAACAAGCCCGACTGGCAAGTAGGCGAAGATATCTATACGCCGAACGTTGCGGGCGATGCACTGCGCTCGATGGAAGACCCGACATTGAGCGGAGACCCGGATCATTATTCGAAACGCTACACCGGCACGGGTGATTACGGCGGCGTCCATATCAACTCCGGCATCAGCAATAAAGCGGCGTTCCTACTCGCCAATGGCGGCACGCATTACGGCGTGACGGTCGCTGGCATCGGCAACGACAAAGCGGGCGATATCTACTACCGCACTTTGACGCAATACTTGACGCCGAACTCCAACTACAGCCATTTCCGCGTTTCCACCATCCAAGCGGCAACGGATCTGTACGGCGCATCGAGCGCTGAAGTCGCAAGCGTCAAAGCAGCGTTCTCGGCTGTCGGGGTTAACTGATCGATCGGCCAAAGCAACATAACGCAGCTATAAGTGCAGCTTTCATTTGCGCATCACTGCCTTCTCAATAAATAAAGCACAGCTGATCCCATTCAGCTGTGCTTTATTGCGTTCATATTTATTTTCGGATTATGGAATAATCACCAACGAAACAGCGCGTTCGGTTCCTTGTTCCGGCTCCTGCGCATTATAATATTTCTCCATTAATGAGCCAAGCTCCGATTGAAAATCATTGAATCTATCGTCTGTTAAATTCAGCTTCACTAAAGAAAATGTCGATTGATCCTGGGACTGCTCTTCCACGCTGCGCTCATGGTAATTTTTATAGTTTTGCAGAATGTACATGAAATAGTACGTGATGAACCGGATTCTCTCGCTATAAGTAGCTGACTGCCAGTCTTCCTGACTCACTTTATAAGCTTGCGTGTTCAGTGCATAGAGTTTTTCTTCCACTTTCCCGCTGCGGTTTATGCCCACCACTTTCAGCAAGTCATCCTCCACCATGGAATTCACGTGTCTGTACAAAGTCGCTTGCGACACTTCTTTCAATAGTTTATTCAGCTGCAGGATCGATAAGCCCTCATCAACATCGATCAATTCCAAAGCTATTTTAAACCTGACTTGGTTTTTAAATAAATCAAATTCCATGTGCAATGTCCCCTTTTTGAGTGCGCTTAATTAGCTATTATATATTCTTTCCGTTGATTTACCAACTCCACCTAAATGGCCGGCTGGCAACTCGAAACCTGATTAAAATACGGAGCATGCATAAAGTAGTTGACGTTTCTATTATCATTATTGATAATGATAATAGAAAGGGTGATAAATATGAATACTGATATTACTGCTTTACTGGAAATCGATTGGGCAAAAATCCTGCCGTTCGCCTTGCCCATTATCTTTTTCAACTTATTGCTCATTGGCGTCGCACTGTACGACTGGTTTAAGCGGAAAGATCGGATTGCGGCACCGTATGCTTGGCTCGCCGCCATCTTATTATTCCAATCATTAGGGCCGATCTTGTATTTGGTCATCGGAAGGAAGGTCATTCGCCATGATTACAGTCGAGAAACTTCATAAGAGGATCAAAAAACGAAAAATCTTGAGCGATGTCTCTTTTACGGTTGCACAAGGGGAATGCATTGGTTTATTGGGGCCAAACGGTGCCGGCAAAACAACGCTTATTAAATGCATGACTGGCGTTTTGCACTATGAACAAGGGAACATCACCTTCCATTCCAAGCCCATTGCCCAGCACAAGCAAGATATCGGCTATTTGTCCCAGCATACAGACTTCAAGCCGTGGATGAGCTGCGGGGAATCGCTTCGTTTCTTCGGAAAACTATCAGGCCTGGATGCGGTATTTTTACAGGAGGCTATCCCCGCGGTGTTGGAGGAAGTTGGCCTGAAGGATAAAGAGGGCTATAAAGTGGAGCAATTATCCGGTGGCATGAAGCAGCGGCTCGGAATCGCACAAGCCATTTTGCACGAGCCGCAATTATTGATTTTGGATGAACCGGTCTCAGCTCTCGATCCGATCGGCCGGAACGAAGTGAAAAAATTGATCGCCCGCTTGAAGAAACGGACGACCATCATTATTTCCACACATATCCTGGATGATGCCAGTGCGTTTTGCGACCGCTACATTGTGATCAAAGATGGCGCGATTTCTGGAACCATCGACAGCCAACTTCAGCATGCAGACCGTACACAAATTTTGGTGAAGACAGCGAAGACTCCACCAGCAAGCGGCATTTGGCCCGGTGATGGCGTGGCGTATATTGAACGCCTGTCCCCTACCGCTTTCCTTTTGACAGGGACTGAACAACTTGATTTGAAAAAAGTCGTCCATGACTTGGATGCACAAGAGCTGGATGTCACGTCCATCGAGTTTTATGAAAAAGGAATCGAGGAAATTTTCCTGGAGATGGTGTCGGACACATGACCAACTTTTATACGCTAACCCAAACCGAGCTGGCGGAAGCCGCAAAAGAATACAAATTTATTTGGCTGACATTGTTTTTCGTCATTTTGGGTGTCACCCAGCCTTTGATTAATAACTATATGGACGTGATCCTCGAAAACGTAGGCGGCGCAGATGGCATCACCATTGACCCGAACCGGCCGGTACCGAGTTCCGGAGAAGTTCTTCTGTCGACCATTTCCGGGCAGTTCAATCAAATCGGACTCATCATTTTAATCATCAGCTTCATGGGGCTCATTGCGTCCGACCGCAATAGCGGCATGCAGGACTTTATCTTGACCCGCCCGGTTGCCATTCCGTCTTATTTATTGTCAAAGCTTGCAGGCCACTGGCTCATCAGCATGTTCGCCATTGCCATTGGAGCCGCCGTTTCCTACGGCTACACGATTTTTTTATTCGGTTCGTTCTCTTTTTCCGATTTCTTGTTATTTCTTTTGATGTACAGTTTGTGGATTCTCTACGTCATCAGCCTAGCGATTCTAATCAGCACATTCATCAAGGGGCCCATTCTCATCGCGGTCACGACGATTGCCGTCTCCATTTTCTTGATCCTGATCAAAAGCTTTAACCATCTTGTGTTTCAGCTGTCCCCAGGCGGCGTCTTGAACGTCGCAGAAAACCAATTGCTGCCGGGTGGTGAGGTCAATCATTTCAGCATCCTGTCGTGTGGAGTGTTCATTGTGTTTAACATTTGGCTGGCCAAAATCAATCTGAACAAACAGTAAGCGGGTTCCCTTTGCGCACTACAGAAGCTCAGTCCATCCATAACGGGCTGGGCTTCTTTTTCGATCACCTAAAATCACCATCCTCCGTGATACTCGTCAAAAAAATCACTTTCAAAATAGTGCAAAAATATTTTGCGCAAAAATTTTAGATATTTAAATTTTTGAAAAAATCATTTGCACCTCTTCGAAGCTCATGGCAAAATAGTTGAAAAGGCTTTCATTATCTTGCATTGAGGAGATGAATCATGAAAAATCAACAGAAAATAGAAATTCCTTTTGTTATGGCGTTAATTCCATTCATCGTCATGATCAGTATCATGGCAATTACCATCATCAAATTTGGCGGTAGCCCGCACGTCCCGTTATTGATCGGTGCGGCAATTGCTGCCCTGATCGGCTGGCGCTACGGATATAAATGGGAAATCATCGAGGAAGGCGCTTATAAAGGCATCCGCATGGCGCTTCCAGCGATTGTCATCATCCTTCTCGTCGGTTTGATCATCGGAGCTTGGATTGGCGGCGGGATTGTGGCCACGATGATCTATTACGGATTGAAAATCATCACCCCTTCCCTATTCCTCGTGACCATCTGCATCATTTGCGCGATTGTCACTTTGGCCATAGGCAGTTCCTGGTCGACAATGGGAACGATCGGCGTCGCGGGAATGGGCATCGGCGTGAGCATGGGCATCCCTGCTGCCATGGTAGCAGGCGCGGTCATTTCCGGTGCTTATTTCGGCGACAAAATGTCCCCGCTGTCTGACACAACCAATTTGGCGGCCGGAATTACCGAAACGCCTTTGTTCACGCATATTAAGCATATGGTGTATACGACGATTCCTGGCCTCATCATTGCGTTAGTCGCTTACTTTATCCTCGGCAGGCAGTTTGCCGGCACTGCCGTGGATATCGGCAACATCAACAGCATCCTTTCCGCATTGGAAAGCAATTTCGTCATCTCCCCTTGGCTGTTGCTCGTGCCGCTTGCGGTCATCGTCTTGGTAGCGAAAAAGGTTCCTGCACTGCCGGCTTTGACGATTGGCGTGTTGCTCGGCTGGCTGTGCTATGTGTTTATCCAAGGCGGCAGCGTGGCCGATGCCGTCAATACGCTTCACGACGGATTCGTGATTTCGAGCGGCAATGAAATGGTAGATAATTTGTTCAACCGCGGCGGCATCGAGTCGATGATGTACACGGTGTCCTTGACGATTGTCGCGATGATCTTCGGCGGCATCATGGAACAAGTGGGGATGCTCCAAGCGATCGTCAACCAAATTCTCAAGGTCGCGAAATCAGCAGGCAGCCTGATTGCCGCGACAATCGTTTCGGCCTTTTTCACGAATGCAACCGCTTCTGAACAATACATATCGATTCTTCTCCCAGGTAGAATGTACGCCAAAGCGTATCGGGACAAAAAACTGCATTCGAAAAACTTATCACGGGCATTGGAAGACGGCGGCACCGTCACTTCGCCTTTGATTCCCTGGAATACATGCGGCGTGTTTATCGTGGCGACTCTCGGCGTCAGCACCTTCGCCTATGCGCCTTACGCGATTCTGAACTATACCGTGCCGATTATCTCCATCTTCATGGCATTCTTTGGGCTGAAAGTCGAATTCTTGACCGAGCAGGAATTAAAAGCGCTGGAAGAAAAAGAAGCACGGCAATCGTCAAAACCCGGCGACAACGATGCTTCAGATTCTGTCCTGACCTAACTCAGAAAACATCAAGCTAATCAAAGCTTGATGTTTTTTGATTGTTGAAGAAGTCTATAATCCGCTATTAATTAATACTGAGCTTCCCTTTTCTATATTCAAAATCAATGTTCTAGCTAAGTATTTGGAGAAGCGTTCGCTCGACTCCAGTGGTAAAGCGAGACGACCGAGACCCCGCAAGGCGCAAAGCGACTGAGGAGGCTTGGGCGCGAGCCCACGGAAAGCGAGCGATAAGCTTCGGAAAATACGACTTCTTCACTTTCTCGACAACCTAAAAAAACATCAAGCTAATCAAAGCTTGATGTTTTTTTAGATTGCCGGGCATCCATTCCCTATTCAAAAGAAAATTTTTTATACAAACATTTATTAACAAATAAAAGGATTGTAACTACTCAGATATAGTAATATTGTAGACAGATATATAAAGTAATTTGGAAAAGAAATGTTAAAGGCACTTGCAGATAGGCCCCAACGATCAGTTGGCGAGAATGGAGACATACTATGGTGAATGATCAATCGCGGTATTCGAGGCTTGCGAACATCACACGCATTGTAAATACAAAGCTGGATTTGCATGAAGTTCTGCAGCAGGTCACGACGGCTATTTCCGAGGAAATCGTCCGATGCGATTCTGTTGGGATCTTTTTGCCAGAAGGCGATGGCACGTATCGCGGATTTGCGGGAAAGCCGGAGATGATGAGCGGCATGACGCTGCAATCGCAAATTATCGACCCAAACACAGACAACCTGGCAGCGGAATTGATAGCGACACGGAAAACCATCTATATAGCGGATACATCAACAGATAACCGGCCGGACTTGAAGCCAGTAGGCGCCTTCCAAATCAATTTCTTATTGGCGTTGCCGATTTCCTTTGAAAAGGAATTCATGGGGATGGTGTTCCTGTTCAATTACGGGACCCCGATGAATTTGACGCAATCAGAGATTGAAAGTGTCGAAGCTTATGTAAATATGGCAGCGGTCGCCATTCAAAACGCGAAGAGCTTCAATCAAAAAGAGAAATTATTGAGGGAAAAGCAATTATTGCTCGACCTTACCCGTGAACTATCTTTCTGTTCGACGATCCAGGAAAGCCTGAACGTTTGCTTCGGCTATTTGAAACAGGCGTTCGGCGAGGGTGGTTTTGCCGCACATATCATAAAATCGCCAAGCATGAAAGGCGGCACGCCGACCCAATTTCAGGCAGCCAATGATATGACCGAACAGCACTGGCAGAAACACCTCGCCGAAATGGGGCTAAACGCCATTTATGCAGAACTGCTCGCACGTGCTGTATTGCAAAAAGAAGTCATCCGCGCAAACTTGGGTGCTCAACACGAGTTACTGCTGCTCCCAATGATTTCTATGGGAAAAGTCCACGGGATCGTATCAGCGGTATGCCGGCGCGAAGCCGCAGAAGACGCAGTGGATTTGCAAATCCCTGTCGCCCAGTCCGTTATCGAAGCCACCGCTCCGGTTTTTTCGAATTTATTGTACATGGACCAATTGGAAGGAATGGTCGAAGAGCGGACGAGTGCATTGTACGCCGCGAACAAGCGGGTCAATAGTGTGATCGAAAGCATCACGGACGGTTTTTTTGTGCTCAATAAAAACTGGGAATACACTTACATCAACCAGCATCTTTTTTTACCGAAAGGCAAAAAAGCAGACGAAGTGCTCGGCAAAAACATTTGGGATGTGTTTCCGGAAACTGTCGATACACTTACCTATAACGAGTTCCATCGCGCCATGATCGACCGGGTGACGGTTCGCTTTGAGTCGCAATCCGATGCGGAAGACTTTTGGTTTGAAATTACCGCCTATCCGTTTGATGACGGCATTTGCTGCGTGCTGAAAAACATCAAGGAAAAGAAGCAGTACGAGAAAGAACTAAAACGGCTGGCCAATTTGGATTTGATCGGCCAGATGGCGGCGGGAATCAGCCACGAGATCCGCAATCCGATGACAACGGTGCGCGGTTTTCTGCAACTGATGGTCATGAACGAACAATTGGAGCCGCATGCTGCGCATTTCAACCTGATGATCGCTGAATTGGACCGGGCGAATGCCATCATCACTGAATTTCTGTCCGTTGGCAATACGCGCACTTCGGACATGAAAATGATGAGCTTAAACACCATCCTTGATGATATTTCACCATTGATCAAAATCGATACAGCCAATCAGAACAAACAAATCCATATTTACACGCAGGAAGTGCCGGAACTACTATTGAATCATAATGAAATCCGGCAATTGATCATCAATTTATACCGCAACGGACTGGAAGCGATGGATGAAGGGCAGACACTGACCATCGGCACCTATCCGGAAAACGAAAATTACGTGGTGCTGGCAGTGCAGGATCAAGGCAGCGGCATCGATCCCGCTATCATCGACAAAATCGGCACGCCTTTCTATACGACAAAAGATGAAGGCACGGGACTCGGCCTAGGCATCTGTTACGCGGTGGCGGCACGCCATAATGCGACGATCACCATCGAAACAGGACCCGAAGGCACCATCTTCTTCACGAAGCTTCCGGTTGAACCAAAGGCAGATGGTGAGCCTAATAAATAAAATTTCAGTTTCCCGACAAGTAGAAAAAACATCAAGCCAATTAAAGCTTGATGTTTTTTTCTATTTATAGAGCTCTAGTTGTGTAAATGAATTCGAAGTTGCTGCAAAAACAAATTCGCTGCACTGGAGAAAACCTGATGCTTTTTCCAAATGATATTTAAGTTCGCTTCTAGTTTTGGGCGCAATGGGATAAAACACAGTTTGCTGTCTTCGCCAGTATTCACTAACTTATCCAGACACAATGCATAGCCAATGTTTTCTTCCACCATCAATGCCGCGTTGTAGATCAAATTGTAAGTTCCAACCACACGCAGGTCCTCAATATTTTTCCCGAACCAGCCGGACATTTCATTGCTGACCGCCGTTTGGCGAGAAATCAGCAAGGGCTCATCCATCAAATCTTCAGGCTGGATAAACGGACGTTGTGCGAGCGGGCTGTCTTTTCGCATTAATACACCCCAACGGTCAGTCGCTGGCAGCTTTATATAATCGTATCTCTGCTTGTCCATCGGTTCGATGACAATACCGAAATCCAGCAAGCCATTCTCCAATTTATCGGTGATGTCGTCTGCGTTGCCGCTGTAAAGATGGAAACGGATACCCGAGTGGTTTTCGAGCAGCTCTTTGCATGCTTTCGCAATGAATCGCATCGCTTCGGTTTCACCGCCGCCAATATAAATTTCCCCGCCAATCTCTTGTTTCGTCCCTTTCAAATTAGCTTCGGTTTTCTCGGTCAATTCCACGATTTCCTTCGCTTTATTGAACAGGAACAGCCCTTCTTCCGTTAAGGTGATTTTCCGATTTCCCCGTTCAAATAAAGTTGTCCCCAGTTCCGCTTCCAGTTCTTTCAATTGCCGGGATAATGTCGGTTGAGACAAATGCAGCTGTTTGGCCGCAGCCGAAATGTTTTGTTCTTTCGCTACCGCAATAAAGTAGCGCAATACGCGAAGTTCCATAATAGCCTCCTTTTCTTATGCTCAAAAAGCATAATAGATTATTTGATATAGGTATTGGATATCTGAATCCTATCATTTTATGATGGGAACGAATAGATAATTATTTTGAAGGAGGAATTCTACATGGCAATTGAAGGAAAAGTCATTATCATTATGGGAGCATCCAGCGGCATTGGAGAAGCAACAGCCAGAATTTTAGCCGAAAAAGGCGCCAAGTTGGTATTGGCAGCGCGCAGAGAAGAGCGCTTGAAAGAGATCAAGGAATCACTGCCGGAAGCACACATCGTCTACAGAAAAGCTGATGTATCAAATCATGAAGAAGTGCAGCAAGTCATTGATTTGGCGATTGCCGAGTACGGTCAATTGGATGTACTGTTCAATAACGCCGGGATTATGCCGACCGCCCCGTTGGCTGAAACGCGACGCGACGAATGGAAAAACATGCTGGATATCAATGTCATGGGGGTGCTGAATGGCATTGCAGCGGCGTTGCCGAAGATGGTCGAACAAAAATCCGGCCATATCATCTCCACCGATTCTGTGGCAGGGCATGTGGTCTACCCGCATTCAGCCGTTTACTGCGGAACCAAATTTGCTGTCCGGGCCATTATGGAAGGCTTGAGACAAGAGCAGCGTGAAAACAACATCAAATCCACGATTATCTCACCGGGCGCTGTCCTGACCGAATTATATACAACCATCAATGACAAAGAAGTATCGGCCGCTCTTCACCAAGCCCAATCAGAATGGGGACTTGTCGCAGAAGATATTGCCCAGGCAGTCGCTTATGTCATCGATACACCGGACCGCGTTTCGGTCAGCGATATGATCATTCGCCCGACAGCTCAAGAGGTATAAAGGAAATAGGATAAGGAAAGGCGGTTTTCAGATGGAGATGCAAGAATTTATCGATTTTTGCAAAGCAGGCAACCCCATTTCAAGTACAGATAAAGAATTGCACGGCCTATTGGTGCAAAGCAGTTTTCAGGCCCAGAAAATCATGGTGGAGTTGAACTCAACTTTCAACACCCAAGAAGAAATCGTCGCGCTGTTCTCTGAACTGACAGGCGCACCAGTCGACGCTTCGTTTCTATGTTTGCCTCCGTTCCACACGGACTTCGGCAAGAACATACGCATCGGTAAAAATGTGTTTATCAATACCGGTTGTTCGTTCCAGGACCGGGGCGGCATCACCATCGGCAATGGCTCATTGATCGGCATGAATGTCTCGATCGCTACCTTGAATCATGGCTTGCCCTTGGAAACAAGAGGCACCACCATGCCCTTTCCTGTAGTTATCGGCGAAAACGTATGGATTGGCTCAAACGCCACCATCCTTCCCGGTGTTACGATTGGGGACAATGCCGTTGTGGCGGCAGGGGCTGTCGTTTCAAAAGACGTCCCTTCAAACACGGTAGTGGCAGGAGTCCCAGCAAAGGCCATAAAGAAAATTACGGAATAGCTGCGAATCATTTATTCACTAATTGGATGAGCGATAAAAAGAACGCATCGAGTCTAGGACTTGATGCGTTCTTCAACTATATAAGCCTTTTATCCATCATTTTCGGCGAAATCAAGAGCGACCGTGATATCCCCCTCTCCGACCGCTTGAGTAAATCTTTCCACATTTTCGATATAGCCGAGACGGGTATATTGATGGGAAGTTGAAAGCTTGTCATAAAAGAATACCAGGCAATCGTCTCCGTAAAGCATAATGTCCCCCGCATTAATATGCCCTGGGCTCTCAGAATTTGTTGGGAGCCTTTCTGAAAGATAAAAGAACTTTTCATTTCCATGAAGATCTTCCATATCTATGGTTAACGGAAGCAATTCAAGCAATGCTTCGGTTGTATCGCTTTCGTAAAGTTGTGCTGAGAACACTTCGTTCCCTATTTGCAATTCTAAAGCAAGTAGATTTGCCATCTCCGCTTCCTCCCTTTCCTGGTTATCCCCGTTGCTTGGTTGTTCTTCAGCATTCGGCGCATCTCTTTCATCCGTTTCGCTCGCATCACAAGCACTTAAGCCAAGAGCCATGAGGATGATACCTAATGGCAAAGCTGTTTTTTTCATTTTCATTTCCCCTTCCTGTTGAGACTATGGAGAAATTTACTGAATCTAAATTAAGTAGGCTGATTTACTCGTCTTAAATAGATATTTTATATTTTCAATATCATCATAAAGCGATGGAATTCAAATGACCAATACCTATATCAAATAGTCCGGTATATGTTTTGGGCATACGATCTTTAAAAATGCCTTCAATTTAAAAACCGGACTCCATAGAGGAAGTCCGGCTTTTTGTTCTTTACCATCCACTATTTTCTAGTAGTATCGAAAAACACATTTCTTCTTACATTGTGCTCTTGTGGGCCGCGTAAGCAGATAAGCCGAGTAATTGGTAAACCGCTGCCACGTTAATATGGCTGCGAACTTGTGCCGCTAGAAAATCATACTCTTCTTCCCTTCGCTGGGCATCGGGTTTCACATCGTCTTCCAATGGTTCTAACCCTTTTTTGACTCGTAATTCATTGACTAGTTCACGCGTGAATTTCCGGTTATGGAAAATGCCATGGAGGTATGTGCCGATCACGCTTCCATCTGCACTGACTGCCCCGTCCATCCGGCCGTCCGATAGCTGCATAAATGGCACAGTCTCCCCGCGGATAGTTGATCTTCCCAAATGGATTTCGTAGCCTGTCAGCATCTGTCCGTCTTTTACTTGCCTGCCGGTCATTAAAACGGTTTTCTTATCCCCAACAAACACCGTGTCCACCGGCAGTAAAGAAAGACCGCTTGCCACTCCCCCTTCCCCGTCGACCGCCTCATTATCTAAAAGTGATTCCCCAAGCAATTGAAAACCTCCGCAAACCCCAAAGATCTTGGTGCCTTGCTCGTGCAGCTGTTGAATCGCTCGATCAAAGCCGTTTTCTTTGAGCCACGCAGCATCAGCCAATGTGTTTTTGGTTCCGGGAATGACGAGCAGGTCAGGTGTACCGAGATCTTCGACTTTTCCGACCAAACGCACGCCCGTTTCCGGTTCATCGAAAAACGGGTCTATATCTGTGAAATTCGAGATTCGTGGGAGCCGGATGACGGCTATATCTACAGCAAACTCTCCTGGTTTCGGTTTTTTAAACCGCAGCGATGACAATGCAAGAGAATCTTCTGCATCGATTTGGACATCGAGATAAGACAAGACCCCGAGCACCGGAATGCCTGTTTCTTTCTCCAGCCAGTCAATGCCATCATCGAGCAGCTCACGCATGCCACGGAATTTATTGATGATGATTCCTTTTACACGAATTCGTTCCGATTCATCGAGCAAAGCGAGCGTTCCGACGATAGCGGCGAACGCACCACCCTTGTCGATATCCACCACTAAAATGACGGCGGCATCTGCCAAGTGGGCCATGCGCATATTGGCAATGTCTTTATCCTTCAAATTGATTTCTGCAGGGCTACCGGCACCTTCAAGTACCAGCACGTCAAAATCCTGCTGCAGCCTGCGCATCGACTGCTCGACCGCCGGCATCACTTGCTGCAAGAAATCGTCGCGATAGGTTTTTGCATTCATGTCCATAAAGTGCCGGCCATGGACAATGACTTCTGACACCATGTCCTGCTTTGGCTTGAGCAAAATTGGATTCATATCAAAAGTCGCCGGAATACGGGCTGCTTCTGCTTGAACGCCCTGCGCCCTGCCGATTTCGCCGGCTGCTTCTGTCACAAACGAATTCAGCGCCATGTTCTGTGATTTAAACGGAGCCACACGGAAGCCATCGTCTGAAAAAATTCGGCATAGCGCTGTACAAATCAAGCTTTTCCCCACATCGGAAGCTGTTCCTTGAATCATAATCGAAACTGCTGGCATACTTTTCCCTCCACTCGTCAAAATAGAAAAATCCCCCGCGTGCCGCAAGGGATTGAGAAAAAACAGCGAAAAAAAGGCTGACTCCCAGCTTGTCCTTGCAAGCAAACGGGCATCCGCATAAAGGCAGGTCTCCTGGCTCGTGATCATCGCCTTCTGAATCTTCCCGAAGCATCGCTTCAGTGGCTTTTTCAGATGGCTCTCACTTACAGTGGCGGGACCGCGCCGGAATTCAACCGGCTTCCCTTTTAACTCATGTTCAAGACATAAGCAACTTTATGCATTGGATTCAAACTCTATTTTTCTTTTCATTATATACACAGTCATTCTTTCCTCACTAGCTTTACTTTCGAAGGTGACGTGGCCATCGAGTTTTTGGGATAAGTTTAAATTAAAGAGAAAGCTTGTTTTACTGTTGAATCATTCGATTTTGGCAGAAGTCCGGAAACTTATCTTTACATCAGAACTAGTAATAAATCAGTTTTTGTAATGTTTCTCCTGAAGCCATTTCAAGGCTCGTCAAAAAAAGTAAAAATGGCCATTCCGCTAAAAATCGGAATGGCCATTTTTATCCTATTCTATTTCCTTCGCATCTTTTAATGTGAAGATAATAAAAATAAGTTTGGAGTCAGTATTCTGAATATAACTTAACTGGACTTAAGTTCCATTTAAAACAAGGATTAACCTCTCCGTATAACTGGTTTTAAAAGTATGATAAGGTAAAAATATGGAAATCAAAATTTAAGAAGGGAGCCAAAACCTTGTTAAAGAAACTAAATAGAATTTTTATGATTTCAATGGTCATATTGTTTTTATTCGTCATATCAGCCTGCAGCTCCCAAATAGAAGACACACAACAAGAAGTCGTGGAGCCTAATAAACAAGACACTCAAGAAGAGTATCTAGGACGAAATCTTGAGATAGGGGTATTAGGCACTCCGCCAGAAATAGACTCAGAGAAAATCACTTTCAGTACGGTGGAGATCGAAGAGTTGAGTATCGAAACAGTCGAACAATACGATAGTTTTTTCGTCATGGAAGAGTATTTAGAAAGGGCTGCTGATAGTCCCTATACTGAAGTATTTGCAAATTCAGATGTTCTCTTTTTCTTCATCCAAACAGAAGCTTATTACTTTCCCTTTGTGGACGATGAGATAAGTTACACAGATTATTCCAAAAGAGTCCATGATGAGGAAATCTTTTCTTTAGGCTATTACCCGGCGGCTGAAGAAGGCGCTTCAAGTTGGCAATTCAATATTTTAGCTAAGGATCTTTCTGAGGAAGAATATGAAGAAGTTGTAAGAGGGCTTTATTACGAAATGTTTTATGTCATCAGAGATTTAAATTAAGTTATAAGGCGGGATACCTCCACTTGATAGAAAAGTGGAGGTATCCCGTTCTCTATTTGCTTTGATGTGAATGCAACTTGATTTAGATTAAGTTATATTCAGATCATCAGGAAATTTTTCTGTTTTTTTTCTTGGATTTTAACGAGTCTAATGAGCCAGTATAAAGCAATCCATGGCAGAATAAATTTAGTGGTCCAGGCAATTGCATTCGGGAAAAAAATGATCGAATTAATACCGATAGCTGATGCTAATACCCATAATAGAGCAATTATTATTGTTAATATTAAGTACTTCAATTGGTTCATCCCTTCTAAGAAAGGTTTAATATGTGAATGCAAATTAATTTATATTAAGTTACATTTACTCTTTTAATTACCTTATTATTTCTTATCCCAGATAAGTACGACTTAGTTCTATGCTTTTTTAAATTATATTTTTCTACTGTTATAGTTTTTTATTAAAGTTGCTACAATCGCAATTATAAAAACGATGAAACTATTTATTAAGAGACAGTAACCTACTTGCATGCCATAAAATATTGCAAAAGCATCACGAATAAGAAATAGTGCCAGTGCACCGCCGATTGTCCCAAATAATATCGCTAATAATAGTATTGTAAACGCTACAGAATATAGATTTTTCTTTTTCTTATAGCCTTTAAACCCAATAATATTTGCGACAATTATAAAGAAAACCAGAAGTATTAAGAAAAAGTAAGTCATTTAACCCTTCCTTACATAATTTTGGTTTCTTGAATTTCAAAGTCATTGCCATAAAGACTTTCTTTTAATCTTTGGTAGTTGAATGTAACTTAAGTGCGGTGAGTTACATTCGACTTTTTCAAACATCAACTACATTTAGACTAACACCAACTCCCATAATATGTATATGAAATAATTACCTTTACTTTATTGAATAAAATCGTTCGTAAGAGTACAGATTCACAAAAAGGAGAGAAGATGTGCTTAGCACACCTTCTCTCCTTTGAAATACACATGACTTCCGATAATCCGGCAATATGTAAACTAAATCTTTGTATTAATTGATAAGAACTTTAGAATACAGACTTCTATCCACAAGAAGTAACAGTTTTTCTTTGTTCTATTTGAGAGCATTAAGTATGTTAATACTAAGCGTAATCCTCTCGACTCATTAGACATATTCGATCGAGAGTACCGTATTAGCATCATGTCAATCTAAGACTTAATTAATTTCTTTTAAAATGAATTAAAAGCAGCAAATTATTAACGCAATAATTTGCTGCTTTTAGAAAGTTAGCCAGTAAGCATTACTTTAATTTTATCGTTAATTAGTTTCCTGTTAAGAAAGTAAAAAACAATTTACTTAATAATCGTATCTCTTGCACCGTCTACTACAATATCTGTTCCATTTATATAACTAGCTTTGTCAGACGCTAAAAATGCTAAAACATCCGAAACTTCATTTGGACTAGCGAATCGCTTCATCGGCAACATTTGAGCTGTTTCCTCAAGTTGTTCGCTCGTTAGCATCTCTTGAGCCATAGGCGTAAGGATAGCTCCTGGAAGGATCGCATTGATTCGAATGTTTTTATTAGCGAATTCATAAGCTGCTTGTTTTGTAAGACCTCGTACCGCAAATTTTGAAGCGGTATACGCAGGGTTTGCTTCAGCGCTTGCTCTCAACCCAGCAAGTGAAGAAATATTGATGATGGCTCCGTCATTTTTTTCAATCATGATCGGTAAAACCGCTCTCATACCATAAAAGACGCCAGATTGATTTATATCAATTATTTTTTTATACAGGCCTTCTTCCATTTCCAAGAGGCCGGTTATTCCGCCAGCCAATCCCGCATTGTTTACTAAAATATCGATAGTTCCAAATGTCTTGATGGTCTGCTGAACTAGAGCATCCCAACTATTGGTATTCGTCACATCCAATTCGATGAATAAGGCGTCTTCCCCCAGTTCCAAAGCAAGTTTTTTTCCTGCTTCGACATCAACATCCCCGATAACAACTTTTGCGCCTTCCTCGATAAACTTTTTGGAATGGGCTTCCCCCATGCCTTTTGAACCTCCGGTGATAATAGCGACTTTACCTTCTAATAATTTCATCTTAATTCCTCCTAAATTTAATTTATGATTTTACTTGTGTACTTTTAGTAATTGTTACTAGATGACTTCGACTGAGAATTTGTACTGAATTATCTTGCATAAAGGGTGTCAACAATTTCTTCAATCACCTCCTGGCAAGTGAGGATCTGTTGAATCCCGCCAGCTGCTTCAGAAACGCTAATCGTCCCGTTAACCAGATCCCCATCCAACATCCCTACCTTGAACCCTTCACCGTAATATTGATAGGCTTCTTCGTGCTTGCCTTGATTGATTAACTCCAATGCTTTCTTCCCGGCTTCTGTCGGAATGGTTCTCAAGTTCCCAATGGCTGATTTGAATTCAATGAATTCCTCGCTTCTTACAGCCAGGATCGCTTTTTTGGTTTCGATGCTGGCTGGATTTTCCTCGGTCGCGATAAATCGGGTCCCCATATAGACGCCTTCCGCGCCCATGGCAAATGCCGCTTTGGCTCCCTGGCCATCCACGATGCCGCCAGCCGCTAGAACCGGAATTTTCACAAGCGAAGCAATCTGCGGAACAAGGGACAGCGTACTGATTTTGTAATCGCTCATATGGCCTCCCGCTTCATACCCCGTCACAATCAGGGCGTCCACGCCCATTTTTTCAGCTTCCACCAGTTTGTCCACCGTCGGGCTTAAATCCCGATAAATCACATTAATTCCCTGTGCCTTAAGCCGTTTCAGTTCCCGTTCGACCACGTTCTGGCCAATGGCAATGACATTCTTCACCTCTTCTTTGACCAGCACTTCAAACACTGCATTCGTAAAGGGATCTTCTGAAGCCCCGCCCATCGGAAAGATGTAATTGACCGCAAATGGTTTGTTGGTCAATGCCTTCACTTTGCGAATTTCGTTGGTTAAGCGATCGGCCATATCTTCTGCACTTGTTGCCTTCTCTGTCTGGCCGGCATTCGGGCCAAGTACGCCCATTCCGCCAGCATTTGAAACGGCCGCGACAAATTTCGCGGATGTCACCCATGTCATGGCAGCTGAAATGATTGGATACTCGATGTTTAGTAATTCTGTCATACGATTTTTCATTATTAAACTCTCCCTTTGCTATTTGCTTTATTATTTCACGTACATATTTTCAGGATATGGCAGCTCTAAATTCCCGCGAAGCGTATTGTCTTCGTACTCCGTCCGGAAGATGCCCTTTTCCTGGAGAATCGGAACCACCAGTTGAATAAAATCTTCAAAACCAGCGGGATGATCCTGCCTGATGAGCAAGATGTCCATAATCCCTGCCTTGTACCACTGTTCGATCTGCTCCGCGACGTTTTCGACAGAACCCATGAACTTTGGCCTTGGCAAGCGATGCCCCACAGGCATCAAGGACTCAATTTCCTTCAGTTTTTCCTCTGCTTCTTTTTCGGTTCTGCCGATGATGGGGCTGTGGGAAGGCATCATCAGCAAATCCTCCGGAGACCGCCCTTGATCCTTCACTCGTCTTTTCAGTTCCGCGGTATATCTCTTCAAGTAGTCGATATTATCTCCCGGCGCCATGATGATTTCCGCATGTTTCGCTGCGATATCCATGAAGTCCGAGGACGTTCCCGCTTGCGAAATTACCGGCCGGCCTTGCCGTGAACGGCTGATGTTCAATGGGCCGTCCACTGAAAAATTATTCCCCCGATAATTCAACGCATACATTTTGCGGGGGTCATAGAATTCACCAGTCGCTTTATTGCGGATAAACGCATCGTCTTCATAGGAATCCCAAAGCCCTTCCACAATCTCCAGAAACTCTTGTTTCATCGGATATAGGTCGGACTTGCTTAAATGGGTCCGGCTGTAATTCGCCAAACCGCCAAGATTAGACGTCACGGCGTTCCATCCGGCACGGCCATTGCTGATTTTATCGAGCGAGGCGATTTGTCTGGCGACTGTGAACGGATCTGCGTAGGAAGTGGCGATGGTCGCCGCCAATCCAATCGAGTGCGTCACCATGCTCAATGCGGACAAAATGGAGACCCCTTCGAACATACTCAAGTAATGAGGGATCATGCCGGGGCCGATATGGCTAACATCCGCCAGGAAGATGGTATCGAATTTCGCTCCTTCCAGCTGTTGGGCTTTTTCAACGTAGTAGTAGATGTTTTCGCTGGCATCGGCCGGCATGTCCGGATGGCGCCATCCCGTGTAGCTCCATCCCACCCCATCGATGATGCCACCGAGTTTGAGCTTTCGTTTACCCATTATCGAATTCTCTCCTTTAATAAGTCCATCAACTTTTCTTGTTCAAACCAAAGGCTTCGGCCAATAATTCATGGCCTTTCATCCGGCTTTCCTGATCGGGATAAAAATCAGCAACGATGATTTCGTTCACTAGACTGGCTTTCGCAAGTTGCTGAAGGTGCTCAGTGACTTGCTCCACACTCCCGATCACAAAGCGTTCCTTGTTCCGATCTCTAGCTCTGGTTTCTTCCGGCGTATAGATATAGTTTTGCGCTTCTTCTGGTGTAGGGAGTGTAAAGTTTGTGTTTCCTGTACTCATCTTCGCCCACACCAACTCCGCAGGTCCTGCTATATACCGGGCTTCTTCTTCCGTCTCAGCCGTGATAACGATTGTCGCCAACATGCTTTGGGGTTCACTTAAATAGGCGGACGGTTTAAAATTGGCGCGGTAATCCCTCAGCAGCGGCACAGCCAGTTGCGGCGTCAGATGCGCTGCAAAAACAAATCCCAATCCTTTGTCCAAAGCAGCCTGCAGTCCGCCTTCGCTGGAGCCGAGCATATACATAGCCGGCACCAATGAACGGTCTCCTGGGGGATTTATATGGCTAAACGGGTGAATTTCTTTAAAATCCCGCGCAAAAAATGACAGGAGATTGTCCAGTTGCTCCGGAAAATCATTTTTTCCTAACAATTCCCTGGATCTCAACAGCGCCCACATGGTCCAGCCGTCCGTTCCGGAACTTCTCCCGATTCCCAAATCCACTCTTCCCGGATACAACCCTTCCAGCAACGTAAAATTCTCCATGACTTTCAACGGGCTATGATTTGGCAACATCACGCCCCCAGCACCTACCCGAATCCGTTTGGTGTGCGCCGCCGCGTGCATGCTCAGCATATCGGGTGACGTGCTCATTAAGTTGGTTGTATTATGGTGCTCAGTGAACCAGTATCGGGTATACCCCAGCCGGTCTGCTAATTGCACCATTTCGGTGATATTTTGAAGACTTTGTTTGGCATCATTTTCTTTATAAATATGAACAAAGTCCAAAATGGATAATTTTATATTTGTGTCGCTTGTCTGCATTTTTCATGACTCCTTTTCTATGCTATAATTTAGTTAGCCCGCTAACTATATAATCAGAAGCTGGCTGATTTTTGATATTGATGGATTCCTTTGCGTGTTTAGCGCTCGGTTTCAATTATAGAAGCTTACTAGACAGTTTGTGAAGAAGGCAATGTAAATGCACAGAGTACATCTATTTGTACTTTAAGATGGGAGTAAATCTAATGAAAGTTTGCTTAGATGGATTTCACAGAGATTTTATCAACGAAGAACGAGATATGTATGCCATTGCATTTACCCAGAACATTTTATCGGGCCGTTGGAAATATTTTATTCTCTGGTACTTAAAAGATGAGACGCGCCGGTATTCGGATATTAAAAATTTTCTGGAAGACATTTCCCAAGGTTCACTCACCAAGCAGCTGCGGGAGTTGGAGCAAGATGGGGTCATCAAGCGGAAAGTCTATCCGACCGTTCCGCCAAAAGTGGAGTATAGCCTGACAGAGAAGGGCGTTAAATTACTCCCTGTCTTAGAGATGATGGAGGCTTTCGGCAAGGAATATGGAGAGCAACTAGAAGACGCCAAAGTCCGATAATGACTTTTACCATAACAATGAACCCGAGCACCTTTCCGAGTCGGGTTGCTGAATGATTTTTGCGAGGAGTTTTTTTATATGTTAAACGATGAAATCCGGGAGCTTTTAGATAAAGTTTCGTCACAGACACGGCGCAACTACAACACGCTGCTGCGTGAATTAAATTTGCATGTCGGCCAGGACCATCTTTTGTGCCAGCTTTGGAGAAAAGATGGTTTAACCCAAGTGGAACTTTGCGAGAAATTGAATTGCGAGGCCTCCACTGTAACCAATATGCTCAAAGTGCTGGAAAAAAACAGACTGGTGGTACGCTTGAAAGATCCGGCCGATAAACGAATCAACCGGATCTTTCTGACCGAGGATGGAAAAAACATTCAAGCTTCCGTGAGTGAAGTGTGGGAAAATCAGCAAAACCGTTTGCTGGATGGGATTACGTTAGAAGAGAGACAGTTGATGAAACGGCTTCTCATGCAAATGCAAACCAATATTTTCAGTTAGCCTCCCCTTTAAGGGGGGAGAATTTCATGCTGAGACCAGTGGGAAATTCCAGAGCTACCAGTGAACCACAAGCAAATAGGATTATAGGAGGAAGAAGAATGAGATTTGGAATTATAGGTGCAGGGCCCATAGGGACAAGCATTGCTAGAAAATTAGTAGAAAATGGGCATGATGTTAAGATTGCAGATGTTCGAGACATTGAACATCTAGAAGGAAAGGAGATTGCTGGAACACCTGTGAGTGTAGAGGATGTCATCAACAATATTGATGTTCTGTTCCTCTCTCTCCCATTGCATGTCATGGCGAGCATTCGCCACATTGTCGATCAAGCAGGCGAGGAAGTAATCATTGCAGACACGTCCAATTATTACCCTTTCAGAGACAACAAGATTGAAGAAATTGAGAACGGGATGGTGGAAAGTGTTTGGGTTTCCCAGCAGTTAGGGAGACCAATCATCAAAGCCTTCAGCAATCAATTGGCGTATACCTTAGAAAACAAGGGAACCCCTGAAGGTACGAATGGCCGCATTGCCATGGCGATTGCAGGCGATGACCCAGCCCAAAAACAACAAATCATGGCCGTCGTCAATGAGTTAGGCTTCGATGCAGTGGATAGCGGCTCGTTGCGCGATTCCTGGAGACAACAGCCCGGAACTCCTGCCTATTGCACCGAACTGACGAAAGCAGAACTGACGGAAGCCTTGAAAAAAGCAGACAAAGAAAAAGCTCCCTATCTGCGGGACAAGGTAATGGAGAATTTTTCAGCTGAATTTACACATGAAGATATTGTGAATCTTAACCGAGAGACTTATAATTCCTAATTCAGAAACTCATATGTTTATTGCTCCGGTATTCTCAGATACTCAAAATGAGCTATCTGCAGGCCGAAATCGGCAATCAGGATGATTAAGATTAAAAAGAGACTACTAGCTGGAAATGCAGCTAGTAGTCTTCCTTTTTGCATGTATTTCATTTAGATAAAGTACTTCTGATAAATTCATGATATGCAAACCAATTAGATTTTATTATCCACGTGGAGCCCACAACATCACGGAAACACCAACTAAACAAATACCTGCCCCGATCCAGTCATAGAAATCAGGTGTTTTTTTATCGACTCCCCATCCCCATAAAACGGAAAGGATGATGAACACTCCGCCGTAGGCAGCATAAATCCGGCCGAATGAAGAGAACGATTGGAACGTCGCAATCACTCCGTATAGAGCTAATGCGATACCGCCAAAAATCCCTAAATACAACGGCTTACCTTCTCGCAGCCATAACCAAATCAAATAACCTCCGCCAATTTCAGCTATTCCTGCGATGACGAATAAGAAAATCGTATAAATCAACTTTAATGCTCCCTTCAACCTTTGAGTTCTATTGGCAAATAGTTTCTTTTCTGATTTCGATCTACTTAACCCTGACCATAGCAACTAGGGAATCCTATTTTCCATTAGAATTTACTTGTTTAACCCTTTTAACCGGCACAGCAAGACAGTTGGGAAACATCCTTGTCGAACGTGAGGGCAGCCAATTTCACCCCTTCCGCCATGGTTAAATACGGCGCAAAGGTGTCGCTAATGTTTTCGATGGTCAAACCGAACTTCACAGCAAGTGTCACTGCATAAATGACATCTCCTGCATTTTCCGCTACGATATGCCCGCCCAGCAGCTGGCGTGTTTTCGCATCCGCCACCAGTTTGAACACGCCGGTCGTCTCCCGGTTCACTTGCGCTCGCGGAACAGCCTCCAACGGCAGGACGGAAGTGATAACGTCATAGCCGTTTTCTTTTGCCTGTTTCTCTGTCAAGCCGACGGTGGCAACCGCCGGCGCTGTAAACGTAACACCCGGCACAATGGCCAAATCCAACTTTTCCTTCTGCCCACCGAGCGCATTTCCTGCTGCCACTCGCCCTTGATAAGCCGCGACATAAACAAACTGAGGACCGAGCGTAACGTCGCCTGCTGCATAAATTCGTTCATTGGTGGTCTTGGCATAATCATCAATCCGAACTTCTCCGAGGCGCCCTGTTTCAACACCCGCCGCGTTCAAATTCAAGCTTTCCGTATTGGGCGTTCGGCCGGCTGCAATCAGCAGTTGATCGGATTCAATGATTCGCTTCTGACCGTCCACCTCGACATATACTTTTTTCACCTCTCCGTCCTGTTCAATTCGCTCGTACGTGGCACCGGTCACTAACCGAATGCCTTGCTCGGTCAAAGCTTTCGTGAGGGCTTCCGAGATTTCCGGATCGTATTCCTGGAACAGGCGCGAACTTCTTTGCATCAGTGTGACTTCGGATCCGAGGTGGTGAAATAACTGACCCAATTCCACACCAATATAGCCGGAACCGATGACCGTCAGGCGTTTCGGCACTTTCTTTAGCTCCAATAAGGTTGTGCTGGTCAAGTAATCCACTTCTTCCAGTCCGGAAATGGCTGGCATAGCCGGAGCCGCCCCCGTCGCAATCAGAAACTGTTTGGCAGAAAGCTTCATGCCGGCCACTTCAATAGTGTGTTCATCTATAAATCTGGCTTCCCCTTTGATCAACTCAAAACCGTAGTCTTCAACCAAATCGACATATTTCTTGTTCCGGAGATCCGTCACCAATTCCTCTTTCTGTTTGACCAGCGGAGCCAAATCCACTTCCCCCGCTGAGGTGTGCAGCCCGATAAACGGATTATTCCTGGCCAAGTGATTGATTTCTCCGGCCCGTAACAAGGTTTTGGAAGGAACACAGCCAATGTTCACACAGGTACCGCCTACCGTTCCCCGTTCAATCATCGCCACTTTCGCCCCATGTTTCACAGCTTCGATGGCGGAAGAAAAGGCAGCGCCCCCGGAACCGATGATGATGTAGTCATACTCGCCTTCTTCATCTGGGCGGAGTGCTTCTTGGGCTCGGACTTCTTCTGCTTCCCCCGGCTGATACTTGGCATCAGCAATTGCTTTTTGTGCCTTTTGAACCTCCATGTTTTCCGGCAGTTCAAATACAGCTTCACCTTTTCGAAAATCAGCTTGGATTTCTTTTGCGCCAATCGCTTCAAGCGCGACTACCACGTGTTCTTCGCATCCGGTACAGGTCATCGCTTGGACATCCACTCGATATTTTTTCATGTCTACTCCTCCTCCATCAAAACATCAATAATCGGGCATTCATGCAGCTCTTTTTCATTTGGACACCGCTCTTTCAACTCGCTCAGCATCCGTTCCGCACGCTTTAGATCCTCAATCTGCTTTCGGACTTCCACTTCTTTTCTGGACACAAAATCGAACATATCTTCACAGCGCACATCGTCTTTGTCGACCACCCCTAACAATTTATAAATCTCATTCAACGAAAATCCCAGTTCCTGCAGTCGCCGGATAAATCCTACCCGTTTGACCGTTTCCTTCGAATAAATCCGATACCCCGAATTATTCCGGACCGGTTCTTGCAATAGCTCTTTTCGTTCATAGTATCGGATGGTTTCCTTATTCACTTCACATAGGGTTGCAAGTTCACTGATTCGATAGCTCAATTTTCTTCACCTCAGAAAAAGTATAAACCATGTACTTAGGTACATGGTCAAACATCTACACTTCAATACTTTCTTTCTATATATAAAATTTCAAGTTACTAAAACTAGATTTAAAATAGTCGTTTATTAAAAATAAAGCGTTCGTAAAAGTACACTTTTACGAACACTCCGAAATGGACTGGAGACGACCGAGTATAGCGTTCGTAAATGTATAAAATAACTTTACGAACGTTCGCTAATTCTCAAACACTTTTACGAACGCTTTTCAGTTACCATCAGAACCCCACTTCCTGACGAGCGATCTTCAGGAATTTTTTAACCAAAGAAAAACTGCCGGGAAGCTTCCCGGCAGTTTTTGCTATCTTTAGATGGAGTTTTCTCCAGTATTCGTGCGTATCGCTTTATCTTTATCTTTTTCATTCAATTCATGAAGCAATTTTTCGCCTTCAATGTCTAAATCCGGGAGAATCTTGTCGAGCCATTTTGGCAGCCACCAGATTTTGTCGCCGAACATCGACATGACGGCCGGGACGAAGATCATGCGGATCAGGAAGGCATCGACGAGGATCCCGAACGCCAGGGCAAAGCCGATTTGCTTGATCATGATGTCATCTGTGAAGATGAAGCCGGAGAAAACCGAGACCATGATCAATGCGGCGGCGACGACGACTTTACTCGCCGTCTTGTAGCCGCTGACGATGGCCCCATTGCCTTTTTCACCGTGGATATAGGCTTCGCGCATCGACGACACAAGGAATACTTGATAATCCATGGCGAGTCCGTACAGGATGCCGGTGACCATGATCGGGATAAAGCTCAACAACGGTCCGCCGGTGTCGATTCCGAAAAGCGATCCGAGCCAGCCCCACTGGAAGACTGCGGTTGTCGCGCCGAATGTTGCCATGATGCTCAACAGGAAACCGACCGTTGCCTTGATCGGAATCAAGATCGAACGGAACACGACTAACAGGATAAGCAGTGACAACACGACGATAATGGCGATATAGATCGGGAACACTTCAGCCAACTTCTCCGAAATGTCGATATTGACAGCCGTCAAACCGGTCACGCCGATTTCTGCGTTGGTGTTTTCAGTGGCAGCGGCATCTGTCCGCAAACTTTCCACCAATTGTTTCGTCGCTTCATCAGTCGGCCCGTTTTCTGGGATGATGCTGATGATGGCAATTGTTCCGTCTTCATTGAAGCCGCCTGGCGATACTTCCGCTACGCCGTCAAGCTGTGAGATATTGCTGAGCAGCTGGAAATATTCTTGCGGATTCACCGCAGCTGCGTCCTGGTCTTTGGCCACGACAAGAAGCGGGCCGTTAAAACCTTCGCCGAAGCTGTCGGAAATGACGTCATAACTTTGTCTGACAGCGGTGTCTTGATTAGCGCTTTCACCCGAAGGCATGCCGAGGTTCATTTGCGCGATCGGCACTGCGAGTGTGCCAAGAACGATAATGACCAGTATGACCGCGACCCATTTCATTTTCAATAAGCCAGTAATCCATCCTTGGGCAAAGCTTTGTTTCGAGCTGTTGTTCGTTTGAGCTTTATTTCTCGTTTTGGCTGAGACGATCCGCTCACCGATCAAGCCAAGCAAGGCCGGGAGCAGTGTGAGCGCGACCAGCACATCGATTAGCACCGTCAATGCGGCGACGATTGCCATACTGCTGAGGAACGAGATGCCGATGACCAGCAAACCGCTGAGCGCGATGATGACGGTCAAGCCGGCAAAGAATACCGCGCTGCCTGCTGTGCCGACTGCACGGGCAGCCGCTTCTTTAGCGGTCAATTGTTGTTCGGTGATCAGTTTGCGCTGTCTGTTAACAATGAACAAGGCATAATCGATGCCGACAGCAAGGCCGATCATCAAAGCGAGAACCGGTGTCAGGCTGTTGATTTCGAACATGCTCGACAAGGCGAATGTCCCGCCGACGCCCACACCGACGCCGATCAATGCCACGACTAGCGGCAAGCCCGCTGCGATGAGTGAGCCGAGCGTGACGACCAGGATGACTGCTGCGATCGCGAGCCCGATGATTTCATGGGTGCCGCCGATCGGGATATCGACGCCTTGCAGCGCACCCGTCGGAATGACTGTGATGGAAGAATTTTCTTGAGCGATATTTGCGGCATCCGCAAGTTCTTCGCGTTCCGCTTCACTCAAGTCTTCCGCTGTTTTGGTCAGTTGGAACTGGAATAATGCGACCGTTCCGTCCTCTGAAATCTGGATGCCCGGGACCAGCATTTCTTGAACGATGAACGGCCGGTGGCTGACTTCAGACGCCGGAAGCTGGCTCACCATGTCTTGCAGTCCCTGCATTTGGGCCATTGCTTCTTCGTCCTGCAGCAGGTCCATCGGATTGACGACATGATCCAGGCCGTAAATTTCATTTGCTGCCATAGCTAAAGTTTGGGCATTGGCCGGATCGTCAATGGCTTCCCCTTCCGGCACTTCGAATAAGTAACTTCCCTGCCCCCCGGATGCTGCTGGGTATTCTTCCGCCAATTCGTCCAGCACGTCCTGTGCGGCGGTGCCGTCAATTCTTGTTTCACTGCTTGTATTCACGCCATTCGTTACGATGGCTGTGATGATGACGCCTAAAATGAGCAGCCAGCTGGCAATGAAAATCCAAGGCTTGCTATAGGCTGTTTTTCCGATGCTGTAAAAAAATCTCGACACATGTGCAACTCCGTTCTCTACTTTTGTTAGTTAAAGCCTTTTCGTAAATGGGCAAACACGGTATCGATGTATTGGTTAAATTCATTATCGGCCTCGTCCTGCTCCCCGTCTTCCGGCAATTTAACGGCAATGCTTTCATCCAGCACCGGCAAAATCGCACCGAAGACGGCGCCGATCAGAATAGGGTAATACTCTTCCGGATAGTCGCTGCCGAACTCTTCACTGATGCCGCGTTTCGCAAAATCCTGCACTTCCATCAATGCCCCGGTTACATACAATTTGAGCGAAGGGTAGTTCCGCGACAGTGAAATGAGCTGGTTGAGCCGCCTCAATTTATTGATCGTGAAACTTCCGCGGATATATAACTCGATGGTATCCAAGGGCGTATACATTTCCGTGGAGAATGTGAATTGGTCGTCGCGCTCTAAATAATCATTCATCGTCAAGGAGTTGGCGATCGCTTCTTCCTTGCATGAAAAATAATTGGCAAATGTCCGGCGTGAATAGCCTGCCGTTTTAACGATATCTTCCACGACAAACCCGTCCACACCGTGCTCCACCGCTAAGTTAAAAGCAGCTTCGGCCAAGGCTTGGCGTGTCGCTATTTTTTTCATATCCCGCAAACCGCTGTCAGTCATTCTATCACCTCATTTTCAATTCTTACATGTTATACCACAAAAATTGCCCAATGTGCAATCTTTCCCTTTGGGCAATTATAAAAAGACGAACCGATTGGCTGTATAATGGTTATCATCACTTGTACGAAGGAGGCCCTTATGAAAATCCATTATTATTTAGGCTGGTTTACTGACTGTTTTCCGGAGAACCTAAGCAAAGCCTTAAGGGAAGACCTTACAGAACGGAAATCGCTCGTGATGGTCAGCTCGGATCCATCAGACACTGAAGTTGATGGCGCTGTGGAGCGTTCCTGGTTGGATCAGGCAGGCATTTCATTCGATGAATATCATCTAATCGATTCGAGCATAAAGCGCGAATTGGCACATACCTTAATCAGAAATGCCTCGGCCATTTTCCTATTGGGCGGAGATACCCTTAAGCAAAACCGGTTTTTGACGGAGGAGTACGAATTGGCAGAGCCAATCAAAACGAGCGCCGCCTTAGTCATGGGTGCCAGTGCCGGAGCGATCAATATGTCCGCCAAATGGAAATGCTCGGAACGCTTTGGATATCCTGTTGGCATGGACGTTGTTTGCGACGGCCTCGCGCTAGACCCTTTCTCCGTGCTGTCCCATTTCGACCTCGAAAACAATATGGAACTCGTACAAGAAGAACTCTCTGCCCTGTCGGATGAGATGAACGTGTATGCGTCAAATAAAGACTGTGCCTTGCGCTCAAACATCCGGAAATTAGATGAGACTTTTTAGCTTCATTGGCTGCATCAAAAGGCAAAACTAAAAACGTTCGGCAAGCAGAATTTCATGCTTGCCGAACGTTTTTTTGATTGATTTAAGCATTTTGGCAATTAACGATCGTTCTCCCTAAATGCTCCCCGTTTTTGATCGCCTCGATCGTATCAGGAATTTGTTCGAGCGAGACTTCGTCCGTCAAGGTTGTTTGGGTGATGTTCCAGTCGGCTGACATCTTGTCCCAGATGGCGCCGCGTTTTTCGATCGGCACATTGACTGAATCGATGCCAAGCAAATTGACGCCTCTTAGGATGAACGGCAGCACCGTCGCCGTCAGTTGAAGGCCAGCTGCGTTGCCGCACATGCTCATGCTACCGCCATAAGAAATTTGCGGGATGAGGACCGATGCCACATCGCCGCCGACGGTATCGAGGACATAATCGAATTTTTGCTTGTTCAATGGCTTTTTCAGTTCGCCCAGATCATCCGGGAAAATGACTTCGTTTGCGCCGAGCGATTTCGCCACGTCCACTTGATGGTCTTTGCGCACCAAGGCCGTGATATTGGTGTAGCCGATTTTGGATAGAATCTGCAGCGCGACGCTTCCGACGCCGCCAGTCGATCCTGTCACCAATAGCTCCGGATTGTTTTTTGGGTCCATACCGTTTTGTTCGAGTGCTTGGATGGACAATGCCGCCGTGAATCCTGCCGTCCCGAACACCATAGCGTCTTTCAAGCTCAAGCCGTCCGGCAAAGGCACGATCCACTCGGCCGGCACGCGGGCATATTCAGAGAACCCGCCGGTGTGGCTCATTCCCATTTCAAATCCTGTGACAATCACTTCCTGGCCTTGCTGGAATCGCCCGTCCGCTGTATGTACAACCGTTCCGCTGAAATCGATTCCGGGAATCATCGGGTAATCGCGGATGACTCCGCCTTTTTTCTGCACCGCGAGCATATCCTTGTAATTGATTGACGAATACGCCACTTTCACCAAGACGTCTCCTTGCGATAATTGGTCTTCACTGATTTGTTCCACGCCGTAGGTCACTTCATCTTCTTGCTGTTTAATGACAATCGCTTTAAATAAATCCATGAAAATCCCTCCTTGCTCTTCTCTTCCCGATTCAGTGTGGCAGCATGCATTATCTAGAGAGATCCTCTTGCACTATTTTTTACTGCTGTGGGCGAAGCCATTCTTTGACAATGATTTATTCAACAATTATATTAGACTGGTCGGTCTAATTGTTTAAAGAGGTGAATTATGTCTAAACCCAATACGAAAGTGGCGTTGATCCAGGCTGCTTCCAGATTGTTCCGCCTGCACGGCTACGAAGGGATCAGTCTTAACGATATTTTAAAAGAGATCAATATTCCTAAAGGCTCCTTGTACCATTATTTCCCTAATGGCAAAGAAGAGCTGGCTGTCGAAGCCATTCACCATACCAAAGATATTGTTTTGGCATGGATTGAAGAGTCGTTCGAACAAATCGGCGATCCTGTCAAAGCGGTGCAAGACCATATTCATCAGCTGGCCGCTCTATTGAAAGATGAGACAGAACAAGTCGGGTTTCCGATTGGAACGATTGCGGCTGAAAAATATTCGACCAATGAACCGATCAGGTCCGCGTGCCAAACGGCATTCGAAGAGTGGAGTGAACTATACTCCACTAAGTTTTTTGAAGCAGGATACAGTGAAAAGCAGGCTAAAGATTACGGAGTTTTCATTCTGGCCGCGATCGAGGGAGGCATTCTTCTTTCACTTACTACCAAAAGCGAGGAATCGCTTTTAATCATCGCCGATCAAATTCCTTTCATCTTGTCAAAAAGAGAGAATTAGAATCAGGCTTTTCAGAGAGGAATGGATAAAGATATGGCAACAATAGCAGGACAGCAACAAGAAACCATCAAAACGACCCCTATTTTAATTTCATTCTTAATCGCTGGCTTCATTGGATTGTTCAGTGAGACTGCGCTCAATATGGCATTGGGTGATTTAATCCAACAATTCGGCGTAGGGTCGTCCACCATCCAATGGCTCACGACCGGATACTTGCTGACACTCGGCATACTGGTCCCTGTGTCGGGCTTATTGCTGCAATGGTTCAGCACAAGACAGCTATTCATTGCCGCGCTGGCCTTTTCAGTGACCGGCACCTTGATCGCTGCACTGGCGCCGAGCTTCAGCATTCTCATGGTGGCTCGTGTCATCCAGGCAATCGGGACCGGCTTGCTTTTGCCGCTCATGTTCAACACGATTCTATTGATCTTCCCTATTCATCGCAGAGGGGCGATTATGGGATTGATGGGCTTGGTGATCATGTTCGCTCCGGCGATCGGGCCGACGATTTCCGGATTTTTAATTGAAAACTTAAGCTGGCATTGGATTTTCTGGGTGTCTCTTCCGTTTCTAGTGTTTGCACTAGTTTTCGGCATCATGTTCATGCAGAACGTCAGCGTGATTACAAAACCTAAGATCGACATCACTTCCATCGTGCTGTCTTCCCTTGGGTTTGGCGGGATTGTCTATGGATTCAGTACCGCTGGGGAAAGCGGCTGGGGCAGCTTCATCGTCATCGCATCTATTGCGGTTGGATTTGTCTCATTGTTCTTGTTCTCCATCCGGCAATTTAAAATGGACCAGCCAATGATCAACCTCCGCGTCTTTAAATACCCTATGTTCACACTCGGGCTCGCGGCTGTGTTTATCGCGTTCATGGTCATCCTGTCATCAGCTATTCTGCTGCCGCTGTATTTGCAGACGGGACTTGGCTTGGCAGCTGTCACAGCCGGGCTCATCCTCCTGCCGGGCGGCGTGTTAAATGGATTGATGTCACCGATTACCGGGCGGATTTACGATAAATACGGGCCGAGAGGATTGGTCATTCCCGGATTTTCCATCATCATCATTACCTTGTGGAACTTATCAGGCGTCACGACCGCCACGACCGCAGTCACAATCGTCGTCTTGAATACTCTTTTGATGGTCGGGGTTTCATTGGTGATGATGCCTGCCCAAACCAATGCGTTGAATCAATTGCCAAAAGACTTGTATCCAGATGGCACCGCTTTGATGAACACCCTTCAGCAAGTATCAGGCGCCATCGGGACAGCGGTCGCCATTACCATCATGTCATCGACACAATCGACCTATATGCAAACTGTATCCGATCCAAACAGCGCTTCCGCTATTCCCGAAGCACTGACGGCCGGCGTGCAAAATGCCTTTACATTCGGTTTGGTGCTCGCTGTGATCGGCTTGGTGATTTCTTTCTTCATCAAATCCGTCCACCTGGCCAAAGAAGAAGCACCTCAAAGAAAAGTTGTCGAAAACACTTAAAAATGACCGATCGATTCAGCTGGTTTCAATTTAGGATTTGACTTCTTTTTTATTCCAGTTATAATGAAAAACAATATCTGCATAACGAAGATTTGCCCGAGCATTTCGGAGTATAAGATCAAAAGCGATGATAAGAACGAGTACCTGTGACTGAAGCATACAGAAAGCAGCCGGTTGATGAGAGGCGCATGCGGTGTCTGGGGAAATACCTCTTTGAGCTGTGTACCGAACCTTCAGTAGGCTACACCGGAGTTGCATCCGTAATCCATGCAGAAGTATCGCTTCGGCCGTACTTTCCAAGGGAAGCTGTGCGAGCAGCTTCCGAACTAAGGTGGTAACACGCATATCCGCGTCCTTTAGGGTTTTTCCCTAGAGGGCGCTTTTTTGTATTCTTATAGATTTTGCGATATGACTATTCCAAGACAAGGAGATGTTAGCATGCGACTCACACCCGCTGAACAAATGAAAATCATCGAAAAAGGAGCAGCCGAAATCATCGAGGAAGGCGAATTGCTCGAAAAGCTCGAACGCTCATACAATGAACAGCGCCCGCTCACCATCAAGCTTGGGCTCGATCCGTCCGCACCTGATATCCACCTTGGCCACGCAGTAGTTTTGCGCAAAATCAAGCAATTGCAGGACCTCGGCCACCAGGCGGTCATTTTGATCGGCGACTTCACCGGGCGCATCGGCGATCCTTCCGGCAAAGCGAAAGGACGGACCGCGCTCAGTGACGAAGCGGTCCGGGAGAATGCGGAAACTTACTATGAACAGATCTTCAAAGTGCTCGACAAAACGAAGACCACGGTGCGCTTCAATAGCGAATGGCTGTCGAAACTGAATTTCGAGGAAGTCTTGAAGCTTGCCGCCAGCACGTCGGTCGCGCGCATGCTCGAACGCGACGATTTCCAGAACCGCTACCAAAGCCAGTCGCCGATCGGTCTCCATGAGTTTTTCTACCCGCTCATGCAAGCCTACGATTCCGTTGAACTAAAAGCGGACATCGAAATCGGCGGCACCGACCAGACTTTCAATATTTTGATGGGGCGCACGCTGCAAAAGCATATGGGCCAGGAAAAGCAAGTTGGCATCTTCATGCCGCTGATCGAAGGGCTCGACGGTGTGGAGAAGATGAGCAAAAGCCTCGGCAATTACATCGGCGTCAGCGAAGCGCCTGAGGTCATGTTCAAGAAAGTGATGGAAATACCGGATCCCCTGGTCTTCAAATACTTTGAACTCGCGACGGATGAAGACCCGCTGTCGGTTGAATCCATCCTCGACCGCCTTGAAGACGGCGAAAATCCACGCAACATCAAATTGGAATTGGCAGAGATCATCACGGGGCTCTACCACGGCGAAGACGCGATGAACGAAGCGAAACGCTACTTCGAGACGGCTTTCCAGAAGCGCGAAATCCCGGAAAATATCCCTTCGCTGCTTGTGGAAATCGGCCAGGAGCGCATCGAAGAAATCATCCCGCAGCTCGTGGAATCCGGATTCGTCCGCAGCAAAAGCGAATTTGTCCGGCTCATCGAACAAAACGGCGTATCATTCAATGGCGACAAGCTGACACGCGAAGAACTCGACACCGTCGTCCATAACGGCGACGTCCTGCAAATCGGCAAAAAGCGCTTCGTGCGTTTTGAAAAATAAGTAAAGAAAAGGAGAGTGACCGAAAGTAAAAGCTGATGTCCATTGCGACGGACGCTTTCGGGGCCACAGCTCATGCAGCTGGCGCGACAGGACGTCGCGTTGCCAGTTGCCAGGGCACCATGTAATTTCGTTGCTCCCACATCTGCAATGCAGATGCGTCGCGAATAAATGAACGAAGTGGAACTGAGTTCATTTATTCGCCGCCTCCATTTCCATCAGCTGTTATGAAAATAAAAATTATAAAAAAGTCAGACATAATTAAAACAGCCGGAGAAAAAGAATCTTTTTTCTCCGGCTGCTTCATTTTATATACGTATGGGACAGACCCTTTTTTACTTTATTTTTTATACTGCATATAAACAACTTGTGTCGCAAGGAAGTCTTCCATGCCGTGTTTGCCGTCCGCACCGCCGAGGCCGGATTGGCGCATGCCAGCGTGATAGCCTTGCACTGCTTCGAAGTTTTCACGGTTGACGTAAGTCTCGCCGAATTTCATTTCATTGACGACGCGCATTGCTTCGTTCAGGTCGTCTGTATAGATAGAAGAAGACAAGCCGTAAACCGTGTCGTTGGCCATTTCAATTGCTTCTTCAATAGTGCTGTAAGTGGTCATCGGAAGCACCGGCCCGAAAATCTCTTCGCGCATGATATCGGAATCGTGCGTCACGTTCGTTAAAATAGTTGGCTTGTAGAAGAACCCGGCCAGATCCGCGCGTTCCCCGCCTGTCGCAACGGTCGCCCCTTGCGACACTGCATCTTTAACCATGCCTTCGACAGTTTCCAAACGGTCCTGGCTAATCAGCGGCCCCATTGTTACGTCTTTGCTTTCTCTCGGGTCGCCAAGCTTGGTCGCTTCAAATGCCTGGATAAGTTTTTGGCTGAGCTCTTCTGCCACGCTTTCATGGACATAAAGGCGCTCCGCATTCGTACACGCCTGTCCGCCATTTGCGAGTCTCGATGTGGTGATGGCTTTTGCGGCCAGGTCCAAATCTGCATGCTGTGTGACGATGGCTGGCGCTTTGCCGCCAAGTTCGAGATTGACCTTGGTGATGTTTTGCGCTGCCGCTTCCATTACTTTCGTGCCGGCTGGCAAGCTTCCTGTCATCGTGATCATTTGGACTTTTTTATGCGAAGCCATTGCGTTGCCAATCTCAGAACCGGTTCCGGTTACCACATTGTAGACGCCTTTTGGAATTTCTTCCATCGCATCGACGATTTTCGTGAATTCCATGGCGGTATTCGGTGTTTGCTGGCTCGGTTTGATGACGATTGTGCAGCCAGTGACGAGCGCTGTCGCGACTTTCCGTGCCAGGATGAATACCGGGAAATTCCAAGGGATAATGCCTGCTACGACGCCGATCGGCTTTTTGTAGACTAAGATATTTTCATTCGGGCGGTCGCTTGGGACGATTTCCCCTTCGATACGTCGTGCCCATTCGGACATATAATGAAAGTAATCAATCGCGAGGTCGACTTCACCGCTTGCCAGTTCATAGTCTTTCCCTTGCTCTTCCTGCAATAAGTCGATAAATTTATCGCGGTTTTCAGCGATCTTATCGCCCAGTTTGCGGACGATTTTTCCGCGTTCGATATTCGGCGTCAATTCCCATGCCTGTTGTGCCTGATGCGCCGCTTCTACTGCCTTATCTACGTCTTCTTCCGTTCCTTTAGGGATCTTGGAAATCACTTGCTCAGTCGCCGGGTTGATGATGTCGATCCATTCATCTCCAGTAGACTTTATATATTCTCCGTTCACATACATTTGGTGAGTTTGCAAAAGATCTCCTCCTAATTTTCCAATTAGTAGGTTTTTCCCTTTATGGTTACCGGTAAACTTGGCCTTCTGCACTAACATGCTTAGACAAGAATTAAACTTTCATGTAACGTCGGGCTTCCCCAAAAACCGGGTTTCCAGTTCGTGTTCATACCCCTCGCCTACACGGTAAGCCTTGGCGTAAGGGCGTGAACTGACAGCGCTATGCAAGTCCTGTCCGATAAAATGAAGCGCCACGCCGTCATCTGCGGCGAGCCCTGGCTTGATCTGCCCTTGCTTAAGCAGCCGTTGAAACGTCGGACGCCGGTGCGATTCCCCATCGTAATGGGGGCAATTGCTGCCGGGCAAAAAGCCTAAGCAGTCCAATGGATGAAGTTCATCGCCGTAAGAATCGGTGACGCCTTGTTCGAACCAGCAAATCGATCCCGCACTGATGCCCGCCAGGATAATTCCTTGATTCCAGGCTTTTTCAATGATCCGGTCCAATCCCCATTCCCGCCACAGCGCAAGCAAGTTTTTCGTATTGCCACCGCCGACATACAAAATGTCCTGTGACAAGACAAACTCCTCTAGATCTTGTGCCGGCGGCTTGAACAACGACAGATGCGTCGGCTCGCAGTTTTGCTGTTCGAAGAAATCGTAGAAGCGTGCGATATAGCTGTCCGCGTCCCCGCTCGCTGTTGGGATAAAGCAGATTTTCGGCGTTTCTTTTGGTGATTGCTCCAATATGTATAAATCGAGGAGTGGATTGTCAGGCTCCATCGAGAAGCCGCCTCCGCCTAGTGCGATAATCTGTTTCATTGGGTTTCCTCCTGCCTCTGCACTTTTTATGTATCGAGTTGTTCGTTCGCAGCCAATTGCTGCAATTTCGCCGCGACCTCCCGCGGTTTTATATTCAGCTTATGTGCCTCTCTCAGCTGGACCCATACCGGCTCGTACGTCCCGCGACGTCGATCCAAGTTTGTGTACTCTTCTCCCAATCCCGTGCCGAAAGTGCCGCCGGTTCTCTTCGCTATAAAAAAATACTGATTGCCTTCATAGTATATTGTTGCGAAAAGCCCTTCGATTTCCACTTGCACGCCCAGTTCCTCGAGTGCTTCTCTTTTTGCTGCAGCTTCCGGCGTTTCGTGTTGTTGAATGCCGCCGCCCGGAAACACATAATATACAGAACCAGCGTGTACGCGTTTGATCAACGCTACCTTATTCTCTTCGACAAGTACGACCGAGCCTCTATTCCCCATATAGCTCTTTATCTTTTTGATTGCTCAAGCGGATGTAATACGGAAACAGCACGATGAGCAACAGCCCGATCGTTCCGCTCACATAGCCGAGCCCCATCAAAAATCCGCCATTGTTGAACGATACGTACTGCCTCGCGCTGCACGCTGGGCAGTTCTTGCCATCTTTTGCTACGCCCAGTTTCCAGATATCTTTCGCTTTCCATTTAACTCCACAATTCGTGCAATGTGCCACGTCCTTCACCCTTTCCCATCCTATTTTCTTCTATATATACAAAGTCTCACCGTTTCTTTAATTGCGCTTCTTCGTTTTCACTGCTCAGCTTCATGAACAGATGGTCTTTCATTTCCCATAAGCAATCCAGCCAAGTTCCCCAAAACAGCATGTCCCGAAATGTATGATCTTCCACTTTCATGTACTGGATAGTTCCGCAATCCGGGCATGGGCAGCCATCCTTCAATTCATACAACCAATGCTTTTCTTTAGATTCCCAGCGATATCGGCAATTCGTGCAGCGTGTCATTTTTTTCTCGACTCCTTTCATTATTTTACTCTCATTTCCAATAAAGATTTCATAAAAAGGCAAAAATTTCTCTACAAAAAAAGCCGCCAGAAAATTTTCTGGCGGCTTTTACGTATTCAGATAAAGTTCATTCGCTGATAAACAGGAAAACCTGCTTGTCTTCCTGTCCTGCTTCACCAGCGAAACGGTCTGTATAGTCGAGCCATTTGGCGCGTTCTTGGCGGGCTTCGATCTTATCGCCGAGTTCTGCTTCAATTTTTTGCATCATGGCGGAAACTTCTTTGAACGAGCGGTTAAAGCGGTAAGCGGCCTGCTCGAACGGCGAATGCAGCACCAGCAAACGGCGAAATTCCTCCACGGTATCCGCTTGTTCAGCCAGCGCATCTTCCAGTTCTATGATGAAGCGGTATAATTGCCGCTGCTCCTCACCCAGTTTCGCCACTTCGCTTTTCAGCAAATAGGCAATCATGCCGTCATTCATTGCCCACGCCTCCTTTATGGTGTTACCAGCTTGATTTTTTGACGCCGGGGATCTGCCCTTTATGTGCAAGGTCGCGGAATGCGATGCGGGACATGCCGAATTTGCGCATGAAGCCGCGCGGGCGTCCAGTCACTTCGCAACGGTTCTTCAAACGGGTCGGCGACGAATCTTTCGGCAGTTTCGCCAATGCTTCGTGATCGCCTTGCGCTTTCAGTTCTTTGCGAAGTTCCGCATAGCGCGCCACCATTTCACGTTGTTTATTATCGCGTGCTACTTTTGATTTCTTGGCCATCGATAGGCTCCTCTCTATTATGCAATAATTTTTACTAGATTACTTGGTTTCGCGGTGCAAAGTCACTTTTTTCAAGCGCGGGCAATATTTTTTCAATTCGATGCGCTCCGGGTTGTTGCGCTTATTTTTGGTCGTCGAGTAATTGCGGTCGCCCGTTTCTGTGCAGGCCAGTGTAATGTTCACTCTCATGCTAGTTCCTCCTTTTTAATGAGTCATGGCTGTTTGCGGCAGCGGATCGTTAAACCCGCTCCAGTCTTCTGCCATTTCTTGTTGTGTCAGCAAGCAGTTATCCAATGATTGAATGACATCTTGTTGATCCATTTCGATGCCGATCAGCACCAACTCGGTCATTTTCACGCCGTATGCCTCGTCCCACGCGCCTGCTGTCTCAAGGCTCGCAGCAGGCCCTGCCTGCGATAATAACATGGCCGTCTCGTCACGTGTGGCGATGCGCAAAAATCCTTTGGCACGGACCACTTCCACCGGCCAGTCCATGATCCAGTGGAACAACCGCTCCGGGTGAAACGGGGTTTCGCTGCGGTAAACGAATGAAGCGATCCCGTATTCCTCCGTTTCCGGCACATGCTCTTCGTTGAGCTCTTGGATCCAGCCGGCGCCTTGGCTCGCTTTGTCCAAATCAAACCGGCCTGTGTTGAGCACTTCGCCGAGTGGCACTTGCGAACGTTCGGTGCGCAGAATATTCGCAGACGGATTTAAGGCCCGCAGAACGCCATGCAGCTCGTCCGCTTTGTCGTCTGTGAGTTGGTCGGTTTTATTCAACAGGATCACATCCGCAAACTCGATCTGGTCGATAAGCAAATCGGAAATTTCCCGTTCATCGGATTCCGTCGCCCCTTCTTTTCGGTCGAGCAAAGTTTCGCCGGAAGCGAAATCGCGCCAGAAGCCGTGGCCGTCGACGACTGTCACCATCGTGTCGAGCCGGCACATGGCGGACAGGTCCACCCCGAGCACGTCGTCCATATAGCTGAAGGTCTGTGCGACTGGAACCGGCTCGCTAATGCCGGACGATTCGATGACAATATAATCGACATCGCCCTCACTCGCCAACTTCTCGACTTCCGCGATCAAGTCTTCGCGCAATGTGCAGCAAATACAGCCATTTTGCATTTCGACCAGTTTTTCTTCTGTGCGGGAAAAGCCGCCGTTTTGGACAAGTGCGCTGTCGATATTCACTTCGCTCATGTCGTTGACGATGACTGCGACTTTCAAGCCTTCGCGGTTCGTTAAGATATGATTCAATAGCGTCGTCTTGCCCGCGCCCAGGTATCCGCTCAATACAGTAATGGGGATGCGCTTGTCCATATGATCTAACTCCCTTATTGTTTCAATCAATAAATCGTAACGATTACGTTTTATATATTAAAGCGCTTTGATCATTTGTGCAAGTATTTTTTCAGCAGAATAAAAAGCCCTGCCATATTGGCAAGGCTTGCTTTATATCAAACACTTCATTTTTTATGCCCGCCGATCAGCTTCGTGCGGTCAATCGCCGTGCCGGCGTCTGTACCGGAAACGCCCCGGTAAATGGCGGTCGGCCCGTGCTTGCGCTTGATCGCATCCATCGCCGCGCCGAGGCGCCGCCTTTGCCATTTATCCGCTTCGAACAAGCTTAGCTGCATTGAAGTTTCGTCTTCCAGATTGGTGATGGACAGCGAAATTTGCCGGACGGGCTGGCCTGTGTAAAATTCCCGGAACAGTTCTTTGCACACGGCGTAGATTTTCAAGGTGTCGTTGGTCGCTTCGTCGATCGAACGCGAGCGGGAGAACCCACCGCCGAATGAGGTTTTGCTATAGCTCATGCCGAGATGGATCGTGCGCCCGGCCATGCGCGCTTCCCGCGTACGCATCGCCACGTCTTCGCACATTTCCAGCACAATCGTCAGGATATCTTCACGCGTTTCATAATCGCGGTAAAGAATTTGGCCTTTCCCGAAGCTTTTCTGCCCTTCGATAAGCAACGACCCGAGCTCCGAATAATCGATGCCGCGCGCGTGCTGGTGCAGTTGGTGACCCATGATCCCGAAGCGGTCCTCTAGCCGTTTGACGTCCGCCCTCGCCAAGTCGCCGACTGTGAATATCCCCATATTATTGAGGTTACGCTCCATCCGGCTGCCGATGCCCCACATTTTGCTGAGCGGGGAAACTGGCCATAATTTTCTTGGCACGTCTTTCATCGTCCAATGCGCGAGCCCTTTTTTCTTGCCTTCGAGGTCGAGTGCAAGCTTGGCCAGCAGCATATTCGGCCCGATGCCGACTGCAGACGGCAAGCCGAACTGGCGCATGATCGAATCCTGCATGTCGATGGCTGCTTTTTCCGGAGTTCCATACACATGAATGATGCCCGTCAAATCGATGAAACTCTCATCCACACTGTAGACATGGATGTCTTCTTTCGGGACATACTGGGCGAACAGGTCGGTAATGGCCATCGAAATCTCCAAGTAAAACTGCATCCTCGGCTCAATGAGCAGGATATCCGGGTGATCCGGAATTTCAAATAGCCGTGTGCCGGTTTTGACACCGAAGCGTTTTTTCATTTTCGGCGAGGCTGCGAGCACGACGCTGCCTTTTCGCTCCTGGTTCCCGACGATGGCGATGCACGCTTCCATCGGATCAAGGCCGCGCTCGACTGCTGAACAGCTGGCGTAGAAGCTGCGCATATCGATGCAGGCGATATAACGGGGCTTTCCTGTTTGTTTTCTCATGACGCCACTCCTATATAGAACGTTTGTTCTTATTTTAATGGAAAAGATAGAAAGCGGCAAGAGGCAAAAGAAAGGAATTCCTAAAAAGACAGAATGTTTTGAACTAATTTGAGATAATCAGTAAACTTAAAGAGCAAAGCTGGAAAGAACAACTCAAGGGAGGAATGGCAGAATGGCAAGATTGGAAGGGAAAGTGGCCGTCATTACCGGAGGCGCTGGCGCTATCGGCAAAGTGACGGCGAAACGTTTTTTGGACGAAGGGGCAAAAATCGTGCTCGTCGATATTTCTGAACAAACGCTCCAAGAAACGAAGCAAGAACTGGGGAGCGGCGTGGAAATTGTCCAAGCCGATGTTTCCAAAGAAGCAGACGTCAAAAACTATGTCGACAAAGCGGTCGAAGCGTTCGGCAAGATCGACGTGTTCTTCAACAATGCAGGCATCGAAGGGCGTGTCGCTCCGCTCACCGAGCAGACGGTGGAAGATTTCGATCAAGTCATCGCCATCAATGTGCGCGGCGTCTTTCTCGGCATGAAGCACGTGCTGCCGATTATGTACAAGCAAGGCTCCGGGAGTGTCATTAATATGTCGTCGGTGTCGGGCCTTAGCGGTTCACCGAACGTCAGCCCATATATCACATCGAAACACGCGGTCGTCGGTTTGACGAAAGCCGCAGCTTACGAAAGTGCGCGCCATCAAGTCCGCGTCAATTCGGTCCACCCGTCGCCGGTCAATTCACGCATGATGCGCTCGCTCGAGGAAGGACTCGGTACAACCGAAAAAACTTTGTCGAAAACGATTCCGCTCGGCCGCTACGCCGAATCCGAAGATATTTCCAATCTGGTGCTGTTTCTCGCTTCCGATGAAAGCACGTTCATCTCAGGCGCCCAGTACCGCGTGGATGGCGGCATGGCCGCATTATAGAAAAAGACGGACACCCACCATTCGGGGATGTCCGTCTTTTATTTATTCACGGCTCGGCAATTTCAAATCTTCAACCGGGTTGTGCAAAGTCTTAAATCCATCGATGCGGCATTCGACCACATCGCCATCGCGGATGACGACTGCCCCCGGCGTTCCGGTCGAGATGATGTCTCCAGGCAATAGCGTCATCACTTCCGAATGGAACGCTATGAGATCCCGCGGCCGGAACGTCATATTCGAGACGCTGTTTTTCCGGTGGACTTCCCCGTTCTTGACGGTCGCCACCGTTAGTTCAAGCACAGCCTCCACTTCGTCAGGCGTCATGAGTTCCGGCCCGAAACTGAAGAAGGTGTCGAAGCTCTTCGCGCGCGTCAAATAGCGCGGATTTTTCTCAAGAATGTCTTCAGCGGTCATATCGATAATTGTCGTGAAACCCGCCACTACATCAAACGCATCTTCTTTCAAGACATTTTTGCACTCCGTCCCGATAATGATGCCGAGTTCCGCTTCCGCCGTCACCCGGTCAGACTGCTTGGGCAGCTCGATTGCCTCTCCCTGCCCGATGATCGTCGTATCGGGTTTCATGAAACTCGCCGGTTCGGTGTCGGGCGATACTTCCTTCAAATCTGCCGCATGCTCGGCGTAATTCAGCCCGATGCCCCAGATTTTTCGCGGATGGCGGTATAAAGGCGCGTAATCCCCTTCGGAAAACGGCATGAGCGATGCTTCGAGCGCCCCTTCAGGCATGCGTTCAAATTCTTCCCTCAGCCATCTTTTCAAGAGCTCGAGTTCACCTGTTTGGATTAGCGTAAACAAATCAGTCGGCCAATTCTCTGCCGTATGTTCGTTGAGTTTGCGCAGCGGCAAAAAGCCATCCTCCATGACCAATGCCGCTTCTTCTGTGCCGTTCCACTGGATTGTCGCGAGGCGCATCACACCTCCCCCTTTCCTTTCCCTTTATTTCGGTTTCTTCCGGCCAAAACCCTGCCGAAAGATAGAAAAACAGGCCTTCCTTCTAAAGGAAAGCCTGTTAGTTTCAATCATTCTCTTTTAATCCATCGATATATTGTTTCGCTTCAAGGAGCGAATAGCCGAATGCGACACGCGCTGCTTTGATAGCGCGGATTTCCTGCCCTTCAGCGATCAAGCGCCGCAGCTCGTCATTGATCGCAGGTTCTTCCAACGTCACTTCCGCTTCCAATTGTTCAATGCGTTTTGACATATGCTTCATGCGCACCTCCATTGCCTGGATTTGCTGGCTCAGCAATAAATACACCGCCCCAACAGCCCCTAGTGACAATCCGATTAGCCATACCCAATCCATGCCCTCTGCCATTTACCGTTCCAGCCGATCTAAAAATTTCTCAAGGCGGTCAACGGTCGTCATGCGGGCGTTGCACGACGTTTCATCTGCACAGATGTACTGCCCGTGCTTGACGTAGCTGTCGATGTTCGCGCCTTTGGTCTTGGCCATGAATAAGCCGACCGAACTGTGTTTATGGCAAATCATACAGACGCCCTGCTTGCGGCTCGCGCCGAACTGGCCGCTCACGGTTTGCAGGCGCCCGTTGCGTTCAGCCACCAGAAAGCGGTTGGTGTTTTCCTGCCAAGACAAATACGACAAGGCGTGGAAATCCATCGCTGCAAGATTCGGCCCTTTCAGCCTTTTCGCTTTTGGAAACAAGCGTTTCAAATTATCCAGATTGACGGTAGGAAAGGGAATCAAGTAAGGGCGCAGTCCCGACAAAAACTCTTCCGCAGCGTCAGTGTCTTTCACCATCGTTAGCGGACGCAACACATTCTTCTGCTCTTCCGTTAACGCCGGGAACATAGCGAATACTTTCTCATGGCTTAAATGGCGCAGAACACTCAACACTTCTGTATCATTCGCTGTGGCATGCGCCGTCACAAGCGCTAGGGCCTGTTCTTTAATAAAATTATATTGATGGTTGCGGATAAACGCTTCGGGCTGGCCCGACACGTTCGTCCGATCTGTCGATTCTTTGATGATAGCCATCGCTAGCCTCCTTGAAAGGTATGACTTTCCTGTGATTTTACCATATTTTGTCCGCAACCGCAGAACAGGCACCCTGAAGTCAGGATGCCTTGTTTTAAGCTATGAAAATTCCGGTTACAGCACCGTAAAGCAGCGCTAACCCGATGACCAATGCGGGATGCAGTTTCCATTTCTCGAGCATCAGGTAGCTTGCCACCATCAAGATCGCGGTCTGGATGCCGCCGAGTGACGCTTCTGAGGTCAAGATGAAGTCGAGCGTCATGACGCCGATTAATACGGCGATGACCGGCTTGACGACTTTGGATATGTTTTTCACTTCACGTGAATCTTTGTATTTAAAGAGAATCGCCATCAGCGCAATCATCAAAATCAGTGAAGGGGCAACAGCGCCAAACAGGCCGACGACCGCTCCGAGCACCCCTCCTTCGGCATAGCCGACATAACCTGCCATTTTTGTCGCGATTGGGCCGGGCAAGGAGTTGCCGAGCGCCAGCACTTCACTGAACTCCTGGGTATCCATCCAGCCATAGCGGTCGACCACTTCCTTTTCGACAAGCGGGATCGATGCCGGCCCGCCGCCATAACCGACGATGCCGGGAATGAAAAACGCCAGGAAAATCTGCCAGTAAATCATGTTCTCTTCACCGTCCTTTTAATGAATGGCACGAGGACCAAAAGAATGAGGGCGGCGATGAGAAATGCCGGATGGATGCCGATCACTTCGAGCAAAATGACGGAGACAACGATCAATAAAATAGCTTTACTCCAGCCAAGCGCCTTCTCGGATTGCTGGACGAAATTCCAGGTCAGGACACCGAGCATGACAGCTACGACCGGAACGACCGCATTCGACATATTCGCAACCCACGGCACGTCTTTATAGTTTTGCAGGATGCCGAGCAGCAGGATCATCAAGACGACGGTCGGTATAACAGAAGCGGCGAGCGCAATCAAGCAGCCGCGAAGCCCCGCCACACGGTAACCGATATAGCCTGCAAGCTTGGTCGCCAAAGGCCCTGGCATCGTATTCGATAAGGCGATCGTGTCGCCGTATTCCTCGTCCGTCATCCAGCCGTAGCGCTCCACGACATCACGTTGCATGATCGGGATGACTGCCGGGCCGCCGCCGAATCCGAGCATGCCCGCCCGAAAAAAGGCCATGGTGAGATCGATCGATTTGACGCCTTGTTCTTTTACCAAACAGCAATCGCTCCGTCCGTCCGGGATTCCGTGCCTCCTGCAAGCACGCCTGTTTCGGGATTGCGCCAGATGATCTGGCCGCGTCCGAAGCTACCCGGATCTGCCATCACTTCCACTTGATGTCCCTTACGCTGCAATTCCTGTGCCAAATAGTTCGGGAACTCAGCTTCTACAGTGACTTTTTTGCCGCCCATCCATTGCCAGCGCGGCATATCGAGTGCCGCTTGCGGATTCAACAGGTAATCGAGCGTATTTACGACCACTTGGAAATGACCCTGTGGCTGCATATAGCCGCCCATGACGCCGAACGGCCCGACCGCTTCTCCCGCTTTCGTCAAAAATCCGGGAATGATCGTATGGAATGTCCGCTTGCCGGGTTTCAAGGCATTCGGGTGGCTGTCATCGAGCGAGAAATCCGCGCCGCGGTTTTGCAAGCCGATGCCTGTTCCCGGAATGACGATGCCTGAACCGAAGCCCATATAATTGCTTTGAATATATGAAATCATATTGCCTTCTTCGTCGGCCGCTGCGAGATAAACCGTACCGCCTCTTGGCAGCTCGTACGCGACCGGGTCGATTGCTTCTGCGCCGATTTCTTTCGCACGGCTCGCTGCATAATCGTCTGATAATAAATGTTCAGCCGTCACCGGCATATCCATTTGTTCGGTAATGAATGCCTGGCCATCTGTATAAGCCAGTTTCATCGATTCAATTTGCTGATGCAGCGTGTTGGCTTGTTGCCAAACGGGTGCGTCCAGCTGCTTAAAGATATTGAGCGCCATTTGCGCGACCATGCCTTGGCCATTCGGCGGGATTTCCCATACTTCGTGCCCTTTATAGCTCGTTGAGATTGGCTTGACCCATTCAGCTTTGTATGCGGCTAAATCTTCTTTTTTCAGGAAGCCACCATGTTCAGTCATGAAGCTGTCGATTTTCTCTGCCAGCTCCCCTTCGTAAAAGGCTTTTGCATCGCTTTCGCCGATTTTACGGAGCGTGTCGGCGTGTCCTGGTGATTTCCACATTTCGCCGATTTCCGGCGCACGGCCGTCCGGTGCGAAAGTTTCGAACCACGCTTCAAATTCCTTAGTGGTGAAATTCTTTTTGAAGGTCTCATACGCTTTTTTCCAGTACTTGCCGAGAATCGGCGTTAATGGATAGCCTTCTTCCGCGTAGCGGATTGCCGGCTCCAATGTTTCGGCAAGCGACAATTTGCCGAAACGCTTCGACAGCTCTGCCCAAGCAGAAGGGACGCCTGGCACCGTAATCGGCACCAACCCGTGCGTCGGCATCTTGTCATGTCCTTTCGCTTTCACCGCATCAATCGTCAGTTCTTGAGGGGAAGGCCCGGAAGCATTCAGCCCGTGCAGTTCGCCTTTGACCCATACGAGCGCGAACGCATCGCCACCGATGCCATTGGAAGTCGGTTCAACGACGGTCAAGGTCGCAGCGGTCGCAATCGCGGCGTCAATCGCGTTGCCGCCTTTTTTCAAAATCTCAAGCCCCGTCTGTGCGGCAAGCGGCTGCGATGTGGCGACCATGCCTTTTTTGCCAAAGACAGTATGGCGTTTCCCTGGGAAAGGGTGATTCGTATAATCCATTATGATTCCTCCTAATATGTATTACTCAAGTTATGGTATCTTCTTGAGCAGAATGAACTTTTCATATTATTCAAATTTTACGGGAGCTATTCAAATAAGTAAAATTAAATATATTTAATAGTATAATGAAAAAAACTCATCGAGGTGGATGTATGGATCACAAACTGGAAATTTTCGTCACAACCGCTGAACAAAAAAGCTTCACACGCGCAGCCGAGCTATTACATATGACGCCTTCCGCCATTTCCTTAAGCATCAAATCCTTGGAAAATAAAGTAGGCGTCCGGCTGTTCGAGCGCAGTAATAAATATGTCCAATTAACGGAAGCTGGGCAAGTGATGTACGCCCAGTCCAAAGAAATTCTCTTGAAATACGATCAATTAAAGCTGGCGCTTACGGAACTCGAACCGTCTACGGCCATGCCCTTGTCGATCGGTGCAGCCTATACATTCGGCGAATACTTTTTGCCAGGCATCATCTACGCCTTCAGCAAGCGCCATCCAAACATCACGCCGAACATCACCATTCACAATTCGAAAACTATTATCGAGCAAATCCACAAGCAGGAGCTCGATATCGGTTTTATTGTCGAAGGAGAAGCGAGCGGCAGTGATGTCGACACGAAACTGTTCACAGAAGAAGAAATGGTCATCGTTGCACGCCCCAACCATCCGATCATTCGCCACTCCCAAGTCGACCGCCGTTTGCTTGAAGCAGAAACCTGGATCATCCGCGAACCGGGTTCCGGCACGCGCGATGTGACCGACAAGCTGTTCGCACAGCTTGGCATTGCGCCGAAGAAAGTGATGAGCTTCGGCAGCTCCCAAACGATTAAGGAATCGGTGGCGCTCGGCCTCGGCATTTCCTATCTATCGGAGTCCACTGTCAAAAGCGAAACAAAAACCGGGTCGATCGGCGCCGTTGCGCTGGCTGATTTCCCGAACAAGAGCCGTTTCCATTACATCACCCACCGGGCAAGCTTCCATACACAAGCTGCCCAGCTGTTCTTGGACTTTCTCGATTCTTATGTTCTCGACGAAAAAGTATCAGTGCATACGAAAAAGCGGTTAGCAGACAAATGATGCCTGCGCGTTCTATAGAAAAAATGGCAAGAGGCTGCATGCCTCTTGCCATTTTCTTATGCAATATGCGTTTTATCGGCTTGTCCCGATTTCATGACTTGCCCCGGGAGCGTTCTGCCGAGCAATTTCTCCATATCGAGTGCTGCATCAAGCAATTGCGGCAGTTTGCCCTCAACCGGCACGTCCATGAACTCGAACATGTGAACGACGTCTTCTAAAGAGACATTGCCACTCGCACCAGGAGCAAACGGGCAGCCCCCGATGCCGCCCAAAGCTGCATCGAAATGGCGCATCCCCGACTGGTATGCCGCATAGATATTCGCCAAGCCCATCCCCCTTGTGTTATGGAGATGCAGCCCGAAATAATGTTGCGGATATTGTTTCTTAATCGTCGAGATAAATTCCGTCATCTGTACCGGATTCGCCATGCCGGTTGTATCGGCAATGGTGAATCGGCTGAGGCCGGCCGCTGTCAAAGTTTCGATATTGCCAAGGATTTTGTCGACTTCATACAACCCCTCGAACGGGCATCCAAATGCTGTGGCTAGACTCACCGTAATCTTTGAAGAATCCATTAGCTTCTGGATGTCTTTAACCCCTTCGATCGATTCACCGACCGTTTTCCTGACATTTTTCTGGTTGTGCGTCTCGCTGATGGACAGCACGTAATTCACTTCATCCACGCCTGCTTCCAGTGCCAGCTCAGCACCTTTGACATTGGGGACGAGTGCAATCACTTCCACGTTTTCACGTTGGATTCCGTCAATTACTTCACGTGCATCGCGCATTTGCGGAACGGCTTTCGGTGAAACAAACGAAGTCGCTTCGATGCGCGGAATCCCTGCTGCGATAATTTGGTTAATGACTCGGATTTTATCTTCGGTATCGATCCAGTCCTTTTCCATTTGAAATCCATCTCTGCCCGTGACATCGGTCATGATCACTCTTTCGTCCATCATTTGATCCCTTCTTCCACTTTTACTCTGGGCAAAGTGAACAAATTATCGACTTCACAATAATTTCCTGCCAGCCTGCCCAGCGGCTTGAGCTTTTCAAGGTCTACTTTATAATTGCCAAGATAATATTCATCCTGGATATGGTATTGAACGACTCTTCCCAAAATCAGATGATCGCTGCCAAGTTCGATGATTTGATCCAGCTCCAACTCAAAAGAAATCGGTGCTTCACCTACTCGCGGCGCTTGCACATTAATGCTCTCAACCGGTGTTAGCCCTGCAGCTTCAAACTCATCCACTTCAACAGGCAAATTACCCGAGCTGATGTGCATCTCGTCGCCAAGTGGAGAATTCACGATATTGATGACGAATTGCTTGGTGCTTCGGATATTCGACAACGTATCCTTGGTCGTTCCTTCCCTGTCGCCGACACCGGGACCGACTGAAATGCATAATGTAGCCGGGTTTCGCGAGGCAACTGTAAAAAAGCTGAAAGGCGCTAAATTGCGGTTGCCGTCTTCATCTATAGTAGAGACCCAAGCGATTGGCCGGGGCACGATCGACCCTGTCATCAATTTATACGCTTGTTTTGTGTCGATGCTGCGCAAATCAATATTCATCATTTTACACTCCCTTGTGAGACTCGCTTTCTTTATATGCTAATCGTTTCGCCCATAAAAGCAGGACAATAACGAAAAGTAAAACGAAAGATAGAAAGAACCAGCCATAATTGAAATTCCCTGAAAGATCGACGATATAGCCGAATAGCGGAGGGCCGATGATTACGCCCCAAGAGCCGACCATCAAAGTGAAGCCGCTTGCGATTCCGGCTTGCTTGAACGGTACAAGTTCCGTAGCCGCATTCATCCAAATTCCGTTGAACCCTGAAATACAAAACCCGAAAACTGCGACAACCGAAGCAATTGCCCAAAACGAACTCCCTGCAGGAAGCCGCGTGACAATCAAGGCGATACCGATTGAGAGTGCCGCAATATAAACAAGCACAATCAAACGCTGTCCTTTAAAAATAGTATCGCTGATAATCCCCCAGGCCACTCTGCCGAAGGAACCGCTGACTTCTGAAATGACCAGCAGCATGCCGGCCAGCAAAAGGCTGAGCCCTAGCTGTTCATAAGCAAATAAGACGATATACGTATTCAAGATCAATTGGCTCCCGCTCAAGCCCATAGCGGCAATACTGAGAAGAACGAGCGGTTTATGGCGGAACATTGCCCCAATCGATTCCTTTAAATAGGACCAGCTGATTTTCCTTTCTGGCTCATGAGGCTCCGCTGAGGGCGGATCCCGGTAAAAGCGGTAAGCAAGCACGCCTGTCACCATCAATAAACCGCATGCTGCCAGTAATGCCAGGCGCCAACCCCAAACCGCTGCCAGCGGCAATAACAAAAGGGCCGAAAGAGCCGACCCCAATGTAACACCCATTTGCTTGATGCCCATTGCCGTTCCGCGCTTTTGTTGGAACCAGTGCAAAATCCCTTTATTGGATGTCGGATGCATTGTGCCATAGCCCACTCCACCGATGGCCACCATCAACAGCACGAAAAAGTAATTACTGCTGATAGCCATTAGCATAAAAGCACCGCCGAGGCCGAAAGACAAATACAGCAATAAGCGTTTGGAACCGATGCGGTCGACGATAAATCCTGCGGGGATGGATGCAATGGATTGGCCGAGGAACAAGGCAGCCGGCAGCATGCCGATCTGAGCCTTCGTCAGTGCCAGATCTTGCCCGATCAATACTCCGAGCGGCGCCAGGCTCCGGCCGATGAATGCGACCATCACCTGGGCAACAAGCAGCCACCCGAGCATGTGCCAGGGATTGATTGATTTGAATGGTTTCACAAGTGTAGAGTTGTCCATTTGATCGCCACATTCTTGTTCAGCATAAAGCAAAAGCGTTTATGCCAAATCGATTTTTTTGAGTTCCGCTTCTTTTTCGACCGTCAGCGGTACAAGGTACGAACCGACAACAGCGATAAAGAAGTTAGCAGCGAGTCCAATGACGCCGCCGTGGATGCCAAACACTGTCTTGTAGCCAGTCCATGTCAATACGCCTGCAATGATCGCTCCGGCCAACATGCCCCAGAATACAGGCTGTGCCGCCATGCGCTTCCAGTAAAGTCCCAAGACAAATGCCGGGAATACCTGGACGAGCAATTCAAATTTCAGCACGAAAATCTCATAAAGCGTTGCGGGCGGATTCCAAGCGATCCACAATAGCAAGCCAACCGCCACGACGCCGGTCACTTTCCCGACCATCACTTTTTTCTTCTCAGGAGCTTTTGGGTTGATGAAGCGGCCATAGATGTCATTGGAAACGATGGACGAGAAACTCAATAACACAGAGTCAGCCGTGGAGACAATCGCAGCTACGATCGCCCCAAAGAAAATGATCATGACCCAGTAAAAGAATCCGTTGATGCCGGCAATTTCATTCGCCATCAATCCGACCAATTGTTCAGAACCGGTTGTATCCAAGTTCGGAATGAGCGCGATGCCCAAAATCCCGATGACAAACACCAAGCCTGTCGTAATCGGCGGCATCCATGCCATACGCGAGAACGAGCGTTTCAATGTGCGTTCGCTGTCTGCTGCGAAGATCCGCTGCACGGCGTGAGGATAAATCGCCGCCCCGAGCCCGACCAACAGCAGCATACTGAACCAGTTTATCGAAGTCATCATATCCGGAACCCCAAGTTTCGCGGGTTCATTCGTGGCGATGTACTGCGTTGCAGAAGAGATATCGCCCCCCACAAGATAGACTGCCCCGACCAGGAAAATGACAATCCCGACCATCAAAACCAAGCCTTGCATAACGTCAGTAAAGGCAACCGCTTTCATTCCGCCCAACCATTCGTAGATCAACATGACCAGCACAAATGCGATCACTGCCACTTGATACGGAATCGTTCCTCCCGTCAAACTTGATGCCGCATGGCCAATCGCCACCAACTGTTCAAGCAGGTAGTTTCCAAGGCCCCAAAGCATGAGTACGACAGCCAGGATCGTCACCGATTTTGATTTGAAGCGATGCGCAATCCAGTCAGCCGGTGTAATGAAATTCATTTTCTTCGATACGACATACATGCGGGGAGCAAAGAGCAAATAGACCCCGATAATGATGGTCATGAAGGAAATCGACTGCAGCCAGGAAAAACCGGTGCGGTAAGCGGTCGGAGCATAGCCGATAATGGTATTCCCGCTGTACTGAGTGGCATAAAGCGTGAAGAACAGCGCCACAATCCCTAAGTTTTTCCCTGCCAGATAATAATTGCTCAAGCTGTCATGGAGCGTTTTGTCTCCACGGCCTGAGAAATAGCCGATCAATAGCATGACGATTGCATAAGCTGACAGAATCAATACGCCATCTAGGCCTGCAAACACCAAATCACTCATTTACTCTCCCCCTCTTCTCCGCTTCTTCTTCATCTTCCACAATATCCCATTCTTTCAGCGTCACCCAGCTTAAAAATCCGCATAAAATCAGCGAAAACGCCAAAATGATCAAAGCCCAATAAGGAACACCGAAAATCAAGGGTTCATAGGAGCCAACCGGCAAATACCAAGGGACGTTTCCGATCACAATCAACAATAAAGCGATCCAAATCCATTTTTTTCGAATCGGCTCTTTAATTTGTTTTTTCTCCATATCCGAAGCTCCTTTTAAATGCTGTATTTTGAACCTTCACCCTTATTGCAGGCTATAGTAAAGCCGGTGTTGTTGCTCGAATGCATCGATTTGCTCCTCATGCCGGATCGTTGCGGAAATTTCGTCCATCCCTTCAAGCAACATATGCTTTCGGTAGTCATCTACTTTAAAATGCTTTGTCATGCCGTTGGAATCTCGAATTTCCTGCGACTCCAAATCCACCGTCAAGGCATATTCGGGTTGTGCCGCAACTTTGCTAAACAGTTCTTCTATCTGTTCTTTAGGCAATTGGATTGGCAAGATACCATTCTTGAAGCAGTTATTATAGAAGATATCCGCGAAAGAAGAAGCCAAAATAACACGGAATCCATAGTCTTCAATTGCCCAGGGCGCATGCTCGCGCGACGAGCCGCAGCCGAAATTATCCCGCGTCAGCAAAACTGTCGCGTTGCGGTAGGGTTCGCAATTTAGAATAAACTCTTCATTTTCCGTGCCATCTTCATTGAAACGCCAATCGAAAAAGAGAAATTGCCCGTAGCCGCTTTTTTCGATACGTTTCAAAAATTGCTTTGGGATGATGGCATCTGTATCAATATTGGCACGGTCCAGCGGCATCAATGTACCCGTATGAGTTTTCAGCGCTTTCATCCTGTCACCCCTTCCCCGGTTCTAAGCGGCCAGTCCCGGACATCGGTAAAGCGGCCGGTAATTGCCGCGGCCGCAGCCATAGCTGGGCTGACCAAATGGCTTCTTGACTGGCGTCCTTGCCGGCCTTCAAAATTCCGGTTAGAAGTGGAAGCCACCCGGTCTCCAGGCTTAGCGATGTCTGGATTCATGCCGAGGCACATGGAGCATCCCGCATCCCGCCATTCGAATCCAGCATCTTTAAAGATGCGATCCAAGTTCTCGGTTTCAGCTTGTGCTTTGACTGCTTGGGAACCTGGAACGACTAGTGCCCGAATCCCTTGTTTTATGTGGTAGCCATTCACGACAGCCGCCGCTTCCCGCAAATCTTCAATGCGGCCATTGGTGCACGAGCCGATAAAGACCGTATCGATTTCGATATCTTTCATCCTTACTCCCGGTTCCAGCCCCATATAAGCCAAAGCGCTTTCCGCGATTTTTCGCTGCTCTAAAGAAAGCTCTTCCAGCGCTGGCACTTGGCCATTCACTGAAACGACCATGCCGGGGTTGGTTCCCCATGTCACTTGGGGTTCTACTTTGCCGCAATCAAATTCCACCACTTTATCGAATACCGCGTCTTCATCGCTGTACAATTTTTTCCATTCTGCTTGTGCTTGCTCCCACCGCTTACCTTCCGGAACATAGGATTTACCTAACAAATAAGCGAATGTCGTTTCATCCGGCGCGATCATACCTGCCCTTGCGCCGATTTCAATCGACATATTGCAGACGGTCATCCGCTCTTCCATCGATAGCTTACGGATGGCTTCGCCGCGATATTCGATTGTGTAACCGGTTGCAAAATCATGCCCGTATCGCCCGATCAACGCCAAGATTAAGTCTTTCGCCGAAGTACCGGTCGGCAATTGCCCTTGGAATTCAATCGCCATCGTTTTGGATTTACTTTGCTTCAAAGTTTGCGTGGCCAGCACATGTTCAACTTCGCTCGTGCCGATGCCAAATGCCAATGTGCCAAATGCCCCGTGCGTCGCTGTATGGCTGTCTCCACAGACAATCGTCTGTCCTGGCTGCGTCAATCCGAGTTCGGGCGCAATAATATGGACGATGCCTTGCTGTTTATGGAAAAGATCGAAAAGTTTGATGCCAAAGTCTTCGCAGTTTTTACGCAACGCCTCTACCTGCTTTTGCGCAATTTCATCTTCAAAAGGCTGGTCGCGGTTAAGGGTCGGTATGCTATGGTCCATAGTCGCCAAAGTCCTGTCTGGCCTGCGCACGTTCCTGCCTGCTTGCCTTAAGCCGTCGAATGCTTGCGGGGAAGTTACTTCGTGCACTAGATGCAGATCGATGTAGAGAATATCCGGCTGCTCTGGCTGTTGGGCCACTACATGCCGGTCCCAAATTTTTTCATATAATGTCTTTCCCAAAACCCATCACTCCTTAAATGATTTCGCGCTCCTCCAGCTCTTTCAGTTTTTCTTCGCCATATTCCAAGATTTTTCCGTAAATGAGTGCATTGTCTTTTCCTGCCCGCTCCGCTCCAACGTGCTTCACTTCACCTGGCGTCCGGCTCAATTTCGGGACGACTCCAGGCATCGGGAATTCGCCGAGTGTCGGATGTTCCCGCTTGATGATCATTTCGCGTGCTTGATAATGGGGGTCTTCGACAATGTCTTTGGCGGTGTAGATCAATCCGGAGGGTACGCCTTTTTCCGCTAAAATTTCGAGCGCCACTTGCGTATCTTGCTGCTTCGTCCAGGCTTCGATAAGTTCATCCAATTCTGTCATGTTCTCGCTTCTGGCATGATGGGTGTTGTACTTCGGGTTGTCGAACAGCTCCGGCTCGCCCATCGCTTCGCATAGACGCTTAAAGACTCCGTTTGCGTTGGCGCCGATGACGATGTACGTATCGTCTTTTGTTTTATAAATATTCGATGGCGCGACACCTGGCAGAATATTGCCCATCCGTTCGCGCACATAGCCTGCCAGCAAATAATCCGGAATGGTGCTTTCCATGACTGAAAAGACCGATTCGTAAATGGCCGTATCGACCACCTGCCCTTTTCCGGAATGATGGCGCTCATGAAGTGCCGTCAGTGTTCCGATGGTGGCAAATAGCGCGGCCAGCGTGTCTCCAATAGAAATTCCGATGCGCGAAGGTGCACGATCGGGAAAGCCCGTAACGTTTCGGATGCCGCCCATCGCTTCGCCAACACTGCCGAATCCAGCTCTTTCTTTATAAGGGCCGGTTTGGCCATATCCAGACGTTCTCGTCATGATGATACCCGGATTGATTTCAGCTAATTGCTCGTAGGAAAGGTTCCATTTCTCCATGGTTCCGGGGCGGAAATTCTCAATGATGATGTCGGCATTTTTGACCAACTCTTTAAAAATCTCCTGTCCTTCCACCGTCCGCAAGTTCAAGGTCACTGATTTTTTATTGCGCGACTGGATCGGCCACCACAAGCCTTCTCCATCTTTTTGCTGCCCCCATTCACGCAGCGGATCCGCTTTATCAGGTGCTTCGATTTTAATGATCTCTGCTCCAAAATCTCCGAGCATCCTCCCCGTAAATGGACCGGCAAGCAAGGTGCCTAATTCCAGGACGCGAACTCCCTGCAGCGGCAGCCTGTCTTCTCGTTGTGGTTCGCCTTGGATATCGATTGCTTCTTGTAGGTTTGTCATATGTGGCACCCCCATTTATTTTTTGCATTGTATCCAATTTGTCCGTTTCTCCCTATTCTGAAGCAGGCAACACATTGCCCAATGGAATTAAAGGCGCTGATACGGCGTGATTTTATCAACACGGATAAATTTTTGGATAATTAGCAATTGATAAAAAAATAACATATTGTATACAATAAGGTCAACACTCTTTTTTAAATAAAACTCAACGCCTTGTTATAACGCTTCAAAATCAAAGGGGATTTTTTAAATTGCTATGGATATTTGTCTCTAAAACTAGTTTTGTATACAATAAAATAAGAGGTGTTGGACATGAACGCATACGAAATGATTAAAAATGAAATCATCATCGGCAAATTACCGCCTGGCAAACGCTTGACGGAAGAGGCATTGGCCGAACGCCTGCAAGTCAGCAGGACGCCGGTAAGAGAAGCGATTAAACAGCTTGAATCAGACGGTCTCATCACCCCATTCCAACGGCGGGGCTATACAGTCCGTGAATTCACCATTCAAGACATTCGCCAAATCTACAATGTGCGGGCGCTACTGGAAAGCCATGGCACGAGCGAAGCCGCCCTTTATCGGACAGAAGACGATCTCGAAAAAATTCACAATAAAAATTTAGCCTACGAAAAAGCAATCAACGATTTGGACCGTGAGGATATTTACTCGATCCGCAGCTTGCAGCAAGCGAACCAGGCATTTCACGAAGAGATTTACAAAGCTACCAAAAACGAGTATTTGATGTCGCTTATATCTAAAGTAGTAGTAGTGCCACTCATTTTCCGCTCCTTCTATTGGTACAACGAAAACCAATTGATGCGCTCATTGGACGTTCATAACACCATTTGGAAGGCCATCGAAAATCAAGAACCGGAACGCGCGAAAATTGCCATGCAAGAACATATTTACCAAGGGCGGGATGATGTATTGAAGCAATTGAGCAATCCTGAATTGGAGATATGGAAAGAGAACATTCAATAACTGTTGCCGAGAAGGCAATAACAATCAAAAACCCAAAAAGAGGCAGCCCTAGGGCTGCCTCTTTTTGGGTTTAATTGAAATCCCGCTCCGTTTCAAATTCACGGCAGGTATCATACACTTTTTCGTCACCGTCAAATGCGGCCAACTCACTCGTCACATAGAATTTCTTTTCATCAGCCCACATCGTGCTGGTGGATTCTAAACGGGTCTGCCATTCCCCTCGGCCAAGTGTCAAGGTCCAGTCGCAAACCACTTTTGCGGACAACGGATCTCCTTCCGCAATCCGATAGATATTGCGGTTGGTGCTGCCGTATTCCAAGCCGTTCGACGGCAATCGACGGCATCCTTCGTCCGAGAAATCTTCAAGCAGCCATTCATTGGTGACGGTATCATGCCGGATGGCACGGGTGCGCCCAGCTTCGCGCAGCACTTCACGGTCCAGCACCGCGGCTGTCTCCGGCTGCTTGAAAGGAGAATGTTCTCTTGAAGGAATCTCCTTTTGGTAAACCGGAAGCGTTAGTTTTGTCTCTGCGTCTTTGATTAACAAGACATTTGCTTCTTCTGCCGAAGGCCAAGCGTGTGGCCAATAATTTGGTGAAATCGATACTTGCAGACGATGGCCTTTTGGCACTTTATAGCCGATTGCATCCAGTTCAATGGTAGCTGTAAAAGCTTCTCCAGTCGGTACGTCTTCCGGAAATTCATGGCTGTTTCGATGCGTCAGGTTCAATTGCCCCCAGCTGATCAGCTTGGAAGTGCCAAATGGTGAAAGTTCGCTCAAGCGTACCGCCAAATTGCCGCGTGTCTGATCGCTCTTCAGCTTCACTGTCATGATTGGAAACCCAAGTATCGGCAAGTCTTTTTCCAGCTCCGCGCTGGTGAAAGTATTGGACAAGCCATTTTCGATGCCTTGGTCAGATGGCATATCTCCTTCTTGTCCGAACGGGCAAAAGACTCCCGCATATAAACCATGATGCTGGTGTTTTTTCAGCCACTCTTCACCTTCAGCCGGTGCTTCAGCCAAATCGAGATCTCCCAAATAAAAGTTTTGATCTTCTGTGTTAGGGGTCGGCCATGCTTGCTCTTCCACCCATTCTCCCGGCCGCACATCATAATCCGTTTTCGGCGGCACTGCATCCTGCATCCACAGGCGGATCGGGGCTTCTTCCATAATGCCCGTTTCTTCCTCTTTCAACCACTGGTCCCACCAACGAAGACATTCCTGAAGAAATCCGATTTGCGGTCCTGGCACAGCGACTTCCGGGTATTCATGGGCCCACGGGCCGATTAATGCTTTTTTCGGACCTTTCAAGTTTTTCATCATGCGAAAAATTGCATTCGTGTAACCGTCCGCCCATCCTCCAACTGCATAAACTGGAATTTGCACATCCTCGTAATTCTCACAAATCGAGCCATGCTTCCAATACGCATCACGCCGCTGGTGGCGCATCCATTCTTCTATAAAAGGCGGCGTCTTCTCCAGACGTTCCAGCCATTTTTCCCGCCAGTCTTCCCCGACATGTTCAGGGTCTGCAGGGCGCGCATTGTAAGCAAGCATCGTCGAAGCCCACCACAACATATCCGAAGCGAGCACTGCGCCTCCCTTATAATGGACATCATCTGCATAGCGGTCATCGGTCGAGCATAAGGTGATGACGGCCTTTAATGCCGGATGCTGACGAGCGGCCACTTGAAGGCCGTTAAATCCTCCCCAAGATTTCCCGATCATCCCGACCGCTCCATTTGACCAGTCTTGTGCTGAGATCCAATCTAAGATTTCCAGCGCGTCGTCCTGTTCTTGCGTGGCGTATTCATCGTACATGATGCCTTCCGAATCTCCGCAGCCACGCATATCCACCCGGATGCTTGCATAGCCATGCCCGGCAAAATACGGATGCCGCAATGAATCGCGCAAGGCAGTGAATTCGTTTTTCCGATACGGTAAGTATTCAAGCACTGCGGGCACCTTAAGTCCGATCGCTGTTTTTGGCATCCAAACTTTCGCAGACAGCCTAACACCATCAGACATCGGAATCCACAAGTGATCCGTCACTTCCACTTCATACGGAAATTCTTCTTTCACTTTTCGTGTGCTTTCCCTTACGTTAAAGACCATTATTTTTCCGCTCCTTTACCTATCTGTTCATGATAATCTTCTTTCAGCCATTTCAACAATGAAGCCGTCAGTAAGCCATACAGCAAGATAACCGGTACCGAGACAATGACCGAAGAGGTTTGAATGACGTTCAATCCGCCGATCAATAATAACGAAATGGCAAGCGCCGCCAGCACCATTCCCCAAAGCATACGGTTCCAGCGTGCCGGTTCCTGTCCTGCAGATAATTCTTTCGTCGTGATGGATGCGAGGATATAAGTTGCTGAATCCAATGATGTCGCCAAGAAAATGAAGCCGAGAACGGCAAAGAACGGTAGCACCAGAAAGCTCAGCGGCAAGCTCTTCAAAATCTCAACGATTGCTGCTGGGTCACCACTTTCATTCATCACGCCTAAGACATCAAGTGCTCCGCTCAATTGTAAATTCAAGCTATAGCCACCAAATATGCCGAAATATAACCAACTGCCGACTGAGCCCCATAAGAGAATATGGGTAATCAATTCACGGATGGTGCGGCCGCGTGAAATCCGAGCGACGAACAATCCGATGAACGGCGCTGTTGCCGCAAACCATGCCCAATAGAAGACCGTCCAGCTTTGTGGAAATCCACCTTGATTGATCGGGTCTGTCGAGAAGCTCATGAAAGCGAAATTTTGCAGCATCAGCCCGAAACTATTCGTAAAGTTCGATAAGATAAACAAAGTCGGCCCTGCTAATAAGACAAATACCGCCAAGCCAAGCGCTAAATAAACATTCCAGTCACTGAGCTTGCGTATACCTTTATAAAGCCCTACGTACGCACTGGCACTGTAAATGACGACCCAAACCGCGATGATGATGATGCTCAAGGTGAGCGATTGGGCAACGCCGAAAATTTCACCGATAACTGCGGACACCATCGGTACACCAAGGCCCAATGAGGTTCCGAGCCCTCCAACCAAACTCCAAATCACGAGGATATCAATGATTTTGCCAAGCCAGCCGTCTGCATGTTTGCCTAAAATACCGCGGCACGCCGAACTGATTTTCAATGAATGATTCTTCTTAACGAAAAACGAATAAGCAATGGTCACTGTCGGCAAAGCATACAACGACCAAGCCGAAATGCCCCAGTGGAACAAGCCGTAAGTAACGGCCCATTCCGCTGCCTGGTTGCTATTCGGCTCATAGCCAAACGGCGGCCCCATATAGTAATACATTGGTTCCATCATCGACCAGAACATAATGCTTGTGCCCATCCCCGCACAAAACAACATAGCTCCCCAACTAAAGGTCGAAAACTCAGGCGGTTCGTCACCCAAGCGAACTTTCCCATATTTGCTGAACACCAAATACATCAGAAGGATAAACAAGCCGAATGTCAGAAATTGAAACGCCCAGTCCAAATTGTAAGTGATGCCAGTCAACATCTTATTTAGTACAGGTTCTGCCGTATCCCTAAAAATGACCAAAGCCAAAGTCGCGACGACGATGACTCCCAACGAAGACCAAAACACCACAGGATCGATTTTCACTTTATTCATCCAATTCCCCCTTGAATTGTTAATCAAGATTAATTTATAATCATGATTACTTTTTTTACTATGTTTAGGTTAGCATGGTAGTATAAAAGAAATCAACAGTCGTTTAGGCAAGTTGCATAAAACAGAAATGGTGGAGTTGGATATGGAGAAACGAAATTTAAAAAAACGGAGAATGTGGACTTATTTTATCGATGCAACGGAGGAATTAATCCAAGCTGAAGGATTTCGTCATGTCACGATTCGGAAAGTGGCCGACAAAGCAGGTTATAACAGCGCGACCATCTATAATTATTTTGATGATTTATCCCATTTGCTGTTCTTTGCTTCTTTGAAGTTCATGCGCCCTTATATCGAAACGGTGACTGCAGAAATGGAAAAAGCAGACGATCCCATCGAGAAATACCTCGCTGCGTGGGATTGCTTCAGCCGTTACTCCTTTTCAATGCCGGAAATTTTCAACGCCGTTTTCTTGGTGGACCTTGGGGATCATCCTGAAAATATGCTGGCGCATTATTACGAATTGTACCCGATGGACTTGGTGACGGTTCCCGATGAACTGTTGCCAGGTTTGAAGAAGCGCAGCTTAACGGACCGTGGCCGTTATGCCATCCACTTTATCGTTGAATCTGGGGTGCTTGATGAGCAGCAAGCTGAAGAATTGAATGAACTGACCAACCTTGTGTGGCAAGGAATGTTTTCAAACTACCTGAACCATCGAAATGACTACAGCTCGGAAGAAGCACAAGAACGGGTCATGGCTTACATCCGCGATATCGTCCAGATGAAAGTGAATTGATGAAGCAGTTTCCTGAAACCGGAACCCCTCACCTACCGAGGAATTCCGGTTTTCTTATATCCAAATAATTATATTGTCTGAAATAGCATTTATTCGGCTAAAAGAGAGAAAACTATAGCTGAAACAGAATATTTTAGAATAGTTGAAATTCTTTTTCTGATAAGCCTCAAAACCGCATGAACACTGAATTCCAGACACCTCTTATGTCTCCTAAACATAGAATTTCTCCTTTACATTAGAAATTTTCTCTCTTAGTGAAAAATGAGTATATATTACCAATCTAATTTGCCCTTTTCTGAAAACGCTTACTTTTAAACGCTTGTTTTATTCCTTTTTCATTAAAAACGACTGATTTTCACCCTCTTAAACGCATAACCCCCCACTCTTCATTAATAGCAATATCAGTTTTTTATTAGATTAGTTTTTCTATTCTGAAAATTAGTTTGTCGAAATAGTGAAAAGCATGTATTCTCGAAAGAACAGTTTCACTCACAAAGGAGGAATTTCACTATGAAGATGAACAAAAACAGATGGCTGATCGCGTTATCCGCCATCGCGATCCAATTGTCGATCGGAGCGGCTTATGCCTACAGTGTCTATACAAAACCCATCAGCGAAACGATGGGCTGGTCTCCAACGGAAATCACTTACGCCTTCACGATCATGATGGCACTCGGCGGGATTTCCGCTGCGTTCTTCGGTGGCTTTGTTGAAAAGAATGGCCCCCGAAAATCCGCTATGGTAGCAGCTTTCTTGTTCGGTATCGGACAAGCAGGCGCTGGCTTTGCAACACAAATCGATTCACTCGTGCTGTTCCTGCTTACATACGGATTCATGAGCGGAATGGGGCTTGGCGTCGGGTATATCGCGCCAATCTCGACACTCGTCAAATGGTTCCCTGACCGCCGCGGCCTCGCGACTGGCATGGCCGTCATGGGCTTTGGCGCCGGAGCACTCATCACCGCTCCGGTTGCCGCAAGTTTGATCGCTTCTGTTGGCGTGACGACGACTTTCTATATTCTCGGTATCAGTTATTTCATCTTAATCTCACTCGGTGCTTCCTATATCGCACCGCCGCCTGAAGGGTTCATGCCTAAAGGAATGGAAGCGGACCTTGCTTCCGGCAAAAAAGTCATGAAAAAAGACTTGGCGCAACTGACAGCTAGAGAAGCTGTGAAAACACGCCGCTTCTGGATGCTCTGGACGATGATGCTCATCAACGTCAGCGCCGGCATCATGATCATTTCGGTCGCTTCTCCAATGGCACAGGAATTGGTCGGCTTGACGGCAGCCGGTGCCGCGACACTGGTCGGTATCATGGGGATCTTCAACGGCGGCGGTCGCCTCGGCTGGGCCGCAATCTCCGATTACATCGGGCGCCCGACCGTGTTCATGCTATTCTTCATCATTCAAATCATCGCTTTCGTCATGCTTCCGGGCATCACGAACGTCATCATTTTCCAAGTGTTTATCTTGCTTATTGTCAGCTGCTACGGCGGCGGCTTCTCGAACTTGCCGGCGTTTATCGGCGATATGTTCGGCACAAGACAGCTTGGTGCTATCCATGGCTATTTGCTGACGACCTGGTCTCTTGGCGGCATCATCGGGCCGGCGATCGTTTCACAAGTCTATTCCGCAACAAACAGCTATGTACCGGTTTTCTATATCTTCATCGGATTGATCTCCGTTGCGCTCGTCTTGTCCATCTTGATCCGCATGGACATCCGCCGTGTGGAACGCAATTACGAAAAAGACGACAAGGTCCAAGCGACCCAGCAAGCCGTTTCTTCTTAAAACGAATGAAAGCCCTGGAAAAGGAATTCCTTTTCCAGGGCTTTTTGTGTTTCCTTCTATAATAGATTCGATTTATTGAAAGAATGGGTTACCGCGCTGGCCGATCCATAAATCGCTTTGTTCGATTTGCCGCGCCAACTGGAGCAAGCGATGCTCCTCCCCTTTTTGGGCCATTACCTGGACGCCGATCGGCAAATTCGCCTCGGTCACATGAAGCGGCAAAGACATCGCCGGCTGGCCGGTCAAGTTCGCCAGCTGCGTGAACGGCGTGTAGCTAAGGCTTGGCAAGAACATTGCATAGATCAGTTCTTGCTGATCGGTAGTATCACGTGCCATATCGAGTGCTTGCAATAAGCGCGTACGTGATTCTTTAGAATGGCTCAATTCGCCGATTTCTGGGGCAGGGTGCGCGGTCGCGGGAGTAATGTAGAAATCAAAACGCGCGTGCAGTTCTGCCATTTTCGCGGCGGCTGCGTCCCACGCGGCAAGGCTCGCAGAATAATCTGCGGCCGAAACCCGTTTGCCGGCAGTCGCCAAAAGCCAGGACTCGATTTCCATATCGTCTTCCGACAGGCGCCGGCCGAATGTTTTCTCGAGGTTTTTCTGAAGCAGCGCCATTTCCCCGCTGTTCATCAAATAATACTCACGCATCAATTGAACGCCGTCGATGTCAGGAGCTTGTTCTTCGACTCTATGCCCCTGCTCTTCAAGCCAGCGCACCGTCTTCAGCACGGCTTGTTTCGCATCTTCTGACACTAACGTACCGACAGGCGATTCCAGTGAGAACGCAATCGTCAGCGGCTCGCTAAACTCCCGGCCCAGCTGTTCCGTATAGTTCCCGGGAAATAGCGGCGTTTGAAACGCGGCTTCCGGCTGGACGACCTGCAATGCATCGAGTAGCGCAGCGCTGTCCCGCACCGTCCGGCTTAATGCAAAGTCGATCGATGCCCCTTGCCATTGCCGTCCGGCTCCCGGCCCGACTGGCGTTCTGCCGCGTGTCGGCTTGAGCCCGAACAAACCCGTGAATGATGCAGGGATGCGAATCGAGCCGCCCCCGTCACTGGCGCCGGCGACAGGCACGATGCCGGATGCTACAGCGGCCGCTGCCCCGCCGCTTGAGCCGCCTGGCGAATGATCCGTATTCCACGGATTGTGCGTCGGGCCGAACAGCTCAGGTTCTGAAATATTCTTCAAGCCGAATTCCGGCGTATTCGTGTGCCCGATCGGGATAAGCCCAGTTGCTTTCAAGCGCGCGACGAAATGAGAATCGCGTTCCGGGCGGAAGTCTGCAAACAATTTCGATCCCGCACTCAGGCGCTGTCCCGCGAGTGCCTGGGAGATGTTCTTCAAGGCAACCGGCACACCACCGAAGATGCCGTTTCTTCCATTCTCCGCATCCAGCAATGCCTGCTCGTGACGCTCCGCTGTGAAAGCATGGAGTTTCGGTTCGACTTCATCCAAGCGCTGAAAGCTGAGTTCCACCAATTCCCTTGGGCTAACTTCCCCTTTTTTCACCAATTCCGCAAGCGCTGTCGCATCGAGCGACAAGTATGTTTTCATATCCATTCCGTATGCCCCCGTTTCCATTAGATCAGTCCAGTTGTTTCTCATTCTCAAGTGTAGCATTTCCTGAGACTGGCAAATAGCCAGGGGTTCGATGAGGCTTTGAGAAGCTTTCAAACTAAGCGCTTCCATTTGTTATCTAAAATATAACGAAAATGGACACATTTAAAACAAGTTTTCCGCTAAAACCGTTGACTTTAATGAGTGGCTAGCTATACTAGTAAATGAGAATCGTTTTCATTTAAATAAGATTCATCAACCAATTCAAAGGAGAGACATCCATGAAGAAATTGCTTTCATTCCTATTAGTGCTCGGCACGCTTCTAGTCCTTGCTGCATGCGGCAGCTCGAACAGCTCAGAAGAACAACCGGCGGAAACGTCCGGCGAAGAAACAGCCAGCAACGAAGTGAATCTATATACTGCACGCCACTACGATGTGGACGATGAGCTCTACAAGAAATTCGAAGAAGAGACCGGCATCAAAGTCAACTTGATCAAAGGCGAAGCCGACGAGTTGCTTGAGCGCATCAAGCGCGAAGGCGACGCTACGCAAGCCGATTTGTTTTTGACAGCTGATGCAGGCCGCCTGCACCGCGCGAAAGAAGACGACATTTTGCAGTCTGTTTCAAGTGAATTGCTGGATGAGCAGATTCCTGCCAACTTCCAGGACGAAGACCAAATGTGGTATGGCCTGACAAAACGCGCACGTGTCATCCTGTATGACAAAGAAACAGTCGACCCGTCTGAACTATCCACGTACGAAGCGTTGACGGAAGACGAGTGGGCTGGACGCATATTGATCCGCAGCTCTGAGAACATCTATAACCAATCCTTGCTCGCTTCTTTCATTGAATTGAACGGCGAAGAAGAGGCGAAAGAATGGGCAGCTGGCATGGTCGAGAACTTTGCGCGCGACCCTGAAGGCGGCGACCGCGACCAAGCGAAAGCAATCGCAGCGGGCGTTGGCGATGTAGCCATCATGAACACGTATTACTTCGGCCAAATGCTGAATTCTGAAGACCCTGAAGAAGTCAAAGTGGCTGAAGGCCTCGATGTGTTCTTCCCGAACCAGGATACGACAGGCACGCACGTGAACGTCAGCGGCGCGGGTGTGGTAAAATCAGCTAAGAACCAAGAAAATGCCATCAAATTGCTGGAGTTTCTCTCCGCACCGGAAGCCCAGGAAACATTCGCTTCCGTCAATTATGAATACCCAGTAAACGAAGCAGTGGAACCATCCGAATTGCTGCAATCATGGGGTGACTTCAAAGAGCAGGACATCTCGATGTCTGCACTCGGCGAAAACAATGCCCAAGCGATTCTATTGTTCAACGAAGTCGGCTGGAAATAAGCTGAATGATTTCCCCTTGCCGCTGGTTTAGTGCGGCAAGGGATTTCTTGCGAGTTGGAAAGAGGTGCCTGGATTTTGCAACGCAGATTGGCCAATTTCAATATCTGGACTGTAGGGGCAGTCGTCATCATCCTGATGCTGTTCCTGCCGAATTTGACCATTGTCACCGGGCTGTTCACGCCGTCAAATGACAATTGGGAACATATGAAAGAGTTCGTATTGCGTCAGTTTGTCATCAACTCACTGATCCTGACGCTCGCGACAGCGTTCTTCACGATTCTGATTGGGCTGAGCCTGGCCTGGCTGATCGCGCAATACGATTTTCCATTCCGGCGCTTTTTGAAGTGGGCGTTGATCCTCCCTCTTTCCATCCCGCCGTTTATCGGTGCTTATACGTACCACGGCATCTTGAATTTCACCGGCGCCATCCAGACGACGCTGCGCGAGGGATTCGGAATGGAGCTGAACCCGGCGTATTTCGATATCATGAATTTGCCCGGGGCGATTTTCATTTACACGATGTTTTTGTATCCTTATGTTTACACGATCACGCAAGTGTATTTGTCTGAACAATCAGCGTCATTGATCGAAAGCACACGGTTGCTCGGCAAAGGCCCTTGGCGCACGTTTTTCCAAGTGGTGCTGCCGATTTCCCGGATTTCCATCATCGCCGGTGCAAGCCTGGTCGTGTTGGAAGTGCTGAATGATTACGGCGTCGTGAAATATTACGGCATCCAAACCTTTACGACCGCCATCTTCCAAAGCTGGTTCGGCCTTGGGGACTTGGATACGTCGATCAAACTGGCCGCGTCTCTCATGGGCTTCGTCATCATCATCCTGCTCATCGAGAAGCTGCTTCGCGGCAGACGGCAATATAGCTATTTCTCGACGAAAGTACGCCCGCTTCAGCTGATCCCGCTCAGTGGATGGAAAGGCTTTGCGGCGGCAGGCTACGGCATGGTGATCTTGAGCCTTGGATTCTTCATCCCTGTCATTCAGCTGGTTGACTGGACGGTTTTGACCTTCGGGACGATCCCGATGGAAGAATTCATGCGCTATGTGCAAAACTCGGTGTTTGTCGCCGGGCTCAGCGCCACCTTGATCGTCATCCTTGCGCTCATCGTCGGGAATTTCGCCCGCATGGTGCAAGGCAAATATACAAAACTCTTGCCGAAACTGACAGTGCTCGGCTATTCGATTCCTGGGGCGGTCATCGCCGTCGCAGTCGTCACGGCTTTTGTCGCACTCGACGGCTACCTCGCTCCCGTTTATCTGGCGATCGGCCTCGAGACGACGTTGGTGCTCAGCGTCAGCATTGTTCTGCTGCTCGCTGCTTACATCATCCGGTTCTTCGCCATCGGCTACAACTCGATTGAGACGGGCTATGACAAGATCGGCACGAACTTCCGGGATGCTTCAAGACTCCTCGGCGCCGGCCCGACGAAGACCTTTTTTAAAGTCGATGTGCCGATGATGAAAGGCGCGATTATCAGTGGATTTATCCTGGTCTTCATCGATGTGCTCAAGGAGATTCCCTTGACATTGATCCTCAGACCGTTTAATTTTGATACATTGTCAACAAAAGCTTTCCAGTACGCAAGTGATGAAAAAATCATGGAGGCTTCCCAAGCTTCCTTACTGATTGTCGGTATTAGCGCCTTGGCCATTGTGATTTTCTATAAGATACTCGAGAAGGAGATGGATTGATATGTTTGTCGCCATTGAAGATGTGAGTTTTTCCTATCCGAATACACAGGCCCCTGCACTTGATCGGTTCACGCTGGATATAAAAAAAGGTGAAGTCATTTCGATCCTCGGGCGCAGCGGCAGCGGAAAAAGCACAATTTTGCGTTTGCTCGCCGGGCTTGAGCGGCCGAAAAACGGACGTTTAGTCATCCAGGACGAAACCTTGTTCGACGACAAGACATTTTTGCAGCCGGAAAAACGTGGCATTGGCATGGTTTTCCAAGACTACGCTTTGTTCCCGCATATGACGGTTGCCGCGAACATCATGTTCGGCTTGTCCGGCATGAAAAAAGCTGACAAAAAGCGGCGCATGCGTGAAATGCTTGAACTCGTCGAATTGGAAGAATACGAAAAGCGCTATCCGCATCAATTGAGCGGCGGCCAGCAACAGCGTGTAGCAATTGCCCGCGCGATTGCGCCGAACCCTCATTTGATCTTGCTGGATGAACCTTTCAGTAATTTGGACGCCGAGCTGCAAGGGAAAATTCGCAAAGATCTTCGGGAGATTTTGAAAAAGGCGAACATCACTTCCATCTTTGTCACCCACGATGAAAAAGACGCGCATATCCTTGCCGACCGCATCGTGAAATTGAAAGACGGCAAAATGGATTTTGTGGGGCGCCCGTGCGATATGCTCGATACGTTCCGCCAAGAAGCCATTGCCGAATCCGAAGAAGTATTGAAACCTAAAGCTACCGTCAATGCGTAATATAGAAAAGCCGGCCCTTCCGTGATGGAAGGGCCGGCTTTTTTTAACTGCTATTTTCACACAGGATAAGTATCAAGTTCTACTTTCATCCACCCGCGGACGCTGTTGATGAACCAGATGGCGTCGAATGTGTGGAGTTCATCTTTTTTCAGCACTTTCGTTTCGATGCGCTCTTCATCAATCAGCTGTTCGCGATAAGTGCCCGCAAGCAGTCCGCTTGAGACGGGCGGCGTGTAGAAGCGGCCGTCTTTTTCAGCGACCACATTGCCGATGGTGAACTCGGTCAATTCTTCACGATCATTCCATAACAGCACGGAAAAAGCGTCAGGCGCGTGCTGTTGATGCTGGTCATAAATGCCTCGGTTGGTCGTTTTGTGATAAAGAAATGCATTTCGGCTGTCGACGGGCGCTTTGGCGAGTGCACAGCGGATCGGCTGCTCGATTGGGGCTGCCGGCTGTGCAGCCAACTCCATCTTGCCGCTGCGCTCAAGCGTCAGGCGGACTTTGAAAAGGCCTGTCGCATGCTTTGAAGCAAGCGATTCCAATTGTTTCGCCACAACTTCTTCATCCAATGCAAAACAAAAATATGCCGCGCTTTTTTTCAGCCGTGCGAGGTGGAGCGCGACAAGCGGATAATTGCCGTCTTCCAGCTTGAGTGATTCGAGCAAGGCGAATTCCGGGCGCTGGTCAGTCAACACGCGGGCTTTTGTCAATAGCTCTTCGTACTCGCCTTCGGATGTTGAATCCCAAGTGATGCCGCCGCCTACCCCGTAGCGCGCAGCCGATTTGTCCTGATCGATGACGACGGTGCGGATCGGCACATTGAAGATGGCATTCTTTTCAGGCGTGATATAGCCGATTGCGCCGCAGTAAACTTCCCGCGGCGTCTGTTCGAGTTGAGCGATATAACGCATCGTGCTGATTTTCGGCGCGCCGGTGATCGAGCCGCACGGGAACAAGGCTTTGAACCAATCGAATACGCTGAGCCCTTCCGGCAATTCAGCTTCTACCGTTGATGTGAGCTGGTGGACGGTCGGGTATTTCTCGGCTTCAAACAACTTCGGCACCTGTACGGTTCCCGGTTTGGCGAGGCGGCTCATATCGTTTCGCAATAAATCCACAATCATCAAGTTCTCGGCACGTTCTTTTTCCGAATCAAGCAGCACATCCAAAATGGCCTCATCTTCCCAGCTCGTCCTGCCGCGCGGCGCAGTTCCTTTCATCGGCTTTGTGCGGATACGCGAGCCGTCGATGCGGAAGAATAATTCCGGCGATGCCGACAAAATCTGATGGCGCCCGATATCCAAGTAAGCGCTGTAATCCGCTTGCTGGTTGCGCGCAAGCTGACGGTAAAATGCTTTCGCATCCCCTTTGAATCCGGCGGTGAGGCGTTCTGTGTAATTCACTTGATACGTATCGCCTTCTTCGATGGCTTGGCGGATTTTTTGGATGCCGTTCTTGTACTCGGCAACGGATCCTTCAAGCGACCAAGAGGATACTTCATAATGTTCATCGCCTAAGATTTTTGGCGCTTGTGGATCGCGATAGATGCCAAACCAGACGAGCGGCATTTCGGCACCTCTGCGAACGGCCATTTCCGGATGGAAAGCAGGCGCAGCTTCGTAGGATACATAACCCGCAGCGTAATAGCCTTGGGAGGTGTACTCATCGACTTGTTCAAAAACAGCCGCCACTTCTTCAAGCGATTTAGCTTCAAGTACCGCATGCGGCTCAGAAAAAGCGACCGTCTCCGGCGTTCCGTCGTCTTTTGCAAAATCAAACTGCAGATAAGGGGCCATCATGTGCGCCTCCTTTCTTTTCACGTTTCCATACTTGGGCGTTCTGATAGGCGGTCGCAAGCATCTGAAAACCATCCTTTGTCAAAATCGACTCGGGATGGAACTGGATGCCTTCAACCGGCAGTTCTTTATGGCGCACGCCCATGATGCTGCCATCTTCTGCCCTAGCTGTTACTTCAAGAATGTCCGGCAGTGACATGCTGTCTGCTACGAGTGAATGATAGCGCACGACCGGCGTCGGTGAAGCGAGCCCTGCAAAAACCCCTTGCCCGCCATGTGCCACTCCCGACACTTTCCCGTGGACAGGCTGTGCACCTTTACGGACTTGCCCGCCGTAGAACTCGACAATGCTCTGGTGTCCAAGGCACACGCCGAGTATCGGCACGTTCCCGCTGAACTGTTCGAGCGCTTCACGCCCAACCCCTGGCTGCAAGGGCTTGCCCGGGCCTGGCGACAGCACAATCAGTTCCGGCGACAACGCTTCGATATCTTGAAGTGTGGCCTGATCATTTTGGAAGACCTCAACATGCGCGCCGAGCCGCTCGAAATAATGGACCAGATTATATGTAAATGAATCGTAATGATCGATGATGACAATCACGGGAAAAACTCCTCTTCAAATGAAATGTTGCGTAAGTTCATTATAAAGGGAGGATGAGGATTAAGCATCGATTATCTAATGGCTAGGTTTGAGCCTAAAGCAAAGCTGTTGTATCTATATTATGAAATAGAAAATATTTCCTTTATTGTCTTTATAATCTGCACTTAAGTTATAATACGATTAACTTGTAATGAAGGGAGATAATGGGATGGAAAAGAATTTACTGGTTTACATAGCAGTCGGAGCCCTTCTTGGACTGTTCTACGGCAGCATTTGGCAAGGAATCGCCGCCATGACATTGGTTTATATTGCACTGCGCCTCGACCATTTGATAAAACTATTGGAATTTAGAAAGTAACACGAGAAATTCAAACCATCGCCAACAAGGAGATTACTCTTGTTTGGCCTCTTTCTGTTCTTGCGCTTCTTTTCTTTTCACCCTCTTCTCAAACCAAAATCCGCCGCGTATAAATAGCGTGATGAACAAAGCTTTAAAAAGGTTTTCCTGTAAATTCCACGTATTTTCTTGTATGTAATTCATCCAACTATTAAAAGCTGCAAGCACCAAAAACCCTATAAAATACACTATAAATTCACGCATGCCCAAGCCTCCCACTGAATCAAAATGTGCCAGCAACCCCACCATAACATGCCAACTTTCTCTTTCCAAATAAAGGATACACGCTAAAAACCCGGATCGCCAGGCGGTCCGGGTTTTGTCTATTTAATCGATCTGGCGCAAGGCAGCAGCGAGGCGCGCGGCGAAATTCTCTGGCGGTTCCTCTGTTGTCAGTCGCAGACACACAATATTCGGGTTTGAGTCGATGCTTTGTTCAAATTCTGTTGGCAAGGCTATTGGATATTGCTGCAATGCTTGCGTAAATAACACTACTTCTTCAGGGAGCAAATATATGTCTGCTTCGTTTACGGCAGAACCGTCAGATTTCAGGTTTCGAAACGATATATCGTGTTCCAGTGTGCAATCAAAACTTTTATCATGCAATTCAATGGTTACGGTTCGGTTTTTCTTGATCAGACATTCCATGTCCGTGGTATCGGTTTCCGCCTCAAGCAAGTTACCGACCTGTTGTGCCAGATCCATGATGGTGTGTTCGATTTTCATATCGTTCCCCTTTCTTAAAGCAGATTGTGCTAAAAAGAAAACGCCGAAAAAAACCCAAGCAAGGGTTTTTTTCGGCGTTGGTTCCAGCGCTATAGTCTGTTCCATTTTACCAAATTGGAGTTGATCATTTTGAAGCAATGATGATTGACGCCTGACCGGAAATACTATGGTTTCCCGTTCGTATACAGTATAAGACAAATCGTCAAAAAAGGGAAACTATAGGCCCACAACTACTTATACAAAGTTAGTCTTCTTCCTCTTCTTCATCGTCACTCTCATTGTCTTCAGAGTCGCCTTGTTCTTCACCTGGCATGACGTCTGTTTCCTGTTCCATTTCCGGCTCTTCTTCTCCGCCACCGCATGCAGCGAGCACTCCCGCAGATAGCATTGCCGCTGCGCCGACTTTCAACCATTTCTGTTGTGCCATTGACCTTCCTCCTCTGTTTCAATTCCTTATTAGCTCTATACCCGCTTGTACAAAGGAGAAACTATCGGAAGCTTCAAGAGTTGGCGGCTGACAACATGCCTTTGTGATGGCTGTATTTTAACAGCACACTTTCTGCAAACACGCCGCAGCGCATGCGGTCGTCCGCAGACGGCATCTGTTCGACTTTAAGCGTTGCAGCTAAGATGGTTGTCGCATGAAGCATGTCCCGGAACAGATCCACCGCGCCGCAATACGTTGCAAAGCAGCGGTCGCCTGTCCCGAATACACCCGTAACAAGCGTCTTGTCTTGCTGTTCCATCGCTTCAAATAAGCCATGAAGCTGCTTTGGAATGTCACCGTTCATCCAGGTATAAGTACCGACCACAACTATATCGTAACGACATAGTTTAGCGAGATCGAATTCTTTTACACGAAAAACATCCGGTTCAGTCCCTTGCCGCACGAAAGCGTCTCCCACCATGTGCGCAAGGATTTCAGTGTGCCCCGTCGCAGAAGCATAGACAATTGCAACGCTCGGTTTATAATTCGTCAAAGCCGTTCGACTCCGATACTTTCGTATAGGCGCGTGATTTCTGTTCGAAGAAATCCGACTTCGTGCTGTTCATCATATCATCACCGAAGACGCGGATCCACGGCATCGGGTTGTCACGCGTTTCATAGAGGTTGCCAAGGCCGATTTGGCGCAGCCGCTTGTTGGCCAAATACTCGACGTATTCATTGAACTCATCAAGATCAAGCCCATCAATCTCCCCAAGGATATGCTGTGCCCATTCTTTTTCGAGTTCCACTGCGTGCGCCACTTCCTCGCGAATCCAGTTGTTCATATCATCTGTCGCGAGTTCTGGGTTTTCTGCAATCAAGATGCGGATAAATTGCGAAACAAAATAAGCGTGCTGCATTTCATCGCGTTGGATATAGCTGATCATCGTACTCGTCTTGAGCATTTTCTGCTGGCGAGCGAGATGGTAGAAAAACGCAAAACCCGCGTAGAAATAAATGCCTTCCAAGTTGATCGAGTTGACCGCAAGCTTCAGCAGGTTTTCCAAATTCGGCTCGGTGCGGAACGCTTCGTAAGCTTGTAAAATGCGTGCGTTGCGTTTTCTGACGAGCGGATCGTTCTTCGCTTCGTCAAAGCGCCGGTTTTGTTCATCGAGCGGTACGAGCGAGCTGAGTACATAGGAATACGACTCGGTATGAACCGCTTCCTGTTGGGCGATGACGGCAAAAATCGACTTGAAACTTGAATCACTGACATAGTCCATGACTTGAGTCATCGTCGGCGTCTGCAGGCTGTCGAGAGACGCGAGCTGCGTGTTGATGCGCAAAAAGACGTCTTTTTCGGTATCGGACAATGAATCCCAATTTTTAATATCATCCTGCATATTGATTTCCTGCGCTTTCCAGAAGTTCGCTAGCAGCGCTTGGTACAGTTCATACATATGCGGATGGGCGATGTCGTTCCAATTGAGCAAACCAGAGCTCGCCCCGCCGACAATGGCGGTCGAGCGGTTCGGTGCATCCGGATCCATTAATGGTTGTTTCGTTAAAGTTTGCATACTCCTCATCCTTCCTTAGCTTTCACATGCCTCGCATGCTTCGATTTCTTCCTGAGACGTGCTGCGCACATAATAGCTTGTCTTTAAGCCGCAATTCCATGCTTCGAGGTGCAGTTCCAGCAATTCTTTGGCACGGATCGTGTGCGGCACGTATAAATTAAAGCTGATCGACTGGTCGATATGGCGCTGTCTTGCGGCATTTTGGCGGATGCTCCATTTTTGGTCCAGCACGTGGCGCGCGCGGCGGTAGTAGTCATACGTCCGGTGGTTGAGATCCGGTGCCGTCACATTAAAGCGGAAATTCTTTTTCTCTTCTGCGTATTCGACGGCATATAAAGGATCGATACCGTCTGTCGAGCCGCCGATTTTGGCAGTCGATGAGTTCGGTGCGACCGCCATCATCCAGCCGTTGCGCACGCCGGATGCGGATACTTTGCGGCGCAAGGCATCCCAGCGCTCTCCCTTGTAGCTGCGGCGTTCGAAATACTCGCCCGTATGCCATTCAGAACCTGTGAATTCACTGAATGCGCCTTTTTCTTCTGCCAGCCCCGCTGATGCGCGGATGGCGTGCCAAGCGATTTCTTCGTATAAGGTATCAGCATAATCGACTGCTTCTTGCGTTTCCCAGTGGATGCTGCGAAGCGCAAGCAAATGGTGCCATCCGAATGTCCCTAATCCAACGGCACGATATTTTTGATTCGTTACTTCCGCCTGGCCGACCGAAATGGTATTCAAATCAATGACATTATCGAGCATGCGCAATTGAATGGGGATGAGGCGGGATAAGACGTCCGCTTGCACTGCTCTCGGCAAGTTGATGGACGACAGGTTGCAGACGACGAAATCGCCAGGTTTTTTCACAGTGACCAAATTGCCTTCTTCGTCTTTGTATTCTTTAATGATCTCAGTTGGAGACATGTTCTGGGCGATTTCGCTGCATAGATTGCTGCAATAGATGGATGTTTTGCCGATGCCGCGCAAGTGCTTATTCGGGTTTCCACGGTTCACTTCGTCGCGGTAGAACATATACGGAGTACCAGTTTCGAGCTGCGATACCATGATGCGCGCCATAACGTCCATTGCACGGAACGATTTTCTTGCCAATAAAGGATGGTTGACTGCTTCTTCGTATTTTTCCGTGAAGTATTTACGATCCGTTTCGTCATAGAAATCTTCCAAGCCAAGCAAATTGCCCTGCTCGTCTTTCCAACCCATCACTTGCTTCACTTCATGCGGGCAGAACGTATGCCATTCGCCGATGCTGCGTCCGTTTTCATCTGTTTCTTGCAGCTTTTTCATGAACAAATCCGGAATCGACACGCCCGTGAAAATATCGTGTGCTTTGCGGCGCTCATCGCCGTTGTTTGTTTTCAAATCCAAGAAGCCATTCATGATGTCCTTATGGAAGACATCTAGATACACTGCCACTGCGCCTTGGCGCTGGCCGAGCTGGTCGACACTGACGGCGGTGTCATTAAGCAGGCGAATCCACGGGATGACGCCGGATGAATTACCTTTAAATTTGCGGATGTCCGAGCCGAGTGCACGTACTTTTCCGTAATAAACCCCGAGGCCGCCGCCGTCTTTACTTAGGCGCGCAACGTCCCAGTTGTTCTGGTAGATCCCATCAAGCGAATCCGCCACGGTGTCGATAAAGCACGAAGACATTTGTCCGAAGCTTTTACCAGCATTCGATAAAGTCGGCGTCGCCACTGTCATATACAAATTGCTCATCGCCCAATACGCTTCCTTGACGAGTTCCAAACGGCGCACTTTCGGTTCTTTTTGCATCAAAGTCATTGCGATGATGAGAAAGCGCTCCTGCGGCAATTCCCAAACCCGGCCGTCATAGTCTTTTGCCAAATAACGGTCCGCCAGCAAGAATAATCCTATGTAATTGAACAATTCATCGCGCTCTGGTGCGATTTCTTTTCCTAGTAGGCGAATTTCGTCCTCGGAGTAAGCTTCCAACAAATCTTTCGAATAAATGCCAACTCGACTCAGCCCGTAAATCAATCCATAAAAATCATCGTATTTGTTCGCTGCGCTGTAGCCGCGTGTTTGTGCCGCTTGCTCGTATAATTTCTCCAAATATAATCCTGCTGCCTCAAACGTCCAATGCGGTTCGTCCATCGACACACGGTCAAGTGCATCTTGTATTTTTCTATCGCGTTCTACTGCTCCTAAAGTCATTTCAACACAGCTCCTTTGCATATTCGTTTGCGATCATTCGGCGTTCTTTTCGTTCTTGTGCATTCTCAAACAGTCGTTTTTCATTTTCTGTTTCCGGCACTACGCTCGCGACCGGCGTCGGGCGGCCTTCTGCATCTACTGCCACCATCGTCAAAATCGAGGTGGTCGTAAGGCTGCGCGTGCCGCTTTCGATGTGCTGACATTCTGCTTTGACGTATACTTCCATCGAAGTACGTCCTGTCGAAATGACGACGCCTTCTAGAATCAGGATATCGCCGACTTTCGCCGAGGACAGGAAATTGACGTTGTCAATCGAGGCAGTGACGACTGCACGCTGGCTATGTTTCATTGCCGCGATAGCCGCGATTTCATCGATATATGCGAGGACGGTGCCTCCGAAAATCGTGCCCATATGATTGGTATCCGGCGGCAAGACGAGCCGGGACTGGATGGTCCTGGATACGCCGGCCGGAAGTTGTTTTCTATGCATGCTGACTTCCTCCTTTTGAAAACACAAAAGCCCCCACTCTCCGGAGAGAATGGGGGCATAAACGCAAGTTAATTAGGTGGGCACACGTGGGCCACACAAACCAAACCTTTGTCATCCTTCCCAATTCCCGGAGAAGTGCAAAACGACAACAAAGGCAGGTCTCCTGGCTCGCGCGTCACTCTCCCCATGCCCTTCCCGTCCATTGGACAGTGGATTTCATGGTTCGTCTGCGCTTACAGTTGCGGGAACAGCTCCGGGATTTCACCGGATTCCCTATTCAGCCCATATTGGGCACCTTTGTTGCGGTATCACTATATATGGTGTTGAATTTTTACATCATCACCAAATCTTGTAGTTTCACTATAGACCAGTTCCAATTTCGCCGCAAGGATTTTCTCGCACTTCCTGCAGAAAGTGAAAAAGGGTCTAGTCACTGGCGTGTTTTTCGTATAAAACTTTCAATTTGTAGTTATTTTTTGATACGAGGTTCTTTAAATTTTCTGTTTCTGTGAAGATAGCGAGAGTTTGCTTGTAGAACCGATATGGTGTTGTGATTGTGCATCATCTTGGCAGTCGCCAGCCTGCTTTGGGTTGGCCTTTGGCAGTAAGCCAGGAAGACCGTCTGTCTTACTGCGTCGGCTCACCCTTGTCGCTGGCCGGCTAAAACATTTCATAGATTCGTGTGTGTTTAATTAAATCTACTTCTTTAATGAGTTCCCTGCTAGTGGGGGAATCGCTTTCCAGATTGGGCATGTAATGAGGTAGTGAGAGTTTGATTGTGGAATCGTTTCTGTGTTCTTCTTGTGCTTCATTTTATTAATCGCCGCCGGGCTTTGGGTTGGCCTTTCGCAATAAGCCAGGAAGAACGCCTGTCTTATCGCTTCGGCTCACCCCTTTGCGCTCGGCGGCTCGGAGACTTCGTTGTTCTATGTGCGTTTAATCGGAGCTGCTTCTTTAGTTAGTTGCCGGCTAGTGGGGGAATCGCTTCCCGGATTGAGCATGTAATTGGATAGCGAGAGATTTATTGTGAAATCGTTCCGGTGTTCTAGTTATGTATCATCTTGGTACTCGCCGCTGGGCTTTGGGTTGGCCTTTCGCAGTAAGCCAGGAAGAGCGCCTGTCTTATCGCTTCGGCTCACCCTTTTGCGCTCGGCGGCTTAGAGATTTCGTTGCTCAGTATGTGTTTAATTAGATCTGCTCCTATAGATAGTTGCCGGCTAGTGGGGGAATCGCTTCTTGAGATAAGCATCAACAAGATAGGCAGGATTTTCTCATGCAATCGTTCCGAAGCTTGGTTTGTTCTTTCAATGAGTTTTCGATGCCTCGCTTTAGAGTAGCTGCCGCAAAACCCCTCCGCTTTCTTCCGTCATTTCTATTTCCCAGGAAATAAAAAGGCCGCGCAATTACCTGCGCGGTTTTTGTTATCCATCGACCCATTCAGATTCAGCTTCTGGCTGTTTTCCTTTTTGGTTCGTGGCTTCTTTATTGTCTTTGCTTGTATACGGCTTGAAACTCTTGGCCTTGTTCTTGCCTTTTTCCCAACGGTTCCAGCCTTTTTTGCCGGTTCCTTGGCCTACGCCGCTTTTTGATTTCGCTTTTGCTTTGCCCATTTCTTTCACTCCCGTTCACTCATCGTGACGTTCAGCTTACCACATTCGGCAGCTTTCGTGAACAAAGGTGTTTAGGCGCCGAGCACTTTCTGGATGTCTTTGTGCATTGAATCGGGTGTATCTTTCGGTGCGAACCTCGCTACGACTTTGCCATTTGGATCGATCAGGAATTTTGTGAAATTCCATTTGATGCCGCTCGACAGGAAGCCTTTCGTGTTCGACGTCAAATGATCGAACAAGGGATGTGCATCTTTACCGTTCACCTTGATGATGTCATGCATCGGGAAAGTGACGCCGTAAGTCATGCGGCATGATGATTCGGCATCTGCCGCTTCCCCGAGTTCCTGGCCGAATTGATCGGACGGAAAGCCGAGCACAACAAGGCCTTCATCTTTGTAGCGCTGGTAAATTTTTTCGAGGCCATCAAATTGGCCGCGCAAACCGCATTTGGTCGCCGTGTTGACGACGACCATTGGCTGTCCTTTGTAACGTTCGAGCTTATACTCTTCCCCGCTGGCATCGGTGACCTTAATATCGTAGATTCCCATCATTCACCACTCCCGTTTCCAAGATTTTTCACAGATCCATTTCACCGAAAAATGCATTCAAGTCTTTCAAGTTTTTCATCAGCTCGATGGCATTGACATCGAGGTAATTGCAACTCGTGATTTTGTCATGAATGGCTTGGCCGATCGGCTCTTCGTCGGCAATCGACTGCTCGGTCAAAGAAATGCGAAAAGCGCGGCGGTCTTCAGCCGATTGTTCTTTCACGATGCGGCCATTTTGAATCATCCGGTTGATGATCGGGTTAAGTGTGCCGGTGCCGAGGCCTAGTTGCCCGCCGATCTCTTTCATCGTCAAGCCGTCTTTTTCCCACAACACCAGCAACACCAAATACTGCGTAAAGGTCAGGCCAAACGGTTCTAAGGTCTTCGCGTAAAGTTTTGAGAAATTGCTCGAAGCTTTATACACTTCAAAGCATAATTGCTGTTCCAGTTTGGTTGGTTTGTCCATGTCATCACCTGTTTTTCTGCTTATCGAACGACAATCTCCACGTCCACTGAATCTTTAATGGCTTTGGAATATGGGCAATAAGCGTGTGCTTTTTCGACATACTCCTGCTTCTTGCCATCTTCCAATCCGTCGATATCCACTTCAAGGCGCACTGCGAGTTTCACGCCGCCGTCCGTTTTATCGCCAAGCAAGGAAACTGTCGCTGTAACTTCGCTGTTCGTTACTTTCACTTTATCACGTTCCAACACGAAGTCCAATGCACTGTTGAAGCAAGAGCTATAGCCTGCCGCAAACAATTGCTCAGGGTTCGTCGCCGTGTTTGGCTGACCGCCAAGTGCGACTGGTTTTGCTACGTCGAGGTTAAAAATATTGTCCGGCGAATAAACCGTGCCTTCGCGTCCGCCGCTGTTAATCATTGTCGTTTCAAATAGTGGTTTCATTTTTATATCCCTCCAAGAATTATATCTTACACGATGTATATTAAATTAAATCGTACACGATGTAAAATGAAACGCTTCGGTTTTTTGCAAAATAAAAATCCCGGATGCAAGATCCGGGATTTCCACTTCTTTATTCGCGATAGCCCAGCTTCAATAAATATAAGGAATCAAGCGGGCGCGGTGCTTCATCCATTCCTTGTATTCGGGTCCTAACTTTTCGACGAGCAAGGCTTCTTCGTGCTGCATGCGTTTATTGAGTGCAAAAGCGAGCAACAAGCCGCCGGCAACCGCCGCGATTAGGCTCGTAAAGAACAGCGCCATGCCGATGCCGATCAAAAACAAGCCGGTATAAAGCGGGTGGCGCAGCTTGCGGTAAGGGCCGCTGCTGACGATACTATCGCCTTCCCTCACCGTCACGTGACGCGTAAATTGTGATTTCAAATGAATGATTCCCCAAAATCGCAAAAAGACGCCTATGATAAGCAACACGAGCCCGATCGGCTTGAGCACCGATGCAATTTCATTTTCTGCCAGCTCCTGAAGCCAAAAACCAACCACGATGGTGGCAATCAGCGACAATAGGATCCCGAAGAATGTCCTTTTTTCGACCGAGTCGCCTTGCCCAGTCTCACGGTTTTTAAAAACGATGAATTCGACCAGCCAGATAACGCTCACGGCGGTGAAAACCCAGTCCATCCACCCCATCACATCCACCTCTTTCTTCTCCTTAAAATACTATAGAAGATGCTGCTCAAATACAATTTCCAACTGGTTGTGCATAGAAAAAAGCTGTCCCGGCACCTTACCGGAACAGCTCTTCTTTAGTCTTCGTCCGTCACCGACAACTCAACGAGCATCGCGGTGAAAACGATAAAAATGGCCATTAATGCGATTACCATCGTGAACATTGTCCTCAACTCCTACCATGTAATAAATCCTTTCGAGCCAGGTGGTGCATGTTGGATCATGTGGGTCAGTGGAATAGCGTATGCAATGATGATCAACGCAGCGGCAATACCGATCCAAATCCACCAGTTCTCAAGCCATTTTGGCGTATTGGACATATCGCTTTCCGCCAGCGGAAATTCCACCATCTGTTCAGGCGTGTCCGCTTTTGGCGAAACGAACATCGTCATGATGACGATATACATCAAGATCATGGCAGACAGGAACAAAATCGTACCGCCGATCGCCATCGTCACATGGTTTGAGATGATGCCCTCAAACCATTCCATGGCCTGTGGATGATCGTTATAGCCGCTGTACGCTGTACGGCGCGGCGCTCCCATCAACCCCAACACGTGCTGCGCGGTCGACATGAGCAGCATGCCGATCGACCAAGTGATGATCTGGACAAAGCCGAGGCGCTGCATGCGCTTCGTGAAACGGCGACCCGTCAAGTACGGGATGAGCCAGAAGGTCAATCCCATAAACGTCATCGCGACAGGCGTCCCGACGGTAATATGGAAATGCCCGACAATCCATAAGGTATTGTGGACGACTTCATTCAATTGGAAACTGGCATTGATGATCCCGCCAGCGCCGCCAGGAATGAAGAACGCCATGGCGATGAAAATCGAAGTGAAACGGACATCTCGCCACGGCAGTTTCTTAAACCAGCCAAAGAGGCCGGTGCCGCCTTTTTTGCGCCCTGAAATTTCAAAGGTCGCAAACATCGAGAATGCTGTCATGAGCGATGGCACGATGACCATGAAGGTCAAGACCACCTGCAGGAACTTCCAGAAATTCGAGATGCCTGGCTCCGTCAATTGATGGTGGAACCCGACCGGAATCGAGAACAGGATGAACAAGACGAACGCAAGCCGTGCCAAGGAATCACTGAATACTTTCACGCCGAGCAGTTTCGGCACGATCGTGTACCAGGCGATGTACGCCGGAAGCAGCCAGAAATACACAAGCGGGTGGCCGAAATACCAGAATAGCGAACGGCTCAATTCCACATTGATCGTATCCGTCCAACCGAACGCCCACGGAATGTATTGGAACAACACGGTCGCAACAACGCCGAGACAGGCGATGATCCATAACACGATGGTCGTGATCGTCATGAAGGCAAACAAGGGACTCAATTGCCCTTTATTGTTGCGGCGCCAGACCATATAATGGCCGACCAATGCAAAACTCGAAATCCACGTGCCGACAATGACCAAAGCCAGGCCGACGTAATAAAAACCGTTCGCTTTCAGCGGGGCATAAAAGGTATAAAGCACGGAAGCTTCCCCGGCGATGATCATCACCGTGGCCATGACCGTTCCGAGAAGGGTCACCCACAGGCCGATCCATGAAAACAAGCGGACTTTCGGGCCGAAGCTGCCAAGGCTTTTGCTCATGCCGGTGATAAAGAAGGCAAAAATGAAAAAGGTCGTATAAATAAGTGCAAGCAAGACGCCGTGCGCAGTAAGGATTTGGTAATAATCAAGCCAAGCCGGGAGCTGAAGTGCGTCGTTTCGGATAAATACCTGCAATACGCCCATGAGCGTGCCGATCAAAAATGCGGTATAAGCGACACCTAAGTGCCATAAAGCGATTTTACGTTCTGATTGGGCAATCATTTCAGTACACCTCAATTTCCGTAGACATCATATGGTGCCCGGTTCCACAGTATTCGTTGCATAGAATCAAATACTTGCCCGGTTCTTCAAATGTGTAGGATTTGGTCGTAATCCGTCCTGGAACGACCATCATATTGACTTTCGTGTTGTCGATCGTAAAGCTGTGCACCACATCCGTGCTGGTGACTTTAAAAATGATTTCTTTGCCGGCCGGCACCCGCAAGTCCGGTGCATTGTAGCCGAAAGCCAGTGCAACGATCGCTACTTGATATGTATCTTCATCCAATTGCGTCACGCCTGGGTTATCGAATGGCGCGGTTTCGTTCACTTTCTCCGGGTCGATGGTGTCCATCCCCCCGGACGGTGTGTGATTTTGCGAAAACGCACTGACGCCGACGACGCTCAAAAAGACGATGAGCGAGACGATGCCAAAACTGAGCCAAATCTTTTCATATTTATGGAAATGCATGATAAATCTCTCCTTTTTTTATCTCGCTACATACATCAAATACACGGCAACCCACATGGCAACGATGACGATGCCGACGAAGAACACACTGACGAGTGTTCCCCTCAAATTCATATCATGGTCCGATTGCTTCTTATCCATTGCTTCCACCTCATCACTTGTTTGCTGTTTCCTTTAGCATAGGACCTAAGTTTCGATTTAGCTGTGACATAAATCACACCTGGCCGTTTTTATTTTTAGCTGTCCATATTTTCGCCAAAAAAAGAAAGCCTGCGGATGGGCAGGCTTTTGGGTAGTTGCTATTTGTTGGAATGAATGGCGGAGATAGCTGGGGTTCGCATGTGACATTGTTTCGCTATTCTCTTGAAGCTTCATCTTGGTAATCGCCGCCATGCTTTGGGTTGGCCTCTCACTGTAAGCCAAGAAGAACACTTGTCTTACTGTGTCGGCTCACCCCTTTACGCTCGGCGGCTGAGAGATTTCATTGAGTCGGATGCGTTTAAGCTGATTTGCTTCAATATGCAATTTCCGGCTAGTGGGGAAATCGCTTCCTGGATTAGGCGTGTTTGAGGATAGCGAGGGTTAGCGAGTGGCATTGTTTCCCTGTTCTATTTTCTTCTTGGTAATATTCGCTGCCTTGCTTTGGGTTGGCCTTTAGCAGTAAGCCAGAAAGAACGCCTGTCTTACTGCGTCGGCTCACCCTAGGCGCCAGCAGCTGAGAGATTTCGTTGTCTGTAGATTGTTTAATCGCATCTGCTTCTATATGCAGTTGCCGGCTAGTGTGGGAATCGCTTCCTGAGATGGTGCGTCTGACAAGCCGTTGATTGAGTAAGTTAAGTTTATGGGTTTGTTTGGTTGATAGAGACATGTGATCCTTCATTCTTCTACCTGTTTGAAGCAAGCTAAAGAATAATATGAATTTCTACATTTCATTTTAAAGGAGCTGAAGAGCTGATCTTCCACTCTAAAGCTAGAGACGGAGTGGAAGGGGGCTGACGCCTGTGGGACCGCGCGGGCTGGCGAGACAATCGTGGCGCGCTCTTCGCGGCACGTTGGCTCAACACCCGCCCCATACACGGACAGCTGAAAGCGCGACGTCCTGTCGCATCAGCTGCATGACTCGCATCCTGCGAGCCCCAAGCAGCTCCCTGCAACGCAGTCGAAAAGCGGAAGCTTTTCCTTTCATTGCTCTTATATATTCAGCTATATAACTCCTTTGCACTACCCTCTTAAGGAGAAAAAGCCAATGTTACCAGAGCACACAAAAAAGCCTGCCGTAACGGCAGGCTTTGCAATCAGTCGATTTTGCAGAGGTAGATCGGGCATTCTTCGCAATTGATGTCGAATTTCAGTTTGGGGATGTTGTATAGAACGATTTTGCCGTCTTTCATGCCGACGGTTCCTTGTTTGCGCAAGTCGCTGAGCATCCGGTTGACCATTTCTCGGCTCATGCCGCAGAAATTCGCCAACTCCTGGTTCGTCAGCACGACATCGATCAATAAGCCGCCTTCTGCTTCTACACCGTAGCTGTTGCCAAGGCGGATCAAAGTCGAATACAAAGCTCCTTTTTTGCCATGAAGCATCAAATCCCGGAAGCGGGTCTGCGTTTTCTGCTGGTCGATACCCATCCATTTCATGAACGCCATCGCAAGCGTAGGGTCTTTTTCAAGCGATTGTTCCAACTCTTCTACGGGAATTTTCAAACAAGCGGTCTTGGTCAGCGCACGGGCGTCCAGCAAATACGTGGCGCCTTCTGCGAACACAGTGATCTCGCCGACCATCTGGCCAGTGCCGCAAATCTTCAATGCCAGTTCACGGCCGTCCGGTGTTACTTTCCCGATCTGCACTTTTCCGGAACGGAGAATATAAAGGCCTTTTACCGCCTCCCCTTCGCGGAAAAGATAATCGCCTTTTTGGTATTCTTTCACTTGATGGCTGATCGTCAATAACTTTTCGAGCTCTGGTGTCAACTTGTCGATTCCTGATTCCAAAGGGTTCTCCCTCCTCTCTCTTGCTCATGCTTTTCTCAAGCGTACCACAGATTTTACGAAATTTGGATGCGTTTTCACAATTCAGTCGCGGCTCGCAGGAAATTTTCTGAAAAAAGCAGGAAGTCCCGGATGATGTATCGAAAGGTAGCAGTATAGAAGGAGGTATGAACAATGACTTTGAAATATTCCCGAATTATGGTGGCAGTGGATGGTTCCAAGGAAGCGGAATGGGCTTTCAAAAAAGCTGCTGCTGCAGCTTCCCGGAACAATGCAGAACTTTACTTGGTGCACGTCATCGATAACCGCTCATTCGGCTCCATTGAAGCGTACGACCGCACGATTGCAGACCGCGCACTGCAAAGCGGTGAAGAATTGCTTGCCCGTTACAAGGAAGAAGCCACTTCACATGGCGCAACGAATGTCCATACGATGATCGAATATGGTTCACCAAAAACGGTCATTCCGAAGAAACTGGCGAATGAGCTGAAAGTGGACGTCATCGTTTGTGGCGCTACCGGCTTGAATGCAGCGGAACGCCTAATCATGGGCAGCGTTTCCGAGCGCATCGTCCGCACAGCCAAATGCGACGTGCTCGTGGTCCGCAGAAACCAAGAAGACATCGACGCAGACGAATAACAAGCTCCACAATAAGAAAAGCCTTTCCCGGCCAAAGCGGGAAAGGCTTTTCTTCGTCTTACTCCGTTTCGCGGGTTTGCTGGAATGCCAGCGTATCCCAGAATGAAGTATCTTGTGTATTAATCGAACCATCCGCAATCGCCCGTACAGTCGATTCCAATGTGGTGATGGTTTGCTTGATCAAATAGCCATTGCTCTTCTGCCCAAGAACATAAGGCTCGTATTCGTGGTCAGACATGCCGCGCATCTCGAATAGCAATGTCGAAATGCCATATTCAACTGCGATGCCGTTGCGGCTGATGGTTTCAGCGTCGCCGCCGCGGTATTTCCCAAGGTGGCCCCACCCTGTGGAATCGACGGCGTTAAATACGACGGCCCCGAGCTTTTTCGATCCTTCCACGACCTCAGGGTCAGCGTTTGGTGTGGTTGGATAAAGGATCGAGCCAGAAACCAATTCGCCATCGCGTTCGCTGCTGGCCCCTTGATGATGCAAGTCGATCATGTAATCGATATCGTATTTGCTCATGACATTATCGTGCAATGCTTTTGTTTCCGGCTGTATTTTATCGATATGGTCGCGGTTCAAGTCCACTCCAACTGCGTTGTAACGCGTCAAATTGCGGTCCCCTGACGCTACGTAATCATCCAGTGAGAAATCGACATCTCCCATGGCGCCGTCCGCATTAAGCATCGGCACGACCAGGATATTGACGTTATCCGTGACGCCTTTCATCTTTCCAGTGCCGAGATGCTTGATGAATTCAAGCGCCCCTTCTGTCGTCAGCTGTTCATTTCCATGTTGCTGAGTCAAGAATAGGATAGTTGGATTTTCCGGGTTGCTCATATATTTCGCTACGTACAAGTCGCGTCCCTTTACGCTTTGCCCGATGACTTCAAGTTCCATGTTTTCTTGTTTGGCTTCCTGCTTTTGCAAAAAGTCAGCCATTTCCGAATAAGTGGTCAAAATGGACGTGTTGATTGTTTCATTACCGCCATATCCAGGCCCGTTGCCGACCGCTTCCACTACCGAAGAGTTCAACGGGACTGCACTTAACGCAAGAGCCCCCGCCAATGATAATGTTAATGCCCCTTTTTTCAATGATTTCATCGATCCATCACTCCTTTTTGTTTGTTGCCGTCCTACCCTTTCCGTTTATCCAGCTTCTTTTCCTGCCCAAATATTGAAAACGATTCCTTCGTAATACGAAACAGGAAGCTTCTGCTGACCCCAGCCCTATCTGAAATAATAGAAAACATGAATTATTCTGCAAAAACATTACTTTATCCTTATAAAAGATTACATTTTCTAGCCTTATATGTCGCTTATGACAGTTTGTCCCGTCATTTGATAAGAAACTGTAATAATAAATAGGTTTATGCGGTGGTACAATGGGTCTGCCGGAATTTTTGACGGCTTTTTTTCATGGCATCAGCCATGCTTTATTACTGCAGAAAAGAATTCTTATATAGAGAAACAATAATAATCAAGGGAACGCGAAAGGAGCACAACAAATTGAACACATGGTCCAAATGGTTCGTAGCAGCATTATCCGCTGTACTGGCACTATCGATTTTCTTGCCGACAGCAAGTGCTGATAAATTGTCCGACCTCGAAAAAGAAAAACAACAGGTCGAGCAAAAGAAAAACAACTTGAATTCGGAAATCCAGTCAAAAAACAACGCTATCGTCGAAAATCAGACGAAACTTGAAAAAATCATGAACAAGATCCAGGAATTGAACGGCGAGATCGAAGAAACTCAAGGCAAGATCGACGGTGTTCAAGCACAAATCGACCAAACGAAAGTGGAAATCGATGAATTGAAAGAATCGATCGAAGAACTCGAACGCAAAATCGCAGAACGCGAAGAACTATTGAAAGAACGGGCGCGCGCTATCCAATTGAGCGGCGGTTCCGTTGATTATATCGATGTCTTGCTTGGAGCGAACAGCTTTGTCGACTTTATCGACCGCGCTTCTGCCGTCAACACATTGATTGAAGCAGACCGTGAAATCATGCGTGAACAGGCAGCGGATAAAAAACTTTTGGCTGAACAAAAAGCAGAAGTTGAAGAAAAGCTCGCAAAACAAGAAAGCCAAAAAGCAGAGCTTGTGGACTTGAAAGATTCATTGGACGCACAAAAGAAAAAACAAGACGATTTGCAGGATGATTTGAAAGCCGAGCAGAAACGCTTGGCCAAAGAAAAATCGAAACTTGAAGAAGAACACGCAAAAACAATGAACATCAGTTCTTCACTTGAGAAAAAAATCGGCAAAGAACAAAAACGCTTAGCGGAAATCGCGCGTAAAGCGGAAGCAGAACGCAAAGCGAAAGAAGCTGCAGCCCGTAAAGCAGCAGCGAAGAAAGCAGCGCAATCCAACGCTTCTTCAGCCACTGTTACACAAGCGGCAGCCCCTAAATCAAGCGCTGGATTCATCCGTCCTGCAGCAGGCCGCCACACTTCAGGGTTCGGCGGGCGTGATATCGGCGCAGGAGCTGAAACACACCTTGGCTATGACATCGCCAACAGCCCAGGAACACCAATCCATGCAGCAGCAAGCGGTTATGTCTCACATGCTGGTTCAATGGGCGGTTACGGCAACGTCATCATCATTACACATGTCATTAACGGACAAAGTTACGCAACTACTTATGCACATTTGAATTCTATCAATGTTTCTGTCGGCCAAGCTGTCTCACAAGGACAGAATATCGGCGGTATGGGCAATACTGGGCGTTCAACTGGCCCACACTTGCACTTTGAAATCCACATCGGCGGATGGAACGGCGCTCGCTCTAACGCAGTCAACCCAGCATCATACATCGGTGGTTAAGAGCTAGCCGATCGAAAAGAAAGGCAGTACCCGAAAATTTCGGGTGCTGCCTTTTTTGCTTTTATCGAATTCTGACGAGGAGTTAAATTCTTCCTTTTTTATGTTAGACTGAGGTAAATAAACAGATTTCTTTCTATATAATAGTCGTTTGCAAAAGATCCATTAGCGTTTAAGGAGGCGTTTCCTTGTGTTGGGGAAAATCAATATCGGGATGGCGATTGTAGCCTTACTTTTATTAGCCCTCCTATTGACCGGAAATGAATTTAAGCCTTTCCCGAATTTCATTTTCGCTTTTTTAGCATTGATGTTCTTATCGCAAAGCATTGAAAGCTTCCGGAAGAAAAAAAGATGGGAAGGCGCGCTCCAAGGGTTTGTTTCGGTGATGTCTCTTTTAGTCGTGGTCACCGGATTTTAAACAATCGAACGCAATAAGCTATGGAAAGGAGACAGTCGGATGAAGACACTTCTCGAACTGATCCGCGTCTTTGCCATATTGGCGATCCTGGGAATGGGCGGCGGGTTGATTTTAGCAGGATTTTATTCGGGCAGTCCTGACACCGAACCGTATCGCTGGCTCGGCGGCGTCGCGGTGCTGGTACTCATTTTTGTGCTGTATCGCAATAAATTGCAGTTTTCGGGATGGTATCAAGGAACAAAGCGCAACAAATTGCGCCGGCCGATTACGATTTTATTGGTCGGCACTTCGGTTTTACTAATAATTTCACCGTATATTTTAGCGACCTTATCAGCTTAATCAGAGGGTTAAAGCAATTTCTAATAACGAGGTGGAGCAATGGATTCGAATCAATCAAGAAAAGAAAAGATACACAATCCATACTTTTCGTTAAGCATCGGCGCTATAGGGATGTTGCTTTTGACTTTTGGCATCTTTCAATTGGTTATCGGCAATGTGGGCACGAATCCTGCCGATTTTTTCTGCCGTGCGTTGGGCTGATCATCTTAATTCATTACATATACTATTTGGAAAAGAAAGTTGGCATCAGCGATAAGTTGATCTGGATCCGGGCGTTGGCGATTATGATGGTCCTGGCGTTGGGGGCATATCTGGCTTATTGAGCGGTTTAATGCCAGTAAATAAGGAGACCTTCCATGAAACAGAAATTGCTGTCCATCTTTTCGTTCCTGTTATTTCTCGCGCTGCTCATCCCCTTTGCTTATTCAAGTAGCCGGTTAGGGATACTGTTATTCGAAGGGCTGTTTGCCCTCGGCTTCTACTCGCCGCTCGTGCTGGCCGTGATCGGATTCGCTGCGGCTTGGTTCGGGGTCAGGACTGTTTACCGAATGCTGCTCACGAGCGGACATGCTTTTCTTTTCGTGCTGTATGCTTTTTTGCTTTTTGTTGTGAAGTACGGCTTTCAGGAACCATGATACATTGACTACAAATAGAATTGGGGGCTTTTCATGATTTTTGTATTGGCTGGGTATATTGCTTTGCTGGTTTTTTCGGTGAAAGCCTTCGCTGGCAAGCAAGCTCATCGGTGGATCCATTCCGGATACATTACGGCTTTCCTGCTGCCTTTTCTGGTGATGGCGGTGTTCCTTCGAATCATCGGCCCCTTTGTCGGCTCCGGAATTGGGGCGAGCGCTGTCGGCATGGCCTTCGCACTCGTGACTTTGATTACCGGCCTTGGCTTTTTGTATATTGGCTATACTTCCAAAAGCACCCATTAAAAAAGATTGCCCTCATCCACCAGGAACATGGTTTTTGAAGGCAATCTCTTTTTATTTGGAACCATACAGCTGCTCGAGTTCTTCTTCTTTCATCGTGAAACGATGCTGTTCTTTCGGGAACGCGCCGCTCTTCACTTCTTCGACGTACTGGGCGAGCCCTTGTTGCATGGTCTCGCCTGCTTCTGCGTAGGACTGGACGAATTTCGGCAAATGGTGCGAGCCGTATTTGACGGTGTCGTGGTAAACCAGTACTTGTCCGTCGGTTTCGCTGCCGGCGCCGATGCCGATAACCGGAATGTTGAGTTCTTTCGTGACTTGTGCGGCTAATTGATGGGGGATGCATTCGAGTACGAGCATGCAGGCTCCTGCCGCTTCGCACGCTTTGGCGTCTTCGATCAATTGCTTGGCGGCGCTGGCGGTTTTGCCTTGCACTTTATAACCGCCGAGCACAGCCGCTGATTGCGGCAACAAACCGAGGTGGGCGACAATTGGAATGCCGGCTCCGACAAGCTTTCGCGTCACTTCAAGTACTTCTCCTGCGCCTTCGAGTTTCAAGGCTTGAGCGCTCGTTTGCTGGAAGATGCGCATGGCGTTTTCCAGCGTGCGGTCCCAGCTGCCGTGGAACGAGCCGAACGGCATATCAACGACTAGGAATGTATCCTGTGCACCTCTTCGTGCCGCCTTTCCGTGATGGACCATATCCTCAACAGTCACCTTGACGGTTGAATCATAGCCGAGTACGACCATGCCGAGCGAATCGCCGACTAGCAGCACATCCACCCCCGCTGCTTCCGCAATTTTAGCGGACGGGTAATCATAGGCCGTCAGCATCGCGATTTTGTTCCCTTGCTGTTTCATCTTCATCAATGAAGCTGTATTTTCCATTGTTCTCTCCTCCCGGGAAGGAAACCTTTGAAAAAAGCCCGCCGCAACAGAGCGGACGGACAGAATTTGATTGCGTCGGTTTCTCCGTCCCTGTCGTTTTTCAGATCAAGGCAGATCTATTGAGTTGTTAAGCTTTTTTACAGGTGCAGTTCCTGATGGATACCACCCTGTTTTTACTATAGCAGATGCTCAAGCCGGCTGAAAGTCACTCATCCTTCAGCATCACTTGAAACGCAGCGTAGTCGTTGTTGAATTCGCCGGCCTTCACGAACCCCGCCGTTTCATACAAATGGATCGCGCGTCCATTGAACTGGGCGACCGTGAGGCGCAGTGCTTGTCCAGGATGATGCTTTTTGATTTCCTTGAGCAGGAAATCAAAAAACGCAGCCCCTCGTCCCGCTCCGGTTTTTTCCGGTTTCATACCGAGCCCGATATCGACGGGGCCATCCGGATAGGCATTCGATGCGTGGCCGGCCGGCACTTGCGCACCCTTACCCGTGCAATAAAAACCGAATAACTCCCCATGCTCCGTCACCACCCGGTAACTGCCGTTTATCAACTCCTGCAAACTTTCGTCCGACGCTTCCCCGTTATAGAAATCGTACGGATACGGATAGCGCCAGCTGAGGATGTCACGCGCGCTTTCTTCTGTCATTGCCTGTTCTTTAAATTTCACCGTTCATCCCTGCCTTGGCCAGGACGCCGGTTCTCCGGTTTTTTCAGCCAATGACGCAAGCCTTTTCCGGCATACGGTTCGTCGTTGAAACGCGGGATGACATGGAGATGGCTATGGCCGATCGATTGATTGGACGCTTCGCCGACGTTCCATCCGAGCGTATAGCCGTCGGGCGCTATCTTCTCGAGAAAAGGTTTCACAAGCCCAAGCAGCTCCTGGGTCTCCTCCCATTCTTGAGGCGTCAGTTCGAACGGCGACGAGCGATGCTGTTTCGGCACAATGACACCCGATCCTTCGAGCACGCCTTGCGCTTTCTCGTGCTGCAAGAACCAGCAATTGGCGGTTTCAAAAACAACGCGCTGCTCCAGGTCGTAAACCGGATGGCAAAACGGGCACTCGGGATGCAATTGAATCACGGCGCCGCAATGAGAATGCGCTTTGAATTCGCATTTTGCGATATTGGACAAGGACGCTTCGAGCTCGTCAAAAACGACATAAGCTTCGTCACCGTCCCAGACGTTTTCGTATTCATTCCGGCAAGCTTGACGGTCTTCCGTTGTCCGAAAAGCGATATCGCCGATCAATAATGTGCCTCCCGGCGCCAGCCTTTTCAGCAATTGCTTGAGGAAACTCCATTTATCCGCGTCTTCCAAGTGATGAAGTGCGTATGTACTGACGATGCAATCAAAAAACAGCCCGTCAAAAGCAGGCGGCAAGCCATCCGCCATGTCCCATTCCACTAGCTGCGCTTCCGGCATTTTCTTCCTGGCACGCTCAATCATTACAGATGAAAAATCAATTCCGAAAATACGATGCCCTTTGTCGTATAAAGCAGACGTCAATGCGCCGGTCCCAAAACCGATATCCAAAATCGACGCCTGTTGTTTCTCATCAACTGCCTCGAAAATCTCTGTCAGTACATTGCTATAACCCGCAAACGGATACGTTCCTTGGCGCTCGCTTTCCCGCACCGTGTCGTCGTATTCCGCTGCCCATTCATTGAATCCTTGTTTTCCTAACATCCTGCCGCTTCCCTTCTCATCATCGATTGTCCTTTTGCTGCATTTGCCATTCAGGGGCCAGCAGCGAAAAGATTAGTGCATCATGCGACTCCCCACGCTGGTACAAATAGCCGCGGAGCCGGCCTTCTTCCGTAAAGCCCATTTTCTTCAACAGCCGGTTCGACCCGGTATTGGCCGGATAAGTTGTGGCGCCTACACGGTAAAGCCCCAGTTCATCGAATGCATAGGTCAGTACGGCCGAGAGCGCTTCTTCCATCAGCCCTTGGCGCCAATAATCCGGATGCAATTCATAGCCGACTTCGGTCTTTTTCGAGCGCAGCTGAAGCTGGTTCAAGCCAATTGTCCCGATTAGTTCTTCCTCGCCGCGCAAGCGGATGCCCCAGCGCATGCCGCGCATGAACTCAAACACGACGCGAAAAGCACGGATCATCTCAAGCGCTTCTTCTTTTTCCAAAAGCCGATCCATGCCGTAATAATAAGTTACGTCTTCACGCTGCAAGAGCGCGAAAAAGCGGTCAGTGTCTTGCTCCGTAATTTCCGTCAGCAATAACCGCTCCGTCTCAAGTATGGGAAATTGCATGCCATCGCTCCTTTTGCACCCGGTAAACGAGTACGTATTGTCCGTTGCGCAAAACCGGTGCTCCGCATTCCATGCCAAGTGCTTCCGCTACTTTTTGCGAGGCTTGGTTGTCCGGTTGAATGAGTGAAATGAGTGCGCTTTGCCCATGCTTCGTGAATCCCCGCTCGCAAAGCAGTCTGGCCGCTTCACGGGCATAGCCAAAGCCCCAGAATTCCGGTGCGAGCCAGTAGCCGACTTCAAGTTCCGTCTGCCCATTTACTGATTGCGGCACCAGGCCGGCATGGCCGATCCGCTTGCCGTCTTCTTTCCGCACCAGCAAAAACAAGCCATGTTCGGGGTGCTCCCTGTACATGCGGTAGATCCAGTATAGGAATTCCAAAGCCTGCTGGCGGCTCTTCACCTTGCCGTCTCCGATATGCCGCATGACTTCCGGCTGCTTCAATAAAGAATACAGAAATTCAAAATCCTCATCCCGGTAACGGCGCAGCAGCAAGCGCCCACTCTCCAATCCCATGTCCACTTGCCCCTTTCGCCGTTTCACGTGAAACATTTTTCAGAAATCTTCCATTAACGAAGCCTATTGCTGCCAAGCTTTTCGATGGTTTGGTAATCTTTGGACTTCCGGAGCTCCAGATCGTTACGTTTGGCAAATTGCGATAAATCCTCAAATAATCCGTCGCCGAATAAAGCGAAGCGCAAATCGAATCCCTTTTCCACACGGACCACCGCCACTTTCGAAGCCCAATTGCTGCGCTTGAATTCAATGCGGCGCATTTCCTCTGTGTATACCGTTTTATAATAAAGCGGCAGGCCCCACAATTCGACACGATAAATAATATTGCTGTCCCGGACCTTAACGCGCGCTTTGATGAACAAAGCCAGTACAATCAATGCAGAAACGAATAATTGAAAATACAGTGCAAATCCATCCGGAAACGAACTAAGGAGCAGCGGCGGCAAATTGACAGCCAATAACATGATGACGAGCAGCCAGCGCTGCACTTTTCCTTGATGGACCATTCCGCTCTCCTCCTTATTTCATTCTATCGATTACCTGCTTTTATTTAATTCATAAAATCGGTCAACAAACGAATATCATCCAATATGAATTCGGAAAAATCCGGGAAAAATGCAACCATGCATGTGACGACAATGACTGTACCGGTGACAAATTGCAGAAAGCTGTATTTATAATCATTCGGATTGTCGGAATGGGTTCTTTCCATATAAACAGTGTAAGCCCCCTGCACCCCATTGACGGCAAGCAGCGCAGCTAAAGGAAGAAACGAACGGGTTTCTTGGAAGACAAAGAGTGCACCGATGGAAATCGCTGCCCCGCTCCAGCGGAAATAAGCATCCACTTTTTCATGGCGATCATTGACGAAATTCGACGAACTGGAAAAAAGTTTCTTGCGTTCGACCCTTAAAATCTTGCGCAGGATCCAATTCACGCTCATGATTGCCAGGACCGTGACCGCAATAAAACCGATCAGCGGCCATACCCAATCGTATTGCGCTTCGTAATAACCCATTCCGTCTGTTTCACCGACTCCACCCATTTTATCCCCCTCAACTTTCCGCTTCATGCCGAAATACGTTTATGCTACTAGTCTTATCGTATCACGAGCTTTTGGGAAATTATAGAATATTTTTAAGTTTTCTGATAACCAGCGATTTGTTTCTCTTTTTTTCGCCTTTTGCGCTTCGTTCTCCTGCCGAGTTCGCTTCTTTGACAAAACAAAGGGCATAGGCTATCGTAATTAAGTCAAATCCGACTAAGTTTATATGGTTTTTAAAAATAAATGAAAAATAAAGGAGGCGCTTATGAAAGCTCTTTGGAAATCTTATACAAATGTATCGCTTATCTTAAAAATCACTGTGGCGCTCATCCTCGGCGTTATCGTCGGCTTGATCTTCGGGCCGGACACAGCCGTCTTGGCACCGCTTGGGGATCTGCTCTTGCGGCTCTTGACCTTCCTGATTGTGCCACTCATCTTCTTCACCTTGATCGTCGGAATCAACCAATCGAAAATCGGCGACCTAGGCCGAATGGGCGGAAAAGTCTTTCTGTTCTATACATTGAGTTCGGCATTCGCCATCGTGGTCGGCTTAACGGTCGCAAGTATTTTCCAGCCGGGTTCGGGCATGCAGCTCGACGGCTCGGAAACCTTTGATGTTCCGGACAACCCCGGCTTTACAAGTGTTCTGTTGAACATTGTACCGTCCAATATCATCTCGGCATTCAGTGAAATGAACTTGCTCGGGATCATTTTTACGGCGTTCGCGTTCGGCATCGCCATCTCCTATATGAGAAGCTCTGCGGAATTCGGCGAACTTGGCAACCATCTGATGAAAACGATCAACGCGTTGAACGAAGCGACTTTGATCGTCTTGAAAGCGATCCTTCAATACGTGCCGATCGGCATTTTCGCCATCATGGCGCAGACAGTCGGTTCGCAAGGATTGGATACACTGGGATCGCTGCTCGGCATGGTCGCCGTTCTTTACATCGCCATCGCGGTGCAGATTGCGCTCTATACGATCGCCATGCTGGTGTTCAAAGTCAATCCACTGCATTTCTTCAAACACGCGCGGACACCGATGCTAACGGCGTTCGTCACGCAAAGCAGCTCCGGCACCTTGCCATTGACGCTTGATGCGGCGCGCGGGCTCGGCATCCCGAAAAGTTTGTACGGCTTTAGCCTGCCGCTCGGCGCGACAATCAATATGGATGGTGCGGCCATCCGCATCGCCGTTTCAGCCATATTTGCTGCCAACATCATCGGTGACCCGCTCAGCTTGTCTGAAATGTTCATGGTCGTCTTGATCGGCACGCTCGCAACCATCGGAACCGCCGGCATTCCAGGCGCTGGCATCGTCATGATCGCCACTGTCTTCGTCCAGCTTGGATTGCCGATGGAAGCCGTCGCGCTCCTGACAGCAATCGATGCACTTGTCGGCATGGGCGCCACAATGCTCAATGTGACAGGCGATTTGGCTGGCTCGAAATTGATCGACCAAAGCGAGAAAAGACGCGGCACGGCCAAGGCTTAACACGACTCGCTGCGGACAAAACATGGAGCTCTGTGATACAGTGGGAGTATCTCGTATCCCATTGAAAAAGGAGACATGCAGTTATGTATATCGTAACCAACCGCATTAAAATGAAACCGGGATTTGCTGAAAAAATGGCACCCAACTTCACCCGTCCAGGCGCATTGCAGGAAATGGAAGGCTTCCATAAAGTCGAAGTGACCGTCACGCAGGACCTGGAAGAATACGATGAACTGAACGTCAATATGTACTGGGAAACACTCGACAATTACGAAGCATGGAAATCCAGCGATGTTTTCAAGCAAGCCCATAAACGTCCTGAACCAGCAGAAGGCGAAGAGAAAAATGAGTCGCCGATGCTCGGCAGCCAACTCGTCATCACAAAAATTGCTTCGGTCATCGAAGCAGCTAAATAATGGAAACAGGCAGCTTTTGCTGCCTGTTTCTTTTTGCCTTCTTTCCCCTTTTATGCAGGACTTTTGATATACTTAAAGTGTTCGTGAAAATTACCTATTCTGGAAGGGATACATATGAAATCATTATCGCTGAGAAATTACTGGGGCCTGATATTCGCGGTCTTCATCCTGCTTTTTGCTGCTGTACTCAGCGTCCTCGTCTCCGAAGTGAGCACGAAGCGGCTGGAAGAAGAACGGGGCAATGCCTTATCGAGTGCAGCGTTCCAGATGAAAGACCGACTGGATCAATACATGTGGGGACGCTATAGCGAAATCAAGACCTTCGGGGAAATCGAAGAACTTGCGCTGACTACGTCCATTGAAGAAAAGCGTGCCACGCTTGAAATGCTGCAAGACCAAGTGCCGGCTTTTTCCTGGATTGGCATCACCGATTCGGCCGGCGTCGTGACTGCTTCCACTAACGAATTGCTGGAAGGAATGGACTTGTCCGATAGACCCGTTTATTCCGAAGCACGCCAAGCGGATTACGTCGGCGATGTCCACGAAGCGCTGCTTTTGGCAGACTTATTGCCGAATCCCGGCGGCCATGAGCTCGAATTTGTCGATATCAGCGTCCCTTTCTTTTACTCGGATGGTTCATTCGGCGGCGTAGTAGCCGCCCATTTGAGCTGGGATTGGGCACAAGAAGTGATGCAATTCGTGTTGCGACCGCTCAACCGCAGCGAAAATGAACTGGAGGTTTTCGTCTTAAGCCCAGGGGACAATCGCGTCATTCTCGGTCCTGAACAATTTCTCGGCAAGCCGCTTCCGATCGATTCCTACACCCTGTCACAAGGAAAACGAGCCGGTTGGGTACTGGAACAATGGCCAGATGGCAATTCGTATTTAACTGGCTTCACCGGCGGCCGAACCAATTGGGAGTATCCGGGGCTTGAATGGACTGTGCTGGTCCGCCAACCCGAAGAAACGGCCTTCGCCGCCGCCCGCGACTTGAGCCGCATCATCATGTTGAGCGGTTTGGCAAGCGCTGTTCTTTTTGCCTTAGCCGGCTGGTTAGTAGCCGGGCGCATCAGCCGCCCGCTCAATGAAATCTCCAACAAAGCGAAAGCCTTCCGCAAAGGCAGCCAATTGGTTCTGCCAAAAAATACGGGAGTCCGTGAAATTGAAGACTTATCCAACTCGCTTGAGAGCCTGGTCATGACACTTGGCACGACGGAATCCGATTTGGTGCGCATGCAGGATTTGGCACAACGTGACCCACTGACAGGCTTGCCGAACCGCATCGCGCTTGAAGAGGCCGCGGATCGCATGATGAAGCAGGCACGCACCACGGATGGAAAATTGGCTTTTTTCTATTTGGATCTGGACGGCTTCAAAAAAGCGAATGATAGTTTGGGGCATTTAGCGGGTGACCATGTACTGCAGAAAGTGGCTGAACGGCTGACGGCGGAACTGCCTGAAGAAGCGTTCATTTCCCGGATCGGCGGAGATGAATTTGTCTTGTTGTTCCCATGTGGAGGATTAGGCGAGTCGTCGACGAGAAAGTTGGCGCAGCGGCTGATCGACCGGTTGAGCAAACCGATTACCGTGGAGGCTGGGCGTGTGCAACTGGGATGCAGCATCGGGATTGCCATTTACCCTGATAACGCAGAAAACCTCTATACTTTGCTGTCGTATGCAGATGCCGCGCTTTACGTGTCCAAGGAAAACGGCAAAAGCCAGACGACGTTTTACAGGGATATTGCCTCGGAATGAACAAGCCGAAATGCCTTTTCGCTTCACCAATACCCATAAGGATCTAAAAGCGCTGCCTCTCGAGGCGGCGCTTTTTCAAGTGCCGCATATTGGACGGCACGCCCGGGGTCTGCTACGGTTAATAATGGCAAAAGCCGAAGATGTATTATATATAGCGCTGCTATTGTGCTTTCGAAGGAGTCTTTCAGTTGAGCAACAACAAACCTAAATTATGGACGCGGGACTTTATCGGCGTTTCCGTCGTCCATTTCCTGCTACTGCTCGTTTTTTATTTATTGATCGTCACGATCGCTTTATATGCCGTCGAAGAATACGGTGCTTCAACCAGTGAAGCCGGTCTTGTCACCGGGATTTTCATCCTGGGAGCACTGGCGGGACGCTTGGTCATCGGCCGGACACTCGATATGATCGGGCGCAAACGGGCGTTGGTGCTCGGTTCCGCTTTATTTGTCGGTATGACGGCACTGTATTTCCTGCCGCTCGGCTTGCCTTTCTTGATGCTCAACCGCTTTTTGCACGGGGTGACGCTCGGAGTCGCAAGTACCGCAGCGGGCACGATCGCCGCTCAAGTCATTCCTCATACGCGTAAAGGCGAAGGCATCGGCTATTTCAGCATGAGTGCTACGCTGGGTGCAGCTTTCGGGCCATTTATCGGCTTATTAATGAGCCAATGGACTGGCTATAATGTGATTTTTGCTGCCTGTGTCGCGATTGCTGTGTCTGCTCTGGCGCTCAGTACTTTTGTGAAAGTCCCGCCGCTGGAGAAACCGTCTGGCGGAGAAGCGAAATCCGGCTTCCAGCTTTCCAATTATTTAGAAGCGAATGCTGTACCGATTGCCATCGTCATGTTTTTGATCGCGCTCAGTTATTCGAGCGTTTTGTCCTTCATCAATTTTTACGCCAATGACAAAGGGCTAGTGGAAGCAGCGAGCTTCTTCTTCCTAGTGTATGCTGTCGTCATCCTGCTGACGCGGCCTTTTACGGGACGCATCATGGATTTGTACGGCGCCAATTACATTATGTATCCTGCGCTCGTATCGCTTGCAGCGGGACTATTGCTGCTCAGTGTCGCCGATTCAGGCTTAGGGCTGTTGTTTGCGGGTGCTTTGATCGGGCTCGGGTTCGGGAATATGCAATCGACGACGCAAGCGGTCGCCATCAAGCTGACGCCTCCCCACCGCATGGGGCTTGCGACATCGACTTTTTTTGTCGCGATGGACGGCGGGCTCGGCATGGGGCCGTATATCCTCGGCTTTATCATCCCGTTCACCGGCTACAGCGCGCTTTATGGATTGCTTGGAATCGCGGTATTCGCGTTAATCGTGCCGTATTACTTCCTCCACGGAAAAAAAGAACGCCAGCTCTCCGCTTCCGCTCGTTGAACGGCTGCACAATAAAAGAACGGCCGACAGATGACTGTCGGCCGTTCTTTATTTGCATTTATTCTTCCTCTTCTGCTGCGTCCGCTTCCGCTTTTGTTTCGTGCACTGTGCTGTGCGGATGTTCTGGCGGTGCATAGATGGAATAGATCTTCAGCGGCTTATCGCCTGTATTGGTGACGTTGTGCCATTTGCCTGCGGGGATGAGGATGGCGTAATCGTCTTCAGCTTTTTCTTCAAAGCTTAAATTGTCTTCGCTGTCGCCCATCTGCACGAGGCCTTCCCCTTCTTCGATGCGAAGGAATTGGTCGCCGTGTTCGTGGACTTCAAGCCCGATGTCATCGCCTGCTGCGATGCTCATCAATGTAACCTGCAAGTTTTTCCCTGTCCAAAGAGCGGTCCGGAACGTTTCGTTTTGTTTTGTCGCATCTTCTATATTGACGACAAATGATTCAGCACCATAATCTTTTAATTCCATGTGTGGTTCCTCCTCCGATTTGTTGTTCTGTCCTGCTCTTCTCTACCCTGCGAGCATCGGACATAAACAAACCGTTCAGCGCAAGGCTTGTTTTTTGAGCGCCTGGTTGCGGGAGTTGAACACATCATTATGGGAAGACACCATGGCGATATTGGCAGCGTCCGGTTCGATGAACTTCTTCGCTTTATTGACGGCATTGGCGGCGTCGGTGAACGTGCCGGCAATCAAATTGAGCTTGCCGTCATGCTGGAGAATGTCGCCTGCCGCAAACACTCCCGGTACGGAAGTTTCGCTTGCCGGCGTGCCTTGTAAATAGAAGTCGTCTTTTGTTTCCAGATCGAGCGGGCTATTTTCGAGTAAGCTCGCATCACGCTCATAGCCGTGGTTGATGACGAGCTGGTCGACCGGCAGCATGCGCCGTTCCCCCGTCACTTGGTTCATCACTTCCACGAGTTCCACGCGGTCGCCTGCATCCGATGCCACGAGCCGCGTGATGGCGGAATCCAGTAAGCACTCGGCGCGGCTTTCGAGCAATTGGCGCACTTGCGCTTCGTGTCCGGCCATTTCCGATTTGCGGTGGACGACATAGACTTTTTCGGCGATCGGCTCAAGCTCGTTTGCCCAATCGACTGCCGAATTTCCCCCTCCTGAAATGAGCACCGTGCTGCCACGGAAACGCTCGAGTGTTTTGACGGTATAATTAAGGTTCGCCACTTCAAAGCGCTCGGCTCCTTCGATTTGCAGCTTCTGCGGTTTCAGGATGCCTCCACCGACTGCGACGATGACCGATTTCGAATAATGGACTTCACCTGAAGCGCCCACCAGCACAAACAAACCGTCTTCGTTCTTATTCATGCTTTCCACTTTCTCATCCAAGCATACCGTCGGATCGAACGTCAGCCCTTGTTCAACCAATTGGGTGATCAGCTGTTCACAGCGGATTGGCGTCTGCCCCCCGACGTCCCAGATCATTTTTTCCGGATAGACATGGAGCTTGCCGCCAAGGCGCGGCTGGAACTCGATAATTTTCGTTTTCATGCCCCGAAGCCCGCTGTAAAAAGCTGAATACAAGCCGGCGGGACCTCCCCCGATGATGGTTACGTCAAAGATGTCGTGATTGGCCATTTTTTCCATCCCCGTTCTATAGTAAATTCCGATTGACAACGATTCTCAATAACTTTATAGTATACATTGTAATGAAAGTGAGAATCATTATCAACACATATCCTATTTTTATTTTTTTTGCTCCAAAATTACGGTTTAACGAAAAGGAGGGCTGTCGATGGGACGCCTTTTTACAGAAAACCTGGAAGTCAGCTATGGCGAAAGGAAAATCGTCAAAGGCTTGTCCCTGTCGATTCCAGATAAAAAGATTACGGCAATCATCGGGCCGAACGGCTGTGGGAAATCGACCTTCTTGAAAGCGATGACACGCGTCATTCCCCACGAATCGGGTTCGGTCATTCTCGACGGCCAGCAAATTGCTGAAGAAAAGACGAAGCAATTGGCGAAAAAGCTTGCCATCTTGCCACAATCGCCGGAAAACGCGGCTGGCCTGACCGTCGGCGAAATTGTCTCTTACGGCCGCTTCCCTTATCAAAAAGGTTTCGGCAAGCTCAGCACACGGGATTATGAAATGATCGACTGGGCACTCAATGTGACCGGCACGCAATTTTTCAAATACCACCCGGTTGATGCTTTATCCGGCGGCCAGCGCCAACGCGTCTGGATTGCCATGGCGCTCGCGCAGGAGACCGAAATGATTTTCCTCGATGAACCGACGACTTACCTCGATATGGCGCATCAACTGGAAATCTTGGAGCTTCTCCGCGAACTTAATGCCGAAGAAGAACGCACCATTGTCATGGTGCTGCACGATTTGAACCACGCCGCCCGCTTCGCCGACCATATTGTCGCGATGAAAGACGGCCAGATCATCAAGGCCGGATCGCCTGAAGAAGTCATTGTTCCGGACGTGCTCCGCGAAGTTTTCCGCATCGATGCGGAAATCGGCCTTGACCCACGAACACAAAAACCGATTTGCTTAACTTATAATTTAATCAAAGGAGCTTAACCAGATTATGAAAAAATTACTTTTCTTGTCCATCGCTTTACTCGTTATGCTGGCACTTGCCGCTTGTGGATCTACAGAAGAAACGACAGAGGAAACGGGCGGTTCGGAAGGCGAAGCAAGCGGATCCGAAACCATCCAATATGAATCAGAAAATGGCACAGTGGAAGTTCCGGCTGACCCGCAGCGCGTGGTAGCATTGGCTTATGGCGGAAACGTCATGTCACTTGATGTGCCGCTTGTCGGCATTGACGCTTGGGCAATCGACAACCCGAACTACGAACCATACTTGGACGGCGTAGAACAAGTGTCGGAAGAGAACCTGGAGAAAATCATCGAATTGGATCCGGATTTGATTATTGGTTACTCGACTCTTCAAAACGTCGATAAACTGGAACAAATTGCCCCGACTGTCACTTTTACTTACGGCAAAGTCGACTATTTGACACAACACCTGGAAATCGGGAAACTATTGAATAAAGAAGACGAAGCACAAGCATTCGTTGACGACTTTAAAGAACGCGCACAAGCTGCGGGTGAAGAGATCAAAGCGGAAATCGGCGAAGATGCAACGGTCTCTGTCATCGAGAACTTTGATAAGCAATTGTACGTATACGGCGACAATTGGGGCCGCGGCACCGAGATCCTCTATCAGGAAATGGGCTTGAACATGCCGGAAAAAGTGGAAGAAATGGCTCTTACTGATGGGTACTACGCCTTGTCTCAAGAAGTCCTCCCTGAATATATGGGCGATTACGTAATCTTCAGCAAAGACTCCGAACAAGATAATTCCTTCCAGGAAACGGACCTTTACCAAAACACGCCAGCTGTAAAGAACGACCAAGTATTTGAAGCGGATGCGAAAAAATTGTACTTCAACGATCCGATTTCACTCGATTACCAGCTTGAGTTGTTCCAGGAAAAATTCCTTGGCCAATAAACACAAAAGGGATTCTGCCAAGCGGAATCCCTTTATCCTTTCTATAGAAAAGATGATGATGCATGCGTTATAACGCCCGTTTTTCATACATATTTGGAATCAGCCTGCTGGCACTTGTGCTGGCTTTTGTTGTGTCGATGGTCTTTGGCGCTGCTGATGTCAGCCTGAAGAATCTGTGGCTGGCGCTGTTTTCCGACAGCACCGGACAGCAAATATCGGTCATCCAGGAAATTCGTCTGCCGCGTGAAGTAGCCGCAATTTTCGTCGGCGCGGCACTCGCCGTGTCGGGCGCGATCATGCAAGGCATGACCCGCAACCCGCTGGCAGACCCTGGTTTGCTCGGTTTGACTGCCGGGGCCAATGCGGCACTGGCCGCGACCTTGGCATTTATTCCCGGAGCCAATTACTTCGGCATCATGATCGCCTGCTTTATCGGGGCAGCCATCGGGGCCGGGCTCGTCTTTGGGATCGGGGCTTCGCGGCGCGGCGGCTTTTCGCCATTTCGCATCGTCCTGGCCGGTGCGGCGGTATCGGCGTTTTTGACCGCCATTGCAGAAGCGATCGGCTTGCTGTTTAAAATCTCCAAAGATGTCTCCATGTGGACCGCCGGCGGCTTGATCGGCACATCTTGGGGACAATTGCAGATTATCATTCCCTTTATCACCATCGCCTTGTTTGTCGCTTTATTGTTATCCCGCCAACTGGCGGTGTTGAGCTTAAGTGAGGAAGCGGCGATCGGGCTTGGCCAAAAGACCGGCCAGATCAAAGCGATGCTGTTTGTCGTGGTCACTTTGCTTGCTGGCGCTGCAGTAGCTTTGGCCGGCAACTTGGCGTTCATTGGCTTGATGATTCCGCATATCGTCCGCGTGATCGTCGGCAGCGATTACCGCTTCATCATTCCGATGTCCGCTGTCACGGGCGCCATCTTTATGCTGCTCGCCGATTTGTTCGGACGCACCGTCAACGCGCCATTTGAAACCCCGGTCGCAGCGGTGGTCGCCATGCTCGGCTTGCCGTTCTTCCTGCTCATCGTCCGTAAAGGTGGAGGTGCGTTCACATGATCCAACAACATTTGATCCGCAAGCAGCGCATCACTTTGATCGTGCTCACCGTTATTCTTTTGATCACCGCTGTCTTGAGTTTGGGACTCGGCTATTCGACGCTTGGTTTCGGCCGGATTGTGCCTGTGCTGATGGGACAAGGCGATTTTAAAGAAGAGTTTGTGCTGTATTCCATCCGCATGCCGAGGATGCTCATTACGTTTCTAGCGGGGATGGCACTCGCCTTATCCGGGGCAGTGCTGCAGAGCATTACGCGCAATGATTTGGCCGACCCGGGCATTATCGGCATCAATTCCGGTGCCGGTGTCGCCATCGCCATTTTCTTTTTGTTCATCCCTGTAGATCCGGGCTCTTTTGCTTTCTTGATGCCGTTCGTCGCGTTTTTAGGCGCGTTTATCACGGCGATCCTGATTTACTTGTTCTCCCGCGATCCGCGTACAGGCCTTCAACCGGTCCGTCTCGTCCTGGTAGGGATCGGGTTTTCCATGGCGTTATCCGGCGTTATGATGGTGCTCATTTCATCAGCAGAGCGGGAAAAAGTGGATTTCATAGCCCAATGGCTCGCAGGTTCCATTTGGGGCACCGACTGGCCGTTTATCCTGGCGCTTTTGCCTTGGCTTATCGTGTTGATTCCGTTTGTTTTGTATAAAGCAAATCGGCTGAACATTCTCGGACTTGGCGAATCGGCCGCAATCGGTCTCGGGCTCAATATCGGCAAAGAACGCGCCGTCCTTTTGCTTGCGGCCGTCGCGCTCGCTGCCGCTGCGGTTTCTGTCACCGGCAGCATTGCCTTTATCGGCTTGATGGCCCCTCACCTCGCGAAAGCGCTTGTCGGGCCGCGCCATCAATTGTTCCTGCCCGTCGCCATTTTGCTCGGCGGCTGGCTGTTGCTTGCAGCTGATACGATCGGCCGCAACTTGCTTGAACCGTCGGGCATTCCGGCTGGCGTCATGGCCGCATTGATCGGCGCACCATATTTCGTTTATTTACTAATGAAGAAATAAAAAAACGGCTCATGCCCCCTTTTCGGGACGTGAGCCGTTTTGTTGTTGTTATACCGGTTCTTGCTGCGCGTCCATTTCCATACGCGCTTCGCGGTCTTTAAGTTTCTGCATTTCCTCATCGGTCATGAATTCGACTTTCCAGCCGAGGAACGCCATGAGGATGGCGATGATCGGCACCGAGTAATTCAACACCGCGTACGGCGCATAGGCGAAGGGATGGACGGCGAGCGTCGCCAGGATGAACACGCCGCATGTGTTCCACGGAACGAATGGCGAGGTGATCGTCCCACCGTCTTCCAGTGCACGCGACAAGTTTTTCGAATGCAAGCCCTGGTCTTGATAAGCCCTCGCATACATCCGCCCAGGCAATAGAATCGAAATATACTGTTCAGATGCCGTGACGTTCGTCAAGAACGCGGAAGCCACAGTCGCAGCGATCAGGCTACCGGCTGTTTTCGCCAGCATCAAGATCTTAGTGACGATCGATTTCAACATGCCCGTATGTTCCAACACGCCACCGAACGTCATGGCGAAAATCGTCAAGGAAATAACGAACATCATCGAATCAATGCCGCCTCTATTGAACAAGGAATCGACGACTTCGTTGCCGGACGTGATGACATAGCCATCATGCAGCGCATTGACCGCTTCTGCGACCGAACCGCCTTGCACCAAGATGTGGCACAGCCAGCCAAGCACGATACCGATGCCGAGCGCCGGCAATGCCGGCACTTTCTTCATCACCAATACGATGACCGCCAAAGGCACGAGCAAGAGCCACGGCGAGATGACGAAATTTTCTTCAAGCGACGCCAGGATCGTGTTGATATTGCCGCTGTCGACCGCGTTTCCGGCAAACTGGCGGCCCAGGAAAAAGTAAGCGCCGAGGGCAATGATCATGCCCGGGATGGTCGTGTAGATCATGTGGCGGATGTGGACGAATAAATTGGTGTTCGTCACCCCTGCCGCCAAGTTGGTCGTGTCCGACAGCGGTGACATCTTATCGCCGAAATAAGAACCCGAGATGACCGCTCCAGCGACCATCGCCGCCGGAATTCCCATACTCGCGCCGATGCCCATGCCGGCGATGCCGACAGTGCCCATCGTCGACCAGGAACTGCCGATCGCCCCGGCAACCAGTGCACAGATCAAACAGATCGTAACAAGGAATAATGACGGCGTAATGATTTTCAAGCCATAGTAAATCATCGTCGCGACAATCCCCCCGCCGATCCATGAAGCGATGATCATCCCGACCATGATGATGATGACCAAAGCCGGAAGCGCGAGGCGGATTCCTTTGTATGCCCCTTCTTCGATCATATGCCAGCGGTACCCCAACCGCCAAGCGATGATGACCGCGATTGTCGTGCCAAGAAGCAAGGGAATATGCGGGCTGCCTTCAAAAATGATGATGGTCACAGCCATGGCCGCCACCATGAAAATCAGCGGCAGTAAAGCCAGCCAAAAGGGCACTTCAATCTCTTGCTGTTTCGGGCGTTTCTTCTCCTCTTTCATGTTCTCTAACCCCTTTGTGAAAATGGAATAAATGCTTGTATTTATTTTGCCACTATACTGATTTCATTGCCATAAAAATTTTCAGATTACATAGATTTTTCGGAATTCGGAATAGTTCAATGCAGGATTCTCTCGGGCCCGCCCCGAAGTGTAACCATATTGCCTAAGCTTCCGGCATCCAGTTATGGAAAGGGGAAGATGACCGTGGGAAAATTGACTGTTTCGATGTATGTGACACTTGATGGCGTCATGGAAGAGCCGTCATGGACTGCTGCCTATTGGGACGATGAACTCGCCCAGTTTCAACTGGGCCAGCTTTACAATAACGATGCCTTGCTGCTCGGGCGCGTCACGTATGAGGGATTCGCTGCTACTTGGCCGACTGCTGAAGATGAACATGGCTTTGCGGACCGGATGAACGAAATTCCGAAGTATGTCGTATCACATACGCTGAAGCGCACCGAATGGAATGCACGCCTGATTAACCACGATTTCGCTTCGGAGATCAAACGGCTGAAGAAAACCGGTCAGCGCTTGCTCGTTTACGGCAGCGCCGAGCTCATCGATACCTTAATCGAACATGATTTGGTCGACGAATTGCATTTGATGACCTTTCCGCTGCTATTGGACGAAGGAAAAAAACTGTTCCGCGATGGCGTATCGCCGAAAGCATTTAAATTGCTTAAAAGCTTTTCGACAGACCAAGGTGTCCTGATCGCCAATTATGCGCCTGAACGATGATGAAGATGTTTTAAAAACAAATGAACATGACCGTCTCCCTTTTGGGGAAAGAAGAAATGAGGCCGCCTCGCACTTAAGGCCACCCCGGAAGGAGCTGCCGTCTTGCGATGACAGAAAATGAAATTACTTTAGCGTTGATCCAATCATTGAAAGACGGTCGGACGCAAGATTTCCAGCACATACTCGATGAGCTGCAGCCTTACGACATCGCGGTCCAATACCGCCATCTGCCCGAAAAGCACCGTGAACGCTTCCTGCTTCATCTGACTGTCCGCCAATTGACGGAGCTCATGCAGGAGCTTCACCGGAACGACCAGGTGCGTTTGCTTGAGCGAATGTCCGTCGACCAATCAACCAAAGTGCTCGACTTGATGGACAATGACGATCTCGTCTCCCTATTGTCCGATTTAGAGCCAACGATGATCGAAGAGCTCCTGTCGCGCATGAATCGCGAGGAATCTTCCTATATCCAAAAGACGATGAATTACCCGCCGGAAACAGCGGGACGCATCATGAACAACCGCTATGTCTGGATTCCGCGCCATTACACCATCCGTGAAGCAATCGATAAAATCCGCGATTTCGCGGAAATTGCCGAGTACTTGAACTATCTATACGTCGTCGATGAAGACAAGAAACTGCTTGGGGTTGTTTCCTATAAAGATTTGATCCTCGGTGAACTCGATGAACAAATCGACGATGTCATGTATACACGCGTCGTCAAAGTCGATGCCTTGACCGACCAGGAAGAAGTAGCTGCCATTATCAGCCGCTACGACTTTATCACGTTGCCTGTCGTCGATACGGAAAACCGGCTGCTCGGCATCATCACCGTCGATGACGTCATTGATGTCGTGTTGCAGGAAGCGAATGAAGACATCGAAAAGCTTTCTGCATCCGGCAAATCAATTGATTTTCAGACACCGCCTTTTGTTGCAGCATACCGCCGTTTGCCTTGGTTGATTTTGCTGTTGTTTATCGGGCTAATCTCCGGTGGCATCATCAGCCGCTTTGAAGACACCTTGCAGACAGTGGTCGCCTTGGCGTTCTTCATGCCCATGATTGCCGGCATGACCGGCAATACCGGCACCCAGTCGCTCGCAGTCGTTGTGCGCGGGCTGGTTGGCCAAAAGCCCGACAAAAAAGGTACGTTCAAACTCATCCTGCGCGAGTTATGGGTCGGCATCATCATCGGCGTCACCTGCGCCGTGCTAATTTTGCTCATCGCCTATATCTGGCAGGGCAGCCTGGTGCTCGGGCTCGTTGTCGGGAGTTCATTGCTGTTGACCTTGATCATCGGAACGCTCGCCGGCACGATCATCCCGCTCGTCCTGTATCGGTTGAAAATAGATCCGGCTGTCGCATCGGGGCCTCTGATTACGACCATTAACGATATTCTCTCATTGCTTATTTATTTCGGGCTTGCTTCGCTGTTCATCTCTCGTTTGATGTGAACAGCGTTTTTTTGAGCTCTTTTCTTTATTCCGAGTAATCAACTATGTATAATAAGGAGAAACTTTATGCAACAACATTCTCCTGCTTATGACGGCTTGTTTCAGAGCCGATCGGCCATAAAAAAACTCGGAGGGATTCACTATGACCATTCCAAAACCGCTCGTCCAGCTCAATCAAGCCTTTCTTGTCGCCACGGTATTAGCCGGGCTCATCGTTCATCCGTTAATCCTGCTCGTTCCTTTCGCCATCGGAGTCGTCACTCTGATCACCAAGAAAAACCCACTGATTGCATTCGGCCGCCGCTTTTTGCCGAATCCTCCTAATAGTTACTTGCAAGAAGACCGCGATCAGCAATTGTTCAACCAATGGATCGCCACCGTCTGCCTCGGGCTCGCCCTGTTGTTTTTCGCAGCGGGCTTGCCGATTATTGCCACCGTTTTCGGCGCTATGGTCATTGTCGCTGCTGGTGTCGCGCTCATGGGCTATTGCATCGGCTGCACCGTGCGCTATCAGTTGATGATGTGGAAACACCGCCGCGCAAAAACGGATTATTAAGGTATTTATAAATGAACAAAAAAAGCGAAGACCGCAGTCTCCGCTTTTTTTATTTTGTTTGGCCGTTGCCTTTAATGAGGTATTTCGTAGATGTCAGTGCCGGCAATCCCATCGGCCCGCGTGCGTGGAGCTTTTGCGTGCTGATGCCGATTTCGGCGCCAAAGCCGAATTCAAAGCCATCCGTAAAGCGCGTTGACGCGTTATGGTAGACCGCTGCTGCATCCACTTCCGTGAAGAATTGCTGGACGCTTTCCGCCTGTTCCGAAATGATTGCCTCGGAATGCTTCGTGCCGTACTGGTTGATATGCTTGACCACTTCATCCACGCTTCTTACCGTTTTCAGCGCGAGTTCGTAAGCCAAGTATTCCGTTCCCCAATCGGCTTCTTCCGCCGGGATGATGTCGCTGCCTGATTGCTGCGCCTTTTCATCGCCATGGATTTTCACGTCTTTTGCCTGAAGCGCTGAAATCAATTCCGGCAGATGCTGTTCAGCCCATTTCTCGTGGACGAGAATGGTTTCGCAGGAGTTGCAGACGGATGGGCGCTGGGTTTTCGCGTTCAACGCGATATCGATCGCCATGTCCTTGTCCGCCGTCTCGTCGATATAGACGTGGCAATTGCCTGCACCCGTTTCAAGCACCGGCACTGTCGAATTCTGGACGACCGTCTTGATCAAGTTGGCGCCGCCACGCGGAATCAAGACATCCAAATAGTCGTTCAGCTTGAACATGGCAGATGCCGCTTCACGGCTCGTGTCTTCCAACAATTGCACAGAATCGACCGGCAATTCGCTTTGTTCAAGTGCACGATGTATGACAGCCACAATGGCCGTGTTCGAATAGATCGCTGTCGAACTGCCGCGCAGGACGACGGCATTGCCGGTTTTCAGGCAAAGGCTCGACGCATCCACCGTGACATTCGGGCGGGCTTCGTAAATCATGCCCACCACGCCAAGCGGCACGCGTACTTTCGTCATATCGAGGCCGTTCGGCTGCTGCCAATGCTCGAGCACTTCACCGACCGGATCAGTGAGTTTGGTCAATTGGATCAGCGCATCCGCCATATCCGCAAGGCGCTCTTCATCGAGCTTAAGGCGGTCGACGAGCGATTCGCTCATGCCGTTTGCGCGCCCCGCTTCAATGTCTTTCAGGTTTTCTTTTAAAATGAAAGCTTTTTCAGCCATTAACTGCTGAGAGATGAGTTCTAATGCTTTATTTTTCAGGGTGGTGTCGGCTTTTGCGAGTTCCCCCGCTGCCGCTTTCGCTTTTTTCGCTTTCTGTACCAGTTCTGTCTCCAAAGCTTCTTCCTTTTGAAGAACTTCTGTCATCCAATCTTCTCCTTTCGAATTTCCGTGCCTTACGCTAATTCTTTAACGGGTTTTGCAATATACGTCCCGTCGCCGTTTCCATTCATGATCTCAACCAATTTTTCACTGCCTTCTCCTGTGCCGATGAACACATCGACGCCGAAGTTATGGGCTGTTTTCGCGGCTTCCACTTTCGTCTTCATGCCGCCTGTCCCGACATCTGATCCTGCACCCGATGCAGCTTCCATTAGCTCATCTGGAATATCCTTCAGATGGGTATATCTTTCAGCGGATGGGTTGGTCTTCGGATTATCTGCATAAATGCCGTTGATGTCCGTCAGAATGATCAATTGATCAGCACGGACAAGCCCGCTGACAAGGGCCGATAGCATATCGTTATCGCCAAAGGTCAATTCCTCGACCGCCACCGAATCGTTTTCGTTGATGACCGGCATCATGCCGCGCTCCAACAATTTCGAAATGGTATCGTCCGCTTTTTGGTACAAGTCCTTCGTCAACAATAATTGCGCAGAGACGATATCGAAATTCTTGAATTCCGTCGCATACGCCTGCGCGAGCAAGCTTTGTCCGACGGCTGCCGCCGATTGTTTGTCGACAACTGTATCCGGACGCGATAAATACCCCATGCTTGTGCATCCGGCTGCAACTGCGCCAGATGAGATTAAGATGACGTCATGGCCTTCTTCTTTCAAGCGGGCCAACGCACCGACATGTTCACGCAACTTCGTGATGGACAATTTACCGTGGCTGTCCGTCAATGAGCTGCTTCCTATTTTCACTACTATTCTTTTCTTCTCCATTGTTACAGTCACCACCCGATTTTGATTATTTAATGAGCTCTCCCATTACGATCAAAAGCGGAAGAACCCGGTCTCCGTAAAACGCTTTACAATGGCTGACTTACGTTGTCTGATAATAAGAATTATTATGCAATCAAATGCATTTTAAGTCAACTATTAATTTCAAAAATACTTGTAAAACGGTTCTCGAAACAATAAAACTTGCATATTTATGAATATTTATTCAAAATGCATGTTTCATTATAAACCATTTCCAGTTCCGGAGATGGCGGCTGCGCATTCTTCGCCGGCCGTGAATTCCGACCGGCAGCTGATCGCCTGCAACACGCCATTCATAAGTGGCAAGTGTAACATAACCAGAGGGTATTTCAAGTTCAGGGAGGGGATTTCGCCTTATGAAAGGGCTTTCATTATGGATATAAAGTAGGTAAAAAGACATATTTAAAGATCAACAAAAGCCCGCACCATAAGGGATGCAGGCAAAATGCGTACAAGTGTTGCTATTTCATTCTAAAGTACCACATTCAATGAGGCGCTGTTTTCGACAGCTCACGGCGTTTGGCCGCTCGCCGATAGCCTTGGATGATATCGCTCAACGCACCCACAATCATAATGATTAGGATGCCGCCAAAAATCCACGTCAGCGCATTGGTTCCGCCAAATGTAGCGGTGAGGAACTGGCGGAATTCGGTATTGAGCAATTCAGAATTGATGAAGATCAAGATAAACACGAGCACGGAAACCGTTTGGACCGCGGCATTGAATGTAGCCAGCCGGTAATTCCAATAGCCGGCGCGCCATTGCCAAATGGCAAGCGACAACTCCAGGACGATGACGAGTGCAATGAATGGCCAATACGACAACAGCACGTCCTGGTTGAATACTGCCATTTGAAAGCGCAAGCCTTCCCCATCGTCAGTGTAAATGCCGAGTACTTTATCGGCATTGAAATAGACCATCGTCCAGATGACCATCCAAATTAAACTGCCGAAGATCTGACTTTTTGCCACTTTCGCTTCCACCGGCTCGAGCAGCGCCTCCTGCCCTTTCCACTCTTTCAAGTCATCCGGCGTCCACTCGCCCATCGTCAGCCCGAGCGGCGTCTCCACGCCCGATTTATCCGCCCAGTCCATCACGGCAACGACGAGTGTGATCCAGAACAAAGTCTGCATGATGGTATTGAAGATCGCGCTGATGATGTTGCCGATCAACGAGCCGAGCACCGTGATTAGCGTCTCGTCCTGGCCGATCCCTGAAACGATGCCGACGATGGTCACGACAATGAGCGTGATGAGAACTGCCAACGGAATGACCAGCCTTAGCAAGCGGACATATAAATCGAAATAGCGCGGGCCGATCAAGTAACGCCTTCCTTTTCCGTAATGCTCCGCCATGAGTGCTGGATGGCCGAATTCCTGGAGGACAGCCCGCTCTTCGCTTTCGCTACTGTCTGCCGTGAGCCGTTCCGAAAGTTTGCTTCTCAGGTCTTTTTCCGCGTCCTGGCGTTTTTCTTGCGGCAGCCGTTCCAGCACTGCCCGAATATACCGTTCACTTAGCTTCATAACCCCATCTCCTTTTGAGGCGGCCTATTATTAGCTCTATCATGAAGGATTTTTCTGGAAAATTCAATATAATAATCGGATTATTCTAATATTAAAATCCACTTAGGTTCCCTCTTTCTACGACAAAACCCGGCTGTCTGGTCAACAGCCGGGTTTTGTTTCTTCTATTGAAAAAGATGCTTCATCAATCGAGCTTGATCGTGATGGTTTGTGCGGGTGCGAGCAGCTCTCCATCCGCAGCGAATAGCTTGCTGGTGGTCAACTTAATTTCTTGTGCCCCATCTTCCACGATGAAGCCAACATTTCCTGATTTTACTTCTCCGGGTTTCAGCCCTTCATTCAACGATTCCAAATACACGTCATCTTCCCAAGTCTTCACTTCGCCGCTTTCTGTCTCGATCAATGCGACTGGCGCAAAATTCACTTCTTCGCTCGCAGCATTGTTGATTTCAACAAAGAACTTTGCCAGCTCGAATTCCTGGTCATGCGTGTAGGAATGGTAAAAATCGATCAAGCTATAATCCGGCGTGTATTGCAGCAGCTTCGTTTCATGGATGGTCAGCTCGATATCGCCGATCTGCACCTTCTGAGGCTCCATATTGGCTGCCAATAGCTCCAAGCCGCCTTTTGCATCACGCGCTTTCTGGCCAGGTTCCTGCAAGCGGCGGTCGTCGCTCACTTGTGGGCTAAGGACATAGTGTTCCGTGTACGCGGGTGCTTCCGCTAAAGACGCCGCAGTCGCCGTCCCCTGTGCTGTCTCATTCTGGCAGCCCCATAACATTGCCAATGGGACGATCAGCCATGCTAATCTCGCTTTCATCCAATCCGCTCCCTGCTATCGTTTATTGTTTGTCGTCGATCGTTACGTCCGCGCCCATCAAGTCGAAGATGATGCCGGCATGATCCGTATTGTCCAGTTGCCCTGCAAATTTCTGGCTCGCTGGCCCGTAAGCATAAACCGGCACGTCTTCTCCGGTATGGCCGCCAGTTGTCCAGCCTGTGTGCGAACGTTTATCGAAAATGCGCTCGATGGCGTTATCGATGTCCAAATATTCACCTTCGTCGGCTGCTTTTTTGACAGAAGCGATTTCTTCTTCAGTCAAGTCCAAGTCGATATAGCGTTCCAAGGTTTCCTCTACGCCGGCACCTTCCGTAATCTCAGAAGCCATGAAATCCGGTGTGCGCTGTGCAGCAAGGATCGGCTCGGCGAACCAATTGTATATGCCGTCTGCACCGATCGAGAAGCCGCCTGTCGAGTGGTCGGCTGTCGCTACGACCAATGTATTTTCATCTTGCTTGGCGAATTCGATTGCCGCCTGGAATGCACGGTCGTAATCCTCCATCTCGCTCATCGCTGCGACGATATCGTTGTCATGTCCTGCCCAGTCAACCTGGCTGCCTTCGATCATCAGGAAGAATCCGTCCTCGTCCTGCTTCAAGCGATCGATCGCAGAACGCGTCATGTCTTCAAGAGACGGCACGCTGTCTTCGCGGTCGATCATTTTCGGCAAGCCGCCTTCTGCGAACAGGCCGAGCACTTGACCGTCGTCATTGGCGCGCAGCTCTTCTTTCGATGTTACATAGCCATAGCCGGACTCCTGGAATTCCTCCGTCAAATCGCGATCTGTGCGGTCGAATAGTTTGGTGCCTCCACCGAGCAAGACGTCGATTTTATGTTCGCCGTCGATGCGCTCATCGAAATAATCATCAGCGATGGCGTTCATATTACGGCGGCTGATATCGTGCGCGCCGAATGATGCTGGTGTCGCGTGGGTGATTTCAGAGCTAGCCACAAGCCCGGTCGCTTTACCTTTTTCTTTCGCCGCTTCAAGTACGGTTTTCACTTCCGATTCATCGTTGTCGACCGCGATGGCATTGTTATAGGTTTTGATGCCTGCTGCCATGGCAGTGGCGGCCGACGCTGAATCGGTGACATTTTGTTGCGCATCTTCCGGATAGGTCATTTGCTGTCCAACCAAATAGGAATCGAACGACATTTCATCCGCGAAACGCGCAGATGGATCGTCCTGCAAATAACGGTAAGCGGATGTATAGGACGTGCCGACGCCATCACCGATCAGGAAAATGACGTTTTTCGGTGCATCCTTGTCTTTGCCCTTCTCTTTCCCTTTCCCTTTTCCAGGATTTTTGTGTTCTTTATGTACTTCGGCTTTGCCATTCCCGTGCGCTTCAGCTGGCGCGGACGGGGTAAAGCTCGTCACGGCGACTGCTGCCACCACTGCGGCTGGAACAATTTTTTTCATTGATTTTCGGATCATCTGGCATTCCTCCTCGTGTTTGTTGACCATCGCCAGTGTATCGAAGGAATATTAAGGAATTGTTGAGGGCATGTATGGAATTTGTTAAAGAAATCCTATTTCCCGGGAAATAATTTCGGGGGGATTTCCAAATTAAAAACCGGCCTCCATTAAGGAAGCCGGTTTTTGGCCGATCAATCTTCGCGATCGACGAGTGATTTGTTTTTCTGGAATTTACGGAGTATTTCATAGACGACCGGCACGATCACGAGTGTCAGCAAGGTCGAGGACAATAAGCCGCCGATGACGGTGATCGCCAAGTCTTGGGAGACGAGGCCACCGCCACCGCTTGAGAGAGCCATCGGAATCATGGCACCAATCGTAGCGATTGCCGTCATCAGGATCGGCCGCAGACGCGTCGTTCCTGCTTCAAGCAAGGCATTGCGCACCGTCATGCCTTCGCGTTCCATATGGATGACGCGGTCGACAAGGACGATGGCGTTCGTTACGACGATCCCGATGAGCATGAGCAGCCCCATCATGACCGATACGGAAATTGTCTGGCCTGTGACATATAGGCCGACAAATGCACCGATGACCGCAAACGGCAGCGAGAATAGGATGGCGAATGGCGCAAGCCCGCCGCCGAACGTCACGACCAGGATAAAGTAAACGATCGCGATTGCCGCTGCCATCGCCAGGCCAAGCTGTGTGAAGGTTTCATTGATATCCGCCGTCACGCCGCCGGTTTCTACCGTCACGCCTGTCGGAAGATCCAGTTGATCCACATTTTCCTGGACGGCCGCACTTGGCGCAGACACGTCATTGCCCGTCACCGTGCCGGAAACAGTCGCATAATAAGCGCCTTCCGAACGGCTCAAGGTATTCAAGGTGGTGCCTTCTTCGACTTCGACCAATTCGCCGACAGTCATCATGGTACCTGCAGCTGTTGGCACAGGCGTCTCCAGAAGCTCTTCAAAAGTCGCTGCGTCTTGCTGGGCATCACGCTGGACAATGACTTCAAGTTCGCCGCCGTCTGTATTGACGGTCGTCAGCACTTCATTTTGGCCCCCGCCGGACAAAGCCATCGCGACTTGTCCCGCCGTCAGGCCATATTGGAGAATTTCCTGCTGTTCGATGCGTAAAGTATGTTCGACATAAGGATCTTCCGCATCGGAGGTCACTTCTTCCAAGCCGTCGACTTCGCTCATCGCGCCTTCGACTTGTGCAACGGTATCCATCAAGTCATCGAGGTCTTCGCTGTACAAGGTGTACGCGACTTCACTCGATGCCGCCATGCCGCCGCCCATCATATCCTGCTCGCCCCACTCGCCTGACTGGTCGAGTCCTGCAAGATAGTCCGTAACTCGGCTGCGGGCTTCTTCGAATTCATCGACTGAAATCGAATCATCAAAGATCAAATACAATAATGCACCGTCTCCGCCGCCCATCATCATCTGGGCCATATCGGCATTGGCTGAATCGTTGATCGATAATTGAAGAACGTCGATGTCTTCGCGTTCAAGCAAGTCTTGCTCGACCGCTTCGATGTTCTCGACAGTCTCTTCCTGCAACTCTCCGGCTGAAGGGGAATACGTGATGTACATCATTTTCTCGGTTTGCGAGCCGAGGAACGAGAAGCCGATCAACGGTGTCAGCGCCAAAGACCCCGCGAGCAACACGACTGCAATGATCGATGTGATCCACTTATGGTTCAAGGACTTCTCAAGGAATGAACGGAACCAAAGCGCCATCTTTCCGACTTCTTGATGCTTCGATGCTGTTTTCTTGCCGTATAATTTCTTTTTGAAGAAACTATGCGACATCGCCGGCACGATGCTGACTGCCACTGCAAGCGACGCAAGCAAAGCAAACGACATTGTCAGTGCGAACGGCAAGAACAATTCGCCGACCATTCCACCGACAAAGACCAGTGGCGCAAAGACTGCAATCGTTACAAGCGTTGATGATAAGATCGGCTTGAACATTTCGATCGTCGCCGATTGGATCAATTTGCGGCCGGATAATTTCTCTTCTTTCAAATGCATGCGCCGGTAAATATTCTCGACGACGACAATCGAGTCATCGATGACCCGGCCGATCGACACGGTAATGGCACCGAGCGTCATGATGTTCAAGGTGATATCGAGCCAGTTCAACAGGAGCAATGCCACGAAAATGGATACTGGGATCGAGACGATGGCAATGAGCGTCGAACGGAGATCACGCAAGAACACCAAAATGATCAGCACGGCAATCAAGCCGCCAAACAAGGCTTTTTCCACCATTGCAAAGACCGATTCCTCGATCGGCTCGCCTTGATCAAGCGTAATGTCGACGATCAAGCCGTCCACTTCGCTTTCCAAATCCACCATCAAGTCTTTTACTTCATTGACCACAGTGACCGTATTGGCTTCCTGGCCTTTGACGATTTGAATCGCTATCGCATCTTCGCCGTTGGTCCGGGAAATCGACTGCACTTTCCCGACCAGTTCCACATCGGCCAGTTCAGACAAGGCAACAAATGGTTCCGGATTGTCTTCTGAAGGCGTCACCGGAATCAATAAGTCACCGAACTCTTCAATAGAAGCAACCGAACCGTCGATATAGACCGCTTCTTCGCCTTCTTCAAATTCACGAAGGCCGAGCGACAAGGCAATATTGCTCGCTTCGATCATCTGCTGGATGTCTTCTTCCGTCACTTCACGGGCAGCCATCGCTTCTTCGTCATAGGTCAGATGAATTTCTTCGACATGCTGTCCAGTGACAGTCGCAGAGGCGACGCCATCAATTTTTTCGATCTCCGGCAAAATGGCCGTCTGGACACGGTCCGTCAATTCGACGATCGATTCCGTCTCACTGCTGACAGACAGTGCAACCACCGGGAACATATTGAGGCCGATCGACATGATCGACGGAGTCTCCACTTCCTCAGGCAAGTTTACGCCATCGACTGCGGATTCAAGTTCCCGCTTTTTCTCATCCATATCGACTCCGTAATCGTATTCGATCTGGATTTGGGAGACATTCGAAGAGGAATTTGAATAAACTGCTTTGACATCCTCCAGGCTTTCGACTGCCTGTTCTACAGGTATCGATACTTCTTCCATCACCTGTTCAGGTGCAGCCCCCGGGTAGACCCCCGAGACGATTAAGTAGGGAATCGAAATATCAGGGATCGACTCCATCTTCATTTGGGTTGTTGAATAAATGCCGGCAAAGGTTACAATTAAAGTCAACAGCCACACGGCAAATTTGTTTTTCAGCACAAAACGCACGAATCCTTGCACACAAATTCTTCCTTTCTTTGACGAAATCCATTTACTACTCTATAGTAATGACCGATTGGTCAAGCGTCAAACAAGTAAGGGGAAAAGAGGAATCAAATATGTCAAAAAAGCAACAGATCCTGGAATCAGCGCTTCAACTCTTTGCTGAAAACGGCATTGAAGCTACATCCGTCCAGCACATCACCCAAGAAGCAGGCATATCAAAAGGCGCGTTCTACTTGTCTTTCCCTTCAAAGGAGTCATTGATCAAAGAAATCATCGATTCATTCATGAAAGGCTTTGTCGCTGATATTGACCGAGTAGTCAACAGCTTGCAAAAACCTGATGAAAAACTGCGCCTCTATTTTCTTGCCCATCTGGCATTGCTCGAAAAGCATGCGGATTTCGCCAAGATCTACGCACAGGAGACGATGCATGCCCTAAACGAGGAAATTTTGGAGAAACTCATCCATTACGATACGTGGATTGACCGTTCGCTGCTGTCGTTATTGGACGAGTTGTATGGGGAACAGCTGCGAGGCCGCCGCTATGACTTGCTCATTTCCATCAAAGGCTTCGTGCGCATTTATTCGCAGCTGGTGTTGTTCCATCCATATCCACACGATATCGAAAAAATTGCAGAGCTTCTCGTCGAAAAGACCAACGTCCTGGCCGCCTACTCCACTACGGCTTACCTGACAGAAGAAATGGTCGAATTGCCGATGCCTGGTCCCGAGGAAGTGACCACCGAAGAAAAATTGCTGTCGGTAATCGCCGAGTTACTGGAAGACGGACAGCACCCGCCGCTCATGGCCGAATCGTTCTCGCTGCTTGCCGAAGAGCTCCAGTTGGAAACGCCAAGACGCGCGATCCTCCACGGCTTGCAGGCCAATATCTACGATTACGCTCCTGCCAAATGGCTATCATATCTATTAAAGAAATACGAACAGAAAAAAAGCCCAGACAATTGATGTCCGGGCTTTTTCAGAGTGTTGAAGAAGTCTATTAATTCATTACGAATTAGAATGGAATCGTTTTTTCTACATTCAACAATCAACGATCTCTTTAAGTATTTGGAGAAGTGTTCGCTCGACTCCTGTGGAATAGCGAGACGACCGAGACCCCGCAAGGCGCAAAGCGACTGAGGAGGCTTGGGCGCGAGCCCACGGAAAGCGAGCGATAAGCTTCGGAAAATACTGCTTTTTACATGCGCTGATTTAGTTGATTTCCACGGTCCAGTCCAGTGTGTCTTCGACTTTTCCTGTCTGGATGCCAGTGATCGTATCGTACAGCTTTTGCGACAATTCACCGATTTCGTGGTTGTTGATGATCATTTTCTGGCCTTGCCAGTTGAGTTCACCGACCGGGGAAATGACCGCAGCCGTTCCCGTCCCGAAGACTTCTTCGACTTTTCCAGCTTGGTACGCTTCGTAAAGTTCATCGATGGCCATGCGTTTTTCCGTTACCGGAACGCCCCATGAATTCAACAATTCAATGATCGACATACGCGTGATGCCTTTTAAGATGCTACCGTTGAGCTCAGGTGTGAATACTTCCCCATCGATCTTAAAGAAGATGTTCATGCTGCCGACTTCTTCAATATAGCGCTTCTCGACGCCATCGAGCCACAACACGTCCGCATTTCCTTCTTTCTTGGCATTCGCTTGCGCCTGGTAGCCGGAAGAATAGTTCCCGGCCGTTTTTGCCATTCCCGTGCCGCCTTTGACTGCGCGCGTGAACTTGTCTTCGACATGGATGACAACTGGTTGCAATCCGCCTGGGAAATAGGAGCCGACAGGAGACAGGATGACCATATACTTATATGTAGATGATGGCCCTACTGCCAAATTGGCATCCGTCGAGATAATGTACGGGCGGATATAAAGTGATGTGCCCGGTGTTTTCGGCACCCAGTCTTTTTCGAGCTTGATCAATTGCTTCAGGTGCTCAAGCGCCAAGTCTTCGTCGATCGGCGGAATGCTGAGGCGCTCACTCGACAAGTTGAGGCGTTCAAAGTTCTTCTCAGGACGGAACAGCAATACGCGCCCGTCTTCTGTGCGGTATGCTTTCATGCCTTCAAAAACCGTCTGCCCGTAATGGAAAATCATCGCTGCCGGATCCAAGGAAATCGGACCGTATGGAACGATCTTCGGTTCATGCCAGCCTTTCTCCGTTTCGTATTCCATGATGTACATATGGTCAGTGAAAGTTTGGCCGAATGGAATCTGGTCTTGCGCCGGCTTGTCTTTCTTCGCAGTATTCTCGATTACTTCCAATTGATAAGTCGTCATGGTCATGTCCCCTTCTATGCAGCAATTTTATTTTCACAATTTCGAATAATTATACACACATTTCCACGTACTGAAAAGGCTGTTCATCAAATTCGCCAAATATCGGCCAATCGGCTCAGCGGATCAATTCCATGAAATGCATGAGAATTTTCGCCGTTAATCCCCAAATGACGCGGTCTTCGTATAAATAGAAAAATTCATCCACTTGGCGCGCACGCCAGCTGTAGTTTTCGCCACCGGCAATCAAGTCATACGGAAAACTTTCCTCCGGCTGAATATCGAAATCAATGCGGTACACGCGCGGCTCGTTTTCAAGGAAAAACTTCAGCGGCACCGTGAAGACGCTGTCGACTTCAGGCGGATTCGGCTTAAAATCCGTGTCAGGATCAATAAAGCCCGCAAACGAATAGACAATCATGCCGAACGGCGAGACGATGTAATCGAGTGGAAACACATTGCTGATCGCCTCTTTGCGGATGCCAAGCTCTTCCATCGTCTCACGCAAAGCCGTCTCTTCCTCATCTTCGTCTCCGCGGTCGATGCGCCCGCCCGGAAAACAAATCTCTCCAGGCTGACGCCTCATTTCAAACGAACGCACTTCAAACAGGATATGGACGCCGTCTTCTTTTTCAATCAATGGGAGAAGAATCGCATATTTCGAGAAATCCCGGTTGCCGAGTACTTCAGGCACCCGCCCTTTGACTTTTTCCAAAATCTTTTCCGGTTCCATGCCATCACCTCGACTTTCTTTCTTCCTATCTTACCAAATAATCGAAGTGCCCGGCCTTTCAATCGCTCCGGAAAGATGAAAAATCCGAATTCCCTTGCCATCTATTGGCGAACGCACTGCGCCTTCGCTACAATTGGAGCGGAGGGGATAGACTTGAACCGAAAAACATATATCGACAACGATTCCTATATCGCGGGCATGACCGTAAAAGACCCGCAAACGAGCGGCGATAATAACTTGGCGCTCCACGCCGGAACCCATCGCGAGCATTCACTCGAAAACCGAAAAGCCTTGCTTGCTTCACTTGGCCACACCCTCGATGAACTTGTCTGCGCCAATCAAACCCACAGCAAGCATTTCCGAAAAGTGACCCGTGCAGATGCAGGCAAAGGCGCCCGCATTCTAGACGATGCGATTGCGGATACCGATGCGCTCTATACGCGCGATACAGGACTCGTGCTCTCGAGTTTTGCCGCTGATTGCGTGCCCGTAACTTTCTATCACGTAACGGAAGAGTTGGTCGGTGCCGTACATTCCGGATGGCAAGGAACCGTAAAGGAACTCGTGCCGCACTTGTTTGCCCATTTAACCGCCAATGAAAACTGCGCGCCGGAAGGATTCCGCGTCCAGATCGGCATGTCGCTCAGCCAGGAGAAATTTGAAGTGGATGAAGACGTCTACGTGAAATTCAAAGCACTCGGCTATGCCGACCCGTTCATCGAATTCAACGAAGAAACCAGGAAATACCATATCGACAATCAACTCACGGTCAAAACCCAGCTGGAACGCGCAGGCATTCCAGCCGAATATATCGACATCGACCGAAGCTGCACCTTCAAGAGTCCAGACGGCTTTTCCTACCGCGAAGACAGACAATGCGGCCGCCATATGGCTTATATCGTCAAGAAATAGCAAAAAGCTCTTCCGCATAGGGAGAGCTTTTTATAATAACTATTTGAACTGACGATCGACTGGATTATCGGTTTTTACATCCTGCTTTAAGAGAGATACAATAACTTCCTACTCTTAAACTAGAGACGGAGCGGAAATGGCTGACTCCTGGGGGACCGTGCGGGCTGGCGAGACAAATGTGTCATGCTCTTCGGCACATTGGCTCAACACCCGCCCCATTCCCGGGCAGCTGAAAACGCGACGTCCTGTCGCATCAGCTGCATGACTCGCATCCTGCGAGCCCAAAGCAGCCATTGAAGCGCAGTCTATTAGCACTGGCTATGCACACTGGCTTCAACTACCAGACGGTATAATTCATCAATTATATCTTCAAATCATCAAAATCTCCCGAATGTCCTCTTCACTCATCGATTGCACGGCTTCTGAACCGGATTGGATCATCTCATCCACCAAATCCTGCTTGCGCAGCTGCAGGTCGTACATCTTCTCTTCAATCGTTCCTTTCGCCACTAAACGCAGCACTTGCACTTCCCGCTTCTGCCCCATCCGGTGTGCTCGGTCCGCTGCCTGCTGTTCGACGGCCGGGTTCCACCACAAATCATACAGGATGACCGTATCGGCCCCCGTCAAATTGAGCCCGGTCCCGCCCGCTTTCAAAGAAATCAAAAACAGGTCCTCTTCGCCTTCGTTAAAGCGGTCGCATAATTCCACGCGCTCTTTTGGCGGCGTCGAGCCATCTAAATAGAAATACGACCTTCCTGAGCGCAAGAGCGACTGGCCGATGATATTGAGCATGCCCGTAAACTGTGAGAACACCAGCACACGGCGGCCGGTCAAGCGCGCCTCTTCCAGGATTTCCAGCAATTGCTCGAACTTCGCCGAGCCACCGGAGTAGTCTTCCACAAACAATGATGGGTGGCAGCATAATTGCCGCAGACGCGTCAGTCCCGCAAGAATGCGGATGCGGTTTTTGCGCATGCTATTGTCGCGCAGATGCTTCAAGGCTTCGTGGCGCAGTTCCGCGAGATACGCCGTGTACAGTTTCTTCTGCTCTTCGTGGAGTTCGGAATGTTCGATGCGCTCGATCTTTTGCGGCACTTCCCCAAGCACTTCCGCTTTCGTCCGGCGCAACAGGAACGGCCGCACGCGCTTGGCGATATCGGCGTTGCGCAGTTCCGCAAACTGGCTGCGGTCCGGAAGCAGCGCCGGAAAGACGACGTGGAAAATCGACCACAATTCATCGAGCGAGTTTTCAATCGGCGTCCCAGTGAGCGCGAACCGATGCCGTGCGTTCAGCTCTTTCACGGCTTTGGCGGTTTGAGTCGCCGGATTTTTAAAAGCTTGCGCTTCATCGAAGAAAATCGTATGGAAGGTCCAATCTTTATATGCCCCCCGGTCCATCCGCAGCGCCGGATAAGAAGTGATATACACATCACCGGGCTCTTTCAAGGCTTGCGTCCGCTTTGCTTTCGGGCCGTCGACGATGACCGTCTGGATCTCCGGTGCAAAGCGCTCGAATTCGGCTTGCCAATTGTACATGAGCGAAGAAGGCGCAACGATCAGCGCCGGTTCATCGCTCTTGCGGATGTCTTCCAGCACCGATTGCACAAAAGCGATGCTCTGGACGGTTTTTCCGAGTCCCATCTCATCTGCCAATATGCCGCCGAATCCGTACTTCGCCAGCAAACGGAACCAGCTGAAGCCGCGTTTTTGATAATCCCTTAAAATGCCTTCAAAATGCGCCGGCAATTGTTGTGATTGCGTCCACGGATGGTGCAGCTCTTTCAGCAAGCGCGCAAATTCCGTCCCTGTCTCCGATAATTCGTGCTGTTCGAGGCTCCCGGCAAGCCGCATGCCTTCCAGCAGCGGAATGCGCTGAACGCGTTCAAAATTATCTTCATCGATGTTCATGACAGCCAAATACTCCTCAAACGCCGCCATGCCCGGAGTTTCAAGCGACATTAACGTACCGTTAGGGATGCGAAAATAGCGCTTTTTCTCCCGAATGGCGCGGATAATCCCCCGTAATTCTTCTTCCGGTATGCCCCCGAGATCAAAGCGGAACTCCAGCCAATCGGTCCGGTCTTTCGGCAGATTGACACGGATTTTCGGCCCCGGCAAGGTTTTTTGGATGCGCATTTTCACCGAAGTTGTCGCATAGACCTCGAGCCATTCTTCGAGCAGCGGCACCGTATCGTAAAGGAAATCATATTCCGCTTCTTCGTCCTGGAGATAGAAACCGCCGTCCGTTTTCGTCAGCCGCCCCGACGCCATCAAGTCCATGATGGCCCGTTCTTTTTCGAGCTGGCGGAACACACCAGGATACTGCCGGTATGTTCCGTCGGGCTCTTCGCACGGATTGATGATGAGCTGTCCGTAATGAAATTCAAGTCCTGCAAGCAGTCGGCTGCGCACGCGATCGAGATACAGTTTCGCGCGCAGCGGCGTTTCCCCGATTTTCTCAATCGCCTTTTCAGTCACGATGACCGGCCCGAGCTTTTCCAGCCCCGGCAAGACGACTTTCATCATATGGGCGACTTGGCTTTCCTCGACCGCCAGCTCCTCGCCTGCCCCTTGCATCAATTCCTGCAAGCCTGAGAGACGCTTCATATCGGCACTGGCCGGCTGGACAATCGATTCTTCCGTCAAGGCGACGCCGTACTTCGGAAAAATTTGAAGACGCTCCAAACCACGGACGATCAAGCGGTATCCGCTAGTGCCGTGGTCTAGTCGAAATGACACTGGCAGTGTATCCGTTACGTGAAATGGCAGCACTTCCCCGAGTGGATTTTCAAATTTGGCATGCGTTATTTCGCGCAACAATGGCAACAAGCGCTCCCAATCGCTTGCGGAAACGAGCAATTTTCCGTTTTCATCCGGCTGGGGATTGCTTTTATCGAGCACTTGAAGCAGCTCCAGGACCGGTTGTTCGAGTGCATGGCGGCTTGGGTCGTATGGAATCGCTGCGGTCTCCTCGTATTGGCCATTCGACAGGGCCGAGACGAAACGCAGGGGATCCCTTACATTTTTCAAGATGGCCGTGCCGCTCCGGAACGTCAGTACCAATTGCTCTTTGCCTCCACTGCGTATGGCTGCTTCCACGTGATACGGCACGCGCCGGTCGAAGCGATGCAGCCGGGCAGAAGGCTTGTCGTCTTCTTCAAACAAGCCGAACATCTGCTCAGCTAGTGGACGCTCCCGTTGGCCAAGCTCTTCCGCGGCGATCATCACCGCTGCAATGTGATGGCAATATGTATGGATGAATCCGACAGGCGGGCAGCTGCATTCTGCATGAATGGTCCCGGCTTGTGAACGGGTTAGCTCGACGTAGAATGAGCTGCGCCCTTCGACAATAGCTGTTATGGACTGGTCATTGGCTTCTGTGATATTGACTTTTCCGGCCATTTGAAACGCTTGGCCTTTTTTATAGGCAGCCTGGCCGCATAATTTGCGGATATGTTTATCGCTGATCCAAAATTCCATAGCGGCCCCTTTCTTCTGCGTGATGATGTCGTACATTCATTATCCGGCATGCCGCGTTCGTCTTCAAGCGGGGCGCTTTACATAGCATGTGCTTTCAACTTATAATAGACTTAATTTTCAGTTATTAATTGATAGCTTGATTCCAAGGGGGAGATAGCAATGGCTCGTGCCCATCAAAGCATATTCATCCAAGCGCCGATCGACGAAGTGTTCCAGTTCGCCAAGAAACCCGGAAACTGGACGAGTTTTTACAATCATTTATCCAAACCGGAAAGAATCGAAGGCACCGGCGATGCAGGCACTGAAGTCGAGACGGTGTTTTCCATTGTCGGCTTGCGCTTCCCGGTGACGATCAATGTAATTCGCTGTGAACGCGGCGGAGATGAAGGATTTTGGGAAGGCATCATCACAGGCAGCTTTATCGCCCACCAAAAGAGCTATTACCGTTCGATGGAAGGCGGAACGGAAGCTGTCTTCGAACTGGAAATCGATCTGCCCGGCAGCGCTTTCGACCGTTTTACCGAGCGATTGGTCTACGACCGGCTGGAGAAGAACACACTTCGCCATACGCTTGAAAATCTCAAAGCGGCTTGTGAATTGGAGCGGTGAACCCTAGTTGCCCAAAGGATAAATCAACTGAGCTTGGAAAGAAACTAGCGATCATCACTGGCTCGCTTATTGAACTAATTGAAAACCCGTATGCTAAATTCCGGCATACGGGTTTTTTGGGCATTAAAAAACACCCCGCATAAATGCGGGATGTATCGATAGCTGCGGCGTATCAGGCCACGCTCCACAACGTGTTCCATAAAGGAATGCCTGTCCGTCTTATGCAGCTTAGCTCATCGCGTAGTTAACAATAGCCTATACACCGTGCCCTGTCAACTCCAAAAATCCGAAGCCTCTACCTCTTCCTTTAAAACTGACCCCTAAAAATTATTCAGAATTGATACTTTTAACTAGGTCAATTACTTGCTACAGTAGTTCAAAACTACACGGCATTGCTGGAGGGCCTTGCGCCTGGCGGATGTCCAAGAAAGAAGGAATCGTTTCATGCAAAAAACTACGACTTATTCCAGTTCCAAAACCTATGATTTGATCATCACTTCGATGCTCATCGCACTTGTTTTTGTGGCAACGATGTTGCTCAACATCCGCCTGCCGATTGCGGCAAATGGCGGACTGGTCCACCTTGGCACGACGATGCTGTTCACGGCAGCCCTGTTGTTCGGGCCGAAAAAAGGCGCCATCGCCGGAGCAGTCGGAATGGGGCTCTTCGATTTAGTATCAGGCTGGACGCTATGGGCGCCGATCACCATCATCGCACGCGGCTTGCAAGGCTACCTGGTCGGGAAAATCGCCTGGTCGGGCGGGCGCGGCGGCGAAAGCCTTGGATTCAACATCCTGGCTGCGGCGCTTTCCATTCCGGTCATGGTCGCTATCTACTATATCGGTGAAGCGATTATCTTCAGCAGCTGGATCATTCCTGCAGCCTCCATTCCAGGAAACCTGGTGCAAAACGCAGTCGGATTGGCACTCGCCATTCCAGTTGTTGCAGCGTTGAAGAAAACACCTTACTTCAGAAATTAATAAAATGCCACTCCTGACATTTCAGGAGCGGCATTTTTTATTTGCGAAGTGATTTTCTGAATCCATAAAAAGGCCGGAACCCATTGCCTTCGTAAAAAGAACTCGACGAGCTGGAGGCTAGAAGATCGATTCTTGTATCTGGGTGCAACGCGTGCACAAAATCCAGTAACTTTTTCCCAGCCCCGCATCCTCTAAATGGTTGAGCTACAAGCAGTTCGCTAATATACGTGCTGACAGAGCCGTCGGTGACTCCTCTTATATAAGCTATGAGCCCCTGGTCTTGTGATTCTGCCACATAAGCGATGTTCAAGTTTTTCCACGCTTCTTTTGTTTGGATATTTTTCTCCACCAGACCTGTCCATCCTTGTTGTTGGTTCAACCGTTGGATGTGCTCCAAATCTTTTTCTTCGTAGCTTCGGATCGTAATCTCCAGCGCATCCCCTGCCTGTGCCATATGAATGCCTCCTGCCGAAATAGTTTAATTGCTTTCCAAAACTTGCAAAAAAACCGCCAAGATTGCTCTCGGCGGTTTTCTCTTCATTAAATTTGCGGTGTTAAATCTTCCGGCGCATGGTCGGCCGGTTTCACTTCATTCAAATCCAGCGTTTCTGCTGTGTATTTATGCACATGTTTCAATAGCTCTTCGTTGTTCATCAAGGATTTGCCGTAGGACGGAATCATTTCCTTGATCTGTGGCTCCCATTTTGCAAGGTCTTCAGGGAAGCAGCGTGCGAGCACGTCGAGCATGACATGGACCGCTGTCGATGCACCCGGGGATGCACCAAGAAGCGCAGAGATCGTGCCGTCTGCTGAGCTGACGACTTCCGTGCCGAATTGCAGCGTGCCTTTGCCGCCTGCGTCGGTATCTTTGATGACCTGAACGCGTTGTCCTGCGACAACGAGCTCCCAGTCATCGCTTTTCGCAGCCGGGATGAATTCGCGCAGTTCTTCCATGCGCTGTTCTTTCGACTGGATGACTTGCTGGATCAGGTATTGTGTCAGCGACAAGTTTTTCGCTCCGCCTGACAGCATCGTCAATACGTTATTCGGCTTGACGGATGCCACCAAGTCCATATAAGAGCCGGTTTTCAGGAACTTCGGCGTAAAGCCTGCGAACGGCCCGAACAACAAGGATTTCTTGTCGTCGATAAAGCGGGTATCCAAGTGAGGCACGGACATCGGCGGTGCGCCGACTTTCGCTTTGCCGTAGACTTTCGCGTGATGCTGTTCGATGACTTCCGGGTTTTTGCAGACCATGAACAGGCCGCTGACCGGGAATCCGCCGATATGCTTGGATTCCGGGATGCCGGATTTTTGGAGCAAGTGGATGCTTGCACCGCCGCCGCCAATAAAGACGAACTTCGCTGTGTGTACATCGAGTTTGCCGGTCTCCAAGTTTTTGACTTTCAGCAACCAACGGCCATCTTTCATTTGTTTCAAATCCTGCACCACGTGGCGGTAATGAACGTTTACGTCTTCTTTTACGAGACGGTCGAACAGCATGCGCGTCAAAGCGCCGAAGTTGACGTCCGTGCCCGTATCGATTTTTGTCGCCGCAATCGGCTCGTTGTCTTGGCGGTTTGCCATGATCAACGGCATCCATTCTTTCAGCACTTCCGGGTCTTCGGAAAATTCCATGCCTGTAAAGAGCGGGTTTTTAATCATTGCGTCAAAACGTTTTTTCAGGAAACGGATATTGTCTTCGCCTTGCACCATGCTGATGTGCGGAAGCGGGCGAATGAATTCTTCCGGGTTTTTCAACAATCCCGTTTTCACGAGATGGGACCAGAACTGGGCCGATACCTGGAATTGTTCGTTGACGTCAATGGCTTTGCTGATATCCATCGTGCCGTCCGGTTTTTCTTTCGTATAGTTCAATTCACAAAGGGCTGCGTGGCCTGTACCGGCGTTGTTCCATTCGTTCGAACTTTCTTCGCCAGGGCTCGATAATTTCTCGAACACATTGATTTTCATATCTGGGGACAATTCTTTCAGGAGAATCCCCAAAGTCGCACTCATAATACCAGCACCGATTAAGATTACATCTGTATCAGTTTCTCTATTGCTCATGTATACCTTCCTTTTCTACGCAAGTATTAGCGGCTTTCGAGTCCACCGCTTCCGTGTTAAATCCATCATCTATTGTATGCCTGTGTGACACAAAATTTCTACTACTAACGGACAATTATAAACCATTTTGCGTAAGGATTAAAGAAAATAAGCCTTTTGTGCAAAGCCATGAGATGAAAAAGCAGATTCCTGCACTGAAGGCGCGTAATCCCCCTTCGAACGAGCAGCTTAGTCTATTCCGCAATCTGCGCCCATGCAAAAAGAGACCGTCATTGCGACGGTCTCTACAGGGTCTTCAGTACAATTGAGTTTTACCAGCTTGGCTTGGAAGCGAATTTCTTGTATAGGGCAAGCAGGCACCAGAACAGCCAGGCCGTGGCGAGAAAACTTACCATGTACCCGATCGGGGAAACCGTATAGCCGAATGACACTTCCGACTGTAACACGTGCTCATTCGCCCATAACGCTTCGATATTCGGCTGATACAGCATCGTTTTCGCATATCCGACCGTAAATGTAACAATCCAATACAAAAGATGGACCATCATCGCCCCAGCTGCTGCCTGGCATATCAGCTTCATCCCGCTCACCCCTTTTTCCATATTTTAGCACAAAAATGGAAGTGAACCTATATAGAATTCCAACTGTTCCCAATTTTTTAATTTATGTTCGGTTCGCGCTGTGGAATGGGCAGCTGATGACATGATCGTCGACCATTCCTACTGCCTGAAGAAACGAGTAGGTCGTGACCGGGCCGACAAATTTAAATCCGCGCTTTTTCAAATCTTTGCTGAGCTTTACCGACAATTCCGATTGGGCGGGTATTTGCCCGTCCGATTGCCATTCGTTGATCACCGCTTGGCCGTCAGTGAAACTCCATAGATACTCGGCAAAACTCGTGAATTCGGATTGGATCTCCTTCACCGCCCGTGCATTCGTGCGGACGGATTGGAGCTTGGCACCGTGTTTGATTACGCCGTATTGTTCCTTGATCTCAGCAAGCGCTTCATCCGTCAATGCGGCGCAATAATCTATATCGAAATTGTGAAAAGCCTCTTTGTAGCTATCGCGTTTTGACAGCACGATCTGCCAGGACAAGCCTGCTTGGGCGCCTTCCAAGCTCAGCATTTCAAATAAATAGCGTTCATCGCGGCTTGGCCGGCACCATTCCTCGTCGTGATAGGCCTGCATCCGTTCGTCACCTTTCGGCCATTCGCATTGCGCCATTGGAGCACCTCTTCCTGTTTTTTTATGATGAAAAAAAAGAAGCGGCAATCCTTCCCGCTTCTTTACCGATTATCGTCTTCCGGCGTTTCCCGTTCCTCTACTTTGACACTTTTTACAGGTGTTTGTTGATTCGGCACATCGTCCACTTTATTGGACTTGCTCTTTTTCAGCATCACAAGGATACTGCCGACCAAAAGCCCGGTAATGAGCAAAAAAAGGCCAAAGATGATGAGCGCCACCGTAATTCCACCAGGCATTTCCATTTTTATTTCCCCCTTTCGCTATCGATCCTTAGGTTCTTTTCACTGTTCATTCTCCAGTTTTTTAACGCGCAATTCCAGTGCCTTGATGCGCTTTTGCAAATCCATTTCATCCGCATGCAGCTTTTTGTTCTTGTTGGCCGATGACTTTACGGCAGCTACTACCAGCACGATCGCCAAAATGAAAAAGCCCAGGAGGAAGAACGTTGCAATGATATCGCCTATATTGAACATCATCATATTATCCACAATTCATATCCCCTTCCAATCATGGTGTAAACTTCTACAAACTTTATAGAAAACCCTTTTATCGTCGCATGCAGTCAATATTAAGAGCCGCTTTCATAAATCCCCTTGAAATTAAAACTCATTCAACTCACTAAAAAGCCGAAACCCTCACGAAGGGCTTCGGCTTTTTAGTGTTCAAGCGACGTGTCTATCGCATCATTTCGTTAACGAAATACAGCTGATAAACAGCAGGCAGCAATAACGCGACGGTTAAACAAATCACGGCCGCGATTTTCGATTGTTTGCGTACGCGCCCATCTTCCGATTTCAATTGCTCGAAAAACGTTAACGTAAAGTAAAAGCTGGCCACAAACAAAAGGGCTGAAACGATGCCCATCCAACTGCCCATTCCAAACATCCCAATATTCGACATCCCGCTCCCCCATTTCATACCTGATTAGGCCTTCGTTAAGTCGCCAAGAACAAGTTTTGCCATGAGACAGTCAATAAAAACAGCGAAATGACCACGAAAGCATAACCCCAGAATTCTTTTTGGTTTTTCTCGATCCGTTCGAATCCTGCAACGAGCATGAACAATCCCGCGAGCAGCATGACGAGCGGCGTCAAAACCAATTTTTCGGTAAATAATGTATAGCTTCCTATTCCGATAACACTTAATTGAAGGATAATCCGAATTATTTTCAGCATCGCTATTCCCCATTCTTACGCAACTGCTCCAATGCGTATTGGCGCATCCGGGCAGTCTATAAATTCCCATTTTTTTCATCCTATCTTTTTAAGGAATCAAAGGAATATGAAGATGGAAATTTGAGGAAATAGATAGTCGTTTTCATAAAAAAGAACGCGGCTCCTGCTTTAGCCCGCCTTATTTCATATGATTTCGGATATGGCGGGGAATCATGATCGCTTCGACCGATAAATCGACGGCTTCAAAATCAGGATCGATGCATTCCTGCCAGTACGCCATGTGTTTTTCGTCGATCCAATGCGTTGAGGTTTCCACCGCCTGCCCGCCTTCCCCCTGTACCGAATACCAATACAAATACTCAGCCCCATCCAGCGTTTCCCGGAAAATGGTCTCGACGTACATGTTCTCCCCTTCTAAGGTCACAAGGACTTCCTCCATATGATCGTTCAAGAACTTTAGCCATTCATCTACCACTTCCGACTTTCCTTTTTTCACGCGAAACCGCGTCAACTCAACATCCATTCGAATCACTTCCTTTAAAAATTTTCAACATTTCACAATCTGGCAGAAAACAACAAGCTTGGCGAAATTCTCTTCCGTAAGTTTATTGACAATACACGAGCAGAGAAGTAGGATTAAACTAGAATCTAATTGAAAATGATTATCATTATTGATTGATCATTCTCGATCAAAGGAGAAGAAGAACTTGAAAAAATCAGGATTATTGTTCGTGCTTTTATTGTTACTGGCCGTACTCGCCGCTTGTGGCTCTGCTGAATCGTCAGAAGATACAGGCGCTGCAGAACCGGAACAAGATGCAGCAGCGGAGACATTTACATACGAATCGGAAACAGGCGCCGTTGAAGTGCCGACAGACCCGCAGCGCATTATCGCCTTGACGAACGGGCCGAATGTCTTGGCGCTTGAAGGCAATATCGTCGGCATCGACGAATGGACCAATGCCAACCCGCTTTTTGAAGATATGCTGTCCGATGTGGAAATCGTCACGGAAGACAACCTGGAGAAAATCATCGAATTGGATCCGGACCTCATCATTGCAGGCACACACATGAAAAATCTCGACAAGATGAGCGAAATTGCACCGACCGTTGCTTTCACGTGGGGCAAACTCGGTTATTTGGATCAGCAAGTCGAAATCGGCAAATTGCTCAATAAAGAACAGGAAGCGACAGATTGGGTCGCTGATTTCCAAAACCGCGCACAAGCTGCCGGTGAAGAAATCCGCGCCAAAATCGGTGAAGACGCCACTGTTTCGGTCATCGAAAGCGGCAATAAGGAATTCTATGTATTCGGTGATAATTACGCACGCGGCACCGAAATTCTCTATCAGGAAATGGGCTTGAACATGCCGGAAAAAGTCGAGGAACTTGCCCTTGAAGCAGGCGTCCACACCTTCTCGCTCGAAGTATTGCCTGACTTTGCAGGGGATTACGTCGTCCTCAGCAAAAATCCGGATGTCGACAACTCATTCATGGAAACCGATGTCTGGAACAATATCCCTGCCGTAAGCGAAGAGCGCGTCATTGAAATCAATACGAAAGCTTCGACGTACAGCGACCCGATCACCCTGGACCATCTGCTCGGTATCTTTGAAGAAGGATTCCTTGCCGGTAATTAAGCCATTTGAAAGCCCCCGTCCGAACGGACTTCCACACCCCCCGGAAGCCGTTCGGACGGGGGCTTTCGTTATGTTTTGCTTTTGGCGCATGCATCACACGTAAACTTGCCCTCTAGTTTTAAATACGCTTTGACCTCCGCGAACCCTTTGCGCTTCGGATAGCGCATCTGGATATGCACTACTTCATCGCCTTCGATTTCCCTGCCGCACACTTGGCATTTCGGTGCTTCATTGAACATCATCATCCCTCCCACTTGATCGTTATTGTTTTAAGCGTTCCGATAAGCCTTGGTCGTCCGTATAAGTGAACTTGCCGATTTTGCCTTCCTGGACAGTCGAGAATAGCACGACGCCTCCCACTTCAGCACGCTGCTCTTTTCCGCCTTTTTTCTGAAACACCACTTCTGCCGTGAACAGGTAGCGGTTCGCCACCGTCTCGCTCAACTCGATGTCTACATCTTCCAGGCGCAGCTCGTAGCCGTAAATATCAGCCAACCCCGGAAAATAGGTACCGAATACCCGCATGAACTGATCCAATTCGTTGTCAGTGAAATAGGCTCCGTATTTGTCGTCCACTTGCTGTTCAAATGCCTCATTCACTTCGACGCCGTCCACGATTTGTTTGTTGGCAGGATTCCACATCGCCTCTAAAAACTCCTCGTCCGGTCCGTTGAATTGCAGCTCCAATACGCGCTCAATCGTCTCCATTTTTGGGTCGTCCGCTTTCGCCGCCATACACCCGCACACGGTAAACAATGCCGCGAGCACGGCCAGCCCAGCCAACGCCAATTTCAGTTTGCTTGCTCCTTTCTGCATTCCGACCATCTCCTTTGTTTATACTACGAAATAACTAGAGTTAAGTTTCAATTTTCTGGAATTTGAAGAAACTCATTTATAAATCATATATTTTCACAAAGAAAAACGCCTTTCCACTCGTTCCCCCTAAGGTTCACAAGTAAAAAGGCGTTTCTGGAATGCTGTTAGGTATCCAAGAAACTTTTCCCGCTCAGTTCATTCGACGATAAAATAAAGTGTTTCACCAAATCCACTGTGTGATCCAAATCTTCCAAGTCCACGATTTCAATCGGTGTATGCGTATAACGGGAAGGAATCGAGACGACACCAGACGAGACGCCTTTATGTGTCATATGGATTGCCCCGGCATCTGTGCCGATGCCCATAAAAATTTCCTGTTGATACGGGATCGCTTGCTCGTTGGCCACTTTTTCCAACAGCCCCGTCACCAAAGGATGCGAAATCAAGGATTTATCCGTAATCTTAATGCATGGCCCTGCTCCCAGTTTTCGGGTGCCGGTCATGAGCACATCATTGGTGTCACTCGTCGGCGTCGTATCGATCGCCAAAGCGAAATCCGGCTGCAGGTTTGCGCTCAAGACGGAAGCGCCGCGAAGCCCGACTTCTTCCTGTACAGTGAATGCGAAATGGATATCGCCATGCGCCAGATCCGCTGCTTGCTGGAATTCATTGATTAACTCCAGCAAGACGGCACAGCCCGCCCGGTCATCCAAGGCTTTCCCGACGACGCGGTTTTGCTTGGCATCGCCAATCAGCTTCAATTCGCTGCCGTAACTCACCGGCTGGCCGACTCTGACGCCCATTTGTGCCACTTCTTCAGGCGAAGCCGCCCCGATATCGATATATAGTTCCCGGTGCGAAGCGATGCGCTTCGGGTCGTCCCATTTCACGTAATGGACAGCGAGCGTTCCGATCACGCCTTGAATATAGCCGTCATCGCCTTTGATCGTCACCGGCTGGGCCAGCAAGGTGCGGTTGTCGAATCCGCCGAGCTGTTCGAAGCGCAGTGTGCCATTCGCTTCGATTTTTTTGACGATAAAGCCGATTTCATCTGAATGCGCGGCGAGTAAGATCGATGGCAAAGAAGCATCCGTCGCCGGAATCGTCGCGATAATATTGCCGAGCGGGTCCACTTCGCAAGATGCCACTTTCCCTTCTATTTCGTCTTTGATATAACGTTGGACGTCCTGCTCGAAGCCGCTTGGCCCCACCAATCCACATAATTCCTTCAATACTTTATACAAAACGGCTCAACTCCAGATACTTAGTTTGATAAATACACATCGGTCATTAAATCATTGCTCATCGGATGCGGATTGTAATCTTCCACATAATCGCTTTGTGCCAAAGGCGGCGTTGTATAGGCGAGCATCACCCACGGAGCGTCTTCCTGGAACAATTGCTGGGCTTCCTGGTAGAGCTCGGTCCGCTTGTCCTGGTCGATTGTTTCACGCGCTTCCGTAATCAACGACGTGAATTCGTCGCTCTTATAAAACGCGATGTTTTGTGCAGGCACTTCGGCGTTCGTTTTGCTGAGGTTCGGATAGAGGAAGTTGTCCGGATCAGCCATAACGCCTGTCCATCCGTACATCGCCATGCTGTGCTTGCCGTTCTTCGTATCTTCCAAATAAGTGGCCCATTCAGACGACACGATTTCTGCCGTAATCCCAATCTCAGCCAAATCCGATTGAATCGCTTCCGCAATTTTCATCGGTTCCGGCAAATAAGGGCGAGGGTTGCTCATCGTATACAGTTCCGTGGTAAAGCCGTCTTCAAGTCCTGCTTCCGCCAATAGTTTCTTCGCTTCTTCTACGTTGTAATCGTATTTCTCCAGCGACTCGTCATGGCTCCAGAGAGACGGCGGCAACGGGCTAGTCGCCGGGTCTGCCAGTCCGTTATAAAACGCATCGACAATTTCTTCTTTGTCGATCGCCATATTGATGGCCTTGCGCACCAAGGGATCATCGAATGGCTCTTTTTCCATATTGAACGCCATATAGCCGATATTGAAACTTGGGCGTTTAATCAGTTCAATGCCTTCCGTGTCTTCGACAATCGTCGTATCGCTTGCATTCATGCCGTCCAAAATATCGATTTCCCCTGTCTGCAAGGCATTCAAGCGTGCCGAGTTTTCGGGAATAACTTGATAGATGACTTGGTCGAGGTAAGGCTTCCCTTCCATCCAATAGTCTTCATTCTTTGATAGCGTGATCGTGTTATTGCGGTTCCATTCCTCAAACTTGAACGGCCCAGTGCCGACCGGGTTCTCGCCGATGCCAGCGCCGTACTGTTCGATCGCTGCAAGGCTTGCAATCCCGAACATGGAAATCGCCAAATAGCTAAGGAACGGTGCGGTTTTTCGCTTCAATACAATTTCAAGTTCGTGTTCGCCAGTCGCTGTTACCGATTCAATCAGGTGGTTTTCGTCTCCTTTAAACCCGCCGTAAAGAAACGGATAATAAGGAAAATCTCCTTCATGGTACGGGTTTTCCGGATCCATCCAGCGTTCGAAATTAAAGACGACGGCGTCTGCGTTAAAATCGGTGCCGTCATGGAACTTCACGCCTTCGCGCAGCTGGAATGTCCAAGTCAAGCCATCTTCGCTCGAGCTGTATTCTGTTGCCAGTTTCGGCTGCAGCTCCAAATTGTGGTCATATTCCAATAGAGTTTCGTATATATTGTGCGTGACCCGGATCGATTCCCCGTCCGTTACATTGATTGGGTCTAAACTGACCGAATCGGCGCCGCGCCCGTAAACCAAAGTGCCGCCGCTCTTATCGCCTTCGGTTGCAGTGCCGGCCTCGTCTTGTGCGTTATCACTTGAACATCCAGCCAATAGTACAATTCCAAATGCGATGAAAAAATAAAATAGGTTACGAATTTTCTTTTCCAACCGGCTTCCGCCTCCTTTTTTGCACTCTTTCTCTAGCACAGTGAAGTTTTAGAGAAAGGAAGATAGCTCCAAGTATAAAGTTTTTGGAATTAATTTTCAAATCTATTTTTTCAGAATTTTATTCATGCACATTAAAAAACACCCACTTATGAAGTGAGTGTCGCAAGCTATTGTCCACTTAATCAATACCATGATCATCAGCTTGAAGCGGCTGCGGCCTGGTCTGCTTTTACGCAATCGATGGCCACAACGAGCGAAATGATCAGATGCTCCATCGTTTCATCGAGGATATCTACTTGGTAAGTGTCCCCCCAGCTGAGCCATTGCTTGCTCACCGAGCCGATGACTTGTCCATGCCGAAGGATGTCAAAAGTCATTTCCCACCAATTTCCCTGCACGTCGATGCCTTCTGCTTCAATGGCATAGCGTGGCTTCAGAAAAGTAAACTCTTTCTTGATCATGACCGCTTCCTGGCCGTCCACTTCCACGAAGAAAGTCGGCAAGAAACTAAAGGTCTTTTTCGTGATTACGCCGATTTCCTGGTTTTCAGCATCCAAGATCGAAAAGGTCTTTGGGATTTTCAAAAAACTGCCTTCGACGAAATACCGATCCCGTTCTTGTTCGTCTTTCACCGTGAATTTCTCGCTCAAGCTGAATACTTTTTGTTTGATATAGAGGTGCTTCATAATAACTTCCTTTCTGGTTTCTGCTGTCATGCTCTTTCATTCGGTTCCACGTGAAACATTTTCATCGCCTATACTTTCAAAATGCCCCTGAACCCTCTTGCGGCGTAATAGGAGTCCGCTCCGTTATGGTAAACAAAAACCTGCCCGTACCTGCAATCGCCAAAAATCGCCCCGCCGCGTTCCCGGATTTCCTGGGGGGTCTCGAGCCAGCTCGACGTCTTTAAATCGAACTCATCCAAAGTCTGAAGCAGCCTGTACTGCTCTTCTGTCAATAATTCAATGCCGATCTCAGCTGCCATGTCGACTGCCGAATTTTCGGGTTTGTTTTTTTTCCGGGATTCAAGCGCCGACCGGTCATAACAAAGACTTCTTCGTCCTTTCGGGCTTTCTTTTGAGCAATCGCAAAACAAGAACATCCCGGTCTCCGCTTCATAGCCGATGACATCCGGTTCGCCGCCGGTTTCCTCCATTTGGTGCAAAATCGCCAACTTTACCGGATCTTCGTCTAGCTTCAGCCGAACATTGTCCCACCCCATCTTTTCGTGGCGCTGTTCGTTTTGTTCGAAGCGCTGTTTCAAGGCTTCGAGCAGAGTTCGCTGCTGTTCATCAGTTAGATACTCTTGAGGCTGTGCCATTGCTCTTCTCCTCCCTTTCCTTTTCACCGCATAGATGACCTGTATATGGAGTTGGCTATTTAATCCTGATTTCCTTTATTTACGGCAAATCGCTTGGGAAAGATTCATTTAATTTCGCCGAGCTGCTGGCTGTCGCCTAATAAATTGTTTGTATTTTCTATGGTGTCATAACTTAAATTCCTTAAAATAAAAGAAATTTACCAATAAAATATTAAAAATCAGCATATTGTGAACAATTTCACTTAATTCTTTGTTATGCTTATATAGTGAAAATTGTGGCAGAAAGAATAAAAATGGGCAGGAGTGATAATGAGGATATATAGGAGATGATCGATATCACGAAAGAAATGATTACTACTGTAGACGAAGCCATGGACTTAAATGTTAAAAAACAGGCAGAAGGGCAAGATGATTATTCCTTGGATCGTGTGCCGCGCGAAGAACGGAAGATGGGTTGGCTCAGCATCACCAACATCACGTTCGGAATTGCGACTGCTATATTCTACTTCCAGACCGGCAGTGTTATGGCCCTTCAATTCGGGGCGGTGAACGCCATTATTTCCGCTGTTTACGCGATTATTGTTGCAGGAATTCTCGGGACGGTTATTGCCTATCTGTCGGCAAAATCAGGGATGAATGTCAATCTATTATCCAGAAGTGGCGGATTTGGTTATATCGGAGCCTCTTTGACCTCCTTAATCTACGCATCAAACTTTATCATGTACTGCGCATTCGAAGGCCTGATTCTGGTCGCCGCAGTTCATACGTTCTTCCCCTCTATCCCCGAATGGGCGCTCATCATCTTTTTTGGGCTTCTGGTCATTCCACTCAATTGGTTTGGCATCAAACAATTGGACAAACTGCAAAAATGGTCTTTGCCGATTTTCCTGGTGTTCCTCCTGGTCACCATTATCGTCACCTTCAATACGCCGTCGGGCTATGACGGCGCCTTCTGGACTTATTTGCCAGAAGGCGTGCAAGTGGGCGGTGCGGCATTGTTGCTGTGCATCGGCATGCAGCACGGCATCATGGGATTGACGGCCTTACTTGCCTCGGATTATGCCCGCTTCCTGAAACCGAAAGACGTCAAGCTCGGATCGGTCATGATTGGCTTCATCCCGCAAATTTTCTGCTTTGGCGTCATGGGCGGCCTTGGCATCTGGTTTGGTGTGCGCCTCGGTGAATCCAATCCGGGCGTCTATATCGTGCTATTGCTTGGCTTCGGCGGGGTCATGTTTACTTTGCTTACGCAGCTGCGCATCAATATCACGAATATTTACAGTGGTTCCTTATCGCTATCGAACTTTTTCGAGAACATTTTTAACTTTATGCCTGGCAGACGGTTTTGGATCGTCGTCACTGCCTTGTCCGCCATTGCCTTGATGCTCGGCGGCATTGTTGATCATCTTGGTACTGCGATGACCTTCCAGGGCGTCTTTTTGCTCGCCTGGGCAGCAGTCATCGTCGCGGATGCCATGATTGTCAAGAAATGGTTGAAGATCGGACCCTTGTTCTATGAAGCCCGCCAGGAATATCTGTATAAATGGAATCCTGTAGGGGTCGTAGCGCTGGTCATCTCGAGCGGCCTCGGCACGTTTGCGGCACTCGGCTATATAGGGCCGTTCCTGCAAAATACTGCCGCTTTCTTCGCCGCTGTGCTCGCCGCACTTCTAACAGTGATGCTGGCGGCCCTGACAAAAGGCAAATACTACATGAAAACGGAACCGGTTGATGTGGACATCGAAGACCATATCGCGACCCGCTCCGGCAAATAAATAGCCATGATTTTATAGCAAGAACACACACCCATTATCTCCTCAACTTACCAATAGACACTATCTTTCTCCTTTTCACATCAAAAACGCCCGCTGCATCACTTGATGCAGCGGGCGTTTTTCAATAAACCAGTTTATAGACGATTTCCCCGTCAATGATGCGGCCGTCTGCCACAAAACCAAGCTTTTCTTATAGTTTCTTGGCAGCTTCATTGGCCGGCTCGAAACTCAGGTACATTACACGATGTTCCCGGTCTTGTTGGAGCTGCTCGATGAGCCGTTCCATCGCCGCCTTTCCATAGCCTTTTGACTGGTGATTGGCATCGATCATCAAGCGGTAAATCCAATACTCTTGGTCATCCTGATCCAGGCACTACATCGTAAACCCGACGAGTTCGTCGCTGCAGTAGATAGCTAAACAGGCGCATTCCGGGTACGCTTTCGCCTGTGCCAAGGAAAAAAACGTTCGATGCTACAAAGGACTTCTGGTGTTCCGCCACTTCCAAACCGATGACATCGAAAAAATTATGGCGGTTAACTTCTTTGAGATGGATCATCCACATCCCTCGCTTACTGAAGGTTTCAGCTCTTATTTGCTTCTTATGATCACTATTTCCACTACCGGGCCATCTTCCGTTTCAGCAGAATACGTGATTTTGTAGTTCTCGACATAATGGATATTGAGATAGTACTGGGTTTCCGACTGATCGTATCCTACTTCTCCCTTTGCCCCCAGAATTTCATCGATTTCTTTGAAGGTCATGCCGATGCGGGTATCGAAGACCGAGACCTCAGGATTGCCGACAAAAAACCCTTTGGCGATATTGTCATCATCCAGGAAATAACCGTCTTCCTTGTTGAAAACCACAAGCCGGCTCCCGAGGAAGTAGTTATCGTAAGTCGGTTGGCCGTAATGCTCAATTAAATCGGCCAGAGGCGTTCCAAGCGGAAGCGGCATGGTGATGCCCTTCTGGTCTGCAGGCACCGCTTCCCCTTCTTCATCGGTTGTACCAGCATCAGCTTCCGCATTTTCTTCTGGTGCTTGCGTTTCCTCTTCATCTGCCTCTGCAGCTTCTCCTGCTTCTTCTTCCGATTCTTCCGTTTCGCCGGAGCCGTCCGAAGCAGTCGTTGTTTGAACTTCAGTTGGCTCACTTTCTGCCGGCTGTTCTGCGATCGTGTCTCCAGTTCCACAACCTGCTATGAACAAAGCTGAGCTTATTACTCCTACACTCAAACTCTTTTGATAAAAACTTTTTCTTTTCGGCAATCTAATCCTCTCCTTACGTTTTTGAACTGAATCCAGTGGCTGCGACGCATCTGGTGTCGGTAAAACGTGCTCTTGGGTGATGGCTCTTGTTTTCCAGTTTATCATTAAATTAATCAAGAAATTACATTTTTCTGAAATCTCTCGCTGTCCGGTGAATGAAACCACAAAAAAACCGGCCAGCAAAATGCTGGCCAGTCAGTGTTTGATTCAGTTCTGCAAATCGTAGCGATCGGCATTCATCACTTTGTTCCATGCTTTGATGAAGTCGCGGACGAATTTTTCTTTGTTGTCGTCTTGTGCGTAGACTTCAGCAACCGCACGCAGGATGGAGTTCGAGCCGAATACGAGGTCGATGCGCGTTGCAGTGCCAGCGGATTCGCCAGTTGCACGGTTTTTGCCTTCGTATTTATTGAACTCAACCGGTGACCATTCGATGTCCATGTCCAATAGCTTCGTGAAGAAGTCGTTGGTCAAGACGCCGACGTTGTCAGTTAGAACGCCTGCTGTAGAACCTTCGTGGTTTGCGCCAAGTGCGCGCATCCCGCCGACCAATACGGTCATTTCCGGAGCTGTCAGGCCAAGCAATTGTGCTTTATCCAACAACATTTCTTCCGGGCTTGTTGCATATTCTTTCTTATGGTAGTTTCTGAACCCGTCAGATAGCGGCTCAAGCACTTTGAAGCTCTCGGCATCGGTTTGCTCTTCAAGAGCGTCTCCGCGGCCTTGCGTGAATGGCACTTCGATATCGAAACCGGCTGCTTTGACCGCTTGTTCGATCGCTGCGTTACCGCCGAGGACGATCAAGTCGGCGATGCTTACTTTGTCGCCTGTTTCTGCTTTCAAATGCTCATAGAAGTAAAGCACTTTTTCCAATTCTTCCGGCTCGTTGGCATCCCAGCTGCGCTGTGGTGCAAAGCGGATGCGCGCACCGTTTGCGCCGCCGCGCTTGTCGGAACCGCGGAATGTGCTGGCAGAAGCCCAAGCTGCTTTGACGAGCTGTTGCGGGTTGATGCCGCTTTCCAGGATTTTCGCTTTCAGTTCAGTTAATTCTTTGTCTTTCAACGTTCCTGGAGCTGCTGGTACTGGATCTTGCCAGATCAACTCTTCGTCTGGAACTTCTGGTCCCCAGTAGCGGACTTTCGGGCCCATGTCGCGGTGAAGAAGTTTGAACCATGCACGTGCGAACGCATCTTGGAACTCTTCCATGTTTTCGTAGAAACGGCGGGAAATTTTTTCATATTCCGGATCTACACGAAGCGCCATATCGGCAGTTGTCATCATCGTTTTCACTTTGATGGAAGAATCTTCTGCATCCGGTGCCATTTGCCCTTCAGATAGGTCTACTGCTGTCCATTGGTAAGCGCCAGCAGGAGATTTCGTCAATTCCCACTCATAGCCTAACAATTGCTCATAGTAGCCGTTATCCCATTGGATCGGGTTGGCAGTCCAAGCGCCTTCGATGCCGCTTGAAATCGTGTCACGGCCTTTTCCAGAGCCGTATGAACTCTTCCAGCCAAGGCCCATGTTTTCCATGACCGCCGCTTCCGGATCGTCGCTTACGTTGGAAGGATCTCCAGCGCCGTGCGCTTTACCGAATGTGTGGCCGCCTGCGATCAAGGCAACGGTTTCTTCGTCGTTCATTCCCATGCGCGCAAAAGTCTCACGGATGTCCACTGCACTTGCAAGCGGATCCGGTTTGCCATTCGGGCCTTCCGGGTTTACGTAGATCAAGCCCATTTGAACGGCTGCGAGCGGATTTTCCAGTTCGCGGTCGCCGGAATAGCGGTTATCCGCGAGCCATTCTTTTTCATTGCCCCAATAGACGTCTTCTTCAGGCGCCCAGATGTCTTCGCGGCCTGCACCGAATCCGAAAGTTTTGAAGCCCATCGATTCAAGTGCCACGTTGCCTGTCAAAACGAGCAAGTCAGCCCATGAGATTTTGTTTCCGTATTTTTTCTTGATCGGCCAAAGCAAACGGCGCGCTTTGTCCAAGTTGACGTTATCCGGCCAGCTGTTAAGCGGCGCGAAACGCTGGTTGCCGGTAGAACCGCCTCCGCGGCCATCCGTTGTACGGTAAGTACCTGCAGCGTGCCAAGACATACGGATGAACAATCCGCCGTAATGGCCATAATCCGCTGGCCACCATTCTTGGCTGTTGGTCATCAAGTCGCGAAGGTCTTGTTTCAATGCATCGTAATCCAATTTCTCGAATTCCGCTTGGTAATCAAATTCTACCCCTAGAGGGTTCGTTTTCGTGTCATGCTGGTGCAGAATATTCAAATTCAGCATATTCGGCCACCAGTCTTTATTTTGCGTTTTGCCTGGCTTGTTCGAAGTCGTGATGGCGCTGTCTTGGTGTCCGCCCGTTTGGTCAGTCGGCTGTTGCCCGCCGGCGCCTGTTATTGGGCATTGTGCATCGGATGCAGCTGTGTGGCGCTTTTGTTCGTTGTTATCCATCTTGTAAAAACCTCCCAATTGATAATGAAAAAAGGTGAACTTCTATCCAACACGCATGTTGTTGGGTATTGCCAATTGCATGTAATAATTCTTACATTAGAATTATACTAAACTAGAGAACAGCTGAACAGCAATATGGATAAAAATGAGGGCAAATCTTTTTCTGCTTCGTTTAAAACAGCAAGAGTTGCCCGAATTTCTTCCTATAATATGTTTTCATTTTTCAACTTCAGAAAAACTCACTGAAGAATGAAGCGAACAGCACAAAGACGATCAGCAAGACAATGAATGTGATGATGATCCCCGGCAGCACAACGATGAAGAACCCTTTCCAGGACGACACCCGGTGCGCTTCGCCTACCGCCTTGCAGACGATGATGAATGTCCAGATGGAGACCACTGCCATCACGATCGACATGACGACGACGATCGGGTTCCCTTCCACGTCCGTCCGGTCTGCCAAGAAGGTTTCCGGAGAGGCGAGCACCCAGATGATCAGCAGCGGCAACAGCCAGATCTGCGGAATTTGGGCCGTAGCCAGCGCCTTGAACATCTCCTGGTAGCTCGCCGTCCCCTTAAACAGCCGGCCGACAAGCACCAGGATTGCGGCACCGAGGAAATAGCCGAAAGCGCTGCCGATCGGCCCGGTCACCAAGGCCTGCAGAATGGCCGCCCACGCCGGCATATCCGAGCTGCGTTCGTTCATCATCCCGATCAAGCCGGAAGCAAAACCCGTGAGGACGATGAGCAGTATGATGAACTTGAAGGATTTCCGTTCAATGACAAAACGGACGGTTTCACGCGTGCGCAGCCAAATATCGGTGAACGGGTTCAACCCGCGTTCATTTCTTATCCGTTCTTCCCTTACCATGATTTCTTCCTCCTCTCTTATCAAAGATCGCAATGGCTCAAAAGGCTATCCCCTATGTTTCTTCATAACTCTCGAATACCTTTTTTTGACGAAGGGCGTGAAATCGCAGTGGTAATGATAAGCGAACAGCCAATTGAGAAAGGAGTCATGCCGAATGGAAATTGACAATATGCTTGGCGCGCGTTCCAGGCAGGAATTGAGGGAATGGCTAGAGAAAAATTCGGCTTCGGCGAAGTTTTGCTGGGTGCTGATCGGGACCAAAGAACGGCCAGAAGGAATCCCTTATTTGGATGCTGTGGAAGAAGCCTTATGCTTTGGCTGGATTGACGGCATCACGAAAAAGACAGCCGATAATCGATTGGCGCAGCGGCTTTCACCGCGCCGGAAAAACAGCAATTGGACCGAATTGAACAAAGAGCGCGTCAGAAGGCTGGAGAAATTGGGCTGGATGACTGGCCAAGGGCGCCGCGTCCTTCCTGATATGCGGCCCGAGTCTTTTGCTATCGACGAAGAAATCGAATCTGCTTTGAAACGAGACCCGCAAGTCTATGAAAACTTCTTGAACTTCCCTGAACTGTACCGCCGGATCCGGATCGATAATATACAGGGCTATAAAAGCTATGACCGCGAAATATTCGATAAACGGCTGGAGAAATTCATTGTGAATACACGCGCCACTAAAATGTACGGACAGTGGCACGACAACGGGCGCTTATTGGATGACTGAAAACTTCTCGCAAGTTTCCACCTTTGTTAAGTAGATATTTCTACTTTTGTTAGATAGAACTTTGCTAGGAACGCTGGCATCTCCATCGAAAAAAGGCATCTTTCCCGCATTTGTGCTGGGAAAGATGCCTTTTCTTCTATACATATAGCGGATCTTTTGCCGCATCAGCTGGCTGTTTTTCAGCAAGCGGATAAAAACAGGCGACTTCCTGGCCCGAGAGCCCTCTCGGTTCGAGCGCTGGCACTTCATTTTTGCAGCGTTCGGTGGCCATGGGGCATCTTGTGTGGAATACGCAGCCGCTTGGCGGGTTCGCCGGCGACGGCAGCTCTCCTTTTAAGACGATGCGTTCCCTGCCGCGCTCAAGCAACGGGTCGGGAACCGGCACTGCCGACAGCAAGGATTGCGTATACGGATGCTGGACTTTTGTATGAAACGCGCCCCGTTCCGATTTCTCCATCACTTTTCCTAAATACATAACCGCCACACGGTCGGCCAAATGATTGATGACGGACAAATCATGTGCGATGAAAACATAGGTCAAGCCCAATTGCTTCTGAAGATCTTGTAGCAAATTGATGACTTGCGCCTGCACGGAAACATCGAGTGCACTGACCGGCTCATCACAGATCAGCAGTTCCGGCTCCAGGGCAAGGGCGCGGGCAATGCCGACACGTTGCCGCTGGCCGCCAGAAAACTCATGCGGCAGTTTATTGTAATGGGTGTCCGGGTTCAAGCCGACCAGTTCGAGCAATTCCTTGACTCTCGATTCCAGCCGCTCGGTCTTTTTATAGGCTTTCAACGGCGCCGCCACGCTGTCCCCGATCTTCATGCGCGGATTCAAACTGGTGTAGGGATCCTGAAAAATCATCTGGACATTGCGCCGCATGTCATGAAGTTCTTTGGCGCTAGCTTCTGCGTAATCTTTTCCGTGGAACAGGATTTCGCCCGCTGTCGGTTGCTGCAGGCCGACGATGCTTCTCGCGAGCGTGCTTTTCCCGCAGCCCGATTCGCCGACGATGCCGAGTGTTTCGCCTTTTTGGACTTGGAGGTCAATGCCATTAAGCGCTTTGACGTAGCTTTTCTCGCGCTGCAACAAGCCTTTTTTGACGGGGAAATGGACATGCAGCCCTTTGATATCCAATAATGCGCTCATGTTGTCAGCACCCCTTCCAATTGCTTTTTCTGTTCTTCGAATTCATTGCTCGAAAGAATGCACGCTGCAGAATGATTGCTTTCGCGATGCTCCAACGGCGGATCAACTTGCCGGCATGCGTCCCGTGCAAACGGGCATCTCGGTTCGAACGCGCATCCCGCCGGCCGGTCGATCAAACTCGGCGGCTGCCCATCGATCGGGATGAGCCGCTCTGGGCCGCCTTCACGAATGACCGGGACCGAACGCAAAAGCGACCACGTATACGGCATTGACGTTCTATAGAAGATATCTTCAGCACTTCCCGATTCGACGATTTTCCCGGCATACATGACCAGGATGCGGTCGGCCAAATGGGCCACGACGCCGAGGTCGTGAGTGATGACGAGAATGGCCGTGCCGTATTTTTCTTGGATGCCCTTCAGCAAATCCAAAACTTGCGCCTGTATCGTGACATCCAGCGCCGTCGTCGGCTCATCCGCAATCAATAGTTTCGGATTGGAAGCAAGCGCCATGGCGATCAAGACACGCTGGCGCATTCCACCCGAGAATTGATGCGGGTAGCTGTTCATGCGCGCTTTGGCATCGGCAATGCCGACGTCTTCCAATAACTCAATCGCTTTTTCGCGTGCTTGCTGTTTCGGCCGTTTTTGATGCGCTTGTATGGCTTCGATCAATTGCTTGCCGATTCTGGAGACGGGATTCAAGCTCGACATCGGATCCTGAAAAATCATGGCGATGTCGTTGCCCCGCAGTTTTCTCAGTTCCGTTTTGCCCATTTCCAATACCGGCTGGCCTTCAAAATGAATCGTGCCTTGCGGATACAGTGCAGGCGGTTCCGGATTGAGCTTCATCAAGGAATGGGCAAGCACGCTTTTGCCGCTCCCCGACTCCCCGACGATGCCGATGGTCTCCCCTTTCTGGATGGAAAAGGACACGCCGTCGACCGCTTTCACGAGGCCGCCCGGTGTATCAAGATGGACATGAAGATTTTCTACTTGCAACATTCGAGTGCCCCCTTTAGGCAAGTTTGGTTTTGCGCTTGCGTTTCGCTTGATGTGGATTAAAACTGTCCCTCAGCCCATCGCCGAGCAAATTCAAAGCCAGAACAGTGATGACGATCGCAAGGCCTGGGAAAATGGAATACCAAGGCGCGATGGTCACGTAGATCTGTGCTTCCTGCAGCATATTGCCCCAGGTCGGCGTTGACGGGTTAACCCCCACGCCGAGAAAGCTGAGCGCCGCTTCCGCTAAAATCGCTTTCGCGAAAATGAAGGTGCTTTGGACGATAACCGGGGACAGAATATTCGGCAATACGTATTTGGCGATGATCACCGCATGGCTCGATCCGGTCGTCTGGGCCGCTTCGATATAGGATTGGTTTTTCACTTGCAGCGTCGCCGAACGGACGACTCTCGCCATGACCGGGAAAAACGCCAGCGTCAAAGCGATGATGATATTGGTGATGCTGCCGCCAAGTGCTGCAACCAGCGCAAGCGCAAGGATGAGTGCCGGAAACGCCAGAAAGCCGTCAATGATTCTCATCAGCACGAAATCCACTTTGCGGAAATAGCCGGAGATTAAGCCAATCACTGTGCCGATTACCGTTGACAGCACCGCAACGATGACGCCGACAGACAAGGACACCCGGGCCGCGACGATGGTCCGCGAGAAAATGTCGCGGCCAAAATCATCCGTGCCGAACCAATGTGCCCCTGAAGGGCCGGTCAAGCGCTGTTCCGGGGAAATCGCGGCCGGAGAGAAAGGCAGCCAGAAACTTGCGGTGAAGGCCGCAAGCGCGACGATCAATAGCATCGCCAGCGCCAGCAAATTCGTTTTCTTAGTAAACATCGGTTTCGTCTCCTTCCAAATGGTCAATCATAGCGGATGCGTGGATCGAGGAATGTGTACAGCAGATCTACCAATAGATTGACGAACACATAAATGCCGGCAATGAACAACACAATTCCCTGTACGACCGGGTAATCGCGGCGGTGGATGGAATCGACCAAGAGCTGGCCGATGCCCGGAATCGTGAACAAAGTTTCGATGATGACTGTGCCGCCGAGCAAGCCGGCCACTGTAGCGCCGAGCACCGTGGTCGTTGGGATCAAGGCATTGATGAAGACATGGCGCATCAATACTTCACGTTCCTTTACGCCTTTCGCGCGCGCCGTTTTGATGTAATCCTGATTGACCGAATCGAGCATGCTGTCGCGCAGCATCCGGGCGATGATGCCCACCTCAACGATCGCCAGTACAAACGATGGCAGCAAAATATGGTGAAGCCATGCATCCGCCCCTTCCGCAAACGGCACATAACCGGCCACCGGAAAGATCGGCAGCGCGACGCCGAAGCCGAGCACCAATAGCGTCGCGAGCCAGAATTCCGGGACCGATACGCCGAACAAGGAAACCGATGTGAAAATCGGGTCCAAGACAGTCTTGCGCAACGCGACGATGAGGATCGCCACCGGAATGGCAATGACGAGCAAAATCACCGTCGACAGCGCCATCAAGCTGAAGGTCGGCCCGAAATTCTCGGCGATCAGCGAGGTCACCGATTGCGAAGAGTAAACGGAAGTTCCGAGATCCCCCGTGATGACTTGTGAAAACCAATTAAAGAATTGGACATACAGCGCTTGGTCTAAGCCCAGTTCACGCTCCAAATCAGCAATCGCTTCCGGTGAACTGTCCTCCCCTAAAATGAGGAACGCCGGGTTGCCGGGAGTCAGATGCACGATCATAAAGACGATTACACTGACGACCAGCATGACGGGAATCACCGACAACAGCCGGCGAATCGTGTAGTTCAGCATTGCTTGTTCCCCCTTCTCCATAAAAGGAAGAAAATCGCCAGCATCGTTCCTGACGATTTTCTTCTCTTAGTTATCCTGTTTGATGGCTCGTCGTTAATTTGTTTTATACGTATTCCAGAAGCGCGGGCCATACCATTCGCTATAGTCGTGGATATCGGTTGTGCGCGCATTCAAGTTCGAGATGTTCGTCACTTTTTCAAACGGCAATTCTTCATACAGCGTTTCGTTCAAGCCGGCGAGGATCTGCTGTCGTTCTTCCTCGGATTCCGCTTGTGCCCACTGGGCGATTTGCTCCTGCCATTTCTCACTGTTATACCAGCCACTGCTGTTCGAATCCTGGCTCAACATGCCTGCCTGGTTCGGCGAGAAGAACGGGGACCATCCGACGACAACGAGATCCCAATTGGAAGCCTCTCCCCATTTCTCAAGGTATGTTGCCCATTCATAGGATTCCAGCTCGACCGCAAAGCCGGCTTCTTCAAGCTGCTGTTCAGCGATCTCGGCAATTTTCTTATAGTCGTTGGAATCGCTCGAGAAGATAATTTTGATCGGCTCGCCGTCGTAGCTGCTTTCTTCCAATAAGCGTTTCGCTTCATCCACATCGTAGGACAGGAAGCCGTCTGTGTTTTCTTCCGAATACAGGGCGGTTTGGTTCGGCGTGAACAAAGCACCGTCCAATTCGTAAAATTCCTCGTTGCCGTATGTTGCTTTGGCAATCGCTTCTTTATCGAGTGCAGCGTTCAATGCCTGGCGTACTTGCAAGTCATCGAAAGGCGCTTCCGATTTATCCGGCGTCAACACCGTATAGCCGTTAGTGGCGGTGCCAGCTTCGATATTCGGCGTGCTTTCGATCACTTCGTACAAATCGAGCGGAACTTCATCGCCGAAATCGTAAAGTCCGGTTTTCAAGCCATTGACCACCACTTGAGGGTCTTTGACGATCTTGAAATGGACCGAATCCACATACGCTTTTTTCTCTCCCGTCAAACCGCTTGTCTCATCGGTTCTAGATGCATAGTCGTCGTATTTGGCCAAGACGATTTCATCGCCGCGCTTCCACGAATCAAACTGGAATGGCCCGGTGCCGATATACTGGTCATGGTCAAGCGGCTTTTCGCCGGCCGCTTCAGCGACCTCTTTCGGCAAGACGACTGCAGCCGATTTCGGGGCAGCCAAGTCAGAAAGCAAAGAACTGTATGCTTTGTTCAATTGAATGGTCAATTGCGAGCCATCTGCTTCCACGGACTCAACGTGGTCGTTGGTGATCTTGCCGACAGATGACACTTTCAGCCAACGTTCGATGGACGCTTTGGCATCTTCTGCCGTTACCGGTTCTCCGTTATGGAAGGTCACGCCTTCACGCAAAGTAATCGTGTAGGTTTTTCCGTCTTCGCTCACTTCATAATCTTCAGCGAGCAGCGGCACTGCTTCAAAATCCTGGTTTAAGGCAAACAAACCTTCATAAATATGCCAGCCGATTTTGCGTGCGGCACTTTCCCCCGTGTACATCCAGTCCAGCGTGTTCGGATCTGCGCCGATCGCCACGTTCAGCTCCCCACCTTCCACTGGTTCTGAATCTCCGTCAGCATTGGACGAACTCGCTTCCCCGCCGGAACAACCGGCCAAACCGATAAGTGCAATTAAACTGATAAGTAAAAAGATGATATTTTTCACGATGTTCCTCCTTATGATTAAAAAAATGATGATGCCTCGATTATGTATGCAATTGCCTAAAAGCCTATCCAAGTTCCCAGATTTTCAATGAAGCGTCGAAGTGTTGATGCGCCAATCTGCCGCTCAAGCTCCGACGGTATTTCGAAAACCATTTGTCCATTGAAGGCACCTCCTTCGCCAAAAATAATTTATCTTACCTGTTTACTTGGTTTTAACGTAATAAAAAAACCCCTTCTTCTTTTCGACAAGAAGAGGAGTGGTTTCATACGTTCGATCGCCTCTCTTATCTCTGTACGCGCGGTACAAGGAATTAGCACAGTGCCGCATTGCGGTCTGCTGCTTTGACGTCTCAGGGCCAGTCCCTCAGTCAATCTCGATAAGATGATTAAATTGTAAAGTTCATGTTAAGGCCCTTGATCCGGCTTGTCAACATTATTTTGAATAAATTGAATTTATTTACATAACGCTGAAATTCGATTTGGTTTACGCTTGCCGTCCTGCCGGAAAAACACTCGACTGTTCGATCCATTCAATGGATTTGGCGACGATGAAATCCAATTCATGGTCCATGGAAGCAATGTGATAGGAATTATGGAGTTCGTGCTTGAACGCGTGTTGCGAACCGACCTTGCCGAGAATATAATCGGTGTTGGCTGGCGGTACGACATGATCTTCAAGCGACTGGAAACACATGACCGGGCAGTGGACTTCGCCGAGCTTTGCGCGGACAGCATCCATATAGCCGAGCAATTGCTGATACGCTTTGACCGGCGCTTGCCCGTAAGTGATTTCCACCGCATCCGCTTTTTTAATGTCGGGCGCATCTTCTGTGACGTAAGCATGGGCCGGGCGGCTGCGGTAAGTTTCAAACTGCGGGATGTCGATCGCCGGATTGATCAACGCGATGCCCTGGATTTCAGAATGGCGGCTGGCCAGATCCAAGCTCAAGGTGCCGCCCATCGATTGCCCGATGACAAAGACCGATGTGCACGATTTTCTGAGTTCGATATAGGCCTGCTCGACACTCCGGAACCAGTCATCATAAGAAAATTGTTGCAGATCCTTGTAATGGGTGCCATGGCCCGGCAGCCGCGGACAGGAAACCGTATAGCCTTGTTCGCCGAGCGCTTCGCCTAATTCCCTGACGCTTTGCGGCGTGCCGAGAAACCCGTGGCACAATAGGATGCCGGTGCTGCCGCCTTTCAGAAAGAAGGCTTCCGCCCCTTGGATGACAGGATATTGTTCGTTCATGCAATCCCTCCTTCAGCTGTTTAAAAATCAGGAGGCCCACTAGCTGCCTCTAATGTGAAGTAATGCGAAAAAAGCTTATTCACATTAGACTATATTTAAAACCTACTTGTCAACTAGGTTTTATAAAATGAACGATCCCCCGCACTAGGCGCTGCTTTAAACTCCCGAACCCTTCCCTTGGCGCGCCCAGCTGGCGATGGCTGCAATATCACTCGGCGACGTGCTGCAACAGCCGCCGATGATGTCAGCTCCTGCTTGATGCCAGGCTTTCGAATTGGCTGAAAACGCACCAGCTGACGGTTCTTCGCTCCAGGTTTTGCTTACCGGATTGTAAGTGGCGCCGGAATTCGGATAGACGATGACCGGTTTGGAAGATGCGCTTTTCACTTCCTGGATCAAGGATTCGATAAACTGCGGAGCTGTGCAATTAATGCCGATTGCCGCCACTTGGGGTTGTTGCTCGAGCCATTTTGCACAATCTGCGATCCGCTCCCCGTTGCTGATATGGAACTCATCTTTCGCGCTGAACGTGAACCAGGCAGACACTTGCGAAAATTCTTCCAGCACGCTCACGATCGCTTTCGCTTCCGCGAGGCACGGTAAAGTTTCGCACGCTAAAATATCCGCTCCTGCTTCCACCAGCACCCGGATGCGTTCTCTATGAAATGCGGCCAATTGCTCTTCGCCAATCGCATAGCCGCCGCGGTATTCAGACCCGTCCGATAAAAACGCGCCGTATGGGCCGACTGATGCCGCCACTAAAGGCTTCGGCCTGTTCGAGCGATCCGCTGCAGCGCCCCAAAACTCGTCGCGCGCTTGTGTTGCCAACTCGACAGACTTCGTGATCAATGCGATCGCTTGTGATTCTGTCAGCCCTCTCTCCTGATAGCCTTCAATGGTCGCCTGGTAACTGGCCGTAATGGCACAATCCGCCCCAGCCTGGAAATAATCCACATGCACTTTCTTGATTAACTCCGGATTTTCCATCAATATTTTCGCTGACCATAAGGAATCATTTAAATTGCATCCATAGTTTTCAAGTTCTGTCGCCATAGCCCCGTCCACGATGAGGACCGGGAACTCGTTCAATATCTGTTCAATCGGGTTCATTCCAAACCATCCTTCCGCTCTCAGTCGTTTCACTTTATTCCCTCAGCCTTGGACGGCTTTCCCTAAAAATTGTCTCGTTCTTTCAACGGCGGGCTCGGTGAAAATTTGCTCAGCCGTGCCTTGCTCGATAATGACGCCGTCTTCCATAAAGATGACGCGGTCCGAAATTTCCCGCGCGAAATTCAATTCATGGGTCACGATGAACATCGTTTTTCCGGTGTCCGCGACGCGGCGGATGGTGGCTAATACTTCATCGACCAGTTCCGGGTCCAATGAAGAAGTCGGTTCGTCGAATAACAGCACTTCCGGGTCCAAAGCCAGCGCACGGGCGATGCCGACACGCTGCTGCTGGCCTCCGGACAATTGCGCAGGGTAATGGCTCAGTTTAGACGACAAGCCGACCTGCTCGAGCATCTCGATGCCTTTCTTGTCAGCAGCGTCTTTTTTCATCCGCTTGACGCTCGTCAAACCGACGGAGACATTTTGCAGCACAGTCAGATTCTTGAACAGGTTGTATTGCTGGAACACCATCCCCGTTGCAGTCCTGAGCGCGAAGATTTCCTTTTTCTTGGCGGTGGCCGCATCCACCCGCTTTCCGCCGATTTCCACGATGCCGCTCGTCGGATCTTCGAGAAGGTTGATGCAGCGCAACAACGTCGACTTCCCGGAACCGCTTGGCCCGAGGACCGCCACCACTTCGCCTTTTTCGACGGTTAAATCGATGCCTTTCAACACATGCTGTCGGTCGTAATATTTATGCAGCTTCTCCAATTTGATCATCAGGCAATCCCTCTTTCATATCTGCGTGCACGCTTCTCGATTTTCACCAATAAGCGCTCGACGGCAATGCATAAGATCCAATAGACGATCGAGACGGCGATATACACTTCAAAGAACGCCAAGCCGCGGGAGCCGAGGATTTTTGCCTGCCCCATGATATCGATGACGCCGATGATGAACACGAGCGAGGTGTCTTTGATGGTGCTGATGAACATATTGCCGAGGTTCGGGATCGCTACCGTCAAGGCCTGCGGGAAGACGATCTTCAGCATCATCTGCACAGGCGTCATGCCGATCGCTTTGGCGGCTTCGAACTGGCCGCGGTCGACCGATTCGATCGCCGAACGGATCGTCTCGGATAAATACGCGCCCAAATTGATGGAAAAGGCCATCAAGGCATAGAATTCCGGAGCGATGCTATTAACGTCCGCCGACTGAAGCCAGCCGTATTCGCTTTGAAGAAAATAAATGATTTTCGGAATCCCGTAAAACACCAGGTAAATCTGCACCAATAACGGCGTCCCCCGGATAAAGGAGATATAGATCGACGTGATGACGCTGAGCACAGGTACTTTGTAGATTTTGATCAATGCCGCAGCCACGCCGATGATTAAACTCAAAAGCAGTGAGCCGACTGCTATGCCGATCGTGATTGGTAGCCTGGAAATAATGGCAGGAAAGCTCTCGATCAAGAAATTCAAGTCCAGTAAATTTTCCATTGTCTCTGTCCTTCCGCTAGCTTATTCAGGGATGTAGTCGCCGCCGGTCCATTTCTCGGACAGTTCGGACAAGGTGCCGTCTTCTTTCAGCTGTTTCAAAATCGGGTCGATCAAGGCTTTCAACTCTTCGCCTTTTTCTTCATCTTTCAAGACGATGCCCATATCGTCATTGACCAAAGGCTGCCCGACAATCTCCACGCCGAGTTCATTCTTTTCCAACACCGCGTTCATCATGATCGGGTCATTGACGTAAGCGTCGACGCGTCCGTTCTGCACATCCTGCAGAATTTCCGACGGGTTGCCGCTTTCGCTGTATTTCAGTTCGATCGGCTCTGCGGCGGTTTCGTTATACTCCTCAAGCAATAAAGTATAGGAATCACCTGCCAAAGCCCCGACCGCTTTTCCTTCCAAATCTTCAATCGTCTGAATGTCTTCTCGGCCTTCTTTCACTGCGATGACCGTTTCCGCTGCGAAATACGATTCATCGGTGAACAAATACTTTTCTTGGCGTTCCGGCGTTTTTGCTACTTGGTCGGCAATGGCCTGAATTTTATTCGACTCGAGCGCAAGGAACATGCTGTCCCACGGCACGGCGACGTATTCGAACGTATAGCCGTCCAATTGTTCATCGACGGCCTTCATCATGTCCACGTCATAGCCCGTCAGCTGGTTGGCATCATCCGCGAAAGCGAAAGGCGGATAGTCGTTTTGCGTTCCGACGCGGATCACTTGGTCTCCTGTAGCGTTCGCCGTCTCTTCCGATGAACAGCCGGCAAGTGTTCCGGCAAGACCTACTAAACAGGCAGTAGCGAATAGATAAGCGTTTCTTTTCATAATTCAAGCTCCTTTTGGTGTGTAGTTTTTTTATGATAGGGCTGGACTTTCCGCCTTGTGTAGAGTACCTGCCCTCCTTTTGGATGCAAAAAAGCCTCTTTCAATAGGAAAGAGGCTTCGACCAATTTCTTATCTCTCAGAATGAACACATCCTGCAGGAATTAGCACCTCTCATGAACATGATGGTTGCTGGACGTCATAGGGCCTGTCCCTCAGTCTCTCTGGATAAGTTATTTAATTTTTTTAACATATTAACGATAGTATTTGAGATAGCCCCTGCTGTCAAACCCTTTTTTGAAAATAAATCAAAATTTCGTATAAAAATTCAGGAGGAAATTGACAAAGCCTGCCATATTGCATACCATCAATTTAATATTCCATTGCTGCCGGGTTCCACCGGGCGGCATGCATCCAATACAAGAGCGGAGTGAACACAAGATGAGCGAGGAAACTGTTTTTGATGTCGCCATCGTCGGTGCCGGCACGATGGGCATGGCCGCCGGCGCCTTTTTGGCACAACAAGGCAAGAAGACATTGGTGATCGATGCATTCGACCCTCCCCATGCGAACGGCAGCCATCACGGAGACACCCGATTAATTCGCCACGCTTACGGGGAAGGCAGGCATTACGTTAGGTTAGTGTTGCGCGCGCAGCAATTATGGGAAGACCTGGAGAAACAGACCGGCTACAAAGTGTTCGATAAGACCGGTGTTATCGGGCTTGGCCCGGAAGACTCCCCTTTTCTGCTCGAAAGCATTGCAGCCGCCAATAGCTACGGCTTGCCGCTCGAAATATTAAGCAGCGGCGCGATTCAAGAAAGATGGCCGGGCTTCACAGTGCCCGAGCATTTCATCGGCTGCTTTGAAGCACAAGCAGGCGTGTTGTACAGCGAAAATGCCATCCGTGCCTATAAGAAACTGGCGCTCGAAAACGGCGTTCACTATGTGCCGAATACACCCGTCCAGCACATCGATATACAGGACGGGGATCGCGTGAAAATCTCGACCGCGCAAGGTGTTTTCTATGCTGAAAAAGTGATCGTCACAGCCGGTGCATGGGCGAAGAAGCTGCTGCCGGACCTGCAATTGCCGATCCAACCGACGCGCAAAGCGGTCGGCTGGTTTGAAGCACCGGAGATGTACAATGCCGATCAATTTCCCGGTTTTTTTGTGGAAGGTCCCGAGATGATGTTCTACGGCTTCCCGAGCATCGACGGCGCTGGCGTAAAAGTCGGACGCTCGGATGGCGGGCAGCCAATCGACCCGGACGAACAAACCCAGAACTTCGGGCAATACGAATTTGATGAGGGCGACCTAAGAAGATTCCTGGACCTGTATATGCCAGAAGCGAGCGGAGAATTGAAACAAGGCAAAACTTGTTTATACACCGTCTCGGACGACCATAACTTCATCATCGACCGCCATCCGGACAACGAGCACGTCATTTTCGCCTGCGGCTTTACCGGCCACGGCTTTAAATTCGGCAGCGTCATGGGCGAAGTGTTGAGCCGGTTGGCGATCGACGGCCACACGGAATTCGATATCGCCCCGTTCTCGCTCAATCGCTTTAAACTATGAGCTCAAACACAAAGAGGTTCTCCTTATTGTTAAAGGAGAACCTCTTTGTTATATTTGCCGACTATTAGTGAATCGTTCATGGCAACCATCCTAAACTCTCCAACAGTAAATAACTCCCTGTGAACAGTAAGATGACATAAGTGAACATCCGGAAAATCCGTTGGTTGATTCGCCCAAACAATAATTGCCCCAAGTATAGGCCTGCCGCTACAAGTGGGATGGCCCAGAAACTGGAGAGCCAAACGGTTTTGTTCGTTCCCGCAAAACTCATCTGCATGATCAGGCTCACCAAATAAATGAAGAGGTAAAACGCCAACGTCGTACTCCGCAAGGTTTCTTTTTTCGTCTCCATTCCTGAAAAATATAGCAAAATCGGAGGTCCCGGCATGCCAATACTTGTTGTCAGGGAACCGGAAAGGCCACCGACCAATAGATCCCGCTTGTTATTTCGGCTGATCCGAAATTTAAAAATGAGCATCAAGGTCAGCAATAAAATGAGCAGGCTTACCATGAGTTTCAAGCTATTCAAATCGATCATCAAGAAGACCGCTATTCCAACAGGCAACCCCAGCGAACTTCCAGCAATGAACCTTTTCAAAACACCGATATCGACATCTTTCCGAACCTTTGCGATCAAGGCGGCCGAAATGAGCAAAGATAAGATTAAATTTATCTGTATGGCTTCGGCGGGCTCAAAGATCAGCAGAAGGAATGGCGTCGCCAGGATGGAAAACCCGAATCCGGTGCTCGTCTGGAGGATTGAGGCAATCAGTATGACGATGGTAAATACGGCAAACTCCATAAAATCCTGCTTTCCCTTACAAAGATTTACTGTGCTGTCATTTTCCTATATCCATCTTAACATGCAGCCCGCTGCGGGTTTTAGATATGCTCGCGATCAGGCAGAATCCCCCGACGCCTCTCTTGAATATCCTGCCCAATAAGTGACTTAACTGCCTGGTTCTTTTTATGCCTCCCTATTGCCCGCCATTCTATCAATTGGGAGGCTTTATTGAGAAATCACCATTATTTTTGATTATTAACCCTATTTCGAAATATTTAATAATTATTAATTTCACAATCTACCCTGCTTTTTTCAGATTATGTGTTTTTTTGATTAAAACGGCTTCTTGCAACGTTTTTTCTAGTCTTTCAGCGAAAGCGTTTCCACTTTAGGGTTCTCTTTGACAAAAACCCGATTTCATATGACAATGGAAATAGAATTAGAATTATTATAACCAGATAACGATATTAATTGGGGCGAACCACTTCGATTAATTTTTTTTACGTTATCGTTTACGGTAATTCTAAAAAATCATTCAGGAGGTAATTATTTATGTCATTGATCGGAAAAGAAATCCAACCATTTAACGCTTCAGCTTACCAGGCCGGGAGCGGAGATTTCATTGAAGTCACTGAAGAAAACATGAAAGGCCAATGGAGCGTCGTATGCTTCTACCCAGCGGACTTCACGTTCGTTTGCCCGACTGAACTTGAGGACCTCCAAAGCCAATACGCAACATTGAAAGAGCTTGGCGTTGAAGTATACTCTGTTTCTACAGACACTCACTTCACTCACAAAGCATGGCACGACCATTCAGATGCGATCGGTAAAATCGAATACACGATGATCGGCGACCCGTCTCAGCGCATTTCACGCGGATTCGACGTCTTGAACGAAGAAGAAGGCCTCGCGCAGCGCGGTACATTCATCGTAGACCCTGACGGCATCGTACAAGCTGCGGAAATCAACGCAGACGGCATCGGCCGCGACGCCAGCACGCTTGTCGGCAAAATTAAAGCGGCACAATACGTGCGCAACAACCCAGGCGAAGTTTGCCCGGCGAAATGGGAAGAAGGCAGCGACACATTGAAGCCAAGCCTTGACCTCGTAGGCAAGATTTAAGGGAGTTTTGACAATGATACTAGATGCGCAAATCAAATCTCAATTAGAGCAATACTTGCAGCTTTTGGAAGGCGACGTGCTGCTCCAAGTGAGCGCCGGGTCCGATAAGGTATCAAATGATATGGTCGATTTGGTGGAGGAACTGTCTGCCATGTCTTCCCGCATCCAAGTGGAGCGCACTGAGCTTGAGAGAACGCCAAGCTTCAGTGTCACCCGTCCTGGCGAAGATATGGGCATCACCTTTGCGGGCATCCCGCTCGGCCACGAGTTCACTTCCCTCGTCCTTGCCTTGTTGCAAGTGAGCGGACGTGCGCCGAAAGCCGAACAAAAAGTAATGGATCAAATCAAAAACCTTGAAGGTTCTTATCATTTCGAGTCTTATATCAGCCTGAGCTGCCAGAACTGCCCGGAAGTCGTACAATCACTCAACTTGATGAGCGTCCTCAATCCGAACATCACGCATACGATGATCGACGGCGCGGCGTTCAAGGAAGAAGTCGAAAGCAAGGACATCATGGCCGTTCCAACGGTATTCCTAAACGGCGAATCATTCTCGAGCGGACGCATGTCGCTTGAGGAATTACTTGCGAAGCTCGGCAATGCGCCGGACGCTTCCGAATTCGAAGGCAAAGAACCGTTTGACGTGCTCGTCGTCGGCGGCGGCCCGGCTGGTGCCAGCGCAGCGATTTACGCGGCGCGTAAAGGCATCCGCACCGGCATCGTCGCTGAGCGCTTCGGCGGACAGGTGATGGATACCTTAAGCATCGAGAACTTCATCAGCGTCAAGCACACGGAAGGCCCGAAATTCGCGGCCAGCCTTGAAGAGCATGTGAAAGAATACGACATCGACCTCATGAACCTCCAGCGTGCGAAGCGCTTGGAGAAGAAAGAGCTGTTCGAGCTTGAACTCGAAAACGGCGCTGTCGTCAAAGGCAAGTCCGTCATTCTTTCTACAGGTGCCCGCTGGCGCAATATCGGCGTTCCTGGCGAAGCGGAATTCAAGAACAAAGGCGTGGCGTACTGCCCGCATTGCGACGGCCCGCTATTTTCCGGCAAAGACGTCGCAGTGATCGGCGGCGGCAACTCCGGCGTGGAAGCGGCGATTGACCTTGCAGGAATCACGAACCACGTCACGGTGCTTGAATACAACACAGAACTTAAAGCGGATTCCGTTTTGCAGGACCGCCTGAAGACCCTGCCGAACGTCACGGTGCTGACGAATGCCCGTACGTCGGAAATTACCGGCACTGATAAAGTGAACGGCCTTTCCTATATCGACCTCAAGACCGGGGAAGAAAAGCATGTCGAATTGTCCGGCGTCTTCGTCCAAATCGGCCTTGTGCCGAACACCGACTGGCTCGGTGACTTCGTCGAGCGTACACAGCACGGCGAAATCGTCATCGACCAGCGCGGCGCGACGAACGTACCCGGCGTATTCGCGGCAGGCGACTGCACGAACACCCCATACAAACAGATCATCATTTCGATGGGCGGCGGCGCCACGGCTTCACTCAGCGCGTTCGACCACCTCATCCGAAGTGATATCCCTGTTATGGCGTAATCAAAAGAAAAGGACTGCGAAGAGATTTTCTTCGCAGTCCTTTTTTATGTGCTTACTATTTTGATTCGTGTAAACGGCGGTGAAGTTCGCCCACTTTTGCCGCAAGCTCCGGAACCGGCCCATCGACGTCCGGATTCGTCAGTATTTCTTTTATGGACAGGTTGCGGACAGGCGAAGGTTCAGTGTTCAGCTCTTTCATCCACTCCGCCAATTGTTCCGATGAACTCGCATAGACGATGCGGCCGAGCCCGGACCAGCCATGCGCCGCTGCGCACATCGGGCAATGCTCGCCTGACGTATAGACAGTCGCATGCGCCCGTTCTTCCGGCGCCAGGTGATTCGCCGCCCAGCGCGCAATCGCAAATTCCGGATGCTGCGTATGGTCGCCTGACGCCACGTGGTTATGGTCCTCGAACAGCACCTCCCCAGCAGCCGATACAAGGACGGAACCGAATGGCTCGTCCCCTTTCTCAAGCGCCTGTTCGGCAAGTTCCACACAGCGCTGCAGATGCTTTAAATCGGTTTCGGTGATCATGTGCGGCTCCTCCTATCCATTTATTGCACTTTAAATAAGTTTACCCACTTAATGGGCGGTTAAGCCCGTTCTACTCCAACTCTTCCTCCGCCAACAACTTAAACCCTTCCACTACCGTATCCTCTTCCACTTCGATCAGGATGCAGCGGCGGCCATTGTAATTGACTTGTTTGACGTAACGTAAGTCTTCGGGACCGATCTTGATTTCCGCGACTTTCGTATTGATCTTGATCGATTTGGCCCCGTATTTCGGCACGATGTGGCTCGCTTTCATCTCGTATTGGCGGTTATCGGTCACTTGCTGGAAAGCCTGTTCCACTTTCTCGGTGCTGATGTCTTTGATGCCGCTTGCCTTCAAGACGCGTTCGACTTCCTTGGAATCAAGCATCGGTGCCGGCTCGTCCTCGTCTTCCGCTTCCACTTCGAGCATGCTGTTGATCTCGTCGTAGACGCCGGCGAGCGTTCTCGAATTGACTTCATCACCGATCACGTGCTTGACGATTTCTTCAAACACCACTTTATCGTCTTCTGCAGTGGTTATTTCGTCGCCGTTCAGCACGTTTTCGATAAACTGAAAATCGGGCTTATTGGCCTTTGCCGCAGAATACAGGATACGGTTGACGTCTGCGGCATTGTTCGTGAAGCTCGGGAACAAGAACCCGCCGACTGGAGACGACAGCTTGATGACCGGGTCCGCCATGATGTTCGACTTGAATTCCTTTTCGATAAAATCGAATACCAGCGAGGATTTCGGCAGCTCGGTCTGGTTCATGCTGCTGAGGACGAACGGCGTAGTGTATACTTCGTCGCGCATCGCGGCTTCTGTCTCATCCGGCTCGCGTTTTGTCGTCTTGAAATACGTGCCGCGGATGAAGGTGATGACCATGTCTTTCTCGTATGGCGTTTCTTCGACCATCTTCAAGGCAACGCGCTGCATATTGTCTTTCCAGCCTTCTGCATCGTCTGCGTGAAGCCCTTCGTAGAGCAGATGCTGCGTATGGTCGGCTTGCCCTTCCTCCGGGCGCTGGAACTTCACTTCGAATAGCTTGATGTCGAGCTTGCCCGCCAGCACTTTCTTGAAGTTGGCCAAAAACAGCTCTTGCTGCTCCCGATCGAGCAAGGAAAACGAACGGCTCTCCTCGTGGAAGATTTCACTAGTGTCCTGCTTGATATATACGTTATAGATTTCGGCGATTTTCAGTAGATCCGTCTCCAGCTTGAACTGCTTGCGGATCTCGGCAATGTCTTTTTTGTTCATCTCTATTTCCAACTCCCAGCTATTAAAATCCATGTGTTTGCAAAAAAAAGAGCATCGAAAGCCTGCGCTTTTGACACTGCTCCATTATACCAGTTGAACGGCCATGCATGTACGATGCCTGCATGAATGGCTGGCCCATAATCCAGAAACTGCCTTTCACACAATAGCTTTAGCAGAAATCGTTTGGATCTCTTGCGCAATAAGCTATGATGTCTGGAAGGCGTATCAACAAGAAACCAATGTGGAGTGAGGAGCATGCAGAATATGCGCAAACAAATTGAGCATGAAATCTTATGGCAGGTCAAAACAGGCGACGAACCGATCTATTCCACTCCCATCTTCGCCATTTTCAGCAAGGGCCAGCGAGTCGTCATCTATCAATCCTGGGATTGGTATATCTACGTCCGGGAAGTGGAAACCGGGCGATTGGTTTGGCGCTATCTCTTCGGCGCGCCGAATTACGGACGCCCTCAAGCTGCGGATGTGGACGGCGATGGCAAAATCGAAATTTTCGGCGCTTCCCACGATGGCCATGTTTACTGCTTGAATGAACAAGGCGAAAGGATTTGGTTCCACTCAAATCTCTATTACCGGGAAGGCAGCGGCCAAGTCACTTCGGCAAGCGAATGGGGAATTACCGATTCAACGAAAGAGTGGGCAGCCAATTCGTTCCTGAGGATAGATGGCAACCACGCCGAGCTCGCTATTGTTTCCGGGACCGGCGCAGGACAAAGGCGGAAAATTAGCGGCGTCGAAACGGATACCCTTTGGATCGAAGAGGCATTCGACACCTTGCCCGATGCCACATCGACTTACGAGGTCCACCCTTTTCACGAATCCGATGTGTATTACCAGCATGCCGGCCAGCTGGTGAAAGAGCCGGATGCTTGGTACCTATATACAACTTCCTTTGATAATCAATGCGTCAAACTGAAAGCAAGCACGGGCGAGTTGATATGGAAATTCAGCTCGCTCGAACAGAACGAACCGTTTCCGACAGTCGTGGATATCGACGGGGACGGAAAACTCGAATGCCTCTTCAATAGCATCGATGAGCATGTCTATTGCCTGGACGCGGAAACCGGGTCACTGAAATGGCACAACCATGCAGGCTTTGGCATCGACTGTTTCGGAAGCTATGCGGATATGGATCATGACGGAGTGGTGGAGTACATCATCAACGGCCGCGGCGGCAGGACGCTTTACCTGGACGGCGTAACCGGCGAGACAAAATACAAATCGACGGATTGGTCGGTTTGGGCGACCAGCGAAACCAATTCAAGAGCGACAGTCTTCAATTACGAACCGGGCCAAAAAGCGGTGGTGTTCGGCGGCTTGGCTGGATTCGTCTATTGCTTGGACGGCCAGGCGAATACCATTTGGCGGACCTTTCTGGCTGCGAATATGCGCGGGTCGACGACTGTCTTGGATATCAATTCGGACGGAGAGCAGGAAATCCTGGTCCCTGATATGATGGGCACCTTGACGATTCTCGATCAACTCGGGAAAGAAATCGGCCAAGTTCACGTCAAGGGCGGCATTGAAGGCACTCCGCTTGCCGGTGATTTGGACGAAGACGGAAAAACCGAAGTATTGTTGACCAGCCTTGATGGCTATGTGAGCCTAATCCGATTCAATTGAAAATCAGGCTTTTCCTAACGAATAGCGATCCATACCGAACAGCCTGTGCCCGATATCCATTCGGGCGCAGGCTGTTTTTTGTTGCAGCCATCGGCGCGTAGATTCCTTTTTTTACCGATAGAGCACCAGCCGAAGGAGCTGAATCCACATAAAAAATCAATAAATATAATAATATTTTATTTTAAGTGAATAAATTACGAGCATATTTACCTATTTGTAAATTAATTATTAATTATTTGGAAATTTCATTGACTCTTTATGACTACGTTGGTTATACTCACAACTAAATTATTTAAATATTTGTTAAAATCAAATATTTTTGTTAGGAGGCATATCAATGGAATTTTCTCAGCTTTTTTCAGGCCCTTACAGTTTCATAACCGGCTATGTTTTCGTGTATCCCTTTGCAATGGCCTTGTTTTGGATAGCGGGTTCTATCCTTTTCCTCAGAACCAAGGAGTTAAAAAGCGAACCTTTGGACATTGAAGCGTTCGACTGGCCCATGATCAGCATTCTCGTCCCTTGCTATAACGAAGAGGAAACCATTGAAGAAACCGTCCGCAACCTGGTTGGACTGTCTTATCCGAAAAAAGAAATCATTTTAATCAATGACGGTTCGAAAGATGGGACGAGCGGAATCCTCAGAAGATTGTCGGAACAGTACGGCGATGTCCGGGCCATCCAGCTGCATGAAAACCGCGGCAAGGCGAACGCTTTGCAAGTCGGCTTGTTCGCTTCTAGAGCCGAATACCTCGTATGTGTCGATTCAGATGCCATGCTGGCCGATACCGCTCCCTATTATTTGATCCATCAGTTCTTCAAACAAGGCGAACGGGTCGGCGCTGTCACCGGCAACCCCACGATCCGCAACCGCAACAATTTGCTGAGCCGGATGCAGCTGGTCGAATACGCTTCGATCATCGGGGCGATTAAGCGGACGCAAAGGCTGCTCGGAAAAGTCATGACCGTTTCCGGCGTGGTCGTCGCCTATCGCAAAAAAGCACTCGTCGATGTCGGCTTATGGGACCGCGACATGATCACTGAAGACATCGCGGTCAGCTGGAAACTCCAAAAGCGTTTCTGGGATATCCGCTACGAACCCCGTGCGCTGTGCTGGATGCTGGTGCCGGAAACGGTATCAGGCATTTGGAAACAGCGAGTCCGCTGGGCGCAAGGCGGACAGGAAGTCATCCTGCGCCATTGGAAAGTCTTGTTCAATTGGAAACAACGCAGAATCTGGCTTGTCTATCTCGAACAATGGTTCAGCATCCTATGGGCTTTCTGCTGGCTGTTCATCACGCTATTGTTATTGTTCACGGCTACTACGCTGCAGGAAATGCTGTTCTGGTTCACCTTCAGTTCCTTCGCCTTGGTGTTCATCAGCCTCATTCAATTATTCATCGCCCTGTCCATCGACTCCCGCTATAACGGGAAATTGAAATACTATTTCTGGGCCGCTTGGTATCCGGCCATTTATTGGATGATCAATACCGCTGTCGTCATCGCAGCCATCCCAAAAACAATCTCATCTCGCCTAAAAGGAGGTTACGCTGTATGGAACAGCCCAGACCGCGGTATGAAGAAGAAAGTTTCCTGATTGTCGTCAAGCGATCCTGGCTTTACGCCAGCGTCGATTTCATCTTTTCCATGCTTTGCTGGCTTTACAGTGTATTGGTGGTCTCGTTCATCGTCTCAGCCACTTTCGGCTTCAATAATATCCTGACACGGGTCATGAATTCTTCCTTTAACATGGTCAATCAAGACATCCGCTTGTTCATTGCGGCAGCCGTGGGCGTCTTCCTGCTGTTCTATGCATTGCTGTACCTGAATCATGTCTACAATAAAAAGAGATTCGGCACCTTGAGAAGACGGCGCTACCCTACCCCGGCAAGCAATGCCGAACTCCAATCGTTGGGGCTGATGAAAATAGAAGCGATCGAGAAACTGCAAAGTGAAGACTATGCCGTTTTTGAAACGAATCCGATTGTCCCTCTTGGAGGTGAGAGTGTTGATCAAAAAGATCTTTATCTGGACGACCATTATCGCATTAATTAGCCTGTTTTTCTTGTCGCGGAAAGAGCTTTTCGTCGAGGCATTCTCAGCAGACAAGCCCGCCATGTCTTTCCCGGAAACATTGATCGAAGATGGCTGCCTTGGACTGAATTATCACCGCGTCCAGGATGATGACTTATTCGTCAAATCGGCGCGCAGCGTGCTGCAATCCAATGAACTGGTGCAATACAGCGTGCTGGAAAGCGAATTCAAGTCGCAAATTGACGCCTTGGTCGAAGCAGATGCCAATTTCCTGAATGAAGAACAGCTATTGAAAGCGAAAGCAGATGGCGATTTCCCTGAAAAATGTGTGTGGATTTCATTTGATGATATTGACGTGTCGGTGTATGACAACGCTTTTCCGATATTGAAAGAAGCAAACGTGCCATTCACCATGTTCGTCATTGCCGGGCAAGTAGGCAATGAAGACTTCAGCAACTTGGAAATGGCCACATGGGATCAGCTGCGGGAGATGAGAGACAGCGGATTGGCGGATTTCGGCTCCCATACCTATGATATGCATCGCTTCGAAGGCGACACGCCTGTCTTTTTAATTCCAGAGCAAGCGGACGCATTCAGGGAAGACCTGAAGAAAAGCGTCGAAACGATCGAGTCGGAATTGGATGTGAAAGTGAAAAGCTTTGCATATCCTTACGGCGACACCAATGAACCCGTAGCCCGCATCCTGAAAGAGCAAGGCCTTGAAGCTGGCCATATCCTAGCCCCTCAAGTCATTCGCCCGGATGATGATAATTATTGGATCAACCGGATCATCGTCAACCAGACGACGTTTGAGGATGTGCTGCTTCCTTACTTGGAAAAAAACTAAGAGTTGAAGCCGATCCTTAGCTGTTATGGCTGCTGCATGCTTTATAAGGAAGCTCCTTTCTATAGGGGAGCTTTCCTTTTTTATTCAAAGACTTGATTTCATGGCCTCTTTGCCCCCTGGAATCACGTGCCTCCATTACCCGCTTCTCCCGCCACGCTGAAAAACGTACCGTAAAGGCGGAATGAAAATGAAAAACTGGCTTACACTGATAGCCTCCCTCCTGCTGTCAGGCTGTTCCATGCAGCCTACCCAGCCAGCTGAGGATACAAGGAAATATGCGCATGGCGTGTCCATCGTCGGAAATTCGGTGCTATGGTCTGAAAAAAGTGGGGAGCAGCGCAAAGATGGCTGGACCCATGATATTTATAAAAAAGAAATCGGTGAAAACCAGTTCGACACACTCGTTTCCAGTCCGGAAGCACAAGAACCGGTCAGCGCCAGTTCAACCAATGAAACGAGCATCATCACTTATGAGGATGGCTACGATTCAAAAAATAACGTTTCCCAGCGCTATAAGCTCTATGATGACAATTGGCAGCTATTGCATGAAGGCACCTTGCTCGATGGTGGGCATTCCGGGCATGCAGCTTCAACTGATGCACAGCACGTCCTTTTCTGGTCCCACGGCTGGGTCAACGGCGGCGGTGTCAATGACCTCGGTTCGGGTAAGGAAGTCATCGTCTCAACCGTTTCAGATGAAGGAGACGTGTTGCATGACATCAAACTATCGCAAGCAGGTGACCGCGACAGCTGGCCGATGCTTGCCGCTTCCGACGATAATGCGCTGCTCGTTTGGCAGCAATTCAATGATGATGCGAGCGAAGCTTCCCTCCGTTTCGCCCTTTATGACCCAGAGGCAAACGAACTGACCGTCACGCCAACCGAATTATTGCCGCAAGTGGAATTTTATATTTACAGCGTTTCTTATGTACCCGAAGCACAACAATACGTCGTCGCTGCCCAGACAGATCAAGGCGGCACTTTGTCATTGCTGTCAAAAGAAGGGGCACTCCTCGACCAAATCGATTCCCCCCGCCTGGTCCGGGAAGCCGCCCCGGCCATAGAAGGAAATACCTTGGTTTTCCCGCAGCTGCCCGCGAATTATTTCACCGTCCATATTTCGGATGACCAGCTCCAGTTGAATTCTTCTGATTCATTGGATATCAGCTGGGGAACGTCCGGCACCACCGGCGTGTTCCTCAATGAGCGCCGTATGTATTTTGCGACTTTGGACAAGGAAGGCTTGCAGGAAGTGACGGTGGAGTTGGACGAAGCAGTTCAGTAATTCCACGTATAAAAATAAGGAGTCATCCCCAAGCAACTTAGGGATGGCTCCTTATTTATTTTGTCCAGACATTTGCCGTTTTAAAGGATCAACAGCAATGCCGGAATGGTAACGATGCTCGCCAAGGTGCTGACGAACATTGCGCTCGATACCATGTCCGGGTTCATATTGAATTTGATGGCCAAAAGCGTCGTCGTGGCAGCCGCCGGAGTTGCCGCAGAAATGAGCAACACCTTCGCTTCCAGCGACCCTCCCGGATACAGCCAGGCCAGCAGCACGAACGCGATCGCCGGGAACGCAGCCAATTTCAACACAGCCGCCGTCCCGATAAACTTCAGCACGGTCTTGATCTGAATCGATGCCAAGGTAATTCCGAGCAGCGTCAATAGCACCGGCACCGCCGCCTGCCCGAGCAATCCCGTGGCATTGCCGAGCGCCTCAGGCACCCCGATGCCCGCTATTTTCAGAACCAGCCCGATCGTGATGGCAATAAGTCCTGGCATACGGATGATAGTAATGAAAATCGCCTTCTTGGACACATCGTCATGGTTTGATGCATAAAAGATGCCAGCCGAATTCATCAGTAAGGATTGCATGACGACGTAAATAATAGCGATCGCCATCCCCTCGTCCCCGAAAGCGAAAAACACGATCGGCAAGCCGTAATTCCCGGTGTTCGGAAATGCGCTCGCGAGCATCATCGTATTGCGATACGACAGAGTCCACCCAAATACGATTCCAAGAAGCTTAATGAGCACGGCAAAGAGAGCGAATAACAATACGGCAAACAGCACAATTCTTCCTAAATCCCCCAAATCCAGCGAAGACGTCGTGACGGAATGGAAAAATAAGGCCGGGCTGAACACGTAGATGCACAAATCCGACACCGGTTTCGTCTGGATGTCCATGAATCTACCGACAAAAAAGCCGATGCCGAGCAAAATAAAGACCGGCAAAATGACATTGATGATTTCACTGACAATCACGGCGTTCACTCTCCATCAGAAAGAGGGAAAGGATTTCTCCCCTCCCTCAGATTATAATTAATTAAATGAAAAACGGTATAAATATACTGGCCAATAATAAGATTAACGCGCCGCCGAGACGGGACGAAATTTGAGCAAACGGCATCAACTCCATGCGTCTTGCCGCAGACAGCACCGCGACATCGCCCGTTCCGCCCATATTCGCCATACACAGCCCTGCAGTGATCGCTGCTTCGATCGGATAGAAGCCCATGAACTTCCCGACCACGCCAGCACCGATGACGGCACCGATGACGACAGCCAAGACGATGAGCACGTATTGGATGCTCAAGGCATTCAGCACGGCTTCCAAGTCCGTATACGCGACCCCAATGCCCACTAGCAAGGCGTTGGTCCAGTTGCGCGCCACGAACTCATACCACTGGCTCGCGCCTTCTACAATAATTTCCGGCATGACATTGGCGACTTTCAGCGCTGCCACCAAAATAATCATGAGGGCATACGGATGAAGCGGGATAAAATCACCCAAGAGATTCCCTAAAATATAGAACGACACCGCAGCCAAGACGCCGATGCCCATTTTCGCCAAATCATAGCTAGGCGTTTCTTTTTTCTCGTAATGGAAATTGCGGATCAGCTGGCCATTCCCCGTCAAGCTCGGGTATTTATTGCCGATCATGTTCAACACACTCGCCAAGATGATGGCGAAGACATTCCCAAGTGCCAAAGCCGGCACTAAAATCGATAGGTAATATCCGGGTTCATTGCCAAGCATTTCCGAATAGACTTGGGACATCGGCACAGCGCCTGCCCCCATACCGCCGCCCATGATCGGCATGGCGATGACAAGCACCGCTTCCTGGACGCTGAAGCCTAATACCATTCCGACTAAGGCAGCCAGTCCAACCGCCCCTGCCACCGCAGCGAGCAATGGCAAGGCGTAGCGGACACCCGCTTTCACCAAAATTTTCGATTCCATCCCCAAAATACTGCCGGTAATCAAAGCCGCAATATAGAAGTTAAGGAAATCGCCGTCTTTCATGAATTCCGTAATCCCAGCCGTCGTGCTTTCGGGCATAAGTCCACTATAGACCATATAAGCGGATCCGAAAATAGCGACGATCGCGCCGCCTCCGAGGAATGTGCGGACAATCGGCAGATGATTGCCGAACCAGCCCAATAATTCACCGAGCACCATGGTAATGAGCAAGGCGCCGATCATTCCGGCTGGCAAGTTTTCGGTATACATCGCATAGATCGCAATAACCGCGAACACCCCGAACCAGAGAATCGGCATATTGAAAATCGTGAATTTGTCTTTCAAACTTCTCGCCGGCAACTGCGGCGGGATCTTATTTGTTTCCTTCATCGTTGGACACCTCGTTTTCTTGTGCTTGCGCTATTTAGGTAAGCGCTTTCAATGTATTTCATATTTTAGACAAATTTCAGACAACTTCTAGCTTATGAAAGTATTGGTTTTATTGTAATTAAAAAAAGCAGCCGCATTGGCTGCTTTTTTTGGGTGTCGCGAAACCGTATTTTCCGAAGCTTATTGCTCGCTTTCCACGGGCTCGCGCCCAAGCCTCCTCAGCCGCTTCACTGCTTGCGGGGTCTCGGTCGTCTCGCTATTCCGTTGGAGTCGAGCAAACGCTTCTCCAAACACTCAGACATCTCACTGAACTATTAGATGACGCAATGTTTTCCAAAGCTCCACCTTAACCCTCAAAGATAAGGATCGAGACGATGTGCGTTTTCCGGCGCCACACGGTATTGATAGATAGGCCGGCCGACGCCGTAGGTCAAATCTTCCTGCAAATAGCCGATGGCGCTGAGGAATTTCAGGTATTTCCGGACGGAGACCCTGGAAATATGAGCTGACTGCGCCAGTTCATCTGTTGAAAACACCGCAGCTTCGTTCGCCAGGATCACTTGCTGGATGGTCTGCAGCGTTCCTTTTGTCAGCCCTTTCGGCAATGATTGCACCGTGGCTGATGTAGAAGTGGCTGGCTGTTTTCTGCCGAGCAGGCTGTCGATTTCCTGCTGGCTGATTTGTTTATTATCGTTCAGTTTATGGAAATGTTTTTGGTATTGCAGCAGCGCTTCCTGGAAACGGCTGAACTCGAAGGGCTTGATCAAATAATCGGAAGCCCCGAGCCTCAAGGCGTGCTGGATTTGCTGGATTTCAGAGGCTGCCGTGATCAAGATGACGTCAAGGTCCTGCTGTTGTTCGCGGAGCATCTGCAAAAATTCGATGCCGGTCAGCCCCGGCATGTGGATGTCGAGCAATACCAAATCGACGTCCGACTCCGCGAGGATCGCGATGGCCTGCTGGGCGTTTCCGGCGACGCCGCTCACCTCAAAGCCGTCCATCCGCTCGACGAATTGGCGGTTCAAGGCGGCGACCATCGGGTCATCTTCTACTATCATTACCTTAATCATCTGTTTCACCCCTTGCTTCATACGGCAGCACCAACTCGAACGTCGTACCTTCGTTTTTCTCGGAGGCCACTTCAATCGAACCTTCGAGTTGGTCTACGCTATTTTTCACCAAATGCAATCCGAATCCGCGGTGGTAGCCTTCCTTACTGGAGACGCCTTTTTCGAACATCTTTTCCTGCAATTCCTCGTCGATCCCCGTTCCTGTATCGCTGATCGTGATCGTCAGCAATTCATCGATATAGGAAAACGCGGCGTGCACCCGCTTGTATTGGGTCTCTTGGACATTGTCGATCGCGTTGTCGACCACATTGCCGATGATCGTGATCAGCTCGTGCGTGACCGCGGGATCGTCCGGTTTCGGGATGTCGGTCTCGCAGCTGATCATCAGTTCCACCTGCGCTTCTCTCGCGAAACTGATTTTCCCGAGGATAAAGCCGGCCAGCACCGGATCCTTGATGGAACGCGTCACATTGCCGACTTCCACGGCCTGGTGGTCGACCAATTTTGCGATAAACTGCGACACTTGCTCGTATTGCTCCATTTTAATCAAGCCGAGCAAGACGTGCAGTTGATTCATGAATTCGTGCGATTGCGCCCGCAAAGTTTCCGCATACATTTCGACGCCGGTCAATTGTTCGGCAAGCAAGTCGATTTCCGTCTTGTCCCGGAAAGTGACCATCGCGCCGATCACTTGGTCATTCACCAATAAAGGCACTTGGTTCGACAGGATCGACAGGCCATTGAGCTCCTGCTCTTCATCCAAAACGGTATGTTTTTCAAGCAATACACGGTGCGTGTTGAGGCCTGGCAGAAAGTCATGGATCTCCTTGCCGATCGGCTCACGGCCCGTGAAGCCCGCTTTTTCGAACAGCTCTCTCGCCGACCGGTTGGCGAGCATGATGCGTGAATGTTGATCGATCGCGATGACGCCTTCGTAAACGGAATGAAGCATCTGGTTGCGTTCTTCATGGATGCGCGCAATTTCGGGAGGTTCCAGGCCGAACAGGCTCTTTTTAATATATCGTGCCAAGTACAATGCGCCGATAATGCCGAACAATAAACCGCTTAACGACCCGATCCAAAGCGTCTTTTGATTTTGCCCGATCGCCGCTTCCACTTCCTCTAAGGAAATACCGACTGCGACCGCGCCGATTTGTTTATCGTCTTGATCAAACACCGGCGTGAACGCTCGGACCGATTGCCCGAGCGTCCCTTCCGCACGCGACGTGTATTCCTCGCCTGCTAGTACACGGCGTTCATCGCCCCCGGCAAACCCCTTGCCGATATTGTCCGGATTCGGATGCGATTTGCGGATGCCGTCCATGTCCATGACGACGACAAACAACACATCTGCGGCTTGTTGCACGGCCAACGCATAATCCTGTATATTCGCTTCCGCCGCTTCCCTCTCCAAGCCTTGGCGAATCACTTGCGACTCTGCGGCGGTCCGGGAAATACTGACGGCTTTATCTTCCAACTGCTGCTCGATCCGGTCGCCCGATGTATCGGCCACCAGCAGATTGGTAATCACGAGCGACACCAACACCACCAATAGCACAAACGAGATAATGATTGTACTCAATTTAAATCGTGATAAAAACGCCATGATGCACCTCATTCTTTGCTGCGGAAAAGTACTTGTAAACAGATGTTTCTACTATAAGCCAAAATTTCAATAAAGAAAATCGTGAAAATGAACCAAAAAAACAGCCGCAATATTTGCAGCTGCTCGTCTTGGCGAGGATTCAAGTCGCAATCCCCACAGACTTGTTTTCATACTCTGCATTTCCCAGTGCTTTGACGATAAAATGCGCCACATCTGCGCGCGGAATGGTCTTCGATTTGCTCGGCACGCTTTCTTCAGATTCACGGTACTGCCCGCTAAAGGAATCATTGGTCAAGCCCATCGGCCGGACGATCGTATAGGTCAGTCCGGCTTCTTGAATGGCATCGACAGCGGCGCGGTGATCGATGAGCACCTGCTTCAGTACGCCCATCATCAACTTTCCGCCAATGCCTGGAAGTTCATCGTTAATTCCTGCAGATGCCGTGTAGACGATGCGCTTGACGCCATGCTGTTGCATGCCTGCCACGATATTTTTCGCCATCGTTTGCAAATCCGCTGACTTTTTCATCCCTTGATTCGAGCCCAAACAGGATACGACCGCGTCATGGCCGGCAATCGCTGCAGCCACTTGTTCCACGTGGAACGCATCTCCTTGCACTACCATTAACTTTTCACCGGTCACTTTCAATTTGTCCGGAGTCCGCACAAACGCCGTCACTTCAAAGCCTTGCTCCAATGCTTGCTTGACGACCGATCGGCCCACGCTGCCCGTCGCCCCGAATACGATGATTTTCATCACGCTTCACCTTGCTTTCTTATGAGTTGTCGAGCTATCGAATCAACGAGATTCCACGCGGTCCGAAATGACTTTTACGGCTTTCACGAATTCCACAACGAACGCTTCCCGGTCCACACTATGCAAAACATGGACATTCGGCTTCTCCCCTGTCCGGTTCGTGAAATCCACTACCGTCGCTCCGGCAGTGATGCCTTCGAGCGATGCTTCCACATAGCAATCTTGCCCTTCAAACAATTCCGGCCGCAATAAATACATGACTGCACAGACATCGTGGAAATGTAGCACCTGGTCGTAATTTTCCTCGTGAAAAGGCGTTCTTTTGATGACATCCAAATAATGCGTAACGAGGCCATACGCTTTTTCCGCAAATTCGGTGCCGATAGCCAAAATGCTCTTAGCTTCCTCAAGCGTCACGAATGCTTTATGTGTCACATCCAAGCCGCTCATGACGACCGGAACGCCCGAGCGGAAGACGATTTCGACTGCGTGTGGGTCGACATAGGCATTGAATTCAGCGGACGGCGACATATTGCCGCCGACTGCCGCTCCACCCATCCACGAAATGCGCTCGATTTTCGGCTTTACTTCCGGATGCGCCAGCAATAAGGCCGCCACATTCGTCAGAGGGCCCGTTGCCACGATGGTCATTTTCTCCTCGCTCGCCAGCAAAGTCTCGAGCATCGCGGTCACGGCCGGCCGTTCGCTCACTGGCAAAGTCGGAGGCGGAAACTCAACATTCCCAAAACCACTCTCCCCGTGGATCTCTTCCGCCATCTCGAGCTCGCGGAACATCGGCTGCTCCAAACCGCGCGCCACTTCAACCTGTGCACCGATATAACTGAGGAAGGTGCGTGCATTATAATTCGTCTTGTCCTGCGAAATATTCCCCGAACACGTCGTCACTAAGCGCACATCAAAGAATTCCTCATGCGCAAACGCCAAAGTCAGCATCATCGCATCGTCAATTCCAGGGTCTGTATCGATCATTATCGGCAATCTGGCCATCCCTCAAAACCACCTTTTCTCATCTATTGGTTTTGATTTTACGCTAGTCAGGGCTTGGAGTGAAATGATAGCGCATGTCTTCATTCGTCACTAAGCTGTACATAATACAAAAAGAAGCAATCCAAGTTGTTAAACTCGATTGCTTCCTGCTTATTTTTATCAATAAAATTCGATGACGACCTCACTATACCCTTGCGCGTTCAAGAAATCAGTCAACAGCTCTTCTGTTCTCTGATCCGCCTCATCCAGTAAGCCTTGGTCGATTTTTTCTTCCTCAATCTGTTCCTTGTTTTCATTTACTTCATCAAAAACTTTCTGGGTAGGATAGTTTGAGAAGATATTGCCTTTGATATCTTCTACTGTCGTTTTTTCAGTATCTACTACATTATCGAGTATTTTAGCTTTCGGAATCCTGAGGGATATTTTTTCTTCCCCATCATCAGTTGTTACTTCTAGCTCTGAAAGGTCCGACCCTGCTTTCAAATATCCGGTATACTCGATTAACTTTATTGCCTCCACGAAATTGATATCTGTGAATGGAATATTTTTATTTTCACCTGTCCGGCTTACGATTGTGTATCTGTATTCATACTTTAATGTCGTCCATTCCGACAGTTCTACAATTTGCTCTTGGATCAAACCAGTTTCAGAGCTGCTATCGGCAGCGAAGCCAAATAAATTTGTTTGTAAAAATGCAAACACCCCAATTGCCCCGATAACCAATCCCAATACTAAAGTTACTGCTATCTTTTTCATGTTATATCCCCTTTGCCTATTCTCCATATTTAATAGAAAAGCACTTTATACTTACAGAATAATTCCAGAGATTTCAACAATCTCTTACACTATTATACATATTAAAAATTGAATAAATAGAAAAAAATAACATAATTAATCATTTAATTATGATAAGCAGCTCTCCATAGCACTTGAGTAGCGATACCCAAATTTCCTACAGTGATCCGAATGCTATATACTGATTACAAATTCTTTATGACTTTACTATGACGTTTGGAGGAGATCAGATGATGTTCGAAAACAAAGTAGTGGTTGTTAACGGTGGAACGGATGGAATTGGCAAGGAAGTGGTTCGTTTCTTTTGTAAGGAAGGAGCTACTGTTCATTTTACGGGAAGAGACAGCGACAAAGGGGCTCAAGTAGAGAGTGAATGCGACGGGAAAGCCCATTTTCACCAAGTGCATAACGAAAACCCGGAAGAAATCGAGAGCTTTTTTAACGCACTTGAAAATGATGGACACACTGTCGAGATCCTCTTCAACAATGCGGGCGTTCTGTCTATCGGAATGGGGCCCTTGTCTCGAGTAAAGCTGGATGACTGGAATCAGTTGATTGCCGTCAATCAAACGGCGATTTTCCTCTACATGAAATATGCTTTAGCCGTGATGGGTAAGCAAAAACATGGAGTCGTGATCAATAATGCGGCGATCCTCGGAAACGATAAAGTCAATCCGATGCTGCCAGCTTATAGCGGAACCAAAGCAGCCGTTGTGGCGATGACCCAAAGCACGGCACTGCGCTTTGCCAATCAAGGCATCCGCGTCAATTGCATCTCCCCCGGACCGACAGAAACCGACCTGGCCATTAAGGCATATGGCGGAAAAGAGAATTATGACAAGCAATCGCAGGGACACCCGAGAGGAAGTTACGGGAAACCAAGTGAGATCGCAGAAGTTGTGCTGTTCTTGGCTTCAGACAAGGCGTCTTATATAAATGGTGCAGAAATCGTTGTAGATGGTGGGTATTCGTTAAAATAAATAGATTTAGGAAACAAGATAGGATTAATTTAACCATTTACTGTAGTGCTTTATTTTGGTGTCGGATGAAGTAAAGTTATTTTTTACAGTCTTTCACAAGTAGCGCTTGATTGATTCAATAAAGCAAAAAGGTTCATTCTTCTCATTAAAAGAAGAATGAACCTTTTCAGTAAACGCTATAAATGAAAATACATCTGTCTCAGGCTTCTATGGAAGGAGAAAAAGGCAGGTGTTTTCTAAAATCTAATTGTAATATAGGTTCTCAGTTGGATATACCGAATCGTTGGTGATGTCGATTCCAAGCTTCTTAAAGGTCTGTTCGTTTTCTCTATTCAATATAACCGTCGAATGTGCTTGGGTGTCTTTTAAATGTGGCAATTGCTTATAAGCCAGCTCAGAAGTAGGATTGGTGACCGCACTGATTGCCAGTGCAATGAGCACTTCATTGGCGCTTAATGTCGGGACGCGGCTATTCAAGTCATCGGTTTTCAAGCGTTGAATCGTTTGTAAAATCACCGGCGACAACAAATCAATTTCATCGGAAATATTGGTCAATTTCTTCAACCCATTCAGAATCGCGGCTGCCGAAGCATCCATCAGAGTTGTCGTTCGACCAGTGATCATCTCGCCATTCGGCAGTTCTATCGCAATGACGGCTTGTAAATTCGTGCTGTCAATTTGTGCTTGGACTTCTTTCGCATAATTACGCGCCGGCAATACAGGTGCCCGGTCCTCTTTCTTTAAACCGGTCTCTTCTAGAATCACTTGCATGTGGCGTACACTGTCTTCATCGGCAAGCCCTTTTTTATAGTCGTTCTCAACGACAAAACTGCGCCGAATGATTTCCTGCTTGGCAGCTTCCTGGACAACCCGATCGTCAGTGATGCCCGATTTCAGGCGATTAACCCCCATATCAGTCGGTGAGCTGTAAACAGATTCTTTGCCGGTAATCCTTTCAATAATCCGTTTGATGACAGGAAATGTCTCAATATCACGATTGTAATTGACCGCTACTTTCTCATACGCTTCATAATGATAATTATCAATCATATTCACGTCTTTTAAATCGACGGTAGCCGCTTCATAAGCGATGTTTACTGGGTGCTTTAACGGCAAGTTCCAAACTGGAAAAGTCTCAAACTTGGCATAGCCGACTTCATTTCCCAGTTTGTTCTCGTGGTACATTTGGTTAAGGCAAGTAGCAAGCTTTCCGCTTCCTGGGCCAGGGCCTGTTACTACCACGATTGGCTTTGTCGTTTTAATATAGGGATTCGTCGCAAATCCTTCTTCCCCAAGGACCGCCTCCACGTTTGTCGGATAACCTTCGATTTCGCGGTGAATACAGACGCTGATTCCGCTTCTCTCAAGCTTTGTCATAAATACTTTGACTGTTGGCTGCCCCTGGTAACGGGTGATCAAGACACTGTTGACAGAAATGCCGTATGCCCGGTATTCGTCAATTAAGCGAAGGACGTCCTGGTCATAAGTGATGCCGTAATCTTCCCGGACTTTGTTTCGTTCGATGTCTCCAGCGTAGACACAGATGATGATTTCCGCCTTTTCTTTCAGTGTATGCAATAGTTTGATTTTGGCATCTTCATCAAATCCAGGCAACACACGCTTGGCATGTTTGTCGCCTATCAATTTTCCGCCAAATTCCAAGTAAAGTTTATCATACTGCTGCACCCGCTCCAGGATGTAGGCTGATTGTTCTTGCAAATATTTCTCCGAATCAAATCCAATTTTTTTCATTAATTTCAGTCCCGCCTTCTATACTTCAAGTTTTCTCTTATCCAGTATATAAAAACGCATTAAGAGAAAGTACCAATAAAAATCTATCCTTTATCATTATAAATTTTTGAAAAAAAAAGTAAATCGGTCCAATTGCTTCATTGAGTGGCGTATCCAAAAAAGCGCAGTGGCCTCACCAAGGATATATTCAACTAAAATAACAGAATTCAAATCAATGTTTAGCATATCCAAATGATGAAAACCTGTTTTCCTTAGATAGTTTCAATAACTGAATTAATTTGATCTATCGGTGTAAAGAAAACATTAGAATTCGGTTTAAAAAATGGATTGTCTATAGCATTTAGACAAATCATGTATAAGTTAGAGTTTATTTACTAGTATAAACCTCACTTACTTATGATACGGTTCACCCTTCATAATCCGGAAAGCCCGGTATACCTGCTCCAGCAAGATCAGCTTCATCAATTGATGCGGAAACGTCATCTTCGAGAACGACAATTTCTCATCCGCACGCTTCAGCACTTCATCATGCAGCCCAAGAGACCCCCCGATGACGAAGACGACTTTGCTGCGGCCGTAAGTCATGAGCGATTCCATGTCTTTGGCGAGCTGCTCGGAGGTCTTCATCTTGCCGTCGATCGCCAGCGCGATGACGTAGGCGTCCTGAGGGATCTTGGCGAGTATGCGCTCGCCTTCTTTCTTTTTGACGATTTCCATATCCGCTTCGCTCAATTGCTCCGGCGCTTTTTCGTCCGCGACTTCTACCTCCGCAATTTTTGCATAAGCCCCTAAGCGTTTTGCATATTCTGCAATGCCCGCTTTCAAGTATTTCTCTTTCAGTTTTCCGACGGTCACAATTGAAATGTTCACAACTTATCCCCCTTTACACTAAATTTACAAACAAGTTGCCCACAGAGTTTATGCACATATCCACAGGCGTTTCTACATATTGTAGGATTTTATTTATCCGCCACAAGATACAATGCTCGTTCTTCACAGTAGTTGCACTTTGTGGATAACTTTTTGCTATCTGATAATTCAGTCAGTATAGGATAGCTTTCTGTTTTGGCAACAAATTCGTCAAGTCCTTGTCCCACGTGCGTTTGACAGCAATATAACTCCATTTTTACGCCCCCTTTCGATTTCCGAATATTCAACACAGTTATACACATTTCGTTCCCTTTTATCCACAATCCATTTTAACAGATATAAAACACTACGGATAGCGAAGCTTTTGTCACCTGTGGATTGTTAATAATCGATTTTTAACAAAAAAGTTATCCACATGCCATTTTCCCGAACAATTACCCCATTTCAGCTAAAAATTCGTGCTACGAAGTGTATAATATTCAGCTGATTTTCATTTTTCATTTTCATTTTCGGAAATGAAAAAAGCAGTTCCATTCGGTGTATAAAACACCTTACGGAACTGCTGGGTCTTATAATGTGGAATTGTCGGTGAGCTCAAGCTCGAATTCGAGCAATTCGCCGTTTCGGTATGCCTTTACTTGGAGCATATCCCCGATTTGCTTTTCGTTGTAAAGATGCTTGCGCAACTCGATGATATCCCCGATCTCTTCACCATCCATCTCGACGATGACATCATATTGGCGCATGCCCGCTTCATCCGCCGCGGAAGACGGGACAACCGAGCTCACAACGACGCCCGCCGTGACGTCTTCCGTCAAATTCAATGTATCATCGCGGTATGTGCTCGGCACTTGCGCCAAATCAATCAGCGTGATGCCCATCGCCGGACGCACCATTTCACCCGTCGCTTCGAGTTGATTGATGACTGGCAGTGCCGAGTTGATTGGAATCGAGAAGCCAATGCCCTCGACTTGCGAAGTGGCGATTTTCATCGAGTTGATGCCGATCAGTTGCCCTGCCAAATTGACGAGCGCGCCGCCGCTGTTACCGGGGTTGATCGCCGCATCTGTCTGCAAGACTTCCGCTTGCCAGTCTTCTGTGCCATCGCCGTCCAGGTCGACTGGAACTGCCCGGTCAGTGCCTGACACGACGCCGCTCGTCACAGAACCTGAGAATTCAAGGCCAAGCGGATTGCCGATCGCGATAACCGCTTCACCGCGCTTCAACGCATCCGAATCACCCAGCTCTACAACACCCTGCACTTTCTCGTTGCTCATTTCAAGAACAGCGAGATCGGTCCAAATATCGCTGCCGACCACTTGTGCGTCGACTTTTGTCCCGTCGGCCAAGGTCACTTCAATGCCACTCGCGCCGTCAACGACGTGATGGTTCGTCACGACATACGCGGTATCGCCTTCACTTTTATAAATGACGCCAGAACCCGTGCCGACTGCCTGTTCCTGGCTTTGCGAGAAGAAATCCCCGCCTGTCTGGAGATTCGACACGCCAACTACCGCATCCGACGCCTCATCGACGGCCTTCGTCACATCGGTCGTGATATCAAGCGACGCGCCTTGCTGCTCACGGTTTTGCTGCTGGATCTGGGTGCCGGAATTTGTTGATTCGGTGCCTGGCAATAAGCCCGGTGCTTGCGAAAACAACAGCCACATTAATAACGCTCCGACCAGTACGCCGAATACCCCCGCAAAGAAACTGCCCGCACGGCTCGGCTTCGGCTGCCTGCCATTCGGCGTTTGATTGTAATAACCCATAGCCTCCATCCTCTCTTATGTCTCTCTTTTTATCATAAGATGTACCCGCCAAAATGCAAGCAATCCTCCCTGTGTGAGCCTGTCAGGAAGTCATAATCCAACTTACTTTGTACACTTTTAAACTGGATGACTGGCCGCCGCAGCGCAGTAAGATGATGCTTTCCACAACTATTACTGCGACCTCTATATTCATCCCACACTAGCTGATGGGAATGGAGGCGGCGACTCCTGCGGGAGCAGTGACGGAGCAACGCGACGGAGCGACATGAGCCGAAGACCCTGGACTGAGCGAAGCGAGGGAAGCGGCTGAGGCCATGCCCGCGGAAAGCGTCCGCCGCAATGAGCATCAGCGGCTAAATGCGAGACCGCGCCAGCTGCATGACCCACATCCTGTGGGCCCGAAAGCGTCCACTTTCACGGACATCAGCGGCTCTAAAAAAACAAAAAGACTGCCCGACAAGCCATTTTTCAGGCTTCTGGGACAGTCTCTGCTCCTACATCTATTCACACCACAACCAAAGGCGTCGCTTCAGTCGGCGAGGTATCAAACAAATCGACATAATCGCCGACGAAGATGCCTTTCGTCTGCAAGGTCTGCTCGACGCTCATGCGCGCGAGGTCTTTCATGTTATTGTCTTTGCTCAAATGCGACAAGTAGATGCGCGTCGGCTTCTCCGCGAGCACTTCCGACATCGCCACCGCCGCATCTTCATTCGACACGTGCCCGACGTCGCTCAGGATGCGTCGTTTGACCGACCATGGGTAGCGCCCCATCTGCAGCATGCCGATGTCATGGTTGCTCTCAAACACATAAGCATCGGACGCGCCGATGATGCCTTTCATGCGGTCGCTGACATAGCCCGTATCGGTGATCAGCGCAAGCTTCCTGCCGTTCTCGTGGAACACATAGAACATCGGGTCCGCCGCGTCATGCGACACGCCGAACGACTCGATGTCGAGGCCGCCAAACGATTTCGTCGTCTCCATATCAAAATGGAAGCGCTGCTCGACCGGAATCTCGCCGACCAGCCCGTCCATCGCCGTCCACGTTTTGGCGTTGGCGTAAATCGGCACTTTATGCCGGCGCGCGGCGATGCCGAGCCCTTTAATGTGATCGCTATGCTCATGGGTGACAAGAATGCCGTCGAGCTTGCCCATATCGCGGCCGATGGAGGCGAATAACGACTCCAATTTCTTGCCGCTAAGCCCTGCGTCCACTAAAAACGCATGCTCGTCGTTTTCTATATAGATGGCATTGCCAGTCGAACCGCTGGCCAATACACTAAAGCGCATAGTTAAAATCTCCTTACTCTGCTGTTTCCTCTTTCTGTTTGTTCAGCTCAATGACACCGTCCTTGATGGCATTGACGAAATGATCCGTTTCCTCGCCTTCGGAATCCTTCACGCGGATGCGCCAAGTTGGGACGAACATTTGCCGGTTCTCCGATACTTGAACATGTGTCGAATAGCCAAGTTCAGCTTCGGTGATGCGGCTGTTTGTCTCCAATAAGCTCTTCTGGTAAAGGGTATGGATTGCCTGAAGTGGTGAAATCAATTTCTTTTGTTCTTCATTTTCGATGATGTTGTCGAATAAGGTCTGCTCAAAACCGATAACGGCGTCATTCTCATCCCAGAACACGGTCAATTGGCCGCCCTTGCTATAAAACAACGGGACACCCGCCATCTGCTGGAAAAACACCGCGTGGTTCTGATTTTCATCGATTTGCCAAAGGCTGTATTCCGAGCTTTCCGGTACTTCCTCTTCAATGAAAGCTGCCAATGCGTCTGCTTTGTCGCCCTCCAAGTCAATCGGTTCATCGTAAGTTACTTGCAGCATCCGGTCTTCCAGGACGTTGACGATGCCATCAATATCCAATTCGGTGCCAGCAAAAGATTTCGATTCACCGCGTACGTATGGCTTGTCTTCTGAGACTTCCGGCAAAGCGGAATAAGTGATATTATCACCGCGTAATTTCTCATCGATGGTCGATTCCGGAAGCAATTCAATTCGTTCTGCTTCCGTATAGCGGTCGATATACAACGAATACAAGAAGACATTTAGAATCGAAAAGACAACTATGAAAATGGTTTTTGTTTTACTCCAATCCAAGCTTCACGCCTCCTACTGATTCGTCAGATAGCCGTGTCCATTTGCCATTTGCTTTATAATACCAAGCGGGTTGAAAGGTGATCAAAGGCTCTGATTCAGTCAGTTCGTAGCCGATCGTTACCGCTTCAATTGTCGATAGGTCCATTTCAAGTCGGGCCAAAGCATCCAATACCGCTTCGCCAGACGCCATTTCAATTGTGCGGGTTTCTGCGACCGAATCAAGCAAATAAGTCGGGCGGCTATAGCGGAATGCCTGCTCAATGCCGTTGTCTATACCCCATTCAACATCTAAACTTACAGCTGTCATATTGCTGAAAACCGGGGAACCTTCGAAAAACAGCTGATAGCTGATCTGCTGATTGACCGATTTCATGCCAAAATATACGTATTGATCGGTCCATCCTCCATGCTCATTAACAAAGTTGATGGAGTTGAACACGAGATCGGACGGAATCGCCGGGTCAGAGGTTTCGGCTTTAGGCTGCACGTAATTGATGCTTTTCTGGCTATCCAATTCACGCATGATCGCACCCGAATCATCGGTGAACTCCTCACTTTGCAGATCCCCTGCAAATTCTGCAGACGGGCTGTCCATAATGGCATCCGCAAAGATGGCCGCCGAGGTTTCTTCCAATAGGTAGTCAAAGCCAGTCTTCTCTATCGGATCTTCCGGCACATAAACCGGCAAATTGCCGATGCGCGGATCCGTGATATAGCGATCATATTCTTCCGACTGTTGCACATAATCGCCGCGGAATTTTACCAACTCTGTTTCCGATACTTGTGCCTCGTATACACGGCCCGAGCCGGTGTTGATAAAATAAATGACGGAATCGGGATCTTCCTCTGTTCCCCATTCGACAACAACGCGGTTGAAGGTCGATTCCGGTAGATTATTATCGGTAATGTCCATAATGGCATCGAACACAGGGAACGGCACAGCACCTGGATAATACAGCACGGTGCGCCCTGGATTTTGTAAATATTGCTTCAGTACTTCTGTCCCTGCTTCTTCTTCAAATATCTGGACATCGGAAATTTGCCATTGCTGGATTGTTTCCAGCATCTCTTCGATTTCAGTCTGGGAAAAAGTGCCGGTCACTTTATCTTCGTGATGATACAGCACTTTCACCGGCCGGACGACTTCGTCTGCACTGCGCTTATCGCCGATTGCCACGTCCACTTGTGTAGGCGTTTCAATCTCTTCAAGCGACGGGGTGAAGGTCCAAATTGTGAAGGTCAGTGCTAAGCTGAGAAAAATCAGGATGAACAGGGCAATGGATTTTACATGCTCCAAATACTTCAATCCCATTCACCTCCATCATCAATTTCATATGGCAAGGTGAAGTAAATCGAAGTCCCTTTGCCGTACTTGCTTTGTGCCCAGATTCTGCCGCCATGGGCATTGATCATTTCCTTCGAAATCGCAAGGCCCAGTCCCGTTCCGCCCATTGCACGCGAACGCGCACGGTCGACACGGTAGAAACGGTCGAAAATCCGCTCGACGTTTTCTTTCGGGATGCCCATTCCTTCGTCGCTGATAGAGACGAGCAATTCGCCTTCTTTCTCACGGACGGAAAAGCGCACTTTACCGCCTTCCGGTGAGTATTTCAAGGCATTAGAAATGATGTTATCGATGACTTGCGTCAATTTATCGGTATCGATTTCCACAAAATACTGCGATTTTGGCACTTTACGCTCAAATGACACGTTTTGTGATTTCGACATCTCGAAACGGTCAATGATTCGATTGAAGAACACGCCGAATTCGACCATTTCGCGGCTCAAATCCGCTTCGCTCGAATCCATCTTCGACAGTTTCAGCAAATCGTTGACGAGGCGGATCATCCGCTCGGTCTCGGTCTGCGTCACATTAAGGAAATTCGGTGCAAGATCCGGATCTTGCCACGCCCCATCAGCGAGCGCCTCCAAATAACTGCGCATCGTCGTGAGCGGTGTCCGCAATTCATGCGATACGTTCGCCACAAACTCGCGGCGTTCCATATCGATCTTCTCCTGCTCTGTATTATCGTGCAGAACGGCAATCAAGCCGTTGACAAAACCGGTCTCTTTTTGGATGACCGAGAAAGTCGTGCGCAACAGCGTCGCTTGATCCTGCGAACTGATATCCAGCGTGATTGCATCGCGCATATCGATTAAATCTTCGAATGTATAAGATTCATCCAATCCCAGCACTGTCGTGACCGGCCGGTTGATCACTGTTTCACGTGAAACATTTAATAATTGCAAAGCCGGTTCGTTGATCAAGATGATGCGCCCTCTGCGGTCGGTCGAAAGAACACCGTCCGTCATATTGGCAAGCACCGAAGCGAGTTTTCGCCGCTCACTTTCCGTCGACTGCTGGGATTCCTGCAGCCGGTTCGTCAAATGATTGAAGGCACGGGCCAGCTGGCCGATTTCATCTTCGCTATAGACCCGGACTTTACGCGAGAAATTGCCTTTAGCCATCGCTTGCGCTTGCTTGCGCATATCAGCGATCGGCCTTGAGATCGTCTGGGCGACCAACACCCCAAGCACAGCCGTTATCACCAATGCAATGGCTGTACCTCCTGCCAAAATCGAGTTGATGGTATCCATTTGGTCATAGACGTTCTCAACTTCCGCTTTGACATAGAGCGTACCGAGCATTTCGCCCCCTACCGCTGTAATCGGCAAAGTCCTGACCCATACCCGTTCTTCCCGGTTGTCGTCTATATACGTCTGTTCTAATAAGGTCTCGCCAATAATGGAACGGCGAATTTGGTCATCTGTCGAACGCTGGCCGACGAGCGATTGATTCTCACCCGTGGAAGTTCCCAAAATACGGTAGCGATTATCGACCACGCGGATTTCATCAATATCACCCGAATCAAAATTCGTAAGGACCGACCGCAGGCTCTGCTCGATGGTCAAGTCTTCATCTGTCCGATTGCGGATCATTTCTTCGCGCACGCTGAATTCGATGATTTCCATCCGGTCTCTAATGGAATCCTCGAAGTTCCCCCGCAATGTTCCTTCAAGCTGCTCGGAAAAATAAAGGCCGATGATCTGCATCGCCAAGAGAATCAGCAAAATATAAATCAACACAAATTTCACATGGATCGACTTAAAAAAACTGGTTTTCAGCATTCAGCCTACTCCTGTTCAGGGTTCCGCAGGTAGTAGCCGACGCCGCGACGCGTCACGATCCACGCTGGGTGACTCGGATTGTCTTCAATTTTTTCACGCAAACGGCGAATCGTGACGTCCACTGTCCGCACGTCGCCGAAATAATCATAGCCCCATACCGTCTGCAGCAAATGCTCACGCGTCATGACTTGCCCGATATGCTTCGCTAAATAATGCAATAGCTCGAATTCACGATGTGTCAATTCAATCGTCTCTTCACGCTTCAACACCAAATACGCATCCGGCTGAATCGTCAACGACCCTACCTGGATATCGTTCGAGCCGACGCCTTCCTCTTCTGCCGGCACGACGTTCTGGCGGCGCAAGTTCGCTTTTACGCGGGCAATCAATTCCCGCGTCGAGAACGGTTTTGTCACATAATCATCGGCTCCAAGTTCAAGCCCCAACACTTTGTCGATCTCTGAATCTTTCGCCGTCAGCATAATGATCGGAAAATCGAATTTCTTGCGCACTTCGCGGCATACTTCCATGCCGTCGCGGTTCGGCAGCATGATATCGAGCAGCATCAAGTCCGGCTGAATTTCTTCCGCCACTTTGATCGCCTCGTCGCCATCATAAGCCACTACCACATTAAAGCCTTCTTTTTTCAAATTAAATTGCAGGATATCCGCAATTGGCTTCTCATCATCCACAACTAATATTGTTTTATTCATCTATCTTCTCCCCCTCTGCTTCCCATTTGTTCCACATGTACACAGCCGTTTTGACATTCTTTGCTATCCTTTACTTTATCATTATTTCAAGCATTTCGCACCTTTGGATGGTCACAACGGGGCTCAGCGGCGCACGGATTCTAGAGGCGTAAAAGCCTGGCGATAAGAGTGAGGGATTTCGTGTAGACATATTTTTGTATGCTAATTAAGCATCATATTGGTCTTCGCCGCCCTGCTTTGGGTTGGCCTCTCGCCATAAGCCAAGAAGAACACTTGTCTTACGGCTTCGGCTCACCCCTTTACGCTGGGCGGCTTGAAGATTTCGTTGAGTCGAGTGTGTTCAGGTAGATTTGCTTCTATAACCAGTTGCCGGCTAGTGGGGGAATCGCTTCTCGGAAAATATATAAGAAGATAGCGGGAGTTCGTGTGTCGAACTATCTCTGCATTCTACTTTTTCTTCCTCTTATTATTCGCCGCTCTGCTTTGGATTGGCCTCTTGCCATAAGCCAGGAAGGACGCCTGTCTTACGGCATCGGCTCACCCTTGGCGCATGGCGGCTTGGTGATTTCATTGAGTGGAGTGTATTTAGGTGGATCTGCTTCTGTACGAGTTACCGGCTAGTGGGGAAATCGCTTCCTGAGATGCGGCATCTGACAAATAGGTGTTTGAACTGAAAATTACACTCTCTTTGATCCAAACAATACGAGCTACAAAACATGATGCATTTCCACACTTCACTTTAAATGAACTGAAGAAACAATCCGCTCACTCTAAAACTAGAGACGAAGTGGAAGGGGGCTGACGCCTGTGGGACCGCGCGGGCTGGCGAGACAAACGTGCCACGCTTTGTGGCACGTTGGCTCAACACCCGCCCCACGGCAAGCAGCCCCCTGCAACGCAGTCGAAAAGCGAAAGCTTTTCCACTCACTTCTTTTCACTTCATAAACTCCTGTTCACATCCACAAATTATCCATTTAAAATACAAAAAAAGCTCCCAGCAAACTGGCAGCTTTTCGTTCGTTTATTTCTTCGCATAATCCAACGGGTCGCGGTCTTGGCCTTCGTAGGATAGCTCGAAATGCAGGTGGATGCCTGTAGAGCGTCCTGTCGTCCCCATGTCGCCGAGTTTCGTATGCGGAGACACTTTATCGCCCACTTTAACGTCAATCGACGAGAGGTGCGCATAGATCGTCTCATAGCCGTTCTTATGGTCAACGACGACGCGATTGCCGAATGTGCCGGCTTTACCTGCTTTTGTCACCGTCCCATGGTCTGCGGAGACGATATCGAGCGTATCGGGCCGCGCGATGTCGATGCCTTTATGGGCACGGCCCCAGCGCTGGCCTTTCTTGCTTGAAACGTAGCCGCCATCTGCCGGCCAAGTGAATTCGCCTGTGCCGATGCCCGGCAATTCTTTCTCGCCTTCAAGGACAATTTTGTCGACCGGCTCTTTCAGGATTTTCTCGCGTGTTTCGGAACGGCCGACGCGTTCGCCGTTGACTTCGCGTACAGCGTAGCTCACGGCTTTTTCGCCGCGCTTGCCTTTTTGGCCGACTTCCGTTTCGCCGATATAGACATCTTTGCTGTCTTTTTCGACCGTTTCGTATGGCATTTTCTTCAAAGCTTTTTCGGCTTTATTGACGAGCACGTCCACGCCGAGCTCATCTGTTACGTGTTCTGCAGCTTGTTTCGGCTCCATCACTTGTTTTGGGTCAATCTGCTTCGACAAGCCATTGATCGGTTCCGAAAAGGAAATATCGGTGATGCGCGACTCGCCCGCTTTCAGCTCAGGCAGTTCGTTTTCGTCTTGCTGCTCTTCGAATTGCTCGAGCTCTTCTTCTGTTAAGGCGCTTTGTTTCATGAGCTGGACGGTCTCTTCATAAGCTTTCCGGTCTTTCACATAGACCGCCGCTTCGCCGTCGACTTGCAGGGCGAAGGCTTCCGCTTTAACCTTTAATCGATCGTCCAGCTGGCTGATGACCGCCTCGTCGTCCGTCGAGCTGGATGCCACGGCTTGTTCGGTTAAAATGTTCAGCTTGTCACTCGGCGCGAGGCGCAGGTTGTCGTATTCGCTTGAGGCCGTTTCCAGTTTTTCATCAATTAATTCGTCGATCGGCGCGTCGTCTGAGACGGCTCCAAGGTAACTGGTGTTGTGATATATATGATAAACCGACTCCAGGTTTTGCGGCTCATTCGGTTCGGCAAAAATCGTGTTGGCGCCGAATGCACTGGCAGCTAAAACGAGAGCGGTTCCGATTTTCCATTTGCGCAGTTTCAACTTATCTTCGTTCTGGTGTTTCACGTTCATGTTGCGGGTCTGGCTCCTTTCGTACTCCCATCGCGGGGTCTTCCGTTTTTTCAACTTCCCCACTCTACCACATCCGTTTTCAAAGGCTCACCCGATAAACTCATTGTTACAGAAGTGTTATGTACCATACATTATTATCCATTTATTGTCATGATTTTCTTTAATTCTGCAAATAAAGGCAAAAAACTTATGATTTCCGTCCTTATTTTCCATTTGGCAGCCATTTCCTGTGACCTTGTTGTCATAAACAACATATAAGCACGCGAGACGGCTTTTTCATTTATGGCGAATTTGTAACAAACGCAAAAAAAAGCCACTGCCCTCTTAATTAGAGGCAGTGGCTTGTGGGTATTCGCTTAACGCCAAACGCTTTTGACGATGTTTGTCTGGTTGCGGTCCGGCCCGACAGAGAAAATCGAGATTTGGACATCGGTCAATTGCGAGATGCGCTCCAAGTAATGGCGCGCGTTTTCCGGCAATTCATCCAATGATTTGCACGATGTTACGTCTTCAGACCAGCCTGGCATTTCTTCGTAGACCGGTTCGCAGTCTGCGAGCATGCGCAAGTTCGCCGGGTATTCCGTGATCAATTCGCCTTTGTAACGGTAAGCTGTACAGATTTTCACCGTATCAAGCCCCGTCAAGACGTCGATCGAGTTGACAGTCAAATCCGTCAATCCGCTGACGCGGCGTGCGTGGCGGACGACGACGCTGTCGAACCAGCCGATGCGGCGCGGACGGCCTGTCGTTGTGCCGAATTCCTTGCCGACTGTGCGGATCTTATCGCCGATGTCATCGAATAATTCCGTTGGGAACGGGCCATCGCCGACGCGTGATGTGTAGGCTTTGCAGACGCCGATGACGTGGGAAATATTCGTCGGGCCTACTCCTGCGCCAATCGTTACCCCGCCCGCTACCGGGTTGGATGACGTGACGAACGGATAGGTGCCTTGGTCGATATCGAGCATGACGCCTTGTGCGCCTTCGAACAATACGCGGCGGCCGGCATCAAATGCATCGTTCAGCACTTTCGATGTGTCGGTCACATATTGTGCGATTTCCTGTCCGTATTGATAATACTCTTCCATGATCTCCTCGACCGTGAAGCCGTCTGTTTCATAGAATTTCTCGAACATGCGGTTTTTCTCTTTCAAGTTCATGCGCAATTTCTCTTCGAACACGACGTGGTCCAGCAAATCTGCGATGCGGATCCCGACACGTGCCGCTTTGTCCATATACGCAGGCCCGATGCCTTTTCCGGTCGTACCGATCTTGTTGGCGCCGCGGCGCGCTTCTTCCACTTCATCTTGCTTGATGTGGTAAGGCAAAATGACGTGTGCGCGGTTTGAAATGCGCAAGTTCTCCGTCGTCACCCCGCGGTCGTGAAGGCCTTTCAGCTCTTGCACAAGCGCTTTCGGGTCAACGACCATGCCGTTGCCGATGACCGATGTTTTATCTTTATAAAAAATCCCCGATGGAATCAAATGCAATTTATACGTTTCGCCGCCAAAAATGATTGTGTGGCCGGCGTTATTGCCGCCTTGGTAACGCGCGATTACTTCTGCGTGTTCCGACAGAAAATCCGTGATTTTCCCTTTTCCTTCGTCTCCCCATTGCGTTCCTACTACTACGACTGATGTCATCGTCCGCACCTCCGTTAGGCTTGTCGCCCTGTTTCAAACAGTCTTTATTGTACCAATAGAGCGCCGCGGCGTCAATATGAAACCAAAGAAAACACGAACATCGAAATGCATGTCTGCATTTAATGTTCGTGTTTAATAGTTGTGCTAGAAATCGCCGCCGCCTTCTTGGTCAGCCCAATCGATGGTGACGAACTTATTGTATTCCTTCACAAACGCCAGCTTAACGGTGCCGGTCGGGCCGTTCCGCTGCTTGGCGATAATGATTTCAATCATGTTCTGATCTTCGGTTTCTTTATCGTAATAATCTTCGCGGTATAAAAACGATACGATATCGGCATCTTGCTCAATCGATCCGGATTCACGCAAATCGGACATCATCGGCCGTTTGTCTTGCCGCTGCTCAACCCCACGGGATAGCTGCGACAAGGCGATGACCGGGACTTCGAGTTCACGCGCCAGCCCTTTCAAAGAACGGGAAATATCGGATACTTCCTGCTGGCGGTTTTCGCCGGCTTTGCCGGGTCCTTGGATCAGTTGCAAATAATCGATCATGATCATGCCAAGGCCGTATTCCTGCTTGAGACGGCGGCATTTCGCGCGGATATCGTTGACGCGGATACCCGGCGTATCATCGATGAAAATGCCGGCATTCGATAAACTGCCCATCGCCATCGTCAGCTTGCGCCAGTCTTCATTTTGGAGCGCGCCTGTCCGCATGACTTGGGCGTCGATATTGCCTTCTGCACAGAGCATCCGCATGACGAGCTGCTCTGCACCCATCTCCAAACTGAAGATCGCGACATTTTCTTCGGTCTTCGTCGCAACGTTTTGCGCGACGTTGAGCGCGAAGGCTGTCTTACCAACGGACGGGCGGGCGGCAACGATGATTAAATCGTTGCGCTGGAAACCCGCTGTCACTTTGTCCAAATCGCGGAAACCGGTCGGAATGCCGGTGACATCGCCTTTACGCGTATGCAAAAGCTCGATATTGTCGTAAGTTTTCACCAATACATCTTTGATATGGATAAAGTCGCCCGCATTTTTGCGGCTCGACACTTCCATCATTTTCTTCTCCGCTTCCGCAAGCAAAGCTTCCACTTCGTCTTCACGCGTAAAGCCGTCTTCGACGATCGTGGTGGCCACTCGGATGAGGCGGCGCAATAAGGCTTTCTCTTCTACAATGTGGGCGTAATGCCCAACGTTGGCGGCTGTCGGCACCGCGTTGGCGATCTCGGTCAAATACGATAAGCCGCCGACATCTTCCAGCTCTTTCTTGACCGATAGCTCTTCTGTCACCGTGACCAAGTCCACCGCTTTGCCGCGATCCGTCAAATCGATCATCGTCTGGAAAATCTTCTGATGGGCGACGCGGTAGAAATCTTCCGGCATGACGATTTCCGCTACGGAAACAAGTGCCTGTGGCTCCAGGAAAATGGCCCCGATAACGGATTGCTCAGCTTCCTGGTTATGCGGCGGGACGCGGTCGATCGATTCGTTCATATCTATTCCCCTTACGCTTCTTCAGTAACGTGTACACGCAATGTCGCGGTTACGTCGTGATGCAATTTCACCGGCACATTCGTGTAGCCGAGCGCGCGAATGGCGTCGTCGAGCTCCATTTTGCGCTTGTCGATTTTATGGCCATGGGTCTTTTCAAGTTCTTTCGCTATTTGCTTGGTCGTGATCGAGCCGAACAAGCGCCCGTCATCACCGGATTTCGCTGTCAGTTCAATCGTTAAAGCTTCAAGTTTTTCTTTCAGCTCTTTCGCTTCATCCAACTCTTGCTCCGCTTCTTTTTCCTGTTTCTTCTGCTGTCCGGCAAGTTTGCTCATCGCTGCCTGGTCCGCTTCCACTGCCAAGTTGTTCTTCAGCAGGAAGTTGTTCGCGTAGCCGTCCGCCACGTTTTTGATATCGCCTTTTTTTCCTACATTTTTTACGTCTTTCAAGAAAATCACTTTCATTCTTCAGATCCCCCTCTATCATTTTCGTATAATACGGCCTTCAATTGCCCGACCGCTTCTTCAATGCTTGCATCCGGCATTTGCGTGGCTGCATTCGTTAAATGGCCGCCGCCGCCGAGATTTTCCATCACGACCTGTACATTGACTTCACCGAGCGAACGGGCACTGATGCCGACGCCGCCTTCTGTCCGCTCTGCGATAACGAATGATGCATTGACGTCTTTCATCGTCAGCAGGATATCCGCCGTCTGGGCGATCAGCACGGGGCTGTAGATACGCCCTGGCTCGCCTTTTGCGATGGCGATGCCGTCGCCGACAAATTCCACACTCTGGACGATTTTCGCCCGCTCGATGTACGTATCGAGGTCTTCTTTCAATAATCGCTGCACGAGCACAGTATCGGCACCGTTCGAGCGCAAATAAGATGCCGCTTCAAAGGTCCTTGCACCGGTGCGCAGCGTAAAGCTTTTCGTGTCGACGATGATCCCGGCGAGCATCGCTGTCGCTTCGAGCATCGTCAATTTTTCGTGTTTCGGCTGGTATTCGATCAATTCGGTCACCAGCTCAGCTGTAGACGAGGCGTACGGCTCCATATAGACGAGCATCGTATTGGTGATGAATTCCTCGCCTCTTCTGTGATGGTCGATCAGGACGACACGCTCCATGCGCTGAAGCAGGCGTTCATCGATGACCATCGACGGTTTGTGCGTATCGACCACGACGAGCAGTGAATGCTCGGTCATTTCCGATAATGCCTCTTCCGGGGTAATGAAACGCTCGAACAAGTCCGGATCGCTTTCGATCTCTTCCATCAAGCGCATGACACTGCGGTCGTATTCGTCGAAGTCGATGACGATGCGGCCTTTGACGCGGTTCATTTCCGCCATTTTGGCAACGCCGACCGCGGCGCCAATCGAGTCCATATCGGGCATTTTATGACCCATGACAAAGACTTGGTCGCTTTCCTGGATCAAATCGCGCAGCGCATGCGAAATGACGCGTGCGCGCACCCTCGTGCGTTTTTCGACCGGGTTTGTTTTGCCCCCGTAGAACTTGACCTTGCCGCTCGGATGCTTGATCGCCACTTGGTCGCCGCCGCGCCCGAGCACCAAATCCAGCCCCGATTGCGCCATGGCGCCCAGTTCGATCAAGGAAGCGGAACCCGCTCCGACCCCGATGCTCAATGTCAGCGCCATATTGTCTTTCGCTGTTACTTCCCGGATGTCATCGAGCACTGTGAACTTGGTTTCTTCCAATTGCTTCAAGATGGATTCATTGAACACTGCCATAAAGCGGTCCGATGAAATCCGTTTCACGAAAATGCCGTTATCGGTCCCCCATCGGTTGATCAAGGACGTCACCAGGCTATTTAAATTACTGCGCACCTGATCGTCCATCCCTTGTGATAATTCATCGTAATTATCGATGAACAGGATGCCGATGACGGTCCGGTCCGCATGATACAAAGTTTCAATCTCCACTTGCTCGGTAATATCGAACAAATAGAACAAGCGGTCATCTGCCCGGTAGTAGACGCGGTATTTGCGGCCGCCAAGCGACATGACCATTTCATTCGATTCGGCAGATTTGACCAATTGGTTAAATTCTTCCGTCAAGCTGTAAACCGATTCACCGATCAGCGTCTCGTAATCGAGTGCCGAGGTGATATAGGGGTTGGCCCATTCGATTTGCTGATTTTCATTGACCAGCAAAATCCCGATCGGCATCTCGAGCAATGCTTCCTCGCCGACTTTTTTCATCCGGTAGGACAGCGTTTCGATATGCTTTTCGGTCTCTTCATAGTTGCGTTTCTCCAGTACCCACGCCGAGGTGATCGCCGCCCCGTAAAGGATGGCGAAAATGCCCGCGCCCCATTCAGACCAAAGGGAGATGAGGATCACAGCGGCCATGCCAAGAGCCAGCAATGCCAGCAATGGGTATCTTAGATTACGTTTCCTGAAAAAAGCCGACATTTCTCTTCAGCTCCTTACTTTCCTTTAGACTCGTGCGCCCGCTTGATCCAGCCCCGGATGTCGAAGCCGAGATCCAAAATCCCGATGATGCTCGTAAACGACTGCAAAGGAAATGCCAGAACCGTCACAACAACCATCACCCAGCGGGGCCAGCCCTCTTGGTGGATATAGAAATGATAGAACGATACCCCCTGCAAGAACAACAGGAACTGCAAAAGCATCGAGGCATTGGCGAAAATCAAATAAGCCATGGTCCCTTGCTCGAAATCCGACAGCAAGGACACCAAAATGACGATCAAATAATACCACAGCACGCTTTTCGGCAAGCGCATCTCGCGGAACGGCGGGAATTTCGGCACTTCGATTCCAAGCCGTTTCAAAATCGGCAACAGAATCAACAACAAGATCCACACCGTCGTAAATACCGACAAAATCAATAGCGTCGGCAGCAAGGTCTCGAAGGTCAGCATGAACTGCGCCACAAGCTCCTCGTATTCTTGCGTCGATTCCGATCCGAGGCGCTCCAGCCACGTACCGGCCTGTTCATACGAACTGCGCATCGTCGCCATGAATTCTTCCAGGAAATTAATTCCTAAAAAGGCGATAGCTGCCACATATTGCAACATCAATGATAGCAGCAAGACGATGCTCGCGCCCATGAACATGAACAATTTACTTTTTTTATAATGGATCGACAGCCCAATCATGAGCCCTAGCGGAATGTGGATCAACGCCAAAGGCAATGACAGCAATCCGCCGATCAGAAAGCTTAACACGACCCCGACCACTGCGACCAGCGCCGACGCCTTTGCCGGATACTTGGCGCTATACCAAGCAATCGGCAATGCCAAAAACAGGGTACTGATTAAACTCAGCACCGGTACATATACAGAAATAGCCAATAGGACGGCAAACAGCGCCGTCATCATGGCTCCATTCGTCAACTGACGTGTCTTTTGGTTAGGCATATCTGCGTTTTTCATCTTCTTTCGGGTTTATTTCATCCGTATAATTGTACCATGATTCAAGCCCCCGAACAAAAAAGGGAGGTTGCCTCACTGTACACCTATCGCCCCGTTTCGAGAAGGAAAAAGTTCGCGCCCTCCGGCAATGGCTGCCTATAGAAAATCATTATCGCTGATTTACCGGCGGATGGAAATAGTCGATGAAAATAAAGTGTAGGAATCGCTTTTTCGAAAAATATATAACAAGATAGCGAGAGTTTGCTTGTCGAACTGTTTCAGCATTCTATTTAAGCTTCATCTTGTTATTCGCCACCCTGCTTTGGGTTGGCCTCTGGCAGTAAGCCAAGAAGAACACTTGTCTTACTGCTTCGGCTCACCCTTTTACGCTGGGCGGCTGAGTGATTTCTTTGAGTCGAGTGCGTTTAAGTAGATCTGCTTCTTTATTTAGTTGCCGGCTAGCGGGGAAATCACTTCCCGGGATGAAGCGTCTGGCACGTTGGTGGATTAGAACTAACTAGCCTCTCTACATCAAAGATAACTTCAGCTGAAAAACAGGAAGCATTTCTACATTTTCTGTCGAGTGAACAGAAAAAAATTCCTTCCCCTCTAAAACTGGAGACGGAGTGAAAGGGGGCTGACGCCTGTGGGACCGCGCGGGCTGGCGAGACAAACGTGGCGCGCGCTTTGCGGCACGTTGGCTCAACACCCGCCCCACGGCAAGCAGCCCCCTGCAACGAAGTCGAAAAGCAGAAGCTTTTCCACTCACTTCTTTTCACTTCTTTTCACTTCTTTTCACTTCTTTTCACTTCTCTAGCATCAAGTACAAGCTTTTTGCGGCGTAATCTTAGTTTTTTAATCTAGTCAACTTCCCAAAGCATATAAAAAAGAGGCCGGTTTCCCGGCCTCTTTGGACAATCTTATTTTTCTTCCGCTACGAACGGTAGAAGTGCCATGATACGAGCGCGTTTAACTGCAATCGTCAAACGACGTTGCCATTTAGCGCTTGTGCCCGTAACACGACGTGGCAAAATTTTGCCTCGCTCAGAAATGAATTTCTTAAGCAAATCAGTGTCTTTGTAGTCGATGCGTGTAATGTTGTTTGAAGTGAAATAACAAACCTTTTTACGCTTCTTGCCTCCGCGACGTGGTGCCATATCGAATTACCTCCCTCATTTTCAGATTTTCTATTCGCTGATGGACGCCTGGTTTAGAACGGCAGATCGTCGTCCGAAACTTCGATCTTCCCGCTTCCGCTTGAAAACGGATCGTCATCTACACGAGTATTGTTTTGCTGACTTGGACTAGACGGTTGGTTCTGTTGATAAGACGGCTGCTGTCCATACGAGCGATCGTTTGAACGATCCCCAGATCCGGAGTTGGCGCTTTTCGGTTCAAGGAATTGAACGCTGTCCGCCACCACTTCCGTCGTATAAACGCGCTTGCCATCTTGACCCTCGTAGCTGCCAGTCTGAATGCGGCCTTCGACACCGGCGAGACTCCCTTTTTTGAGGAAATTCGCTGTGTTTTCAGCCTGCTTGCGCCAAACGGTACAATTGATAAAATCTGCTTCGCGTTCACCTTGCGCATTGGAGAATGTCCGGTTTACAGCAAGTGTAAAACGAGCCACCGCCGCTCCGCTTGGCGTGTAACGAAGATCAGGATCTTTTGTCAGTCTTCCGACCAATACAACCCGGTTGATCATCAGAATTCAACCTCCTTTTTCAAGTCGTGTATTATCTGTATTCCGCTTATCTTATACGTCTAGGCGTACAGCGATGTGGCGGATAATGTCTTCATTGATGTTCGCAAGACGTGTAAACTCGTTGATAGCTTCAGTTCCAGCGTTCGCTTTCACGATCTGGTAGAAACCTTCTTTGAAATCATTGATTTCATAAGCCAAACGGCGTTTACCCCATTCTTTCGACTCGATGATTTCCGCACCGTTTGAAGTTAGGATTTCGCTGAAACGCTCAACTAGCGCTTTCTTAGCGTCCTCTTCAATGTTCGGGCGTACAATGTACATTACTTCATATTCTCTCATCGTATTGTCACCTCCTTATGGACTTGGGCCCTGCTGTTTCCAGCGGGCAAGGAGCAAGCAATCATAAATATTACTCACATCAATATATTGTAGCATACGCTGAGGCTTCCGGCAAGCTGTAATTTAGGCTATACTGGGAGCATCAAAATTCGGGATGTGTTGCCAATGGAACCGCATAAAGTCATCGATTTGAACCTGGAAGAAATTGCACCAAAAGCGCTATGGTTCAATATCGTGCTCGTCGTCGCCTTTGCGCTCGCCTATCAGCTGTTCCGCGAGCCGCTATCTTTCGGCTTTTCGCTGTTCGGCATTCTTTATTTCTTGGGCGGTTATGCGTTATTGATCGTGCTGCATGAATTATTCCATTTGATCGGCTTTGTCGCCTTCGGTAAAGTGCCGATTTCGTCGCTTCAATACGGCCTCAATTTAAAATTGGGTATCGCTTATGCGACGAGCAACCGCCCCGTGAAAAACCGGGCGATGCGTGCTGTGTTGCTGCTGCCGTTCTGGATGACGGCTGTGTTGCCAAGCATCATCGGCTTTTGGACCGGCGACCAAGTGCTGGTCTTGCTCGGCGCCATGCTGACGGCCGGCGCGTTCGGCGACTTCCTCATGTACCGGGAATTGCGCAAAGAGCCGAATGATGCGTGGATATTGGACGATCCAAATCTCCCCCGTCTCCACGTCTATTCCAGCTATCCGCCCCTTGATGAATGAATGGCAGGATCCCACAAATAAAAAAAGGCGCAGCAGTGTTAAAGAAGTGTATTAATTTAGTTATGAATCAAAATGACGGCATCTTTTCGACATTCAAAAATCAATGACCTATCTAAGTATTTGGAGAAGCGTTCGCTCGTAAAACCTTCTGCCCAATAATGCTGCGCATTACTTCGCAAAGATAATGTCTCACGTAGTTCGACTTTATCTTTCCTGCGGGAGCAGCGAAGCGACGTTGAGAGACCCAGCAGGCAATGGATATGTGAAGCTTTGGCTGAGCATATTCATTTGCGACGCATCTGCTATGCAGATGTGAGAGCACACGGTTTTCGTAGCGGCTGAGGAGGCTCGATTCCCGCCCGCGGAAAGCGAGCGATAAGCTTCGGAAAATACCACTTCTTAACTTTTTCGAAAAACCAAAAGAAGGCACAGCAAATTCCCTGCTGTGCCTTCTTTTTAATTTTCATCTCGCAAACGACCGTTCCACATCCCATACGCCTTCCGGGATATATTCCTTCAACAACCGCTCCGCTTTCGCCGTATAGACAATTGCTTGCTTTGTGCCGCGTTGGGTTTCGACCTCGATCGTCAGGCGGTCATACATGTCCGTTTTTGCGTTCCCCGAATAATCTTCCAGGTCGTTGATGGCCGGCCATAAGACATCCGGAATGTCGTAAAGCTCCCCGTGGATAGTATCGTCCCCTGATAAAGCGAGCGCCGGATAGCCGAGTCCCGTATCATACAAGCTTCCTGAAATTGTTACGTGTTCTGCCACCAAATCCGCTTCTTCCAGATAAAAATGGTATTTGCCGCCTCTTTTCAAGGTGCCATATGCGAATAAATACATTCGTTTCCCTCCTCATAAAAAACCGGATGCTCAAAAAGCACCCGGTTCGGTATTCTTTTCCAGCCGCCAATCCGTTGTTAACTTGTTTCCATGGCAATGACTGACAATAAACTATTAGGCGTAAGCCTTATACATTAAATCTGAAGAGCATGACATCGCCGTCTTTGACGATGTATTCCTTGCCTTCTTGGCGCACTTTTCCGGCTTCTTTCGCCGCTGCCATCGAACCGGCTTCCACCAATTCTTCATAAGCGACGGTTTCTGCGCGGATAAAGCCGCGTTCGAAATCGGAGTGGATGATGCCCGCACATTGCGGAGCTTTCATGCCTTTTTTGAACGTCCATGCACGCACTTCCTGCACGCCGGCAGTGAAGTAAGTGGCAAGTCCGAGCAAGTTATAAGCGGCTTTGACCAATTGATCAAGCCCTGACTCTTCGATGCCGAGCTCTTCGAGGAACATTTCTTTCTCTTCGTCGTCAAGCTCTGCCATTTCCTCTTCGATCTTCGCACACACGACAATCACGTCGGAATCATGGCCAGCTGCGTAATCGCGCACTTGCTGGACATATTCGTTGCTCGCTGCATCGGCAATTTCATCTTCCGATACGTTCGCTACATAAAGCATTGGCTTGAGCGTCAACAAGTTCAAGCCTTTTGCGATTTTCAGCTCGTCTTCCGTGAAGTCGATCGAACGGGCCAATTCGCCGTTTTCGAAAGCTTCGCGAAGTTTCGCCAATACCGGCTCTTCTGCAACAGCATCTTTGTCTTTTTGCTTCAACAGCTTGGCGTTGCGGCTAATGCGTTTTTCGATGCTTTCCATATCCGCAAGCACCAACTCCAAGTTGATGACTTCGATATCAGAAACCGGATCAACTCCGCCCGATACGTGCGTGATGTTGTCATCAGCAAAACAGCGCACCACTTGTGTGATGGCATCCACTTCGCGGATATGGGCAAGGAATTTATTCCCGAGCCCTTCCCCTTTGCTGGCGCCTTTGACGATGCCGGCAATGTCGGTGAATTCGAACGCTGTCGGGATGGTCTTTTTCGGTTCGACCAATTCCGTCAGTTTATCGAGGCGCTCATCAGGCACTTCGACGATGCCGACGTTTGGATCTATCGTACAGAACGGGTAGTTCGCCGCTTCGGCGCCCGCTTTCGTAATAGCGTTGAATAATGTGGATTTCCCCACGTTTGGTAATCCTACAATCCCTGCAGTTAATGCCAAAGGATTCACGACCTTTCTTTTTCGCTCACAAATTTTGCAACCATTCCATTATAGAAAGAGGAGGCGGAAATGTCCATTGTTCATTCCGCCTCGGCCTTCACCAATACTTTTTTCATTTTTTTATTGAACTCTGCCCGCGGCAGCATGACGCTGTGCTGGCAGCCTTCGCATTTGATGCGGATGTCGGCGCCCATGCGGATAATTTTCCAGGCATTCGCTCCGCACGGATGCCCTTTTTTCATCTCGACAATATCATGTAACCCAAATTCCTTCATTTCCATGGCTGCGTCCCTCCATCATTTATTCGCATTCATTGCTGCCGCATCACCCGGCTCACGATGCATGACCACCATGCGAGGATAAGGCAATTCGACGCCGCGCTGATCGAGAAATTCTTTCAAATCACGGCGCATTCGGCGGGAGACGGCGAAATGCTGCATTGGCAAGGTTTCAGCCGTCAAGCGCATAACCACTTCCGTCGCTGTCATATTTTGTACGCCGAGCAGTTCGGCCGGGCTTATGACTTCTTCATAAGTAGGCTGCACCGTTTCCAAAAACTCCAAGATTAGCCGTTCCACTTTCGCCAAATCGGAATCGTGCGAAACGCTCAGGTCCACGACCGCAATCGAATTGTGGAGCGAGAAATTGACGACTTCTGTGACTGTGCCGTTCGGGAAGATGAACAACTCACCGGTCCACGCTTGCACTTTCGTCGTCCGCAAACCGATTTCCTGGACTGTCCCTTCGGCTTGGTTGATGCGGACATAATCGCCCACTGAAAATTGGTCTTCAAAAATGATGAAGAAGCCGGTGATGACATCGCGCACCAAGTTCTGTGCGCCGAAGCCGACAGCGAGGCCGACTACCCCGGCACCGGCGATAATCCCGCTGATGTTGACCGAGAACGCTGCGAGTATGGCGACGAGCGCCATAAATCCAATGACATATGTAACGATATTTTCCAATAGCTTCGACAAAGTCTGATGACGGCGGCCATTCGTTTTGATCGGCCCTCTTAAACGGACCGAAAACGACTTACGGATGATGATCCGCATGACACGCGTCAATATATAGGCACCGACAGCGATTAATACGACACGCAGCGCCGTTCCGGAAATGTCTAACCACATTTCCTCATCCAGCAGCTTCGTCGTCATCTGATTGACAAATCTCTCAACAACGCTTCTTTCAAAAAACACGTCTACACCTTCTTTAGTTACTTACATCAGATTGAATTTAAACACGGCCGTGACAAGAAACGCAACTACAATGATCCCCGGCAATAAGTTTGCTACACGGATCTTCACAATCCCCATCAAATTAAGCCCGATCGCTGCAATCATGACCCCGCCGGTCGCCGTCATTTCGGTGATGAACAAGTCGAGCGCCGCTTCCGGGATGAGCAGGCTAATCTGCGTTGCGAACAAAGCGATCAAGCCCTGATACACGAATACCGGAATCGCCGATAGCATGACACCGATTCCGAGCGTCGAGGCGAGAATGATCGACGTAAACCCATCAATGATGCCTTTCGAGACGAGAACGCCGTGTTCGTTGCTGAGGCCGCTCTCCAATGCGCCGATAATGCCCATCGCGCCGATGACAAAAATCAGCGTCGCGGTGACAAATCCTTGCGCCAGGCTGCCCTGGCTTTCTTTCGTGCCAAGCATCCGTTCAATCCAACGGCCGAATGCATTCAGTTTGTCTTCAAGCCGCGCCCACTCGCCGATCACCGTACCGAGCACCAGGCTGATGATGACGATGACGAAATTCTGGCTCTCGAAGCCCATTTGCAAGCCCAACACGACGACCACAAGCCCAATGACATACATGACCGTCTCTTTCATCCTGTCGGGAATATTGCGCAATGCCCGCCCGATCAGTGTTCCTATGACAATTAAAAGCGCGTTGACCAATGTTCCCCAAAGAACCATATTCGAGCTCCTTCCTCCCCGTGCTTCGGAATGTGCAGAGCGCCCTGCTCTTCTCCCTCTTTTTTCGGGTTTTAAAAGCCGGCGTTGCCATTACGTAAGATCCATTCTCGTTGCGACGGCTTTCTCCCGCTTCAAAGAAACGCCTATTTTCCGTCTCCGGAAAATAGGCCGTTTTCATACCGATGTAACGGTTCATTTGGATAAACCCGCCACGAGCGCAAAAAGCGCCTTGTGCCGGTTGAAATATTATTTCAGCAAATCGAGGATCCGTTCCAAATCATCTTCTGAGAAAAACTCGATTTCGATCTTGCCTTTGTTCTTCTGTTTTTTGATCTGTACATTCGTGCCGAAACGGTCACGCAGCTCAGATTGTTTTTCTTCTATAAAGATATCCTTTTTCTTTTCCGGTGTTTCACGTGGAACATTGTCGTTTAACCGTTGCACCAGGTTCTCCAGCTGACGGACATTCAATCCTTCTTTGACTGCCTTTTGCGCCGTCTCGGAAATATCCTTTTTGCTGCGCAAACCGAGCAAGGTACGCCCATGCCCCATCGACAGCTTTTTCTCCGAAATGAGCTCGCGCACGTCTTTCGGCAAGGTCAATAAGCGGATATGGTTGGTGATATGCGGGCGGCTTTTGCCAAGCCGGAACGCCAATTGCTCTTGCGTCAAATTCAATGTATCCATCAGTTTCTGGTAGGCTTCCGCTTCTTCGATCGGCGTCAAATCCTCGCGCTGCAAGTTTTCGAGAATCGCCAATTCCATCATCTGCTGTTCATTGAAATCTTTGACGATGGCTGGAACTTCTTTCAATTTGCACAGTTTTGCCGCACGGAAGCGGCGTTCTCCGACGACCAGTTCGAATTTTGCGCCTTTTTTCCGCACGACGACTGGCTGCAGGATGCCGTGCTCGCGAATCGATTCGGCGAGTTCTTCAAGTGCTTGCTGGTCGAATACTTTGCGCGGCTGATGCGGGTTTTCTTTAATATCGGTCAATTTAATTTGCATCACTTTATCCGTTTCGTTGACCGTTTCTCCTGGAAACAATGCGTTGATGCCTTTTCCCAATCCTTTAGCCATTACGAATCACTTCCTTCGCCAATTCTAGATAAACTTCTGCGCCTCTGGACTTCGGATCATAGATGATGATTGGCTCTCCGTGACTCGGGGCCTCGCTCAAGCGGACATTGCGCGGAACCACGGTGTCATACACTTTGTCCTGGAAGTATTTCTTCACTTCTTCGATGACTTGCATGCCCAGATTGGTCCGTGCATCGTACATCGTCAATAGCACGCCGTCTATCATCAGATCGTGGTTCAAGTGTTTTTGGACCAAGCGGACGGTACTCAATAATTGGCTTAAACCTTCTAGAGCATAATATTCACATTGTACTGGAATAATAATTCCGTCTGAAGCAGTTAACGAATTCAAGGTCAGTAGGCCCAGCGATGGCGGACAGTCGATGATGATGTAATCGTATAAGTCCTTTACTTCTGCCAAGGCATTTTTCAGCCGTGCTTCGCGCGAAATAGTCGAAACCAACTCAATTTCCGCACCGGCAAGTGAAATCGTCGCCGGCACCACATGAAGGTTTTCAACTTTCGTCTCCATGATCGTGTCTTTGACATCCACATCGTCAATGAGAATTTCATAGATGCATTGATCGACATCGCCTTTATTGACGCCGACGCCACTCGTCGCATTGCCTTGTGGATCGATATCTATTAACAGCACTTTCTTGCCTAAGTATGCAAGACAGGCGCTTAAATTAACTGATGAAGTTGTTTTTCCTACACCGCCCTTTTGATTGGCGATGGCAATCGTTCTACCCACACGTGCACCAACTTTCTTCGATACTGTCTTTATTTTACTGCGGAAATGCCTCTATGGCTATCCGCGACAGCTTCCATTTCTATATTGTATCAAATTTCCTGTTTCATAGAGATAAATCTGCCAAAAAAAGCCCTTTCCTCAACGGAAAGAGCGATTATGGACGTTTTTTCGGAATTTTCACGGTGATTTGGTAGTAATCCTCGTGTTCTTCCTCTTTTGTATCCAGTTTAATGCCGCTTTTTTTGACCATCGACAACGACTCTTTGATGGTATTCATCGCGATGCGCATATCCCGGCTGACAGCTTTCCGGCGTTTCTTAGGCTTTTTCGGCGCTTCTTCCGTCAGGCTTTTGATACGTTCTTCCAGCTCTTTGACGTTGAGCCCTTCTTCCAATAGCTGTTCAAGCAAGTGCTGCTGGAGTTCAAGGTCTTTTACCGGCAATAAAGCACGGGCATGGCGTTCAGTGATGCTCCGTGTAAGCAATGCTTGCTGGACGGCTTCCGGCAGCTTTAACAGCCTCAGTTTATTGGCGACAGCTGACTGGCTTTTACCAAGCCGCTGCGCCAAGGCTTCCTGGGTGATTTCCTGGATTTGCAGCAAATTGGAATAGGCATGCGCTTCTTCAATCGCCGTCAATTCCTCGCGCTGGAGGTTTTCGATCAACGCGATCGACGCTGTTTCTTTATCGCTCAATTGGCGAACAATCGCCGGAACTTCCTCCCAGCCGAGAGACGTCATCGCACGGAAGCGCCGTTCCCCTGCAATGATTTCATAAAAACCGTCCTGCTGCGAATCTCTGACGACGATCGGCTGGATGACGCCGTGGACGTGGATCGTCCGGGCCAACTCTTCGATTTTCTCCTCGTCAAAAACGGTTCGCGGCTGGAATTGGTTGGCATGGATCTTAGCCAGCGGTATTTTCACCACTTCTTCAGAAGCATGGCTTGAAGCTTCTGCTGTTGTTGCATCATTTTCTTTATCTCCGCCTCCGAAAAGACGGGCAAAAGGACTTTTCATGCTCAGCCACCACCTTATTAAAAACTTGCTCTTGTTGTTTCATTCCAAAGACGCGTCTGTAGTTCCTTATGTTCCACGTGAAACATTAGCTGATTGGCGATTTATTCGGCATGCCCGCTTTTCTCGGATATTTCTTCGGCGTTGCTTTGAATTTCCGGAACACTTGGATATGGCGTTCGCTTTCCTCTACCGGCAAAAGGAATGAATGCACAGATTCTTGCTTCACTCCAAGCACTTTGAGTGCCTTATCCGCATCTTTCAGTTCATCGGGCGCGGATGCAGCTTTCATTGCGGCAAACGCCCCTCCCTGCTTGACGAGCGGCACACAAAGCTCAGCTAGCACAGAGAGTCTTGCTACAGCGCGGGCGGTTACGATATCGTAGCTTTCGCGGTGCTGTGACTGGCCAAAATCTTCTGCGCGCGAGTGGACGAAAGAAACTTTGTCCAACCCTAGGGCTTCACTCAAATGATTCAAGAATTGGATTCGTTTGTTCAATGAATCGACGATCGTCACTTCGATATGCGGGAAGCAGATTTTTAGCGGGATGCTCGGGAAGCCAGCCCCTGCCCCGACGTCGCATAATGACAGCGGCTTGGTGAAATCCATGTAAAAGGCGGCACTGATGGAATCATAGAAATGTTTTAAATAGACATCTTCCTGCTCCGTGATGGCCGTCAAATTCATTTTCTCGTTCCATTCGACGAGTTCCTTGTAATAGATGCGGAATTGTTCCAACTGGCGATCGGAAAGGTCGATGCCTTGTTGTTTCAATGCTTGCGCAAATTGCTGTTCGTTCACTGTATGTCCCCCCCTCACCTGTCTCACCGCACATTTGCGGGAGCGGGATTAGCGTTTTTATGTAAAAGCAAATGGGCTGGCGGATACCAGCCCATTTCGAGTTCTGTTATGTGCTGGCGGCCATGCCGCCCAGTGAGCTCAAATCCCAACTAGACTTTTGCGATTCTTCCTTGTTCAATATACACCAATAAAATCGAAATGTCAGCAGGGTTGACGCCAGAAATGCGTGTCGCTTGCGCAATCGATAGCGGCTGCACTTCTTTCAGTTTGCCGCGCGCTTCCGTCGCAAGCCCTGAAATGGCATCGTAATCGATGTTTTCCGGAATCTTTTTATTTTCCATCTTCTTCAGCTTGTCGACTTGAAGAAGAGATTTTTCGATATAGCCTTCGTATTTCACATGGATCTCGACTTGCTCTTTCACTTCGTCGCTGAGCGCGATGTCGGATTCAGTCAAGGACGCGATCATGTCGTAATTCATCTCTGGGCGCTTCAACAGGTCAGCTGCGCGAATGCCGTCTTTCAGCTCGCTGCCTCCTGCATTGCGGATGGCTTCTTGCGTTTGTTCATTCGGCTTGATGATGATGCCGCGCAGGCGCTTGATCTCTTCTTCGATATGGTCTTTTTTCTCAAGAAAACGTGCATAACGCTCTTCTGTAATCATGCCGAGCTGATAGCCGAGTTCCGTCAAACGCAAGTCTGCGTTATCGTGGCGCAGCAATAAGCGATATTCGGCACGAGATGTCAACAAGCGGTATGGCTCGCTTGTGCCTTTAGTGACCAAATCGTCGATCAAGACACCGATATAGGCATCAGAACGGCTGAGGATGACTTCTTCTTTGCCAAGCACTTTCGCCGCGGCGTTAATGCCAGCCATCAGCCCCTGCCCCGCCGCTTCTTCGTAGCCGGACGTGCCGTTGATCTGTCCTGCTGTATAAAGGTTGGTGATTTGTTTGGATTCCAGTGTCGGCCATAATTGCGTCGGCACGATGGCATCGTATTCGATGGCATAGCCTGAACGCATCATATCAGCCTTCTCAAGCCCTGGAATCGATTCAAGCAGCTTGCGCTGAACGTGTTCCGGCAAACTCGTAGAAAGGCCTTGTACGTAAACCTCACGCGTTGAGCGTCCTTCCGGCTCGAGGAAGATTTGATGGCGCGGCTTGTCGCTGAAGCGGACGATTTTGTCTTCGATCGATGGGCAATAACGCGGCCCTGTGCCTTTTGCCATGCCGGAATACATTGGCGACAAATGCAAATTCTCATCGATGATCTGATGCGTTTCGCTCGTCGTATACGTCAGCCAGCACGGCATTTGGTCCATGATGAATTCCGTTGTTTCAAAGCTGAACGCACGCGGCACATCGTCTCCCGGCTGGATTTCCGTTTTCGAGTAGTCGATGCTGTTGCTATTGATGCGCGGCGGTGTGCCGGTCTTGAAACGCACCGTCTCAAAGCCGAGCTGCTCCAGATTTTCCGCGAGTTTAATGGACGGCTGCTGGTGGTTCGGGCCGCTTGAGTAACGCAAGTCGCCGATGATGATTTCGCCGCGCAGGAACGTACCGGTCGTGATGACCACCGTTTCCGCGCGGTAAATGCCGCCTACTTGTGTAATGAGGCCTTTGACTTCCCCATCTTCAACGATCAACTCTTCCGCAATGCCTTGGTGGAGTGTCAGGTTTTCCTGCTCTTCCATCAAGCGCTTCATTTCCTGCTGGTAAAGCACTTTATCAGCTTGTGCACGCAATGCGCGGACAGCCGGCCCTTTGGCGGTATTGAGCATTCTCATTTGAATATGCGTTTTATCGATGACGCGGCCCATAGCCCCGCCCATTGCATCTATTTCACGTACCACGATGCCTTTTGCCGGCCCGCCGATGGACGGGTTGCATGGCATAAAGGCGATCATATCGAGATTCATCGTCAACACAAGCGTTTTAGCGCCCATGCGTGCAGAAGCGAGTGCCGCTTCCGCTCCGGCATGGCCTGCGCCTACGACGATGACATCGAACGTGCCTGCTTCGTATTGTGGCATGTTCGTTCAGTCCCTTCAAAAATTTATTTTCCTAGGCAAAATTGCGAGAATAATTGATTCAATAAACCGTCATCTGCCGTATCGCCGATGATCTCACCGAGAATTTCCCATGTACGGGTCACATCGATTTGGATCATATCGACCGGCACGTCCATTTCGGCGGCTGAAATCGCATCCGAAATCGTTTGATGCGCTTGGTGCAAGAGTGAAATATGGCGCACGTTGGAAACATAGGTCATGTCCCCTGCCTCGATTTCCCCTTCAAAGAACAATTCGGCGATTGCTTCTTCGAGCTGGTCGATGCCTTCTTCTTCAATTAAAGAAGTCGTCACGAGGCGTTTGTCGCTGGTCAATTCCTTCACTTGATCCAAGTCGATCTGTTGCGGCAAATCGGTCTTGTTGATGACGACGATATAATTCATGTCGCGGACCGCTTCGAATAATAAGAGGTCTTCTTCGGTCAATTTCTCTGCGTAATTCAATACGTAGAGAATCAAATCGGCTTCTTTTAACACTTTGCGCGATCGTTCGACGCCGATCCGTTCGACAATATCTTCTGTTTCCCGGATGCCTGCCGTATCAACGAGACGCAGTGGCACGCCGCGGACATTGACATATTCTTCGATGATGTCGCGCGTCGTGCCGGCGATTTCCGTGACAATGGCTTTATTTTCCTGGACTAAGCTGTTCAATAGCGACGATTTCCCGACATTCGGGCGGCCGATGATGACGGTCGATAAGCCTTCCCGTAAAATCTTGCCTTGCTGGGAAGTTTGGAGCAATTTAGCGATTTCCGATTGCACCCATTGCGCTTTTTCAAGCATCATCGGACGCGTCATTTCTTCCACATCGTCATATTCGGGATAATCGATGTTCACTTCCATCTGTGCGATCGATTCCAATAGTGCCTGGCGCAGCGAACTGATGAGACGCGACAAGCGCCCTTCCATCTGCGTCAGGGCGACGTCCATGGCACGGTCCGTTTTCGCGCGGATCAAGTCCATCACGGCCTCTGCCTGGGATAGATCGATGCGTCCGTTAAGGAATGCGCGCTTGGTGAATTCACCTGGCTCTGCAAGCCGTGCACCCGCTCTTAGGGCGAGTGACAGTACACGATTGACCGATACGATGCCGCCGTGGCAATTAATTTCCACGACATCTTCACGGGTAAATGTTTTTGGTGCTCTCATCAATGCGACCATTACTTCCTCCGCCGTTTCTTTCGTCGCGGGGTCTTCGATATGGCCGTAATGGATGGTATGGCTCGCCTGTTCAGCGAGCGCTTTAGCAGACGGCGCACGGAACAAACGGTCTGCGATGGCTACCGCTTCCGGCCCGCTCAAACGGACGATGGCGATAGCCCCTTCACCGCTTGGCGTGGAAATCGCGGCGATCGTATCGAATTCCATCATGATGCTGTTTCCTCCTCTTGCAATAAAATACTAAAGGCAAACAAATTAAGTTTGCCCACAGCATGCTTTTATGGGTTAAAACAGTTGTCCACATGTGGACAACTGTCAAAATACGCGTGGCTGTACAACGTACAACAATAACACAAAATGCATGAAATCAAAAGATACAGCGCTCGATTTTGGTATTTTTTTCAGGTTCACTCGCAAATATGATATGCATAAATATACAATCGTGGAATTGCTGCTTCTCTGTTCTTTCCATAAAAAATGCCCGCTGGCGTCATATAAATGACGCCAACGGGCATTTTCTTCTATTATTTATGCGGTTCGATGACCAAATAGCGGTTCGGATCTTTTCCTTCCGAATACGTGTCGATATCCAGCCGACGCGACAGCGCCTGATGGATAACTTTCCGCTCATAGGACGGCATCGGTTCGAACTGGACACGGTTTCCAGTGCGGATCGCTTTGTCCGCCATCCGATCCGCCAATTGTTCCAATGTTTCCTGGCGGCGTTTCCGGTAATTTTCGGCATCCAACTCGACAATCATGAATTGTTCAGCGTGGCGATTCGCCACCAATTGCGCCAATTGCTGAAGCGAATTCAAGGTCTGCCCTCTTTTGCCGATGAGCATCGCCACTTTTTCGCTTTCCAATTTAAAACGCACCGTTTTGCCTTGTTTTTCATGCGCAACGGTCAAATCGTCGATCTTCATGCCTTTTGCAACATCTCTTAGATAGGTTTTCGTTTCTTCAATCGCTTTGTCATTCGATGGTTTCATTGCAGGTTCTGCAGCAGATCCACCGAAATCCGGTTCTTCTCCCTCTTCTACTGGAGCTGACGGCATCTCTGCCGCAATCTCTTGTTCAGAAGGTTTGGCGTTATCCGCTTCCGGCGTTTTTTCCGTCTGTTGCGGCGCCTTTTCAGTTTCTGGCTGCCCCGATTCCATCACTGTGACTTCAACTTCCGCATCTTTAGCACCGAATCCGAAAAACCCCTTTTTTCCTTCTTCGATAACGCGGACCGTCACTTCATTCCGTGATTTCTTCAGTTTTTCCAACGCATTTTCAATCGCTTGTTCAACCGTTTTCCCCGTTTGTGTAAGATGCTTCACTTTTTAGCCCCTCCTGTTTTCGTTTTAACAGGCTGTTGCACTTCTTTCTTTTCCCATGGACGGTAAATGAACATGTTTTGGATCAGCGAGATGATGTTCCCGATTACCCAGTAAAGCGTCAATGCGGATGGCAAGATGATCCCGAACCCGGCAATCATGACCGGCATGAAATACATCATCGCCTTCATTTGCGGGTTGTCCATCGCAGGGCCCGTGCGCAGAACGATCAATTGCATGACACCGGCTGTAACGGCCAGGATAATGCTTGGTTCTGCCAGCGGGAAAATCAAAAATGTGCCAAGATCGATTTCAGGCGTTGCATTCATGCGGCTGATCGCGTGATAGAAACCGATCAGAATCGGCATCTGGATGACGATCGGCAAACAGCCGGCCATCGGGTTGACGCCTTTTTCCTGGAACATTGCCATCATTTCCTGCTGGTATTTCTGCTGGGTGACGGCGTCTTTCGATTTATACTTCTCTTTTAACTTAGCCAGCTCAGGCTGGATTTCCTGCATGCGTTTCGAACTTTTCGTCTGCTTGATCATCAATGGCAATAAAGCCAAACGGATGAGAATCGTTACTGCGATAATCCCGAATCCATAAGTACCTAAGAAATCCTTAAAGAATACGATGATCGATACTAACGGCCAAACGACAAACTCATTCCAAAACCCTTCGCTTTGGTCGCTGATCGGCTGGTCAAACTCCATACAGCCCGACAATAAGAGGGCAACAGCCACCAAGGCGAAGAGCAATCCTGTTCTCTTCTTCACTTTGCTTCCTCCAAACTCTATTCAATTACTTCCTATAGTAACATCCGGATCGATCCGGTATCTACTTCTTCGGCAAAGCGCGTGCAATCTTCAGCACATGCTCCAGGCTTTTCTTGCTTTCGTGAAAATCTAAATTGGCCGCCTGTGGTCGGGCGATGATAATGTAATCCGCGTTTGGCAGGAGATCATCCTTCAATTCCAAGAAGGCTTGGCGGATATAGCGCTTGACGCGGTTTCTAGCGACCGCATTGCCGACTTTCTTGCTGACAGACAGGCCCAGGCGAAATTCGTCCTGCTCGCCTTTCAGCAAATAGACGATGAATTGCCGATTCGCAAATGATTTTCCTTTTTTGAAAACGCGCTGAAACTCCGTATTCTTCTTGATCCGCTGCTGCTTATTCATTCTTTCACCTGCTACTTGCTTATTTTGACGCATTTTCGCTCAAATTCGGCGAAAAAGAAAAAAAGACCACTGATGCGGTCAGTGGACTTTAAGCTGATAGTACTTTTCTTCCTTTACGGCGACGGGCAGCGATAACGCGACGTCCGTTCTTTGTGCTCATGCGTGCTCTGAAGCCGTGCACTTTGCTGTGTTTGCGTTTATTTGGTTGGTATGTGCGCAATGTCATGACCTTACACCTCCTATATAAAAGTTAACTATTTTCTAAAGACAGTCTCGACTATTATAAGGGCGCTAGCTTGTCCGTGTCAATCATTTCTTTTAAATGCAAGAGATCCGCCAGACAATCCAAAAAGGAAAGTTATACACAATCGGGGAGGATCTACAGTTAACTTCCTGTGACCTCATTTTTTGCGAATTTGATTTATCCACATGCCTTATCGACAGGTTTTTCACATAAGAACTGCCTGTGGATATCAAAAATGTGCACAAACGCCGCCATGTGGATAAGTGAAAGAAATGCTTGTAATGTCTATCGTTTTTTGATAACATTGTTTTGTTTTCACTTGTTAACAATTTCTATCCCGAAATAGTTATCCACATATTGTGGGTAAGGTGTGGATAGTTTTCCCCAAGCCTGTTTATAGATCTTATCCACAGGCTGTGGTTTTGTGTATGGTATACTGTAAAAAATCTTTACATATAAAGGAGATACGCTA
>NZ_CP096992.1:0-69319 GCF_051096385.1 Planococcus sp. 11815
ATGGAAAAACTTTGTTTTGAATTAAAAAATATTGAAGTGTCCTATTTAGATAAAGAAATCTTGCGAATTGAAGATCTTGCTATCCACCAGTTTGACCGCGTTGGCATTGTGGGGAAAAACGGTGCAGGAAAAAGCACATTACTGAAATTATTAGCGAAAGAAATCCAGCCAACAGTGGGGCAAGTGAAGAGTTACGTTGAGCCAGGATACTTTAAACAGCTGGAGACTCCTAAAAAAGAAGAGGCCGGTAATGATCCAGCATTGCTTAGCCGATTAGCGGTACCACAAAATCTAGAGTCACTAAGTGGTGGAGAACAGACGAAATTAAAGCTCGCTCAGCTAATGAGTCATTATTATGAAGCGTTATTGCTGGATGAGCCAACCACTCATATGGATAAGCAGGGCATTTCGTATTTGCTCGAAGAACTTCGCTATTACTATGGTGCTTTGGTGATCATCAGCCATGACCGGGCCGTGTTGGATGAACTTGTGACAAAGATCTGGGAAGTCCAGGATGGGCAAGTGCATGTGTATTCGGGAAATTATAGCGACTACATGAATCAAAAAAGGTTGGAATGGGAACAACAAAATCAAGCTCACGAACAGTTCTTAAAAGAAAAGAACCGACTGGAAAAAGCTGCAAAAGAAAAGATGAAGAAAGCAGAGAAGGTTGCCCAAGCCGGAAAATATTCGAAGAAGGAATCAAAGGCCATGGCAAATCGAATGTTTGAGACAAAATCCAAAGGCACAAGCCAGAAAGCGGTACATCGTGCGGCCAAGGCAATCGAGCAGCGAATGGAGAAGCTTGAGGAAGTGAGTGCGGTTCAAGTTGAGAAGCCGATTGTTTTTCCACATCAGAAAGCACTGGAGCTGCACAATAAATTTCCAATCATGGCCAATCGTTTCACTTTATATGCTGGAGATAATATATTATTGGAAGAAGTGAACTTCCAACTTCCGCTTGGTAAAAAGATTGCGATTTCAGGTGTGAATGGGAGTGGTAAAAGTACATTGCTTCAACGAATTGCGAGAAAGGATGAGCAATTGACCATTTCTCCTAAAGCAAAGATCGGGTATTTTCAGCAAATGAGTTATCAGTTCAGCGGTGATGAGACTGTCTTCCATTACATCAAAAATCGTTCGGAACATGAGGATAGTTTTTTAAGGAGCGTCCTTCATTCGATGCAGTTTGTGGATACAGACTTGCTTAAACAGGTGAAAGATTTAAGTGGGGGAGAAGCCATCCGACTGCAGCTTTGTTTACTCTTTCTAGGTTCTTATAATATCTTGTTATTGGATGAACCGACTAACTTTTTGGATATTAAAGCGATCGAAGCACTAGAGCATTTTGTAAAGGCCTATCAAGGCACCGTCGTATTTGTTTCCCATGATGAGTTCTTTATCCGAAATACAGCAGATATTCAGTACATCCTAAGTAATAAGAATTTGGAATTGATATAAGGAACTTGAAATAGTCATCGATATTAGTCGATGACTATTTTTTGTTTCTTTAATTACTAGAAAGATTTGTATTTCGAGAAGATTTTTAGTCCTCTATTCCAGTTTACATATCATCAATTTATCGGAAGTGAATTGATAGGCGCAAGCAGGCTGAGGCTAGATCTTGGTAAAAACGATAAAAAGACAAATGGATTTTTCTCTCCCATTTGTCCTTTTGTATTTAAGAGATGTTCGTCGAAGTAAAATCTCATTGAAGAGGTACTACCCTCAAGATACGGGATGAACCGGAAAGAGGATGAATCAATTCCATTCCTTTTCTCTAGTCCCTAGTATTGAGTAAAAGAATTAGTGTAAAGGGGCTTTAAAAACATAGCTCACTTTCTCATAATCCATTTTCTGCTCATAAAAGCGATGAGCATCAGTCCGTTGCAAGCCGGAAGACAAAGCGACGCTTTCATACTGGTTCTCCTTCGCCCATTGGTGTACATGGGCAAGCAATTTTTCACCGTATCCTTTTGAGCGTCGTGCCTGATCGGTGACTAAATCACAGACCCAAATAAATCTTCCATAATATAGAGTGATCATTGGCTTAAAGCCAATGACCGCGACAAGCTGTTCTTCCTCAAATATTGCGGCCATTCGGTAGCCATCCGTTTTTCGGGCGTCTCTTACTAGCTCCAGATAGAGATTTTCCGTCAGGTGCGTTCGCAGTTGGTTCATGACCGGAAAGGCTTTGCGCCAGTCGTCCTCCGTCATCAACTCTTTGATTGAAAGCGATAATGGGTTCATTTTTTTCCCTCCTTTAAATCCTATCTTATTAGCAAACTGGTATAATCAAAAGTATCAGATTACAGAAAAATAAAAGAACCAGAATATATTGGAGGCATATGCATGCTTGAAATTACCCTTGATTTCAAAAGTGAAAAAGAGAATCCTTTATACCTCCAATTAGCGTCTTTCTTAAAACAGGAGATGGGTGCAGGCAACATACCGGCTGGAGAAAAGCTGCCTTCTAAAAGAAACTTGGCGATTCATCTAGGAGTGAGTGTAAACACGATCCAAGCTGCCTTCAACCAATTAGTGGCAGAAGGCTATGTCCGAAGTGAACAGCGGAAAGGCTTTTACGTACAGGAGGTAGAAGAGCTGATTGGCGATTCTGTGCCTTCTTCTCAAACCGCTAAGAAAGAGAAGAACCTACAATACAAAATTGATTTCAATTCCGGCCACGTAGACTTGCAGCAGTTCCCTTATTCAGTCTGGCGAAAATTGTCGGTGAAGAGTCTTTATTTGGACGGAAGTGAACTTTTTTACAACGGAAATCCCCAAGGGGAGCCGTGTCTCCGGGAACAAATCGCCCAGTATCTGTTCCAATCAAGAGGGGTTCGGTGTTCTGCAGATCAAATTCTGCTCGGAGCCGGTACGCAAGTGCTGACTGGCTTGTTGTGTATGGTCATCGGAAGAGAGAAGACATATGCGCTGGAGTCTCCAGGGTTCCACCGGACTAGGGTCGCTTTACAAGATCAAGGCGTTGATGTCGAGTTGATTCCGGTTGAAGAAGAGGGCCTATCAGTGAAAGAGTTGGCGAGCAGTAAAGCCGAAGTAGTCTTTGTCACACCGTCCCATCAATTTCCTTATGGCATGGTTATGCCGATTTCTCGCCGGATGGAATTGTTGAACTGGGCTGGAGAACAACATAACTATATTGTCGAAGATGATTACGACAGTGAATATCGCTACAAAGGAAAACCGATTCCATCGCTGCACGGGCTTGATTCCAATGGCCGTGTCATTTACATGGGCACGTTCTCGAAATCGTTGATCCCCTCGATTCGAATCAGCTACCTTGTTTTGCCGTCAAGCTTACTTGAGAAATACCGCACGAATTTTTCCTTGTATAAGCAAACGGTATCCCGTCTTCATCAAGACACGCTGTTCCGCTTCATGAGCAACGGACATTGGGCCACACATTTGAATAAAATGCGGACTTTATACCGGAAAAAGCAGGCTCGGCTGCTGGCAGCAATACAGGAAGATTTGGGCGAATGCGTAACAATCATCGGCGAGAAGTCAGGGTTGCATATCATCCTGAACGTCCAGAATGGCATGTCCGAAAACGAGTTGATCGCAAGCGCCAGCCGGAACGGGGTGAAAGTCTATCCGACTTCGGTGTATTACGGAGGCGAAAGGGAAAGAACGGAACCGGAAGTGCTGCTGGGTTTTGGCGGGTTATCCGAACTTGAAATCGAAGAGGGAATTCGGCTGCTAAAAGAAAGCTGGGGACTTTAATTTAAGTATTGATAACGTCAACACTTATCCAGTTTACATATGACCCCTTATCGGAAGTGGAGAAGCTAAACTAGAGGTTGTCCTTTTTCGGTATTGAAGAATACTTAAAAAAGACTTCCTCTGTTTAGAAGAAGTCTTTTTTTAGTGTAGTATTCATTTAATCTCCTGCTACTTAGCAAATTTACCGGACATTCTCCTACAAGCACTGAGAATCCTTGAGAGAAGGAGTACACATTGGAAATAGGATACCTTTTTCTCAAAAGTGTTTATACTTTATACTTTATACTTTATTCTTTTTCTTATTTCCCTGGCTTCTGAGCTTATGCTTTCGTTCTTGTCTGCGATTAATTTCTCGATTATTTCTTCAAGTAAAAAATGTAAGTTTTTATCCGACTCAATAATGTAAATTTCAAGATTGTTATTTAAGATATTAGTAACAGTTTCCCTAATTAGTACCTCTGAATGAGTAGCGCATTTCAAGAGCTGTTCGAAATACCATTTATGGTTTTCTGGATATTGAAGATTTAATAAAGTCTCTTCGATTAATAGAATATCATTTCCCGAAAAGATCGTTTCAGCTGCTTCTTCAGAAGTACCCCAATCTTCGTCGTTTTCGTTATTTTCGAAAAACACTTCTTCTTTTGAAAGGTTATTTAAGAAATTATCAAATGTATGGGCTACTTCAATAATTTCTTCAGTTTCTGGTTCCAAATAAATCACCGAAGGGTTTACTGAATCCTTTCTGTAATCAAGAGCAAAAAAGCTATTCCCATCTCCGCTGAAAATAAGAATATTTTTCGGAAGATCCCATTCATTAATGAGATAATCTGAATCTAAAATACCACCTTGACCACAACCATATATGTGATTAATCTCAATGTACGCATTGGTTTCAAGATGACTTTTCTTCTTCACTGAATTGTACTGTATAGCACCGCCATTTTGTTCTAAAAGAATCTCTTTATAAGAAGCTGGAAATTCCATATCTAGTTGTTTTTCTGTTTTTTCAATCTCTACTTCTGAAGTTTTTGGTAACTTATAATCATCCTCGACTTCCTTAGCCCATATGTGCATCAAGTAACCTCCTTAGATTCTATTGAATAGTCTTGTTTAATATTGTTACTAACCATAATAAAACAAAATGATTGAAAATATCCGTTTCACCAAAAATAGGAAGTTAAAAAATTTTTAATATCCATACGTTTACATAATGCCGGATTATCGGTAGCTACATTAATAGAAAGGGAAAGAAGAGGTTGCTAACTGCATTCTTCTTTCCCTTTATTTTGAGAATTTGTCTTTTATGAATGATGTGAAACAGCTAATTTAGGATAGAAGAAACTGTGTTTACACTATTAGATCAGTTCGCTCTTGAGGAATGACCTCTGCCACTGTGGAAAAGATCGACACGTTTTAGGGGTTGAGGTACGGGAAGGACAAGAGGGTCGGAATATAGTTTTGGTTGTAGAGAGGGCGTAATAGAATTCTGCGTCATACCCTTTGTTATTGCTAGAATTTAATTGCCACCAATAGCTTTTCAGGGTTTTCTCCTCCGTTCGGATTCACAATCAAAATTAACAAAGCAATCGGATACCACTTCCGTTACCCTGATAGAGAAGAGTAAGTCGCGCACACTTTCTCTCTTTTATAGAAGGAGTGTCGTTATGAACATATTAGAGAAATTTCAAACCGTCATTATTCTAAGCGCAGTTGGACTCGGCCTTTTATTTGGCCAGATCCACTTTTTTGAGCAATACGCCGAATCCTTCATCGTGCCATTTTTATTGCTGATGCTCTATGGATTATTTTTAACCATTCCATTGCAGTACCTGAAGGATGCTTTTGAAAATCGCAAGTTTTTCACTGTCAGTATGCTTATCAATTTTGTCTGGACACCTTTAGTGGCCTGGGGACTTGGGGCGATCTTCCTTGCAGATCATCCAGCCCTGTGGATTGGATTTATCATGCTGATGGTAACGCCTTGTACAGACTGGTACCTCATGTTCACTTCCATTGCCAAAGGGAATGTGCCCTTGTCCACGTCCGTTTTGCCGATTAATTTGATTCTGCAGGTCGTGCTGTTGCCGGTTTACCTATTCATTTTCGCTGGCACAATTGAGCCGATTCCATTGTCGACTATCGGCAAAAGCATTGTCCTCGTACTGGCTATTCCGTTTGCGCTAGCACATTTGACGCGTTATGCCTTGCGGAAGAGAAAAGCCTTCTTGAATGAGAAACTCGTCTCTTTTTTCGCTACCGCACAGATTTTCTTTTTATCTTTGGCGATTATGGCGATATTTGCTTCTCAAGGGAAGTACCTACTTAATAATCTTGAAATCATTTCCATCTTGCTGCTACCTGTTTTATTGTTCTTTATTATTAATTTTATTTTGGTGCAAACAGCAGGGAAAGCCCTGAAGTTTTCCTATGAAGATACGGTGAGCTTAAGCCTGACGACTATCGCACGTAATTCGCCTGTCTCACTGGCCATTGCAGTTGTCGCCTTTCCGGACCAGCCTCTAATCGCCTTGGCCTTGGTTATCGGCCCGTTGATCGAATTGCCCATTCTAGCACTCGTTTCCCAGTTGTTGCTTTCTCTAAGGAGAGCAAGTATAGGAGAAAGCTAAATATAATATCCGTTTCACAGGCCTAGGTTCGGAGCTTACTTGAAATTAGCCGAGGGCGACATCAAGAATCATCATGATTGTAAACCCAACCATTAAACTCATCGAAGCCAAGTCTGAATTCCCTTTTTCTTGGGAACTTGGAATTACTTCTTCAACGACTACAAAAATCATTGCACCTGCTGCAAAGCTCAATGCATAAGGCAGTAAGGGTTCTATAAACACCACTGCCAGCGCACCGATGATGGCGGCGACCGGTTCAACCATCCCAGAGAATTGACCGTAAAGAAAGCTTTTTCGCCGCGAAAATCCATCGCGTCGAAGAGGCATGGAGACAGCTAGGCCTTCCGGGAAGTTCTGGATACCGATGCCGATTGCCAAAGCAATTGCACCTGCTAGAGAGGCCGACGGAAATCCAGCAGCCACAGCTCCGAATGCCACGCCGATTGCTAGCCCTTCGGGAATGTTGTGTAGTGTAATGGCGAAAACAAGCAAAGAGCTCTTCTTTCTTTTAGCTGAGTGGAATCCCTCAGACTTTTCTAAGGATGCATTTGGATGAAGGTGAGGGAGGATTTTATCTACTGACCATAAAAATATGCCGCCCAGTAAAAAGCCGATGGCCGCAGGCATCCAAGCTGGTAAAGAGCCACCTTCTCCCATATCAATGGCAGGAGCAAGAAGCGACCAATAACTTGCTGCAATCATTACCCCTCCAGCAAACCCGAGCATGCTATCCATGAAACGTTGATTGACGCCTTTTGTAGTAAATACTAACGCTGCGCCCAGTGCCGTCATGCCCCATGTGAATAATGTACCAATAAATGCTTGAACAACTGGATCTAGACCTTTAAACAACTCCATCATATCAATTTTCCTCCTATGAAAAATGTATTTCGAAAAACTTGATGCTATGTTTTGTTTCGAGCAAAAAAAGGTGGGTTCAGTTAATTAAATGCAATAAAAAAAGCTGAGTAAAGCTCACTTCTTCATGAGCTTTACATATCAGCTTCTTTTGAAAACCTGTATGGTAACTTGATTTATAAAGCAGCGAGTTATTTGGTGATATAGTCATTCAGAGTTAGTGTAACTTTATGAATGGGTTACTGAAAAACTCTTTGGCTTGGAATAATGTTGAATGTATTCTCTATAATCCATTTGTAAGAAGAATCGTGTATTCTTTCCTTTTCAATAGATATATTATTGTATATGATTTGCTTATTACTGAGCTCCCAAATTACGTATGTTGCTTATGGCCAACTAACAGTTGAAGCTTGTATATCGGGTGTTTACATAATTAACTTGAAGTCCTAAAACTATTTATACTGTCTAATAAGTAATTACCTATGCCATGGAACAGTTGACTGGAAATATAGAAGTTAACGAAGACAGGAGTCAGACAAGTATAGCATGTATTATTTTCGTTTCCTTGACCCAATCCTCGCTATTCGTCATTTAAATTTTCATGCGGAGGGGATTAATAAATTAACTGCACTAAATGTAAATAAGTTTGTGGATGTTAGCATATCCTATTAATGTAATGGCTTAATCTATTGGTTTTTTAGTTTCGAGATATAAAAGTGAGGAGATTTATTAGTGAAAAGTAAAAATGAGTGTTCTTTTTCGAATTCAGAGACTAAGGTCATAAAAGAAGTCAGAAAATGCTTAGCAGAAGAGAAGAAAGAAACACTGAGAAGTGGACTTAGATTTATAACGTATTTTTTGAGGAATTCTACTTCCTGCGGAGTGCTAGTCAAAAATACTAAAGAGGTAGAGAAGGATTTGAATTTGTCGACTTATCGACTTACTAAGATATTAAAAATTCTTGAATGCCATCAGATTATATACCGTAGAAAAGGCATTATTGGGCTATGGAGAACTTGAGACTTGTTTTATTCTTCTCAGTACGGATTGTTGCGGTTAGCTAGAAAAGCATCGTCTCCTAGTTATTTTTACTGAATTCATTTTTAAAGTTGAGAACTCTGATAATCAGTTGATGGGCTAGAAAAATACCAATTAAATCGATGCCCACATCAAAGAGCCTACCATTTCTATCGAAAAACAACTGAAAAACTTCTGAGAAAAAGGCAAACGATGTGCATAAAAACCAAGAATAGAAAGTTTGCTTTAGCCAAATGAACATTAAAATATACAGAATCCCAAAGGATAACAAATGGCCAGTTTTTTGTGCTAAGTAAAAAGCATCATTGAAAGCAACGTCACTAAATTTCAGTAATTCAAGAAAGTTAGGCTGCAAGTTTATCTGATACTCTACGACTTGATCAACTAAAAAAGCATATGCATCGCTTGTGGACATAACCGCTAAAATCACTGATGCCCATAGAACTACTAAAAAGAGAGGGAATCGCATTGACACTGTCCTTTCTTAGTTTAAGTAGGAAATCCAACTAGATTTTTGAGAAGGTTTTGAGTAAGTCAAAGACAATCTACTAAAGTTTTTATTCTTTTCGGAGGCGAATTTTAGTATAAAAACCGTTAAACATGACAGGGCTTTTGTCTATGAGCTTCAGATACCGTTTGTTTTCTTCGAACAAAGCTTTGAAACTCAAGGCAATATCGGTCCCAAGTAGTTTTACGAAAGGCCTAACTAGTCTTCGTTGAATTGAAGAGCTTGTTTCAGTTGAAGAAAACTTATCAAAAATAATGAGTTCCCCACTATTTTTGAGGACGCGTGCCATTTCTCTCAAACAAGTATTCGGATCAGGTACAACAGAAAGTATCAGGCTGGCAATGACAAAATCAAACTGATTGTCGTCAAAATTCAATTTTTGAGCATCCATTTCTAAAAAATTAATAGCAGACTCCGGATATTTTTTGCGAGCTTTTTCTAACATGTCGGGAGATAAGTCAATAGCGGTAATAGTAAAGTGTTGAGGATTGAATAATTCCAAATCGGCCCCTGTCCCCACTCCTACAAATAATAGATTTGAGTGTTTTTCAAACTTAACATCTTGGAAAACTTTCTTCCTCGCTTCTAAGAAAGGCCCAGTGTTGAAGATCTGGTCATAGATAGGCGACCAAATTCTATACATTATTTTGTTCCATGTATTGTTCACTCTCTCTACCTCCTAGTTAGGATGTCAATATTTGGCATAGGCAAGTATAGAACAGATGAAAAGGAGTATGAAATTCCTTTTTCTCTGTCACATTCTTTAAATCTTACATAATTTCCTGCTGGCCGAAATTCTTCGTCATAAGTAATTGTGGAATTGCACACATCATATACCAAGGTGTATTTCATGAGCTTTGGGGAATATAGTGACTACTCAGCAAAATGGAGTTAGTTAATTAAGCAAGAGTAAGAATCAAAATTTGTACGTCATTTTTATTTAAATGTACTGAGAGAGGAGGATAACAGATGGCAACAGCTCATAAGGATGAAAAAAATATCAAATTGGCTTTTTTCATCAACTTGCTTTTTTCTATAGGCGAATTCATTGGGGGCTTCTTAATTAATAGCGTGGCTATTATGTCTGATGCCGTACATGACTTGGGGGATGCAACAGCATTGGGGCTTTCTTGGTTTCTGCAAAAATTCTCGAAGAAGGAAGGAGACCAAAAGTTCAGTTTCGGTTACAAGCGTTTTTCGCTGCTGGGAGCTTTGATTAATGCACTCATTTTAATTGCGGGTTCTGTTTATATTTTCTTTCAAGCCATACCTCTTCTATTCAACCCCGAGCACTCCAATGCCCAAGGAATGGTTTGGTTTGCAGTTGCAGGTGTGTTGTTAAATGGATTTGCGGCATACAGGCTACATAAAGGCAAGTCAGTAAATGAAGGCGTGCTTACTTGGCATCTATTAGAAGACGTCCTAGGTTGGGTGGCCGTACTAATAGTAGGTATTGTTTTGTTGTTCAAAGACATCCATATACTTGATCCCATTTTATCGATTGCCATTGCTTTATTTATACTGTTCAATGTTTTTCGGAATTTATCGAAAACCATGAAGATTTTGCTTGAAGGTGTACCTCAGGACATCAATTTGGATGAAGTCCATTCAAGAATTGAGAAAATTCCTGGGGTACTTTCAGTAAAGGATCTGCATATATGGTCAATTGATGGGGAGGAGCACGCAATGAATGTGTGCCTCTCGGTCACTGGAGAAAATTTGGCAGAATCAACTGCAACTAAGGAAAAGGTCCGGAGTACAATTTCGGATCTTCACATCATTCATTCCACAATTGAAATGGATTGGAAAACTCAGTGATTGCCAAGATCCTATTATGTGAATAACCAGTTGATCAATTTTACTTTTGCAAAGATATCCAATAAGGGAGGTATCGTAAATGGGGAGTGACCATGACCACGCACATGGACGCAATAAAAAAACTTTATTAATTTCTTTTTTGATTATTACGGTTTATATGGTCGTAGAAGCGATTGGCGGCTTTCTGACAAATAGCCTGGCATTGATTGCGGATGCTGGACATATGTTAAGCGATTCGATTTCCTTAGGTATTGGGTTTTTAGCTTTTACAATTGGGGAAAAGGCAGCGGATCAAGCTAAGACCTATGGTTACAAGAGGTTCGAAATCTTAGCTGCCGTCTTCAATGGAGTAACATTAGTATTAATCTCACTTTACATTTTTTACGAGGCCTACCATCGGTTTTCTGATCCGCCAGAAGTCGCTACAACAGGCATGTTGATTATTGCCATTATCGGTCTATTAGTAAATATATTGGTTGCCTGGATTTTGACCAGAGGCGGAGATACTAAGGACAATTTGAATCTTCGGGCCGCCTTCCTACACGTACTGAGTGATTTGTTGGGTTCTGTAGGAGCCATAACAGCCGCATTGCTAATAATCTTTTTCGGCTGGGCATGGGCCGATCCTTTAGCTAGTGTCGTTGTAGCCATACTTGTTTTAATAAGTGGTTGGCGTGTTACAAAGGAAGCCATTCATGTATTGATGGAAGGAACCCCCACAGATGTAAGTATCGATCGCATAACAGATACGATTGAAAAAATCCCAGGAGTAAATAATATACACGATTTGCATGTCTGGAGCATCACTAGCGGAAAAAATGCATTATCGGGCCATGTGGTGATAGAGAATGGCCTTTCTTTCGAAGAAAGCCAACTCATATTGAGAGAGATAGAGGCTGCAATGATAAAACAACAAATTACCCACATAACAATTCAATTGGAATCACAAGACCATCCCCATATAGAGTCCATTCACGGGGATTTGAAGGATTTAGAAGACTCCCGTTAGCTTTCGCAGAGGATTCATTTGAAAGTGTCTGGAATAGAGTGTTCAAAAATATTTTGATAAAAAAGAGCGACGGAAAGCCCGTCGCTCTTTTTTATTGTCCCCTTATCATTCACTTGAGTTTCAGCTCGGACTCTTTTACTGTCTCTTTTATTTTTCGTTGCTGATAAAATACTTTTGTCCACAGATAGATGGCAAACCCAAGAAATAGAATCGGTACTTGCCATCCAGTAGTACCCGTGACAAAAAAATCATAAATAGACCAGCCGAGCAAGGCCACAAAGTAAAATAGAAATCCAAAAGTTGTCGATTTATCTTGTGGCTTTTTATTTGAAGAGAGCATGATATTCCTCCTTAGGATTAGTGAAATTGCGGTAGTTCATTTTTGGAACATTGTTAATATCCTGTTTAACTGTAATACATGATTAGAGAAAATCAATACCTATTGACTCCTTAATTACAGAATAAAGTTTACTAATAGTTTAACCTACTGAAGCTTTATCCGGGTATGCTTAAATATTCACAGGATCGATAAAACTTTAAGCAGAGTTTATGAAGTATTTAATTTTATATAGAAGAGAAAATTGATATTTGTTACACTGAACCGAATCTGAAAACGAGTTTGGTATTTTTGAGGAGGAAAACTGTGTGAAAAAGAGATGGGTTTCAATCCTGTTGGTGGGATTTTTACTATTCAATTTAGCAAGGCCGATAGAAGCTTCAGAGAATAATGAATTGCAAGATGAAATTATTTATGACCTATTGGTGGATCGATTCTTTAATAAGGGAATTCAAAATGATATCAATGTGAATTCCCTAGACCCTAATTCATTTAGCGGGGGAGATTTTGCAGGACTGACCAGCGAAATGCAGTACATAAAAGATATGGGGTTTACTATGATTTCCGTTGGGCCTGTCTTCTCTGCGACTTCCTATGATGGGACAGCCGTAGTGGATTACGATGAGTTAGAGTCGCGTTTTGGTACCCAGGAGGAATGGGAGGAAGTTATAAACAAAGCCCATGAACTGGATTTAAAGGTAATGATTGATCTGCCGACTCAGGAATTGAGTGAACAACATGTATGGCGGGAAAGCCATCCTGAATGGTTTGTTGAAAATGAAAATGGAACCGTCGCTCTGGAGACCGCTAATCGTGAAGTACAAGATCAATTAATTGGACAATTTGAAGGCTTCATCGAAAAATATGCGATTGACGGTATTCGAATAAAAAAGGCAGATAGCTTGGATCCAGCCTTTATCACTCGATTTTCTGAAAGCCTAAAAAGCATTCGGGATCTCTATGTAATAAGCGATGATGTAACACCACCTCAAGACGGCCTTGATGCTGTGGTCATGCCAGGAATTGAGACTGCTTTAAGAGATAGCTATAAGAGTTTTAACCCTAATGAAACAGAGCTTTCCGGTTCTTGGGAAGAAGCAGAGGGCAAGCTGATTCAAGTTGATTCTCTCCTCACTTCCCGGTTCACTGCGGACACAGTCCAAGAAGGCGGCTTCCCGCCAACACGATGGAAGTTGCTTACCTTTCAATTATTAACTATGCCAGGGATTCCTGTCATACAATATGGTTCTGAAATTGCTGTTAATGGGCAAACAGCTCCTGATACCCACCCTATCTTGGACTTAGGGGTAGATGAGGAATTAATCGACCATATAGCCAACTTGACTTCTCTTCGGAATCAATCAGCAGCCTTGCGGACGGGTAGTATGGAAGTATTGCACGAGGAAGACGGCTGGTTTGTATATAAGCGGTCAAACGAAGAAGAAACCTGGATTATCGCAATTAACAATTCTTCCTCTACACAAAGTTTGACTTTGCCAGCCAGTGTAGTTGGCGACGATAAGGAATTGCGTGGATTATTCGAAAACAATATTGCGCGTCAGGATGAAGAGGGAAATTACCGGATCACTTTAGATAGAGAATTAGGAGAAGCTTTCAATATCATCGAACAAAAAGGCTTCAATAAAGCCTATATCGCAGCGTTAGTAGTCTTATACATCTCCTTCTTAACGTTCTTGTTTTTAGCTTGGCGTCGAGGAAGAAAGAAAAAGAAGGCTGCCACTGCTAAAAAATAATTCCTTCTTAAAAATTCAATACGGTCATAGCGGCTTTAGAATGGATAAAGATGCTTGGGTATATCATATATCCAAGCATCTTTATTTGATTCCGCCATCTCCTAATTAGGAGCATCGATTGGTACTTACAGAAAAAATGAATAAAAAAGCTGAGATTCTGCACTGGGAAAAACCTTGAATTAAAAACGAAATTGCAAGGTTCCTGTAACAAATGTAAAAGAGCACCATGATACACTGGTACAGTTGGATTTTAAAATCGGGTTTCTAGGATAATAAAGTGTTTTGAAATGACTGGTGAGTCCTGGAAGACAACTGATTATAAAACGATATATTTTAGCGCGAATTTTAAATGATGTAGTACTGACCTATACATAAAGAAATAAGAGTTAAAGTACGAGAGGGGAAGTAACAATGAGAAAGCAGTGGTTAGTAACAGGTTTATCTTCTATTTTGGCATTCTCGATTTTAATGCCTACAGTAAATGCGGATAAATTGAGTGAACTCGAACAAGAGAAACAGGAAATAGAGCAAAAACAGAATGATTTAAACAAAGGAATTAATAATAAAGCAAACGAAATTTCCAAGAATCAATCAGCTCTGGAAAAAATCATGGAAGAAATTCAAAGCTTGGATAAACAAATTCAAGAAACGACATCAAAAGTTGCAGTTGTCGAAGGCGAAATTGAACAAACGACAGCGGAAATAAAGGATTTAAAAGATTCAATCGCTAAGTTAAAGAAAAAAATTGATGAGCGAACAGAATTACTGAAAGAACGGGCACGAGCTATCCAAATGAGTGGCGGATCCGTTGATTATATAGATGTTTTGCTTGGGGCTGAGGATTTTGTTGATTTTATTGATCGATTTTCGGCTGTTAACACGTTAATTGAAGCCGACCGTGAAATCATGCGTACCCAAGAAGAAGATAAAGAATTATTGGCAAATCAAAAGGCCCAGGTGGAAACCAAGCTTGCTAAGCAAGAAGAGCGTAGAGCAGAGCTTGAAAAACTTAGAAATGAGCTCAATGGACAAAAAGCTGAACAAGATGGTCTCGCAAAAGATTTGAAGGCAGAACAGCAGCGATTGGCAGCAGAAAAATCCGATTTAGAGCAACAACGTTCTGAAGCACTTGATGTATCAGCAGATTTAGAAAATCAAATTACCAAAGAGCAAGAACGTCTAGCCGAAGTAGCTAGAAAAGCTGAAGAAGAACGAAAACGTAAGTTAGCTCAGGAACGTAAAGCAGCAGCAGAGCAGGCAGCAAAGAAAAAAGCACAAGCACAAAAAGTACAAGCACAAAAAGCGCAAGAACAAAAAGCCGAAAAATCTGCGGAGTCTGTTGAAAGTTCGTCAAAATCTACAGAATCGGCTGTATTAGCAAGCGAGCCAGAAGCTCAGGCTACCCCAGCTGTATCGTCAGGATCTCCCTTCATTCGGCCGACTACTGGACGAGTGACATCTAACTTTGGATGGCGTGATATTGGTGATGGACCTGAGTTTACTTCAGGCATGGATATTGCAAATGGTGTCGGTACAGCAATAACAGCTGCTGCAGATGGATATGTTTCTCATGCAGGTGTTATGGGGGGATTAGGAAATGCGGTAGTTATCACCCATTCCGTCAACGGACAAACGTTCACTACTGTATATGGCCATATGAGCGCGCTTAACGTATCTGAAGGACAAAAAGTGACTCAGGGACAACGAATCGGCGGAATGGGAAGTACTGGCCGTTCTACAGGGTCACATCTTCATTTTGAAATTCACATTGGTATCTGGAATGGTTCAAGTTCAAATGCAGTAGATCCAAGAAACTACATCGGTTCTTGATAAGCAAATCTTTTCACCATGTTTCTATCCAAAAGAGCCAGCCGTTCAATAAATGAACGGCTGGCTCTTTTTATTAGTTAGGATTCCAGGATAAAACGATCCGGGTTATGCGGGGTTGGCTCAATATTTGGTTTTCATGAGGCGCAGAGAATTCAATACGACAATCAATGTGGCACCCATATCAGCAAATATGGCCATCCATAGTGTTAACCATCCAGGAATGATTAACAGCAAGGCTAGCAATTTAAGCCCTAAAGCAAAAGCTACGTTTTGAAAGATGATTTTCAAAGTTTTTCTGCTTAACCCAATAGTATAAGGGAGTTTATCTAAATCATCTGCCATAAGTGCGATATCTGCCGTTTCTAACGCTGTGTCAGTCCCGGCCCCGCTCATGGCAATTCCGACAGTAGAAGTTGCTAGTGCCGGCGCATCGTTTACTCCATCGCCAATCATTGCAACCTTGCCAAACTGTTTTCGTAAAGATTTAATGGCATCTAATTTATCTTCGGGCATTAAATCTGATCTAACTTCAGTCAAATGAAGTTTATTGCCGATTGAAGTAGCTGCCAGTTTATTATCACCTGTGAGCATAATCGTTTTCTGAATGCCCAAATCGTATAGTTTTTGAATGATAGTAGAGCTAGCGGATCTGACCTGGTCTTCTACTGCTATATATCCTTTGATCCCAGTGTGGGACCCTAACAGCATTACGGTCTTGCCGTCAGCTTGAAGCGCTTCAATACCCGCTGAAATTTCAGGTGACCGTTCTAATTCAGCTGTAAACAGATGAGGACTGCCAATGTAATACAGTTGGCCGTCGACTTCGGCTTTTGCGCCTTTGCCGGTCATGGACTGGAAGTTCTCTACTTCAGCTAAAATAATATTGGAGCTCTGCGCTTTTCGCAAAACAGCAGCCGCCAGCGGATGTTGAGAGAGGTTTTCAATGGATGCAGCTGTTTTAAGGACTTCTTTTTCAGTCATGGTTGACAGGGAAACAATATTCGTTACTTCGGGAGTTCCATGCGTTAGTGTCCCCGTTTTATCAAAAGCAATGACTTTGAGACGGCCAGTTTCTTCTAAGTGGATCCCCCCTTTAATCAATACGCCATTTCTAGCAGCATTGCCGATTGCTGTGACAATAGCGACAGGCGTAGAAATGACGAGAGCACAAGGGCACCCCACAACTAGAACTGCTAAGCCGCGATAAATCCATTCGTTCCATTCCCCATTTATAAGTAAGGGGGGGAGGACAGCGACTAAAAGGGAGATAATTAATATAGCTGGTGTGTAATACTTTGCGAACTTGTCTACGAACTGCTGGGAAGGGGCACGCTCTGCCTGGGCTTCCTCAACTAAGTGAATAATCTTTGCAATCGTAGTCTCTTCAGTTCTCTTGGTGATCCGGACTTCCAATGCACCCTCTTCATTGAGTGTGCCTGCAAATACTTCATCTCCAGCACTTTTATGGACAGGCAAAGATTCGCCTGTAATTGCTGCCTGATTAATTGACGAATTCCCTTTTGCGACAACGCCGTCCATTGCCAATTTTTGTCCTGGTTTAATGATCATGATGTCACCGACCTGAATGTCCTCTACATCTACTTCGAACTCTTGTGTTCCACGTTTGATTGTAGCTGTATTAGGTGCGATGTCCATTAGTGAACGAATGGAGTTTCTTGCTTTGTCCATGGAGTAGGTTTCCAATGCTTCACTGATTGCAAACAAAAAGACTACGACAGCACCTTCTCCCCATTCGCCAATAACTGCAGCTCCAATGACCGCGATGGTCATTAACGTTGTCATATCGAATTGGAACTTAATAAGATTTTTAAGCCCTTCCTTGAAAAGACTGAGACCGCCTGTCAAAATCGCTAGACCAAAAAGGCCGATAGTAATAACTTCTTCTTCGCCAATTTGAAGTGATGATATATAGCCGAGAATCAAAAAGAAGAGAGAAACCATGGTGGTTTGATTCGCTCGTTGCTTCCAAAACGGCTCTTTGGTTTCAGGCAATCGTTGGTGTTCAGGATATACCAGGATGCCATCGAAAGAACCGGCTTGCTCTAATTGTTCAATTGAGGCTTGTCCAGCGATGGTGATTTTTGAAGCTCCAAAGTTTAGTTTCACGTCTTCAACTGTAGGAATTTCTCGGATGTTTTTTTTCGAACTTAGCGGCACAGCTGGTGCAGGATAGATTTTGGAGCTTGTAAATGTGTTGGTCCTGAGTTTCGCTCATTTGTATCGGTCCTCCTCTGCATGCTCGCAAGCAATGCGGACTAACTGGTGCACATGATCATCAGCTAGTGAATAAAAAACCAATTTCCCGCGTTTTTCATAATCTGCCAATCCCATATTACGCAAATAGCGCAGATGGTGCGAAGCAGTAGCTGTGGTTGTCCCTAGAATATTGGCCACGTCACAAACACATAATTCTTTTTCCAGTGTCAAAGCATAAGCAATTTTCAGTCGGGTCGCATCAGAAAGTGCTTTGAAGATTAACTCCACCCCACGAATGCCGACCATCTTAGGTTGAACCCTTCCAATCACTTCTTCGTCATAACAGAAAGTTTGGCATGTATCATTCTTTTTACTAATTTCGATTTCCTCCATTTTTACACCTCATTCAAATGTTCGTTTGAGTATTAGTTTAGAAAGAGTTCGTTGATTTGTCAATTCTAATATTCAAACGATTGTTTAAATGTTCAAAGATTCTTGGTAGACTTTATAAGAGGGAAAGTGGCTTATTAAATAAAAACAACCCATTCTGGAGGTTTTTAGCAAATGAAAAAAATATGGATAATGGCAGTATTGATACTGCTTATGTGTTCGACTACTGTTTCTGCTCATACTGCACTCGAAAAAAGTGTGCCGAGTGATGGAGCTACAGTGACTGAAGAACTTAATGAAATTGTTCTTGAATTCAATACCGCCTTGGAGAAAGGCAGCAACTTTACCGTGGAAAACCAAGAGGGCGAGGAAGTTCCTTTCAATGTTCAGCTCTTGGAACAATCAATGAGTGGGAATCCTAAGGGCAGCATGCCTGATGGGGACTATACTGTGAAATGGAAAATAATCGGCGCGGATGGGCATCCAATTGAAGGTATTTTAAGCTTTACCGCAAAAACAGGAGAGGTGAAGAAAACAGAGGATACAGAAGAGCAAATTACAGGTTCCCTTTCAGAGGTACCAACTAAAGAAACACAAACCTTTGAAACGGATCAGCAAACTAGCGAAACGACAACATCCAGTCCTCCGTATGCCGTAATAATCATTTTTATTATTTTGGCGATAATCGCAGCTGGTACATTCATGTGGGCGCTGGAGAGGCGAAAAAGTTAAATGATCTGGCTATACATAGCTGAAATGCTTCTATATCTCTGTTTTTCGCTTTTAATTGGCTCGTTGCTTATTCACTTAGTTCCAGCCAATAAAAAGCCGGATCTGGTAATAAATAAACGCGTCCTACAAATTTCCATCTTGGGCATTGCTTTTTTATCGACAGCTCCCGTCATTCGGCTTGTAGTATTTCTATACGAAGATATCGGTCTTTTATTGACCGTTCAAAATGTAGTCGGGGAATTCGAGGTAGGGCAAGCGTGGTCAGTAACGGTTTTAACTTCTCTTTTTTTCTATTTTTTCGTATCAGTTACTCCCGTTTTTAAGAGCAAAGTATTGATCGTTGTCTCCCTCGTTTTTACTTTTCTGCTCCTTCTCGCGTTGGGATGGGGAAGCCATGCAGCTTCATTAACAGATGGAAGTGGATTTATTTTTCATACTTTACACTTTACAGCTGCAACGGTTTGGATAGGTATTTTACTTATTGTTAGCTGGTTTTCAGTGTCTTCTAAAAACTGGCTCCCATTTATAAAATGGTTCACTCCACTTGCTATCATATGTTTAATTATCATTTCGGCTTCAGGATTATATATCATGACTTTGGCGTTGAATTTAAAAGACTATACGGATGCGTGGCAAATGCCATATGGCCAAGCAATTTTAGTGAAACATTTATTAATTCTTCCAGTATTACTCTTTGCTTTCATCAATGGCGTATTCATTAGAGCGAAATTAAGCAGAGGGAAAAAGGTAAATCCATTGCCTTGGGCCAGAGCAGAAAGCGTTGTATTGTTACTTGTATTGTCGGCAACTGCAGTATTAGGGCAACAAGAACCTCCCCATTCAATCGAATCGTTTATAAGAATGAATGGAGCTTCCAATCTTTTTGCTTATTTTCATACTGGTTCGATGGATACTGCGATGCATCTGCAATTTGAGTGGAGCATTCTTGGCGTTTTATTTTTGTTTCTCGGCACAGCCTTTGGCAGTCTTGTCATTTATAGTTTCAAGCAAAAAATCCCTGTATATTTGACATTGGTGATGGGATTGTTTTGTGTGTTGAGTTTTTATGTAGGCTTAATGCTCAGCGTTGGATAATAAAAGTAGAAAAGAGGATATAAAAATGGGAAATAAATCGAAGCAATCTAAAATGAAATGGATCGTCCTAGCAACCGCTGTATTAGCAGTAATTGTATCCGTCATAGTGGTATTTCTGAATCAAGAGGAAGCACCCGCTGTAGAAACAGCACAAGTGGATGTTTCCGGACAGCCCACTTTAGGTGAGGGCAATGCTCCAGTGACAGTAGTGGAATACGGTGACTTTAAGTGCCCATCTTGTAAAGCTTGGGGAGAAATGGTATATCCTCAGCTTGTAGAGGACTATGTGGAAACAGGAAAGGTGAAGTTTTCTTATATTAATGTATTTTTTCACGGAAATGAGTCTGTATTAGGTTCTTTGGCTGCGGAGTCGGTTTATGAGCAGAGCCCAGAAATTTATTGGGAGTTTCATAAAGCTCTTTATGATGCCCAACCAGTAGAAGACCATGATGCCGCATGGATTACTCCAGAAAAATTGATGGAAGTAGCATCAGGATTTCCAGAGATTGACCAGGTTCGTCTAAAGGAAGACATCGAACAAGTGTCACAACAAGAACAGCTCCAAAAGGATGAAGCTCTAGTGGAAGAAGCTGGTGTTTCTCAAACACCTACTATTTCAGTTAACGGCCAACAATTGGAAGACCCCTTTGATTATGATGCGATCAAAGCCTTGATTGATCAAGAATTGGAAGGTGCAGAGTGATGGCGAAAGAACAAGGACAGTCTGGAAAAACGGGGATTCTACTCTATAGTGCGTGGTTTGTTTCCCTAGTAGCGATGCTGGGAAGCCTATACTTCAGTGAAGTGCAAGGTTTTATTCCGTGCGAACTTTGCTGGTATCAACGGATTGCCATGTATCCCTTAGTGCTGATTTTGGGCATTGCAACCTTTACAAACGACACTAAAGCGCCTCGTTACGTTTTGCCACTCTCCCTTTTGGGTGGGAGTATTTCCGTTCTGCACTACTTGGAACAAAAAATTCCTGGGTTTGGTGGATTCAAGCCCTGTGTCAATGGGGTTCCATGCAGCTCAGAATATATCAATTGGGCAGGTTTCATCACGATTCCATTCTTGGCATTGATTGCCTTTGTTTTAATCACGGTAACTATGCTATTACTGGCATTTAGAGAATCTCGTTCTTAATCTGTATATGCATCTCAAGTTATTCTGTCTTTGCTGTGAGGTTTAACAATTTCTATGGTTTTGGGTCTAGTAAAGATGAAAGATTAGTACTGAGGGGGGAACGTATGGCTGTAAGAAAAAAGCAACGTTTAATTTTGAGAAGTGTTATCTTGCTTGTCATGACGGGTGCCATCATATTTACGATTTATAATGCACTAACGAAAGAGCAAAGTGAGGTATTACAGGTAGGAGACAAGGCACCTGATTTCACCTTAACTGACTTAAATGGGCAGCGCCAGCAACTATCTGAGTATAGAGGACAAGGAGTTTTTGTAAACTTTTGGGGAACTTGGTGCAAACCATGTGAGAAAGAGTTTCCATTGATGGAAAAGCAATACCAGAATTACAAGGATCAAGGCGTGCAAATATTGGCTGTAAATATTGCTCAGTCTGACTATGAAGTGAAACAATATGCAGAACAAAAAAACTTAACCTTCCCAATTGTTATTGATAAAAATAAAAGTGTAATGGAGGCATACAACATTCGCCCACTTCCTACTACCATGTTGATCAATCCAGATGGAGATATCGTAAAAATCATTACCGGTGAAATGTCGGAGGAAGACATAAGAAGGTACATGGAAGAGATTAAACCAAAAGCTTCCTGAAGGGGTTAATAAGAGAACAGCTCTCTGTTTAAATTCCTTTGTTTTAAAGCAAAGGCCTATGGAATTTTTTCCTTGGCCTTTTTTTATTGAAGCGTATTTAAAACAAGCCCGACGTTTTAGTTTAAGAGCTTTAAGAGATCGAGTGACACAATTAAATTTTAGAAGTTGAGGAAGAATTATCTTTTAAAAAACTGAACTGACCCCCGATTGGTAGACACTTTAAGAAAGTGACTACCAGTCGGGGGTTTTTTCTGGTTATATTATTTGAAGCGTGTTTATAAGCTAAACTGTGAAGAATCTTTGAATCGGTCCAGGCCATTGGTCTAGATAAAATTCCGAGTAATTATTGTTAGTATACTCAGAAATTACCTCTCTCCAAAACTTTTGAGCTGGAAGGTTGGTTTCAAGTTCCGCCACTTCCCAAGTATCTTGAAAGAGATTGAAAATATGAAAGGCTGCTCGTTTTCCAACACCTTCTTTTCGATATTTTCTCATTACAAAAAACTCACACATTTTCATATAAGAAGGATTACTTGCATCTTCAACAGTTATCTTACGTACCAAAGCAAATCCTGCATACTTACCGTCCACTTGAAATAAAAATGGATAGTGGTTTGGTTCGTTCCAATAACAATCCAGATATTTATAGCCAAACAATCCATTTTCATCTACATCTTCAGATTCAAACTCTGAAAAATCATATTGGTACAATTCCAATAAATTCTTTAAAATCTCTTTCCGTTCCACGATTGGTTGAATGATTTCAATTTTCATTATTATCCCCCATATAAGTAGTTTATTTATTAGATAATAAACTTTAAATGTGAAAAAAGTGTCGAGTATAGCTAGTAATTTAAATGTTCTGATTGAAATTACGATGGAGAATTAGCAGTTATATAAATAGAAAGGGCTAAGTAAGTCTGGTTAAAGCCTACTTTGTTGCCCTTTTATCTATGACTCTTAAAAGAGAATCCATAAAGATAGAGGAGTAAAGTGAACTTTGGTGTACTCCATATCTAAATATATAGAATAATTACTTAAAAAAGTACAGAGAGGTGCCGGAATAGTGATTCGATTTGATCGATATGAAGAAAATCGGCTATATTGAGGATTTACAGAGAGAGAGCTAGAGGTTATTTTAACGATACTGGAAAAAATTCTGAACAATGAAATCACAAGGCGAATGGATGTATTGACAACGACTTTTCGAAAAAGAAAAATAGAAGAACGCGAATCAAAAGGTAAAGAATGAAAAAGATAGCTTAAAGTTCAGTGTATAAATGCGATATAATAGAAAGAACTTGTTCATCCGAGAAACTGCAACAAACATTGAGGGGGCATTTACTTGAGATTAGAAGAGGCCAAGAAAAAGTTGGCGGCTACGTTGCCTGCTTTAAAAGGGATATCAAAAGAAGAAGAGTTTGAGCACGACCATGAAGATCCGGAACAACGCTTTGAAGAGCGAGAAATTCGGAAAGTGGCAGACCATCTGTATAGCTTAATTTATTCGGTTGAGTACCTTCAGAAACCGATTCAAGCCAGTGGAAGAGTTATTAAACGGTCAGACGGACGTTATGAAATCGAAGGCGCTGAAGATTACTTTACGTCGGGCAGTCCCCTTGAAATCTGGGATGAATCACAAGAAATATACGCACGAACACGAATTGAGCATGACGGTGAGGATTACTTTGCGGTAGGCATCAAACAACCTTTGGAGGGTCTACAAGCAAGATGTCGATAATATAAGAGACTCTTTCTGCACCAACAGCAATAAACTTAATGATTTGATCCGAAAAATAGCGAGAACCCATTTTCTTGGTCTTCAAGAGAATGGGTTTTTGTATGCTTATTTATAAAGGGAGGATTCAGAGCGTTTCTAAAGTGGTATGATAAGAACGTATGTTCTTTTTAATTGAAAGGAGGCGATAGCATGAAAACAACGAAACACACAAAACAAGTAGGGGCTGTCAGCGATCGAGGGTTAATTAAATGGCAAGGGATGCTGCTGACGGAACACGTCCGGTTAATCAAAGCATTTTACGAGGAACAGGACCAGGTGCCGAAACCCGAATTAACCGAGTTCGATTTGCAAGCCATCCAGGAAGAAGTGGAAATCGCCATGAGGCGAAGATGTGAGGTCCAACTGAAGACATGGAAAAACGGCGCGTTTTTTACGCATACTGGCGTAATTCAAGAAATCGATTTGAGGAATGGGCAACTGGTTTATGAAGACGAATCCGGACGGCAGCGATTGCCGGTTGAGAGCTTGGTAGGCATTCAGTTGGTGGATTGATTCAAATAATCAAAAGGAACTGATTGATGCAAAGCAGGTGGCATCGATCGGTTCCTTTTTCCTTGCTATTGTTTCAGCGCAGCTATGAAGTTTGCGGAATCTCCCTTACAAAAGGCAAATCCCGTGTCTGAGATTTGCCTTCTGAGGGATTTATCTTTACTTGGACGATAGATGATACGATTCATTTCGTCTGAGAAGCCTGTAGGGACGGGGTTTTTAGATTACCCCAAGTTCCCTCAAGGAAACGCCGTCTTTTTGGCTCACAATCAGTGAATCCAATACTTCAATGCCAATCAGTTCGCCGGCATCCATCAATCGCTTGCTGACAGCTAAGTCTTCAGTGGAATACTGGCAGTCGCCGGAGGGATGATTATGCGCTACTAAAATGCTTCCAGAGTTATTCAAAATGGCAGCTTTGAACACGTCGCGTGGATGAACGATGCTGGCGTTCAAGCTTCCGATATGGCAACGATGAACCACCGAGATTTCATTTTTGATGTTCAAGCAGATGACCAAGAAAACCTCCCGGTCCTCATCTCCTATGAGAGCTTTCGCAAAATTGATGGCATCTGTGGAACTCTGAATGCGTTCGGGGAGGACGCTTTTGTAGGTTTCTTCGACTTCTTTCACTTCTTGTTTAATGCGTGTGATTTCAATGATTTTTTCGAGTTTCATGGGGTATCGCTCCTTTTTGGTTTTGTCCGCCGGGCGGGAATGGTCCCAAAAGGGATTATTTTTTGCCTTTTGGTAAGGAGGACGGCCACACCCCATAGCCGACCAGTCAAGGGTCCCAGCACCAAAGTTTTTTAGCGAAGCCGGTCTAAAAAAGTTTGGTGCCCCTTGACTGAACACGGGCTTTGTCGGCTCCTGTCTTGGCTTGAAATAGGGATAGGGCGAAGCCAAGGAATCTGTCCGTATTTCGAGCTTAGACAGGCTGGGGCTGTGTACGCTCCGGTGGCCAAAAGCAAAAAATAACGACAAAAGGCAGCCGTTTCGGCTGCCTTCCCATTTGCTCGGTCTTCTGTTGTTCGACTCGTTCACCCGTTAAGAAAAGGACAGGAATCTAGGGGCTGTTTCCGACAGGTTACAGCCCCTGATTATCGGCTTTTTTAGGGGGAAGCGACACATAGAGCGCCTTGAAACGACGGTTGCTAGGCGCTCTTGTGCAGTCGCCCGTGAAGATGCTCTGTATATCCTATCAATTAAACATCAATCGGTATTTGCTAAAAAGATCAAGGCGAAAAAGATGAGACCATATTCCAGTACATCGATTTCTTATTTCCTTTTTTAAAATCATCCATACTTCGCAGAAAAAAGATCAGGGACGGAATGATAAAAAAGAAATGAAAGAGCCATCGCCAGTAAAAACTACCGATTAGCAAGGCGAGTCCAATAAACATCAAAGGGATTTCTCTTTTTGGGATTTCGGATTCTTTTTCTTCAGGATTTTTCAATAGATTCCTCGTTTCTTTCGCTCCATTCAGCGAAGCCTTAATGGATTCAACAGGTCATCGAGCGTTCGTCCGCGTTCAGTACTGTAAATGTCTAATTTTTTGTCTATAGCGAGTGCGAACCATCCGGTGTAATGCATCTGCTGGCTTGGATTGAATGACTTCTTTCGCATAGGAAAGTTCAATGGGGGCTAATCCTTCGTTTGCTCGCTTTTCGTTCAAATGAGCAACGGTTTTGGAAATACTGCCGATATAGGCATAGTGTTTAATGATTTGTTTTTCAAGAGTTTGTTCACCATAACTCTCGGCGAGGAACACGTATTTTTCTAACCGGGTAATTTCAGACTTAGCTTTGTACACAGTGGGCAAAATTCTCATCTACTAATCTCCGTTCTACAATAGTTTTCATTTGAGTGGTGTCTTTAACATAATGTTTTTTCTTTTTATTGTAAATAATACAAAAATTAGAAATTGGATAAAAATAACTAGTAAAAGGTTTGATTTTTATAGATATATCACTTTTAATTACTTAAATTCTAAATTTATTAATGAAAAATAACACCAGTTTTAATCTTTTTCCGATTTAAAATGTAATAAAGGGGGATCATTTTACAAAATTAAGCTTAATAGCGTGCGTAACCCAGTAAATTCATGTTCTGACATAGAAAAAGCATTGGAGAAGGAATTCTTCTCCAATGCTTTTTAACTCAACGCTCTAATTCATTTTCTTTTTCTTTCGTTTTTTCACCTTTGTTCAATTGAGCGAAGGCTTCTTTTAGTTCAGAGGTCTTCCCATGATTCGGATTCAATTCGTTCAGGTGTTTTTGTAAATCATCCTTGGACTGGATCTGCGGATTTTTTACCAATTGCCATCCGATGGTGACGCCGTGCTTCGCTTCTGCTTGTAAATTCGGTTGCTTCAGCACGCGGCTCAATCGTTCATTTAAATGCTTTTCATTAAGTTGCTGAAGGCGAGGGGCTTCTTTGTGTTGAGAACGGCTCAAGTACCGGTCAGTGTTCAACGATTGGGCAAGTGCAGCTTTTCCAATAAATCGCTCCCCTTCAGCTTTTTTATGGAAGGTGCGCTGCGAACTTTCGCCGCCTTCTACGGTCACGGCGTATTTCCCTTCGTCCAGTTTCGTCACTTCCAGGACATCTTCAACTTTTTGATACTCCTGGACCAACTGCCCTTTGTTTTCCAATACATTTAATACCGCATAACGATCGTCCAATTCACTTAGCGGAAGAATTCGATTCGTGTTGGTCCGAAGGGTGAAGTGCTGATCCCGTTCGTTCTGTTCAACGGTCGCGAAAACGACGAGTCCATTTTTGGCATCCAACAGCTGCAAGGTCGGTTTATCTTCAAGCGATAGTTTCAACTTGGTTTCGACCGATTCCTTCACCTGTTCAGGATTGATGGATTGATAAAAATCTTGAATCTTTTCGTTCTGTAGCGAGTTTACGTGTTCAATCGTCGCACGGGATACATCTTGTACTTCTTTGATGGCTTGTTTAGCCAAGTTCAAATCTTGTGCCCATGTGGCGATGTAGCCGGTGGAAGAAAGATCGGTATCGAAGCCATAGTACTGGGAAACGATATAGGCTGCGCATTCGGCCTGAGCTTCTTTGTGTCCCCTTGGCAGGTCTTTGATGTCGCTTTCCTTATGATGGAGCTGACTGTGCGCATATTCGTGAATCAAGACACGGAATTTTTGCTCCGTGCTCTTGGAAACATCCGTGTTGATGACAATTTCCTCTTTTTGAGGACTGAAATAACCGCCGTAGGTCTGACCTTCATGTGCTTCTTCCCGAATGGTTAATGGCTGTGAGTTCTCATTCGTTTGATGGATGAACCGGTCATACAGTTCCTTCAATGAATCTAGTGATGTTAAGTCTTTTTGGATAAAGTCCCGGACGTTCGGGATTTCTTTTCCGTCCGTTTGAGAGACATCGAAGACCTTGCCGATCCGAAAGCCGGTGATACTTTGTCGAACTTCAGATTGAGGATCGCCATTCTTATCGCGTAACACTTCGCCTGTCTGTTCGTTCACTTTCTGCACTTCGACTTTCTTAAATGAAGGCACCAAGATATCAATGCTCTTTTCCCCTTTGTTGACGTGACGCCCCAGGGCTTGCCATTGCCTGAATCCACGAACCATCGTCGCTTCAGGATTTTGTCCGGCAATCATCAGCACGTTATTGAACGAGTATTGGTGGCCACTGGCCATGACATTGAGCATGTCCTGGAATCGGTTGTTTTGAAACATCTCTTCGAGGTTTCGTTCCAGCCGGTCATTAATTTCGGTCAAATCCACCTTAGTCGACATAGTTCATCACGTCCTTTCTGACATACCAAGCTTCATAGAGGGGTTCGGCTCGTCCTGGAATCCGAACCGGGCTATAACAGGTAATCGCATACTCTTGCACGTCTTCTTCAAGGTCAATCAGACCTTCATATGTAAGTGCCTCAAACGGCACAGGATCGTAAAAGCTCAAGATCCGTTTATCACTCGCGAGGATTTCGCTAATCGTGACAAGCATCGGTTTCTCCCCTTTCGCTTATAAGAGCGTACGTAAATCCGTCGCTTCCTTTTCCTTTAATCGGTCTTCAATGGACCGTTCTTCTGTTTCTTCTTCTTGCATGGCTGCCCATTCTTCTTCAAGTCCATCGTCCGTTAAATCAAACAGGTCCGATTGATCAATCTCTTCTTCAATCACATGTGTTGTCGTGCCTCCTGAGGCGAAAGGAGATTCCTTCGTCGGTTCAGGAGATGTTGGAACCGTAAAAGCTGATTCTTGCTTCAGAGTTGGTTCTGAAGCGACAGAAGTGTGTTGCTGAACGTAGGAACCGAACACTTCGGACTGCCATGCTTTTTGCAGCTTCATCGGATGCAAGCCACTGACAAACAAATAACAATCATTCTTGGCAATGCTCGCTAAGTCCCCTTCCGGGATCAAGGAGCGCTTCACGTACTGTTCAGATTGGCTTTGGCTGGCACTCGATTTCCCACTCATAAAACCTCCACTTTGACTGGAAGAGCCTGTCTGGATCTTCGCCGTCGTTTCGCCAGCGAGTTGGGAGAAGTACTTAATCGTCTCCATATCTTTACTTCGCAGGAACAGCAGCGTGTCGTGGTTGGATAAGATGGAGCGAGCCATTTCTTTCCCATACAGCGATTCAATCTGTCCATTGTCCTGGACAATGGTGTTCATCGATAAGCCCAATCCCCGGCACGTCGCCAAGACCCGTGCGTATTTCTCGATTTTCCCGATGTTCGCAAATTCATCCAATAAGAAGATGGTCGGGATCTTCAATTGCCCTCGGTTTTCATCGGCCAGTTTATAAAACTGCGAAATCAATTGATCGAAGAACACAGATGTTAATGCTGTGAACGGGTTTTCGTCCATCGGGAGCTTCACATAGAGAATGCTTTTCTGTTCCTGAAACTCACGGAAGTTGAAATCGCTCGTGCGCGTCATTTCGCTAATTTTCTTCAGCGTGAAAATACTGACTTGCGAAGCAAAGGACGAAGTGACACTCGTTCGGGTGTTCCCACCGAGCGTCGTTAAGCCTTTCAATAGCTGATAAGCCGGATGATGAGGACCGAGTTCTTCATCGACCCACTGACGGAACGATTCCTCGTCTGGGGAGACTCGTTCATTAAAGACATTCAGCACGTCTTGCATGCTGGCGTTTGGAATTTCGGTTTTGCAGTAGACAATCAATCCCGCCAGCATTTTCTGCGCACGTTCCATAAAGAAGTCTTCTTTGCCATCCTTGGTCGAATTTTTGGCGATCGTGACGGAAACGCTTTGCGCATCCTGGTCATCAAAGACGTAATCGAGCAAGTTGTAGTTGTCTTGATTGAAATTGATGAAGTCGATTTGATACACCTTGTAGCCTTGTTTGCGCTTGATTTCAGCTGTTTGTTCGAAGAGCTCACCCTTTGGATCGGTAACAATCAAGGTTTCCTCATGGTTATTGACGAGATTCGGGATGACGTATGACTGTCCTTTACCACTCCCGCTGGATCCGACGATGTAAACGTTTCGGTTATCAATCTCCGTGGATCGGGGAATGATGAGCACTTGTTTCTTATTCGGCACTCGGCCGACAATCAATCCGTTCTCCAAACGTTCCACGGTCTTTTCGGGTTGTTTGGATTGGTATGTGTGGTGTTTGGAGAAATATTTACCGTTCAGCACTTCAGATGGCTTTGTGAATCGAGCCGATCCGTGAACGCCGAAATCATGCGCATCTTCATACGTATGTTCCACCAAACGCATTTTGGAGAGGAACCATCCGAAGAAGACGACCGTGAGGATCGCCACCAACAGTTGGGATTGCTGATCGGTTTCGGTAAGGAAAGTCAGCGTTCCTTGTACGTCCAGAAGAAGGGCATTCAGCCCTCCCCCTTCTTTCAAGAAGCGCAAGAGTCCTGTCAGGGCATATCCAATCAACAAGGATAGAAGAAACGTAACGGCGATTTTCTTGCCGGCGCCTTTTTGTAAGGTTTTTTTCATCATGAAGTTCACGCCTTTCAACATTTCGCTTTTACAGTTCAAACTCCAAGCCGAGTTCACGGCGAAGTTGTTTGTCTTTGCTCTTTCGACGGAGCTTCGTCGGGGCAGGCATCTCGTGTTGCGCTTGGTGCTGATCTCGTTCAGCTTGGTCAATCAACTGTTCAATCAGTTCGGTACTGGCTCGCCCTGTCGGGAAGTGAGAAAGGGATTTCTGTGAGCTGCCTAAGCGTTCAGCGAACCGAGCCTCCGGTTTTGCTTGATAAGCATGATGTGCCATCGCTTGTTTGCTTTGTTCTTTCTTCGCCACTTGCAAGCACGCTTTCAACGTCGGCGCTTTCGTCAACTTGTTCTGTTGCGTGAAATGCTTCAGAAGAGCCGTTTTCATCTCTAATGGGAGTTGCTCGACGTCTTTTAACAGCTTCTCTTTCGCTTGTGGGAACGTCTCTCGAATCAAGGCATTGAGTTCCTGATCGATGTCCTTCGCTTTGGCCTCGTAGCGTTCAATCAACTGCTGCGTCGTGTTCAGTTTGACGGACGTTTCATAAATCGCTTTGAGGTCTGTCCCATCTTTCACGAGCTGTTCTTTTTCACTGCCGAGCTTGTTGCGAATCAACGCTTGGATCCGGATTTGTTCACTGGCTTTCTCACCTTGCTCACACGCCTTTTTCAATTCCTGCAGCTGCAAGCGATGATTCACTTCGTGATGGGATGGAATGACTGTCCGGTCGTTTGTTTGGATTGCTGTCAGGACATTCGCTTTGTACGCCACGGTCCGGTCATTATGCGCAAATCGTTCATTGGTTTCCGGGAACAACTCATAGAAGGCGTTATGGACGATTAAGCTTTGCGCTCGGTACGTTCGCTCGGCATGTGCCACGACTTGATCGACCGTTTGTTGGTCTTTTTCGACAGATTCCGTTAACGCTTCAAATGCATCCAAACGCTCGGTGAAGAGCGAACGGAAGTCAGACGAAGTGAATCCTTGTTGCTTCACCACAGAGAAATTGTGCTCTTGATACGCCTTGTGAGAGGCGTTCAAAATGGCGTGCGTGACCTGGGCTTCGACTTGTTTCGGTTCCACTTTTCGTTCTTCCCAGCGATACAATCCTTGCAGCTGATCATGGACCGAATCGAACGAGAAATTTTCTTTCAGACGCCCTTTCATGAAGTGCCAGCTCTTTTCGTAGTCCTCGTTCAATTGGGCGGTAACTTCGCTTGTGTGACGATGCAGGACGCGCTGAACATCTGCCTGTTTCTGCTTAGCAGACAGAAAGACAATTTTATCATTTAGCTGAGCGATTTCGGCGTTCTTTTTCCGGATTTCTTGATTCAATTGATGATAGAACGTCTGTGCTTTGATCCCTTTTTCTTCTAAACGCTTCACGTATTGGTATTCATTTCGTTCCAAGCGAACCTCAGCAATTTGGTCGAGCCCCTGTGCTTCAAACGACAACGCCGAAACGGTTTGATCGATGCCGTGTTCTTTAAACGATTCATTGATGGCGTCCGCATAATGCATGCGCCATTTCACCAAGGTTTCGCGTTCGTTCCAATCTGTAGACGGAACGGTTTGGAAGACTTTCTTGCCCTTTTCATCGCGAAGGATGTCGCCATTTTGGTCGAATTCATATTGCCGCGTTTTCTTTTGTCCCCATTTGCCATCTTCATTGAACGGACGAACCGTCAGCATGATATGCGCATGCGGATTGTGTTCTTTGTCTCGGTGAATGGCCACGTCTGCGACCATCCCCTCTTCGACAAATTCTTCTTGAACGAACGATTGGACGAGTTGTTGTTGAGCGTCTTCCGGCAACTCCACCGGTAACGCAATCAAAACTTCACGAGCGAGTTGTGCGTTCCAGGCTTTCTCGATCTTTTCTACTTCGTTCCATAGTTTTTCGCGTTCTAACGTCCACTCGGGCGCATGATCCGGTTTGAGGATGAACGAGACCGGAGCCACTTCGCGCTGCTGATAGCTTTTCATTTCTTCATCACGCTCGGAATACAACTCTTCCCCACTTCGGTAGCTGGCACTGGCCACAGCGGATTGGGTTTTCTTGCTGATGATATTAGCTTGCAGACGGAAATAGCTCACGTTCTCTCACCTCTTTTTCTTTTTAAATATCCGAAGGCGACAAACCAAACCCAGAAGGGCTTTGGACCAGGTCACCACCCCGAATTTCGGGTGGTGTATAACTGGGCACTCGCTTGGAAGCTCGGATTTATTATATCATAATTTTTCCCTTTTTCGTGGATTTTATTTATATATATGTTAAATTATTTATATATAAATAAATAAGGAGTGAAGAACAATGGCAAACAACATTGAAAAGATCACCAGCATCGAAGAGCAAATCGAGAGGTTAAAGGAAAAGCGAAAGAACTTGGAGAAGCAAATGCAGCAAAACATCGGGGCTGAAGTGCTGAAGATGTGGAACGTGGAATCAGAACAGGAAGCCATCGAGTGGATTCAAAAGATGGCTGTTCAAGTAAACGGCAGCGAAGAACCCCCTGAGGCGTGGGATGGCCATGAATCCGAAATCCGATAACCTGGCCAAGTCTCAGGAGCTAAAGAAGCAAATCACCGATCTCCAGAAGAAAAAACATCAGCTTCAAAACGAAACGCAGCGAAGAGCGAGCTGGGAACAACGAAAAGCGAGAACGAAACGATTAATCGAGACAGGAGCGCTGGCTGAAAAGTACTTTGAATTGGATGACTTCACAATCGAACAACGAGAAAAGATCTTCCAAACATTCTCTGAGTTCGTGAAAAGCAAAATTCAAAAGCGTTAAGTGTACACTCTTTGAGATTTGAACTGCATTTTATGTGAGAAACCAAAAAAAACACCGGAACTAGGAAGCTCTGTGCAAAACAGACTTCTTCAAGTTTCGGTGTTTTTAGTCATATGGTTTTTGCTTTTCGACTCGTTCAGCCGTGAAGAAAAAGACAGGAATCTAGAGGCTGTTTCCGCAGGATTACAGCCTCTGATTATCGGCTTTTTTAGGGTGAAGCGACACGTAGAGCGCTTTTTAACGCAAGTTATTAGGCGCTCTAGTGCAGTCGCCCAAGGTCGTATTTAGCCTTTTATGTAAAAGTAAGATTTCGTCTTTCTTAAAGTTTAAAAAAATTATATAGTAATTCCTTAATTGAAATTTCATTCTAACAGAAGTAGATATATCTACTTCTGTTAGAGAGCTTTGTAATAATAGTTAATTTTTTGGGGAGTTTAAGATTCTTCGGCTTTTAAATGAATGATAGACCATTGTTCATTCGTAGAAGAACTTAGCATTAATAAAAAAGTAAGAGCTTCTTTTTTAGAGAAAAAGACACGCTCTTTATCTTTGTCCATTACAACAGTGCCATTCTCAGATCTCAGTATATAGTGCAATACAAAGCCCCCTTTATAATTTTTAGTACTCTTCATAATCAAGAAAGGTAATTATATCAAATTTATTAAAAGAGTACTTTTTATCATCCGTATACACGTATATATGTATATGTGTATATTAATATACGAATATACACATATATGCGTATACATAGATATAATATTTAGAATTCACAATAAAATAAAAAAATAATTGTGACTAGTTTTCCGCAATGATATACTTGTATACAAAAGTAGAAAACATTTCAATTAACTGTTTAGAGACAAGGAGGAAGAAAATTGAAAAATGATAGCAAAGCAACTGTAGTCACTTTTGGGAACTTCAAAGGTGGGACTGGAAAAACTACTAATAGTACCATGATTGCTTACGCATTATCGGATTTGGGATACAAAGTTCTTTTGAGTGATCAAGATCCACAAGCTAATGCTACAAGTCTTTATTTGAAAACTAAATCCGAAATTTCAGGTGAAATTGTTAGTTTTAAAAAGACATTAATGTCAGCAATCCAAGAAGAGAATTTAGAAGAAATTATCACTGAAGTTAAAGAAAATCTTTATTTACTACCGAGCTTTAGCGATTTTGCGTTATATCCAAGGTTTTTGGAAAAGAAATTCCCGAATGAAGTAGATCGAGTTCAGTATTTTTCAAAATTGCTTGATTCGGTAAAAAATGACTTTGATTTTATATTTATTGATGTTCCTCCTACCAGCTCGATTATTACTGATTCGGCATTATATGCTTCTGACTTTGTTGTAGTAGTTTTACAAACCCAGGAAAGAAGTCTCCAAGGTGCTGAAGTATTTACACAATATCTCCAAGGACTTATTGACGATTATGGTGCAAATTTGGATATCATAGGAATTCTACCTGTCCTCCTTAAAAATGGTGCAGCTGTAGATTTAGCTACTTTGGAAAATGCAAAAGAAATATTTGGAGAAGAAAATCTTTTTGATATTGTAGTTAAAAATATGGAACGTTTGAAACGATTTGATATTACAGGAATTACAGATAACGATATGCATGATCGCCGAGTTCATAATAGCTATAAAGCAATTGCTGAAGAATTTATAGAGCGTTTGAATGCTGAATTAGAAGGAGTGAAACGTTAAATGAGTAATCTTTTAAATAAGAACTCGAAGAAAAAGTTGTTAGATAGAGGACCTCAAATCTCCCCTGCTACTCAGTTTAAATTAGACGAGGTAGAACCTGTAGCAGAGAAGCCGGTCACTAGAGCAGCAGAAAAAAAAGAAACCTTGCCTAAAAATAAGTTTGGAAGCGTTAGAGTCAAAAAATCGACTCGGGATAAGTTGAACGCATTAGTAAGTTTAAATAAAGCTGACAACGTTGATGAACTTATTGATTTAATGATTGAAGAGTATTTAGCCGTGCACATAACAAAAGATGAGAAAAAACAGTTGGATATTATTATGGAGCTATATAGCTCTCGAAATTAAGAAAAATCCTTAGTGTTTCTTTAAGCACTAGGGATTTTATATATTCTGCAGAAAACCATATACAGATATACGCGTATACACGTATATCTGTATATCTGTATATGAGTATACGTATATATAGATATATCTATATACGTATATATAGATATACGACTATATGAATATATACGTATACGCATATATTCATATAGTTAAGTTGTAAAAATTAAAACGTTGGTATATCAAGGTTTAGAGTAATAAAATTAGAAAATTTATGTTTATCACTTTCATATACAAGTATATAGATATATGTGTATATCTATATACTTGTATATGTGTATACTTATATACACGTATACGTATATATCTATATATGTGTATACTTATATATACGTATACGTGTATATGGCTTAATAAAACCGCTTGAAATGCTATTGTATCAACGTTTTCCCTCTTCTATACTTTAAAGCTAGATTAGAAATCGGCTATAAAGTGAGGAGGGAAAAGATTGCAAAGTCCGAAAAAAGTTATCGAGTTGATTATAAATGATGGGATTTCAAAATATAAAAAAGTTGGATCCTTAGCTCCTCTTCCTCACTTACATAAAGAAAATAGAAACGTTATAAATAAAAAAGGTGCAATCGGTGTTGTTCGATCTAAAGAAGATCTTTCTACGCCTTCAGGTGTTAAAGGCTATGTTGTCACGTCCCTAGAAACTCTCTTGGAGGACGTTTCTTTGGTTTCACATTGGAATCCCAACGTTTATAACTACATAAGGTATTCAGATGAAAAAAAACGGTTCCTCAAGGGACACGAAGAGAAGAACCTTCAACAAATCAATACCTTTGTCGTCGATATCGATACCAAAAAACAGCCGTATACGGAAATCCTGACGGCTGCACTCGATCATAGTATCGGCGTTCCCACACTTGTCTTGGAAACCCCGAAGGGATTTCAGGTCTATTTCGTCTTGGAAAAACCGTTGTTCATCAGCAACCAAAACGATTTTCGCGGACTCAAAGTGGCGAAACGTATTTCCGAAAATATCAAACAGAGCTTGGCCAAGGTCTTACAAGGAGTCGATGTCTCCTGTAATGACTTTGGTTTTTTCCGCATGCCCAACGAAGACAACATTCGGTGGTTCTCGGAAGAGATGGTCTATGACTTTGGCTCGTTGATTGCTTGGTCGAAGCGTCAGGACGACGACCGGGGGAGGGGACTGTTTGTCGTTGCGGATGAATCATCGGAGCACGACCCAACTCAGACAGCTTGGTTCCAGGAATTGCTGAAGACGCGTCACGTGAAAGGACAATCGGGACAGCTTGGCCGTGATAACCTGATGTTCACGCTTGCGCTTGCTTGCTATAGTGCCGGAAAGGGGAAGGGAGAGACGCTGGATTTACTCGATGAGTACAATTCAGGGCTAGTTTCGCCCCTTCGGCATAGTGAAGTCGAGAAAATCGTAAGAAGCGCCTATAAGGGGCGTTTTAAAGGCGCTCACCAGGACTATATTCAAGAACTCTTGAACGAGTGGGGGAGTCACAAGGAGATCGCCATCGAAAACCCTATGGGTGGCTGGTACAAGTTTAAAAAAGAACGTAAAGACCGGAAACGCAGCCATTATGACGAGTGGGAAGAGGATTTGCTGCAGTTCATTCAAGAAAAGACCTCACTGGATCAACCGATCAACTGGACGACGCAGCGAGAACTCTGCGAGGCCGTCGGCATTCCACGGAGCTCCTTCAATGTGTTAATCCAACAGTCAAAGAAAATCCTCATCAAGCGAGTTGGCAAAGGACGTACAGCCCAGACCGGAATTACTTCCGTGGCTGTGCTTCTTCAGTGTGCGCTCAGCTATCAGCAAACCCATCGGGTTAGATACAAGGAAGCCCTGCAAGTCATGACGTCTGAACGCCTGAATGAGCGTATCGCTCAAGACCTGATCGAAGATGTTGAGTGGTTCCTTGAAAAGCGTTTGTCTGAACCGATAATTGGTAAAAATTTCAATTCTTCTTAATGGTCCAGTCTGCCAATACATATCTGTATACGTGCTGTTTTTATCCGGGTTAGTTATTGGTTATCCATCCATCACTCTTTTGATCGCATTAAAAAACACCCAGCATGAGCCGAGTGTCAGGAATTTTCATCGTTATCCGATTCAGGGGTATAGGTTCCGAAGCGTTCATACATCTTTTGAAGCTGCATTTCTTGAAAATCGTCTTTAAAGGCACGCAAAAAGATCTCCGTGGGATCGATTTCCAGGATGTTGGCGTAATGAATGAGCCATCCAATCGATACATTCTGTTTTCCACGTTCAATCAGTGAGATGGTGGAGCTGTGAAACTCACTCATCGCATGAATGTCGGTAATGGTTAAGTTTTTCTCTTTGCGAATGCTTTTTAAGGCTTCACCGATTTTTATGTAAAGGTCTTTTTCGTTTTTAGGGGGCATAGGATGATCCTTTCGAAATTAGACGTATCTGTTTGAGAAAAGTATGCTAAACTGATACAAATAATTTATATATATATAAAAAAATCTCTACAAACTCTTTTATTGGTAGTTTGGCGACCGTCAATAAAAGAGTTCCCACGTAGAGAAATTTCAAAGAATGTTTTGTTGTCTTGATTATAGCATAAATTCAAGCCTAGCGAATAGCCTGTTTTCTCTTGCTGGGGCTTGATTTTGTTGAGACTCCTTTGAAATTTCTCTGACTGAATTTAAGAGAATGGAAGGGGTATGTAAGATGACTGGAAAGTACAACATACGAGAAGAGGCTGCGCAGCGATTCTACCGACTGCCTAAGGTGTTTTTTACTAATGAGCGTTACAAGAAACTGAGCAACGACGCGAAGATTGCTTTTGCAATTCTACAAGATCGCTTGGACTTGTCGATTAAGAATGATTGGTTCGATGAGGAAGGGAACATTTACTTCTTGTATGGGAATCAGCAGTTATCCGATATCTTGAATTGCAGTAAACCGACCGTAATCAAAATCAAAAAAGAGCTGCATCAAGTGGAATTGTTAGAAGAGAAACGCATGGGATTATCGCAATCAAATCGGCTGTATTTGCTGAAACCCGTGGCGGAAATCTCCGATGTGAAGCAGATAGAAGAACCTAAAGAAGAGCCTGAAACCCTTGGGGCACAACGGAAGTTAAAATCTTTAACTTCAAGAAATCAACATTCTTTACTTCAAGAAGTTAAAACTTTTAACACTAATGATACTGACCTTAACAAGACTGATCTTAGTGAGACTGAAATAAAGATCAATCAACTGCGAGAGAAAACCGATATTCCGGAAGTGATTGTGCAGGTCTTAATCAAAAACAAAGAACGATTGATGGATGACGCTATTGAGGTTCAAGATGTGGCGAATCATTACTTCGCTCATCAGGAAGTATTGACGCTGCATCAATACGCCGATGCCTTGAAATATTCTCTCGAACGCACACCTGGACGAATCAAAAGCGTTACCGCACGACTCACAAAAGCCGTCGAAGATAAAAAGAAATGGCTCGGGATTCAAACACAGCCCATTCAAAAGCCTGTTAGAACCGAGTTGGTACCTGATTGGCTTCACGAACAGAATACGAGGGAAGCATTGGAAGAAACAGTTTCTCCAGAAGAATTGGAAGCTGAAAAAGCGAAATTGCTTCTCAAACTAGCGAAAAGGAAGTCCAAGTGACTTCTTTTTTTTATTTATATGTAAATAAAAGTTCTGATAAATTAGCCCTTTCTTAGTAGGGGTTGAGGAAAAAAGTATTAGAGTGCTTAAAAAACCTTATTTAAAGCCATTTGAAAAAGGTCTTTAAGTACTGCCGGAAATCTGGAAATTTTGATTGCCGAATAAATGGCAATTTGTTACGGTTAAGACAGAGAAGAAAGGTGGTGGCAAATATGTTTGATCGAATCAGTACGTTTTTGAATACATTGTTTATGGATATGCAAGGTACATTCATTACGATTTTTATGATTGGTTTGTTAATTTGTGCTGTTGCAGTTTGGGCCGGAGATGAACAATCAACTCCAAAATTTAAAAATGGTATAAAGGTTTGTCTAATCGGCTTAGTTGTATTTATTCTAGCCAAACCAATTGTTGACTACATCAAAATCAACCTGTAAGAAAACGGGAGAAAGTATGTGATACCCATGCGGACAGATTCCTATGTGGAGCGCCAGGAACGGCTGCGTGACCGTGGCAAAGTCGAATTGCCGTTGAACATCGACACGAAGAAGTACCTGTACGGCAACATCTCGTTCCAGGACATGTTCATCGTTTCCCCGTTTCTGATCTTAGGAGCGTTTATCTCGTACTTGCTGTACCGGGCAGGAACTTTCAATCAGCAACTTCTTCTCGTGGCGTTTGTGCCAGCGATGATCGTGACGGTGTTTCAGTTAAACAAGCATCCGGTGCGGAAGAACTTGTCGCTCTTGCAATACAAAGTCATTTGGAAGCTGCGAGCGAAGCACCGGAAGAAAGATTTTCATTACGCGAAAGGAGCCTTACCGATGAGCCGGAACGAACGGGACACCCGAACTGAATTAGGACTCGCGAATATCGCCAATGGCTGTTTGGAGTCCTCGGACCGGCGCTTGATTAAGGTATTGGAAGTGTCTTCGGTCAACCTCTCGCTAATGAACGAGCTGGCGAAAGAGAACGTCTTGTCGGCGTATCAGTCGTTTATCAACGATACGGGCGAGAAACAGATCCAGTTGATGCAAGTCGCGCAGCCAATCAATTTAACGAACTACTTGATGTGGTTCAACGAGCAAGTCGACCAGAACTCATCCTATGCGAAGCGCATGCTCAAGCAAGGTTACGCCGATCAAATCGAACGGATCCAAAAGTCGAAGAACATGGTGACCCGGAAACGATACTTGGTTATTTCCAAGCCGATGACGAATTCGCCGAAGGATTACCTAAAGCTCGAAACAACGGCGAACATCCTGCAAGCCAAACTCGAACAGATGCTGTCGGGCTACGAGAAGTTGGACGTGAAGATTCTTGAGAACGACGAATTATTGAAATTCTATTATGCCTGCATCGATTTCGAGAATGCCCAGGCGCAAGGACAGAACATCGTCCATAAAACCAACGCCAAGCTCGATGTGGTCGTTGGGAAGAACACAGCCAAAGCTTTGGTCGAGCAATACAAGAGCTTGCTGAACGATCGATTCGAATAGGAGGTGGAGACATGGTGTGGAAACCGAAGTGGCTGCAGCCCAAACAACCAGACGAAACAACTTTTGAAGACACGGTCAGTGGCATGAACGAAACGCTTCTCACGGCCATTGCCCCAGACAACCTGACGGAATACGATTCCTCCGTCCGGGTGGGGGCGAATTACACCCGGACGCTTCTCATCGTGGATTACGATCCGATTCAAGACCAAAACAAGATCCAGCAAGTGACGGAGATTCCGGAGAACGTGTCGCTTGTCCATTACCTGCAGGAATACAACATGGGCGAAGTACGGACGCAACTCGTCAAAAGCATCAAGCAGAACCGAATGAAGATGAATACACGCTTTGCGGACGAACAAACAATTATCGAATCCGAAGGACAGATTGAAAGTGCGTCGGAAATGTTGCGGAACCTGTCGTACCGTAACGATAAGATTTATCTCTTCCATACGCTCATTCATTTAGTCGCGAGTTCACAAGAAGAACTGGATCAACTGACGACGACCGTGAAAAGCAAGTTCTCGAAAATCGGCATCATTCATAACCCAACGGACCGAGCTGTGGATGCGTTCCGGTCGTTCCTTCCGTTGAATGACAACAAAGTCGACGAGCTCACCTACAAAATGACCAACTCGGAAGCGATCTCGTATTTCTTCCCGTTCCACGAAAACGAAATGTTCTCCGAAACGGGCTTGATCAAAGGACGGAACATGACCACGGGGAATGTCGTGATTGTCGACGATACGAACCTCTTGAACCGGCATGAGTTTGTCATCGGGATTTCCGGCATCGGGAAATCGACGTACTTGTTTGCGAACATGACGAACAAGCACATGCTCGGACGGAAAATCATCACCGTGGATCCAAAAGGCGAATTCGGTCGGAACTACTCGGATCTCGGCGGCGCCTGGGTCAAGTTTCAGCTGAAAGGCGGTAACCGGATCAACCCGATGGACCTGCCGAAAATCAGCGAAAAGATTCAAATGGAAGAAACGGAACTGGGGAACATTTTGCTGACGAAAATCTCGAACCTGTTGGTCATGTTCCAATTGATGTACAACTCCATGAGCGACCTCCAGGAAGACATCCTGAGCCGGTACATCCAGAAGGTCTACGAAGAGAAGGGGATTGACGAGACGACCGATGTAAACCAGTTAACGGCCGATGATTATCCCATTTTGGAAGACTTGTACGAGTTGATTGCACGAGACAAACAGAACGACCCACCATTGTACGAACGGATCCGAGATTTTCATACGACATTGGAAACCTATGTGTATGGCATTTACTCGGAACTGTTTAATGGGGCAACGAACGTCAACATCGATAATGAGTTGGTGTGCTACGACTTGAAGGAAATGAGCAACAACGAAAAGATTCAACGGATTCTCTTCTACAACATCCTTTCGCACACGACCTACGAAATCATGAGTGGCGACCGGCAACCGAGCGAAATCTTCATCGATGAAGCGCACGTCATCGCCGATCCGAAAGTACCGAAAGCGATGGAATTCATCTACTTCATGATGAAAGTGCTCCGGTCATTCAACTGTGGCATTACAACAGCGTCACAATCGGTCGAAGACTTCTTATCAGCGCGGGACGAGAACCGGAACTACGGAAAAGCGATCATTACCCAATCCGTTCAACGGCTGTATTTGCCGATGAGCGAGGAAGAGCTGAAGTACTTAGAAGAAGAGCTCGGAAACCAATTTTCGAAAGAAGAACGGTCGACGTTGATTCTGAAAGACGGCAAGAAGAAAGAACAAGCCGGGAAAGGCATTTTCTACACCGGTTCCAAAAAGATCAAACTTGAAGTGCAGCTGAACGAAGTGACCGAAAAGCTGTGGTTTGACCAGAAAAGTATTAACGAACTGACGATGTGAAAAGGGATGAGGACATGAATCCAAAAGACGCAGCCAAAACGATAGGGTCGATCTTGCTGACGAAGGTGTTGTTCAGTCCACTCGGATTGATTGCCGTTGGCGTCACGATTTTGCTCATCATCATGCCGGTGTTCATGTCGATGGCGAGCAAAGGGGAAGATTTTAACTTAGATGACCCCGACAGCAATTTAGAAGCTCTCTCAGGCTCTTCAGGCGGCGCATATTGCGCTCCGGAAGGCGAATTGGACGAAGAACTGTGGGAAGCTGGATTTGCCTCTGCGGGCGTTTTTGAAGGGATGGGGGACGTGTTCTTAGAGGTAGCTGAAGAACAGGGGATTGATCCGGTTCTCATGGCTGCGATTGCGCTGCACGAAACCGGTCACGGGACCTCGTCGGCTGTGGTGGAAAAGAACAATCCCGGAGGTTTGATGGGGGCAGGTGGACTGTTTGTCTTTGATTCCTTGGAAGAAGGGATTGCCTCAATGGGCAAGACTTTGCACAACCGCATCATCCAGGACGGGCTCGGCACGATTGCCGATCTGGGTTCCGTTTATGCACCGATAGGAGCTAGTAATGACCCGACCAACCTGAACAGTCATTGGGTTCCGAATGTCACGAAAGTGGTTAGCTCGTTAGGTGGATTAACGATGAACTGCGAAACGCCGACCGGAGAATTCGTGCAACCGATTCCGGATGTCGTCATCAATTCGAATTTTGGCATCCGGGTCCATCCCATCACCGGCATCGTCACCCCACACGAAGGCGTGGATTTGAATTGCAGCCGGCCAGATCCGATCTTCGCAGCGAAAGAAGGCAAAGTGGTCTTTGCCCAATACCCATCTGGTGTTTTAGAGACATACGGCAACGTCGTCGTCATTGAACACGCGAATCAGCTCTATAGCCTCTATGCCCATCTCAGCAAGATTGACGTCGAAGTGGGCGACCAGATTAGCCAGATGGAGCAAATCGGCCAGTGTGGAACGACCGGACGCTCAACGGGCGACCATCTGCATTTTGAAATCCATACGGATCGCATGTTTGGCAATCGGGTCAATCCGATGCCGTATCTTGAAGGAGAGAAGGGGACGGACGAATGAAACAGATGAATGGGCAGACGATTCTACTGGGGGCGCTCGTCTTGGTCTTAGTTCTTGTCAGCTTTAATCTCTACTTTGACAAGCAAGACGTTGAACAGGAGAACCAACGCCTCACCGAACAAGTCGAACATCTATCAGCAAAAGAAAAGCAAAGCGAGGCCCTCTACACACAGACGGAAACGTTTATCGAAGCGACCTTTGAAGGCGATGCTCTTCGTTATTTCACCGAATCTTACCGTTCGGAAGTGGAGGACGAAGTCACAGAAGCTGAAACGATGCACGGGCATAGCCGAAGCAACACAGCGGATTTAGAGATCTTCAATATCTCCGTTCGTCCAAGAGAAGAAGGATTTCAAGTCTATGCCATTTACCGAATTACCTTAACGGGCGTTGAAGGAGAGTTGGAGTCCCTTGGCAGACAGCGTGTGATGTATCTGATGTCTCAAATGAATTGGGTCGAGGAACAAGGTGAATGGAAAGTCGATGCGCACGATTTGGAACCGTTAACGTCCGGAGAAGAGTTCGAGGAAGCGATAAACAACGGATAATGGAAGGAAAGGATGATCGAGATGAAGGCAAAACTCCACCAGGTGCTCGTCTTCCAGCAACGTGTCCAAAAACAGATGGATGGATTGATTGATCGGCTTTCTCGAACAGCCATTGACCAGGAAGAACGTAAGTTTGAATTGATGTATGACAAGCCTTTAAATGAAAAAGAAATATTAGATATAAAGAAAACTGTGGTAATGAAGTATTCGTTATCCATTGTCATTCCTTTGTTGATTCTGATCTTAACTATTATGAATCGGGGAGTGATGTAAAGATGAGAAGAGTTTCTTTGTTTGCTGCACTAAGCCTTGTAATTCTTTTTTTACTTCCTGTTCAAGCCTTTGCTGAAGAAGGGAAGTTTTTAGAAGAAACAGTTGAGGATTACAGAAATGCCGGAAATGTAACGCCTCAACAAGCAGAGAATGTTGAGTCTTATATGAAAAATGTTTTGTATCTTGAGAAATATGATTACGAAACAAATCAATTTGACTGTAAATGGCATGAAATTGGCTGTCATACAAATAGTTTTCTTTTCACTACTGTGAGTGGCTTTGTTTTTGGGGCTATTGATAGCTTTAGCAAGTTTCAGATAAGTTCAGAGTTTATTACGGGAAATGCAGTTTATGAAGGGTATATGTTGAATTTCAAATCACTGGCTTGGACGATTGCAGCGATATTTATTCTATGGCAGACGCTTAAAATCGTTATTTTATATAGCGGAAACGGTGAAGAGGGGATGAATTCCCTTTATGAAAAATTAGTGGCTGTTGTAACAGGAGGTATTTTATTAGGAGTGTATTCGCAGTTCTTTGAATGGATTCTTGAATTAACACACCTTTTAACTGAAACGATGCTTACATCACCTGTTACTCATTACGATATCTTGCAAGTAATGGCTGTAAACTCAGTAGGATATGGCTTGATACTTATGATAGTAGTATCTGCTATTTTATTTGTCTTTTTTCTTTCGATTCTATACCGAACAGTATTGTTTGTTATTCTTTACATTACGGGAGTTTTAGCAATTCCTACTATCGTAAACGACCAATACAATTTCTTTAACTTATGGATGAAAACAGTTGTTAGCAATATCTTAACGCTTACGATTCAATTACTTTGCTTTGTGCTCGGAATTAAAACATTAGTTGATCTTGAAGGTGGAAATATGGTCGTTGGAATGATCTTTTTCATCGTAGGACTTTCAATCCCAACATTATTGAATCAATTCGGAGCATCAACTGGAACGGCAAAGTCAGTTGGCTCATCTGTAAAATATGTCGCTCGTTATGCGAAAAGATAAGGGAGTGTTTAGATGAAAAAGTGGTTATTAATAAGCTTTATCCTCTTAATGGGAGTTATTGTCGTCGGATGTACGAGTGGTGAGGAAAAAAAAGAAGCATCTAAAGAAAATAATGAAGTGTTTACTCAAGAAGACTTTGAAGAGGCAGAAGAAATGACAATGTTCCTTGATGAAAAGATGAATGATTTTGAGAAAGAAGCTAACCAATTAATTGAGAATGGAACGATCGATACAGGCAATAATGATAATTTCTCCGAAGCAATTAAAGACCTCGGACAAGAAATCGTTATTGCGCCATTTCTAGAGCGCTATCCAGATAGTTTAATAGCAGGAGATGCTTCGACCATTCCACTCACTTTCGAATCTTCCAGTACAGAGCCTTGCGGCTTTGGAAACTGTGCTTATGACAAAGTGAAAGTCTTAGACGTTGAGTACAATTTTGAATCGAGAGATGTCTATACTTCAGAAGAATTCGAGTATAGTCAACTGATCTATAGCGATATTCAAATGAAATACAAAGAACAACCGGAAGAAGAGAAGCAATCAGCAGTATTGAGCTTTGTGAAAACTACAGATGGCCATTTGATTTTCTCACAGGTACCCTTTCTTCATGTCGAAACTCTAAATTTGAAAAAAGCTGATGAAGAGTATGCTGAAATTCAATCAAGTGTGCCTGAAAGTGAAGTAGAGGCCGAACAAGAAGACTATCGCAACGATGTGGAAGAAACCTTAGCTCAATATCCAGAGCTTCAATAGTCAGATAAAGGTGGTGAATGTTACATGGTTATTCGCACAATCGCCAATCGAGTCGGAACCATCGAAATTAATCAGAACGCGTTTTATTTCTTGCAGCCACTAGCCGCATTTAAAACAGAGGAAATGGAACAAATCGAACGGGCTTATGAGAAACAGATGCAACAGGTCACAGGAGATCCGACCTTCTTATCAGCTCAGGAAATTTCTTTTCAATCGGGCCAGGTCCGGTTCGAATACGACTTAACGGATTTGCATAGTTTTAACGTATTGAAAGCGATGGAATTTGAAGACAAGCTGACGTATTACTTATCGCTCGTCCAACTGGCTCGGCAGTCCGAAATCAATGTCTTGTGGCAAAAAGAGAATGTCGTGCTCAATAAAGAGGAATCTCTCCTTCACGTCATGGTCACTGAAAATGACGTGATGCCACTAAGCCAGGAGAAAGATCGACTGATGGCTGTGAAAGAGCTCATCATCATTTCTCTGACACGATTAAATCAAGTGTACGGAAGACCAAGAAGAACCGACTTTTTAGAACAAAGCGATGAAGTGATCCGATTTGCCGAAACGATTTATTTGCGCCTGCAGTCGTTGGAAGAAATGGAATCCTATATTTCAGATGTGTTCAATCAAGTAGAAGAACAGAAAAAAGCGAAGCAACAAGAACTGGAGTTGGCCAAGCAAAATCAAACGAAGTGGTCCGTCACGATGGCATCGCTTCGTGAGAGTCTTCAACGACTCCCTTCCTTTAACAAACAGCCCAAAGAAAACCGTACAAAATCGACAACTAGTGGGAATAAAAAGTTATTCGTGGGTGTGGCTGCAGTCCTACTGGCAGCATTTGGACTGAACGTCGTCCTTACGCAAGCCACAGAGAACGCTCAGGAAACGGAAGTAGGGGAAGAGACCGATGGCGAACTAAATCTGACAGACGTTTATCGAGATGGGCTTTTAGGAGATACAGAGAGTGTCTTGGAAAGCTTAGAATCCGTAGACTACAGTGAGTTGCAACCTGCTGATCAGAACGTGCTCAATCGCTTATACATTGAGCAAGGCGAGTATGAGAAAGCCCTTCATCATCAACCCGAGTTACTTGGAACCATTGCAGAGCAACTTAGCCGTGACGGGGACGTGGAAGGACTTGAGAACCTTCAAGAGATGGCTGACGAACCTTCCGAAGTCATTGAGTTTGAACTAGCTGCTGTGGAAGAAGAGTGGACGCGCATTATCGAACTGCGAAACCAAGTCGAGTTAACCAATCGGCGTGCTGAAACCGTTTTAGCAGCGTTTATTGAAGAAAAGGATTTCCAAGGTGCGAAAGGGTTTCTCGAAAAACATGATCTAGCCGATGAAAAGTGGATGAGTTCCGTGTTGGAAGCTGAAAAACAGACGCTTCAATTAGAGGAATTGCAGGCAGAGAAACAGAAACTAGAAGAAGCGATGGAAAAAGAGAACGATAAAAAAGCATCGAAGAAAGCCGAAAGGCGATTGAAGGAAATCGATCAGGAGATAGAAGCCATTACGAAGCAAGAGTAAGGGGGAAGAGTGTGCATACAAAAAGGCTGAACAATTTAGGACGTATTGTGATCCCAAAAGAGATTTTAGAGATATTTCAGCTGCACGAAGGCGATTTGGTCGATATCACACATAACGATCGACAAATTATCGTCGAACCTCATCGACAACGGTATGTTTGTGCTGTGACGGGGAAGGTGGCAGATGAAGCCATTCGGATTGGCGAAGCCTGGATCAGCAAAGAAGGCTTGAGGCAAATTGTGAAATACATGAGTGATGAATAAAAGCGTACCCGGCCATGATCGAATAGCCGGGTACGCTTTTTGGTTGGACTGGATTAGACAGAGACGATTTGTTGGTCTTCCGCAACATGAGGTTCGTTTTTCAGAATTTCCAACAATCGGCGAGCCGTACCACTTGGATGGTTTGTTCCTCGTTCCCAAGCTTCTACTGTTTTAGTGGAAACGCCCATCAAGGCCGCAAATGACTTCTGTGTTAAGTTCATCTGTAGACGCAAGTCCTTGATTTCTTGCGCAGAAAAAGTGGCGAGCTCTTTGATCGCGACCGTTTTCTTGCGGGCTTTGGTCGAATTGCCTTCTGCGTATGCAATCGCTTGCCCTAGACTGGTTTTCAGTTCATTGAACAATTGGTCTTCATTCATTGGTCATCCATCCTTTCAGAGCTATACAAGCTCTTTAATTGGTCTACCAATTGCTTGAGCGCTTTCTTTTGGTCTGGCTTTAAATTGCCTTGTTGGTTCTTCGCGTAAATCAGCAGCAAAATCGTATGGGAGGACGTCTGGATATCCAAGTAAATGATACGATACGCTCCACTTTTGCCTTGATGTTCGCTTTCCGGGGAAAACCGCATTTTCCGAAGGCCACCGGTCCCCGTGATGACGTCCCCTTGTCCGGGATCGGTCAGCAGCTGAAGTTCGAGTTCGCGCTGTTCGGCAGCCCCTAGTCCTTGCTTTTTCCAATTTTGATCAAAGTTTTCTACATATACAAAGGTTCTTTTCATACATACCTCTCAACGGGTGACATTTACTCTCTTAAATATACCCTATTCAATAGGGTATATCAACTAAACTATACTCGTTCAGGACCAATAAAAAACCCACCATGATCCGCATTGCTAAGAGGAGTGGTGGGTTCTATCGTTTTTTAATATGAGGGGTTAATTAACTAATCGATTACTTTTTGAAGTTCTGCAATTCCTCCAAGAGGAGGGCTGCGCCTTTCGGACTCAAGTGAAGTCCCTTCGCATAAGTTGATTCAAAATTTTCGTTTAGAATTTCACCCGTAATCGCACATGCTTTTTCTGTCTGATATTTCCGCAAAATAATTCGATCGTCTTCCACAAATATCTCCATGGCATCCCCAACCGAGACACCAAGCGCTCTTCTTAATTCAATCGGTGTGACAATACGTCCTAGTTGATCAACTTTCCGAACAATTCCTGTGCTTTTCATCTGATATCTCCTTTTAGAATGAATACTTAGAAAGGACCCGTTAGTCTTCCCAGAGTTCGTCCATTAATTCTTCAATTTCTTTTCTTCGTTTTTCGGTTTCAGCTTCGAGAATGGTTACCTGATTGTCCTTGATTTCAATAAAGTCACCTGGTTTAGCAGCTTCTGGGAAGAGGTGCTTTTGGAAGTCTTGCGTAACCCCATCAATTTCTACCACGACAATGTCTTCTTCAAAACGGTCGATGATGCCTTTTAAGGGCTTCATGATCATTTGACCGTGGCGACTGTGATTTTTGTGCCAGTCGACGTGAAAATAATGTTTCCTTTTTGATCTGTCCGGTAGATGCTGGTCTTATACGGTTTGAATCGGTTAATCACTTCAGTGGATGGATGGCCATACGAGTTTTTTCCCACGCTAATGACGGCATATTTAGGTTTTACAACGTCTAAAAAGTTTTTGTTAGAAGACGTTTTAGCCCCGTGGTGCCCAACCTTTAGTACATCTGCCTGAAGCGTCTGCTTTGCCTTTACCATATCGGTTTCTGCAGTTTTTTCTGCGTCACCTGTAAACAAGAACTTGTTCTTATTATACGTGATGTGAAGAACGGCGCTCCAGTTGTTTAAATCGGTTTTCCCATAATCGCGGACCGGTCCCACAAACTTAGCCGTACCGGTTTTCAATGGCAACTTGACGCCAGCTTTGGCCGTTTTGATGGTCAACTTCTCTGCTTTCACAGCTTTCAAGAAGTTTTTGTAAGCGTCGGTCGTATGCGACACTTTTGGAGCATACACAGACTCTACTTTATATGCTTTTAACACTTCATCCAGCGCGCCAATGTGATCGGCATCAGGGTGTGTAGCAATCATGATTTCGATGTCATCGACTTTCTGTTTCTTGAGGTAGGCAATGATCTTATCACCTTGTCCTTGGCGTCCGCCATCGATGAGAATATCTTCGCCGCCTGGCATTTTAATGTAGGTGGCATCTCCTTGGCCCACGTTAATAAAATGGACTTTCATGGTTGGGGTGGCTGCGGATGAAACGGAAGGCATAAAAACGAATCCAGCCAATAGTGTAACCGACATAAGCATGCTGAGGATCCTTTTCAACACATCTCCTTCTTTCCTGTAAGTTATTTACATCTTCATCATATGCGAGAACCTCTCAATCGACAATCTATTTTTTATATAAATTTATCTAATCGAACCTAGTTTTACATTGACGACAGGACAAGCGCAACAGCATACAAAATGAGTGGCTACAGTCACTTTGTATAACGTGCATAAAATCATTTCGACTATCAGTTAAAATAGAATGAGTTTTCATTTATCAGCTATTGAAATCCAATTAGAAAGATTGAACAGTCCAGTTCTAATCTGGATCGAAATCTTATTCTATAATAAAAAGAGAGAACTCAATTAGTTCTCTCTAAACTATTTCCAGTATGAGTTAAATAAATGAGCAGAGTTGGCTGGCAAAAGAGAGTACTTAAGAACTTGGAAAATAAGAAGTGAGATCATGTATTTCAAACAAAGAGCGATCATCATTTAATAAGACTTCGTAAGTGAATTCTTTTCCTTGCTGATTCTTTACGATGACTATATATCTTCCTTGACCGTAATTATACTTAGTACCTCCGTGGAATAGAGGCTCATTTTCATCATAAGATTTTAATACTTCTACAGCTGCATAATGGAAGACAGCCATTTCATTTTCTTTGTGCTCACTGCATAAATAAGCTGTTGCGCCAACAATGATTCCGACCATCAAAAGGGATGAAAAAAGTATAATTACGATTCTTTTCATAACATTTGCTCCTAGCTTTAATTTTGCGACAGATTATTTAGTAATTCAATTGCTTATATTGATATTAGAGGATTGTCTATATTTTCCTCATTTTTTACCGTAATCGTTGGTTTGATTTCACTTGCTTTATAGAAAATTTCTCTATTAAAACCGCCTTCATCACAATCATGGATAAAGGGGAAAGCCAATACAAAAAAGAATAGCCAAACTACTCTTGTCTAAAAATTTTACTTAACAATCGCACCCGATTTCTGTAAATCACAACAAACTCCTTTGCCCTCCACTTATTCATACAAAAATACAAGTCTGATGTGTATCATGACCTAAGCACATGATTAACAAATTTTGTTTTTGCTTCTGTATAAGCTTCCCGGTCAAGATTAAATTCTTGTGCCAGCTTACTTTTGAGACTGGCATATTCAAAAACTAGGTGCGGGTTATCCTTTAATTTATCACGAAAAAGTAATTGCTTTTCCCATCGTTGTTCTCCCTTTAGCATCAAGTGAAGATGGGCTACACGTTTATCGTTTTTTACCTTCACAAAAAACCTTCTCCAGTCTTTATTATCTAAATGGGGAGGTACATAATGCCAGTCATAGCTAGATAATAAAGCAGAAATATCAGTGACCCGTTCAAATGAATCAACATCAGCCATTAAATCGATGATTGGTTTTGCAGGAAGGTTAGGAACAGACGTACTGCCTATGTGTATTACCTGTCCTATGCCAAATGCCGAAAGAAGTTCATAAAGCTGTTTTTCCTCTTGTTTGCCCTTTTCTAACCAGCTGGAATCTGGATCAGCTATCTCAATTGATTCCGTTGCCCAGACTGGCCAATTAGTTTGGTCATCATTTTTGCTCATAATTAGCCTCCAAAATAAAGTGAGTTTTTGCCAATCCTACTATGTGCTACACTTGGTCCTTTATTAATGCTCAAACGTCTTTCCTATATTCTAAAAAATGGCCCGTTTCTTGAAGATTTACCTTTCTTTATTACATAGTTATTTAATCCGGCATGGCAATAGAACTTCCCATCAACAGCTTCATTTGTACTTTCTTCTATAAATATACTACTTGGTTACGAAAATAGAGGAATGTCTTTATCAAAGTAAGATTGCTCATCTTACTTTACTTTTGAACAAACAGACAAGCAAAAAAAGAGTAGCAAAAGCTACTCTTTTTAATATGGTGTGTCTACTTTCAAAAGTTAACTGGTTCTCATTCTGAACTCTTATTTTTTTGAACGAATTGGTTATAGTGAGAGAGTATGTAAACATTTTTTTCTTCAGTAACTGATTCAACTTCTGAATATGAATAAATTGAGTCAAACCACTTTTCGAGAAACCCTGGATATTGTCGTCCTTTTAAAAAGTTGTCTAATTTAACTAGTAGATTTCGTACTTTTTCTTCTTCAGATCTTGAAGTAGTGTTTCCATCGTCAAGGATCCAGCCTATGCTATTTTTAACTTTTTCACTTATCTCATCAAGTTGTGATTCGCGTGTTTCTGAATTCTTGCTCATTACTTCTATAGCAGCATAAATTGGATGCTCAACTAATAATTTATCACTATTCCAATTAAAATTATTTTCTTGTAAAAGAGCTTTCTCTATTTCATTATATTCGTAAGTCTCAAAACTTCTTACCAGATTAAGGATGTTTTCAGGAGTTTCCATATTAAGAACCCAAAAACCAGAGACAGATATGCCTACCCATTTAAGTTCATGATAATTATCGAGTGATTTTAATGTTGTATATAAATTATTTTTTTCATACAAACTTAAAAAGAATACAAGATTTCCCCCAACTAAAAATTGATCTAAATTTTTCAACTGGTTTTCATCTCTTAATACTCTAACTACATAAATGCTAAAAAAAAGTGAAAATAAATAAGTTTTATTCAAATTAGTTCTAGGGCTAATAATATTTACAGTATCTAAAAAAGCCTGAATCACCGATTTTGCTTGTCTAAGATTACTATTACCACTCGCCAGCCATACTTTTTCAAAACTATTAATTAAACTCTCACTAATATCTTCTATAATTATTTTTATATCTTCTCCAGAATATATTTGATTTTTAAGTGAGTCTTTAAAAAGATTTTTGATTGAATTTCTATCAATAGATTTATTGTAAGTAATACAATCTAATTTGCCTCTAAAAACTTTATCTACATAGTCATATCCTAATATGTCCACATTACATATTATAATTACTTTTAAATCATAACTCTCTACAAGTTCGTTAATTAATCCCGTTACAACATTGTATTTTTGTAGATTTTCCATGAGAGAAATCAATTCGTTTTCTCTAGAATATTTACTAAAGGCTTTTTCAACCTTATCAAATTCTTTACTTATATCATCAAATTCTCTGGATTGATTAATTCTATTATAAATATTACTTCTCAATAAAGAGGTGCTTTTATCGTATAATTTGTTTGTTCGTTTGCTAGTAGCTATGCCTAGCGAAGTAATTCTTTCAAAATCATCAAATATAAAGATTGAATTTTTTGAAATGCTTTTTAAACTATAGGAGTCTTTCAAGATATTATAAATAGGTTTTCCGAATACTGGGATGTACTGAATCGAATTAAATAAGGATTTGTCGTTTATCTCGATTTGATTTTTAATTTCTTCTAATACTAGCTGCCGTGAGTCGAGGCCAAAGCATGATATTCTATATATTGGTTTCGTCGAAAACTTATAGTATTTATCTAAAAATTGATTTACTATATATGTTTTGCCGCTGCCCCATTCACCTGTTACTAAGTAACCTTTGTCATTAGAATTTTCCTCGATGTATTTATATAAGCTATTTTCAAAAGGATTTAATTTATTGTTTTTAGGACTATTAAAATAGTGCCTAACCTTGAGATATACTTTTATTAGTAAGAGAGCGATCAGGGAAAAAATTAAATAAAAAGTTACCCATTTTCTTGTTAGTGTATATAACTGGCTGACGTCTGTAAATTCCAGTCTCATCAAAATACCGTTGCTTTCTGCAAAGATCAGAATATTTTTTATTACATTTTTTAAAACTTCTATTTCTGCTATTAGAATAAACATTAGAGCGAAGACTGACGATTTAACTAAAAACTCTTTTGTTCTGTCACAATGACGATTCAAGTTTGGCGCCCTCCCTTACGTTTATTATAGCTTCATTAACTACAAGAGATAAAGGTTACTCGATTGTTTCTTAAGGGAGAGATAAAAGATTCGATAGTAAAAGAACGACAATATAGAATATAATATTTAACTCTCAAAAACGATGGTTTATAAGAGCAAGAGAAGAAGGCTTCGAACTTCTTCTCTTTTCTATTTTCTTCATTTCAAAACACATATCACAAACAATCTCGCATAAAGGGGGAAGTAAGTAATTTAGAAACACTACAGGAAAAATTCATTTTAATTAAAAGACTTCTTTGATGCTGATGAAGCTTTTGTTAAAGCAAAACCGCTATAGCTAGTAGCAGCATGAAACTCTCCTTCATTAATAATTTTATCGATATCAGATCGAGTAAGAGTTTCTAATTGGTCAATGTTTACTCTTAATCTGACAGCCGTTCCAGAATGATGAAGTTGGTATGGATAACTACCTTCTGAATTCAAAAAAACAGCAGAATCTCCGGAACAGATAAAGAATGAGCCGTTCCTTCTACTTATTTCACTTGCTATGTATAAGCCGAACCCTGAATGATCCCAACCTCCATCCAAATGTCCGCGTTCAACCCCGTTATGAATAAATGCTTTCCCAGAAATTGAAGGCTGAAGAGCGAGCGTCAACGCTGTATGTTCATTTGGAATAGTAAGGTAAGGATTTACTTTTAGCGTTTGATTAATTCCCACTCCTTCATCAAGAATAGCAATTTCGATTTCTCTTTTATAGCTCCAGCACTGCGCACAAATCCATACACTTTCAGTTTCACTGTGTTCAACAGTGTTTCTGAGAATTTCATTTAAGCATCTAAAAACGGCATGTTTTATTTCTTCATTTCCAAAACAGAGTATTTCGGCCATTTCCATGGCTTTTCTCCAAATCACTTGTTGGACTATACCATTATCACTTTCGTATGATTCTATTCTTAACTGCTTTACATCAATCATTGTGATTGGAAGATAAGTAGAACTACCCGATGCTTCTCCGGGTTTTTTACCGTGGCTTAGGCCAAAGCTTTCAAAAAACCCCATATGTGAAGCATAGGTATTGTATTCATGATTAAGAGCTCTGAACCTTGTTTCTGGAAATTTAATTCTCAATTGCCGTAGTCTGCTCGAAAAAAGTAGCATTGCTAAAGGTTCAACCCGATTCATAAATCCGAAATCAAAAACTATGACATCTTTGTTCTCGAAATTTTCTTCCTTGAAATATACAGTAAGCATATTTTCTAACGTTAAATTTTGTACATTGAGATAGTCAATTCTGGGATCCTCCAAAAAATCTCCTCCTAGTAAATATTTCAATTAAATCCGCTTGTCGTGGTCTTAGTGGTAGAAGTGTTACATAAGCCGTTCACTCTTCAGAAAGAGCTATACTTAGTATACGTCATAAAAGATTGAATAATTGGAATAAGAAAAACCTTAAGATGCGAGTCCATCTTAAGGTTTTTAGATTGATTAGTAATTCTAAGACATATCAGTAAATTTTGTTATTACAACGTCAATGTTTGTATGACGAGTTTCTTCTATTATATAGTGTTGGTCGTTTCTTCTTCGACTGCTTTTACCAATTTATAAAAACTGGTCTTTTTAACTCCGGCTACTTGCATGGCCTCCACTGCTGTTAGTTCTTTAGCTTTCCACTTTCTATAAACCTCTTTGAATTCTTCTGAAACAAGAACAGGGGTCCGTCCAAACTGAATCCCATTTTGTAACGCCAAGTCGATACCTTCACGCTGCCGTTTTCGGATCCGTTCTCGTTCCTCTTCAGCCATCCAGGATAGTATCTGCAAAACCAAATCTGCAATAAATGTCCCCATGCTGTCTTTGTATTGCGTCGTATCCAATAACGGCATATCCAAGACCACGATATCGGCTTCAATATTTTTCGTGAGGTCATTCCACTCCTGGAGGATTTCTTCTTTGTTCCGGCCGAACCGATCCAGGGAATGGATATACAAAATGTCACCCTTCCGAATAACTCGTTTTAATAATTGATAGTTCGCTCGTTCGAAGTTCTTTCCACTTTGTTTGTCTAAATATATATCTCGCCCATTGATGCCCATTTTTTTCATGGCTTCCAATTGACGTCCTTCATTTTGATCTTTGCTGCTGACGCGTATGTAACCAAATTTTCGATGTTCCATAATTCACCTCTATAAACGATTCTTTTTCTCTCATTATACCTGAAAACCGTTCGTAAAAGTATATACAATTTCGCGAACGTTCGTAAAGTCATTTGACACGTTTACGAACGCTATTTTTAACCATTATCGGGCATTTTTAAAGCGTTCGTAAAAGTGTACTTTTACGAACGGTTCTATTTTCGTTGTTGTATAGTTAACTAATTCTGGATTGATTATAATTAGGAGAAACGCATTGAAATGTATATAGGAAGTTAAATGCCCCATATAAAAAAACTTTTGAAAATGCAGAAGAAATTGATAGAAACTGATTATGCGTCTTAAATGAACCACCGTGTGCCGAAGGGTACGCATGGTGTTGTGAGAAGCCGAGAGTAAATCACTGTATCCTGATTAATAAGTTTATTTAAATAGAGAAAGGGAAAGGAGACTGTAGTTAAGATGAAATGGAGGGATAAAGATGAAAGCCGTAACTTTCCAAGGCGTGAAGGACATGAAAGTGAAAAACGTGAAAGATCCTGAACTTGAAAAAAAGGACGATATCATTGTAAAAATTACTTCAACCGCGATTTGTGGATCCGATTTACATATTTATCAAGGAGCTTTACCTGCCAGAAAAGATTATGTCATCGGCCATGAACCGATGGGAATCGTAGAAGAGGTAGGACCAGAAGTCACCAAGGTGAAAAAAGGCGACCGGATTGTACTGCCGTTCAATGTCAGCTGTGGGCAATGCTTCTATTGCAACCATGATCTGGAAAGCCAGTGCGACAACTCAAACGGCAACCCTCATTTTGATACGGGTGGCTACTTCGGATTTACTGAACGCTACGGTAGTTACTCGGGCGGTCAGGCAGAGTACTTGCGGGTTCCTTATGGCAACTTCATGCCGTACGTCATTCCGGAATCCTCAGAACTTGAAGACGAGTCGTTGCTTTTCTTGTCGGATGTTCTGCCAACCGCTTGGTGGAGCGTGGAGAATGCAGGAGTAAAACAGGGCGATACGGTCGTGGTACTCGGTTGTGGACCGATTGGCTTAATGACACAGAAATTTGCCTGGATGAAAGGCGCCAAACGCGTGATTGCAGTTGACGAAGTTCCATATCGCATGAATCTGGCGAAAAAGATGAATAACGTAGAGGTATTCGATTTCAACCAGTATGACAATATGGGTGCATACATTCATGAAATTACAAGCGGCGGTGCGCGTGTCGTTATTGACTGTGTAGGGATGGACGGCAAAAAATCCACGGCTGAAGCAGTCCAGCAGAAACTGAAGCTGCAAGGCGGAACACTTAGTGCCATCGATATTGCCAAAGATGCCGTCAGCAAATTCGGCGTTATCCAGCTGACCGGTATCTACGGTCTTACGTACAATATGTTCCCACTCGGCAATATGTTCGAACGCAACGTGACGATGAAGATGGGACAGGCACCGGTTATTCATTTGATGCCGATGCTGTACGAAAAAATTGAAAACGGTGAATTTGATCCGCGTGAAATCATTTCCCATATAATGCCGCTTGAAAAAGCAAGCGATGCTTATAAGATTTTCAATGACCATACGGATGATTGCACGAAAGTCATCCTAAAACCGTAACCCCATAAATAAATGGAGATTTTATACGAACAAACGCCCCAAATGTTTAGGGACGTTTGTTTTTTTGCCGAATTTACCGGTTCGCTTGCTCCTGTAGGAATGCATCGAGCGAGTGCTATCATTTTAGATCTGCGGTAGTTTATCAACTTAAAAATAATCAAAATAGCATACCCTTTAGCAGATTGGTTCTTTTAGGGATTCCGCCCCTTTTAACGGTAGAATTTTTTCATAGAGTTAAAGTTTCAAACATAAAAAGATGATTTTCCTGAAGGTTCCAGATTCCAGATAATTGTTTATCGACAATTAAAATCTATTGGAGAAGGCGTCAATGAGCATGGAGGCTGCAATGTATTCAAAAAAGCCCGCTGGAAAACTTTCTTTTTCCAACAGGCCTTTCAGTCTGATTACGTGATGTTCTAACAAGCTTCTACATACTTATTGTTTCTGGTTATTTTACTTGCCACTCGGTGTGGAAGAAACCTTCTTTGTCTACACGCTGGTACGTATGGGCACCAAAGTAATCCCGCTGTGCCTGGATTAAATTGGCTGGCAATGTCTCAGAGCGATAGCTGTCATAGTAAGCCAATGCGCTTGAAAAAGCGGGCGCCGGAATTCCTTGCTGAATGGCCAGCGTCAGCACTTTTCGTAGAGAATGCTGATACTCCCCTATAATCTCCTGGAAATATGGATCAATTAATAAGTTAGGCAGTTCGGGATTGCCGTCAAATGCTTCTTTGATCTTTTGCAGGAATTGCGCCCGGATGATGCATCCTCCACGGAAGATCATGGCAACGTCCCCGTAAGGAATATTCCAGCCATACTCTTCAGATGCCGCACGCATTTGGGCAAAACCTTGGGCATACGAGCAAATCTTACTCATGTATAAGGCTTTGCGGATGGCTTCAATCATTTCTTGGGAGTCGCCTGCCTGTTTTTTCGGTTCAGGGCCTTGCAGAATTTTGCTTGCCGCGACCCGTTCTTCCTTGACCGAGGAAATAAACCTTGCGAAAACGGACTCTGTGACGATTGGAAGGGAAACACCTAAATCCAACGCGTTTTGGCTTGTCCATTTCCCAGTCCCTTTCTGTCCGGCCACATCCAAAATCTGATCAACAAGCGGCTTCCCGGTATCTTCATCCCGCTTGTTCAAAATATCGGCGGTAATTTCGACAAGGTAACTGTCAAGCTCCCCTTTGTTCCAATCCGAGAATATAGTGGACATTTCTAGGACAGAAAGGCCAAGCGCGTGTTTCATGATGAAATAGGCTTCGGATATCAATTGCATATCGCCGTATTCAATGCCATTATGAACCATTTTTACATAATGGCCAGCTCCATCAGGACCCATATAGGCACTGCAAGGAGTGTCATCTACTTTTGCCGAAATTGCTTCCAGAATAGGTTTGACTTGTTCATATGCTTCTTTCGGTCCACCGGGCATGATGGAAGGACCGTTGCGGGCACCTTCTTCTCCGCCGGAAATTCCGGCGCCTAGAAAGTGCAAGCCTGCTTCTTGTAATTTTGCTGTTCGCCTATTCGTGTCTTCAAAAAACGAATTTCCTCCGTCTATTAGAATGTCCCCTGATTGAAGGTGGGGAAGGAGGGATTCAATGACCGAATCCGTCGTGTCTCCAGATTTCACCATCAACAAGATTTTGCGGGGGGTTTCCAATGAAAGGACAAACTCTTCAACACTGTATGCTCCCAAAATCTTTTTTCCTTGTGCTTCTTTTTCAGCTAATTCGTCGATTCGGTCTGTCCAATAATCATAGACAGATACAGAATAACCTTTACTCTCCATGTTCAGGGCTAAGTTTTTTCCCATTACCCCTAAACCGATGACTCCAATTTGCTGCTTCATTGTATTTTCACCTCATCGTTTTGTGAGTTGCCAGACGGCAACAGCCGATTTTCCAGCTTTTCTCTTTCTTTTTCAAATCCTTCTTTGCCAAGCAATGCAAACATATTGGTTTTATATGCCTCTACTCCTGGTTGGTCAAATGGATTGACACCGAGTAAAGTGCCGCTGATCGCGCAGGCTTTTTCGAAGAAATAAATCATTTCGCCAAAGGTGAATTCATTGAGTTCGTCTAGCTCAATGACCAGATTCGGCACACCTCCATCGACATGAGCAAGGGAAGTTCCAAGTGCCGCTTTTTTGTTCACTTCATCCATCGTTTTTCCTGCTAAGAAGTTCAACCCATCCATATTGGCTGGATCTTCTTGTATGACAAGATCGAGGGAAGGTTTCTTCACTTGCAAAACTGTTTCAAAGAATAGACGGCGCCCTTCCTGCACATACTGCCCCATTGAATGTAAATCAGTGGAGAAATTGACAGAAGCGGGGAAGAGTCCTTTTTCATCTTTCCCTTCACTTTCCCCGAAAAGTTGTTTCCACCATTCTGCTGTAGAAAGCAGGCCAGGCTCGTAGCTTACAAACAGTTCAATCGATTTTCCTTTATTATAAAAAATATTCCTTACTGCAGCATATTGGTAGCTTTCGTTTGTAGCGAGTACGGGATTGTTGTATTTGTGGTAAGCAGCTTTTGCCCCCTGCATCACTTGGTCGATATTAAGCCCGGCTACAGCCATCGGAAGTAAACCGACTGGAGTCAAAACGGAGTATCGTCCTCCGATATTATCAGGAATGACAAATGTTTCGTATCCTTCTTCAACTGCAAGATTCCGAAGCGCGCCTTTGCTCCGGTCGGTTGTGACATAAATTCGGTTTCCGGCTTCTTTTTTTCCATACTTTTTTTCCAGAAAGGTGCGGAATATCCGGAATGCTAAAGCGGGTTCAGTGGTCGTGCCTGACTTGGAGATCACATTGATTGAAATGTCTTTCCCTTCCAGTATCTGAAGCAAATGTGTGATATAAGCTGGGCTAATGTTATGTCCGGCAAAATAAACTTCCGTATTTCCTTTAACTTGGTTATGGAACGTATGCGATAAGGCTTCTATTGCTGCCTTGGAACCTAGATAAGAGCCGCCGATGCCAATCACAATCAGCGCATCTGATTGTTGCTGAATTCTTTCGGCAGCCAGTTTCACCTGGAGAAACTCTTCTTTATCATAGTTAATCGGCCAGTCGATCCACCCCAAGTAGTCAGAACCCGGTCCTGTCTGCTGGTGAAGTTGATTATGCGCTTGTTTGACAAATTCGCTAATATTTTCAAACTCGCTATTCGTCATAAACGATAATACATTGGTGAAATCAAATGAAACGGTCATGTAATCTCTCTCCTTTTGAATGAACTATTTTTTACCACCAATTCGATTGATCCGTCAGCAATAACTCATTTGCCATTTCTGGACCTGTTGAACCGGCTGGATAAGAATATAAAGGCAATAACTCCTCTTGGTAAGCTTCTAATAGTGGTTGAATCCACTTCCATGATAGTTCCACTTCTCTCCAATCGGCAAAGAACGTTGAATCGCCGCGCAGTGCATCATAGAGCAGAAGTTCATATGCTTCCGGCTGATTTTCTGAGCTGGTTGAGAAATCAATCCAAACAGGTTTGTATCGAGTGCTGGATGGATCTTTTAAATTTACACGCAACGAAATGCTTTCATTTGGACTAATTTCAAGAATCATTAAATTTGGAGAGCTTCCTAACTGTGTATTTAAATCCATCACCTTGTTCTCGAATTCAATGACAATCTGTGTCGACTTCAGTTTCATCCGTTTGCCTGTTCGTATATAAAAGGGAATCCCCTGCCAGGATGGATGATTGATAGATAGGCGTGCCGCAAAAAAAGTATCATTCGTTGAGGAATCATTAACCCCCGGCTCCTCTTTGTAGCCAATGACAGGGTTGCCCTGAACCTCTCCCGGACCATACTGGCCGCGGACAACGCATTGGTATGCTTTTTCTTTCCGGATGGGTTGGAGAGAGGCAATAATGTCTGTCTTTTTCACCCGGCCCTCATTTTCCATGAAGTTATCCGATAGATAAACGGCTGTCATCGTGACCAACTGAAGAAGGTGGTTTTGAACCATATCCCTGATGGCTCCTGCCTTATCATAATAATCAGCCCGGTTTTCTACACCTACAGTCTCACTTGCTGTAATTTGGACATTTGAAATTTGTTTATGATTCAACAAAGATTCCAAGATCGGATTCGCTAAGAATAAAGTTCTTAGATTTTGTACCATAGGCTTCCCGAGGTAATGATCAATTCTGTAGATTTCCTCTTCACGGAACACGTGGCTCAAATGTTCATTTAATTTTCTGGCTGTTTTTAGGCTGTTTCCAAACGGTTTTTCAACAATGAGGCGTTTCCACCCGTTGTTTTGACTGATTCCGCTTTTACTAAGGTTGGACGTAATAATATCAATTAAACAGGGGGCCACAGACAAATAAAACAGCCGGTTTTGTGGAATGCCCAATTCTTTCTCCCTGTTTTCTATAAGTTCGCGCAACTTGTGGTAAGACTCTTTTTCTGTTGCATCAAAGCTGCAGTACCGGAATTTCTCTAAGAAATCCGGCAAAGATGAAGCGTGAATGGCTCTTCTCGAATAGCTGCGAAGTGCTTTTTCCACTTTATACTGAAAGGTTTCATCCGAACAATAGTCTCTGCCGGTACTGACAACGGAGATGGTTTCAGGTAACTTCCCGTCCAGGTATAGATTGTACAGAGCGGGAAATAACTTGCGTTGTGCTAAATCTCCTGTTGCTCCGAACAAGACAAATGTCATGTTTTGCAGGGGCCGTTCTTGTTTAAATTCAAATAAATCATTTTGAAAATTAAATTCTTCAAGCAGATTCTCGGTGTGCATATGTTAAAACCTCCTACTTTTAAAATCATGTGTCTCTGGCATGACTGATAATCGCAACAGGTTTTAGTATAATGACTCAAAGTTTTTTATGTAAGTACGCACTTTATAAACATATACTTACAAAAAGTATACTGTCGCAAGGGAAAGAGGAGGAAATTCACCAGGGATCCGGTTCTTAAAAACTTATCTGATATACAAAATATCTCTATCATGAAATATTTTTTAGAAGTTAAGGAATTTAGGATTTTTTGAGGGAGAAATAACAAAGGTTAAATCCCATTATCGAAAGTAATCTATTGCAAAAAAGTTACAATAGCTCATTCGGATAAGAAACAAGTAATTGATTTTCAAACTGGATAAGTCGTGTTGAGTGTTTAGTGAAAAGGAAAAAGTAATTGGATTATCTTAAAGCGGTCTTAATAGAACTATAAAGTTAATCAGATACATTAGGAAATAAATGCATATATATGAAATTAAACAGATTACCATTGTGATAGGCGCCGACAGTATACTTTTTGTCAGTATGTGAAATTAAAGTGCGTACTTCACAACAATGCTTGTAGGTTTTACACTAAGTTAGAATCAAAAATACGACAACAAGGAGAATGACGTATGAAATTACAATTAGCTTTAGACTTAGTAAACATTCCACAAGCAATCGAAGTGGTTAAAGAAGTAGAGGCGTTTATCGACATCGTTGAAATCGGAACGCCAGTCATCAATAAAGAAGGTCTTAAAGCTGTCGCAGAAATAAAAGCAGCTTTCCCTAACCTGGAAGTTCTTGCAGATGTGAAAATTATGGACGCTGCAGCTTATGAAGTATCAAATGCTGCTGCTGCAGGAGCAGATATTGTTACGATTCTTGCTCAGGCAGAAGACTCATCCATCAAGGGCGCAGTTGAAGAAGCGAAAAAACAAGGCAAGAAAATCCTGGTGGATATGATCGCCGTAAAAGATATCAAAACACGGGCCGCAGAGCTTGATGAACTTGGCGCGGATTATATCTGTGTCCACACAGGCTACGATCTGCAAGCGGAAGGGAAAGATTCGTTCGAAGATCTTCGTACAATCAAAAGCGTCGTAAAAAATGCCAAAACTGCTATTGCAGGCGGCATCAAACTGGAGACATTGCCGGAAGTCATTAAAGCACAACCGGATTTAATCATTGTCGGCGGTGGAATTACAAGCAAAGAGAACAAGGGCGCGGAAGCGGAAAAAATTCAAAAGATGATGAAAGAAAGTGTGACGGCGTAATATGAACACGGCGGGCTATACAGACGAAATACTGGCTGAATTGAAGCGGACCACTGCTCTCATTGATGATGAGGAAGCCGAAAAGGCAGTGGACGGCATCCTGCGTGCAAAGAAAATATTTGTGGCAGGCGGGGGCCGATCCGGCTTTATGGCTAAGGCATTTGTGATGCGTATGATGCACGTAGGCCTGGATGCGTATGTGGTTGGAGAAACGGTGACACCTAACCTGGAAGTCGATGATATTTTCATTGTCGGTTCTGGTTCCGGGGAGACCCAAAGCCTCGCAGCCATGACGAAGAAAGCCAAAAGCATCGGTGCAACCATAGTGGCTGTTACTACAAACCCTGAGTCTACAATAGGCAAACTGGCGGATATTCGAATTGAAATACCGGCACAAGCAAAAGGGGAGGGCACTAGTGGCAAATCGATTCAACCGATGGGATCATTGTTTGAACAGTCGCTTCTTGTGTTTTATGACGCGGTGATTTTGAGATTCATGGATAAAAAGGGACTCAAATCCGATGTCATGTATGGCAGACATGCGAATTTAGAATAGAACAACGAATAAGCTTGAGTTTAAGATTTTTTAAGCTCAAGCTTATTTTTAATTGTTTATCAAGCTTGAACTTTTTTGCACCAAAGTATTTTCATTGGACAACTGTATAAATGGCATGCGAAGGTGAAGGTATCATTGAAGACAATATTAGTAATGGAAGGTTGGATTACATGAAAATGTATGATGTAACAGGGGCGATCTATGAAGGCATGACCGTTTACAAGGACAAACCGGAAAAACAGCCAAAAATCAATCAGCAGACAAACGGCTATGTTACGGAAACGCGGCTGGATCTGGATGTGCACACCGGAACGCATATCGATGCGCCGCTTCATATGAATGTGAATGGAGAGACATTCGAATCGCTTTCGCTGGACAGTCTTGTAGGGCCTTGTCAAGTTCTCGATTTGACGGCAGTAAAGAACGGAATTTCAAAAACGGACTTAGAAGGATTCAAGCTTCAAAAAGGAGATTTTATTTTATTAAAAACGAAAAACTCGTTTGAGGAAAAGTTTAATTTTGATTTTGTCTATCTGGCAAAAGATGGAGCAAGCTATCTTGCTGAGTTAGGGATTCGCGGGGTTGGAATAGATGCGCTTGGAATTGAAAGAAGCCAAGAAGGGCATCCGACGCATAAAACCTTATTTGCAAATGACATCATCATCATAGAGGGCCTGAGATTGAAGGAAGTGGAGCAGGGACAATACTTTATGGTTGCCGCGCCTTTGAAATTAGTAGGTACGGAGGCTTCACCTGCGCGAGTATTGTTGTTTGAAGGATTAAGTTGAATTTTTCTGTTTCAATTATTTTTCCATGAAAGATAAAACATAATTGTAAGGAGAGAGCCTATGTATAAATTGGTCGCGATCGATCTCGATGGGACATTGCTCACAGACGATTTAATGATTTCACCAAATACAGTAACCGCTATTAAAAAAGCGGTGGAAGCGGGGACAATTGTTACGATTGCTACGGGCCGCATGTTTTCCTCTGCGAAACTCATTGCCCTGCAGTTGGGTATAAATGTACCGCTCATCACTTATCAAGGTGCATTGATCAAGGATGTTAATGAAAAAGAAGTAATATATGAGCGCACTGTTCCTCCCGATATTGCACAAAAGTTAATCGAAATTTCTCGTGAGAAAAAATTACATCTACAAATATACCAAGATGATATTCTCTACAGTGCCGTAGAAAATGACAAGCTGATTGCTTATTCTGAAGCAGTTAAAGTGCCCTATAGGATAGAGCCCAATCTCATCAAGCTTGCCCAAAAAGGCGTGACAAAACTACTTTTTATCGAAGAACCAATCGTCCTCGATTACTTACAAAATGAATTGCAAACCTTATTCGGCAAGTATGCTCACATCGCAAAATCAAAAAAACACTACCTTGAAATCACCCATCCCGAGGCAAACAAAGGTAGTGCCCTATTATGCTTAGCGAAAAAACTTGGTATAGACCGTTCAGAAATAATCGGTATTGGTGACAACTATAATGACATCGAACTTATTGAGACAGCCGGTCTCGGTATAGCAATGGGAAATGCCGTAAAGGAAGTGAAAGCTATGGCTGATTATACGACCTTTACGAACAATGAAGAAGGGGTGCTTCACGTATTAGAAAAGTTTATTTTAGAGCCAGTGAATACTTCCAATTATATAGAAGAAAAAAATTCTGATTCGCTTCCGACGGCCTGATCAATTGAAGACCGTTTACTTGGAATCACTTGGATAGGACAGGCCGATTTCTTGGCGGACTTTATCCATTACGCACATGGTGGTATAGGAGTTTTCAAACGAATTAACAAGTGACTCCGTTTTCTTTTGGCTGATTAAATCGATAAACTCTTTCACTTCATAATACATAGCGGGCTGAGGTTGTTCTACTGTCACTGATTCAACAGTGCCATCGTTGTAATGAATGTCCACTTTTTCGGCTGAATGTATTTTATCAATCACCATAATTCCTTTTTCCCCTTGGATTTCGCTTGGTAAAGTGGAATTTGTGATTTTTGAATAAATGATAACCGCATCTTTGTCATCATATTTCAATAGGACACTTCCTTCGCCATCTATACCGGAATCCAGGGTAAGACCTGTGGCCTTTATTTCTTTTGGCTCGCCGAACAGTAAAATGAGAGGGTATAAACAGTAGGTGCCCAGATCCATCAATGAACCGTTCGCAAAATTTGGATTAAATGCATTTAATACTGTTCCTTTTTTGTATGCATCATAACGCGATGAGTACTGGCAATAGCTAGCAAAGTATCTGCGGATAGGGCCGAGTTTGTGCAGATTATTTTGAATGGCCTTAAAGTTTGGAAGCAACGTAGATTTCATCGCTTCCATAAGCAGCACATTATGATCTTTCGCTTCTTGAATCATTTTCGCTGCTTCTGCTGCATTGGCAGCCATCGGTTTTTCACATAATACATGTTTGGAGTTTTTTAAAAACAAGACGGCTTGGTCAGCATGGAATGAGTTGGGTGTGGCAATATAAACCGCATCGATTTCATCGCTGACTGCCATTTCTTCTAAGTCGGTAAAAATTTTAGTTATTCCATATTGACTGGCAAATTCCTCTGCTCTTTCCAACGTTCGGGAATAAACGGCTGCTAATTTAAAATTCTCAATCCCTTTTGCCGCTTCAAGCAATCTTTCTGTAATCCAATTAGTACCCACTATGCCAATTCGTATCATTTTTTATCCTCTTTTCTGTCTTTATTGCATTATCGCCCACAATTGCAAAGACATTATTCCAATGCTAAAAAATTTACTAACCATTCTATATCTAGTATAATTAGTAAGTTACATTAATTATAGTACTGACTTTTTTATCACATAGTATCGAAAAGTATACGATAGAAATATAACAAGGAAGGAAAGAAAATAGATGCCTAATTTAGGAGAGAAAGTTTTTAATTGTGAAAAAGAGCTGACACTTTCCATCATCGGAGGAAAGTGGAAAATGCTAGTGCTATGGCATTTAGGAAAAGAAGGAACTAAACGTTTTGGGGAATTAAAAAGTCTTATGCCAGGCATCACGCAACGGATGCTCGTGAATCAATTGCGTGAACTGGAAGATCATTTGATTGTCCACCGGGAAGTATACCCTGTGGTTCCGCCGAAAGTGGAGTACTCACTTACCGAACAAGGAAGAAGCCTTATTCCAATTCTTGATTCCATGTACGAATGGGGCAAAGAATACATCGAGCAAAACTTGGATCAGCAAATAGAAAACAACTAAGTTAGTTAGTATTTAAAAATAGCTGAATAAAATAAAGCGGATTTCAGTAAAATGAAATCCGCTTTATTTTAATGGAGTTTCTTCTAAACAATTTTTATTGATACTCCATTAAATATTGGACTGGCGTGTCGAATCAATGGAAGCTTTCAAGGTAGAACTTTAGAAAATATCATGAATGCGATGCAATACTGTACTTAGTACAGGAGACCGGTTTATTTAGATATGCCACATAGAATTAATCCAAGCGCTGACTTCCGTGCAGATGGAGCCTTACTGATTTTAGACTTGTAATTTTGTGCCGGAAAATTTATAAAAGGATTTTCTCTTCAAAATCAGTTAACATATGAGGGATTAACGGAAGTTGATGGTATACAAAGAGAGAAAAGAGGCTGACTAAAGCCCGTCTTTTCTCTCTTTTTGTTCGTAAAGATGTACTTTTACGAACGCTAATTAATGAGAAATGCATTTACATTCTTTAGTCAATTAATGTGTGGAAATAATTGGTGCATCCAGTAGAACTTTAAACTCCTATGAAATTATTAATCTCTATAAATGAATTCCATGAAGATGGAACAAGCCAACTCTTTTGACTAACTTTATTTAGTAATATACAATGATTAATGTACGCTTATTCGATAAGGAGGATTATTAAAAAATGACACACTCAATGAAACTTCGTTTCCCAACTTTGAATCAGTAATTGAATACGTTCAAAGGCTCTGTTTGTGAAATCAGAGTAAACGGGATAAGTCTGTCCTTTTTTAATAATCTTCACTCTATAAAATTAAAATAGTTAAAGAAGAGGTATAACTCTACCTTTTATAATTCTGTAGTTTTCTTTCTTCAACAAGGATTTTAAAGGAATTTGTATGAAATCTATCTTTATTTACCTGATATTAATTGATTAGTAATGTCCCTTTTACTCACAGACAAGCCGTCTGTGAGTTTTTTTGTTTTCTGGAATCACCATGAGTTTGTCAAATGTGCGGCAGATCATAGAGAGAATACAAGAAAATAGAATCAAAAAAATTTATTAGAATAAACAATTGGAGGAAATAAACTTGAATACACTTAAACTTAAACAATTAGCAACGGATAGAGGATTGGATATTGTAGAAAGCAGCATCAAAATCAATGAGTCGGGTGTTGACTTTCAAGTAGTCCACGCCAAAGATCAACATGGAGATAAATGGATTTTAAGAATTCCGCGTAGACCTGAGTCAATGAGACATGCAGGCCAAGAGAAAAAAGCGTTAGATATCCTTCACCAACAAGCGAGCTTTCAAGTTCCGAATTGGTCTATCTTCTCTGAAGATTTAGTTGCTTATAAGCAACTAAAGGGCATTCCTGCAGCGACGATTGATGTGGAGCAACAGAACTATGTTTGGAGTTTTGATGAATCCAATGTTCCACCTGCGTATTATCAATCATTAGGAAAAGTCCTAGCAGATTTACACGCATTGCCTCAGGAAGAATTCAAACATATCGGGGTTGAAACCCTTCGTGCCGATGAGTTAAGAACTTCCTTGAAACAGCGAATGGAACGGGTAAAGAAACAATACGAGATCAATCCAGCTTTATGGGACCGTTGGCAAGCATGGCTTGCCGAAGACTCTTTTTGGCCCTCCCATGTAGGAGTGAAACACGGTGACATACATCCGGGTCATATCCTTATTAATAAAAACTATCAAGTAACGGGCTTAATTGACTGGACAGAAGTAGGGATTGCTGATGTATCTGTCGATTTCCTGTCCCATCACCTTCTTTTTGGGAATGATGGACTAACAAAGTTAATCAATGCTTATGAAAATGCCGGTGGGAAAACGTGGTCAAGAATGGATGAGCATATTGTAGAATTTCTAACAACCAGCGCCATCACTATAGCTGAATTTGCAGAAATCTCAGGCCTTCAAGAGATGCACGAAACAGCTGCACACATGCTCGCTAGCGAAATTTAATGAAATGGACTGGTCGTTTAACTGTGCTTAACGATCAGTTTAACGCGAAGGGTGTTCTATTTTTTTAAATGACATCAACTGTAAATGGTAACTTAATACTTGAATTAGGAGGGGAACGTAATGCAATTTTTATTGTTTTATTGATTGATGCGGGCTTGAAGCAGAAGCTCGTATCGATCTTGGCTATCGGTACGAAATTAAAAATTTCGGAGGTAGCAAA